>JADJRG010000031.1 GCA_016712315.1 Nannocystis sp. | reverse complement strand
CGAGTCCGACTCAGGCTGCCGCTGCCGGGGGTGGTCGTGCCGCGCTGGTCGTCACGCCGCTGGTCGTGCTGGTCCGATGCCGCGCTGGTCGTGCCACGCGCCGTCGATACGCTGGTGGCTGCTGGGTATCCGCCGTGTCGTAGCCGCTTCGGAAGGCGGTGGGGACGAGCGAGCAGGAAGCGGGAGGCTGGGATCGTAACTGCATAAGGCGCATGTTCTGGCGGGGTCGCCGCTTGTCCCGATCAAAAAGCTTAGCCATGGCGCCTGGGATCGGAATATTTAAAATGCCCTGTAATCGCCGGTTTGGCGCGAATCCGCGCGAGCGTCCAACGCCGCCGACGCTGGCACGCTCGCACCACCGCCCGCCGTCGCCAGCGCGCAGCGCCAGCGACGTCGTGCCCCAGCCAGACACGAAGCCCCCGGGTGGGAAGAGCCACCGCCATCCCGTGCTCTTGCAGGAAGAGGCCCGTCACCGCGCCGCAAGCCGCGACCCGCACGACCGATAGGCCCACGCCGGGATCTTGATCTGGATCCGCGCCGGAACAGGACCGTGCCCGAACTTCGCGTGAGGAAGCTCCACAGATACGCAACCATCACCCCACCTGATCGCCCCGACGCGCACGCCAACATCGCCGTCTCGCGCTGCGTCAGCAGCGTGTGCATCAGCCCGCCAGAACACCACCGCCCCGATCCCAGCGCCGCGGCTGTTCGCCCGAACAGGTGCTCGATGTTATCGCCGAACAGGTGCAAGAAGCCGCGTTGCCCGGCGGATGCATGCCGGGAACCGTGGAGGGGCTGGTGCGTGAAGATCCTGTGCCCGACGGAATCTCGCGCACCACCTTGCCCGCGACCACCGCCCAGTCGCGGTAATACTTCAGCCCCTCCGCCGACGCGACGAGCGCCACGTACGCGACCAGCTTGGCGTACGCAGCCGTGCCCCTCGCGGGGTTCTCAACCTCCACCGGCAAGTGCGTCAAGAGCTGCGCCGCCCAGATCACCCCGCGCCGCACCAGCCGCTCCCCTTACGCGTCCCTCGCCCTCCTTCGTCGACGCCGCCGCCAGCCGCCGCCGCTCTCCCTGTCCAGCCACAGCCCCCGCACGCGCGGCAACGATCGAGCGGCGTCGAGATCAACGCCGGGCAGCGCAGCTCGAACATCGGGCCATGTCCCCGAGGACAGGGACGCGCACCCGCCCCAGGCGCCGCGCTCGCGCCCTCCTGCGCCCGCAGCAGCGTCGACCGCCCCGTCCCTGAGCGCGTCGATCTCGCCCTGATCGAACCATGCGCCGAAGCACACCGGGCACGTGTCGATCGTGACCGCTTCCGCGGCTGGCGCGCCCTTCTCATCCCACTGCCGCCAGCCCGGTCCTCGCGCTGTAGCAAGTGCACTGGCACGAGCGCGTGCAGGTAGCAGGCCGGGCACTGCGCGGACACGCGCTCCAGCTCCTGAGCATTTTCGGGCGAACGAGGCGGCTGCGACATCACGCGGGCGCGCGGTTACGGCGCGAGGACGCCGCTATAATACCCGAATCCAGCGGAGGGCAGAGACATGTACAGCGTGATGAAGCGGGCGTCGGCGGCGGTGATCGTGACAGTGACAGTGACAGCGAGCGCGGGCTGCAACATGAAGCCCGCCGAGCGGGAGGGCGAGCGCAGCAGGGGCTTCGCCAAGGCCAGCATCTCCACTTTCGATCCCGACGAAGCCGTCGCCTTCGATCTGCAACGCCTACGGCACCGGGCGCCCCGACGCCTACGCGATCGAGCAGGCCTTCGCTTACGCCTACCCGCACATGGACAAGTGCGTCGAGGCCGAGCGCTAAGCGCAGCGGCAAGGACGAGCAGCTCCCCGGCGACGTCGCGATGGCGATCAAGCTCAACCCCAAGGCCCCAAAACCTTCGCGATCAACGCCACCATCGCCGACGGCCTCCCCAAGAAGCTCAGCGAGTGCCTGCGCGACGCCGCCGCGACCGTGAAGTACCCCACCTACGACGGCCCGCCCACCGTCGTGAAGTCGAGTTCGAGCTCGACCCCGGCTCTGTCCCCGCCGAGGAGGAGTAAGCGCCGCCCGCTCCCGCCTCGCTCACGGGCCAGCGTCGCAGACGCCGAAGTCCGCGTAGTGCGATGTCCCTGGGGACACCTGGACGACGACCGTCGATCCAGGCAGCGTAGAGCCATGCTGAGGCTGAACAGCACACAACGCGCGATCTTCGTGACTGTACTCGTCGCGTGCAACGGCGACGACGGAGGGAGCGCGACCGCGACGACCGGTGACACCACGACCAGCGCCACTGAGGCGTCGACATCGTCGGGCTCAACGACCGAGACGACGACGACGGGCTCGACCACCGACGACGTGACGACCACGGGCTCGACCACCGACGACGTGACGACCACCGGCGTGACGCCGCAGCCGTGTGAGCAGGACGAGTGCGTCTACGGCCACTCGATCGAGGGCGAAGGCGGGCTACCTGGCGCGATCTGCCAGAACCTCCTCTGGACCTGCGCCTTCCCCTCGCCCTGCCCCGCGGTTCAGATCGATCCCGTCACGCCCAAAGTCGCTGACGTCGACGCGGCCACCTGCGCCGTCCAGGCGATGATGGCGGCTGATCGGGCCGTTATCACGCTCCCCGGCCTCGGCACCGACAGCGGAGCGCTCTTCATCGTCGGCGACGGCACCGCGATGATCCAGTGGAATGAGAGCGCCAGGCGACGTGGTCTCCTCGATCCGATCGGGGCGGCTGGAGCTTCAGCCGATGAGCTACTTCGAGGCCTGCCTCGCCGACCCTACCCCCGAAGCGCTCGGCGCCTGCCTCATCGCCGGCAGCAGCGCCACCTACAACGGCGCCTGGACCCCGCCGTGGTCGACCGGCGAGTGCACCTTCGACGCCCCCGAAGACTGCGCGATCGGGCGCTGAGCGCCACCTGCCCGCCGGCTGCCGCGCCTCCGCACCTGGCTCCAAGGCCACCCCGAGCACCCGAGCACCGGCAAGCTGCGCATGTGGCTCATCACCTTCGACGAATCATCCCCGGCGAGCAGACCGCGGCGAGCGGGGCACCTCGCGCGATCTTAGCCGCCGTACAGGCGACGACTCGGTGATATTTTGCGAGGCCCGCCACGACAAGGGGCCGACGATGATCACCCGCGAACAGATCGAGCAGCACGCCCGCAGCGGCCGGAAGATCCAAGCCATCAAGGACTACCGCGAGCTCACGCGCAGCGGCCTCGCCGAGTCCAAGAGCGCCGTCGAGGATTTCATCGCGTACGGGCGTTGGGGCGCCCAGACGCCCTTCGCCGCCGTCGCCGCCCCTGCCCGCCGCCGCCGCGCGCTCCTGCCCCGCCGCGGCGCCATCGACCCCGCCGTCGCTCACCCGCCGCGCCCTCGCTGAGGTCGAGGCGCTCGCCCGCGCGAACAAAAGATCGACGCGATCAAGGCCTTACGTGGCCACCTCGCGCTCGGCCTCAAAGACGCGAAGGACGCCGTCGAGCACTTCATCGATCGCGGCACCTGGCCCGACCTCGACGGCGCGTCCGCGCCCTCCCGCAGCGATCCCGCGCCGACGCCGCCCCCGCGCCCCGCACCCCGCGAGACCCCACCCATCACCGACAAAGCAGACCCCGCGCGCCCCTGCCGAGGCGCTCGAGGCGCTACGCCAGCGGATCGGCGCCGCCCCAGTGGACGCGATCTACCCGGTCGAGAAGGACCTCACCCGCGGCCTGCTCGCCCTCAGCGGCCAAGGCGCCTTCTTCTTAGCCGATCGCTTCGGCCGCTGGCAGCTCGACCGCGAGTACCTGCGGACGGAGGGCATCCGCGCCAAGTCCGCCGCGGCTTCACCGCGATCGAGCTACGTCTCGAGAAGAGCTTCATCTATGACCTGATCACCGGCCTCGACGAGGCCGCCGCGAGGCGCGTCGCCCGCTTCATCGACCCGGAGTACACCGACACGAGCGTCTAAGCGCCGCACCCCGTGTGCGCCTTCGAGGGGCCCCTTCAGCGCCGCGATAGCGCCCCGATCCGCTGGAACAGCGCCTCGGGTGTGTTGCGCACCCCCCACATGATCCAGCGCCAGTAGCCCGGCACAAACGCCTCCTTCGCCCCGCCGTCGATCGCCCGCACGATCAGCCGGGCCACCCGCGCTGCGCTCGAGAACAGCGCGTTCTTCGCGTGCGTCGCCGTCATCGGTGTATCGACCGGGCCGAGCTTCAGCGTCGTCACCTGCACCCCTGCTTACGCCAAGCGGCTGCGTAGCCCCTTGCAGGTACACGTTCAGCGCCCCCTTCGCCGCCCCGTACGTGTAGTTCCGCGGCCGCCCGCGCTCGCCGGCCACCGAGGTGATCACCGCGATCGCCCCTGAGCCGCGCGCCTCCATGTGATTCGCCAGCGGCACCAGCAGCGCCACGACCGCCGAAAAGTTCACCCGCAGGATCGCCTCCGCCGCCGCGAAGTCGCGCTCGGTCTCCGCCTGCTCGCCCAGCGCGCCGAACGCCACGAGCACCAGATCTACCTGCCCCCCAGCGCCAACGCCTCCGTCACCACCTCAACCGCTGATTCTGGCCGCCCCAGATCCGCCTGCGTCGTCGTCACCCCGGCGGCTCCGGGGCACGCCGCCGCCACCGCCGCCAGCTTGTCCGCGTCGCGCCCGACCAAGTGCAGCCGCGCCCCGCGGCCGGCCCAGATCGCGATCACGCGCGCCGCGATCGCCGAGGTCGCGCCCAACACGAGGATCCGTCGCGTCACGCCGCGAGGGTAGCGCAGATCGGTGGCAGCGCGCCTCGCCTTCTAGCGCTCTGCTCGTGGATCACGGCGTGATGGGTAGGCGAGGCGAGCTAGGTTAGCCCGGCATCGGACACTTCCCCGTCCCCGATCCCCGGTTGTTATCCACCCTGCACTCCTGCCATTCGTGGGTTGGCATCGCGTCGTCGACCACCACCCAGATCGTCGAGGTCCCGTCGAGCACCGACGCAGGCGCGTCTGGCAGCGGCAGCACCACGTCCTCCGCCTCCGCCGGGTACAACGTCTTCACCGTCTCACCCGACCCGAGCAACACACCGCCCATATCCGGGTCTCCCTCGCAGAAGTACACGGGCACCCC
This sequence comes from Nannocystis sp., assembly GCA_016712315.1. Taxonomy (GTDB): domain Bacteria; phylum Myxococcota_A; class Polyangia; order Nannocystales; family Nannocystaceae; genus JADJRG01. The sequence goes on along the minus strand of JADJRG010000031.1, from coordinate 202,560 downwards.
TGGAGGCGCCGAAGACTCGCCGATATTGCGCACCCGTCCAACCAGCGCATAGGGCTCCGGCGGGCAGTCCTTACGCAGCGTCACGATTAGATCCGGCGCCGCGAATTCCCTGAGGTTGCACATTCTGGCGGAAATTATTCAATCCCACCACCGTCCATCTGGCTGCTGAACCGCCGGGATCGACCCGTCCTCGTTCACGTTAGTGACGTGATAAGCGTGTTGATTCCAGATCCGCCGGGTCCGCACCCACTGCCCCTTCGCGTCGCCATAGATCCGCACCCCTGTCTGTTTCGTCGCCTCACAGGTGATGCTCGAATAGTTATTGGACACCGCCACGATATCTGCGCGGCCGTCGTTATCGACGTCCGCGACCAGCGGGAATTCGCGCAGCGTGCCGGTGGTATTACACGTCTGCCACAGCACGTCCCCGGTCGATCCTTTATAGATCCGCAGGTAGTGCTCATCGGAATAGACCACCTCAGCGGAGCCGTCGCCGTCGAAGTCGAACACGGAGGAGCCTGTCGCCGCGCTCGAGCAGTCCTTCGTCTGTTTGATCCACAGCAGCGTCTCGGCCGCTGGCACATTCGGGTCCATCAGCTTCTTGCCGTCGAAGACGGCGTAGCCGATCCCGCCGGCGACCGCGACATCTGGGGTCCCGTCGCCGTTGAAGTCGGCGATCGTCGGCGGCCCGCCGCCCCGCGTATTGCCTGCCGAGCCGACTGGGCACAGGCTCGGGTTGAGCGGCCCGTTGATGTTGATCCCTGGGCGCACGATCTCCACCTTATTCGGCAGGTCTGGGTTATAGCGCCAGATCACCAGGTGGTGCTTCAGCGTCGCCCCGTTGTTCGAGATCACCGCCACCTCGGGTTTACCGTCCAGATCGAGGTCCGCCACCGCCGGGAAGGTCCCATCCACCCCGGTCTGGGCCATCACCGCTCCCGCGCCTGTAAACGCCCCCCGCGCGTGCACCACGTCCAACTTCCCGTCCAGGTCTAGGTCAGCCGCCGTCGAGTACGAAGAGCCTGGCAGCGTGAATTTCGTCGCGCCCGTCGCGCCATCGAGCACCACCCCCTCGATCACCACCTCTGCGAGCCCATCGCCGTCGAGATCTGCGAGCGTTGGTTGGATGCAGCCGCCCGCCCACGCCGACGTCCAGAGCGCCTCCCCCTTCGCGTTCAGCGCCCGCACCTTGTTGTTCTCGGTGCACACCACGAGCTCGTTACCGGCCACCCCGTCGATGTCCCCGCCGGCGATCTCCCGCCCGGGGTTGATCCGATCGACGTCGAAGTGCGCGCTCCACTTCTCCACCAGCTCGCCGCCCACGATCGAGATCGCGTGCAGCGTCCCGTTATTGTTGTACTGCCCGCCGATAAACTGCGAGAACACGATCTCCGGGATATCGCGCTCATCCACCTTCCCGTCGCAGTTATCGTCATCGAGCTGGATGACGATCGGCGCCATCATCACCGTGCCTTTATTCCAGTGGTACTTGACCGCCGGGTTGAACGTCCCGTCTGGGATCACCTGGCACTTCGCCAGGCACGTGATCGCCTCGCCCTCCTCTGGCTCCTCCCTGGCTCACACACCGGCGGTGAAGGCAGGCACTTCCCGTTCTTGATCTGTTGACCTTGACACATCTCGCCCCTCATCTGCGCCTCGCCGAGGCTGTACTCGCAGTACTCGTCGGCCCCGCACTCGCTCGCGTCGATGCACGCCGCCCCGGGTTGCACGCACGTGTTGAACGAGCAGACGTCGCCGCCGGCGCAGCACGCCTCTCCACAGACCTGGTCTTCGGGGCAGCAGAGGTCGCCGAGGCACACGCCGCCGCCGTCCTCGCAGTCCGCCGGGCACATCACCCCTTCGCTCGTCGACCCGGAGTCGGTCGTCGTCCCGGACGTGCTCGTCGTGTCGTCCGTCGTCTCGCCCGTCGACGAGCTCGTCGAGGCGCTCGTCGATCCCGCGCTCCCGGAGCCCTCGCTCTCGCCAGCGCTCCCGCTCGCCGTCGACGAGTCTGTCGCTGAGCCCGCGTCCGTCGAGCTCAGCGTCCCCGAGCCGCTGGCCGTCCCGCTGCTCCCCCCGCTGTCATCGCCGCTACAAGCGACCAGCGCCAGCCCTGCCCCCACACCCAACCACGCACCCCGACGAGATAAAGACATCCTCGCCAGGATATCCGCCCGCTCACCCTGAGAGAACCTTGCAGCGGCTCCCCCGGCGCGCGGCGCGAAAGGGCGCTCCATCGCGCACAGGCGCCCGCCTGCGCGGCGCCGATCTCGCGGAGCCGAGCGCCGCACGTCGGCGCCAGCGGCGCTCATCAGGCGCACCACCTCGGGATCAGCGCCCGCGTGGAATTGCAGCGCGGTCACGTCCCCCTCTGGGTGCCCGTCGGGCCGCGCGCCGTGGGCGAGCAGCAAGCGAACGTCGGCGCGCTTGTACTCCTTCACCGCGTCGTGCAGCGCCGCGTTCGGGTCCTCGGGGAGCTGCGGGCCGGCGCCCACCTTGGCGGTGAGCTCCGCCACCGCGTCTGCCTCGCGCCGGCGCGATCCGGGCTATTCTCGCCGCCGCACACCAGGAGAACAACGATGGAACATCGCAGGCTCGGCCACAGCGGCCTCCACGTCTCGACCCTCTGCCTCGGCACGATGACCTTCGGCGAGGCCGACGACACGTCGTTCATGCACGGCGTCGGCTGTGACGAAGCGACCAGCTTCGCGATCATGGACCAGGCCCTCGACGCGGGGATCAACTTCTTCGACACCGCCGACGTCTACGGCCAGGACGGCCTCAGCGAGCGCGTGATCGGCCGCTGGTTCGCGGCCCGCGGTCGCCGCGACGAGGTCGTATTGGCCACCAAGTCCCGCTTCCGCATGCGCCCTGGCCCCAACGGCACCGGAGCGTCGCGGCGGCGGATCGTCGAGGCCGCCGAGGCCAGCCTACGTCGCCTCCAGACCGATCGGATCGACCTCTACCAGATCCATATGCAGGACACCGGCACGCCCGAGGAGGAGACCCTGCGGGCGCTCGACGATCTGGTGCGCGCCGGCAAGGTGCACTACCTCGGCGCCAGCAACTACGCCGCGTACCGCCTGGTCGAGAGCCTCTGGGCGAGCGACGTCGACAAGCTCGCCCGCTTCGTCGCCTTCCAGGCCCAGTACTCGCTCCTCGTGCGTGACCTCGAGCGCGAGCACGTGCCGGTGTGCACGCGCCACGGCCTCGGGCTCCTCCCCTGGTCGCCGCTCGCCGGCGGCTTCCTCAGCGGCAAGTACCGCCAGGGCCAGCAGGCGCCCGCCGGCACCCGCCTAGAGAAGTGGCAGGAGCGCTACCAGGGCTTCGACAACCCCCGCAACTGGCGGATCCTCGACGCCGTCCTCGCGGTCGCCGCCGAGCTCGGCGCAGCCCCCGCCGCCGTCAGCCTCGCCTGGCTGCTCCAGCGCCCCGCCGTCACCTCCGTGATCTTCGGCGCCCGCAGCCCGGATCAGCTCGCCAACAACCTCGCCGCCGCCGCCCTGCGCCTCCCCAGCGACGCGATCCGCCGCCTCGACGAGGCCTCGGCCTTCGAGCTCGGCTACCCCTACGACATGATCCGGCGGATCGCCGGCGAGTGGTAGCGAGGCGGGGTCGATCAACATGGTCTATCGGTCAGGTCGATCTACGGGCTCGCGGCATGGTCGATGAGACAGGTTCCAGGGCGCCGCGCCGCCCCTGGTGCACCTCGCCGCGCGCCCGCGAGTCGGCGCTCGTGGGCTCGCTCCTCGCCCTCGTAGGGGCCTGCCGCGCGCCCGCCGCCGCCGCCCCCGTCGCCGCGCCGCGCGCCGATCTCGTGCTCACCCGCGGCGTGGTCTACACGCTCGATCCAGAGCGGCCGTGGGCCGAGGCGATCGCGATCGCGGACGGCACGCTCCTGGTCGTCGGCAGCAACGAGGAGGCGATGCGCCACCGCGGGCCCGCCACGCGCGTCGTCGATCTGCGCGGACAATTCGTGCTGCCAGGCTTCCACGACTCCCACGTGCACCCCGTGACCGGCGGGATCGAGCTCGGGCAGTGCCCGCTCGCCGGGATCGCCTCGCTCGCCGCGCTGGAGGCCGCGCTGCGCGGCTGCGCGGAGCACCTCGCCCGCGCAGCCGGCGACGATCCGTGGCTCCTCGGAGGCGGCTGGGATCTCACGCTCTTCCCCCAGGGCAACCCGCGGCGCGAGTGGCTCGACGCGATCATCCCCGATGTCCCCGTGTTCTTGAGCTCCGCCGACGGTCACTCGTCGTGGCTCAACACCGCGGGGCTGCGCCGCGCCGGCCTCACCCGCGCGACACCCGACCCGCCCAACGGCCGCATCGAGCGCGACCGCGACGGCGAGCCGAGCGGCACGCTGCGAGAGGACGCCGCTGCGCTCGTGGATCCCCACCTGCCCGCGCTGTCGCCAGCGGACTACGACATGGGCCTGCGGCGCGGCTTGGCCATCGCCAACGGCTTCGGGATCACCGGCATCTACGAGGCCGCCGCCGAGCCCGACGTGCTCGCCGCCTATGAGCGCCTCGCCCGCGCGGGCGAGCTCACCGCGCGTGTGGTCGCGGCCCAGCCGATCGACCCGCTGCTGGGTCCCGAGCAGCTCGACGCGCTGGCGGCCCGACGCGACCGCATCGAGCGTATGAGACACCCACGGCTACGAGCGAGCGCGATCAAGATCTTCCTCGACGGCGTCATCGAGGCCCGCACCGCCGCGCTGCTGGAGCCTTACGTCGGCGCCGACGGGGCCGCTGGCGAGCCCACCCTCTCGCCAGCGCGGCTCGACGCGCTGGTGGCCCGCGCCGACGCGCTAGGCTTCGACGTGCACGTGCACGCGATCGGCGACCGCGCGGTGAAGATGGCCCTGGACGCGCTTGAGCGCGCCCAGCGCGTCAACCCTGCCCGCGAGCGCAGGCACGTGATCGCGCACCTCGAGCTCATCGACCCCCCTGACCTCCCGCGCCTACGCGCGCTGGGCGTCGCCGCCTGCTTCCAGCCGCTATGGGCCTACGCCGACCCCTACATCACCGATCTCACGATCCCAGCCCTCGGCCCCGCGCGCGCGAGTCGGCTCTACCCGATCGGCAGCGCGCTCGCGCAGGGCGCCACGGTGGTCGCGGGCAGCGACTGGTCGGTGTCGTCGATGAACCCGCTCGAAGGGATCCAAGTCGCCCTCACCCGCCGCGGCGTCGGCGAGCCGCCTGGCGAGCCGTGGATCCCCGCGGAGATCGCCACGCTCGCGCAGATGCTCGCGGCGTACACGCTCCACGGGGCTCAGCTCGGGCGCTGGTACCCTGACGCCGGGTGGCTGGTCGCCGGCGCCCGCGCCGATCTCGCCGTGCTCGAGGGCGACCCGTTCAAGCTGCCGCCGCACCGGCTCCACGAGCTCCGCGTCGTCACGACCTTGCTCGAAGGCCAGGTCGTGGGGCGCGGCGAAGGCGACCGCATCGGCCGCTAGCCCCGGCCCACACCAGCCCCGCTCATCCAGCCGCAGAAGCGGTACCATCCGACCCATGGATCTGCTGTCGAGCCCGACGCGCTTCTTGTTCTTCACCGGCAAGGGCGGGGTCGGCAAGACCTCCGTCGCCGCCGCCGTCGCCATCGCCATCGCCGACGCTGGCCGCCGCGTGCTGCTGGTCAGCACCGACTCCGCGTCCAACCTCGACGAGATGCTCGGCGCGCCGCTCGCCAATGATCCTGTCCCCGTGCCCGGCGTCGCCGGTCTGAGCGTCCTCAACATCGACCCTGACGTCGCAGCCGAGGCCTACCGCCGACGAGTGCAGGAGCAGATGGCCGCGGACACGAGCGCCGAGGAGCGGGCGACCGTCCGCGAGCAGCTCTCGGGCGCCTGCACCACCGAGATCGCCTCCTTCGACGAATTCTCGGCCTTACTGGCGGACCACGGCCGCGAAGGCGCCTGGGACCACGTCATCTTCGACACCGCGCCGACCGGCCACACCCTGCGCCTGTTGAGCTTACCAGCCGCGTGGAGCGGCTTCCTCGCGGGCAACGATCGCGGCGCCTCCTGCTTGGGTCCTCACTCTGGCTTGAAGCTCCAAGAGGCGCGCTTCAACGCCGCGCTCGCCGCGCTCAGCGACCCGGCCATGACCACCGTCATCCTCGTAACCCGGCCGGACCCGCGCCCCATGCAGGAGGCCGCGCGCGCCGCTGACGAGCTCCGTGCGCTCGGTCTGGCCAATCAGCGCCTCGTGATCAACGGCGTCTTCCATGCCAGTCACCCCGACGATCCTGTCGCGCACGCGCTCGAGGAGCTCGGCCACGCAGCGCTCACGCAGCTCCCCGCCGCGCTCGCGAACTTGCCGCGCGACGAGGTGCCTCTACGGCCCTTCGACACCGTCGGCTTGCCGGCCTTACGCGCGCTGCTGGGCCCGACACCGGCGCCGACGCCGGAGCCCTCGAGCGACGCGCCCTCTCTCCCCCTCGCCGCCGAGCCGCTCGAGCGTCTGATCGACGAGCTCGCGACGGCGGCCCACGGCCTGATCATGGTCATGGGCAAGGGCGGCGTCGGCAAGACCACCATCGCCGCGGCCATCGCCGTCGGTCTGGTCAAGCGCGGCCACGGAGTCCACCTGACCACCACCGATCCTGCGGCCCACGTCGCCACCACCCTGAGCGGCAGCCTCGACGGCCTCAAGGTCGGTCGCATCGACCCTGAGGTCGAGACTCGCGCCTATATCGACAAGATCCTGACCACCCGCGGCAAGCACCTCGACGAGGCCGGCCGCGCGCTGCTGCTCGAGGACCTCAAATCGCCGTGCACCGAGGAGGTCGCCGTATTCCACGCCTTCAGCCGGGTCGTCAGCGAGGCCCGCAGCGCCTTCGTGGTCCTCGACACCGCGCCCACCGGCCACTCGTTGCTCCTGATGGACGCCACCGGCGCCTACCATCGCCAAATGACCCGCCAGACGAAGGGCCGCGCCAACCTCAAGAACCTCATCACGCCGCTCATGCGCCTCCAGGATCCCTCGCTGACCCGCGTCATCCTCGTCACCTTGCCCGAGCGCACCCCCGTCAGTCAGGCCGCCGCGCTCCAAGAAGACCTACGCCGCGCCAGCATTGAGCCGTGGGCCTGGGTCCTCAACAAGAGCATCGCCGCGAGCGGCGCCCGCGATCCGTTACTACGGGCCCGCTTGGTCGGCGAACACAGCCAGGCGGCCCGCATCACCGACGGCCTGGCCCGGCGGCTCTACGTCGTTCCTTGGCTACCCGAGCCGCCTGTGGGCGTGCGAGCGCTCGCCGCGCTCGGGGCAGCGAGCACGCCCGCCGCAGGAGCGGTGGATCCGCGCTGATCGTCGCCCCAGTCCTCAAGAGTCCTCTCGACGTCCGCGCAGATCCGGCCCGGCGGCCAGTTTGCTCCCCCGACAACGACGCCCTTACGATCGCCGGATGTCTGATGACCGAAGGAAAAAGCGGGCCGAGAGCGCGCGGACGGCCGCGCTCTTCCTCCTGTACAGCTCGACCGCCGCAGCCTGCCTCCAGCCCAACCCTTCCTACGACGATTCGAGCCTCAGCGGCAGCGAGAGCGGCGAGACGACCCTCGAAGGCAGCACCACCACCACCACCACCACCACCACCACCACCACGGCTGCGACCAGCAGCGCCGGCGAGAGCGAGAGCGCGACCGGGACCAGCGCCGGGACCAGCGCCGAGACCAGCGCCGAGACCGGCGTTGAACCAGGGGTTTGCGGCGACGGCCAGCTCGATCCTGGTGAGATCTGCGACGACGGCAACGCGGACGACGCGGACGGCTGCCTCAACTGCCTGCTCCCCAAGAGCTGCGCCGAGATCCTCACCCTCGCGCCCGCGTCGCCGAGCGGGCCCTACCACATCGACCCCAAGGGGAGCGGTGCGCCCTGGCCCGTGACCTGCGACATGGACAAAGACGGCGGGGGATGGACCGGTTTTTCCGTCCAAGACACCTGCAACGGCCACCTCGACAGCGCGGTCGTGGCCCTGAAAAAGGCGGAGAGCGAGGGGATCGACCGTGAGTGCCGCCCATTCAGCTTCTACGCCAACGGCGGGGAATACGCCTATTACTGGGACATCACCTTTCCCCCCGGCTTCAGCGCCTTCTTCCTCCGCGGATACGAGGTCAAGGGTCTCGGCGACGTCGAACTCAAATACCCACAAGTCCTATGGGAGAAGGCCTCCGAATGGCCGAACGGATCCCTCTCACTCGGCAACGCCAGCGACGCCGGCCCGCTCACCAATTGGGCCGCCGACGGCGGCATGATCGAATCCTTCTTCGACGGCCAGATCCTCCCCTATCCGGCGCAAGATCTGACCTTCGAGCTCGGACAAGGATCGGACACGCTGCGTATTGGCTGGGGTGAGATCGGGCAAAACCCCGAAGGCCTCTTCCCGTGGTGGTCTGGCCAGATCTTCGTGCGTTGATCGTCTATCGCCACGCGCCGCCTCACTTCACCTGAATGCAGTAGATGCTCAGCGATGAGTTGCAGGGGACCTGGCCGAGCGCTGTCCAGCCCGCGTCCACCTTCCCGCTCGACCCCACCCCGCCCGAGTACCCGTCCGTCGCCGCCGTCCACCCGCCGCAGTGCGCCTGCCCCAGCCCGCTCCCGTCCGCTCCCGTGTTTGTCCACACCGTCGTCGACTTCACCTCTCCATCCTCATCCTCTCCCCACGCCCCCTCCAGCGCCCCGCTCACCAGCCCTTCCCACCCCACGGCCACCAAACCACCGCTCTTCACCTCATACCTCCCCTGCCAACCCTCCTGGCCCAGCCGCGCCTTCGCGCTCAAAAATCCGTCGCTCAGCCACGCCTGATACTCAACCCTCTCCCCCTCCTTCACAAACCCGCCCTTCTTCGCCGCCTCCTGGCACTTCTCGTCCGCACCCGCCAGCCCCCCAAAATCCCCCTCGTACTTCGTCTTCGTCACGAACATCCGCCTCACCTCATACTCACACTCCGCGCAGCCGCTGCCCGCTCCACCGCCTTCTCCCCCATCGCACACCTCCACCCCCGCCCACACCACACCGTCCCCGCACCTCGCCCACTCACAATTGTTCAGGCACGCGTCCGTCTCCTCCTCGTTCCCATCGTCACACCCCTCCTCTCCCTTCCACACCACTCCATCTCCGCAACGCGCCAGCTCGCACGAATTCCTACAACCATCCCCCTCCTCCTCGTTCCCGTCGTCGCACGCCTCCTCTCCCTCTCGCACCACCCCGTCCCCGCACCTCGCCCGCTCATGGTGTTCAGACACCCGTCTCCATCCTCCCCATTCCCATCATCACACTCCTCCTCTCCCTTCCACACCACCCCATCTCCGCACCGCGCCAGCTCGCACGAATTCCTGCAACCATCCCCCTCCTCCTCGTTCCCGTCATCGCACTCCTCACCCTCCTCCACCGCGCCGTTCCCGCACTCCACCTCTCCCTCTCCCTCCTCGCGGCACTCCGCATCGCACCCATCCCCGCCCACCGCGTTCCCGTCGTCGCACGCCTCCACACCTACCTGCACATGCCCGTCACCACACACACCCACGACACAGGTGTTCAGGCATCCATCCTCATTCGAGCCGTTCCCGTCGTCGCACTCTTCCCCATCCTCCTGCGCGCCGTCGCCACAAACCCCCTGCACCGCCCCTCCTGCACCCTGTCCACCCCGCTCTCCCGCACACCCCACCACCCACACCATCAGCGCCCAGCTCGCCCACGGCCGACCTCGCCCGCGCCGCGCCCTCCGCTCTTCCTTCAGTGTCTTCATCGCCACGCGCCGCCTCACTTCACCTGAATGCAGTAGATGCTACTCGATGAGTTGCAGGGGACCTGGCCGAGCGCTGTCCAGCCCGCGTCCACATTATCGCTCGACCCCACCCCGCCCTCCTGTTGCCCCGTCGCCGCCGTCCACCCGCCGCAGTGCGCCTGCCCCAGCCCGCTCCCGTCCGCTCCCGTGTTTGTCCACACCGTCGTCGACTTCACCTCTCCATCCTCATCCTCTCCCCACGCCCCCTCCAGCGCCCCGCTCACCAGCCCTTCCCACCCCACGGCCACCAAACCACCGCTCTTCACCTCATACCTCCCCTGCCAACCCTCCTGGCCCAGCCGCGCCTTCGCGCTCAAAAATCCGTCGCTCAGCCACGCCTGATACTCAACCCTCTCCCCCTCCTTCACAAACCCGCCCTTCTTCGCCGCCTCCTGGCACTTCTCGTCCGCACCCGCCAGCCCCCCCAAATCCCCCTCGTACTTCGTCTTCGTCACGAACACCCGCCTCACCTCATACTCACACTCCGCGCAGCCGCTGCCCGCTCCACCGCCTTCTCCTCCGTCGCACACCTCCACCCCCGCCCACACCACACCGTCCCCGCACCTCGCCCACTCACAATTGTTCAGGCACGCGTCCGTCTCCTCCTCGTTCCCATCGTCACACCCCTCCTCTCCCTTCCACACCACTCCGTCTCCGCACCGCGCCAGCTCGCACGAATTCCTACAACCATCCCCCTCCTCCTCGTTCCCGTCGTCGCACGCCTCCTCTCCCTCTCGCACCACCCCGTCCCCGCACCTCGCCCGCTCACAATTGTTCAGACACCCGTCTCCATCCTCCCCATTCCCATCATCACACTCCTCCTCTCCCTTCCACACCACCCCATCTCCGCACCGCGCCAGCTCGCACGAATTCCTGCAACCATCCCCCTCCTCCTCGTTCCCGTCATCGCACTCCTCACCCTCCTCCACCGCGCCGTTCCCGCACTCCACCTCTCCCTCTCCCTCCTCGCGGCACTCCGCATCGCACCCATCCCCGCCCACCGCGTTCCCGTCGTCGCACGCCTCCACACCTACCTGCACATGCCCGTCACCACACACACCCACGACACAGGTGTTCAGGCATCCATCCTCATTCGAGCCGTTCCCGTCGTCGCACTCTTCCCCATCCTCCCATAACGAATTCCCGCACTGAACTTCGTTTTGACAGCTCCAGTTGCAGCCATCACTGTTCTCAACATTGCCGTCATCACACTCTTCACCAGCCTCAAGAACATAGTTTCCACAGGTAGGGTAGTCTCGGGAGCATCCGAAATTCGCCAAAGTGGGTGCTCCAGCCCCCAGCACAAGGCCGAAAATGGGGGCAGCCAACCTCTTTGAGTTTTCTCGCATCGATTTCATGGAAGAGATCTCCATAGTTTTCCCCGGCTCCAGTTTTTCCGGCCCTAAAAAGAACCTCCGACCAGCACACCCGCGCCCGTCGGTCCGGCCTGCACACTCAGCCCCGGCCGCTCATGCCGCGCCCGTCCAGCCCGGCGCCCAGGCTCCAACCGCGTCACCACGCCCGCCACCAGCGTGACCAGCGACGCGCCGAGCAAGCCACCGCCCACACCGAGCAGCGCCCCGCCCGTAAAATCTCGCCCTCGGCAGCTCCCAAAGTCCCCGAGCTCCTGCGCGGCCTGCGTGCACCGCACCGCGGACACCTGCAGCAGCGCCCCGCCCACCGCGACCCCCCCGCCCACCGCCGCCTGGAAGAGCACCTTCCGCGGCGCCAGCGCCCCGCCGGCTGCCGTCGCCGCCCCGAACCACACGCCGACCCCCGCGCCCAGCAGCGACACGCTCGCGAGCTGCCGCGTGTGCTCCGCCTCGACCAACCGCGCTGCCCCCGCTTCCCCGCCGATCCACGCCTTGTAGCGGCCTTGCGCGCCATACGGCCAGATCGCCGCGCCGCTCGCCGCCAGCCCCACCCCGGCGACCCCCAGCCCCACGCCCAACGACAGCCGCAGCCGCCGCAGCCGCGCCGCCTCGCGGTTCGCCTCAAGCGGGCTCGCTGGCCCCTCCCGCGCCGCGGGCACGCGCTCAGGCGGCGGCAACAGCGCCTCCCTGGGCACATCCGGCTCTCGCCCCTCCAGGAGCACATCCTGGGTCAGGTTCACTTCCACCTGCGCCCTGCCCACCACCTCCGCCCTTTCCCCTCGACCCGCGACCACCCACGCCCCCGGATCCACCGGCACCTCCGCCAGCTCCGCCTCTGCCTCTGCCGCCTCGCCAGCGGGCACCTCGATCTCCACCAGATCCGCGCCTGGATCCCCCTCGCGGTGCAGGATCAACCGCGTCGGCCGCGCCGCAGACGCACCTCGGTAGCGGATCTTCAGCGTCCCGGTGCGCGCCAGCGCTCGCTCGATCCGGCGCTCCAGATCGAGCCTCTCCTCCTTCACGACCGCCTCTGAGGCCGCCAGATAGGCCCGCCACGCCGCGATCGCCAACGCGTCGTGCTCGCCAGCCGCGTCCCACGCCATGCCCGCGTTGTACAGCGCCCCGACCCAGGCATACCGCCGCCACGCCGCCTGAAAGCTCCGCGCCGCGTCGGCGTAGCGCCCCGCCGCATAGGCGGCCTTCGCCGCCTGCGCTTCCTGGCTGTGCGGCCCCACAGCCCCCTCCGACGCCTCGCTCGGGGCCCCGCTCGCCGCCGACGGCGCCGCCACGACCATCACAAGCGCGATCCGAAGGACCCGCGAAGGAACAGCGAAAAAGCTCGAGATCTTTGGACATTTCGACATCTCGGCACGACCCATCTAGAGCTTGAGCGTCAGCGGGATCCGCACGTGGAAGTCCCCGAGCCCTCGTGGCCCCCGCAGCCCTCGCAGCGCCCTCTCTGCGCAGCGAGTCGCCGCCGACGGCCCCCCACCGTCGATCAATTTCGCAGTCAAACGCCGGCCGCCCGCCTCCTCAAGCCCGACTTCAAAGCGCCGCGGCGCCGTCGCGTCCCCGCCGCATCGCCGCTCGATCGCCGCCCGCTGCGGCCCGATCGCGTCGACCAGCCGCCGCTTGGCCTCCAGCATCGTCTCTGGCGGCGGCGGCGCAGGCGGCGCCTTCGCCCGCGCCTTCGCTGGCGCCGTCGTCGTCGATCGCTGCCACGACGGCGGCACCGACGCCGGCCGAGCCGGTGCCACCGCCACAGCGAGCGGAGCCGCCGTCTCCCCCCCTGGAGGCGCCGCCGTCGGTATCGCCTCGAACTCTGGCCTCACCGGCCTCATCGCCGCAGGCGGCGGCCGCGGCGTCAACCGCCGCGTCAGCCGCACAGTCGCCTGAGGGGGCGCCATCCAGGCCAGCCACCCCCGGATCCTGTCCACCCCCGGGACATCCAGGAGCATGAACAGAGCGCAGGACAGCGCGACCGTCGACCACCACAAGCTCCGCCACACATACCGCCGCCAAGCCGCAAATTCCGCCGCGGGATTCGCCAAAGATCGCTCGATCTGTCGCAGCGCGCTGCGCAGCTCGCGGGCGCTCTGTGGTCGCGAGCTGGCTCGCTTCGCCAGCAGGCTCATCACCAGCGCCTCGAGCGCGGCCGGGATCTTCGCCTCTGGGCAGCGCCTCGACGGCCGCAGCGGCCGCGCCTCACAGTGCTGCCGCGCCAACCAGGAGTGCCTCGCCTCGCTCTCCAGCGGATCAGGCGGCTGGAAGGGCAGCACCCCGGTCAGCATCCGGTACATCAACACCCCGACCGCGTAGAGGTCCGTACGCCCATCCACCGGCCGGCCCTCGATCTGCTCGGGCGCCATATACTCCGGCGTCCCTGGCACGCCCACCCGCACGTCGGTCAACGACGGCTCCTCTGGCGCTGAGATCCCCGCCCCGGGCAGCTCCTTGGCGATCCCGAGGTCCAACAAGCGGATCGCCAGGTCCTCGCCGCTGCCGCACACGAACACGTTCCCCGGCTTGACGTCGCGGTGGACGATCTGCCGGGTATGGACCGTCTCTAGCGCCTCGCAGAGCTGCCTCACCACCACGACCACCTCCTCCCACGGCCGCGGCCCCGGCTGCGCCCGCAGGTGTTCGCTGAGCGAGCGCCCCTCGAGCAGCTCCATCACGAAGTAGAGCCGCCCGTGCGGCGTCACGCCGCGGTCGAGCACCGGCACGATCCGCGGGTGGCGGAGCAGCACGTGGTGCGTCATCTCGCGGAGGAAGCGGGCGCGGAACTCCTCGTCCCGCACGCCGTGTTCCTTGAGCACCTTGATCGCCACGTCGATGCCGAGGTGGCGATCAAACGCGCGAAACACCGCAGCGAAGCCGCCGCTGCCGATCTCATCCCCTAACACATAGCGCCCGTCGAGCACCCCCTTCTCTGGCGACGGCGGCGTGTTCGGTCCGCGCGAAGCGCGGCGGGTGATCGCGGTCAATGTCGTGATCGAGCTCGGCATCACTCTCCCTTCAGCCCGCCAGGGCGGCGGACGCAGCGCTCCTGCGCGCCGACACGCGCGCAAATATCGGTGGCCGGGCACAGCTCCTCGCCACATCGCGCGGGCGCTGGGACCCTCGCCTCCGGCCGGCAAGCGGCCTGCGCCAGCTCCGCCCGCAGCGCGTCGATCGCCCCGCCCAGCGCCGCCACCCCAGCCTCGTCCAACGCGCCAGCGGAGGCCGCCCGCAGCGCTCTACGGCAGTCAAAGAGCATCGTCATCGGCAAGACCGCCCCCTCCTCGGCCATCCCCGTCGCTCGCAGCCCCGCCACCAGCTCCGGATCGACCACATACACCGCCCCCTCAGGCATGCCCTCGACGAAGCGCGGATACGCCCACCGCGGCGGCGCGTCATCCGCCTGCGCCGCGACAAACGAGACTTCTCGGCCCCACCCGCCTGCCGCGAAGAGCCCGCGCAGCGCGGGCATCTCCCGCTCACAGGCCCCGCACCAGGTCGCCCACACGTGCAGCACCGTCACTCGGCCGCCACGCACCAGCTCGCCGAGCCGCACATACCCCAGCTCCCCACCCTCAAGCACCCGCTCCACTCTCCGCTCGAGCAGCTTGGGCGCCGACCGTCCAAGGGCCATCAGCGTCACCACGCCCCCCCTCTCGACCTCTGGCCGCGTTGGTTCCCCGCTCACGCCTTCACGCCCCGAGCCTCCATCAAGGCCTCCAGGCGCCTCCGGCGCCCTCCCTGCCGCCTCCGGCGCCCGCAGCTCCCCAGCGCCCATCCCTACCGCCCCAGAGGCCCCAGCGCTCCCAGCAGCGCCCTCCAGGCCCAGCCCCTCGCCCACGGAAGCCCCCATCTCGCCTGCTCCGGCTCGCCCTAACGCCACCCAACCCTGCCCCACCCACACGACCGCGACGATCACCGCAGCCGATACCACCGCCGACACCAGCCCCGAAACCACGAGCCCGAGCCAACGCCGCTCGCTCGCCACCACCTTGAGCCCCAGCGGCCACCCTACGGGCGCGCGCCGCTCCTTCGCCTCTCTGTTGTTGGGCGCCCGCAACGCCGCGACTCGTCGCTCCGCTCCATCCGCGCTGGCCGCCACTCCCGCCGCCCCCCGTTCAAGCGCCCTCATCGGCCGTTTACCGGCGATGATCGCCTCAGGCCCCAGCACCAACGCCCGCGGCCGGCACGACACCCGCGGCGCGGTCAACTCCACGACCCGCCCTGCTCGACCCTCCACCAGCCGCGCACCGCCAGCCCGCGCGCCGGCGCGCCGCTCCTCGCCGCTCGACCGCACGTCCCCGCCTCCGCTCATGGCAGCACCGACCTCGCCGGCGGCAGCTCACACGCGATCGGCACGACAAACGCGACCTGGTTGATCGTATCGCGCGCCCACGCCGTCGCGCCCCCGTCGCGCTCCTTCAGCAGCGAGCGCAGCGCCGCCTCGTTCCCTGGAGACCACGTGATCATGCCGTCGACGTGGTGCGCCGCGAAGAACTCCGGCGCGAGCGGCCGTCGATCGCTGAGGATCAGCCGCTTCACCTTCGCCCCCAAGGCCGCCCGCTCGGCCTCATCCGTCAGCGTCGCCGACAGCAGCTCATAGGCCGCGTTCGCGCGGGCCTTCGCGTAGAGGTTGTTCGTCCCTGCCGAGCCCCCTTGGCTCGCGCGTCCGATCAACAGCACCGACTTCGCCGCCCGCAGACGCTCAGCCATGCCCAGCCGCTCCAGCCGCTCCATGTAGTGCGCGCGCAGGTCGGCAGGCGGCCACGGGGCCTCCCACGCGCGCGTCCGGATCGGCGGCGTCCCCGACGGGAAGTGCAGCGTCACTGTCCCAGGGAAGCGCCGGACGACGTCATCGAAGTCCTCTGCGGCCACCGCGAAGCTCGTCAGATCGCCCTCCGGGCACGAGTCAAAGCTCCCCGCGCAGCGATCTGCGAGCCGCTGGAGGAGCCCGAGCACCTGCGGATCCCCGCATGACTCCAACGCCCCTTCACCCGTCGCCCTCGCCGCAGCCGCTCCCGCCGACGCCAGCGCGGCGCCGCCGGCCACTGCGCCTGCATCACAGCCGGGGTCGCCGCAATTCAGCGCGGCGACGTCGCCCGCGACCACGACCTCCTCATCCCCCTCACAGGCGCCCGATGAGCGCTGCGCCGCGCACCCGTCCCACAGCAGCGCCGGCGGCCCCTCGAGCACCGCCAACACCACCTGGATCTGCAACGCGGCGAGCCACCCGAGCAGCAGCGCCGACAACCACAGGAGCGCCTCCTTTGTCCAGCCTCTCGGCTTCGATCCCACCCGCGTCAAGCGCATGCGAAGACCTCCACATGTCCCGCTGGATCCCACGCCCCCCTGAGTATTTCAATCAAAAAACGCGCATGAAAAAACCGTATCGACGATCGCAAGCCCGTCATTCCAAATGAACCGACCACCCCTGAACCACGGCATGAATCGCGGACCATCCGCGAGAGTTCGGCCACCTTCGGCCTCTGTTGCGCCGGCCCGGCGCCTCTCTCGAGGCGCTGCCGATCACGGGAGATCGCCTCCGCTCACTCGCCGATCGCCAGCCGCCGCGCTCCCCGGCTCAGAGCGTATCCGCGCGCTCCACCGCGATCAGCCCCGCCAACGTCGAGATCTCCGCCGCGCTCAGCTTCGCCCCGAATTTTGGCATCTCCGCGCCCTCGCCATACAGGTCTACCGCGGTCGGATCGACGATCATCCGCTCCAACCACGCGCGTGATCCGTGGCCCGCCAGCGTCGGCCCGGTGCCTTCTTTGCCGGCCTCCACCTCGTGACAGCCGCTGCACTCGAGCTTCTCCTCCCACAGCGCCTGCCCGCGCTTGACCAGCCCCGCGTCCAGCGCCCCCGCCTCATCCCCGCGCAGCGACAGCACGTACTCCACCGCGGCCATCAGCTCCTCCTCGGGCAGATCCTCGGCGCTCAGCGGCTCCATCGTGTGATGCGCCTTCGTCCCCCCGTAGAAGCGCTTCTCGTTCGGCGCCCGGAGGAACGCCGCCATCCACGCGCGACTGCCCCAATCGTCGAACGAAGGCGCCTCCTCCCCGCCCTTCCCTCGTAGCGTATGGCAGGTCGCGCAGTGCTCTTGAAAGAGCGCCAGCGCCTGAAACTCCGGGTCATTCTCCCACACCGCCACGCCCCCTCGCGGCCCCACCCCCGCCAGCGCCAGCTCCCGCGCCCGCGCGGCGTCCTTCTGCGCGGCCGCCACCCCCGCAGCATAGCTCTCTTTGCCGGCGTCCTCGGCCACTGCCAGCGCCGTCAGCGTCACCAGCCCGGTCATCAACGCCGCGACCCCGCTCAGCGCGCCCACCCGCGACCGAAGCCGCCGAGTAGGCGCCCGATCGAGGAACGGCAGCACCAGCAGGAACACCGCGGCCGCCCCTGGGATCAGCGCGGCGCCCACCAGCCGCAGCGGCCCGTTGAAGTACTTCAAGAGCTGAAACAGCCCGAGGAAGAACCACTCGGGCCGCGCCATGTAGTTACTCGCCGGATCAGCCGGCGCCATCAGCGGCGCGCCGTGGCTCGAGATCGTCGCCGCCAGCAGCGCTCCCCCGCAGATCGTCATCGCCACCACGTTCATGAAGACCTGGCGCGGCCACAGCGGCTCGCGAGTCCGCACCAGCGCCTCCTCGCTCAGCCCCGCCGGCGGGGTCACCCCATGGCGTCGACGCAGCCGCACGTGCGCCCACAGCAGGCCGACCAGCAGCAGCGGCAGCACGAACACGTGCAGCGCGTAGAAGCGCGTCAGCGTCAGGTTGCCCAGCTCGCGCCCGCCTTGCAGCAATTGCTGCGACCACTCGCCGCCGGGCACGGAAGTCACGATCCCGGCCCGTACCACCACCGACCAATACGCGTTCTGGTCCCAAGGCAAGGTATACCCGGTGATCGAGAAGCCCAGCACGATCCCGCCCAGCGCCAGGCCTGTCCACCAATTCAGCTCACGCGGCCGCTTATACGCCCCCGCGAGCACCACCTGGATCGTGTGCAACACCGCCACCACGACCATCGCTGACATACCGTGGTGGTGCAGCCCCCGTAGGAACCACCCGCCCGTCACCTGGTCGTTCAGATACGCCGTGCTCGCCCACGCGTCCGTCGCGGAGGGGCTGTAATAGCTCGCCAGCAGGATCCCCAGCGCGACCTGCTGCACGAACAAGTACACCAGCGTCGGCCCCAGCGTGTAGCGCCAGCGCGCCCCGCCCTGCACCTGCTCCTCCGACCAGCCCCGCGCCCACCCGCGGTAGCCGACGCGCTCCTCCAACCAATCCAGCGCGCGCGCCATCACACCACCACCTTCTCGACCACTCCCACCCGAAAGCGCTGAAAGCGGATCGCCACCAGCCCCCCCTCCACTCGCAACTCCAGCGTATCCAGCGCGCGCGGCGACGGCCCCTCCTCCACCGCCCCGTCCTTCAGCGTGAAGAACGAGCGGTGGCAAGGGCACGTGAACTTCGTCGCCGCGGGATCGAAGTCGATCGCGCAGCCCGCGTGCGGGCACACCGTCGAGAACGCCCGCAGGCCGCCCTCGACCTCGATCACCCACGCCGATCCGATCTTGACGTTCTTCGTCCGGTTCCACGCGTCCGTGCGATCGGCGTAGAGATCGACCCGCACCGGCACATCAGCGCCGAAGCCGCTGCGCTTACCCACCGCCAGGAAGCCCGTCTCACCCGCCACGCCCGCGCCATCGAGCGGATAGGCCAAGAAACCCAGCGCTGGCGCCAGCGGGATCGCCACGAGCCCCGCCCCCAGCGCGCCCACGCCGATCTTGAGGATCTTCCGACGCGAGCTCGCGTCCTGCTCACCAGGGTCTCGTGGGTCCGCTGCCATCGTCGCCTCCGCGCGGCCGCAGGGCCGCGTACGGCCCGAGGGTAACGCGTTCTCTCGCGGATCGCCGCGCTCGCGCGCCGCCTCGCTGGAGTAGACTCGCGCGGTGAAGCTCACCCCCTTGCTCCGCCCCCAGCCCGGCGCTGGTACCCTCAAGGAGGTCCCTTGGGGCGGCACACGCCTCGCCGAGCGCCGCGGCGGCGACACCGACCGAGGCCGCACGATCGGCGAGTCATGGGAGTTTTCGACCCTGCCTGGCCGGGTCAGCCGCGCGAACGATCGCCCCCTCGATCATCTCCTCGGCGGCCCGCTCCCCTTCCTCGCCAAGCTCCTCGACACCGCGCGCGCCCTCAGCGTCCAGATCCACCCCGGCGACGACCCCGACACCGGCGCCCTTGGCAAGGAGGAGGCCTGGATGATCCTCGAGGCCGAGCCTGGCGCGGTCGTCTGGGCCGGTTTACAGCCAGGGATCACCCCTGATCGCCTCGCCGCTGTCCTCCGCGCAGCCGCGGATCCGCGTGATCTGCTCCAAGAGCACCCCGTCATCGCCGGCATGATCCTCCTCATCCCTGCCGGCACCGTGCACGCGATCGGCGGCGGGATCCTGCTCGCCGAGCTCCAGCAGCCCGCCGATCGCACCTTCCGCCTCTACGACTACGGCAGCGACCGCGAGCTCCACCGCGAGGCCGGGCTCGCCCACCTCGATCCCTCTGCCCGCCCGCTGATCTGGCGCCCCGGTCAGCCGCCGACCGAGCTCCGCGGCGCCCACCTCCGCCTCCGCGTCCTCGGGGGCGATCACCACCAGCTCCCGCACCCCGCCGCCCCGCGCCTGCTCACCGTGCTCCGCGGCGGCTGCCAGGCCGCCGATCAGCGCCTCAACGCCGGCGATCTCGGCCTCATCGTCGGCGCCCTCGACGTCACCCTCGATCACGACGCCCTCGTCGTCCTCGGCGACGCCGACTAACCCTCGCTCCCAGCCGCCGCCGGGGTCGCTGCCTTCGCGCCCGCCTCACCGGCGAGCGCCGCACTCGGATCGGCCTCGCTCTTCCGACCACGCCGGTCGATCCGCCGCCCGCCAGCGCTCGCGCCCTCACCTTGAGGATCTGTCTTTGGGGTCAGGCGAGGCAGCTTCGGCCGCACGACCCCGTCGTCCACGATCGCCGCGCTCGGCGCGGCCTCTGGCGCGCGCTCGTAGCGGTAGCGCTCCTTCTTCGCGTTCGGGTGGCGACACTCGCTCTCCCCCGCGGCGCAGCGCCAGGGGCCGATATACGTGTCGCCGAAGACCACGCTGTACTTGCGCGCCCTGGCCCGCTGCAGCCGATCCTGCAGCCGCAGCAGCTCCGACTCCAGCGCCTTGGTGAGCGCGAGCGGGTTCGCCTCGCCCGGGTCGTCCGCGAGGTCGTAGTACCAGGCCTCATCCGCCTGCGGCTCATAGACGACCTTGGTCTCGCCGACCACGAAGCCGCGGCAGCGCATCTCGAACCAGCAGCTGAAGTAGCGCGGCAGATCGCCCGGAAAATCCTCCGCCAGCAGGTTGTGGCCGTCGAGCGCCGCCGCGCCCTTCGCGTCGAGCTCGATCCCGAGGAGCGCCAACAGCGTCGGCGTCACGTCCAGCAGGGTCGCGTTGCCCTCGACCTCGCGCTGCGGCACCCCCGGCCCGACGATCACCAGCGGCACCCGCAGCCCCTCCTCATAAAAATTATTGTCGTGCTGCTTCACGCCCTTCTCGCCGAAGCCCTCGCCGTGATCGCCGACCACCACCACGATCGTCTTGTCGCGCAGCCGCCGGCGCTCGAGCGCCTTCAGCAGCGCCTCCAGCAGGCGGTCCTCGGCCTCGAGCAAGCGGAGGTAGCGCTGCTCATCGGTCTCGATCGGCAGCCCGCCCTCATGGGCCGCCTTCTCAGCCCGGCGCGAGAGCCGATACGGGTGGTGCGGCGCCGAGGTCAGCAGCGTCGCCATAAACGGCTGCTTCGACGCGCGGATCTCGTCGAGCCACTTGCCGAACGGCGCCGCCAGGCTCTCGTCATCGGAGGCCAAGTACCCGAGCTCTTGCCCGCGGATATCCTCCCACGCCCGGAACAGGCCGAAACCTAGCCTTTGGACCAGCCGAGGCCGCCACTCGAAGGTCCCCCACGAGCTCTGAAAGAACGCGGTCTCATAGCCCGCCTCGGCGAGGATCGACGGCAAGCACTGCACCTTCAGATCCGCCGACACCTCCGCGACCTTCTTCTGCATCAGCGGGTAGCGACCGCACAGGATCGAGAACAGCGACTTCGTCGTGTGTGGCAGCACCGCGCGGGCGCGCGGCGCGGAGAGCCCCTCCTCGGCGAGCTGCACGAGGGTCGGTGTGTCGGCCGCCCCCGGGTGGTCGGAGAGCGACGTCCGATCGAAGCGAGTCGACTCGAGCACCACCACCACCACGTTCGGGTGCTCGGCGCCGTCGGCGAAGCGGCTGATGATCGCCGACGACGCCAGCCGACTCGGCTTGTAGCCGGCGAACGAGCCGCGATCGAGGCTCATCACCAGCGTGCGCGCGATCGACAGCAGCGCCGTCTTGCCGAGGTTGCGGGCCATCGCGGTGCGCGGCCGCGGCGCCGCCACGACCACCACCAGCCCCGCGATCGCCAACCACGCCGCGCACACCGCCCGCGCGTGGCCATGCACGCCTCGCTCGAAGCTGAGGCGCCGCCGCCGCATCAGCCAGCGCAGCAGCAGCGGCAGCGCGATCCCTGCCGCCGCGCCGCCGGCGATCACCAGGCCCACCTCGCGATCCACCCCCTCACCGGTGATATCGACGACGTCACCGATCCGCGCGAAGAGCTGGACGAACGCCTCCCAGCTCCCCTGCTCGCCGGTGATGATCAAATAGCCGGTGTTCAGCGTCGCCGTGATCGCCCCGCCCAGCGCCAGCGGAAAGGTCACCAGCCACGCTCGCCGCGTCCGCATCTCGAGCATCGCCAGCAGCGCCGCCACCCCGCAATACATCGCCAAGTCCGCCGAGAACGCCCAGCCGAGGAGCAGCAGCGGGCTACGAACGCCCTCCAGCGAGCGCACCGCCAGCGCCTTACCGACCAACGTCGCGATCGCGCTCGCGATCAGCACGTACGAAGAGAACGACGCGAACAGCCGCAGCCAGCCCGAGGTCGGCGGGACCAGGCTCCTCCAGGACTTGGGCAGGAGGGATCGAGCCCACCGTCGCGCGCGACTTGCCGGGTTCAAGGTCGAGGGAGGATAGTGTCACGCACCTGTGACTGCAACGTCGCCGTACGGCCACGCGAGAGCCCAGAAGAGCGCCAATAACGGGCGTTAGAAGCCCCTGCGTCGCAGTTGACGAGACCGGCGCCGCGTCGTCGAGCAGCGCGCACTGCTTGCGCCGCGGCAGGTCTTCCCTCGCAGGTGCTCACGGCGTCATCACCAGCTTGCCGATCGTCTGCCCCGACTCGAGCGCGCGGTGGACCTCGGCCACCGCCGCCAACGGATACGTCTGTACGCGCGGCGGCGTAAGACGTCCGTCCTCAAACCAACTCAGGATCGCCCGCATCGACTGATCGAGCAGATCAGCGCGCTCGAACAAATAGGAGAGGTTGAACCCGAGCACCCCGCGGTTCTCTTGCGTCAGCGCCAGCGGGCTGAAGCGCGGCGTCCGCACGAAATCGAGCGCCAACCGCGGCCAATTCGGCCGCCCGCCGGCGCGCGGCAACATGCTGTGGAAGCCGTAGACCACCAGCCTCCCGGTGGGGGCCACGTGCTCATAGCTCGCCCGCAGCGTCGACACCCCGTTCGCGTCGAACACCACGTCATACCCGCCCGGCGCCGCCCGCTCGGCCGCCTGCCACAGCGCCTCCCGCGACTTATCGATCACCACCGAGGCCCCCAGCGCCCGCGCCGCCTCGACCTTGTGGCTCGCCCCGACCACCCCCACCACCTCACAGCCCGCGATCGTCGCGAGCTGACAGAGCGCGCCGCCGACCCCGCCCGCGGCCGAGTGCACCAGCACCTTCGCCCCCGGCCGCGGCCGCGCCAGCTCGAAGAGCGCGTAATAGGCGGTGAGATACACCGTCGGCAGCGCCGCCCCTTGGATCATCGAGAGCCCCCTCGGCAGCGGGAACACCTGGCGCGCCGGCGCCACCAGCTCGCTCGCGTAGCCGCCGAAGCGCGAGACAGCGATCACCTCCGCCCCGAGCTCCAGCCCCGAGGCCCCATCACCCAGCGCGTCGATCGTACCTGCGACCTCAAAGCCCGGCGTGATCGGCCACCCCACGTACTTCTTCGCCGACGCATAGAGCCCCATCCGCACCACGCAGTCGGCATAATTCGCGCCGATCGCCGCCACCTTGATCCGCACCTCACCCGGGCCTGGCGCGGGCGAAGGCGCCTCCGCGAGGCGCAGCCGGTCATACGATCCTGGACGGTCGATGATGATCTTCTTCACCCAGCGACACTACCTGAAGCGGCGCCTCACCGACTCTGTTAGCCTCGCCCTCCCCGATGCAGCCCCAGCACGCCGCAGGAGAGCCGAACGCGCGCTCCCCAGAGATCTCCGTGATCGTCCCGATCTACAACGAGATCGACTCCTTGCCCGAGCTCTACGCCCAGCTCACCGCGGGTTGCCGCGCGACCGCCCGCCCCTACGAGATCTTAGTGATCAACGACGGCAGCACCGACGGCACTGACCTCGACCTCGACGCCCTCGCCGCCGCCGATCCGCAGCTCCACGTCATCCACTTCCGGCGCAACTTCGGCAAGTCGCCCGCGCTCGCCGCCGGCTTCGAGCGCGCCCGCGGCGAGATCGTGCTCACCCTCGACGGCGATCTCCAGGACGACCCGGCCCTGATCCCCGCCTTCATCGCCCGCATCGAGGCCGGCGCGGATCTCGTCTCTGGTTACAAGGCGCGCCGCCTCGACCCCCTCGGCAAGACCCTCCCATCCAAGCTCTTCAACGCGGTCGTCCGGCGGATCAGCGGGATCCCGCTGCGCGACTTCAACTGCGGCTTCAAAGCCTACCGCGCCGAGTGTGTGCGCGAGCTCAGCGTCTACGGCGGCTTCCACCGCTTCCTCCCGGTGCTCGCGGGTGAGCGCGGCTTTCGCATCGAGGAGCTGGTCGTCAACCATCGCCCGCGCGCCCACGGCGTCAGCAAGTACGGCCTGCGCCGCCTCATCGACGGCCTCCTCGACCTGCTCACCGTCCTACTCGTCACCCGCTTCCGCTCGCGCCCGCTCCACTTCTTCAGCGTGCCCGCGGTGCTGCTCGGCGCCCCAGGCGTCGCGATCCTCACCTACCTCTCCGTGATCTGGGCCCAAGGGGACTCGATCGGCACCCGCCCGCTGCTCACCCTCGGCGTGCTCCTCGTCACCACCGCCGCGCACTTCCTCGGCCTCGGCCTGCTCGGCGAGCTGCTCGTACGCACCACCCTACGCCCCTCAGAGATCTACTCGATCCGCCCGCCGAGGCCGCCGAGGCCGCCCGCGCCGCTCGCCGACCAGGCCGCCGCAGACGCCCCGATCGCCGCCCCCTGATGGATCGCGAGGACGCGCGCGCCCGCCCGCTCGCGCGGGCCCCCGCGCCCCGCGCGACGCGCCCTGCTCGTCAGTGCTACACGGTCTCGCATGAGCACCGCTGAGCCCAACCCGCTCCTCGAGATCCCCGCGGAGGCGATCCCCTTCGCCACGATCCGCCCCGAGCACATCGAGCCCGCGATCGAGCGCCTGCTCGCCGACGCCAAGGCCGCGATCGCACAGATCGCCGCCAGCGCCGCGCCCCGCACCTATCAAAACACCCTCGGCGCGCTCGAGGACGCCACCGAGGCGCTCGAGCTCGCGATGACGCTCGTCGGCCACCTCGAGTCTGTCGCCACCAGCCCTGCCCTGCGAGGCGCCTACAACGCCGTGCAACCGCCCGTCGCCGCCTTCTACGCCGGTCTCCCCCTCGACAACGGCCTCTGGCGCGCGCTACGGGCCTACGAAGGCACCGACGACGCCGCGCAGCTCCAGGGCGCCCGCCGTCGCCTCCTCCACAAGACCCTCGACAACTTCCGCCGCCACGGCGCCGAGCTCGACGCGGCCGGCAAGCAGCGCCTCCGCGAGATCGACGTCGAGCTCGCCGAGCGCACCACCACCTTCGCGCAGAACATCCTCGACGCCGCCAACCTCTTCGAGCTCGTCATCACCGACGAGACGCAGCTCGCCGGCCTCCCCGAGTCAGCCCGCGCCGCCGCCCGCGAGGACGCCTCGGCCCGCGACCTCGATGGTTGGCGCTTCAGCCTCCAGGAGCCCAGCCTCATCGCCGTGCTCACTTACCTCGACGATCCCGCGATCCGTCGCCGCGTCTACCACGCCTACAACACCCGCGCCGCCGCGCCGCCCTTCGACAACCGCCCGCACCTCGCGAGGATCTTGGAGCTGCGCCGCGAGAAGGCCGCCCTGCTCGGCTACGCCGACTTCGCCGAGCTCGTGCTCAGCGATCGCATGGCCAAGACCGGCGCCCGCGCCCGCGCCTTCGTCGACGATCTACGCCGCCGCGTCGAGGCCGCCTTCATCGCTGAGAACGACGACCTGCTCGCCTTCCGCCGCGCCCTCGAGGGCCCCGAGGCCCCGCCGCTCGCCCCGTGGGATCTCGCCTACTACGCCGAGAAGCAGCGCCAGGCCCGCTATGAGTTCGACGACGAGGCCCTGCGCCCCTACTTCTCCGCCGAGCGCGCGCTCGTCGGCCTCTTCGAGGTGAGCCGTCGCCTCTACGGCGTCCGCGTCCAGGCGCGACCTGGCCTTCCGGTCTGGCACGACAGCGTCCGCACCTACGCGCTGCACGACCGAGACGACCGCCTCATCGGCTACTTCTACGTCGATCTCTACCCCCGCGAGGAGAAGCGCGGCGGCGCCTGGATGAACCCCCTCATCATCGGCCGGGCGAGCGAAGGGGGCCCGCGCGCCCCCCACGTCGGCCTCTTCTGCGCCAACGTCAGCCCGCCGGCCGGGGGCAAGCCCGCCCTGCTCACCCACGGCGAGGTCGAGACCCTCTTCCACGAGTTTGGCCACCTCCTCCATCACCTGCTCACTGAGGTCGACGTGCGCAGCCTCGCCGGCACCAACGTCGCCTGGGACTTCGTCGAGCTGCCCTCGCAGATCATGGAGAATTGGTGCTGGGAGCGCGAGGCCCTCGACCTCTTCGCGCGGCACTACGAGAGCGACGCCCCCTTGCCGGACGAGCTGCTCGCCCGCCTCCTCCGCGCCCGCAACTTCCGCAGCGCCAACCACACGATGCGCCAGCTCGGCTTCGCCACCGTCGACCTCGCGCTCCACACGGAGTACGAGCCCGCGCGCGACGGCGACCCGCTCGTCTACGCCCGCCGCGTCGCCGCGGAGTTCGCCCCTGCCCCCCTGCCCGCTGACTACGCGATGATCCTCGCCTTCTCCCACCTCTTCGCCGGCCCCGTCGCCTACGCCGCCGGCTACTACTCCTACAAATGGGCCGAAGTGCTCGACGCCGACGCGTTCGCCCGCTTCCGCGACGAAGGCGTGCTCAGCAGCGCCGTCGGCGAGGCCTTCCGCCGCGCGGTGCTCGCCCGCGGCGACAGCGACGATCCCCGCGCCCTCTTCGTCGACTTCCTCGGCCGCGAGCCTGATCCCAGCGCGCTGCTCCGTCGATCCGGCCTCTTGGGCGCGACCTGAATCAAGGGCAAGATCGCGCATATCCGCCCGTTTTCGCGCGAATACGCGGCTATTTCACCATCGCGGACGTTGTCAGCGCCGCGACCGATCAGGAATACTCGGCCGCGATGGGTGCTCGCTGGTCGGGTCGGGTGTTGGTCGTCTTCGGGGCCTCAGTGCTCGCTTGCCTCAACCCCGGCGGCGCCGACACGGAGAGCGAGACGGCCCTGTGCGTCCCTGGCGCCGAGGGCTGTGAGTGCCTGCCGGGCGGCATCTGCGAGGGCGGCCTCGTCTGCGCCTCACAGCTCTGCACCGTCGGTGTCGATCCGACGGGCACCACCTCCGACAGCACCACCGCCGAGACGACCGGCCAGCCAGTCGGCTGCGATCCACGAGGCGGACCCGAGAGCCCGCTCTGCGCCGCGAGCGATCCGAGCCGCCCCTACTGCGGCCCAGACGGCTACTGCGTCGACTGCACCGAGCTCGCGAGCTGCGGCGCGCTCCGCCCGATCTGCGACCCTGACAGCGGCTACTGCGTCGAGTGCCTCCCCGGCCAGACCAGCGCCTGCGCCGGTGACACACCCGCCTGCGACCCCGCGAGCAACACCTGCGCGCCTTGCACCCAGCACGACGAGTGCCCCGCCAGCGCCTGTGACAAGTTCACCGGCGCCTGCTTCCCGCCGAGCACCCTGCGCTGGGTCGATCGCAACGACCCCAACTGCAAGCCCGCGCTCGGCAGCGAAGAGGAGCCCTTCTGCAACCTCGACCAAGCGATGGCCTGGGTCGACGGCGCCACCGGCCCGGCGGCCCTGCGGATCCGCCAAGGGCTCTATCAAGGGCCCGTCATCGCCCCTCCCGGCCGGGCGCTCGCGCTCATCAACGCCGACGCCAGCCAGAGCGTCTTGATCAACGGCGTCCACGCGGACGGCCTCGTCAGCGCTAAGGACGAGGCCAAGCTCTTCATCGACGGCGTGGCGCTCGCCGGCAACAGCCTCGGCAGCGGCGTCGTCATCGCCAAGAGCAAGCTCTGGCTCGATCGCAGCGAGCTCAGCGGCCACGCGGACGCGGGCCTGCACACCACCGACTCGAGCGTCACCATCGATCGCGCCGTGATCACCAGCAACGGCCGCGTCGGCGTCGAGCTCGCCGGCGGCGCCCTCTTCATCACCAACACCTTCGTCACCCACAACGGCAAGGTCGGCAGGGACGGCGGCGTCCTCGGCGCCGCGGCCGCCGAGCTCCGGATCCTCTTCTCGACCTTCATCAACAACGAGGCCTCCGCCGGCTACGCCGCCAGCGTCGAGTGCGTCGGCGTGGTCGGCTGGCAGCTCGCCCTGCGCAGCTCGGTGTTCATCGGCAAGGGCGGGGACTCGGTGAATTGCCCGACGATCGCCACCAACTCGGTCGTCGACGGCGACTACCCCGACGGCGACAACCTCGTCGTCGACACGTCCATGATCTCGAGCTTCTTCACCGCCATCGAGGGGATCTACCGAGCCAAGCCTGAGACCGAGCTCGCGACCGTCGGCCTCTGGAAGGCGGGGGATCCCGCGCTCGACTTCGACGGCGCCCCGCGCCCCACCACCGACGGCGCGAGCGATTACCCCGGCGCCGATCGGCCCTGACCCAAGAGCCAGGCGCTCACAGCAGCCCGAGGCGATCGGGCTCAGCGTCCTCGCCGAGCACCTGGGCCAAGCGGGCCTGCAGCGCCGCGTCCTCATAGGGTTTGATCACATACGAGTGGGCCCCGTTGCGGAGCGCCCAATAACGATCCGACTCGCGCGCCATCGCGGTCACGTACAAGAAGAGCGGCGCGCCGCCGCGCTCACGCAGCCGGCGGAGCAGCGCGAGGCCGTTCATGCCAGGCAGGAGGATCTCCGTGACCACCAAGCTCGGCCGCTCGCGCTCGATCACCGCCAGCGCCTCGTGGCCGTCGCTAGCCGCGTGGATCGTCACCTGCACCGCGCGCTCCGCCGCCGCCGCCTCGACCAGTCGGACCAGGCGCTCGCGCTCCTCGGGCTCCGGGTCAGCGATCACGATCGAGCGAGGCGGCGCGGTCACGGTGACCTCAGAGGTTGACGTTCACTGGCATCATGCGGCGGCGGACGAGGTTCGCCTTGGCGTGGCGATACAGCACGCGGGCGACCGCGAAGGTCCCCGCGCGGGTCTTACGGGCGATCTCCTTGACGCTGTTGCGGCCGTTGACCAGCTCGAGCACCGCCAGCTCCTCGCGCGGCAGCGCGTCGCGGCTCAGCTTCGCCACCTGCTCGTCGACGCGCAGGAACACGTCCTCGACGTCGGGCATGTGCGGGCCCATCGCCGCCTGCTCGTCGAGGCGTCGCAGACCGTCGAGCAGCGCCTCCGCGATCAGCAGCTCCGCCCGCCCCTGAGAAGAGGCCGCCGCCGCCATCCCGTCGAGCTCCGACACCGGGTGGAACGAGAACGATCCGGTCTTCCACGTCAGGATGTGGCAGGTCACCGCGCGCGCCTGATCGACCAGCACCTGCGCGAGGTCACCCGCGCTGATCAAGCCCGCGTCGACCAAGCGCGCCCCGAGCGGTCGGCGCTCCGGGTCCTTACCGACGACGAACGCCTCGAGCTGCTCATCGCGGAGGAAGCCGCCCTCGACGATGAAGCGGCCGAGCTTCAGATCCTCGCCCGAGCCCTTGAACTCCGCGAGTCGGATCCGCCCTTGATCGAGGTGCAGCTTCGCCCACTCGCTCGCGCTCGATTCCACGCGCAGCACCCCTCGGCGGCCGGAGTTGCCGAGCATCTCGAGCACCGCCTCCAACGGCGCGCTCTCGAGGCTCCCGAACATGCTCGCTGGCGAGGGCGGCGCCGGCAGGTCGTCGTCGCTGCGGAGCGCCTGGGCGAAGCGTTCGACCTCCTCGTCGCTGAATTCCTGCCCAGGGAAGCTCTCACCGAGGATCTGCTTGAGCTTGGAGGTCGCGAGATCGACCGAGATCGGCGGCGACGAGATCCCCGGCTGGTGCTCATCGAGCGTCTCGCGGACGACCTTCACGAGCGCGGGCGTGCTGAACGGTCGACGCAGGCTCGGCAGGTCCTCGGCGCCCGGGATCGGCGTCGGGTTGCTGCGGCTCACCAGGAGGATCCCGGGCAGCCGAGCGGCGCCTGGGATCTGAACGAGCGCCTTCAGCACCCCCGCCGAGGCCGCTGGATCGGCGGCAGCGTCGAGCAGCAGCGCGACCACGGCCTCATCCCCGCCTGGACCGTGCGCCCTGCACAGGGCGACCGCCTCGGCCTGCGTGTGCGCGTTGAACACCGCGAAGCCAGCGAGGCGGAGGCCGGCGGTCGCCAGCTTGGCGGTCGTCGGATTGGGGTCGTAGTAGAGAATTCCGGGCTGTGCGGGCCGCGATCCGGGGGACTGGGTGGCCATGGGCGTCGCAAAGGATACTCGGATTTACCCAAGTCGTGGTAGCGTTTGGCGAACATGGTGATGGGCGAGATCGAGCGACTTGACCACCCGCAGCGGCTCGGCAACGTGACCCTGCTGGGGATCCTCGGGGAGGGAGGGATGGCGACCGTCTACCTCGCCTCGGTCGGTCAAGAGGCCCTCGCGCGCCTCGCCGCGGTCAAGCTGCTGCGCGCCGGCCTGCCCGACCACGACTATCGGACCCGCTTCATCGACGAAGCCAAGGTCGTCCTCAAGCTCCACCACAACAACATCGTCGACGTCCGCGAGGCCGGCGAGATCGACGGCCAGCTCTTCATCGTCATGGCCCTGGTCGAGGGCCGCGACCTCGCCGACATCTGGGATCGATGCGCCTCGGTCGGCAAGGCCTTCCCGGTGCCGCTCGCCGTCCACATCATCCGCGAGATCCTGCGCGGGCTCCACTACGCGCACACCTTCCCGGGCCTCGGCCTCGTCCACCGCGACGTCTCGCCCTCCAACATCCTGATCGACTGGGCCGGCTCGGTGCGCCTCGCCGACTTCGGCCTCGCCACCTCGACCTTGAAGGGCAGCGAGACCCAGCCGGGGGTGGTCTTCGGCAAGGTCGCGTACATGTCGCCGGAGCAGGCGCGGCACGACGTGCTCGACGGCCGCACCGACGTCTACGCCTGCGCCGCGATCTTGTGGGAGCTGCTCACCGGCCGGCCGCTCCGCGGCGCCGACAACATCGACACCGACACCGTCTCCACCTTCGAGGCGCCGCCGCCGAGCATCTACTCCTCGCGCGTCGATCCGATCCTCGACGAGATCGTCGTCAAGGGGCTCGCCCGCGACCGCGAGGAGCGCTTCCTCTCCGCCCACGACTTCATGGAGGCGCTGAGCGACTGGATCGCCGAGAACTCGCCCGGGACCGGCCAGGAGGACACCGCCGAGTTCATGCAGATGCTCTTCGGCGACACCGCCGAGCGCGAGCGGACCTACCGCGACGGGCTGCTCCAAGAGCTCTCGCGCACCCAGGTCCACCCGCACGAGCCCGAGCCGGCCGACGAAGAGGAGGAGATCGACCTCATCCTCGACGAAGACGATCAGGCGCCGGCCGAGCCGCTCCCGATCAAGATCAAGGCCCCGCAGCCCGCGCCAGAGCGCGTCGCTCGCCGCGATCCAGATCCGCCAGGCGGCCCCCCTGACATCGAGCACATCGAGCCGAGCACGATCATCGCGGAGCGCTACCGCGTGATCAACCGGATCGGCCGCGGCGGCATGGGCACCGTCTACCTCGGCGAGCACACCACCGTCGGCCGCAAGGTCGCGATCAAGGTGCTCACCCACCAGTGGAGCCGCAACGAGCTGGTCGCCAAGCGCTTCCGGGCCGAGGCGCGCGCCGCGAGCGCCGCTGGTCACCCCAACATCATCGAGGTCTTCGACGCCGGCGAGCTCCCTGACGGCCGCCTCTACCTGGTCATGGAGTACCTGACCGGGCGCAACCTCTACGACGAGATCCAGGAGCTCGGCACCCTGCCCGTCGGCCGCGCTTGTCGGATCATCCGCGCCGTCGCCCGGGCGATCCGAGCGGCCCACGAGGTCGGGATCATCCACCGCGATCTCAAGCCTGACAACGTGATGTTCGTGCCCTTGCCGGAGGGCGAGGGCGAGACCGTCAAGGTGCTCGACTTCGGCATCTCCGCGGGCGCTGAGCGCAGCGAGTCGCAGGCGCGCCTCACCATCCCTGGCCACGCCCTCGGCACCCCCGAGTACATGGCGCCCGAGCAGGCCAAGGGCAAGGACGCGACCGAGCTCTTCGACATCTACGCGGTCGGCGTGATGCTCTTTGAGAGCCTCGCCGGCGAGCCGCCCTTCGTCTCGAACAACCTCGTCGAGATCATGGCGCGCAAGTCGACCGAGCGCGCCCCGTCGCTGGGCGAGCGCCGCCCGGACCTGCCGCGAAACCTGGTCCAACTCGTCGACGACAGCCTCGAGATCGACGCCGCCAAGCGCCCGCAGTCCGCCAAGGAATTCCTCGCGCGGATGGAAGAGGTGATCCGCACCCTCCCGCTCGAGGACGGAGAAGGGGCCGAGCGCTCGAACCCCGCGATGCTCGGCGATCACGTCTTCACGGGCGACGCCAACCCGAGCGGAGCGAAGGTCAGCTCCTCGCCGTCGCCGATCGCCGGTATTCGGCCCGTCGAGGTCGCTCCGCCTGCGGGCCTGCTCAGCAAGCTCAGCGACCCGCGCCTCCGCGTCGTGTGGTTCGGCGGCGGCGCCGTCGCGCTGATGGTCTTGCTCTGGTGGTCCTTCACCTCTCCGCCGGACAACGGCCCGACCGGCGATCCCGTCGCCAAGCGGCCGAGCACCGTCGACGACCCGCTCGACAAGCCGCCGATCGACAAGCCGCCGATCGACAAGCCGCCGCTCGACAAGCCGCCGCTCGACAAGCCGCCGCTCGACAAGCCGCCGCTCGACAAGCCGCCGCTCGACAAGCCACCCAGCGAGGACCCCGACACCACGCCGGATGGCGGCGACACGGGCGCCAAGCCGGAGATCAAGCGCGTCGATCCCTTCACGACCCCTGAGTGCGAGCGCCAGCGCCGCGCGGTCGGCGAGGCGCGCACGAGCGGCTCATGGGCGGGCATGCTGAAGATCCTCGACAAGGACAAGCCGTGCTTCCGCCGCAACGACTACATCAAGCTCAAGACCCTCGCGCACAAGGAGAGCAAGGACTGGAACCTCTGCGTGAAGACTGGTCAAGGCAGCCGCGACGAGGAGGTCCAAAAATGGGTCAACCTCTGCGCCAAGCGGGCCGCGAACCCGGGCTGATCTGAGCGCGGGCAACGAGCGCGGGGCTCCGCCGAGCCGCCGCGCCATGCCCCACGAGCCGATAGAGACGGAGCGCGCGCGAATCCGAGCGGCCAAGAATCGCTCGAATTTGCGCGTCAGGGCGCTCGCCCCCGAGGTCTCACACACCGCCGGGGATGGACGCGACGGGCTCTTCGGGGCACCATAAGCGCCGTTCTCGCTTATGCTCGCCAATCTCAGCGTCGCCGTCTCTCTGCTCCTCCCCCCCGCCTTCGTCGTCGGCCCGGGAGCGAGCGCCAGCCCGATGCTCCCGGCGGTGCTCGTCCTCGAGCCCGCGGAGGCCAAAGCGGATCCCGTCGCCTACGCCTCCGTGAAGATCGACGGCGACAGCCTCGGCAGCGACAGCGGCGCGATCATCACGCGCGCCCGCAAGCAGGCCGAGCAAACACTGACTGCGAGCGGCGTCGCCCGCCGCTTCAAGGTCGACGACTACGTCATCTTCATCAAGATCTCGCCGCCCGAGGACGGCGAGGACGGCTTCGTGCTCGGGATCGCGACCCAGCGCCTCGGCCAACCTGTCCTCGAGAGCATCCAGGCCAACTGCCCCCTCTGCCTCGAGGACGAGCTGATGATGAAGATCGAGCAGCAGCTGCAGATCGTCGCGACCCAGCTCAACCAGTACGTCCGCGACGCGGCCGCTCGCGAGCCCGTCGACGTCCCCGAGAAGAAGCCCCCGGACCAGCCGCCGCCGCCAATCACCGGACCGGAGCCAGAGCAGCCCGCTCGGACGGGCATCGGCGGCAAGGGCATCGCCGGGATCGCCGCCCTCTCCGCCGGCGCGATCGCGGCGAGCGTCGGCGTCGGCCTCGTCCTGCGAGAACCCACCCAGAAGTCCGAGACCATCGGCTACGAGCTGCTCGACACCCGCCCGCCGGGCTACGCCCTCCTCGGCGGCGGCGCGGCTGCCTTGATCACCGGCGCGATCCTCCTCGCCCTCGATCGCCGCGGCCGCGCCCCGCGCCTGAGCGACGACGCGGCCATCGCCCCCACGTTCGGCCAGAGCGGCGCCGGCCTCGCCATCTTCGGCCGCTTTTAGGCGCCTCCTCCCGCGGATCTCCTCATGTCTCACGCCTCTCGACTGAAAGCCTCACGTCTCCGCGTCGCCTCGCTCGCCGCCGCCGCCCTCGTCCTCGGCGCCAGCGCCAGCGCGGGTCTCTCCTGCACGTTGGTCAACCAGGATCACTGCTTCTTCGCCGACGGCGCCTGCGCCCCCGGGCTCGTCTGCGACAGCTGCTCGAGCGTCAACAACGGCTGCGTGGAGCAGGTCAGCAGCGAGTCTTGCCGCGTGACCGCGGGCGCGACCATGAGCGCCACCGACACCGCGACCACCGACGCGACCACCACCGACGATCCGACCACGACGACCACGCTCGAGCCGACCACGAGCACGACCACAGACACCACCACCGACAGCACCGAGACCGCCACCGATCCGACGGAGCAGCCCTTCACCTGCGAGCCCGGCCCCGCCGGTCACGCGCTCTGCGCCGGCCTCGACGCGACGAAGCCCTACTGCTGGGCCAAGGACACCTGCGGCGCCTGCGGCGACTTCGACGGCTTCACCTGCATCGACGCGACCTCGGGCGCCGCGCCGGCCTGTGAGAGCAACAGCGGCCTCTGCGTCGAGTGCACCCCCGAGTTCTTCGAGGCCTGCCTCTTCCCCGCCGCTTGCGACGCCGACACCTTCACCTGCGGCCCGTGCACGGAGCATAGCCAGTGCGAGACCGGCGCGTGCAACCTCGCCACCGGCAAGTGCGTCCCCGAGGAGTGGACCTTTTGGGCCGAGAACCGGCCCGGCTGCCATACGAACGAGATGAAACCCGGGACCAAGGAGGAGCCGTGGTGCACGTACCACTACTCCCTGATGACCCTCGAGAATTATCTCGCCGACGAGATCGCGGTGTTTATCCGCCCGGGCACGATGCCCCAGCCGAGCCTCTTCCAGGACGTGACCTGGGCCCGGACAGTGATCCTCATCGGTGTCACGGAGGAGGGCGAAGAGCCCCCGGTGCTGAAGCACACCGTCGAGAACGAGACCCGGCCGGTCCTCTATGTCGACCCGAGCATCGAGATGGACCCGCGCCCGAGCCGGCTCATGATCGCCAACCTAGAGCTGCTCGACGCGACCAACGCGGACGCGATCAACTGCGTCGGCGCCGAGGTCTGGGTCGACGACTCGCGCATCACCAACAACCGGGTCCCCCTCACCTCGCTCGACTGCAAGTACCAGATCCGTCGCTCGGTGTTTACGGGCCACAGGTCCACCCCCAACCTCATCGAGTCTGACATCACGATCGAGAACAGCTACTTCACAGGCAACAAGGTCGACGCGGACTACGTGTTCCGCCTCGTCGACACGAAGATGCAGATCGTCTACTCGACCTTCGTGGGGAACACCAACCAGGAGAACCTCCCCGTGCTCGCGGTCCGCTGCGGCAACCTCGCCTCCACGTTGTCGGTCCGCAACAGCGTGATCCTCGGCGCTGAGGGCTACATCTACTGCGGCATGGGCGGCACCCTCGGCGACGACGGCGGCAACTTCTTCGGCCCCCCCGAGATCGTCAACAACCTCTTCAACATGCCCGTGAAGGGCGTCTATCGCCCCAAGCTCATCGCAGACCTCAAGGACACCGCGACGTGGCAGCCGGGAGATCCCTACCGCGACTTCGACGGCGACAAGCGCCCTGCGACCGCCGGCGCCGTCGATTTCTCTGGCGCTGATCGCCCGTAACTACGGGCGCGAGCCGTCGCGCTTGTGCGCGTGTAACGGGTGTAGCGCCGCGTACTCCTTCGACGCTGCGCGCGCGCGCGTACATGCCGGTTGAAAACGCTCTAGAGCTGCCCGATAATGCACGCATGCGCTGGTCTCCTCTCGCAGCCCTGCTGGCCGGTCTTTTTTCTACCTCCTGTGCGGACGACGCTGCGACCACCGAGAGCAGCGACGGGTCGAGCACATCGACCGGCGCGTCGACAGGTGAGTGCCCCATGGGCTCACTCGGCTGCGCGTGCACCCGCGGGGACGCGTGCGACCCAGGCCTCACCTGCGTCGCGGATCTCTGCGTCGACGTCGACACCACCTCGACGTCGACGGGCACGACCACGGGGACGACGACGACCACGACCACGGGCGAGCTGACCACCGCCGATCCCACGACAGATCCGACCAGCACGACCACGAGCGACAGCGAGGGCGCCGATTGTGATCCAAAGGAAGGCGCGCTCAACCCCGCCTGCCCCGACGCCTTCCCCTACTGCTCAGCCTCCGGGGTCTGCGGCGACTGCACCATCCTCGTCTCGTGCGCAGGCGTCGACATCGACAAGGGCGTCTGTGATCTCGACACCGGCGCCTGCGTCCAGTGCAACGCTGCGGAGGCCGAGGCTTGCAAGGGCGACACCCCCGTCTGCGACCTTGAGAGCAACACCTGCGTCGCGTGCACCAGCCACGCGCAGTGCGTGAACTCCGCGTGTGACCTCGCGCTCGGCCAGTGTCTACCGGCGAGCAACGTGATCTCCGTGCTCCCAGACGATCCTGTGAACGGCCTCTGCACCACGTCGATCGGCGGAGACAAGCCGTATTGCAACGCCGAGGTCGCCATCCAGCACATGCACATGCACGGCATCAGCAAGGGCTGGACGGTTCGCCTGCTCAAGGGCCCCAACGTGCTCAGCACGCTGAACCTCACCACTGCGGGGAAGCCGGCCGTGGTCGCCATTATCGGCTACGACGACCCCACGCTCGCGGCGGAGCTCCAGGGCGGCGTGCCGATCGACTTCAAGGGCCCCGGTCTGACCGTCTACCTCGACAACCTCGATATCGTCAGCACCGCCATCCTGAACGACCCTCCCAACGTCCGATGTGACTCGGCGACGCTCGACCTCTCGAACACGCGGATCCGCCAAGGGGTCGGCCCTGGCATCCGCGGCGCCGCGTGCACGGTCAACATCCGCGACTCCGTGATCAGCCGCAACAAGAGCGAAGGCATCGAGTTGACCGGCGGCGCCCTCTTCATGCGCAACTCCTTTGTCACGGAGAACGGTCAGAACGGGATCTATGGGGGCGGCGCGATCCGGCTGCAGAACGTCAGCGCGGTCGACATCGCCTACACGACCCTCCTCAACAACCTCGGCGCGCCCGGCAAGGGCGCGACGATCCACTGCGAAGGCAACAACAACGTCGGCTCCGTGCGCGCCTCCGTGCTCGGCGCCGCGGTCGGCCAAGAGAACACTTCCATTAGCTGCTCGACCCTCTTCGTCGAGCAGTCGATCCTCGATGGTGGCGACTTCATGGCCGACGCCAGCAACCACGCGATGTCCACCAGCGCCGTGCTCGACCTCTTCGCCGTCGACATCCCCTACTCGATCTATCGCTGGAAGCAGCCCCCCGCCGAGTCACCGACGACCTGGCAGTCTGATGATCCTCGCGTCGACTTCGAGGGTGATCCCCGCTCCGTGACCGTTGGTGCGCCCGAATCCCCTGGAGCAGACGTCTATTCCCAGTAATTGACGAGCACAGCGCGCCATCGCACAGCAACCGTGCGCTGTTTCGAGCGTAACCAGGATTACGTTCATTGCAGCCGTTAGACCTACAGGCGATACTGGCCGGGTGCGCTCGTCCCGTCCTTCTGCCGTCCAATTCTCGGCGTTCCTCTCGCTCGTCTTCGCCCTCGGCTGTCCCCCCGGTGGCGGCGCAGACGGCACGGAGACCCTCACAAGCGGTGATCCCACCTGTGAACCCGGGACCCTGAACTGCCCCTGCCGCGAGGACCAGAGCTGTGAACTGGGGCTGCTCTGCGCCTCCAACATCTGCATCAGCGATCCGCAGGGGACGACCACGCCAGGCACCACCGGCACCAGCACCAGCGCCACCGGCACGGACGCGACGACGGAAGACACCGCCACCGACACCTCCGAGAGCACGACCACCCACGACACCCACAGCGCCGACTGTGATCCCGACGAAGGTGTCCAGGACAACCCGAGCTGCCAAGCGCCGGCTTCTTTCTGCGACCCCGACGGCGCTTGCGTCGACTGCTCTGGGATCGTCTGCGCCGCGCTCGACCCGAGCACGCCCGCCTGCGATCTCATCAGCGGCGCCTGCGTGCAGTGCAGCGCCGAAGACACGAGCGCCTGCGGCACGGTCACCCCGATCTGCGACCCCCTCGCGCAGATCTGCGTCCCCTGCGCGGAGCACAGCCAATGCTCGACCGGCGCCTGCAACCTCGCCAGCGGCGCCTGCTTCCCGCCCAAGGTCCTGTGGGTCGACAAGGCCGCCGCCCCCGGCGGCTGCGCCGAGGCCGACGGCAGCGAGGCCAAACCCTACTGCGAGATCCAGGACGCCGCCCAAAAGATCCCCAAGAACGATCCTACGATCCTGCGCGTCCGCGCCGCCCCGAGCGCCTACACCTCACAAGTGTCGATCCAAGAGGGCCGCTTCATCGCGATCATCCGCGACGCTGGCGTCTCCCCTCGCCTCGAGGTGCTCGGCTCCTCCGCCCTGACGATCGCCAAGGGCGGCTTCGCCTTCGTCGACGGCTTCAACATCGCCGGCGCCACCCAGGATCGCGGCATCGTCTGCACCGAAGGCACCCTCTGGCTCGATCGCTCCCGCCTCAATTCACGCGAAGAGGTCGGGATCGACGGCAACGGCTGCTCGCTCCACGTCCGCCGCTCCTTGATCGCCCGCAACAGCCTCGGCGGGATCAAGCAGACCAACGGCGGCAGCGTGCACGTCGAGAACAGCTTCATCGTCAACAACGGCGGCTTCCTCTCCGACGTCGGCGGACTCTCCATGATCGGCGCCAACCAGGTCTCGGTCATCTACTCGACGATCGCCGGCAACGAGGCGAAGGTGGGCCTCGGCAGCTCCCTGCACTGCGTCACCCTCCAGTCCGCGAGCACCGTCAACTCCGTGCTCCTGGCCAAACCGGGCGCGAGCTCGATCTCCTGCAGCGACATGGACATCGAGTACAGCCTCGTCGACTCCGACAAATACGCGCAGAGCACCAACACGGTCGTGCAGGCGCTCGACCCCGCGTGGTTCGTCAACCCGGCCTCGAACGACTACCACGTCACCCCCACGGCCCCCTTCAAGATGGTCGCGCTCTGGCTCAGCGGTCAGCCCAAGGTCGACTACGACGGCGAACTCCGGCCCACCGTCGACTCCAGCCCCGACTACGCGGGCGCCGACCTCCGACCCTGAGGGCGCGCTCAACGGGCCGACGCGCCGGTTCGCGCTTGCGCGCGAATACGCTATCTTCGCCGCATGCTCCTTTGCCTGAGCCCGCTCCCCCTCCTCCTGCTCACGCTCCTCGCCGCCGGCTGCGCGGGTGATGACAGCAGCGGCAGCAGCAGCGAAACCGACGCCTCGACCAGCCTCACCAGCGCCAGCGCGACCACCGACGCGACCGGCGTCACCGACGCCACCACCAGCGGCAGCGCCAGCGAGAGCAGCACCACCGGCGACCTCACGAGCACCACCACCACCACCGGCGGCACTGACAGCACCAGCACAGGCGCCGAGACCGACAGCACCACCGACGACACCACCGGCGGCGGCGCGGTCCCGGGCGCGCTCTGCGAGCCGATCCCGAGCTGCGACGCCCCGCCGCCCAAGCTCGACGGCGGCGCCACCCCCACGGACAACAACCACCGCGGCCGCGACATGTTTTACGTCGAAGGCGACGAGCAGTGGGTGCTCGCCAAGTTCGCCGATACCGGGATCCTCGACGTCGACCTCAAGGGAGAGACCGTCCAGATCTTCCTCCTCCGCGGCTGCGAGGGCGAGTGGGAGCCGCTCGGCTCCGGGGTCACCACCGAGGACGACAACCACCCGACCATCGAAGGCGTCGACGACACCGGCGGCCGCCTCTATTTCAAGATCCCCGCCGACAAGGCGCTCGCGCCCGGTCGCCACCGG
The DNA here is from genome assembly GCA_016712315.1 of Nannocystis sp. Classification (GTDB taxonomy): domain Bacteria; phylum Myxococcota_A; class Polyangia; order Nannocystales; family Nannocystaceae; genus JADJRG01. The sequence goes on along the minus strand of JADJRG010000031.1, from coordinate 162,737 downwards.
ATCCACATGATCGTCGAGTCGGACAAGAGCACCGCCGACCAGTACATCGACGTCGTCCCGCCGGGTACGCCCTTCTTTATCAGCGACGTCGACGGCACCCTCACCACCTACGAGGAGGAGGAATTTTGGAAGCTGCTCACCGGCAGCACCCCGGAGATCAACCCCTTCGCCGCCCAGGCGATGCAAGTGTTGGCCAGCAAGGGCTACCGACCGATGTACATGACCGCGCGGCCTGAGTTCCTCTACAAGCGCACCCGCGAATTCGTCGATGTCCGCGGCCTACCGCGGGGGATCATCCACACCACGCTCAACAAGAGCGGCGCCCTCGGCGGCGAAGCGGTCACCTACAAGACCGGCGAGCTGGCGATGCTCGCCGCCAAGGGCCTCGTGCCCGCCTACGTCTTCGGCAACACCGACAGCGACGCCGAGGCCTACCACAACGGCGGGATCCAGCCGCTCGATCACCGCGTCTTCTTCCAATTCCAGGACACCTTCGGCGGTCGCACGATCCAGAGCTACGGCGAGCTGCTCGAGGAGTTCAACGCCCTCCCCGACCTGTGCGGCCGATGAAACCGGTCCCCCTCATCCTGCTCGCCCTGCTCGCCCTCGGCCTGCTCGGCTACGCCGTCAACGCCTTGGTGGTCGCGGGCAAGCCTCGCCCCCGTGTGGCCACCCCGGCGCCGATGCAGCGCGATGACGCCCCCGCGGCGCACCCGCCTGAACAAGCCGCCACACGCCTCGCGCGGACCCTCGCCGCCTCGCCGGAGCCCGAGCAAGCCTCGCCGGAGCCCGACAGCGACCCAGCCGCGCCCGCTGCCCTCCCAGTCGACCGCGCCGCGGCCACCGCCACCTTTGAGCAACTGCTCGGCCAGCTCGCCGCCTACGAGGGCCCCCGCTCGCTCAGCCAGGAGCGCAGCGCGCAGCTCTACCGCCAGCTCAACGACGCCTTCACGGGCCTCTCCTTGCACGAGAGCGACCCCGCCGCCCTCGAGGACGCCTTCGCGCGCATGCAAGCCGAGATGGGCCGCCTCGATCTCCGACGCCCGGCCAAGCGCCCTTCGCAAGAGTGACGCCGCGCGGACAAACCAACCCAACCCAAACGACACACCAATAAAAAGAGGGCGCCGACCCGCGTCCGCGCCCTCTCACTCGCCTCAGCCGACCGAGGCGCCGCAGCTCACGGAGCCGGGACGTCCGCGCCAGGGAAGCCCGGCATCGAGTCCACGGCCGCGCGCGCGTGGCCGTCGTAGTCGGTCTTCGGATCGCCCGTCAACCAGATCGCGACCTCGGCGATCGGCGACGGGAGATCATCGACCAGCGCCTTCACCCGGTAGATCCCGCCGACCGCGTTCTCGAAGAGAGACTTCAGATCGTTGCTGTTGGCGGGGTAATTCCCGTCCCCTTGGTCCTCGCCGTCATCGACGACCGAGCCCGAGATGACCGCGTTATCGCAGGCCACCGACGGCATGTTGGTGCGACCGATCACCACCGAGTTGCGCACCTCGCCCGGGCTCGCGTCGACGCACTGGATCGACGCCACCACGTCGCCGTCGTTGCTGATCACCGACGAGTAGAGCACGTTCAGCGCGTTGCCTTGGGCGCTGCGGATCCCGCCGAACTCCGACAGCGCGGTGCCGTTCGCGGTCACGTAGCTGTTGACGATGTTCGTGCTGCCGGCGCCGTAGGAGGCGATCCCACCCTCTTGGTTCTGCGAGATCAGGGCGCGACGCAGGTGGCTGTCGCAGTCCACCGTCTCGATCCCGTAGTCCTCGTTGGTGCGAGCCTGCACGTCATCGCCGAAGATCGTCGCCCCTGAGCACTTGAGACCGCTCGAGGAGGACAACGAGAAGACGAGCCCGCGCATGAACAGCACCGAGCTCTGGCCGGTGGTCAGGCCAGGGGCGGCGTTCTCGGAGGAGCGGATAATCGTCGGCCCACCCTGCGAGAGCACCGCGATCGTGCTGTTGTCCGGGGTCTGGTGCACCGGCGCGGAGTAGGTCCCGGCCTGCACGCGCACCGTCCACGCGGCCGCCAAGTTGTCGGGCTCCCCGATCTTCGCGAAGGCCTCGACCAGCGTGCAGAACGGCGCATCGACCGCGCCCGTGCCGTTCGCGCAGTCCGCGGTCTTGTCGACGTAAAGCACGTAGTCGATCGCGAAGCAGCTCCCATCGACCAGGTTGCAGGCGACGTCGCCGCACTGCACGTGCTCGGTGCACTTCACGCAGGAGCTGCTCTCGGTGTCACACACGGGCGACGTACCCACGCACGCCCCCGCGTTCTCCATCGTGCACTGGACGCACGAGCCTTCAGCACAGACGCCCGCGTTCGGGTCGAGGGCGGAGCACGAGGCGTCGCCGCCGGCGCCCGAGCAATCGACGCACTTGCCGTCCTGGCAGAAGGGCACCTCCGCGGCGCACGCGTCGTCGGCCTCCCCCTCCTTCGTACACTCCGGCTCGACGCCCGTGGTCGTCGAGGTCGTCGCCGCGGTGTCGGTCTCGGTGCCGGCCGACGTGCTGCTCGTCGAGCTCATGGTGGTCCCGGCCGTCGTCGTCGTCGCCCCCGAGGTCGTGGTCGTCGAGCTCGTCGAGGTCGTCGGATCCGAATCCGTCGCGGTGCCGGTTTGCGTGTCTGTAGCGCCGATATCGTCGCCGGTACAGGCGGTGAGCAGCAGCGCGAGCGGCAGGGAGAGGGTGCAGATAGTACGGAGCATCGTTCGCTGGTTCCTCAGTGTAAGAGGGCCGGAGTATTCCCCAGTCGCCCGCACATAGCAATCGACGAAGCGCCTGGGGTTACGCGCCCACACCTGCTCCGCGGCCGCGCCGACTACAGGCGGATATCGATGTGCGCTTTGGACCGCAGCTTCTCGCGGAAGTCGCGCTCGGACTTCTCATAAGCCTCGGCCTCGAGCCGCGCCCGGATCGCGTCCTTGGCCTTCTCGTAGCTCAGCACCTCGGAGGCGCGCAGGCGGACGACCTTAAAGACGACGAAGCCTTGCCCGGAGGCCAGCGGCCCGACGACCTCACCCGGGCGAGCCGCAAAGATCGCGTCCTCGAGCGACGGAGCGACCTCACCGCGGCCGATCGCCCGTCGCACCCCCTCCTGGCCGATCGAGCTCGCGACCGCCTCGCCGGCCTCGCCGTCGCGGAGGCGCCGCGAGATCGTCTGAGCGGCAACGAAGGCCGAGTCACGCGCCGCCGCGTCGTCCCCCTCGGGCGTGAACACGAAGCGATCGACCTCTACCCGCGCGTCCTCGCCGCGCGCCATCTTCCGGTAGTACTCGCGCACCTGCGCCTCGGTAACCGACCAGGTCGCCAGCATCGAGGTCGCCTTGTAGACGGTGATCTGATCGCGGATGTCCTTGCGGTACTCGTCCCACGAGCCGAAGTCCCCGCTCGCCACCACCGCCTGCCGCAGCTCGGAGACCGACTTATAGCCGTTGCCGGAGGCGAGCTGCTGCAAGTAGCGCTGGATGTCCGCCTCGCTCGCGGTGATCTGGAACTTCGCGGCCTCGCGGCGGATCAGCGTCGTATCGACCAGCTCATCGATCACCAGCGCCCGGATCTCGACCAGCTTCTGCTCGATCTGCTGCTCCGTCGCGCTCTGGCCGAGCTTCTGGATCGCCTCCGCGAGCTGCGGCGACGAGCGCACCCCGCGATCGACCTCGCTCAGCAGCACGATCTCGTCATCGACGACCGCCGCGACCCGGTCGAGCAGCTCTGGCGCCGCCGAGGCCGCCCCTGCGAGCGACGCGATCGCCAGCCCGACAATACCGCTCACCACCCGCGCTCGCGCGCCAACTCGCCGTCGCATCTGCCCCTGATATCAGCGCCGCAGCGCCACGGCAAGGGCGCCAGAAAGAGGCGGGCCGGCCGCGCCTCATCGACGCGGCCGGCCCGGCCCTCAGAGCCCTACCTAGGGGCTCACATGCAGAACGCGCCCTTGAGGTCGCCTGAGTTCGTGTCGACCGCCGCCGCCATGCACTTCTTCCCGCCGTCGCAGTCCGCGTCGGTGAAGCAGGTCCCGCAGATCCCGATCTTCACCACGCCCTCGAGGGTCGCCGTCGTGCACTTGCCCGACTCGCACGCCTTATCGCCGGCCGTCCCGCCGCCGTCCTTCGCCAGGCTGCACGCGGTGTCGTTGGGCACGCTGTTGTCCGCGACGCAGCTCAGCAGCCCGTTGAAGTCCGCCACCGAGATGGCCGGGCTGCAGTTGGGCGCCTTCGCGTCCATGCAGTCGGCGTTGGTCTTGCACTCGCCGCAGGTGAGCACCTTGATGATCGGCGAGGCGTCGAGCACCGTGCCGCAGAACGGCGCGTTCGGGTCGACGCACACCTCGTCGCTCATGCAGCCCTCGCCGCTGCCGCCCTTGTTGCAGGTCGCGCCTACGCCCGCGAGCGGGTTGGGGATCGTGCAGCCGCCGCCGTTACAGTCCGAGTCGACCTTGCACTCGCCGCAGAGCCCGCCCAGCAGCGGCACCAGGTAGCAGCTCATCGACGCGCACTCCGCGTCCGCGGTGCACATCGCGCCGGGCGGGAGATCCATCACGCCCGTGGTCGAGGTCGACGTGGTCGCGGTCGTGTCCGAGGTCGTCGAGGTCGAGGTCGCATCGGTCGTCGATGTCTCCGTGCCGCCCGTCGTCGATGTCGACGTCGACGTCGACGAGTCCGACTCGGTCCCCGTGTCGCTGGTCGAGCTGGAGTCCGTCGCCGAGGTGCTGGTGTCGTCGCCGCTGCAGCCGGCGAGCAGCGCGGTGAAGAGGGAGAGGCAGGCAGAGATATGAGTGAAGCGAGTGAACGTCATGGTGTCTCCGTAGGTGCAGATGAAGGGCCGCCATCCGCGAGCGGTTGAGGTGGAATTGTACCGTGTGCCCGTCGCTGAGGCGAGCGGCCGACCCGGCCCTCCGCCACGGCGTCGGCGCGCAGCTTCCCTCATCTCGCCGCCGCTTGTCCATGAAAGCGAAGATCCGGCGCCGGCTGGCGCCATGAGGACCTCACAGCCCTCGCCCGATCGACGCCGCATCATTGCCCTCCGCGCCGCGCCGTGGCTAGAGTGAGGCGCATGCCCACGATCGTCCGCTGCGGCCTCATCCAGTGCGCCAACCCGATCAACGACGAGAGCGTCCCTGTCGCCGAGATCCAACAGGCGATGCTCGACAAGCACATCCCCCTGATCGAAGAGGCCGCGCGCCGCGGCGTCCAGATCCTCTGCCTGCAAGAGATCTTCAACGGCCCCTACTTCTGCCCCAGCCAAGATCGCCGCTGGTACGCCGCCGCCGAGCCGGTCCCGGGCCCCACCACCGCCCGCATGGCCGAGCTCGCCCGCGCCCACAACATGGTCATCATCGTCCCTGTCTATGAGGAGGCGATGCGCGGCGTCTACTACAACACCGCCGCCGTCATCGACGCCGACGGCGCCTACCTGGGCAAGTACCGCAAGATCCACATCCCCCAGACCTCCGGCTTTTGGGAGAAATATTTCTTCAAGCCCGGCGACCTCGGCTACCCGGTCTTCCAGACCAAGTACGCCAAGATCGGCGTCTACATCTGCTACGACCGCCACTTCCCCGAAGGCGCCCGTCAGCTCGGCCTCAATGGCGCCGAGATCGTCTTCAACCCCAGCGCCACCGTCGCCGGCCTCAGCCAGTACCTCTGGAAGCTCGAGCAGCCCGCCCACGCCGTCGCCAACGGCTATTTTGTCGGCGCGATCAACCGCGTCGGCACCGAGGCCCCCTGGGGGATCGGCCGCTTCTACGGCTCCTCCTACTTCGTCGATCCCCGCGGCAACTTCCTCGCGGTCGCCTCGGAGGACCAAGACGAGGTCGTCGTCGCCGACCTCGATCTCGACATGATCGACGAGGTCCGCCAGACCTGGCAATTTTATCGAGATCGCCGCCCCGACACCTACGGCGGCCTCACCGAGTAGCCGCGGCCGAGCCGCACCAGGGAGCCCCCATGCACGATCACGGAGTTGTCATCCGCGGCGGCGAGATCATCACCGCCCTCGACGCCTATCACGCCGACATCTACTGCAAGGACGGCCTCATCGCCGCGATCGGCCCGGACCTCGACGTCCCCGCCGGCGCCGAGATCCTCGACGCCAGCGGCCAGCTCGTCTTCCCTGGCGGCATCGACGCCCACACCCACATGGAGCTGCCCTTCATGGGCACCGTCTCCTCCGACGACTTCTTCACCGGCACCGCCGCCGGGGTCGCCGGCGGCACCACCTCGATCATCGACTTCGTGATCCCCAGCCGCGGCCAGAGCCTGATCGAAGCCCGCGATTTTTGGTTCAACAACGCCCGCAAGGCCTGCGCCGACTACGCCTTCCACATGGCGGTCACCTGGTTCAACGACCAGGTCGAGCGCGAGATGAAGCAGGTCTACCACGACGACGGGATCACCTCGTTTAAGGTCTTTATGGCCTACACCGGCGCGATCGGCGTCGACGACAAAGAGCTGCTCAACATCATCGACACCGCCAGCAAGCTCGGCGCCCTCGTCACCGCCCACTGCGAGCACGGCCTCGCCGTCCAGGCCCTCCAGCGCCGCCTGATCGCCGCCGGCAAGACGACCCCGCGCTACCACGCCCAGAGCCGCCCGAGCTGGGTCGAGGGCGAGGCCACCGAGCGCGCGATCACGCTCGCCCGCTGCTCGGGCCAGCCGATCTACATCGTCCACCTCACCTGCCGCGAGGCCATGGACGCGGTCATCCGCGCCCGCCAGGAGGGCCTCTTGGTCTACGTCGAGACCTGCCCGCAGTACCTCCTCCTCGACGACTCGGTCTACGACAAGCCCGACTTCGAGGGCGCCGCCTACGTCATGAGCCCGCCGATCCGCCCCAAGGGCCACCAGGAGGTGCTCTGGCACGCCCTCGCCGCCGGCCTCATCCACCACGTCGCCACCGATCACTGCCCCTTCAACCAGGCCGATCAAAAGATCGCCGGCAAGGACGACTTCACCAAGATCCCCAACGGCGCCGCCGGGATCGAGAACCGCCTCGCCCTCATGTACACCTACGGCGTCGCCACGGGCCGGCTCACCCTCCAGCAGTTCGTCGACGTCTGCTGCACCCAGCCCGCCAAGATCTTCGGCCTCTACCCGCGCAAGGGCGCCATCCGCGTCGGCGCCGACGCTGACATCGTCGTCTACGATCCCGCCCGCAGCGGCACCATCAGCGCCGCCACCCACCACCACCGCTGCGACCGCAACATCTTTGAGGGCTTCCCGCTGCACGGCGGCGTCAGCCACACCCTCGTCGGCGGCCGCCTCGCCTACAAAGACGGCGATCTCCGGGTCACCCGCGGCGCCGGCCGCTACCTCCCCCGGCGCTGACCGCCCATCGGCGCAAATTCGACGAACCCGCCGCCTCGTCAGCGCCGGCGAATCGCGGTATCACCGAGCCCTTCGGAGGCCCTGCGCTTGTCTTCTCCCCCCTTCCCGCCCTTCCCTGCCCGTAGCAACGCCTTCCACCAGTACGTCGACTGCAAGAACTGGATCGGCGGCCGCTGGCAGGACGCCAGCACCGGCCGCAGCCAGCCGGTCCACAACCCGCGCCACGACCGCGCGCTCGGCCTCGTCCCCCTCTCCGGCGCCGCCGACGTCGAGGCCGCGGCTGCCGCCGCCCGCGCCGCCCTACCTGGCTGGAGGGACACCCCGCTCAAGGAGCGCGCGCAGGTGCTCTACCGCCTCAAGGCGCTGATCGAGCGCGACCTCGACGAGCTCGGGTGGTTGGTCGCCCACGAGAACGGCAAGACCTTCGAGGAGGGCAAGGGCAGCGTGCTCAAGGGCGTCGAGTGCCTCGAGTTCGGCGCCTCGATCCCCAACATGGCCGCGGGGTCAGGCCTCGACGTCAGCCGCGGGATCAAGTGCGAGCTCAGCTACGAGCCCCTCGGCGTGGTCGCCGGGATCACCCCCTTCAACTTCCCCTTCATGGTCCCGCTCTGGATGATCCCGCAGGCGCTCGTCGCCGGGAACACCTTCATCCTCAAGCCCTCCGAGCGCGTCCCCTACGGCTCGATGAAGCTCGCCAGCCTGCTCGACGAGGCCGGCCTGCCGCCCGGCGTCTTCAACGTCGTCCACGGCGCCCAGGCGGCCGTCGAGGGCATCGTCGATCACCCCGCGATCAAGGCCGTCGGCTTCGTCGGCTCCACCCGCGTCGCTCGCCTGCTCTACGCCCGCGGCAGCGCGCTCGGCAAGTCGATGCTCTGCCTCGGCGGCGCCAAGAACCACCTCCTCGTCGTCCCTGACGCTGATCTCGAGCTCACCGCCACCACCCTCGCCGCCTCCGCCTTCGGCTGCGCCGGCCAGCGCTGCATGGCCGCCTCCGTGATGATCGCCGTCGGCGACGTCCAGCCGATCATCGACGCCACCGTCGCGATCACCCGCAAGATCCGCCTCGGCCTCGACATGGGCCCCGTGATCAGCCGCGCCGCCGTCGAGCGGATCACCCGCTACATCGGCGAGGCCGAGGCTCGCGGCGCCAAGGTGCTCGTCGACGGCCGCGGCGCCGCCGTCGACGGCGAGCCTGGCTACTGGTTCGGCCCTACCCTGCTCGACCACGTCACCCCGGACATGCCCGCCGGCTGCGAGGAGATCTTCGGCCCGGTGCTCAGCATCATCCGCGTGCGCACCCTCGACGAGGCGCTCGCGATCGAGAACCAGAGCCCCTACGGCAACGCCGCCGCGATCTTCACCCAGAGCGGCGCCACCGCCCGCTACTGCCTCGAGCGCTTCGAGGCCGGCATGTGCGGCGTCAACGTCGGCGTGCCGGTGCCGCGCGAGCCCTTCGCCTTCGGCGGCTGGAACGACAGCAAGTTCGGCGTCGGCGACCTCACCGGCTGGGACGGCTACCGCTTCTGGACCCGCCCGCGCAAGGTCACCAGCCGCTGGGCGCAGCAGCGCGACATGACATGGATGTCCTAACGGACAGGAGGCGATGATGGACAGCGAGACGATGATCGAACTGTGCAAGCGGCACACCCTCTACGCCTGGTCGCAGACGGGCGCCGTCGATCCCCTGCCGATCGCCCGCGCCGAGGGCGTCTACCTCTACACCCCCGACGGCCAGCGGATCCTCGACTTCAACAGCCAGCTCATGAGCGTCAACATCGGCCACGCCCACCCGCGCGTGGTCGAGGCGATCAAGCGCGCCTTGGACGACTACCCGATCTTCGTCTACCCCGGCACCGCCACCGAGCCGCGCGCCCGCCTCGGCGCCCTTCTCGCCGAGATCACCCCGCCGGACATCAACACCTTCTTCTTCACCCTCGGCGGCGCGGAGGCCAACGAGAACGCGATCCGCATGGCCCGCCTCTTCACCGGCCGGCAGAAGATCCTCAGCCGCTACCGCTCCTACCACGGCGGCACCAACCTGACGATGCAGCTCACCGGCGATCCGCGGCGCTGGGCCAACGAGCCGGGCACCCCCGGGATCATCCGCGTCATGGATCCGATCCCCTACAACTACAGCTTCGGCGACACCGACGCGGAGCGCACCGAGAACCACCTCCGCTACCTCGAGGAGCTGATCGCCTACGAGGGCCCGCAGACGATCGCCGCCATGATCGTCGAGACCGTCATCGGCACCAACGGGATCCTGCCGCCGCCCGAGGGCTGGCTGCTCGGCCTGCGCCGCCTCCTCGATCGCCACGGCATCCTCTTAATTTGCGACGAGGTGATGTGCGGCTTCGGGCGCACCGGCAAGATGTTCGGCTTCGAGCACTACGGCGTCACCCCTGATCTCTTCTCCATGGCCAAGGGCCTCACCTCCTCGTACCTGCCCCTCGGCGCGGTCGGGATCTCGGACAAGATCGCCGCCTACTTCCAGGACCACATGTACTGGGGCGGCCTCACCTACAACAGCCACCCGCTCGCCTGCGCCGCCGCGATCGCCGTCATCGAGGTCATGCAGGGCGAGGGCATGATCGAGAACGCCGCCCGCCTCCAACCGGTGATGCGCGCCGAGATGGCCCGCCTCGCCGCGATCCACCCGTCCGTCGGCGATCACCGCGCCCTCGGCCTCTTCGGCATCATGGAGCTGCGCAGGGACGCCAAGGGCACTCCCCTCGCCCCCTACAACGGCAGCCACCCGGCGATGAACCAGCTCGCCAAGTTCTTCCGCGCCGAGGGGCTCTTCACCTTCGTCCGTTGGAACAATTTTATGTGCAACCCCCCGCTCTGCATCACTGAAGAGCAGCTCATGGAGGGTTTTGCGATCATCGACCGCGGCCTACAGATCACCGACGCCGCCTACGAAGGTTAGTCCTCGGCGGCGATCCTCAGCCCCACCTCGACCACGGTGCCGCCGCCGTCGCGCGGCCGCACCGCGATCGTGCCGCCGTGCAGATCGACGATCCGCTTGACGATCGCCAAGCCCAGCCCGGTGCCTTGCGCCTTCGTCGAGAAGAACGGGCGAAAGAGCTGCGGCGCCACCTCGGCGGGCACCCCGGGGCCGTCATCCGCGACTCGAACCAGCAGCATGGACCCGGCCTCATCGGGCGCCGCGTCGATCGTGATCGACCCGCGCCCGCCCTCGCGCAGCGCGTCGATCGCGTTCACTAGCAGGTTGACGAACACCTGCATCAGCTTCGACTGATCGCCGTAGATCCGCGGCAGCTCCGTCGTCCGCGCGGCCACTGTCACCCCCGCCGCCTCAGCCACCGGCGCCTGCATGCTCACCACGTGGTCCAGCACCGCGCCGACGTCGATCGGGTAGACCTCAAACGATCGGGGCCGCGCCAAGCTGAGGAACTCCTCGAGCAGCTTGGAGAGCCGCTTGATCTCGGTCTGCACCAGCTTGACGCTCTCGCCGATCCGCTCGCGCGCGCGCGTCTCCTCGAGGCGCGACGAGATCCTCGACAAGAGCTCGAGCTGCAAGATCGCCGCGTTCAGCGGGTTGCGGATCTCGTGCGCCAGGCCGGCCGTCAAGGTCGCGAGCGACGCCATCGCCTCCGCGTCCGCCGCCCGCTTCTCCAGCGCCAGTCGATCCGTCACGTCTTGACCGACCAGCAGCAGCAGCGTCGAGCCGTTGACGATCACCGAGGCCTGGACGAAGCGGATCGTCCGCTCGCCGTCCTGCCCCTGCAGCGCGATCTGCAGCTCCTCGACCCGCTCACCCCACGCGCGCGCGATCCAGTCCTGAAAGCCAGCGCGCGAGCCGGAGGGGGTCAGAAGCTCGAGGATCCGCGCGCCCATCACCTCGCTCGCCTCGTAGCCGAGCGACGCGCTCGCGTAGCGGCTCCACATCTGGATCTGGCCCTGATGATCGAGCCCGATGATCACCGACTCCACCGCCTCGAAGACCCCGCGGTGCAGCTTCTCGCTGCGCTCCAGCTCGTGGGCGAGGCGGCTGCGTTCGCGCCGCAGATCGACCTGCGCCAGCGCCCGCCGCGCCAGCGCCACCAAGTCGAAGGGGTCGAAGGGCTTCTGCACGTACGCGAAGACCCCCTCGCGCACCGCCGCGATCGCCGTATCCAGGGTCGCGTTGCCGGTGACGACGATGTACTCCGCGTCGCCGAGCACCCGCCGCAGCTCGCTCAGCAGCTGCAGCCCGCTCATGTCAGGGAGGCGGACGTCGATGATCGCGAGATCGACCCGCACCCCTGACGCCTTCGCCAGCGCCCGCTCGCCGTTGGCCGCCTGCACCACCGAGATCCCCTCCTCCTCGAGGATCTCGGCGACGTTCTCGGCGAGCGCGAGGTTATCCTCGACCAGCAGGACCCGCGGGCTTCGCACGGCTTAGGCGCTCGCCTCACGGCCGGCGACCAGCTCGCGCAGCGCCGTCAGCAGGGAGTCCGTATGGAAGGGCTTCGCGAGGAAACGCGACGAGCTCGACGGCAGCGACTGCACCAACGAGGCCGCCCCATCGGCGTCATAGCCGGTCATAAGCACCACCGGGATCGTCCCCGATCCCGTGATCTCAGCGGCGAGCGTCGCCCCGTTGCCGTCGGGCAAGAACACGTCGAGCACCACCACGTCGGGGGGCGACGCGGCGATCTTCTGGCGCGCCTGACCGCAGCTCAGCGCGGAGTCGACGTCATAGCCGTGGCGGCTCAGCGCCTCGCAGAGCAGCTCCGCGAGCTGCGCGTCGTCCTCGATCACCAGCACCTTCACGACCCCGTGCGGGAGCCGGGTCAGCAGCTCGCGCAGATCCACCGGCTTGCTCAAGATCGCCCGCACCCCCGCGCGCAGCGCCTCGCCGAGCATGGCGTCGGTCGAGTACGCGGTCATCAACAGGAAGATCGCCCGCTCGTTGATCGCGCTCAGCCGCTTCACCAGCTCGACGCCGTTCATGCCCGGCATGCGGATGTCGGTGAGCACGATGTCAAATTGCTCCTTCGCCGCGAGCTCGAGCGCTCGCTCGGCGCTATAGGCGGTGAGGGTCGCGTACCCCTCGTCCTGCAGCAGCTCTGAGAGGTTGTCCGCGAGCTCATGGTTATCATCGACGACTAGGACTCGAGGGCTCACGAGGCGCTCCGATCGGCGGGCGGCAGGGTGACAACAAAACAAGCGCCGCCCTCGGAGCGATTACCGCCCGAGATCTCGCCGCCATGCTTCTCTGTGATCCGCCGACACAGCGCCAAGCCGAGCCCTGTGCCTGCGGAGCGGGTCGTGAACAGCGGCTCAAACAAGCGCCGCACCACGTCGGTAGGCAAGCCGGGGCCGTTATCCTCGACCCGCAGCTCGCCGCGCCCGTCCTCTAGCGCTCGTACGGTCACCGTCACCTCCCCGGTCGGTCCCACCGCTTGCACCGCGTTGAGCACCAAGTTGACGATGATCTGCCGGATCTGGCTCGAGTCAACCAGCACCGCGACCATCTCCGACGGCAGCCGCCCCGTGATCGTCACGCCCTCCGAGCGCGGGACCTCGGGCAGCGTCGCGCGCACGAGGTCCACCAGATCGAGCCTGTGGCGCTCTGGCGGGCGATCGCGCGCGAGCTCCAAGAGATCGGTGATGATCGCGTTACAGAGCCCGATCTGATCGCCGATCTTCTTGACGTGCCGCTTCGCCCGCTCGTCGTCGACGCGCCGGCCGAGCAGCTGCAACGAGGTCTGGATCACCGCCAGCGGGTTGCGCAGCTCGTGGCCGATCGACGCCGCGATCTGGCCCAGCGTCGCCAGGCGCTCGTTCATCTGCACCCGCGAGGTGTAGTCCTCACGGTAGGTCTCCAGCATCATCGCCAGCTCCACGTCACAGATCTTGTCGATCGCGGTGTGCCCGCGCGTGCGCTCGTCCTCCGGCCAGCCGATCTCAGTGAGCGCGGCGTGCAGCTCGCGGCGGACGATGTTCATCGCCGCGAACATCCAGCGCTGATCGAGCTCGTGCTTGACGTGCGTGCGGCCGATCCGCGCGCGCCGCTCGAGGTACACGTCGTCATAGACCCCGCCGATCAGCCCCTCGAGCCACGCGCTCAGCCGGTCGCGCTGCCGCTCGATCTGCGCCGCGCCGCCCGTGAACACCTTCAGCGCCTCCGGTGTCCGGTAGATCGCCTCGTAGAAGCGCTCGACCACGCGCGGGAAGAAGCGGCGGACCTCGGGCCCCATTCGCTTCAGCAGTTCAGCGTCCTCGTCCGTGAATTGAATGTAGCTAAGCAGCGCCTGCAAGACGTTCTCTGGAGGTGCACCCATGCCGTCCGCCCCCATACCACAGAGGCGCCTCAATGAAGCCGACGAAGAGCCCTCATGGCGAATTCACCATGAGCGCTCCTGCGCGGACCAGCGGAAGAGTTGCCGCCGCGCGACCGCGACGCGCGCAAAACTTACGCCTCAGTGCGCGCCCTTCTTCGGGCGCAGCAGCCCCTCACCCGCGATGAAGTCGTTCCAGCTCGCCGGCGCGAAGCCGTTATCGACCGGCGCCATCGTGATGCAACCCGGCACCGGGCAGACGATCTGGCAGAGGTTGCAGCCCACGCACTCCGACTCGTCTACCCGCGGCACCCGCGATCCCTGCGCCGGATGAATGCACTGGTGCGCGCCGTCATTGCAGGCGACCACGCACGCTTGGCAGCCGATGCACGTGGCCGGGTCGATCTTCGCGACTGTCTCAAAGTTCATGTCGAGCTCCCCCCACTCGCGGAAGCTCGGCACCGCCTTGCCGACCATGTCGCTGAGGCGGGCGAAGCTGTGCGCGCGCATGTACTCGCGCAGCCCCTCGATCATGTCCTCGACCACGCGATAGCCGCGCAGCATCACCTCGGTGCACACCTGCACGCTGTCGCAGCCGAGCAGCAGGAACTCCACCGCGTCGCGCCAGCTCGCGATCCCGCCGATCCCGCTGATCGGCAGCCCGAAGGCCGGCTCACGGGCCAGCGCCGCGACCATATGCAGCGCGATCGGCTTCACCGCCGGCCCGCAGTAGCCGCCGTTCGTCGACGAGCCGCCGACCCGCGGCTCGATCACGAAGCGGTCGATGTCGACCCCGATCACGCTCTTGATCGTGTTGATCAGCGACACCCCGTCGGCCCCGCCCGCCTTCGCCGCCAGCCCGTTCGGCACGATGTCATCGACGTTCGGCGTCAGCTTCACCAGCACCGGCACCGTCGAGAACTCCGCCGCCCACGAGGTGATCCGCTCGTTCAGCGCCGGCTCTTGGCCGACCGCCGAGCCCATGCCGCGCTCGCACATGCCGTGCGGGCAGCCGAAGTTCAGCTCGAGCCCGTCGGCGCCCGCGTCGATCGCTCGTTTGATGATCTCGCGCCACTCCTCGCGCGTCTCGACCATCAGCGACACGATCACCCCGTGCTTCGGGTAGCGGCGCTTCACCTCCGCGATCTCGCGGAAGTTCACGTCGAGCGGCCGGTCCGTGATCAGCTCGATGTTATTAAAACCGATCGCCCGGCTGCTCCGGTGGTGCAGGCCGCCGAAGCGGCTCGACACGTTCTGGATCGGCTGCCCCAGCGTCTTCCACACCGCGCCGCCCCAGCCCGCGTCGAAGGCTCGCATGATCTGCGCGCCCGAGTTCGTCGGCGGCGCAGAGGCCAACCAGAACGGGTTCGGCGTGATGATCCCCGCGGTGTTCGCGGTCAAGTCCGGCGTAGTCATCGTGCTCACAGTGCTTCTCCTCCTCGGAGGTAGCGATCGATCGCCAACGCGGCCCGTCGCCCCTCGGCGACCGCGTTCACCACTTCTTTGCCGCCGTTCGCGCAGTCGCCCGCGGCGAAGACCCCCGGGCAGCCTGTCGCCCCCGCCGCGTCGACCACCACGTGCCCGCCCGCGAGCGTGAGCCCGTCGACCCCGTCGACCAGCGCGCCTAGCCGCGACTGACCGATCGCCATCAGCACCAGCTCCGCCGCGATCACCCGCTCGCCCCCCGCGATCGGCCGGCGCTCCGCGTCGAGGCTCACCACCTCGACCCCTCGCACCTGCCCAGCCTCGCCGGTGAAGCCGATCGGCTGGCAGCGGAAGGCCGCCCGCGCGCCCGCGATCTTCGCCGCCGCCCACTCATGCGCGTAGCCGCTCATCTCGGCCTCGCTGCCGCGGTAGATCAGCGTCACCTCCCCGATCCCCACCCCGAGCAATTCACGGACCGCGTCGACCGCCGTGTTGCCGCCGCCGATCACCGCGGCCCTCCCGATCCCGCGCAGGTCGAGCGCCTTCGTCTTCATCTCGGCGATCCACGCCACCGCCCCGCGGATCCCCGCGAGCTCGTGCCCTGGCGCCGCCAGCAGCCGATCCGGCCCTAGCCCGATGCCGATCAGCACCGCGTCGTGGCGCTCGCGCAGCTCCGACAGCGACAGATCGCGGCCGATCGCCACCCCCGTGCGCACCTCGATCCCGCCGATCCCCAGCACCCACTCGACCTCCTCGAGCGCCCGATCGGCCTGCATCTTGTAGGGAGCGACGCCGGTCGCCGAGAGCCCGCCGAGCAGCTCGCTCTGCTCGTAGATCGTGCACGCGTGGCCCTGGCGCCGCAGCTCGTGGGCCGCCGCCAGCGACGCCGGCCCGCCGCCGAGCAGCGCCACGCTCTTACCCGAGTCTGGCCCGGCTTCAAAGAAGCGCCAGCCCTCGGCGAACGCCCGATCGGTCGCGTAGCGCTGGAGCTTGCCGATCTGGATCGGCGGCGCGTCCATCTCGTTGTAGACGCAAGCGCCCACGCAGAGCACCTCGACCGGGCACACCCGCGCGCAGCTCATCCCAAAAATATTGGACGCGAAGATCGTGCGCGCTGATCCCTTGAGGTTGTCCGTAGAGATCTTGCGGATGAACTCCGGGATATCGATCTCCGTCGGGCAGGCCTGTATGCACGGGGCGTCCGCGCAGTAGAAGCATCGGTTCGCCTCAGCCAGCGCCTGAGCGGCCCCATAGGGCGGCTTAGCGTCGGCGAAGACCGTCTCTGAGCGGGTCGGCGGCAACTTCGTCATCGCGGCCCGCGACGATATCACTGGCGCCCCGCCCGGCGCGGGCGAAAAAGATCAGCGTCGTCCGCAGGAGCTACCGCACCGGCCCCTCGCCGCGTTATGCTCCCGCCGCCTTGGTCGGCGCAGCCGCCGGCCCTCGGAGTTCGATGAACGACACCCTAAAAACCGTCCTGATCTCGCTGATCGTGGCCGTCCTGGTCCAGATCTTCCTGGGCCCCCAGATCATGAAGATGACCGGCACCCTGCCCGCCGCGCCGCAGCAGGTGCTCGTCCAGCCCGCGCCGCAGCCGCTCCCCGCCCCGCAAGTGATCGTCGAGCAGCCCGCGCCCGCGCCGGCCCCCAGCCCGACCGCCCCGGACTACCGCGGCATCACCGTCAAGAAGGCCCGCTCCCTCGCTGGCGCCCAAGGCATCGTCATCATCGAGGACGAGCAGCGCGACGCCCCCGACAAGCGCCCCGGCGAGATCCTCGAGCAAGATCCCCCCCCAGGCACGGTCCTCACCACCCGCGAGATCCGCGTCGTCGTCGCCAAAGCCAAGGAGGACCTCAAGATCCCGACGGTCACCGGCAAGACCCTCGACGAGGCGCGCGTCGAGCTCGAAGCGCTCGGCTTCGAGGTCCCCGAGCCGATCGCGCAGGACTCCAACCGCACCCCCGGCACCGTGCTCGCGCAGGAGCCCAAGGGCGGCGCCAAGGCCCCCAGCGGCACCGACGTCAAGCTGACGATCGCCAGCATGCCGATGCTCGAGGTCCCCAAGATGACCGGCAAGTACCTGCGCACCGCCAAAGCCGACCTGCAAAACATCGGCCTCGAGCTCGGCGAGGTCCGCCGCACCGAGCACGCCGAGCACGGCGAGGGCTACGTGCTCCGCCAAGAGCCCGCCGCCGGGACCAAGGTGCCCTTTGGCACCGCGATCAAGCTCACCGTCGTCGCCCCAAACTGAGCCGAAGATGCGCCGCGCCCTCCTCTCGATCCTGCTCGCCCTCGCCGCGACGGCCCTCGCCTGCGGCCCGGGCGCGCCGGAGCCGCTCGCCGCAAGCGCCCTCACGACCACTGAGCTGAGGGTCGAGGGCATGGTCTGCGGCTCCTGCGAGGGCGCCATCACGGCTGAGCTGCAGAAGCTCGACGGCGTGGACTCTGCGACCGCCGATCACCAGGCCCAACGCGTCACCGTCCGTCACGATCCCAGCCGCGCCAGCGTCGACGCGATCATCGCCGCCATCGACCGCCTCGGCTACGCGGTCGTGCGCTGAAACCTCGACCCTCCGCGCCCTCGGGCAACCTCACGCGCTGGTGAGCACCTTCCTTCATCGCCTCCGGGATCGCTGGATCGACGGCGTCCTCCGCCACCACCGCCTCATCCTGGTGAGCGGCGCCCTGCTCACCGCCGCCGGCGTCTACGCCGCCAGTCACCTCAAGATCGAGAGCGACATGCGCGCGCTCCTCCCCGACGATCACCTCGTCGTCGAGAACCTGCGCGCGCTCGAGGCCAGCTTCGGGGTCCTCGGCGACGTCAAGGTCTTGGTCGAGGGCGGCAGCAAGGCAGCCCGCAACGCCTACGTCGAGGCCCTCGTACCTGTCCTTCAGGCCAGCCCCAACCTCCGCGACGTCGACTACCGCCTCCGCTCTGACTTCTTCATCGACCGCGCCCTCTACTACTTGAGCGACGAGGAGTTCACCGAGCTCCAGGAGCACGTCGAGGCCTGGCAGCACTACGAGCTCTGCACGGCCACCCCTGACACCTGCCTCGAGCCCCCTGACCCGCGCGCCCCCGCCCGCCTGCGCCGCCTCGTCGACGACCACCGCGCGGGCGCGATCTCGCGCACCGGCTTTGAGGACTACTACGAGCGTGAGGGCGTCGAGGCCCAGGTCCTGCTCGCCTTCCCCACCCGCCCCTCCACCGACGCGGCCTTCGCCACCGCCGTGGTCAAGGAGGTCAACGAGGCCGCGCGGGCGCAGCTCGATCGCCCCGGGCCATGGACTGGATCTGGCCTCAAGACCAGCATTATCGGCCGCTACGTCAGCCAGGCCGAGGTCAGCGAGGCGGTCAACCGCGACGTCGTGCGCAGCGGCGCCGCCGGCCTGCTCGGCGTGCTCGTCATCCTCTTCGTCCTCTTCCGCTCCCTCCGCGCGATCTTCACGCTGCTCCTGCCCCTGCTCTGCGGCGTCGCCTGGTCGATGGGCCTCACTCAGCTCATCCTCGGCCACCTCAACGCGATCACCGCGCTGATCACCACCGTGTTGGTCGGCATCGGCATCGACGCGGGGATCCACTTCTTCGCCCGCGTCCGCCGCGAGCTCGCCGAGCACCCCCAAGACGAGGCGATCCGCCGCGCCTTCCGCGGCCTCATCGCGCCGCTGCTGATCGCCGCCGCGACCACCGTCAGCGCCTTCGTCGTGATGGCCAGCTCCGGCTTCCCCGCCTTCCACGAGTTCGGCCTGATCGCCGCGATCGGCATGGTCCTCTGCCTGATCGCGATGATCACCGTCTTCCCCGCGCTCCTGCACCTCGTCGGCGTCAAGCCGCCGCGCCGCCCGCCCAGCGACCGACCTGGTCTATGGGCCAGGCTCTTGGTCCGCCGACCAGGCCTCATCTTCGGCGCCGCCGCGCTCTTCACCGTGCTCGCCTTCCAGGGCGCCCGCCGCGTCGAATTCGAGCGCAACGGCCGCGCCCTGCTCAGCGATCAGGCCCGCGCCCGCACCGAGCGCGAGAACGAGGTCGTCCAGCAGATCTTCGGCTCTCAGGTCGTCGCCGCGTACCTGCTCGTCGACGACCTCCCCGCCGCGGCGGCCCTGCTCGCGACCGCCGGGCCCCGCCACGCCGCCCGCAAGGCCGCCGGCGACAGCCTCGTCTCCGCCCTCGTCGGCCCCGGCGCGCTGCTACCGCCCCCGGAGATCGACCAAGACGCCCGCCGTGAGGCGATCGCCGAGCTCGCCGAGGCGCTCCCTGAGCGCGCGCTCGCCCGCCTCGAAGAACCAGAGGCCGCCGCCGCCGACGACATGATGACCGCGAGGGACGCCCGCATGCTCCGCCGCATGCTCGCCGCCCGGCCCTTCGGCGTCGACGATCTACCGCCGCAGATCCTCAGCCAGATCCGCGGCGTCGACGGCCGCTACGCGGTGCTCGCGTACATGGACTTCGACGGCGCCGACATCATCCACGGCGCCCGCTTCCTCGAGGAGACCAGCGCGTACACCGGCGATCGCCCCGGCGCGGCCTACGTCGCCGAGACCACCGCCTACGTCGCGATCTTCGAGCTCATGCAGGAGGAGGCGCCGATCGTCGTCGGCATGGCGCTCGTCCTCATCATCGCGCTCGTCTTCTGGCAGCTCCGCTCGCTCGCCGCCGCCCTGCTGACCATCCTGCCGCTCGCGCTCGCCTTCTGGTGGATGAGCGCCGCGATGGGCTGGCTCGGCGTCCGCTACACCCTGCTCAACGTGCCGATCTTGCCCGCGATCCTCGGCCTCGGCGTCGACAACGGCGTCTACTTGATGGATCGCCTCCGCCGCGCCCGCACCCTCGGCGACATCGCCCGCAGCATCCGCGAGACCGGCGCCGCCATCCTCGCCGCCACCGCCACGACGATGGTCGGCTTCGCGGCGTTCATCGTCGCCGAGTCCGGCGGCCTGCGAGCGATCGGCGAGCTCGCCGTGCTCGGGATCGTCATGGCCGCGCTCGCCGCCCTCACCGTGCTCCCCGCGATCGCCGTCATCCAAGCCCAGCCGCGCCTACGGCGGCGCCGCAGCAGGCGCCGTCGCGACTCCCGCGCCCCGCTCGAGCCGCCGCCGGCCTAGCCGCGCCGCCGCACGATCCCTCCTGTTATATATTTGGCGCCCGTGATCGACCTCCAACGCCGCCCCGAGCTCGTCTGCCCGAGCTGCCTCGGCCCCCTCGTCGCGGAGGTGAGCGCCCTCGCCTGCCCCGCCTGCGCGCGCCCCGTCGCGACCTGTCCTTCGGAGCAGGCCCCTTACCTCGACTTCATCGGCCAGGTCGACACCGGCGCCCGCGGCGTCGGCCCTCGCCTCATGCACTCGCGCGCGCTCGCGCAGGTCTACCAGCGCGCGTGGCGACCCGCCTTCACCGCGATCGCTGGCGGTCGCCGCCATGATCTCGGTGAAGAGCTGCGCCTCGTCGACGGCGCCCTCGCCAGCGCCCGCGGCGGCCTCGTCGTCGACCTGAGCTGCGGCCCCGGCCACACCGCCCGCCACCTCGCCCGCGGCGGCGCCTTCGCGCGCGTCTACGGCGTCGACTGGTCGACCGCCATGCTCGATCAATGCGCCAAGCGCTGCCGCGACCAGCAGAGCGACGTCGAGCTGATCCGCGCCGACGTCGCTCGCCTCCCCTTCGCCTCCGCCGCGATCGCCGGGATCCACGCCGGCGCCGCCCTCCACGTCTGGCCCGATCCTGCCGCCGCCGCCGCCGAGATCGGCCGCGTCCTCCGCGACGGCGGAGGCTTCATCGCCAGCACCTTCGCCCACGACGGGGGCGCGCTCCCGCGCCGCGCCGCGGCCCTCTTCGAGTGGATCTCTGACGCCCGCGTCTTCGACCAACGAGCGCTCCTCGGCCTCTTCGAGTCCCATGGCCTAGAGGACATCCAAGTCCTGCGTCGCCGCGCCCTCATCCTGTTCTGGGGCCGACGCCGCGCCCGGGCGGCCCATGCCCGCTGATCGCGACCACCGGATCGCCACCGCGGACGGCTGGTCCTTGGCCGTCCGCGAGCTGCTCCCCGCCGGCCCGCCCCGCGGCACCGTGATCGCGGGGCACGCGATGATGGTCGACTCACGCACCCTCTATCGCCAGGACCGCCCGTGCCTCGCCGAGACCCTGCGCCTCGCCGGTCTCCGCGTCCTGCTCCCTGATCTCCGCGGCCACGGCCGCAGCGGCCCGCGCGCCGCCGAGGGAGGTCGTTGGACCTACGACGATCTCGTCGACGACACCGCAGCCTACCTCGATCTCGCCGCGATGATCGACCAGAGCGCGCCGATCGCCCTGCTCGGCCACTCCCTCTTCGCCCACACCTCGCTCGCCTGGCTCGGCCAGCGCCCTCACGCCCCCGTGCGCGCCCACGTCGCCCTCGCCATGGATCTCTGGCTCCGCGGCTGCGAGCCCAGCGCTCGCCGCCGGCTCCTCAAGCGCCTCACCTTCGGGCTCACCCGCGAGCTCGCGGCCCGCGCCGCCTACCTGCCGGTCCGCCGCCTCCGCGTCGGCAGCGACGACGAGCCCGCCGCCTACTGGCTCAGCATGACCCGCTGGCTCGACGCCGATCGCTGGAGCGCCGCCAGCGGCCTCGACTACCGCGCCGGCCTCCCCGCGATCGAGTGCCCCGTCCTCCACGTCGTCAGCGACGGCGATCGCCTGCTCGCCCACCCCAGCGCCGCCGCCAATTTCTCGGCGCCCCTCCGCCGCCGCGAGCTCTGGCGCCTCGGCCACAGCGCCCCCCCGCAGCTCGGCCGCCTCGCCCCTGACCACATGGCGATGGTCACCGATCCCGCCTCGCGCCCGCTCTGGCGGGCCGTCGCCGCCTGGCTGCTGCGAGCGCTCGCCTGAGCCGCGAGCTCCCGCGCGTGTTACCATCCGCCCCGCCGATGCCGTCCACCAGCGCAACGCCCGCCGCCGTCGACGGACGGGTGCTGCTCAAGGGCCTCACCCGCCCGCAGCTCGGCGCCTGGCTGCAAAGCCACCTCGACGCCCCGCCTTCCGCCGCTGAGCGCCTGTGGATCGGCCTCCACCGCCGGCGCGCCGCCCACTTCTCTGAGATCGACGGCCTCACCCCGGCGCTGCGGCGCCGCCTCGCCGACGCCGCTCAGATCGACGCCCTCACCCTCCGCGAGCTCCGCACCGCCAGCGACGGCGCCAGCAAGCTGCTCTTTGAGACAGCTAGCGGCGCGATCATCGAGTCGGTGCTGATCCCGGGCGCTGACCGGGCCACCCTCTGTCTCTCGAGCCAGGTCGGTTGTGCGATGGGCTGCCGCTTCTGCCTCACCGCCAAGATGGGGCTGATGGGCGATCTCTCCGCCGCCGAGATCGTCGACCAGCTCGTGCTCGCCCGCCGTCACTTCGGCGCGCGGCCGATCACGGGGGTCGTCTTCATGGGCATGGGTGAGCCGCTACACAACCTAGGCGCGGTGGTGCCGGCCACCCAGATCCTCATCGACCCTGCCGGCCTCGATCTCTCCGCGCGCCGCGTCACCGTCTCGACCTCTGGGATCGTACCGGCGATCGATCGCCTCGGCGCCGAGTCCCCCGCGCAGCTCGCCGTCAGCCTCAACGCGACCACCGACGAGGTCCGCGACTGGCTGATGCCAGTGAACCGCAAGTGGCCGATCGCCGCCCTGATCGCCGCCCTTCGCCGCTTCCCCGTGCGTCCGCGCCAGCGGATCCTCATCGAGTACGTCTTGCTCGCTGGCGTCAACGACGCCCCGGAGGACGTCGATCGCCTCGCCGCGCTGCTCCACGATCTCCCCTGCAAGGTCAACCTCATCGCCTTCAACCAGCACCCTGGGAGCGAGCTGCGCCGCCCCACCGACGCCGCGGTCGACCTCTTCCGCGACCGCCTGCGCGCGCACCGGCTCACCGTCGCGGTCCGCCGCACCCGCGGAGACGAGGCCATGGCCGCCTGTGGTCAGCTCGGCAAGCCCCCGCGCGCGGCTCGCGGCCTACCGCTCGCCCTCCCCTGAGCGCGCGCGCAGACGCCCGCAGCGCCCCTACGCGGGGTGGGCGCCTGGGTTCCCAACCCCCCACCTGTGCGCTACCATGCCCATTGGCCATGGCGCGTGGTCGAGCGCCGCTCTCCGCCCCCGATGTTCGACGCCTTCACGAAGCTCAAGCTCGCCAGCGCCTTCCTCGGTCGGACTCAGCATGGTTCGGCCGCGGGGTTTCGCCTGCAAGATGTCCTCGGGGACATCAGCGAACGTCAGCTCGATCAGCTCGGCGGCGAGATCGACGACCTGCTCGCCCAGCCCGGCGTCGGTCAGCTCTACGAGAACCGCTACATGCCGCCGCCCGAGTCGTTGGAGGTCCTCCTGGATCTGCCCGCGGAGACCCTCGGCTACAATTTCGGCGCCTACCTCAAGCGTCATCGCCTCCAGATCGCCGCGCCGCCGGAGGACTTGGACTTCGGCGACAAGCTCGCCTACATCCGCGAGCGCGTCCGCATGACCCACGCGCTCCTGCACGTGGTCACCGGCTACGACGCGACCACCCTCGGCGAGCTCGCGCTCCAGGCTTACATCGTCGGCCAGACCAGCAACCTGATCAGCGGGACGATCATCGCCGCAGGCCTGCTCCAGATCATCCGCGAGTCGCCAGAGCGCCTCGGCGAGGCCCTCCAAGTGATGGCCGAGGCCAACGAGCGCGGCCGCGCCGCCCGCTCCTTCCTCGGCGTCCCGTGGGAAGAATTTTGGTCGGCGCCGCTCGAGGACATCCGCGAGATCGCAGGTGTACCGCCGCGCACCTCCGCCATCGCCCAGCTCGACTTTGCCGAGCTGGTCACAGCGGCCGCGAGCCCGCCTGTCGCCGAGCCAGAGCCAGCGCCAGAGCCCGCGCCCGCGCCAACCCGCCGGATCAGCGCCTTCGGGCTCACCGAGCCCGCGCCAAGCCGGGTCAGCGCGTTCAGTCAGCGCGCGCCGGAGCCGCCTAAACCCCAGCGCTGGGCCGGCCTCGACCTGCTCTCCCAGCTCAGCTCGGAGCCCGAGCCTGCCCCTCAGCCCGAGCCTGCCCCTCAACCCGAGCCCCCGCCCCGGCCCTCACGCCCTACCTTCAGCCTCCAACTCGACGCAGCGCCCGAGCCCCCGCCCCGGCCCGCACGCCCCACCTTCAGCCTCCAGCCGGAGCCGGAGCCGGAGCCGTCCGCCCCGCGGCTCACGCCCCCCGTCGCCGCCCCGCCGCCAGCGGCGCCGCCAAGACCTGTCTTTTCGGCCAAGTCGGAGCCGGTATCGCCCGTCGGCGCCCCGCGCGTCAGCGACCTCCGCCCACCGCAGGAGCTCGCCGACGCTGACATCTTCGCGCCCCCGCTGCCCCCCCTCGATCTACCCAACGTCGATCGTCCCAACCTCGACCGCCCACGGCGCCCTGATCCCACCCCGCCAGCTCGTCAACCGCGCGCAGAACCCCCACCAGCCCCCGCGCCGCGCCGCTCCGACCCACCCGCCAAGGCGCCCTCGCGGCCCGTCCCGAGCGCGCCTGCCTACGTCGAGTCCGACAACGTCGACCCTGATCTGCCGAAGCCCGGCGATCCTGACTATTTTTAAGATTCTCAGAATTTCTAGAATCTCAAAGAGTCACAAGCGCTCCGACCAACGCACGGCGCTTCCCAAGCGTCGTCGACCCGGGCTACTCCTACGGGCATGAGCACCCCACCCGAGAAGCTCACCGCGGACGCGCGCGCCGCGGCCCTCGCCACGCTCCCTGCCTGGTCTGACCTCCCTGATCGCGACGCCATCCGTCGCGACCTGCGCTTCACCGACTTCAGCGCCGCGTGGGGTTTTATGGCCCGCGTCGCCCTGCTCGCTGAGAAGCACGATCACCACCCCGAGTGGAGCAACGTCTACTCCCGCGTCGAGATCACCCTCAGCACCCACGACGCAGGCGGCCTCAGCCAGCGAGACATCGACCTCGCCAGGGCCATCGACGCCCTCTCCCCCTGACCACCCGAGGGGCGGTTTCTGACCTTGTCGGCGCAAACGCGCGGGTAGACACTCGTCCGCGAGCTCATGCAACTCGCGAAACCACTGCTCGCCCTGCTCGCCCTCGCCGCCTGCACCAACCAATCGGCGCCGCCCGCCGAGCCGCCGGGCGACCCGTCGCCGGTCGTCGAGCGAGGCGCCAACTTCGCCGACCCACCGACGACCCCCGACGCCGCCGCCGCCCCCGACGCCGCCGCCGCTGCCGATCCGGCGCTCGCCGCCCGCGTCCGCGAGCGTTTTGGCGAGCCCTGCCGCCTCGAGCGCGCCTGCGGCGATCTGCTCGGCGTCGACTGTGACGCCGCCGTCGACGGCCCCTACTACTACGTCCGCCGCAGCGACCTCGAGATCGTCGCGCGATGCGGAGGCAACTGTATGGGCGGGCGCTGCACCAATTGCCCGCCCGTCGAGTGGACCTGCGCCACCTACTGACCGAGGCTCGCCATGTATCTGATGCTCGTCGCCGAGCGGCTCGCCCGCCGCAGCCTCCACCGCCGCGGCGTATTGAGCGGCCACTTCGCCAGCTCCGTCGGTCGCCTCCATTACTACGAGTCTCGCGCTGGCGGCGCGCTCCCGCCGATCGTCATCCTCCACGGCTTCGGCGCCAGCGCGACCTCGTACGCCCCCGTGCTCGCGCGCCTGAGCCCGCACACCAGCCGCCTGCTCGCCCCCGAGGCCCCCGGCCACGGCTTCTCGCGCGCGGTCCGCAGCGGCCTCTCCATCGACGACGCCTTCGCCGCGGTCACCGAGCTCCTCGATCACCACCTCGACGAGCCGGCGATTCTCTTCGGCAACTCGCTCGGCGGCGCTATGGCCCTGCGCTACGCCGCCGCCGCCCCCCAGCGCGTGCGCGGCCTGATCCTCTCCTCACCTGCCGGAGCGCCAATGGATCCCGACGAGTTAAGCGCCGTCGTCCGCTCCTTCACGGTCGGTACCCTACGCGAGGCCAGCGATCTCCTCGGTCGCCTCTACAACCGGGCCCCGTGGTTCGCGCCCTTGCTCTCCCCGGATCTCCTGCGCCACTTCGCCGATCCGACCGTTCGTGGCCTCCTGGAGTCCCTCCAGCGGCAAGAATTCCTCAGCGCGGACGAGCTCGCAGCGATCCAAGCGCCCACCCTCCTGCTCTGGGGCAGAGGCGAGCGCCTCTTACCGAACGCCGGCCTCGACTTCTTCCGCCGCCATCTACCCGCCCACCTCGCCGCGATCGAAGAGCCCGCCGATTTTGGCCACTGTCCCTATCTCGACCGCCCGCGCCAGCTCGCCGAGCGGATCACGGCCTTCGCCCGCGCGCTCACCAGCTAGCCAGCTACTCGCCGCTGTCGGTGCTCCCCGGCCGCGGCCACTCGATCCGGTGCTTGATGATCCTGCGCTTCAGGGCGTGGCGGGTGATCCCCAGCACCTTCGCGGCCTCGACGATGCTGCCGCTCTTCAGCAGCGCTTGCTCGCAGAGGAGGCGCTCAGCGGCGTGGAGATTCAGGCTCTCGAGTTGGATTTTCATGGCGGCGGCGAGTGTAGTGCAAGGCTTTGCGAAGTGAAATATTCGTTTGCTTGAACAACAAATTTTCACTCACTGCGCTCATAATCGCGCACTTACCCCACACAGCCCTACAAGGGCCGCGCCACACCGCCACGGTCGCGCCAGGCTACCCGCGTCCGGGGTTCGCGAAGGCGCCGAGGCGCAGCATCCCGCCCCGGTTACCCACACGATCGCAGATCGCATAAGGCCGCATCTGCGGCGCACCCGGCTCATTGGAGCCCGCCGGCGTATCGTAGGTCATCAGCCGCTTCAGCTTCGCGTCGGCCCCGGAGATCGCCCCCCGCCCCTTCGCCTCGAGGCACAGGCGATGGGCGAAGTACGCCGAGACCTTCGCCGCCTTGCTCTCCCGCAGCTCGCGGAACAGCTCCGCGCGGGCGGCCTGATAGCCCTCCTCGCTGCCCGACTCCTTGTAGTCGATCCCCGCCAGGACCACGTCCTCACCCACCGTGAACAGCCCCTCGAGCGCCTCCGCCTTGGGGTCCGCCGCCCACGCCGCGGCGACCAGCTCAGGCTGCGGCCCCAGCCCCGGGATCGGCTGCTCCTTCGGGAACAGCCCCGTCACCCGCAGCGTCGGCCGGTCGGAGCCCTTCGGAGCCGCCGCCTCGAGCCCGAGCGCCTCGATCCCCGGGCGATCGAAGCCCATCGCGTCGCCCTGAAACAGCTCATTCATCCGCTTGCCGCCCTTGATCGCCTCGAGCGCCTCGCTCGCCGCCTGGCGCGCCAGATCGCGCCCGCGTTCGCCCCGCAGCGCCTCCTCGGCCAGCTCGCGCAGCGCGTCGGCCTCAGCCACGTCGCCCTCGCGCACCCCGTCGACACGCACCAAATAGAACCCCTCTTCGCCCTCGATCACCGGCGACAACGTCCCCGGAGCGAGCCCACGCGCGGCGTCGTCGACCACCAGCTCCAGCCCGGATCCGGTGCCTTCGACGCTCACCCAGCCGTAGTCGCCGCCGCGGCGCGCGCTCGACGGCTCCTCGGAGAGCTCCCGCGCGATCGCCCGCAGATCCTCGCCGCCGCTCACCCGAGCCGCCGCCGCCTCGATCTTCGCCCGAGCCGCCTGCGCGGCCACGTCCTCGCGCGGGCGCGCCACCTGCACCAGGCGCAGCCGCACCTGCCGCGGCAGCTTCGAGAAGCGGATCCCTTGCCCCTCGAATTGCTGGACCAGCGCCGCCCTGTGCTCGGCCACATAGCTGTCGATCTGCTCCTCGCTCACGTCCACCAGGTCGGCGTAGCGGGCCCCTTCGAAGCGGACGTAGCGGAGCGAGATCTGGTTCGAGCGCTTGTCATACGCCGCTCGCAGCTCCCCCTCCGGGATCACCGTGCTCGCCGTCATCACGTCGCGCAGCGTCCGCGCCAGCAGCTCTTGCCGCTGGATCTCCAAGAACTTCGGCTCGGTCGTCTGGAACGCCGGCAGCAGGCGGTTCTTGAACCACGTGTAGTTGAACCGCTCGCCCCGCAGCAGGTCGATCGTCTCACCGAGCACGATCATCTGGCCCGCCAGCGCGAGGTCCTCCGACTCCTTCGCGGTCACCCGCAGCCCCGCCGCCTCCGCCGCCTCGACCAGCACCAGCCGCTCGATCACCGCCTCCAGCACCTCTTCTTTGAACCCGATCATCGCCTGGAACTGCGGGTCCATGTCCGTGCGCGGCATCACCACCTGGGAGATCGCGGCGTACTGGTATTGGAAGTCCTCATCGCGGACAGACGAGCCGTGCACCTTCACCAGCGGCTCGACCCCGAGGACGATCGCGTCGCTCGGCAGGCCGAAAGACAGCCCGAAGGCGAGCGCGAGCACCCCCAGGATGACCCAAACGACCAAACCCCTCGCCTTCTCGCGGAACGACTGAATCATGGCCGGGGGAAGGTAGCGCGCGTCGCCTCGCTTTGTAAGGCGTGGCTCGCCGCGAGCTCGCCGAACGCCGCGGGAATCCTCGGCGATCGCCGCGCGTCAGCCGGGCGCTGGCGCGGCCGCCGCGCGGACCCTCACAAAGCTCACAGAGCCCTGAATTACCGCCCAGAACCCCCGTTGAGCCCCCTAGCCTGCGATCTCGTGGAAAACCCCCGCCGCTGGCGATCCTGCGCTAGCCTTAGCCCGCTCACCGGCCCCTGCCGGCCCCCCCGATCCCTTTTTTATGCTCTTCGACTGGGTATACGGCCTCTTCTCGAACGATCTCGCGATCGATCTCGGGACCGCCACCACCTTGGTCTACGTCAAGGGCAAGGGGATCGTCGCCCACGAGCCCAGCGTCGTCGCCGTCCAGATCAAGGGCTCCCAGAAGCGGGTCGTCGCCGTCGGCAAGGAGGCCAAGGAGATGCTCGGCCGCACCCCCGGCAACATCGTCGCGATCCGCCCGCTCAAGGACGGCGTCATCGCCGACTTCGAGATCACCGAGGCGATGATGCGGCACTTCATCAACCGCGCCCACAACCGCCAGACCCTCGTCAAGCCGCGGATCATCGTCTGCGTGCCCTCTGGCATCACTGAGGTGGAGAAGCGCGCCGTCCGCGACTCGGCCCTCGCCGCCGGCGCCCGCGAGGTCTACCTGATCGAAGAGCCGATGGCCGCGGCGATCGGCGCCGGCCTGCCTGTCACCGAGCCAGGCGGCAACATGGTCGTCGACATCGGCGGCGGCACCTGCGAGGTCGCCGTCATCTCGCTCGCCGGCATCGTCGCCTGCAAGTCCTTGCGGGTCGGCGGCGACAAGCTCGACGAGGCGATCGTCCACCACATCAAGCGCAAGTACAACCTCTTGATCGGCGAGCGCACCGCCGAGAACGTCAAGATCCAGATCGGCTCCGCCGTCGCCCCCAAGGTCCGCATGACCATGGAGGTCAAGGGTCGCGACCTGCTCGGCGGGATCCCCAAGACCGTCGTCATCGACTCCGACGAGATCCGCGAGGCCCTCTCCGAGCCGGTCTCCCAGATCGTCGACGCCGTGCGCGCCGTCCTCGAGCAGGCGCCCCCCGAGCTCTGCGCCGACATCGTCGACAAGGGCATCGTGCTCACCGGCGGCGGCGCCAAGCTCCGCAACCTCGACGTGCTCATCTCTGACGAGACCGGCCTGCCCGTCTTTCTCTGCGACGAGCCCGAGTTCGCGGTCGTCTTGGGCACCGGCGCCGCCCTCGACGAGCTCGATCTCTTGCGCGAGGTCGCCCTCACCTGAGCGGCCGCGCGGATCGGTGAGAAGAACGCGATGGCGGGCGCACGCAACCTCCGCGACATCCTCCTCGTCGCCCTCCTCCTCGGCGTCCCCGTGCTGCTGCTGCGCGCCGCCACCCAAGATCCCGGCGCCCTCGGCCCCTTTGATCGAGCCGTGAGGCGGATCGGCGCCCCCCTCGAGGCCGGCCTCTCCTACGCCGCCACCGCCGTCGGCACCTTCTTCGAGCGCTGGGTCGCGCAGGCGCGCATGCAGGATCAGAACGCCCAGCTCGCCGCCGAGAACCGCCTCCTCCGCCTGCGGATCCGCGAGCTCATGGGCGTCGACGAGGAGAACCGCGAGCTCCGCCGCTCCCTCCAGATGCGCGACAAGGTCAGCGAGGACATGCTCGCCGCTGAGGTCACCGGCGTCGAGCAGTCGCCCTTCTTCCGCGTGCTCAAGCTCGTGCTCGACCGCGGCGATCGCTACGTCCGCAGCGGCATGGCGGTGCTCGCCGACACCGGCGTCGTCGGCCGCGTCGATCGCGTCGTCGACGATCGCTCCGACGTCCTGCTCATCACCGATCCGCGCTCCAAGGTCGCCATTGAGGTCGCCCGCACCCGCAGCGCCGGCATCCTCGAGGGAGGCGGCGAAGATCGCTGCTACGTCGTGCTCGCCGCGGAGCAGCCGATCGAGGTCGGCGACCTCATCCAGACCAGCGGCGCCGACGACATCTTCCCGCGCGGCCACCCTGTCGGCCAGGTCATCGCGGTCGAGCCGCTGGTCGGCGATCAGCAGCGCCTCATCGTCCTCCCCAGCGTCCGCTTTGATCGCCTCGACATGGTGTGGGTGATCCTCGCCAGCGCCCCTGCCCCCGACGCGCAGGCCGCCCCAGCCAAGCCGCCGCTCGCCCGCGGCCTCGGCCCGATCCGCTAGGTCTCCGCATGCTGCGCGCCCTCACCTTACTCGCCGCCGGATGGATCCTGCTCGCCGCCGTCGCCGGCCTCGGCCACAGCCTCAGCGTCACTGTCATGCTGCCGGCCACCTCCGCCGTGCTCATCACCTACCTCGCCTATGAGCGCGAGGGCGCGCTGCCGGTCGGCCTCGCGCTCGCCGTCGCCCTCGGCTACCTCGAAGATCTCCACCAAGGCACCCCGCGCGGCGCGCTCTCGCTCGCCTACGCGCTCACCTACCTCGTGCTCGCCTGGACCAGCCTGCGCCTCGCCCCCTCGGGCCTGCTCGCCCGCTCGCTCGCCGCCGGCCTCGCGATCCTCGCCGTCGACCTGCTCACCTACCTCACCCTCACCCTGCTCGCCGACCCCCTCGGGATCGCTCGCGGCGGCCTCGCCGAGGGCCTACGCGTCCTCCACTGGCACGCCCTCGCCACCGTCCTAGCGACCCCGCCGATCTGGTCCATGCTTGCCGGCATCGACGGCGCGCTGCGGCGGATCGGCGGCCAAACCAGCCCCGGCCCCACCCTCGATCGCCCCCCGCTGATCCCCTGGAAGCGCCCATGAGCGAGCTCCGCAAGCACGAAGATCTGCGCGTCATCCTCCCGCGCCTCCAGGTCATGTCCTTGCTCGGGGCGCTCATCTTCATCGCCCTCCAGGCGCGCCTCTGCCAGCTCCAGATCCTCGAGGGCGAGCACTACACCCGCAGGGCGGAGCGCAACTTCACCGACGAGACGGTCGTCGAGGCCCCGCGCGGCCGGATCTTCGCGAGCGGCGGCGAGCAGGTCGCCACCAACCGCCCCGCCTACACCCTCTTCGTCACCCCGCGCCCGCGGATCACCGTCGAGAGCGACGACCCCAAGAAGCCCCCCGTCGGCGTCCGGCAGCCCCTCAGCGACGCCCAGATCGACGAGGTCGCCGCCCTGATCGACTTCGTCGACGACGCCGACCGCGAGGCGTTTATCACGGCGATCCACGCCGGCCGAGCCGACGAGCGCTCTGGGATCTACCCCATGCCCGTGCGGCCCAACCTGAGCTGGCAGGAGTACGCGCGCGTCCAGACCCGCCGCGCCGCCCTCGGCGACTGGCTCGAGATCCGCGAGACCGCGCGTCGACACTATCCGCGCGGCGATCTCACCGCCTTCCTCACCGGCTACGTCGGCGAGATCTCGCAAGAGGGCCTCGCCAGCGGCGTAGGCGCCTATCGGCCGGGAGATCGCGTCGGCAAGACCGGCGTCGAGCGTCAGTGGGAGAATTACCTGCGAGGCCGCCTCGGCAAGCGCTCCCGCGTCGTCGACGTCCACGGCCGCGGCGTCGCGAGCCCGCCCGCCGAGGCGCTCGCGGCGCTCCCCCCGGACGAGGATCCGATCCCTGGCCAGGACATCTTCCTCACCATCGACCTCGACCTCCAGCGGATCGCCCGCGAAGCCTTCGCCGACAAGCCCGCGGGCGCCCTCGTCGCCTTAGAGCCGGCGACCGGCAAGATCCTCGCGATGGTCTCCGTCCCGGCGATCGACCCCAACCGCTGGCAGCAGCCGATCCCGCGCGCCGAGTACCTGGAGTGGGCGCAGAGCCCGTTCAAGCCCTTCATCGATCGCACCGTCCAGGAGCACTTCTTCCCCGGCTCCACCTACAAGGTCGTCTCGGCGCTCGCCGCCCTCGACGATCCCACCTTCGATCCTGCCCGCGAGATCACCTGCGACGGCTTCATCAAGTACGGCGGTCGCAAGTTCAAGTGCACCCACAAGCACGGCCCAGTCGATCTCCACCGGGCGATCGTCCAGTCCTGCAACGTCTACTTCTACACCTTGGCGATCGAGGACACCCTCTCCCTCGATCGCCAGGAGATCTTCGCCCGGCGCACTGGCCTCGGCGAGCGCAGCGGGCTCGGCATCAACTCGGAGGCCAAGGGTCGGATCCCCACCGAGGCCTTTGAGGCGCGCGAGGGCACCTATCAGCGCGGCGTCCAGCTCAACAGCGCGATCGGCCAGGGCAACGTCAACGCGACCGTCCTGCAGGTCGCCGTGCTCTACGCCGCGATCGCCAGCGGCGGTCAAGTCATGACCCCCTACCTCATCGATCGGATCCAGACCCACGATCGCCGCCTCGTCTTCGCCAGCGCCCCGCAGCCGCGCAGCGACCTCGATCGCATCGTCGCCTCGGATCGCAACCGCGTGCACGCCGCCCTGATCGGCGTCGTCAACGATCCAGCGGGCACCGCCTACAGCCAGCGCCTCCCCAACATCACCGTCGCGGGCAAGACCGGCACCGCCCAGGTCGGCGCGGACGATCGTCGCCGCCTCAAGGCCGCGCAGGGGATCGGCTGGGACACCACCCAAGACCACGCGTGGTTCGCCGCCTACGCCCCCGCGGAGGACCCCAAGATCGCCGTCGTCGCCTTCGTCGAGCACGGCGGGGTCGGAGCGGACGCCGCCGCGCCGATCGCCATGCGCGTGATCGAGCACTACCTCAGCCGCAGCGCGGATCCGGGATCGGCGCCCTTGCGGCCGCCAGGCGTCGCGCCTGCGCTCCCAGGCCAGCGCGGCGACGACTCAGCCTTGCCGCGCGGCCAGCGCCTCGGCCAGCGCCCTGGAGCTGTCCCATGAGCCAGCTTGGACCGCCGCGCACCCTCCTCGGCCGCCTCGCCCGCGCCATCGACTGGGTGATCGTCGCCCTCACGCTCGCGATCCTCGCGCTCGCGATCATCAACCTCAACAGCGCCAGCGGCAGCGCCTGGGCGGGCAAGGTGCAGACCCAGATCCGCTGGATCGGCCTCGGCGCCGCCGCCGCCGCGCTGGTCGCCGCGCTCGACTACCGCGTCCTCTACCGCCTCGCCTACCCCGCCTACGCCTTCGGCCTCGGCCTGCTCGCGCTCGTCCCGCTGGTCGGCGTCATGCGCAACGACGCCCGTCGTTGGCTCGGCATCGGCGACTTTCAGTTCCAGCCCTCGGAGCTGATGAAGGTCATCCTCACGCTCGCGCTCGCCCGCTACCTCCACGATCACGGCGCCGCGCCGGGGCCACGCCGCCTCCGCCGCCTCCTCATCCCCGCCGCGCTGGTGCTCGCGCCGGTCGCCTTCATCATCGTTCAACCTGACCTAAGTACCAGCATCCTCTGCATCCTCGTCGCCACCACCTTGCTCGCGCTGGCCGAGCTGAGCCTGCGCGAGATGGTCGGCATCGCCCTCGCCGGCCTCACCCTCTTCGCGCTCGGCTGGGGCTTTTTTATGCGCAACTACCAGCGCTCGCGGATCGACGTCTGGCTCAACCCTGAGGCCTACGCCGACAACGAGGGCTACCAGACCATCCAAGCGATGATCGCCGTCGGCGACGGCGGCTTCCTCGGCCGCGGCGTCCACCAGGGCACTCAGAACGCGCTCCACTTCCTCCCCTACCGCGACACCGACTTCCCCTTCGCCGTCTTCGCCGAGGAGTGGGGCTTTTTCGGCGCGGCCATGGTCTTGACCATGTTCCTCTGCCTCATCCTCTGGAGCCTCAACCTCGCCTCACAGGCGCGCGATCGCTTCGCCGCGCACCTCTGCGTCGGCGTCGCCGCGCTCTTCTTGTGGCACATCGTCATCAACGTCGGCATGGTGCTCCAGCTCTTGCCGGTCACCGGCGTCACCCTCCCGTTCTTCAGCCTCGGCGGGTCGAACGCCCTCACCATGCTCATCGCCGTCGGCATCCTGCTCAGCGTCAGCCGGGCGCGCCGAGCCGGCGCCTGAGCGCCTACGCGGGCTTGGCCACCTTGCCCGAGTCTGCGCGCTCCCACAGGAAGTGAAGCAGCCAGAAGACCATCATAGAGAGGCCCGGCGCGAGCTCACCGCGCGCGCCTAGCTGCCACTGATTGACGACGGAGAGCACCAGCCCCACCGCGAACGCCCTGAACAGCCCCGCCTCGGCTGAGCGCGCCCGCATATACCCGAAGCCCAGCAAGGTGGCGCTGATCAGCGCCGCCAGCTCGTACTGATTGGCCTCGGCGCCGACGATCCAAGAGGCGACCCCCGCGAAGATCGCCCAGAAGCTCACCGAGAAGATCCGCCCCGGCGAGCCGCAGACCAGCGCCCCGCCCCACGCCACCGCCAGCCAATACGCGATCGCATAGAACGGCGGCGGATAGTCCCCCCCGTCGAAGGGCGGCACATAGAACTCGCGCCAAGCCACCGAGATCAGCGTCGCCAACATGCCCGCCGCCACGGTCCTCACCAACACCGAACCGATCGACCCCTTCGGCGCCTGCTTCGTCGCCGTCGCCTTCCCCGTCGCCCTCCCCGCCGCCTCCTTCATCGCCGCTTCGAGCTGCCGGCCCTCAGCCTTCGACATCAACGCGCGCAGCTCCGCGTCGTCGAGCTCCTCGTGCTCGTCACTGTCCTCATCGTCGTCCTCATCGTCGCCCTCATGCGCCGCGTCTTCATCGTGGACCGGGTGATCCGCCGCCCACGAGGCCGCCCGCGAGGTGTCGACAAAACCCACCCCGATCGCCCCGTGCTCGCGCACGACCGAAGCGCCGCCCGCAGCTAGCCCCGCGAAGTGCGGGCTCGTCGGCATATGCGTCGACGCCAGGCTCGCCGCTGGCCGCCGCGGCGCCAAGCTCGGCCCCGCCGCCTTCATCGACGCGCCGGTGCTCGCCCCCATCGCCCGCACCACCGCCCGCGCCATGCCCTCATCGAGCTCCCCGAAGCGCAGCATCTTGCCGCCGACCAGCAGCCTGAGCTGATACCCGCCCCCGCTGAACGCCGGCCCCGCCTCGACCTGTGACGCCGCGCTCAGCGGGAAGCGCTCCTGGAGCTCCCAGCGACCGAAGCGCTGCGAAGCGAACATGCACTGCTCACCGGCGAGGACCAGCACCCCGCGGGAGAGCGAGCACTCGGCGGGCACCATCAAGTCGGGCTCGATCTGTCCGCCCATCTCGGCCGCCAAGAACTCGAGGAGCGACGCGCGATCATCAGCGCTGAGGGTCGACATCCTCCGATCCTGGACCATCGACGCGCTCTAGACCAGCCCTACGGCCCTCCGCTCGCTCCTGTGAAGCTCGCCATCGACGCACCAGCGCGACCACGGCCCCGTAACTGAGCGCCGTTAACGTCGGCACCAACACCGCCACGCCGAGCAAGAACGGCCCCACCAGCTCGCGAAACAGCCCCCACCAGCCCGCGCCATCGAGGCCCCGCAATTCCGCCCACGACGGCCCCTCCAGCCCCCAGAGCCGCATCCCCAGCCACAGCTCCGCGAAGTAGAAGCCGGCGCCGGTGAACGGATTGACCACCGCCGTCCCGAGGTACGTCGACGCCACGTTCAACCGCAGCAGCGGCGCCAGCGCCAGCGCCACCAGCATCCCCGCGAACGGGATCGGCACCAACGACAGCCCCACCCCGAGCGCGAAGCCGCCCGCGATCCGCCGCGGAGAGCCGTGCAGCGACAGCAGGCTAGCGAGCCACGCGCGAAAGCGGCGCATCCGAGCGGCTCACGCTAGCACAGGCGGCCGCGCCGCTCACACCATCTTCAGCGCGCCGACCAGCTTGAGCGAGTACACCGTCGAGAGCAGCTCGCGCTCGTCGGTGTCGAAGTCGGCGAGCAGCTCGCCGAGCGTCTGCGATCCGTCGAGCCTGCCGATCCACAGCGCCTCCGTCGGCGTCAGCAGCAGCGAGTGCACCAAGTCGCCCGGCGAGATCGCCGTGACCATCGGCCGCCCCGCGGCCGACCCGACCGCCGCCCACAGCTCGTTCATGTGGATCCGGTTACGCGCCGCCGCCATCACCAGCGCCGCCGCGGGCGTGTCGAGCACCACCGTCTCCTCGCAGCGCCCGCGCGGGTCGAACTCCCACTCGCCGTCCTCCCACAAGAACATCGCGTCGAACATATGCAACAAGTGCTCGCGGAGCGCCTCGTCCAGCGCCCCTTGGCGGATCAGCCCCGCCCCCACCAGCACCTCACCGCTGCGCCGAGCCCCCTTGTTGGCGATCAGCTCCTGCGCCGCCTCGTACTGCGCCCTGCTGAGCAGCCCGCGCTGCAGCAGCCGATCGGTGAGGCGGTCATCGCTCGAGTTTGATCGCGCGAACACCGGCTGCCCGTCGCGGAACCACACCCACTTCTCCACGTCACCGCGGCGCACCCGCAGGCTGCCGGTGGCCGCCGAGTCGTGCAGCTCCAGCAACAACGCGGGCATCCGCGTCAAGCGCAGCCGCCCCCGCATCACCGGCCCAGGCGCATCATCGGTCGTCGTCACGTGGTCACTCACAGCGCACCTGCACTTGACTCATACACGATCAAAGCGCGCGTTGAGCTACCAAAATTTCACCACGCGACCTGAACATGGTACCAGTAGCTGCCGCGAGCGTCGGCGAGCGGCTGCGCCGGATCGCCGCTAGCCGGGCGGCACACGCTGCTTCGAGGGCACCGGCAGCTTCACCGGCGGCCGCTCCAGTGGCCGCTCCGGCGGCCGCTCCAGTGGCCGCTCCAGCGGCCCAACCGACGGCCTCTGCCCCAGCTCTGGCGGCGCCTCACCCTGCCCCGATCCCGGCAGCGTCGGCGCCCTTGGTTCAAGCCCCGTCGCCCTCTCGACCCCGCGATTGGGCTCCAGCTCGCTCTGTGTGCCCTCCTTCTCGAGCAGTTGGCACGGGTTCACCACCCACTTGTCGCGCTCGCCGCTCTTGCGCTGGATCGTCAGCACCACCGAATCCAGGCAGCCCCAACCGACATAGCTCACCAGGAAGCCGCCCTCGCGCTCGCTGATCGTCCGGTTCTGGTCGCGGAAGCTCGGGTGATTGAAGAGATAATTCACGCGCTCGATCTCGCCCGCCAGATCCTCTGGCATCTCGAGCCACAGCGCGAAGGTCGAGCGTCCGCCGTCGAGCGGCGTCACCGACGCCCGCGGCTGGATCCGCACTGACAGCGGCATCGCGACCTCCAGCTCGCGCCGCACCTGCACCAGCCCGCCGCTCCACTTCGTCACCGACTTACCGCTACCGAGCCCGATCGACGCCGGAGCCGCGGGCGCCGCCTCGCCGCCGACCAGCGCGCTCATCGACATCATGCCCTCACGCAGCCGGTCGCGCTCCGCCCGCAGCCCCTCGACCTCGGTGTTCAACTTCAGGCGCTCCTCCTCGAGCGCCTCCTTGATCGCCAACAGCGACCCCTTGGCCGCCGCCAGCGCCTCATTCTCGCGGCGCAGCGCGTCCTCGGCGCTGCTCAGCGCCTCCACCTCCACCGCCTTCGCCTCGCGCACCGTCGCCAGCCCCGCGATCTCCTCCTGCAGCGTCGCCACCCGATACGCGCCGAGCCCCAACCCGCCGAACACCAGCAGCGCCCCGACCAGCGACACCAAGCCCGCGCGCGTCGACGATCGCCGCAGCGCCGCGAGGTCGAGCCCTTGCTCGCTCACCCGCCCTTCTCCTTCTCTTTGGACTTCGACTCGCCCGATCCGCTCTCCTCGGGGATCACCCCCAAGATCCGGATCGCGTCGCTCCACATCCGCAGCAGCCGGCCCGTCGTATACGTGATCGCCCCCGACGCGCTGAACAGCCCGATCCCCTCGAACATGCCGCTGCGATCGCGGAACATCAACGACATCGCCGAGCCGAGCAGGATAAACAGCGACATCAGCGTGATCGCCATATAGATCCCGCGCTCGAAGCGAAACGCCTCGAGCAGCTCCTTGATCGCGGCGACGCGGCTGGTCAGTTGAGCGTCCGGCAAGACGAGGCCGCAGCATATCGCCACCTCTACCTGCGCGTCACCTACCAGTCCGCGGCGCCACCCGCGCGACCTCGCCCCTCGGCCCTCATGCTATGTAGCCGCTCGCGCATGAACGCTCGCCCCCTGCTCATCGCCCCCTCGATCCTCAGCGCTGACTTCGCCCGCCTCGGCGCCGAGGTCACCGCCCTCGACCACGCCGGCGCCGACTGGATCCACGTCGACGTCATGGACGGCCGCTTCGTCCCCAACATCACCATCGGCCCCCTCGTCGTCGAGGCGCTGCGCCCGCTCACCGCCCGCCCCCTCGACTGTCACCTCATGATCGAGGAGCCCGAGCGCTACGTCGCCGACTTCGCGCGCGCCGGCGCCGACGTGATCACCGTGCACGCCGAGGCCTGCCGCCACCTCCATCGCAACCTCGAGCAGATCCGCGGCCTGCCCCACCACGCGGGCGGCCGCGTGCTCGCCGGCGCCGTGCTCAACCCACACACCCCGATCGAGGCGATCGCCCACGTGTTGGAGCTCTGCGACCTCGTCCTCTTGATGAGCGTCAACCCCGGCTTCGGCGGCCAGCGCTTCATCCCCGCGGTGCGGCCCAAGATCCGGGCCCTGCGCGCCCTCATCGACGAGCGCGGCCTCGACTGCCGCATCGAGCTCGACGGCGGGATCCACAGCGCCAACATCCACGAGGTCGCCCACGACGGCGCCGAGATCATCGTCAGCGGCAGCGGCGTGCTCCGCACCCGCGAGCACGGCCCCGACTACGCCGCCGCGATCACCGCCCTCCGCGCCGCCGCCGCCCACCCCCGGCCCTTGTAACCCCGCCCGCCTTCATGAAATGATCCCGCCGCGATGGACAAGAGCTACGCGAGCGCGGACGAGGCGATCCACGACATCGGCGACGGATCGACGATCATGGTCGGCGGCTTCGGCCTCTGCGGCAACCCGGAGGCGCTGATCACCGCCCTCCACCGCCGCGGCGTGCGCGAGCTCGACATCATCTCCAACAATTGCGGCGTCGACGGCGTCGGCCTCGGCGTGCTCCTCGACGCCGGCCAGGTCCGCTCGATGACCTCCTCGTACGTCGGCGAGAACAAGGCCTTCGAGCGCCTCTATCTCTCAGGACAGCTCAAGGTCACCCTCGTCCCCCAGGGCACCCTCGCCGAGCGGATCCGCGCCGGAGGCGCCGGCATCCCTGCTTTTTACACACCCACCGGCTACGGCACCCCCGTCGCCGAGGGCAAAGAGGTGCGCGAGATCGACGGCCGCTGGCTCGTCCTCGAGCGGGCCTTACGCGCCGACTTCGCGCTCGTCAAGGCCTGGCGCGGCGACACCCACGGCAACCTCATCTACCGCCGCACCGCCAACAATTTTAACCAAGCCATGGCCACCGCCGGGCGCGTCACCATCGCCGAGGTCGAAGAGCTCGTGCCCGCGGGCGCCCTCGACCCCGACCAGATCCACACCCCCGGGATCTACGTCCAGCGGATCCTCCAAGGCCCCGCCTACACCAAGCCGATCGAGTTTCGCACCGTCCGCAGCGCCGCCACCTGAGGCCACCGGAGCAAGATCATGCCCCTCACCAGAGACCAGATCGTCAAGCGCGTCGCCCGCGAGCTGCGCGATGGTTATTACGTCAACCTCGGCATCGGCATGCCCACGCTCGTCGCCAACCACGTGCCCCCGGGCGTCGAGGTCGTCTTACACAGCGAGAACGGCATGCTCGGCATGGGGCCCTTCCCCACCGAGGACCAGGTCGATCCTGATCTCATCAACGCCGGCAAGCAGACGGTCACCGCCCTCCCTGGCGCCTCCTTCTTCGGCTCGCACGAGAGCTTCGCGATGATCCGCGGCGGCCACATCGACCTCGCGATCCTCGGCGCCATGGAGGTCTCTCAGAGCGGCGACCTCGCCAACTGGATGATCCCCGGCAAGAAGGTCAAGGGCATGGGCGGCGCCATGGACCTCGTCGCGGGCGCCAAGCGCGTCATCGTCACCATGGAGCACACCAGCAAGGACGGCGCCCCCAAGCTCTTGGAGCGCTGCGCCTTGCCGCTCACCGGCAAGCGCGTCGTCCACGAGGTGATCACCGAGCTCGGCTACTTTAAGTTCACGCCCGAGGGCCCGCTCCTCCTCGAGATCGCCCCTGACGTCACCGTCGAGGAGGTCCGCGCCAAGACCGGCTTCCACTTCGCCGTCGCCGATCCTCTCCCCTCGATCCAGCTCTAAGGCCGCGTCCTGGGGCGAAAGACGCCGACCTCCGCACCGACACACCGGTGCGTTGGTCCCCGGTCGGCTACCCTCGATCCTATGGCTTTATTCGACCTTCGCTGCCTCACCCTCGCTAGCGGCCTGTTCGTCGCTGGCGCCGTCCTCCTCCCTGATACCGCCGCCGCCGGCCTACCGGAGTGCAACGGCGTGCGCCTCGAGAGCGCCGGTTCGTGTGAGATCCGCGGCGACCTCGAGTGCTCCGCCGGCTGCGACAAGCTCGGCGTCTACAAAAAGGCCTGCGCGACCAAGCTCCACACCGTCTGTCGCAGCACCTGCACCCTCGACGCTGAGCCCACCTGCACCGACGAGTGCACCGAGCAGTGCTCCGCCGACTGCATGAACGGCATCAACGTCATCTGCACCCACAACTGCTTCGCCGAGTGCAACGGCGCCTGCGAGGCGAGCTGCGACGGAGCCGCTGACGCCGCCACCTGCAAGGCCTCCTGCGAGGCCACCTGCGACGGCGAGTGCGACATCCAGTGCACCGCCGCCATCGACGGCGACTGCTACTCCCACTGCGTCGAGTGCTGCGGCGGCTCGTGCGGCGCGCAGGCCAACATGACCTGCCAGCAGACCTGCCAAGAGGAGCAGTTTGAGGACTGCGAGTACGAGTTCAAGGCCGACTGCTCCGCCTCCTGCGAGGGCAGCGGCGCGCTCTTCTGCGACGGCGAATACATCCTCTCAGGCGCTCAGCTCAGCGCCTGCGTCAACGCCCTGATCGCCCGCGGCCTCCAGCCGATCGAGGTCGGCTTCGACATCGACGGCGACATCAGCGGCGACGTCTCAGGCGGCTTCTGCCGGGCCCACGCCGGCGACGCCGACCCCTGGGGCGCCGCCCTGCTCCTCATCCCCATCGCCGCCGCGGCTCGCCGCC
The DNA here is from genome assembly GCA_016712315.1 of Nannocystis sp. GTDB lineage: Bacteria > Myxococcota_A > Polyangia > Nannocystales > Nannocystaceae > JADJRG01. Next base: position 121,239 of record JADJRG010000031.1, on the reverse strand, counting down.
GACGGCGCGCCGCCTGAGCGAGCTCGCGCGAGGCGGCCGGCTCACTTCGCCAGCTTCGCCTTCTTGCGCTGCATCTCCGCGTCGGAGCGCAGCTTGTCGAGGTTCACCTTATAGGTCGTCACCACCCGCTGCCGGCCGTCGCGCATCGCCTCGATCCGCGTCTTCACCTTCTGCAGCGACGCCGACGCCTCCTCGTCCTTCGCGTTCTTCGACATCCACGCGACCTGCTGCTCGGTGCGCGCGATCGCCTCCTCTGCGCGCCGGCTATAACACTCGAGCAGCGGCGCCGAGCCGACCGCGCACAGCCACGCGTCGTAGTCCGACCAGATCCCCATCGACAGCAGGTTGAACGCCTGGTCGAACTCCGCAACCGAATTCGCCTCGACATAACGTCCGCCCGCCGCCTCCGCGATCGCCAGCAGCGCCGCGCTGTCCTGCTTCGCGTCGATCCCGAAGCCGACCACGTCCATCCGCGTGATCTTGCCCGTCTGGCGGAGCTGGCGGGCCACCGTCGTCGGATCGCCCTCACAGGCCTCGATCCCGTCGGCCACCAGGATCACGTGGTTCACCTGCCCCACCTGCTCCGGCAAGAACTGATCGCTCGCCTCCAGCGCCTTCGCGATCGGCGACCAGCCCGTCGGCTTCAGCGGCTTCATCGCCGCGTCGACCGCCTTCACGTCGATCGCCGCCAACGGCAGGGCCATCTGCACCGTGTTGCAGCTCTCTGGCTGGCCCTTCAGCGTGTTATCGCCGACGTGCCCGTACACCATCATGCCGAGGTTCATCACCTCGCTCTTCGGCATCACCTCGACGTAGCGGCGGATCGCCCGCTTCGCCGCGTCCAGCTTGGTGCCCTTGCCGAGCTTGCCGGCCATCGATCCCGAGGCGTCGAGGATCACCAGCGTGTTGATCCGCGACGCCAAGCGCCCCGACACCGCGTCCGCGCCGCACGCCGCGGTGATGCACTCGTCGATCTTCGGATCCGTGTTCAGCTCGAGCTCCACGAAGTCCGGCACCCCGTCGGCGTCCATATCGTTGAACCACGCGTCGACCAGCTCGACCGCTTCCGCTGGCTCTGGCTCCTCCTGCGGCGGCGGCGCCGGCTCCGCTTGCGGCGGCGCGGTCACCGGCGTCTCCGTCGCAGGCGCCGGTTTCTGGCAGCTCAGGGCGAACAAGGGCAGAGAGAGGGCGACGGCGACGGTGCGGAGCTTGCGGTGCATCAATTGAGGTCTCCTGACGCCCGGCAGAGTGCACCAAACCACCCCGCGCGGAGGTGCAAAGAATGCGCCGCGAAGACCTCACCACCGTCGCTCAACCAGATCCCGCTCCCGGAGAACCTGTCCCCCAGGCCAGCAAGACACCGACGATCCAAAGCCCCCCGAGCGCCATCCACACCGCGCAATAGCCGGCGATCTCCCGCGCCCGCGCCCCCGTGATCGCCAGCAGCGGCGCCGCCCAGAACGGCTGCAGCATGTTCGTCCACTGGTCGCCGTAGGCCACCGCCATCATCGCCGCCCCCGGATCGACCCCACGCGCCAGCGCCGCCTCGATCACGATCGGCCCTTGCAGCGCCCACTGCCCGCCGCCTGACGGGACGAACAGGTTCAGCAGCCCCGCCGAGGCGAAGGTCGCCGCCGTGAACAGCCGCCCCGGCACGTCCGCGAACAGCCCCGCCAGCGCCGCCGACAGCCCCGACGCCGCCAGCAGCCCCATCATGCCCGCGTACAGCGGGAACAGCAGCATGATCCCCGCGCAGCCGCGGATCCCCGCCTCGCAGGCCGCCACGAACCGATCGGGCCGCCCGTGCAGCAGCAGCGCCGCCGCCCACAGCCCCAAGTTCACCGTGTTCAGATCCAGCGCCGCCCACCCCTGCGCCGACCCGAACAGCGCCAGCGCCGCGATCATCGGCGCCGCCAGCAGCCACGTGATCACCCGCGAGCGCTCCAGCCGCCCCAGCGCCGGATCTTCCGACCCCGCCGCTGGGACATGTCCCATCAGACCTGCCTCATCGGCCTTCCCTACCGGGATCGACCTCGCCCCCGGATCCTCCCCCTCGCGCGGCGTCATCGCCGCGAAGACAAGCGGCCCCAAGAGCAACAGCCCGCCGCTCACCGCCAGGTTCAGCCAGCTAAACAGGCTCTCGCTCAGCGGGATCGTCCCGACCTGCGCCGCCAGCGCCGCCCCGAGCACCTCCACCGTGTCCCTCGGGTTCGTCGCCTTCAACGGCGCCGTCCCGCTCAGCCCGCCGTGCCACGTCATCATGCCCGCGTACCCCGCCGCGCACAGCAGCGGGTAGTCCAGGCGCCACCCGCGGCGCGCCGCCTCCTCGCCGGCGCCTCGCGCGAACAACGCCCCGCACACCAGCCCTAAGCTCCAGTTCAGCAGCGCCGCCACGATCGACACGCACGCCGTCATCGCCACCAGCGCGCGAGCCCCCCGCGGCAGCCCCACCAACCACCCCAGCAGCCGCCGCAGCGGCGGCGTCGCGGCCAGCGCGGATCCCAGCACCAGCATCAAGCTCGCCTGCATCGCGAAGCTCAGCAGCCCCCACAGCCCTTGGCCGCCGCGCCAGCGCTCTAGCAGCTCGAGCAGCGCCGGCCCGCTCGCGCCCGCGCGGACCACCCACACGAAGCTCGCCGCCGCCACCAGCGCGGTCAGCAGCGCCGCGATCACGAACGGCTCCGGGGTCAAGCGACCGAGCCCGCGGCGCGCCGCCAGGCCCACACGCACCCCCAGCCCTAGCCCTCGCCCGGCGATGGCGCCCCCATAAACCCCGCGATCGCCGCCCGCAGCCCCGGGGGGATCGCGACGGCTCGGCGGAAGCTCGCGCTCTGCGGATCCAGATCCATCACCACACAGACTGTCCCTCCGGACAGCCGCAGCGACCCCGCCCGCGCCGCCTGATCCCCCCCGATCCCCCAAGGGAACACCTGGTAGTCGAAGCGGAGCGACGAGCGCCCCATCTCCGCCACCCGCAGCTCCACCGCGAGCACGTCCCCCAGCGCGTTCGGCCGCGAGAAGTCCGCGTGGCAGTGAACACAAGGGAAGCCGATCGACCGACCGACGATCATCTCATGATACGGATAGCCGAGCGCCTCCAGGAACCACGTCTCCATCGCCTCGTGGAAGAAGTGCAGCAGCCGCGGGTAGTAGACGATCCCCGCCGGATCGCAGTCACCAAAGCGCACAGGTTGGCGGTGGACATGGACCCCGGGCAAGCGGCGCCGAGTGTATTCTCGGCCCATGTCGCTCGTCGACATCGGCGAGCTCAAGGCCGCCGATCCCGCGGCGCCACCATCCCCTGCACCGCCGCGTCCACCCGCTCGATCTCTCGCGCCAGCGCGCTCAGCCGAGCCCGCAGCTGCGCCGCGCCGCCCAATCCATGCCTGTCCATCAGCTCCGCGCAGATCGCCTCGATCCCGCGCGCCCCCAGCGTCCCGCTCGATCCCTTGAGCTTGTGCGCCGCCCTCGCGAGGCCGTCCAGATCGCCGCTCGCCAGCGACGAGCGCATGCTCGCCAGCGCTTGCCTCGCGCTCGTCACGAACGGCGCGAGCAGGGCGTTCACCAGACCGCCGTCGTCCTCGTCCACCAGCACCCGCAGCTGCGCCATCGTCGCCTCGTCGAGCGCTGAGGGCGGCGCCTCCTCGCCGAACTCGCCCTCATTCGCCCCGTCGCTGCCGCCCGCCGCGCCCTCCGGCAAGAAGCGCCCGAGCACCCGCAGCAGCTCGCTGAGCTGCACCGGCTTGCTCAGGTACTCGTCCATGCCCGCGGCCAGGCAGCGCGCGCGGTCATCGGGGAGCGCGTGAGCGGTCATCGCCGCGATCGGCAGGCGGCGCGCGCCCTCGGTCCTTCGCAGCGCGCGCGTCGCCTCGAAGCCGTCCATCTCGGGCATCTGGCAGTCCATAAAGACCAGGTCGTAGGGGATCTGCGCGATCATCTCCAGCGCCTCGCGCCCGTCGGCCGCCACGTCCACCCGGCAGCCCGCGCGCTCGAGCATCAAGCTCGCGACCCGCTGGTTGATCGCGTTGTCCTCGACCACCAGCACCCGCCCGTGGAAGCGACGGTGCAACGATCCGACCTCCCCCTCCGCGGCGAGGCTCTCGGCCGCGCGCTCGCTCTGGAGGATCGCGAGCGCGTCGCGGATCCCCGCCAACCGCGCCGGCTTCATCAACGACCCCGCGATTCTGGCGCGAGTCGGCTCGGCCGCTGCCCGAGCGCGATCATCAACACCAGCGTCACCCTCGCGATCGCTGGATCGTCCCGGATCACCCGAGCCAGCTCGACGCCGTCGATCCCAGGCATCACCTGGTCGAGGAGCGCCATCTTGAATTCATCGCCGCTCGCCGCCGCCTCGCGCAGCAGCCGCAGCGCCTCCTCACCGCCCCGGCAGACCGTCGGAGCGGCCCCGAGGGCCTCGAGCTGCTCGCGCAGCATCCACCGGTTCAGCCGGTGATCATCGACCACCAGCACGCGCGGCCCCGGAGCGTCGCTCACCCGCCGCACCTCGCCCGCGCGCGCCCCGTCGATCGCCAGCGGCAGCGTGAAGGTGAAGGTCGAGCCGCGCCCTTGGCTGCTCTCGACGCTGATCACCCCGCCCATCAAGTGCACGAGCTGCCGACAGATCGCCAGCCCCAGCCCGGTCCCGCCGTGCCGCCGCGTCGACCCGGTATCTGCCTGAAAGAACGGCTCAAAGAGCTGCTCTTGCACCGCCGCGGACACCCCGATCCCCGTGTCGTGCACCGCGAAGCGCAGCCGCGCCGCCCCGTCCTCCTGCTCGACGCAGGACACGTTGACGAAGACGTGGCCGTGGTCCGTAAATTTGATCGCGTTGTCGGCGAGGTTCAGCAGCACCTGCCTGATCCGTCCGGCGTCGCCGATCAAGTGTCGCGGCGCGGCCGGGGCGAGGTGGACGATCAGCTCGATCCCTCGCTCCGCCGCCCGCGGGGCCAGCAGATCGGTGACCTCATCCAACGTCAGCGCCAGATCGAAGGACACAGGCTCGATCGCCAGCTTCCCGGCCTCGATCTTTGAGAAGTCCAAGATGTCGTTGATCAACGTCAACAGCGCGCTCGCCGACTTACGGATGGTCTCAGCGTACTCGCGCTGGGCGGCGCTGAGGCGGGTATCCAAGAGCAGGCCGGTCATGCCGATCACCCCGTTCATCGGCGTCCTGATCTCATGGCTCACCCGCGCGAGGAATTCACTCTTCGCCCGGACCGCCGCCTCGGCGGCGATGCGCGCCTGCTGGAGCACGGCGACCGACTCCCGGCGCTCGCTGAGGTCGCGGGCGGCGGCGTAGATGACGCCGCTCTCAGGCACCGCGATCGCGTTCCACTGCACCCAACGAGCGCCGCCGTCGGCGGTGAGCAGTCGGTCCTCGAAGTGCACGACCTGACCGCCGAGCACCAGCGCCTCGAACTGCGACCTCGCGTCATCGACGTCATCCGGGTGGACAAACTCGAGCAACGGCCGCGACAGCAGATCCTCGCGAGAATGGCCCAGCGTCCGCTCAAATGCCGTGTTTACATTATGAAAATAGCCATCGAAGCCGGCCACACAGAGCATATCGGGCGCCAACTCGAAGAAGTGCTCGGTCGCCGCGACCGCGTCATCGACCTCCCGGATCCGACGACGGGCGCTCACCATATGTCCCCCCAGCCAGGCGCCCACGGCCGCGACGAAGTCCGCCGCCGCTGCGTCTAGCGCCGGCGCCGCCTCGCGGTCGAGCGCCTCAATCGCGGCGATCGGCCCCTGCTCGCCGGCGATCGCCACCCCCAGATACCGCCTCGGCGCCGCTCCCAGCGCCGGATGCTGCGCGCCGAACGGCGCATCCACGGCCGCCGCGCCGACCAGCCGCTCGGCCCAAGCTGCCGGCACCACCTCACCTCGCGCACATACCGCGCCGGCGGCAGCGACGATGACCAACGCATCTCCGTGACGCTCGGAGAGCACCACCGCCTTCACCTGCAGGGCCGCCGCGACCGCGGCCAGCGCGCCCTCGAGGCCCGAGTCCAGCGGCGCCGGAGCCCCTGCGATCACCGCCGTCAGGCGGTGGAGCAGCTCTTGGGGGTCATGCACGCCACAAGACTAGCCTGCAAAAGAGAACATTACACCGCCTCGATCGCACACTGTGCGCCCTCGCACAGCCCCGGTTCTAGAGCGGCGGCAGGCCAAAAGACCGCACCTGATCGGCCCCAGCGTCATGGCATCGCACGCAGGCGCGCAGCCCCTCTCCAGCGCTCAGCAGCGAGCCATCCCCCTGCCACGACACCCAGAACCACGCGTCGCGTCGACGCTCCATGACCAGCATGAAGTCCGGCGTCTCGCTCTCTCGGGTCGCCCACGCCTCCTCGACGATGATCGACCCCTCAGGCCACGCGCTCAGCGGCACCCCCGCGTCGATCGCGTCGGCGATCGGCCCATTGACATAGATATCGGCGAAGTACCCGTGCGGCCCGTCCACCCGGTGCAGCGGCCGCGCCAGCCCAGGAGCGCGGCGAAAGGAGTTGCGGAAGTCCTCTCCCTGGAGCTGCGCGCGCAGCGACTCCGCCTCTTCCTCCTCAGCGCACCCGGCGAGGGAGAGCGCGGCCAACGCGAGCATCACGCGGAGCGCGGGCGCCATGCGCCGCAGCATACCTCATGCGGCGCTCCGCGAGCTCATCGCCACCTCGAGCGCCAACTCAAAGCGGAGCAGCTCGCCGCCGCTGCATCGGCGCACCCCCACCTCGAGCGTCAGCGTCCGGAGCGCCGCGCGGCGGCTAGAGAAGCGGACCCGCGCCAGCGCGTGCAGCGGCTCGCCGACGATCGCCGGCGCCATCGCCCGCGCGCGCCCCACCGAGCAGACCTCGACGCCAGCCGCCGCCAGGCCCTCACCGCACAGCCCCGCGATCGCGCGCGCGATCAACACGGAGCCTGGGACCACCCGTCCCCACCCCGGATCGAGCTCCATCGCCGCGCCGCCACTGGTCAGCCGCTCCTCGCAGCAGCCGACGACCTCATGGATGAAGCTCGACTCCACATACGCCGACAAGTCGTTCGGAGAAACTCGAAACTCCCCTGTGGTCAAGACCTGACCCGCGGTAACTCCTTGGAGATCGCATCCTTGCATCATCAAACCTCCTCTCTCTTTCTTGCCGGGCAATCGGCCGTGGATCCACGAAAATTGCCATGTGACCGCGTTTTCACGCCCCCCGCCGCCAGATCGCCGCGTTTCCGCTGATAAGCCGCCAATTCGCGCGAATTCGGCCCTTTTGGGCGAACACAGAGCGCTTGCCATCGCCTCACAAATAGGCTTTGGCTCGGCGATCCACGCGCATTCCTGGGCGATCTCTGGCGCGATCTCCCACACGATCTCCCCAACGACCGCCGCGCGCCCCCACCGTTGGCCCCTTCACGCCGCCCGCGATCCGAGCGAAATCGCCCTGCAACAAGGGCTCACCGCGGGCCGATCCGCTCCGGTGCTCGACCTCCTGCTCCCACCCACCTGCGTCGCATGCTCATACCTCCTGCGCGATCCTGCTCCGCTCGCGCTGCCCCTGTGCTCAAACTGCGCTCTTAGCGCCGTACCCCTACCTCGCGCTGAGCGCCGCATCGACGGCATCGACGCCCTCTACGCCTACGAAGGCGCCCTCGCGCAGGCCCTCACCCGCCTCAAATTCGGCGGCCACCGGGCGCTCGCCGGCCCCCTGGGCCGCCTGCTCGCCGCCGGTATCGGCCCGACCCCCTGGGATCTCGTCACGACCGCCCCGCTCCATCCCTGGCGCGCCTTCTGCCGCGGCTACGACCAAGCCGCCCTGCTCGCCCACTACCTCGTCCAGGCCTGGCCACGCGCGCCCCGGCCGCGCCTGCACCTCCGCCTGCTGCGACGAGACCGCCGCACCCTCCCCCAGACCGAGCTCGACCGCCGCGCCCGCCTGCGCAACGTCGAAGGCGCCTTCAGCCCCCTAGCCGCCGCTCTCAAGATGATCCAAGGCCGCCGGATCCTCCTCATCGACGACGTCACCACCACCGGCGCCACGATCAGCGCCGCCCGCGACGCCCTCCTCGGCGCTGGCGCCGCCGAGGTCGGCGGACTTGCCCTGCTTCGGGCCCTCCCGTAGCCTCCCAGACCGGTGCCCAAGACGCTCTACACCAAAGACGGTCACGTCTTCGTCGCCAACCGCCGCGCCACCTTTGAGTACGAGGTCCTCGAGCGTTTTGAGGCCGGGATCGAGCTCTACGGCAGCGAGGTCAAGTCGATCCGCGACGGCAAATGCAGCCTCGCCGAGGCCTTTTGCCAGTTCGTCGGCGACCAGCTCTACCTCTTACAAGCCCACATCGCCGAATACACCCTCGCCCACGCCCGCAATCACCCGACCATCCGCCAGCGCCGCCTCCTCCTCCACCGCAGCGAGCTGGAGCGCCTCCACGACGCCGTCCAGCAGCAGGGCCTCACCCTCATCCCCCTCTCGCTCTACGCCAAGACCGGCCTCATCAAGCTCGAGCTCGCCCTCTGCCGCGGCAAGAAGCTCCACGACAAGCGCGCCACCATCAAAGAGCGCGAGAGCAAGCGCGAGATGGCCCGCGCGATCCGCGATCACCGCTGATCTGCGCGCGACATCGCCCGCCCTCGCGTCTCCTCACCTCATGTCTCTACCCCTTGATCTACGGATCCAGCGCGCCCTCCGGGCCGGCGTGCGCGCCTTCTGGCTGCGCACCACCGAGGAAGACCGCGCGATCGCCCTCTGCGAGGCCCTGATCGAGCCCCTCGGCTGGCCTGTACACACCTGGAGCGCCGCCTCGGGCGTCGATCGCGACGGCGAACCCCACCCCCTCGGCGACCTCCTCCACCAGCTCAGCCGCGCCCGCCCCCCCGCCCTCTGGCTGCTGCTCGACGGCGCCCCGCACGCCCACGACCTCCACGCCCAGCGCGCCCTCCGCGAGATCGCCCAGCGTCGCAGCGGCCCCGCGGTGGTCATCCTCAGCCCGCTCCCGCCCCCCGATCTGCCCGAGCTCCGCGATTTTTCCCTCCCCCTGCCCGACCAAGACGCGCTGCTCCACGCCCTACACGCCCTCGGCCCCCGCCTCGAACCAGAGCACCCTGGCGCCACCGCCGCGATCACCGCCGCCGCCCCCGAGCTCGCCCGCCTCGCCCTCGGCCTGCCGGAACGTGTGCTCGAGCGCCTCACCGCCGAAGCTCTGCTCGATCGAACCCCTGATCCTAGCGCCCTCATCGCCGCCATCGCCGCGCAAAAACCCGAGGCGCTCGGCGACAGCGGCCTCCTGGAGCGCCTCGATCCGGTCGCTCCCGAGCTGCTGGGCGGCCTCCACCACCTCAAACATTGGCTCGCCCGCCGCGCCCTCGCCCTCCGCCCCGAAGCGCGCGCCGCCGCGATCCCCACCCCGCGCGGCCTCCTACTCGTCGGCGTCCAAGGCTGCGGCAAGAGCCTCGCCGCCCGCGTCTGCGCCGCTGCCCTCGGTCTACCCCTCCTCCGCCTCGATCCCGGCCGCCTCTTCGGCGGCACCGTCGGCGAGAGCGAGCACAACCTACGCCGCGTCACCGAGCTCGCGGAGCGCCTCGCCCCCCTCGTCCTGTGGATCGACGAGATCGACAAAGGCCTCGCTGGCGCCGACGCCGCCCGCAGCGACGGAGGCGCCGCGGCCCGCGTCGTCGGCGGCTTCCTCACCTGGTTACAAGAGCGCAGCCGCCCGGTCTTCGTCGTCGCCACGGCCAACCGCCTCGACCACCTCCCCCCGGAGCTGCTCCGCCGCGGCCGCCTCGACGAGGTCTTCTTCGTCGACCTCCCCGACGCCGCCGCCCGCGCCGCGATCCTCCAGATCCACCTCCTGATCACCCCCGCCCGCGAGCTGAGCGCGCTGCCGCCCCTCGCCGATCCACCGCAAGCGTTCCTCGATCACGCCGCCCGCGCCGACGGCTACAGCGGCGCCGAGCTCGCTGCGGCCCTCATCGAAGCCCGCCTCGACGCCTTCGCCGAGGCCCGCCCGCTCGCCGCCGCCGATTTCGAGCGAGCCCTCGCCGCCACCATCCCGCTCAGCCGCGCCTGCGCCGGCGAGATCTCCGCCTTACGCGCCTGGGCGACCGGCGCCGCCCGCCGCGCCTAGCCCTAAGGCCCGCCGGAGAGCGTCACGTACAGCACCGGCAGCGCCACCCCGATCGCCACCAGCAGCGCCCCCCGCCCCAGCAGCCCCTTGCGCCCTGGGAGCATGAAGATCCCCGTCGTCGCCAGCACCAGCAGACCGGCCGCGTACGCGTCGGCCGCGTAGGTCCACGCCTTCTTGCCGCGGTTGAGGTGCAACCAGTTCGCGATCCTCAGCAGCAAGCGCGGCCGCTGGCCCTCCTCGCGCACCTCGCCGGTGTCCGTGCGCACGTGCAGCGTCGCCTCCTCGAGCTGGATCTGCAGCTCCGCCGCGTCCACGCGGTACACGTCGCGCGCCGAACCTGCCTCTAACGACAGCTCCTTCAGGACATACGCCGCCGCCGCCGCGTCCTCTGCAGGCAGCGGCGTCGCCACCCGCAGCTCGCGCTCGTAGTTGTCAAAGTTCGGGTCCCAGTCGGCGATGTGGTTCACCGCCAGCCCCGAGAGCGCGTACACGAACGTCAAGCCGACCGCCAGGTAGCCGAGGTCGCGGTGCAGCGCGCGCAGCCACGGGCGCCAGCGCCACGCCCGCGTCGGCTCAGGCATAACGCTCCTCGAGCCACGGGTCCGCGTGGTTGTTGTAGCCGCGCACCTCCCAGTAACCCGGCTGATCGCGGCTCGTGAAGCGGATCCCCGTCAACCACTTCGGGCTCTTCCAAAAATACAGCGACGGCACCACCGCCCGCGCCGGCGCCCCGTGCGGCCGCGCGAGCGCCCGCCCGTCGAGGCGATGCGCCACCAGCACGTCCGGCGCCAGCGCCTCCTCGAGCCGCACGTTCGCCGTGTAGCCGTGCGCCGCCTCGAAGATGACGTGCCGCGCGCTCTTCTTCACGCCTGCCTTTTCGGCCAGGTCACGGATCAGCACCCCCCGCCACCGCGCGTCGAGGCAGCTCCACGCGGTCACGCAGTGCACGTCCGCGACCACGTCCGTCTGCGGCAGCGCCAGCAGCCCCGCGAAGTCGAGCTCGAACGGCCGCTCCACCTCGCCGGAGATCCTCAGCCTGAACTCCGAAGGGTTCGGCGAGCCTGGCGTGCCGCCCATCGGCCGCAGCGCCTCGATCACCCGCTGACCAGGCGGCACCCGAGGCCGCCCATCCGCGCGCGTCTGCGCCTGCGCCTCGCGCGTGAGGCGGTCGTTCAAGAAGTAATAACCGCCGCCCAGCGCCGTGATCACCGTCCCGGTCGCCGCGCGTTGGATGAAGTCACGACGAGAGATCGCGCGCAGCAGATCAGAGCTCGGGGAACGAATATCCGTCATCGGCCAACCCTCCGCCTCTTTATATAGGAGCCATCCACGCCGCGTGCCCGTGCCCGCGCAGCCCAGCGCTGGCGCGGATCCGCCGCCTAGCCGCGCACCTCAGCCGCCCCCTCGCCGCACAATCAGCCGCAGCGGCCCCTCCACCTCCTGGAGCGCCTCCACCGTCAACCCCGCCGCAAGGGCGGCCGCGTCGACGCGCGCCCGCGCCACCGCCACCCGCAGCGGCGGCAGCAACGCCCGCGCCAGCAGCGCCCGATCGTGCTCGCTACAGACCAACACATACCCGCCGTCCTCGCCGCGCCGCAGCCCGAAGTCCTCGACGCTGCCGAGCGCGCCGGCCTCCACCCGCAGCTCGACCGGCTCGCCCGCGCACTCGATCGACCCACGCAACATCACCGCCTCAGCGGCCGCGTCGCTGTCCACCGCCAGCCCCAGCGCCTTCAGCCCCGCGAGCACCCCCTCGCGATCGCGCAGCGCCGTCTCCACGGTCACGAAGCGGCTCATCGCGCCCCTGCCACGACCACCCCGACGCAGACCTCTTCGGCCGCCCTTCGCGCCTCACACATCTGCGCATACTACTCCATGAGCGGCGGCGCGCGTGGTAGTGAGGTTCTGCACCCGCAGAGCGCCCGCGCCTCCTTTCGCGAACCCCTGTGTCCACCGCACTATCCGCCCGGAGAAGTGCCAGCCTCGGAGCCCCGATGAACCACGAAGAGCGCCTCGCCCTCGCCCCCTGCGACCTCACCTACGCCCGTCCGACCCGCTACGACGGCGCCGGCTTCTCGGTCCCCCAGAGCCGCTTCGCCCACGCCGACATCGAGCTGCTCACCCGCGTCTACCGGGTCATGCGCCGCGCCCACGGCCTCTGGCTGCACCTCCGCGACGCCTCGCGGATCGGCGCCCCCTTGCACATCGACCTCCTCCGCCGCCACATCCTCCGCGAGCTGCGTGATCGCCGCTTCCTCCTCACCCTTCGTGATCTCGGCGCCGCCACCTACGAGCTCGGCACGCCGCCGCACGAGGTCCGCGGCGCCCTCCACGACGTCCGCGGCGGCGCTCTACTCGCCCTGATCGGCTTCGCCGCCGCCGAAGCGCGGGGCGAGGAGATCAGCGACGGAGAGATCCGCCACGCCGCCCTACGCGCCCGCGATCACGCCCGGATCATGCGCCACGCGGTCATCGATCTCGACCCGCAGCTGCGCGAGATCGACGCTGAGATCAAGACCCACACGATCCTCGACTTCGTCGACAAGTGGGACATGTCGATCTACCGCGCGGGGGAGCGTCAAGTCGTGGTCAGCGCCGACGTCGCCTTCGACGGCATGGTCGCGCATCACGACCTCGAGACCGCCGCCCTCGACCGCGTCCTCTACAACCACGTCAACAACGCGGCCCACTACACCGCCGACGATCGCGTCAGCATCGCCGCCCTGCCGATCAACGATCACCTGGTCCGGTGGGTCGTCGAGAACCCCCTCAACCCGGATCACAACCTCGCCCTGCGCGAGGCCACGGGCGGCGATCTCGGCAAGCTCTATCAGGGCGGCGTCACCCGCGGCGGCCACAGCATCGGCCTCGCCCAGTGCGCCGAGATCATCGCCACCGCCTGCGGCCTCCGCAGCCCGGAGGAGGCCGTCCAGCGCGGCTACATCGGCGCCACGGTCCGCGACCACCGCTACACCGCGTGGTTCCACTGGCCGACCTACACGCCGACCGACCGTTGATCCTCGGAGGTTGACGGCCCCCGCGCCGGGGGGGAAGATCGCGGCCAAGGAGCCTTGCATATGCAACTCGAGTGGATCCACGAGAGCGCAGCCCAGTGGGACGAGTCCAAGGCGCGGATCATCCGCGCCGCCCCGCCGGGCACCTTCGGCGTCGATCGCTTCGCCCGCCTGCGCGAGGGCGACCTCCTCCCTGGAGACTGGTGGCGCGTCGATCGCGGCGGAGAGATCGTCGCCTACGGCTGGATGGACAGCACCTGGGGCGACGCTGAGATCTTGCTCGCCGTCGATCCCTCGGCCCGTCGCCAAGGCGTCGGCACCTTCGTGCTCGATCACCTCGAGGCCGAGGCCGCCGCGCGCGGCTTCAACTACCTCTACAACGTCGTCTCCCGCGCCCACCCCGACGCCGAGGGCATCACGGCTTGGCTCGCGAAGAACGCCTTCCACACCTTCGAGGACGGCTCCTTACGCCGACGCGTCGGCGGCCACGTCGCTCGCTGAGCCGCTGCGCGCGCTCACTCGTCGACCCGCACGAAGCTCATCCCCGCGCTGTTCGTTTGGCGCTCGCCAAAATAGATCACCCCGGTGAGCGCGGAGTCTTCGCGGTTGATCAGCAGCCACCCGTCGCCGAGCCCCCCGCGCCCGTCCCGCCACGAGAAGGTCAACAAGTTCGCCGCCGACGGCACCTCATCACCGGGGCGCGTCGCCGCGGCCTGCTGCATGTTCGCGACATACTTCGTCGCCCCGTCCTCGCTCTCGAAGCGCCCATAGTAGCGCCGCTCCCCCAGCGCCTCGATCGTCAAGATCCCCAGCCTGCCCGCGCTCTCGCCCAGCCACTCCCCCTTGAAATTGCTCGGCAGCTCATAGGACTCCGCCACCGGCCCGCTCGCCGCTGCGCCGCCGGGGCTGATCGCGCCGCCAGACGGACACGCCACCAGCGATCCCATCATCAGCGCCAGCGTCGAGGGACGGACGAGCGACACGCGCCTGAGCGATACACCGTCCCCCTCGCCGGGGCCACCCCTCGCTCGGCGATCCCAGTGGACAAGCTCACATCCGCGCGATCGCCTGGCGTGCGCTCCGTCGGCCACCTGCCGCTGGCTAGTCGGCGCGAGCGCCCACGACTACAATCCCCGCGCCGATGCCTCGTCGCACCTCCCCGTGGCGGTCGCCTGCCCGCGCGCTCGCGCCCCTGCTCCTGTGCACGCTGATCACAGCGAGTTTGCCTGCGCGCGGCGAGCCGGCCCCGACCCCCGCGCCCGCCGCCTCGTCCGAGCCCGCAGCCGCGCCCGCGCCCGCGACGGAGCAGGTCAGCGTCGAGACCGAGGCGGCCCCCACCGGCATGGGCGCCAACGTCATCTCCGCCGCTGATCCCGAGGCGAAGCGCGCCCGCAGCGACCTCGAGGGCACCACCATCGCCGGCCCCGATCTCAACCTCCCGCAGCGCCTCCAACCGCTGCAACGAGGCGCCTGGTGGTCCCTCTTCGGCGCATTCGCCCTCGCCAGCGCCGGCGGCGTGTTCGCCGGCCTCGCCGAGGTCCAAGAGGACCGGGCTCGCCGCCTCGCCACCGGCATCGACCTCCAAGGCGGCGGTCAGAGCCTCTACGCCGACAAGCAGGCCGAATACGAAGATCTGCTGGCCACCGGCGAGCGCCAACAAAATTTGGCCCGCGGCCTCTTGATCGGCGGCGGCGTCGCCTTGGCCGCCGCGCTCGCCCTCTTCGCCGTCCACGGCGCCCGCGAGGCCAAGAAGCAGCCCAGAGCCCGCGCCCGCCTCGGCGTCAGCGGCCTGGAGGTCGCGTTTTGATCGGCCGCCGCGCCCTCCTCAGCGCCGGCGCCCTGCTCGGCGCCCTCCTCGGCGCCTGCTTCAACCCGCCCGCCGCCGACGTTCAATTTAGCTGCGATCCCATCGCCTCACCCGCTTGTCCGCGCGGCTACACCTGTCAGAGCGACGGCTGCTGCCACCGCGACGGCAGCGACCCGTCCGCCAACCAGGGCGCGTGCAAGCTCGGCGCCAGCGCCAGCGCCGGCACGAGCACTGGCGATCCCACGACCACCATCGCCACCACCGACGAGTCGACCACCGACCCGTCGACCACCGACCCGTCGACCACCGACCCGTCGACCACCGCCCCGTCGACCACCGACCCGTCGACCACCGACCCGTCGACCACCGACCCGTCGACCACCGACCCGTCGACCACCGACGCCTCCACCACGGACGCCTCCACCACGGACGCATCGACCACTGATGGTTCGACCACCGACGACTCGACCACTGATGGTTCGACCACCGACGACTCAACCACCGACGCCTCCACCACCTGAACACGAGGATCGCCTTGGCACTCCGAGATCTCTTCAGCAGCGCGGGCCGCGACAAGTCGCGCCTCGACAAGCTGATCCGCACCATTGAGAACAAGTACACGCAGTCCGGCGATCGCTACGCCGCGATGGAGCGCCTGCTCGCGCTCGGCCAAGAGAGCGTGCCCGCGCTGATCGGCCTGATGCGCCGCTTCACCGTCGCCGCCAGCAAGAGCATCGAGGACGAGGAGGAGAAGGGCTGGCTCTTCCGCCAGCTCACGGCCCTCCCCCCGGAGAAGGTCCTACCCGCCGCCCGCGAGTTCCTCCTCCACCAGGAGAGCATCGCCTGGGTGCTGCGCCTCGTCGAGGACGTCGCCGATCCCGCGCAGGAGTGGGCGATCCTCGAGGCCGTGCTGGCCAAGCACCCGCCCGTCTACGAGCGTGATCCCTCGACCAAGCTCGACCTGCTCACGCGCCTGCAAGAGCTCAGCGATCCGCGGATCCCCGCGATCATCGCCCAGTACCTGGGCGACCCCGACGAGGGCGTCCGTTACGGCGCCGTCGAGGCGTTGATCAAGCTCGCCGACCCCGCGACGATGCCCGCGCTGCTCGCCCGCCTCGTCCACCCGGACGAGGACTCGATCCGCCTGCGCAGCCGGATCCTCGCCGGCTTCGCCGCGCTCGCCTGGGATCTCAGCGAGCACCGCGTCGCCCTCGCCCCCCACCTCGGCCACGAGTTCAGCTTCGACGGCAAGCACGTGCACGCCCGCTAGATCATCCGCTCACGCAGATCAACCGGCGGCACAAGTCACACGGAGTGTCACCCGTGTACGAGTTGCACTGCCCCGCGTTGGGCTTGAACTCATCCCCCTCGAGCCCATCGACCGGCGAACACCCGGCGCCGCACGTGCCCACGCCGCGGTACCAGGTGAAGCCGTACTGGTTCATCGTCGAGAAGCACTCCGCGTCCTGATCCTTGATGTGGGCCCAGCCGCGCTCGCCCTCGCCGACCGCATCGATCCACACGCCATCGACCGACCAGCCGCTCTGCTCGTGGTGCGACAACCACCGCCAGTCCTCCCCAAAGGCGGCCGCGCAGCGCTCGTGACCCCACAGCACCGACTCGATCTCCGAGCCGATCACGCACTCCGGGGTCATCGCCAACGACAGCGAGTCGGAGCAGGCCGAGGCGGTCGGATCGCTCGTCGCCGACGTGTCTGAAGAGTCACCTGAACCTGAAGCGCCGGAGCTGCTCGACGTGCTCGACGTGCTCGACGTGCTCGACGTGCTCGACGTGCTCGTGCTCGACGTGCTCGTGCCCGACGTGCCCGTAGCCGACGCGCTCGTCGCCGTCGTCGGGTCGCTGGAGCTCGTCGTCGTCGCGCTCGTCGCGCTCGATCCGCTCGACGAGGCGCCCTCGCTCGCGCTCATCTCTTCGACCGGGACGTCGACGAAGCACGAGCACATCGTCGCGCTCACGAAGATCGTTCGAATTCGTCGCATGCTCTCGACAGCATAGCTCGCCGTCCCGCGCGACACCGCGGGCGGCGTCACCCAATGTCGCGCCGCCGCCCGCGCGACCCCGCCCTACGCCCCCTCACTGACAGTAGTGGACCGCCGGGCTCTGCGAGTTACACGTGTTCAGCGACGCGTTCTGCCCGCCCGGCACCGACACCGTCTCGATGTGGATATGCGGCCCGGACGAGCACCCGGAGTTCCCGCTCAGCGCCACGAGCTGCCCCTGGCTCACCTTCGAGCCCATCGCGATCCCTGGCGCCAAGCTGTCGATGTGCAGGTAGTAGATGTAGAAATCTCTGCCCGGCTCGTTGGGATCGCCGCACTCCGCCTTCAGCTTCACGTAGTTGAAGGCGTTCCAGCACGCGGGCGCGCAGCCCTTGTCGTAGCAGTTCGGAAAGCCCGTCGCGAGCCCCACGACCGTGCCGGTCATGCCCGCGTAGATCGGCGTACCGATCGCCGTCCCGTAGTCGATCCCGTAGTGGCTGCCGCCGTTCCCGCAGGCCGAGTACGCCTGCGTCAGCGACCCCGGCGGCTTCTTCAGGCAGCACTCGCCGCCGCCTCCGCCGCCCTTACACACGTCGGGCTCGCCGGGCGGCATCACCTGGCAGCCGTTCGCGCAGGTCTGCTGGCTCACCGTCATCTTGCCCGCGCACTGGAAGAGCACGTCATCCGCGCTCCCCTGCTGCAGCGAGGCCCCACAGTACGCGCCGTCCCCGGACGACGCGAACACGCACAGATCCGCCGAGTTGCACTTATCCGCGACCCCTGGCGGGTTCACCTGGCAGCCGTCCGCGCAGCTCTTTTTATCCGCCGTCGCCCCGTTGACGCAGGTGTACAGCGCCCCGCCGTCGCCGCCTGGCAGCGTGCTGCCGCAGTAGTCCCCGTCGCCCGAGTTCGCGCCGCTGCACGGGTCGCTCGCCGGCTTGTTGCACAAGCTGTCGGCGCAGCCGAGCGCGCAGGGCTGCGCCGAGAAGGTCTTGCCGCCCATGCACTGGTACAGCGATCCGTGATCTGCCATCCCCCCGAGCACCGCGCCGCAGTGCAGCCCGTCGCCTTGGCCGAAGCACGGATCATCCGGCGGCATCACCCCCGTATCGCCGCTCGTCGACCCGCTCGTCGACCCGCTCGTCGACCCGCTCGTCGACCCGCTCGTCGACCCGCTCGTCGACCCGCTCGTCGACCCGCTCGATCCGCTCGATCCGCTCGATCCGCTCGTCGATCCGCTCGTCGTCGCTCCTTCGCTCTCGCTGTCGCTGGTCGATCCCGCGCTCTCCGTCGCGCTCGCGCCCTGGCTCGCGCTCGTGATCGAGGCGCTAAACGCCGTCGTCTCCTCCTCCCCGCCGCTGCACGCCAGCGCGAGCGCGAACGGGACCACGCAGCACCATACGGGGGGCGAGCGACGCGCGACCATCCCCGCGACTGTACCGAAAAAACCGCCCACAAACGCCGCTACACCGCCTACGAGCGCGCGAGACGCCGCCGACGTGCACGCGCAGGCTCTGCGTGCGTCTTCAACTGCGACCGCGCCGTGGTTGTGAACGACGCCGCGATTCGCGTACGATCCACGGGCGCTTGGGCCTGCCTGCCACCGCCATCCTCCTCCACGCCGTCGGCCAAGAGCTCGCCCAGCAGGGCCGGCTCGACGCCGCCCTCGTCCATTACTCCGAGGCGCTCGAGCGCATGCCGCCCGCGCACCCGCACATCGCCAGCGTGCGCAGCGCCCTCGGTGAGCTGCTCGCCCGCCAAGGACGCCACCGCGAGGCCGCCGAGCAGCTCGAGGAGGCCCTCCGCCTGATGGCCGGCGCCGTCAGCCCGAGCCACCCCTTCACCGCCTTCACCCTCGCCGCCCTCGCCACCGCCCTCCAGCCGCTCGAGCGCTACACCGAGGCCGTCGACGCCTGGAGCCGCGCCCTCCCGGTCTTGGAGCGTCGCCTCGGCGCCTGGAGCCCGCGCGCCCTCGCCGCCCACCTCGCGCTCGGCCGCCTCTACGCCGCCGTCGGCGACCCTGAGTCCGCGCTGCCGCACATCGAGCGGGTCCTCGCCAGCGCCAATTTTGGCCTCGGCGACGCCCGCCTCCTCGGCCTCGCGCAGCTCACCCTCGGCCAGATCGCCAACCTCCAAGGCCGCCCGGCCGACGCGCTCGCCCGCTTCCGCCGCGCCCTCGGCGAGCTCGACCCGCACCTCAGCCCCGGCGACCCCGACCTCCTCCTCCTCCTCCACGACTACGGCCGCACCCTCCATCGCGCCGGCGATCACGAGGCCGCCCTGGAGGTGTTCACGCGCAGCCTCGCGGGTCACCTCGCCGCCGGCAGCGCCGAGACCCCCGCCGCCGCCACCATCCACAACGCGCTCGGCCAGGTCTACTACAGCCTCGGTCGCTTCGCCCAGGCGCTCGAGCGCTACCACCAGAGCTTCGACATCCGCCAGCGCCACCTCGGCCCGCGCCACCCCCAGACCGTCACCGCGCGCTTCAACTGGGGCACGGCGATGCGCCAGCTCGGCGACCTCTTCGGCCTCGCTGAGATGGAGGCCGCCGCCGAGGACCTCGAGGAGATCCTCGGCGCCGATCACCCCCAAGTCCTCGCGACCCGCGCTTGGCTGCGCTGAGCGCCCGCGTCACCCTCATCCTCGTGGAACCCTTCACCCAGCCCGCCTGGCTCCTGCTCGCGCTCGGCGTCGCCGCCCTCGTCCTCGTCGTCAACGCCTGGAGGCCCCGCCGCGGCCCGCTGTGGCTGTTGCCCAGCTTCTTCGCCGCGTGGTGGACCACCGAGCTGCCGCTGCACCTCCTGCTGCTCACGCTCGCGCTCGATCTCCTGCTCATCCTCGGCGGCGCGCTCGATCACCTCACCGGTCTCATCGGCCAGGTCCTCCTGATCGCCGCGTGGGTCGGCATGATCCAGATCTTCAGGGTCGCCGGCCGAGGCGTCGCCGCGATCGAGGCCGCCCTCGCCGCCGCGCCGCCCCTCGCCGCCGCCGGCCGCACCTACCCGCGCAGCCACCTGCTCGTCCCCCCGCTGATGTTCTGGCGGCGCGACGTCGAGGTGCGCCGCGGCGTCGTCTTCAGCGAGGCCGAAGGCCGCCCGCTCACCCTCGACATCTACCGCCCGCGCGCGCCTGGCGGCCGCCGCCCGGCGATCCTCCAGATCCACGGAGGCGCCTGGATCGTCGGCTTCAAGGAGTACCAGGGGATCCCGCTGCTCACCCACCTCGCCGCCAACGGCTGGGTTGGTTTCAACATCGACTATCGCCTCAGCCCCGCGGCCGCCTTCCCCGCCCACCTCATCGACGTCAAGCGCGCGCTCGCGTGGATCCGCGCCCACGCCGACGAGCTCGGCGTCGATCCCGACTTCATCGTCGTCTCCGGCGGCTCGGCCGGCGGCCACCTCGCCGCGCTGGTCGCCCTCACCGCCGGCGATCCTGAGTACCAGCCCGGCTTCGAGGCCGCCGACACCGCCGTCCAGGCCGCCGTCGTCTTCTACGGCGTCTTCGATCTCACCAACCGCCGCCGCCGCAAGCCCGCCGCCTACCGCGCCTTGCTCGAGCGAGTCGTCATGAAGCGGCCGATGGACGGCGACCCCGACGCCTACGATCGCGCCTCACCGATCCAGCGGATCCACGCCGACGCCCCGCCCCTCTTCATCATCCACGGCTCCAGCGACAACCTCGCGCCGGTGCAAGACGCCCGCGACTTCGCCGAGGAGCTGCGCAGACGCTCACGCGAGCTCGTCCTCTACGCCGAGCTGCCTGGCGCCGCGCACGCCTTCGACATCTTCCCCTCGACCCGCACCGTCGCGATCGTCGAGGCCGTCGAGCGCTTCCTCCGCGGCCTGCACGACGCCCACCGCGACGGTCGTCCGCGCGCGCGAAGGCCCCGCGAGGGGTGACCTCTTCAAGGGCAAACGCGCGCCTCGTCGAACATTGTTCCCAGGGCGCCACGGGTCATAAAGCCCCGAATCGTCCCATTTTGCCCCGATGCAGACCAATCTTGGCACGATTTCACAAACTATTGAAACCATTGGAATTGCGCATTTGTAGGCAGCACTGATAGCCGTTTGCGGGACCCCCTTCAGGCTGGACCACTTCCTGCAAACCTGGGTGCTCATGACCACACAAATCTCGGACTCCATGTCGTCGCCCGTTGAGACCTCTGCCCACGCCTGGCACGGCCACGCTCCGGCTGCGACGACGGCGACCCCGCGCCGAGACACCCGCGTCCTCGCCGCCCTCAGCGACCTCATCCACAGCTACCCCCGCCCCGCCTACATGGCCGACGACCGCGGCGAGGTCATCGCGATGAACGCCGCCGCTGGCCGCCTCCTCGACGACCAAGGCGAGGGCAGCGAGGGCCTGCCGCCCACCACCACGATGATGCAGATCGAAGGCCACACCTACCACCTGTACGTGCCCCCGAGCGAGGCCGACCAGGACGAGCTCGCCCAGGAGGGCCAGCTCCCCCCCCGCCTCGCCCGGATCGCCCGCCTCGTCGTCTCAGGCTGCACGGACAAGCAGATCGCCGCCCGCACCGGCCTCAGCTTCAGCACAGTGCGCACCTACGTCCGCCAGATCTACCGCCGCGTCGGCGTGCATAACCGCGTCGAGCTGGTGCACCGCACCAACGCCGGCGCCATGATCCGCTAGTGCGGATCGCGTCCGCCGGCGCCGCTCAGCTCGACCAACGAGCGAGCCGCAGCAGCGCCGCCTCGATCACCTGCCAACGACCCTCCCCGCCCTCCTCCGCGAGGGCGTCGTCGATCTCGGCCGCGAGCGCGCCGAACTCCCGATAGCCGAAGGTCCCCGCCGATCCGCGCAGCCGGTGCGCCAGTCGCCGCACCGCCGCGATCCGCTCCGGATCCGCCCGCTCGGCCGCCGCCGCCGCCGCCAGCGCCGCCAACGAGCGCGCCTTATCCGGCAGCGACGCCCCGTACGCGGCCCGCACCGCCGCCACCGGATCGAGCCCGAGCTCCTCGCCCCGCCCGCGGCTCGGCAGCTGCGCCGCCCACTCCCGCAGCGCCGCCGCCGAGCGCACGAGCTCGAAGGATCCCCGCGAGCGCGCGCCCGCCTCCTCATCACCTGTCTCGAAGGCCAGGCACGCGCCGATCCCCCCGCAGCACTTCAACGCCGCCGCCAGCGCCGCGGGCTCCGCCGCCAGCGCCGAGGCCGACGCGATCAACCCCGCGGGCCCCTCGATCTCCGCGATCAGCCGCGCCTCCGCCGCCGCCGTCGCTGGGATCAGCGCCACATCCTCAGCGGCCAGCGCCGCCGCGACCGCCGCGCACAGCGGCGGATCCCCGACCACCAGGAGGCTCCGCGTCGTCATGCCTGCAGCCTACCCCGAACGGCTCAACAGCGATCGGATCGCCGCCGCCAGCCCCAGCGGCTCGAACGGCTTCTCGATCACGCCGAGCACCTCACGATCCCGGTCCGCCTCGAGCTCGCCCGCGCCTGACTCTGCGGTCAGGAAGATCACCGGCGTCGCGCTCGTCTCCGGCCGCGCGCGCAGCAGCGCCAGCGTCGCCGGGCCGTCCATCTCGGGCATACGCACGTCGAGCAAGATCAGATCCGGCCGCTCCGCCCGCACCAGCTCCAGCGCCTCCGCCCCCGAGGCCGCGACTCGCACCGCCCAACCGCCGACCTTACGCAGGACGATCGCCCCCAGCGTCCTGATCTCGTCGTCGTCATCGACCAGCAGCACCGAGCGCACCTCGATCGATCGCGAGAGCGATCCAGCCTCCGAGCGCGCCTGCGTCGCCACGCACCCAAACTAGCACCCGCGTCGCCGCAGCGGCTCGCTCTGCCGATGGGGAAGCGCATCACAGGCGGATGCGAGGCCGGCAGCCCCCCGCTCACTCGCGCAGATCGATCGGACGGTCGTTACGCCGCTGCATCAACCGACGGACGGCCGCCGCGTCGACCGAGCCCGCCTCATCGACCAAGAGCGCGGCGTCACCGCGACGCCGCGCCAGCCCTACCTCCGCGATCGTCCGCACCCTCGCCGCCGCCGCCGCCCGCGCCGCTGGCGGCCCCACGTAGTCGAAGCGCAGCGCCTCGCTCCCCGGCAGCGCGCGCGCTGATCGCCCCGCGATGTATCGCACCGCGTCGTACGGATCCTCCATCAACGGCGCCAGCAACAGCCCCTGCCAGTCCGCCCCTGAGGCCGCCTGCGCCGGCGCCCAGCCCAGATGCCACGCCGCCAGCGCGCGCTGGTTCGCGTCCCCGCGCAGCGCCCAAAGCACCCCGGCCGCGATCGTCTGCTCCTCCTCATCCAAGCCCGCCGGCGCCTGCCCGAACCACTCGACCAGCCGCTGCGCCGTCCACCCCAAGCTCTTATCGAGGTGGCACAAGTTGCACGCGTTCGGCCGCCCCTCAGCCCCAGCGCTCAGCTCTGGGCTGTCGATCCGGTGGCTGCGGATCGCCCCGAGCAGGCCGTACGTCGTCCGCGGCATATGGCACTCGAGACAGCCGCTGCCCGCCGACCCGCGCGGGTGACGCGAGTGCTCCGCCGGCGCCGCCGCGATCGCGGCGTGACAGCCCGCGCACGCCCCGTCCCCGTCCATCCCGCGCGCCAGTTGGTCGTCGGGATCCGCGCCGTGCAATTGATGGCACGAGAGACAGGAGAGCTCGCCGCGCTGATAGCAGCCGCTCTCGATCATCCCGGTCAGCTCGCGGCCCGCCACCCGGATCGTCCCGTCCGGCCACAGCCGCCCGTCGATGAGCCCGGGATCCGCGGCCAACAGCGCGTCCACCCACGGCTGGTCCGCCAGCAGCGGGTGGCGCAGCAGCCCGTGCTCCGGCTCCAAGCGATCACCCGCGCGAAACGCCGCGCCCTCGCGCAGCCACCGCGCCTCATCGGCGAACACCGCCGCGCTGTGGCAGAGCCCGCACACCTCCGACGCGCGCCGCGGATCCAGCCGCGCCGGGTTCACGATCGAGGGATCTGTCCCATCAGCCAGATGCCGCGCATAGCGACGCCACGGCGCCTGATTCGCCGCCACGTGCGCCGCCCCGGGCCCATGGCACGCCTCACACGCGATCCCCAGCTCCGCCGTCCGCGACGCCGCCGCGCCGCCCTCGTCATATCCTGGCACCCCCGCGACGGCGTGGCACTGGATGCACACTTGGTTCCACGTGTACACCGCGTCGCCTCCAGGCGGCCGCAGCAGCGTGCTCTCGTTCGGCGCCCAGCGCCCGTCCTCGATCAAGTACGTGAACGGGAACGCGAGCAGCTCCTCGCCGGTCGCCGTCGCCACCCAATACACCTGCAGGTGATGCGAGCCCGTCGTCATCACCACCCGCCGCTCGATCACCGGACCGGCCACCAGCGCGTCACCTCCCCGCGCCCGCGCCCGCTTCCACTCTGGATCCACCATCGCCACCCACAGCTCCTCGCCGCGGCGAAACGCCCGATACTCCCCGTCCACCCCGCGCAGCGTCTCCCCCGCGAAGGGGGCCAGCGCCGCCGCAGGCGTCGCGAGCTGCGTCATCGTCCGGTGGAAGCTCCCCGCCCAGCTCCGGTGCTCCGAGGGGTGACACGCCGCGCACGCCCCCGATCCCACGAAGCCGTCGCCTCGCCGCGCCGGGGTCATCGACGCCAGCTCCGCCGCGGATCGCCGCGCCTCTGGCCACCGCCGCGTCCGCGCCTGCGCGCCGAGGATCGCCGCCGCCGCCGCCGCCGCCACCAGCGCGGCGCCGACGAACCCGCTGATCCCGGCGCTCCCCCGCGGCACCCCCTCACTCTGCCCCAGCCGCCCGCCCGCGCCAACCGCTCGCGCTCAGCGCGGCGCCCTCGATCGCCGCGGCATCCGCCCGAAGATCGCCCGCGCCGAGCGGAAGCGGACCTGCGCCGCGACCTCCTTACGCCGATGCACCAGCACCCACGGCGTGATCGCCAGCCCGCACACAAAGCCTCCCAAGTGCGCGAACCAGGCGAAGTCGATCGCGTCCGAGAACAGCGCCATACCTGCCTGAAAAGCCACCCACGCCACCACATACACCCACGCCGGGATCTTGAGCTGGATGAAGATGAACGGGATCGTCTGCAGCAGCCGAGCCCGCGGGAAGATCCACAGGTACGCCGCCGTCACCCCCGCGATCGCCCCCGAAGCGCCGACCAGCGGCGCCTCTACCGCGCGGCTCAGGGCGAACTGCGCCAGCCCGCCCGCCACCGCCGCCGCGAAGAAGAGCCCGAGGAAGCGGCGCCGCCCGTAGATGTGCTCGACGTTGTCGCCGAACACATACAAGAAGTAGAGGTTGCCCAGCAGGTGGAACCAATCCGCGTGGAAGAGCACGTGCGAGATCAACGTGTACGCGCGCAGCGGCTCGCGGCTCAGCGTCAGCGGCACCATCGCCCAGTCGCTCGCGTACACCAGCCCGAGCACCGAGGCGACGTACATCGCCACCAGCGCCCCCGCGATCGCGTAGATCACCCACGGCGTCCCGCGCGCCGGGTTCTCGACCTCCACCGGCAGCTGCGTCAGCAGCTGCGCCGCCCAGATCAGCCCGCGCCGCGCCACCTGCACCTTCAGCTCCTCCTGCCCCTCCCGCGTCGACGAGCTCGCCAGCGCGTGGCGCTCGTCGCCGTCGAGCCAGAGCCCCCGGCAGCGCGGGCAGCGATCGAGCGGCGTGCGCAGCAGCTCCGGCAGCACGTGCTCGTTCATAAAGCCATGTCCCCGCGGACACATTCGATTCGCCGACACCCCGATCAGCGTGCGCAGGAACGCCGGGTCGATGTCCACGTCGCCGAGCGCGTCGATCTCCCCCTGATCGAACCACACCCCGAAGCACACCGGGCAGCCGTCGATCGTCAGATCCACCGGCCCCGACGCCTTCAGATCGAGCTGCCGCCAGCGCCCCTTCGCGTCGCGGCCGAGGAAGATCGGCACCAGCTCGTGCAGGCTGCACGCCGGGCACTGCGCTGAGATCGGCCCCAGCGGCGGCGCCGCCGCGGCTGCACCTGACGGCGACGGATCGCTGAGCCGAGGCGCCCAAACCCCCGGCCCGCCGCTACCGCCGCCGCCTCCTCCGCTGGCGGGCGCAGCCGGCACGAAGCGCCCGATCCCCTGCGCTGGCGGCGGAGCGGCCCCATCGGACCCCGGAGGCGGTTGAGGTGCGGCCACGGCCTCGCGACTCTAATACAAGGGCGCGCCGCTAACGATCGCGGAGCCCGGGCGCCTCATCGCTGCCCGCTGGCACCGCCATCACCCCCGCCGGAGCGCCGCTCGGCGCCGGCACCTCTTGGATCGTCACCCCGTCGATCCCCGCGCCCTTGAGCTGCGCGACCACGCCGCTCACCCGCGGGCCCCCGCCGTCCCCCTCGACCTCGATCACCGCCGCGATCGAGCTCGCCGCGCGCGCCTTCGCCACCGCTCGCCGCTCCAGCACCTCGTCCTGCGCGAGCGCCTCGCCGTCGAGCAGCAGCGAGCCCGACGCGGGCACCCGGATCCGCAGCACCACCGGCTCACCCGCCGCGACCGGGGCTGCCCCCGACTTCGCCGCCAGCAGCGCCGCCGAGCTCGCCGCGGCCGCCACTGTGGAGGGCCGCGGCGGCGCGCTGGTCAAGCTCTCGTAGCCGAGCAGCCCCCAGTCGCCGTCGAAGAACAGCGTCGCGATGTGCACCTCACCGTCGGCCTCCTTCGCGGCGGCGCGAGCCCGCAGCCCCAGCGCCTTGTCGCCGCGGCTCGACTTCGGCTCCACCGTGACCGCGATGAAGTCTGGCTTGCCGTCGCGATCGCCGTCGAAGTCGATCAGCTCGCCCGCCTTCTTGTTCAGCGCCGCCTCGAGCTTCTCCGGCGAGTTCAGCCGGTTGAACTGCACCAGCCACGACACCAGCTCGATCGAGCGCGGGCTCACGGTCATCGCCGAGCCGCCGCCGCCCTGCATTGAAGCGCGGGCGAAGCCCTGCCCCTCACCGGGCCGCTGCGCCGGCTCACCACAAGCGCAGAGCCCCACAAACGACAAAGAAACGGAGAGAAAGATCGCGCGATCCCGCATAGAGCCCACCGGTACCCCTCCCCTCGAAGATACGTGAGCCGCGGACCCCCCGACAACGCGCGTCTTCGCCCTCACCGCGTTCAACGGCCCGCCGCCCTGGTGCAGAATCCAGGCAGCACCGATGAGCAAGACGATCCTCAGCCACGGCCTCCCGCCCGACCAAGGCCCTCAGGCTTGGATCGGCCGGGTCATCGACGGCCGCTACCAAGTGCAGCGGCTGCTCGGCGAGGGCGCCATGGGCGCGGTCTTCGTCGCCCTGCGCGTCGGCTTCGGCCGCCGCTTCGCCCTCAAAATGATCCAGCCGGAGCTCGCCGCCAACCCCGAGATCCAGGATCGTTTCGAGCGCGAGGCCCTCGCCAGCGCCCGCCTCAACCATCCGCACATCGCCGGCGCGATCGACCGCGGCAACCTCCCTGGCGGCGGCGCCTACCTCGTGATGCCGCTGGTCCCTGGCAAGAGCCTCGAGGCGCTGCTGATCGCGAAGGAGCGGCTCCGCTGGCAAGACATCTGCAGGATCGGCGCTCAGATCGCCGACGCCCTCGCCGCCGCCCACGCGATCGGCATCGTCCACCGCGACCTCAAGCCCGCCAACGTCCTCCTCGATCGCCCGGAGAGCGGCCCACGCGCGACGGTCCTCGACTTCGGCGTCGCCCGCGTCAGCGACGTCGTCGCCCTCGGCCTGCCCGCCCGCGATCTCACCCGCCGCGGCATGGTGATCGGCACCCCCGGCTACATGGCCCCGGAGCAGGCGATCGGCGACGTCGTCGATCCTCGCTGCGACCTCTACGCCCTCGGCGTCATCCTGTGGGAGCTGCTCGCCGGCCGACCCCTGTGGAGCGGCGCCTCCCTCACCGATCTCTTCACCCGTCAGCTCAGCGAGCCGCCGCCGCCGCTCCCCGCCGACGCCAAGGTCGGCCTGCCGCCCCGCTTAGAGCCGCTGATCCTCCGCCTCTGCGCGCTCCGCCAGGGCGACCGCCCCGCCGACGCTCGGGAGGTCCGCGACGCCCTCCTCGACCTTCTTAAAGGGACAGGTACTTCGACACATGCTGCAAGAGACAGCATCTCCGCGCCAGGCGCTGCGCGCCTCGAGCGGCGCCGCGCGCTCGCGATCGCCGGCGCCGCCGCCCTCGCGCTCGTGATCGTCGCGTCCATCATCTCCCTCGCCGGCGACGACGCCCCCCGAGGCGGCGCGCCCGCCGACGCCGCGCCCGCCGCCGCCGCGCCCGCCGCCCACCGCCCCGCGTCCAAGCCCCACGCCAACGACCCGCCGGCCACGCCCCCCGGCAAGAAGCCGATCCCCGCCGCTCTCCGCGGCGCCGCGGCCGCCCTCAGCAGCGCCAACGACCCGGACGCCCGCCAACGCGCCGCCGGGCTCGTGATCGCCCACCGCCCCTTGAGCGAGCTCCCCGACTACCTCAGCCTGCTCGCCCGCGTCGAGTCGTCCCGCCGCTGCGACGAGAAGATCCGGGCCCTGCGCGCGCTCGGCAAGACCGACGATCGCCGCGCCCTCGCCGGCCTCAGCAAGATCGCCCCCGGCTCCTGCGACCCCGAGCTCACCCGCGAGCTCAACGCCGCCCGCGCCGCTCTCAGCGAGTGATCCAGCCGCGCTACGGATCGCTCACGAACACCATCAAGCCGCCGTTCGGCCCGTCGCTCCCCACCAGCAGCTCGGGCAGGCCGTCCCCGCTCAGATCCTTGATCCCGAGCACCGCCGCGTCGGGCAGCGTCGTCAGCGTCAGCGCCTCGCTGAGCGCCCCCGCCTTGTTCTCAAAGATCACGACCCTGCCCGGCGAGCGCAGCACCACCACCACGTCCAGATCGCCGTCACCGTCGAGATCACCGAGCCCCACGTCGCGCGGCGCCGCGGCCAGCGTCCACGCGGGCTCCGGAGAGAAGCCCCCCTCACCGTCGCCTGGCAGCCGCAGCAGCGCGTGCGGCTCCGCCGTCACCGTCACCAGCGCCACCGCCTCGCCGACGCTCATCGCCCCCAGCGCCGCCGCCCGCGGGCCGCCCGCCGTCGACACCACGGAGGGCGCCCCGAAGCCCGCCACCTCGCCCAAGAACACCGTCACCGTGCCGCTCCCCAGGTTCGAGACCACCAGGTCCGCGCGCGCGTCGCCGTTGATCTGCCCGCTCCTCGCCGCCAGCGGCGCCGTCCCCGAGGCCGCCGTGATCGCCGGAGCGAACCCGCCCGCGCCGTCCCCCAAGAGCGCCGCCATCAACCCTTGGCCCTCCAGCGCCGCCGCCACGTCCAGCGCGCCGTCGCCGTCGAAGTCGCCGCTCGCCAGCGCCCGCGGCGCCTCACCCAGCCCCTCGAGCGCCGCCCCGACGGTGAACTCATCACCTGTCCCAAAGAACACGATCAAAGATCCCTCCGCGGCGTCGCTCGCCACCACGTCGATCAGCCCGTCGCCGTCGAAGTCCCCGCTCGCCAGCGCGAGCACCTGCGTCGCCCCGTCCAGCGCCGCGCCCGCGCTCAACGCCGAGCCCGTCCACGACAGCGGGATCACCCCGCCAGGCGACCCGACCACCAGCGCCGCGTCGCCGCCCTCCAAGAGCGCGAGCGCCCCCACCGGCGCCATCAACGCGACCTGCGGCGCCCCTTTATAGCAAAACGCCCCAGGCGCCGCGGTCCCGTCGCCGCAGACCGCATCTCCGGGCCCTGTCGTCGACGGATCATCCGTCGTGCTCGTGCTCTCGCTCGTGCCTTCCGTCGTGCTCTCACCCGTGCTCGTGCTCGTGCTCGTGCTCAGCGTCTCGGTCCCGCCGCCGTCGTCATTGCAGGCGAGCGCCGTCGAGAGCGCCAAAGCTGTCCAAACGGTCCTATCAACGCGCATGATCGCTCCAATCTAAAAGAAGCCCACTATATCACCCGATCTCCGATCAAACGCCCTGCTATCCTCGGCCCTCGGGGGTCTCGTCAGGCTCGTGTCGCTCGCTCATCGCCGCACCGCTCACTCCTGCATCATCGCCCTGCTCGTCGCCGCGAGCGCGAGCTGCTTCACGGGCGAGGCCGCGCTGTCGCTCCCGTGCGTCATGGACGCCGAGTGCGGCGAAGGCCAGCGCTGCCTCGGCGATCACTGCGCGCTCCCTGGCAGCGTCGTCTGCGGCAACGGCCTCCTCGATCCACGCGCCGGCGAGCAGTGCGACGAAGGCGACGCCAACGCCGACGACGCCGCCTGCACCAGCAAGTGCCAGCTCGCGATCTGCGGCGACGGCCTGCTCGGCCCCGGCGAGGCCTGCGACTCCGACGACCGCGCCGCCTGCACCGAAGACTGCCTCATCGTCTACTTCGCCGACGACATGGAGTCGGGCCAAGGCAAGTGGGAGCACGCCGTCATCGACGCCCCCCCGCCGATCGGCCTCTACAGCTTCAAGGACACCTGGGTGATCCAATCTATCGATGGATCCCGCGCGTGGACGACCACCAACCTCAGCCTCCAGCGCGGGCCCGGGAGCACGCGCCTCTGGACCCAAACCATCGATCTCCGCGGCGCCGCCGCGCCGATCGAGCTCAGCCTCCGCCACCGCTTCACCTTCGAGTCTGGGATCCAAGGCATCGCCAACACCGACGGGGCGATCCTCGAGATCGCCGCCGACGACGGCGACTTCGAGCAGCTCAGCACCCCCCTCTACAACGGCGAGATCGAGGACAACGGCGGCTGCGAGCCCCTCGGCCCCCTCGTCGGCGCCAACCCGCTGCTCGGCCTCGAGGCCTTCGTCGGCCCCGCCGACGACTGGCAAGGCGACACCATCGACCTCTCCGCCTACGCCGGGCGACGCGTCGCGATCGGCCTGCGCGCCGGCATCGACTGCGCCAGCCACTCTGGGGAGATGCCGACCACCACGGCGCTCTGGGAGATCGACGACGTACGCGTCATCGGCGGCCGCGCGTCTCCGTAGTCACCCCGAGCGCCCGCTAGAAGCGCCCGCTCGCGCTGATCCCGGCCCACCCAGGTCCGATCCAAGGCGCCACCGCCGACGCGCTCGCCTGCCGCGTCTTCTTGAGCCCCAGGGCCAGCAGCGTCGCCCCGAGCGCCACCGGCAGCGCCGCCGCGATCCCGCCGATCAGCGCCAACTTGTCGCCCATCCGCCCGCGCTCGAAGCGCTCGCGCCTGCCCTCCACGTCGTTCGGATCCAGCCCGCTCACGTCATTCGCTCGCGCGCCGATCACCAGCCCGGCGGTCATCAAGCCGAGCGCGGCGCCGCCGACCCCGAGCGTCGCGGCGCCCGCGATCGTCAGCTTCTTCGCGCGGCGCAGCGCCGAGTCGTCCGCAGGCGGCGCGTCCTTCGCCTCGGCCGCCGCGATCGTCGCGACGATCCCCGCCCGCCGCGCCTCCACGTTCTTCAGCTCCGCCGCGCCCTCCTCGCTCTCGCCATAGAGCGCCGGCACGACCGCCGCGAAGCCGTCGAGCAGCGCGAGCGCCTGCCGCAGGTGCGTCAGATCGCCGCTCACCTCGTACGCGCGCTCCTGCGCGGTCGCTAGGTTGTAGAGCAGCAGCACCTTCACCTCGAGGTTCTCCGGCGTCGTCGGCACCATCCCGTAGGCGTCCGCCCACAGCGCGATCGCCCCCTCGTAGTCCGCCGTCTCGAACTTGGCCACGCCCCGCTGGTACAGGCCCTTCGCCGCGCTCAGCGCGTCCTCATCGGCCGCGGCTGGCATCGGCGAGGCGACCACGATCGCGGCGGCGATCGCCGAGGCGAACAAACGGCGCACAGCGGTCTTCATGATGCGCACGAGCCTACCAGACGCGCCCTGGACAAGCGCCACAACTCGGGGGACTTCTTAGACATGCGAGCCTTGCCGCGCCGAGTCCACCACCCCCTCGAGGCGCGCGCGCGCTTTGGCGCCCGCTTCGACGCCCTCGTCGGCGCCCTAGGGCGCGCCGATCCCCCCGCCGATCAGGTCATCGAGGCGCTCGCCGATCGCCCGCGCGAGCTCGCGCGCCTCGTCGATCTGTCCTTTGATACACCTCGAGATCCCGCGATCCCACGCCCCCTGCGCGAGCTCGTCGACGCGGCCAGCGCCCCGCCCGCCTGGGTCGACTGGCAGCAGGTCGACGCCGCCGGCCGCCTCTTCTTCCGCGCCGGCCCGCTCGGCGGCCTCGTGCTCGCGCTCCGCTCCTTGGTCGCCGGGTACCTCAGCCCCGCCGGCAACAAGCCGCTCGTCTTCAGCGGCCGCCTCAAGGAGCAAGCGCCGCGGCGCCTCGCCGAGACCGGCCGCTTCGTCACCGCCGTCTGCGCCCCTGGCGGCCTGCGCAGCGGCGGCGACGGCGTGCGGATCACGCTCAAGGTCCGCCTCATGCACGCGCAGGTGCGGCGCCTCTTGCTCGCCAGCGGTCGTTGGCGGCTCGACCTCTGGAGCCTGCCGATCAACCAGCACGACATGCTCGCCACCGTCCTCCTCTTCTCCGTCGTCTTCACCGACGGCCTGCGCCTGCTCGGCCTCGAGATCGACGAGGCTGAGGGCGACACCTACCTCCACCTCTGGCGCTACGTCGGCCACCTCATCGGCGTCGAGCCGGAGCTCTTGCCGTGGAGCGAGGCCGCGGCGCGGCGCGACGTCGATCTCATCGAGCTGACCCAAGGGACACCTGATGAAGACTCGCGCGTCCTCACCGAGAGCGTCCTGCGCCTCGCCCTCGACGCCCCCGGAGGCGGCCTCAGCCGCCACCTCGAGCCGCTCCGCGCCGGCCTGGTCGCGAGCGTCTGTCGGCGCCTGATCGGCGCGCCGATCGCCGACCAGCTCGGCCTGCCGCGCGCCCCCCTCGACCTCGCCTTGCCCGCCCTCACGCGCGCGATCAACGGCCTCGAGCGCGCGCGAGGGCGCCTCACCCCGCTCGCGACGCTCGGTCGACGCGTCGGCGAGGGGTATTGGAGGATGGCCGTCGACGGCGCCCTCGCCGGCCAACCCGCGACCTTTGAGCCGCCCCAGCGCCTCGCCCACCCCTGAGCGCCAGCGTCGCCGTCCGGCTCACCGGAACCCGCGCGTAGCGATCCATGTCACGCCCCTGAGGTTGACGTCCGCGCCTAGGGCGCGCCAAAGTGTCGGTTGGACTACGCCATGCGCGGCCTCTCTCTCGCCTTCACCATCGCGGTCCTCACCATGACCGCCGCCCCCGAGCGCGCAGGCGCCCGCCCCAACGACGACCGTCCCTGGGGGCGCGGCGTGCTCGTCCCCTCGCTCGGCTTCGGCGCGAGCATCTCGCCGCCGGTCTCCACCGTCAGCTTCGGCCTCGGCGCCAGCTACTTCGTCGCCAACGGCCTCGGGATCGGCCTCGGCGTCTCGGACACTGTCCTCATCTTCAGCCGCTCGTTTCGGGCCACCTATCCCGGCGTCGAAGATCAAGTCGCGACCAACATCGTCCGGGTGATGCCCACGCTTCAGTACGTCTTCTGGCGCGGCTACCGCTTCGCGCCCTACGTCTTCGGCGGCGCTGGCCCGGTCTTTTTGAACAACGGCGGCGGCATGGTCGGCGAGTGGACCGCCGGGCCAGGCGCGTTCATCCGGATCGGCGGGCCGATCTTCCTCGACCTCGGCGTCGGCTTCTCCGCGCGCTTCTCCAAGGAGAAGTGCGACGCAGCCTTCACCTACGACGGACCCACCGCGAGCGGTCAGATCATCGACGCCTGCTCCTTCCGCTGGGGCCCCCGGATCGGCCTCGTCATCGCCTTTGGCGGCCGACGCGCGCCCCCGCAGCGCCAGCCCGCCGCCGCCCCGCCGCCCTCCCGCGCCTGGGAGGAGCCCGCCTCACCGCCACCTGGCCCCCCTCAGCCGGTCCCGATCGAGGCCGAACCGGACCCCGCGCCGGAGCCAGAGCTCACGCCGCTCCCAGAGCCGCTCCCGGAGTCACAGCCCGCCCCCGCGCCCGGCCCCGTACCACCCGCCGACTGACCGCCCCCTACGGCTTGACCAGCTTGCCGATCCGAAACGGAGGCGCCGGGATCTGCCGCACCGCGGTCGTCTGCCCGCTCGGGATCGCGCGCGCCGGAGGCCCCCTCGGCGGCGGCTCTGGCTCATCGTCGTAGGGGTCGAGCGAAGACAACAGCGGCGGCACCGCGCCCGCCTGGTAGCTCGGCGGCGGCGGAAGCGCCTGGCTCGCGTCCTCGTAGGCGTCGGGCAAGCTCATGTCGATCTCCTGCTCCTCGACCGCCTCCACCGCCTCCGTCGCCTCGCCGTAGCCCAACTGCTCGCGCAGCCGCTCGAGATCGAGGCCACGCAGCCACTCGTGGTCGACGCGGTGGCTCTCGAGCGACACCGACGCCATCGCCCCCCGCGTCAGCGCGAAGAGCAAGCGCCCGCCGTCGCTCGTCTGGGCCTTCCACGCCTGCTCGCGGCCGCTCCACGAGCCCGCCAGCGCCGACAGCATCAAGCCGATCACCTCACGAGCCCGCTCGTACTCGTCACGGACCCGGACGACCTGCGTCGACTCGACCCCGAGCCGCCGCCCCTTCGTCCGCTCCGCGCTCCGCAGCCGCTCGGCAAGCGTCCGCGCGGAGAGCAGCTTCTGGGCGAGCCGGTCCCGATCTTCCCGCATCTCCGCGAGCTCCGCCTGCAGCCCGGCGATCGTCTCCTCGGCCGCTCGGAGCTGGACGACCTTCGCGTCATAGCGCTGCCAAAGATCGCCTGAGTCCGACACGGTCGCCGAGCATAATCGGATCGAGCGGCCGCCGAAAGCCATCCACGGCGCCCATCAGCGCTTGGGGTCTCACGGCCACAGTGCCGCGGCGACAGATCCGAGCTAGCTTACCGCGCCGATGCACCCCGCCCCCGATCCCCTCGTCGATCAGCTCCACGCGCTGCTCCACAGCGGCGGCGACGGCAACCGTCTGCTCGTCGAAGCGGGCGACCACTACCTCCTCTACCTGCGCGTACCGGGCCGCAGAGAGCTGCTCTGCGAGGCAGTCGCCAACGAGCACCTGCCAGCCGCGGCCAAGCTCACCCCCGCGCGCGAGGCGGAGCTCACCAAGCGCGGCTATATCGCCCGGCGCGGCCGACGCAACCCCGCCAAGACCCTCACCCAGCTCGACGATCGCGACCTCATCACCCACGCCGAAGAAGCCCGCCAGATCTTCGCCACAGCCTTCGCCGCCGGTCCGGAGCGCCCGCTGCGCGTCGAGCTCCACCTGGGTGAAGCCGAGCCCACCCGCAACCCCGAGCTGCTCCGCGCGATGAAGGTCCTCGCCGCCACCCGCGAGATGGAGGCCCGCCAGCGCGTCTATCACCAGCTCCTCAGCAGCGAGCTGCTCCTCGCCCTCGCCCCGGAGCCTGAGCGCGACCCCGGGCCTCATATCTTTGAGCACCTCCAGGGCTACCCCGTCATCGGCGCCTTCACCGACTGGGACGCGCTCCGCCTCTGGCAGCCCAAGGGTTGGCGCTACCGCGTCATCTCGGGCGTCCAGCTCTTCCCGCTCGCGCAGCGCGGCCGCTACGGCTCCCTCTTGATCAACCGCCACGGCGAGATCGGCGGGGAGCTCTTGATGAACGAGATCGAAGCGATCGCCCGAGTCGCCGCGCGCCGGCTGAGCTGAGCCTCGCCCCGTGCGCCCCGCGTCGCGCCGCTGCTACCCTGCCCGCATGTCCACGGCGCGGCCCGTCACCCTCGCTCAACTGCTCGCCGGAGCGCCTCACCTCGAGTATCGCGGCTGCGGCCCCGACACCCTCGCCCCAGCGCTCGTCGTCGACTCACGCCGCGTCACCCCTGGCGCCGTCTTCCTCGCCCTCACCGGCGCCACCAACGACGGCCACGCGTACATTCCGCAGGCGATCGCCGCTGGCGCCGCGGTCATCATCGGTGAGCGCGCCCGCATCGCCGAGCTCGATCACCCTCACGTCCTCCTGGAGGACAGCGCCGCCGCCTACCCGCGGATCGCCGCCGCCTTCTACGGCGCGCCGGGCGAGCACCTGCGCGCGGCCGGCGTCACCGGCACCAACGGAAAGACGACCACCACCTACCTCGTCGCGGCGATGCTCGCCGCTGCTGGCCGCCGCCACATCCGCCTCGGCACCGTCGACAACTGGCTCGTCGATCGCACCGAGCCCGCCGCCTACACCACCCCCTTCCCCATCGATCTCCAGGCCCAGCTCGCCGCCGCGCGCGATCGCGGCGGCACCGATCTGATCATGGAGGTCAGCTCCCACGCCCTCGCGCAGGGGAGGATCCGCCCGCTCCGCTTCGACGCCGTCGGCATGACCAGCTTCTCGCAAGACCACCTCGACTTTCACGGCACCATGGAGCGCTACCTCGAGGCCAAGCGCCAGCTCGCCCGCGATCACCTCCGCCCTGGCGGAGTCGCCGTCGCCGCCGTCGATGATCACCCCGCCTGCCGCGACTTCTTGGCCGCCGCCCCCGACGGCTCGCGGCGCTGGCGGGCCTCACGCGGCGCCGATCCAGACGCCGAGATCTACGTCGTTCGTCGCCTCGAAGCCGCCCAAGGCCTCGCCGCCGAGCTCCGCACCCCCGCCGGCGAGGGCCTCCTCTGCTCCCCTTTAGTCGCCGAGTACAACCTCGACAACCTGCTCGTCGCGATCGGCCTCGGCATCGGCCTCGGCGTGGATCTCAAGACCATCCTGGGGGCCCTTCAAGGCTGCCACGGCGCCCCTGGTCGGCTCCAGCGCGTCGCCCTCCCTGGAGCCGAGGGCCCCGCCGTCTACGTCGACTACGCCCACACCCCCGAGGCCGTCGAGCGCGTGCTCGCGGCGCTCCGTCCGCGCACCCGCGGCGCCCTCACCATCGTGCTCGGCTGCGGCGGCGACCGTGATCGCGCCAAGCGGCCGATGATGGGGCGCCTCGCGGCCGCCGCGGATCGATTCATCGCCACCTCGGACAACCCCCGCACCGAAGATCCGCAGCAGATCCTCGACCAGATGCTCGCCGGGGTCGAAGCCGCCGATCGCCCCAAGGTCGCCGCGATCCTCGATCGCCGCGCCGCGATCCTCGCCGCGATCGCCGAGGCCAGCGCCGACGACACCGTCGTGATCGCCGGCAAGGGCCACGAGACCTACCAGATCCACGGCCACACCCCTCACCCCTTCGACGACGCCCACGAGGCCCTGGCCGCCCTCCGCCGGCGCGCCGGTGCAGCCCTCACTTGACCACGTCGACGTTGATGCACCAGCTCGCGCTGTTCACCTTCATGATCGGCTCGAGCAGCCCTGCGTTGACGTCGCAGCCCTTACCCTCCGCGACCATCTGGAAGTAGCTCGCGCCCGGGTTCGGCGGGGTCGCGTCGATCCCCACCACCAGCTGCGTCGCCCCGTCCTTGCCCACCGCGCCGACGCAGAGCTCCATCGCGTCGACGACCACCGGATCGACGTCAAACGACCTCCAGCCGGTCGAGGCCACCGCACCGACGTCCCTCGTCGCGAACGGCTCCGGCTCGATCACCCCGTTGCTCCGCCGGTAGAACTTGAGATCGACCCCCGGCGCCCCGTTGACGCCGCGCACGCCGACGCCGACCCGCGTCACCGAGAACGGCGGCGCCAACGGCGACAAGAAGCACTCGATCGACCACGTCTGCGCCGGCGCCGGGTCACCGCCCATGTACGCGCAATAATAAGCGCCGTGGCACTCGCCGTCCTTGTAGTGGCGCAGCGTCGCCATCATCGGCCCGCCGCCGCTATCCCCCGTCGTTCCTTCGGTGTCGCCGCTCGTGTCACCGCCCGTATCGCTGAGCCCGCCGCTCGCGTCGCCGCTTGAGAGCGTCAACGAGTCGCTGATGATAAGCGAGGTCCCGAGCGCGCCCGTCGAGCCATCGCTCTCATCGCCGCCGCTACCGACCTCACCGCCGTCCAAGCCGGTGATCTCGCCCGCGCCGCTCGTGCTGGCGCTCGCGCCGTCATCGGTCGACGACGACGAGGCGCCGCTGGTCGCCTGGTAGCCCGGATTATCGACCAAACAAGCGCCGACCAGCGCCAGCGTCGACGTGATCACGAGGGAAGGGCCGCATCTCATCACCACAACACTACCAAGATCCCGCGGCGAAGGCCGTGCGTCTTCGACCCCAGCGCTCGTTCAACGCTCGATCAACGCGTAGCGCAGCCCACGATCACGGACTACCAACGTCGAAGCGCCGCAGTGTTCGAGCGCGCCGATCAAGATCGTCAGACCTGCGACGATCACGTCCGCCCGCTTCGCTGGCAGCGTCGGTGAGATCCGCGCGGCGAACGGGATCGAGGCGAGCCGATCTCGCAGCGCGATCACGTCCTCTACGCGATGAAGCGAACCATCGACCCGATCGCGGTCATATACCTCGAGGCCGAGCAGCAGCGCCGCCGCGGTGGTCACCGTGCCCGCGAGCCCGTGCAAACGATCGCTGGGCGGGAGCGGCTGCGCGGCCAGCGTCTCGCGCACGGCCGCCGCCATCGCCGCGATCGCCGAGGCTGGCGGGGGCTCGTCGTCCTTGACCCCGCCGAGGAAGCGCTCTGTCAGCCGCACCGAGCCGATCCGATGAGACACCGCGGACGAGATCGACGCGCCCACACCGACCACCAGCTCTGTCGACGCGCCGCCGATATCGAGCACACGCAGCGGCTCCTCGGCCGGGCTCTCCACCGCCACCGAGAGGTACGACAGCCGCGCCTCCTCCTCCCCGCTGAGCACCCGCACAGGCGCGCCCAGCAGCGCCCCCGCAGGCGCCAAGAACGACTCAGGATCGCCCGCCAGACGCACCCCTTCGGTCGTCACCGCCGTCAGCGCGGCCCCGTACGAGGCCGCCGACGCGCGCAGCTCGGTCAGCGCCGCCAGCGTGCGTTCGATCGCCGCCGGCGACAGCGAGCCCCGCCCCGCCACCCCCTCACCCAAGCGGGTGATCACGCAGCGATCCAGCGCGACCTCCAGCGCCGCTCCTGAACCTGGCCTCGCGACCAGCAGGAGCACGCTGTTGGTGCCGATATCGAGGACCGCCTGCCAACGCTCGGACATCGGTCGATCCTACATACGGCCGCGAGATGCACAAACAAAGAGGCCCAGGTGTTCACCCGGGCCTCTCGCACATCAGCGTCGCCGCTCAGTCCGCGCGTGGACCCCAGTCAGGGGTCGAGCCAGCGCGGGCGATCTGCTGCTGGTTATTGCCCTGCTCGTTCGCGACGAAGATCCCGCCTTGCGACGACTGGAAGGCGATCATCCGGCCGTCCGGGCTCCACGTCGGGTCGAGGTTGCGGCCGGGGTTCTGCGTCAAGCGGACCACCTTGCCGCTGCGACCATCGACCGCGAACACGTCATAACGGTTGCTCGCGTCGCGACCCGAGTACGCGATCATGTTGCCGCGAGCCCCCTCGCCTTGGTTCCAGTCGGGGCTCTGGTTGTACTCTCCGGTCTTCGACACGCGGGCCGCGCCCGAGCCGTCGGCGCCCATGCGGAACACCTGCGGGCCGCCCGCGCGGTTCGACACGAACGCGATCTGGTTGCCGCCGGGCGACCACGAAGGCGAACCATCGATCGCCTTGTTGTTGGTCAGGCGGGCCTTGATGTTCCCGTTGGTGTCGACCGTGTAGATCTCCGAATTCCCGTCCTTCGACAGCGTCACCGCGATCGAGCCGCCGTCGGGGCTCATCACGCCGCCGAGGTTGAGGCCTGGCTGCTTCGACACCTGCCGAGCCTCGCCCGCGCCGCCGATCCACAGATCGGGGTTGCGCTTCGCGTAGCTGGTGAAGAGCACCTGCCCGCCCGGGCCGATCGACGGCAGGATGTTCAGCGAGCGGTTCGAGGTCACGGAGACCGGCGACTCGCCGTTCATCTCGACCGTGAACACGTTCTTGCTGACCGTCGGGCTGCGGGTCGTCCGCACGAACGCGATCCGCGAGCCGAAGACGCCTGGGATCTTCGTGTAGTACTCGATCACGTCGTTCATGAAGCGGTTCGCGGCCTTCAACGGGTCGTTGGCCGCGTAGCCGCGCGAGAGCACCGGCTTGTCGCCCGACGCGATGTCGAAGAGACGGAACTTAAACTGGCCGCCGACCTCGTCGGTGAGGACCACGGTCTCGGCGCCGATGTCCGACCACGCCTTCTTGTCGAAGGAAGCGGATCGGACCAGCGCCGCGGGGATCGACCGCCGGTCGATCACCTCGAAGCCGCTCGAGATCTGAGCGTTCTTCCGGAGGATGTCACCGACGCGCCCCTCCGCGGGGATCGCGAGGCGGAGCAGGCGGAAGCCGCTGCCGATCGCGACGTCTTGGTCAGGTGGAGCGGCGTTCGCGACCGCCGGATCTTGACCGGCGTAGAACGACACAAGGGCGAGGATGGAGGCGAGGATCGAAGTTCCGAGCAGCGTGCGCATGAGCACCTCAGACGAGACGGCCAACCATACATGGCGTCTGCCGCCGGGGGAACCCCTTGACGCGATCATCTGCGCGACGCGCGCTCTCGCCCCTCACTCGACCTTGCCGCCGCCGCTCCAGGTGAAGCGGTACGGGATCGTCTTGCAGCCCCCTGCGAGCTGTTTGGCGACGTTCGCGGGCGGAGCCGGGATCTTGGTCGCCTCGACCGCCGCCTTCACCGCCGCGTCCAGCTTCGGGTCGGCGGATTTTTGGCGGATCCGCATCTCTTTGATCGTCCCGTTCGCGCAGATCTCGATCTGGAACTTGAGCGAGCCGGACTTCG
Organism: Nannocystis sp.; assembly: GCA_016712315.1. Classification (GTDB taxonomy): domain Bacteria; phylum Myxococcota_A; class Polyangia; order Nannocystales; family Nannocystaceae; genus JADJRG01. The sequence goes on along the minus strand of JADJRG010000031.1, from coordinate 80,714 downwards.
ACTCGGCCGCGAACGACGGCACCTTCATCTTGTTGAGCACGCCGATCACCGAGGTCGCCCAGGGATCGCCCTCTTTGGCCATATCTGCCCAGCCGTCCGCGGAGCCGAAGGGGTCGCCGGGCAGATCCTCTACCGTCGGCAGGTCGTTGTGCGGCGTGTTCTTGTCGCGGTTCTTGTCGGAGACCTTCGCGCCCTTCTTGTTCGGATCAGGCGGCGCCTTCCCCTTCTCCGTGGTGTCCTTGATGTCGTCCTTCTTCTTGGTCTCGGGCGGAGGCGGCGTCTTGTCGTCCTTCGTGATCGTCTCCTGCGCGGCCTCCTCTGCGGCCACCGTCTCCTGGATGATCAGCTTCTCTGGGATCTTCTCGTCGCGCTTCTCGCCGAGGCGGACCAGCGCGCCGGGGACGAACTCGATGTCGAGCATCTCGCTCTCCTCGTCCGCCTCGTCTGCCTTCGCGTTGCCGATGAGGACCAACGCCGCGAGCCCCGCCGAGAGCGCCAACGAGCCGATGACCCCGCCCGTGAACGCGCGGGTATTTTGCAGGATCACCGCAAACTCGCGGCCGATCGACTGGAAGGGGGCGAGCCAGAGCGGCGTGGTCCGGACCTCATCATTCGAGTTCGAGCTGCTCATCGTGGATCTCCCTGGGCGCTCACGGGCGCCGCTTCAGCGTCGGATCAGTGACGAAGCCGACCTTCGTGACCTTCGCCTTCTGCAACGCGACCATGACGTCAACGATCCTTTCGAACGGGACATTCTCGTCGCCCTGGATAAAGGCGAGGCCGTCCTCCTGGAGCTTCGGGTTGTTCGCCAGCTCCGCGGACATCTGCTCGATCTCGGACGCGAGCGGCGTCGTCCCCATAAACACCTGCCCCCGCGCGTCGATCGAGATCACCGAGAGCAAGAAGTCCTCCTCCTTCACCTCCTGGCCGCGCGCCTTCGGCAGCGTCAGCTCCACCGCCGCCGACGGCGACATCATCGGCGTCGTCACCATAAACATGATGAGGAGGCAGAACATCACGTCGACCAGCGAGGTGACGTTGATCGCCGTCATGGGCCCGTCATCGCGGAACCCGTCGTCGATCATCTTGGACATAGGAGCCCCCTTGTTCGAGCCTTCGATCTTAGAAGAAGTGCCGCTTGACGATGTTGAGGTAGTCGCTGGCGAAGGTCTGCATCTCGGCGCCGAGGACCTTGAGGCGCCGGTTGAAGTAGTTGAACGCGACCACCGCCGGGATCGCGCTCGCCAGCGCTAGCGCGGTCGTGACCAGCGCCTCCGCGATCGGCTGCGACACCGTCGCCAGGTCCGCCTTGCCCGCCGCCGCGATGTTCAAGAACGCCTCCATGATGCCCCACACCGTCCCGAAGAGGCCGATGAAGGGCGCCGCCGAGCCGACGGTCGCCAAGAACGGGAGCAAGTTCTCGAGCTTGGTCGTCTCGCTCACCTTCGCGCGAGAGAGCGCCCGCTCGATGTTCTCGATGCCGTCCATCTTGTCGTGCATGGTCCCGGCCTCGCCCTCGCCCTTCTTCTTGACCTTGCTCAGCTCGATGTAACCGGCCCGGAACATCGCCGAGAGGGGGCTGTAGGTCAGCTTGTCGGTCGCCTTATAGATGTCATCGAGGCGCTTCGACTCCCAGAACCGGTCGAGGAACGAGATCGACTGCGACTGCGCCTGACTCACGTGGATCAGCTTGTAGAAGACGACAAAGAAGGTCAGGACCACCAGCGCGATCAGGATCAAGACCACCACCAAAATGATCCCCTTCGAGCCGAAGAGGAGGCGGTAGACATCGACCTCAGCCAGGAGCGGCGAGCTCAGGAGCGAGAGCATAGCGGGCGGGAGAGTCACGGTTCGGGCAGGCTACAGCCGCCCAGCCTAGGGCGTCAAACCACGCCTCGCGGTGATATCCTCCGCCCGTGCCCTCTCGGCCTCGTTGGCGCGACCTCGCCCGCCGCCTCGGCTTCGCCGCCGCCGCGCTGGTCGGCGCCGCCTGCGTCCGCGACCAGGCGATCGTCGAGCTCGCCTGGTCCTTCGTCGATCGCGACGGCGCCTCGATCTTCCCGAGCGGCGAGCTCAGCGACCTCTGCGACCTCCGCGGCGAGCTCGGCGGGCAGGAGCGCAGCTACGCCCTCCACCTCGAGCTCCGCCTCTGCGACCCCGAGTGCCCCGGCGGCTGCGAGCAAGAGGCCTGCTGGATCACCGATCCGCTGCGCTTCGGCTGCGGCAGCACCCGCGGCTCGTCGCTGATCCCGGTCAAGGAAGGCCCCACGATCTTCGACGTCCAGGTCGTCGCCGCCGTCGACGGCGCCCCCGAGTGCGCCTGCGCGATCGCCTCCCCCTGCGCGGAGCGCCCAGGCCCGCGCGCCCGCGTCGTCGAGCCCGGCCTGGTCACCGACCTCCAAGTCTACCTGCTCGTCCTCGACCTCCCCGACCCCGACAGCGCTCGCTTGGATCTCTCGACATGCTGCGAAGTGCCGCCCACCTGCGGATGAGCGCCCTCGGCGTGGTCGCCGCTGGCGCCGCCTGCGTGCTCCCCCTGGATCCGCTCACCGGGGTCGAGATCGCGTGGACCCTGCGCGAGCGCGACGCCAGCGACGGCGAGGGCGAGCGTCGCCTCCGAAGCTGCGCGGGTGCGCGCCTCGACGAGGTGGAGCTGCACGTCCGCGACCTCGACGACCCTGCCCGCGCCCGCGCCTTCACCTTCGACTGCGAAGAGGGCGCCCAAACCCCCGAGGAGCTCACCGCCGCCGCCGCGCGCGTCTTCCTCGACCTACGCCCTGGCGCCTACGAGCTCACCGTGACCGCCCGCGGCCGCAGCCCCGGCGTCGGCCTGATGCTCGCCCAACCCCTCGAGATCGATGAACGCGGGGTCACCCTCACCGCCCTAGAGCTCGCGCCCGCCCTCGTCCCGTTCGAGATCACCCTCGAGATCGCCCAGCCGCCCGCTTGCGCCAGCTTCCGCGCCCGCCTCCTCTACGACTCCCCTCAAGCCGCCCTCGTGCTCGCTGAAGGCGCCGCGATCCCCGCCCTCTACCGCGCCGGCCTGCGCAGCGATCGCGGCCTCGACCTCGGCGGCGGCGAGCAGAGCTGCGCCGATCTCGAGGCGGGCACGCACCGCCTCCTCCTCGACCCAGGCGCTTACTTCTTGGCCGTCGAGCTCGACGGACGCACCTGCGAGATCCCCATCGAAGCTGGCGGCGCCCAGAGCGAGCTCGTCTTGGCGCTTGAAAAGCTCCCTTGCGCCGGTTAGACCGCCCCTGATGCTCAACGCTGCCCATCGCTCGTTCGCCGTCGCCGCCGCGGCCGTCACGCTGCTCTCGGCCTGCGCGGAGGACCCGAGCTTTGAGGCTCGTTGGCGCCTCGGCGATCCCGGCGATGGCAGCGGCGAGCTCACCGTCGACTCCGTACGCGCCTGCACAGCCGTCGGCCTCGAGTCGATCCGCGTCACCGCCATCCAGGCCGGCCTGCCCGTCGACACCCGCGACCTGCCCTGCTTCGCCAGCACCTTCACCGAGCCTGCCGGCCTCATCGGCGGCCCAGAGCTCGCCGACGGCGACTACGAGCTCCGCTTCGAGGGCGTGCTACGCAGCGGAAAGACCATCTGCGAGGCGATCGACGCCGAGCCATGTTTTATCAGCCGCGACGCCGCGGTGCGCAAGGGCCAGCCGCTGGTCTTTGACGACCTCGTGATCCCGCGCGCCCCGCAGTGCCGCGACGGCGTCGACAACGACGGCGACGGCCGCGTCGACGGCGGCGATCCAGGCTGCCTCTGCAGCGGCGTCGCCGGCGGAGGCGAACCAACCTGCGCGATCGCCGGCCGCCGCGAAGACGACGACATCACCCGCGCCTACTTCGCCATCCGCGCGTCCCTGCTCGACCAGAACCCGCAGGCCACCTGCGTCGGCGCCGGCATCACCGCTCTACGCGCCGAGCTGCGGCGCCTCGGCAGCGACGAGATCATCCACAGCGAGCCGCTCGCCTGCGCCTTCAACAAGCAGCTCTTCGACCTCAGCCTCGACCCGGGCGTCTACACCCTCACCACCCGCGCCACCGCCGCTGGCGATCAGACCGTCGCCGTCGACCAGCCGGCGCGCTTCTGCGTACCTCGCCCCGATCCCGCCGACGACGGCTGCTCCGGCCCAGACGAGGTGGATCTGCCGCGCCTCTTCGTCGACCTCGCCGTCGACTTCTCGATCGACGAGTTCCTCGCCCCCCTCGCCTCGCCGCTCCGCTTCGTCGTCGAGTACGAGCCCGCCCCTGGCCTCCCCCCGCGCGGCTGCGCGCCCCCTGTCGGCGGCGGCCAGCTCACCGTCGACTCGGTCGTCATCGAAGCCCGTGTCCTCGACGCCCAAGGCGCAGAGTCGCCGCTCGCCCTGAACCTCGAGGGCGGTGAACCCCTCGCCGACCCGCGCCCCTGCCCCGGCACGATCTTGACCACGGAGGCGGTCGAGTGGAGCCCCGACCAGCGCGACTACCGGCTCGCCATCCGCGGCCTCTCGCCTGAGGGAGACACCTGCTTTGACAGCGGCCCCGCGCCGGTCCGCGCCGCACCGGGCGTCACCTTCGTCGCCCGTGTCCCCCGCGCCGCCAGCGACGGCACCTGCCGCGACTGCGCCGGGGACGCTGAGTGCGGCGGCGGCACCTGTGACGACGCGGGTATCTGCCTGCCTTGAGCCCGGCTACTCTCGCCGCCACCACCCCATGAGTGACCTCATCCCACCCACCGCTTCACGCCGCAAACGCCGGGGCACCGGCCCGATCGCCAGCGCACCCGCGCCTGCCCCCCAGGTCGCCCCGCGCTCGGCCAGCGCCCCCGCGGCTCAGCCCGCCCCCGCCGAGAAGATCCTCTCGATCGGCCGCTACGAGCGCGAGGACTTCGAGCGCGTCGAGGCGCTGATCGCCGCGATGGTGAACCGCAACCAGCAGATCCGCGCCTTCGCCGAGCAGCTCGCGCGCGGCTTCTTCGCCCCCGCTTCGCCGCAGGAGCGCCCCCTGCGCGAGCTCCAGGCCGCCTTCTACTCCTTCATGATGTACGGCTGGCGCGACAGCAACGGCGTCCGGATCGTCGATCTCTTCCGTAACAGCTCCCCGCAGCTGACGGTCCGCCAGCAGGCCGCCCTGCAAGCCTGCGCGCGAGCCCGGATGGTCCTGGTCGCGATCGACGACGTACACCCTGGCAAGCAGCGGATCCGCGGCCGCGATCTGCTCCGCGACGAGCCACTCACCATGCGCGATCACAACGCCACCAAGATCGCCCGCGAGGGCGACCGCATGCTCTGCTGGTTGATCCCGTGGGGCACCGCCTGGCAGCCGATCGGCGTCGCGACGCGCGTCGAGGCGCGCAAGGCGGAGGCGCTCGAGCGCGCGATCGAGGCGATGGCCAACGGCCTGCGCGCGGTCCGTCGCGAGCTGCCGGAGCGCCACGCCGCCGATCTTTTTTGGGTCGCCTACCGGGTCGCCAACCTCGACTAAGCTCCTGGCTCATGCAGATCGGGGACATGTGTAACCGCGAGGTCGTCTTCGTCGAGAAGACCGAGAGCGTGCTGGTCGCCGCCAAGCTGATGCGCGAGCGCCACGTCGGCGACCTCGTCGTCATCGAGCTCCGTGACGGCGAGCAGCACCCGGTCGGTATGCTCACCGACCGCGACCTCGTCGTCAGCGTGCTCGCCACCGACGCTCGCGATCTGGAGCGGCTCTTGATCCAAGACGTGCTCACCCGCGCGGTCGTCACCGTCCGCGAGGCGGATCCGATGAACGAGGCGATCCGCCTGATGCGCGTCCACGGCGTCCGCCGCCTCCCCGTCGTCGACGCCGACGATCACCTCGTCGGCCTCGTCGCCTTCGACGACGTCGTCGAGTACCTCGCCGAATTGCTCGGCGACCTCGCCCTCATCTCCACCGCCCAGCGCCGCCGCGAGGAGAAGCTGCGCCCCTGAGGGACCCCAGCGGCCTGTCCCCGAGGACAGCCGCTCAACCGAGCGGGCGGAGCCGGCTCATCGACGGCTCCAACAACTTACCGAGCCCTTTGCCCTTCTCGCGGCGCAGCATGCTGCTCGCGGTGAACAGGGCGAAGCTCACGTAGTCGTAGAGGATGTCCTTCAAGAAGCGCTCGACGCTCGCCCCGGCCGCGACGATCTCCGCGTTCGCGACCACCCTCGCCGGGTCGAGCGCGCCGTTCTCGCGCGGCCCCGCCTGGTCGAAGATCATCTCGTAGACCCCGTCCGCGAACGACCCCAAGTTCGAGCGCAGCACCGTCCCGCGGCCCGCCGAGTCCGCCTCCTGGTGGATCTGCCGCAGCGCCGCGTTCGCCGCCTCAACGATGTCGAGCGGCCCGCCTTGCACCGCCGGCGGCCGCATCGTCACGTGCTTCGACTGGAGGAGCTGGAACACCTGCTTCGTCGTCTCGAACTCGCCCAAGTTCAGCGCCCGGCTCAGCTCGAGCACGCTGCGGCTGCCGTCGATCTGCGCCCAAAGCGCCTGGAACGGCGCATCAGGGGCGTCCCGCCCCTCCAGCCGCGCCGGGATATACTCGCTCGACGGGATCCGCTGGGCGAAGTAGCGCATCTCGTCCATGCGCGTCACCCCCTCGAAGAGCAGGCTATTGAGGCTGACGTTGTGGCGGAACACCAAGTCCGCGTCATCGAAGCCGTCGAGGAAGCAGAACATGCCGTCGGGCACGCCCATGATCGCGTACACGATCTCCTCAACCTGCTTGCCCAAGTACTTATAGACCTGCTCGCGGCTGAGGATCCCCAGCTCGATCGCCGCAGTGCCGAAGAGCTCGCCCTTGCGCACCCGCGCCAGCACCGCCGAGTACTGCTCTTCATCGATCACCCCGAAGCGGAACAAGATCCGCCCCAGGTGCTCCTCCGCGGCGTTCGTGCGCGCGCCGACCACGTTACCCGCGTCGACGAAGACGCTGCGGCTCTCCTCGCCCATCTGCACGTTCAGCTCGCCGCGCCAGCCCGTCTGGGCGAGCAGCGCGAGCACGTCGCAGAGCGTGCCGGGCCCCGTGATCTCGCCGGCGATCCGCACCACCGCCCCGTCCTCCGCGTCGCGGCGGCCGTCGTGGCCGGTGTAGCGCATGAACACCACGTGCTTCGGCGTCGGCAGCAGGCGGAACGCCCCCTCGCGCGCGCGCAGCCGCGTCGCCGCGATCGGCCCCACCGCCTCGATCGTGCCCTCGCCGCTGATCCACACCAGCTCATCCTGCGCGCTCTTCATCGGTTCACCGGGCGCCTCGGCGGCGTCCTCACGGTCGTAACACCCTGCGCGGCGTCGCCGCAAGATCGCCTCATGCGCGGGATCGCCCTCGTCAGTTCTTGCTCAAGATCCCCATCTTCCGGATCCCGCAGCTCCGCGCCACATCCATCACCTGAACCAGCCGCTCATGGCGGCTCTCGCGATCGGCCTTGATGTTCAGCGTCGCCCCGCCCTCGCCCTCTTTTTGGGCCGCGCACAGGCGCATCTCCAGCTCGTTGTCATCGACGATCTTGCCGTCGACCTCGACCCGGCCGTCCTCGGCGATCCGCACCACCACCGCGCTCTGCTCGGTCGAAGGATCCTGCGCCTTCGCCTTCGGCAGTTGCACCTTAAAGGCCGACTCGTTGCGGAACGAGGCCGTCAGCAGGAAGAAGATCAGGAGCTGGAAGGTCACGTCGATCAGCGGCGTCAGGTCGACGATCGCCCCGCCGGTCGCGCGCCCGCGCCCTCGCAGCCCGCGCGCGTCGCCGCGAAAATTCACGCCCGCTCCGCCGCCGCGGCCGCGCGACGCCCGTCCTCGAGCAGGTTCACGATCCCCATCGCGTCCTCCTCCATCTCGAGCACCAGCCGATTGTTGCGGCCTTGCAGGTAGCGGTAGAGCAGCAGCGTCGGGATCGCGACCGTGAGGCCGTAGGCCGTCGTGATCAGCGCCTGCCAGATCCCCTGCGCGAACGAGTCGGGCCCCACCGCCCCCGCCGCGTACGCCGAGACGAATTCGCGGAACACCTGGATCATGCCGACCACCGTGCCGAGCAGCCCCAGCAGCGGCGTGATCGTCGCGATCGTACCGACGATCTCGACGTTGCGATCCATGTGGGCGACCTCGCGGGCGCCCACCTCCTCGACCGCCTCTTTGATGTCGCCGCGCTGGCGCTCGTGCTCATACGTACGCAGCGCCGCGGCCATCACCAGCGCGATGCTCGAGGCGTTCTCCTCGCACAGCAGCAGCGCCTCGCTGGTCTTGCCCTTCGCCACCAGCGCGCGGATCCGTTCGACGAACGCCCGCGGCAGCACCTTGCTGCGCTGGAGCGTCCACAGACGCTCGAGGAACACACCGACGCCGACGATCGAGGCCGTCAAAATCGCCCACATCAGCGGGCCGCCTTGTTCGAAGAGCTCGGTGATATCCATGGTCAGCGCGGGTCCGCCGGGGTCCGGCGTGGCGGGCGGCTGATCATGCGTCGCCCCCTCCGGGTCGCGCAAGGGCGGCGGCGCGGCTCCGCGGCTGTCGGCCGCCAAACTTCCCGCTTGACGCGGCCATGCGGCGCTGTTACATCCCCAGCCCTCGCCGCGCCGGAGCGCGCGGGGAACAAACAGAGCGCCGGGGGTATAGCTCAGCTGGGAGAGCGTCGCGCTGGCAGCGCGAAGGTCAAGGGTTCGATCCCCTTTACCTCCACCGGAGAGAGAAGGAGCAGGCCGCGAGGCCCGCTCCTTTTTTTCTGCTACGCCGCGCGTAGGTACCTGCGCAGACCTGCGAAGCGCGCTTCGCGCTTGAACGACGGCGCCGAACTCGCTAGTCCCAAAGGCCGATGGAAAAACGAGCAGCGATCCTCGGGTCTGGACACTACCTCCCCAGCCGCGTCGTCACCAACCATGACCTCGCGGCCCTCTTCGAGACGAGCGACGAGTGGATCGTCCAGCGCTCGGGGATCAAAGAGCGTCGCTTCATCGAGCGCTCGGGGATCGGCGCCAGCGACCTCGCCGTGCCCGCCGCCAAGATGGCCGTGGAGCAGGCGGGTCGCGAGCTCAAGGACGTCGACGCGATCCTCTTCGCCACCCTCAGCCCTGACGTCAACTTCCCCGGCTCCGGCTGCCTGCTCGGCGACAAGCTCGGCCTGCCCGGCGTGCCCGCCCTCGACGTCCGCAACCAGTGCTCCGGCTTCATCTACAGCCTCTCCGTCGCCGACGCCTGGGTGCGCGCCGGCGTCTACCGCAATGTCCTGATCGTCGGCGCTGAGGTCCACTCCACCGGCCTCGAGTTCACCGACCGAGGCCGCGACGTCGCCGTGCTCTTCGGCGACGGCGCCGGCGCCGTGCTCGTCGGCGAGGCGCACGGCGACGCCGGAGTCCGCGCGATCGAGCTGCACGCCGACGGCGTCGGCGCCCGCGATCTCTGGACCGAAGCCCCCGCCAGCATGTACACCCCGCGCCTCACCCCGGAGATGTTCGAGGAGGGCCGCCACTACCCGCGCATGAACGGCAAGCAGGTCTTCCGCTGGGCGACCGAGAAGATGCCCGAGGTCGCCCTCTCGGTGCTCGGCCGATCGGGCATGACCATCGCGGAGGTCGATCTCTTCGTCCCGCACCAAGCCAACATGCGGATCAACCAGATGGTCGCCGCGCGCCTCGGGATCGCCGAAGATCGCGTCGTCCACAACATCCAGCGTTATGGCAACACCACCGCCGCGACCATCCCGATCGGGATCTCCGAGTCATGGCGCGAAGGCAAGATCCAGCCCGGCAGCCGCGTCCTGATGGCCGCCTTCGGCGCTGGCTTCACCTGGGCCGGCGCCGTCGCGGTCTTCTGATCCTCGGCGCCTCGATCTCACCGCGACGGCGCGGCGCTCGGCCGATCCGCGCTACGCTGCCCGCGTGAGCCACGTCGATCGCCACCGCCTGATCGTCCAACCCGAAGAGTCCGGCGCCCGCCTCGACCAGCTCCTCGCGGCCCGCGTCCCTGGCCTCTCCCGCCGCCAGGCGCGCGTCGTCATCGACATCGGCGGCGTCTTCGTCGATCGAGGCCGCGTCAAGGTCGCGGGCCGCCCCATGCGCCCCGGCCAAGTCGTCGAGGTGCACCTCGGCGGCGCCCTCGCGCGGGCCACCCACGCCGTCGGCAAAGACGCCCGCGCCCGCGACGACGCCGACCAACCGATCGCCCCGATCCTCCACCTCGATTCCGACCTCGTCGTCGTCGACAAGCCCGCCGCCTTGATCACCGCGCCGACCCCCGAGAGCGACCGCCACAACCTCGCGCACCAGCTCGAGGCCGCCCTCGGCCCGCCGATCTTCGTCGTCCACCGCCTCGACCTCGGCACCAGCGGCGTGCTCGTGCTCGCCCGCAGCGACCACGCCAACCGCGCCCTCTCGGAGCGCTTCCGCCAGCACGACATCGAGCGCCGTTACCTCGCCGTCCTGCTCGGCGATCTCCCCGGCGAAGCCCACCGCGTCGACCAGAGCATCGACGGCCGCGCCGCCTGCACCCAGATCCGCGCGCTCGAGCGCCTCGGCGGCCGCGCCACCCTCGTCGAGTGCACCCTCGAGACCGGACGCACCCACCAGATCCGCCGCCACGCCCGCCACCTCGGCCACCCCGTGCTCGGCGATCGCCGCTACGGCCAGCCCAACCCCGACGATCTCCCCGCCCCGCCCCGCCTCGCCCTGCACGCCGCCCGCCTCGGCTTCATCCACCCCACCAGCGGCGCCGCGATGCTCTTCGAGAGCCCCTTACCCGCCGATCTCAGCGGCTGGCTGGCAGATCTACGCGCCGCCGCCGCGCGCCAAGACACCTGAGCCTCACCCGCGCGACATCGCGCGTCTCTCGCCACAACGCCCTCCGGGGGCACCTGCGCGCGCCTCGAAGCGCCACGGCGATCGCGCCGCGGGCGCACCTCACCACCGCCGCTTTCTTGGACCTCCGGGGCCCCGCCGTTAGCGTGCCCGGGTCCATGCACTGGATCTCCCGCATCGGCCTGGCGGCGCTGCTCGCCTCCGCCATCGCATTGTGCCCGCAGCAGATCTACCGCAGCGCGGGCGCCGACGATCTCGTCCGCCTCGAGCGCGAGCACGCCGAGCTCACGCGGCAGAACCAGCGCGTCCGCGCGGAGATCCAGCTCTTACGTGACGAGGTCAACGCGCTCCGTCGCGACCCTGAAGAGGTCGCGCGGATCGCCCGAGAGGACCTCAACCTCGTCCGACCTGGCGAGTTCGTCTTTGAGGTCACCCGCCCATGAACAGCCACGCCCTCGCCCGAGCCCTCTTCAGCCTGCGCCTGCGCGCGAACGAGTGGTCCGGCCTCGTCGCCGTCGTCACCGTCTGGCTGCTGCTCGCCGCCGGCCTGCCGAGCCGCTCCCCTGCCCTCTTCGGCGCCGTGCTCGTCGTCTACGGCGCCGCCTTGGTGCGCGCCCTCTACCGCGAGGTCTTCGCCCCCGCGAGGCCGCGCCGCCACGCCGCCGCGCACGAGCTCGAGCTCGGCCTGCTCCTGATCACCGCCGCCTACCTGCTGATCGCCGCCACCGGAGGCCCGCGCTCAGCCCTCTACCCGTTGATCTACGCGCTCGCCTCCTTCTTGATGATCGTCCATCGACGCCGCGCGATCGCCCTGACCTGGCTCGCCGCGATCGCCGCCCTCGAGCTCCTGATCGCCCACCACTTCGCGCCTGGGCGGATCACCGCGGTCGCCGGCTATCACCTCACCTTCATCGCCTTCTTCGCGGCCGGCAACCTGCTCATCCTCTCCGGCCTCGTCCGTCGCCTCCGCCAGGGCCACGACCAGCGCCTCGACGCCGAGCTCAGCCGGCTGAGCCGCGAGGCCCGCGACTTCCGCGTCGGCGCCGCCCCGCAGTCGATCGCCGCCGCCCCGCGCTCGCGCGAGCTCGACGAGCAGCGCATGGACCAAGGCGCCGTTCAGACGATCCACGAGCAGCTCGCCCTCCAGGTCTCCTTGCTGCGCCGCGCCCTCGGCCTCCACACCTGCGCCGTGCTCTGGCGCAGCGACGACCCCGCCCGCCTCGCGATCGCCGAGATCGCCAGCGACAGCGCCGAGCTGGTCGATCCCCGCGAGCTCGTGCACGCCGGCGTCCTCGGCGGCCTGCTCCGCGACCCGCGGCCCGTGCGCCTCAAGTCGCCGCTGGGCCGGCGCCTGCCGCCCTACTACCGCGCCCCGGTCGCGATCACCGACCTGCTCGCGCTCCCCCTCGTCGAGGACGGTCAGCTCGTCGGGGTGCTCTGCGCCGATCGTATCGACGATCGCGAGTGGAGCGACGCCGACGAGTCGCTGCTCGCCGCCGCCGCCCAACAGATCACCCGCGCCGTCGCCCACGAGCGGGCCTTCGCCGCCGCGCTGCGCGGCCGCTACGAGCAAGAGCAGTTCTTCCGCGCGAGCGAGCGCCTCGGCGCCGCCCTCACCTTGAGCGACGTCTACGCCAAGACCTTCGCCGCCGTCGCCGCGATCCGCTCCTACGACCTCGCCGTGATCACCGGCTACGATCCTCACAGCGGCCGCCACCGCGTGCTCGCCGTCGACGCCGTCGACGCCGGCGACGCCGCGAACGAGCGCCGCGGCCCCTGGGCCGAGCTGGCCGCGAGCCTCGAGGGCGAGCTCTTCGACGACGGCGCGAGCCTGCTCGCGATCGCCCTCAAGAACCGCCACCCGCTGCCCGCCGGCGACGCTCCGCTCGATCCCGACGCGGTGATCTTCAGCCCGCGGGTCCGCCTCAGCCGCGCCCGATCGCTCCTGATCCTCCCCCTCATGCACGGCGAGGCCCAGCTCGGCGCGATCACCCTCATCTCCGCGCGAGAGCGCGCCTACCCGCGCAGCGCGCGTGAGCTGCTCCGCGTCATCTCCCACCAGGTCGCGGTCAGCCTGCAGAACGCGCGCATGTACGCGACCATGGAGGAGCGCGCGACCACCGACGGCCTCACCGGCCTCACCAACCACCGCGCCTTCCAAGAGCGCTTCGCCGGCCTGCACGCGCTCGCCGAGCGGCGCGGCGGCAAGCTCGCCGTGATCCTCACGGACATCGATCACTTCAAGAAGATCAACGACACCTACGGCCACCCCGTCGGCGACGCCGTGCTCCGCCGCGTCGCCGCGATCTTCACCGGGCGCGCGCGCAAGGTCGACATCGTCGCCCGCTACGGCGGCGAGGAGTTCGTGATCATCCTCCCCGACGCCGACGGCGCCGGCGCCGAGGCCTTCGCCAACAAGCTGCGCGAGGAGATCGCCGCGCAGACGATGACCTCAGACAAGGGCCCCTTCCACGTCACGATCTCCATGGGGATCGCCGAGTACCCCCAAGACACCACCGCCCGCCCCGAGCTGATCGAGCGCGCGGATCAGGCCCTCTACCAGTGCAAGCACGGCGGCCGCAACCGCGTGCTCCGCTGGTCTCAGCTCAAGAGCGCGCCCAAGGCCAAGCCCTAGCGCCTGTCTCTTGGGTCATAATGTTCGCCCTGCGATCGCGATCGCGATCGCGGCCGCGCCTCGGCCGAGCGGCCGGTGAGGCGGCGCCGCGCCCCAGCTCGGCGCCGGGCGTACACTCGCCGGATGCACAACCGCCTCGCCCTCGCGCCCCTCCTCGCGGCCCTCTGCGTCGCGCTCGGCTGCCAGGATCGCTTCGAGATGGTCACCGCGGCGATCGACTCGGCGACGGACACCTTCGACACCTTCGACACCGCCGGCACCGCCGCCACCGCCGCCACCGACGCCACCGCCACCACCGAAGCCACCACCGAAGCCACCGGCAGCGGCACCGCGGGTGAGAGCACATCGACGACCGCGAGCACGACCTCGACCACGGGCACCCCGCCCTGCGCCACGGACCCGGAGTGCACCGCCCCCGACCACGACGGCGGCGCGATCGAGCCCACCAGCCTCCCCTTCTTCCGCGGCCGCGCCTGCGTCGCCACCGCCGCCAAGCCAGGTCAGGCGATCGCCGTACGCGTCGACGCGTGCGTCCACCCCTGCCTGTCGCTCAACGCCGTCGGTCTACGCCACGCCTACCGCTGCGAGGGCGGCGCGTGCGAGTCCTTCGCCTCTCACCGCTACGACGGCGTCACCGGCGTCGACTGCCCCAGCGACGTCTTCAGCGGCTTCGATCCTGCGCTCTGCGTCTACCCCGGGCCGATCGATCTCAAGGTCGGCCCGATCACCCCTGGAGGCGCCGCACACGAGGGCGCGCTCACCCTCGTGATCCCCTTCTTGACCAACGAGGACGCCGACGCGATCGCCGCGGGCGAGGTCAGCGCCGCCATCTGGACCAGGATCGCCGCCCACCCTCAAGATCCCGCGCGCGTCTTCGACATCACCCTCAGCGGCGCCGGCCCCGACGGCCCCGCGACCTGCGCCGACGAGGCCCTCTGCACCTGCCGCGATCTCGGCCTCTGAGCGGGCCTTCCCCGCCGCCGAGAAACTGGCTAGAAGCCTGGACCATGCCCACCTCCTACGAGCTCGTCTATTTCCCGGTCCGCGGCCGCGCCGAGCCGATCCGCCTCCTCTTCGCCGCCGCTGACGTCCCCTTCACCGACACCGCCGTCACCGACTGGCCCGCGCTCAAGCCCAAGACCCCGCTCGGCAAGGTGCCGATCCTGATCGAGCGCGGCGACGACGGCGAGCAGGTGATCCCCGAGAGCATGACGATCCTCCGCCACCTCGCCCGCACCTTCAGCCTCGACGGCGCGGATGAGCGCGCCCGGGTGGTCGCCGACTACACCGTCGAGGCCTTGAACGAGTGGCGCAGCCGCTTCACCCCTGTCCTCTTCGCCAGCTTCGCCAGGACCGAGCAGTCGGTGATCGACAAGTACTGGAGCGATCTGCCCGCCACCCTCGCCCTCTTCGAGCGCCTGCTCGCCCAGGCTGGCGGCGCCTACTTCGCCGGCGGCGCGCTCAGCTACGCCGATCTGCTCGCCTTCGACACCCTCGACGGCCACCTCAACCTCAAGCCTGACGCCCTCGCCGACGCTCCCGGCCTGCACGCCTTCGTCGCCCGCCTCCGCGAGCACCCTGGCCTCGCCGCCTACCTCGCGACCCGCCGCTGATCCACGGCGCTCACCCTCGCCGCCGCGCTGGAGCGGCGGCGCAGCGAGTGCAGCAGCACCGCCACCAGCACCTGCGGGGCCAGCAGCGCGATCGGCCCCGCCACCAAGTTCATCACCATCATAAATCGCCGCAGCACCGCCTCGTTCGAGCCCGAGAGCTCGAGCAGCTGCGCGACATACCACTGGAGCACCGCGAGGCCGAACGGTCGCGCGCCGGCCACCTCGGGGTAGCGCAGGTCCTCGCAGGCCGCCATCAGCCACGGCACGAAGAGCGCCCGCCCTACGCGCCGTTGCAGCCGCCGCGCCACCCCGGCGCGCCCCAGCGGCCGCCGCTGCCCGCGCAGCCGCGCCAGCGCGCGCCCCAGCGCGTCCACCTCGAGCGCGCACACGGACATCCCCTGGCCATAGATCGGGTTAAACGAGCAGAGCGCGTCGCCGATCACCACCAGTCCTTCGGGCCAGCGCCGCATCCGCTCGTAGTGGTGCCGCAGGCTCGAGGGGACCAGGTGGGCGTGCACCGCCGGCGCCGGCTTACACTCCTCGAGCAGCGCCGCGAACTCCGGCGTCGGCAGCGTGCGCGCGAACTCGAGGAACCCCTCGTCGGTCGCGGGCGGGTGATCGCGGCACCACCCGCCGATCGTCGCCATCAGCACCCCCTCGCCCATCGGGTACATCACGCCCATCCTGCGGGTCTCTGGCGGCTTCGGGAACGCCGCCATCGGCAGCCGCGACATGTCGAGCTCGCGCGGCAGACGGTACACCCGCGACGCGTAGCCGACCTGCACCTTCACCTCCGACTCGGTCACGCGGGGGAAGCCGATCTCGGTCAACCACCGCGGCGTGCGTGAGCCGCGGCCGCTCGCGTCGATCACCAGGTCGCCCGACACCACCTTCGACGAGCCGACCCCGCGCTGTTGGCAGCGGACGCCGATGATCCGCCGCCCGGTCGCGTCTTGCTCATAGCCGAGCACATCCGTGTCATCGAGCACCTCGACGTTCGCCCGGCGCGCGAGCTGCCGCCGCAGCGCGTGCTCGAAGGTCATGCGGTTCACCAAGAAGAGCCGCACCCCCACCGCGACGCGCTTCTTCCACACCCCGAAGTGGAACCACCGCAGGTCCTCGCCCGCGTCGACCTCATGGCAGCCCGCCCCAGGCATATCGGCGGCGATCTCGGGGAAGAGCGCGCCGATCACCCGCGCGCCGCTCGCGAGGAGGATGTGGCCGTGTCGCGCCTGCGGCGCCCCTTTGCGGCTCACCGGTCGATCGTGGATGTAGTCGCGCTCGATCAAGAAGACCCGCGCGAAGTAGTCGGAGAGCATACGAGCCGCGATGATCCCGGCGACGCTGCCGCCGATCACCACCGCCCGATTCGCGATGAACGGCCCCTCGGGGACGATCGGCGGGTCGGGCAGGCGCGAGGACGAGGAGGCCGTCGAAGACGGCCGAGGCGCCGGCTTAAGCCCCTTCGTCCGCGTCCGCGGCCGGGTCGGTCGCATACGACGGGGCGAGAGGAGCTCGTCGTCATCGCGCATCGCCACCTACGCGCCGAGCGCGACCTCCGCCGCGGCGATCACGAGCGCCCGCTCGTCGTCACCTGGCCCGTCATTGTCTGTCTCTTTGGACATCTAGACCTGACAACCATGAGCGCTGGGGCACTAAGGCGCCGTGCGCTCGTGGCCCGACGAGCATACCTGACGGGCCCTCTACCTGGTGGATCCGCGCCGCTCCGTCGCTGTCCTCTAGACTGGACACATCCGGCTCCCGGCTCGCGCCGAGCGCCGACGCCGCGAGCTGACGACCTCCACAGCGCGCGGGAGCGCGCCCTCGGCCGGCGCTCGCGAGCGCGCACGCCGCCGCGACCACCTCCGCCGCCCAGCTCCGAGGGCGCCGACACCGGGCGACCGCAGCGCGCGACGTCTGACTCGAGAGACATCTACGACTCGGGGCTCCGACGCGACAACCGGTCCTCGGCGATCGCGATCACCAGGTCCACTCCATCTTTCTGACTTATGGGACATGTCGTGGGTCAGCCCGAGCAGCGCGTGGTACATCACCGCCGCCGTGGCCTGGCGCGGGCGCGGAGGCGCTAAAGAGCGGAGGCCTGCGCGTCATGAGGCGACGAGGGGCGGCGATCCCGAGGTACCATGCGCGCGCACCTGCGATCCGCGGGTCTCCGTGCTCCACGGCGCGACCCCCAGCGACGCCCCCTGGATCCGCGAGCATACTGGCCCGCTCGCCCTGCTGCGCCGCCTCGTGCGGGATCTTCCACCGTCGAGCAAGCCGGGCTCAAGCTCGGGATCGGCGTCGCCTCCGTCGTCGCCTCCGTCGCCCAAGGCCCCGCCGCCGGACATGACCCCGAGGACACCTGGGATCTACGCGCCCTCGCCACCGTCCTGCGCTCGGCGATCGCCGTGCTCTTCGTCGCCTCGTACTGCGTCAAGATGTCGGGCGGCTTCCGCCGCTTCCAGGCGCAGTACCTCCGTCGGATCCGGATCCCGCGCTGGCGCGAGCTCACCCCCGCCCAGCGCGAGGCGCTGCGCGCGACGCCGGCGACCGACCTCCCCGCGATCGATCGCGCAGTCTTCGACCTCTACCGCCTCGCCCCCGCCGAGATCGCGGCGGCGACCGCCGCCGCCGCCGCGCGGGTCGGCCGCAAGTCTTGACCCCGGAGTCTGCTCTCACGATGACTTCGACGAGACGCAGGCGCCGATTCGCGCGCCTACGGCCGCTGTCGGCCGCCGCGGGCGACTGGTAGTCTGAGGCTGTTGATACTCCGCGCGCTCCTCTCCATCTCCCTCGCCCTCAGCGCACCGGCGACAGCGAACGCTGAGGAGCCGCTAACCGAGGCCCGGGCCCTTTACCAGCGGGGCATCACCAAGTTCGAGACCGCCGACTACGCGGGGGCGATCGAGCTCTGGACCGACGCCTACGCGCGGGTCCCGGCGACGCCCGAGACCGTCGAGGTCAAGATCCTGATCCTCTACAACCTGGCGACCGCCCACGAGATGGCCTTCGAGGTCGACGGCGAGCCCTCGCACCTCCGGCAGTCGCTGATCCTCCTCGATGGCTTCGAGGGCAGCCTAGAGGCGGCCTACGACGACCCCGAGGCGATCGCCAGCGAGCGCGCGCGGATCGACGAGCGCCGCGCCGCGATCACGGCCAAGCTCGCCGCGGGCGGCGACAAGGCGCCGGCCGACGACAAGGCGCCGACCGACGACAAGGCGCGCGGCCTCACCATCGCCGGCGCGACCCTGCTGGGCCTGGGCGGCGCCGGGCTCGCTCTGATGACCGCCGGCTTGGTGATGAGCGCGAGCGCCAACGACATCAGCGATCTCCAGCCCTCGCAGATCGACGAGCGCACCGAGCGCTTCCAGCGCGGCCGCCTCGGCGAGACCCTCGGGATCGCCGGCGCGGCCGCGGCTGGCGGGCTCCTAATCACCGGGGCGATCCTCCTCACGGTCGGCGCCGCGCGGGCGCGCAAGGCCGGCGACGGGCGGGCGCGCTGGGGCGCGAGCGCCGGCCCCGGCCTCGTCGGCCTCGGGCTCCGCGCTCGCTTCTGAGGGAGCGGCTCCGGCGCGCTCGGACGAGCTCAGAGTGTCTTAAAAGACATGTCCCTAAGATCTTACGGCTGCGATGAGCGCTCGCCGGAGACCACGAAGTTGTCGAGGTACCACTCGGCCCCACCGTCGAACCAGGCGAACGCCAGGGACGCGCAGTCGGAGCCGACGTGGAAGCCCAGTCGGATCTTTGAGCCCGCGTAGGCGTCGAGCGAGGCCGTCGCCGGGCTCCAGGTCTCCGACCGGCCGATGAACGCCGCGCGGCCGAGGAGCGGGTTCTGCGTCGGAGGGGTCGCCGCCTGGCACTTGCGCTCGTCGCTGATCGTCCCGGTGTAGCTGCTGAGCTGGAGCTGCTCGAACGCGCCGCCGTCGCGGGAGACCTCAACGATCGCCCCGTCGGAGCCGTCCTCCCCCAGGTAGGCCTTGAACGCGTAGTAGTGGTCGAAGCGGAGGACGATCGGCGCGACCGCCTCGCTGAGGTCGATCTCCGGCGAGATCAGCCGGCTCGAACCTGGCCCGCGGACCCGAGAGAGGTTGCCGCTGTACCAGGCGAAGAGCCCGCCCTCGCCGTCCGATGGGATCGCGGGAATGGCGGAGGTACGCTCCCAATCGTCCTCGAAGCAGAAGATCGTGCTCAGACAGTCGTCGTCCGGCGGTGCCGAGACGACCTCATGGGTCCAGCCGTTGATACCGACCTCCACCTGATCGCGGAAGAAGACCGCCCTGCAGTCGACGGTGCAGAGCTCGCGATCCTCGCTGTCGCAGGACTCACCGGCGTTGACGACACCGTCGCCGCAGGAGCCCTCGGCCGGGCCCCCAGGGCGCGAGCACACCCCTTGGACGCACTCTTGGCCGTCACCGCAGCCGAGATCGTCGGTGCAGGGCAGGCCCAGCGCAGCCTCGCCCGTGAAGCAGCCGGCGATCGCCACGAGCCCCAGCGATGTCAACAGCAGCGACGCCCGCGCTCCGATCATGGGCCGATGATACCAAGACCATCGAGCTCGCCCCCTGGTACCGACTCGCACGCGCACCTCGCGTCCCGCGAGTCCGAGCGATCATGCGCCTCCTACCGCGCCTCACTGCGCCGGCGGGCAAGCGCTACAGCCGCTCGAGCGTCGGCGGCGCGGCCTCACTTCCGCTATCGAAGCGCCCGCCGAAAGTAGGTCTCGCTCGATCGGGTACGCGCACACGCCCGGGGCTAGCCCTCGAAGACCTCGGCCGTGGTCTTCGCGCGCAGGGCGCGGCTGACCCAGATCTCGATCTGGGAGCAGTCGGTCGTGCCGAGGATCCGTTGGCGGATGGCGTCGGTGATGTCGAGCTCGCGGCCCTCCAGCACCTGGAGGAGGATCCTGGCCTCACCCTCCGCCTTGCCCTCCGCCTTGCCTTTGGCCTCACCCTTGGCCTCGCCCTTCGCGAACCAGGCGCGGGCGATGTCGCTTTGGAACTCGTAGTTTCCCGTCTGCATGAGCTTCTCCAGGGCCTTGCGGGCGACTTCGCCGAGGCTGGCGAAGACGACATCAGGATGCAGGGCGGCGCGATCCGTGTCGAGGTCGTGGGTCGCGGCGAGCACAGCGAGCGCGATCTCCTCCGCGCCGGGTTCATCCGCGTGGGCGATGCACGAGAGCACGGCGAGCTCGGGCTTCTGGCGGGCTTGCGCGTGGTCGGTGATCACGGGGATCCGCGTCCGTTACAAGTGCCCCGTCGATCTCGTCGTCATCACCCTCGTGCATGAGCTTGGGCATCGGCGATGATGTAGCGCTTTCGCGCGTGCGCGGCGAATTTTGTCGGTTGGGCGAACGAGGGACGCGCGAGGCTTCGGGCGCCGTCCGCGATCAAGCGCTCACGAGCGCCAGCGCCGCTACGACCACCAGCGCGGCTGCACCGATCAGAGCGAACCCCAACACCGCGAAGAACAGCGCGACCGCGGCCTTCGGGTAGCGATCGACCAGGCGCCCGCTCTCTCGCAGCGACCGCTTGGTGAACGAGTACACGCACTGCACATTGTTTCGGCCGTCCAGGTACGCTTGGATCTCCGCGATCATCGCCCCCGCCGTCGCCGTCCGCGCCGCCGGATCCTTCGCCATCGCCCGCACACACACCCCCCGGAGCTCCCGCGGCGGCAGCGGCTGGAAGCGGCTCTCGTGGCGCCAGCCGCTGATCGTCGGCGCCGGCTCCTCGGCGATCGCCGTCAGCAGGTCCACCACATTCTCTGACTTATGGGACAGGTAGTGGCGCAGCCCGAGCAGCTCATGGAACATCACCGCCGCCGCGTAGAGATCGCTGCGCCCGTCGATCACCGCCGCTGACGCCTGCTCTGGCGACATATACGCCGGCGTCCCGATCAGCCCCCCCGCGCCGCCGCTCGCCGCCAGCGCGGAGGTCCGCGCCGCGATCCCCCAGTCCAGCAGCCACACCTCCCCGAAGCGCCCGATCATCACGTTCTCTGGCTTCACGTCGCGGTGCACGATCCCTCGCGCGTGCGCGTACTCGAGCGCGCGCAGCACCGCGATCATCACCTCCGCGCGGCGCTCAAAGGTCCAGCGCCCGTGCGCCGCCGCGTCGCCCGCCGCCAGCGCGTCGATCACCTCAGCCAGCGTCTCCCCCTCCACGTACTTCATCACGAAGAAGTACCGCCCCTCATCATCGACGCCGACGTCGTGGATCGGCACCACGTTCGGGTGCTCGATCCCGCCGACGATCTGCACCTCACCGACGAAGCGCGCGACCCCTTGCGGGTCGCTAGCGATCTCTGGAAGGAGCCGCTTGATCGCGATCGATCGGCCGATATCCACGTCCTCAGCCCGCTCCACCACCCCCATGCCGCCCTCCCCGAGCACCCCTACCTTTCGGTAGCGCTCGCGCGGCTCATGCAGCAGCGTCAGCGCCCCGTCTGCCGTGCTGCTCACCGTCGGCAACACGGAGAGCGAGCGTCGCGCCGGCGAGTTGCTGGTCGGCGAGAGCCCCGGGTCGCCGCGCTCCGGCGCGCTCGTCGCCGCCAGCGTCGCGGCCGCTCCGGTCGAGCGACCGCGCGTCGGCGCCATCGTCACGCCGTCCAGATCGCGACGGGTCCAGGCCTCGGTTCGTCGGGGGTTATGCGCCATGAGCCAGGCAATGTAGCCCGGCTCAGCGCTCGCGGCCCTCCTGCGCGTCCACCCGATCGCGCAGGCGCCCGAGCTCATCCTCGAGCCTACGCACCTTCTCTTGCAGCGCCGTCAACTGCGCCTCACCCGCCCCGAAGCGCGCACCGGCCGCGGCCTGGCGGAGCGAGCTCGCGACCCGCCGAGCGCCCACCCTATATTGAGCCGCGAGCCCGGCCGCGTACGCCTCGATCGCCTCCGCCGCCTCGACCGCCCCTGCCGCGGAGAGCCCCTGCACCGCCGCCTCGCGCACCCGAGGCGCCGGATCGCGCAGCAGCGCGCACAGGCGCTCGATCGCCGCCTCACGCTCACGACGCTCCAGCACCCGCGCGAGCTGGCCCAACGCCAGCGCCGCCGCTGGGCGCGCCCGATCGCCCAGCGTCCCCCCTTCCTGCAGCGTCCGAGTCCGCGCCGTCAAGATCGCCGCCGCCTCAGGCGCCCGCGACGCAGCCAGCCCCCGCAGCGCCCCTGCCGCGACGATCCCACCGAACCCTTCGCGCGCGGACGCCTCGATCAAGCGAGCCAGCCCAGCCGCCGGCAGCCGCTCGCGCAGCGCCCCCATCGCCTCGTAGGCCGCCTGGCTCGCGCGGTAGGGCAGCCCAGCGGCCAAGCGCGCCTCGATCGCCGCCACCACCGCCGGCTCGCGCAGCGAACCTGCTGCCCGCAGCAGCGGCTCCAACACCAGCGGATCGCGCTCCCGCGCGACCATCTCCGCCATCGCTGGGCCCGCCGCCAGCGCCCCCGAGTCGGCGAGCGCCCGCGCCCACTCGACCCGCACCCCCCAGAACGGCTCTGTCGCCCACGCCGCCGCGATCGCCTCGACGTTCGCCCGCGTCCCCGTCTTCGCCAGCGTCTTGCCGGCGACGATCCGGCCGATCACATCGCCGCCGCGCAGCTGCGCGCGCAGCCGCGGCTCACCCGGGTTGAACTCGAGCGCGCACAGCAGCTTCTGCTCCGGATCGATCCGCACCGCCTCTGGATCGCCCTTCATCGCCGCCGTGAACGACCGCTTCGCCCCGCGCAGCGCCACCACCTGCCGCGACTCCACCCCGCCGATCGTCCACGCCACCTCCACGTCGAGCTCGAAGCAGGGGATCCCCGCCTTCGGATCCGCCTGCGTCTGCTCGAGCTCGAAGCAGCCCTCGCCGCGCCCCGGATCGTAGCTGAAGCTCGCCTTCAGCTTCGGGTACCCCGGCGAGCGCAGCCACTCATCAAAGAACCGCGCGAGCGAGCGCCCCGAGCGCGCCTCGAACGCCTTGCGCAGATCATCGGTGTCCGCGAGACCGCCGCTGTGCGCCAGCAGATAGTCGCGCACGGCCGGCCAGAACACCTCATCCCCCAGCAGCCGCCGCAGCATATGCAGCCGCACCGCCCCGCCCGGGTACAAGTGCGCGTCGAAGAGCTGCCACGAGCTGTCGAAGCGGCGCGTCACGATCGGCCGCAGGTAGCGCTCATCGGCCTCATGCAGGTAGCGCTGGGCGCACTCATAGATCTCATACGCGTACTCCTCCGCGCCGTACGCGTGCTCGATCCAGCACGCCTCCATATAGGTCGCCCACGACTCCTTCAGCCACGCGTCCGCGAAGTCGCGGATCACCACGAGGTCGCCGAAGTAGCTGTGCGCCATCTCGTGCGCGTTGATCTGATCGACCAGCCGGCCCCACTCCTGCGCCAGCGCCTCATCGAGCACGAACATGTCGTCCCAAGAGACCAGCGAGATGTTCTCCATCGCCCCGCCGATCCCTGGCGCCGCGAACTGGAAGTACTTCGGGAACGGGAACGGCACCCCCAAGCGATCGATCATCCAGCGCAGCATCGCCGCGGTCCTGCCGAAGCTGCGCCGCAGGTCCTCCGCCGTGAACGGGCGCGGCGCGAAGTAGGCGATCGGCGCCCCGTCCACCTCGCCGTCGTCGCAGCGGACCAGCTCGCCGATCACGAAGCACGTCAGGTAGCTCGGGCAGCCCTGGTCCAAGCGCCAGTGCGTCGTCACCGTCCCGTCCTCATGCGAATCCGCGCCGACGAGCGCCCCGTTCGCCAGACACGTGAAGCCCGCCGCCGCGCGCAGGTGGAAGCTCAGCGTCGGCCGCACGCTCGGGTGATCGACGCAGGGGAACCAATGGCGCGCCCGCTCGGTCTCGTTGTCGGTCGCCGCCAGCCACGGCGCCGCCGGTGAGATCTCGCTCGGACCCGCGAAAAGCAGCCCGCTCGCCGGCTCGACCACGCGATATCGCACCGCCACCGCCCGCGACTCCCCCGCCGCGAACGGCTCCGTCCACGCCACCGCGATCACCTCCCCGTCGTAGCTCCAGCGCAGCCCCGCCCCCTCGACCGACACGTCTGCGAAGCCCACCGCGTCCAGGCGGATCGAGCGCGCTCCCGCCCGCTGCGCCTGCACCGTGTGCGTGACCGCGCCCACGCAGGTCCTTGTGGCCAGGTCGACGGCCAGCGCCAGGTCGACGTGAGCGCTCGTCAGGCCTCGGTCGGGCGGGTAGTGATCGACCGCCTCGGCGGAGGCGAAGTCGGCGACGCGGCGACAGCAGTGGACGTGCTCACGGGCGATCGTCATAGGTACGCCAGCATACTCCACCGCGCGTCTTGCCCGGCTCCGCTATCATTCGCGGATGCATCGCGCCCCCTTGAGATATGCCCTCGCCGCGCTCGCCCTGAGCCTCGTCAGCGCCGCCGCCTGCGAGCGCTCCCCGTTCGTTCCGCCGCTCGCCTCGACCCCGTACGACGAGTACCGCGCCGCCTACGAGAAGGCCGTGTGCGAGTGGCAGGTGCGCTGCACCTTCGCCGCCTCGGTCGAGTCCTGCGGCGAGGCCTCGCTCTCGGACCGCGAGGGCCACTACCTCGACGCGGCCGTCGCCGCGGGCACGATCAAGTACGACGGCGTCAGCGCCCTCGCCTGCCTCGAGGAGCTGGCCGGCGTCTCGTGCGACCGCGACGAGTCGCTGAGCGACCAGGCGCCGAGCTGCGAGCTCGTCTTCGAGGGCCTCGTCCCCCCGGACGAGCCATGTATGATCGGCGACGAGTGCGCCTTGAACGGCGTCTGCGGCGTCGCCCCTGGCTGCGAGGAGAGCTGCTGCCCCGGCCGCTGTCGGGTCGTCGACATCACCGCCGAGCTCGGAGAGAGCTGCACCAACAACAACGTCACCTGCGCGGCCGGGACCTACTGCGCTCAAGATCCGGAGAGCGGCCAGCGCACGGTCTGCGCCGCCCAACGCCCGCTCAGCGCCGCCTGCTCCGACGACTTCAACGCCTGCGAGGACGATCTCTTCTGCGACGGCCTCGCCTGCCAACCGCGGCGCCTCGCCGGCGAGTCCTGCGCCGACGCCGCCTGCGCGCGCGGCCTCACCTGCGCCTATATCGACGACTTCACCCAGACCTGCATCGCCCCAGCCGAGCTCGGCGAGCCCTGCGAGCCCAACGCCTACCAGGGCGCCTGTCTCCACCTCGCCGCCCGTTGCAGCGACGACAGCCGCGTCTGCGAGCAGCTCGGCGACGTCGGCCAGCCCTGCCAAGGCGGCTGCCGCGCCTACACCTTCTGTGACTACCAGAGCGACACCTGCCGCGCCTACGCCGGCCTGAACGAGCCGTGCGGGTGGTTCCCGTTCGGCGACTACGACGGCCTCTGGATCGAGTGCGCCGGCGACCTCGAGTGCGACGCCGTCGACAACGACGGCCTCTGCGTCACCCGGCAGTACCCGCAAGATCTCTGCGAGGTCCCCTACAGCGCGCCCGAAGCGTGAGGCCCGGCGCGAGCCGTCTTCGGCCCATACGAGCGGCGAGGCCGCGGCGATCGAGATCCCCTCGACCGCCGCGGCCTCGCCCTTCGTCGCGCGCCCGCTCAGAGTCCGCCGAGCACCGACTGCACCTCGATCAGATCCGCGTCGCCTGGGAGCACCTTCAGCGCCGCCTCGATGAACTCGAGCGCCTCAGCCTGCTTCGCCGCCGCCGCCGCGTCGTTGTCGCGCGCGGCCTTCAGCGCCTCGGTGTAGGCGAAGAGCGCCTTGCCCTTGCGGATCTCCGGCGACGGCGCCGCCAGCAGATCCGCGAACAGCACCTCCGCGATCACCTCCTTCTCTTCAAACGTGATCGCGTCCTTGTAGCGCGCCGCGACCAAGATCATCGTCTTGTCCTCGATCAGCTCGGGCGCGCAGGTCGCGATGGTCTGGTGGAAGACCATGCTGTCGTTGGGGGCCAAGTGCTGCGGCTCGATCTCCTCCGGATCCTCGCTGTACTCCTCGCCGCTGAAGGTCACGATCTCGAAGCCAGGAGGCAGCTCCAGGCGCACCTGCACGTCGCGGGCGGCCACCGCCATCGTGTTCACGAAGTCTTGATGGAAGATCTTCCACGCCTCGTCCTTGCTCGGGATGAACACGGACGCGCCCTTGCCCGCGTCGGTCACCGCGTCCATCAACGCGTCGTTGTAGCCGCCGCTGCCGACGCCCACGCCGACCAGGTAGATCCCGTCTTGATCTTGGCTGCCGGCGCTACCCGCGATCAGGTCGATGTCCGTCACCCCCGCGTTCGCGCCGCCGTCGCTGATCAGCACCACCCGGTTGATCCTGGCCGGGTCGAAGCTCTTATTCGCCAGCTCGTAGCCCGCCGTCAGGCCGCCGTTGAGGTCCGTCCCGCCGCCGGCCTCGAGCGCCTCGATCTTCTCGAGCAGCGTCGGATCATTCGGCCCGCTCACCTTGTAACCCGCCAGCTTCACCGCGTTGCTCGTGTCCCAGCCGACCATCGACACCACGTCGCCCTCCTTGAGGCTCGCCGCCAGCGCCCGGCACGACTCTTTTTGCATCTCCATCGGCGCGCCGCTCATCGAGCCCGACTCATCGAGCACCAGCGTGATGTTCATCGCTGGCCGCTCCGCGTCGCTCAGCGCGTGCGACGAGACCCCGATCTGCAGCACGTACTCACCCTCCGCCGCGCCCTCGACCTGGAGCAGCTCCGGCGTCACGATCACCGAACCGAAGGGCGCCGCCGGGTAGCCGAAGTTGTAGTAGTTAAAAAATTCCCACGGGCGGATCGGCACCCCGCCCAGGCTCGCCCACTGGCTGAGCACCGCCTCGCGCGCCTGCACCGGCGACGACATCGAGTTCGAGTCGTCCGGCGAGAGGAAGAGCACCACCGGCGTCTCCGCGTCGCAAATCGGCTCCGGCTCTGGCTCTGGCTCCGGCTCCGGCTCCGGCTCCGGACCCGCGGAGTCGTCGGGATCCCCGCCGCTCGGGTCGCCGCTGCTCGCGCCGGTCCCGCCCGCGGAGGCCGAGTCCCCGCCCGTCTCTCCGCCCCACCCGCTCGTCCCGGACGCGTCCCCCGTGGTCGCAGAGGCGCTCCCCGGGCCCGAGTCCGAGCCCCCTGACTCCGACTCGCCGGAGTCCTCGAAGCCGCTGTCATCGCCGCTGCACGCGCCGAGGGTGAGCGCCAGCAGCGCCGAGAGTGAGAGGTGAAGGAAGGAGGTGGAGGGGCGTAGATCGTAGGTCTTCATAGCGATGACCGGCTCTACTGCAAGGATGAAACCACCTGCGATGACAGGCACTTAGCTGCCCCCAATGACACCGCTGCCGCGATCCAGGGCAGCGCTGTCATGACCGCCAGGCCAGCGCTCAGCGCAGCTCGACCTTCACCGTCGAGATCAGCCGACGCAGCGCGTCCTCCACCACCGCCGTCTCCGGGTGGCGCACGATCGCGTAGCCCTCGCCCTCATAGGAGCTGCTCTTCGCCTGCCCGCGCTGGGGCAGCCGCGCCTCGACCACCAAGTGCCCGATCGCCTGCTGCGCCGCGCTCAGGCCGTGCACCGCGGCCACCCTGCCCGCGCCTGCTCCGCGGAAGTAGGCCGCCCCCACCGCGAATTTGCGCGTCGGCGCGGTGAACTCGCGGTGCACCACCAACCTGGCCCAAAGGGCATAGAAGTCGACCTCATGCGCGTACGAATTCAGCGTCATGATCTGCGCCCCTGGCGGCCGCGCCCCCACCTCTGAGATCACGGAGCGGCCCGACGGCGTCTGAAACCACTCCATGTGGCTGATCCCCGTCTGCATGCCTAGCGCCCGCAGGGCCGCCTGCGCCGTCGGCCGAAACGAGCCCAGCGCCGGCTCCTCGCGCTCACGCGGCAGGACCACCGTCCACTGGATCCACGGGTTCTCGATCACCGTCAGCGGGCTCGGCGAGTAGCGCGTCGACGAGTCCCACAGCGCCTCCCCGTCGACGCTCACGGTCTCGAACGAGCGCTCATCGCCGACCACAAACTCCTCGATCACCACCGGCGCGCCCTCACGCGGCCGCGTCGCCGCCAGCGCCTCTGCCAAGCTCGCCTCGTCGCGCGCGCGAAAGGTCGCGACGGCCGCCGCCCCCGCCGCCGGCTTGACCACCACGGGCAGCCCGACCTCGCGGACGAACGCCCGCGCCGCCGCCTCTGAGGTGACCGCCCGGTGCCGCGCGCACGGCAACCCCGCCGCCAGCAGCACGTCCTTCATCTGCCCCTTGTCGCGGAAATTGCGGGCCGAGCGCTCGCCCAGCCCCGCGATCCCCAGGCGGTCGCGGACGATCGCGAGCGGGATCTGGAGCTGCTCTAATGTCCCAAGGAGCAGGTCCACCTGTCCATCTAGCCTGGTCGCTGCGCCGCGCACCGCCCGCTCGATCTGCGCGGGATCGAGCGCGTCCGCCACCTGCACGTGCGCCGCCAGCCGCGCCTTGATCCCCGGCGGCAGCCGCGTCAGCGGGTCGACCGAGATCAACGCGACCCTCGTGTTGTCCAAGCCGGCGACCGCCCGCACGAAGCGGACGGTCGCGTCCATAAAATAAGGCGCGACGAAGATGACTCGCTGCATCGGGGGTCCTCTCTGCTGTGCGTGATCGACTCGTCGCAGGCGACGCTGGGGCTAGCTCGCCGCCTCAGCCGGCTCCTTCGCCGGGCTCAGGCGGGCCATCCGATCGGCCTCGGTCTTCCGCCAGAACTGGAGCAGCCCCCAGAAGTGCTCGGTGAACCGATCGACCTCGTGCGCGGGGAAGAGCGCGGCCACCTTCGCGCGCACCACCTGCTTCGCCAGATCGGTGCCGAAGAACTCCCAAGCGACCTCATTCAGGTGGCCGAGGTGCTTGTGGCAGAACTCGACGAAGCGGTCGGTCTCGTAGCGCTCGTTCGCGATCTTCGCGTACTCGCGCAGGCGCTCGCGGTACGGCAGGTCCTTCTTGGCGACCGCGTAGAACGGCGCCCAATCGAGGTTCGGCCGCATCTGCCGCTTGGTCGCCGCGCAGTAGATCGACCAGCGCAGCATGTTCTTGACCATCTCTGGCCAGTGGTAGTGCAGCGACGTCACCTGGAAGTCCGGGCACGCGTTCGCGAAGTCGATCGGGTAGAAGACCCCGTCCTTGCGCAGCGCCTCGCACGAGTTGAAGTCCCAGCCGAAGAACGAGTTGATGGTCAGGCACGTGTCCGTGAGCAGCGACCACTCCTCGCCGTTCACGAAGTTGAAGTCCACCATGTAGCGGTCGTGCAGCGGCGCCGTCGGGTTGTAGCGGACGATGTTCACCTGCGGCCCGATCCCGATCGCCCGCACGAAGAGGTCGAACGGGTCGACCGCCCTCTGCAGGTGCATCACGAAGGTCCCGCTCTTCTCGTACGCCTCGCGGATCTGCGCGCCGTTGTCGATCTTCGAGACCCCCACCCACGCGCCGCCGTCGTACGGCTTCATGAAGAGCGGGTAGCCCAGCTCCGCGCCCACCTTCGAGATGTCGAAGAGCCGCGCGTAGCGCTCCAGCGTCGACTTCACGTCCGCGCTCTGCTTGTGCTCCTTCGGCGGCACCAGCCAGGTCTCTGGGATCGGCATGCCCAGCTTCATCATCGCGCAGTACGAGGTGTGCTTCTCCATCGACTGCACCGACCACGGGTTGTTGAGCACGTAGAGCCCGTCGAGGATCACCGCCTTCTTGATCCACTCGCGGCTGGTGTGGAACCAGTGGGTGAGGCGGTCGAGCACGACGTCGTACTTGCACGGCTGCTGCAGGTTGAACGGCTCGACCGTGACCCGCTCGATCTGGAAGCGGAGCGTGTCTCCGTCCATCGGGATCGACAGGTTCAGGCGGCGAACCAGCTCCTCGTAGGCGGCCGGCCAGCAGAGATCTGCGCCGAGGGAGAGACCGATATTGCGGGTGATGTCAGCCATAACGAAACGTCCTCACGATCCTTGCTAGCGCACTCGTACTTCACTCGTAGACCATCCACAGCGGCCCGGGGAAGAGCCAGCTCAGCGCCGTCTGCAGGCGGTCGCGCCAGTTCTCCCAGTTGTGGCCGTCGCGCGCCTCTTCGTAGCGCAGCTCCATCCCGGTCGTCTGCAGCAGCGGCACCATCGAGCGGTTCTCGTAGATCAGCGACTCGTAGGTGCCGCAGCTCACGAACACCCGCTCGCTCGGCCGCCCCGGCGCCTCGCGGAACGCGTTCACGAAGCTGACGACCCGGTCGAACGCCGGACCGCGCCGGTTCTCGCCGATGTCCGTGAACGCGAACGAACCTGACTGAAGGAGCAGGCGGCCGAACACCCCCGGATAGCGCCACGCCGTCGCCAGCGAGGCGACCCCGCCGAAGCTCGCGCCCATCAAGCAGCGCGCGCTCGCCGCGGGGAACAGCGGGTAGCGCTGCTCCATAAAAGGGAGCACGTCCTTGACGATGAAGTCCGCGTGCGTCGGATCGTTCGCGTACTCGACCAGCCGATCATGCGGGTGCGTCAGCGCGACGATCAGCGGCGCCACCTCGAGGCGATGGATCAGGTTGTCGAGGACCGTCTTCAGCGCCGTGAAGCGCAGGTAGTCCCCGCCGTCGTGGACCACCAGCAGCGGGTAGCGGCGGGTCACGCGGAAGCGCGCGGGCAGGTAGACCGTCAGCCGCCGCGGGTCGCCGAACGCCGTCTTCTCGAGCGTGAATTCCTCCAACGATCCCGGCCGCGCCTCTGGATCGGCGGCCACCCACTCCGGCGTCTCATAGCCGTGCGCGTGCGCCACCGAGTTCGCGCCGAACGGATCATGCGCCAAGTTCGGGTTCAGCGGATCGCGCACCCAGCGGCTGTGCCCGCCGCTGTGCACCTCGAGCTTGTACTCGACCCGCGAGCGCGGCGGCAGCTCGAGCACCAAGAACCACAGGTCCGTCCCCGCGATCCGCTTGAAGGCCTGGTTCGAGCCGAGCCCGAAGACCCAGTGGCGCAGGTGCACCGCCTCCACGTCGCCGCGGAAGATGAACGTCGTGTGCGGCCCCTCGACCAGCGGGAACGAGTGACGCTTGATAAAACGATCGACCGCCGCGTCATCCAGCGGCGCCGAGCGCAGCAGCTTATGGATCGCTAAGGACAACGCGGCTCCATCGGCCGCAGCAGGCCGTCGAAGTCGAGGAGCATGGTGTTTGCGGCGGCGCAAAGTCGGTGGCCGTCATAGGTCACCTTGCAGCGCTCGTCGAGGGCCACACACGCGGCTGGCCCGAAGCGACCCGCCAGCAACGCCACCCGCGCCGGGTCACTCAGGCGGAGTCGGCGCCTGGCGTGCGGAAACACCACCAGCCCGGGGAACAGCCCCAAACCCGCCTCGAGGATCTCCGCGATCCCTTGCCCTTGCGGCGGGCTGTCGTGGAAGAGCACCACGCGATCCGTGAGGCACATCGCCCCCGCCGACCACGCCAGGATCGGCCGCCCCGCGATCAGCGGCGCCAGGTCAAAGAGCCGCAGCCGCGTCAGCAACGAGACCACGTGGCCGCCCGCGATCGCCACCGCCCCCGCGCGCCCGATGATCTCCGCCAGCGCCTCGCGGTGCGCCTGCACCACCGGCCGATCTTGCGGCCGCATCGCGTCGTCGTACTCGTCCTCGATGCCCTTGATCCGCGCCAAGTGCTGGTCGTCCAGCACGCGGATCGCCTCGATCGCCGCCTCGAGCTCTGACTCAATGAGCGCCCGATCCCCCGCCGCCGCTTGCAGCTCGCGCGCCGCCATGATCGCGTGCGCGAGGCGGCCGCGATACAGCGCCTGGAGCTGGCGCAGTCGGTCTTGTTTGGCCCGATGGGCGACGAACAGCTCCGGGTCGTCGCGGCCCACCGCGTCGGAGCGCGCGTGCAGCATCAAGTTGACCGCGCGATTGCCGAGCGCCGCTTGCAGCTCCTCGTCCTCCGCCTCTCGCTCCTGCCACCCCGCGGTGATCGCCGCGACCTCCCCCTTGATCGCCAGCGCCTCCAGCTCCTCGTTCACGGTGACGGCGAGGCGCTGAGGTCCGAGGAGAACGCCTGTGGCCTTGCTTCGCGATTGGGTGTACAAGGGCGCCTTGCCGCCTACCATTAGCCGCAACGCGGGCGGGCGCGCAAGGGGTGGAGTGATCCTGTCATGCACGTTCTCTTCGTCGCGCCCGAATTCCCCGCCTATCAAAAACAGTTCGTCCGCGCCTTGGCGGCCGTAGGAGCCCGCGTCACCGGCATCGGCGAGGCGGACCCCTCCTACCTGCCCAGCGACCTCAAGGGTTGGCTGCACGGCTACGAGCGCGTCCGGTCGGTGTGCGACGAGCAGGCCGTCTTCGACGCCGTACGCCGGGTCCAGCGCCGCGGCTGGGTCGATCGCCTCGAGGCGACCATCGAGTCGCACATCCTGCCGATCGCCCACGTCCGCGAGGCCGCCAAGATCCCTGGCCTCACCGTGCGCACCGCGATCCTCTGCCGCGACAAGCCCGAGATGAAGGAGTTCCTCCGCGAGGCCGGGATCCCCTGCGCCCAGTCCGCGGGCATCGACTCGAGCGCGGACGCCCGCGCCTTCATCGCCAAGCACGGCTACCCCGTCATCCTCAAGCCGCGCGCCGGCGCCGGCGCCTCGGGCACTTGGAAGGCCAACGACGACGAGGGCCTCGCCGTCGCCCTGCGCGACCTCAACATCGATCGCGGCGGCTCCGCGGCGATTGAGGAGTTCATCGAGGGCCACGAGGGCTTCTACGACACGCTCGCGATCGGCGGCCAGGTCGTCCACGAGTTCATCTCGCACTACTACCCCAACGTGCTCGAGGCGATGCGAAACCGCTGGATCTCGCCGCAGATCCTCGCCACCAACCGCACCGACGCCCCCGGCTATAACTCGCTCAAGCAGCTCGGCCGGTCCGTGATCTCTGCCCTCGGGATCGGCACCGCCGCTACCCACATGGAGTGGTTCTTCGGCCCCAAGGGGCTCAAATTCTCCGAGATCGGCGCCCGCCCCCCCGGCGTCGGCCAGTGGGACTCCTACGTCGCCGGCAACGACATCGATCTTTACTACGAGTGGGCGCACGCGCTCGTGCACGGCCGCCCCCACGGCCGCGCCTCCCAGCGCTACGCCGCCGGCATGATCGCCCTCCGGCCCGACCGTGACGGCCGGATCGTCGGCTACGAGGGCGCCGACGAGATCCAGCGCGCCTTCGGGCAATACATCGTCCAGGCCCACCTGCCGCCCGCCGGCACCCCCACCCAGCCGATCGAGGCCGGCTACATGGCCAACGCCTGGATCCGCATGCGCCACCCCGACTACGACAGCCTGCGCGAGATCCTCGACGTCGTCGGCCGCACCATCAAGGTCCGCGCGCGCTAGGGCACGGCGATGAAGGTCCTCTTCATCTCGCCCCACTACCCTGAAGAGATGCAGGGCTTCACCCGCGGCCTCGCCGAGGTGGGGGCCCAGGTCTACGCCGTCGGTGACGTGCCCGAGGCCCAGCTCCCGGGACATGTCCGCAAGTACATCTCCGGGTATCTGCGCGTCGACACCCTCTTCGACGAGGCCGCCGCGCTCGCGCAGATCCTCCCCTTCGCCGCCCGCCTCCAGCCTGATCGCGTCGAGTGCTTGTGGGAGCCCTGCGTGCTCCTCGCCGCCGCGCTGCGCGAGCGGCTCGATGTCCCGGGCATGTCGCGCGACCGCGTGCTCGGCTTTCGCGACAAGACCCTCATGAAGACCCGCCTCATCGAGGCCGGGATCCGTGTCCCTCACTTCGCCAAGATCCGCACCGCCCCCGAGGCCTTCGCGGCCGCCGAGTCGATCGGTTACCCGGTCGTGATCAAGCCGATCGCCGGCGCCGGCTCGGCCGACACCTTCCGGGTCGACAGCCAGGCCGCCATGGAGGGCGTGCTCCGCCAGATCGGCCACCTCGAGGAGGCCAACCTCGAGGAGTACATCGACGGCGAAGAGTACACCTACGACACCGTCACGATCCGCGGCAACCCGGCCTTCGAGAGCGTCACCCAGTACTACCCCAAGCCGATGGAGGCCCGGCATCAAGAGTGGGTCAGCCCCGCCCAGCTCACCCTGCGCGACCCCTTCGCCCACCCAGAGGTCCACGCCGGCATCGAGCTCGGCCGCCGCGTGCTCACGGCGCTCGGCATGGAGACCGGCTTCACCCACATGGAGTGGTTCCGCAAGGCCAGCGGAGAGGTCGTCTTCGGCGAGATCGCCGCCCGCGCCCCCGGCGGCAAGCTCGTCGACCAGATGAACTTCGCCAACGACCTCGACATCTTCCGCGAGTGGGCGCGCGCTGTCTGTTGGCACAGCTTCGAGGCGACGCCGCACCGCCGCTACTACTGCGCCGCCGTCTTTAAGCGGGCGATCGGCCGCGGTCGAGTCAACGCGATCCGCGGCCTCGACGCGCTCCGCCGCCGCTGCGGCCGCGGCCTCGTCGCCCTCGAGCTGACGCCCGTCGGCCAGCCGCGGCGCGACTGGCGGAACACCCTGATCGGCGACGGCTTCGCGATCATCCGCCACCCTGATCACCACGAGGCGCTTCGCCTCATGGGCCAAGCGATCAGCGACCTCCGCCTCTACGCCGGCTGAGCGGCCGCGAGCGCCGCTGACATCGCGCTGCGCTCTGCGGATGGCGAGCTGCGTGTGCTCCGCCAGCGCGGCGGCGCGCTGGTGCGAGCGGATCGATCACGTCCATACCTCCAGATCCGCGCCAAACCTGGTGCAGCTGCGACAGCCCGCGTGGATCCCCTTTATCGGCCCGAGGGCCGCTCCCATGCTCACCCTCATGGCCCACCGCGAGTTCACTCCCTCACAGGTGCTCCTCCCCGTTTTTGCTTGCGCTTTGATCATTGGTTGCGGCTCCGACGATGCTGCCAGCAACTCTGACAGCGACACCGCGACCGCCGGGACCGACACCACACCAACAACAACAACAACCGCCGGCGGCACCGGCACCGCGAGCACCACCAGCGCCACCGACGCGTCGGGCTCGGAGTCCAACTCCGCGACAGACTCGACCACCGCCACCACCAGCCCGACCACCGGCGAGACGGACGCCACCTCGACCACCGACAGCAGCACCACCGCCGTCACCGACGGCACCACCTCCGCCGGCACCGACAGCACCACCTCTGCCGGCACCGACACCACCGACAGCACCACCAGCACCGGCACCACCGACACCGGCGTCGACACGATGGGGCCCGAGTGCCTCCAAGACTCGGACTGCCCCGGCGACTTCGTCTGCCTCAACGAGATGTGCCAGCCGCCTCCTCCCGAGTGCGTGATCGACGAGGACTGCGGCGACCCTGAGAAGTACTGCGGCGACGGCAAGTGCATCGACAAGTGCAAGCCCGGCGACATGATGGGCGGCGGCGGCATGGTCGAGGACAGCTACATCTGGGTCCCCAGCCAGGACAGCGGCCAAGTCTCCAAGATCGACACCCTCACCCTCGTCGAGCTCGCCCGCTACCGCACCGGCGCTGCTGGCGGCACCGACAGCCCCTCGCGCACCGCCGTCTCCGCCGACGGTCGCTTCGTCATCGTCAACAACCGCGGCACCGGCCGCGTCACCGCCTTCGCCGCGCGCCTCTCGGACTGCGTCGATCGCAACAACAACGGCCTCATCGAGACCTCTCCGAACAAGGACACCGTGCTCGCCTGGGGCGCCGACGAGTGCATGATCTACACCCTCGTGCTCCCCAACTGGGGCGGCACCTGGGAGCGTGGCCCCCGCGGCGTCACCTGGACGGTCGGCACCTGGAACGACGACCCCAACGTCTGCGCCTTCGAGGATCCCAAGGTGTGGGTCGGCCACCACACCAACCTCGCCAACCGCACCGCGCACTTCGTCCGCCTCGACGGCCTCACCGGCACCATCGAGCAGACCGTCGCCGTGCAGAACTGGGTCGGCCAGGGCACCTTCGCCCCCTACGGCGGCGCCCTCGACCCGCAGCAGCGCCCCTGGTTCTCCGCGCTCCGCGGCGAGATCGTGCGCGTCAACACCGACCTCGACCCGATCACCGTCGATCGCTGGACCGCCCCGAGCTGGGTGCAGTCGTACGGCTTCACCGTCGACAACCAGGGCAACCCCTGGATGGCCGGCTGCTCCGGCCCGGTCTCGACCTTCGACGTCAAGAGCCAGCAGTGGATCGCCATCCCCGGCGTCACCAACGCCTGCCACCGCGGCATCGCCGTCGACCAGGATGACCACGTCTGGGTCGCCTCGAATAGCCCGTGCCGGGTCGTCCAGATCGACGCCAAGACCCGCACGCTGATCGGCTACCACAACCTGCCGCAGTGCTCGACCGTGATCGGCCCCAGCGTCGACGTCGAGAACAACGTCTGGATGGTCGACCAGAGCACCCGCGTCTGGAAGATCGTCGACAAGAACGTCCCGGGGGCCCAGCTCGTCAACGTCGCCGGCTCGCACTACGTCTACTCCGACATGACCGGCGGCCAGGTCCGCGGCGTCATCGCGCAGTAAGCACCTGCGCCGGGCGCCGACGCGCGGCGCTGACACCAAGAGGGCGAGCGGCCTCCAGGCTGCTCGCCCTCTCACTTCACTCACGCGCGACGCCGCCCGCTCTCCCCTGACCGCCGCCCTTGCCCCGCCATGGCCGCTGTGTTGCAGTGATCCGATGGTCTCTCAGGCGCCGCGGAGTCTGGCCTTCTGTACAGCCTTGAGCGCCTGCTTCGTCGACCCAGGCGTCACCAACACGGTCACCGACACAAGCACGCCCGACGCGACCACCGACGCGACCACCGACGCGACCACCACCACCACCACCACCACCACCACCACCACCACCACCACCACCACCACCACCACCACCACCGCCTCCTCTACCACAGCAGATCCCGCGATCTGCGGCGACGGCGAGCTCGACCCCGGGGAAGAGTGCGACGACGGCAACCAGATCCCTGGCGATCGTTGCAGCGAGGCGTGCACCCTCGAGCCACGCCTCTACATCTTCCTCAGCGGCCGCGCCAACGGCAACCTCGGCGGCATCATGAAGGCAGACGAGAAGTGCCAAGGAGAGGCGCGGCAAGCCGGCCTCACGGGCACCTTCATCGCTCTCCTCAGCGCCGTCGCCAGGCCCGCTGCCGAGGCGATCCCCGAGCACGACCTCCCCTACTACCTCCCTGGCCCTGAACCGGTCTTCATCGCGAAGGGCCGCGCGGGCCTGCTCACCGACAACCGCGCCCAGCCGATCAACCGCGGCCCCGACGGCACCGTCCTGCCGACCGTCGACAACTGCCCCGACGACGGCGATGGCCTCGTCTGGACCGGCTCCACCGGCCTCGGTGAGTTGGCGGAGCCGAACTGCGCCGACTTCACCAACGGCGACCAAGGCGTCTCAGGCATCGCCGGCAACTACGGCGTCGCTGGCATGGGCTGGGCCGACGCCTGCGCCGCGACCTGCGACCGCTCGCTGCGCCTCTACTGCGTCCAGCTCCCCTGACCCTAAGGACAGCGGCGCTACTTCATCGCCATCGCCTTGAATTGCTCGATCAGCCGCTGCGACACCACGTACTCGACCGAGGCCGCGCCCGAGCTCAGGTAGTGGCTGTTCACATAGATGTCGCTCAGATCGTTGCCGAGCGGTCCGGGCAGCTTCTTCAGCTCCGCCGCGATCGGCGGGAACGAGCGCAGCCACTCCACGCCCGCCCCGAGGTCGAAGGCCACCACCGTCGCCGCCTTCGGCGAGCGCGCCAGCGCCGTCGTCAGCCCCGCGTCGTCCGCCAGCGATCCTTGCCCCTTACGCGCCGCGATCGTCCGAGCCATCGCCGCCTCCTCCGCCTTCGGAGCGACCGTAAACATCACCGAGCCGCCCGTCTCCGCCCGATCGATCGTCAGCCGCAGCGGCCCGAAGTAGCGCTCGATCTGCGCCCGCTCCTCCTCGCCGAGCTTCCCTTCGAACTCGCGGACAACCTCGTCGCTCGGAGTGATCACCCACCGATCCACCGGCACCCCGTCGATCGTCATCGCCTCCGGCGTGAACGTCCACGAGACATAGCGGCTCAGCTTCTCGCCCAGCACCTCCGCCGGGGTGAAGCGCGTCGACCAAGCCTGCCACCCCTCACGCGCGCTCAACCCCGGCAGCAAGCGCTGGGTGAACGCCGCAGCGAACGGCGCGCCCTCTTGATGAAAGATCGCCGCCGCCCCTTGTCCGTCGTAGAGCCCCCGGTTCTCCGCGATCGTCTTGTCCACCGCCGCCCGCCCCTCGGCCGCGGTCTTCCCGGTCAAGCTCGCCCAGATCTCGATCGACATATCGAGCAGCTTTCGCGTCGACGGCGCGTCGATCGCCGCCGGATCGGCGTTCACCCCCATCAACATCACCGGCCGCGCCGGCAACGAGCGCATCACCGCCGGGTCGATCGCCCGCCCCCCGTACTGAGCCGCCTCCGCCGCCGCCTCGCTGCCCTCCGTCGGGATCACCGAGCCGCCGACAACCACTCCGACCTCGCCGAGCTGCACGTAGAAGGTCGCCTGCTCGTACTGCCCGAAGCGCTTGAGGCTCTCCTTCGTCGAGGTCGCCGTGTAGTCGCTCCACTTCCGCGCCACCGCGTCTAGCTCGGGGTTCCCGGTCTGCGGCGGCGCCCCTTGTGCGGCGGCCGCCATATTCAGCAGCGGCTCGAGGTCGCTGCGATACGTCTCCCAGATCTGCCCCACGAACGCCACCACCTCGACATCGCCGGCCATCGCCTCGGCGCGGCCGATGATGTTCTCGCTCAAGTAACCGCTGGTCTTCGCGAACAGCTCGCGGTGCGCCGAGACCACCACGTGCGCGCCCAGCGTGTCGATGAACACGTCCTTGCCCTCCACGTTGTAAGCCGCGACGTGCCCGCCAGCGTCGCTGAGCTTGCCTGTCTCGCCGAGATCTGTGAGGAGCTGCTTCACCCCGCCGCGATAGCCGAACGCGCAGGCGACCGGCACGTCATAGACCTTATAGTCGGCCACCGCGCAGCCCAGCGGCGCCGCCAGATCGATGTTCATCGCCACCTGCCCGCGCTTCTCCAGCGACATCCCGACCAGCGAGCGCAGCGCGGCCTCATCGACCACCCCCTGGTACTGCGGGATCACCAATTGGCTGCGCACCTTACCCAGCATCGCCGAGCTGTTCGGCAGCGCGAAGTGCCCCAACACCGCCCCGTCGTGCTTCAGCAGGCGCCCCCCTGGCAGCGACACATCACCCGCGCGGACGATCGCCCCCTCACGCGCGGCCTCACCAGCGGCCTCGCCCTTGGCCGGCTCCTTCTTCGTGCACGAGGCGCTGCTCAGCGCCATGAGGCAGGTGATCGACAGGACGGAGGGGATACGGCTCAGGGTGTACATCGGGAGGGTGGGGGCGACGGCCCCCCCGACTGTACCGCACCCACGGGCCAGATCCTCGCCGCGGCTCGAGCAGCAGCGCGATCCTGCCCTCCTCGCGCCGATCTGAGCTATCTTCGCCGCCGCATGGGACTGCTCAACAAGCTCTTTGGCGGCGGCACGAGCCTTCAACTCAACCTCGACGCGACCCAGGTGCCCCTCGGCGGCATCCTCTCGGGCGCTGTCGTTCTCCACGGCGGCAAGAAGCCGCTCACGCTCACCGCCCTCAACCTCCGCCTCGCCTACATCTTGGTCAAGAGCAAGGAGGGCTCCTCGCTCCCTGAGATCGACACCAAGATCGTCCTCGAGCAGGTCTTGGCGGCGGGCCGCGAGCTGCCCGCGAACGCGGAAGAGCGCTTCGAATTCCGCGTCGAGCTCCCGAGCGGCCTCGCCATCAGCGGCGACGGCGTCAGCTACAAGGTCATGGTGGCCGCTGACATCCCCAAGGTCGCGGACCCCACGGCGGACGCCACCCTCACCGTCGTCGGCCGCAGCACCAGCGCCGGCGCGGGCTTCTCGCTCGCGCAGCTCCGCCAGCGCTTCCCCGACCTCGAGAGCGAGGAGGACGACGATCGCGTCGAGGCCCTGCGTCAGTTTCACCTCGAGTGTTACAGCGAGCGCGAGCGCCTCCAGATCGCCGAGCCGATCCTCGCCGCAGCGATCCGCGGCGGCTCCGCCCCTGTGCGCCGGCAAGCCCTCGAGGCCTGGGCCAACCTGCTCGACGGCTACGCCCGCAAGGAGCACATCAAGCTCCTCGAAGATCTGCTCGCCCAGCCCGTCCTCGATCGCGAATTCATGCGCGAGCTGATCACCGCCGCCTGCAAGTTCGCCGAGGAGGGCGGCCTCCCGCTCGTCAAGAAGCTCGCCGCCAGCGCTGATCCTGAGATCCGCGAGCAAGTCGCCAGCCAGCTCCGCTTCGCCGCCGCCGACAAGTTCCGCGGCAAGCTCGATCTCCTGCAAGCGCTCGCCGCCGACAGCGTCGCCGAGGTGCGCGCCGCCGCCATCGGCGGTCTGAGCGACTTCCGCGACAACAAGAAGCAGATGCTCTGGGTCGAGGAGCAGCTCAGCAAAGATCCCAGCCCGCTCGTCCAGGCCGCCTGCGTCGGCACGGTCGCCCTGCTCCATCACAACGGCCTCGGCGAGATCACCCACCGCGTCTACGAGGCCGCCCTCAAGAACCCGCACGCCGACGTTCGGATGAAGGTCTGCGAGGATCTCCAGTGGCTGCCCCGCGGCGACCTACCGCGGCTCCAGCTCCTCGTCGCCAAGCTGCTCGCCGATCCCTCGCCTGAAGTGCGCGCGCGGATGGCCTGGTACGCCGTCAACCTGCGCGAGAGCCCCGAGATCGCCCCCCAGATCCGCAAGGCCGCCGACAGCGACCCTGATCCCAAGGTCCGCCGCGACGCCCTCTTCGGCCTCAGCTCCTTGCTCCCGGCCCCCGAGCTGATCGCGGTCTACCGCGAAAAACTGTCCCAAGAGCAAGATGAGTCGCTCACCTGGAGCGTGCTCAGCGGCGCGCGTGATCACGCCCAGACCCCCGAAGGTCGCGCCCTGCTCGAAGAGCTCACCCGCGCCCCCTGGCCCGGGCTCGCCGAGTCCGCGCGCGAAGCCCTAGAGAGCGCGGGCTGACCGCCTTCACCAAAGCTGCCGCAGCGGCGCCGAGGTCGGAGAGCGCTGCAGCCCCTCCTCAAGCTCCCGCGGCAAGCTCGGGAGCACGTCTGCCAGGATATCGAGCGCGAGCCCGTCGCATTCCCTACCAACCACCAACTTTTCACTCGCGCGCTCCCCGGAGACGCGCAAATCACGCCATCAAAAACCTTCGCGCGAGCAAAAAAACCTTCGCGTTTCTTATCAACCCGCCAAAAAACCTTCGCGCCCCGCTTACTCCCGGCTCAGACGCGCCACCAGCGCCATCAACGTCGCCGGGTACTGTTGCAAGATCGCGCCGATCGGCGTCACCGCCGCCGCGCTCGCTTCCGC
Organism: Nannocystis sp.; assembly: GCA_016712315.1. Taxonomy (GTDB): domain Bacteria; phylum Myxococcota_A; class Polyangia; order Nannocystales; family Nannocystaceae; genus JADJRG01. Next base: position 39,427 of record JADJRG010000031.1, on the reverse strand, counting down.
GCCTTCCGCCGCTCCCGCGGCCACCCCCTCGCCCGCCGACTCACCCGCGCCTTGCACCTGCTCGCTCGGCCACAGCGCCTCGACCCCGAGCCGCTGGACCAACGCGTCCAGGCTCGCCGGGTGCGCCTTCAGCAGCGCCAAGAGCCCGCGCTCCCGCTCAGAGAGCTCCGGCAGGGCCGCCCGCGTCGCCTTCGCTGCACTTGTCACCGCCTCGGGCGTCGGCGCCGCTACCGGAGGCAGCGCCCGCTCCCACGCGAACTCCCAGCTCGGCAGGCCCGCCAGCCCGCGCGGGAACGCCAGACCTGCCTCTTTGACCAGCGTCTGCATCAACCCGCCCAGCGGCCGCAGCGTCACCACCAGCTTCGGCAGCCACGGCACCAGCACCTCATCGGGCAGCGCCGCGAACGCCCGGCTCAGCACCTCCACCGCCAGCCGAGTGATCCGCGGCGTGAATTCCAGCGCCAGCAAGAACCCGCCCATGTACTCCGGGAAGGCCGGCAGCAGCAGCGGGTTCGACATCAGGTGCACAAAATCCGCCCGCAGCGCCTCCTCGGAGCGTTGCCCGACGATCCACTGCGCCGCCCACAGCAGCGCCACCTTCGCCGGATCTTCCGGCTCCGCCTGCGCGATCGAGATCAACAGCTGGCTGCGCTCGCAGCCCATCGAGAACGCCAGCGCCTCCTGCGTGAAGATAAACGCCATCATCGCCGCGAGCTGCCGAGGCGACGTGCCTCGGTCGGCGAACGCCCCCGGCAGCAGCGTCGTGTAGTGGCGATAGCCCGTCGACACGAAGCCCTTGATCCACTCAGGCAGCCCGATCGTCCGGTAGTAGTGCACCAGCGCGCGCACCCGCTGGAAGATCTCGGGCGCGTCCGCTGCCCCCACCTCGTCGCGCAGCAGCTCCGTCGCCCGCAGCCCCAGCTCCCGCGTCAACCGCCCGCTCTTCAGATAAAGGATGCTCTCCTCTGCCGCCGCCAGCGCCGTCGTCGCCCGCGCGTTCGCCCCGAAAGCCTTCACCTTCAGGCGCTTCTCCAGCACCTGCTCGACCGTCAGCCCCTCGTAGCCGAGCTGGATCAGCGACCACTGCTGCTTGCCGATCTCCACGTCCCACGACTCTTGCTTCGGCTTATGGCCCAGCGTGCGCTCGCCCATGATCGGCCGCACCGCCACCCCGAGGAAGCGCAGCCGCCACAGCAGATCCGACGCCGGCAGCAGCTCAGGCCGCCCCTGGATGTCCATCAGCGCCCGCTCGATCCGACCTGACTTTAAGTTCAGGCCCAGGATCGCCAGCCGGTCGTACACGTCCTGCGCCAGCGGCGGCAGCGACTCATAGCCGACTCGCCCCAGCCGATCCCCACCGAGCAGGATCTGGCAGATCCGCAGCACCGATCGTTTCCCCGGGATCCGATCCTTCTCCAGGCACGTGATCGCCGCGTCTTGAAAGTCGTACGGCGACGGGTGCGGCCGGTCGCGCAGGTTCGCCAGCAGCCCCGCCGTGTAATAGATCGCGATCGTATCCGCCGTCGACGCCAGGTAGTTGTTCTTGCGCGCCAGCCGCACCACGTCCACGCACCAGCGCAGGAGCTGCTCGTCGTCCGCCGCGACGAACTCCGGCGGCCGCGTCAGGAATTCGCCGAGCCCACCGCCGGCCCCAGCGGACATGGCCGAAGGAGCAGGCGCAGCCGCCTGCGCGACCGCCTTCGGCCGCACCTTCACCGCCGGCGCCGCCGCCCGCTTCTTCTCCGCCTTCTCCGCCGCCTCCGCGCTCGGCACCTTCAAAGGCCGCAGATCCAGCGCCTTCAGGCCCTTCTCCCACATCGACTGCGCGATCGCGATCTCCCCCGAAGGCAGCCCGAACTGGTGCTCGATCGCCTGGTAGCTCGAGGGCACGATCCCGTACAGCCACTGCGTCTTGGTCCGCGGCGGGATCGTCCACTCCTTCGCCGTCAGCGTCCCGAACTCCTCGATCGGCGACACCGCGTGGATCGCACCGCACACGTAGATAGCGTCCTGCGGCGCGATCTTGCGGCTGCGCAGCCCCTCGCGGATCCGCGCCCACATGTACCGCTCGCGCTGCGCGTCTTCCAGGCGATCGCGCTCCGTGATGCCGATCCGGCGCAGCAGCGAGCCAACTAAAAAGAACACCGCGCGGTACGTCGCGTAGTCGGCCCCCAGCGTCGGCCCCTCCACGTACAGCGTCCACCACTCCGAGTAGTGGCGCACCCGCGCGTTCTTCAGCAGCACCGCCAAGAACTCGTCGAAGGTCGGCTCCATGCCGCCGATCTGCAGCCCTACCGCGCCCCCGTGCAGGTTCGCGGTGTTGCCCGCGCCCGCGCCCTCTTCACCCTCACCCTCACCCTCACCCGCCGCGCCCGTCTCCTCCCCCTCATCGCTCTCCTCCGCCTCTACCCCCGGCGGCGGCCCCTTCTGCGGCATCCACTGGAACACGTGGTCGACCGAGCGATCGACGAACACCAGCTCCGTCTCCGGGTGGGTCATGCAGAACGCGATCGCCTGGTACTCGGCCGAGAACTCCGTCAGCGGCGCCACCAAGTTCAGCGGCGTCCAATCGCTCGGGAACTCCGGCGCCTCGGGCGCGAACGCCTGGAGCGCCACGGGGAAGCGGCAGTGCTCGAGCCCCTTCATCGCCGCGATCAGGTCCTCGCAGCCCTCCATAAAGATCACTCGAGGAGGCCGCGCCTGCAGCCGCCGCAGCATGTGCAGCGCCGAAGACGGCGAGTGGTGCTTGACCGGGAAGATCTCCACCGGCTCCGCCGACGCGCGCGCCACGTCGTCCACCATCGCCTGCAGCAGCGCCCCCAGGTGCGCGCCGTCGCCCGAGAACGCCGCCGCGGCCGCCTCGATCTGCTCGCGCAGCCCCGCCATGGAGCGGGCGATCGTCGGATCTTGGACCACCGCGTCGAGCGTCTTCGCCATCACGCCCTCCCTACTTAAACGACCCTAGCGCCTTCTTACCGCCCGCCGCGAACGCCTCCCACTCGGGCCCCTTGCTCTCCGCCGGCTTCTCCTCCGGCTCCCCCTTCGCCCGCTTCTTCGGCCCGCTCTTGCTCGCCTCGCCCGCGTGCCAGAACTTGTTGAGGATCGCCACGTCCTCCGGCACCCGGCGCACCAGCGTGCCGATCAGCGAGCGCGCCAGCGTCTCCGCGCTCATCGTCTGCCCGCCGAAGAAGTTCGAGTGCAGCATCGCGTCCTCGAGCACCCCGATCTGCTCCGCCGTCGACAGCGCCGACTCCAGCCGCGCCTCATCCGAGCTCGCGCTCGCCATCGCCTCACGCAGCTCCGCGAAGGTCTGGAGCAGGATGTCGAGCATCGTCGGCGGGATCTCGAGCTCGATCTTATTGCGGGCCATCAGCTCGCGCGTCCGGAAGAGCACGATCTCCTTCTCCGAGCGCTTATTGTTGGTGACGATCGGGATCGTCACGAAGTTAAAGCGCCGCTTCAGCGCCGTCGACAGCTCGTTCACCCCGCGGTCGCGGCTGTTCGCCGTCGCGATCATCGTGAAGCCCGGCTTCGCGTAGATCACCCCGTCGTCGCCCCGCAGCTCCGGCACCGCGACGTACTTCTCGGACAAGATCGAGATCAGCGCGTCCTGCACGTCCGACGAGCAGCGCGTCAGCTCCTCGAAGCGCCCCACCTCCCCGCGCACCATCGCCGTCATGATCGGCGACGGGATCATCGACTCCCGCGACTGCCCGCTCGCGATCACCATCGCCACGTTCCACGAGTACTTGATCTGGTCCTCGGTCGTACCGGCTGTCCCTTGGACCACGTGCGTCGAGTTCCCGCAGATCGCCGCCGCCAGCAGCTCCGCCAGCCAGCTCTTGCCGGTCCCCGGGTCGCCGATCAGCAGGAGCCCGCGGTCCGACGCCAGCGTCACGATCGCCCGCTCCACCAGCGAAGGGTCGCCGAAGAACTTTTGGTTGATCGTCCGGTCCAGCTTATCCTGCGCCGAAGAGCCCAAGATAAACGCCCGGATCATCCGCGGCGACAGCCGCCAGGAGAACGGCTTCACGTCCTGATCCGCCGCGGCCAAGTACGCCAGCTCCTCCGCGTACTTCTCCTCCGCCGGCAGCCGCAGCTTGCTCGCGGAGGTCCCCGTCGTCGCGCTCGCGGCGGGCGCGGCGGCGGCGGCGGTCTCGGGCTCACTCGTGGTCGTGGTGTCCTTCTTCTTTGCCATAGCGGGCTACATCACCTTTTTGATCTGCTCGATCAGCTTCTTCGGGCTGCCGTTGAGGATCGGCGCGCCGATCTCTTTAAACCTTTGGCTGTACTCGGGGTTGACCGAGAAGTACCCGGTCGAGTGCAGCGAGCCCACCGGGATCAGGTGCGCCCCTGCTTCCTTCCAGCTCCGGAGCACCGAAAAGAAGTCGCTCCAGTCGTAGAAGTCTGAGATCACCACCACCGCGGTGTTCTGCGGCGAGTCGATGAACGGCGCCGCCGCGTCGAGCGCGAGCCGCATGTCGTTGCCGCCGCCCAGCTTGGTCCGCAGCAGCGTCTCCACCGGGTCATTCACCCACGGCGTCAGGTCGATCACCCGCGTGTCGAACGCGAACAGGTGCACGATCACGTTCGGCAGCCCCGCGAAGATCGACGCCAAGATGGTCGTCTGCACCATCGCCGCCGTCATCGACCCCGACTGATCGACGATGATGATCAGCTTCGTCGGCAAGCTCTTCTGCCCGGTGTGGTGGTAGTACAGCCGATCCACGTAGAGCCGCCGCCCCTCGGGGTCCCAGTTCGTCAGGTTCTTCCAGACCGTGCGCTTCACGTCCAAGTTGCGAAACACCCGCTTCGGCGGGATCGACCGATCCTTCACCCGCGTCATCGCCTGCCGCACCTGGAGGCGCAGCACCTTCGCCAGCTCGTCGATGAAGCGCTTGATCAGCCGCTTCGCGTTGTCCAGCGCCGGCCCGCTCAGGTTCCCCTTGTCCCAGAGGAGCTGCTCCACCACCGCCATCGACGGCTGGATCTTCTCCGCCAGCGCCCGGTCCTTCAGGATCTCGCGCAGATCCATCCGGTGGATCATGTCCGCCTCGAGCACCGCCAGCCCCGCGCGCAGCTCGTCATCGCCGATCGGCGGCCGCGTCGCCTCGCCGCCGCCCCCTGTCGGCGCCCCGCCGCCGCTCGGCGAGCCGCCGTCGCCCTGCCCCGAGCGCAGCGACCCAGGAGGCAGCCCCAGCGCCCCCTCCAGCCATCCCACGTCCTTCGTCCAGGTCGAGTAGTTCGCCGCCGACACCGACTTCCCCTGCGTATTCGGCCCGAACGCGTTCAAGAGCAGCTTCGAGACCACCAGCGCCCGCTGCACCACCCCGTGCAGATCCGCCGGCGCCCCCTCCTCGTCACCTGTCTCTTCGGCCACTTCATCCGCCGGCGGCGGCTCAAAGCCAGGGAGCGGCCGCGCGATCGGGCTTCAGCTTGGGGAAGCGAGCCACCAGCGCGTCGATGCTGATCTTCGGGTCGAGCAGCTCCTTCGGCAGCCCCGCCGCCGCCGCCAGCTCCCCCGCCAGCGACTCGAGGTTCGGCGCCGCGTCTCCCTCCTCAAACAGCGCCGACATCAGCCGCCAATACAGGCCCTGCCGGGTGCGCTGCAGCAGCGCTGGGTCGCGAGTGTCGAGCGGAGCGGCGGCCATCTTCGTTACACGATCCTCTGTCCCTCAGGTCAGCTCTTCTTGCGCAGCAGCTTGCCCGCCCGCTCCTTCAGGGTCGCCAGCGACGAGGACTTGTGGCCCTTCGCGCCCGCCGCCAGCCCCGCCCCGACCATCCGCGGCAGCGGCTTCCCCTTGTCGATCGCCAGCGGCTGCAAGCCCCACGCCCCGCCGTCGAAGCGCAGCAGCGCGACGAAGCCCTTGTTGCCCGCCAGATCCGTCGCCAGTAGATCCTCCGTCGTCGGGATCCGCTCGATCGGCAGCGGCGGACCGCCCGCGCACTCCGAATCTGGCACAAAGACCAGCTCATCGATCAACGCCGGGTGTCGATCCGCCGGCGCCAAGCAGGGCCGCAGCGCCGGCGCCGCCGCCAGCAGCTTCGCCGCCTCGACCAGCGCCCCCGCCTTCGCCCCCAGATTCGTCCGCGAGTCCTCCCAAATTAGGTCCCCGCAGCCCAGCAGCGGCGCCTTTGTCAGCGTCAACCGCTGCCCGCTCGCCAGCGCCGCCACCAAGTTCGGCGCCACCTCTGCGAAGAGCCCGCCCAGCTCCGCCCCTTGGATCACGTCCACCTTCGACGCCGACACCGAGGCCCGCACCAGCCGCGTCCCCGCCCCCTCCTCGGCCAACGCGCCATACACCACCAGCGTCGCCAAGTGATCGTGCTGCCGCAGATCCGCGCCATAGATGGTCAACGAGCCGCTCGTCGGCCGGCTGCGCAGCGGCTCTGGGGCCCCCGCCGCGAGCACCAACGCGCGCGCCCAGAGATCCGCCCAACGCCGCCGCGGCGCCGCGATCTCCCCGCGCCGAGGGAACACCGCCAACATCTCCTCCAAAAAACCACCGAGCAGCGCGTGCTGGCGCACCAGCGCCGGCTCGCTCGACATCGCGTCCAGCGTCGCCTGAAAGGGCAGCAAGATCTCGAGCTCGAGGTTCGCAAACCCGGCCAGCGCCAGCTCCATCAGCCAGTGCCTCGCGCTCTCTAACCACACCTCGACCTGCGGCGGCGCCGCTTGCCCAGCCCCCGCCGCGATCGCCTCGATCTCCGGCGCCGGCCGCCCCAGCGCCGCGCACGCCTGCGCCAGCAGCGCGTCGTGCATCGCCCCCAGCACCGCCGAGCGCGCCGCCGCCAGCACCAAGAAGTGCCGGTCCAAAAATTCCGAGCGGCTGATCCCGGCGATCGCCGCCGCCAGCTCGCCCGCCAGCGGCGTCGCCGCGAACGAGCGATGCAGCCCGTGCAGCGCCTCCAAGTTGGCGGCGCTCAGCCGACCGAAGCCGCCGACCAGCGCGTCATCCAACGCGTCGAGCGCCGCGCTCGCCTCCGTGACCGACGCCGGGGGTGTCTTGAGATCTCGTAGCGCCATGCAGCTCCTCAGCTCCGCTCAGCGGACAAACCAACCCATCTCGGGGATCGGCGCGGTCGTCGGCTTCACGCTGACGTGGTGGAGGTACGTGAGGAAGCGGCTGAACACCACGCCCGCCTCGATCTTGTGCGGGCCGCCCTTGATGAAGCGCAAGAGGTCGCCGCCGCGCTTCACCTTGTCTGGCTCAGCGGACAGCCCCAGCCCGTGCACCAGCCGCTCCGCCCCGTACTGGAGCAGCGCCTCGTCGAGCAGCGACGCCAGGTGCTTGCAGGGCGAGCCGCGCAGGCCCCCGCACGGTCGATTGTTGTTGGTCGAACAATAAAAATTCCCGGTCCCCGCCTCGAAGTACGAGACATAGACCCGGTCCTCGTCGGAGCCGCTCGACACCACCCCTTGCAGCCGCCCCGCGTAGAGCTCGACGAACGGCACCTTGTCGACCTTGCGCGCGCGCGCCAGCGAGCGTGGTTGAATCACCGAGCGGTTCTCTTTGGCCAAGCGCGGCTCCTGTGACGACGAAGCTAACCGGCCTCAAGGCTCGATCGCTAGCCCCGCGGACCAGAAAAAGGGAGGCTCTGGCGCAGACCTCCGCGCTCCTCAGGCCGCGCTGTCCAGATCCGCCACGAGCTGCTCCGCCGTCAGCCGATCTGCCGCCGCCCCGTGCATGTACTTCAGCAGGCCCACCTTCTCGTAGTGCGGCAAGATCCGCGGCGACAGCAGCCCGATCTCCCGCAGGTTCGGCACCAGCCGGCTGAACATCACCTGCCGGAACTCCCGCATGCCGGGCAGCCCCGTCACGATCTCCCGCCACGTCGCCCGGCTCACCGTGCCTTCAAACCACTCCTCATAGACCTCGTACGCCATAAAGCGGTTGCGCATCAGGATCGCCACCTCAAACGCCCAGTCCTCGCGCTCCTGCCGCTCGCGCTCGCTGATCTCCTTCTTGATGTGCTCGCGCAGCGCCAGCACCCCGTAGTGCACGTGCCGCGCCTCGTCCTGGATCACATTCTTTAGCAGCGCCTTCAGCAGCGGCTCGCTGGTCTGCCGGTAGAGCGTCCCGAACGCCCCCAGCGCCAGCCCCTCCACCATGATCTGCATGCCGAGGAACTTCATGTCCCAGCGGCTATCGCTCATCAGCGCGTCGATGATCACGTAGAGGTTGTCGTTGATCTGGTAGAGCCGCCCCAGCTTATCGTCCAGGTAGCGCGAGAAGACCTCGACGTGGCGCCCCTCGTCCATCACCTGGGTCGCGCCGTACAGCTTGCCGTCGAAGAACTGCACCGCCTCCGTCACCTGCGCCGCCGCGAAGAGCGCCCCCTGCTCGCCGTGCAGGAATTGGCTCAGCATCCACGACACGATCGAGAAGCGCAGCTTCATCTTCGACGGCGCGTCCAGGCGGATCCCATAGGTCTCCAGCCGGTCGAAGTCGATGAAGCTGTCCGGGATCAGCGGCACCTCGGGGTTTAGCGGGTCCACGTCCGTGTGCCACGGCAGCGCCGTGTCGCTGTCCCACTGCCCCTGCTTCGCCCGCCGGTACAGCTCCGCCATCTCCGGCTGGTCGTTGGGATAGGTCCAGTCGAAGTGCGCCTGATGCGTCGCTTGGATCTTCGTCGGCTCCCCCTGCTTCCCCCGCTGCAAGAGCAGCCCCCGCACCCCCGCGGGCGCCAGCGAGCTCATCACCTTGGGGTCACGGATCTCCGCGAGCGTCGAGATCGCCTCGATCGTCGAGTCGACTTGGCTACGCATCCGGAGCGGCAACAGATCGGTCAGGCGGCTTGTGATGGTCATCTCGCGTCTCCCTCGTCCTCGTGGTCCCGGTTCAGTCTCGTCAGTGGGTGATCTTTAGATTTCCAGATCTAGTCGAACGTAAAACTATCGATGTCGTGATCAGGCCAGCGCCGCCAAGAAGTCGCGCGCCTTCGCCTGGTGTAGGCGCACCAGCAGCCCCGCCACCAGCGGCAGCGCCCGCCGCAGCAGCTCCGCCACCGCGTCTGGCGGCAGGTGGGCCAGGCGCGGCGTCAGCACCGCGATCTCGCGCCGCAGCAGCCCCGCCACCGCCTCCTCATAGATCGCCAGATCCTCGACCTCAAAGCCCAGCCCGCGCGACAGCCCCGCCGCCCGCAGCGCCCCCCAGGTCTCGATCAGCCACAGATCTTGGCGAGCGATCCGCGCCCGGCCGCCCTCCTCTAGCACCGTCAACAGCCCCAGGTTCGCCATCGCGCGCAGCTCCTCCAGCGTCACCCCGTGGGCCGCCAGCGCCTCCGCGGCCGCGATGGTCTCGCCCCCTTCATCTCCGCCCAGCGCGTCATGCAGGCGCGGCCGCAGGTCCACCAGCAGCGCCCGCTGCTCCGGCGAGAACGAGTCATCGCGCCCCTCGATCACCGCCCGGATCGCCTTCAGCGGCAAGAAGCGCTCGTGCTGGAGCCGCCGGATCAGCTTGATCCGCTCGACGTGCTCCGGCCCGTAGTACGCCATATTGCGCCCCGTCTTCTGCCCCTCCGGCACCAGCCCCTGCTGGATATAAAAGTGCACGGCCTGGCGATCCAGCCCGGTCAGCTCGCACAGGTCCTTCATCTTGTAGGGGTAGCGCTCGCGGTCGATCCCCTCGCTGCTGCGCGCCGCCGTCACGCCGGCACCTCGATCGTGCACGGCCGCAGCGGCGCAGCTACACACGCCAATACGAACCCCCCTGCCCGCTCCTCCGCGCTCAGGCAGTTCGGCTCCTCCAGCGCCACCTCGCCGTCGACCAGGCGCACCTTGCACGCCCCGCACCCGCCGAGCCCGCACGAGAACGGCATCGCCAAGCCCGCCGCCAGCCCCGCCTCGAGCAACGTGGCCCCCGCCGCCGCGATCACCTCCGTCTCCCCGCCCGCGCGCCGCAGCGTCAGGCGCGTCGCCACGCTAGCCCGCGCGGGCGCCTCCGCGCGCTGCTCTGGCCGCGTGAAGCGCTCCTCATGGATCGTCTCCTCCTCGATCCCGAGGCCGACCAACGCCGCCCGCGCCGCCCGCAACAGCGGCTCCGGTCCGCACAAGTAGCAGCCGCTCGCGCTCAAGACCGGCCAAGGCAAGCCGATCAGCTCCGGCGTCAGCACCTCGCTCACCAGCCGCCCCACCGCCCCGGGCCACCCCTCGGGCGGCTGCTCTAGCGCCAGCCGCACCGTCAAGCGCCCCGTGAATTCCGCCGCCAGCCCCGCCAACGCCTCTCGATACAAGATCGAGGCCTCGTCGCGGTTGCCGTAGATCAGCGCGATCTCCGTCTCTGCCTCGACGGCCAGGATCGTCCGGATGATCGACATCATCGGCGTGATCCCGCTGCCGCCCGCGATCAGCAGCAAGCGCCGCCTCGCCCCTGGCGTCGGCGTCACCGTGAACGAGCCCGAGGGCCCGAGCACCCGCAGCCGATCGCCCGCCCGCGCCGACCTGTTCAAAAGGCCAGACACCCGACCGCCATCGACCTCCTTGATCGTCAGCTCGAGCGCGTCCTCGACCAACGCCGAGCTCGCCGCCGAGTACGCGCGCCGCAGCGGCGCCCCGTCCACCTCCACCAGCACCGAGAAGAACTGCCCCGGCGTGAAGCGGATCTTCGCCCCTGACGGATCCCGCAGCGTCAACGTCACCGCCCCCGCGCCCGCCGCGGACCGCCCCACGATCTCCAGCTCGCGCCCGCCCAGCCCCGCCGTCTGCGCCGGCCCCGGCACCCGCCAAGCCCGCGGAGAGCGCGCGCTAAACGTCGGCTTCTGCGGCCCCACCCAGCGCCCGACAACGGTGCGCAGATCCAAGACAAAGCGCCCCAACAACGCCGAAGCCGACTCCATGCCGCTGACCCTACCCAACCCTGCGAAAAGTGTCAATCACAAATAAACACTTTTCACAATGACGAACAACTCGCGGAATCGCCCTTGACGGCCTGATCGAGCGCTGATAGCTGGCACCTCCTCACCAAGTTGCATGAAGTGATGAGCGAGTGGTTCGAGCGCGATCTCTCTGAGCCACGGCGTGGCGCGGTCGTTCCATGGCGCGCAGCTCTGGAGCGGATGAGGCCCCTCTAGCTCGCCCGCCGCTTCGCCTTCTCCTCCAGCGCCACATCGAAGTCCACCGCGAAGCGCAGCTGCACGCCCCACCCCGGCTCATCCGCGAAGTAGCGCAGCAGGCTGGTGAAGTCGCGGTAGCGTTGATTCAGCAGGTTCGTCCCGACCAGGCTCAGCCGAAACAGCTCGCTCCCTGCCATCCACTCCACCCCCGCGCCTGCCCCGAGGAGCACGTACGCCGGCGGAGGCGGCGCGAAGTCTAACGCTGCTTGGAAGCGCCGCTGCCGCGCCACCGCCGTCCCGTTGATCTCCACGTACGCGCGCGCCGACCCCTTCGAGGCCGCCAACAGGTAGCGGCCGGCCAGCGTGTAGCGGTCCGCCGGCAGCAGCGCCAGCGGCGCGGACGCGCTCAGATCTTGCCCGCGCACCCACGCCGCGTCGCCCATGATCGCCAGCGGCAGCCGAGGCGCCTTGAGCTGCACCCGCGCCTCACCGCCGCCGAAGAGCGCGTCGATCCGCGTGAACGCGAACACCGGCAGCGGCCCCCGCGCCGTGCAGCTCAGCGGCGCGCACTGCCCCTCCTGCTGCTGCGGCACGAAGTAGATGTAATCGTCCACGTACGTACTAAAGGCCGCCACCTCGGCGTGCAGCCAGTCGCCGTCGTAGGCGAGCGCCATCTCCCCGCCCCAGCTCCGCTCCACCCCGATCCTCGAGTCACCCAGCCCCAGGATCGGGAACGAGGGCGCCGCCCCGTTCATGAACTGCTCATCGATCGACGGGATCCTCGCCGACGAGTGCGCGTGCGTCCGCCACGTCAGCCCCGCGAGCCGCTTGCTCGGCCGCGCCAGCAGGCCCGCCGTCCCGGACAGCGTATGAAACCCGTGCGAGCAGACCCCGCCCGCCCCGCTCGCCACGCACGCCCGCGGATCCAGGCGCCCGCCCGCGAGCTGCCCCAAGTAGTCGCGCTCGCGCAGCTCTGCCACCCGCGCCATGCCCTCGTAGCGCGCCCCGACCTCCAGCTCCACCCGCTCGAACACCAGCCGCTCCACGTCGTAGAGCGCCCAGCTCTTCTGGTAGTAGTCCGGGATCAGCGTCGCTGCTGATCGAAACGTGTTGCGCTGATGGCTCACCGTCCCGCCGAGCGTGCCCACCAGCGCCCCCTGGCCGACCTCCACCTTCCTGTGCTCGAAGCGCAGCTCGCCTGCGTGGGTCGCCAGCCCGAAGCTGAGCTGCGGCCCCGACACGCTCTGGCGCACCACCTCAAACTCCTCGCGCTGATTGAACTGAAACGAATAGAGCCCGTGGATCTCCCCCGCCCCGCCGAGGCTCACGCGAGCGCGCGCCAGCGCCATGTGGTGCCAGATCTCCTGCTTCGCCCGCTCGATCTCAAAGTCCGCGCGGTACGCCTCCACCCCCGCGGGTCGCCCACGGGCCAGCCCGCGCGCGAACTCCTCCGGCGTCGAGATCCGCAGGCACGTACAGATCCCCCCCCGCGCCCGCATCACCCGATAGCCCACCCCCAAGTCGATCGCCTCGCTCGCGTAGCCGACCTGCGCGCCCGCGTTCCACGTCGCGATCCCCGTGTTATCCAGCGCGTACTCCGGCGTCATCGTCGCCCGGTGCCGCGCCATGTTGCCCTCCACCCGCAGCGCCAGCCCGCGCCCCTTCAGCGGCGCGTAGTCGATCCGCGCCGAGCCGCCGCCGCCGAGCGGGTTCGAGGCGCCGACCGTCCCCAGCTCCGCGCGCAGGCTCGGCTGCCTGGGCAGCGGCCGCGGCTCGAGCAGCACCACCCCGCCGATCGCCTTCGCGCCGAAGCGCGTCGTCCCGGCCCCTTTGATCACCGTGATCCGGTCCGCCCCGTAGGGATCCACCTCCGGCGCGTGATCGATCCCCCAGTCTTGCCCCTCGTGGCGCACCCCATCGACCACGATCAGGTTTCGCCGCCCGAACTGCCCGCGGATGATCGGCTTGCCCATCCCGCCCGCGCTGCCGCGCAGCGTCGTCACCCCGGAGATCCCCGCCAACGTCTCTGCGAGCCCTTGGCCGCGCGTCCGCGCCAGCTCCGCGCCGGAGAGCGACTCGCTCGCCGCCGCGCTCGTCGGCGTCTCATCGTGGATGACGATCACCCGATGGCTGTGGTGATCGTGCAGCGCCTCCAGAGCGATCACCGACTCTGTACGCGCCCCCTCGATCGTGATCGTCAGCCGCGCCGGGCTGTGCTCCGCCTTCGTCACCGACACCGCCGCCTCGCCCGCGCACAGCCTCGCCACCGCGACCCGCCCGTCCGCCCCTGAGCGCGCGTAGAGCGGCGCGGCCTTGCCTTGTCGCAGCACCACCAGCGCCCCTGGGATCACCTCCGCCGTACCTGCCTCAACGACCAGGCCCGTCCACACCGCGTCACACGGCGCCGAGGCCGCGAGCTGGACCGCCGCCGCGTCGGCCTCGCCCTGCTGCCCGTCGGCGGCCCCGCTGAGCGCCCCGCTGAGCAGCAGATGGGCGAAGATCCCAGCCAGGGCGCTCACTCCACGACGAGCTTGAACAGCACGTCGACGTCGACGCTGCCCGGCAGGTCGCCACCATCGGCGAGGATCTGCGGCAGCGCGGCGCTCTTCTGCGGCGCGTCATTGAGCTCAGGCAGGTGGCGCAGCACCAGCCGCAGCTCCCCTTCACCGGCGAAGTTCGCGGTGATCGTGTTCACGACGCCCACCGGCAGATCGTCGCCGACCGCGTTCGTCCCGTAGTCCGACTCGCGATCCGCGTACGCGTGGTCGACCAGCGCCGCGGCCGCGACCGAAGCCGGCCCTGCGACATCCCCGAGCACAAAGATCATGTGCTCCTCCGCCTCTCGCTTGATCTCCCCCGTCAGGTCCTCCGGCGGGCTCACCAGCGAATTCTCAAAGCGCACCGTCATCTGGTACTCGGTCCCCGCGCTCAGAGTGATCGTCTCCGAAGACCCCGACATCCCCCCGTCCCCGTCCGGATCCGTGAACTTAAAGACGCTCGGATCGCCGCCGTTGGCTGGCGTAAAGGTCAGCTCGACCGTCGAGATGATCTCGCTCTCGTGGTCGTGGTCGCCGTCGTCGTGCTCACAGCCCACCGACGAAGCAACGAGCAGCGCGCCGCCGAGCCACCCAACGATCATTTTGCAATTCATTTGCATGTGGCGGAACTTAGAAGAACCTCCGTCTCTGTCAAGCGCGCGCTCGCTCACTCGGGCCCTCGCCACGCCTTCAGGCCCGAGCGCAGCGTCGTCGCCGGCTCTCCCTCACCCAGCGCCGACTCCCACGACCCGTACATCGGGTTTGGGATCATGATCCAGCGGCGACCCCACCACGGCGCCGTCGCCTCGATCACCTTCGCCCGCGCCGCCACGTCGCCTTTGTACTCGTCCGTGAAGTCGCCCAAGTTATCGCCGACCAGCATCACGATCCGGTAGCGCGACGCGACCTCAGCCCGCCGCGTGCCCTTCGCCGACCCCCAATCTTCGCGCTCACCCTTCAGCAGCACCACATCGACCTCCTCCGCCAGCGGGAAGCCCAGGCGCGCCAGGTTCTGCCGCGTCGCCGCCTCGCCGCTCACGTCGCGGTTCGACACATAAAAGACCGTCACCCCGCGGGCCGCCGCCGCCTTCGTGAACGCCAGCGCCCCAGGCACCGCCTCCGCCGCGGCCGCCTCCACCCACGCGCCCCAGCTCGCCGGCGCGAAGCGTTCGCCGCTGCGCAGCAACCAGCCCTGGTACGGCGAGTTGTCGAGCACGGTCTCATCGACGTCCAAGATCACCGCCGGCGGAGCCCCCTCGGGCGCGCTCGTCTGCTCGGGCGCGGCCACCCAGCTCGGCTCCACCAGCGCCTGATCGAGCGCCGCCGTCGCCTGCGCGAACGCTTGCAGCGCCAGCGCCTCGAACTCCGCCGCGGTCTGCAGCCACACCACCGCCGAGAGGTTCACCTCCCTCGTCGACCCCGCGGGCGCCTCGCTGCCCGAGCTCGGCCGACAAGCAGCGGCCGCCAGCACCAACGTCACGGAGAAGAGCCTGCACGCGCGAGCGATCGTCATCGCCCGCGACAATGCCAAAAACGGCGCACGCGCTCCAGCGATCGCCGGCGAAACATCGCCGTTTTTGGACCGAATAAGAAGAGGCCCAGCGATCACCTCGCTGGGCCCCTCGTACGCGCGTCAGCGCGTCGCTGACTACGGGTTGGGGAACTTCACGCGGGTCAGCTCGAGCTTCGCGCTGACGAAGGTGCCGTTGTCACCGACGCCCGCGTCGCCCACGCACACCTGCCAGTTCCCGTTCGCCGCCTTGCCCTTCAGGCTGGCGAAGTTCCCGGCCGTCGCAGCGCCGGGGTTCGGGAGGTAGCTGCACGCCATCGGCGCCTCCTTGCAGACCACGAAGTTGCTGAGCGCGCTCTCGTTGCCCATCAGCTCGGCGTCCTTCGCCCCGTCGTCCGCGAAGGAGATCGGGAAGCCCGCCTCGATGTTCGACGAGTCGCCGACGCCGCCCGTGCCGTTGTCCGCCGGCTCCGCGAAGCCTGGGCGGCTGAGCACCGTGATCGCCGTATTGTCGGGCGCCACCACCTTGACCACCACGTCGCCGAGCCAGGTGTGGGTGAGGCTGAACGAGGTGAGCTTGACCCCGTCGATGATGTTCAGGCCGTT
Organism: Nannocystis sp.; assembly: GCA_016712315.1. Classification (GTDB taxonomy): domain Bacteria; phylum Myxococcota_A; class Polyangia; order Nannocystales; family Nannocystaceae; genus JADJRG01. Next base: position 23,719 of record JADJRG010000031.1, on the reverse strand, counting down.
GTCCGCGGCCTCGATCGTCGCGCAGCGCATCGACGCCAGGGTGCCGTTGTACGCGTCATCCGGGACCATCGTGTTCTGCGGCACGAGCTCGAGCTCGACCACCTCGCTGTTGCCTGGGCAGTCGTTCGGCGAGTCCGCGACGATGTCCTCGCACATCGGCCCGAGCACCGACAGGATCGCCATCTGGTCGTCGGCCGCGACGTTGAAGGTCGTCATCGCGGTGATCAGGTCGGTCACCAGCGCCGTGAAGTCCTCGATGTTGATCACCGAGGCCATGTCGTCGACGAGCCCCTCGTGCGAGGTCTTCATGTCGAGGCACGGGGCGCCGATGCTCACGCCCTCGTCGATCCCGACGCCTGGCGAGTCGACCTCGCCGCCGTAGACGATCGGGCCGTCGATGCTCGACACCTGGCGGGTGAGGCAGGTGTTGAGGCGGGGGATGTCCGAGTTGCCGAAGAAGCCGTTGATCACCGGGTTGTTGGCGACGTTGTCGATGAAGCTGCCCACCTCGCCGGGGAAGCCGACCAGCGCGCGCACGGCCGGCTTCCGGCCGACGCGCTGGTACACCGTGACGTTGTTGTCCGCGTCCTCGACGATATCGCCGGCCATACCCGCGAGCACCGTCATGATCGTCGTGACGTCGTCACCCGTGAGGTCGGGGTAGGTGCCTTGGTGCTCGGTGAGCGCCGCCTGGTAGTCCTCGGCGAGGTCGGTGAAGTCGACCGTGCTGACGCCCATTCCGGCGTGCGCCGTGAGCATGTCGAGGCAGTCGTACTCGACCCCCGGGCACTCGATCGCCGCGCCGATCTGCTTGTTGAGGCAAGAGATCAGGTTGCCGCCGTCGACGTCCGAGTTGAGGAAGTAGCCGTTGATCCGCTCGTCGAGCAGCACCTTGGTCACGAACGCGACGTGCAGCTCGTTGATCCCGGTCTCGCCGCCGATCCGCTCACAGAAGGTCGCCTCGACCACCGGCACGCACACGGCGTTCTCACAGGCGAGGCCCTCATCGCAGGAGTCCCCCGCGCCGCAAGGGCACCCTTGCGTGCCCTCCTCGCAGGAGCTCGTGGTGCTGGTCGTCGGGTCGGTCGTGCTCGTCGTCGTGTCTGTCTCGGACTCGGAGCTCGCGGTCGTCGTCGAGGTCGTCGTCGAGGTCGAGGTCGAGGTCGTCGTCGTCGTCGTATCGGTGTCGGTGTCGGTCGCGGTGCCGGTGTCCGTGTCCGTGCCCGCGGTGTCGTCGCCGTTACAGGCCGGGAAGGCCCCGAGGCCGAGGAGGAGGACGAAGGGTGCAATAGCCTTATGTCGCATGGAAGGAGATCTCCGTTGTTCGAGCGGTAAATTACGCCTGCTCGTAGCCAGCAGTTTCGCCGGACTCACTCAGTTTGCAAGCCCCAAGTTGCCCGCGCGAAATCAACCCAGGTAATGCGCGAGGCGGCTCACCGACTCGGCGGCTCCCGCCCCCTGCCGCCGAGCGCGCGATGAACGCCCTATCACATGTCTATTCGGACATGTGGTCTCCTACCCCCACTTCACACATTCGCAGAGGCCGGCGCCGCTACGTCCGCGAGCGCCCGCGTGGGACACTCTAGCGCGGCGATCAGCGATCATGGAGCGACGTAAGACCCTCACGAGCCGGAGCCGCGCGGTCGATCGGGACACGGTCCTCAACGCGGTCCGTGCGCTGATCGGCTCCCAGATCGAGCTCGACTCCCTGCTCGCGCAGATCATGGAGACCGTCACCGCCGCGACCGGCGCTGACCGCGGCACCTTCTTCCTCATCGATCGCCGGCGCGGCGAGCTCTTCTCGAAGGCCGGCTACTACCCCGAGGTCGGTGAGATCCGCCTCACGCTCGGCCAAGGGATCGCCGGCCACGTCGCCCAGAGCGGCGCCACCGTGATCCTCGGCGCCGACGAGGATGATCCCCGCCGCGACCGCGCGATCGATCGCGCCACCGGCTACGCGACCCGCGGCCTCCTCTGCGTGCCCGTCCGCGATCGCCTCGGCGAGATCTTCGGCGTGATCCAGCTCCTCAACAAGCGCGGCGCCGCCTTCGACGAGCGCGACGCCGCGCTGCTGCGCGCCCTCGCCAGCCAGGTCGCGATGGTCGTCGAGACCACCAGCCTCTACGCGCAGCTCCGCGCCCCCTCGGCCGCGCCGCTCGCCTACCGCTACAACGGCGTGATCGGCCAGAGCCCGGCGATGACCCGGATCTACGAGCTGATCGCCCGCGCCGCCGCCACCGACGCCACGGTCTTGATCAGCGGCGAGACCGGCACCGGCAAGGGCCTCTGCGCCCGCGCCATCCACGACAACTCGCCGCGCCGCGGCCGCCCCTTCGTCGCCGTCGACTGCGCCGCGTTGCCCGCGACCTTGATCGAGAACGAGCTCTTCGGCCACGAGCGCGGCGCCTTCACCGGCGCCGATCAGCGCGCGATCGGCAAGTTCGAGGCGGCCGAGGGCGGCACCGTCTTCCTCGACGAGATCGGCGAGCTCCCGCTCCACCTGCAGGGACGCCTCCTCCGCGTCCTCCAGGAGCGGGAGATCGAGCGGATCGGCGGCCGTCGCACCGTCAAGATCGACGTCCGGATCGTCGCCGCCACCAACCGCGATCTCGAGGACATGATCGCCCGCCGCCGCTTCCGCGACGACCTCTACTATCGCCTCCGCGTCGTCGAGCTCCGCCTGCCGACCCTGCGCGAGCGCGGCCCCATCGACCTCGAGTCGCTCGCCTACCACTTCCTCGATCACTACGCAGGCCGCTACGGCCGGCCGCCGCGCCGCTTCACTGAGGCCGCGCTCGCCCGCTTGCGCGCCCACCCCTGGCCCGGCAACATCCGCGAGCTCGAGAAGTGCATCGAGAGCGCGGTCGTGCTCTGCGACGGCCCCAACGTCGACGACCTCGACCTCGCGCTACCCCAGCGCACCCGCCCCCACGAGCCCGCCGCCTGCGCCCCCGGACCCGCGACGGCCGCGCCCGCCGGCCTCGCCGCGCTCACCTGGATCGAGATGGAGCGCCTCTACATCACCGCGGTCATGCAGGCGCACGGCGGCAACCGCAGCCGCGCCGCCCGAGCGATGGGGATCGGCCGAAGCACCCTTCTGCGCAAGCTCCAAGCCTTCACCTCGGGCGACGACGAGCCCGCCTGAGAATCCTTTTGGGTGACCCAAAACGAGTCGCCCGAGCGACGAGTGTTTCATTTTGAGACACATCGACACACGCCGAGCATCCACCGCTCGAGCGCTAGCCCCCACCGCCGCGAGACGGCGCCTCATCGACGTTGGCACGCCTCCTGCTCTCCCTGGCGAGCACCGCCATGGAAACCGCCACAAACGCCCCAAAGACCCCCTCCGTCCGCGTCCAACCGCCCCGGCAGAGCCCGCCGATCCCCCCGCAGAACCGCCCCGTCGGCGACGCGCATGAGCGCGATGAAGACGGCTGGCGGCGCGGCCGGCCGGTCGAGGACCCCGAGAAGACCAAGCGCTGGGGCGTGATCACCGCCAAGCCCAGCGAGTACCTGATCCATATGCGCCGCGGCAAGATCCGCCGCCGCAGCACCGGCCAGGGCGCGAGCTGCTTCAAGTGGCCCTGGGACTCGGTCTCGATCATCCCCACCACCATCAACCGCCTCCACTTCGCCGCCGATCAAGTCACCCGCGAGTGCGTCGGCGTCGAGGTCATCGGCCTCGCCGTCTACCGGATCGTCGAGCCTGAGATCGCCTTCCGCATGCTCAACTTCAGCTACGCCGAGCGCGCCAGCGAGAAGCTCGCCGAGATCATGCGCGAGATGTTCATCGGCGCCGTCCGCCGCCACGTCGCCAACCTCAACGTCGAGGACGTGCTCACCCGCCGCAAGGAGGCGATCGCCAGCGAGCTGCTCGCCGAGCTCCAGCCGGTCGTCCAGGGCCGCGGCCGCGCCGAGGACACCACCCACACCGGCTGGGGCGTCGTCCTCGACTCCGTGGAGATCCAGGACGTCAAGATCCTCTCCGATGCTGTCTTTAAGGACATGCAAGCCGCCTACCGCGCCGAGCTGGCGATGCGCGCCCGCCGGGCCGAGCTCCAGAGCGCCCAGGAGATCGCCGCCCGCGAGGCCACCAGCGCCCGCGAGATCGAGGAGGCCAAGATCACCGCGGACGTCGCGATCCGCGAGATGAAGGCGCAGGCGGAGAGCCGCTCGACCACCATCGAGATCGCCGAACACTCCAAGCGCGCCGCCCTCAAGGCGACCGCCGCCGCCGAACAGGCCGCCCGCGAGCACAACCACCAGGTCAGCGACGTCCGCGCCAAGGCCGAGCTGCTCGCCGAGAAGGCCCGTCAGGACGAAGCCGCCCGCCTCGCCGCGATCGATCGCGAGCAGCGCCTCGCCGAGGCCGAGCGCGCCCTCACCGAAGCGCGCCACGCCGCCGCCCTCCGCGACGCCGAGCTCGCCGCCCTCCGCGGCCAGCAACAACAGGCCGCCGACGCCCAGCTCCGCGAGGCGGAGAGCCTCGCCCAGGCCCAGCTCCGCCGGCGCGAGCTCGAGCTCGATCGCCTCACCCACGACCTCAACGCGGTCGTCGCCCGCGCCCAGCGCGAGCTCGACAACCTGATCTCCGACGAGCGGATCCGCCTCACCATGATCGAACAGGGCCTGCCCGCGCTCGCCAGCGCCTTCGCCCAGAAGATCGGCGAGGTCCGCATGACCACCATCGGCGGCGACGTCACCGACCCCGCCGCGCTCGTCACCCGCGGCATCGCCCAGGTCCTCGAGCTCGCCCGCGGCCTCGGCCTCGGCCACCCGAAGCCCTCCGCGCCCTAGAAGCGCGCCTCGACCACGATCCCCGCGCCGCCTCGCACACGCATCGGCGCCCACGCCACCGCGCCGCGTCCCCGCGACCGAGCGCGCGCGCCCGCGCCCAGCAGCGCCGCCCCCGTGATCACCAACACCCCCGCCGCAGCCCCCGAGATCAGCGCCAGACGATTCGCCTGCGTCCCCTCGCGCAGCAGCTCGCGGAAGATCTCAGGATCCGTCTCACCGCCGGCCACCGCCGCCTCACCGCGCGTGTCGACCTTGGCCCCCCACGCCAAGCTGTAGGTCATCAAACCAAGACCGGCCGCGCCGAGCCCCAGCAGCGCCCCGCCGCTGATCATCAGCCCTCGCCCCGCCTTTGGGTCAGGCTCTGGAGGAGGAGGCGGCGGCGGCGCCTGCTCCTCCTCCGCCTCCTCGGGCGTCGCCGCGACCGCCGCCGCCTCCAGCGCCGCCGCCTCAGCCGCCGCCGCCGCCTCCACCGCCGCCGCGATCGTCGCCTGCAGCTCCGCGATGGTCACCCGCACGTCCGCTGTCGTCGCCGCGTCGGCCTCGCTGAGCGTCTCGAGGTAGGCGCTGAAGAGCCGCTCCGCCTTGCGCAGATAGAGCAGGTCCGGGTCGATCGAGTACGCCTCCACGCACGCTTGCGCGATCTGATAGACGAGCAGGCCGCGCTGCACTGCGAACGCTGACTCGGCCGGCAGCCCCGAGTACGCCTGCGTCCACATGTCGATCGCCCCCGCGTAGTCCGCCGTCTCAAAGCGGTTCTGCCCCTCCTGCGCCAGCTCGCCGATCTTCGACAGATCCGGCCCCTCCGCCTTCGCCGTCTTTTTCGGCCGCGCCCTCTTCGCTGCGACCGCCGCTGGGCTCGCCAGCGCCAGCGAAGTCGCCGCCGCCAGCGACCACCACCAACCGCGCTGACATCTCGCCAACATCCGCCCAGCATACGGCCGCGCTCCCGCCGACGACAAGGCGAGCCACGCGCGCCCACGCCCGCGCCCGCTACCGCGCCGGAGTCTCACCGCGCAGGCGCTCGCTTCAACCTCCCCTCGAGATCGCCGATAATGACGCGTGGTCTCCCTTCGTACGCCCTGCGCGCTCATGACCGCCGCCCTGCTCTCCTTAAGCGGCTGCTTCACCGGCACCTTCCTCGCCGGCCAACCCTGCGCCGACGACCTCGACTGCGGCCCCAACCTGAGCTGCGACGAAGGCCGCTGCGCCGGCGCGACCGCCGGCCCCGCGACGACCAGCACCAGCGATCCCACCACCTCCACCACCGCCGAGCCAACCACCTCCTCCACGACCACGACCGCCGAGAGCACCTCGACCACCGCCGAGCCAACAACATCAACGACCACCGCCGAGCCCAGCACCACCGACGCCAGCACCACCGACGCCAGCACCACCGACGCCAGCACCACCGGATCTACCTGCGGCGTCGGCCGCTGCGAGATGATCGACGTGCTCATCGTGCTCGACAATTCCCCGAGCATGTCAGGCAAGGGCAACACCTTGCTCTCGATCATCGTCGCCTACGCCGAGATCCTGTTCCCTCTGCTCGGAGAGGCGTGCTCCGTCCACATCGGCGCCATCACCACCAACGTCTTCGCCAACAACCAGCCGCCCTGCGATCAGCTCGGCGCGCTCAACCGCGGCGAAGACGGTGAACCCTGCCCCTTCGCCGAAGGCAAGCCGTACGCCACCACAGCCGACCTCAAGGACGTCCCGTCCTTCAACTGCCTGCTCACCGTCGGCGCGCAAGGGGACCCCAATGAGCGCCCGATCGACACGGTCTATCAGTCCTTCGGCGCCGCCCTCAACAACGACTGTAACGGCGGCTTCCACCGCGAAGGCGCCTTGCTGCTCATCCTGCTCGCCACCGACGAGGATGACGGCGAGAAGAACGACCTGCAGGGCCACGAAGGGTCTGACATCATCCTGCCCAACCTATGGACAAGCGCAATCAGCGTCGCGAAGGGGGGCAACAAGAACCTCTACATCGCCGCTGTGCTCGGCGACGCAGATCAAGAGGCTACCGCCTGCCCGTGGGACCCCCTCGCCGGGCCTGACGGCACCGGCGCCTCACCCGCGCCGACCCTGCGCGCAGCCATCGAGAAGCTCCCCCCGCAGAACCGAGTCATCGGCTCGATCTGCGACCCCGAACCTGATCCGAAGAACTACTACCCGCTCTTCGACGAGGCCAACCAGGAGATCAGGGCCCTCTGCGACTTACCGTAAAAACTTCGACCATGACCACCATGACCCCCAACCAGCCCGCCGCCCCCGCCGAAGACGCCGAGGCCACCCGCGTCGGCGCCGACGACGTGAACAGCCAGCTCAGCCACCCGATCGCCGACGGCCGCGCCTGCGCCCAGCCTGGCGAGGTCTTGGCCGATCGATACCGCATCGTCGATCGCCTCGGCCGCGGCGGCATGGGCGAGGTCTACCTCGCCACCCACGTCGCCATCGGCCGCCAGGTCGCGATCAAGATCCTCCGCGCCGACGCCCAAGAGAACCCCGAGATGGCGCGCCGATTCCTCCAAGAGGCCCGCACCTCCTCGCAGCTCCGCCACCCCAACATCGTCGACATCACCGACTTCGGCCACAACGATCGAGGCGCCCCCTTCTTCGTCATGGAGCTGCTCGAGGGTGAGGACCTCAAGTCCCTCGTCAAGCGCGAGCGCACCCTCCCCTGGCCGCGCGTCGTCGCCATCGCCACCCAGATCTGCGCCGCCCTCACCGCCGCGCACGCCAGCGGCGTCGTCCACCGCGACATGAAGCCAGACAACGTCTACCTGCTGCGCCACGGCGACTACGAGCACGTCAAGGTGCTCGACTTCGGGATCGCCAAGGTGCTCAGCGGCCAAGAGGCCGGCGAAGCCACGCGCACCGGCGTCTTGCTCGGCACCCCGCACTACATGTCCCCAGAGCAAGCCAGCGACGACCCCCTCGACAGCCGCTCCGACATCTACGCCATGGGCGTGCTCCTCTACCGCATGGTCGCCGGCCAGCTGCCCTTCCGCGGCCCCTCCTTCATGAAGGTCCTCGGCCAGCAGATCCACGAGCCGCCGCCGCCGCCCAGCCTCTTCGCCCCGCCCGACACCCTCAGCGACGAGGCCGAGGCGATCATCCTCAAGTGCCTCGCCAAGCGCCGCGAGGATCGATTTCAGAGCGCCGACGAGCTCGCCGCCGCCCTACTCGCCAGCATGGGCCTCGTCGCCGACGGCACCACGGGCTCCTTCAGCGCCCCTCGGGGCATACGCAGCGCCGCCTCGCTCAGCGCCCCAGCCGCGGCCAGCAGCGCCCCAGCCGCGGCCAGCAGCGCCGCCTCGCGGCTCGGCGCGTCCGCCCACGACACCCTCGCCACCGCCAGCGCCGCCCCGAGGCCGCGCTCACGCGCCCTGCTCCTCGGCCTCGGCGCCGTGCTCTTCGCCGGCGGCGCCGTCGCCATGACCCTGAGCGGCGGCCCCGAAGACCCGCCGCCGCGGCCCCTCACCGCGCCCGCGCTCGTCCCTGTCGCCGCAGCTCCCTCCCTCGAACCACCTATCCCGAGAGACAGCCGACAAGAAGACCCGCTCCCCGCCGATCCGCTCCCCGCCGATCCGCTCCCCGCCGACCCGCTCCCCGCCGACCCGCTCCCCGAGCCGCCCCCTGACCCCACCCCGATCAAGCGCGACAAGCCCAAGAAGCCCGTCGCCGAGAGACCTGCCCCAAAAGACAGCCTAAGCGGCGCCGATCTCACCGCCGCCGCCGCCAGCGTCCGCGCCGCCCTCTCGCGCTGCGCCGGCGGCCTGCCCGGCATGGTCATCAAGGTCGAGGTCACGGTGAGCCCCGCCGGCAAGGTCACCAGCGCCACGGCGCAGAAGCCCCAACGCGGCTCTGCGCTCGGCAAGTGCGTCGAGGAGGTCGCCGGCGGCGCCCGCTTCCCCGCCCTCACCAGCGCCCAGAGCGTCACCATCGCCCTCCGCCTCCCCTGAGGCCTACCGCCGGCGCCCCTGCCCAGGGCGAGCTTCACCACGGGCTGCTAGACTCGCCCGCCGCTGCGAGTCACGGATGTCAACGCCCTCACCGCTCGTCGACCCACCCCGCGCGATCGCGCTCTTCCCCGCCCTCACCCGCGCCGATCCCCGGCTTAGCCTCCACGTCGGCGATCAGCGCCTCGCCGGCCCGCAGCTCCTCGCCGCCCTCGCCGCCTACCAACGCTGGCTCGCCGCCAACGCGATCCATCCTGGCGCGAGGGTCGCCGTCTGGGCCACCGGCCACCTCGCCGCCGCCCTCGCCTTGCTCGGCAACGCCGCCCTCGGCGTGCTCACCGTCCCGCTAGGCCCCAAGCTCGGCGCTCGCGAACTCCACCACATCCTCGGCGACGCCGCCCCCACCCACGTCCTCGCCGCTGACACCAGCGCCCCCGAGCTCCGCGGCTGGAGCCGCCCCGAGCCGCTGCTACAGCTCCCCCTCATCGATCTGTCCGAGCGGCCAGATCGACCCGTCGCGCCCTTCGATCCCCCCGCGCTCCCGCCCCACACCCCCCTGTTGATCCTCTACACCTCCGGCACCACCGGCGCGCCCAAGGGCGCGGTCATCACCCTCGGCAACGTCGCCAGCGACCTCGACGCCCTCGCCCTCGCCTGGCAGTGGAGCGCCGCCGACACCGTCGTCCACGCCCTCCCGCTCTTCCACGTCCACGGCCTCGTGCTCGGCCTCTACGGCGCCCTCCGCGTCGGCGGCGGCCTCCACTGGTTGCCTCGCTTTGAGCCCCACGCCCTCGCCGCCGCCCTCGCCGCCGCCCCATCCGCCGTCCTCTTCGCCGTCCCCACCCTCTTCGCGCGCCTCGCGGACGAAGCTGAGCGCCCCGATCTGCCCCCCGACCAGCGGAGAACTTTCATAACAAGTCTACGATCCGCCCGCCTCTTGGTCTCAGGCTCGGCCGCCCTCAGCCAGCGCGATCACCAGCGGATCCACCAGCAGCTCGGCCGCGGCGTCTACGAGCGCTACGGCCTCACCGAGACCTTGATCAATTGCGCCATCCCCGTCACCCAACCTCCCGAGCCAGGCCGAGTCGGCCCCCCGCTCCCTGGCGTCGAGCTCCGCCTCGTCGACGATGAGCGTCGCCCCCTGAGCGTCCTTGATGATCAAACGATCGGCGAGATCGCCGTACGCGGCCCCAACGTCTTCGCCGGCTACCTCCACCGCCCCGACGCCACCGCCGCCGTCCTAGACGCTGAGGGTTGGTTTTACACCGGCGACCTCGCCACCCAGCGCGTCGACGGCTCGATCAAGATCGTCGGCCGCCGCGCCACCGATCTTATTAAAAGCGGCGGCTTTAAGATCGGCGCCGGCGAGATCGAGGCGCTCCTCCAAGAGCACCCCGCCGTCGCCGAAGCCGCCGTCCTCGGCGCCCCTGATCCCGACCTCGGTGAGTCGATCGTCGCCTTCCTCGTCCTCCGCCCTGGCGCCCCCGAGCCTACCCTCCACGAGCTCGCCGAGTGGGTCACCGCCGAGCTCGCCCCCCACAAGCGCCCCCGAGCCCTCTATTTCCTAGGCGAGCTCCCGCGCACCCCCTTGGGAAAGGTCCAAAAGAAGCTCCTCGCTCAGCGCCTATGACCCAGCCCTCGCGCGGCGGCGGCTCACTGCGGCACCACGCTGCTCAGCGCATAGCCGGTCATATCACTATATGTATACGCCCCGACCAGCCCTTGGAGCACGTTCGCGGCGTGGGTCTTCGGGTCGATCCTATAGGCCGTCGACCCGCTGCGCGGCACCGCCCAGAGCATCCCGTCGAAGTCCAGGGCGATCCCCCAGAAGTGCTGCGGCGGGTTATGTTCATTGATCACGTCGACGATCTCCAGCGTCTCCACGTCGAGGGCGTGGATCACGAAGTGAGACGCCTTGTAGAGGCGCCCGCCCCCGTCCTCCATACACCCGCCCGTATGGATCCCGCCGCCCGTCATCTTCGTCGCCCACGTCTCGGTCTTCGGGTCGAAGCGGGCCACGCTCAGCCCGCAGGTCCACACATACCCGCTCGACCCGATGGTCATCCCGTACCCTGGCACCGGCATATTCCACACCTTGTGGCTCAGGTCCTTGGCGTCTACCCGCACCAGCTTGCCCTGCTCGAGCTGAGAGAACCAAAAGTTGTCCTCCGCGTCCACCGCCCCGCCGTAGCCGCCGAACACATATTGAGTGTTCGGGTGCACGTCTGGCAGCACCTTCTCGGCCTCGATCGCGCCCGTGTCACCGTTCAGCAGGAACACCGTCAGCGTCCCCATCGCCTGCTTCGACGCTGAGGTCCACACCTTCGCGCCCTCGTACGCGCAGGTCTGCGGGTTCTGGGTCCCCTTCGTCCACGCCACCGGGCGGTTGTCTGAGTACGCCAGCGGCCGGTGCCACGCCACGCACTCCTCTTGGCCCCACGCTAGCACGTCGCCGGGGCCCGTCGACGTCTGGATCCCGTCGATCCCGTTCGACTCCACGCAGTCCGCCTTATCCGCGAAGATCTTCGTGACCCCCCCAGTACGGCTCGCCACCACCACATCGCCGCCGATCCCCACCGAAGTCCGTGAAGGCGACCCGCCCCCGTCCGGCCGCGTCCGGTAGCGCCCCAGCTCTTGCATCGTCTTCGTATCGATCTTTAACGACCCTCGCTCTCCCCAAAGACCCCACCTCACCACGCCGCACGGCCGCAATCCCAATCATCTCAGGGGTTTAGAGGGGAAGAGCGAGGGACCACGTCGGACCGCCACGGACCGCTATGGACCCTGTTTTGGCAACGCTTTGGCAACGCACCCGCGCTCCGTTAGGGGCCACTCCTCCTGCTTCAATGGGGCCTCCCCGGTTAAGGGGAGGAGATACGAGGAGCACCCCGAGATCTACCCCTCGCTAAACAGCTTCAATGGGGCCTCCCCGGTTAAGGGGAGGAGATTCCGCGGGTGACCGGCACGGCGCCGGCGTGGGCGCTGGCTTCAATGGGGCCTCCCCGGTTAAGGGGAGGAGATTCCGGCCAGCAGTACGAGGTGGTGCAGGCCACCATCACGCTTCAATGGGGCCTCCCCGGTTAAGGGGAGGAGATAGCGCTTGCGACACATCACCGATGCCCGCTGCATCGCTTCAATGGGGCCTCCCCGGTTAAGGGGAGGAGATACGACGCGATCATGCGCCGCCGGATTCGTCGGACCTTGCTTCAATGGGGCCTCCCCGGTTAAGGGGAGGAGATTTGAGAGACTCGCGAGCACCCCACGACGGGGCGCCCGCTTCAATGGGGCTGTGTCGGGTCGATCTGAACCCGTAGAACCACCACCATTCTGGTCAAGCTGAGGCTGGGGTTTGGACCTCAGAGATCACGGACGAAGCGCGGAGGGAACCCCCGGCCCGAGGGCGGAAAATTCGAGAACAGGGTGGGGTGTGCGGGGCTAGGCGCCGATCCAGCGGTCGTCGGCGCCGCGGGCGATCACCTCATGAAAATTCTGGATGGTCTCATACTGATCGAGCAGGAGACCGTCGGCACTTCGGCCAGAAACTGGCGAAGGCGGCTGGATCGGCCGGAACCGTCAGTGTGAAACAACAAGCGATCCACGCGGGACCATCCCGCGAACCGACCCAACCGCGAGGCCCACTCTACTTGCGCTCGGGCTACCTGTCGAGGGTGAAGGGAGGCACGGTGATCGCTGGCGACGTCGGTGATCGAGACCAGCACGCGCAGCGCCTGGTCTCGCCGGACGGGTACCGACGGCGCCGCAGCCCGGGCAGAGGCCCCCGCGCCCAGATCGTCGCCGACATCAAGCGCGCCCTCGTGTCGCTCGTCGACGAGCGTGGCGTCGTCCCGATCGTCATCCTCGACGACGCCCAGGGACTCCGCGACTACCTCCTCCACGAGATCCACGGCCTCTGCAGCCTCGACTTCGACGGCCGCGACTACCTCACCCTCTGGCTCGTCGGCCACCCGCTCCTGGCCCGTCGCCTGCGCCTCCAGCAGCACGTGGCCCTCGCCCAGCGGGTGATCGTCTACGCGCCGCTGGTCGCCAAGCCCGACCCGGCGCTCGTCGGCGCGATGCTCGAGCACGCCCTCGCGGCCGCCGGCGCCCCGCCCGACCTCATCGTCGACGATGCGCGGGCGATGCTCCTCCGCGCCGCCCGCGGGCTCCCGCGGCTCATCAGCCACCTCCTCCGGCTCGCCCTCGTCCTCGCCGACGAGCGGGAGCAGCCGAGGATCGACGCGTCGATCATGAACTCGGCGATCATCCTGCTGCACCTCGAGCCACACAGCCCGCCCCCGCTCCCGCCAGCAAAACCCCGCTTCGAACGCGACCCGAGATCACGGAAATAGCGCGACCTGACACACGCCGACCGCGCACTGTCCGAGGTCGAGAGCGGGGCGATGCCGCCGGGCGGCGGCCTCAGCGGCTCCGAGAAGACGCAGATCATCAACTGGGCCTCCTGCGACACCCCGCAGTGACCGGCGGGTGGCTTCAGGGGCCGGCCGGCGCGGTCACCTCGACGAGCTGCGACGAGAAGCGGTAGAGCAGCTCGAGTTCGCGGTCGACCGCGTTGACGTGCGACTCGAGCACGTCGAACATCCGCTCGCGGACGTCGAGCAGGCGCCGGTCGTAGACACCACCGGCGCCGTAGAGCAGCGACTCGGCCAGGTCGCGCTGCGCGACCGGCACCGCTTCGCTGAGGATGTGCCGCCAGTCCTCGAGGATCTCGTCGCGCGCGCTCGGTCCGCCGCCGACCGGCGGCGTCACCAACATGCGAAACACAAAGCTCGGGTAGAGCCCGTGCGGGTCCTCGCCGCGGGCGATCGGCGCCAACAGGTTGCTATCGTGCGGAAACACCACGGCGCGCCGCTCCGGCACGAAGGCGGCCAGGCCCAGCGACGCGGCCGTCACGCCGCCGGCGATGCCGAGCGCCGCTGGACCATCACCGCCGCCGCCGCGCAGATCCCAGACCCCGTAAGCGGTCGCCGCCGCCGCGCCCATCAGGATCGAGGAGACCGTGAGCGCGATCTCCCGCGACCGCTGGCGGCGATCGAGCTCCCGCAGCACCGAATCCATCTGGTTGCCGATGCACTGGGTGTGAAAGAGCAGTGACGCGACCTCGATCTCGAGCGACGACAACCGCATCACCAGGTACAGCTTGGCCGCGATCGCCAGGTCGCGTGTGCTGTCTTGGCCATCCAGGATCGTCGACAACAGGCCATCGACCTCGGCCGCCCGCGCGACGCGGAGCACCTCGGGGGGAAGCTCGGCCAGCCGCGCGGCGAGCAACGGGCGCTCGACCGAGCTGATGCGCGGCGTGTCCGCCCGACGCTGGAGCTGCAAACACTCTTTCATCTCCTCGAGGTCGACCCGCACCGCGCCGCGCGGTGGCGTCGTCGGTAGGGTTGCGCGTGCCACCGGCGCACACGCGCTGATCAGCAGCGCCATCGCCAGCAGCCATCGTCGTGAAGCCCGGATGCTCCGCACGCTCGAAGGTACCGTCTTTCTCACGACGCCGCGCCGAACACCGCGCCGAGGCCGTAGGTCAGCCCCATCGCCAGGGCCCCGCCGATCACCACGCGGACCACGGCGCGGGCCACGGGCGCCCGGCCGAGCCGCGCGCTCAAGCCTCCGAGCAGCGCGAGGGTGACGAGCGCCACGCCCAGCGTCGCCGCGGCACGCACGCTCGCCGGCACCAGCGTGATCGTGGCGAGCGGCAGGGCGGCGCCCACAGCGAACGAACAGGCGGAGACCACCGCGGCCTGCATCGGCCGCGCGAGATCGTCGGGGTCGAGGCGCAGCTCCTCGCGCGCGTGCACACGCAAGGGATCGACCGTCGCCACCAGCGCATCAGCGACCTGCGCCGCCAGGTCGCTCGTGAGCCCCTTGGCCTCGTAGAGGCCGATCAGCTCGCTGCGCTCGGCGGCCGGCGACTCGGCGAGCTCACGGCGCTCGCGCGCGAGGTCAGCGCGCTCCACGTCGCGCTGCGAGCTGACCGACACGTACTCGCCCGCGGCCATCGACAGCGCACCGCCCACCAGGCCCGCGACCCCGGCGGTGACCACCGCCCCCTCACCGCCCGCCGCGGCGGCGACACCGAGCACCAGACTGGCGATCGATACAACACCGTCGTTCGCGCCGAGCACCGCGGCACGCAACCATCCGCCAACCTCGCTGCGATGATACTCGGCGTGCGCCATGCGCCTTCGTAACACGGGAGCGCGGCCGGGGCACGAAGTTGAGCGCAAGCGTCGTTGTCATCGCTGCCGTGACCTGCGTCGCGGCGATGAAGCCCACGCCGTCCAGCCAGCGCACACGGCCCCGCAGCGCGCGCATGCGCTCACCGAGCTCGCGAACCGCCGGGACGTCATGGTTTCGGCACGAGCCCGGTGAAGGGGCTACGATCCGGGTTCGGCGCCCTGGGCGAAGAGGTGGCCGGCGACGGCGCCGAGGATGGTGCTGGCTTCGGCCTTGAGGTTGTTGCTAGGGTCACACCTCCGCCCCATGCCCCGCCTCCCCGACCTCCTCCGGCTCCTCACCCGCGACGAGCTCCTCGCCGCCGCCGACCGCCTCGGCGTCGCGCTCCCCGAGCGTCGCGCGAAGGACCCCATCGTGGAGGCCCTCGCCGCCGCCCCGGCCGCCACCCCCGAGGCCGTCCTCGCCAACGGTGGCGAAGAGGAAGGGGATCGCGTACTCGCCCCAGCGGCCGCCAGGGGTCTGACGACAGCTCTGCTCTTCTTGAATCCTACACCTGCGAGCTCAAGCCGAAGAACCATCTCGCCATTGGCCGAATTCGCATTCGTCGCTTTGACAGCGAAGTCGAGCACTACTACTATTACAAATACCACTGGCTATTCATCATTCTGGAATCCCATGGTAACCATCGAGTGGTAACCACGATCAACTCCCCCGAAGGAACAACTGAAACGCTATTTGAACTAGCTCGTGAGTCCAGCGCGACTCACGAGTTGGCAGAGCTACAGAAACTCTTCGCCGAGGCAGAATCCGAGTAGGGGGGGGAGTCTTAAGGCTCGCCGAACGATCAGCGAGCTGGGGGGCGTTTTGGGGGGGGGGGGGGGGGTTGTGTCGGGCTTGAAATCGCCGTGGACGAGGCCTTGGCGGTGGGCGGCGGCGAGGCCTCGACCGGCGGCGAGGAAGTGGGCGATGAGCTCGCGATGATCGCCGGCGGGGCCCGGCGGGCGCTCGCGCAGCCAGGCGCTCAAGGGGGCGGCCCACGCCAAGGGCGGCGCCACCCTCACCCTCGACTTCCGCAACCTCGACATGCTGAACTCCTCGGGGATCGGGGATCGGCACCTTCGGCCAGTTCCTGGTCGAGGTCCGCAAGGCCAAGCAGACGCGGGTGACCATCCTCGGCAGCGCCGCCAAGCCCTGGCAGGGGCGGACCCTCGCGACCCTGCGGAAGATCTGGGATCAGGTCGAGCTGATCATCGATTAGCCGCGCGCTTCTGCGCTCATCGATCGGCGCAAGAAATGCGATCTTGGTCCCCGCGCGCCCGACGGGTTTGCGTGGGCGGCCGGCGCCCCCCGTCGCTAGCTTGGGAGCCATGACGAGAGGTCAGGGGGTGATGACCCGCGGCGCCGGTTTGAGGTTCTCCCGGCGCTGGCTCGGCGGGATGGTCGCGGGGTTGGTGGCGTCGCTGGTCGGCGCGGCCTGCAGCGGCGGCGGCGGGGCCACCGCTGGCGACACCGGCGGGTCGCAGTGCCTGGAGGCGATCGTCTTCGACATCGACGAGACCCTGACGATCAGCGACGCCGAGTGGGAGATGCAGAAGGCCGACGGGACCTACGATCCGGTCGAGCGCGCGGCGGCCTCGGAGATGGTCAGCGCCTACGCCGACCGCGGCTACCAGATCATCTACCTCACCGCGCGCTCCCAGACCTGGGTGCTCGGCGGCACCGGCGAGAGCTCGACCGACGCGACCCGGCGCTGGCTGGAGGAGCACGGCTTCCCGCTCGATCCTGCGAGCTCACGGATCATCCTCTCGAAGACGCTGGTCTCGGGTGACACGGCGATCGCGTACAAGGCGGGGGCGCTCGCCGACATGCAGGCCGAGGGGCTGGTCTTCGACGGCGCCTACGGCAACGCGACCACCGACATCGCCGCGTTCGCGCAGGCGAAGATCCCGAAGGACGTGACCTTCATCATCGGCGTCCACGCCGGCGAGGAGGGGACGGTGGCGATCGCCGGCGAGGGCTGGCAGGCGCACCTCGACACGTACGTGTCGAGCGTCAATGGGGCGTGCGCGGCGCCGTGAGCGGCGGTCGCTGGGGAAATTCTCCATGGTGTCTCTGAAGAATCGAGGGCCTATGTTCAGTGGCATGAAGACAGTGTTCTTGCGGGTATTTGGGGTGGGGGGGGTGGTCGCGCTCGGGGGCGCTTGCGCCGGCGACTCAGTGGGCAGTGCGAGTGACGGCATGTCGGGGTCTTCGACCTCGGCGGCCGACACCGAGACCACGGGCGCGAGCGCCGGGACTGACACGACGGCGGGGACCGGCTCGGGCTCGGCGAGCGGCTCGGGGACCGACACCGGCGCCGCGGCCTGCATGAGCGGGATGATCTGGACGCAGGGCGATCTCGAGTCGCCGCTCATGCACCCGGGCAAGGCCTGCCTCAGCTGCCACGCGACCCAGATCGGCGAGGACGTGGTCAACCTCTTCGCGATCGCCGGCACCGTCTACTCGGGCGCCCACGAGCCCGACGACTGCAACGGCGTCAACGGCGACGGCGGCGTGATAAGCGTCGAGATCACCACCGCGGACGCCAAGGTCGTGACCCTCGCGGTCAACAGCGCCGGCAACTTCATGTACGACCAGGTCGAGTTCGGGCCGCTGATGTTCCCGATCAAGGCCAAGGTCACCCAGGCCGGCAAGGAGCGGGTGATGGCGACCCCGCAGATGAGCGGCGACTGCAACTCCTGCCACACCGAGCAGGGGATGAACGGCGCGCCCGGGCGGATCCTCGCGCCCTGAGCGGGCCGCGGCGCTCAGCGGCCGCCGGCCTCCGCGCGGCGGCCGCGGCCCTCCAGGCGGGTGATCGCCGTCGACCACGATGGTGTGTCGGGTCGATCTGAACCCGTAGAACCACCACCATTCTGGTCAAGCTGAGGCTGGGGTTTGGACCTCAGAGATCACGGACGAAGCGCGGAGGGAACCCCCGGCCCGAGGGCGGCAAATCGAGAACAGGGTGGGGTGTGCGGGGCTAGGCGCCGATCCAGCGGTCGTCGGCGCCGCGGGCGATCACCTCATGAAAATTCTGGATGGTCTCATACTGATCGAGCAGGAGACCGACGGCACTTCGGCCAGAAACTGGCGAAGGCGGCTGGATCGGCCGGACACCGTTGGGGCGCCCGGCTGTCCCGCGCTACGAGCTGCTTCAATGGGGCCTCCCCGGTTAAGGGGAGGAGATGACGGACCTCGGCGCGGCGGCCAACCCATCGTGTGCACGCTTCAATGGGGCCTCCCCGGTTAAGGGGAGGAGATGGATGTGCTTCGGGCGGAGCTCGGCAAACTCAAGGAGCGGCTTCAATGGGGCCTCCCCGGTTAAGGGGAGGAGATCCGCGAGCGCTTGCGGGGTCTTGCCGAGCCCCATCTCGTCGCTTCAATGGGGCCTCCCGGTTAAGGGGAGGAGATGGCGGAACCTCGGTTCAGGCCCTTCCGCCAAGGCCGCGCTTCAATGGGGCCTCCCCGGTTAAGGGGAGGAGATCTCTGGCGTCATGCCATGCCACCGCGCAAAGTACCAAGGCTTCAATGGGGCCTCCCCGGTTAAGGGGAGGAGATAGTCGGGGCAGGTCCGCATGTCCCGCGCGACAAGCAGGGCTTCAATGGGGCCTCCCGGTTAAGGGGAGGAGATGCGTGCGACCCTGAGGAGCGCGTCCCGCCTCCCGAGTGGCTTCAATGGGGCCTCCCCGGTTAAGGGGAGGAGATTCTGGGATAGCGTCGCTGGCGACCTCACCGCGGAGGCTTCAATGGGGCCTCCCCGGTTAAGGGGAGGAGATGCTGCCGCAGAGCGCCGCGCTCGTCAAGGCTTGCGACTCATGCTTCAATGGGGCCTCCCCGGTTAAGGGGAGGAGATGGAAGCTCCGCGCTCGCCTCCAAGGTCCGCGGCATGGTGCTTCAATGGGGCCTCCCCGGTTAAGGGGAGGAGATCCCATGTGCACAACCTTGTCACCTCAGCGGATTTAAGCTTCAATGGGGCCTCCCCGGTTAAGGGGAGGAGATCTGCAAGGTGATCACGCGGGCCGCGGGCGCCTGGATCGGCTTCAATGGGGCCTCCCCGGTTAAGGGGAGGAGATACTACGCGTCCGCGTCGCTGGTGGCACGAGTCGGCGATGCTTCAATGGGGCCTCCCCGGTTAAGGGGAGGAGATATCAACTGCGAGCCGAACGCCGGCACGATCGCGCCGTGCGCTTCAATGGGGCCTCCCCGGTTAAGGGGAGGAGATCGCTCGATCTACTGCTGCCCGCGGCTTTGTGGATCGCGCTTCAATGGGGCCTCCCCGGTTAAGGGGAGGAGATCGCTGGCCCTGCCCGTCGATCGCCTCGCCGATTACCAGGCTTCAATGGGGCCTCCCCGGTTAAGGGGAGGAGATGTCGGCGTAGGCGCTGCGCGTCGACACCACGCGCCCGCTTCAATGGGGCCTCCCGGTTAAGGGGAGGAGATGCGGCGGCAGGGAGGTTTAGATACACGTTTGGGCCGAGGCTTCAATGGGGCCTCCCCGGTTAAGGGGAGGAGATTCGCAGAGGCGGCGGGCACAAAGGCCGCCCAGCAGCTAGCTTCAATGGGGCCTCCCCGGTTAAGGGGAGGAGATGCCGCCATCGCCGAGGTAATGACGCCGCGGAGCTGAGGAGTCGGGCGAGATCGCCACCTCGCTGGCTTGACGGCGCGGTTTGAGCTGGCCCGCGGCGGCGAGGATCCGGGTACATGGTTCGCTCACTGCACACGTAGCGCCCCTCCTCAAGGAGGGTCGTCACGACCGGCGCTGGCGCCTGATCGATGAAGCGGTCGCTGTGGAGGAGGGCGAACACGTCCGCGCGCTCCTCCTCCGAGAGCCCACGCCTGGGCCGCGCCAGAGGCCTCTGGCGCGGCTCAGGCGCCTGCGGGTTGCGGAGCTCGTACGCCCGCGAGCGCCGGACCCCGAGCGCCTCACAGGCCGCCGTGAGGCCTGTGCGTGGGGCGAGCGCTTCGGCCTCGCTGATCAGCCGGTCTGGGGCGGCTCGTCGGGCGTCTGCGGGGAGAGCCCCTTGAAGATCTCGGAGATTTTTTGAACCTCGATGATCTCGTGAGCGACGACGAGTTTTTGCTCGAGCGCGTCGATCTTCCGCTGAAGACGCGTGAGCTCGACCTGCTCGGCGCTCTGCTTGGGCTTGGGTCCGCGCTTGCGAGGTGCCAACGACTGCATCGTAGCGGAATCGCGCTCCCATCTCCAGCGGCTAAGCGTGCCGCTGTACAGCCCCATCTTGCGCAGGTACGCGCCGATCTCGCCCGCCTGGAGCTGCTCGACTTCCGTGAGCACCTTGCGCTTGAAGGCCGCGGTGTAGCGCGGTCGCGCCGACGTCTTGGTGTGCTCGGGATCTGGGATCGTTGCGGCCGGTCTCATCGGCTCTCCCCTTCGCCACCGCGCCCGCTCGGCACGTGCAGCTTGATGACCGTGTACATCCGATCGCGCACGACTCCCACCTCGAGATCAGGGCTCCCAATGATGACCAAGGCCCGCGGATCCCGGGGGATCTCCACGATCCCGGTGCGCCGGATCTTTCCGTATCCAGACCCCCAGCTGTTTGCTGCTCCACTGTCATGATCGTTGCTGCTCATTGCTTACATTCTTCATCTCGCCCTGCTTCGTAAATATTGGTTGCATGTGTCCGGGCTGAGTCTGGCAGAGAGGGGGTCGCAGCGGGCGCGGCGGGCTTCAATGGGGCCTCCCGGTTAAGGGGAGGAGATCCCGCGGCCCCGCGAAGTCCATCGCGAGCGGCGTCGGGCTTCAATGGGGCCTCCCCGGTTAAGGGGAGGAGATCGAGGGCCAAGAGGCCGAGCTGGCTGGTCTGCTCGCCGCTTCAATGGGGCCTCCCGGTTAAGGGGAGGAGATTCTCTCACGATCTCTTGCTCTGGTGTCCATGATTCGGCTTCAATGGGGCCTCCCCGGTTAAGGGGAGGAGATCCCTTAGTATTTGCTGGCGCTGCGATGCGAGCATGATGCTTCAATGGGGCCTCCCCGGTTAAGGGAGGAGATGCAGGTGTAGGACGGTCGCGGACCTGCGCCACGTGTGGGCTTCAATGGGGCCTCCCCGGTTAAGGGGAGGAGATCCGACATCGCGGGCCGGCTCAACGTCCTCCTTCCGCCGCTTCAATGGGGCCTCCCCGGTTAAGGGGAGGAGATGAGACCGTGGGGGCAAGCCCATGCCTCAGCGCGAGCTTCAATGGGGCCTCCCCAGTTAAGGGGAGGAGATGCTCACTACGAACACCCAGGCGGCGGCCGCCCAAAAGCTTAATGGGGCCTCCCAGTTAAGGGGAGGAGATGCGCGCTTAAAGGAGCAGTCATGAAAACCGCATTATCGCTTCAATGGGGCCTCCCCAGTTAAGGGGAGGAGATGCGAGACCTCGATCGATCTCGTCGGCGGTCGCCTCATGCTTCAATGGGGCCTCCCAGTTAAGGGGAGGAGATACGGAAAACAAAGGTTGAACGCTGTTCGAGGATGGCTGCTTCAATGGGGCCTCCCAGTTAAGGGGAGGAGATGAAGACTAGGAATCTATGCTCCATCCGTTCATGTCCCAGCTTTAATGGGGCCTCCCCAGTTAAGGGGAGGAGATCAGAGTCACCGAGGGCAGAGACCTTGGCTGTGTCGAGGCTTCAATGGGGCCTCCCCAGTTAAGGGGAGGAGATCCTGATAGGACACCTCGACGCGATCGAAAGGCTGCTCGCTTAATGGGGCCTCCCCAGTTAAGGGGAGGAGATCGGCCGCGAGGGCGGCCTAGGAGGCAGGATTGACGACGCTTCAATGGGGCCTCCCCAGTTAAGGGGAGGAGATAGTCGGCGTCGGCGACAAAATCGCGGCGGCGAAGGCGACAGCTTAATGGGGCCTCCCCAGTTAAGGGGAGGAGATGTCGGTCGCCGGGCACGAGCCGAGGTCGCGGCGCACGCTTCAATGGGGCCTCCCCAGTTAAGGGGAGGAGATCCCGGCTCATCGCGCTCGTGCGCCGTCTCGGCCTGCGCCACGCTTCAATGGGGCCTCCCAGTTAAGGGGAGAGGAGATCGTCGGCAGAGCGCGAGGCGTCGCCGTCGCAGTGACGCGCGGCTTTAATGGGGCCTCCCCAGTTAAGGGGAGGAGATGGTCGGCCTGATAGGTCTTCCCGCTGTTCTGCTCGCGCTTTCAATGGGGCCTCCCCAGTTAAGGGAGGAGATTCGGCGTCACGGGGGCGGGCTGCGCGTCTCCTACGTGTTTCAATGGGGCCTCCCCAGTTAAGGGAGGAGATTCGACACCATCAGGGCATGCGCCGAGCTGCTTCACGCTTCAATGGGGCCTCCCCAGTTAAGGGGAGGAGATCACGCCACACAGCCGGCGCGTTGCGGTTCAGCGACTTTCGCTTCAATGGGGCCTCCCAGTTAAGGGAGGAGATCGGCGGATTGGGACGCTGACGGGCAGCTCGTCGCTTCAATGGGGCCTCCCCAGTTAAGGGGAGGAGATGAACACGCGGCACAAGCTCGCGAACGGGCGCCTCGTGCTTCAATGGGGCCTCCCCAGTTAAGGGGAGGAGATCTCGCGAAGTGGATCGAGGGCTACGCGAGCGAGTCGACGCTTTCAATGGGGCCTCCCCAGTTAAGGGGGAGGAGATCCTCGTAGGACAGCGGGACGCCAACCGGGTGAGGAAGCTTAATGGGGCCTCCCCAGTTAAGGGGAGGAGATAGATCGCCGTGGGTCGGCGCCGTGGCTTGCGGGCTGCTTTCACGGGGCCTCCCAGTTAAGGGGAGGAGATGAGGCCCGCGCCGAGCTGGACACTGCCCGCGCTGAGCTGCTTCAATGGGGCCTCCCAGTTAAGGGGAGGAGATGTCGTGGTCCAGATGAAGGATGAGAGGCAGGATGAAAAGCTTCAATGGGGCCTCCCCAGTTAAGGGGAGGAGATCATGAGCGTTCTCCGTCCGTCGCTCACGCTGACGCCCGAGCGCTTTCAATGGGGCCTCCCAGTTAAGGGGAGGAGATGCACGAGGAGCGTGTACTTGCGCTCCCGAAAGGTGCCAGGCTTCAATGGGGCCTCCCCAGTTAAGGGGAGGAGATGGAAGACAGCGACGCTCGCGGCGGCAGGCGACGCAGGCTTCAATGGGGCCTCCCCAGTTAAGGGGAGGAGATCTGCATCAATGAGATGAACAACCTCTGGTATTGGGCTTAATGGGGCCTCCCCAGTTAAGGGGAGGAGATCTGTGTTGGCGAGGTGCCACGCCCTGATGGCGGCCGGGCTTTAATGGGGCCTCCCCAGTTAAGGGGAGGAGATATGTCGAAGAGATAGCCGGCGTCCGACAGCAGGCGCCGCTTTCAATGGGGCCTCCCAGTTAAGGGGAGGAGATCCGAGGTCCGCGACCTCGTGGACGGGAGGATCGAGTGCTTTAATGGGGCCTCCCAGTTAAGGGGAGGAGAGGGCTGCGCGGGCCGGTTTGGGAAGCGTGGGCCGAGTCCATGCTTAATGGGGCCTCCCAGTTAAGGGGAGGAGATGCGCGTTCATCACGCCGATGCAGGAGCGCCAGCTCCGGCTTCAATGGGGCCTCCCCAGTTAAGGGGAGGAGATCAGCGACTCACCTGAGGCCGCCGTGTAGAGCTCGTCGTCGCTTCAATGGGGCCTCCCAGTTAAGGGGAGGAGATATCGACTACCTCCGCACGGAGTGCCTCTTCCGCGAGGCTTTCAATGGGGCCTCCCAGTTAAGGGGAGGAGATGCGCTGCAACACGACCTC
>JADJRG010000030.1 GCA_016712315.1 Nannocystis sp. | reverse complement strand
GGGGGTCCGAATCTCCTTCTATCAGATCTACATGCGAGAGGCGTGACCGTGGTATCTCCGTGGGGAACACGTTTTGAGCTATTCCTGGACTTCGGCGACCCAGCGGAGGTGTCGGATCAAGGGGAAGGGGGTGCGGAGCAAGCATAAGCAGGGGATCTGGTCGTCACTTTGGGAGATTATCTATCCACCACGAGGTTCGCACGTGGAGCTGGCCTCTGCCACCGTTACCTCAGGGCGGTTAGGTGGTATGACCCCGGATTGGTTGGTCGCTAAAAAGAAGTAGCCGTCGATGACCTCGAGATCGGGGCGGGTTGGGCCTTTTGGGGCTGAGGGGCGCGCCGGAGGTGGGGCCGCGGGTGTCGGGCGCGTCGATGGTGCGGGGAGGGGTCCGCACTGCGTGCGGTTTTCGGACGGATACGATCGTCCCGCCGCGGACGAGACGGCGGTGGCGGGCGCGGGCGCGGACGGGCACACTCTAGAGGCGCATTCGCGGATCTGCCGCTCACCCTCGGGGTGCCGAGACGTCGGCGTCGGGATCTTCAGAACCACTTGTTTGAGGGCAGGTAGCTCCAGTGGGTAAACCTTGTCCGTTGGCTCTCCTCAGTTATCGCTTTTTACGCCACATTCGCATTACATCGCTGCGGAGGCCGTTAAGTTTTGGCCTGGTAGGGGGGGTAGCGCGAAGTAGTTGGCGGCTCGCGAGGTACTTCCTGTCAGCTTTGCCTGCTGATCGCGGACCCTCCAGTGTATGTGGGACTTGATCCAACCTCGAACGCTGCCCGGGCTGGTCCCCGCGGGCGTCGCGTTCTAAGGCCGCGTCGTGGGCGGCGGTCGCGGCATCCGTCGGCGCCGCGTAGCGACGCGTGATCGCGCGCTCCGGGCTCGCCGCGCGCCGGCGAACCGGCGGCGGCGGCCCTCGGCTCAGCAGTGGGGAGGCGCCGCCGATCTCGTCCGCGGGGGGACCCGCTCGGTGTGCATCGTCGTCACTCCAGCCCGGGGCCTCGACCGCGCCCGCGTTGTAGACGGCGACGACGCCGAGCTCGGGATCGCCTGATCACGACGAAGCCCTTGATGAACTCCGCCCTCGGCGATTTGTAGGATCAGCTCGCAGTCGATCTCCATCGCCTGATTCGGGGCGAGGTTGAAGCCGTGGGTGTCGGTCACCGGCCCAGCCCCGCCGGGCTTGGCGATGACGCCAGCCGACGCAGATGTGGGCCTCCTTGGCGCTCGGGTTGTGGATGTTGACGGCGGTGAAGTAGCGGCCGGGGCTGAGTGGGCCCTTTTGCTCCTTGAGGTAGCCGCACACGACCTTCGCGGCGTACTCGTGGTGGGACTTGAGGGGCGGTAGACTAGTTGAGGTGCCATGGGTCTCTTGTCGCAGTCGATAGGAGCGGCGGCCAGTGAGCCTTGCCGGGGCCGGGGCCGCCTGAGCAGCAATTTCGGGCGCATCGGCGGGCGCCCGCGGCCGGATGTGCAAGTAGCCATGCCGGCATAAGAGGGGCGCTGCCCGGATTCTGATCGCCAGAGGAGATCGCTGGTTGATACCAGGGATGCCGCGACGCTAAGATGACGGCGCAGAAACGCCGGGACGCGGACACGTCCGAGCATGGTCAACAGCGGCGAAGATGCCCTCCCATCGTCCGCGAGATGCCTCGTAGGACATCACCTACCTGCGAGCCTGCTCTGCGAGAGCTCGCTCCCAGGGCAAGGGGCCCTCGTAGATGGGCACCCAGGCGGCAGCGCGGGGCGGACGAGGGCACCCGATCCGAAAGGGGTGGCCACCGCTACATCTGGCAACCACCTCTGGCAACCTCCGCCGACAGGGTGCTCCGTTGCCAGCCGATGCCGGGGCCTGGGGCGTTGCCAAACCGTTGCCGGTAGCGGCCGTTCGCGCGTTGCCCACCAGGTGGGCCGGGGGGTGACGCAGGGGAGCGCTAAAACCCCGTAGAACGCCGATCTGAGCCAGAAGCAAGGAGGTGGGGATCGGGGCGCTCTACGGGGAGGGTTGTGAAGTCTCCCCCCGTCGTCGCACTGCTCCACCCTTGGTGGACGAAACCCGTCGCCGCAGGCCGCCAGCTCGCAGGCGAGCGTACAAGCGCGCCGCGTTGCTGTTCGCCCCGCCGAGGTCGCACGCCTCGTTCAGGCTCGCCTGAACGAAGCCGTCCCCGCAGCTCGGGATAGTACACGCGTCCGTGCAGCCGTCGTCGTTATCGCCGTCAGCCCCGTCATCGCAGCCCTCCCCTGGGTCGACGATCTGGTTACCGCAGCCCTCCAGCACGCAGCTGGCCGAGCAGCCGTCACCCGGCGCGTTGTTGCCGTCATCGCACTGCTCCTTCGGGCTCTTATCGCCGTCCCCGCACACGTTCACCTTACACATCGCGTTGCAGAGCTGTCCTGGCCCGTTGTTATCGCCGCTGTCACACTCCTCCGCCCCGTCGCCGGTGTTGTAGATGGCCCCGTCGCCGCACACGTTGACCGCGCACACGTTCGTGCACGCCGCGTTCTGCGAGTTATTGACCCCGTCATCGCAGCCCTCGCCGGCCCTGGCTGCACAAACCCATCGCCGCAGAGCGCGTTCGTGCACGCGTCCGTGCACATATCTGTGTTATCGGCGTTTCCGTCGTCGCACTCCTCAAAGGCTGAGACCTCGCCGTCGCCGCACGAGATCAACTTGCAAGCGTTCGAGCAGGCGTCGTCGTCGTCGCTGTTGCCGTCATCACAGCCCTCACCTGGCCCCTTGTCGCCGTCGCCGCAGACATTGTTCGTACAATCCGCCTTGCACGAGCTCCCTGGGCCGTTGAACGCGCCGTCATCACACTCCTCACCTGGGCCCGCGTCCCCGTCGCCGCAGCTATTCTTCGCGCACACGTCGCCGAGCACGGCTGCCCCGGGCCGTTCTTCGCCCCGTCATCGCAGGACTCCCCGGGGTCGAGCACCCCGTCGCCGCACTCTGATCCCCGCTCCGGATCCACCGCCGTCGTCGACCCCATCGTCGCGCTGTCGGACACCCCCGTGCTCTCGCTCGTCGACGTCGTCGTCGTGCTCGGCATCGTCGTCGTCACCGGCCCCGTCGACGTGTCGACCGTCGTACCCGAGGATCCCTCCGTCGCGCTTCGCCGCAGTCTCCGTCGCGCCGCCGCTGCACCCCGCCAACGCCGCCGCAACCGCCAACGCACCGAAACCACCCAGTCGAGACCGCCGCATACACGCTCCCTCCCGCTGCGCCGATCCCGAGCGACCGAGGCGCAGATCCTCACCACCGTACCCGGACCTGCCGATCCCGCGTCAGGCCACCCTACCCGCGCGCAGCGAGGCGCGAGAGCGCGCGAGCGTTCGCGCCGCGCTCACTCGCCCGTGCAGCCCTTCGGCTCCATCGCCGCGATCCACTCGCGGATCAGCGCCGCCCCCGCGGAGGTCCGGCGCGAGCCCGCCCAGCTCTGGCATCTTCACGTCGGGCCCGTGTGCTCCATCCGGAACACGAAGATCGACGCGTCTGGATCGCCCGGCACGATGTCATAACTCAGCCCCCGCGCCGTTCCCTGCGGCCACCGGCGGCTTGCAGATCCCCAGCCGCAAGGGATCCTCGACCGACCACTGAAGCCACAGTCCCGAGCTCTGCGCGTCGCCGCCCTCGCGGTGGCAAGGCGCGCAGTTGCTGTCCATGTACGAGCGAGCCTGCGCGCGGCGAGCGGCGCCTCGCCGAAGGGGTCGACCAGCCGCGCCCGCGCGCTCGCGGCCGCTGGAGCGCGATCGAGCAGCCCGAGCCCCGCCAAGTGCTCGATCTGGTTCACCTCCCCTTCGCCGTAGTCGTAGTCGACGTCCATCTGCCGCGTCGTCGGCCCCAGCACCTCCACCGCCGCCTTACCGCCGTGGCAGATCGAGCAGTCATCCAGGCTCGGGATCCGGTATTGGTGCGCCCGCGTCGCCCCCTCCTCGTCGATCCACGACATCGACCCGCGTACCCGCGACGAAGCGCAGCGCCTCCGTCTGCGCCTCGTCCCACTTGTAGATGAAGGGACGCCAACCATCTGTCTCTCGGACCAGCAGCCGCGTCCCGAGCAAGCGCTCTCCCGCGGCCGGGTCGCGCGCGTCGTGCGGGTAGGCGAAGCTCTTCGCGATCACCGTCCCGACCGGGAACCCCCACGTCGCCGCCTCGTCGTAGGTGATCACCCCGCCTGGCGGCAAGCGGATGAAGCGGTGCTTCTTCGCGTCATCCGTGAACAAGTTGGCGATCACGTGGTACGGGATCACCCCCTCGCTCGGCTCCTGCGTCGCGCCTGAGCCGCGAAACAGGCCCCACCCGCACAGGTGCTCCGGCTCCGCCGAGCCCAGCGCCTCGGGGCACACGAACTCTGGCTCTCGCTCGCCACCCGCGCAGCCGCCCGTGATCACCACGAGCAGCGCACCGACCCCGAAGATCCCGCCCAGACGAGTCAGCAACGTTCCTCCTGCGGCCTACAGGCCGTTATCGACCGGACCGACCGGCGCGTGCATACAATCGAACGGCGCCAGATCGAAGATCGACATCGTCGGATCCGAGAAATTCACCCCGGCGAAGGTCGCCGCCCCGTTCGCGCGGATACAGAGGTTCAGGCGCCCGTCCGAGTTGTCCTTGCTCGAGTCGATCACCGTATCCCAGACGATGTCCGCCAGCGTGTTCGCGCCCTCCGCCACGAAGATCGGATCGGGCGCGTTGCCGCTGCCCATGAACATGTTGTCGTGGATGTAGTAGGTCTCCGGGTAGGGATCGTAGTTCGGATCCTCCCTTCGGCTTGTCCTCGAGCAGCAGCTCCACCGTCTTGAACGAGGCGACCAAGTAGCCGGCCGTGCCGTTGCCCTCGGAGACGTTGTTGCTCACCTCGATGTTATCGATCGCCAGCCCCATGATCCCCACGCCCGACGGCAAGTTCGACGCGAAGAGCCCCGAGTCGGCGAAATTCGGCGTGTTGTTGTTCCGCGAGATGTTGTCGTGCACCCACGACCAGCTGCCGTTACCCGCCTAGCAGCCCCGGCAGGTCGTGCACCAAGATCCCCACCGTGTTGTCCCACACCTCGTTCTCGTAGACCTCGCTGTACAAGGAGTTCTCGACCTGGATCCCCGAGACGTTCGCGTAGCTGCGGTTACGGCGGACGATGATGTTCTTCGACTGCCCCACGTACACCCCGGCGTCCGACGCGTGGGAGACCTCGCAGTCCTCCATCAGCACGTTCTCGCTCTCCACCGGGTAGAAGCCGTACGCGCCGTTGCGCGTGTCGGGACCGCGCTCCCAGTCGACCTTCACGTCCCGGTAGGTGACGTTCGTGCTGCCGCGGATCCCGATCGCGTCGCCCGCCGTGTTCTTCACGGTGATCCCCTCGACCGTCACCCCGGTCATGTTGTTCATCTCGATCCCGACCGGCCCGACCATATCTTTGAAGTCGAAGACCGCGCCCGCGCCGACCCCTTCGCCCTCGCCTACCCCGCGCAGGGTCAGCCTGCTCTTGCCCGAGGTGCTGAGGCGATCGCTCGTGATCTCAAACAGGCCCGAGAAGCAGATCGTCGTGTTGTCCGCCGCGTCGATCAGCGCCGCGCTGATCGCGTCGCGATCATCCACACCGCCGACGAAGAGCTGGTCACACCCGGCCGGCAGCTGCGCCCCATCCGTCTCGGTCTCGGTGTCGGTGCCCGTGTCGGTCTCGGTGTCGCCTCCGCCGCCGGAGCAGGCGAGGCCCAGGCAGGCGTAGGAGAGAACGATGAAGGTACATGCAGGCGCGGAGGAGAGTCTCATCGCGCCAGCCTAACACCAGGGCGCCCCCTGGGCGCAAGGCCTCCCCTGCGACCTCGACCGCGCAGGCCCCTGCGCTCACCCAGGGCGGCGCCGCAGGAAGATCGCCCAATACACCGCCCCGACCCCGACCCCGCCGCCGAGCACGTTGCCCAGCGTCACCGGCAGCAGGTTCTTCAGCCACATGCTGCCCCAGCCCACCGTCGACAGATCGATCCCCGCTCGCCGACAAAACCCGGGTCCAGCCAGCCGATCAGCAGCGCCGCCGGGATGAAGTACATGTTCGCGACGCTGTGTTCAAAGCCCGCCGCGACGAACGCCGTGATCGGGAAGATGATCGCCACGATCCTGTCGGTCGTCGACCGCGCGCTGTAGGTCAACCACACCGCCAGGCAGACGAGGATGTTGCACAAGATCCCCAGCGCCACCGCCTGCGCGAAGCCGAGCCCCACCTTGCTCGTCGCGATCGCCAGCGCCACCTCACCGACCGCGCCGCCGCCCATCCGGTGGTGCCCCGCCACCGCCACCAAGCCCGCCACAGACAGCGCGCCGACGAAATTCCCACAATAGACGACGCCCCAGTTGCGCAGCAGCGCCGCCGTCGACACCCGCCGGCTCGCCCACGCCATCGCGATCAGGTTGTTGCCGGTGAACAGCTCCGCGCCGCCGACCACCACGAGGATCAGCCCGAGGCAGAACGACATCCCCACCGCCAGCCGCCTGATCCCGTAGGGCAGCGCCCCGACGCCGGCCGCTGTCGTCGTCGCGAACACCGCCCCGAGGGCGATAAACGCCCCAGCGAGGAACGCCAGCGCGAAGAGCCGGAGCCCCTGCAGCTCGGCCTTCTTGACCCCAAGGTCCTCGGCCTTACGCGCCATCTCAGGCGGCAGCAGCGCGTCGATGCTCGACTCAGCCATCGATCGAAGGTCCTGACGCGCTGCGCCGCACGACCCGCTCATCCGCCGAGCTTGCGCTTGAGCTCCTCGAGCTGCGCGTCGATCTCGGAGGCCTTCAGGTCCTCTGGCGAGGGATCCTCGCTCGGAGGGGGCGCCTTACCGGCGGCGCCGCCGATCTGCTTCGGGCCCGCGCCCCTGGCCCGAGGGCCATCTTCGCCTTGAGCGCCTCGAGCTGGTCGTCCACCGACGACGCCTCGAGCGCCTTGAATTGCGACTCCAGGCTCGACTCTGCGAGCGCCCCGCCGATCTCCGAGGTCGCCTCAGCCTCAGCCTCGAGCTGGGTGACCCGGTCGGACATCCGCTCGAAGGTGTCGAACGCGCTGGCGCTGTTGATCCCTTGCAGGGTGTCGTTGATCATCCGCTGGGCCTCGGCGCGCTTCTGCCGGGAGACCAGCATGTTGCGCTTGCGCTTGGCCTCCTCGATCTTCGTGTCGAGGCCCCGCAGCGCCCCCCTTGAGCTGCTCCACCGCGCTCTTCTGCGCCTCCCACTGCTCGCGCAGGGTCGAGGCGACCTCGTCGTGCTCGCCCTTCCGCGCGAGCGCGCGGCGCGGGCGAGGCCGTCGTCGCCTGCGCGGATCGCCAGCATCGCCTTCTTCTCCCAGTCCGCCGCCTTCGCCTCCTCCTGCTCGACCTGCTTCTTCAGCCGCTTCTCGTCGGCGATCGCCACCGCGACCTGCTTCTTCGCCTCGACGAGTTGCTGCTTCATGTCCACGAGGACCTGATTCAGCATCTTCTCCGGGTCTTCGGCCTTGTTGATCAGCCCGTTGATGTTCGAGCGGATGAGCGTACCAAGTCGTGAAAAGAGTCCCATGGCTCAGGCTCCCTCTTGGGGTTCGACGGGTCGCCACGGCGCCAGCTCGCCGAGGTGGCGGTCTAGGCTCATCGACATGTCGTCGATCATCGCCTGGAACTCGTTGTAGTCGAGGTTCTCGAGTTGCTGCGCGCCGGAGAGGACCACCTGCTCGCCCTGCAGGCCGTAGGAGCAGTGCAGGAGCTCCTCATTGAACTCGAGCAGCCGGCGGAAGAGCGCCTCGCGCCCGGTCGACGACGCGTTGAGGGTGAAGAGCGGCGCGCTGAAGAGCACGATCGGCGCTGACACCTTCATGATGATCCGGCTGTCGCGCAGGCTCTCTGGCGCGAGCACCCAGGTGGCCTCGTCGAGCTGCTCATTGGGGATCTCCATGCGCAGCAGGTAGTTCTCGACCGTATCGGAGTTCATCGGCGTTCGCGGGCCCGGCCCGAGGGAGGGGGATTGTACGCGCCGGGCTGGGGCGGCAACCAGACGCCCCGTCTTCCCTGCCACCCCGCCGCCGTGGTAAGCCGCCACACCGATGGCCAGCGCCAGCTCCCGGCAACTCGCCGCGTCACGTCGGGATCATTATGGATGGCAACGGCCGATGGGCGCGCCTCCAGGGTCTGCCGCGCGAAGTCGGCCACGAGCGCGGCGCGGACAGCGTACGCACCGTCGTCCGCGCCTCCCGCGAGCTCGGCGTCGAGGCGCTCACCCTCTTCGCCTTCTCCGCGCAGAACTGGGACCGCCCGCCGCACGAGGTCTACCACCTGATGGAGCTGCTGCGCCGCTACCTGATCGAGGAGCGCGGCGAGATCCTCGACAACGACATCCGCCTCGTCACCGTCGGCGAGACCCACCGCCTGCCCGCGTACGTCCGCGAGCCCATGCTCGATCTCGTCGCCGCCTCCGCGGACAACCGCGCGATGGTCCTCTGCCTCGCCCTCAGCTACGGCGGCCGCGAGATGATCACTGACGCTGTCCGCAAGATCGCCCGCCAGGTCGCCGCTGGCGCCCTCGACCCCGAGTCGATCGACGGCAAGGTGATCGAGGCTCACCTCGACTCGAGCCGGATCCTGCCCCCTCGACCTCCTGATCCGCACCAGCGGCGAGCGCCGGATCTCGACTTTCTTCCTGTGGAGGCCGCCTACGCCGAGCTCTTCTTCACGGAGACGCTGTGGCCCGACTTCGCCCGCGAGCACCTGCTCGCCGCCTTAGACGACTTCGCGCGCCGTGAGCGTCGCTTCGGCCTCACCCTGAACAACACCGACGAGACCGCCCGCCCCGAGCAAGGCGGCGACCCGGCAGAGGAGGGCTGACCGATGGCGATGGGGAACCTCGCGCAGCGCGCAGCGACCGCGGCCGTGCTCGTGCCGGTGATCGTGCTCGCCCTCTTCATCGACCCGAGCCCGTGGAGCATCCTCGCGATCGCCACCGTCGCCGGCGCCCTCGCCCACGACGAGCTCTTACGCATGTCGCTGCCGCTGAGCGCGCACGATCGGATGCGCGGCCTGCGAGCGATCACCGTCGCCTGCGGCTCGGCGATGGTCGTGCTGTCGATGGTCCACACCCCTGGCGCGGTGATCGGCCCCGTCCTCACCGTCGCCGCGATCCTGCTCGCGATCGTCCTGCTCGGCCGCAAGCACGCGCTCCCCGAGGCAGGCCGACACATGGCGGCCTGCTACGCCAGCCTCCTCTACGTCCCCTGCTCGTCTCGGTGTGGACGCCGATCAAGGGCTCCTTACCGCACGGTGAGCGCTGGCTCTTCGTCACCTTGGCCGTCGCCTTCTTCTCGGACACCGTCGCTTACTTCTTCGGCCGCTTCCTCGGCCGACACAAGCTCTACCCCGCCGTGAGCCCCAAGAAGACCGTCGAAGGCGCGCTCGGCGGCCTCGTCGGCGGCGTGCTCGCCACCGTCGGCGCTGGCTCCTTGGTGCTCCTCCCCGATCTGCCGATCGGCCACGCCCTCGTCATGGGCGTCCTTGGCTCCGCGGTGTCGGCGCGCCTCCGCACTGGACGGCTGGGCAACGATGGCCCGATACTCCCCGCCGTGGCACACGAGCCTAAGACGAACGCAGCCCCCGGCGCGCCTGCCGTAGCTCCGAATGAGACCGAGGAGCGCCGCCCTGAGCGCGGACCAGATCGCGGCCCCGCCCTGACCGGCCCCGCGAGGCCTGCGGCGAGCGTCGCCCGAGCGAAGGCGGCCGAGAGCGCGGCCCGGGCGGAGATCGACGAGGCGGCGGACGAGACGGCGGACGAGACGGCGGACGAGACGGCGATCGCCGAGGCGGACGAGACAACGATCGCCGCGGCCCCGTCGCCCCGGCCAGCGCCTCCGCGCCGCTCACCGCCGGCCTCTTCGCCTCCGCCTTCCACGACCGCGAGATGCCCTGCCGGATCGGTGGTTGCGCCAACACCTGACCTGGTTCGCCTCGCAGCAGGTCCGCGCGCTCGGACAACCCGCCCCAGAGCGCATGTGCGACGAGCACCTCAGCCATCCAACGATCTCTCCGACCGCGAGGTCCCTTGCCGCACCCCTGGCTGCACCGGCATTTGATGTGGCGCCGCGGCGCCCAGCTCGCCCTGCTCCAAAAGACAGGTAAGTTGCGCCTGCCGCCGCGGCTCTGCGAGGACTGCTTCAACGCCGAGCGCGACACTCAAGACGCCGAGATCCGCTGCAAGATCGACACCTGCAGCCGCGCGTGGATCTGGCCCCGCGACGCGCAGCTCCGCCACCGCGTCTGGGTGCTGCGCCAACACGCCAAGCAGCACGCGGCCGAGCGCGCCTACCAAGTCGCCCTCGAGGAGTACGCCGCCAGCGTCGCCCGAGCCGAGGCTGAGGCTGCCGAGCGCGAAGCCGCCCAGAGCCACGAGGGCGGCGACACCACGCAGCAGGCCGAGCCGCACCCCAGCGACGCGCCCTCACCTGTCACCGACGCCGCCGACGCCGACGCCGACGCCGACGCCGCTGCCGCTGCCGCCGACGCCGCCGCAACGACCGACAGCCCCGCCGTCGACGCAGCAGAGCACCGCCCATCCGCGGCCGAACCAACGTCCGACTCCGAGACCGAGACCGAATCCGCGGCCGACTCCGAGCCTGACGGTGCTGAGGGTGAAGGCCCCGGCCGGCGCAAGCGCCGTCGTCGTCGCCGCCGCAAGGGCGGCGCGCCGATGCACGTACACGCGCTCCCGCGGCCACAGCCGCCGCCCCGCCTCGAGATCCCCGAAGGCCCGCCCGCGCGCATGTGCGGCCTCTGCTCGGAGAAGGTCTCCCGCCTCCAGACCCGCGAGCTCCCCTGCAAGGTCCACGGCTGCACGGGCACGTGGTCGTGGGACCGAGCCAGCCAGCTCCGCGCCTGGGCCACCCTCGACACCGACGATCTCGCCATCGACCCTGGTCCGCCGCGGCGCATGTGCGAGAGCTGCCGCGAGTTCGTGCGCACCCACCACGATCGCGACGTCGCCTGCGGCCGCCCCGGCTGCGAGGGCACCTGAGCTACAAGACCGGCGCGCAGCTCCAAGCCTTCCTCGCCGGCCGCACCGCCGATCCGCTGCGCCTCTGCGACGAGTGCGCCCGCGGCGGCTTCGTCCTGACCATCAACCCCGGCGAAGAGCTCCCCGAGGGCGTCGAGCAGATGCCCTGCGTCGTACCTGGCTGCGCCGGCACCTGGGTGTTTTTCCCGGCCAACGCCTCAGCAACGACGTCGACGCCGACGGCCTCCTGTCTCGCGGACGTGCCCCGAGCACCGCCGCGAGCGCGGCCTCGTCGATCCCAGCGCCGAAGATCACGCCCACGAGGACACCTCTGTCACCGAGGACAGCCTCGACGACCACGGCGGCGACGCCGGGCTGATCGACGACGCGGACCAAGCCCCCACCGACGCTGAAGAGTGACCTCCTCGCCGAAGTACGTCAGCGCTACGAAGCGACCCCGCGGCCGATCAGCGACGATCTCATCGGCCTCGCCCGCGGTGATCGCGGCTGCCTCGGCGATCTGCTCGCCGGGTTAGGCGCCGCTTACACCGCGATCTTCGGGATCCTCGCCGCGCTCGGCGCGGTGGTTGGGGATACATGGCGATCTCCGCCGCCTGCCTCCTGATCGGCTTCGTCGCCTCGACCGTGCACCAGACCCGCTCCTCCGCGCGTCGGCGGCACGCCCTCAGCGCCGGCCCCTGGTCCTCGGCCACGTGCTACGCGCCGAAAAAGCCCCTCACCGAGGCCGGCGCCGGCTACGTGCTCACCACCGTGCTCTTCACGACCGCCGCCGATCGCCGCTTCGACGCCGCCTACCTGCGCCAGCTCGCCGAGCGCCTCAAACAACCCGCCGACGAGGGCCTGAGGGCCGCCCTCGCCGCCTCGCCACGGATCCGCGCCCTCCCAGCCGCGCAGCTCGGCGCCGAAGGGCTCTACGTCACCGAGCTCGTGGTCGACGGAGCGCGCCTCAGTGAAGGCCAAGCCGAGGCGGGCGAAGTCACCCTCGTCGCCCTGCCCGACCTCGACTTTGCCGAGCACATCTAACCGCCTCGCGCCTCAGTTCCTGGCTGACCGAGCCAGGCGTGATACACCCCGAACCTCGCTGCCATGAACATGCATCTCTCCCGCGGCCGCCTCGCCCTCGCCATCGCCCTCGGTGCGGCGCTCCTCTCACCCACGAAGCATGCCTCGGCCGCGCCGGCTCGTCGGCAGAGCGACGCGCCACGGATGTCGCCGATCCCTGAAGATACAGAGCGGCCCGCCCCTGCGCCCATCCAAGCCGAGCCGCTGCAGCTGCCGGCCAACGCCGACCTCCTCGATTTTGAAGCGATCATCCGCCACGCCCAGGCCAACGCGCCCGCCGTGCAGATCGCCCGCTCCCGCCTCGAGCTGGGGGACGCCGCGATCGCCGGCCAAAAACCCCTGCTCCCGGACAACCCCACCGTGTGGTTCGGCGCTGGCGTGCGCACCAACCAGATGGGCCGCAACCTCGAGATCCAGGCGCAGGTCGACCAACGCCTCGAGATCTTCGGCGAGCGCCGCCTCCGCATCGCCGCCGCCCGCCGCGCCCGCGACTACCTCCAACGCGAGCTCGAGGTCGTCCTCTGGCGCAACTACGCCGAGGTGCACGCCGCCTACAACGCCGCCGTGGTCGCGCGATCGCGGGCGCAGACGGCAGCCGGCCTGCTCGCCTTTTCGGCCCGCTTGCTCGAGATCTCGCGCCGGAGGGCGCAAGCGGGC
Source organism: Nannocystis sp. (assembly GCA_016712315.1). GTDB lineage: Bacteria > Myxococcota_A > Polyangia > Nannocystales > Nannocystaceae > JADJRG01. The sequence goes on along the minus strand of JADJRG010000030.1, from coordinate 41,607 downwards.
GAGATCTCCGCGCTGCGAGCCCGCGTCGCTGAGGGTGAATTCGCGCAGGCTCAACAAGCCAAGCTCGCCGCCGAGCTCGATTTCCGGCTCGCGTGCAACCGCCTCGCCGAGGCCGCCGGCTGGTCCAAGGATCGCGTCATCGCCCCCGCCGGCGAGCTCCGACGCCCCCAGCAGGTCGGCGACCCAGGCGAGATGATCGACCGGGCCCTCGCCGAACACCCGCAGATCGCGGCGCGACGCGCTCGTGTCACCGCCGCTGAGGCACGCCTCGCCGCCGCGCGCCGCGATCGTCTGCCCGAGCCCTCGGTGGGCGGCTTCTTCAGCCGCGAGGTCGAGCCTGGCGGCCCCGGCTACCGGACCGCCGTCGGCCTCGCGACCATCACGATCCCGATCCCGCTCTGGCGGCGCAACCAGGGCGAGATCGCCGAGGCCAAGGCCGCGATCAGCGTCGCCAACGCCGAGCTCGCCGCCACCGAATACCAGATGAGCCTCCAGCTCCGCCGCGCCGCCGAGGCCGTCGACATCGCCGCTCAGCGCGTCGCCACCTACGCTCGCGACGTCGTCCCCGCTTTGAGGAGAACCTCACGATGCTCGAGCGGGCCTTTGAGCTCGGCGAGGCTGACATCATCGAGGTCTTCGTCGCCCGCGAGCGCTTCCTCTCGATCCAGACCGAGGCGCTCTCCGCCTACGACACCTACTACCGCTCGATCTACGAGCTGGAGGCGCTCACGGGGACCACCTTCGACCGCGTCGCTCGCGACCCCTAGATCGGCCCGCCGCGCCCTCCCGCGACCCCCTGAGCCTCGATGCATCGGCCCCGCGATCTCTTGTCCTTCTGCGCGCTGGCGCTCGCGCTCGCGCTCGCCTGCCGCGCGGCCGGCCCCAGCGAAGAGCCCACGCCGCAGCCGCCGGGTTCGGCGTCGCCGATCACCGATCGAGAGGCCTCGCGCGCCCCCGCCGATCGCAGCGTCCCCCCCGGCGAGCCTGGCCCGCCGAGGATCCGCGACGATCGAGGATCCTGATCCCGCCGATTCCTGCCGCCGCCTGCGCCCGCACCGGCGCCTCCAACCTGCCGCCTGAAGACGACGACGCCGCCGAGCTCGTCGAGCCCGCGATCCCCTCGCCCGACGAGGGCGAGGAGGAGCCCGCGGTCGACGAATGAGCGGGCTACTGCGGCAGGATCTCGACCTCGTTGATCGACTTCACGCTCGCGCCCGCGGGGTAGGCGTACGACACGTACTGCGTGAAGAAGCCCCCCGTCGCCGCCGAGCCCCAGCCCCACACCGTCACCCCGAACGGGTTCTCGCTGGTCATCTCGTGGCGGCCGTTCGAGCAGTTGCCGACGTCTTGGAAGTTGCCGGTGACCAGGTTCACCCGCGTGTACTCCTTATCGCCGACCGGCTGCCAGCCGGTCAGGTTCCCGAGGCAGCCGAGCTTCACGTCGGCGAAATTGCCCTCCACCGGCGTACGAACCACCACCAAGCTCGTCTCTGAGTACGTCGGGTCGGTGAAGAGCACGTATTTCTCCAAGTACTGCGCGCTCGGGATCACGTTCACCCACTCCGGGTCGCCGTTCCCGCTGTAGTTCGCGCCGCCGGTCATGTACGCGGCCAGATAGAACGGGTGCTCCTCGTCCTGGCTCTTCACCGCGAACGGCCCCGCCGAGTTGAACTCGTAGACCCCGCCCAGCGTGATCGTATCCGGCGCGCCTGCCGGCTTGTTCACCCACGTCAGGTTCGTACCCGCGACCGCGCCGACGATCCGCCACGGCGGCGACTCCTCTTGGCCCGTCCGGTTGCGGTAGCGGATCGCCGTGTAGTCGAAGCCCAGCGCCTTCACCGGCGGGATCTGCTGGTGCGCGCCGTCGCAGGCGGTCCCATTGACCGGAACATTGAGACAGGTCGCCCCGCCGAACAGCCCGACCGGCTTGTTCGCCAGCATCGGCGAGCCCGTCAGCTCCGCCGCCTGCGCGATCTGGATCGTCTCACCGCGATTCAGCGTGTACACCGTCGGCACGTTCGCCTGCGCCGGGTTCACCCCGTTACCGCCGATGATCGCCACCTTCGGATCGATCGTCACCTCCGTGTTGTCCTCGTTCGCCACGATCGCGATGAGCGGCAGCGCCTGGGCGACCACCGCGCTCTTGGTGTAGGCGTTGATCGCCACGTAGTTCTCCGACCAGGTGCCGATCGGCAGCATCAACGTCGCCGAGGTCGCCGCCACCGAGCCGCCGCCGTACGGCAGCATCTGGTACGCCGCCACCGGCAGATCCGTCGAGATCCGGAACGCCTTGCCGCGGCCGGTGTTCGTCACCGCCGTCTCTTGGGTGATCGCCGCGAGGTTCTGCGGGCACGTCGGGAAGCCGCCCGGGCCGCGCGACAAGAACAAGATCGCCACCTCCCCCGCGGGCAGCCCCACGTTCGCGTCGTAGGGCGAGTAGACGATGTTCGCCCCCTGACCCGTCGGGATCCGCGCGAAGTTGGCGATCGGCAAGATCTGGCCGTCGTACTCCACCTCGATCTTCACTGGTTGGTCGCCCGGGTTGGCGACGAAGGTCGCGAAGCAGGCGCCGTTCGCCTCCGCGATCAGCCCCGTCTTCACCGCCCAGAACTCGCAGCCCTCCGAGCTCTGCGCCTTCTTCGCCGCCTCACACGGCGTGTCCTTGCACTCCCCGCCCTGGCAGAACTGGTCGCCGTCGTTACACACCTCGACCACCTCATCGCCGCACAGCACCTGCGTGCCGTCCTGCGAGCACTCGTTCTCGCAGGGCGGCTCCGTCGTCGACCCTGTGTCCGTCGTGTCGGTGTCCGTGCCCGAGGTCGTCACCCCCATCGTCGTCGTGCTGTCGCTGTCGCTGGTCGGGTCGGACGTGCTGTCGGTCGTCGTCGCGGTCGTCGTGCCCGCGGTCGTATCCATCGTCTCGCCCGCGGAGCCTGAGCCGCCCATCGTCGTCGACGTGCTCGTGTCGGTCGTCGACCCTGCCGACGTCGATCCCGTCAACGAGCCGACGCTGGTCGAGCTGGACTCTGTACCGCTCGCGCCGTCGTCGCCAGAGGTGCACCCAGCGAGCAAGAGCATGGTCGTAGCGGTGAAGAAGGATGAACACGAACGAAGAGACATCGACATCCGAGCATCTTCATCGACGCGTTAGACTTTGTCGACGCGCGGAGACGCGCCCGGCGCGCGCGCGCTCACTCCTTCGCACGCAGCTCCGCGAGCGCCTCGAAGCGCCCGACCACCCGCGCCAGGTCCTCGCGCATACAGCCCACGCAGTCGGTCTTCTTCCTGCTCGAACCACAGCCCTTACGGCCGCTGCGGTCGAGCGCCTTCAGCACCGGCAGCGCCTGCAAGTCATCGAGCGCGCGCAGCTCGGCGAGCGCCGCCTGCCGGTCCGCGCACTTCTCCGCGCTCAGCACCGTCGCGCTGTGGCGGATCACCGGCGGCAGCGCCTCGATCGGGCTATAGCTGGCCAACCTCGCCGCCGCCGCCGCTCGCCCCGCCTCATCGCTATCTGCACCAAAGAGCAGGTTCACCGCGGGTCGCAGCTCCTCGGCAGCTCCGCGCCCGCGGCGGCCTTCGGCTCGATCTTCGGCGGCGCTAAGCGGCGCTCGGGCGTCGGCGCGCCGCTCAAGGCCCCGCGCGCCCGGCCGACGGAGGCCACCACCAGCCCTCCGCCCTCCGCCCCTTCTCCGCCTTCGCCGCCTTCTCAGCGCCGCCGCCGCCGATGAGCACGATGATCGTCAGCAGCAGCAGCGGCGCCATCGCGATCATCACCAGCACCAGCCGCGTACCGCCTGCCGCGCCGCGCCACAGGTTGACCAGCACCTGCACAAGATCGCGGAGCACGACCTTCAGCGACGCCCCGCCGCTCACCGAGGCGCTGGTCGGGAAGAAGAAGTTATCCGCGACCACCGTCCCGCCGCGTTCGGCCCCCTCATCGTCATCGCCGTTGACCCTGCGCACCGCCGTCGGCCCTGACATGTCTGGCACCATCGTCACCAGCGACTCTTCAAAGTCGGCGCCGTGGGCGAGGCGGCGCAGCGTGCTCGCCACCGGATCGATCAGGCGCGGGCGGCTCCGCGGGTCACGCGCCAACACCTGCTGGAGCAGCAGCGCCAGCGACTCGGGCACCGGCCCGTCCTCGAACGGCTGGAGCGGCCCTGGCACCTCTTGGAGCTGCCGCGCCAGCGTCCTCGACGCTCGCCGCCTCCCACAGCCGGCGCCCGTTCATACACTCCCACAGCATCACCCCGAGCGAGTAGGTGTCGGCCGCCTCATCGACCTCCTCGCCGACCGCCTGCTCCGGCGCCAGGTAGCCGGGCGTCCCAAAGATCTTGCCGGTACGAGTCAGCGTCGAGCCCAGCTCGTGCGCCGGGTCGACGAGCGCGTTCCCCGACATCCGCGACACGCCGAAGTTCGTCAGCTTCGCCCAATACGAGCCGTCGTCACGGACCTCGAGCAGCACGTGCTCAGGGCACACGTCGCGGTGCACGATCCCGACCGAGTGCGCCGCCACCAACGCCTCTGCGATCTGCGCCCCCAGATCGCAGGCCAGCGACCAGTGGATCCGCCCCTGCGTCCGCATGAACTCGCCTAAATTCGGCCCGCGCACCAGCTCGGTCACCAAGAACGTGCGACCGTCTGCGAGCCGCCCGCAGTCGATGATCCCGACCACATTCGGGTGATCGAACTGCGCCCCGCCATCGCCTCGCGGGCGAAGTGCGCCGCAGTGTCGCCGTCGCTCGCGAATTCTGGGTGGATGATCTTGATCGCGACCGGCTTACGCAGCCGCAGGTGGGTCGCGATGTAGACCGTGGGTTGCCGGTCTCTTGCAGGATCTCCTGGACCTTGTAGCGCTCCTCGAGCGTCTTCCCGATCCACGCCTCGGACTCTGCGCGTCGCTGTGGCCCCCTCATCCGCGCCCCTCCGCGGTCCTCGTGCTGCTCTGGGCCATTGGGCCGCGAGTGTAACACCAGGCCGCGGACTCACAGCGCGGACGGCGGCGAGCCGCCGCGAGGCGCGCGCTCCCGCCCCGCCCCGCCCCTCGAAGACCTCTCCAGCGGCGCCGCGACCGCCGCCCACGAGGACCACATCAGAGGGCGCCTGTGACTCACGTATCTTCGCTGACGGTTCGCCGGTGCTCACCCACCCAAGCGACCTCGATCCGCCCGTCACCGGCGATATCGTAATAGATCTGCGCGCACGCCTGCGCGTCGACCCCATGCCCCAGCGTGATGTGCCGGTGGAAGCGCCGCCGTTGCCCATCGAGCCCCGTCCACGTCCGCTCCGAGCCGAAGCGTGCGCCCGTCTCCGGCCCATCTTTGGGGCGCCAGCGGGCCTGATTCCCCATCGCGAGCGCCAGCGCCTCCCCGAATTCGCGGTCTTGGCGGCCGAAGAAGGCCAACAACGCCAGCGCCTCGAAGATCCGCTGCGGCGAGCGAAAACGCGACTCTTGCGCCGAAGCGCGGGCGCTCGCCAGCACCACCAGCCGGTCGCCAAAACACGCCTCTGCCAGCGCCACCGCCGCCGCTTGCGTGTCGCTCGTGAAGCGCGCCTCCACCGCCTCGTCTCGCTCCTGCTCCGCCCGTCGCAGCGCCTTCCGGGCGGCGAGCAGCTCCTGCCGCGTCGCGTCGAGGTTCTGCTCCAGCTCCTCCGCCAGCTCGGCCGCCGCCGCGATGTCATCGGCCAACCTCGACCAGGTCGTCGCTGGCCGGTCCTCACGCCGCGGCCCAACATGCTCCGAGGCCGCCTCCTGCGCCGCGTCTTCGCCCTGCGCCCGCCGCTCGGCCTCACCGGACCCTCCAGCCTCACCTGTCTCTTCGGTCCTACGACCCGCTCCAGCCTCACCTGTCTCTTCGCTCCTACGACCCGCTCCAGCCTCACCTGTCTCTTCGCTCCTACGACCCTCCCCAGCCTCACCTGTCGCTCCGGTCCTGCGCCCCGCCCCTGTCTCCTCGATCCGACGCCCCCGCACCGGCCTCACCTGCCTCGTCGGTCCGACGCCTCGCACCGGCCTCACCTGCCTCTCCGGTCCGACGCCCCGCTCCAGCCTCACCTGTCTCTCCGGTCCTGCGCCCCGCCCCTACGGGCCTCGCGACCTCGCCGCGGGCCCCCGCGTCGACCCGCTCCGCCGCCGTCTCCGCCCCCCTCGTCCTGGCGTGCTCGCTCGCCTCGGGCCGCGTCGCCCCAGCCGACCGAGCGGCGCTGCGATGCATCGCCGCGGCCGCCGCTAGATCGGCGATCGAGACCGCCCCGGAGCGCGCCGAGCCCGCCTCTGCGCCCGGATCCGCTGGCGCCGCCTTCACCGAGCTCGACGGCCTCGATGGCCCCGCCGCCCCCCTCGCCGCGTCGTTCGACGCTTCACCCAAGATCATCCGCGAGTTCTGGCCCCGCGGCGGCGGCGGTCGGAGCGGCGCCGCCGGGCTCTCGAGCTCGCGCAGGCGCGCCCGCAGGTCCTCTCCCTCGGCGATCATCTCGCAAAAGATCCCTGCAACCCGCTCACAACGAGATGGCTCGGGGATCTGCGACAACCGCACCGGCAGGAGCAGCAGGTGCTCGTACGGATCATCCCCGCCCTTGATCCCTGGCCACAAGATCCGCACGCCCCCGTGAAAGCACCCGAATTTTTCGCTGAAGCCGCGGCCGATCAGCTCGTCCTTCAAGCGCCGCGACGCCGCCGTCGTCGACAGCCAGACCACCGAGGCCATGCCTGCCAGGCGGCGCGCCAGCTCCTCCGGCTTGATCAGCGGCGTCCGCGTCGAATTATCGACGGAGACCAGCACCATCGGCACCTCACGCCGCGGATCCACGATCTCACCCACCAGCGCTGGCACCTCGCCCTCATCGACGACCCGCGGGCCGAGCTCACAGAGCGCGCGCGGCTCGATTACCGACGTCGCCAGCAGCGCGCGCCGACCGCTTACGAGTCCGCCGCCGCGTGAGGCGAAGCCGACTCGCGGATCACCACATGCTCGACCCGCGCCCCCTCGGGCAGCGCCACGATCTCGACCAAGCTCGTGCGTTTGCCGTCCTCCGCTTACAGTGAGAAGCGGAAGCTCCAGCGATCCCCGCGCTCGCCCAGCAGCTCCACCGGCTGCATCGCCGCGGGCACCCCCACCGCCAGCCGTGCGGCCCGCAGCGCCGCGAAGCGGTCGACCCCCAGCGCCCACTCGCAGTGCAGCAGCGCCAGATCGTCGAGCTCGCCCCCGCGCACCAGCAGCTTGGAGTGATGTGCCGGCCTCACAGCTCGCCAGCATGAGCGCACGCCCGCCCCTACGCCACCTCGTAAGGCGCGGACCCGCCACCCAGGTGCGCGCGATCACGCTCGCCTAGCCGACAAACGACCCACGGACCCGGCTCAGGCTCAGCGCGTACTCGTCATACGAGCCCTTCTTCACCGCCTTACGCTCGTCCTCGATCTTCCGCGCGAAGGCGTCCTCCAGCGCCTGGTCCCACGCCTTCGGGTCGCGCACGTCGCGGCCCGGATGCTCCGCCGCCAGCTCCGCGATGAACCGATCCGCCCAGCGCACCACGTACGCGGGCATCCAGTTGTGCAGGCGCACCACCAGCGCCAGCCCCCGCTCTGAGGTCAAGTACCCCCGCACCGGCGCCCCACCGGCCCCATCCACCGCGCCCACCTTCTTCTGCAGCGCCCGCGCCAAGAAGCTCTCGCGCCAGAACGCGAGCTGCCCGAGCTGGATCGCCGGGTCGTTGCCCGCCAGCATCAACGCCCCCAGCAGCAGCGGCTGCGTCCGCACGAACGACCACGCCGGGTTCCCGCGCAGCAGCTCCCCGCCGGGCCCGCGCACCACCACGTGCCAGCCCTTCCGCGTCTCGCCCTCCGCCCACGGGTACACCCCCTGCTCCACGTCCAGCCCGTGCGTCACGAACCACCGCTCGAAGCGTGACCTGGTCTTTGGGTCTTCTTTGAGAGAGGCCAGCAGCGCCGCCAGCGTCCCCGCCTTGCCGGCGAATTGCGCGATCCCCCACGACACGATCTGGTCGTCCCAAGTATTGATCGCCCCGAACGCCCCACCCGTCTCCTCGAGCGCGTTCGCCCGCAGGATCCCGATCTCACTCGTCGAGTAGCCGATCCCTCGGATCTCCGCGTCGCCGATCACGTCCTTGCGAGCCCCCCGATAGCGGCTCACGTTGAACGGCTTGTAGTCGCGGTAGCCCCGAGAACGGCGTTCTACGCCGTTTCCAGGGGTACAGCCGATTTTGCCTGGTTTTTGCCCGCGCGCGCCTTCGCCGCGAGGTCCAGCAGGTCGGCCGCCTCGCGCGCGAGCGTGAGCTGCTGCGCGTGCAGGTACGACGCCGTCGTCTGCAGGCGGCTATGCCGCGCGATCGCCTGCACGATGTAGATGCTCGCGCCGAGCGTCGCGAGCCGCGTCAGCGCCGTATGCCGCAGCAGGTGCGGGCCTCTCTTCGGCAGCCCCGCGCCCTCCTGCGCTTGGTGCACCATGTGGGGAGATCGACGCTGGCGTGTGCGGCGCCCAGCGATCCCGCGTGAATGATGAGCGTCGATAGAGCACCAAGGGCCCGATCGGCTCGCGAGCGCGATGCCTCGCGAGCGCCTCGCGCAGCGCCGCCGTCAGCACGATCCTGCCGATCATGCCCTTCGGCGTCTGTCGCTGCCCGCGGTAGGTGTTGTGCTGAATCAGCACGCTGCCGCCCTTCAGATCGACGTCGCCCCACTCGAGCGCGCAGATCTCGCTGACCCGAAGGCCAGCATCGAGCGCCAACAGCAGCACCAGCGAGTGCTCCTCGCTGAGCCGCGCCGCCGCCGACAAGAGCTCGTCGATCGCCTCGTCGCTGTAGACCGGCTTTGGAGCCGCCCTGCCGACCCGAAGCTTCTCGATCTCGGGGACCGCGTCGATCATGCGCATCCGCTTGGCGACGCGGAGCATCTTCGCGAGCAGCGCCAGGACCAAGTTGCAGGTGACCGCGTTCAGCCGCCCCCGGATCCGCGCCCGGAAGTTCATGATCCTGTCCTCGTCGATCGCCGCGAGCGGCAGAGCGCCGAGCTGCGGCCGGATGTGGTTGCGAAAGTTGCCGTCGTAGCAGGCGCGGGTCGCCGGCTTCTGCATACGCACGTGCTCGATCTCGAAGCGCTCGCAGTAGAAGCGATCGAGGGTCATCGTCGCCTTTTGAGAGATGTCTTTTGGGGCAGATGGTGCGCGGCGGACCGCGGGCAGCTCCTTGATCTGCTTGGGCGGCGGCGACCGCTCGCTCGACGCCCTGAGCGCGACGCCGAGGATCCTCGGCACCTGGAGCTCGCCCCACGCGCGGGCTTGAGCTTCACTCAGCCCGGCGGGCGCGACCAGGCGCCTTCGGATCTCGGTGTTCGTGGCGGGGTGCATGAGCTTGACGTCGACGTGCCAGCGGGTGGGGTTGGGTTTGTAGGGTCGAAGGTGGATCTTCATCCGGGCCGGTCCGGCTGACCGGCTGCAATCCCGCAGCCACTCAAGCACACTTTCGCGCAGCCACGCAAGCGAGCACCCGATCTTAAAAGGCGGCGGCACGTTCCCACGCGCGACCCGCTGCCGCAGCGCGTTGGGCGTGCAGCCGAGCAGCTCCGCAAACTCCTCCACCCTCAAGATCGCCCCTTCCATCTCCCACCTCCCACCGCGCCCGCGAGGGCCCCAGCTTCGGATCCTAGACAGCCATGGGGCCGGTGTCAGCGGGAGAGTTCGCGCTGCGCGCAACAGGGCGAGCGGGCGCCCGATCGGCGCAGACGCGCGCAAACGAGCGCGGCCACGTGAAATTTCATAACATGTAGCGCGAGACCATCACCCAGCCGGAGCCCTGTGAGGGCCTCAGCTTGGGATCGTAGACAGCCATGGGGCGTGGGGCCGGTGTCAGCGGGAGAGTTCGCGCTGCGCGCAGGTGGCGATCCGGTGCCCTACAAACGGAGATGCGCGCAAACAAGCGCGGCTGCGTGAGTTTTCATAACGCTAGTTGCTGGGGCCGCCAGTCATCCGAGCTTGACCAAGCCAGCCGGCCATATTTTCATAACCACATGAATGGCGCCGTCGTCGTTGTGTTCACGTCCGGAGACGGTCAGGTCCGCCTCCGGCTCCCCGCTGGATGCGTCGCCATCGAGGGTGACTCGACGGGATCGCGGGTCGTTCGGGTGCGGACGCGCCAGGGCGAGCCTGATGGTGGCGAATCGGTCGAGGTCGCGCTCTTCCCGGACGCCGAGGATTTTTTGTGGCAGCTCATCGTGTGGCTGCGGCGCAGGGGCGGCCGGGGGGTCGTATGAGGAGCCCGCTCTCGCCGCCGCGGTCCCCCGGTTGCGCCGCGTCCATGAATCCGCTTCGGCCGCGTGGGCCCGACCTGCGGGGCCGTACTTTGGTCGGGCGCTTTCGCCTCGATGCGCTGATCGCCTCCGGCGGTATGGCAGATATTTATCAGGCGCTCGATCTCCGCCTACGCCGCCGCGTCGCGCTGAAGGCGATGCACCCCGAGCACGGGCGCTCGCCCGAGCAGCGGTGCAGGTTTTTTCAAGAGGCGGTGATCGGCGCGCAGATCGATCATCCGCATGTCGCGACGATCTTCGACCACGGCGAGGAGCCGGCGGCGCCGGGCGGGGAGGCGGTGCTTTTTTTGGTGATGCCCCTGCTCGACGGGATCACACTGCGCCAGCGGATCCTCGCGGGCACGATCCCGATCGCCGACGCCCTTCGCCTCACGATCCAGATCCTCGATGGGCTCGGGGCGATCCATCGCCGTGGCGCGGTGCATCGGGATCTCAAACCCGAAAACTGTCTCATCGTTCAGCGTCAGGGCCGCGATCACCTGGTGCTCTTGGACCTCGGCCTGGCGAAGATCCACAGCGGGCCGCTGCTGTCGATCGCGCCCTCGTCGGCCCCTGGGACGCTGATCGGGACCTTGGCCTACGTGTCCCCCGAGCAGGCGCGCGAGCAGCCGATCACACCGGCCGCGGATCTCTACGCCGTCGGCGTGATCCTTTTTGAAATGCTGACGCGCAGGGTGCCCTTTCCCGGCGCGAGCACGCTCGAGGTGCTGAGCGCTCATGCCGGAAAAGTGGCGCCATCGGTGAGAGAGAGGGCGCCTGATCGCGGGATCTCGGACGCGCTCGAGGCGTTGGTGGCGAGCGCTCTCGAGAAGGAGCCGGCTCGGCGGCCCGCGGACGCCGCGGCGTTTATCAAGGAGCTCGTGGCGGAGCTGGCGACGATCGACCCGGCGGCCGCTGGCGATGTTGGAGCATGCTGTCTCAAGGGACATGACGGGGTGGAAGAGGCGAAGGCGAGCCTCGCCGCTTGGCATGATCTCTATGACGTACGGGCGCGGGCGCTCGCGCTGAGCGCCGCCGCAAAAAATCCAGAGTGGAGGCCGCTCGCGTCGCTGATCGAGTGCGCGGCCGAGCAGGTGGGCGAGCAGGGCCGCGAGCGCGTTGTCGCGAAGAGTGACCCTCGATCTTGATCGTGAGAGTGGGAGCTGTCTGCGTGGGCTGGTGGTGCTCGACGTGGCCATGCGCGTGGCCACGGTTGTGGTGGCGGTTGTGGCCACGATTTTGGTGGCGATTGTGGCCGCGGGTGTGGACACGATTGTGGCGGCGGGTGTGGACACGATTGTGGCGGTGGTTGTGGCCACGGTTGTGGCGGCGGTTGTGGCGGCGGTTGTGGCGGCGGTTGTGGCCACGATTGTGGCCCGTGATGTAGCCACGCTCGTGGCCATCGGTGTGTGCCTGACACCTGCTGTCTGATGGGCTGCAGGCGGGCATCTGACTGCAATCTCATCGGCGGCGCAGCGCGCCTGACGGTAGGTCGTCGCCGGCTGCGCCGCACCGATCGCACGACCCGACAACCCCCCTGCGCACCGCCGGACGACCGCCTGGCCCGGCGCACGCGACGGTTGGCGCAAGGGTGGTCGCCGCCCAGCGATCTGCCGCCCAAGACGGGCCGCGAGCTCGGGGAGGCGCTCCCACGCCAGGTAGGCGAAGGGCGAGATGAAGTCGAAGTAGAGCTCGAGGGTCGCGTCGGCCATCGTCCCGCCGACGACAGCAGGCGGCGACGGGAGCGCTCCAAGGGGTGACCGCGCGGGCTTCGTGTCACGCTGGGCGGCCCCATGCTGCTCGCTGGATGAGGGTGGAGGTGGTCGGGGCTTGACCGCGAGAGCGAGGAGCCGGATTCTGGCGGCGGATGGCGTTCACGCCCAGCTTCTCGATCACCGCGCCGATGCTCCTGGCTGCCGAGTCGCTCGGGGCCGCCCAGGCGATCGCCACCCTCCTGCCGCTGCCGCTCGCGACCGAGCGCGCGCTCCGACGAAAGACCTCGATCGAGGTCGCCCACCACAGCACGTGGATCGAGAACCGCACCCTCGCGCTCGAGGAAGCGGCGGCGGCGATTCAGGCCAAGACAGCGGACGATCCCTCGCGGGCGAAGGCGGCCCAGGAGGTGCGCTCCTACTTTCAGGCGCTCGAACTCATCGATGAGAGCCTCGAGGTCGCCGCCGACGAGACCTGGATCCGCCGCCTCCACGCCTGCATCATGGGCGGTCGCCGACCGGGTCGTCCGCGCGAGCTCTCCGAGTACCGAGAGAGCAACGTCCGGATCGGCGCCTACGCCTACGTCCCGCCGGCGTGGCAGGAGGTCCCGGCGCTGATGGCCGAGCTCGCGGCCTGGAGCTGCGGGCCCGGACGCGCGCTGCCGACCTACATCTTCGCTGGCGTGCTCGCCTATCAGTTCGTGACGATTCACCCCTTCGTCGACGGCAACGGCCGCACCTGCCGCGCCCTCGCCACCTGGGCGCTGCGTCGGACCCACGATCCGAAGGGGCTCCTCAACGTCGAGGAGCTCTACGTCCGCGACATCGACGCCTACTACGACGCCCTCCAGATGGGCCTCAGCGCCTTCTACGACCAGACCGATACTCGGCCGAACCGCGCCAACGCCGATCTCACGCCCTGGCTCGAGTACTTCTGCGAGCTCGTCGGTGAAGCGGCGGCGGCGATGCGGCGGGCGATCGAGGGCAGCTTCCGCGAGCGCCACGCGGACACGCTCGCCGACCCGATCGCCGAGTTGCCGACCGAGCTCCGCCGGATCGTCGCCTCGCTCGGCGCGCTCGCGGAGCCGATCAACGCCACCGACGTGGCCGAGCGCGTCGGCGTGACCACGCGGACCGCACGGGAGTGGCTCCAGCGCTGGCGTGACGCGGGCTGGGTCGAGCCGACGAACCCGCGGGCCCAGCGGGTCCACGCCGTCCGGCTCACCAGCGCGTGGCGCGCAGCCCTCGGTGAGAGTGAGGACGGGGCGGCCGCGCCGGGGCAGGCTAGCGGCGAATAGAGGAAGCGGTCGCGGCGAATAGAGGAAGTGAAAACGCACATGATCGGGATGATATCATCCAAAAGCCGTGTGATTTCAATGGTTGTGCGAAATCGATCGTTCCCAATAGAGGAAGTCGCTCCCTCCCGTAGAGGAAGCGGCCCAGCACATCCCGGACCCGTGGCAAGTACGTGATCGTCAACGGTCGCGACCGCAAGCAACTCGGGCTCTTCTAACATGTTCGTGGATCCAGGATGGACCCCAAGGATGTGTTCTGCCGCGTGAAATCTCGGTTGTCTGGCAAACAGGTCGTGGCTGCGTTCGCGCACATCTCTTGGGGCCAGTTTTTACTGGCACAAGGGCCGCGCGGGATCGAGCATCTGGGCGTGCGCATCACCACGTTTCTACGACGCCTTTTGGGACGCGGCCGACCGTCAGCCAGGCGATCCGCAAGAGCCGCGCGACGGTCGTTTCCGCGGGCTCCGTCGGATCGGCATCGATGAGCTCTCTTACCGCAAGCACCACCGCTACGTCACCGTCGTCGTCGACCTCGACACACGCCGCGTGGTCTGGGTCGCCGAGGGCAAGGACGCCGCCGCGCTCGACGGCTTCTTCGAGGCCCTGGGGCCCGCTGGGACGGCTGCGCTGAAGGTCGCGTCGATCGACATGTCGGGAGCCTTCAAGAAGGCGCTGCGCGAGCGGGCGCCCCACGTCCGCGTCGTCTTCGATCGCTTCCACGTCCAGCGCTTGGTACACGACGCGCTCGACGAGATCCGCCGCGGTATGGTCGCTGAACTCCGCGACCCCGCCGAGAAGCGCGCCCTCAAGGGGACCCGCTTCGCGCTCCAGCGCTCGCCCTGGAAGCTCGACGCCGTCGCTCGCAACAAGCTCACAGAGCTCGAGAAGGAGAACCAGCCGCTCTACCGCGCCTACCTTATGAAGGAGTCCCTCGCGGCGATCTTCGACACCGCATCTCCAGAGTCGATCCACAGCGACCTCACAGGCTGGCTGCGCTGGGTCGAGGCCGAAGGCTTGCCCCCGCTTGTCAAGGCCGCTGAGACGATCGCTGCGCACTTCGACGGGATCACCGCCTACATCACTGTCGGCGTCACCAACGCGATCACCGAAGGCTTCAACCGCAAAGCCCGCGTCGTCACCTCCCGCGCCTACGGCTTCAAACGTCTCTCCAGCTTCGCCGCTATGCTGCTGCTCTGCTGTGGCGGTCTCTCCATTCCTTGGCCTCATGTGATGCCTCTTTAACCCATGAATGTGTTAGGAGAGCCGCAACTCGAGCGGGTACGCCGCCGGAGGTTGCGGCCGCCATTCGCTCCCGATGCCGTCAAAGCGCTCGCAGGCGCCAGGGTCCGCGTCCTCTTCAAGGCTCCATGGCGGCCTCCCCCTCGACACGGACGAGCTAACCATCACAGGCACAACCTCGTGGCTTCTGGCACACTCGCTGTGCAAGGCGGCGGACCGGGGGCGCGCCCGAGCTCTTCGCCGCAGCACCGCGTCTACGGCCCCCTCACCGCCGTTGAAATGCTCGATCGCCTCCTCCTCGAAGCCCCTGGCACCACGGGATGGCGCCTGCGGGCTGGGTCGGCGGGGGCGTTGTGGGGGCGGCGGCGGCTGGGCCTCGGTGATGGGGAGTAGCTCGTGTTCGGCCATGACGGTGGGTCTACTCGGCCACGTACGGCCGACGCATGGCGACGGCGTCGGCGGACGAAACGGCGCGCCTGTGCATGCCGAGACCGGCTTGGGCGAGGTCGGCTGCCCGGGCCACGCAACCCAGGGCGCGAATACGCTCGCCCTGAGCAGAAGAAAAACAGCGCGTAAATTTCAGGCGATAACTACCCTGAGACTCACCGAAACCTCTTAACCGCGATGGCGGAGGTACGAACAAGCCCGCTCCGGCTCACGGTCCGAAGCTTCTGTAATCGCCTGTAATCGGCCGCCTCGTCGTAGCTCGACGCTACCCGATCGACCGACCTCGACCACGGGGCCCGGCAACACGGACCAATTCAAAGAACGGAAGCAACGCATGAACCGCAGCAACCTCGGCCCCCTCACCAGAGCCGTCGACCGATCCTCAAGGACCCCGGGAGCTCCCCCTTGTCGACTCGGTCATAGACAGTGCGCCGCGAGCAGCGAAGCAGCCCGGCGAGCTCATCCGGCGTCATCAACGGCGACGCGTGCGCCGCTGCCTCGATCTCCGCCTCCTTCTTCTCCTGCCCCATCATCCACCTCCACTACAGGCCACGCAGCAATCTCGAGGTACCCGCCGGGCCGCTCACCGACCCCTCCATGAGCGCTGATCCGCGCCTTCGCGCAGGAACGCCAACACGCTTTCGCGCAGGAAGTAGAGCCGCCGCCCGACCCGTACCATCCCCGGCAACTGCCCCCGGTACACGCGGTCGTACACCGCCCGGCGCGAGCAGTGTAGCCAGCCCGCGAGCTCGTCCGCGGTCATCAGCGGCGACACCGTCGACGCTCCTCCGCCTGGTGTGCTCGCCCCCGTCGTCGCCGGCCCCGAACGCTTCTCCGTCACCGCCGCCACCTCCGCTCCATGATCTACCTCCGCTGGGGCCCGTATAGAGCCCCATTTTTCGATGGTAAACGGTCGCCAGGCCGGTGTCAGCGGGAGTGATCGCGCATGGCGATGAACGAGCGCGGGTTCGTCCCGTGCGCGCGCGACCTCACGGGCTGGCGAGGGGGCCCCCAGGGGGCGGAGGCGACGCGGGGACGCGCAGGTGCCCAGCGCGCGACTGAGCCCGCGCCTGTGAGTTTTCATAACTATAACACGTTGACCCGGCCGGCCGGTCACTGTTTCATAACCACATGTCCAACATCTTCGTGACCTTCACCTCCGCCGCGGGCCAAGTCCGCCTCCGCATGCCGCGATCTGTGGTCATGGTCGAGATCGCCGACGACGCCGACACCAGCACCGTCCAGGTGCAGACCACCATCCGCCGCCCTGGGCCAGACGAGCGCGCCGTCGAACGCGTCACCATCGCCACCGCGGAGCAAGTGATCGAGCAGCTCATCGCCTTCTTCCGGGGCTCCGCTGCCGGCGAGGTCGAGCTGATCCGATGGTCTCACAACCGCGGGGTCGCCATCTGACCCGCCGGGCCGCGAGCCAGATCTCACGACATAAGATTATGAAATCTGCGCGTCACAACGTTATGAAACATCTTCCCGGCCGCGGGGCCGTTGCCCCGCCAGGCCCGACCAAGGAGCCCCCTCATGACCATCGCCTCGGCCTCTTCTTCCTCGCCCAAGGAGCTCCTGCGTCCGCGCGGCCCCGACCTACGCGGCCGCACGCTGCTCGACCGCTTCCGCCTCGACGCTCTGCTCGCCTTCGGGGGCATGGCGGACATCTACGAGGCCCTCGACCTACGCCTGCGCCGCCGCGTCGCGATCAAGGCGCTGCACCCCGAACACGGCCGCGCCCCTGACCAGCGCCGCCGATTTTTTCAAGAGGCCGTGCTCGGCGCCCAGATCGATCACCCCCACGTCGTCCCGATCTTCGATCACGGCGAAGAGCGCGCGCTCGGCGGTGAGCCGGTGCTCTTCCTCGTCCTGCCGCTTCTACAAGGCGTCACCCTGCGCCAGCGGCTCCTTGAGCCCGCGATGCCGATCGCCGACGCCTTGCGCCTCACGATCCAGATCCTCGACGGCCTCGCCGAGCTCCACAAGCTCGGCGCCGTGCATCGCGACCTTAAGCCTGAAAACTGTCTCATCGTTCAGCGTCAAGGCCGCGATCACCTCATCCTGCTCGACCTCGGCCTCGCAAAAATTCACACCGGCCCGCTGCTCTCGCTCGCGCCCTCCTCGGCCCCCGGCGCGATGATCGGCACCCTCGCCTACGTCTCCCCCGAGCAAGCGCGCGAACAGCCGATCACCCCCGCCGCCGACCTCTACGCCGTCGGCGTGATCTTGTTCGAGCTGCTCACCCGACGTGTACCTTTCCCCGGCACCACCGCCCTCGAGGTGCTCAGCGCCCACGCCAGCGAGCAGGCCCCTTCTGTCACTGAGCGAGCGCCCGATCGTGGGATCTCCGACGATCTCGAGGCCCTCGTCGCCCGCGCCCTGCACAAGGATCCAGCCCAGCGCCCCGCGAGCGCCGATGCGTTCCGCCGGGCACTCCAGATCGCGGCGGGGCAGGTCGCCGCCTCCGACGACGGCTACGAGAACGCGAAGGCGAGCCTCACCGCCTGGCGCGCCTGCGCGGACCAACAGGCCCTCGTGTGCGCGCGCCTCGCTGCGGCGCAGCACGCCGTATGGCGCCCGCTCGTGGAGTTGATCGAGATCGCAACCGACGCCGCCGGCCCGGCGTGATCGCTCGGACGCGTTCATGCGAGCGCTCGTCTGGCCGGGGCTACACGTCCCTCGTGCCGCCGCGGGTCTTCCTCAGCTACAGCCACGAGTCCCCGCTGCACACGGAGGCCGTGCTCGCCCTCGCCCAAGAGCTCCGCGGCGCCGGCATCGACGCCGCAACCACCGCCGACGGCCGCGACCGCAAGCAGCTCGAGCGAATCTGTCGCTACCTCCTGCGCCCGCCTTTCGCCCATGACGCCGTCACGGCGCTCCCCGGCGACCGCGTCCGCGTCTCCTTCAAGGCGCCCTGGCGCAGCGGCACCGCTCACGCCGACATGGACGCCCACCAGTTCCTCGCCCGCCTCTGCGCCCTGGTCCCGCCCCCCGGCTTCCTCGACCGCGGACTCCCCGCCGCTCGCCGGGCCGCTCCGCACTCACCATCGCGCTCAAATTCCAGCTTCAAAACGCTTAAGCGCAGGTGGCGACGTTGCCTGACCTTCGGTATCATCGCCCCCCCCCCCGATGCGCATTTTTTACTCATGGCAAAGCGATCTGCCGAACAGGACCAACCGTGGACTGATCGAGGAGGCCCTGCGCCGTGCCCTCGATCAGATCCAGCGCGACGGTGAGATCGAGGTCGTACCCGTCCTCGACCGCGACACGCAAGGGGCGGCGGGCGCCCCGGATATCGCGCGGACCATCTTCGAGAAGATCGACCAAGCCGAGGTATTCGTCGCAGACGCCACGCTTATCAACCGCAAGGCGATCGACGAGTACGGCATGCGCGCAACGCCGAACCCCAACGTGCTGGTTGAACTTGGCTACGCCGCGCACAGCCTCGGATGGGACCGCATCATCGTGGTCGTCAACACGGCCCACGGCGCCATCGAGGAACTCCCGTTCGACATTCGCGCCCGCCGCGTCATCACGTACAGGTTCGCGGACGAGGACAAGCCCGCGATGGCGCGGCAGGAACTCGTCGGTAAGCTGGCTGGCGCCATCGGCCCGATCCTCGGGCAGGGACCGACACGGCGGGCGAGTGGCCCCGACGTGAACCTTCGGTGGCGCGAGCCCCCGCCCAACCGCCGGCATCATAGCGACATCTACTTTGAGTGTCCGTTCGCGCCACTCGACGACGGGCGGCTTGTGCTCCCCGCTCCGCTGTTCGCCGACCTCGATACGTTCTGGGGTTTTTTCGCCGCGCAGGAGCGCCGCTTTGCGGAGGAACGCCAGGGTCGCGCCGCGTTCGGGTTAGGCGGCGGGGATCCCCAGTTTTTTCGCGACAACCTCGCCGATCCGGCGCGATTCGTCGACTGGTACATCTACACGCACTGGAAGCATGGCGTGGTCCAGGCCCACCTTGATCTGACGAATACCGGGACGACTCCCGCGCACAACATCGACGTTCGGATCGAACTGCCGCCCTGGCTTTGCAGCACGCATACCGGAAAGCAACCCCCTGACTGGCTTTCTACAATTTGGCCCTTCGACTACTATGAACACGAGCAATACTCTTACGCCCATTATCACGTCGGACACACGCACACGGGCGGCCTCCCGAGCCATGAGCCGTTTTTTTCGCTTCAAGAGGATCGGTCCATGGTCGAACGACACGGCCGAATCTTGACCGGCCGTCATCCCGAGCTCTTGCACACCTATACCCTCCCGTCGCGCTGGCCGCTGTACCTCGTGGCCCTGCCCGGCGCCCCGACAGGACCCTACGACCTCGAGTACGAGGTATTCTGCCGTGAATTCTCGGGGCGGCAGCGCCGGAAGTTGCGTCTCGAGCTCATGCCCACGGGCGCGTCGGCCACGTGAATAAGTGAGCCCGGGGCCCGGCGCGTCACAAACTTCGCCGCCGGCTGCGCCCTGGTCCCGCCCCCCGGCTCCACATGACCCGCTATTACGGCGTGTTCGCCAGCCACCATCGTCTGCGCGAGCCCGCCTCGCTCTCCTCGCCGCGCGAAGAGCGCGGATGGCGCACACCCCAGCGCAGCGGGGACGGCACGTCTAGGAGAGGTCGTTATCGGCCATGCGCTCCGTTAGCTGGCTGCACTTCACCGACCTGCACCAGGGCCAAGACGGGCAGTCGTGGCTGTGGCCCGGGGTGAAGGACATCCTCTTCGAGGATCTCAAGGGCCTCCATGAAGAGCTCCGCCCACTTGCCGCGCATCGCGAGGTCTTCGTCCTGCTGCGGGGTGACGTCAGCGAGGGCGTCCCAGGCGGTGCGGTAGCGCGGGAGCAGGGAGCGCTGGGCCTCATCGCCGGGGCTCATGGTGGGTTGACGGGCCGACCGGCCCGCGGGCATGCTGGGCGTCATGGGCGTCCTCAAGTCCTTCACCGACGAGCTGCGCAAGGTCCAGGCCGAGCGCGAGGCTCAGCTCCTCCTCGAGGTCCTCCGTCGTCGCCTCGGCGATCTCACCTTCGGGGACCTCACGGCGCTGCTCATCAGCCCGCTCGGTAAGAAGCTCGCCGCTCTCAAAGTGAGCGAGTCGTTCGTCGCTGCGGCCCCCGCGAGCGCCGCGGCCCCTGTCGTGGTGGAGGAGACACGTACGCCACCCAAGGCCTCGTCCAAGAAGTCGAGCCTCGCGAAGGCGAAGGCGAAGGCAGTGAAGCCCCATAAAACCCGGGAGGCGAAGGCGGCGAAGCCCCCGAAGGCGGTGAAGCCCCCGAAGGCGACGAAGCCCCCGAAGGCGGCGAAGGCGGCGAAGGCCCCGAAGGCCCCGAAGACTACAGTGGCGAAGAAGACCACAAAGGCCCCGGCCTCAGCGAAGCCGGCGACGACACCGAGCTCCGCGGCCGAGCACAAGGTCGCGGCGCCGGCACCGCTAGCGCCGCTCCAGGCGTCGGCGACGGGTCCGCGCAAGGGTTCCGCCCAGTCTGAGGAAAGCCGCATCGCTTTCGACCAGTCGATCGTCGCGGCCCTGCGTGAGGCGGGTGACTGGACCGCGGCGACGGAGCTCCGCGCCAAGGTCGGTGGGACCAGGGATCAGATATGGCTAGGCCTGCGCCGCCTCACGGCCGAAGGCATGATCGCCCGGATCGGTGAGCGCGAGGCGACCCGGTACAAGCTGGTCGGCTGAGCCTGCGGCGGGGGCTCGTTGGATGGGCCCGCTTCGGGGCCACGCCCGAGACCGCTTCCGTGCTCCACGTCGGAACGTGCTCCCGGCGAGCCGTCGCACGCGCGCCCCTTGCCTAGCGCGCGCGAATCAGCGCATGCTCGCAACCGCGCCTACCGCTGCGCGTCCAGGAAATCTCCGCATGCGTCGACCCGCCCACGTCCTCCTCCTCGCCCTTGTGCCCGCCTGCTACGACCCGAGTGGGTACGAGACCCTGCTGGAGTACTACACGACCGAGGACAGCGACAGCGACAGCGACAGCGCCAGCGACGACTCCGCCAACAGCAGCCCACCGATCAGCACCGTCACGACCGAACCGCCGCCGCACGGCTCCGACAGCGACAGCGACGCCTCCTCTGCCGGCGACACCGGCGACGACACCGAAGGCGCCCTACCAGCCCCGCAGATCATCGAGCACGAGTTCACCCCCGGGCCGGTCATCTTCAAAAATGGGCCGCTCACCATCACGGTCACGGCTGAGGGGGCCGAAGGCGTGTCGATGCAGCTCGAAGATGGATCCTTGATCCAACTCGCTGCCCTTGACCCCGACCTCGAGCACGCTCGGGATCCCGTGGTTTTTCAGGGCGAGCTCGCCGTCAATACCGGCCTCGCCAACGGCACGCAGATCCTGGGGCTCACCCCGTGGCGCGGCGATCTCATCGGCGACACCATCACGACATCCTACAAGATCGCCCTGCCGACGCCCGGCGCCGAGATCTTTTGGCAGGCCAACGACCTCATCGGCGGCGGGATCGTCAAGGCGCTCGGCGTACTGCCGAGCGGCGATCCCATCGAGTTTGGCCAGTACACGCAGGACAACGAGAGCCGCTGCTACTTGCGCCGTCGAGATCCAGGCGGGTGGAACACGGTCCTTCGAGACGTACTGCCCGGGCTCACCTGCGCGCCGATCGACATGAAGATCGACGCCGACGGCGCGATTACTCTCCTGGCCTACCGGACAGGTGTCGGCGGAACCGAGTGGTGGCTCGGGCAACTCAGCTCGTGGGACGCCGGCGTAACCCCCCGCGGCCTCGGCGGAAAGGACGAGCTCGCCCTCGCCCTCGGCGCCCACCCCTCCGGCTTGATCGCCGTCTGCGGCGCCGCTCCCAGCGGCCAGCCCGACGCTTGGGACGCCGCCGCGTGGATCTATCGGCCGAACCAGTTCGGCGAAGCGCGGACCTTCGACTACGTGGCCAAAAAGGACGACGAGGTGCCGCACAAGTTCACCGAGATCGTCCGCGACTGCGCGTTCGCGGGCGACACCCTCGTGATGGTCGGAGAGGCGAACGGAAAGCATGAAAAATTCCTACAACTCAAGCGAGACCGCCACTTCACCCTCGAGGTCGATGTGATCACCACGGCCCACAAGTGGAAGGTCGGCGGCATCGAGGGAGACGCCCAGACCGGCGGCCGGGCGCTCACGATCGACGAGCAAGGGCGCTACATCACCGCAGGATTTATCTGCGGCGATGACTGCGATCCGAAGGCGACTCTCCGCGTCCACGATCCGAAGGGTGGCGACGATTGGTTCGCGCCGATCGGTGATCTGCCGAGCCTGTCCTATGGGCCACATGACATCGCCTGGAGCCCGGCCGGCTACGCCGTCGTCGTGATGGGCGGGGCCAAGGGCAACGAAGGCGCCTTCTGGGTGCGAGCGTTTAAGCCTGGATCAGCGGCGCCGCTGTGGACCTACAGTCGCGAGGACAACAAGAACTTCCACATGGCGATCGCCGTCGCGATCGGCGCCTTCGGCGAGGTGTACGCGGGCGGCCTCGGCAACAGCGGGTATCCCGCGGTCGCTTACATCGGCGGCTGAGCCCGTGCTCAGCCCGGGATGAACTCGGCGCACGCCTCTGCGACCAGATCGGTCGCGGCCTCGAACGCATCAACGAAGTCCAGGTTGCCGTCCGCAACCATGTGGTACGGGAATTTTCTTGACGAGCTCGCAGATCCGATCGGGCGCTGGACAGTCGGGGTTGAGGATGCTCAGCATCACCACCGCCCCCGGATCACCGCCCTTGGCCGAGAGCACACGATCTGCCCACAGATCCGGGTTGCCCTTCGAGTCGTAGTCGTAGCCGCCGAGAAAGGTGACCATCAGCAACGCATCGTCACGGAGGAAGCCGGCGTTGCAGCCGCCCGGGGCGTTCATCTCCGGCTTCATCGCGGCGCTGAGCGCTTGGCCCATCAGATCGCGACCGCTGACGCCGAGCCTGGCGACGCAGGCGAAGGTCTCGGCGAGGTTCGGCTGCTCGTTGGTCAGGTAGCGCCGCCCGCCCGCGATCTGGCACGGCTTGTTGCTCGCGTTCCCACCTGCGGCGAAGACGTTGCCGGCGCCGATCGTGCGGTCGCAGTCGGTGACGAGGTGAAGCAGATCGCAAGGGTAGTCGGGGACCCCGCCACAGAAGCCCTCCATCGCGCAAGCCAGGTCACAGGTGATCAGGCCCCACTCGGTGTCACCGTCGACGACCATGATGTGGTAGTCAAAATCCGCGAATTTCGCCTGGATGGTGGCGATGAAGCCGGGAAACGCCGCGAGCAGTTTTTCTTGGCTGCTCTTCATCGAAGCGTCGCGCGAGAGGACAAAGAGCAGGTCGATCTTGCCCTCGCACCCCGCCGGCTTCGTGTCGCTGCCGGTGGCGGTGTCAGTGTCGGGGCCGACGTCGTAGAGCAGCGTCGTGTCGCCGGTGCCCACGCTCGGGTCCGCGGACGAGCTCGCGTCGCTCGCCCCTCCGCCCGAGCTCCCTTGCGACGCCCCCCCGTCGCTGCCGCCGCTCGTGTCCGCCGCGCTGGAGTCTGATCCCGAGGGAGGAGGTGCCGTCGTCGGCACCGACGCGAAGGATGTCGTCTCGCCCTGCGTCGGCTGGCAGGCGAGCCCGAGCCCGAAGGCGAGGAGGAGCCGGATCCGTGGCGCCATGGGTGGGAGCCTACTCTTGGGCGGGCGCGAGGCGCCAGCGCCAGCGCCCGCCGCGTCCTCCGCGCCCTCTTCGTGCTCTCCCTCCCCTATTCGACCGTCGCCTCTCCGGCGCCGCCGTCCGCCGCGCTCGCCCATACCCGTATCAACGGGGTGGCCTCATCCGCGGTCGAGGAATTCGGTGATGAGGCGGGTGACTTCGGGGGTGCGCTCGAAGTCAGGCGTCAGAATCCCGTCGCGGATCCAGGCGTTGATCTGGCGGGTGGGGATCCCGAGCGCGCGCAGGTATTCCCGGCTTAAGGGCGGGCGCTGCGAGGGCGGAGGCTCTGGGGTCGCGGGAGCGGCCTGTGGCGGCGGGGGTGAGAGGTCGACGCTCGGCGGGCCCGATGACTCCGGGATGTCAGCTCGGCTCGGCGAGGGCAGAGGCTCTTGGGCAGCGGGAGCGGGGCTTGATGGCTCCGTCGAAGGGAGCTCCACGATCTCTAGCGCCTCCACGGTGGGTACGAGTTGCGCCTGCGGCGGGGGTGAGAGGTCGACGCTCGGCGGGCCCGATGACTCCGTCGGGGTTGCGGCCTGCGGCGGCGACGAGACGTCGATGTCCGGCGAGGGTTGCGGCGCCGACGCGGGACGTGCTGGGGGGCGCTCCGAGGGCGGAGGCTCTGGGGCCGCGGGAGCGGCCTGTGGCGGCGGGGGTGAGAGGTCGACGCTCGGCGGGCCCGATGACTCCGTCGGGGTTGCGGCCTGCGGCGGCGACGAGACGTCGATGTTCGGCGAGGGCAGAGGCTCTTGGGCAGCGGGAGCGGGGCCCGATGACTTCGTCGGGGTTGCGGCCTGTGGCGGCGAGACGTCGATGTTCGGCGAGGGTTGCGGTACCGGGGCGGGGCGTGCGGGCGGCCGCCGCGGTTTCCGAATCCATTTCGCATGGAGCTCGCGGAGGCGTAGCAACTCCTGCGGGGGGAAGCGCCAGCCCGTGGTGAGCTTCTGAGCGCCGGGGATCGCCCCTTGACGAGCAAGAGATAGGAGCATCTCCGAAGAGAATCCCACGATCTCTAGCGCCTCCACGGTGGGTACGAGTTGCGCCCGCGGGATGTGGGCGGCTCGGCCCGGCGAGGGCAGAGGCTCTGGGGCCGCGGGAGCGGGGCGGTGGACGCTCGGCGGGCCCGAGGACTCCGTCGGGGTTGTGGCCTGCGGCGGCGACGAGACGTCGATGTTCGGCGATGGTTGGGGCGCCGACGCGGGGCGTGCTGGGGGGGGCTGGCTCCTACCAGCCAGGCGCTCGCGCAGGTCCGCGATCAGCCGCTCACGGCCGGCGATTTCCTTAAAATACCGCTGCCTTTGCTCCTCGAGCGCCTGCGCGTGGCGTCTATCTCGCTCATGGAGCGCCTGCTCGTGGCGCTTGTCTCGCTCATAGAGTTCCTTCTTGAGGAACTCCGCCCACGCGAGACGCTCCTTCTTGGAGCCCTCCTCCCACGCCTTGGAGCTCTCCCTCCACGCGTGAAGCAGCTCGTTACGCTGGTCGCGGAGCAATTTATCATAGCTCTCGCGTAGCTGCGTACGCGCGTCGCGCTCCTCGACGCGAAGCACCTCCAAACTCTCGCGTAGCTTCGTAATTACGACGCGCTCCTCCTCCGCGCGCGCGCGATTCTCGTTGTGCGCCGCGGCGAGCAACTTCTCATGGTCGTCTTCCAGCTCGCGGAGAGACGTCTCAAAGTCCCCGAGCCAGGCAGCTAGAAACCGCGAGAGACGCTCCTCGAACGCCCTCCGGTACTCCGGCTTGATGTGGCTGACGTTGTCGTCAAGGAACGATCTGACGTTGAGCGTCGGTAGACTCATCTGGCGATGATCATGCGATCCTGGCATGGTATGCAACCGTGACGAGCCGCGCGCGAGAACGCCATCACCGCGGAGCCGCTCAGCGCGGGGCGAGCGGTAGGCGCTTGGCGGCGCGGCGCGGCGCGGCGCGGGCTCGTGGAGGTAGAGGGGGCCGCCGTCGTCGCGCAGCTTGGAGGCACGGTGATCATACCGACCTCGCCCGTGGCGCCGAGGCCGACGCTGCTCCGTCGAGTAGGCCCGCACCGAGAAGGCGGCGGGCTGACATTCTGGCATGGAGGAATCACCAGCGCGCTGACGTACTGGCATGGAGGATTAACCATGGCGCGCTCGCGCGCTCGAGCGTCGCGGCCCGGGGTCCTGCTAGAGTGCCCGGATCTCGACGAGGTGCTCGAGGAGAAGGCGGAGAAGGCCGCCAAAATGGCCGCCAAGAAAGCCGCCAAGAAAGCCGCCAAAATGGCTGCCTATCGCCCGTGAATCCTGCGCTGCGTCCCGTCGTAGGTCTTGCCCTTGCGGCGTGATCGGCCGAGCGGCGGCTCGCTGACATTCTGCGGTCGAGGATCATTTACCGGAGCGGCGGCGGCGGCGGCGACGATCGACCGAACGCCGCCGCAACCCTTCGCCGTCCGTGCCGCCGCTCGCACATCGTCCCGGAGGAGTAGTACCTCTTCGCGCAAGAGTGTCATGCGCTCCTCCGCATCGGAAGCAGGCGCAGCGGGGCTGGAGGGTACGGTCGGCGTCGCAGGGCCCCATCGTTCGCTCGACAGGTCGGGCGGGGGGCTCGGGGGGCGTGGCGGGCCTGGATCGGGGGTGGGGCTGGGGGCTGGGTTGGGATCGAGAGGTTCGCCGACGCGGCGCGACCGCTTCCTCGTGGCGGAGGACGTCGCGGGAGTCGTCGGCGGCGTGCTCGGTCTCGGCGGGCATCGGCGCGCGTGATGGTCCCGTGTCGCCGCGAGCAGCCGCAAGGTCGTTGATGGTTGGGCAGCAGTACCGATCGCGCGGCCGATCGTGCCAAGTAGCGAGCTGCGCGGGGCTCACCGCGCCGCCGCCCGGAAGGAGTTGAGCCGCTAGATCTGTCCTTAAAGCCATAAATCGCTGGCGCACGCCAAGCAGCCCCGCGATCCGGCCATTCGAGCGCTCGTCACCAGGACGCTCGACGACACGAACAGGGCTGACTCGACCGCGGTGAGCAGGCCCTCGCGGCCCGGCTCGCGGAGGTCTACGAGCAGCCGGGCGCCCTCGCTGACGACGACGACGCCCTCTTCTGGCGCGTAGCCCGCTCGCTCGCACAAAGGAAAGCACGTTCTCGATTGCCGGCCTTGACCTCGCGCCCCGCACGGAGGCGATCGAAGAGCCTGGCAAGAGAGCCCGGCTCGACGGCCTCGACGCGCTCATGCGCCCGTTCGAGCACACAAGCCACGCCAGCGTGCCGCCTGGCCCGTGCTGAGGGATCGCTCACCGAGGGCTCACGCCTCGAGATCGGCCGAAGGCGCAGGGGAGATCTCTCCCGGAGAGATCTCCCTTTTTGTGAAAAAAACTTTGAGGGGGCGGCGCCGCTCCAGGCCGCCGCGCACGAGCTCGCCGCCAGGCGAGGGTGATTTCGAGCGTCTTTGCAGGTTCATCTGCGCGCCGTCCACGCTTCGCCCGGCTCACAAGCGAGCAATCCACGCTTCGCCCGGCTCACCAGGGCGCCATCCACGCTCACTGGCGCGCCTCTCGAGCACGAACTGTCGCTTGGCCAGAACACGTTTACTAGTGGCAATGTGTCCACTACACAGGACACATTGAATCGCGCGGCGCGAAAGGGATCGTTGCCGAAGAAGCTGTCCCCTCGGAACTTACTGACATGGGGTACTTCGTCATTATCGGCAGCAGCGCCGACTTCTGGGGCCTTCTGAGCGTCCTGGGCCTCGGCCACAAACACCGCAGGCAGTTGCGGATCGACACGGCGATCAAGCTCTTGTCCAGCTACGACGGCCTACGCGTCTCCTGGAGCGGCGTAGAGCAGGTCAGCAAGGCCCTCGTCGCGGCGACCGCGAAAGTGTTCTCAGGCCGCGCCACGCGCCTCTCCAAGCGCCTTGGCGGCCGAATCAAGGCTGACACCCTGAACCAGTACCTCCGCGGCCGCCGTGGTGTCGGCTTCGAGCACGCGTGCATCTGGTGCGCGGAGCTGCTGCCCGACCATCACCTCCGCGTGTTCATCGACGACCCTCACCTCGTCGAGAAATTGCGCGGATCGGCCCTCGACTTGCGCGCCGACGCTCCCGCCCACCAACCCCAACCCATAGCGACTGAACCCCACGTGCACCCACGTGCCCCGCGCGCAGGAGAGCATTCCACGAGCGAAGCGACGCGCGCAGGAGAGCACTCCACGAGTGAACCGACCGAGCGGCGCAATCGACACAGGCGCACGCCCCTCGTTGGGTCAGGTCACATCGTTAGAGCACGTTTCTGTGACGTCAGGGTGGGTTTCAGGCTCGCTGTGTCACTATTCAGGCCACGAGGCCGCGCAGACCATGGCCCTTTGCTGTTGGGACAGATTGAAGACGCGCTGAATTCGCCGAATTCTGGCCCTGGGAGCGCGCTCGAAAAAAAATCGTTGCCCTCTTCTCGCTCTTCGGCGTCTACTGATGTCGTGGAAGCTCAACACCCTCACGGCCCCAACCCGCGCTTGACCAGCCCGCCAGATCGCGAGCAGGAGCTCATGAAGAAGGAGATGGAGGCCGCTCTCGCCACGGAGCGGGCGCGTATGGTGATCCAGCGAGAGAGCGCTCTAGAAGCTCGCGAGGCCAGGCTCCGAGAGGATGTGCACGCGCTGGAGGAGGCCCAACGAGCCAACAGGAGAGACCGCTACAACCTCGATCTGGAGGCGGCGCAGCTCGCGGAAGCGAAGGCCCGCTTCGACACAAAGGTGGCGGCCGAGACCAAAAAGCTCGCCGACGACCTCGCGGACATGAAGACCCGCGAGATCCACAAGATCGAGGACATGAAGGCCCGAGAGACCGACAAGATCACGCGCATGCAGGAGCGCTTCGACGAAGGGATGCGGGCCGAGAGAGAACGGCTCGCCGAGGCGAAGGCCCGCTTCCAGGAGTTCATCCGCGAGGAGAAGGCTCGCGCCGACCAACGTTCTGAGCGAGCGAACAAGATGATCGAGGTCGCCTTAAATCAAGGGGCCGAGGTGCTTGAGCAGCAGCCCATGTCAGATTTAGCCCTCATCACGGGCACATTTCTCAGATTGATGAAGGAAAAGGAGAAGAACCAATGAACTCCGTAGACATGACGATGACCCAAGAAGAGGCCGCCGAAGCGACGGTCATGGAGACCATGATCAACGTCACGAAGAAGATCCGCGCGGCGGAGCGCTTCGAGCTCGCCTCCAGGCTCCTCAAGAAGGCGCAGGACCCTGAGCAGTTCATGCTCAGCCTCAACCGGATCCTGCGTGGCAGCCTGCTGGACAACGCCGTCCTCGGCTTCTCCGCCGTCGCGGGTGTCAGCATGGGCGCCCTCTTCGGCCGCCTCACCCGCGGCGTGAAGAGCATCGGCCCGGTCCCCGCCATCGCGGTCTTGGGCCTGCTTGGCGTCATACCCGGCGCGCTCATGAACGAGACCGTCACTGTCCGTAACACCCTCAGCCTCGGCGGCCTGATGTTCACCACTGGCGCCGTCCTACAGAAACTCATGGTGCCGTGATGAAGGCTCTTTTCCGCATCGACCAAGTCCTCCGCGGCGACGCTCCCACCGTCGCTCTCCTCGGCACTGACGGCGACGGCCGCGAGGTGCGCCTCGAGGTCCCCTCTGCCGCCGTCGGCGCCCTACGCCCGGGCGGGGTCCTCGTGCTCGACTGGTGGGTCGGCTCCCTCCCGATCGACGCCACCGCCACCGCCACCGCCACCACCACCACCACCGCCGACGCCGCTCGACCGGAGGCAAGCGCCGCCTCTGGCGCGCAGGGTGAATCTGCCAGCGCGCCGCTGGTAGATGTCACGAGCACCAGCGCCGCCAGCGCTGCAAAAGACATCGACGAAGACCAGCTCATGGTCGAGTTCCGCCAGATGTTCGGGCGGATCCCCGGCTTCACCGCCTAGAGGCCGCATCGTGGCCGAGTAGCGGCCCCGAGAATCTGACAGTGACAACAGATCTGGGGCGACGCCCCGAAGGTAGACAACACCAACTAGCAGGACCTCGCGCACAGCGGGGATGGAGGAGTACGCGATGAACGACGACATTATGATCCACAACCCCATGAACCCCGAAACGTCCCGCGAGTTGCAGCGCCGGATCTGCCACGTCCTCGGGATCAGCCCCGAAGACCTCGCCCTCTTGCGGGCCCTCTCGGACCGCATGGTCCGCGTCGAGAACGGCTGCACCACCGTGACCCGCCGCTGCGACGACCTTCAGAACGTGCTGCGGCAGGCGTGCTGCCCCGCCAACATGCTCTACTCGCAGATCACGATCAACGAGAACAGCCACAAGGACCAGGTGAACATCGTCACCCCGGTCACCGGCCTCGGTGATCCCTACGTCGACGACTTCCCGATCCCCCCCAAGAAGAAGATCCGCCTCGTCCAGGAGGAGCGCCCCGGCTACAGCCCCGTCGACATCACCGTCGCGCTCAACCTCGCTAACAACGGCACCAATTCCTCTCGACATCGTCGTCCGCTTCTACGTCTCGACCAAGCCCACCGGCCCCGGTACGCAGGTCGGCAGCGAGTATCGCGGCTTTCAGTTCTTCAGCAACGACGGCCTCGTCACCCCGATCAAGTTCCCCTCTATCAAAACTCCCCCGTCACGGTGGGCTCGAAGGAGTATCTCATCATCGAGATCGAGCACCTCGGCACCGCCAACAACCTCACGAGCGCGTTCGCCAGCGCCAAGGTCAACAACGCCGGCTGGTACGCCGCCTGCGGACCCGACGTCTGCCGCTAAGAGGACAACGCCATGGGATCCGAACCGATCACCTTTCGGCTGCACAAAGAGGGCGACTTCGACGGCCAGACGTCGATAGAGCTCCGCCGCAACAACTTCACCATCGAGGGGAGCCGCATCTACCGCGCCCACCTCACCGGCCCCGCTGGCCAGATCTCCGCCGACTTCTTCGGCGTCTTCTCGGACCTCACCCCCAAGCTGTGCGGCATCGCCAGCTCGAGCTACAACCCGCAGAGCGTCGCCCGGATCATCTCCAAGGACGACCCCGACGTCTTCCGCGAGGAGGTCGACCTCACCCCCCAGATGGTCCACGTGCCCATCTACCCCGGGGACCGTTTGGCGATCTACACCCAAGACGGCGGGCGCGTCTGTATTCAGATGGTCGTCACCGAGCTCGCCGAGAGCGAGCACGTCTCGCTCGCCCTACGCACCCCGCCTGTGCCGCAGTGGCGCCGTTTTCGCCTGATCCGCAGCGGCTCCGGCGGCTTCAACCACCTGCCCCTGGTCAACAACTACTCGCCGCCCTTCGCCTGGAGCCCGGGGCTCAGCATGCTGGTCACCGACACCCTCGGGGACGGCCCGATCCCAGCCCGGGACTTGTGCATGTACCCGACCTTCCAGGGCTGCTACGTCAGCGTCCGCTACGCCGGCATCAACGCGGACGCCCAGCTCCACATCGTCGACGGTCACCTGCGCGACAGCGCCGCTCTCCAGACCGACATCAAGCCCATGCGCTGGTCCAAGGTGTTTTTGTCAGCCACGACGACCTCCTCGGTCTGTGGTCGCCCGCGCCCGTCGTCGACACCGTGGTGTGTGACATCGAGCTCGTGCGGGTGCAGCCCGGGGACCGCCTCCGCGGCCGCTACGCCAACGATCTCTGACCCACAAGGCGCAAACCCACCATGTACATCGATCCCTCTCGTGTAGACATGCTCGCGCGCTACAGCGCGCGCCTCGCCGCCGCCACCCCGGAGCAGCTCGGCGCGCTCGAGGGGGAGGTCCGCCTCTTCATCGAGGCGCTCTGGACCGAGGCCAGCGCCGAGGCCCGTAGCCGCTTCCTGGACGCCGTCCGCCGCGTCGGCCCGCCCATGCCTTGGTCCGCGCTGCGCGTCGCCCCTGGCGGCGCTCCAGCGGCCTTGGAGCTCATCCTCGGCCAGGTCGACCCCGACGACGAGGGGGTCCCGGGCTACCGCATCGATCCCAAAAGCGAGCAGGGCGAGCGCGCGCTCGAGGCCCTCGCCGCCTGGGATACCCAAAAACTCACCGCCCTCGCCACGCCCGGCGGCTGGAACCACGCCACCGAGCTGCCACCCGATGCCCCCGAGGGCGCCGCACCTGCCCCCGAGGCCACGATGCAAGACCAAGTCGCGGCGACGCCAGCGACATCGATCAGCCGCGCCGAGATCGCCCTGGTGGCCGCCGTCGGCTGGGGCGTCGCCGCCTTGAGCGCCGGCTGCGCCTTGATGAGGAGACCGTCATGACACCAGCACCACAAGCGATCCCCAAGTGGGTCATCGGCGGACTCGCGACCGTCGGCGTCGTCGGCCTCACCGCCCTCTATCTGCGCAGCGGCGACTCGGACAAGCCCTCCTCGCCCCTCCAGCCGCCGTCCCCCGGCGAGCCCACGCCCCCCGGCCAATCAACGCCCAGCGCCTCCGCCCCCAGCAGCAGCAGCAGCTCCACCACCGCCGCGCTGCCCACCGCCGCCGACGTGCCCGGCGTCGACCTCATCGCCAATGGGGCAAGACCCCCGCCGACCTGCGCCCCCTCTTCGCCCTCATGGAGCGGCTCAGCGGCATCAGCGGCTCTGGCCGGATCTTCGCCACCATCGCCAAACGAGAGAGCGCCTTCGTCGCCACCGCTCACAACGACAGCGAGGCCGAGCGCAGCGCCTCACGCCGCGCCTACAACAACATGAAAGACCGCAACCCCGAGCTCGCCTACGGCATGCAGGCCGCCGAGTTCGGCTCTGGCGGCCTCTTCGGCGCCCTCGCGCCCTACTTCCTCTGGACCGGCGTACCCGAGGTAGGCGACGACGCCCCGCTCCTCAGCAGCCCTCCCAGCGTCATGTTCCAGCCCCGCGTCGCTGCCTTCGGCGCCTGCGTCTACCTCCAGCGCCTCGTCGCCCACTACCGCCTCGACGATCACCTCGACATCAAAGCCGGCTGGGCCAGCCCCTCGCTGCTCACCGGCGATCGAGGCTCCAAGACCTACGAAGCCGTGCGCGACCGTTTTAACAGCGACGCGCTCGAGCTCGGCGTCGATCTCGACGACACCTCAACGATCCCGAAAAAACTCAGCGCCGCCGGCTGGCCCGGCGTGCCGAAGCTCTTCGCCGATCTCGTCGGCCAGTTCCCCAAGACCCAGGCGAGGAAGTAGCCCCATGATCACCTGCTACGATCCCGAGCTCGAACGATTCACCGACGACCTCGTCGGCGACTTCGACTACCTCTCCGCCGCGGACCGTGAGTCATGGTTCGTGCAGCAGTGGACCGAGATCGCCGCCGCCATGGGATGGGCGGAAGCGCTCGATCAGACCCTCAACGGCCTACGCCGCTCCCGCATGGGTTTTGCGGACCTTGGCACCGCGGCGCTCGGCGCCTTCCAGCAGCACGTCGATCGCCAGCGCGAAGGCGACACCAAGCTCGACCGCGCCCGCGTGCGCGCCCTCGTGCTCGATCATTTTGCAACGACGACCCCCCGCAACCTCTGGAGGATCGACACCAGCGTCGCCCCACTGCCTGAAGGCGCCTGCTTCAACCTCGCCAAGTGGCACGCCAGGCCCTTGACCGCGGGCCAAGACGCGCAGCTCCAGGCTCAAACCCGCTCGGCCTTCCAGAGCGATCTCAACGTCATCATCCTCCCGCATCGCGCCTTCCTCGCGGACGCCGGCCCCAGCTACTTCGCCGACGCCGCCCCCGAGGGGGTTGGGATCCCATCCAACGGCCGCTGCGGCTGGCAGACCCCATTACGCCTCTGCCTCGGCACCTTCCCCTGGGTCTACGGTCACCGCCTCCAATCGCCCGCGCCCGCCCTCGCCTGGAAGAGCAGCGCCTCTCACCATCCTGCCCACCGCGCCCTCCAGCTCGCCACCAACCTCTGGCAAGCCGAGGGCAACCTCAAACAGGACGCGCGCGACGTCGCCGCGCAGTGGAAATACTGGCGCAGCGCCACCGCCGGCCCCCTCGCGGACATACGCGACAGCGCCCTCCGCCTCGACAAGCAGTTCCTCCGCGTCGCCCAGGGCGACGAAGCCACCCACGGCCTCAACGGCCCCCGCGGCTTCATCAGCGCCGCTGCCTTTAACTACATCCAGCGCCGCTTCGCCGCCTTTTTTGGGATGAGGCGCGCCCTGATCCGCGCCCGCCACAAGCTGATCCCCGAGCTACGCGCGCTCGCGGACCAGAGCCCCGATCCCTGCATCGGGACCCGCCGGCCCATGCTGAGGCCCGAAGTACTCCGCTGAACACAACACAACACAACACAACAAACACAAAAAGGGAAGGGAAGGTAGGAGATGGAGAATGCAAACGAAGAGAACAAACCCACGGCGCAGCCTGGCTCACGATCGGGCCTTTGGACGGCCCTCGGCCTGCTCGTCTCTGGCGCCACGGGCGTCGGCGTCGGGTACCTGATGGGCAAGCCAAAGAACAAGCCGCCCTGCGCCTGCAAGGTCGGGAACGGGAACGGCAACGGCAACGGCAGCGGCAACGGCAACGGCAGCGAAAAAAGCGGCGGGTAGGGGGAAACCATGGCCGTCGTCCTGATGAGCGTCAAGCTCCGCAACACCGACACGGGCGAGATCCAAGAGGTCGCGATCGGCGGCGCTTGGCCCGAAGATCCTGCTTCCAAGGGCAGCAAGGGCGGCAAGGGCGGCAAGGGCGGCAAGGCCAGCGAACCCGAGCCCGAGCCCGATCCCGAACCCGAGCGCAAGGCGAAGTCGAAGGACAAGCCCAAAACCAAAGCCAAAGCCAAGGCCAAGACCAAACCCGGCCGCACCTACCCCAGCGCGAGGGCCCTCGATCTCGCCGTGCTCGCCGCCGTCAAAGACGGGGCCTACACCCTCAGCGCGCTCCGAAAGGTCGAAAAGCTCGACGTCGACGCCGTCGAGATCCTCGCCGCCCTCGGCCGTCTTGTCGAGGGCGGCGAGCTCCTCCAGACCGGCACGGGCCGCAAAGCCCGCTACGTGCCCAGCAACGAGCGCTATGACGTGCTCGGGCGCGTCACGATCCACAGCGATCGGTTCACCTCGACGTTGACGTGGGATGAGGAGTTCATCCAACTCTATCCCCACGTCTTCTTGAAGCCTGACGACGACGTGCGAGAGGAGCTGCTGGGGTGGGGCATTCGCGAGGATGAAGTCACCGGCGTCATCGAGACCCTGCAAAAGCACGCCATCGAGCTCGGCGCCGTGCCGCCCCCCGACGAGAACGAACCCGAACCCCCACCACCCCCGCCACCGCCGCCGCCCACGGCGCCCCCAACCCCCGAGGTCGTACGCGACCCCGTCAAACTCCAGTGGCAACCCCGGGAGATCAAGGGTCGGGAAACCCTCGAAGCGACCTGGGGGGGCGGCACCTTCCGAATCACGCCACGCACGGGCGGCCTCGCCGGGCTCTTTTTTGAGCACAGCGACGGCCCGATCTACGACTACGGCTGCGGGCGAAGCGACGCCTTAAAAAAACTCGCCACCCAGCTCGCCGAGAGCGGTCTACCCACCCCTGCGGCCTACCGCGCCGCGGGCGGCGATCTGAGCGCCTGTCCCCGCCCGAAGCGTCTACGCCTCGGCGACAGCGAGATCACCTGGCGCGAGACCGTCGAAGGCGACGCCCAGATCTGCGTCGCCGCGGTGGGTGACGGCGAGTTCCGGCTCATGCAGTCCGAGGGCGGATCTTTTGTCTTGGCCTTCGCCCGCAAAGACGACACCGACTTCGATCAGCTCGGCTGCGGCACACGTGAGGCGCTCGAGGTCCGCGCCCTCGATCTGATCGGCCAACTCAAGGGCGACGACGACGACGCCAAAAAACAAACACCACCAAAAAAAGCCACCCCGCGCCAGCGCAAGGCCAAGACCATGCCGAAGACCCCTGAAGCTCCTGCTGCTGCTCCTACGCCTACGCCTACGCCTACGCCTGCTCCTGCTCCTGAGCCCGAGCCCGAGCCCGCGATGGATGCCGCCGAAGAGGACCTCTTAGATAGCCTTAGCGGCGCGATCAAGCAGGCCATGGCCGGACTACAGGACGAGGACGACGAGGAATAACATGACCCAAGGACCAGGCCACATCTACCGCGTGGGCTCCCACGTCTACGCGGACAGCCGCGCCCTCCGTCACCTCGCCGAACACCACGACGTGGTGCCCACCGCAAGCGGCTATCGTATGCTCGAGCCCGCGATCACCAGCGAGCTCGTGGAGGGCCGCCAGGCGCTCCCCAGCCAGCAAGGCAACCTCTACGAGCTACGCGCCGCCGATCGCTCCCAGCTCGCCACCGCCTGCTTAGGCTGGCTCAAGGGCGGCCACCTGCAAGCCGGTGGCGACTTCGACACGTGGCCCGGCGGCTGCGGGTGCCGGATCCCCACAACAAACAACAAAAGGAGCTCGCGATGACCGCCGCCGCCATCCTCGACGCAGCGATCGCCATCTGGCGCCCCGTAGCCCGGCAGCGGCACTCCCCCCTGTTCATCGACGCTTTTTTAACCAAACACCGCGAGCGCCTCATCCGGGTCATCGACCAGGAATTGACGGCTCGCCGGATCCGCCGCGGAGGCGTGCCGCGTAGCGCCTCCGAATACATGGAGGTCTACGCCGCCGTCGATCGCGAGCGAAAGACCCTGCGCCTGCGTGGCGCGGACGACCCCACGATCATCACCCGCCTGCTCAAACGCCTCGATCTTCCCGAAACCGCACCCCCCGAGCAGCAAGAGCGCGTCGCCCGACTCGTGCGCACCTACATCGACCTGCGCGCCGAGGCGATCCTACTCCAGGCCGCCGGCTGGGACGCCGAGGCCCTGCTCCTGCGCCGCCCCTCGCTGGTGATCCTGCGAGACGACGCTCAGACCGCGATCGGCCCCCTTGGCGTCCGCTACATCGCCCGCGCCATGCGCGACGCGGCCGGCGTGCTCCACCTCAACCCCGCCTACAACGACAAAACCTCCAAGAGCTGCGCACCGCCGCCGACACCGCGCATCAGCAGGTCGCCGAGCTCCGCGAACGGATCACCGACGGCGCCAAGGTGGGCC
Source organism: Nannocystis sp. (assembly GCA_016712315.1). Lineage (GTDB taxonomy): Bacteria > Myxococcota_A > Polyangia > Nannocystales > Nannocystaceae > JADJRG01. The sequence continues at coordinate 4,974 of JADJRG010000030.1, read as the reverse complement.
GCTACGCCCTCGCCCTCTGGACGCACGCTCGCGCCCTCATCGCTGCCCCCACCGCGCCCGAGCCCATGCTCGTGCGCGAGATCGAATCGCCGCCCGATCACAAGACCCCCGCCTGGCGCACGAAGGCCAATCTCCAGGCGATGCAACTCGTGCTGGCCAAAGAGCCAGATGAGATGACCTCCGAGGATCTGCAAGCCGTCGCCGGCTATAGCGGCTGGGGTGGCCTCTCGATCGAGAAGGTCAAGGCCCAGATCCCCACCGAGCTCGTCCCCGAGACCTTTGGGCTGATCCACGAATACTACACCCCCACCGTCATCGCCGAGTCACTGGCCGAGGTCCTCTGTCCCTACCTACCCGAGCTCACCGGCGAGGACGGCCTCGTGCGTGCCCTCGAACCCAGCGCCGGGATCGGCCGCCTCATCCGCGCCTTCAGCCCCCGCCGATGCCTCGCCCTCGAAGCAGGCGGCCAGATCAAAGGGATCCAGTGGACCGCCGTCGAGTTTTCAAAAGTCTCGTCGACGCTGCTGCGCGCGCTCCGGCCCGACATCACCCTCCACCACATGCCCTTCGAGCGCTGGGTCCGTGAGTACGGCCCGCACCATCAAGGCGCCCTCAACCTCATCCTCTCGAACCCACCCTACGGCGAGCGCGGCGCCATGGCGCGCGAAGACCCCGACGAGGTTTTTAAGGAGAAGCGCGCCTTCGCCTACTTCATGCGCCGCACCCTCGATCTGCTCGTCCCCAGCGGGATCGGCGTGTTTTTGATCCCCGCCGGGTTTATGTCCGGCCGCTCGAGCCGCGGCCTGCGCGAGAAGATCCTGCTTCGCCACCACCTGCTCGGCGCCTACCGCCTGCCCAGCCACGACACCAACGGCCGCGAGATCGTGCCCGGCGCCTTCGTCGTCATGGACATCGTGATCTGGCGCAGCCGTGGCGGCGAGCTGCGCGAGGTCGACGCGGACGACATCTACATCCTCGACGGCGAGTATTTTGAGCAACACCCAGACCAGATCCTCGGCGACGAGGAAGGCTCCTTCGCGGGCGAGGACGAGGCCGGCAATAAAAAGACCTCGTGGCGCTACAAGGTCGAGGGTGATTTTCGCGGCCTACCCCCGCTCCAACCCCGCCCGATCTGCACCTCCTGCGAGCTCACCTCGATCGCGCCACGTACCGCGGCGGGCACCTTCCAAACCGTCGTCGCCGACGTCTCGCTCCCCAACGACCTCGATCCCGAGCTACGCGCCGCCCTCGAGCTCGGTCGCCGCGTCGGTCGTTACCTCGCCGCCCTCGGCGCCGACGATGACACGAAGGCCCTCGCCCTCTGGCCGGAGCTGCACCAGGCCCTCACCGACCACGCCCTCGCGTACGGCAACCCCTGGCAGCACAAGGAGCTGCTCGCGCTCTCCAACCGCGGCCAGGCGCTCGCCCAGCAGCTCCTCAACGCCTACACCAGGATGGGCGCCCTCGTGCCCGCCTTGCGCGACCGCCCCAAGGTCGAGCCCAAGTACACCGGCCAGCCCGACGACGTGCCCGCGCAGGCGGAGATGCTCTTTCGAGCGCGCCGCCATCTCACCATCACCGAGCTGCTCGACTTCCATCGCCGCCAAGGCGGCACCCTCTCGCGGCAGGCCGCGCTCGAGTCCTTGTTCGGCAACGGCTGGAACCTCGACGGCGACGAGTGGAACGAGCTCTACCCCATCGACGCCTACACCACCGGGATCCACCTCTGGGAGCGTCACGATCGCGCGCAGGCCCGCGCCGCTGCGGGCGACGCCCAAGCGGCGGCACAAGTCGCTCGCCTGATCGCCGCGATCAAGCCCGTCCTTTTTCAAGACATCCAAGACATCGGCCCCAACCAGGGCTGGGTCCCCCTCGAACTCGTCGCCGCCTGGCTCAGCGCGACCTACAACCGCAACTACGGCCCGATCCTGCTCGAGCGGCACGAAGCGCTCGTCCGCCCCATCGGCCCAGATGGCGACCAGGAGCCGACCATCCACCCCAAGACCTCGTCGATCCTCGGCTGGATCAACCACGACATGGCCTCGTTCAAGGTGGAGAAGCCGAAGATGAGGGACTCGATGATGTCCCGCGAGGAGAAGAAGGCGGAAAAACTCAGCCTCGCCCAGCTCCGGCTCGCGCAAGAGAAGGCATGGACGGACGAGTTCGTCACATGGCTCACCGAGGACGAAGAGCGGCAGGAGGCCGTCGCCGCCGCCTACAATCGAGCGGCGCGCGGCCGCGTCGTGCCGACCTACACCACCGAACCCCTCGAGATCGCCCGATGGGGCGCCAACGCCCCCCAGCTCAAGCCCCACCAAGTCGCCGGCGCCCGGCGTGTGCTGCACCAGCGCGGAGGCCTCGTCGCCTTCGATGTCGGCGTCGGCAAGACCTACACCGCCCTCGCCATCGTCGCCCTCGCGCGCCAAGAGGGTTGGGCACGCCGCCCCGTCATCCTCGTGCCCGGCTCGATCGTCTGGAAGTGGCACGATGACATCCTCTGCACCCTTCCCGACTACCGCGTCGCCGTCATCGGCAGCAAACGAAAGCGCCTCACCCGCGGCACTCGAAAGGGCCAGATCACGAGCGAGACGGACACCCCCGAGGAGCGCGCGCAGAAGTGGATCGCGCTCCAGACCGGCCAGCTCGACGTCGTCATCCTCAGCTACGACGCGCTGGGCCGCACGAAGATGAATGAGTCCGCGGTCCTGGAGTACGTCGAGAGTGTCGAGGCGATCCGCCGCTCGCTCACGCTGCGCCGCATGAGGCTCAACGCCCTCGAGGACAAGGCGAAGGAGAAGCTCAGCGAGCGCCAAAAGGCCCTGCTTGAGCACGGCACGAGCGCCTGGGTGGACGAGATCCTCGCGCTCCCGGAGGGGTGGCAATACGACCCCGGCGTCACCTGGGACGAGATCGGCGTCGACCTGCTCATCGTCGATGAAGCCGCGAGCTTTAAAAACCTCCACCTCCCACAGGCCCGCGAAGACGGCAGCATCCCGAAGTTCATGGGGTCGGGCGGCGGTGAAGGCAGCGGGCGCGCCTGGCAGCTCGACTTCCGCGCGGGCGCCGTCAGGCGCCAGACCGGCGGCTCCGGGGTCGTGCTTCTCACCGCCACCCCCGCCAAAAACTCCCCGCTCGAATTTTACAACCTGATCCAGTTCATCGACCCCGCCGCCTTCACCCGGGCGGGGATCTACGATCCCGAGCAGTTCATCACCCGCTTCATCCAGATCGCGATCCGCGAGGTCTTGGACAGCACCCTCAACATGACGGAGGCCACCGCCGTCGTCGGTTTCAAAAACCTCGACGACCTACGCACCATCATTTTCACCTACGGCGAGTTCCGCACCGCCGAAGAGGTCGGCCTCAAGCTGCCCCGGCCGATCGTCGAGACCCTCACCGTCCAGATGGACGACGAGCAGGAGGCCAAATACCGGATCTACGTCAGGCAGATCGAGGAAGCGCTCGAGAACCCCAACCCGGACGGCCCGAGCAACCTCATCCTCGGCCTGCTCGCGCGGCTCGCCCTCGTCGCCCTACATCCCGCGCTCGACGAGGGCTACAGCTTCAGGACAGCCCTCACGGGCGGCGAATCCAAACGCACCAACGAGAAAGGCGAGGAGTACACCGTCAGGCTCCCGCGCCCCTCCTACTCGAGCCCCAAGCTCGAAGAGTGCGCCCGTCGCGTCGTCGCCTCCCCACACTGCGGCCACATTATTTTCGTCGAACCCACCGCCGTTCATGTCTGGATGAAGGAGGTCTTGGTCGACGCAGGGATCCCGCGCGAGCGGATCGCCTGGCTCAACAGCGACGTCAGCACCATCGAGCGCAGCACCATCGCCCGCCAGTTTAACGGCCTCTCCGCCGAGCAGCCGGAGCCCGGCACCTGCTCTCGCCCCAGCGACAGCGCCGTCGCGCCCAAGTACGACGTCATCATCGCCAACTCCGTCGCCTACGAGGGGATCGATCTACAAGTCCGCACCTGCTCGATCCACCACCTCGACCTGCCCTGGACCCCCGCGGACCTCGAGCAGCGCAACGGCCGCGGCGTCCGCCAGGGCAACACCCTCGGCGTCATCAACATTTATTACTACTTCGCCGACGGATCGAGCGACGGCTATCGATTCAGCCTCATCGACGGCAAAGCGAATTGGCTCGGCCAGCTCATCAAGTCCAGCGTGCGCGACACCAACAACCCATCCGCCCAGCAGCAGCTCACCCCCGAGGACATCATGCTCATGGTCTCGCGGGACAAGGAGCGCACCGCGGCCCTGCTCGAAGGCAAACGGAAACGGGCCCTCGAAGAGCGGCGCGCCAAGATCGCGCGCGAGGCCGCTCGTCTGCTCCGCCAGGCGGTCGCACGCTACGCGCGCGCCCGCGCCAGCGACGACCCCGACTACGCCGCCCAGCTCCGCGACGAAGCCAAACAACGTCTCACCGACCTCCAGGGCGTCGACCGCGACGCATGGCCCTGGCAAGACTGGATGTGGGCCGCGCGTGAGCACGACATGCTCGTCCCCGATACCGGTGCCGCCCCCCTCTACGAGGGCCTCCGCGTCGCGCGCCCCCGGATCGGCGCCCCCGATCAGCTCGAACACCTCGAGTTCGGCCGGATCAGCGCCACCGGCGACAAGATCGCCGTGCGCGCCGCCGGCTCCGCCGTCTGGAGCGAGCTCTCCGAGGTCGTCCCCCCGCTCACCCCCGACCATCTCCCGCGCGAAGGCGGTCCTCACTGGCCCCGACGACGACGACCAGCGCACCAGCGACGCGATCGCGCTCCGCCTCAACCGCTTCATGCGCGACCTCGACGATCTCGGCTGGATCGGCGCGAGCGACGCCTTCGTCGGAGCAATCTTGGCCCCGCTTCGAGCGCCAGATCACCGCCACCTTCGCGCGAAACGGCGCCAGGACCTCCCCTCGTCAAGAACGGCGTACTCGCCGTCGGCGAGAGCCAACGACAAGACGGCAGCACCATCC
>JADJRG010000029.1 GCA_016712315.1 Nannocystis sp. | reverse complement strand
TTTGTTGCGGGTGTCGGAGCAGAGCGGCGGGAGCCGGAGGGGGCGTGAAGGTGGAAATTGGCGAAGGCGGCGAAGGTGGGAAACCGCGGTGTGGGCGCGGCAACAGCTTCGGCGAGGAAGTGAAGCCCAGTGGAGTTCGCGGCGCGGGATCGGGCCATCGTATTCGGCGATAAGAAGCTCGGTTTCCAGCGTCGAGGAGCGTGCTGTTTAGTGAAGCGGCGGCGGTAGAGACGCGGCAACGGTTGAAGGGAAGCTTTCCGCTACTGGCGCTGGCGGATGACGACTGGATCACTCCAGACCAGGTTTGCCGCAGTGAGTGGCAGGTTTGGCAACTCATCAGCGGCAGCCACGGCAGGAGCGCAGTGCCGGTGGCGATCCGGTGGAGCAGGGTGGCGCGGGCGGAAACGCCAGGCTTTGCCGACGCGGCCCGGAGCGCCGCTGGGGAGCTCTCCAGCTCGGAGGAGCCGGTAGAGGTGTTGCAGGAGAGGGCGAGCAGGTGGCGGAAGGAACTTGGTCGAAGTCGAGGGGAGCTCGGCGGTGAAGTGGGGGAGGGGGTGAGGTCAAGGGGGACGATCAGGGAGCCAGACGCAGGCGCTCACAGTGGAGGCTGATGCAGGCACTTTGGGGTCGCAGCTCGCGCTTCAGAGAGCGCGTGGAGTTCACGCATGGACTGATCGATCCGAAGAGGGCTTGGATCAGGGCACGAGGAGTTTCTGAAGCCGCAGCGCCAGCGCTGAACATCAGGCCGCCGAGGCTGAGGAGCTGTTCGGACCGTGACGGTTTCGTTCGCCAGGGCGCGCGGTATGACCCCAAGCAGACCCAAAGGCGCGATGGCCGGGGACCGGGCCGATGCTCTTCACGCCATGGGTGGGGCTGACCGAAGATGGGTGCCCCAGCCACTGGCCACACCCACCGCGACAGCGGAGGAAGCCGAGATGGCGTTATCGAGCAGGCTGCCGCGGATCCACGGTTAGAACCTGAGCATGAACTGCTCAGGGATTCCGCCGCGTTCTTGCGAGGAAACCTGGAGGCGAGCTCAAAGCGCTCCCGCCGCGCGGATCTTGTCCACTGACGGTGATCATGGTCGCCCATGACCGTCGCTTCAGCGGCCTCTTCTTGGGTCATCGTCATGTCTACGCGATTCGTTGCTTCATATCCCTTTCTTTGAACAATTTGAGAAAACTCGCCCGTGAAGAGGGCAAATCGGACATGGACTGCTCGGCTCGAAGCACTGCGCGGCGCAAGATTCAAAGGCGATCTCGCATCAACCTGTTCGCTCGCTCAGGAGAACGTTGGTCGGCGCGGACCTTCTCGCCTCGCGGATGAACTCCTGGAAGCGGACCTTAGCCTCGACCTGCCGTTCGTTCTCGGCCTCCATCTTGCGCTCGAAGCGCTCCTGCATGCGCGTGATCTTGTCGGTCTCTGGCCTTTATGTCCTCGATCTTCTGGGTCTCGCGGGTCTTCATGTCCGCGGGATCCTCAACGAACTTTGGGTCTCGCGGGTCTTTATCTCGGCGAGCTCGGCTAAGCGCGAGCCGCTGTTTCGGTGAGTTTTTGGTCTCGGCCGCCACCTGGGGCGTCGAAGCGGGCCTTCGCTTCCGCGGGCTGCGCCGCCTCCAGATCGAGGTTATGGCGGTCTCTCCCTGTTCAGCTCGTTGGGCCTCTTCCAGCGCGCGCTCATCCTCGCGGGCCTGGCCTCGCGAGCATCTGGAAGCGCCCGCGCTCTCGTTGGATCACCGTACGCGCCCGCTCCGTGGCGAGCAGCCTCCACCTCCCCTTGTTCGCGAGCTCCCTCTCGCGATCTTGCAGGCTGGTCAAAGCGCAGCGCCGGGGCCGTGAGGGCGTTGAGACTCCACGACATCAGTAGACGCCGAAGGCGAGAAGGGCCAACCGATTTTTCGAGCGCGCTCCAGGGCCGGGAATTCAGCAGGTCAGCGCGCGTCTTCAATCTGTCCCAACAACGAAAGACCATGGTCTGCGCGGCCTCGTGCCCTGAATAGTGACATAAGCGAGCCTGAAACCCGCCCTGGCGTCACAGAAACGCGTGATCTCACGGGTGACCTGACCCAACGAGGGGGTGCGCCTGTGTCGCTTTCGCCGCTCGGTCGGTCCACTCGTGGAGTGCTCTCCCGCGCGCGGGGCGCGTGGGTGCACAGTCAAGGGGTTCAGTCGCTCTGGGTTGGGGTTGGTGGGCGGGAGCGTCGGCGCGCAAGTCGAGGCCCGTCCGCGCAGTTTCTCGACGAGGTGAGGGTCGTCGATGAACACGAGGAGGTGATGGTCGGGCAGCAACTCCGTCTCGCACCAGATGCGCGTGCTCGGTCGACACCCCGGCGGCCGCGGAGGTGACTGGTTCAGGGTGTCAGCCTTGATTCGGCCGCCAAGGCGCTTGGAGAGCGCGTGGCGCGGCCTGGGAACACCCTTCGCGGTCGCCGCGACGAGGCCTTGCTGACCTGATCTACGCCGCTCCAGGAGACGCGTAGGCCGTCGCCAGCTGGACAAAGAGCTTGATCGCTGTGTCGATCCGCAGCCTGCGGTGTCTGTCGCCGGGTCCCAGGGCGCTGAGAAGGTCCCAGAGGTCGGCGCTGCTGCGGATAATGACGCTGTGCCCCATGTCAGTACGTTCCAGTGGGACAGCTTCCCTTGGCAACGATCCCTTTCGCGCCGGGCGATTCAATGTGTCCTGTGAAATGGACACGTTGCCGCTAGTGACAGTGTTCTGGCCAAGCGACAGTTCGTGCTCGGAGAGGCGCGCCGGTGAGCGCGGATGGCGCACTAGTGAGCCGGGCGAAGCGTGGATTGCTCGATTGTGAGCCAGGCGAACGTGGACAGCGCGCAGATGAACCAGCGATGATGCTTGAGATCACCCTCGCCGGGCGGCGAGGTCGTACTCGGCGGCCTGGGCAGCGCCGCCCCTCAAATTTTTTCACCAGGAGACTCTCCGGGAGAGATCTCCCCTGCACCCCTTCGGCCCAAATCTCGAGGCGTGGGCCCCGGTGAGCGATCCCCAGCGCGGGCCAGGCGGCACGCTGGCGGGGCTGTGTGCTCGAACAGGCGCATGAGCGCGTCGAGGCCGTCAGGCCGGGCTCTCTTGCCCGGCTCTTCAGTCGTCTCCTTGCGGAGCGCGAGGTCCAGGCCGGCAGTCGAGAACGTGTTTCCCTTTGTGCGAGCAGGCGGGCGAAGCGCCAGAAGAAGGCGTCGTCGTCGTCAACTGGCGGGCGCGCCCGGCTGCTCGTGGACCTCCGCGAGCCGGGCCGCGAGGGCCTGCTCACCGCGGTCGAGTCGGCCCTGTTCGTGTCGTCGACGAGGAAAGAGAGGAGAAAGAGGGCGCGCGATCCTGGTGGCGAGCGCGCAGATCGCTGTAGTGGCGAGTCGCGAGCATCAGGGGAGCTCGGTGTATTCGGGCAGGACGTCTCCACCGCGGCGAGCTCTCGAAGCCGCGTCGAAAAGCTCCACCTCGCGCTCCCGGGCTCTACTGGACCGAGGCCCGCGACCGCGCGACGCATACGACACAGCGCACTGGGTTGCAGCGTGCGGAGCCTCTGCCGCATCCGCCAATTCCCCATAGAGAGCTCCATTACTGTCTACGGTCCCGTTCTGAGACGATGGCTCTCGCGTGCCTTCGTCCTCGACCCTTCCACGCTCTCTGATCGATCGCGGCGCTACCTCGATCTTCTCCTCGACGCGCCGCACCGAGGCGTTCGAGGCTGCTCGGTGAGATCGACGCCGGGGGCCGAGGAGGCGCGAGCGAGTCGCGGGCCGGTGTCGGGGGGCGCTCGGATCTCGAGCGCGCGCATGCCGGCGCCTCGGCGCATGGGCGCGCCATCTGGCTCGGTCGGGTAGGATTCGTTGGGATCAGGCAGCTCGCCTTCGGTGTATTCGGCGGCGATCTCGACGCGCTGGCCGGCGAAGCGGGAGCAGCTCTTCGCGCGGGTGATCGGCCGTGGGCCGCAGCACGTGGCGCTCGCCGTCGGCTGCGTTGAGGAAGAAAATGCGCCGAGGTAGGACTCGACGGACTTACGCCGCGCGTCATGGGGCTGATGCTCGAGGGTGCCGCTGAGGCGCAGGGGCTCAGGCGCTTTGGCGACGACGCGAGCGGGCTCAGGCGCTTCGGCGACGAGGGGCGCGGGCTGGGCGGATGGTTTTGTGGGCGGCGGGGCGGTGGGCTCGTGCTACACGCCGCGAGGAGGAGGAGCGCGCGTAGCAAGTGAGGGCTTGGGGGGCACGAGCACAGCGTGCGCGGAGGCATCGGTGCATCGCAAGGTCTGCTGGCGGCGGCGGCGGCGGCGGCGGCGATCGCGCGGGCGGGTCGTGCTCGTGTACGCGGAGGCGCAGGGGTAGGATGAGAGAATGCGGGTCCATGCGGCGCTGCTCTCGACGCTCTCGCTCCTGCCGACGGTCGCGGCCTACGGCTGCTGGGGTGAGTGTGATCCCCCGCAGGAGAGTATTGGATCATCGATGAGCCGTGCTGTAGCTCGCCTCCGGGCAGTGTCGACCTCTGCCGCCGTCAGAGACGAGTTGGGCAGGATGGACCTGCGAGTCGGCGTGCGGGGATCTCCTATGCGGACCGCCGCGGTTGGAGCGTGATGGAGGTGACGAGCTGCGAGCTGGTGCTGCCCGAAGATCGACGGGCCCGGCGCAGAGGGGCGGATCACCTGCACAGGCCGGGATCGTACTACTGCGAGGACGCCGGCCGCTGGACCACGTGGAGGCAGCGGACGAGGGCTGCGCGGATCCGTTGGGCCGCTACTTCGCGGCGGTGGCTTATTGAAGGCCTCCCTCCGTGGCGGCGTTCGAGGAGCTGGCGGGGTGGTTGACCGAGCGCGGGGCGCCGCTAGAGCTGGTGAGGCGCTGTGAGGCGGCCGCGGCGGATGAACGGCTGCATACGCGGTGGATGACGCGGCTGGCCGAACGGCACGGGGGCAGGCGCCGCGCTTGCGCGTACGGAGGCGCGCGTGGCGACGGCGATCGGGTGGCGCGCCACAACGCGGTGGGGGCTGCGTGCACGAGTGCTTCGCGGCGTTGATGGCGGCGGTGCGGGCGCAGACGGCCGAGGCGCGGGGGCTTCGGCGGATCTTCGCGCGGATCGCCGCGGATGAGGCGCAGCACGGGGAGCTGGCGTGGGATCTGCATACATGGCTCTTGGGACAGCTAAGTGAGGAGGGCGGCTGAGGTGACGGCGCTGCGCGCGGCGGCGCTGCGGGGGCTGGAGGCGCGCGCGGCGGCGGCGCAGGTCGGCGTGCCTGGCGAGCTCGGTCGGCTGGGGGCGGGCGAGGTGGCGGCGCTGGCGGGGCGCTTCGCGTCGCTGCTGGCCGCGTGAGCCCGCGGCGGTCCGCGCCGACGGCTCCGCTCTTGACCGGGCGCCAATGGCAGAAATGACCCCGACCCGGGTGGTGCCGTCACGTCGGCGACAGCGTAAGCAGAGCGCTCTCGGCCACATCGTCGTGATGCGGCTCCACGGCGCCGATCTCTGATCGCTCCGTCGACGTCGAAGCCGATCCACGGGGCGCCGGTCGCGGCCACGATCGCCAGCGCACCCTGCCGGCCATCGCGTGCGCGACCTCGGGAGCGTCCGCGCAGGCGGTCCCGCGCGATCCCGCGAGCCGTCGATGATCCCGCAGCAAGTACCCACTACATGTCCTCCGAGACAGTCAGATCCGCGCCTGACCCTGGCGCACTCGCTGTCCGAGGCGGCTATCCTCCCTGGGTGCGCCGCCCCCTCGCCCTCACCCTCACCCTTCTCGTCGCCCTCGGCTGCAAGCCCGGCGCCCCGCCGCAGCCCGCCGATCATCCGCCACCCGCCGATCCGCCGCCGATCCGCCAGCCGCCGCCGACCCTTCCCCTGCCGCCAGGCCGCCCCTCGCCGCGGAATTCCCGCTCGACGGCTCGCGGATCGTCCTGCCAGCGCCGATCGTCTTCGACGCCGACGGCGCCGCTCTCAACCCCGCCGCCGACCCTGCCCTCTACCACCTGCTCGACTACCTCGGCGCCAAGGGAGTCGGTCAGCCTGGTCCGCATCGAGGGCCACGCCTCCGACCAGGCGCTCAGCGAGGCCCGCGCCCTCGCCGTCACCCGCTGGCTGGTCGTCCGCGGCGTCGCCTGCGAGCGCCTCGTCCCCGTCGGCTTCGGCCCCACCAAACCGGTCGCAGACGCCTCTACCCCGAGGGTCGCGCCGCCAACGTGCGCATCGACGCGATCAATGCAGCCCTACGCGGCCGCCTCATCGGCGGCATGCCCGCCGACGGCGGCGGCCAGCTCGTGGCGACCCCTGCCGCTGAGCGCCCCCGGACCCGCTCGCTCGGCCGCACCCACCTCGATTGCGATACCCGGCCCGACGTGCCGCCTTAGTAGTACTGCGAGGTCGGATCGAGCCATCACGCCGGGCCGGCGGCGTCAGTTACGATCTCGATCAGCTCCACGAGCGGACGCCATACGGCGTGCTGCGCCGCAGCAAGGCGCGCGCGCACGGGGGCCTCATGGTCGGCGCAGTCGCGCCAGGCGGTGAGCTCGCCTTCGCGTGCTCATAGCCGTCGTCGGAGGCCGCTACCTGCCCCGCCGCGACCTCGAGTGCCCGGCTGAACGCATCGGCGCTCGCGGGGCGCTGGGCTGGATCTTTGTCAAGGGCGCTGGCGACCAGGGCCTCGGATCGTCGGAGATCCACGATCGGGCGCTCGCTCGGTGACAGAAGGGGCCTGCTCGCTGGCGTGGGCGCTGAGCACCTCGAGGGCGGTCGTGCCGGGGAAAGGTACACGTCGGGTGAGCAGCTCGAACAAGATCACGCCGACGGCGTAGATGTCGGCGGCGGGGGTGATCGGCTGTTCGCGCGCTTGCTCGGGGAGACGTAGGCGAGGGTGCCGATCATCGCGCCGGGGGGCCGAGGAGGCGCGAGCGAGGGCAGCGGGCCGGTGTGAATTTTTGCGAGGCCGAGGTCAAGCAGGATGAGGTGATCGCGGCCATGACGCTGAACGATGAGACAGTTTTCAGGCTTGAGGTCGCGGTGCACGGCGCCGAACTGTGGAGCTCGGCGAGGCCGTCGAGGAGCTGGATCATGAGGCGCAAGGCGTCGGCGATCGGCATCGCGGGCTCAAAGGGCCGCTGGCGCAGGGTGACGCCTTAGAAGCGGCAGGACGAGGGAAGAGCACCGGCTCACCGCCGAGCGCGCGCTCTTCGCCGTGATCGAAGATCGGAACGACGTGGGGGTGATCGATCTGAGGCGCCGAGCACGGCCTCCTGAAAAAATCGGCGGCGCTGATCGGGGCGCGGCCGTGTTCGGGGTGCAGCGCCTTGATCGCGACGCGGCGGCGCAGGCGTAGGTCGAGGGCCTCGTAGATGTCTGCCATGCCGCCGAAGGCGAAAGCAGGGCGTCGAGGCGGAAGCGGTCGAGCAGCGTGCGGCCGCGTAGGTCGGGCCGCGCGGACGCAGGAGCTCCTTGGGCGTGGAAGAGGCCGAGGCGATGGTCATGAGGGGCTCCTTGGTTGCTCTCCAGGGACCTCAAACACCACGGGTAGCGCCTGCGAAGGGCCTGACTCCGCGGCAGCCGTGAGACCATCGGATCAGCTCGACCTCGCCGGCTGCGGAGCCCGGAAGAAGGTGATGAGCTGCTCGATCACTTGCTCCGCGGTGGCGATGATGACGCGTTCGACGGCGCGCTCGTCTGGCCGGGCGGCGGATGGTGGTCTGCACGTGGACGGCGGTGCTGGTGTCGGCGTCGTCGGCGATCTCGACCATGACCACAGATCGCGGCATGCGGAGGCGGACTTGGCCCGCGGCGGAGGTGAAGGTCACGAAGATGTTGGACATGACGTTATGAAACGGTGGCCGGCCGGCCGGGTCAACGCCTAATGGTTATGAAAACTCACAAGCGCGGGCTCCAGTCGCGCGCTGGGCACCTGCGAGCCGCCTGCGAGCCGCCTCCCGGTCCCCTAGAGGCCGCCAGCGCGCTTGCCCTCTTGCGCGCAGCGCGAACTCTCCCGCTGACACCGGCCCCGTGGCTGTCTAGCGCCGGCCTGTAATCTCGGTTGTCTGGCAACAGGTCTCTACTGCGTTCGCACACATCTCTTGAGGCGAGTTTTGACTGGCATGAAGGCCGCGCGGGATCGAGCATCGGGCCATGCACATCCCCACGCTTCTTCGCCGCCCCTTGGGTAGCGAGCACGTCCCCATACTCGCTACTGAGTTGGAGGTGGATCGAGTCGTCTTCGACGTCGCGCCGGTCAGGATGGCGGGCCGCTGCTCGTGCTGCGGGGCGACCGCCGCGCCGGCTCACGATCGGAGAGATGAAAGTCGAAGGAGAGCCGTGCAAGGGGCGATCTTGCGGAGTGGAAGACTTCGCGGAGCTGCTCGGGTGTACGAGCCGTGCGCTGCGCCAGCGGGTCGCGCGGGGGCAGGTGCCGCCGCCTTTTAAGATCGGGTGCTCGCTGGCGTGGTTTCGCGAAAGCGTGCTTGAGTGGCTTCGGGATTGCAGTCGGTCAGCCGGACCGGCTCAGGATGAACATCCACACTCGTCCTTACAAAAACGACCCCACCCGCTGGCACGTCGACGTCAAGCTCGTGCACCCCACCACGCACCCGAGATCCGCAAGCGCCTGGTCGCGCCTGCCGGGCTGAGCGAAGATCAAGCCCGCACATGGGGCGAAGCGCCAGGTGCCGAAGATCCTCGGGGCGCGCTCCGGATGCCGAGCGAGCCGCCGTCAAGCGACCAAGCAGACCGAGGAGGCCCACGAGGTCCACCGATCATCACATGTCCAAAAGGCCATCTGGCCCCGGGCGCAGATGACCCTCGATCGCTTCTACTGCGAGCGATTCGGAGCCCGGAGCATGTGAGGCTGCAGAAAATGGGGACCCGCTACAACTACGGCACCACCTTCCGCACCCACCTACGGCCGCAGCTCGGCGCCCTGCCGCTCGCAGCGATCGACGAGGATCGGATCATGACCTTCCGCGCGAAACTGCGTGAGACGCAGGGCGTAGAAACGACCAACGGGATCCTCGGTCGTCTCGCCAAGATGCTCCGCGTCGCCAAGCGGATGCGGCTGATCGATGCGGTCCCCGAGGTCGAGAAGCTGCGGGCTGGCCGTGCGCGACAGAAGCCTGTCTACGGCGACGATCAGATCGCCGAGCTCTGCTTCGCCGCCGCAGCGCTCAGCGATGAGCACCTGATCGTCGTCTTGCTGGCGCTCGATGCTGGCCTTCGGGTTAGTGAGGTCTGCGCGCTCGAGGTGGAACGATGTCGATCTCAAGGAGGGCAGCGTGCTCATCCAGAACAACACCTACCGGGGCCACAAGCAGACGCCCAAGGGGCACGATCGGCGGGATCGTGCTGACGTCGGCGCTGCGCGAGGCGCTCGCGCGGCATCGCAGAGCGAGCCGCTCGGGCCCTTGGTGCTGTACCGGCGCTCAAAACACACCAAACACAGTCCAGCGCCGCACACGCCGGATTCGATCACCTACATGCTCAATCAAGCGCAGGGCGCGCGGGCCTCGCGTCGAGCGGCCTGCATCTGCTGCGGCACACCGCACTGACGCGCCTGTCCCGGCTCGGCGCGAGCATCTACCTCGTGCAGGCGGTCGCGCGGCACAGCCGTCTCCAAACGACGGCGGGCTACCTGCACGCGCAGCAACTCACGCTCGCGCGTGGGGCCGCCGACCTGCTCGACTTCGCCGCGAAGGCGCGCGTAGGTGAGGCCGCCACAGGTAGCGCCCCCTCGAGCGACCCGCCGCCGCACCTTGATGTCCACCTCGGCCAGCCGCCATCCCCAGCTCGCGGATCGGCCGGCTGAACACATAGCGCCCCCAGGGTGGTTGCCGTAGAGGCGGTCAGTCGGCGAAGAGCTCGGCGAGGGTCTGGGCGCGGAGGGTACGGCGGAGCCAGGTGTCGAGCTGCTCTGGGTCCGTGCAGGTGAGGATCCGTTGACGTGCGTCCTCCGGGACGGCGAGGCCTTGGAGCTCGAGGATCTGCAGGATGGCCTTAGCTTCGCCCTTGGCTTCGCCTTCGGCGCGGCCTGCGGCGAAGTATTGGCGGGCGAAGTCGCTCTGGTAGTCGTAACGTCCGGTCTGCATGAGCTTCTCCAGGGTGGTGCGGGCGAGCTCGCCTGGGCGCGCGAAGATGGCGTCAGCGTACATGGCGGCCGCGTCGCTGTCGACCTCGACGGCGGCGATGATCGCGGCGGTGGCGACGTCGACGGCCTCGGATCCTCGGCGTGCGCGAGCGCGGAGAGGATGGCGAGCGCTGGGTTTTCGCGGGCCTGGTCGAGGTCGGTGATCACGGGGATCTGGTCGGGTCCGATCACCGCGGGGGTGATCGTCGTGGCTCCGGGCAGGCGGCCGACGAGGATCGGGCGGCGCGCCCAGGCGGCGACGTCGCGATCGATGGTGAGGATGAGTAGATCGACGGGGCAGCGGTAGCGAGCAAAAGGGCCAGCGACGAGGATCGGCCAACGCGTAGGCTTTAAGGGGTTGGGCGCGAGCTGGATCTCGATGACGAGGGCTCCCTCCGGGGCGGACTCTTCGCCGGTCAAGAAGAAGGCGTCCGCGCGGTACTCGGCGAGCACGGTGTCGACGAACTCCGTCTGCGTGACCCGAACCGAGGTCACGCCCGCCTGTCTCTCGGGCCAGAGAAGATCGAGGACCAACGAGGGGGATTCGCGGACGAGCTGGACGATCGCTTCGTGCGAGATCTTGGGCATCAGAGGGGGCGGTTTAGCGCGCTTCGATCGCGGGGAAAAATTAAGGCCGCGGAGAGGCAAGCGCTCGAGCGTGGTCGATAGGCGATAGGCGTAGTAGCTCGATCGGGGGTTAGAACAGTCGGCTTTGCGTCTGGAGGCGGTCCCACAGGGGCGGCAGCACTTCGACGTCGAGGGCGGCGTAGGCGAGTTGGCGCTTGGTCAGCGGGCGGAGCGACCAGTCGCTGGTCTGTTCGGTCTTGTCGAGCTCGATGCCTAGCT
The DNA here is from genome assembly GCA_016712315.1 of Nannocystis sp. Taxonomy (GTDB): domain Bacteria; phylum Myxococcota_A; class Polyangia; order Nannocystales; family Nannocystaceae; genus JADJRG01. The sequence continues at coordinate 1,118,193 of JADJRG010000029.1, read as the reverse complement.
CGCGCTCGCAGACCACGCCGAGCTTGTGGCCGTCCTTGATCTGGCGGCCATGCTTGCGCGTGTGAGAGCTCGAGGGTGTCGGCGATGTTGGTGATGGTGATGCCGTGGGGCGCCAGCACGCCTCTTCTCGAAGGTGGCGTTGTGGATGATCTTGACGACATGGGGATCGCCGAGGAGCTCGGCGAGCGGATCGAACTCGGTGATCTGGAAGGCGTCGATGATGAAGATCTCTTCGCGGGTGCCGAGCTGTACGAGGCAGAGGCGGCGGGTGTAGAGGGTGGTCTCGACGTCGAGGGCGACGGCGTCCTCCTGGCGGAGCTTGTCGCAGGCGTCGCGGGCTGGGTGTCGCTGTCGATCCAGCGAACAGGCAGCGTGGGCAGCCGCGGCGGGGTGTCCTCGGCGGGCGGGGGGGCGGCGGCGGCGGCGGCGATCTCGTCCGCGGGGGCTCGCTGGGCGCCTCGGGGCACGCGCTGGAGGCCGGGCGTGGGGGCGCAGGTCATCCATCGTAGCGCGCCGCCGACGTCGAGCAGGTAGTCGGCGACGACCTCGCGCTCGATCCACGGGGGCATCAGCGGCTGGAACTTGCTGAGGCGGTAGTTGGGCAGCGAGGCGGCGATAGCCTGCCAGATCGCGTCGTTGGCCCAGAATTCGGGGTCCTCTAGCTGCTCCTTGGCGAGGCGGAAGCGGGCGAGGTCGACCTCGCCGCGGATCTTGAGCATGAAGTTGTCGGGGATGATCTTCCAGCCGGGGCTGATCGCCTCGAGCGCGTAGCGCAGGGTCGCGTTGATCCGGCCGCATGGGCCGAACCGGCCGGCGCGCCGGCCAGGTCGCCAACACGACCTTCTTCTGCGAGACCGACGAGGGCGTGCTGCAGGCCATCGCCCTCGTCGAGCTCGCCCGCGCCCGCTGGGTCGAGGCGGTCGAGCTCACCGACCGCGCCTGGCCGGTGCTCGTCCACCAGCTCCTCGCGCTGGCCCTCGCGCACGGCGCTCGGTCTTGGGCCCGATGACCAGACGGCCGCTCGCGCTGCGCAGGCCGCCGTCGCGGAGGGCGGCTTGCACGATGACGTGACGATCGCCGTACTGGACCTGGATCACCGCCCAAGGTCGACCGGCGAGCAAGCGATGCCGAGCTCGAGGGTGGAGGTGCAGACGATGCAGGCCGAGACGCCGACGGCGTGCCCCAGAGACCGCCTGGGCCCACTTTCAGCGCGTTCCCGATCTCGCCGGCATCACCGCCCCGAGTTTGATCGCCTGGTCGGCTCTTCGGGCTGGTGATCGGGGCGGCCGCGTCGAATCAATTGGCGGCGATGGCCGCGATGAAGGGGCTGATGCTCGTGCTGGTCAGCGCGCCGGTGGTCGGCTTCATGGACCTGGGCGGCTGGGCGTGGCTGCTGACGCCCTTCGCGCCGCACTGGGGGGTGCAGGGCATGTTCGCGGCGCTGAACGGGCAAGCGCCGTGGGCCGCCCTGTGGGCGGCCCTGTGGGCCGCGCCCTGGGTGGCGGGGCTGCTGCTGTCGCTGCGCCGTCGCGTGACCGCAGCGACCTGAGGCGCCGCTGAGGGCGTTGCGCGAGGAGGGGGCGCTGATCTACGCCCCTCGCCACCCTCAAAGCGCTCCACATCGCGGGGATCAGCGGCCCCTGGCATCATCGCCGCCAGGAGGCGACTGTTCCGGCCCCGGCTCGCGGAGCACAGATCGCGCGGGCCTCCTCGTAGACCCGGCCGTGCATGCGCAGGCGCTCGCAGCCGCTCCGGGTCAGCTCGCTCTGGTGCCCGGGCCAAGCGATGGACCCGTCGCCCCGGACGAGGCCGATCCGCTCCCGGCTCATGAGCTCGCCGCGCTCGACGTCCCATTCGCGGAGCGTTCCCCGCTCAACGTCGTCAGCCGCGCGCCGTCGGCGGAGAACCAGAGCCGACGGACGGTGTCGTCGTGACCGTCGAGATCCTGCAGGAGCTCGTAGGTCTCGCCGTGCAGGATCCGGACGACGCGATCGCTGATGAGGGCGATGCGGGCCTCGTCGGGCGAGAAGAGCCCGTTCCCTGTCCTCGGGTTCTGATCGTCAGGCTCGTAGCGGCCGAGGAGGCGGCAGGTGTCAGGCTCCCAAACATAGGCGCCCAGGCTGTCGTGTGTCGCCATCAGGCGAGCGCTGTCCGGCGAGAAGGCGAGCCCTCGTATGACGCCTAGGCCCTTGTTGCAGGTCGCGACGAGCGTAGAGGTCTCGGCGTCCCAGATGCGCACGCCTTCCTCCTGGCTGGAGGTCGTCGCGATCCGGTCGCCGTCCGGCGAGCACCTCACGTATCGCGGCTCTGCTGCGCCTAGTTTATCGAGCGCGGCGAGCAGCGCTCCCGTGCGCGGGTCCCAGATCCGGACGACGTGATCCTCCCCGACGCTCGCGAAGCGTCGCCCCCCCTGCGCGAAGCACCACTGGGTGTCGGCGAACCCTGGGGACTCCACGCGCTCGCCGGACTCGACCTCGATCATCGCGCCGGACGAGCCGCTCGCGGCGTGGAGGAAGGCCCTATCCGGCGAGTAGGAGAGCATGCGCGCGCCCGGAGCCGGCAGGGTCGCTCGCGGGGCGCCTGTGAGAGGATCCCAGAGGTGAATCTCGCCGTCGCTGAGGGTGGCGACATGCTGTCCGTCGGGGGCGAAGGTGGCCCCGTCAGCGTCACCCAGGGCGGCCACGAGTCGAACGCCCTCCGTCTGCCAAAGGCGCGCCTGGCGGCTGTGGTCGACGGTCACGAGGTGCGCGCCGTCGGGGGAGAAGTCCGCGGCCCGGACGTCGCGCTCGGGGCCTTCGCGCACCGCGAACCTCGGGTAGAAGAGCTCCCAGACGCGCGCCGTCGTGTCGACGCCAGCGGTAGCGACCTGGCGGCCATCCGGCGAGAACGCGATCCCCCAGACGTCCGCTTGGTGCCCGACCAAGCGCTCGACCTGCGCGCCGCTCTCGAGATCCCAGACCACGACCGAACCGTCGTAGCTGCTCGTCACGAGCTGCTCGCCGTCGGGCGAGTAGGCGAGGGCCGAGATGCCGGCGCCATGACCTCCTGGAGCTCGCGGACGAGCGCGCCGCTCTCGGGATCGAAGACGCGGGCGCTGCGACTCCAGCCGTTCGTCACCAGGCGCGCGCCCCCCGGCGCGTAGCGGAGGTCGATCAAGCGCTGGCCATCCCCCTCGAGGACCGCGACGAGCGCGCCCGTGGCGACATCCCAGGTCCGCGCGTCGTGATCTTCGCTCGCGGTCGCGAGGCGGGCGCCGTCTGGCGAGAACTCGAGCGCGTTGATCGGGCCGCCGTGGCCGACGAGCGTCGCCAGCAACGCCCCCGTCGTCGGGTCCCAGATCCGGGCGGTGGCGTCGCGGCCCGCGGTCGCGACCCGCGCGCCGTCGGGGGCGAAGGCGACGTCGATGATCCCGTCCGCGCGGTGGCCCTCGAGCGCGACGAGGGGCGCTCCGGTGGCGGCGTCGCAGATCCTCGCGGCGCGATCGAGGCCCGCGGTCGCGAGCCGCCGACCGTCTGGCGAGAACGCGAGCTGGACGATCGTCGCCGTGTGACCCTCGCAGCGAGCGATCGCCTCGCCGGTCGCGGCGTCCCAGATCCGGGCGACGCGATCTGCACCGGCGGCGGCCACGCGCGCGCCGTCGGGTGAGAAGGCGACCGCGACGAGCTTCGCCTCGCTGCCGGTGAGCACGGCCACCGGCGCGCCGGCGTTGACGTCCCAGATCCTGGCGGTCCCGTCGTAGCCCGCGGTCACGATGCGCTCGCCGTCCGGCGCGTAGGCGATCCCCGTGAGATAGTCCGAGTGGCCCTCGAGGACGCGCTCGTCGGTGATGATGACCGTATCGTGGGCGAGGACCTGCTCCAGGCCCTCGAGCGCCTCTCGGGGGACGTCGGTCCACGAGTGGGCGTAGGCGCCGACCGCCTGGATGCCGAGGAGGAGCGCCTCCGCCTCCCGGTTCTCTGGGATGAGCGCTTTCGCCCGCAGGCCGCGTTGGACGCTCAAGAGCCGGGTCTGGGCGGCGAGCTGCTCGCGCAGCGCGGCGTTCTTCTCGTCGATCTCGCCGGCCTGCTCGGCGATCACCGACTCGCTCTGACCGATCCGGATCACGAGGGTCACGATCCCCAGGCGCTGAGAACCATGGCCAAGGCGAGCCCCGCTCCGAGCAGGAGTCGGCGTCGCCGCGCCGCCGGGTCGGCCGCGAGCGCGTCGAGCAGCGCCTCCATCGATCCGAAGCGGGCCTCGGGCTCGTGGGCGAGGCCGCGCAGGACGACCGCTCGCACCCAGCTGGGGACGACGGTGCCGCGCGGCGCCTCGCGGATCGCCTCGGTGCGGAGCGCCTCGGTGAGCGCGGCGATGGTGTCGCCGGCGAAGGGGCGCTCGCCATAGAGCGCCTCGTAGAGGGCGACGCAGAAGCTGAACTGATCGCTGCGGGCGTCGACGTCTCGGGCCTCGAATTGCTCGAGAGACATGTACGCCGGCGTGCCGATGATCGCCCCGACCTGCGTCAGGCCGCTGAGCACGGGAGCACCAGGCGTCGTCACCTCGCCCGCCGCGCCGCCGGCGGTCACCTCGCCCACGTCGCCGCGGGCGAGGCCGAAGTCCATGACACGCACCCGCCCGTCCGCGCTCAGCATCACGTTCTCGGGTTTGAAGTCGCGGTGGACGAGGCCCGCGTCGTGGGCCGCCGCGAGGCCGCGCCCGGCTTGCATAAAGACGTCCAGGACCTCACGCCACGGCCTCGCCCGGAGGACCCGCTCAGGCTCCGCGCTCGGGCGCCGCCCGGTGGCGGTAGGCAGCGCCTGGGCCGCCGCCATCCACGACCCGAGCGTCTGCCCCGCGACATACTCCATCGCCACGAAGAGGCGGTCCTTGTGGACGCCGACGTCGTGGACGGAGACGACGTTCAGGTGGTTGAGCCTCCCTAGCGCCTGCGCCTCGCGCTGGAGCCGCTTGCGAGACGCAGCGACGTCGCCGCCGTGGTGCTTGAGCAGCTTGAGCGCGACCTTTCGATCGAGCTCGGGGTCGTAGGCGGCGTAGACGATCCCCATCGCCCCAGCGCCGAGCTGAGAGATGAGCAGGTACCGACCGATCGCATGGCCACGGACCGGGGGGGCGGCGCCCTCCACCTCAGGGGCCGCACCGTCGCCGTCCATGAGCGTCGCGCCGATGATGGAGTCGTTGGAGAGCGCTCCCATGCCCGGTGACGATCATACGCTGTCTCAGTCGAGGACATAGGCGCAGGTCTAACGCGAGAATCAGGCCCCAGGGGCCGAGTACAGGGGCAGGGGATGTGTTGGTGAGCGAGGGGGCGCTCGCGTGAGCAGCCCGTTGTCGCCGCCGCGGCCGCCAGGTTGCGCCGCCTCCGTCGACCCGCTCCGTCTGCGCGGCCCGGGTCGCGCGGAAGGCGATGCACACCGAACACGGCCGCTCGCCCGAGCAGCCAGCGGCGCCGGGCGGTGAAGCGGGAGCTGCGGCGGCGCGCCGAAGCGCGCAGCGACGAAATAAAAGTTAACACACGCGGCGAGGCCGGCCGCCGCGGCGAAACATTGGTTCACGGAGGCCGCCGGCCGGCGAGTTCACACTCGCCGACATGGATCAGCGTCTCCTCCGCTCCCGCCCGCAGACCGCCGTCGCGGCGCCGGCTCTGCTCGGCCTGGTCACAGGGCTCGCGCTCGCGGCGTGCCACGGGGACGCGGCGACGCGCGCTCCGGAGCCGGATGCCGCGACGACGCCTGCCTCGGGCCCAGAGGTCGCGCCGGGGGACGTTGCACATCCCCCGAAGCCGGCCCCGGATCCTGACACGTCGATCGCACCCGAAGAGGCGGCCGAGGGGGCCGACGCCGCGGTCGCTCGGGAGGACGCGTCGGCCGACGCGTCGACGGGCGCGTCCGATGTCGCGGGCGATCCTCCCGCCGACCCGACGCTCGCGCCGGCCTCGGCCACTTCGACGAAGCCGGTGAAGCCGACGAGGTCGACGAAGTCAGAGACGTCAACGAAGCCCGCCCCGCCGCGGGCGGACGGGGTACCCAAGGCCCCAGAGATCGCGCCGATCGAGCGCTTCATCGGCGACTACGCCTACGTCGGGGGGGAGAGCCAGCGGCAGGCCGCCCTCGAAGCGATAGAGGCCGCCCTCGCCGAGCTCGATCCGCTCTCTCGCAGTCTCGCCCGGCGCAGGCTCTCGGGCGTGACCCCGCGATCCCGCGGATCACGATCGCCTACGCTGGCGGCACGACCTCGATCACGCGCCTCGGACAGGCCGTCCAGGCGGTCCTTGATGGACCCGCTGTCACGGTCGAACGCGACGGTGGCACGGCCCAGATCACCCATCGCCTCAAGGATCCGTCGACGCTGATCGAGACCATCCAGGGCGAGCGCGGGAGCACCCGCAACACCTTCGTCCTCAGCGAAGACGGCGGCCGCCTCACCGTGACGATCCACGTCGGGGGCGATCGCCTGAAGACCCCCATCCACTACCGCTTGACATACCGGCGGAGGTGATCGTGTACGTGGCAGAGTCCCCCTCCGGGCGCGACACGGTAACGGCCGACACCCTGCTCTTCGGTGATGGGATCCTCGGCGACGCGGCCACGCTCGGATCGGGCGTGAGCCCGATGGTGACGCGCCGCGTCGTCGAGCCCGGCGCTCGACTCGGCCGCTATCTGGTGATCCGCACGCTCGGCGCCGGCGCGATGGGGGTCGTGGTCGCCGCCTATGATCCCAAGCTCGATCGCAAGGTCGCCCTCAAGCTGATCAAGACCCCGAAAGGTACGGAGACCGACCTCGCCCGCAAGCGGCTCGAACGCGAGGCCCAGGCGCTGGCCAAGCTCGCTCACCCCAACGTCGTCGTGGTGTTCGACGTCGACGTCCACGACGATCAGCTCTTCGTGGCGATGGAGTTCGTCGAGGGCGGCACGCTCGGCGCGTGGATGCAGCAGCCGAGGCCCTGGCGCGAGGTGCTGAGCAAGTTCGTCGAGGCCGGCCGCGGGCTCGCGGCTGCGCACGCTGCCGGCCTCGTGCACCGCGACTTTAAGCCTGACAACGTGATGCTCGGTAGCGATGGCCGCGTCCGCGTGATGGACTTCGGCTTGGCCCGGCCCGACGACGCGCCGATCCAGCGCGACGAGATCGGCAGCTCGACGTCGGCGCTGGCAATTCGGATGACGCAGACGGGCGCGGTGATGGGTACGCCCGTGTACATGGCGCCCGAGCAATACGAGGGCCACGCCGACGCGCGCAGCGATCAGTTCGGGTTCTGCGCGGCCCTCTACGAGGCGCTCCATGGCCAGCTGCCGTTCTCGGCCGCGTCGATGATCGAGCAGCGCGACGCGGTGGCAGCGGGCCGGATCGACCCGGCGCCGCGCGGGGCCACGGTGCCCGCCTGGCTGCGCGCGGTCGTGCTGCGTGGGCTCGCGCCCGAGCCCGAGCGCCGCTGGCCCGACATGGCCGCGCTGCTCGACGCGCTGGCCGACGACCCGGCGCTTCGTCGGCGTCGCTGGGGCGCGGCATTGCTGATCACCGGCTTGCTCGCCGGCGGGGCAGCCAGCGTGGTCTGGGCGACGCAGCAGCAGGCGCAGGTGTGCAAGGGCTTCGAGGCCCGGCTCGCTGGGGTCTGGGACGACACGCGCAGGTCCGAGGTCCGCAGCGCGATCGAGGGTACGGGCCTGAGCTACGCCGCGGACACGGCCGTGCGCGTCGAACAGCGACTCGACGAGTACACGACGCAGTGGGTCGCGGTCCGCGGCGAGGCCTGCGAGGCCCACCAGCGCGGCGAGCAGTCGGGCGAGCTGCTGGATCTGCGCATGCGCTGCCTCGACGAGCGGCTGCAGCATGTCGCGGTGACGGTCGGCGTCTTGAGCGAGGCGAACGAGGAAGTGGTCCGCAAGGCCGTCGAGGCGGTGGTCGGGCTGCCGAGCCTCGACCGCTGCAGCGACGAGCAGGCGCTGCAGGCCGAGCTCGCGCCACCGGACGATCCCGAGCTCGCGCGGCGGGTGGCGGCCTGGGACCAGCAATTGATCGAAGCCGCAGCGCTGCGGCGGGCCGGCGAGTACAAGCGTGGTCTCGCGCGCGCGACGACGGTGATCGACGAGGCGGAGGCGGTCGACTACGAGCCCCTGCACGCGCGCGCGTGGCTGCTCGCGGGCAACCTCGAGGACAAGATGGGTCGCTACGTCGAGGCTGAGGCGCTGCTCGAGCGGGCGCTCGCGTCGGCGCTAGCGCTCGGGATCCGGGCCGAAGCCGCGGACGCGGCGGCGCAGCTGGTCCACGTGGTCGGCTACCGGCAGGCTCGACACGAAGCGGGGCGCAGCTGGGCGAAGATCGCGGAGCCGCTGGCACGCGCGGCGGGGACGTCGGAGGCGAGCGCTGGATATCTCAACAATCTGGGCACCGTAGCGTACTCGGAGGGGAAGTACGAGCAATCGCGAGGGTACCACGAGCGGGCCTTGGCCACCGAGGAGAAGGCGCTGGGCCCCGACCACCCCGACGTCGCCATGTCGCTCAACAACCTGGGAGTCGTGGCGGCCACAGAGGGCAAGTACGAGCAAGCACGGGCGTACTTCGAGCGGGTCTTGGCCATTTGGGAGAAGGCGCTGGGCCCCGACCACCCCAACGTCGCCAGCTCGCTCAACAATCTGGGCAACGTGGCGAAGGTGGCGGGGAAGTACGAGCAAGCGCAGGCGTACTACGAGCGGGCCTTGGCCATCGAGGAGAAGGCGCTGGGCCCCGACCACCCCGACGTCGCCATGTCGCTCAACAACCTGGGAGTCGTGGTGTACTCGGAGGGCGAGTACGAGCAAGCGCGGGCGTACTTCGAGCACGCCTTGGCCATCATGGAGAAGGCGCTGGGCCCCGACCACCCCAATGTCGCCGCCTTGCTCACCAACCTGGCCGAAGTGGCGGAGTCGCAGGGAAACGCCGAGAAAACGCGGGCGTACTACGAGCGGGCCTTGGCCATCAAAGCGAAGGCGCTGGGCCCCGATCACCCCAACGTCGCCAACGCGCTGACCGGCCTCGGTGAGGCGCTGACGAGCCTCGATACGCCCGCCGCCGCGATCCCCCACCTCGAGCGCGCCTTGACCCTTCGCACCGCCCATGAAGGCGACCCCATCGAGTTCGCCAAGACTCGCTTCGCGCTCGCGCGCGCGCTGTGGGCCGCAGCGCCCGAGGCCGGCCGCGACCGCCCTCGTGCGCGCTCGCTCGCCGAGCTCGCGGCCGCCGCCTACGAAGCCGACGGCGACAAATCCAGCGAGCAGCTCGCCGAGGTTCGTGAGTGGCTGGCCACACACGTCTGACGAGCTCGGCGGTCGCGCCAAGCGGTCTGCGGCCGGAGCTCCGCGAGCCCGCGAGGCACGAGGACCCAGGGCCGCGACGTCACAGGAGCCACCCCATCTGAATATCCGACGTCCCTGGCGGCAGGCTGAACACCATGCCCTCAACCCCCATGGTAACGGGCCCCGGGAAGATGTCCCTCGTGCCTCCAAGGAAGGCCGAGTGGAAGATTCGCATCGGGACCTGGGGGAGGAAGTGGTGAAATACCACGTGCCGCACGTTCGCGTCGCGTGCGATGCGGGCCACCTCCTCGGGGAACGTGTGATAGGTGAGGATGTCAGAGGATAGCTGGGCCGCGTTTGGCTGCCCGCCTCTGAGGCCGGCGTCGTGGATGATCTGCAGCATCTCCGGCTGTAACGCCTCGTGCAGCAGGATGTCGGCGCCCTGCGTCTGACGACGAAGGGATTCGCTCGGCAGGGTGTCCCCGCTGATGACCACCGAGCGGCCTTTGTAGTCAAAGCGATACCCGAACGCGGGCTTGACAGGGCGGTGGTCGACGAGAAACGCCGTCACCTTCAGGTCTGGCGCCTGGAAGATCACCGCGGCGCCGTCGGCGTCGAACGACTTGACGGCCTCGGCGACGCCACCAGCCCCCTCCGGCGCCGCGATGGTGGGCGGGTGATGAGCGACGCGGAAGCCTGTGTCGATGCTGTAGGCCAGGTTGAACCCCGCGACGACCTGCTCGACCCCCTCCGGACCGACCACGTTCAAGGGCTCCGTTCGGGCGCCTCGGGTCCACGCCTTCAGCATCAACTCGCCGAGCCCCCCCATGTGATCCGAGTGCAGGTGGGTGAGCAGCACGGCCCGGATGTCGGCGAGGGGAAGCCGCATCAGCTCGAGGGCCTTGGTGCTCCCCGGCCCGGAGTCCACGATGAAGAGGTGCTCTCCCGCCAGCACGAAGGAGCACCCACCATGGCGTCGTTGCTCCGGCAGAGGGGCGCCCGTCCCCGCGAGCCCGACGTGGAGTCCGTCGGGGAGCGCTTCCAGTCCGTCGACCGCCAGCTGAGAGCTCGCCGCCGCGGCGAGCAGGCGCAGCCCGATCTGCCGCTGCACCTGGAATGCCCCGACCACGATGACGGCGACGACCCCGAGCGCCAGGGCGACGCGCAGCCGGAGCGTCGCCGCGCTGACGGATCGACGATCCGCGACCCCGCGGACCGATGAAGAGCGCATGGACAGGCTCAGCACCAAGACGAAGAGCACCTCGCCCGCCAGAGCGCCGGCTGTGACGACCGGCAGATCGTCGACGATCATGCTGGTCAACCTGCCCATCACGATCAGGGCGAGGAAGGCGATGGGGACCGAAAGCAGCCTCCGGTGGTGGGTCAGGGTGCCCGCTAGCGTGAAGAGACCCATCCCCAGGAAGAGCCCGCCGAAGTCGCCCCGCAACGAGTTGATGCCCACCGCGCGAGCGGGCTCGGCCGCGAGTATGCCCGCGGCGAGGAGCTCGGGCATGACCAGAAAGCCGAGGCCCATCAGCAGGAGGAGGACGCCGACGGCCGCCGCAAGCCACCGCAGCGCGACCTCCACCCGAGGGGCTCCGAGGACGGCGTTCATCGGCGGGTCCCTCCCGCGGCCTTCATCATCAGGTTGGCCACCTCGGCGCCCGCGTTCTGGTTCTGCCCGGTGATCAGCCGGCCGTCGACCACGACGTGGTGAGCGAAGAAGTCACGAAACGCGGTCGCGCTCTCGAACTCCGCGCTTACGGCGCGCAGCTCGCGCTCAGGGTGCATCGGGGTGATCGAGATGCCGAGCTCTTCGACCTGCTTGTCGGTGACGGCGGTCAGGCTGCGTCCCTTGACCAGCGGCTCGCCGCCCGCGTCCTTGGCCTGTAACAACCCGAGCGGTCCGTGACAGATGCCGCCGATCACCTTGCCCGCCGCCCAGGCCTCGCTGATCTTCTGCCCCAGAACCGCGGACTGACCGAGGTCGTAGGCGGCGCCCCACCCCCCCGCGAGGAAGATGATGTCGTACGCCGTGAAGTCGACGTCGTCGACGCGCAGCGAATTCTCGACCTTCTGCCGCAGCGCGGGGTCTTCGAGGTAGCGCTCATCGTAGCGCGTCCTGATCAGCCGCCCGAAGGACTGAGGATCAGAGGGGATGGAGCCGCCCTGGATGCTGGCGACGTCGACCGCCACGCGGCCCTCCTTCAGCTCGTAATAGGGCGCCGTGAGCTCGGATGCCATCACACCGGTCTCATCGCCGCCTTCGCCGAGTCGGTCGTGGTTCGTGCAGATGATCAGCGCCTTGCCTGCGGGCAGGAGGTAGCGTTGGCCCTCAAACTCCGGGTGCAGCCCGAGGCGCCGCAGGATCCCGGGGAGGGCGAGCACTGCGAGGGCAGTGAACACCAGCGCGACGCCGGCGAGGACGGTGAGGCGCTTCTTCGCGATCGTGCTCGTGTTCTTCTTTGTCACGCTGAGCCTCCGGGGTCGATGCAATGGTCGCCGGTCCTCACGTGTCGGGCTCGACTCGGAAGTCGACGATCGTCCACGTGTTGAAGCCGTGGTTGTGGAGATGCAGGCCGATCGTCGCGCCCGCGGAGATCGGCCGCGGGGCGGCCCAGGCGACGCGATGGACGGCCGGCTCCGCGGGGATCTCGACCTCGAGCTCCGCGACCACGTCGTCGTCGATGAGCAGCGCGAAGTGCCCGAGCGCCGGAGCGACGGCGTCGAGCTCGGCGTGCCAGAGATCGACGATGACGAGCTCCCCGGCGCCGATCGCCCGCAGGCTCGGTTGGCTGAGGGCGAGGTAGTTGCAGACGCCGGTGGCGATCTCCAGGGCGCCGAACTCGGGCCCCCACGCGGCCGCGGGGCAGTCGACGGTCGGCGGACGATGATGGTGGAGCGGGTCACCCTCCGGCTCCGTCGGCGCCCACAGGGCGACGTCGACCAGCGGACGCGTGGGGTCGAGGGGCGGCGCCTCGTCGTCGTCGCACGCGCCCGGACCGAGGAGGAGCGTCGCAACGAGCAGGGGCGCGCTCCGAGGGGTCAGGCGCCCGCTCATCCGCGGCTCACATAGACGACGCCGAGGCACATCTCGTCGAAGGTGCCCTCGCCCCAGGTGACGTCTTGAGGCTCGCGGACCGCGCCGTCGACGATCGGCTGGTTCTCGGCGCTGTTGTCCCACTCGCACGACAGCTCGAGGGCGTCGTCGGGACCCAGGCGGACCGCCTCGCGCAGGGCGTAGCCGCCTTGCCAGGCGAAGTCGTAGTCGTCGATCTGGAGGAGGCAAGACTCGCTGGCGTCGGCGTGACGGACAGCGAGCCGCGCCTTGCGCCCGAGGGTGTGGAGGTGGAGGCCGGCGGTGCTGATCTCGACGACCTCGGAGTCGCCGACGCCGAGCCTGCCGAGGAGGAAGCTAAGCAGGGGTCCGTCGCGCTCGATCGTCGTGCTGTGGACGACGGCCGGATCGCCCGCGGGGATCGTCATCGGCGAGCTCCCGCTCACCCAGCCGATGTCGGTCAGCGGAACCATCATGCCCGGGCGCTCCACGGTGTCCTCGAGGCGCAGACCGACGCTCGTGCGATCGGCGACAGGGGCGCTGCTCGAGGTGTTGTAGTGCATCTGCACGACCAAGCGGGCGCCGGGATCGATCGCGATCCCGGAGCCCTCGGGCGCGGCCCAGGGGGTGCTCCCGGGGACCCACGAGCCCAGCCAGCCGGCGCCGGAGCCGGAGCCCTCCATGCCGTTTGGTCCGCCGAAGCAGGTGTAGCCGGGGCCGGGGTCGCCTGCGTCGAGCGCCTCGAAGGCGGCGACCTGCTCGGCAGCGACGAGGTAGGCGATCACGTGGTGGACGACCGCGCGATCGCCAGGGAAGACCTCGAAGCCGGTGACGTAGCGTGTGTCGTCGAGGTTTGCGAGGTCGCCGGCGTCGAGGAGGAAGCAGCGATAGTCGTCGGGCTCGATCGCCGGGACATAGGGTTCGGGCATCGCCGCGATGACGTCCGGAACCCACTCGGGCGCCGGCCCAGGAGCGGCGAGGCCTCCGCGGCGTCGCCCTCGGGGGCGCCCTCGTCGAGCCAGGTCAGGAGCAACGCGCGCTGCTCCTCGGTGAGCGAGCGGGCGTGCTGGTACTCGTTGCAGCCGTCGGCGGGCGGCCACGGGGGCATCGACCGCGACTCGATCGACGGGGCCAGGATCGCCGCGACGGTGCTGACCTCGGCGTAGCTGGTCAGCGGGAAGGGGGCGATGTTCCCCTCGGTATGGCAGTCGGCGCAGGCTTCGGCGATCACCGGCGCGACGTCTCGATGCCAGGTGTAGGTCGCCTCCCGAGGGTCATCGCCCGTGGGGCTGCAGCCGAGCGCCGGTTGGAGGTAGAGGAGGCCGAGCAGAGCCGGCGCCGCGACGGCGGTCTGCGGGCGAGAGCGGAGGAGACGCTGATCCATGTCGGCGAGTGTGCCCTCGCCGGCCGGCGGCCTCCGTGAACCAATGTTTCGCCGCGGCGGCCGGCCTCGCCGCGCGCGTTAACTTTTGTTTCATCGCTGCGTGCTTCGGCGCGCCGCCGCAGCTCCCCTACAATCACGGTCATGGCCACCACCTCGCAGACCGCCGCGGAGGCCCCCGATCTCCCGCTGATCGAGGCGCTGCTCGTCGAAGACGACCTCCGGCTCGCCCGCTTGACGAGCCGTTACCTCAGCGGCCGCGAGATCCTCGTGACCCACGTCAGCGACGGGATCGAGGCCCTCGCAGAGGCCCGCAGGCACGCCTACGACGTGGTCCTGCTCGACCTCATGCTCCCGGGCAAGGACGGGCTCACCCTGTGCTCCGAGCTCCGCAGGTACAGCGACGTGCCGATCATCATGGTCACGGCCCGAGGCGCCGAGGACGAGCGGGTCCGAGGCCTCGAGCTCGGCGCCGACGACTACCTGACGAAGCCCTTCTCGTCGCGCGAGCTCGTGGCGCGGATGCGGGCGCTCGTGCGCCGGCGCCGCGGCCTCGCCGGGCCCGATCGCCGGAGCTATGCGCTGACCGTGTCGAACATCAAGCTCGAGCTGTGGCCGGTGCGGATGGCCGCCGCCGTCGACGGCGCCCCGCTCGAGCTGACGAGCCACGAGTTCCAGATCCTCCACGCCCTCGCCTCGCGCTCGGGGGCGGTGGTCAGCCGGACCGCGCTCCTCGATCTGCTCCACGGAGAGGCCGGCGCGGAGGCGGCCTTCGACCGGTCGATCGACGTCCACATCTCGCGCCTGCGCAAGAAGCTCGGCGACACCGAGCGGCCCCTCAGCGCCCGCTTGATCAAGACCGTCCGCGGCCACGGCTACGTCCTCGCGGGCGGCCCCGCGGTCGACGGCGAAGGGACCCCGCGATGCGACGCCTGATCTTCCGCCTCATGGTTGTGCCGTTGACCCTCTTCGTCGTCGGCGCGCTGGCGCTGACCGTCGGCCGACACGTCTTCGACCCGCAGAGCACGCCCTACCACGCGCTGCGTCTCTCCGTCGGCATCGCCCTCGACGTCGAGGACTCGCCGGAGGAGCTCCAAGCCCGGCTCGTGCGCCTCAACAAGGCCCTCGACGCCCGGATCACCCTCTACACGCCGAGCGGCGACCTCTTGGCCTCGAACGTGACGCCGCCGCTGCCGCTCCCGGAGTACGACTTCGGGATCTTCGGCGGCTATCAGGACCTCTACAACGACGCCGGGGAGCACGTCGCGCGTCAGGTCACGGCGCCGCCGCTCGAGCTCGTCGGTCGCCAGATCCGCGACGTTCTCTTCGGCTGGTTCCTGATCTCCGTGGCGATCGTCTTCGTCTCGCTCCGCGCGGCTCGGCGCCTCGCGTCGCCGCTGCTCGCGGTCGAAGCGGCGGCGCGACGCCTCGGCGAGGGGGACCTCGACGCGCGCGTCGACCCCGGCGGGCTGCGCGACGATCCGGCGACGGCCGAGCTCGGCCACGCCTTCAACCTCATGGCCGAGCGCCTGAGCCTCGCGCTCCGCTCGCAGCGCGAGCTCTTGGTCAGCGTCTCCCATGAGTTCCGCACGCCGCTGGCGCGCATGCGCGTGGTCAGCGATATGCTCGCCGACGGCGAGGACGCCCGCGATCTCCTCCCCGAGCTCGACACTGACATCGGCGAGCTCGATCGCCTCGTCAGCCGCGTCCTCGAGGCCGCACGCTGCGAGGCCGAGGCCCGGCGGGGGAGCGATAGTGACGCGCCAGGGGTGCCGCGGATCCCCATCTCGGGCGGCGCGCTCGTCGAGCGGATCGCCGGCCGCTTCACCCTCGTCCACCCGGAGCGCGCGCTCGAGATCGACGCCGCCGCGGTCGGCCCCGGCGTCGAGGTCGAGGTCGAGGTCGAGCCGCTGCTCCGTGTATTCGACAACCTCCTCGAGAACGCCCACCGCTACAGCGACCCGCAGGCGTCGATCACCCTGCTGGCGACCGCCGACGCCGAGGTGCTGCGCCTGGCGGTCGTCGATCGCGGCGTTGGCATCGCCAGCGAGGACCTGCCCTTCATCTTCAACCCGTTCTTCCGCGCCGATCGCAGCCGCGCACGCCACTCCGGGGGGCTGGGCCTCGGGCTCGCCACGAGCCGAAGCCTCGTCGACGCCCAGGGTGGCGAGCTCCGGGTCGACTCCGCGGTCGGCGAGGGCAGCACCTTCAGCGTCCTCCTGCCGCGCACTGGAGCCCCCCGCCTCGGCCAGCGCCGCCGCGCGTCCTGAGTTGGCGCGTTTGACGCTGTCATGGCGGGCGACGGCGGACGGGACACGCGCCGCGGAGCGATGGGGTTGGCGCCCTCCTGATGGGGCGGCGCACCTTTGACGTGGTGGCGGGTTTTCCCGGCCCGTGGCCCTTCGGCGACCGGCCCTGTTTTGTGGCCACCCACCGGCCGCTGCCCGCGGTCTCGGCGCCGGTGCAGGCGGTCTCGGGCGACATCGGGGCGATGGTGGCGGCGGCCAAGGCGGCGGCCGGCGGCCTCGACGTCTACATCGACGGCGGCGCGCTGATCCGCCAAGCCTTGTCGGCGGATCTGGTCGATGCCCTGACGCTGACCACCGTGCCCGTCGTGCTCGGGTTGTGGAAGGCGATCTGCTCGTCGGCGGTGATCTGCGGCTGCACGTCGGCGAGGGCGGCGGAGGTGGAGCTCGTCGACGAGTCGTAGCTCCGAGGCTGTGCTCTGGAGGTCGCGGGAGAGGACGAAGGGGGCGGCGGTGCTCGCGGAGCTTCTCGCGGGCGCTGTCGCTGTCGATGGTGAATTGGCCGGCGCTGGCGTGTGAGCCTGATCCGCCGAGACGGGCGCGGAGGTGCTCGATGGGGTCGGGGTCTTTGTCCCTCGCGGTCATCGGTCATGACCTGTTCGGATCTGGCAGCTCGGCGGGCCGCAGGAGGTATTCTGGGGGGCGTAGCCGGTCATGTCGGAGTAAGTGTAGGACCTCGCCCGCTCACTGCATTCGGAAATTGAGTTTGTATTTCAGGCAGCTGTGAACTGGCGTCCCGCCGCGCGTCGGGTGGACGTATGGGAGCGCGAGGAGCGCCTCGATGAGCGCCGCGTCGGCCTCGGCGATGCCGGTTCCCTTACCGAGGTCGATCCTCGCCGAACCGTCGACATCGACGCATAGCCGCACCTGGACCCTGATGACGGGCTCGCCGAGGGTCCGCAGCATCCTGCCGATCCGGCCCAAGGTCTCCCGGTCGGGGCCCGGGGTAGTGAGGATAAACTCTGACGTTGGGATGTAGATGCCCTTGAGGGCCTCGCACGCCGACTGCGTCCCCTCGCTACAGAGGCCCTGGAGGACGGCGCGAGCGCTCACCTCGTCCTTCTCGGCGCCGATCCCGAGGAGTTGGGACGTGGCCTTGTGCACGCACCCCCCCTCAGACCCGAGCTCACAGGCGCGACGGAAGGCCGCATATGCGGCGGCTGCGTCGACCGCCCCGCTATGGCCACCGTCAAGCATCACCCCGAGGCTCCGGCAGGCGCCCGCGTTCCCTTCCTGGCAGCGTTCGTCGAGGAAGACGCGGGTTGTTGCCGGGAGAAAGGGCTGACCGGAGAGGACGCTCTCGGCCATCAAGCTCGAACACCCCTCGCCT
Source organism: Nannocystis sp. (assembly GCA_016712315.1). Lineage (GTDB taxonomy): Bacteria > Myxococcota_A > Polyangia > Nannocystales > Nannocystaceae > JADJRG01. The sequence goes on along the minus strand of JADJRG010000029.1, from coordinate 1,100,852 downwards.
GGCGACAGCTCGCACGCGCGCTGGAGGAGGACGAGGCTGGCCGTCTCGTTCTCGTTCAGGCCGTGTAGTCCGTGGCGCTGCGCACGCGCGAGTTCGAGGCACGCGGTCGATCCGCCGCGCTCGCAGGTGTCGATGATCAACCCTCGCCATACTTGATCGCTGCGACCCTCCGCCGCGCGGACACAGGCCTCGAGATCACCCGCCTTGCAGGTGACGCAGCGCGGGTCTCCTTCGGCGGCGCAGCGATCGAGGATCGACGCGCGTGTGTCCGTGGACGCTCACTCCGTACGTCGATCCTGAACCTGGCGCACCGGATACCGTGGCCTGGCCTTCGTCGAGGCCTCCTCCTTGGCCTCGGCCTCATCGCCTGCGCCCAAGTCCGCGCCGAGCAAGCCGGCGAGCGACGGGAGCGACGGGATCATCGTGACCCCGCCCCCAGCCGGCGTCCGGCCGAAGCCGCCGATCCCCCCGCGCACGCCCGGCGAGTGAGGCATCTGGTGACCGCCCCCTCAGCGAGGGAGGTGAGCGCGGCGGGTCTTGGTTCCGAAGCCTTACGCGAGCGCCCGGCGAGCGCCGACGAGCACTGGCGGGCCCCTAGGTGACCTGGCGAGTTCGCCACTTCGGCGTCTAGCAGGAGGCCGCGCCGGGTGCTTCGAGGGAGCCGCCGCCAGGTCGCCGTCGTCGCCCTCGCCGCCCATCGCGCGTACCCCTCTTCTCCAACTCAACCCCGCCCTCGATCCTGCCAAGCCCTCGTCGATGTCTCCGTCGGCAGTCGCGCCGCGGCTGCTGTCGCCGTTGCCATGACAGGCCATCAGCCAGGACGCCCCTAGGAGGGATGTGGGGACGCGCTTCCGGGAGCGTCATGGGTAATTTGCTAGCTCCTTTCCGCCTTTTCGCCGCGCTAGTCTACATGGCAGGCGTGATCGCGCCTTTGGGGGAGCGGTGAGGCATGATCCGTGCCACATTTTGAGAAACTGTCGCGCCCACGTGGTGTTACCTGCGGTGTTACCTGTGGTGTTACCGCGGATCGCGCATTGTGGTCACCCATGGGTCCCAAGAGGTACAGAGTGAGGCGCAGCAGGTTCGGAAATCATGAGCGATTATGGTAGGTTACTGTGCTTGGCTCGGACATTGTTTGAAAAATTTGTAACCTGGATAACCGATTCGACACCTGTCGCGCCCACCCTTAAAACGCTGTCTAGGACCCCCTAGGCAGCGTTTTTCCGTTTTGGGGCCTAGCCGTTGCCCCTATGTTGCCCCGGCTCTCGGGCTGGTCGCCTTGGCCGTTGCCCCGGGAACCTGTCGCGGGCTCCCCGATCGGGGGGCCGGCGAGCCGGTCGACGAAGCTCGAGCGCACCTCGGGGGCGAGGTGGGCGTAGCGCTCCGTCATGCGGGACTCGGCGTGGCCGAGCCACTCGCGGACGACCGCGAGGGGGATCCCTCGCATGACGCAGTGGGAGGCGAAGGTGTGCCGCAGCAGGCCCGGGCGGATCGGGCGGCCGATGCTCGCGGCCTTCGCCGTGCGCTCGACCGCCCCCCGGATCTGCGCCATCGTCAGCGGCTCGCCGTCCTCGCGGGCGAGCACAAGCTCGCTCGCGGGGTGCCGCGGGTGCTGCTGCAGCGCGGCGACGACGTCGCCCCCGAGCTTGACCGTCCGCGGGCGCCTCGACTTCGGTACGTCGAAGCCGGTGCGCGTGAGCGTGCGCGCGACCCGGATCCGGGCGCGCTCGAGATCGATGTCCTGCCAGCGCAGCGCTCGCAGCTCGCTGATCCGCAGGCCCGTGCCGATCGCCGTGATGAAGAAGATCCTCCACCCCGGCTCGGCCGCGGTGACCATGCGCCGCGCCTCGTCGAAGGAGAGAAACTCCGGATCATGGACGTCCTCGCGGACCATCTCGAAGGCCGGCACCCGGACGATCATCTCCCACCGCGCCGCCAGGTGGAGGAGCGATCGGAGGATCGTGAGATGGTTGTTGACGGTGTGCGGGGCGAGGCCGGCTCGGCCACGGGTGGTCTTGCGCGGGCGATCGTGGCGGATCCGCTTCGGTTGGAGCCGAGGCGTGTCCGCGGTCGGGCGCTGCTTGTCGACCTTGTAGGCGTCGATCAAGCGGGCCGTGATCCGATCGAGGGGGAGCGCGCCGAAGGCCGGGATCAGGTGATCGGTGAGGATCTGATCCTTGGCCCGGAGCTCGCCAGGCTTGTTGCCCTTGGCGCGGTGGTGCTCGAGGAAGCGCGGGGCGAATTCCGCGAGCGTTGGCGTGAGCATCGGCGAGGCCGAGGGGGTCGGCGTGGCCGTAGCCGTGGCGCGTCGGGTGCTCCGAGGGGCGCCGCGGGGTGCGGTGGGGATCGTCGCCGCCGGAGTCAGCGTGGGCTGGGGCGTCGGCGAGATCGTGGGGGTAGGGTGGCTGTCGTGGTGGACCTCGCTCTCTCGAGCGTCCTCGTCTGTCCCAAGAAGCAGCCGCGCGCGGATCTGCTGCTCGTAGCGCTCAGCAGCCCTCCGGCCCTGGACCGGCGCGACCTCGCGGACACGCCGGACTTCGCCGGTGGGGAGCTGGATCTGGACGTCGATCATGAAGGCTTCGCGCGGGGATCCATCAGGCCCCCGCCAGGTTCTGCGTCTCACACTCATGGGATCTCCAAGGGTGCGGAGCGCGGGTTTGGCGGGCGGATGCTAGCACGGGCGCGCGCTGGCGTTTTCGTCTCGATGCGCTGATCGCCTCCGGTGGTATGGCAGATATTTATCAGGCGCTCGATCTCCGCCTACGCCGCCGCGTCGCGCTGAAGGCGATGCACCCCGAGCACGGGCGCTCGCCCGAGCAGCGGTGCAGGTTTTTTCAAGAGGCGGTGATCGGCGCGCAGATCGATCATCCGCATGTCGCGACGATCTTCGATCACGGTGAGGAGCCGGCGGCGCCGGGCGGGGAGGCGGTGCTTTTTTTGGTGATGCCCCTGCTCGACGGGAAGGGCGCACGCGAAGTCACAGGCGACGAGGGCGTTGGTCGGGTCCTGAGCGTGGCAGGCCGCGAGGATCTTAACGGCACGCGTGAGCCAGCCGAGCGCCGCCACTTCGACCGTGGTCGGCCTTCGCCAACGCCTCCGCGACCTTGAGAGAACGGGTGAAGAGCTGGCGGGCGCGCGCGATGTTGCCTGCCTGCACCTCGACGTCGCCGAGCTTGTTCAAGGAGATGTAGAGGTCCAGCTGTGCCTGGGCGGAGTGAGGTGGGGCCTCTGCCAACTTGTCCCGGATTTCGAGGCAGCGCGCGAAGAGCTCGCTGGCGCGGGCGAGCTTGCCGGACTTCATCTCGGTGTCGCCGAGACTCGCGAGGGGGGCGAAGAGGAGGATGCCGGGCTCGGGCTCGGGCTCGGCGAAGAGGGCGGGCTGGGCGACGAGGTCGGGCTCGGTGAAGAGGTCGCGAACGCACGTGAGCTTGCCGGCCTGTGCCTCGACGTCGCCGAGCCTCTCGAGGGGAGCAGTTCGGTCATGGCGGCGCGCCTCACTCGGCGCCGGCGCCGACGAAGATCTCGAGGACTTTGTCGGCCTTGAAGGTGAAAAATACGCCGCCGTAGATCGAGCCGGCGATGAAGATCTCGGCCGCGTCGCCCGACGGGTCCTCGGGGTCGCGCAGCTTGCCGTAGGCGGCGAGCACGGCCTTGCGGGTCGAGCCGATGCCGATATCTTTGCTGGTCTTGAACGCGGACGGGGCGGCGATCCTGAGGGAATGGAGGGTCTGCGGGCCCTTCCTGGTGTCGGCGGACATGCTGATCGAGACGCCCTGATCCTTGTAGTCCCAGGACTGCACCCACTCGCCGGTGGCGCCCTCCTCCTCGATCCTGCCGCGCTTGCCGGGCTCACCGAGCAGCTTGATCACCTCGGCCGCGGGCAGGCCGATGCGCAGGCCACCGATGACCTCGTCGCCCATGGGGTTGGGTCCGGTCCCGGCTTGCACGAGCTCGCCCTCGCCGGGCAAATGGCAGGCGCTGAGGCTGAGCCACGAGCCGGGCTTCTTCGAGGGCTGCCAGACCTCACGCCCGCCGTGGACGTCGCCGGGGTGGGCGGCTCGCAGCTCCGTGCAGCGATGCGTCAAGGAGCGCGCGACCATCCCCTTCTTGCCGGCGGCGACGGCCTTCTCGAGGCCGTGGCACTCGTCGAGGGTCGAGCGACAGGCGGTCAGTGGAGCGCCGCCCTCGGCGGTGATGCGCGAGTAGCAGACGCAGAACCACGGGACGATCGGCCCGGTCGGCGCGGGGCTGTGCAACTGGCCGGGGTCGCTCGGCGAGGCCGGTGAGACCGGTGTTGCCGGTGGGGCCGGGGTCGCCGGGGTCGCCGGGGTCGCTGGCTTGTTCGCATCGGTGGTACCGGTGCAGGTGGTGAACAGGAGGGCGATCGCTGCGAGCCGGCGCGACATGGTCGGCGAGTGTACAGGCACGCGCACTCGCGCGCATGCATCAGGTTCGCGCGGGGGGCCCGCGGGTGATCGCCAGCGAGGCGCAGGCGCGGCGAGATTCCGCCATGAAGCGGCGTCGGGCTCAGACGGTCGGGGCGGCGCGCAGGCGGGCGAGGTAAAAGCCGTCGGTGGCCTCGAGCTCGGGGGCCCAGGTCTGCGCGAGATCGACGACGAAGCCGTGCTCGGCGGCGACGGCTCGCACCAGCGTCGGGCCCTCCTCGGGCTCGAGGCTGCACACGGCGTAAGCGCCGCGCCCTCTTGCACGACCACATCGAGCGATGTTCGAGGGGGGAGTGTTTCCGACCGACTGGTCAAGAGCGGTTCCACCGTGGAAGCCCAAATGGCTGCAAGAGAGCGCCAGCGAGCCCGCACAGTCGTAATCGCGCCAAGGCACACGCCAGCCACTGCCTCGCGCCGGCCGTTACGGCCTCGTCTAGCGCTTCGAGGATGAGCGCCCGAAGCGGTGCTACGCTCGAGCTCGCGGATCCGCCTGCCCTCGGCGGCCTCCGCCTTCTTCGCCGCGTGCCCGCCGAGCTCCACGCGTGCCGCTCGGTCCATCCGCGGCCCCGATGCCCGGGCAGCAGCTCGCGCTCGGCCTCGCGGACTCCGCCAATCTCAATCCGGGCGACGACACCCCATCCTCGCCAGGGCCGCGCCGCCTCGGTTGGGCCAAACTCCTCGCCCGCGTGTTCGCCATCGACGTCACCGTCTGCCGCAAGTGCGGCGGCCGCATGCGCGTCCTCGAGGTCGTCGATACCGCCGACGACATCGCCCGCGTCCTGCACGGAGCCAGAGCGCCGCCCCGCGGATCCGGCCGGGGAGCGCCTCGAGCAGATTTCCCCGAGTCCTGCGCACGCTCGGATCTGTGCGGGGGGCGGCCCGAGCCGAGAGGCGAAGGGCCGTCCCTACCGCGATCAGAATGGTTGCTAGACTTCGAATCGATGAAGGGCCGGCATGCCCTCTCCGTGGAGGAGAGAATCGAGCGAAGACGACCACGATTCAATGGCACATGAGCAGAGGGAGAAGTGATTGTCCGAGAGAGGGGCCGAGAGACGTCCCCAGAGCCAGTGATGGTCGTTCGCGTGTGCCCCCAGCGTTCGCAGAGTGAACACCACCTCCCCCGCCACAGTACCCCCCTCATCAAGCGCCAGCCCGATTCTGACCGGGTCAGCAGATGAGATACGAAGCTTCACAAGAGTCAGCCCAAGTGGTCCTTCGTTCCTAGCGGTAATCTTGAACTGAAATTGGCTGCCTCCATTATGATAACCTCCCGATAGCCATCGAAAGTCCGTAAGCGCCAATTTGAGTCGGTCAACAGCGTAACGATTGACCTCCCGATCGAGTTGGTCAAGGAGAAACGAGGTCGGCATGTGGTGCGTCCTTCCTCGCCAAACTATCGCTGTCCAGTGGCAGGCGGTAGCGCAACGATTGCCGGCTGAGGCGGCAGCCGCTCGACCTCGGGCGGCAGACAATCGCGCCTAAGAGGTTCAAAGCTAGGATTCCTCACATCCCCCGCCAGAACGCCCCCCAGCCCGCTGATCGGCTGCAATCCCACGAACTCGGGCGTTCTGGCGGGGGTGGTACTTTCGGGGCGATCGCGGCCCCCTGAGCGACATCGAGCACGCGAGCGCGACGATAGCCGTCCTCCTCGGGGTAGCGACGAGGCCGGCGACGAGCACGGGCGCGCGACGATCCGCCGTCCACCTCGGGTGGCAGACGGCGGCAGGCCGCGCCCCTTCGTCATCGAGGGCGTGAGCGCGCCGGGGTGCGACGAGCTTCGCGCGCACGAGGGCGCAGAGCAGGAGCTCGCGATCGCGAGGCGGGGAGCGCGGCGGTGCATGTCTTTTGGGGTAGGTTTTAAAAATTACCTTCGGGACAGATTATGCGTGAAGGTTGGCGGTGTTGTACTCGGCAATCGCGGCGTTCCACTCGTCGACGACAGCAGCGGGCGCCTCGGCGCGTTTACGCTCTGCGGCCGGATCGAGTGTGGCTCATCGCTCGGATCCACCCACCGCTAGGGGGTGTCAAAGGTGCGGCGGAGCGTGGTGGTGACGACGGGGGGGGGCAAAGGCTTGTTGGCGGAGGACGAGGGTGCGGCCCCAGTCGACGCGGCCGCGGATGTGGCCGCGGAGGTTGTGCTGGTGGCGTTGGGAATCGGATCGGCCGTGAGCCGCTTGGGTGCTCCTTCGGCACTTGGCTACGACGCCGTATGGAGCGGCGTCGGAAAACGGCAGGAAGACACGATGGCCACTGACCAGAAACGCACCCCGAACGATCAGCGTTCGGACGTCAAGAACCCGAACAATTCGGAGCACAAGCAGGATCGCGATAACCGCGCGAACCAGCAGAACCCCAACAATCCGGCCCACCCGGGCGGCGTGAAAAAACGCTAAACCTGGGGCTCGCCTCGCGCGAGCCCCCTCGCCGGCGCTCCGTGAGGGGCGTCGGCTCCTCGGCTGTGCGGGCGCCCCGGCGGCTCATCGGCGGCTATACCAGCGCAGGCGCCGTCTATTCCTCCTGGGAATCGGTCCCGCGGGGCCCCGATTTCGGCTTATGTGCGGCTTCGCGCCTGGCCGCGACCTCAGCCTCGGCCTCGGCCATCACTTCGCGAGCGCGCGCCGTCCAGCGCGCCGTGACGCCGCGAGACGGGCGCCCGAGCAGGCCCTCGATCCGGCTCCCGAGCCCCTTCACAAATCCGAGCAACTTCGAGGGCGCCAGCCCCGCTCGCTCCTCACCCAGCTCGCCGAGCACTTCGCGCAGGGACGGTCGCTCGCTCGCCGAGAAGCTCATGCCGCGGCGCAGCACCTTGGCGATCCCTCGCGGGAGGGCGCCGGCGCGGTCGAAGTCCGCTTGGTTGGCGAGCAGCCACGTGCCCGCCTCAGGGTCGAAGGGCAAGGCCTCCGTCAGGCTCTCCCAGAGCGCGACCGAGAAGGCGAATACGTCGCTCCGCGCGTTCGCGTGGCCTCTGCGGGCCTCCGGCGCCATGTACGCGAGCGTCCCGTTCGTGACCCCATACTCGGTCGCGCGCGCCTGCGCTTCGCCTGCCCGTGGCAGCTCCCGCGCGAGCCCGAAGTCGACCATGCGCGCGGTCTCCCGGTCGATCACGATGTTCGCCGGCTTCACGTCGCGGTGGAGGATCCCGCGCTCGTGGGCGGCCGCGAGGCCCTCGCCCGCCGCTAGGTACGCGTCCACGATCTCCCCCACCGATGGGCGATTTGTCGCGACCCACGACCGGATATGCGGTCCATCGATGTAATTCATCACCAAGAAGAGGCAGGGGGCGCGGCGCTGCCCGAGGTCTAGCTCCGCGCAGCCCATGTCGTGTACTGCGACGATATTCGGGTGCTCCAGCCGCGCGAGGATCCTCGCCTCCCGCTGGACTTCATCGATCAGCGCCGGCTCGAAGCTCGGGTAGAGCTTCAGCGCGACCGGCCGATCTAAGCGTACGTCGCGCGCCCGAACGACCAGCCCCCGCGCTCCTCGCCCCCTCAAGTGCTCTAGCTCGTAGCGGTTCTCGAGGAGCACCGGCGCGCCGAAGCCTGTCTTCGCCGCGAAGAGCCGTGGCCCGAGCAGGTCCTCAAGCTCGCCGGGAGAGACTGGGGGCGCCATGGGGCCCGAGCATACGCGCACGCGGCGGGGGCGGTCGCTGCTTTTTTTCGGTTAGCCGGAGCGGTAGGCGTCGGCGATCTCGAGATGGGAGGAGTTGGCGAGCAGGATCTGGAGCCGCTCGCGCGCCTCCTTGATCCGCCGCTTGGCCGTGGCCGGCGAGAGCTCCATCGTTTGGGCGACCTCTTCGTTGGTCATGCCCTCACCGTAGTGGAGCTCGAAGGCGATCTGTTGCTCCGCAGTCAGCGAACGGAGGGCGTTCATCAGCTTGTCGCGGCGATCGAAACGGACGCTCAGGGTGGTCTGGGGGCCCATGACGCTGTGGATCTTCGAGTCGAACTCGGCGGTCGCGCTCCGCTTGCCGCCGATGTACTTGAGCACCTTAAACCGCGCGATCCCCCAGAGGTAGGCGCGGGGGTTGTCGAGCACCTTCTCGCGGTGCTTCTTGACGAACTCCATGAGGGTGTCCTGGACGAGCTCGTAGCAGTCGGGCTCGGGGACCTTGGCGCGGAAGAAGCGCTTCAGCTTGGGCCAGTTGTCTTGGATCAAGGGATCGATGGCGGCGTTGCTCTGTGGTTGCATGGTGGCGGCTCCTGAGGCTGAAGTGCTCGGCGGTTTCTCAATCGGCTCAGATGGTCGCAGAAATTGTGGAGAGCGCGCTATCGCGCTCTGTGAGCGACGAGTGGGGCGCGGGGGTAGCTGCCGGCGGCGCCGATCGCCGGATCTCGGCCAGTGAGCGCCCAGATCGGCGCTTGGACCTCCGGCGAGGGGCGGAGGAACCATTGCCCTTTGCTGTTGACGGCGCCGGTCGCTGGGTAGGCGATCGAGCCGTCGCGGGCGCGGATCTGGCCGCTGAGCTCGCAACCGTCGACGACGAGGTCGAGGTCTTGGGCGGCGCCGCCCTGCCAGACCCGCCATGGGCCTGCGAGGTGGCGCGCGTGCTCGCGGCACTTGTCGCTGGCCACCTCGCTCTCTGCTGCGCCGCTGTAGATCGCGGCCAGGAGATCCTGCGCGCCGATCGGCGGAGGAGCGTCGAGATCGGGCGCACTACAGCCGTCGGCGCCGAGCTGGCCGCCGGTGGCGCAGATCTCCGAGACGCAGCGCGCCTGCGCGCGCGCTCCCATGCAGAGGATCCGGCACTGCGACGGGCACGGGCTGTGCGCGAGCTCGGCGTCGACGGGGCCGACGGTGGCGCCGCGCGCGGCCCGGACGATCCCGGTCATCGACGGACGATCGGAGGTCTCGAAGAAGATCCAGTCGCCGACGAGCTCGTCGCCGCGGGGGGTGACGGTGAACACGTGCCGCTTGGGGCTGCTGTCGCCCCAGAGCCTGAACTCGCCCGCGAGCCAGAGTCCACCGTCCGCGGCGCGCGTGACCTCCATGGCGCTGTCAGCGACCAGGGGCCGGGCGTAGCGGCGGTTGCCGGAGTCGCCGACGCGCGTAAGCGTCGCCGAGAGCGCGCAGGTTGCGTCCACGGAGAGGTCGAGGCGGTAGAAGCCTTCGACGCCGATCCAGTAGCTGTCGTCGGCCCAGAGGACCTGTGAGGTGAGGCGCCAGCGGCCAGTGAAGCGCTCGCCGTCGCAACGGGGGGCGGGCGGCGCAGGTGCAGGGAGAGGCGCGTGTAGGGGCTCGGGAGCGACTTCGGCGGGCTCGATCGCGTCGTCGCGGATCTGCGCGGGGGCCTCACGTGGATGCTCTTCCGCGCCCTCGCCAGAGAAGGCGTACGCCAGCCCGGCGAACGCGGTCGCCGTGGCGCCGGCCCCGAGGTAGAGAGGGAGGGGGCTCCTTCTGGGGCGCGTCTGGTGGCGCGCGCGGAGCTCGTCGAGGAGCTCTCGCAGCGATCCCTGGCGTTGGTCGGGGTCGTAGCTCAAGGCCCGCCGAAGCGCCGGCGCGAGCGCTGGTGGGAGCTTGTTCGCGCCGGCGAAGTCGGGCTGGTTGGCGAGCCTCCACTCGCCGGCATCCGGATCGAAGGGGAGCTCGCCCGTGAGGCACTCCCAGAGCGAGACCGCGAACGAAAATAGATCGCTGCGGACTTCGGTGCGGCCACGCCTCGCCTCCGGGGCCATGTAGGCGAGGGTCCCCTTGGTCAGGCCGTACTGGGTCGTCCGCTGGGCGTCTCCGTCGCGCGTGAGCTCGCGTGCGAGCCCGAAGTCGACGATCCGCGCGGCCTTGTTCTTGGGATCGAGGACGATGTTCGCCGGCTTGACGTCGCGGTGGAGGATCCCGCGCTCGTGGGCGGCTGCGAGGCCCTCACCCGCCGCCAGGAAGGCGTCGATGATCGCGCCCGCGTGCGGGCTCTCGTTGGCGATCCAGGCCCGCACATGGGGTCCGTCGACGTACTCCATGACGAGAAAGAGGCAGGGGAGCGGTCGACCGGCGAGATCGAGCTCCGTGAAGTCGACGTCGTAGGCCGCGACGATGTTGTCGTGTCGGAGCTGAGCGAGGGTCCTCGCCTCGGCCTGGGCTTCGGCGATCAAGGTCTGCTCCGGGTAAGGATAGAGCTTGAGCGCGACGCTGCGAGCGAGGCGGAGGTCGTGCGCCTTCACGACCAAGCCGCGCGCTCCCCTGCCGCGGATCCCCTCGAGCCGGAAGCGGTTCGCGAGCAGCGGCGGTGCGCCGACCCCAAGCGCGACGCCGACGAGGTGCGGTCCGAGGAGGTTCTCGAGCTCGACGAGGGAATTGTCGGTGGTCGGCATCGGCTACCGTGAGGGTATCCGAGAGGGCGTGATCTCGCTCGATCTTGCTCGATCTTCTACGGTCATAGTGGATCCACCATATCGGGAAGGTAGGGACCTGGGAGATCGATCCGGTGGGGCAGATGTGGCGATCGGGGTCGAGGATGCCGTTGCGGGGGCCTTCTGTGCGGTTTTTTGGGCGGCGAGCGGGGCCGTGGCGTGGTGCTGGGGCGCGCGAGGCGGCGAGTCGCTGCCGACGCCCTCAAAGCGCTCGCAGGCGGCAGGGTCGGCGTCCTCTTCAAGGCACCATGGCGGCCTCTCCCGCGACACGGACGAGCTAACCATCACAGGCACAACCTCGTGGCTTCTGGCACGCTCGCTCAGCGGCGATGCATGAATTCCCGCATGCCTTGCCGCTACGGCACACTCGGCAGCATTGTCCCGAAGGCGTCGCAGGCGTCACGGGCGTCGTAGGCGGCAGTACCCAGCCGGGCGAGGGCGAACGGGCTCCAGGTTCGCCCCTCGGGTCTACCTTGGTCTTGTCGCGCGGCCGGGGCCGCTGGGGCGGACCGTCGTCGATCTCGTAGGGAAACACCGCCTGCTCCTCGACGAGAGCGGGCTCTCCCGGCGTCGGCCGATCGGCGCGGGGCGCGCATGACAGGAGAAGGGTCGCAGACAACGTGAGGCCGCGCATTTGTACCAGGAGCGTAACGGCTTCAGCCGATGAGGTGAAGTGGTTAACATCGCGCACACCATGCGAACCCAGCTCGCCGCGCTCGTGAACCTGGTCCTTCTCAACGCACTGGCTCTCGGCTGCCAGAGCGTAACTACAGGCCAGAGTTCCAAACACCCTGCGCCCCCCGAGACGGCCCTCGGCCTCGGCTTCGACTCCCTATCAGGGGAGACTCGAGGCCGATGCCTCGCATCGAGCCCTTCGAGGGCTGAGAATGGGAAAGAACTCTCCTCCAACGAGGGGATCTTCTACGCGGTCAGCGTGAGCGAGCTCGTCGAACAACTCGGACTCTCGGCCGCCGTGAGCCTGGGCCTCAAGGCCTTCGGAGCAACCCTGGGCTTTGATAAAATCGAGCGGGCGGTCACCACCAATAGATCCGCGTTTTTGGTGGTTCGTATTGAGATGGACGCGCCCGCGAAGTCTCTCGGTGAGTACCGCCTTGCGGCTGACACCCGCGAGCTCCTCCGCCGGAGCCCCTCGCGTTTCTACCGACGTTGCGGCGACGGGTTCATCGCCGCTACCGAGCAAGGGGGGTTGTTTATCGGCGTCATCGCCGTTGAACAAGCCTCGACGGAGGAGCTGAAGCAGGTGACCGTTGGAGGCGGTCTGACAATTCTCGGCCTCGGTGGTCGCGCCGAAGTCTCCAAGCAGACGCGCGATTACCTCGAGAGACACCAAGCCCGCTACTTCGTACTCCAGAAAGGCGGCAGCACCAAGGGGTGGAGCTCGGTCGACGACGTGCTCAACGTGGACAAGCTCATTGAACGCGCCTCCGTGTTTAAGAGAGGAGTGAGCCAGGACCGCACGGTGACGACTAAGATCGTCGTCAAGCCCTATCAGGTCACCGCGAACCAGCCGCGCAGGGCGACCTTCCTGGACCTCTTTGAGCAGCGAGAGGTGCTCAGTAGACTAGCGAAGGAGCACGAGGAATTCCGCCGCGCTGAGCAGCAGGTCGTGGAGGTGCTCGGCGGGGGAAAGTGTACCGATCCGAAGAAGCGCCGCCAGTTCGAACGGGCCCAAAAATCGTACGAGTCATCCCGAGGGTCGATCCGCGCCCGGGCCGATCGCTGCTTGAACTCGCCAGATAATCAGTGTACGACACGCCGGCTCAATACGCTCGACCGTGAACGTCACGAAAAGCTCCTCGCGACTTGTATCGTGTCCGCGACCGTGGACGACCCGGCGCGGCAGCCTACACGCGGGGGGATCCGCAAGATCGAGCCCCGTGCACGCGTTAAGGGCATTGATGCACCATGCGCGCTCTGGCAAATCTCTCAAGTCGCGATCACAATCGCGCCGTCCAAGGCCGACGGCGCCCCTTGGGACGCAGATGGCTCCCCTCCGGAGGTCGCCACTAGCATCCGGGTCGACCGCAAGTTCGCGGGCACGATCCCCCAACGTTCGACGTACGATCTCTCGAAGAGCCTTGACAGCCTCTTCGTGCGTCCCAATCAAATGCTCGAGGTCAGGCTCATCGATCGCGACGCGATGTTTGACGACACGATCGCCAACCTCTCCTCTACGGTGTTCGCACTCCTCCCGGGCGGCACGCTCATGCTGCAAAGCGGGCGCACCCAGGCCGTGTTCACCGCGCGATGTGTCGAGTAGAAGACTCCCCAAGAGGTCTCTGTCCGAGAGCCCCAAGACTCAGGCCCACAGTGTCCCTGGATCTCGAGATCGTGACTGTGTTTGCTCTCGACTCGTGCTCGCGCGGGAGGTGAGTGGTCGGGTGCTTCAGGGGGAGTGATGGTCGACGCGGTGGAGGAGGCCGGCGGCGATGAGGGCTTCCCACTGGGCGAGCAGGGTGCGGGCGAATTCGGGGCTTCGGAGGAGGACGCCGGCTTCGATGTTGCGGTCGGTGCCGCGGTCGGTGAAGTTGGCGCTGCCGAGGATGGTGTGCTCAGCGTCGATGACGACGGCTTTGGCGTGCATCGAGACGTAGTAGCCGGCGTTGGGGGCGTTGGGGTCGGGGTTCCAGGCGGCGGTGCGGGGGTCGACGTAGACGCGGGGGCGGGGGGCGTGGCGGGGCCAGATCTCGCGGAGGAACTTGGCGACCTGGGCGCGGATCCGATGGTCGCGTGTGCCTTCGCCAGCGGCGCGGATGTCGAGGACGAAGGCGACGTCGAGGCCGCGAGCGGCGGTGGCGTCGGCGAGGGGGCGGAGCAGGGTGGGGTCGTCGAAGAGGTAGCCGGCGATGAAGGCGCTCTTGCGGGCGCTCTCGAAGAGGTGGAGGAGCTGGACGCGGGTGTCGAGGGCGGTGGTGCCGGTGGCCTCTGGGCCGGTCCAAAGGAGCCGGGGGCGGCGCTGTTCGGCGCGCTCGCGCTCGGCGATGAGGGCGCCGAGGACGGCGAGCAGAGAGGGCCGAGGGAGGGGGCCGAGGAGGTGGGCGAGGTGCTCGGCGGTGGCTTCGTCGAGGCCGCGGGCGCGGAGCAGGAGGGGGGTGAGGGGGACCGCGACGATCCCGTGATCCACCGCTCGGCGGAGGTCGCGGAGGGTGGCGAGGGAGACGTGCGTGAGGGTCTCGCGCATGGTCGCCTGGAGGGTCAGGGGCGGGCGGGGAAAGAAGGTCGGCTGGAGGGTCAGGGGCGGGCGGGGAAGAAGGCGAGCTGGTCGGGGTGGCCGATGGTGGGGAAGACGAGGGCGCGGTCGAGGAAGCGGTTGAAGGCCTCGCAGGAGGTCTCAGGGATGTAGAGGCAGCTGTGGCAGGCGGCGCCTTCGGTGGTGCGGGCGTCGTGGATGTCGGGCTGGTGGAGGGCGCAGACGGGGTCGCCAGAGCAGAGGGTGCCGAGGTCGTAGGCGCGGCGGAGGTGGTAGCGGAGGTGGCGGCCCTGCTCGACGAGGCCGCCGAGGGTGCCCTCCGAGCCAGGGGTGCCGGTGGAGATGAGGATCCCGGCCATGCCGTGGTCGCCTTTGGTGCGGGGATCGGGGGCGCGGCAGTAGATCCGCTCGCGCAGGGCGCTGCCCGAGTAGCCGCACTCGAGGGCGATGGCGGTCATGAGGAGGTGGGCGAGGGTGTGGAGCATGTAGTAGCGGACGCCGCGGAAGACGACGGCGCTGCGGCGGCTGGCGAGCCAGCGGTTAAAGCCGGTGCGAAGGACGTCTTCGCGGGCTTTGACGAGCTCTTGCTGCTCCCACTCGGTGAGCTTCTTGGTGTCGAAGCGGATGAAGAGGCCTTCGCCGTTGATCTCGATGGCGGGCAGCCACTTGGGGTCGAGGGCGAGGGCGGCGATGTTGGTGTCCTGGCCGTAGGTGCCGTCGGGGGCGGCGATGGCGCCTTCGAGGCGGCAGAAGCCGAACTGGGCGCGGACCTCGCGGAGCTTGGCGGCGAGCACGACGGCGTCGATGGCGGGGGGGAGGCCGTCGGGCGGGGTGTCCATGCGGCAGGCGAAGAAGCGGGCGCCGTGTGGCGGTTGCTGGCGGGCGCGCTCGGGCTCGGCGGCGTTGAAGGCCTCGTATTCGGCGACGTCGAGGGGCGGGAGGGCGGCGCCGGGGCCGATCCGTTGGCGCTCGATGGCCTGGAGGACGACGGCGTCGCTCCACTTGGCGGGGAAGGCCTGCTTGATGTCGGGGACGTGGGCGCGTAGGACCTTGAGGGCGGCGAGGTCGTGGATGTCGCCGAGGGTGGCCCAGAAGCCGGCGACGGCGGCGGTGAGCGCGTCGTCCTCGGTGGGCAGGGAGAGGGCGCTCATCGTCTGGGTGAGGTAGCCGTTGGTGGCGGTGCGGACGAGCAGGCGGGCCTTGAGCGTGCAGGTTTGGTGGGCGATGTCGTGGTCGCCGAGCCAGGGGCGGTCGCCGCCGCAGTCGGGGCGCAGCTCCGGGATCATCGCGGAGGCGAGCTTGACCGGGGGGCTCTGGCAGGTGGCGCAGGAGACGCTAATGTCGCTGATGTCGCCGGAGGCGCCCTCGTGGAGGCGGATGTCGGGGGCGTCGCACTTGGGGCGGCCCGCGGCGCGGTGGGTCCACCAGGCCCAGGGCCAGTCGGAGATGTGGCCGCGCTCGCAGACGGCGACGAAGCGGACAGGGACGGCGGGGGCGGGCTTGGTGCCGTAGCCGGGGCCGCAGTGGTGGACGCGGCCGCGGCCGGCCTGCTCGAATTCGCTGGCGTAGGCGATGGCGCTGCAGCGCTGGCACTTGAAGTAGCGGGGGAATTCGAGCGCCTGGATGCCCTGGCGCGGGGTGGCCTCGTCGTAGGTGCAGTCGGGTGGGGCTTGGAGCCAGAGCTGCGAGGAGGGGTTCATGCCGAGGCCGCGCATGACCTCGACGAGCTTTTGGGTGAGGCGGGGCTCTTTGATCACCTCGACGGGGTGTTTGGGGTCCTGGTAGCGCCAGTACTCGAGGCCGCCGATGAGCACGGCGTCGTCGAGCAGGTCGATCATCGCGCCGGGGCCGTAGCCCATGAGGAGCTGCGAGCGGCGGATCTCGCCCTCGGGGCGGTAGGTGCGTTCGGCTTTTTTGTTCTTTGGGCCCATTACTGGTTGCTCCCGAGCTTAAAGCGGCGCCAGACGTGGACGCTGGGTTCGACGTCGCGCATCGAGGTGGGGGCGGCGAAGCGCTTCTCGTCCTCGGTGAGCATGGAGCGGCTCTCGGGGTCGGGGCGCTGGACCTCGAGGGCGGTGCGCAGGAGGGGGCGGCCGCGGCCGCGGACGGTGTCGAAGGGGGAGTAGTGGAGGTGCTGGCCGTCTTTGCGCTCGCGGATCATGCCGAGCCAGCCGTGGATGATGTTCTCGGCGCGGTCTTGGACGCTGCGGGCGAATTCGTCGCTGGCGGCCTCGCCGGCCTCGCCGACGGCGGGCTGCTGGGTGGCTTTGCGGTGGATCGCGGCGAGGATCCGGGCGGAGAGGGCTTGGATCCCGGCGGCGTTCATCGCCTCGCGGGAGGCGGTCATGTCGACCTCGAGCAGGCGGGCGAGGGTGACGATGACGGCGGCGAGGCCGCGGTCCTGCGCGGGGGCGGAGAAGGGGGTGACGCTGGTCGCTTCGACGTGGCGGTAGAAGCTCTCGTGGTAGGCGACGAAGTGCTCGTAGTGGGAGCGGTCGCGGGGGCGGTAGACGTTGTAGGCGGTGAGCACGAGGCCGGGCCACTTGGCGGCGCGGCCGACGCGGCTGCTGGCTTGGATGTACTCGGCGGTGGTCTTGGGCTGGCCGGCGACGACCATGACGCCGAGGCGGGAGATGTCGACGCCGACGGAGATCATGTTGGAGGCGAGCAGGACGTCGAGGGCCCGCTCTTCGCCGCCGTGGGGGGTGGAGGCGCGGTCTTTGATCTTGATGATGTCGGCGGTCTTCTCGCGGCTGGTGAGCTCTTGGGGGAAGCCGATGGGGCGGCCAGCGACCCAGCGGTGGGGGCCGATGGCGTCGAGGGGTTTGCCCTCCTCCTGCTTGGGGGCGCGGGTGCCGATGTCGTCCTCGACGAGGCGGCGCATGCCGCCGAGCTCGCGGAGGGAGTTGAAGTAGCCGACGAGGGTGAAGTAGCCGTCGGTCTCGTCGAGGGGGGCGCCGCTCTGTTCGGCGCGGCGGGCGGCGCCGAGCAGGGTGAGGTAGGTCTGGAGGAGGATCCGCTTCATCGCGCGGCCGCCGGCGCCGACGCCGAGGTAGATCCGGCCGGGCCTTGTGTGCTCGACGAGGGAGAACCAGGTCTCGAAGGGGTCGAGCCCCTGGGGCGGGAAGATGTTGGTGTCGCGGCGGCCGTAGAGGGCCTGGACTTGGCGCTCGGCGCGGCGGACGGTGGCGGTGGCGGCGATGATCTTGGGGGGGATCCGGCGGCCCTGGTGCTCGCGGGTGCACAGCTCTTCGATGGCGGTCTCGAAGAGGCCGACCATGGTGCCGAGGGGGCCGGAGATCAGGTGGAGCTCGTCTTGGACGATGAGCTCGGGGGGGAGGAGGCCGGGCAGGGCCTCGGTGCCGCGGGGGATCTGGGTGGGGGCGGAGGTGGGGCCGTAGTAGGAGCCGCCTTGGGGCTCGCGGTGGGTGACGCGGCCGAAGAGCATGCCGGTCTCGCCGCGCCAGGGGAGCATGGCGAACTTGTCGACGGTGGCGACGAGGAAGCAGGGGAGGTCGCGGTAGATCTGCTCGTCGACGAATTGGAGGGGCAGGCCGGCGCCGCTGTGGGGGGCCTTGGCGAAGTCGCAGGGTTCGTTATGACAGCGGACGAGGGCGCGCTCGAGGCCGGAGGGGGTGGTCTCGACGGTGAGGGACTTGGAGGTGAGGGGCTCGCCGCACCAGGGGCAGAGCTGGAGGGGGCAGGGGTTGCCGCCGGTGCCAGCGCGGAAGGCGCTGAGCTGCTCCTTGAAGTGCAGCATGCGGTTGGCGGAGGCCTTGGAGCCGACCCAGAGGCCGATCTCGAAGCGGCGGTCGCCGAGCAGGGCGCGATATCGCTCGCCCGCGCGCATGGTCTCGAGGGCGCAGATCAGGGTGGAGGCGCGCTCGAGCTGGTCGAGGGTGAGCAGGCGGAGGGTGTAGCGGAGGATCACCGCGACGCCCTCGCCGCCGTGGGGGGCGTGTCGGCCGCGGAGGCGGCGGAGGAGCAGGGTGAAGGCGATGAGGCCGAGGTAGGCCTCGGTCTTGCCGCCGCCGGTGGGGAAGAAGATCAGCTCGACGTCCTCGCGGTGGGAGCGGGCGCCCTCGTGGCCCTCGGGCAGGGCGATGTCGGCGAGGCTGAGGAGGATGAAGGCGAGCTGGAAGAGGCGCCACTGGGGGTCGTCGCCGGGGGCCTTGGCGCGGCGGGCCCGCTGGCGGGCCTGGAAGAACATGGCGCGGTTGGCGAAGACGAAGGCTTGGCGGACCTCTGGGTCGTGGGCGAGCAGGTCGATGCCGGCGCGGATCCGGTGGGCGGCGGTGCGGGCGCGGGTGATGAGCAGGTCCAGGATCTCGAGGCGGTTCTTGGAGAGGGAGGCGCGGGCGTCTGAGCGGGCGAGCTCGGCGTCGATCCAGGACTCGTAGGCGCGGGGTAGGCCGCCGAGGGCGGCCTCGACGTCGGCGGCGCTGCTGAGCTTGCCGAGCGCTTGCATGGAGATCTCGACGGGGGCGCCTGTGCGCGCGGCGACGGGCTTAAACTCGGCCTGGGGGATCCAGGCGAGGGCGACGGCGGGGGCGCGGGGGGCGGGGCCGTGGGCGGGCCGTGGTGGGTGGCCGCTGGCGGGGAAGAGGGGGGTGGCGGCGGCGCCGTGGCCGACCGCGTATTCGTAGGAGTTGCGGTATTGGAGGTCGCTGATCTTGTCGTCGATGTCGGCGCCGTCGTCGCCGCCGGTGAGGTCCGGGCGGGGGAGGATCCCGGCGGGGCAGTGGAGCTGGTACTCGACCTGGAAGAGGATCGTCTGCTCGCGGGGGTTGGATTCGTCGGGGATCCGACGATTGACGAGGAAGAGCGAGAGGGCCTGGGTGCCGTCGCCTTGGCCGGCGTCGGCGAGGCGGCCTTGGAGCCAGATCCGATCGGCGACTTCGAGGCCGCGGGCGATCGTGTGGGGGTCGAGGGGGATCGACGTGGGCTGGGGTGCGATGGCGACGCGGCGCCAGGCGACGATGGGGCGTCTTTTGCTCTTGCCCTTGCCTTCGGCGGCGGCGCGGGCCTCTTCGGGGGGCAGCTCTTTGTGGGTGTCGGGGTCGACGAGTACGCGGCGGTACTCGCCCCAGCGGAGGTGCGCGGTGACTTCGGTGGCCTCGCGGGGGAGGAGGACGGAGAGGCCGACGGAGGCGGGGAAGACCTTCTTGGAGGCGGGTTCGGGGTCGGGGGCGTGGTCGTCGTCGTCTTCGGTGTCGCTGCCGGCGGCGAAGTCGTCGGTGGCGTCGAGGTCTTCTTCGGGGGCCTCGGCGAGCAGCTCGGGGGGGGCGATGAAGCCGGTGAGGTAGGTGCGCGAGGGGGCGAGGCGGAGCAGCTCCTCGCCGGTGGTGTCGTAGGGGCCGACGAGCTCGGCGCGGAGCGCGTCGATGAGGTGGTCACGGACGGTCATGGGGCGGGTGCCTCGGCGCTTGGAGGGTGGGAGAGCCCTCGGTCGGTGAGTCATGCGGCGCGGAGCAGGTCCTGGAGTTGTTGGGCCTCTGAGAGGGGCACCAGGTCTGATTTCTCTTGGATGCGCTCCAGGTCATCGCGCCGGTAGGTGTCGAAGCGATCATCGAAGATCGTGATGCGTTGTTCGCTGCGGTCGCTGAGGTCGTACCATTTGCGGAAGATCTCATTCGCCGCGGCGTGGGCTTGAGAGGTGTTGGCGGAGGAGAGCGTGAGGAGTGCGGAGTCGCGGCGCTTGCCCTTCACCAAGAAGTCCACCTTCACCGTCCGGCCGCTCCGGCCCTCGAGCTCGCGCTCGGTCTCGTACTCGAAGTCGACCTCGGCGAGGAGCTCCTCGACCTCCTCCTTGAAAGTGGCCTGGAGGTTGGCTCGGCGGGTGTAGAAGAGGTCCGCCACGCGCACGCAGGCCTGTCCGAGGCGGATGACGCCGTCGAGGAGTTGGGACGGGGGATCGATCGTCGCCTCGAGGGCGCCACCGACCAGGCGGACGTCGAAGAGTTCGATCGCGTCGGCTAGGAGCTGCTGGCGTCGCTTGGACTTATGGGGCTGGATCTGGAGGTCGAGGAGCCAGGTGAGGGTCTGGCCGAGGTCGCTGAGGGTGATCGACGGGAAGATCGAGGGCTCCTGCGCGCGGACGAAGAGGTCGACGGAGGAGCCGTCGGGGTAGAGGAATGCGGTTTCGAGGCGGATGTGCCCGCGGGGGAGGCGATCGATCTCGCGGACGAGCCGGCTGGATCCGAGGAGGTCGCGGAGCTGAGTGTCGTCGATCATGGTTCTACGAACTCGCCGGTGTGGGAGATCTGGGCCATCTCGCAGAAGAGCTCAAAGAGCTCGCGGATGCCCTTGCCGCTGAGATCGGGGCGGTCGATGACCCCGGCGGGGAGGTTGCGTTCTGGACAGCGCGCGGTTTGGAGCGAGTGTTTGTGGCTACGGCCTGCGGGGCGGTGTGCCGGACCGTCGACGTCGAGGCGGCAGATCGGGCCGGAGCCGGCGATGAAGACGTTGAAGGTCTTCGCGCCGGTTTCCGGGTTGAAGGCGATGTGGAGGCGTAGATCGACGGGGCGCGAGGTTTGGATCGGGATGTTCTCGGCCACGCAGGCGGGGTGGAGGGCCGCACGCCTGACGAAGCGGATGTCAGTGAGGATCCTCTTATCCGGGAGGTCGCGCAGGGCCTCGAAGTCGGGGCGGTTCACGCGGTGGAGGGTACCAGAGCTTGGCTGGGGTGGGGGGGGCGGGCTCATCGGGCGGCCTCTTGGCGGGCGCGGGCTTCGTTCAGGGCCATGAGGGCGTCGAGCAGGGCGTCGCTGAAGGTGGCGAGGGTTTGGCGAGCTTCGGGCGTGAGGCTGGGCAGGCGGGGATCTTGATAGGGGGGGACGGCGACCGCGGCGAAGACGGGGGCGAGGGCGCGTTCCGCTGGGTCTTGGCTGTTTTTAGAAAGGCAGTGCGCGTAGGTGGTGAGCACGGCGCGGTCGAGATCGAGGTGGAGCTGGCGCAGGTCGGCGAGGCGAGGATCGGCGGCGGGCGCGTGGAGTTTGTGCCGAGGATCGGCGATCGCGGCGGCGGTGTCGAAGCCGAGGAGCAGGTTGTATAAGGTCGTGAGACCAATGTTATGAAAAAGCAAAAAGGCCGAGCGCTGGGCGTCGAGGCGTTTTCCGAGATCTTCTAAGAATGGGTGCTCGGTGCGAGGATCGGGGGCGGGGAAGGGGAAGTTTTGGAAGCAGTCGGAGGGGGCGTAGTTGAGGTCAGTCTTGAGGGTCGATGACAGAGCCCAGGACCAAGCGCCATGGACTCGCGATTGGAGGGTCGCCAGCAGCGTGTCCGCGGGTATGACGACAGCGACGATCTTCTCGTTGAGGACGCGGTTGGAAGGTTGCCAGGAGAAGCAGAGGTGCTTGGTGACGCGGGATGTGACGAGGCAGCGGGGGAGCTTGGCGAGGGCGGCTTCGAGGGCCGGGGTGCGTCGACCCCATTGCCACCAGTATTCCTTGCGACGGCGACCATCGGCGTTGTCCTTGAGCTTGTCGCGCTCGGGTTTGACGCGCTCGCGGACGATCTTAAGAAGGTCGGGCCATTTCTCGGCGTCGGCGAGGTCCAGGTCGCCGAAGTCGATCACGTAGCGATCGAAGCCCTGGTCGGGGTTGCGGTTGAGCTCCGCGCCGCCGAGGTAGGGTTTTATAAGATCGGCGTTGCGCTTGTTCTTGGCGATGAGCTGGCCCTGCTCTTCGGGGGTGAGGGTGAAGCCCTGGCCGAGGACGATGCTGCCCTGAAAGCTCAGGTCGGCGTTGCTGCGCAGGGTCACGGGGTCGGCGCGCTCTGGTCGACCGACCAGCCGGGAGTTGATCACCGTCGTTGTGCGGGCCTCGATCAGCGTGCCGCTCGCGTTGGGCGTGCGGAGCACCGGGGCTTCGGTGTGCTGCGCCGGCAGGCCGAGGGCGGCGTGGACGATCGACACGGTCACGGCGGCGCCGGGGGCGGGCCAGCGCAGGTCGACCGTCGCGTCGTAGATCCGCGCGCCTTCGGCGAGCAGGGCGGCGAGGCCGGTGCTGCGGGTGTCGCCTTGGCCGATCGTGTTGGTGGCGACCAGGCCGAGGGTGCCGTGGGGGCCGAGCAGGAGGGCCGCGCGGCGGAAGAAGTGGGCGCAGAGGTCGGCGTTGCCGTGGGCGCCGGGGTGGATGGTTTTGAGCCAATCGATATAGTTGTCGCCGCCGGCGGCGAGCACCCCGTTCTTGCCGGCGAAGGGCGGGTTGCCGACCACCGCGTCAAAATACGCGACGCGCTTCCCTTTGGCGCTTAAAACGAGGGGGTCTTTGCGCCCCTCAAAAAAGACCTCGGGGAATTCCAGCATCCAGTGGAAGGGCGCTTGTTTGCCGGCCTCGATCAGCGTGGTTTGCAGGGACTTCAGGCGGGCGAGGGCGGCCGCGGTGGCGCTGCTCTTGGGATCGAGTTCGCGCTCTGCGACCCAGCTCAGCACCAGGTCGAAGCGGCGTTGGCGCTCGGTGAGGCGGTCTTTGTCTTTGGCGGCGGAGAAGAAGGCGCCGACGCAGAGATCGGCGATCAGCTTGGCCTCGTCGAGGGCGTCGCGGGCTTTTTGTAAAAGATCTTCGCGGGCGAGCACCGCGGCTTCGCCGTCTTGGGCGGCGAGGCGCATGATCTGGTGGCGCAGATCGGTGGCTGTGGTCAACGACTTGGCGACGATCCCGGTCAGCAGCGACTCTTGGGTGGCCGCGTTGGGGATCGTCTTGCCGGGCTTCTTGGCGGGGGGGCTGGTGTGCTCTTCGGGGGCGCGCCAGTCGAAGGCGCGCGCCCCGGCGAGGGTGAGGCCGACCAGCGAGTCGCCGCAGCGCAGGGCGTGGTCGACGAAGGTGAAGGGCAGGTGGCGGGAGAGGGTGACCAGCCAGAGGGAGAGTTTGGCGAGGTTGACCGCGTAGGGGTTCTTGTCGACGCCGTAGACGCAGCGCTGGGCGACCAGGCGGCGGGCGGCGATCACCGGGTCGGCGCCCTCGTCGGAGCCGTCGGCGGGGCGGGCCTCGGGCGCGAGTTTGCTGAGCTGGGCGGCGAGCAGCGAGCCCATCGCCTCGTAGCTGCCCTCGCGCTGCCAGGCGGCGACGACGTGATCGGCGAGCTGGCGGACGACCTCGACCAGGAAGGCGCCGGAGCCGACCGCGGGGTCGACGATCTTGAGGCTGAGCAGGGTCTCGCTGGTCGGGGGCGCGCCGGTCTGGGCCTCGATGGTGCGGAGGATCGGCGCGAGGGTGCGGCGTACCACCTGGCGGGTGAGCGACTGCGGCGTGTAGTGCGAGCTGGTGCGTTTTCGCTCGTCACCTGGCTGGATGACCAGGCGGCCGGCGGCGGCGCGCTGGCCGAAGCCCTTGCCGGCGTGGTCGACGAGGAGGGAGAGGACGAGCTCGGCCTGGGCGGCGGGGTCCTTGGTGGGCGCAGACTTGAGGGCGGCGGCGAGGGCGGCGGCGATCGCGCTCGCGTGGCCTTTGTCGAGGCCGACCGACTCTTTGAGCCACTTCGCGCGGCCGGCGGCGGGCACGGCGAGCAGCTCGGCGGCGCTGAGCCACACCCCCTTGGCGCGGCGTGCGCGCATTCGCACGGCGGGGGCGGTGAGGCGGACCACGTCGTAGCCCATCAGCGCCTCGTAGACCGAGCCGATCTGCTCGACGTCGAGGGCGCGGTAGGAGAGGCGCTGGCGGGCCTTGCCGTCGTGGAGGAAGATCAGGCCGTCGAGCGCGCGGTAGAGGGTGCCGTCGTCGACGCTGGGGACCTGGACGGCGGCGCGGGCGGCGTAGGTCGTGAGCTCGCCGGCGGCGGGGCGGCCCTCGAGGAAGGGGTAGGCGTTGGGGTCGAAGAGGTGGCCGCGGCGCGGGGGCATGAGGAGGGGCGCGCCCTCGTGGCCGTGGTGGTGGACGCCGTCGTAGATCGCCCGCCAGGAGGCGAGCAGGCGCGACCAGGCGCCGAAGCGGCGGTCCATCGCGTCGGGGTGGGCGCTCTGGTCGGCCTGGAGCTGGTCGAAGAGGCCGAGCACCGAGTAGCCGGCTTGGTAGATCGGGTGCTCGACCGGGAGCAGGCCGCGGTCCTCGGCGTAGAGGGTGAAGACGAGGCGGAGCAGGACGGTGAGCAGGCCGGCGTAGACCTCGCCGGTGCCGTGGCTGCGGTGGCCCTCGCTGACCCGCTGGTGGAGGAGGGGCGCGCCGTCGCGCTCGGCGGCGGCCTCGAAGCCGCTGAGCAGGGCCTGGAGGGCGTCAAAGACCTGGTCGGCGAGGCGCTCGGTGACCTCGGCCTGCTGGCGGCGGCTCTGGGCGAGCAGGGCGGGCAGGCGGTGGGCCTCGGCTTGGGTGAGCCAGCGGTCGCGGCCGAGCAGCGCGAGGAAGGCGTCGAGCATCGGCCGGCCGTCGACCTTGGCGAGCTCGCTGAGGTCGAAGGTGAGCGAGCCGGAGGTCTCGCCGTGGGGGGCGTAGAGCAGGCGGACGTGGGTGCGGTTGGTGAGCAGGCCGATCGGGATCCGGGTGTGGCGGAGGAGGCGCTCGAATTTGGCGGTGGGCGGGTAGCTCCAGGTGGTGGCTTGGTCGGGGCGATCGAGGTCGCGGCCGATCGCGGCGGGGCCGTAGCCGGTGTCCGGGTCGGCGAGGTCCCAGACGAGGGCGAGGTAGCCGCGGCCGACGCGGGCGGCGTCGGAGAGCTCGGGGTCGGTGTCGGAGGTCTCGGCGAGGTCGGGGAGGGCGGCGGAGGGGGGCGGTTCGTCGGGGTCTGCGGGTTCGTGGTCTGTGGATTCGTGGTCTGTGGATTCGTGGTCTGATGATTCGTGGTCTGTGGATTCGGGGTCGGCGAAGGGGTCGCCCTGGGAGTGCGTGGATTCGGGGCCGGGGGGGTCGGCGAAGGGGTCGTCGGTGGGGGCGGCGGCGGCGGCGGGGCGGGCGCGGCGGAGCGCGGCGCTGGGGCGGAGGAGGACGCTCTGGGCGGCGTCGGTGGCGAGCACGTGGAGGGCCTCGGGCAGCTCGGCGCCGAGGGCGAGGTCCTCCGGGGTGAAGTGGAGGAGGTCGAAAAAGAGGGCGGGCAGGGAGGGGAGCTGGAGGGGGGCTTCGCCTTCGCCTTCGTCGGGATCGGGCGGGGGCAGGAGGCGGGCGCGGTAGGTCTGCTGGGCGGCGGCGCCGCGCTGGTGCATCACGCCGGCGGCGGTGAGCACGGACTCGGAGACGACGAGGCCCTCGCGCTGGATCATGCCGAGCCAACGGCTGTGGAAGTTGGCCTCGCTGGGGCTTTGAGGTCGCCGGGTGGTCATCGCGGTCGCTTCACTCCCAGACGCGGGGCCAGAGGTAGACGAGGCCGACGGGCTCGATGCGGCTGAGCTGGATCTCGTAGAGGGCCTTGAGGTCGGCGGGCTCCTCGTGGATCTCGCGGTCGATGGCGGCGAGGCGGTCCCGGCGGGCGTCTTCGTCGGCTTGGCGCTGGCGGCGCTCGGTGTCGTTGGTGATCTCGAGGAGGGGGAGCTGCTCTTGGAGCTGGGCGCGCTGGGCGAGGAGCAGGCCCTGGAGCTGGCGGCTCTCGAGCTCGCCGCGGGCGTGGAGGCGCTTGCCGGCGTCTTCGGCGGCTTCCTGGCCGCGGGCGCGGAGGGCGGGCCAGAGGGCGGCGAAGTCGCGGCGGGCGCGGGCGAGCAGGGGGTGGAGGCTGCGGGCCGGCGGGAGCGGGGGGTGACGCTCGGCGGCGAGGTTGGCGGCGAGCACGGCGGAGAGCTGGCCGACGTCGCGCTCCTTGAGGGGTTCGAGGGGGCCGTCGGCGGTGTCGCCGCCGAGGCGGACGATCTGCTCGACGAGCTCGTCGTGGAGGCGGACGGCGCCGCTGCCGAAGAGCGAGACGCGGGCGAGGGCGACGGCGTAGGCGTGGCCGTCGTGGTCGTGCTGGACGAGGGTGAGGCGCTGGAGATGGTGGGCGGAGAAGCCGAGCGAGGTGAAGACGTCGAGCAGGCGGCGGACGAGGGGGTGGTGGAGGTGGAGGTGGACCCGCGGCGAGGTCATCTGCGGCGGAGGGTCGAAGACGACGGGCTGGGGGTGGGCGGCGCGGCGCCAATCCCAGAGGGACTCGCCCTGCTCGCGGGGGCGGCGGAGGGCGTCGAGGGTGTTTTCCCAGCCGGGCGGGAGGGGAGGGAGCTGATAGGCCTGGACGCCGCCGTCGCCGGTGACAGGGGCGAGGGGCGGGGCGCCGAGCAGGGCGAGGGCGACGTCGAGGGCGCGGTGGAGCAGGCGAGGGTCGAAGCCGAGCTTCTTGACGGCGTCGGAGTAGCGGGTGCCGGCGCGGCGGATCTCGGCGTCGAGGCGCTTGTCGGCGTCGCCTTGGGCGGCGTCGAGCTCGCCTTGGACGACGCGCTGGCGAGCGGCGGGGGTGGCGGCGGCTTCGAGGGCGGCGGCGGTGGTTGGGCCGAGGGTCTGGCCGTCGAGCAGCTCGGCGATCTGGCCCATCACGACGTCGCCGACCGAGCCGAGCTCGCTCTGGATCACGTCGACCTTGCGGACGACGGCGTCGAGCACGATGTCCGCGTCGCGCTGGGCGTAGACGAAGTAGTGGCAGCGGGCCTCAGGCTCGGGCTGGAGGGTGCGATCGATGCGGCCGCTGCGCTGCTCTAAGCGGGCGGGGTTCCAGGGGATGTCGAGGTGGATGAGGTCGGCGCAGGCGCCCTGGAGGTTGATGCCCTCGCGGGCGGCGTCGGTGGCGAGGAGGATCCGGACGGGGTGATCGGCGGGGGGGGCGTTGAAGGCGCGCTGGATCTCTTCGCGCTTGTCGTCGCCGATCGCGCCGTGGAGCTCGAGGAGGCGCTCGTCGCCGCGTTCGGTGCCCTCGAAGGCGCGGAGGAGGAGGCGGCGCAGCCAGCTCTTGGTGTCGGTGTATTCGGTAAAAATGATGAGCTTGCGGGGGCCCCAGCGGCGATCGGCGGGCGGCGCGGCGTCGCCGAGGTGGGCGGCGGGGCACTGGTTTTGGCGGATCCACTCGAGGAGGGCGTGGACGCGGCCGTCGGGGGTGGCGGCGTGGCGGCGGGCGAGATCGAGCATGGCCCCCAGGTGGGCGCGGGCGCGCTCCGAGGGCGGGCCGAGGCTGGCGGTGGCGGCGGCGGTGCGCTCCTGCTCCTCGGCTTCGAGGGCTTCGTCGGGGCGATCGAGGTCGCTGTCGTCGAGCTCGGCGGCGCCGTCGGGCGGGGCGAGGGCGGCGAGGGCGGCGAGGGCGTCGAGGCGGCCGGCGAAGTGGTCGTCGAAGCGGAGGGCGTGGGCGCAGAGGGTGCGGTAGAAGGCGGGGATCGAGGAGAGGAGGCGCTTTTGGAGGTTGGCGAAGACGAGGCGCTGGCGCTTGTTGGCGGGGGCGACGGCGAGCTCGTAGTCGCGCAGCATACGGGCGAGGGCGAGCTCGGGGGCTTCGCCGGCGGCAGGCAGGGTCCAGGGGGCGGCGAGGGGGAGGGCGGGGCGCTGGTAGCCGGGGAGCTCCGGGCGGGGGGCGTGGAGGGCGGCCTGGGCGGTCCAGGCGCCTTGGTGGTGGCGGAGGGTGAGGGCGATGACCTCACGCCGCGGGAAGAGGCCGCGGGCGACCCGGCGGATGTCGCGCTTGAGGCGGCGGACCATCACGGCGCGGAGCGAGTCGGCGCTCTTGGTGACGGGGGTGGCGCGGTGGAAGCGCTGGGGATCGAGGAGCTCCAAGAGGGCGGAGAAGGAGTTGCTGTGGCCGTTGTGAGGGGTGGCGGAGAGGAAGAGGCGGTTCTCGAAGCGCGGGCAGAGGTGCTCGCGGGCGATCCGGGTGATCTGGGAGTCGACCGCGTAGGCGGCGCCCGAGGCGGGGGCGACGGTGTGGGCCTCGTCGAGGATGAGGAGGGACTTGCGGCGCTTGCCGTGCTCGCGGTGCTCGCTGAGGAAGGCGCGCAGGGGCTCTAGGTGCTCGGCGCGGCGGAGGAGCGGGTAGGAGAGGATGAAGCGCTTCTGGGTGGTCCAGGGGTTGACCTTGTAGCCGCGCTGCTGGCGGGTCTGGGCGACGAAGTCGCGGTCGTAGACCTGGAAGTGGAGGCCGAAGCGCTTGTAGAGCTCTTCCTTCCATTGGAGGCAGACGCTGGCGGGGGCGACGACGAGGACGAAGTCGACGCGCTGGCGGAGGAGCAGCTCCTGGAGGACGAGGCCGGCCTCGATGGTCTTGCCGAGGCCGACGTCGTCGGCGATGAAGAGGTTGGCGCGGGGGAGCTCGAGGGCCTTCATGAGGGGCGCGAGCTGGTAGGGCTGGACGTGGATCCCGGCGCGTAGAGGGGCCTGGAAGAGGGTCTGGTCGGCGGCGGTGGTGGCGTTCCAGCGGAGGGTGTTGAGGTAGGCGGCGAAGTGCTCGGGGGGATCAAAGGCCTGGAGGCCGCGGAGCTGGCCGGCCTCGGGCTCGGTGAGCGTGGCGCCGAGCTCGAGCTCCCAAAGGACGCTGAGGGCGCGGCCTGGGGCGTCGTCGTCGAGGCAGACGAGGTCGACGAGGTGGGCGGCGTTGCGACGGTCTTCGCGCGGCGGATGGACGGCCTCAACGAGCCAGTTGCGGTGGCGGCAGCGGGCGATCTGGCCAGGCCTCGGGAGGGCGCCAGGATCGGCGGCGGGGCGCGGCGGGAGCGCGGAGGGGCGGGCCGCAGGGGCGGGGCGCTTGGCGGCGTAGCGGGCGAGGTCGCCGTCGCGGGCGGTGTACGGCGGGGGCTCGGGGAGCGGCGGGGGCTCGAAGGGATCGTCGGAGGCGCGCGGAGGTGGCGGAGGTGGCGGCGGCGGGGGCGGCGGGGGCTCGAAGGGATCGTCGGCGATCGAGGTGCCAGCGGCGGGGCGGGCGAGGAGCAGCTCCTGGGAGGGGCCGGCGGGGGCGAAGTCGACGGTGTCGAGGCGCTGGCGGTGATGGGCGCGGGCGAGGGCGGCGCGGATCATGCCGGGGGTCTGGTCGAGGGCGTCGGCGAGCTTAAAGAGGACGCGGTCGTCGGCGCGGGCGTCGGAGACACGGAGGAGGGCGATGGCGGGCGGGATCGCGCGGGTGGCCGGGGGGGCAGAAACGGGGGCGGCAGAGGCGGCTGGGGCGACGCCGAGGTCTGCGCCGCGAGAGGCGAGGGCGGCGCGGTAGGCGCTCTCGCAGGCGTCGAAGCGGCAGGTGTCGAGGCGCATGCGGTGGTGCTCCGCCTTGAGGTCCGCCTCGACGTGGGCGGGAGCGGCGCCGAGGTGGCGGGCGAGCTCCAGGAGGAGGGCCGGGTCGCGACGGGCGGCGGCGTTGCGGGCGGCTGCGAGGTCCTCGGGGAGGGCCGCGCGCGGGCGGAAGTGGTCGGGGTCGGCAGGCCAGAGGCGGCCGAAGGCGTTGGCGAGCTTGGTGCGGCCGTGGACGAGCCCGAGCCAGCGCTCGACAGCGTCGCGGTCGATGCCGAGGTGGAGGGCGAGGTCGACCAGGAGGTCCGGCCGCTCACGTGCGGCGCTGGTGCTCGCTTCTGCGAGGGCTAGGTTGGCCTTGCCGGGCACGCGCCGCCGAGTAAAACACGGAAGAGGGTCCGCATCCAAGGAGGAAGCGCGCGAGCGGGCCAGTGCCTCGCCGCGGTCGCGGTCGCGGACGGATCCGCGCTGATCAGTGCAAAGATCACCCGCCATCCGGACCGGGCTAGCGCTCTGAGGCGCCGACGACTACTCTCGCGACGTGCCCACGCCGCCACCTGGAGCCCGCCTGCGTGGCGGGCGCGCCGACGACGCCGGCGCCCTTCCCGACGACGCCGGCGTCTTTCCCGACGAGCAGGGCGCGTACGAGCACCTCGCGGCCCTGGAGGCTCGCCTCGCAGAGGTCGATCCTGAGGTCCTCCAGGCCTCCTACGAGGTCGACCTGGGGCTGATCCGGTGGTCCCTCGCCATGAGCCCGATCGAGCGCCTGCGCGCGGCTACCCGCAGCGCCCGCGTACTTGCACGCCTGCGTAGATCTGCCGATGAGCCAGCCACGACCGAGCGAGGCTGATCCTGGGTCCGCTTGACATCCTCTGCCGCCTGCACGACGGGCGCGGCTTCGATGAGCTCGCTCCGAAGAGCGTCAACCTGGAACTCGACGAGATCCGCCTCCGTGTGATCGACCTCGGGACGCTGATCGAGATCAAGAGCAGCACGGGTCGCGCCCGCGATCGCCTCATCCTCCCGATCCTGATCGCCCTTGCTCGCGAGTGATCGTCAGCCTGAGGTGCGCGGGGCTGCGGCTCACGCGCCTGCTTCTTGCCGGGGATGCCGCTTGACGGCCGGTCGCGGTAGGACCTTATCTTCAGGGTGGGCCGCGTCCTTCGGGATGTCGTCACCCGCTATAGAATCGAAGGTTCTCTGTCTCGATCGTGTCTCACCGTAATAATCAAACATCACATACGAGGTGTGCCGGCCTGAACAGATGAGCTGAGTTAGGAATAGCGGCCGTATTATCACCCGGACTAACTATCTGGCGATAGACGGTGAGCCTCACGTCTCCAGGCCGATCGAGCCGCTTGAATAACATCGCGCGGTATCGGCCAGCCCTCAGCTCGGGGAAGATCGACCCATCGTTCACTGGGCGGACTTCGATCTGATCCGCGCATGAGCCGCAGCCCGAGATCATCGCGATGACGTCGGGATCGCCTTCAGACTCTAAGTAAACGCCATACACGCCGTCATCGTCGACGTCGAACGATCGAACAGTCCACATATAGTCCCTTCCCATGAGACTCTGCGGGCCGAGAACGTCGTCGCGCGCGCAGTCGAACGAGACGTCGATATCAAGAAAGGGGGAGGTCCAGACCTCGGTCGCTGCTCCTGGTCCGACTCGCGCTCGCCCGCCGCGACGGCGACTTACGAGCGTGGGTGGCCGAGGCGGAGGACTGGGCGCTGCGGGCCCTTAACGCCGACGCGGGCTCGGCGGCGACCTTCGGCGCGCTGGGGCTGGTGCGGCTACACCAGGGCGACCTGCGGGCGAGCGTACGCGCGTTTAAGGAGGCGCTGGCGCGCGATCCGCGGTACGCGGAGGCTTCGGCCTACCTCGGCCGCTTCCTGATCGAGTCGGGCCACCTCGACGAGGGGATCCGGCGGCTCGAGCTCGCCCTGAAGATCGAGCCCAACATCCAGCACGCGTGGTGGAACCTCGCGCGCTCGTACGCGCTGGTGCCGCAGTGGGAGAAGTGCCAGCACGTGCTCGAGCAGGCGCTCGCGGTCACCGGCAACGAGGTGAGCGCCAACCTCATCGGCGCCCGCGTGGCGCTGTGGCGGGGCGATCGCGCGGGCGCCGGGTCGATCGCCGAGCGGATCGCGGCGGTCGCTCCCCCCGGGAGCTTCACCCGGGGGTTGATCGAGCCGCTGCGCTCGTTCGCCCGCGGTGAGCGGGTGATGCAGACGGTGGACGATCTGCTGGCGGCCGCGGGGGTGGTCCCCTCTCCGTCGTACCAGGTGTTCTGGCTGCAGGTCGCGACCGAGTTCTATGCGGCGTCGGGGCGGGTCGAGGCCTCCCTCGCGGCGCTCGAGGACCTGACCGCGCTGCCCTTTATCGACGTCGGTTGGTTGGACCACTGCCCGGCGTTCGCCGACATCCGCGGGGCCGGGCGCTTCGGCCAGGTCCGCGCGGTGGTCGCGTCGCGCGCGGTCAGCCTGTGGAAGTAGGCCACGACGCTCGCCCGAGGCGACCGCAGATCACGGGGTCATCTTCGCCGCGAAGAGGTTTGAGCCGGTGTAGCCGGTGAGCACCGGGAAGCCGCCTGGCGCGAGGTCGATGCCGAAGAAGACCGTGTGGAGGCCTGGGCTCGCGTCGACGACCACGGAGCAGCGGAGGTCGCCGTCGCTCTCGTAGCGCCGGTAGACGCCGTTGTACTTGCCTGGCTGGACCGCGCCGGCGACGTGGATATCGCCGTCGGGGCCGACGACGACGCCGTCGACGCGGTCGTAGCTCTCGCCGGGGCCGCCGTCATGGAGGTCGGACCAGAGGAGCGCGCCGGAGTCGTCGAAGGCGCCGACCCAGAGGTCACCGCCGGTCTTGCCGGATTTGCCGTAGAAGAATTCGCCGGCGACCGCGACGCCGCCGCCGGGGCGGGGGTGGACGTCCCAGCCGCGCGCGAAGCCGGCCGGGCTCTCGACGTCGACCGCCCACTTCTGGATCCCGGCGGGGTCGAAGCGGCGCAGGACGAGCCGGGTGGATGGCTCGATCCGGGTGATGCCGGTGGTGTAGATGTCGCCGGCTGCGTCGACCGCGACCCCGAAGTGGGCGGTCGAGGTCGCGCCGGGGAGCTGGCCGATCTGGGTCCACTCGGCAGCGCCGGTGCTCGCGTCGAGCCGGGCGATCCACGGGACGTTGAGGTTGTTGACCAGCCGGTAGCCGGCGACCACCAGCCCGCCGCCGGGCGCGAGCGCGAGGTCGTGGCCGAAGGAGTACTGGGGCAGGATCTGGTAGGCGAGCCAGTCGAGGTCGCCGTCGGCGGTGACGCGGCGGACCATGTCGCTCGACGGCCCGGAGAATTCGGTGGCGACCAGGAGCGCCCCGCCGTCGGCGGTGGCGACCACCCGGCTGGCCTCGGTGCGGAGATCGATCGCTGGCGGGCTCTCCCACAGGAGGGCGCCGTCCGGGTCGAGCCTTAGCGCGATCATCCGCGCGTCGGCTTGGGCGGGCTTGACCTGGGCGACGATCGCCAGGTCGCCCGCCAGGTCGGCGGCGATGCCCCGGCCGTGGCGGGTGATCCCGGGGCTGGGGTAGCTCTTCTGCCAGAGGAACACGCAGGGCGTCCAGGTGCAGCCGGCGTCGCAGCCGTCGGCGTCGACGTCATTACCGTCGTCGCAGGCCTCGCCGGGATCGACGACGCCGTCGCCGCAGAGGTCGCCGCCGGTGCTCGTCGGATCCTCGGTGGTCGTTGGGCTCGATGTGGTCGATGTGGTCGACGTGGTCGTCGTCGGGTCGCCGGAGGTCGAGGAGGTCGGGTCGACGGTCGCGGCGGTGGTCTCCGTGGTCGAGGTCCCGGAGGTCTCGGAGGTCTCGGAGGCGGCGCTCGTCGAGGCGGTGCCCTGCGATCCGCCGGAGGTGGAGGTGGTCGGCGCGGCGGTTCCGGAGGACCCGGAGGCGTCTGTGGTCGCGCCTGTGGTCTCGCCTGTGGTCGCGTCGGCGCCCGACGTGCAGCCGGCGACGAGCGGCGCGAGGAGGGTGAGTCGGGCGAGGTGGGTGGTGATGCGTCAGCGTACCATGAACGCGAGAGTGAACGATAGGACAAGGTTCGTCTCGCCGCCCCCCCCGGGCCCGCCCGCTCACCCACGACCTCACCTCCACGCGCGCGCCACAAGGCGGCGGCCGAAGGAGAAGAGCGAGCGGCTGGTGATCTCAGCCATGTCGCGCCTGCTGAGGGTCGGCCGGCGCCGTAGCAGCTCGTCGTCGAGCGCCTCGATCCGCTGGAGGATCGACATGCCGCCGCGCCAGGTCGCGTCGAGCTCCATCGACAGGCCTGGCGAGACCTGGCGGATCAGCGGCCGGCCGCGGAGGAAGAGCGCGCGGGCGCGGGCGACCGAGAAGGCCATCAACTCCTTGAAGGCGCGGGTGCTGATCCCGGCGAGCAGATCGTCGCGCGTCACCCCGAAGTGGATGAGATCCTCCTCGGGCAGGTAGAAGCGCCCGCGCGGGACGTCGACGCTCAGGTCTTGCAGGAAGTTGGTGATCTGCAAGGCGGCGCAGATCTCGTCGCTCAAGCGGTGGAGATGAGGCTCGTGGTAGCCGTGGATGTGGAGCACCAGCTGACCGATGGGGTTCGCGGCTAGGGCGCAGTAGCGGCGCAGCTCGCTGAAGGTCGCGTAGCGCCTCGTGGTGAGGTCGATCCGGGAGGCGGTGAGGAGCGCCATGAAGGGCGTGATCGGGATCTCGTGGGTGCGCACCGTATCGCGCAGGGCGGTGAAGACCGGGTGCTGGACCTCGCGGTGGTAGCAGCCCTCGAGCAGCCCCTGCCAGGCGTCGAGGGCCTCGACCCGGCGGCCCTCGTAGCGCGGCTCATCGGCGAAGTCGTCGGCGCTGCGGGCGAAGGCGTAGAGCGCGGTGACGCTCCGCCGCAGGTGATCGGGGAGGAAGCGCGACGCGACCGGGAAGTTCTCGTCGTGAGCCGCCGCCATCCGCTCGCAGAAGCGGTAGCTGCTCTCGACGGTCCAGGGGCCGGGAGGGGCGCCGTCCGGCGCGACCAGCTCGGGCGTGTCCGCGTCACGGGCAGAAGCGCCGTAGAGGCGGGGCTCGGTGGCGCGGATGTTGAAGTGGTCGACCATCGCCCGCTCGGCTTTGAGGTCTAAACGCGCGCGCCGTTGGCGAGCGCCAGCGGGTGCTTGGGGTCGAAGCGCAGGGTCTGGAAGCCTTGCGGCTTCACGCCGATCGCGGTGAGCGCCGCGAGGATCTCGGCGCGGATCGCCTCCGAGGCGTCCTCGTCGCGGCCGGGTTTGACCTTGGTGAGCGTCTGGATCAGGGCGCCGCTGGCGGAGAGATCCTCGACGACGATCTCGGTCTCGCCGAGGATGTCGGGGTAGCGCGGGCGGAACGCCTCGATGTGATCCTTGACCGCGGCCATGACCTTGGGCACGTCCTGATCGTAGGGGACCGTGAACTCGACGACGGCGTTGACGTAGCTGGCCGCGTGGTTGGCGACGCTGCGCACCTCGCCGTTAGGGATCGTGTGGAGAACGCCGCTCTCGTGGCGGATCTTGATCGCCCGGACGCCGATCTCCTCGACGATGCCGATCACCTCGCCGACCTGCACCCGATCGCCGACGTAGAACGTGCCCTCGACGAAGATAAAGAAGCCAGAGACGATGTCGCTGAAGAACGCTTGGGCGCCGAGGCCGAGCGCGAGGCCGGAGAGCCCGGCGCCGGCGATCAAGGGCGCGGTCTCGACCCCGAGCTCGCTCAGGCCCATCACCAAGAGCAGGAAATAGACCGCGTACCGGAGCACGCTCTGGACGAGGGGCAGCAGGGTGTGCCGCTGCTGCTGCGCGCGGGTGCTGCGCGCGGCCGCGCCCGCGAGCAGCAGCTCGCGCAGGACCAAGTTGATGACCTCGACGAGGATGCGGCCGATGTAGACGAGCGCCAGGACTCGGATCAGGCGCAGGCCGACGTCCTCGAGGAAGGAGCCGGGCTGGATCTTGGACGAGATCCAGGTCGCAGCGCCGAGGAAGACCAAGTACTCGAGGGTGCGCTTGGTCAACGTAACGACCTGGTCGAGCCGCTCAAAGCGCCCGACGTAGCCGAGCGGCGAGTTGAGGTCGCCGAGCGCGCGCACGAGCTGGCCGCCGATGTCGACGCCGACCGTGCAGAGCAAGGCGAAGGCGCGCGCACCGACGACCCCGAGCACGAGGTAGGTGATCGTGAGGAGCGGCTCGTGGATGTAGGCGGGCGCCCCCGCGAACGAGCTATAGACCAGCAGGGCGGTGAAGATCGCCGCCGAGTTGATCAGCGAGGAGAGCCGGAGCTTCAGGAGCCCCAGCGTGACTCGCTGCGGCTCGAGGGCGGGGATCGCGGTCACCGAGCGGAGCAGCGAGGCGATCAGCGCGCGCACGAGCCCGTATCCGAGCAGGATCGCGCCAGCGATCCCGAGGATCTTGAGTCCGGCGTAGAGCGTCGCCGAGACGTCGGCCAGGAAGGCCTTTTCTCCCCATTCGAGCGCGACTCGGAGCAGATCCAACTGCCACCACGTCGCCAAGACGGCGCCCGCCAGGAGGAGGATGATCAAGGCCGCGGTGGCCAAGGTGATCACTCGGCGCAGGCTCTTCTCGATGTGGGCGCGCGCGCCCTGGAGCTGCGGCTTGTCAGCCACCGACAAGCTGCGAAGCACGAAGCCGATGACGCGGCGGACTTGGCGGTCGAGGATGAAGGCGATGATCAGCGCGGCGAGGGTCGCCACACCAAAAATCAATGCGTTATGAATGATCATGGTTTGCGAGATGTTCATTGCTATCTCTCCATCCACGCCGCGATCGACGCGATCATGAAGGTTAGTCGCGTGATGTCCAATTCGGACCTCTTCACTTCACATCCGCTCCCCGTACGTACGTCAACGTCGGCCCTCGCCTCAGCCGGAGGACGACGGCAGCCTGATCCGCGCAGCCGAGGTCCCGAGGCCGGTCGGTCCGAGGTACGCGGCGATCGAGGCTGGGGCGCTCGTCGCGGCGGCGGGCGGCTGTACCTGCCGCGTCGCCGGGATCCCGGGCTTCGACGGCCCCATCGCCCCGCCGAGGCTGGAGATCACCGACGACGGCGTCGCAGAGTGCTTCCTCAGGAACCACTCCGGATAGCGCCGGGTGATTCGGTGCCACTCGAGAATGCCGACCATCCAGTCCTTCAGGCTATTGATATAGGTCTCGAGCGCGGCGAGGGCCTGCCCCTCGAGCTTCAGCTCCGTGATCAGCGGCGGGATGTCCTCTGCGAGCACGTGCTCGAACTGCTGCATGCGCGTCGTCATCAGGTGGTTGGTGTGGCGGACCGCCTCTTCTTTGTCGACGTCGAGGAACTTCTGCAGCACGAGCACGATGTTGTTGACCTCGCCCTCGTACTCGATCTCCTTCTGGTACGAGAAGATGTCATTGAGGAAGGTGCAGTAGTCCTGCGCTGACAGCTCGAGGGCGGAGAGGGCCCGCGACTCGAACACCTCCTTGGGGAGATCGCGGCCCTTGGTGATACGAGCGAGGTTCATCGTCAGGTCTGAGCCGAAGGTGGCGCGTCGCATCTCGACGTAGTCGACCGGGTCGGGCACGCGGTGCTGCGACTGATTCAAGAGCTCGACCAGCCAGCTGTCGATCATCTTCTCGTTGCCGAGGCGGAAGTTCTTGCGGTCCTCCAGCGACATCGGCCCGGCCGTGCGCACCCACAGGTCGGCGGTGCTGCGCTCGAGCGGGTTCATCGGCGGCGGCATGCTGACGAGGTCGAGCGGCATGAAGAGCCGCAAACGATCGTTCTGCAGCTTCGCGGCCGCCAGGCTGCGCGTATTGGTGAAGAGCAGCGGGTACAGGTCGTCGCCGTAGGTGCCCCAGCACAGCCACGCCGACGCGAGGTCGAGCGACGGGCCGTCGCAGTCGGGCTCCAACCGGGCGGAGCACTCGGCGAAGTCGTAGGCCTCGACCTTCTCCTCGGTCCAGATCGCCCCTTCGGGCACGAAGGGGACGGGCAGGTAGTAGCCCATCTCGCGGCACCAGTCGATGCAATACTGCTTGGCGCGCGGCAAGTTCGGGTTCACCCGCGCCTTGTAGGGCATGTAGAAGTCGGGCAGCTCGGTCGGCCCGACCTTCTCGAAGAGCACGTGCGAGTGCTTGCGCAGCCGCTGCAGGCCCAGCGACTTCGGCGTCACCCGCACGCGGTTGGCCGAGGTGCCCATGCCGGTCGGGCCTTGCAGCATGCGCACCGCCGCCGAAGCCGCGATCGACGGCTCCAGCAGCGCGCGCGCGGCCCTCTCCGGGCCGGCGAGCTGGCGGAAGATCGGCGACGAGGACTCCGGCGCGCTCGGGTCGTCCTTGTTCATGTAGCGGCTCGAGCGCATGTGCCACTCGTGTCCGCCCGACTGCCAGTCCTGCAGCCCCTTGACGTACTTAAACACCTTCATCTGCTTGTCGAGGTCGGTGCCCATCGCCAGGTACAGCAGCGGCAGCTCGACCAGCGCGGTGTTCTCGAACTGCTGCAGGCGCGAGGTCAGCAGGTCGTTGACGATCTCGGCCGCGCGCGGCACCTCGCAGTCGAAGAAGCGCTGAACCACCAACACGCCGTTCGAGTGCTCGCCCTCCTGCTCGACCTCCCGCTGGTACGAGAACAGGTCGTTGCGCAGGTGGATCGCGTCGGAGAAGGTGTCGCGCAGGACCGTCAACGGGCGCGTGCCTGCCAGCTCGGGCGGGATCTCGACGCCCGCCGCGTGCTCGACGAGGCACGCCGACCACGGCGCCCCGCCGACCTTGCGCCGCTCCTCAATGTACTCGATCGGGTTTGAGACCCGCCCGCGCCGGATGTTGTCGAGCTCCCACGTCGACTCCTCGAGCAGGTGCCGCGTGACGATGTGGAAGCGCTCCCGCCAGTCGCGCCCCGAGCCCGGCGTGCTGCGCCGCCACAGGTCGTCGAGGCCCCTCTCGACCGGGTTGCTCGGCTCGGGCACCGGGTCAGATAGGTCGATCGGCATGAACAGCCGCAGGCGATCGAGGTACGCCCTGGAGCCCGCGACGTCGCGGGTCCGCTTGTATTGCTCGAGGAAGTGGTCATCGAAGAAGAAGACCCACACATACCAGTCCGTGATCAGGTCGAGCTCGACCTGATCGCAGTCTGGGTGGGTATAGGCGCACATGAGCCCGTAGTCGTGGGCGTCGAGGTCCTTCTGCGTCCAGATCCCGCCGTCGAGCATCCCCATCTCGCGCGCCCACGCTCGGGTGTGCGCGCGCGCGCCCTCCAAGTGGGGGTTGAGCCGCGCGAGGTGGGGGATGTAGAATTCAGGGAGCTGAAACGGTTGGGTCATGACTGCTCGTGGTTCGCGTAATTCATCTTCGTGGGAGAGGAGCGCCGCCAGCGCCAGTAGTGATCGACTGGGCCGATGCCACGGCCAAGCGCGAACCCTCCGCGGATCGCCTCGGTGATGTATTCCTTGGCAGCCTCTACCGCCGCGGGCATGGCGTAGCCGCGCGCGAGGTAGGCCGCGATGGCGGCCGAGAGCGTGCAGCCGGTGCCATGGGTATGCCGGTTGTCCAGGCGAGGTGCAGCGAAGCGGTACTCTCGTTGCCCATCGAACAGCAGATCGACGGCGTCCCCGTCCAGGTGGCCGCCCTTGATCAGCACCCAGCGCGGGCCCAGCTTGGCGACCGCGGCGGCGGCATCGCTTAGGTCGGCATCGCTCCGCACCTCCACCCCGGTGAGCTTGGACACCTCGTACAGGTTCGGCGTGACCAGAGTGGCCAGCGGCAGGAGACGCTCTCTGACCATGGTCAGTGCCTCATCGGCGAGCAGCACGTCGCCGTGCTTGGATACCCCCACCGGGTCGACCACGACCGGTATGTCCACGTCTCTCGGCAGGCCGGAGAGCAGCTCAGCGACGGCGGCGACGAGCGCAGAGTTGGCGAGCATGCCGGTCTTGATCGCCTGAGCTCCGATGTCGCCCACGACGCTGGTGAACTGC
Organism: Nannocystis sp.; assembly: GCA_016712315.1. Taxonomy (GTDB): domain Bacteria; phylum Myxococcota_A; class Polyangia; order Nannocystales; family Nannocystaceae; genus JADJRG01. The sequence goes on along the minus strand of JADJRG010000029.1, from coordinate 1,061,783 downwards.
GCCCGGATAGCCTCCTCGGGCTGCACCCAGCAGCCCTGCACGCCGATCGAGTTCTGCGCGGTGATGGCGGTGATCACGCTCATCCCGTGGACTCCGAGCGCGAGCATGGTCTTGAGGTCGGCCTGGACGCCGGCGCCGCCGCCGGAGTCAGAGCCACCGATGGTCAGTACGCGCGGCGGCGCCTCTACGCGGGGCTCGGCGCGGCTCATGGGCTCCCCTCGCCGGCTTGGCGCGCCTCGAGCTGATCGAGGGCGGTAGCGAACGGCTCGAGGCCGATCTCACTCGCGGGCATGTCGATGTAGGTGACGTTGCCGACGACGTGCAGGCCCCGGATCAAGAAGGCGTAGGTGCTCTCTTCAAGCAGCAGGACGATCGGCTTGCCCAGCGCCGACGCCCAGCCGATCTCGATGTGAGTCCCCGGTGACGCCGGCGCTCCGGGAAACGCGACGAATAGATCGCTGTCCCGAATGTGCTCATAGTCCAGCTGGGTACATTCTTCCGGGGTCATCATGCTGGCGCCCCAAGACTCGCGCTTGTGCGCATTATGGACGTCGTAGCCACGAGACTCCAGGTGGCTGATCAGCGCTTCGTAGCGCTCCCGCTCGAACGCGCGCACCGTCCCTGTTTCAGGGTCCAAGACCCCTTTGAAGGGGCCCGCAAGGAAAGCTCGTCGGCGACCATTTGAAGCAGTCATTTCTCACCTACCACGATTAGAAACGGAGGTTGCACCTGTTCGTTCACCCAGCATCTCCCTCGGCTAGGGTCCACCGCGCCCGGTCGGTCGAGCGGATTGGTGAGGATCGGCTCGTGCATCTCGATCGATCCGAAGCCCGCGTCGGTGAGGACCTGGCGGTAGACCTCTTTGGGCCAGTGAAAGTCCAGCAGCGTCATGTCCCCGCCAGTGCGCTGACGCAGCAACACGGTGCGTTGCTCGCCTCGCTCGTAGCGCCGGCCTGGATCTCCGCTGCGGAAGGTGGTGAACTCGACACCGGTGGTGTCCGGGTTGGTGTCGAGGATCGCGTACCGGCCGCCAGGGCGCAGCACTCGATACACCTCTTGCACGATGCTGGAGATGACGTCGACCGATCCGATGTTGATAAACACGTAGCATGACATCGCCATGTCTATCGCGTCGTCGGCCAAGAATGGTAGCCTGGCGTCTCGTACCAGTCGGTAGTCGATGCGAGGATCGGCTCGGGTGCTCTTGGCGATCTCCAACATCGGAGCAGACCCATCGACCGCTATGACCTCCTTCCCGTAGCCGGTGACGACCCGCTCGGCGACCTTGCCGGGGCCGCAGCCAAAATCGAGCACCGCGCGCACGTCGGGGTCGCCGAGGCGCAACGCTCTGAAGACGGCCGGGTATCCGAGGGTGCGCTCCGTCAGGTCGTCATAGGCGTCGAACCCGCCGGCAACCTCAGGTGTATCCCATCGCGTGCTCATCGGCGCGCCTCCATCCTCGAGGCCCACCGATGAGCGACCAGCGTGCGGTAGGCGGGGTCGAGGGCAGCGACCAGGTCGGTGGTGAGCGGCTCGTGCTGCCGCACCCGACGGTACGTCTCGAACAGCAAGGCGACCTGCGCCCAGTACGGGGGGAGGTCCAGGCGATCAACGTTGGTGGGCAGCCGGAGCCGGTTGTGGCGCAGCTGCTCCTCGATCTCCATCAGGGCCACGACCGCCGGTCGGTTGTCTCCCTGCGGCATGGGAGGCAGGCGGTGGAGCGGCGGCTCGGTCGCGGCTGGGTCCGCGAGCACGGCGGCGGTTCGCTCGTCGTCGGGCTCGTAGACGTGCAACGAGCCCGCCACGTGAGTGTAGGTGCCGAGCTCGACCCCGAGCTCGCAGGCCAAGAACTCCTGGATCAGGGTGAAGGAGAACAGGTCGCTGACCATGCCGCGGAAGGCATCGTTGGCCCTCATGTATGCGATGGAGTGCAGCCGCCCCTCTCTGAGCAAGAATTGGAGCCCGAGGGTGCAAGAGACGTCGATGTTGTTCGGGACCCGCAGCTCATTCATGTCGAAGATCTGGACCACCGCGCGCTTGCTGTCGGGGTCGCTCTTTAGCACCTCGATGAGCGTGTCGTACTGGTGCGGCGGCCCCCCGAACAGCTTCTTGCCGTAGGCGGTCCCCGTGAGGCGCTGGCTGTCCATCGAGTAGCGGCGCATCGTCGACGCGTAGTACCCGATGAACTCGAGGTCGTCGCGGCCGGTGAGGTACCACAGCGCCTCCGCGAAGTTGAACACGATGTTCACGCGGCGACTGGGGATGAACGGCACCCGCTGGCGCGGATCGCTGAGCCGAAACTGGGCCGCGAGGCGTTCTCGGCTCTTGAAGCCGCGAGGGGCGTTGTTGTACGTGGGGTCGTCGAAGACGAGACGGAGCTGATCCACGTAGGCGCGATGGAAATCTGGATAGAGCGCGAATGAGACCGCTGGCGTCTCGCTGGTGTGGTGGGCCAGATTCATGACCGTGCTCCAATGCGAAAGGCCGAGGTTCCCAGCCCCGTGGGGCCGCGCAGTCGTCGTGCGAGCGCAGAGCTCTGCGCGGCCGGGGGCGCCTCCTCGTCCCGGTCCGTGTGCGGGGCGAAGGTCGCTGCATAGCGGCCCGAGAGCGAATGGAAATAGAAGAAGCCGGCGATGAGGTCTCGCAACCCCTCGACGCATCGGTCGAGGTTCTCGCGGGCCGCCGCGTCCAGCTCGAGCTCGACGGCCAGGGCGGGAAGATCCGTGGCGATGGTCTCCTCGAAGGTGAGCAGCTGGGACGTGGCGAGATCGCTGGCGATGGAGGCGGCCCGCCGCAGATCGGTGTCGAGGAAGCGCTGGATCACGATCACGGCGTTGTGGATCTCGCCTTCGCTGTCGATCTCCTTCTGGTAGGAGAAGATGTCATTGATCAGGCCCTCCCAGTCGATGCACGTGTCGATCAGCCTCAGCATCGGCAGCGAGCCGAGCATGTGCGTATGGAGCTCCCGGCCGAGGCCGTACTGCATCAGGGCGATTGGGAACACGATGTCCGCGGTCCTGCGGCGCATCTCGATGTAGTCGACGGGATCGGGGACGCGGTCCTGGTCGAGGTTGTGTATCTCCCACAGGAAACCGGGGAAGAAGTACTCGATGGCCCAGCGAAACTGATAGCTCCAGTCCTCTGACATCGCCACCACGGTGCGGGGCCATAGATCGGCCAGGCCCCGCTCGATCTCGTTGGTGGGGATCGGGACGCCATGATTGGGCCGATCGTCGGCCACTGCCCCTTGTCTCGCGCCGTCGCCCGGGTTGGGCCTCGCGCGGACGAAGAGCTGCAGGGAGCGTTTCACGACGTCGGGGTTGGCAACCGGCATGAAGGGCAGGATCCGCTCCTGGAACTCCTTTGCGCCCGCCCGATCACGCGTCTTCTTGAACTTCTCGTCCAGGTAGTCTTCATAGTAGAAGCCCCAGACCTGCCACTTGGCGAGGGTCTCGAACCTCTCCCGCGGGGCGTCGGGAAAGATCATCGCGGCGAACAGAGTCAGGTCCGTGGAGTCGAAGCTGGCCTCATCCCAGCCGGACAAGCCCGATCCCACGTATCCCATCTCGATCGCCCATGCCTTGGTGGCGATGCGCGCGGCCTCCAGATGAGGGTTGTACCGCGCGCGATACGGCATGAAGAGCTTCGGCAGCGGGAGTCGCTCGTTCTTCCTCCCGGCGCTCGTCATCACGGTCTTAGCCCGCGCGCCCAGCGAGCGGAGCCGCACCGGAATGCCCAGCCGCGCCGCCATGGTGCCGAGCTCGGCCAGGTTGGCAGGAGCACGCGTGCCGGCCGTCTGGGGCTGGGTCACGCCGGCGTTCATGTACCGCGGCGAGCGGTAGTGCCACGCGTGATTTCCGCCCAGCCAGTCCTGCAGCCCCTTCACATACGAGAGGATGTCGCTCCATGCCTTCGCGTCCAGGTCGTGATCTTCCTGCAGCAGAGGCACTTCGGTCAGCAGGGTATTCTCGAATTGCTGCAACCGAGAGGTGTGCAGATCGTTCACCAGGTCGGCGGCTTGCTGCGGGGTGCTGCCCATGAACCGCTGCATCACCAGCACCCCGTTGCTGATCTCACCTTCTTCTTCGATCTCCCGCTGGTAGGAGAAGATGTCGTTGAGCAGATGGACGCCGTCGGTGAACGTGTCCTTGAGCACGCGCATCGCGCGCGAGGCAACGACGGCGGCCGGCACCTCCACGCCGAGCGCGTGCTCGACCAGGTCCGCTGACCATAGCGCCCCGCCCGTCCTGCGGCGCATCCCGATGTAGTCGACCGGGTTGGGCACGCTGTTCTGGTCGAGGTTGGTCAACTCCCACAAGAAGCTACGAATGAGGAGGTAGTTGCTGTCCCAGAATCGTGTCCGCCACGCGAGGGACATCGTCGACACGGTGCGGGGCCACAGATCCCACAAGCCGGCCTCCACCGGGTTCCGGGGCTCGGGTACCGCGTCACCCAGGTTCATCGGCATGAATGCCAGCAGCCCGTTGAGATACACCAGCGCGCCGCTCAGATCGCGCGAGCGCTTGTAGGTCTCCAAGAAGTGATCGTCGAGGTAGAATACCCAGACGTACCACTCGGTAATGAGCGCCAGCTCGTCAGCCGAGGCGTCGGGGTGCGTGTACGCGGTGAGCAGCGGGAAGTCCATGGCGACGAACTTGCGCTCGCTCCACACGTCGGCGCCAGGCGAGCCCGCCGGCGCACCCAGGATGCCCATTGCATACGCCCACTGTTTACCTCGCTCGCGCGCCTCGTCTAGGTGCGGGTTCAAGCGCGCCTCGTAGGGAACGTAGAACTCCGGCAGCTCGAACGGTTTTTTTGGGGGGGCGGAGTCGCGCGTGTCGGGCGCGAGCCCGATCCGCGCCGCAGCGGTGCCCGTCCCGGTGGGCCCCAAGAGCGAGCGCATCACGGAGGGGCTGCTGGTGGTCGAGCTCTCGAGCCCGGCATCGGGCGCATAGCGACTCGTCCTCAGGTGACGATAGAGCTGCAGATAGCCCGCGAAGCAGTGCCGCAGCCCGAGAACATACTCACGAACGCCCTCCTCGACCTCGGCGCTCACGGCGAGGTCTCGGAACAAGGGCGCCACCTTGGTGGTCGCGAGGTGCTCGAAGTGGCGCAGCTGCGACGTCAGCAGGTCGTTGTTGAGCCTGACCGATTCCTGGAGCTCACACTCGAGGAAACGCTGCATGATCAACACGCCGTTGTGCAGGTCGCCTTCGCCGTCCCTCTCCTTTTGGTAGGAGTAGAGGTCATTGAGCACCGTCTGCCAGTTGATGACGGCGTCGTGCATGCCCTTGATCGGCAGCGCCCTGAAGAGGTCGGGAGGAACCTCGAAGCCATGGACGTACTCCACCAGCAGGACGGACGTCCATCCCGCCGTCGAGTGCTGACGCATCTCGATGTAGTCGATCGGATCGGGCACCCGGTGCTGTATGAGGTTGGAGATCTTCCAGATCTGTGCTTCGGCGACGTCCAAGAAGTGCTGGGCGAAGCGCTGCCGCCAGTCGATCGACATGGCCGCCGCGGTACGGGGCCACAGGTCCGCCAAGGCCCGCTCGACGGGGGTGGTGGGCGTGGGGCCGAGCTCAGGGGCCGAGACCGGCATGAACTCGGACAGGCGCAGCACGAACGCCCTGGCGCCGGCCAGATCGCGGGGACGCGTGAACGCCTCTTCAAACAGCGTCCCGACGAACCATCCCCACACGCTCCAGCGCGCCGCCACCTCGAGCTTGGCGCGCGGGGCATCTGGAAAGAACCACCCGCTCTGCCCGGGATAGTCAGCCGCGTCGAACCCGCGCTCGTCCCACCCCGACAGGCCTGTGTCCAGCAGGCCCATCTGCCGGGCCCAGGCCTTGGCATCGGCGCGTGCTGCCTGCATCTGCGGGTTGCACCGGGACTGGAACGGCATGTAGATCTTGGGCAGCGGGATCTTCGCCGCGGCCTCACGCTCCTCCTCCGAGGACCTCCCGGGCATAGCGATCGAGGCGAGTCGACGAGTCACTCCCAGCCGGGCTGCGGCCGTTCCCAGCCCGGTCGGGCCGTGGAGATGAGGTGCTCTGTCGTGCTCGGGGCTCTTGGTGGGCTCGGGAGCGCTCGCGCCGTCGGTCGGGCCGCTGCTCCGCGTCGACCATTGGTAGCTCCCCGCAGACCAGTCTTGGAGGCCCTTGACGAAGCGGAAGAGGTCGGCGCGCTCTTTGAGACCCAGGCCCTCGTCCTCGAACAGCGCGGGCAGCTCGGTCAAAGAGGTATGCTCGAACTGCTGAGTTCTGGAGGTCGCCAGCTCGTTGACCACGTCAACGGCACGCTGCGGCTCACAGCCCAGGAATCTCTGGATGACCGAGACGCCGTTGGGCGCGGAGGTAGCATGAGTGGACTTGGAGGCGTGTCCGCCGTGGAAGATGAAGATGTCGTTGCGCAGCGCGACGCCGTCGCCAAACGCTTCTCGGGCCACTCGCAGGGGGCGGGTCGCGGCGAGCTCGGTCGGGATCTCGATCCCGAGCCCAACCTCGAGCAAGCACGACACCAGCTCCATCCCCACCGACGTGCGCATCGCTCCGGTGAAATAGTCGATCGGATCGACGACCCACGTGTTAAACACCGACCATAGAACTGTCTGGAGATTGCGCTGACAGACGTCGTACAGCCGGGCTCGCCACTCCGCCGAGCTGGTCGCCACGGTACGAGTCCACAGATCCGCCAGTCCGGCCTCCACGGGGTTAGTGGGAGGAGGGCTGCTCACGCCCTTCATCGGCGTGAATGCGGACAAATGGCGGACATAGTCCTTCGCGCCCGCAGGCCCCATCTCGCGCAGTGCGTCGAGGAAGAAGTTGAAGGTGTACCAGGACCAGACATTCCAGTCGGTCAGCAGGTCCAACTTTAGAGCCGACGCGTCTGGGAAGGTCAGCGCGGCGAACAACCCGAAGTCCAGCGCGTCATACTCGGCTTCGTCCCACGCCCGAACGCCTCTCGTGGAGGGCTGCTTGTCCAGCAGCCCTACGGCCTTTGCCCATGCTTTGGCGTGAGCCCGCGCAGTCTCCACGTGCGGGTTCAATCGAGCCGGGTAAGGCATATACATGTCGGGCAATTTCATTCGGCGCCTCGTCAAATCTACAGGACGTAGAATGTGGGGGGAGTCACGCGTCAAGGCTGGACAGTTTGTGACTGAATCGACTCACCATCCAGCGAGCAGCCCCGCGGACGCGAGGCGTATGGAGGGCGCTCAGCGCTTGATCTCGACGTTCTCGAGCACGCCGAGCGCGTCGGGGATCAGGACCGCGGCGGAGTAGTATGTGCTGACAAGGTACGAGCCGACCGCCTTCTCGTTGAGGCCCATCTTGCGGACCGACAGGCCCGGCTCGCGCTCGTCGGGCAGCTTGTCGCGGAACAGGCCGATGACGCCCTGTTTCTCGGCGCCGACCCGCATCGCCAGGATCGAGGTGGTGCCGAACTCGGAGATCGGGATCTTGTCGACCGGGAGGATCGGGGTCCCGCGCCAGGCCGCGACCCGGCTGCCCTCGAACTCGACCACCTCGGGGTCGATGCGCCGCATCGTGCACTCCTTGTGAAACGCCGCGATCGCCCGCGGATGAGCCAGAAAGCACCTGGTGCTGCGGCGCCGGCACAGCAGCTCGTCCATGTCATCCGGCGTCGGCGGGCCCGTGCGCGTGTTGATGCGCTGCTTGTAGTCGGCGTTGTGAAGCAGGCCGAAGTCGAGGTTGTTGATCAGCTCGTGCTCCTGGGTCTCACGCATCGCGTGGATGGTCAGGCGCAGCTGCTCCTCGAGCTGGTCCATCGGGTCGTTGAACAGGTCACCGACGCGCGAGTGGACCCGCAGGATCGTCTGCGCCAGGCTGAGCTCGTACTCGCGCGGCGAGGGGTCGTAGTCGGCGTAGGTGCCGGGCAGCAGGGCCTCGCCGGTGTGGCCCGCAGAGAGCTTGATCGCCGCCTGCCCGGCCTTGTCCTGCGGCGCCCGCCGCAGCTCCTTGTAGCGCTCGATGTGCGCGTGCAAGGCCGGCAGCCGCTGGATCAGGTCCTCGAACACCGCCTGCGGCAGCGCCAGGACCGTGCACGGCGTGATCGCCTTGACGGAGTAGTCCCACACGTCGTCGTGCTCGACCACCGCGTCATCGCCGAAGTGGGCGCCGTCGGCGATGGTCTCCAGCACGGTGGCGTTGCCATACTCGCCCACGCCCAGCCGATGGGCCTTGCCGTGGACCAGCAGGAACACGTGCTCGGCCGGCGTGCCGCGCTCGACGATCATTTGACCGGGCCTGTACTCCGACTGCTCGAAGCGGGCCGCGAGGATGTTGAGTACGGTCTCGTCCGCGAAGCCACGCAGCAGCGGGAGCTCGGTCAGCTCGTGCGGGATGACCTGCGCCTTCGCCCCGATGTTGCTGAATTCCAGGCGCCCGTCGCCGATCGCATAGCTCATGCGGCGGTTCACGCGGTACGTCCCGCCGGTCACGCTGACCCAGGGAAGGACCCGCAGCAGCCAGCGGGGCGAGATCCCCTGCATCTGCGGCGGTGACTTGCTCGTCGTCGCGATCTGCCGCGCGGCCTTCGTCCCGAGGCTCATCAGTTGCTGCTTGTCGTTGTTCGAATTCGTCACGATGGTTTCCCCCCTGTTCTCGGCCAAGACGCGGCCCGCCGAGCGCCCGACCGGTGCGGCGGGGCGCTCGTCGGCGCCGGTGCGGCGCGTACTCAGCCCTCTGAGCGGCCGATCTCGACGCTCTCGAGGATACCGAGCGCGTCAGGGACCAGCACGGCGGCCGAGTAGTACAAGCTGATGAGGTACGAGATGACCGCCTTCTCGTTGATGCCCATGAACCGCACCGACAGGCTCGGCTCGATCTCGTCGGGGATGCCGGCGTGGTGCAGGCCGATGACGCCCTGGTTCTTCTCGCCGGTGCGCATGCACAGGATCGAGGTCGTGCGGGTGTCCGAGATCGGGATCTTGTTGCACGGGTAGATGGGGACGCCGCGCCACGACGGCACGCGCGCGCCGCCCACGTCCATCGGCGTCGGGTACACCCCCACCTTGTTGCACTCATGACCGAAGGCCGCGATCGTGCGCGGGTGCGCGAGGAAGAACGAGGGGTCCTTCCACACGGTCGCCAGCAGATCGTCCATGTCGTCCGGGGTCGGCGGGCCGCTCCGGGTGTGAATGCGCTGCTTGAGGTCGGCGTTGTGCAGGAGGCCGAACTCATGGTTGTTGATCAGCTCGTTCTCCTTGGTCTCTTTGAGCGCCTCGATGGTCAGGCGGATCTGCTCCTCCGTCTGGTTCATCGGCTCGTTGAACAGGTCGGCGACGCGGGTGTGGATCTGCAGCACCGTCTGGGCCACGCTGAGCTCGAACTCGCGGGGCGAGGTCTCGTAGTCGACGAAGGTGCCCGGCAGCACCGGCTCGCCCGTGTGACCGGCGGAGACCTCGATCGCGGCCTGGCCGCTGGTGTCCTGCTTCTTCTTCGACAGCGCCTTGAACTCCTCGAGGTGCTTCTGCAGCGAGGGGTACTGCGCCACGATCTCCTCGAAGGAGGCCTGCGACAGCGACAGCACGGTGCCAGAGGTCACCGCCTTGGTCGTATAAGTCCAATAGTCCTTGGACTCGAGGATCGCTTGGTAGGAGAAGTGGTCGCCGTCGGCCAGCGTCTCGAGCACTGTGTCGTCGCCGTACTTGCCGGTGCCGATCTTGTTGACCTTGCCGTGGGCGATGAGGACCATCTCATTGGCCTCGTTGCCCTTCAGGGTCAGCACGTCGCCTGCCTTGAACTCGCGCTGGACGAATCGGCTGGCCAGGACGTTGAGCACATCGACGTCCTCGTAGCTGCGGAACAGCGGCAGCTCGCACAGCTCGAGCGGGACCACCTGGATCTTCGCGCCGGTGTTGTAGAAGGTCACGCGGCCGTCGCCGACGGCGTAGCTCAGGCGACGGTTGAGCCGGAACACGCCGTTGACGTGGACCCACGGCAGCAGCTTGAGCAGCCAGCGCGATGAGATCCCCTGCATCTGCGGGGGTGACTTGGTCGTGGTGGCCAGCTTGCGCGCTGCGGCGGTGCTGAGGCTGGTCTGCTGCTGATCATTTCCTGGCTTGCCTACGATGGACATGTGTTTTCCCTGCTTCGTACAGCTACGCTGTGATCTTGACGGTCTGCAGGGGCGCGGCCGCGAACGGACACTCGCGGTCGCTCCTGCTAACGGGGCGCAGTAAAACGGATGCCGGGCTCCAGTCCTATCTAGACTTTCATCTAGATTGACACCGACCTGCGATTGTGATGGGCGGCGATCCGCTCGGAATCAAGCACAGTTCTCGCGCACAAAGCCCTGTATTAGGAGCATTAACAATCTTCACCCGGACCCTGAACGAGTTCGACAGTCACAGCCGCGGTTCATGGCGCGAATCCAATCATCTATTTCGAGTCAAACCGCTCGATTATGTGGCATTGACCCCCAAGGCCAGGACTCGATAGCCTCCGGCGTCGTGGGGCGTCTGTGTATGCCGGAGTCTGGGGGCGTGTCGCTCTTGACCGCGCACCACGTCGTCGGACGCTCGCGTAGCTGTCACACACGGGTCGCTTCAGCCGAGACCTCGGCCGAGCACGCCGTGCTCCGTTGGAGGCGGGGCGCCTGGATCCTCCAGGATCTCCACAGCCGCAACGGCACCTACGTCGACGGTCGATTGCTCGCCGAAGGACAGCAGATCGGCCTCAGCCCGGGGGCCCGGTTGGGGTTCGGCAGCCTCGACCAATTCTTACTCGTCGACGCCGGACCTCCCGAGCCCCACGCGGTCGAGCTCCGGTCGCCAGGATCCACCGTCGAGATGAGGGATGGAGCGCTGCGTTTGCCCGCCCCAGGTCGCGCCGAAATCAGGGTCTACCGCGAGGACAACGCCTGGTGGGTCGAGCAGGGGGAGCGGCGCCGGCAGGTCCTCAACAAAGAGGTCATGGCGACCCTCGCCAGCTCGTGGCTTCTCCACCTGCCGGAGCCGGAGCTGTCGACCCTCGACTCCGAGGGCGGCTCACCCGTCCTCGAGGCCCGCGGTCGGGCCCGCATCGTCCGCCAAGAGGCGCAGCGTCGCTTCGCCGCGCTCTCGCGGCAAGAGGCCCGGGTCTGCCGCTTCGTCTCCGAAGGCCAGCTCAACAAGCAGATCGCGGGCGAGATGGGGATCGCGGAGGCGACCGTCAAGCTCTATCGGGCGAACGCCCTAAAAAAGCTCGGCGTCACCAGCGTCCCCGACCTCGTCCGCCTCCTGGCTCACGTCGATCCCTCGATCGAATAAAAAACCGGCGCGGCGCCGATCAGGGATCGGCGGCCCGGAGCGCCGCCGCCGCCGCGTCATCCCGAGCCGCGCGCTCTGGTTGCCCGCTATGGCGCCAGAGCTCGGCGCGGGTCTCGAGCAGCCCCCGCAGCGCCGCGCGCTCGGCCTGCGTCCGGGGCGTGGGCCGCTCGATCTCGTACAGCGCGCCCAGAACCTCGGCGCGGATCCAGGGGTCGAGGCGGTGCGACCGGCCAAAATCCCACACCTTCGCGAGGAGCGGCAAGAGCGAGGCGCCCGCCGCGCCGCGCAAGGTCGCCGCGGCCAAGGGATAGCGCCGCAGCGCGAGCGTGAGAGCGCCGAGCCACCGCGGATCGTCGAGGTGACCGAGCACAGCGGAGGCCGCCTCGGCGAGCTCGTCGAGCTCGGCGAGCTCGTCGAGGGCGAGCAGGCGCAGGAGCGCGGCGCGGGGGTGAGGCGGAGCTCGCTCGGCGAGGGCTGTGAGGGCGGCCCTCGGCTCACCCTCGGCGAGCAACCACGCGGCCCCGCCCTGCTCCGCGCCTCCACTCGCGCCGCCCTCGCGCACGCCGCGGATGACCACCTCCCGGAGCTCGGCGAGCGCGAGGCTCGCTTGCTCCGAGTCGGCGCAGCCGCTCACGGTCAGACGGAGCGCCCCCGGCGTTGGCAGCGTTGGCAGCGCGTCCAGCACGCCTCTGCCGAACCGGGCATGGCCGTCGCTCGACACCGAGAAGTCCACCTCCCTGCGGAGGGGGAAGTAAGTCATCCGGAGCGCGAACGTTCGCCGGTGGACCCCCGATGGGATCTCGATCTCGCGGTGGAGCACCCACTGATCGGCGCCGCGGTTGATCCATAAGTTGTGCCATAGGTTCCCTCCGCCGCCGCCGCCGCAGATCGCGGCGCCTAGCCAAGGCCTGCCGCCCGCGTCCACGAGCGTCAGGCTGATGCCAGCCCCGAATTCGAGGCGCTCAACCTCCAGCAAGAATTCGAGCGAGATCGGGCCTGTTCCCCACACGAGCGGCAGCTCCGCCGCCGGCGCGTGAACGGCCGGGACCACGAGCTTCAGCGCCGCGCGCGAGGGGTCGCGCCGGAGCGCCCCCGGCGTGTGGAACATCCACGCGCGCGAGAGGGGGACGTCGAAGCGCAGCGTGAGGCGTGCTTCGGGATCGACGAGCACGGAGAGATCGTCGACCAGCGCGCTCGCTCGACGCTCCACCACCTCATCGATCGCCCCATCGCGCAGGATCACCTCGGCCTCGGCGAGCGCGTCCTCGTAGCGACCGATGCGCGACAGCGCCTGGGCGCGGCGCCACCGCGACCGCTCACGGACCCTCGGCTCGTCGTGGACGTCTTGCTCGAGCGCCAGCAACTCGTGGACCCGATCGCCCCCTGCTAAGAGCCCGCCCACGCGATCGAGGAGCACAGACTTGGCCGCCCGGTCGGTGGTCAGAAGCGCCGCGTCGCGCAGGCTCTCGGCGGCGAGGTCGCCGAGGGCGAGCTCGGCGAGCACGTTGGCCCGGCTCCACCGCTCGACCAACCAGGGATCCGCGCGGAGCAAGGGCGGCAAGGGCGGCAGCTCCGGGTCGCTCGGGGCGAGCGGCGGCGTCGCACCTTCACCGAAGCCCAGAGCGGTGAGCTGCGACCCGGGGGCGCTGCCGACGAGCAGCTCGATCGGCTCGTCGGCGTCGAGCTGCAGGCCCGCGAAGAGCTTCATGCCTGCGAGGAAGACGGGGGAGAAGCCCGCCTCGGTCTGACGGAGGAGCAGGAGCCCCGACATGCTCGCCGCGACGTCGAACGCGAGGTCCTCACGGCCGTCGCCGTCGAGATCACCGACGACCCCGCCTCGCGCGACAAAGCCGCCCAGGCGCTCACCACGAGGGAGCGCGACGAAGTCGACCTCCACGAGCCCGCCGCCCTTCCATTCGAAGAAGTGGACCCCCGGCGGACCGCCGGTGTGTGGCGGCTCCGGGAAGATCTCCGGCGACGGCGACGCGTCGTCGACGAACACGGCGAGCAGCCGCCGCGATCCCTTCTGGACGAGCAAGAGGCCGCCGATCCGCCCGATCAGCCGCTCCGTCACGAGCTCGAGCTCACCACGCGCGTCCGCCCTGAATACGCGGAGATCGAAGCGCTTCCAGGGTCCAAAGCCGATCACCAGCTCGTTCACCCCGTCGCCGTCGAGGTCGCCGACCAGGTGGGACTCGAAGGTTGATTCGCTGGCGTCGGTCCCCGGGTGGGCCTCGCGCTCGCGCGCGGCGCCGCCGTCGAGCTGGTCCCAGCGATAAAACCCGTAGCGCGGCCAGACGCGGCCGAAGAAGAGCTCAGGCGCGCCGTCGCCCGTAGCGTCGAAGGGCGCGACGAAGTTAATACCTGGCGCACCTCGACCCAGGAGCTCACCGGTGAGCAGGTCGACCACCCGAGCGTCAGCCTCGCGGCTCTGGGACAGCGCCCAGGAGGTGCGCGGGAGCAGCGTGAGCGACCCTCCGTCGCTCCAGCGGCCGACCTGCTTCAGCGCGCCGTCGAGCAGCACGACCTCCGCGCGATCGGGGGCGTGGAGGGCGATCCGGGCGGGGCCGGGGCCCGGCAGCACCACCAGCCCCTCGACGCACCACGGCGAGGTGGTAGCGCCGGAGAGGTGCTCTAGCGTCGGCCGCCACGCCGCGTACGGGTGCTCCGGGCGCGCGAGCTCGGCGACCGCCGCGCCGAGGTCACGCTGCCACAGGCTGGCCTCGAAGGCGAGCTGATCGAGGGTTGGATCCTCGGCTCCGCGGGCGCGCAAGAGCTCGACGCTGCGGCCCAGCGCGGCGCCGTCCCACGCGTCGGCGAAGACCCCTGAGAGCCGCGTGAGCGCCTCGCGCTCGTGCTCGATCGTGCGCGCCTGCACGAACGCCTCGGCATAGGCCGCCTTCGCCTCCGCCAGCTCCGCTCGCCGACGATCTCCGCGGGTCAGCCACGCTCGCGTCAAGGCGGCGGTGCGCTGGTGCGCAGGGTCCTCGACGAAGAGGCGGAATACCGCATCTGCGGAGCCCGGGTCCCCCTCTGCCGCTGCCCGCTCGATCGCCGCCTCGATCGCCAGCAGCCGCTCCGCCGCCGCCTGCTCGCGCTGAGCTCGCGCGTCGGCCTCACGCACCAGGAGGGCGCCGTACGCGGCGAGCACCGCGAGCGCGGCCGCGAGCGCGAGCGCGGCGGCGACGCGGAAGAGACGCCGCCGCCGCGCCAGCGGGTCGTCGGCGAGCGCGGCGAGCAGGGCATCCATCGACGGCCAGCGCGCCTCCGGTTGGACCGCGAGCCCGCGGCGGACCACGGCGTCGAGCCAGTGCGGGAGCTCGCGGTCCGTCACCTCGACGATCCGCCCTGCGAGGGTCGCAGCGAGCAGCTCCGGCGCGTCCCTTCCGGCGAAGGGCCGCCGCCCGTGCAGCGACTCGAAGGCGAGCACGCAGAAGCTGAACACGTCGCTGCGCGCGTCGACGCTGAGCCCGAGCTCCTGCTCTGGGGCGATGTACCCGGGCGTACCGATCAGGGCGTGGGTGCGCGTCACCGGGTCGTCGAGACGACCGTCGGGGCCGGCCCCGGTCGCTTCGCCCCCGGAGGGCTCCCCGCGCTCCCCGAGCGCGCGCGCGAGCCCGAAGTCCATGACCCGGACGCGGCCGTCGTCGCCGACCATGATGTTGTCCGGCTTGAGATCGCGGTGGATCAGACCGGCGGCGTGCGCCGCGGCGACGCCCCGCCCCGCCTGGCTCAAGAGCGCGAGGATCTCGCCCCACGACGGCCGGGCGTCGGCGAGCCACTCCCGCAGCGTGCGCCCCTCGATGTACTCCATGACGATGCAGAGCTGGGTGTCGCGCTCGAACACCTCGTACACGGCGACGATGTTCGGGTGGGCGAGGCAGGCCATCACCTGCGCCTCCCGCAGCGAGCGCCGGCGCGAGCGCTCATCGACCCCGCGGCGGTTGATCTGCTTGATCGCCACCCGACGCTGTAGCTGCTCGTCGAAGCCCGAGTAGACGACGCCCATGCCGCCGCGCCCCAGCACGCCATGGACCACGTAGCGGCCGAGCATCGTCGGGCGGGCCGCGCGGTCCGGAGCCGCGAGCTCTCGCGGCAGCGTCGCGGGGGTCTCGTCGGCCTTGAGCACCGCGGCTAGCGTACCCGAACAACCGCGCCGGTGAACGATGACGGCCCTCGCCGCGCGCCCCGCTCAGGCCACGCCGTAATACATCCGCAGGTCCGTCCTCGACGCGAGCGTCTTGTCATCTCCTCCTCGCACACGCGAGTCGGAACCTTTAGCGGCGGTCAGAAGCTGACCCACCTGACGGCGACGAACTGACCCACCTGGACCTTGTTCTCGTTGTCCTCGGCGACCTCCTCCTTGATGTATTCGGCATAAGCGACGAGGACTTCGATGTGATCCGGGGCGCCGGCGGCGGGCGGGGGGAGGAAGACGGAGAGGCCCATCGAGGCGGGGACGCGGTTCTTCTGCTTGGCCTCGGGCCCGTCGTTGCCGGCGTCCTCGGCCTGGCTCTCGCTGCCGGCGCCGAGCTCGCCGATGGCGTCGGTGTCATCGCCGTCGGGGGCGCGATCGTGGTGCGGTGCGAGGATGCCGGTGAGGTACCAGCGAGAGGGCGGGAGCGGGAGGAACTCCTGGCCGCTTCCAGGGTGACCCTCGGCGATGAAGGGGCCGACGAGGTCAGCTTCGAGGGCTTGCACGAGGCGATCGCGGACGTCTTCGGGGGTCATGGGCTGGGGCCTGGGGAGCGTGAGGTGTAGGGTAGCGAGGTCGGGGCAGCGTGGTGGGCGCCGCGAGCGGGGGAAGGAGGCGCGGAATCAAACTTGTAAGTGTTGCTTACAGGTTGCCCGGGGGGCTCAGCGGGGGCTTGGCGGCCTTGTGGGGGCGGTGCTTGGCGAGGGCCTTGGTGTCGGCGATGGCGGCCTGGAAGTGGACGTCGACGGGTTGGGGCTCGCGGAGGCGGCGCTCTCGCCAGCGCTCGTAGGCGCGCTCGGCGACGGCCTTGGCGGTGTCGGCCGAGACCTTGCCGGCGTGGGCGAGGACGTCGCGCTCGGAGAGCCTCAGGAAGTCGTCGAGCTTGGCGATCCAGGCGGCCATGGTCATCGGCCGGCGGTTCATCGCCTGGAGCTCGGCGAAGTCGAGGTAGGCCGAGACGATGCGGTTCAGGGCCTCGAGTTCGTCGGGGCTGAGGTAGTTCTTGGCGATGGCGATGTCGGTCTTGCGGATCGCTGGGCCTGGCCAGGGCGAAGCCCTTGACCGCGTAGTCGCCGAGGACGCCGGCCGCCCACTGGCGGAAGCGGGTGCCGATCGGGGTGCGCACGCGGAAGCCGACGGCGAGGATGAGGGGGAGGCTGTAGTGCTTGACGGCGCGTGAGACCGTGCGCGCGCCCTCGGTCTGGACCTGGACGTAGTCGCGGCAGGTGGCGGCGGGGTTGTGCTCGCCCTCGCGGTAGATCGCCCGGATGTGCTGGGTGATGTTCTGGGGGGTAGTGCCGTAGAGTTCGGCCATCTGGCCCTGGCTGAGCCAGAGCGAGCCGTCTTGCAGGCGGACTTGGACGCGCGCGAGGCCGTCCGTGTCGGTGTAGAGGAATAGTTCGCCGGTGGTCATGAGAAGAGGTCGTCGAGGCGGAGCTGCTCGGGGCGCTTGGGCTTGGGTGGGGCGGTGGGGGCGGGGTGGGGTGGGGTGTCCTTGGAGCGGAGGATCTTGAGGGCGGCGACGAGCTGGCACTCGTCGGGGGGGCCGTCGCGGAAGTGGAGGGCGAGGAGGTTGTCGATGTCGGGGTCGAGGTTGTTTTGCGAGCGGGCGGGTTTGAGGCGCTCGCCGTGCGCGATCCGATGGAGGAAGTGCTCGTGCGGGTGATCGGCGGGGGCCTCTTCGACGGTGTCGCTGTCCTCGGGGCGGAAGAGGGAGACGCGCGCGTCGCCGACGCGGAGGAGGATGTAGAGGCCGGGGTGCGGGCCGTGGGTGGTGGCCTGGACGCCGTCGGGGAGCTTGGTGGCCGCGTCGCGCTCTTCGGCGGGGGCGTTGAAGCGGTTGCGGAAGTGGTGGCACTCGTCGACGATGACGAGGTCGTTCGGGCGGAGCTCCTCGAAGAGCTGATCGACCTCGCTGGTGCTGCGCTCGAGGGCGTAGACGCGGATGCTCTCGGCGACGATCTGGAACTTGCGGAGCGTCTTGGTCCAGTTCTCGCGCATCCCCTCGTTCTTGCAGACGAGGATCACGCGGGCGACCTGGCCGCGCTCGATGAGGACCTTGGCGGCGTAGGCGGTCATCACGGTCTTGCCGATGCCGGTGGGGGCGATGAGGAGGAGGCCCCCCCTATCTGCCAACATCGAGTGAGACACGGACCCCCTGGAAATTGGTGTGCAGGGCGAGAACGTGAACGCCATGATGACCCGCGCGCACGAACCCGACCCCGAGACGCCCGTGAAGGCGGAGCGTCGCAGTTTCACCGCGAAGTACAAGTGGAAGATCCTCGACGAAGTCGGCCGGGCCGGCCCTGGCGAGGTCGGCGCCATCTTGCGACGCGAGGGGCTGTACAGCTCGCACATCACGAAATGGAAGCGCCAGCGCGATGAGAGTACGCTCGTCGCGTTGGCGAACAAGAAGCGAGGACGCAAACCCGACAAGGACCCGACAGAGAAGGAGAACGAGCGGCTGCGCCAGCGTGTGGCGCAGCTCGAGCGCAAGCTCGAGACCGCGGAGCTGATCATCGACGTGCAAAAAAAAGTCTCGCAGTTGCTCGGGATCCCGCTCGCGACGAGCGGGCCGTCCGAGAAGAGCTGACGCGGCTGATGCAGGACCTGTCGAAACGGACAGGTTTACGACGCGCCTGCGAGGCGCTCGGGCTCGCGCGGGCGACGGTGTACCGTCGTCGCCGCGAGACGCCAGCGCCTCGCGGGGGCCCACGCAGAAGCCCTGAGCGGGCGCTGGATGCGGCCGAGCGCGCGACCGTCCTCGACCTCCTGCACAGCGAGGAGTGCGTCGACAAGGCGCCGGAGGCGATCGTGGCGATCCTGCTCACCCGAGGCCGGTGGGTGTGCAGCGCGCGGACGATGTACCGGATCCTCGCCGAGGAGGGCGAGGTGCGCGAGCGCCGAAGCCAGCGGCGTCACCCCGCGTACAAGCGGCCCGAGCTGATGGCGACCGCGCCGAACCAGGCCTGGTCGTGGGACGTCACCTGGCTGCGCGGCCCGGTTCCTGGGGTCTATTTCTACCTGTACGTCGTCCTCGACATCTACAGCCGCTGCGTCATCGGCTGGACCCTGGCCGGCCGCGAGGACACCACAATCGCCAAGAACATGATGAAGGAGGCTTACACGAAGCAGGGCATCGAACCTGACCAATTGACCATCCACGCCGATCGAGGCGCGGTACCGACCTCCCGGGGCCTGAGCGAGCTCTACCGCGAGCTCGGCGTCCGCTCGTCTCACAGCCGTCCGCGCGTCAGCGACGACAACCCGTTCTCGGAGGCACACTTCAAGACCGTCGAGGTCGTACGCGCGGCAGATCTCCTTGAGGTCGTCGCGTTTGAGCGCGTCGAGGAGCTTGGGGAGGGCGGCGCGCTTGGATACGGCGAGGGCGTCGATGAGGTCGCTTTTGGCCGCTGCGCGAGGGAGACCGAGCTCGAAGAGATCCGCGAGGTCGAGCAGGGTTTTGCGAGGGGGGACGCCGAGGGCGGTGCGCTTGGTCGGCTTGGGCATTGGCTCGGATGCAGAGGTTACCAGGGATGAGCGGATTTCGCCTCGACTTGGGGCGGGCGATTCCGCTCGGTGAGCGCGGAGCCGGGGTCGCGCTTCACCGACCTCTTCGAGTCGCCTATGGTGAGGGTCTATCGATAGGGGACCGCGCTCGAGGCGATCACCCGGGCGCTCTGGCGACTCCTTGAGGCGGCTGGTGGAGTCAGCGTCAGCGAGCACGTTCTGGAGGACCGAGACCGGCGAGCCCACCACCTCCACTATCGACTCGCCCGCCGCCCGCGGCGACGGCGTCGTGAAGCCCCCGGAGGCCTGCGACGGTGGGAAGCCGGAGGGCTCAACCCGGCTCGAACACGAAGGGGAAGGAGACGTCGACCGTCTCATCGTCGGCGCCGGGGAAAGACGCCGCGGCGAGGAGCGCGTTGACGCAGGTGAGGAGCTCGCGATCCTCGATCGTCGTCGACGTGATGCACTGCTCCGTGACCGCACCGTGGCGATCGATGCCGGCGTGGATGATGACCTCGCCGGCGAGCGCCGGGTCGACCGCGAGGCGCCGCTGGTAGCATGCGTGCAGCTCTCCGCGGTGCCGCTCGACCTCGCGGGCGACGAGCGAGAGGTCGATCCCCTCCTGGATCGCGAAGGGTCCCGGCTCGCCGCTGCTGATGAAGAGATCGCCGACGGTCAGGCTCGCTCGCAGGCGGAGCGCCGCGGGCTCCGGAGCGCCGGCTCCAGACATGTCCTCATCGACAGACGCGAGGAGCGGCGGCTCGACGCGCGGGGCGACGAGGACGGCGAGCGCTCCCGAGAGCGAGAGGGCCGCGCTGCCTGCCACGGCTCGCCACGCGGCTCCCAGCGGCCGTCGCCGCGCGTCCGCGTCGAGGATCCGCCGCAGCCGCGCCTCCGTGCCCGAGGGCTCGGACATCGACACCGCGCCGATCGCCGCCTCGACGGGGCTCCCCAGCCCGCGCGCGACCTCGAGGAGATCGGCGGCGTAGCTCGACGGGCGGATCCCCGCTTCGAGGACCAGATCGTCGCACGCGAACTCCCGCTCCGCGCGCAGGCGGGCCGCCGCCAGCCATGCGAGCGGGTTCCACCAGTAGAGGGCGCAGAGGATCTGCGCCGCGAGCTGGATGAGGGGATCACGACGGCGCACGTGGCCGAGCTCGTGCAAGAGCACCGCGCGTAGGCGTCGGGGCGACCACGACGCGGCGGCCTCGGGCAGGAGCACGCGCGGGCGGAGGACGCCGATCGTCATCGGCGATCGGATCGCCGCGCTGGCGCCGATCGGGATCCCGGCGCGCAGCCCGAGGGAGCGCGCAGTGTCGTCGACGGCCGCGCTCCAGGCCGGGGTCGACAGGGGCGCGGCCTGCCGCCACTGCCACCACGCTGCGCGATGACCACGGGCGACGCGAAGCCCGACGAAGAACGCGCCCGTGAGCCAAAGGAGACCGATCAGCGCAGACGCGGGCGACCCCGAGAGGGTGGACCCGCCCGCGCCCGTGACGACCGTCGCGCCCGCGACCACGCCACGCCCGACGAGAAGAGGCGGGGACCAGGCGAGGAGCGAAGGCGAAGCCCAGCAGAGCAGCGGCATGCTCAGGGCCCCGACGACCCCCAGCGTCCACACGCGGTGGCGCGCCGCGGCGGCGCTGCGCCGCAGGAGCGACGCGACGAGCCAGGCCGCGGCGAGGACGAGGCAAGCCTTGAGACCGACGCCGAGCCACCACGGCAGGCCCGAGGTCGAAAGGAGCGTGGCGATCATGCGCTGCATCACCGGCCCTCCTTTCGCGCCACGTTGATAAGCTCCGCGAGGCGATCGAGCTGCGATGCGCTGAGCTCCTCGCTCGATTCGATGAGCGCCGCGACGGCCTCCTCGGACGAGCCGCCGAAGAAGGTGTCGACCAGCGACCTGAGCGCAGAGCGCCCGGCCTTCGCCCGCGAGACGACCGGCCAGAACACGTACCTCGGCCCGCGCTCCTCGTGGCGGATGTGCCCCTTCTCCTCGAGGATCCGCAGCAGCGCGCGCACGGCCGAGTAGCCCGGCGGATCGTCCATCGCTTCGCGCACCTCGGCGGCCGTGAGGCCGTCGCCTGTGTACAGCACTTCCATGATTTCTCGCTCTCTTCGAGTCAGCGGCGGCGCAGACATGCTGTAGATTTAGCACCATGCTAAAAAAACAGCAAAAGGCCACATGAGCACGAGAACGAGCACGTACGAGCGCGCACGCAGCCACGCCCTCATCGGCGGGTCCTTCCCCGGCATCACGTCCCCGCGGCCCATCCAGGTCCGACCTCAGCCGAGCACGTGCAGGCGCGCACGTGTCGGTGCGCCGCGCCGAAAACGAAAGTCGCAGCGCAGCCCGCCTTGGGCGAGCGTCTCGGTGCGGCTGCGGCGGCGCGGCGCAGTGGTCAGGTGCGCGGCGCGGTGCGTCGCGCCGGAATTTCTGGGTGACATCGCGCTGCGATCGGCCTGCCTGGTGGGTGGCGGGTGAGCATCAGGAGGAGGCTCGATCCGGCGCGCGTCGGCGTGGTCGGCGTGCAGGTGGTGGGCGCGTGATCCGTCACTTGATCGGCGTAGATGACGCTGCGAGACGACAGCTGAGAAGCGGTGCTACAGGCAGGTGGCTGGCGCCTGACACCAGGTGGTGGGCGCCGGAGGGTGGCGCTGGGGAGGGCTGCGTGGGTGGCGACGATGGTGGCGAGGCGCGTCGCCAAGGGGGTGGCGCGCGGGTGTGGGGGAGGAGATGGCCATGAGGGCTGACATCAACGTCGCCATGGCGGTGTGGTTGGTTGTGGCGGTGGTTGTGGCCGGGGTGGTGGTGATGGGGAGCGCCCGATCGCGCGCGGTCGCGAGGTCGACTGCGAGGGCGATGAGGTGGGGTGATGGGGTGGGGGGTGTCGTGGCTGCGGTGGGGGGGGAGGAGCGAGGGCGCGGGCGTTGGCGCGCGCGGGGGCGGTTGGCGTGGCGCGGCGCGTGGAGCTCGGGCGGGGCGGCGCGTGGAGCTCGGGCGGGATCGTGGGGGTTGCGGTGGATGGGCGAGCGGGGCTACGTAGGAGGAGATGGTCCGTCTTGCCGGTGTCGTTGGTTTGGTCGCGCTCTTGGGGGGCTGCTTGATGGGCTGCGGGGCCAAGCCGGAGGCAGGAGGGACGCCGGAGGCGGGGCCGTCGTCAGCGCCCGAGGCTCCGGCGACGGCGGTGGCGCCGACGGCAGCTCCGGTGGTGGCGGCGCCGATCCGCTTCGAGGGCGACAAGCTGCTGTCGCAGCGCTTCGCAGAGGTGTTCGGAGGGTGGACGCGGGCGGCTGAGGGGCAAGGGGCGAGCCTGACGCTGGTGGCGGTGAGCGAGGTGAGCAACGCGGCGACGGCGCTGCTCGAGGAGCGCAGCGGCGCAGGCGCAGAGTGTCGGCTGCGGTGGGTGTGGATCGAGGCGATGGACCGCGAGGACGGGGGCGGGGTCAGTGCGGTGGAGTCGCGGGGCTTTGGGGGCGATTGCTGCGGCGCCGAGGGGTGTTCTCGGACGATCGAGGGGCAACACCTGCACCTGCTGCGCGCGATCGCAGCGCGGCGACGCCGAGCACCCGACCGTCGCTCGCCTCGATCGGGTCGGGTCTCGAAGTTGGTCACCCGAGTACGCGGGATTTGGCACGGGCGTGGCACCGATACGTCACGGCCGTCGGCGCGGGTCAGCTCGTCCTGCGCCGGGCTGTGGCAGGTGGCCCTCTTCTCGCCGGAGTTCGAGCAGCGCCTCGAGGCCAGCAAGTCGGCCGAGGCTGGCAGGACCACCTGCCGCTCCACCGCCAAGAGGCGATCTTCGCGCGAGACGGGCTGCCGCTGGCTCGGCAGACGATCTGCGACTGGCACCTCCAACTGGCGGAGCTGTGCGCGCCGCTGGTCGACGCGATGATGCTCGACGCCTTCACGTCGCCCTATCTCTGCGTCGACGCGACGGGGGTGCTGGTGCAGGCCGCGGAGCAGTGCAAACGCGCGCACTTCTGGGTGCTGGTCGCTCCCGGGCGGCACGCGCTGTATCGCTACTCGGAGCGGCACGACAGCCGCGCGGTCGATCGCCTGCTGGCGGGCTACAAGGGGTATCTGGTCGCCGACGCGGCCGCGGTCTACAACCATCTCTACCAAAGCGGCGAGGTGATCGAGGTGGGGTGCTGGGCGCACTGTCGGCGCTACTTCTTTCGAGCGCTCGAGAGCGAGCCGGAGCAGGCGCGGCTGGGCCTGGGCATGATCGCCAAGCTCTTTAAGATCGAGGCGAAGCTGGCCGAGGTGAGTCGTGCGAAGCGCGAGTCGGTGCGGCGCAAGGAGTCGGCGCCGGTGGTCAATGCGTTCTTTCGGTGGTGCGACGCGCAGGCGGCGTCGGCGCTCGACGGGTCGCCGCTCGCGGCCGCGCTGACCTACGCGAGGAACCAGCGAGGCGGGCTCAAACGCTTCCTCGAGGACGGCCGACTGCCGCTGGACAACAACATCTCCGAGAGAGCGCTGCGGCGCGAGGCGGTGGGCCGTAAGAACTGGCTCTTCGTCGGGAGCAACGACGGTGCGCGCGCGAACACGATCTTCGTGTCGTTGCTGGCGAGCTGCCAGATGCACAACATCGAGCCCCAGGGGTACCTCCGCGACCTGCTCTGCCTGCTGCCGTCGTGGCCCCGGAGCCGCGTGCTGGAGCTGGCTCCCGCCTCCTGGCAGCAGACGCGTGAGCAACCAGAGACCCAGCGGCGCCTCGCCGCCAACATCTTCCGCGCTGTCGCCCTCGGTGAGCATCCAAAGGCTCTGTAGCCCAGAGACCCCCAGCCCGGGAGACGCGGTCCGTCGGACGGGTACGAAAGGCCGGCCCCCGCGTGTCCGCGCCGAAGAGCGCGAGGTGCATCGGGTCACCCCTCCCCGCCCCCGCGCGCTCGACCGAGGTGACCGGGAGCGGGAAGCGGGCCAGCCACTCGATCGTCCCCCCGCGGGCGACCGCGATCCCGGTGTCGCCGGCGAGGTAGAGGCGATCGCCGTCGACCGCCAGCGAGACCGCCGGGAGCTGCTCGCGGAGCGCCGCCGCGTCGAGCGAGCGATGGGAGAGGAGGCCCTCGTCGTACCGCAGCCGGGCGATGTACTCCGGGTTGAGGAGGCGATCGAGCGCGTCCATCGCCTCAGGGTCCGCGGCGGTCGCACCTCGGTGTCGTCGTAGGCGATCATCGCGAGGCCGCCGCGATGGCAGCCGGAGGACGGGACCAGCGCAGCCAGGGCGAGGAGGCCCAAGAGCGCGCCGCTGCCGGCGGCGAGGGCGGCGCGCGGGCGAGCGGGTCGTCTTCCAGAAAGAGCCGCACCCATTTCGCGGTCACCAACGCCCAATCATGATCCAGTCGACGCGCTCATCACCGGAGGTCCACTCATCGTCGCAGGCCGAGTCGATTCTATACGAGCGCACGTTCCAAAGATCGAAAGCGTAAGTCGAGCCACCCGCGACAACATTCGCGTCTTTCACCTCCCCCGACTCAAGCGATAACAGTCCATCAAAGCCAGAGAACTCCAACGACATCTGCTTATAGGGTGTGCAGTCGAACCCGCTGCATTCACCTGCGTCCATCAACATACTATCGAAGTTCTGCTCCACCGACGCCGGAACGCCAGGAGTATCGGCTGAAAAGGCAACGAGAAAGGGAACTTCTGAGACTTCTTGATCCCAGACGACGAGGTTCTCCAACACGCACAAACCGCCACCATCAACGCACCCGATACACTGGTTCACTGCCTCCACCCGAAGGCAGGTTGGAAGCGCAAACGTCGACGGGTCCACTGACTCACTCGTCGAGGTAAGCTGGAGAATGGACATTTGGCTGTTCGGGCAATCCATTCCGCAGGGACACTCCTCGATCATCCACTGCCAACCCTTCTCTATTGGCACCCCGCTCCCCACAATCCTCCCAACAACGATGTTGTCACCGTCAGTCTTGTCTGGGCAGGACTCCTGGATGTCCACAGCCGTAGAGGGGAACAGGACCCCCCACAACGCCCCAGTTTCGAGAGCACAAATTCCACCACCACTCGTGCTGGTACCGGATATGGATGCCGTTTCCGAGACTTCCCCCGTCGTGGCGCTGGACACGGAACTCGCGTCAGAGCCAGGACCCGGACAGGCCAGCATGCTCAACAGAACAGTGCCTTCGCACACGGTGTTCTTCCGAATCATGGGTACTGACCTCCGCCTTCGCCTTCGCCGCCCCCGCAAGGGAACTTGTACGGAGACCAACTGTTGAAACAGAGTCCGTACCAATTGTCCAAATAAGCAAAATATGTCATCGGATCATTGCGCACTTGGATTAGCGCGTCAGCCATCCCTGGGCTTTGGAAATTGTAGGACCCAGCAACGACATATCTATTAAACCCAGCCCTGCCATGTTCATTTATCCAGCGCCCTTCGATTAACATGTATTTCGAATGAGTATGGGAACTGGCGTGGCTAATGTCCGCCTTCTTCAGATCCACCTTCCCCTCGCTTGGGTTCATCAGGCAGTACACCTGTCCTCCGTTTGAACGGAGAGTCTGCAGGGCATCGTACACATCATTTCCGTGCCCCGAGTTTGTCCATGTTCCCATTGCAACATGCACGATCGCTGTGTCCGGAAGCACACTTTGTATCAGTGACAGCCTGGGGTCGGGATCGGAGATGATTCCAGCGCCATTCCCAAAGAAAAACGCCTGAATCGCGTCTGATTTTTGCCGATAGCTTGAACCTACGAACACAGGGTGGGGAGTCTTGTTTGCCGACGCCCAGAGGGCTCCAAAGAAGTCTCGATATGCACGATATATGTTCGGGTTGTTGCGAACGATCAGCATGTCATTGGGCCGATGAGTATCATTTCCAAGGGCGCCGGGGGACAGGGGATCGAGACCTCCAATCCAATTATTGCTCTGCTGAACCACAACATTCGTCGCATGCGAGTAGGCTGAGTCTAGCTGACTGAAGGTTGCGAATTTGTTGTGGCTGATGTTGCTCGAAATGCCTGCGCCGTTTCCGGTCCAGTGTACGATTCGCGGACCGAGCAGTGAATCAATGGCCTTTGTGTGAGGCCAATCCGCCTTCATCTGGAACCACTGAGGCTCGCCGGAGATAGCCGGAGGAGCTACCATGTAGACAGTGCACTTCTTGCATTCCACGGCAAACCGGATCGCAGAGAGCATGGGTTCGGCCTGGTACCAACCCGCGATTGCAATTCGAACAACGCTATTCTCCTTTGCGTGAAATAGCATTGATGCGACAGTGTCGAACAAGGTCGTGTCGCCTATGCAAGCGGGGCACACGTCCGGACCATTGTACTCACGTTCGACCCCGGCAGACGAGAAAAACAGTTTCTTGGCCGGTGGAGCGGAACAATCTTTCGCTTTCGGCGCTGGTATCCATGGATCACAGTCGGCATCTCCTTGTCCGCACTTCAGCGGGGACGGGTAGGGCCCCGGGCCCAGAGGGTCTCCGTCACTCATTTTGTCCGTGGACGAAACGGGGGAGGCCCGGGGTGTATTACTCGTCGTCCGGAATCGGGATCTGAAGCTCTGCTCCGCAGTCGAAGTGCCCGTCCCTCGCGTCGGCTGCGCGCCCGTTCGCGGAGGAGGACCGACGGGTGAGCTTCGATGAGCATTGAGGTCGAGCATGTCGGCTCTTCTAACATGTTCGTGGATCCAGGATGGACCCCAAGGATGTGTTCTGCCGCGTGAAATCTCGGTTGTCTGGCAAACAGGTCGTGGCTGCGTTCGCGCACATCTCTTGGGGCCAGTTTTTACTGGCACAAGGGCCGCGCGGGATCGAGCATCTGGGCGTGCGCATCACCACGTTTCTACGACGCCTTTTGGGAATGGAGCAGGTCCGTGTCCTCGGTGCTGAGTTCGAGGAGGACAGGCTTGTCATCGACGTCGCGCCGAGCTGGACGAAGGGCCGCTGCTCGACCTGCGGGGCCACGGGGCCGATCCGTGATCAGAGGGTGCGTCGGTGGCGGCACCTCGACGTCGGGGGGGTCGAGTGCGAGCTGCGTTACTCGATCCGCCGCGTCGAGTGTTCGTCGTGCGGCGTCAAGGTCGAGCAGGTTCCCTGGGCGGAGCACGACACGGGCTTCACGAAGGGCTTCGAGGACTTGATCGCTTTGATGGCCCAAAAGACAGATAAAACGACCGTCGCGCGGCTCTTGCGGATCGCCTGGCTGACGGTCGGCCGCGTGATCGAGCGGGTGGTCAAGCGCTACGGAGGAGACCCCAGCGAGCGCCTCCGCGGGCTCCGTCGGATCGGCATCGATGAGCTCTCTTACCGCAAGCACCACCGCTACGTCACCGTCGTCGTCGACCTCGACACACGCCGCGTGGTCTGGGTCGCCGAGGGCAAGGACGCCGCCGCGCTCGACGGCTTCTTCGAGGCCCTGGGGCCCGCTGGGACGGCTGCGCTGAAGGTCGCGTCGATCGACATGTCGGGAGCCTTCAAGAAGGCGCTGCGCGAGCGGGCGCCCCACGTCCGCGTCGTCTTCGATCGCTTCCACGTCCAGCGCTTGGTACACGACGCGCTCGACGAGATCCGCCGCGGTATGGTCGCTGAACTCCGCGACCCCGCCGAGAAGCGCGCCCTCAAGGGGACCCGCTTCGCGCTCCAGCGCTCGCCCTGGAAGCTCGACGCCGTCGCTCGCAACAAGCTCACAGAGCTCGAGAAGGAGAACCAGCCGCTCTACCGCGCCTACCTTATGAAGGAGTCCCTCGCGGCGATCTTCGACACCGCATCTCCAGAGTCGATCCACAGCGACCTCACAGGCTGGCTGCGCTGGGTCGAGGCCGAAGGCTTGCCCCCGCTTGTCAAGGCCGCTGAGACGATCGCTGCGCACTTCGACGGGATCACCGCCTACATCACTGTCGGCGTCACCAACGCGATCACCGAAGGCTTCAACCGCAAAGCCCGCGTCGTCACCTCCCGCGCCTACGGCTTCAAACGTCTCTCCAGCTTCGCCGCTATGCTGCTGCTCTGCTGTGGCGGTCTCTCCATTCCTTGGCCTCATGTGATGCCTCTTTAACCCATGAATGTGTTAGGAGAGCCAGCATGTCCGGCGCGATCTCCATGATTCGCTGCCGCGTGCGTTCGATGTTCCGCCGAAAGTCATCTTCCCAGCTCATGGCCTGCCTCCTCGCCGTCGTGTCGTCGGGCTACTCAGGGGGCGCGGGCGATGAGGTCCGCGCTGAGCTCGACCCAGAAGGCGGTGCCGCCGGTGCCGGTCTGGGTGAACGTCAGGACGATCTTCAGGTAGCCGTCGGGGTCGGTGGCGGTGGCGGTGTTGAGGCTGGGGATGGTGGAGCTGTTGTTGAGGGTGACGCTCATCAGCGCCGTGCCCTTCGTGAACTCCGCCGGGTCCTCGCCGGAAGGGCCGGTGCCGTAGGCGCTGAGGATCACGGTCTGCGTGCCGACGAGCGCGCCACCGGAGCACCCGTGGAAGCGCATCTGCAGGCGCATGTTGTAGTAGGTGAGGACGTTGACGGCCGGGTGGATGACGATCGACTGGCTGGCGTTCGCGCTCAGCCAGGTGAAGTCGAAGCGCTGCTTGCCGAAGAGGGGGATGAGGGTGCCGGACATGAGACCTCGTGGGTGGGGGGTGAGGGTTGTTCAGAGGAGGTTGGACGCTTGGGAGTCGGGGTCAGGGGGCGTTCCGGACGCCGAGGACGGTCGCGGTGGTGTTGTTCAGGAGGACGATACTCTCGCCAGGGGCGACCTCCCAGTCGACGGCGCCGGGCTCGGCGGGGAGCTTCTTGGGGGCGACCTTGGCGCCGATAGCGAGGGCCTCCGCGGGGTTCTCGGTGCTCTGGACCAGGACGGTGACGAGGGCCTTGAAGCGGGTGTTGTTCTTGTAGAGGAGCATGGGGAACACGTGGCGAAGTGAGGAGGCCGCTACTAGAAGGGGCGCAGGACCAGCACCACGCTGACCTGGACGTAGAAGGGCGTGCCGGGGGTGGACCCCTGGGTGGCGACCATGCGGACCCGGAGGCCGGCCTCGAGGTCGGTGGCGGAAGCGGACACGAGGATGGGGGCCGAGAGGGTGCTGTCGACGGTCGCGGTCGCCAGCGGGGAGCCGGTCACGCCGCGGTCGATGAACTCGGCGGGGTCCTCGTCGCTCGGGAGGGTGTGGTCGAGCTCGAAGTCGACCTTCTGGCCAGCGCTCATCTGCGAGATGTGGACGCGGACGAGGACATGGGCGCGGTAGTACCCCGACACGTCGACGTAGGGGAGGAGGACGACGGTCTGGGTCGCGGTGCCGGCGAGGAACGTGAAGTCATAGGTCGTTTTGGCGAGGACGGATATTTGGGCGGAGTCGTTGCACATCGCGGGCTCTCTTCCCCTGCGGAGGTCATCAGAGCAGAGGTCGACTCTCGCAGAGGAATTCGGGCCTGTCAAGCGAGCTTGGACGAATGTCGCGGCGTATGGATTGCCGGAGCGGTACGTCCTGAGAAATGGACACACCGCGCGCGGATCTGCGTCCGGGTCACGCTGCGGAAGTCGCGGTCGCCGAACGCCGGCAGGATCACGGTGTCGATCGAGCTGCGGTAGCGAGCTGCGGTGCGGGGCCGCCGTGCGCGGCGTCGACGCCCGCTTCCGCGGCTTCGTCGCGGTCGTGCCCTATTCGCCGGTGCGGAGAACGCGATCTCCAGCCGTTCGCGCACGGCGTCGCGCGCCGTTCGGGCACGGCGCGGGCCCTGGCGGACATCACGCACTCGACGGACCGACATGGGCGTGACCGAGAACAGCGACTTCATCACGATCGACTCGCGGAGGATCGTCCTCGAGGACCTCGCGCAGGTGGGAGGGCGCGCTTGTCGTCGTCGGCCGCGGCCCCGGGGCCGCCTCGATCTCCCTGCGGCCGGCTCGCACGACTGCGACGAGGAGAGCCCGAGGTTGGACGGGTGGCTGGGTGGCTGGATGGCTGGCTGGCTGGCTGGCTGGCTGGCTGGCTGGCTGGCTGGCTGGCTGGCTGGCTGGCTGGCTGGCTGGCTGGCTGGCTGGCTGGCTGGCTGGCTGGCTGGCTGGGTGACTGGGTGGCTGGCTGGCTGGCTGGCCGGCGGGCGGGTCGAGCCGCTACCCGGCTATCGCGTCGAGCGCCGCGTCAACGGAGCGTCGTTGTCGCCGTCGATCCGCGGCGGTCCATGTCTGGCCGCAGGTCGCTCACGACCCCGAGCACCCATCGATCGCGGCCGGCGGTCGACGGGGTCGGTCGGGTGCCGACGGGCGCGGGTGCCTCTCGTCCGGGGCCGTGGCTGGCTGGCTCGGATCTTGGCCGCCCAGCCGCCCCGCAGGCCCTCCCCGAAGTGCCTGAGCGAGCCCCCGGCGTCGAGCAGCCCCGCGCCGCGTGCGGGCGCACCCGCTCGGGCGTCGCGTGAACTCGTTCGGACGGCGCGTGAACTCGCTCGGGCGGCGCGTGAACTCGCTCGGGCGGCGCGCTGGCGCGCTCGGGCGGCGCACTGGCGCGCTCGGGAACCACCGGCCACCCAGCCACCCAGCCACCCAGCCACCCGGCCACCCAGCCACCCAGCCACCCAGCCACCCAGCCACCCAGCCACCCGGTCATAACGATTCCGCGCCCTCACCGAGGTCAAAGCCGCCGGCAGGTCACAACGATTCCGCGCCCCCCGAGGTCACAGCTCGCCGGCATGTCACGCCGATTCCGCGCCCCGAGTCCATCCCGAGTTCCCGGCGAGGTCCCGCCAAGTTCCCGTCAAGTTCCAGCCAAGTCTCTCTCAGGTTTGCGACGAGTGACCGTCATCGCCCCCCCCAGTGTCAGCAAAGTTGTCGCGTTCACCTGAACCACCGAGGGGGCTGAGGAGCAGAGCAGTGAGATGACCAGCGAGTTAACGGAAGTGAAGAAGAGCGTGAGCGAGGACGATCTCGAGATCCAGATCCAGATCGAGGACGACGAGGAAAACACGGAGGGCCTGGGGGTCGGCCGTGAGGAGAACGAGGCGGTGGCTGGGATCGCAGGCGAGGTGATCGTGGTGATCCCGCGGCACGTGCAGGTCATGATGGATCGTCGAGCGGACGATGGGGCCCTGTGCATCTGGATCGCGGTGGGAGGTCTTCGGTGACGGGGACATCGTACACCGAGGGCTTTAAGGCCCAGATCGTCGCGAAGCTCACGACGTCGGGACGATCGGTCTCGGAGATCGCCAAGGAGCACGGCCTGCATCCCGGGCTGCTCTATCGCCGCCGGGACTGGCCAGATCGCAGGGTCGCGGCCCCTGGCGCAGCCCCGTGGGCGCGGGGTGCGCGGCTCGCCGATGATGGCGACGGCGCGGGCGAGGAGATCGCGGAGGGCGATACAGACGTCGAGGGCGCCGGGGGTGCGGGCGAGGTCGAGGATGCTCCAGACGACGCGGGAGTGGTCGCCGGCGGCTGCCTCGAGGGCGCCGACGTAGCCGAGGAGCAGGCCGGGGGCGGGCCGGCCTCACCGCGTTCTAGCCCTCAGCCTCCGCGCTCAGCGGTCACGCTCTTCACCCTGCACGGCTCCCCCGCCACCCTGGTCGCCCTGCTCGGGGGTCGGCGCGCGGTACCGCCGGATCCAGTCGCTGAACTGCTCGAGGAAGCTCTCGGGGCTGGTGTGTCAGGTCGCGCTATTTCCGTGATCTCGGGTCGCGCTCGAAGCGGGGTTTTGCTGGCGGGAGCGGGGGCGGGCTGTGTGGCTCGTGGTGCAGCAGGATGATCGCCGAGTTCATGATAGACGCGTCGATCCTCGGCTACTCCCGCTCGTCGGCGAGGACTGTGTCGGGTCGATCTGAACCCGTAGAACCACCACCATTCTGGTCAAGCTGAGGCTGGGGTTTGGACCTCAGAGATCACGGACGAAGCGCGGAGGGAACCCCCGGCCCGAGGGCGGAAAATTCGAGAACAGGGTGGGGTGTGCGGGGCTAGGCGCCGATCCAGCGGTCGTCGGCGCCACGGGCGATCACCTCATGAAAATTCTGGATGGTCTCATGTCCTGCCGGGCGCAGCGGGGGACGGCCAAGCTGATCACCCTCGGGACGGCCAAGCTGATCACCCTCGGGACGGCCAAGCTGATCACCCTCGGGACGGCCAAGGGCCAAGCGCTGATCACCCTCGGGACAGCCAATCTGATCACCCGCGAGCAGTCGCTGAACTGACGCTCGTGCGCTCGTGCGGCGGTCTCGGGCAGCCCACGTCTTCGCCGCGCAAGCAGGCGCTCGCGTACCCTCCGACGCATGAGCGCCCCACGGAGTGACATGCACCGAACCGCGAGGTCATTGGCGAAGCTGGAGTCGCCGCGGATGATGATCTCGGTGTTCGGCCAGCGATCGACGATCATCGCGCAGAGCGCACGGTTAGACGGAGGTCGAAGGGGGGCATGCAGGCGCGGGGGGGCTGGGCGCTCAGGCCCGCTCACGCCCGGCAACGTACCATGCCCGCGCGGCCGTCGAGCAGGCCGCAGGGCGGCATGAGCGGGGCTCGGCGGGTGAGTCAAGCTCTTGACCTGCCTGGCTCGCTGGCTCACTGTCACCGCCATGCCGCGCTGGTTCAACACCGCTGGGCCCTGCCGTCCTGAGATGAACTACACCCTGCCGACGGCGCGGCGGATCCCGCGGGTCCCCGAGCTGATCGATCAGCAGGCGTATTTTGTCGTGCATGCGCCGCGGCAGGTCGGTAAAACGACCTCGCTGCTCACCCTCGGGAGCGAGCTGACCGCGGAGGGGCGCTACGCGGCGGTGCTGCTGTCGATGGAGGTCGGGGCGGGTTTTCCCGACGACACTGGCGCCGCGGAGCTGGCGATCCTCGACGCCTGGCGAGGGGCGGCGCTCTCGCGCCTGCCCGCGGAGCTGCGGCCTCCGCCTTGGCCTGAGGTGTCGCCAGGTCGCCGGATCGGCGCCGCGCTTCAGGCATGGTCGCGCGCTTGCCCACGCCCCCTGGTGGTCTTCCTCGACGAGATCGACGCGCTCGCGGGGGACGTCTTGATCTCGATCCTGCGCCAGCTCCGCGACGGGTACGCCGACCGCCCCGCGGGTTTCCCTTGGTCGCTCGCGCTCGTGGGCCTGCGAGATGTCCGTGATTACAAGGCGGCGACGCCGGGCTCTGAGGCGGATCGGGCGGGGGCTCGCCTCGGTAGCGCGAGTCCCTTTAATATAAAAGTTCGATCGCTGACGATGCGTGACTTTAACGCTGCGGAGGTGACAGAGCTGTATTTGCAGCATAGCGCGGATACCGGCCAGATCTTCACGCCGGAGGCTTGTGCGCGGGCGTTTGAGCTCACGCAGGGGCAGCCGTGGTTGGTGAATGCGCTGGCGAAGGAGGCGGTCGAGGAGCTGGTCGTGGATCGTACACAGCCGATCACGCCAGAAGTCCTCGATGCGGCGAAAGAGGAGCTGATCCGCCGCCAAGATACACACCTGGATAGCCTCGCCGAGCGGCTGCGGGAGACGCGGGTGCGCCGGATCATCGAGCCGATCCTCGCGGGGAGGCGCTGCCGGTGCCGGAGGATGATCTGCGTTATGTGCTGGATCTGGGGCTGGTGCGGCGGTCTTCGTTGGGCGGGCTGGTGGTCGCAAATCCGATCTATCGAGAGGTGATCCCACGCTCCCTTATTTCGGTGCCGAGCGCGTCGCTGCCGCAGATCCCCGCGACGTGGCTCACCGCCGAGGGCCACCTCGACGCCGAACGCTTGCTCGAGGCGTTTCTGGTGTTCTGGCGGCAACACGGGGAGCCTCTGCTGGGATCATCGCCGTATCATGAGGTCGCGCCGCATCTGGTGTTGATGGCGTTTTTGCACCGCGTCGCGAATGGCGGAGGGATCGTCGAGCGGGAGTATGCGATCGGCTCGGGGCGTATGGATCTGCTGCTGACGTATCGAGGGGATCGACTGGCGATCGAGCTGAAGGTGTGGCGGGATGGCGAGGCGGACCCGCTGGCAGAGGGCTTGGTGCAGCTCGATCGCTACCTGGCGGGGCTGGGGCTGGATTCGGGGTGGCTTGTGATCTTCGACCGCCGCAGCGGCCAGCCGCGGATCTCGCAGCGTACGTGGCGCGAAGAGGCGAGTACGGCGGCTGGGCGGCGGGTAGCGGTGGTGCGGGCGTAGTGGGTATAGAAGGGCGCGAGTGAGGAGAACACGATGAATCCGACGGAATTTTTGGCAGCGCTGAAGAGCTTCGCACAACGTCGCCTGAGCGAGATCCGGGCGCTCGGCGCGGTGAACCTTTCGATCGCGGAGATCGAGCTGGGGACGGGCGGGGCTCGGGTGAAATTTAAGGCGAGCGTGGAGCAGATCGCGGCTTGGGAGCTGTATGTGGAGCTACAGACGCGGATCTCGACGCAGGAGCTGGGGGCAGAGGAGGGGTCGCTGCGGGAGGCTTTGACGTCGTTGCACGCGATCTTTGGGATCACTCGGCAGATCCTAAAAAACGCAGGGCCGGGGGTGGCCGGTCGTGAGGAGTCGTTGGCTTCGTATGCGCTCGCGATCCTCAATCGGGTGCTGCGGCCGGTCTTGGCGAAGTGGCACCCACGCCTCGAGTCGTGGGAGGCGCAGCGGCCGGCGGGTATGTCGGCGATCGACCACGAACGCGCGTGGGTGGAGGCGGCGGAGCTGCGCAGGGATCTCACGATCGTTCGGCAGGTGCTGGTGGGGTACGCGGAGGCGCTCGGGATCTTGGCTGGTGTGGGGGGGGAGCGCGGGCTGAGCGGGTCACTCGGGGATCGAGGCTCGCGGGAGGCTCGGGAGGCTCGGGAGCTGGGGGCTTGGAGGGGCGCGGATTCGGCGGCAAATTTTATGCCATCGCCTGGAAACCGTGGCGGCGGCGCGGGTGTGCGCGTGTCGGGTGTGGTCACCGGCGTCGTCACCGGTGTCGTCACCATTTTGAGGGTCTTGTTGGTCAAAGATGGGGAAGGGATGGGAGCGGGTGGGATCCTGTGCTGCGCGAATTCGCAGTCGGAGACCGGGCTAGCGGGGCGAAGAGCTTGACATCGTTGAATTTGACCGTAGCCCGGAGGCTCGATTCGACACCTGTCGCGCCCACTCGTGGAACGCCGTTTAGAGCACTCTAAGCGGCGTTTTCACGTTGTGCGGTCGGTTGGTGGCACCTGTGGTGGCACCTAAATCGGCGGGATCTGCGCGACCCGCCTCGAGCACCGCGATGAGCTCGTCGTCTGTGTCCGGACGTAGGTGCGCGTAGCGCTCCGTCGTCGTGACGCTGGCGTGGCCGAGCCACTTCTGGACCACCTGCGGCGGGACGCGCCGCATGTAGCAGTGGCTGGCGAAGGTGTGGCGTAGCAGGTGCGGGTGCACGTGCTTGCTGAGGCCCGCGGCCTTGGCCGCGGCGACCACCACGGTGTAGAGTTGGTCGAAGCGCAGGTGCTGGCCGTTGTCCCCGGCGAAGACCAGGTCGTCGGGCTTGCTCTGCGCCCCCATGCGCCTCAGGTCGGCGGCGAGGGCGGCCGTGAGCGGCACCGAGCGCGCTCGTCGGCCCTTGGGCTCCTTGATGACGCGGCCTGCGCCGCGATCCTCGCGCGTCGAGCGACTCACCCGTAGGTAGGGGCTGGGCCCCTCGAGGTGGACGTCGCGCCATCGTAGCTCGAGCAGCTCGCCTCGGCGTAGGCCGGTGCGTATGGCTGTCCGAAGGACCAGCTTCCACTCCGGCGGGGCCGCGCCGATCAGCGCTTCGGCCTCGTCGAAGTCGAGGAAGTCTGGATCCTTGTGAGCCTCGCGCTCGAAGAGGATCCGCGGGACCTTGAGGATCAGATCGTAGTCGCAGGCCAAGTGGAGGATCGCTCGCAGCGTGGCCAGGACGTTGTTGATCGTCTTCGGGCTCTTGGGCCCGCCCTTGCGTCGCCGGGTGCCGGAGCTGCTCGACCTGTTGTGCGAGATGACGGTGGTAGGAGCGTGCGACCTGGTCGGCAAGACAGGCGAGCTGCTCGATCTCTTTAAAAAGTGGGCGCCGCCTGGGAAGCGGGCTGTATGGGCGGGGGTGAGCGCTCGCGCGCTGGGCAACGCGCTGCGGCTGCTCAAAGCGACGAAGACGTGCGTGGTCGAGCGATTCGGCCATTCGTGGCGGCTCTGCCTGCGTGAGCTGGGCGACCCGCGCTCGCGGCTGCATCAGCGGTTTTGCCAGGAAACTCCATCAGAGGTCTCGATGCCGCGATATCTCCGGCGACGGGCGGCGGCGGACGCGGGGACGATCCACGATGAGGCGGCGATCGAGGTCCAGGAGGAGGGGCCGAACGAGGAAGCGGCGCCAGCGACGCCCCGCAAGGAGGCGGCGATCGAGGTCCAGGAGGCGTCGGCGTTGGCCCACGACGGGGCGACGCCCCACGAGGACGCGACGGCCCGGGACGGGGCGATGCCCCACGAGGAGGCGCCGGCCCGGGAAGAGGCGTCGGCGCTGGCCCACGACGGGGCGACGCCCCGGGAAGCGGCGACGCCCCGGGAAGCAGCGACGCCCCACGAGGAAGCGACGGCCGAGGGGGAGGCGGCGTCACCGGGCGAGCTAGCCCAGGAGCCCGATGAGACGACCAAGCAAGAGTTCGATGCATTTATCGGCTCCCCCCTGGGCGACGACGAGGGGCTGAGGACGGTGTACGACGGGATCATGGCGGGGGACTTCGTCGCTGTCTCGCGTCGGGCTGAGTCGCTTCGGAGCCCGACGAAGCTGTTGCTCGTGGCGACCATCGCGGCGTTCGTGGCCCAGTCGAGGGCGAGCTCGGCGCGGTGGCCCTCGCCCGAGTTGCGGACCTCGAGACCGCCTCGCGGAGCGAGCTAGAGCGGAGGGGCGAGCTGGACGGCGCAGCGCCACTCGGCGCGTCGACGAGCCGGAAGGTGATCCTCACCTTGTTGGCGCCGAGAGGGCGGCGCGCGTCCATCGTCCATCGTCCATCGTCCATCGCCAGGCTTCGGCCATGCTCAGCCTCGTACTCGGCCCGAAAAGCGGCGATCTGCGCGTTGAGATCGGTCTCGTCGGTGATAACGAAGTCGCGGCCGACGGTGGGCTGGCTGGCGCGCTTGGACACGGCCTCGCCGCCGCGCTCATCCTCCTGCTCTTGATCCTCGACTTCCGCGGCCTACGCCCCGCCCTGCTCGCCGTCGTGCCCACCGTCGTCGGCTGGCTGTGGATGCTCGGCCTCATGGCCGTCCTCCGCATCCCCTTCAACATCGCCAACATCGTCTGTCTACCGCTCGTGCTCGGCATCGGCACCGCCTTCGGCGTGCACCTCATGCACTGCGCCCAGATCGAGGTGTGGGTGAGCCGAGTGCTCTACGCCAAGACCGCCGCCGAAGTGGTCGAGAGCTGAGACGGTCGCTGCCCGAGCTGCGGGACCGGCGTCACCGATCTTCGCGACAGACTCAAGAGGAGGGATGGCGACCGTCCCATTGTCGGCGACGGGCGAGGTGCGAGCGCGAGGGGAGTCCAAATCTGCGGCGGCGTTCGCCCGGGCCGGTTGTCTCCTCGCTGTCGTCCCTCTGGGCTAGGAAACGAATGAGCGCCCAGAGGTTGCCAACGACGAGCCGGATCGTGAACCTGCCTGACTCATCCCGGAAATCCTGGACCCGAGCCAAACCGTAGGCGGCGAGTACGAGGAGCAGAGCCGTGCCGATGAAGATCTCGAGCTTCGCTGAGCCGACGGTGGCGGTCACGATCTGAGCGATGACGAGGGCCCCGCCGAGCAGGAGGAGGATCTTGCGCCGATGTCCGAACGTCGCCGCGTCGAAGCGCGAAGCCGCGGCAGCGATCGCCTGTAACGCCCGTCCGGTCCATCGCGCACCCTCACGGGCGTAGCCCATGGCGCGGGTCTGGGCGGAGGCCAACCTCGAGTCTCCTTCATGCGGGGCCGAGAGAGGTGTCGAAGCCGGCGTCGGGGCCATCGCCCATGGTGACGCGTTCGCGAGCGGAGCGGCGGCGGCTCCAGGTTGGTCTTGAGGCGAGCTGGAGCGCCGCGCCGGCGCTGGCTTTGAGCCCGCGCGAGGTCTTCTGGCGGGCGTGACACGCGCTCGCGACTGGCCCGGACTGGCAATTCTAGTTGTCGCTGACCGGCAAAAATAGTTGTCGCCGATCACTGCCCGATCGCCGAAGTGGTCGCCGTCGGCCAGCGCCTCCAGCAACACCGGATCGCCGTACCTGCCCACCCCCAGCCGGTCGGCCTTGCCGTGGGCGATTAGGAAGATGTGCTCAGCCGGCATGTCGTCGGGGTCGGAGACGACTTCGACGACGCGCATGCGGCCGCGGCTGAACGGGCTGCAGGTGGGGATGGCGGCGTATCTCATGAGCGCGCCTACGCGGCTGCTTTCTTTGACAGCCTCCATCCAGCCCTCACGAGTTCAGGTCGCCAGGTCACCTCGTGGTACGCTCCGCCCCGGAGAAACCGCCATGGAAGCCCTCGTCTGCGCCGACAATTCCCCTCTGCGCCTCGCCGTTCAAGCCGTGCCCGAGCCCGCGCCGCTGCCCCACGAGGCGCTCGTGGCAGTCCGGGCCGTGAGCCTCAATCGCGGCGAGCTGCGCAACCTCGAGACGGCGCGGCCCGGCTGGCGCCCTGGATGGGATCTCGCTGGCGACGTACTCGCCGCGGCTGCCGACGGCAGCGGCCCGCCGGTGGGTGCTCGCGTCGTCGGACTCCTGCGCGCTGGCGCGTGGGCAGAGCGGGTCGCCGTGCCGACGTCTCAGCTCGCGGTGTTGCCGGAGGCGGTCACGTACGCCGACGCCTCGACGCTGCCGGTCGCGGGTCTGACGGCCCTCACCGCGCTCGCGCGCAGGGGCGCCTTACTCGGCCAACGCGTGGTCATCACAGGCGCCGCTGGTGGCGTCGGCTGGTTCGCCGCACAATTGGCCGCCCGCGGCGGCGCCGAGGTCACCGGCGTCGCCCGCAGCGCCGATCGTCTGATCCCTCTGCTCGAACGCGGGGCGATCCACACGGCCGTCACCGCAATCGCCGACGCGCCTGGCCCCTTCGACCTCGTGCTTGAGTCCACCGGCGGCGCTGAGCTCGGCGTCGCCCTCGCCCGGCTCGCGCCTGGCGGCCTCATCGTTAATTTCGGCAATTCATCGCGGGCGCCAACGACCTTCAATGTGTCCGACTTCTACGGTCGCGGCAGCGTCAGCCTCTATGGCCTGTTCCTCTTCGACGAGCTGGTGCGACGCGGCAACTCGGGCACGCGCGATCTCGGCACCCTCGCCGCCTTGGTGGCCACGGGCGAGCTCGTGCCGCAGATCTCGATCACTGCGCCGTGGCGCGCGCCGTGGCCGGCTTTGCAGGCGCTCGTCGATCGTGCGCTCGTCGGCAAGGCCGTCCTCAACTTCGACGTCAGCGTGCATTGACGATGAAGTGAGCGGGGCATCGCATCACTCGCCCGGAGCTTCGATGAACGAGCCCTCCGTCCGCCGCCGTACCGCCCTCTACGACCCACAGGTGGCGCTCGGCGCGCGCATGGTCGAGTTCGCCGGCTACGACACGCCGGTCCAGTGCGACGGCATCCTCGCCGAGCATCAGCGCATGCGCCGCGAGGCAACGCGAGCAGCAATCAGCAATCAGGAAACGCAACAGAACCAAGGGAGGATGTCATGACCGAAGAATTTCTGAGCGAGAGACCCCGTTTGAACGTGTGTACCATTGGCGATGCTGGCACCGGGAAGACGACGCTGAGCGCTGCTCTCAAAAACGTATTGGCCAAGTACTATGGGGGGACCGCGACGACGAGTGAGGAGCTCGCGCAAGCTCAACTTCCTGGCGCCGGGGGGCTGCGGCTTCAATATGATACCCCTGCACGTCGCTACATTCATACCGACGTATCTGGCAGCATGGAGCAAGTGCGCAGTCTCCTGGCGAGTGCATCGCCGGTAGCGGGTGCGATCCTCGTGACCTCTGCGGTCGATGAATTTACGTCGCAGATGCAGGAGCATGTAGCGCTTTGTCGAGAGGCAGGTGTCCCGTACATCGTCGTGTTCATGAACAAGTGCGATATGGTCGACGACGAGGAGCTGCTGCACCTTGGCGAGATGCAAGTCCGCGAAGCGCTGTCGGCAAAGGATTACCCCGGCGACGACTTGCCCGTGGTACGTGGTGCGGCGCTCAAGGGCCTGGAGGGCGAGGCTGAGTATGAGGCGAAGATTGTCGAGTTAGCTATGCACTTGGATAGCTACTTGCCCTAACCTGCCTGCGGGGGTCCGCCTTTTAAGGTTTCATCTGCGATCCTCGTCGACGTGCCGAGTCCAAGGGGGCCGACCCTCTACGGATACGGGCCCCCGCGTGCTCTACTCGTGCGCGGGGCCGACCACATTCGCCGGCGCCTCGTGGGCCGGGCGCTACCTCTGCTCGCGGCCGCTGACCTGCGTGCCATGACGCGTCGGCGCCATGCATCGGGCGATCCCCTACGCTCGTGCCTGATAGGACATGTCCTATCAGACACGAAAATATCACGCCAGAGTCACGCCAGAGTCACGCCCCCCGAGGCCCCGCGGCCTCAGCGGCCGAGGAGCGCGCGAACGAGCCCCGCGAGAAACGGACCCTCGGCGCGGGGCCGCGCGAGGTCAGGTCGAGGACCGCCGCGCCCAGGCTCCGGGCCGCGAGCCTGGCCGCGGGCGTGCGTCGGTTCTCGACGGTGATCGGGTGCGCGCGGCCGGCGAGGCGCGAAACCCCGCCGTGACGCCGCTCATGGCCCCGTCGCTTGTCTTCGGCCGCGATCGCTTGCGATCCTGCTCGGGCGTGGATCTCCCGGGCGACGTCAGCGACGCCGACACCCGCCTGGCAGGGCCGTCCAGCGACGACGCCTCGTCGCTGACGCGGCGGGTCGACGGCGATCGCGAGGAGGCGGCCGCCGCCGCGCCGGTCACCGCGTTCGCGTCAGAGGCGCTGCCGGCGATCATCCGCGCCCGCCTGCAGGTCCGGGGGGACGCCCGCCTCGGCCGCTACCTCGTCCTCCGTGTCCTCGGCGAGGGCGGCATGGGGATCGTCTTCTCCGCCTACGACGAAGAGCTCGATCGGCGGGTGGCGATCAAGGTGCTCTCGACCCGGGCCGCCGGCGGGACCTCGGGGCGCGCCCGGATCCGCCGCGAGGCCCAGGCGCTCGCCCGCCTCTCCCACCCCAACATCGTCCAGATCTACGAGGTCGGCGAGGACAACGGCCAGGTCTACCTGGTGATGGAGATGATCGAGGGCATGAGCCTCCGCCAGTGGTGGCGGGCGGAGGTCCGCGGCTGGCAGGAGGTCGTCGGCCGCTACCTCGAGGCCGGCCGCGGCCTGGCGGCCGCCCACGCGGCGGGGCTGGTGCACCGCGATTTCAAGCCCGACAACGCGATCGTCGGCCGCGACGGCCGGGTGCGGGTCGTCGACTTCGGCCTCGCGCGGGCGGGGCCGGAGGCGGCGCCGACGCCGTCGACGATCGAGATGAGCGACTCGGGCGACACGCTGACGGTCGCGGGGACGCTGCTGGGGACGCCGGCCTACATGGCGCCGGAGCAGCACCTACGGCAGCCGGCCGATCACCGGGCCGACGTCTTCGCGTTCTCGGTCGCCCTCTACGAGGCGCTCTACGGCGAGCGCCCCTTCGCGGGCCGCGGCGAGGCGCTGTCGCGGGCGATCCTCGCCGGCGAGGTCCGGGAGGCGCCGGCGGGCTCGCGGGTGCCGGCGTGGCTGCGGCGGGTGCTCGTTCGCGGCCTCGCCAGCGATCCGGCGGAGCGCTGGCCGGCGATGGAGCCGCTCCTGGCGGCGCTCGCCGACGACCCGATGCTCCGGCGGCGGCGCGGGATCGGCCTGGGGGCGCTGGCGGTCGGGGCCGCGGTCGCGGGCGCCCTGCTGCGGCCGGTGGCCCTCGACGCGCCCCCCTGCGAGGGGATCGACGCCGCCTTCGTCGGCGCCTGGGATGAGGCCCGCGCGGCCGCCCTCGGCGAGGCGCTGCTCGCCTCGGGGGTCCCCCACGCGGCGGGCACCTGGGCGCGGGCCCGGGCGCTCCTCGACGCCCACGCCCGGGCGATCCCGGCGGCGGCGGTCGAGGCCTGCGAGGACGCCCACGTCCACGGCCGCCACTCGGTGGAGCTCGCCGATCGCCGGCTCGCCTGCCTCCACGCCCTCGAAGGCGAGCACGCGGCCCTCGTCGAGTCGCTGGCGGGCGGCGGCGCGGAGGCGGTCGAGAGCGTGATCGCGGCGGTCGCCGCCCTCACCCCGATCGACGCCTGCGACCCGGCGGCGCTGACGGCCGATCGCACCGCGCCGCCCCGGGACGCGGTGATCGTCGCCGAGGTCGCGGCGGTCCGGGCCGAGCTCGCGCGGATCAAGGAGATGACCGACGCCGGCCGGCCGCGCGAGGTGATCGCGGCCGCGAAGGCGGCGATCGACCGGGCCGAGGCCGTCGACTACCCGCCGCTCCACGCCGAGGCCCACCTCCGCCGCGCCCTCCTCCACGACAAGCTCGGCGACCACGCCGCCGCCGAGGGCGAGTACACCGCGGCCTGGTGGATCGCCCTCGCCAGCGATCACGACGAGGTCGCCCGCAAGACCGCCAGCCACCTCGGGCGCATGCTCGCCGACGAGGTCTCGCGCCTAGGCGAGGCCCGCGTCTGGATCGAGAACGCCGCCGCCCTCGCCCGCCGCGCCGGGACGACCGCCCGCGACGACCTCTTCCGCCTGCGCAGCCTCGCTAACCTCGACGAGACCGCCGGCCGCTACGCCGACGCCCGCGCCCGCCTCGAGGAGGCGCTCGCCCTCGCCGTGGCCAGCTTCGGCGCCGACTCGCCGGAGGCGACCGAGCTCCACGAGGGGCTCGCCGACGTCCTCCGCCTCGCCGGCGACTACCGGCGGGCGATCGACCACGCCGAGCGGGCCCTCGCCGGCATCCGGGCGCTCCACGGCGACGACCACCCCAAGCTCGCCGCGGTCTATCAGCAGGAGGGGATGCTCCTCGACGACCTCGGCGAGGTCGAGCGCGCCGAGGCGGCGACCCGCCGGTCCCTGGAGCTCCTGGAGCGCGCCTACGGCCCCCAGAGCCCCAACCTCGCCTTCTCCCTCAACGACCTCGGCACCGGCCTCTGCAGCCGCGGCCGCCTCGACGACGGCGTCGCTGCCCTCGAGCGGGCGCGCGACCTCCGGGTCACCGCCCTCGGCCGCGAGCACATGCTCGTCACCACTGTCCTCTACAACCTCGGCAGCTGCCTCGACGCCCTCGACCGCGACGACGAGGCCCGCGCCCTCTACGAGGAGACCCTGGCGATCCGCGAGCGCCTGGTCGGCGCCGATCACCCGAAGGCCGCCTTCCCCCACCTCGGCCTCGGCGAGCTCGCCCTCGAGGCGGGTGACCTCGATCGCGCAGAGCACCACCTCCGCCGCGCCCTGGCGATCCGCGAGCAGAGCCTCGGCCCCGAGCACATGCGGGTCGCCTTCCCGCTGGTCGGCCTCGCAGAGCTCGAGCTCCGCCGCGGCGCGCGGGCGGAGGCCCTCGCCCTCGCCGAGCGGGCGCTCCGCCTCCACGAGCGGACGACCCAGAGCGAGCGCGAGCTCGCCCGCGAGCGCTTCGCGGTCGCCCAGGCCCTCGGCGAGGCGCCGACGGAGCGCGCCCGCGCCCGCGCCCTCGCCGGGCAGGCCCGCGCCGGTTACGAGGCCGTGGGGGCGCTGAAGGCCGAGGAGCGCGCCCGGATCGACGCCTGGCTCGCCGACCACCCGGCGCCCTAGCGGGCTCGCCGCAGGCTGCAGGAGGACGCGGCGGCTGCATCCATCATCCGAGCTGGCCGAGGTGCGTGCTTCGGCGCGCCGCCGCAGCTCCCCTACAATCACGGTCATGGCTACCCCCTCGCAGACCGCCGCGGAGGCCCCCGACCTCCCGCTGATCGAAGAAGACCTCCGGCTCGCCCGCTTGACGAGCCGCTACCTCAGCGGCCGCGAGATCCTCGCGACCCACGTCAGCGACGGGCTCGAGGCCCTCGCAGAGGCCCGCAGGCACCCCTACGACGTGAGCGATCACGCCGGTCGAGGCGCTGCAGGTCGAGTGAGAGGGGCCGCGTTCATGGCGCTGGTGGCGGCCGCGCACGCGCTCGGGTGCTATGTCGACAACCCGCTCTACACCGCGAGCGAGGCGGAGGTGAGCGCGAGCGCTGCTGGGTCGAGCGGTGAGGCGAGCGCGAGCGGGACGGGGACGGGCGGGACGGGGACGGGCGGGACGGGGAC
This sequence comes from Nannocystis sp., assembly GCA_016712315.1. Taxonomy (GTDB): domain Bacteria; phylum Myxococcota_A; class Polyangia; order Nannocystales; family Nannocystaceae; genus JADJRG01. Next base: position 1,017,676 of record JADJRG010000029.1, on the reverse strand, counting down.
GGGCGGGACGGGGACGGGCGGGACGGGGACGGGCGCGAGCGGGACGGGCGGGACGGATGGGACGAGCACGGGGGCGGCCACCGATGGGGGCGAGACGACGGGGGGGCTCGCGTGTCTGCAGGGCATGACGGAGGTGCTCTACCCGCTGGCGCCGCCGATGGAGAACGGGCTGGTGGTCAGCCCGAATTCGATCGAGCCCTGCGCGTGGCCGACGCCGGACGACGTCCCGATCGCCTCCTGTGACGACTACAACCTCTACGATCTCGCGGGGCCGGGGGGCTACGACTACGGGAGCTTCGATCTAGCCGCCGATCCCGAGCGGGGCACCGCCTACTACCTGATCCGCTTCGACTCCGGGCAGCTCAAGGTGGCGCTGCAGGACCTGCCGAGCGAGCCCCTCGGCTATCGCTTCAGCCTCACCATCTATGAGGGGATCCCCGCGGCCGAGCCAGATGCGCTCGAGGTGCTGGCGATCACCGACGCGGACGCCGGTTGGCTCATGTCGGAGTCGACCTTCAAGCGGGCGCGGGCGGGGAGCGCGTGGAGCGGCGGCGACCTGGCGTCGAGCCTGGTGCCGCTGACAGCGCTCGACACGCTGGTTGCGTCGGACCAGCCGACGCACTTCGAGCTGACGTCGCCGATCTTCGTGATCCCCGACCAGGACGCCCTGGTGGAGATGGGGCTCTCGCTGGCGGTGCGCCACGAGGACCCCTATCCGCGCCCCTACAACAAGGGGACCTACATGGTGGAGGCGCTCGACAACGTCGAGTGGAACGGGGCGGGCCTCTGGGCGGTGGTCTGCGCGGGCCCCTGAGCGGCGGCCGCCCGGCGCGAGCACGCGGGTGATGCCGCGAAACAGGCGAGCGATGTCGGCGATCCAGATCCGCGCGCCATCGCTCATGAAGACCACGGCCACGCCCGCGGTTTATTGTCCATTACGCATCTTCGCGGCCTTCGCGTCGGCGCTCCCGGAGGCGATCACGCGCGCCTCGCGGACGACCTCTGGCTCTGCGCCGCGAGCGCCGCGGATCTGGTACTGGTGGCCGTTCACGCCGGCCGGCTTCTCAAGGAGGACGACCGGCGTCAGGCCCGCGACCCCATTGAACGTGTTGGCATAGTTCGCGTTTTTCTTGTCGACGGAGAAGTTCACCGCCGGCAGCGCCATCTTCCCGTCGGAATCGAGGAAGCAGACCGTCACCTTGAGCTGATTGGTCGCCTTGCCGCCGGTGCGTTGGAGATCGAGGCGGTACGTGTCGGACAGGATCGGCGCGCCCGCGAAGGTGCGCTGGGCGAGCAGCGTCCCCGTCGCCCATTGCCCCTCACCCAGGCCACGTGGCCCGATCTTCCACTGCGAGTCGTCCGCCTTCGCGTTGTACTCGGCCAGCTTTTGGTCGATCTGCGCCTTCACCCGATCGAAGTCATCGGCGCACTTCTTCGCGGCCACGGCGTCGTCTTTGTTCGAAAGCAGGCAGATCCCGCGGGCGATCTTGGCCCCGTTCTGGTCGAAGAAGCTCTTGAATTTCACCCACTCGGACGTGCAGGGGTTATTGGCGGACGCCGCGCTCGGAGAGAGGGTCACGACGGCCGCGCTGGCCGCGATACACGAGGTGATGATCCTGGCGCTGATTCGGTTGCTGATCGGCATGGCGCCCAAGATACGTGGCGCCCGCCGGCTCGACATCCTACACCGATCCAACAGCGCGACCACGAGCATACTCGGCCGCGCGCGCGACGGGGCCGGACGTGGCTGGAAGCTGGCCGAGCCCCCGCCCGCGGCCCCATGGAGGCGCTCTGGGCGATCGCGTCGGCGCCGGCGGAGTGACGCGCCGCGCTCAACTGCCCGCGTCGACGAGCGTCTCCGGCACGCGCTCGTCGTGCGCCGGTAAGAAGGCGCGCGGTGGCGGCCGCGCGCGCAGCCACGTCTGCAGCGCCCGGACCGCCGAGACATCGGTATGGATCCCCGCCGTCGCGGCCTCGGGGCTCACGTCGACCGCGCGAAAGCTCGTGTCACCGACGAACCACAGCTCGCCCTGGTCGGCGCGCAGGCGCACCGTGACCGAGCCGGGCGTGTGCCCGGGCGTGTGCAGCGCCTCGAGCCGCCCGTCGGAGGTCAGCGCGACGCCCTTCCACGGGAGTCCGTCGCGGGCGCCGCCCTCCTCGTCGACGCGACGGATCCGGGTCGTTGGCTCGCGCCAGCGCCAGGGCGCGGCGCCGATCGACCGCGCGGCGTCCTCCTCGGCCCCGGTCGTCCAGATGTCGGCCTCCGGGAAGCTCGCCACTGCGCCCGTGTGATCGATGTGCTGGTGGGTGAGGACGATGGCGCGCACCTCGGCGGGGCCGATGCCGAGAGCGAGGAGCCGCCCCGGGAGCGCCTCCTCCGCGGTCACATCGAGCCGGATGAAGCTCCGTACCAGCTGACCCGTGACCCGCTCCGGCGCCCAGGAGGAGTCATCGTTGTACGAGGGCGTCGCGCCGGCATCGACGACGTGGACACCTTCGGGGTGGACAATGACATAGCTCCAAATCGGCATACGCGCGCCGAGGCTCGGGTCCGCGAGGATCGCGGCGAAGCGCAGCGGATAGGGCGCCCACTCCGGCAGGCAACCGTCGTGGTGGCAGCCCTTGATCGACACCGTCCCGGTCTGCACCGCGATCACGCGCACCGGCTGGCCGGCGACCTGCAGCGTCACCTCGACGGGGGGCCCCGATCGCAGGGCTGGCAGGCCCGCGAGGCGTACGCGGCCGACCAGGAGGCCGCCGAACAACAGGAGCAGCAGCGCCGCGAGCAAGAGCCCGGACCGGCGCAAGAACTTTCGTCGCATGATGATCTCCGAGGTGAACGATGTTCAACATGGAAGGCCACGGATATCTTGTCAAGCCGCCGGATGGTATGGAGTAGGACATGGCGCGGCGAGTCGGGCAGCACCACGGTGACCTTCGACGCGCGCTGCTCGACGCGGCGCTGGAGCTCGTCGGCGCGGCCGACATCCAGGCGGTCACGCTGCGTGAGGTCGCGCGACGAGCGGGCGTGAGTCCGAGCGCTTGTTACCACCACTTCCCCGACAAGGACGCGCTGCTCGCCGCGGTCGCCTGTGAAGGCTTCGCCGCGCTCGCGGCGGTCCAGGCCCGCCAGCGCAGCCGCAGCCCCGCGAAGCGCCTGGAGCGGCTAGGCGCGGCGTATCTGCGGTTCGCGCTCGCCCACCCCACCCACTATCGGGTGATGTTTCGTGCGGCGCCCGGAGAGGTCGGAGGTGAGGGCTCGGAGCTGCTGCGCAGCACGGCGCGCACGACCTTCGACACGCTCGTCGCCGCCGTCGAGGCGGTCATCCCGGAGGCTCCGCCCGCGGTCTGGCTGCAGCGCGCGCTGCTCGCGTGGGCGCAGGTGCATGGCGCCGTGGAGGTCGCGCGCTGGGCTCACGCCCTGGACCCGGACTTCGACGCCGATGCGTTCGCCGCCAGCGTGGGGGTCGCCGTCGTGGCGATGACGACGCAGGGCCGCGCGGTGTCCGCGGCGTGAGAGGCGCTCCGTCGCGCAGCACGTTCAGGTGTCTGCGCTGGCCCTCGAGCTCGAGCGTGACGCGCAGGTTGGCCTGGCCGTCGCTTTCGGCCTCGAGGCGCTCGGTCGACGGCAGATCCAGGTGGTTGGTCGGCTCGTCGAGCACGAGCCCCTACACGTGCGTGCGGGCCCGGATGATCGTTTGCGGACGACCCTGGCGATCGGTTAAGGAGTTCACACCTCTGGAGAAACCCTCATGGAACTACAAGAACGCCTCGCCGCCTACGTTCGTCTCTTCGGGCAGCGCCCCGATCTCCACCTCTGGCGCTCCGAATGGGGCACGCCGGCCTCCATCCCCGAGCTGCCCGAGAGCGCCGGCTTTCTCTCTCGCGCGACGCTGCGCTTCGCCTGGTCCTTCGAGCCGCCCTATGGCGAGAAGCCGCAGGGAGACGGGGGGCATTTGTTCCTCTCGGCGTGTCACGACCGCGGCTGGGAGGGCCCCGACGGCCGCTGGCTCGCGGGCGCCTCCTCTTCGCTGCTTGTGGACATGATGGTGGAGGAAGGCATTGGCCTTCTGGTCGTCGATGAGGGGCACGAGCTCGCGCAGGGTCAGATGGCCTTCTACGACGCCAACGACGACCGGCTCATCCGCCTCGGCAGTCTTGAGCAGTACCTCACACTCGGCGCCCGGCGGGGGTTCGCCTGGTACTGGCAAAACGACGAGAACTTCCAGTGGCTCGACCTCGTCGCGAGGCTCCACGCAAGCTCCCTCGGATCAGGCAGCACCGAGGAGGCGCTCGTGAGCGCGCTGACCTCCCGCGGGGCCAGCGAGCTCGAGGCGCGCGCGCTCGTCGCCTGGTTGGGGGATGACGTCCGAATCTTGATTCCTCGCGAGAGCTGAAGCGAAGGGAGCCCGAAGAGGTGCTCATTCGGGCCTGCAATAGCGGCGTCGCCCTCGCCGAATTCGCAGGGATAGCGGCCGGTTGGCGTGGTGATGGTGTTTTTCGAGAGAGAGCGAGGGGGGTTCAGGCTCGACACGGCGCTCGGAGGTCGAGGTCGGCGCGTCATTGGTGCAGAGGTTGATGACGACGGCATCGATGCGCAACTGCGCCGTCATCGGCGCGCGGCGAGCCAGGACTCGACGGCCGCGCGCTCACGATCGCCGCGTTTGCCGAGCCCGGCGAGGCCGCCCTCGCGCGAGCTCGGCGAGGGCGAGGGCCGCGCCCAGCCGAGCGAGAGCGTCGCTTGATAGCCGGGATCCCTCGGCGGTCAGTAGATGTACACGGCGCCTGCGTTGTTGGCGGAGTTGTTGGCCTGGTCGCCGCCGATGCCGGTGGCGTTGCTGTCTTCCCACTGGGCCCCGACGGTGAGGGTGCTGCCGTCACCGCTCAGCGCCACGCTGGTGCCGAACTCGTCGTCCCTCTCCGGGTTTGGGGCCTTGACGTAGGCCTGCTGCTTCCAGACATTGAGGTCGTCGCGCACCATCACGTATACGGCGCCGGCCCCGTAGGCGGCGATGTTGAGCTGGTTGCCGCCGACGCCGCCGGCGTTGCTGCTCTCCTTGTTGGCCCCGAGGGCGAGGGTGCTGCCGTCGCTGCTCAGCGCCACGCTGATGCCGAGCCAACCGCCCGTGTTGGAGGCCTTGACGTAGGCTTGCTGCGTCCAGACCCCGAGGTCATCGCGTAAGAACACGTACGCGGCGCCGGAGTCGCCCACGGTGTCGTTGGCTTGGTCGCCGTTGATGCCGGTGGCCTTGCTGCTCTCGCCCCGGGCGCCGACGGCGAGGGTGCTGCCGTCACCGCTCAGCGCCACGCTGCCGCCAAAGACGTCGCTCTCCTCCGTATTGGAGGCCTTGATGTAGGCTCGCTGCGACCAGACGCCGAGGTCGTCACGCACGAACACATACGCGGCGCCTGCTGCGGCGGCGGCGTTGTCTGCCTCGTTGCCGTTGATGCCGGTGGCGCTGCTGTCTTCGAAAAAGGCGCCGACGGCGAGGGTGTTGCCGTCGCCGCTCAGCGCCACAGAGCCGCCGAACTGGTCCTCTGCGTCGGTGTTGGAGGCCTTGATGTAGGCCTGCTGCGTCCAGGCGCTGAGATCGTCGCGTACGAACACGTACACGGCGCCGGCTTCGTCAGCGGAGGTGTCGGTCTGGTCGCCGTCGACGCCGGTGGCCTTGCTGTTCTCTTGGTTGGCCCCGACTGCGAGGGTGCTGCCGTCACCGCTCAGCGCCACGCTGGCGCCGAACCATTGCCGGAAATTCGTGTTGGAGGCCTTGACGTAGGCTTGCTGCGTCCAGGTGTCGAGATCGTCGCGTGTGAACACGTACACGGCCCCAGAGCCGAGGACGGAGTTGTCGGCCTGGTTGCCGTTGATGCCGGTGGCGCCGCTGTCCTCGAACCAGGCCCCGACGGCGAGGGTCCTGCCGTCACCGCTCAGCGCGACGCTGCTGCCGAACTGGTCGTTCGCCTCCGTGTTGGAGGCCTTGATGTAGGCTTGCTGCGTCCAGACCCCGAGATCATCGCGCACGAACACATACACGGCCCCGGCGTTTTCGGCGGCGTTGTTGGCCTGGTTGCCGTTGATGCCGGTGGCGCTGCTATCTTCGAGGTGCGCTCTGACGGCGAGGGTCCTGCCGTCACCGCTCAGCGCAACGCCGGCGCCGAACCAGTCCTCGCCGGTGTTGGACGCTTTGACGTACCCCACCGCCTCCGCCAGCGTCCCCACCACCTCGACCGCCGGCGACGCCGTGCACCCCCAGTCATTGCACGCCTCGAGCACGTAGGTGCTCCCGAGCCGTTGATGCAAGGGTACCGTCCGTGAGGTCGAAGTGCCGATGATGTCCGCCCCGACCTGCTCATGATCCGCATCCCCGACGTTCTGCTCGAGCAGCCGATAATACTGAGCCCCGAGCGCTGGCGCCCAAGAGAAATTGAATTGCTTGATCTGCGAGAAGCCGAGCTCCAGCACGGGAGCCTCGGGCGCCGAGCCGCCGCTGCCGCTGGTGGTCGTCTCGGACGTGGTTGTGGTGCTCGCCGCGGTCTCGGAGCCCGCGGTCGCGGAGCCCACCTCGCTGGCCGAGCCGCCGTCGTCGCCGTTGCAGCCGTTGACTCCGGCCCCCGCTAGACCCGTGAAAATTAGAGATTGGATCAGCCTGTTCCCCGTCGATTGGACCATCCCTCGATGGTACACCTCAGCGGCGACCACCGAGGCGCGCGGACGCTCCTCCGCGCCAGGGAGCCAACGCGGCTCGAGGAGAGGCGCGACGTTGAGCTTGGAGCCGCGGGCTGGCGCGGGCGGGTACGGTCACGCAGAAGAAGTAGGAGTACAAAGGGGCTCCCACGAGCGCGCGGGTGTCCTTGTCGCGGTTGCGAAGAATTCGCGCGATCCCGGGCGATCCCATCCCGCTGTAGGCCGTCGACGGCTGGGCTTGATCGGCCCTTCCCCGTCAGGAGAGACTCATCTCGGTGCGGGTTTGGTCTCGGGCTTCTTCTTGAGCGCCTGAAGCTGCTTGGAGACTGCCTTGAGCTTCGCCAGCTCCGCCTCCAGCCCCGCCTTGGCGCTCTTGACCGCGTCGGCGTCCTTGGCCTTCTCCGCCTTCCGCAACGCCACTTGATGGGCGCCCCGTTTGGCGTTGATCTGCTCGATCTGCCTATAGATCTTCACCCTCGCGGCATCGTTCACGACCTGCCGACTGGAGCCCGCGGCCATCAACGGCCCCGCCACGAGGACCATCGCCAACAAACATCCAGCGACGAGCATGTGCTTCATGAGGCCAGCTCGATCCCGTGAAGCTGTTGCACGACCCTGGATGGGGCAAATGCATCGAGGTTCTAGCCAGGACCAGCTCGGCGAAGGCTGTTGCGGGCTGATCCGCGCTGATCCGCACGACCCCGTAGCGCGCGGCCGAGTCCCCGTGAATGCGGCGTGAAACCGGTCTGTAAGCGGCTTTCTGCGTCGATCGCCTCGAACCTTCGCCGCGGTCGCGTTAGCCTCTCATCATGGACATCCGCGCCCCCGGTTCCCGCGCGAGCGCCCGCCTCGCATCGCCCGAATAATGCCACCGATAGACACGTACACGCGCTATTTCGTGGGAGACGCGCCGGTGGTCGACCGCGCCGCGCTGCACGACCGAATCCTCGACGCGCTCACCGACCTACCGACGGCAGGCGAGCGCCCCGCCGCGCTGATCGTGGTGGGGATCCCGGGCAGCGGGAAGAACTCCGTCGCGTCCCGCCTCGTCGGCGACGATCATGCCTGGATCGACTCCGACGTGATCAAGGCGCGGCTCCCCGAGTTCGCCGCCACGACGCCCGAGGAGCAGCAGGAGGCCTCCAGGCTCGTCCACCGCGAGGCGAACCACGTCGCGCACAGGCTGTGGTATCGCGTGATCGACCGGCGCCTGAACCTCGTGTTCGTCGGGACGGGACGAGACATCGACCTCTATCAGGCGTGCTTCGCCGAGCTGCGCGAGCGCGGGTACACGCTCCGCCTGATCTGGACATTCGTGGATCCGTCGGTCGCCCGGGAGCGCGTTCGACAGCGAGGCATGACGACCGGGCGCTGGGTCGACGACGCCGTGATCGACGACGCCGACGCCGCGATCGCCGGGAACTTCCGCCGCCTCTGCACGGCCGCGGACGAGGCCGAGGTGCTCGACGCGAGCACCTCGCCGCCCGGGCTGGTCTGGTCACGCACCGCGGACGGGCAGGAGCGAGTGCATCACCCTGGGCTCGCGCATCGGCTGCTGGGCGCGAATACATCGAGCCTCGACCCCATCGATCCCTGTCGCTACGCGCTCGTCGGCGTCGTATCGCGGGGCGACCGCGTGCTCGTGCTCGAGAGGCAGCCGGGCAAGACCTTCGATCCGGGCCGCTGGGAGTTCGTGTCCGCGGCCAGGGTCGACTTCTCGAGCGACCTCGCGCGTCAGGCGGTCGCCCAGGTGCGTCACGAGACCGGCCTCGACGCGGCGCTCGTGCTCGCCGGTCGGCCGTTCGAGGTCGAGGACAGCTACGGTCGCTGGCGTCTCTACCCGTTCCTGCTCCGCGCCGAGCACGGGACGGTCGCGCTCCGACCGCGGGACCACCGTGATCACCGCTGGGTCGAGGCGGCGAGCTTCTCGGCGTTCGTGGAGCGGCGCGAGTGCGTGAAGGATCTGGCGAAGAACCTCGCTGCGCTGGATCAGCCCGCTCGCGTCTGGTTCTGCGCCCCGGACGAGCGCCCCTTCGGCGGCTTCTCCAACTTCTCGCCGCACGGCTTCGAGCTCGACGGCGAGCGGTGGAGCACCGCCGAGCACTATTACCAGGCCCAAAAGTTCGACGATCCGGCCCACCTCAGGGCGATCCGACTCGCCAGTTCGCCGGCGGACGCGGCGGCGCTCGGCAACAGCCGCGCCCATCCGCGCCGAGCGGGGTGGAGCGCGCTCAAGATCGAGGCGATGAAGCGCGCCGTGACGGCGAAGTTCGCGGCGCACGCCGAGCTCCGGGCGCTCCTGCTCGGGACGGGAGAGGCCGAGCTGCGCGAGAGCAGCCCGGACGACATGTTCTGGGGCTGCGGCGCCGACGGAACGGGACAGAATCGGCTCGGCCGGATCTTGATGGAGGTCCGCGCGGCGCTGCGATCGCCGTCGACGCTCGGTCCGGCGTCGACGGTCGTTCTTGCGCCGCGGGCGCGCGCCGGCCATCATCCTCGCTGATGCGCGCAGACGGCCAAGGACACCTCAACGAGCTCCGCCGCCGCCTCGCCGAGCTCGCCTCGCTCGAGGAGGTCCTCGGGATCCTCGGCTGGGATCAGGAGGTGATGATGCCGCCGGGCGCCGGCCTCGCCCGCGGGCGCCAGGTCGCGACCGTCGCGCTCCTGCACCACCAGCGCCTCTGTGATCCCGGGCTGGGCCGCCTCCTCGAGGAGCTAGCCGCGCGCGACGACCTCGACCCGATCGACGCCGCCAACGTCCGCGAGGCGCTGCGTGAGCAGCGGCGGGCGCTGCGGGTGCCGCCGGCGCTGGTCGAGCGCTGGAGCGAGGTGACGGTCGCCGCCCACCCGATCTGGGTCGGCGCCCGCGAGCGCGCCGACTTCGCCGGCTTCGCGCCGATCCTCGGCGAGCTCGTCGACCTCGCGCGCCGCAAGGCCGAGGCGATCGACCCCGACCGGCCGACCTACGAGGTGCTGATCGAGGAGTTCGAGCCAGGGATGACGATGGCCGCGCTCGACCGCCACTTCGGCGCGCTGCGGGCGGCCCTCACCCCCTTCATCGCGGAGCTGCGCGGGCGCGAGGGGCCGCCGCTGCCGGCGGTGATGCGGGCGCGGGTGCCGGCGGCGACCCAGGAGGCGATCGGCCGCGAGCTGATGGGCGTGCTCGGCTTCGACTTCGAGCGCGGCCGCCTCGATCGGGCGGTCCACCCCTTCTGCGGCGGCGCTGGCGTCCACGACGTCCGGGTGACCAGCCGCTACGCCGAGGACGACCTGCTCAGCGGCCTGCTGGCGATCATCCACGAGACCGGCCACGCGCTCTACGAGCAGGGGCGCGACCCGGCGCGCGCCGATCAGCCGGTGTCGCGGGCGCGCTCGATGGGCTGGCACGAGAGCCAGTCGCTGCTCTGGGAGAACCACGTCGGTCGCTCCGCGGAATTCTGGCGCTTCCTCCTCCCCTGGCTCGGCGAGCGCCTGCCGGTCTACAAGGGGGCCGCGCTCGAGGCGATCACCCGGGCGCTCGCGCGGGTCGACTTCCAGAACGAGATCCGGGTCGAGGCCGACGAGCTCACCTACCCGCTCCACGTGATCCTCCGCTACGAGCTCGAGCGCGACCTCTTCGCCGGCGAGCTCGCCGTCGCCGACCTGCCGGCGGCCTGGAACGAGAAGATGCGCGACTACCTGGGCGTCGACCCGGCGGATGATCGCCGCGGGGTGCTCCAGGACATCCACTGGGCCGGCGGCGCCTTCGGCTACTTCCCCTCCTACACGCTCGGGGCGATGCTCGCGGCCCAGATCTTCCAGGCGGCGCAACGGGCCGAGCCGGCGATCCCGAGCGAGCTCGCGGCCGGCGAGACCGCGGGTCTGCGGACCTGGCTTCGGGACCAGGTTCATGTGCAGGGATCGCGCCTTCAGTCCGACGCGCTCGCGCGGGCGGTCACGGGCGCCCCGCTCGGGCCCGACGCGCTCATCGAGCACCTGCGCGGCAAGTTCTCCGCGGCCTATGGGATCGCCAGGAGCGCTCTCGCGACTCCTTGAGCGTGTAGGACTCCGCGTCGATCATGCTGACCGCGCCGCGCCAAGCCAAGGCGGCGCCTCGGGCACCTTCAGGCCCGGCGCCGGCTTGGCCGCTCAGCCTGTTCAGCCCATAAAGAAGGCGTTGACCTTGTTGCCGTCGAGGTCGCGGAAGTAGCCGGCGTAGAAGCCAGGGAAGCGCTGGCCGGCGGGGCCCTCGTCCGTGGCGCCGAGCTCGATGGCCTTGCGGTAGACAGCGTCGACCTTCTCCGGCGAGCCGGCGGCGAGGGCGATCATGACGCCGTTGCCGATGGTCGCGGGGTTCTTGTCGTAGGGGCGGATGACGCAGACCGCGGGCTGGCCGGGGCCGGTCGACCACATAATGAAGTGCTCCATCTCCATCACTCGACGGGCGCCGAGCTCGGCGAGTAGGGAGTCGTAGAAGGCGGCGGCGCGGGCGAGGTCGTTGGTTCCGATGGTGACGTAGCCGATCATGAGATTCTCCGAGCGCGAGGGTAGCGAGAGGTACAGGCGCCCGCCAGACTCGATCCGCGACGCGTCGGAGCTGGCGGCGGACGTCCGCGGGCGCGCGTGCGCGCGAGCGCCTCGCTCCATCGCGGCGTGGCGGCGAGATATCATGACGAGGTGGGGTTGCCGACGCGGGCTGAGGTGGAAGGGGTCGACGCGGGCATGCTCCGCGCGTTCATGGATCTGGCGCTCTCGCCGATCGCGCTGGCGGTGATCTGCGACGCGATCGACCTCGGGCTCTTCGAGGCGCTCGCGGCGAGCGGTGCGGCCGAGGAGGGGGCGCTGGCGGCGGCGCTGGGCGAGGCCGAGGGCGCGGTGCGGATCGAGCTGCTCGGCGAGCTCGGGGTCGGCTTCGGGCTGCTCGCGCGCGACGGCCGGCGCCTCGCCCTGACGCCGATGAGCGCCTCGTTCCTGGTCGCCCGCTCGCCGCTGCGGCTCCTCGGGCTCTGCCAGCACTACCGCGCCTACTTGGTCGGCGCCGCGAGCATGAGCGACGCGATCCGGGGGGCGAGGCGGGCTCGGCGGACGATGTGGCAGCCCGGGGCAGGGCGCGGCGAGCACGAGCGCTACTTCGCGGCGCGTCAGGCCTACAACGAGAGCCGCCGGGCGTACTTCACCGACAGCGCCTGGCTCCTGCTCCGCGCCCACCTCCGCCACGATCTGGCGTCGCGGCGCCTCGCCTGCGACGTCGGCTCAGGGCCCGGGGCGTTCGCCTGCCTGCTCGCGCGCTCGTTCCCGGGGCTGCGGGCGGTCGCCCTCGACGCGAGCTTCGCCTTCGACGCGTATCGTCAGGAGAGCGAGGCGATGGCGGCGCGTGAGGGGGCCCGCGTCGACTTCGTCGCCGGCAACGCGCTCCTCGACCCGCTGCCCGCAGGCGTCGACCTGGTGACCTACAACCGCCTGCTCTCGGGGATCCCCCGGGACGGCGCGGACGCGTGGATCGAGCGGGCGTTCGCCGCGTTGGCGCCGGGCGGGGTCTTCGCGGCGGCCGATATGATCATGAGCGGCGAGGCGAGCCACGACCGCTACGTCGCCGCGGTGGTCGGCCTGTGGACCGCGCGGGACCAATTTCTCCTGGCCCGCGACCCGCCGAGCTCTGCCGACGACGATCGCCACCAGTGGGGCTGGTCGCGGCCGTGGCACGCCGAGGAGCTCGCGGCCCGGCTCCGCGCCCACGGCTTCGTCGACACCTTCGCGGGCCCAGCCGACCCGCCCTTCACGGTGGTCGGCGGGGTGAAGCCGTAGTGGCCCTGCGCTTCGAGGAGGGGGAGCTGCGGGCGCGGGTGCGTAGGCGCGCGGCCGAGGTGCCAGCGGCGCCGCTGCGGTGGCTGGCGATCCCCACCCGCGACCGCCCGGGCCTCGCCGCCCGCGCCGCCGCGAGCGCGCTGGATGACGCGAGGCGGCGTGGGCGCGCCCTGGATGTGCTGATCTGCGACGACAGCGCTGACCCGGCGACGATCGCCGACCTGCGCGGGCGCCTGCGGGCGCTGGGCGGCGACGGCGGACGGATCGGCTACGCCGGGCGGGCGGAGAAGGAGCGCTTCATCGCGGCGATCGACGCGATCGGCGGGCCCGCCACCTCGGCTCGCTTCGCTTTAACCGCCGCGACCGGCCCGATCGCCTGCCCGGGCGCCAACCGCAACACGATCACCCTCGCTACCCTCGGGGCGCGGGTCCTCTGCGTCGACGACGATGTCGTCGTCGCGCCGGCGGGCCCGCCCGCGCTCGGCCGCGGCGCGCGGGCGTGGAGCGGGCGCGGGCGCGGCTACGAGAACTACAACCCGGCGGAGTTTTGGTTCTTCGCCGACCGCGCGGCGACCCTCGCAGGGATCCGCCGGGTCGACCTCGACGCGATCGGCGAGCACGAGGCCCACCTCGGGCGCGGCCTCGACTCGATCCTCGCGGAGGCTGCGTCGATCGACGCCGCGGCGCTCCTCGACGACGACATGCGCGAGCGGATCGTCGCCGGTACGGCGCGGGCGCGCGTCACCTTCTCCGGCACCTACGGCGACATCGGCTGGTACTCGCCGACCTGGCTGGTGCTGCTCGAGGGCGCCTCGCGGGCCCGTTTGGTCGACGATCCCGCGGTCTACGTGCGCTCGTGCGGGGCGTCGCGGGAGGTGCTACGGGTGGTCGACCGCGTGACCGTGAACGACGGCCGCTACTGCCAGTCGGCGGTGATCGGCCTCGATAACCAGGACGGGCTGCCGCCCTTCATCCCGTTCGGCCGCTACGAGGACGGGGTCTTCCGCCTGACCCTGCGGCTCGCCGACCCGGACGCGTACTTCGTCTACCTGCCGCACGCGCTCCTCCACGATCCGCAGGAGGTCCGCGGCTTCGACCGCAACGATATCCACCGCACCGGCGATTGGGTGCGCACCGGCGAGACGCTGAACCAGTGCTTGCTCGGCCACGAGCTGGCGCCCGGGCGGCCAGCGGCGCGGTTGGCCGCCCTCGGCGGCTGGCTCGAGGAGCTGGGCCGGGCGCCGCTCGTCGACCTCGAGGACTACCTGCGCGAGCGCCTCAGCGCCCAGAAGGCGATCTACCTGGCGCACTTCGAGGCGACGCTGGCGCGCTACGGGGCGGCGCCGACGCCGTGGGCGGACGACCTGCGAGAGCACGCCTCGCGGACACGGGCCGCCCTCGGCCGCGCCGATTACCCGATCCCGCGCGAGTTCATGCTCGCTGAGGGTGACCGCGAGCGGGCGCTCCGCCGCTTCCAGGGGCTCCTCTCCGCGCTCGGCCGCCTCTTCCGCGAGTGGGAGGGGCTCGGCGCGGCGGCGCGGGCCCTGGCGGCGCGTGGGATCACCCTCTACGACGCGCCGTGAGCGGCGCGCGGGCGCCAGGCGCCGCCCTCGACCTCGAGGAGCGCGACCTCGGGGAAGATGACCGGGCGCCGGGGATCCTTGCGCGGCGCGACTCGCATGAGGGGGCTAGCCCAGCGACCGTCGAGGGTGGCGACCGCGTCGAGCAGGCGGGCGCGGGTCGGGCTCGGGCCGGCGCGGCGGAGGAGCTCGAGGGTGAGGTCGGCGAGGGCGTGGCCGCCGACGGTGCTGCCGCTGACGGCGACGCCCGGGGCGCGCTCGGCGAGGAGGCGGCGGTGCTCGGTGATCGCTGGACTATCTGACCCTTCGGCCATGTGGAGCCAGTGCGAGCCGATGACCCCCGCGGCGGCGCCGCCGAGGCCGTCGATGACGGTGTCGACGAAGGCGACCAGCCAGCGGGGGTGGAGGCCGCGGGCGTGGCCGCGGCGGATCGCGGCGATCTCGTGGTCAGGCCGGAGCGCGAGCAGGACGGCGTCGACGGCCTCGGCGGCGAGGGCGTCGACGGCGGCGTCCGGGGCGGCGCTGGGGGCGAGGAGGTGGACGCGCGGGTCGCCGCCGATCCCCTCGGCGAAGCCGCGGGCCCAATCGCGGCCGAAGTCGGTGTCGTAGGTGATCACCGCGCCGCGGCCGCCGCGGACGGCGGCGCCGAGGGCCCGGCCGTTGGCGACGTAGGGCGGGTTGGCGATGAACATCGCCGGCCGCTCAGGCTCAGCGAGGGCGGCGGCGCCGGTGACGACGGCGAGATCGGGGACGCCGAGGGCGGCGAGGCGATCGACGACGCGGAGGTGCGGCGGGGTGCCGACGCACATGACGAAGCCGAGCAGGCCATCGAGCGCGAGCAGCTCGTCGACGACGCTAGGGGTGAGGTCGGGGTCGTAACGATCGTCGCCGACCACGAGCTCGATCGGGTGGCCGTGGACGCCGCCGGCGGCGTTGACCTCGTCGAAGCGGGCGCGGGCGGCCCGGAGGATGTCGCCGAAGAGGGCCATCGGCCCGGTCATCGGCGCGTGGCTGGCGAGGCGGATCGCCGCGCCTGAGGGGACGCCGCTGGTCATGACCGTCATCATGGCAGCTCCGCGGCGCCAGCGAGCAGGGCCTCGATCACGCAGGCGCCGCGCTCCCCGGCCTCCGCCGCGGCGAAGGCCCGCTGCATCGCGGCGAGCGCGGCCGCGTGCGCGCCGGCGAGCGCGCGGTCGAGGGCGGCGGCGAGGCGCTCGGGGTCGAGCTCGAGCAGGACCTCGCCGAGGCCGTGGTAGGCGACGCGCGCGGCGTTGCCAGGGGCGTCGGGGGCGCCGAGGGCGGGGGCGACGATCACGGGCACGCGGTGCCAGATCGCCTCCTTCATGGTGCCGAGGCCGCCGACGCTGACGAGCGCGGCGGCGCGGGCGAGCAGGGCGCGCTGCGGCGCCCAGGCGAGCACGTGGGCGTTCGGCGGGGCGCGAGTGGCGTACTCGGCGGCCCACGCCTCGCCGACGGCCAGGACGAAGGTGAGCCGCGGGCGGGCGCGGGCGAGCGCGAGCAGGGCGTCGCAGAGGCGGCGGTAGTCGGGGCGCCAGAGGCCCTGCGAGCCGAAGGCGCCGAGGATGAGCGGGCCGTCGCCGAGCGCCTGCGTGAGCTCGGGCGGGAGGGGCGAGGGGGCGGCGTCGATCGACGGGATGTCGTAGTAGATCCGCGGCGGGAGGCGGCGCGGGACCTCGAGGGCGGCGGGGCAGAGGACCAGCTGAGGCACGCCGGGGAAGACCGGGGCGATCGCGCCGGTCCAGGCGATCACGTCGGGCGGGAGCCCGTGCGCGCGGAGCATCGCCTCGACGTAGGGCGGGTACCAGGGCTCGGCCCAGGGCGCGCGGCCGGAGGCGACCAGCTCGGCCCACGCGGCGCCAGCGACCGCCTCGTCGCCGAGCGGGAGCGACGAGGTGAGCGGCGGGACCGCAGGCTCGCGCCCCTGGTGGAGCGAGGGCGAGAGGAGGGCGTGGGGGATCCCGAGGGCGCGGGCGACGATCGCGGCGGAGACGTCGTAGACGTCGCCGAGCACGAGATCAGGGGCGAGCTCGCGGTAGGTGCGGGCGAGGGCGCCGCCGAGATAGTCCTTGTTGCGACGATCGACGCGGGCGGCGGCGTCGGCCTGGCGCGCGGCCGGGGACATCCGCGGCCACGCGGCCTCGCAGCCCGGCGGGTAGACGTCAGCGAGGTGGACGTGGGCGGCGAGGCGGTGGCGCTCGGCGAAGCCCCGCCAGTCGGGGGTGAGCAGGTAGAGGACCTCATGGCCGCGCTCGGCGAGGGCGCGGGCGAGCTTGATCGTCGGCAGGAGGTGGCCGGGCTCGCGCAGCATCTGGATGAGGACGCGGCTCACGCGGGCTCCTCCGGGGCCATCCAGGGGGCGAGCGGGGCGGCGACGAGGGCGGCGACGAGGGCGGCGCCCGCGACCGTGAGGTAGATCGCCGCGTAGCCGCCGCCGATCGCGAGCCAGCCGAGGCCGAGCTCGGCGGCGAGGCCGGCGAGGGCGAGGCAGCCGCTGAGCGCCGCGCTGAGGCCCGCGTGGTCGCGGACTTTGTCGTAGAGGGTGGCGTAGAGCGCCGGCCAGAGCAGGGCGTGGCCGGCCCCGGTGAGCGCGCCGAGCAGGGTGAGCAGGGCGACGCTGTCGACCGCGGCGAGGCCGAGGCCGACGACGACCAGCGCGAGGGCGCTGACGACGACGACGCGGCCGCGGCCGATCCGATCGACGCGGTGGCCGGCGACGACCCGGCCGGCGAGCACGACCAGCGCGTAGGCGGTGAAGAAGGGGGTGACTGAGGCGATCGTTCGCTGAGCGGCGAGGGCGCTGAGGAAGGACTCCTGGGCGACGTGGTGGACGCCGAGCAGGACGAGGATGAGGACGAGCAGGACGACCCGCGGGCGACGGAGGTCGGCGTGGAGCGCGGCCGCGGGCGGCCTGGGCGCGGCGACGGCGGCTGGCAGGGGGAGGAGGGCGCGGGCGAGGGCGTGCGCGGCGGCGAGGCCGGCGAAGGCGAGGCACATCGCGCCGAAGGAGGCGGCGATGGTGAGCGCCTCGGCGATCGCTGAGCCGACGACGTTGCGGGCGAGGTTCACGAGGATGAAGTAGTAGGCGAGGATCTGCGGGCGCGCGGGCGCGGCGACTTGGCCGACGACCGCGGTCATGACGCCGACGTCGATCATCGCGGTGCCGACGCTGAGCACCGCGACCGCGAGGGCGAGCGCGCCGGGGGTCGCGCCTGTGGCGCCAGCGAGGGCGAGGCCGCCGGCCTGAAAAAGCGCGCCGGCGATCAAGAGCGCGCGCAGGCGGGCGCGCGCGAGGCGACCGGCGAGGGGCAGGAGGAGGACGCCGCCGAGGGTCGACGCGGCCATCACCTCGCCGATCACCAGCGGCCCGGCGCCGCCGCGCTCGAGCTCGGCGGGGACGAAGCGGAGTGCCATCGACGCGATCGGACCGAGGGTGGCCGCGGCGATGAAGCCGAGGACCCCGCGGTCACGCCAGCGGATCAGGCCGGAGGGCGCGGTCACGGCGACCCGCCGGGCGTGAGGCCGAAGCGCTCGCCGATCGCCGCGACCCAGGACGCCTCGTCCCGCGAGCCGTCGACGACCAGCTCAGGGATCGGGGCGTCGCCGGGGCGGAGCTCGCGGCAGCCGCCGGTCAGGAGGTAGAGGACGCGCTCGCCCGGCTGGAGGGCGCCGTCGTCGATCGCCTGGTAGATCCCGACGCCGGTGAGCAGACCTGTCTTTTCGACCACCTCGTCGGTGCCCGGCAGGGTCGAGAGCGGGACGCCGGCGGCGGCGAGGTCCTGGCGCACCGCGGCCGCGTGGGCGCCGTAGGCGGCGTCGTCGATCGCCAGCAGATCGCCGCCGAAGCGGCGCATAAGCGCGGCGAGGCGGGCGTAGTCGCGGGCGGGGTTGGTGTTGTAGAGGCCAGGCTCGATGTACCGGCCAGGGTCAGGGTGCACGTGCGCCGCGGCGAGGTCGCCCGCGCCGGCCTGCCAGGCGCGGACCATCGGCGCGTTGGCGTCCTGCTGGAAGGCGAGCAGGCGAGGGACCGCGGCGGCGCAGAGCAGGCCGCGCTGGCGGAGGGCGGCGAAGCAGCCGTAGATCCCGGCGGGGCCGAAGCCGGCGCACACGGTCTGGGTGATGAAGTCGATCGGGCCGAGCTCGCCGGCCATCGCCTCGATCAAGAAGAGCGCGCGGGCGGCCGAGGCGGCCATGCGCAGGCGGACGTCGGGGATGTGCTCGATGGCGTAGGCGCGGGCGACCGCGCGGGCGAGGCTCTTGATCGCCGGCTCCGGGAGGTCGGCGCAGATCAGGCGCGCCGAGCCGCCGAAGAAGCGCCGGTCTTGTTTGTAGAGGGTGCTGAGCGGCTGGAAGAGCAGCGCCTCGACGCCGGCGCGCTGGAGGTAGGCGCCGAGGGCGGCGCTGAGGTTGCCGCCCGAGGAGGCGACCACCCGACGGACGCCGGCGCGGCCGAGCGCGGCCGCGGTGACGCAGGCGTCGAGCGCCTTGTAGGTGCCGGTGCACATCGCCTGGGTCTCGTCGGCGACGAGGATCTCGACGCCGCGGCGCTCGCCGAGGCGGCGGATCACGATCCCCTCGCCGAGCGAGCAGGGCGCGAGGTCGCGCTCGTCGAGCGCTGGCCCCTCGCCGAGCGCGCCGAAGACCCGGTGATAGCGGAGGAGGACGCTCTCGCGCGCGTCGAAGCGCTCGTCGATCAGCGACCGCCACCTCTGATGCCTCGCTCCGCCTCGCTCCATCGCCCACCCCCTCCCGTCGCCCACGACCCGCCTCGCTCGACGCCTGCCTCACTCCCTCCGCGCGGCGATGATCTTCATCGACTGGAAGAGCTCGTAGGGGGCGAGCGGCGGCTCGATCACCTCGATCTCTGCGAAGCCGGCGCCCTCGAGCAGGCGGACGTGCTGCGACGGGCTGCGGTAGCGGGTGGTCCGCGACTTGGCGAGGAAGTAGATCGAGCGCAGGTAGAGGGGCAGCGCCTCGGGCAGCACCTCCTCGGGGAGCATGCGCTCGATGATCAGGAAGGCGCCGCCTGGCGGGAGCGCGGCGCGGATCTTCGCGTAGATCGGGCCCATTCGCTCGTCACCCCAGTCCATCGCCGAGCGGCACATGGTGATCACGTCGTAGCCGGGCGGGAGCTCGCTGGTGAAGAGATCACCGGCGATCCCGCGGACTCGACCGGCGAGCTCCGGCCGCGCCGCGAGCTCGGCCTCGCCGATCTCCACGCACGCCGGGACGTCGAGGTAGGCGCCCTCGAGGCCAGGCGTCGCGGCGACGACCGCGGCGCAGAAGGTGCCGGTGTTGCCGCAGAGGTCGAGCAGGCGGCGGTGCCGGGTGAAGGGGTAGGCGGCGAGGACGACCTGGGCGATCCTGCTCATCGTCGCCTCCATGTAGGTCGAGTACTCGCGGGCGACGTCGCTGCGCACCTCGCTGACGTCGTCCTTGAAGTAGTCGCGGAGCTTGAAGGTGGAGGTGGCGCCGTCGCTGCGGACCAGATCTTCGAAGTCGACGAGGGCGCGGAAGACCTCGTCGTAGTAGTCGAGGAGGTAGGTGGTCGTACGAAATGGGCGGCCCTCGCCGCGGACCAGGAAGGGGGCGAGCCCGGGCGGGGTCGAGAGCGCGCCGCCCGCCTCGTCGAGCAGGCCGAGGGCGACGCACGCGTCGATCAGGATGGTGCCCGAGCGGGCGGGGAGATCGAGCTCCGCGAGCAGCTGCGCGCGCGGCCGCGGCTCCGCGCAGCGGGTGAAGAGGTCGAGCTTGTAGGCGCCGATCAGCGCCTTGGTCTTGATGAAGCCGTCGAGGAGCTCCAAGAGCCCCCTCTCGCCCTGCGCTGCGCTCATGGTGCCCTCGTCTCCTGGATCTCGCGCCAGATCGCGTCGAAGTAGCGGCGCCCGAGGCCGCGGTGGTGGCGGAGCGACGCGAGGAAGATCCCCTGGTCGCCCGCGCCGCGGACGAGCGCCGCGATCAGCCCGAGCGTCTCCTCGGTGTGCTCGATGTCGGCGGTCATGTGGAGTCGATGGAACTCGCAGGCCTCCTCGGGGACGCCGAGGCGGCGCAGCAGGCGGTAGATCGCGCCGTGGGTCGCGGGGGTGCCGGCCTCGAGCGCGTAGAGCACCGCGAGCCCCCACGCCGGGTTGGCGGCGCGGGCGCAGCGGATCCGGTTGTTAAGGTAGGCGCGCGCCTCAGGGAGCGCCGGTCGCTCGTCGAAGTCGCAGGGGACGCCGAGGTGGCGGAGCAGGCGCTGAAGCAGGAAGGGGTGGGCGCGGTCGCTGTGCTCGCCGCCGCCCTCGTCGTAGAGGTTGCGGAAGAGGACGCTGGCCTCGGCGAGCGGCCGAGCGAGCGAGAGCTCGGTGAGCTCGCGGAAGAAGAGGCGCGAGCGGTGCCAGTGGTGGCGGAGGTAGATCTTGACCTCGTCGAGGCTAGGCTCGCCGGCGAAGAGGTGCGCCGACATCGGGTGGACGAGGCCAGAGAGCGCCGCTTGTTCGCCTCGGATCCGCTCGGCGAAGGCGGCGGGCTCGTGCGCCTCGGCGAGCTCGACCGGGGCGATCGTGGCCTCCTCGACCTCGTAACCGGCGGCGGCGATCCACCCGCGGAGGGCGTAGGTGCGGCGGTCTGGGTCGGCGTGGAGGTCCCAGAGGAGCTCGTGATAGGCGAAGGCGGCGGCGGCGTCACCCGCGGCGGCCGCGCGGGCGAGCTCGGCGAGGGCGTCGCGGCCGCGGGCGGCGGCGGATGAGGAGGCGGCGGGGGCGAGCGCGCCGCGGGTGAGGGCCACGAGGTCGTTTATCTCGTATGTGGTCATACGACTCCGATCAGCGCGCGCCAGCCGGGCGGCGCGGGGATCCGGCCGCGGACGAGCTCGGCGTAGCGCTCGATGAGGGCGCGGGTGATCGGGCCGGGCCCGGGGATCGGGTGGCCATCGAGGGCGATCACGGGGCGGAGCTCGGCGGCCGAGTTGGCGAGGAAGAGCTCCTCGGCGGCGAGCGCTTGGTGGCGGGCGAGCGGCTCCTCGCGCGTCGGGACGCCGAGGTCCGCGGCGAGGCGGAGCAGGGTGTCACGGGTGACGCCGGCGAGGATCGGCGCCGAGAGCGGCGGCGTGATCAGGCGGCCGCCGAGCACCGCGAAGACGCTGGCGCCGGTGGCCTCCGCGATCGACCCGTCCGGCCCGAGGAAGAGCGCGTCGTCGCAGCCGGTCGCGCGGGCCTCGCGGAGGGCGAGGAAGGCGCGGCCGTAGTGGCCGGCGTGCTTGGCGGTCGGGATCCAGCCGCCGCCGTGGCCGAAGCCGGCGATCCGCGCGCGCACCGGCGCGCCTGTCGGTGCGCTCGGACGCCAGGCCGAGATCGCGACGTGGGCGGGGTTGTCGGCGCCGATCCCGAGCGCCTCGTCGCCGTAGTAGGCGAGCTGGCGGACGTAGCCGTCGTCGATCCCGCTGGCGGCGATGACCGCGAGCGAGGCGGCGCAGAGGGCGTCGACGTCGTGACTCGGGCGCATGAAGAGCGCGCGGGCGCTGGCGATGAAGCGACGCACGTGATCCTCGAGGCGGAAGGCCGCGATCCGCCCGTCGTCGCCGCGATAGAAGCGGCCGCCGTCGAACACCGCCGTGCCGTAGTGCAGCGAGTGGGCGTGGACGCCGATGGTCGCGCGCTCGGCGGGCACGAGCGCGCCGTCGAGCCAGATCGGGGGTCGATCAGCCATGGACCCCCTCGCGCGGCGGCGGCTGACGGACGAGCGCCCGAACCGGCGCACGCGCGCGCGCAGCCGCGAGGAGCAGCGGCGTGACCACGGCGGCGACGCGGCGCTCGACGTGCGCGATGATGTCGGCCCCCGAGCTCGGCGCGGCGGCGTAGAGGGCCTCGACCGCGAGCGAGCCGCCCGCGCTGGCGAGCACGTCCGGGATGACGAGGACGCCGGCGTCCTCGACGGCGCGCGCGGCGGCGTCGTCGAGGGCGAGGTTCGCGGCCTCGACGATCACCCGGCAGCGCAGCGACGCCGCCTGATCGGCGCTGAGCCCGCGGGCGATCGCGGCGAGGACGAGGGCGTCGCACTCAGCGCCCAGGACCGCCGCAGGCGGGGCCTCGGCGCCGCCGGCGGGGAGGCGGCCGTCGACCCGCCGCGCCAGGAGATCGTCGACGTCGAGCCCCGCAGGGTCGACGAGGCAGCGCCGATCGTCGGCCCACGCGACCACACGCGCGCCCGCGGCGGCGATGAGGCGCGCCGCCCCGCCGCCCATCGTCCCGGCGCCCTGGACAGCGACGCGGGCGCCGGCGATCGGCGCGCCGAGGTGCGCGAGCGCGGCCTCGAGCGCGGCCTTCACCGCGGCCGGTCCGCGGAGTTGGTTGATTGTCCAACCATCGAGGGGCTCGTCGAAGAGGGCGTAGCGGCGGAGGAACTCGGCGTCGTCGAGGCCGCGCGCCCGTCCGACGCAGATCTTCAGCGAGGGCAGGCCGAGATCGCGGCCGAGCGCCTCGAGCTCGACCATCGAGGTGTTGACGTCGGGCCCGACCGACCAGCGCGCCTCGATGAGCGGCCGGAGCGCGGCGAGGAAGCGGCGGAGCACCGCCGGTCGCTGGGGGTGGTCGGCGGGCATGTCGAGGCCGGCCTTGGCGCCGCCGACCTCGATGCCGTAGGCGGCCTGCTTGCGGGTCATCGCCGCGGCGAGCTCGGCGAGGTGGCCGCGATCGACGCCTGGCTGGACGCGGAGCCCGCCGGCCGCGATCCCGCCGACCAGGCGATCGATGACCAGCGCCCCGCGGACGCCGGTGAGCGGGTCCAGGACCTCCACGACCATCTCCACTCGGCCCACCTCCTCGACGCCACACTACCCGCCTCGCCGCGCTGCGCCCAGCGTCTGCACCGAGCGTCGCCGCGGGCCGCCGGTGCGCGCCCGCGCTAGCCGTGCCGCCGCGGCTCAAGAGGCGACGACCAGGGGCAGGTCGATCGTGAACGTCGAGCCGACGCCGAGCTCGCTCTCGACGCTGATCGATCCGCCCATACGCTCGCAGAGGCGGCGGACGATCGCCAGGCCGAGGCCCATGCCGCCGAAGCGGCGGGTCGGCGAGTCGTCGGCCTGCTGGAAGGCGTCGAAGATCCGCGCGCTCTGCTGGCGGGTCATACCGATCCCGCGATCGACGACGGCGATCCGCAGGCGCTGCTCGGCGGCCCACGCGCGGATCGAGATCGCCCCGCCGGCGGCGAAGCGGGCGGCGTTGTCGACCACGTGATCGAGGATCCGCGCGAGCCTCGCCCGGTCGTTGGTCGCGCTCAGATCATCGGCGAGCTCGATCTCGAGCGCGGCGCCGCTCGCCTCGATCGCGCCGAGGTGCGCCCCGGCGATCTCCTCGAGGAGCGGGCGCAGCGCGAAGCTGGTGCTCGAGAGCTCGACGCGCCCGGACTCGAGCTCGGTGAGCTCGAGGACGTCGGTGATGATGCGGAGCAGGCCGCGGCCGGCGTCGGTGATCTTGCCGAGCTCGGCGGCCGCGTCGTCGTCGCCGTCGTCCTCGGCCTCCTCGGCGAGCATCTCGGAGGTGCCGATGACCACGTTGAGCGGGGTCCGCAGCTCGTGGCTCATGTTGAGCATGAAGCGGCTCTTGGCGACGTTGGCCTCCTCGGCGACCCGGCGGGCCTCGCGGAGCTCGCGGAACATCCGCGCGTTGGCGATCGCGATCGCGAGCTGGGCGCCGAGCAGGCGGAGGGTCTCCAGGCGATAGTGGTTGAAGGTCCCCCAGATCTGGCGGTTCTCGAGGTAGAGGACGCCGATCCGTCGGCCCTGGTAGGCGAGCGGCATGGCGAGCAGGGAGAGCGGCCGGTGCCGGTGGAGGTAGGCGTCGCCGGCGAAGCTCGGGCTCTCGAGCACGTCCTCGCCGAGGAGGAGGCGGCCGCTGCGGAGCGAGTGGCGCAGCACCCCGGCGGGCACGTCCTCCGAGGTCAACGGCCGGCGCTCGTCGACGACCACCCCTTCTGGCCCGTAGGTGACGGCGAGGTGGAGCGCCTCGCCGTCGAGCAGGGCGAGCGCGCCTCGCTCGGCGCCGGCGTTCTCGGCGAGCGCGCCCATCACCTTGGTGAGCAGGGCGACGAGGTCGATCTCGCCGGCGAACGCCTGCGCCGCCTTGATCACGCTCGAGAGGTCGAGGCGGGGATCGACGGTCGTGGCGGTGACCGAGGTCTCGCTCAGCTCCGCCGCCGAGGTGACCCGCAGCGGCGAGCGGACCACCGCGCGGCGGAGCAGCTCGCCGTGCTCGCGCACCAGCGCGTCCGCCTTGGCGATCGCCCCCCAGCGCCGGTACACCACCTCCGCGTCGGCGAGCAGCGACGCCGCGAAGACCTCGTGGCCGGCGTCGAGGTGGAAGCGCCCGGCGAGCTCGCGGGCCAGCGCCTCGGTGGGCGCGACGCCCTGCCGACGCGCCTCCGCGATCGCCGTGTCATAGCCGCCCACCGCGGCGAGTCGATCCCCGGCGGCGGCGGCGGCCTCGGCGTCGAGGAGCGCGAGCTTGGCCGCGAAGTTGGCCGGGCATGAGCGCGCGAGCTCGGCGTAGCGCTGGCGGTGCGCGGCCAGCTGCGCCGCGATCGGCCCCCGCGCGTCGGCGGGCGCGCGCCGCAGCGTCGCCGCCAGGTGGAGGCCGGCGT
Source organism: Nannocystis sp. (assembly GCA_016712315.1). Lineage (GTDB taxonomy): Bacteria > Myxococcota_A > Polyangia > Nannocystales > Nannocystaceae > JADJRG01. The sequence goes on along the minus strand of JADJRG010000029.1, from coordinate 992,995 downwards.
AGAAGGTGAGCTCCGTGGTCAGGTACCACGACGAGTTGAGGAGCCGGCGCGCGGCCTCATCCATCCAACGGCTCGCCGCCGCGTCGTCGCGGTGAAGGACCGCGAGCGCGAGGCGGGCGATGCAGTACCAGAGCGCGGCGAACGAGAGGCGGCCCTGGTCGAAGGCGGCGAAGGCGGCGTCCTCGTCGAAGGTGGCGTCGCCGAGGCGGGTCGGCGCGGCGGTGTCGCCGCGGAGCGCCAGCGCGAGCTGGCGGGTGATCTGCAGGGCCGCGGTCGACGACGCGACCCGCGTCCGCCGCATCAGCGTGAGCGCTTCGTCGGCGGCGATGAGGAGGGCGTCGACGCGGATCCCGAGGCCGAGCTGGGCGATGACGGCGTGCGAGCAGGCGTACGACGCGAAGATGTAGTCGCCGCCCTCGAGCCCGGCGAGGCGGGCGCGCTCGAAGAAGTCGAGGACCTCGGGGAGCGGCCGATAGGCGTGGAGGATCGAGCCGAAGACGAAGTTGAGGCGCGAGCTCTGGTCGACGGCGCCGAGCCGCTCGTTCAGGGCTAGCGCCGCCTCGCCGAAGTCGTAGGCCTCGCGCACCGGGCCGGCGATGGTGGTCAGGTAGAAGGCGTAGACCAGGTAGCCGTAGGGCGAGGCGTCGGCGTGCCCGTGCGCGAGCGAGAGGTTGATCTGCTTGAGGCAGAGGTACTCAAAGAGGCGCTGGCGGGTGAGCTGGGTCGGCGCCATCAGGTCGGTCATCACCTTGATGACCGCGCGGATCACCGGGTCTTGCGCGGGCGGGTCGTCGATCCGCGCGCCGAGCGGGCGGGCGGCGAAGCGCTCGTCGAGGCGGGCGCGCTCGGCCGCGGCGGCCGCCACCAGGCCGTCGTCGTCGCTCGGGATGTCGACGCCGGCCAGGCGGAGCGCCTCGACCCCGAGCTCGATCGCCTGGGTCGAGCGGCCGATCGCCACGTAGAGGGTCACCCGCAGGCTGCGCACGGAGAGCGCGTCGAGCGGCGAGGTGACGCGGGCGCTGAGGCGCTCGAAGGCGGCGTCGGCGGCGTCGATCTCGCCGGCGAGGTAGAGGCCCTCGGCGAGCCCGAGGTGGAGCGCGTAGGCGAGCGGGTAGTCGCTCCGCCAGCCGTCGTCGTCGACGAGGGAGGCGCCGGCGCCGAAGAAGGTGACGGCCGCGGCGTAGGCGGTCGCCGTGCGCGCGCGCCGCCCGGCCTCGACGTTGAGGGCGAGCAGGCCGCGGCGCTCGGACGGATCGACGACGAGGGCGCGGCCTCGGTTGAGGTGATCGACCGCGTCGAGGAATTCGGCGCGATCGCGGCTCGGCAGGGCGGCGAGCAGGTGCCGGCCGATCGCCAGGTGGAGCGCGGGCATCTCCTCCTGGCTCACCAGCGAGTACGCGGCCTGGCGGATCCGGTCGTGGACGAAGCGGAGGCGGAGCGGGCGCCCGCCCGCGCCGCTGTGCGGGAGGAGGCGGTAGCTGGGGTCGAGGGCGGCGACCAGCCCGCTCTGGATCGCGTCCCAGAGGCCGCGGCCGAGCTCACCCTCGTCGGCGCCGGTGACGATGACTAAGGTCTGGAGGTCGAAGCCGACGCCGACGCAGGCGGCGACCTCGAGGGCGCGGCGGGCCGCCGGTCGGAGGCGGCGGATCCGATCGAGGAGGAGGTCGGCGATGTCGTCGGGGATCGGCGCCGCGCGGATCTCGGCGACGTCCCAGCGCCAGCGCTCGTCGGCCTCGTCGTAGCGGAGCAGGCGATCAGCGACGATCTGCTTGAGGAATTCGCGGACGAAGAGCGGGTTGCCCTCGGTGCGGCGGAAGACCTCGTCCGCGAGGCTCTGGACGTCACCTGTCTCTTCAGTCAGGGCGTCGGCGACCAGGCGGCGGACGTCGCCCGCGACCAGCGGCCCCAGCGCGATCCGGACGACGCGGGTGGGCGACGCGTCGATCTCGCGGAGGGCCCGGGTCAGCGGGTGATGGGCGTCGACCTCGCGATCCCGGTAGGCGCCGATCACCAGGACGTGGGCGAGCTCTGGATCGGTGACCAGCGCCTTGAGGAGCGCGAGCGTGGCCGCGTCGGCCCATTGGAGATCGTCGAGGAAGATCACGAGCGGGTGGTCCGCGCGGGCGAAGGCGGCGAAGAAGCGGAGGACGGCGAGGTGGAGGCGGTTCTGCGCCTCGGCGCCGGTGAGCGGCGGCGGCGCCGGGTGCTTGCCGACCACCAGCTCGAGCTCCGGGAGGGCCTCTTGGAGCACCGAGACCAGCGGCCCGAGCGCGTCGAGGAGGCGGCGGCGCCAGACCTCGACCTCGGCGTCGCTGCCGGCGACCACACGATCGACGAGCAGGCGGAGCGCCTGGACCAGCGACGCGAAGGGGACGCTCCGGTTGAACTGATCGAACTTGCCGGCGACGAAGGTGCCGCGGCGGGCCACCATCGGCCGGTGGACCTCGTGCACGAGCGCCGACTTGCCGGCCCCTGAGGTGCCCGCGACCAGGACGAGGGCGCGCGAGCCGGCCGCCGCCGACGCGAACGCCCCTAGGAGCCGCTCGCGCTCGCGTTCGCGGCCGTAGAGCGCCTGCGGCAGGCGGAATTCGGCGCCGCGGTGGCGGCGGCCGGGCGTGAACGGGGTGAACGCGCCGCGGCCGCGCTCCTCGAGCAGGTAGCGCAGATCGGCGCGCACCGCCGAGGCTGAGCGGTAGCGAGCATCGGCGTCTTTGGTGAGCAGGTGCGCGACCAGATCTGAGAGCTCCGCGCCGATCGAGGGGTCGACGTCGACGAGCCGCGGCGGCTCGCGGGCGATGTGGGCGTGGACCAGCTCCATCGGATCGGTCTGGGGGAAGGGCCGCCGGCCAGCGAGGAGCTCGAAGAAGGTGACGCCGAGGGCGTAGAGGTCGGCTCGCGCGTCGATCCCTCGGCCGATCCGACCGGTCTGCTCGGGCGCCATATAGGCCAACGTGCCGACCAGCCGATCGGGCGGGGCGAGCGTCGACGCCTCGTCGGCGAGGAGCGACGCGATCGCCAGGTCGGTCAGCTTCACCTGGCCGGTCCTCGCGTTGATGATGATGTTCTGCGGCTTGATGTCCTTGTGGATCACGCCGCGCGCGTGGATCTCGGCCAGCGCGTCGCAGATCTGGAGGGCGACCGGGAAGAAGGTCGCGACGCTGAGCTTCGCCGGCAAGGCGCGCGCCAGCGAGAGGCCGTCGATGTCCTCGAAGACCAGGAAGGGGCGCTCTCCGACCTCGATCAGCTCGAGCACCTCGATCACGCCCGGGCCCTTGACCCGCGCGGCGACGTGGAATTCGTGGCGGAGCTCGGCGAGGCGCTGGTGGCGGTTGCCGTCCTCGTGCGGGATCTTGAGCACGACGTGGCGGCCGTCCGCGCGCCGCGTCGCCCGGAAGATCTCCGACTTCACGCCCTGGTGAAGGATCTCCCGCACCTCATAGCCAGGCGGATTCATCGCTGCATCAGGATACACCGGGCTCTGAGCGGGCGATGTCCGCCCTCATCTGCCGCCGGGGCAGACATCCGCCGAACGCCGATAGACGCAGACCTTGGTCACCCACGAGGCGACCGCTACGATGGCCAGCAATGGGCGGTGGAGGAGGGGCGAGTTCTGCGGATCGCGGCGATCTCTGGTACTTCGCCTATGGATCCAACATGCACCCGGAGAAGCGCGCCAGGCGGGCCCAGCTCCGCGATCTGGAGGTGGTCGGCGCGACCCTCTCGGGTTGGCGGCTCGCCTTCGACATGCCCGGCGTACCGCCCGTCGAGCCCTCGATGGCCAACCTGCGCGCGGAGGCAGTTGCGACGGTGCACGGCGTCCTCATCCGCATCAGCCGCGCCGACTTCGCGGAGCTGGTGGCGAGCGAGGGCGGCGACCGCTTCTACGCGGTCGTCGAGGTCATCGCGACCCGCTACGACGACGGCGCGGCGGTCCTCGCCCACGCCTTCGTCGCCCAGCCCTCGCGGCGGCGCTGCCGCGAGCGCCCGCCCTCGCGCCGCTACATGGACCTGCTCCGCGACGGCGCCCGCGCCGCTGGCCTCGCCCCGAGCTACTGCGCCTACCTCGACGCCTTGCCCGCGAGCGAGGCGCGGGCGCTCGGCCGCTTGTGCTCGAACCTGGTCCTCGAGCTCTTCACCGCCGCGTCCCGCTCGCCGCTGCGCGCCCTCATGAACGACTACCTCGTGCTGCTTCAGGCGACCGAGGAGCTGGCGCCCGCGCCCCGCGCCGCCGCGCAGTGCGTCGTCCTCGCCCCCGCGCTCGTGGCCGGCCTCGCCTTGCGGGCGGCGCGGGCTCTTCGATCGGCGTAGCGATCGATCGCGCCGTCCGTTGCTGCAGCGGACCAGCGGTGTGATCACACCGAGACCGCGCTTACGAATCACCCCCCAGACAGCCTCTTCCGAGTTCCACGACGTAGCAACAGTTAGGACCCTCCTCAGAGGGGCCACACAATGTCTCCATTTCCCACTCGATGCACGTATACTCCCCATAAACCCCGTCGACAATCGCCTTTGCCTGAGGTGAATGGACACACTCATCACAGCATGCGGCGCGGGCCCCAGAGCCTCGAGTAGGCCACGGGGTCGCTCCCGCGCGCGCGTCGGCGAGCAGCGACTCGTGGGCGGCGCTGCCCCGACGCTCCCGGTCGGCGTCGCTACTCGCGGACCGAGACCTCGACCCACTCGGCGGGCTCGGGGCTCGCCAGATAGGCGGCTGCGTCGGCGTTGTCGCGGAGATGGAGGTCGAAGAAGGCGAGGGCGTAGGCGCCGGCGAGGCGGCGAGCGGTGTCGATGTCGAGGTAGGTGAAGGCTTCACCGGCGACGGTCTGTCGGGTCCCCTCACCGCAGCCCGCGGCGAAGTCGTCCGTCAGTCCGCAGATGTCGGAGAAGTTCCAGTGTCCGGCGTCGCGGACCTTGACCAGCCACACGGGCGGGTTGGCGCCCATGAAATTGAGGTTGATCAGGTTGTTGCCGATCGCGAGGATGCTGTTGTCCTCCTCGGCGCGGACGAAGAGGAGCGGCCGCTCGATCGCCGCGACCTGAGTGCCGGGGAAGATCGGGCTCTCGACCGGCGCCGCGATCGGCATCGCCGCGAGGATCCGCGCGTCCTCCTGGGCGAGGCGGCCGACCGTCGCCGCGCCGTAGCTGTGGCCGAAGGCGCCGATCCTGCTGGCGTCGACGATGCCCTTGCCCTTGAGCGAGCTCGGCAGGGCCTCGTCGTCCCCGGTCAGGGCGTCGACCACGGCCTGGAGATCGCCGACGCGGGTCATCAGGAATTCGTCGCTGAGGAGGGCGCCAGAGTCGAAGAGGGTGTTGCCGGCGTGGTCCGGCGCGGCGACGACGAAGCCGTGGCTCGCGAGGTGCTCTGCCAGGCTGTACGAGGAGAAGCGGGCGCAGTTGTGACAGTGGGAGAAGAGCAGCAGCGGCCAGGATCCCGCGGCAGGAGGCGCCGCGAAGGCGGCCGAGGTCTGGGTGCGTGTGCCGATCGTGCCGGCGGGGGAGAGGGCGGCGAGGAGCGCGTCGAAGGCCTCGCGATCCGGCCCTTCGGGGACAAACTCGGCGATCGACTGGCCGGCTGCGGCGGCCTCAGCCGCGGCGGGATCGGCGGGGTACCAGACCTCGACGAGCAGCTCCCGATCGCCCGCGCTCAGGACAAATCGATCGTTCGCGACCGGGTGCGGACCGGCGGCGTTGTAGTCGATCCCTGGGCTCCCGGTGTCCGTGCCGGTGTCGCTCTCGGAGGCCGCGGTCGTCTCGCTCGCGGTCTCGCTCGCGGAGGAGGAGGACGCGGTCGTCGTCGTCGCCGTCGCGCTAGCGTCGGTCTCTGAAGAGCCAGCCCCTCCGGTGCAGCCGCTGAGGGCGAGCGCGGAGGCGAATGCGAGGACAAGGTGCGAGGCGGACACCGCCGGAGTGTCGACGATCCCGCGCGCCGGCGAAAGGGTTTGGGCGGGTGAGCTCGCGGTCGCGGAGGTCGGCTGCGCCAGGCGCGCCAGTCTGATGACTATTGGAGCTCGGCGCCCCAGACGCCCTTGGACACGGGCCCCGTCGGCCCGTCCTCGAGGCGGCATACACCGATCAGGTCGCTGATATCGACGCCCAGCGTCGAGCAGTCCTCGGGGTCACCCCAGCGGTAGATCGGCCCGCCGCCGGGCACCTCGGCTGGCGCGGGTCCCGGGGCAGTGAAGTCGTCGTCCATCCATACCGGCCAGGCCGCGCCCCCGAGCCCGGTCTGCTCCCCGTAGTCGAAGCCGACGAGGCGCTGCCAGGTGTCCCAGGCGATCCCGGCGTCGGTGCGATCGACCAGGTCGATACACACCAGCGTCGCGCAGACGCCGAGGATCTCCTCGCCGATCGTCATATACACGTGGTCCCCAGGGTCGCGCCACAGCCCGTGTGAACCCCACGCGGAGTACACCACCGGGTGTGTTTCGTCATAACGCTCGACGTCGAGCCAGTCGTAGGCGCCGCCGAAGCTGTGCGCTGACAGGTAGACCTGCGCGGGGCTCAGCGACTCGTCGTCGCCGCGCAGCAGGCGCACGGTGATGTGCTCCCAGTCGCCGACGTGGTTGCCCCAGATCGTATCCACCGCCGATTTGCCGCGATTATAGGGGTACCAGAAGAAATAGACGAGGTCGATCACACCCTCGCCTTTATCGGCGTAGAAGGCGTAGACGGGCGCGGTCGCGAGCTCGCCGGCGAAGAAGGGCAGGGTGTCGGAGGGGCTACCAAGGCCCGCTTTCGAGCGGATCCAGAAGCGCCCGTCGCCGCCGAGGGAGCGGGTCATCTCGGCGAAGGCGAATTCGACCGAGGAGGGGAAGTACTGCTCCTCGGAGTGCAGCCACACCCGCGGCGCATAGGTGATCAGCGCCTCCAAGCGGGGATCGGCGGGCTCGTCGCCGGTGCTGGGGTCCGCGCTGGAGCCGCTGCTTTGTTCGGTGGCGGCGCCTGTGCTCGTCGCGCTGTCACCCGTGGTGGCGCTGTCCGACCCGCCTTCTCCGCGGCTGCTGCTGCTCTCGCTGCTGCTGCTGCTGCTGCTGCCCGCGCTGGCCTGGCCGCTTGTGCTCGTCGAGCCGCTCGTCGCGCCGCCGTCGTCGCCGCCTGCGCAGCCGATCGCGGCGATGAGGGCCCCCGTACAAAGATGAGATAGGTAGAACAACCGCGCGCTCGATCCCTGCATCTCGCCGCTCCTCCGCGGCCACGATAACACCGCGGCGGGGTCGCCAGAGCCGCTCAGGGCGCCGGCTCAGCGCGCCCGCCCCGAGCGCTCCTCGAGCCGCCGCCGGCTCGCCGGGCTCAGGCCGCCGTGGCGGGCGGCCATGCCGAGGACGCAGGCGCAGCAGAAGGTCAGGCGCTGGGGCACGGCGCGGGCGCGGGCGAGGGGGGCGCTCGGCAGGTCGAGGGACTCGCCGATGTCGAGGCCGCAGGGGTGGTCGCTCGCGCTCTCCATCCACTCTTGCGAGGGGAGGTACTCCATCGTCGTGCCGTAGCCGAGCGCGGTCATGATCGGCTCGTGATGGGCCGGGCACGCCAGCGGTCGGCGGATCGCGTGGCGATCGGGCGGGTCGGTGGCGAGGTAGTCGGCGAGGGTCTGGAGGGGCGGCGCTTCGGCTTCGACGGGCGCGGAGGCGGCCTTTGGGTGGGCGGTCGCGGGGTTGAGGGCCGCGAAGGCGCGGCTGTAGGGCAACGAGCGGAAGGCGAGCTCGACCACGCCGTCGACGACGGTGAGGGCGACGCCGTCGTCGTGCGCGTCGCAGGCGGGGACCGTGAGGGTGGTCAGGGTGCGGAGGCTGATCGGCGCGACCGCGGCCACCAGGGCGCCGGTCGGATCGCTGGCCTGGACGATCCGCTCGCGGCGCGCCTCGCCGCCGCAGACCGGGCAGAGGGGAGCGCCGCTCGGGGAGCGCGGCCAGCGGAGGGGGCCGGTCGGGGCGATGAGCGTGAACACGGGCTCGTCGGCGAGGTGATCGTCGGCGATCGCCTGCATGGTCTCGCGGCCGGATGACCAGCCGCCGCAGGCGTCGCAGCGGAGGGTCCGAGCGGCGGCGATGTGAGTGAAGCGGAGCGGGGCGCCGCAGCGCGGGCAGGGGGCGGCGGCGAAGCCTCCGCCGCGGAGACGGCCGAGGAGCGCGGTCCCGCCGGCGAGCGCGAGCACGCCGCTCCAAAAGAGCGGGAGGAAGCCCCATCCGGCCCGCACGCCGACGACGAGGAGGGCGCCGCCGGCGAGCGCGAGGGCGGCGGCGACGAGGGTGGCGATCCGGTTGGGGGCGCGGTCGAGGGCGACTCGGGTGGTCTGGGGAGCGGGGGGCGTCGTCATGGTTTCGCGTCGCGGGCCCTGGCGTCCTCGGGGCCGCCTGGGATACGCGAGCCGATCGCTGGGGTCAACGAGCGCTTGGAGGGCGCTGTTGATGCGGCGGCCGGCGCAGGTCCACCAGCGGATCTCACGCTCGCCGCCGTCTCGCCGCTCCAGGGTCAAAGACCCTCAGCCCTCGTCCACGAGGAAGACCTTCGGTGGCAGCATCGCTGCGGGCGCGACGCCCATCGTGTGCTTTGTCGTGCGTGTGAGGTGGGCCGAGTCGGCGAAGCCCGCTTCGTGGGCCGCCCTCGTGAGATCGAGCCGCTCGACGAGCGCTGCGTGGAGTGCGCGTCTCAGCTTGAACCAGCCGCGGTACACGACAGGTGAAGGGCCCAGGGACTCGCTCATCAGGTGCGTGAGGCGGCTGGGCGACAGGCCCGCGCGCGCCGCCGCCGACTCGACCGTGGCGCCCTCACGCCCCAACTCGTCGAGGGCGCGCGAAAGGCGTGGATCGATGCGCCGCTGCGCCGCGTGGAGCGCATCTCCGTAGGCCTCGCGCAGATCGTCTCGGCCCGGGACGAAGCCGTGCCAGCGCTCGGCGAGCCGCGAGACCTCGTCGAAGCCGTAGCGGCGCGCGTCGAGGTACGCGACGCAGCCGTACGCGCCCTCGATCTCGACGACGCGGTGGCGCGCGCCCGCGGGGATCGCCACGGGGCCGTCGAACCTGCGGACCACACCGTCGATCTCGAGGCGGCTCCGCCCGAAGAGGACGCAGTGCATGGGCGTCCGTCGCTCAAAGAGCGAGACGCCCTGGGTGCGCGCCTCCGTGAGCGCGAGCGAAGAGCCGAGCACGGCGCTCGTCGCCGCCACGCGAGCAGAGGCGGCCGTGCGCGCGATCTCGATCGTCCGCATGCCCCCGATCCTATCGCATCGGGCGCGACGTAGCGAACGCGACGCAGCAGGTTCGTTCAAGCGCGCGCGCTCGTGCGACTCGATGCTGTGACCATGACCGAACGACCAATCCCCGGGTTCCGCATTGTCTTTACGATCGTCGGCGTGCTCTACGCGCTCATGGCCGCCTCGGCCCTGGTGCGAGGGGTCTCGATGCTGCGCGACTTCGGCGTCTCGGAGGCCGAGATCGCCTCGCCGGTGCTCACCGACTTCTTCAATTTCTTCTACCAGCTCATGGCCTACATCGGCGGCCTCATGGTCCTCTTGGGCTGGGTCACACGAGAGGGGCGCGCGCAGATCAAGGTGTCGGCCGCGCTCGCGCTAGCGAACCTCATCTTCGCCTTCCGCGATCTGGGGACGTCCGACAGCGCCTTGGGCAACCACCTCTATCGCGGCGACGCGACCTTGGTGTTCGTGCTGATCGGTCTCACGATCGCCGCGACCTTCGGCACGCTAGCGATCGTGGGCTGGCGCGACATGGCGCGCCGCCGGCGGTGACGAGGGCAAGCTGCGTGGGCGACCAGGCGCCGACAATCGCTACTTCATGGGCTACCAGGCCGGTCGCTACTCGATCGGTATCGAGTCGGACGGGGTGGTCAAGGCCTCATCGCCGGCTCGATCTTCGTCGGCGCGGGCGCCGAGTGAGGCGGCGCGGTCCGGCGAGCGCGCGCGATTCGAGGCCGGATCAGCGGAGCCGGTGGAGCTCGGCGCGGGGATCTTCGCGGCGGGTCGGGCCCTCGAGCGCGCAGGGGGCCCCGGGGGGGCACTCGGCGGCGCCGTAGAGATCTGCGGCGCCGCCGATATGGAGGCGGTGGCGCGGGCTGGTGAGCGTGGCGGAGACGATGGTGAGCTCGATCCTGGTGGGGAGGCCGCAGAAGGCGGCCCTGTTCGGGTCGAGGACGAAGGCGCCGCGGTCGGTGCCGTGGATGAGCCAGGCGCCGTCGGCGAGGTCAGCGACGCGGATCTCGCTGGGAGCGTCGGCGACGAAGGGGAGGTCGAGGGCGCGCCATTGGCCGCTGCTGCGGCGCCAGAGGTGGAGGGCGTCGGCGGCGAGGTAGGCGAGGTGGTCGCCGCGGAGGTGGAGCACGGCGGGGTTGCGCCAGGAGTGCTCGATAGCGCGCTCGAAGAAGGGGGCGCCGCCGCGCTCGAGGTCGAGCACGTAGCCGCGGAGGGGGCCCTGAGGGTCGGCGCCGGCGCCGGCGAGGGAGAGGCCGTCGACGGCGTACATCGAGGTGGCGATCCGCGGGTGAGCGAAGCGGCGCACCTCGCCGGTGCTGAGGTCGAGGGTGGCGCCCTCGCCGGCGGGGGCGCCGTCGTCGTCGAGCCCGCCCCAGACGGCGACGCGGCCGTCGCCGAGGCGGGCGATGTGCGAGCCTGAGCGTGGAATCAGGTCTGTCGGCGCAGGTCGCCAGAGGGCGCGGAGGGCGTCGAGGACGTAGCCGGGGCCGTCGACGGCGTCACCGGGGCGCCGCGGCCAGTGGACGTAGCCGCCGCGTCCAGCGGCGGCGTGGAAGGGGGAGGTGAGCAAGGCGCCGGAGGGCGGGGCGGCGGCCCCTTCGACCGCGAGCACGGCGCCGCCGCCAGGGTCGATGAGGTGAGCGGCGATCGGCTCGTCGCCGAGGGTAGAGGCGAGGATCACGAGGAGGCGGCCGTCGACGGCCGCGAAGTGAGCGCTCGGGGAGCCCCGGAGGGCGTCGACGACCGGGACGGGGAGCGGCCAGGCCACGCGGCGCTCGACGTCGAGGGCGAAGGCGCGGAGGCTGGGTGGGCGACCTTCGCCTTCGTCGAGCTCAGCGACGACGACCCGGCGCGGATCGACCCAGGCTGCGAAGGGGCGCTCAGGGGCGAAAGGGAGGGGGATGAGCTGCGGCGCCTCCAGCGCCGGGCAGGCCGGCGGGGTGAGCGAAGGCGAGGCCGTGCGGGCGCAGGCGGCGAGGGCGGCGGCGAGGGCGGTGAGGGACGCGGCGGCGCGGCGGCTCCGCGCGGAGCAGGCACGCGGAGCCGCCACGAGGGGCGAGGGGGCCGTCACGTGGGTATCGTAGCGCCTTGCGAGCGCGCGGAGCAGAGGGGTGGGGCCGGGCGATCGATTCTGATGAGGCGCGCTCAGGTCGGCGCCTCCAGCGCCGCCTCCAGGATCGTCGTCATCTCGGCCGTGGTCAGCGCGATCGGGTTCCCCTGCATGCTGCTCGACGCCTGCGCCGCTGCGACCGTCGAGGGCAACGCCCCCGCATCGACGCCGAACGCCCGCAGCGGCCGGATCTTCAGCGCGCGCGCCAGCGCCTCCAGCCAGCGCACCCCGTCGGCGATCGTCGCATCGGGGTCCCCAGTCACGAGGCGCGCGACTTCGGCGTGGCGGGCCAGCAGCGCCGCGCCCGCCGCGCCCCCGCGCTCGGCCAGCGCCCGCGCGTTGGCGGCGAAGCAGAGCGGTAGCAGCCGGGCGCAGATCGCCCCGTGCGGCGCGTCGAACGCCCCGCCCAGCGGACCGGCGAAGCCGTGCACTGCCCCCAACTTGGCGTTGGCCAGCGCCAGCCCGCCGAAGAGGCTGCATAGCGCCACCTCGGAGCGCGCCTCCAGATCGTCGCCGGCCACGTAGGCCCGCTGGAGCGCCGAAGCCCCTCGACGGATCCCTTCGCGGCAGATCGCGTCGGTCAGCGGGTTGTTCAGCCGCGACACGAAGGGCTCGATCACCTGCGTCAAGGCGTCGAGCCCGCACTCTGCCGTCGCTTGCGGCGGCAGGGAGAGGGTCAAGAGCGGGTCGACGATCGCCGCCGCAGGCAGCATCGTCGCGCTGCGCAGGCTCACCTTCACGGCCCGCTCCGGCACCGCCAGGACCGCGTTCCGCGTCACCTCGGAGCCTGTCCCCGCCGTCGTCGGGATCGCCACCACGGGCGCCGAGGGCGCGGCCAGCGGCCGCCCTCGCCCCACCACCTCGAGGTAGTCCAGCGTCGGCCCCCGGTTGCGCATCAGCGCCGCGATCGCCTTGCCCGCGTCGAGCGCCGAGCCGCCCCCGATCGCCACGACCACCTCTGCCCCGGCCGCCCGCGCCGCCGCGGCCCCCGCCTCCGCGCACGCGATCGTCGGTTCACCGACGACCTGGTGGATCGTCCAGCTCAACCCCGCCGCCGCGAGGTGCACGTAGAGCTCGGGGAAGCGCTCTGGCGCGCTACCCGTGACCACCAGCGCCGATCGGCCCAGGCTCGCCGCGATCGCCCCGACCCGCCCCAGCGTCCCAGGCCCGAAGACGATCCTCGCCGCGCTCGCGAACTCGAAGGTCGTCATCGACGCGGCGTCTCCCAGGCCTCATCGCCAGGGAAGAGGTTGGTGAAGGTCCGGGCGCTGCGCGGCTCCGCCATCATCGGCGCCGCTGTATCGCGCCACTTCAGGTAGTGAGCGGTCTCCTTGTGGCGCGCTGGCGCATCGAGGTCGAGGTACACCTCCACCAGTACGAAGCGGCGGTGATCCGCCTTGTCTTGGATGACATCGAAGCGGGCGATCCCTGGCTCCTTCAGGCTCTCGCGAGCGTTCTCGAGGGTCGCGGCGACGAACGCCTCGACGTGGTCAGGCAGGACGTAGACATGGACGTGGACGACGTGCAGCACCCCGCGAGTATCACCGCGGCGAGCGCGGGACGCTACCGAGCGGGCGCCGCCGGTGGTCCCGCCGCCGGTGCCGTCGCCGGTCGGCGTGCGTGCCAGCTCGCGGCCCCTCGACGCAGAGAATGCGGCGACGAGGTGGACAGCACCTGGCTATCGTGGGCGCATGACCCACGCGGATCGTCTCGTCGTCTCTGTCGCCCTCGTGGTGGGCTGCGCCAGCGATGATGGCACCACGGACTCGGCGGCCTCGTCGAGCACGACAAGTGAGACCGGGCCGATGCCGATGCCGATGTCGAGCGGGACGACCACGGGCGATCCCACGGGCGAGCCGATCGCCCCGGCGGAGGGGCTCTGGACCTTCACGCCAGGCGCGGAGCTCGAGCGGACCTGCGAAGGCGCGCAGAACGGCATCTTCGGCAGCCCAGTCGGCGAGTACAGGCTCGAGGTGGGCGCCGATGACATGACCTTCACGCTCACCTATCCGAAGAGCGAAGAGCCGATCCACACCTGCACGCGCGCGGGCGCGTCGTTCGAGTGCGCGATGGTCATGATCGGCGGGACCACCTGTGAATCGTGGGACGCCGCGCTGCAGGGCGAGTTCGCGAGCGCGACGATGGCCGCCGGGGAGTGGGTCTGGCGCTTCACCCAGGGCATCGACGAGCCCTGGTGCGGGGACTTCGGCGACGTGAGCCCCTGCACGGTCACCTACGCGCTCACGGCGGTGCGCACGGGCGACTCGCCCGTACAGTGAGGCCAAGACCGCCTCGCCGGCCAACCACTACGTGGCCTCCACCTCGTGCTAGCGAGCGCCGACTCTGGTCGTGCGTATACCCCCGCTCCGCCGCGAGTCTCCGCGGTGAAGATGCTCGGTGATCGTCGGGGAGCGCGAGCTCAATGGGGCGAGCAGGAGAAGGCGGTGACGGTTGGTTCATCGGCGGTGTCGTACTCGATAGTGCAGCGGGCTCGGGCCTCTTCGAGGTGGAGCTCTGCGCCGTTCACGTGGCTGCCAAGCCCCATGACACTCACCGCCGGGAACGCCCCGGCGTGCAGCACCGGTCGATCCCGCGGATGCGGCGACGATCAAGGCATCGTGCAGCTGCCTTGGGAGCAGACGAAGGAGACGTTGTTGTAGTACCAGCCGTAGCGGCTCCACGGGTCGGTGCCGTCGTTGATCAGCACGTCCTCCGGCAGGCCCTGGTGGTCGGTGTTCTCCTCGGACGCGCCGAAGCCGAGGTCGGAGTCGGTGACGGTCAGGCCGCCGAGGCAGTTGACGCCGCACGAGTCGATGAAGATCCCGCCGCCGCCCTCGTACTTGCTGTTGCCCGTGGTGTGGTTCTTCATGATCACCGTGTGAGTGATGTCGCAGACGCTGGGGCCGGTGCACCCGTAGGAGAGGGCGAGCGCCCCGCCGGTCCGGGCCTTGTTCTCGACGAAGACCGAGTCGCTGATGTGAACGCGCCCGTAGCTGGCGATCGCGCCGCCTTCGCCGGTGGCGACGTTCTTCTCGAAGACCGAGCCCTCGATGATGATGTCCGGGTTCTTGCCGCCGTTGTTCGACCCCGAGACGTGGATCGCGGCGCCGTACTCGGCGCTGTTCGCGAAGAAGCGGCAGTCGCGGACGGTCAGGGTCTCCTGCGCGCCATAGGTGTCGCTCACCGAGATCGCGCCGCTCGAGGCGATGTTCCAGCCGCTCGGGATCTTGGCGTTGCAGTGGGTGAAGCCGAAGCCCTCGACCACGGCCTCGCCGTCGCCGAGGTTGAAGTGGAAGCCGCCGCCGTCGATGATCGTCTTGTCGGCGCCGGCGCCGCGCAGGGTGATGTCGTGCTTCACCTCGATCTTGTCGCTGTAGGTGCCAGGGCAGACCTCGATCACGGAGCCGTCGCTGGCGGCGGCGAGGCCCGCGGTGATGCTGGGGAAGCGGGCGGTCACGTTGGGCATGACCGTGACGATCACTGGGTTCGCTGGGTCGTCGTCGCACTCGGCGACGAAGTCGGGCAGGTCGCCGGTGTCGTCGCCGGTGGCGTCGCCGGTGGCGTCGCCGGTGGCGTCGCCGGTGGTCCCGCCCTCGGTCGTGGCCCCGCTGCTGTCACCTGCGGTGGTGGTGTCGGCGGTGTCGACCGCGGTGGTGCTGGCCTCGGAGCTCGCGTCGCTGTCGCTGTCGCTGGCGCTGGCCCCTGAGCTGCTGCTCTCCCCGGCGCTGGTCGTGTCCGCGTCGCTGCTGCTGCCCTCGGAGCTGGCGGCGGCGGTGGTGCCGGCGCTCGTCGTGGACCCTTGGGTCGACGCGTCGCTCGTCACGCTCGTCGACGTTGCGCTCGCCGCCGCGGTCTCGCTGTTCGAGTCGCCCTCGGCGCCGGAGTTGCAGCCGCCGAGCGCGGCGACCAGTCCGAGTCGGAGCAGGGGTGTTTGGTGCCTGTACATCGGCGCAAGCTACCACGCGGCGGCGGGCCGACGACCCCGCGTTCGCAGAAATCGCCGGCGCCCCTGAGAGGGGCTGTCGATGCGGCCTCGTCGATCGCGTAGGATCGGCAGCAGTTGGGCTCCGCGCCTCGACGATCCACCTCTCAGCGGCGACCGCCGCCGCCGCGCGTCAGATCGAAGTAGCTCGCGCTCTTGTAGGTCGTGACACGGATCAGCGCCCCCTCGCCGCGCCGCTCCGCCCGGATTCGCGACGGCGCCGAGTCCAGCGGCGACTGCGCGAGCTTCTCGCCGGTCTCGGTCCACAACACGAAGAGGTGATCGGGCTCGTCGGTGAAGCCGTAGCCGGTGACGATCAGATCGTCGACGATCACGAAGCTCCAGCTCGCGACCAGCGGATCGGAGCGCCAGATCAGTGCCTTCTGGTCGAGATCGATCGCGCTGAGGAAGCCCTTCTTGCCAAAAACGTCGCGCGCGTACGACCCGCCGCCGTTTGAGACGTAGAGCGTGCGGCCCACGACCTGCGCGTAGGTGACGTCCTGCTCCGCGAACGCTCGCCACGCGGGATCCGCGGCCGGCGGGCGCCGAAACGCGTCGAGGTCGAGTAGGTCGGTCGTCGTGCTGCCCTCGAGGATCGCGAGGTAGCGGCCGCCGTAGACCAGCAACAGGCCCGCCTCACCCGAGCGGATGATCGCGCGCAGCGTCTCACCGGCGTAGCTGCTCGGGATATCTGGCCGCGCCGAGGATGGCAGCGCGCCTTGCTCGACCGGGGCGATGAACACGGCCTCGCCGGCCAGCGCGGGATCCGAGCCCGCGTCGAGCTCCTCGACCGAGTCGATCGGCGCGCGGCGGCGAAGGAGGCGGAGCGGCCCCGGCCGCGGCCTCTCCGCCGGGCGCGCCAGGTGGTACGCCCACGGCGGCGCCGCGACGGCGATCGGATCCTGCGTCGATAGATCGATCCACCGCTTCGGATCCGCCGCCCGCGCCGCGAGATCGAGGCGCACCCCGCTGAGCGCCCGCGTCGCCGCTCCTTCGGCGCCCGCCTTGTCGAGGCCATCGAGCGCCCGATCGAGGGCGGACACGTCGCGCCGATCGATCGCCGCGAGCGCCGCGTCGAGGAAGCATCGCAGCTCCGCGCTGCTCGGGTGGGCCGAGGCCGGCGGCGCGGGCGCGAGCGAAGCCGCGGGCGCCGCGGTCAAACCTGGCGCCGCGCGGAGCACGTAGTCGGTGTTGTACGTGCGCACGAAGAGCTCGTCCCCGCGGGCGAGGATCTGCTGGGGGCCGCTCTTCAGCGCGATCCGCTGGGCCGTCTCGCCGCTCGCGAGGTCGAGCACAAAGAGCGCGTCAGGCTCATCTGTGAAGCCGTAGCCCGTGATCAAGCGCGAGCCCGCGATCACGAAGTTCTGCGAGTTGCCGACCAGCGCCTCGCTCGACCAGCGCAGCCGACCATCGCCCCCGTCGAACGCGGCCACATACGCGTTCTGCTCGCCGCTCTCGCTGGCGTAGCCGTTGTACGCGAGCTGGACCACCAGCGTATCGCCGACGAGCTGCGCGAAGAGCAGATCCAGCCCGGGAGCCGCCTCTGAGCTCGAGGCCATCGCGGCGCTGACGTCGAAGGCCCGCGGCGACCGCCCCGCAGCGAACACACCGACCAGATCCCCGTAGACGACCACTACATGGTCCGCGTGGGTGTAGATCGCCTGCGCAGGCCGGCCGCGCAGCGCCGAGGCGACATAGGGCGGCAGCACCGTACCGCCGCCTCGCCCGCGAAACACCCGCCGTCCTGGCGGCTCGACGCCCACCCGCGCGAGCCAATCGGCGTCATCGGTGATCAAGTTCGCCTTCGCCGAGGAGATCGTGAGCGTCACCGGATCCACGCCGGCCAAGCGAAGCCGCTCGACGATCCGCGCCGCCCGCGGCAGCGGCTCGACGCGCACAGGCTCGATCTGATCGCTCAGCGCGGCCACTCGCTCCTGCGACGCTGCGAGCAGCTCACGCGCCGCCCCAGCGAGCGCCTGCGCGCCGAGGTCACGAGGGCTCGCGCGAATCAGCGCCTCGAAGTCGAGGACCGCCTGCTCGGGCCGGCCCGCCAGCATCGCATCGACCGCGGCCGCCCGCGCGCGCTCCGAGACCGTCGAAGGCGCCGGCGGGGCCTCACAGGTCACCGACGCCGCGACCACCTCCACAGGTCGACCAGGCGCCTCCCGGGGCGCGACCTCGCCTGCGACCTCGCCCGCGTGCTCGCGCCGCTCGCTCGAGGAGCCGCTCGGTTCCGCACACGCGACCGCGGAGGCCAGCGTGACCAGCCCGAGCCGCAGAGATCGACGCCGCAGGTGATGATGCATCGCCCGCGAGTATCCCACGATCTACGGCAGCGAGGCCGAGGCTGATCCGCGCGATCGACATCGACGCGATATCATCGACGCCATGCGGCTCTCTCCAGGCGTGCCTCTGCTCGCCCTCACGCTGCTGCTCGGCTGCGGCGACAAGCACGACAACTCGGATGATACGAGCGCCACCGCCGGCAGCACCACCGCCGGCAGCACCACCGCCGAGGACACCAGCGCATCGACGGGCGGCAGCACCACCGCCGACACGTGCCTGGTCCCCGACATCGTGGCCTGCGAGGCTCCGACGCTGTGTCCGATCATCGAGCTCGACGATCGACCGGGCACGAGCGCCTACGCGGAGAGCGAGGTGTGCGGCTTCACGGCCCTACGCGACCGCACGCCGGGCCTCCTGCGCTACAACGACTGCGCCGGCAGCGGCTGCAGAAGCGCCGACTTCCTGATCCTCGATGACGGCCGGATCTTCGGCGACTTCGCCTCCTTCGACGCCGAGTTTGGGACCAATACTTTCGGCCCGCCCTTCCCCTGCGACCTCAAAGATCCGGACTACTTCGCGGCGTGCTTGGCCGAATTCGACCCGAGCTGTCAGTGGTCGCAGTTCATCGTCAAGTGCTACCCCGCCGACCGGATCTGCGAGTGTCCCTGAGCCGACGCGCCTGCGTCACCAACAGCCACGCCTGGTACGGGGGGTTAAGATCGCGCGCGACCGCGCGCTTCGGTCGGCGAGCGCCTGCATCGCGTGCCGTCCGGTCGGGGCGGGCGCGCGATTTTTTCGCTGCGGGCGCGCGTGATCGAGCGCGCGGCTGGGCGATAGCTCCCCCATCATCGTGCGCATGCGAGTCCTTGTGGTGTTCGGGCCGAGGCGCGGAGCGAAGCTAGCCGAGTGGGTCGCGGCGGCGGGGCGCGAGCCGGCAGACGGGGTACGCGCGCTGCTGTTGGGCACCGGCCTGCTCCTGCTCGCGTTCACGTGCGGCCTCGCCTGCGTCGGCGACGACGCGGAGCTCGGCGCGCCCGGCCGCTCGGGCGGCGGCCTGCCCACCAGCGCCAGCGAGCCCACGAGCGACCGCGGCGACGAGCCCGACGGCGCCCCCTCGTTCACGAGCGACGCGGCCAGCGGCGGCGGCGGCCTCTGCGACGAAGAGGGCGAGTGCACCGGCGCCGAGCCACTCGGGAAGGATGATGTCTCGCTGGCTCCCGCGAAGGTGGACGTCATTCCCGTCGCGCGGGATGAAGAGATCCGTCAGCGCCTCCAGAGTATCCTCGATGCGACCGAATGGTTCACCACGCCAGAGGTAAGGGTCGTGGAGGGGGTCGTCTTCCTCAAGGGGCGGGTGGCGTCCGATGAGCTCAAGAAGTGGGCGGGCGATCTGGCGCGCAACACCCAGGACGTGGTCGCCGTGGCGAATCGAATGGAGGTGCCCGAACGATCGATGTGGGATTGGGGTCCGGCGTGGCACGGGCTGAAGGTGTTATGGCGCGACTTCTTGGTCTCTGTGCCGTTGCTGCTGCTCGGGCTGGTCATCTTGGGCCTGTCGGTGGGGGCTGGGGTGCTGGCGACGCGCAGGGCGCGGTCAGGCCTTCGTCACCGGGTTCAAGCGCGGCTGCTGCGTAATGTGATCGCGGGCGGCATCGGAGCGACGGTGGTTCTTGTCGGCACCTACATCGTGCTCCGGGTCTCCGGGCTCACCCAATTGGCGTTGACCGTCGTGGGGGGCACCGGCCTGGTCGGTCTGGCCGTGGGTATCGCCTTCCGGGACATCACCGAGAATTTCCTCGCCAGCATCTTTCTAAGCGTGCAGCGGCCGTTTGAGACGGGAGACCTGGTCGAGGTCGCCGGCGTGACCGGCTACGTGCAGCAGTTGAACGTTCGTACGACCATCCTGATGGCCATGGATGGCAACCTCGTGCAGATCCCCAACGCCAGCGTCTACAAGAGCAACCTCCGCAATTTCACGACCAATTCCAGCCGACGAGAGGACTTTATCGTCGGCATCGGCTACGACGACTCGATCGGCGAGGCGCAAGAGATCGCGCTCAAGGTGCTCACAGACCATGTGGCGGTGCTGAGCACGCCCGAGCCCGCGGTGCTCGCCGACAGCCTCGGCGCGGCGACCGTCAATTTGCGCGTTTATTACTGGATCAACGGCCGCACACACAGTTGGTTGAAGGTGCGGTCCTCGGTGATCCGGCTGGTGAAGCGCGCCTTCCAAGAGCACGGCGTCTCGATGCCCGACGAGGCTCGTGAGGTGGTGTTTCCGCAGGGGGTCCCCATCAGCATGACCAACGGGGGGCCGACGTGGACGCGGGGAGCTCCGCTTGAGGCGCAACCTGCCGCCCACCAACCCTCGGAAGAGCCCGATGTCGTCTCCACCGCGGCGGAGGGCGGGTTGGTGAGCGAGGCGGGCGCGCTCGACGAACAGGCGCGCCAGGCTCAACTCTTACAAGAAGGGGAGAATCTGCTGCCCAAGGCTCCCCCGGCGCCTCCCCATGAATAAATTCAAGCGCCACTGGGACAACCTGCGCGCGAGCTTCTGGTTCCTGCCGGCGTTGATCGTCGTGTTCAGCGCGCTCCTCGCGCTCGGCTTGATCGAGACGGACTCCTCCGCGGGTCAGGACTGGATGGACGATTGGCCGCGCCTCTTCGGCGCGAGCGCGGCGGGCGCTCGCGGGATGCTGGCGACTATCGCCGCGTCCATGACGACGGTGGTGGGGGTCACGTTCTCGATGACCCTGGTGGCGCTGACGCTGGCCTCTAGCCAATACACCTCGCGTGTATTGCGGAATTTCATGAGCGACCGGGCCACGCAGGTGGTGCTGGGGATCTTCGCCGGCATTTTCACCTACTGCATCATTGTGCTGCGCACCATCCGCGGCGGCGACGAGGGCGGGTTTGTTCCGAGCCTGTCGGTGACCTTCAGCGTCGCGCTGGCGATCGGCGGCGTCGGCACCCTCATCTTCTTCGTTCATCATATCGCGACCTCGATCCAGGCCTCGAGCATCATCGCCTCGGTGACGAAGGAGACCATCGAGGCCGTGGATCGGCTCTTTCCGGCGAACAAGCCGGGCGAAGCGCCGGTGGAGGACGAGGCCGAGCCGTCTCCGCTGCCGGCTCCGACGCGGGTATGGCAGGCCATCATGGCGAAGCGCGACGGCTACCTGCAGAGCGTGGATGAAGCGGGGCTGATGCGGTTGGCGCGGCGGCACAAGACGGTCGTGCGGATGGACCGCGGTATCGGCGAATTTGTGGTCCAGGGCACCCCGCTCGCCTCGATCGCGCTGGAGGACCCGCCGGACCAGCAGACCATCGCCGACCTGCGGGCCGCCTATAGCATCGATCGCTACCGCACGGTGTATCAAGATTGCGCGTTCGGCGTCCGCCAGCTCGTAGATATGGCCTTGCGCGCGCTCTCACCCGGCATCAACGACACCACGACCGCTGTGATGTGCGTGGAGCACCTGATGGCGATCCTGGTGCGGCTGGCTCCGCGGGAGATCCCGTCGTCCCGCCGCTATGAGGACGGGGAGCTGCGGGTGATCGCCGAGGGGCAGACCTTCGCCAGCCTTGTGGCCGGCTCGTTTGATGAGATCCGAGGCAGCTCGGGCGGCAACGTCGCCATCTCGCTGCGGATGTTGGAGGCGCTTCAAACCATCGCCAGCCTCACGGCCAGCCCGAGTCGGCGCAGGGCGCTCCGGGAGCAAGCGGAGAGCGTCGCCGAATCGGCCCGACGAACCATCGCGTCACCGCGCGACATCGCCCGATTCGAGGAGCGCCTGGCGCGGCTGCGCGAGGCCCTCTGGGAGGCGCAGCGGCGCGGCGCCGACGAACTCCGTCTGCGTGACCCGAACCGAGATCGCGTCCCGGACCAACCCTCACGCTCACCTCCTCCCAATTGCGATTTTTAGGGAGGGGAGGGGAGGGGAGGGCCCATTGAAGCTCAAAACCGCCCCGCCAATCAGCCATGAGGGCGGCGCCGGCTATGAGCAACAATTCTTCTTCGCCCGCGACGCCGCCGCGATCGCGCCGCGGCCGCAGACCAAGCGTCAGTCCGCGACGCGGCCGAGCGCGATGGAGTTCACGCCGTCTTGGTCCTCATCGAAGCTGAAGGTCAAGCCACCGAACAGCGAGCCGGCGACGATGCCCGAGCGCCCCTTGTACTGCTCGAGGCCCTCGTCTTCGAGGTAGAGCGCGTCGGCATAGGCGGCCTCGATGTCCTTCCAGGAGCTGCCGAGCTGCATGCCGAGCTTGGTCTGGACCTTGGTCTTGGGCGTGCCCGAGGGCAGCCGTGGGTCAGGTCGTCGCCGATGGTCTTCGCGAAGGTCCGGCACTCCGCTTCGCTGGGCAGGCACTCGGTCGCGCCGTCGTAGCAGACGCACCACCA
Organism: Nannocystis sp.; assembly: GCA_016712315.1. Lineage (GTDB taxonomy): Bacteria > Myxococcota_A > Polyangia > Nannocystales > Nannocystaceae > JADJRG01. The sequence continues at coordinate 971,016 of JADJRG010000029.1, read as the reverse complement.
CGTGCTCTTCGCGGGCGCCGCGAGGTCAGTGGGAGCGGCCTCGTTCGCGGCGTCCGGGGTCGGCGTGGGTGCAGCCTCGATCGAGGTTGGTGTGGCAGCGGCCTCGCTCGCGCTCGCCGTGCCCATCGCCAGATCCAGCGCCGAACGCGCGATATAGCGCTCATAGCGGCTCTGTAGCGCCTGCGAGCGGGCCGCCACGTACGCCGACTGCGCTGTGGTGCCACTCGACCCCGTCGCGCCTTGACCCGGCCACCCGGCCACCCGGCTCATACCAGGAGTGTTATGAAACGACGCAAGGCTGCCGTTCTCGCTCGCGCGTACGCACTGCAACCAAAGGTCGACCCGCGGATAATACCGTGACTGCGCCACCCCGACGCGCGCCTCCGCGGCCCGCGGCCGCCACCTCCGTGGACATGTCCTCGAGGTCAGATCGCAGGGAGCGGCACAGGTTGATGCCCCTGGGCTCGGCGCGTCCCCTTCAAGGCGTGCCGAGCGGCGCCTGCGGCGGCGCTCGGTTACGCGCCACCGCAGCGCAGCTCGGCGCCACCGCCGGCCGCGAGGACCGCAGCGTCAGCGCCTGGCCGCTCATCCGCAACCACTCGAGAAACGCCTGCTCCTCGTCTGGAAGCTCGTCCAGCCACAGGTGAAGCCCGTCCTCCGCGTGGGCCGCCACCACCGGCCCCACGAGGGACAGCTCGGAGATGCGCGAAGCCACGACCCCCAGCAGTCGCCCCTCCGTGGAGCCCAGGTCCCACAGCTTTACAGCCCCGTCCTCCGCCGCCGTCGCCGCCGAGCGGCCATCAGCGCTCACCCGCACCAATTGGATCGGCACATCACCGCCGCTCAGCGCACCCACGTGAGCACCCGCCGCGCTGTCCCAGATCGCCACCCTCACGCCGGCCCCCGCCACAAGCACCCGCGGCCCCCCCGGGATCGCCGCCAAGGACCTCACCCCCGTGATATTCGGCAGATTGAGCGCCCCGACCAGCCCCGTCTCGCGCTCATAGACCCGCAGGGTGTGGCTCGGACCCCCTGCGATCAGCCGCCGGCCATCATCCGCGAGCGCCACCTGCATCAGCCCCAGCTCATCGCGCAGCAGCGCGCGACGCGTCCCCGCGGCCACATCAAAGATCGCCACCTCTGGGCCACGATCACTCACCGCGAGCGAGTCCGCGTCGAGCCACACCCACGTCACACCTGCGACGTCCGTCAGGCGCCGCCGCTGCCCGCTCGCCAGCCCCACCACCGAGAGCCCCACCTCAGCGCCGCCGTTGGTCACCGCCAGCAAGTGCTCTCCCGTCGGCGAGCCCGAGAGGCGGGTGATCTCGGCGCCCGCGGCGAGGGTCATCTCGCCCGCGCGACGACCCTCCTTGTCGAGCATCACCACCACACCGTCGCGATACCCGACGACGAAGTGATCCTTCGTCGGCAGCGTCGTCAGCGCCGACGGCGCCGCCTCTCGCGGCGAAGCGCTCCATAGCGGCCTCGACCACCTCCGCAGCGCCAGATCCCAAGCGACGACTCGCCCGTCCGCGTGCCCCGTGATCCCGATCGCCCTCGCCTGGTCGACCATCGTCGTCGTCGCCAGCCCCCCGACACGGGCCTCAAGGAGCCCGTCGAGGCGCCAGATCCGCGCGCTCCCGTCCGAGCTCGCCGCCGCCACCCGCTCGTCCTTCGGCGCCAACGCCAGCGCCGAGACGCTGTCAGGGAAGCCCGTGAACGCGCGGCGCATGCCGTCGCTGAGCCGCCACAGGTGCACCCGCGTATCACCGCCCGCCGCGAACAGGTGCCCCCCGTCTCCGGTGAAGATCAGCCGGCGCGGCTCCCCCCCCGGTAGCTCGAGATCAGGCAGCCGCTCACCACCTCGCCAGCGCCAGATCGCCTGCGATTTGGTGCTCACCGCCAGCTCATCGCCGTCGGCCGAGAAGGCCATCGCCCTCGACGGCAAGGGCGGCCCCGCGAGCTCCTCGACCGCGCCGTCTCGCCAAGACCACAGCAGCACCTTGCCCGAGCTCGCCACCGCCAGCACCTCCCGCGTCGGCGACAGCGCCGTGATCGGGTTGATCGGGCGCCCCACGGCCAGCCTGAATCGTGTCCCTTCGGACAGGTCATGGAGCACGACCCCGAGACGATCGATCTCGCCGCAGGCCACGCGCCGACCGTCGGAGACGAACGATCCAGCCAAGCAGCGCTCGATCTCCGTCACCGCCCCCGTCGCGGGCTCCCAGCGGAGCAGCCGGTCATCATCGCGGCCGACCAGCAGAGCGGCGCCGTCGTAGGTGTAGCTCAGCGCTCGAGTCCCGTGCTCATCGCCCGGCAGCACCGCCAACGGCGCCCCCGTCGCCGCCTCCCAGACCCGCACCGAGCCGTCTCGGCTGCTCGTCGCCACCCGCGCGCCGTCTGGAGAGAACGCCGCCCGCCAGACCTCGTCGGTATGACCGATCAAGGCGCGGCTACCCCGCCCGTCGAGGTCCCAGATCCGCGCCAAGCAGTCGTCCGAGGTCGTCACCACCGAGCGCCCGTCTGGGGAGAACACGATCCGACTGATCGCCCCTTCGTGCCCCACCAGCGAGGCGCCGACGCCGCTCTGGTGGGCGTCCGCCGCGATCACCCGGAGCCGCCGCCACTCCCGCGTGTCACGGATCTCGGCCAGCAGCTCCAGCGCCCGGATCGGCTGCGTCGTCGCGGCGCTGCGCGCGTGCTCCAGCGCCAGAGCATCGGCGCGCCGCTCCGCGTCGGCCCGTGCGAGCTCCAGCGCGTCGCGAGCCTCGAAGATCCGCGCCAAGCTGAGCATGCCCAGCGTCGCCAGCAGCACCAGCGCGACCCCACCCACCGCCAGCGGCGCCCGATAGCGGCGGAGCAGCCGCCGCAGCCGCGCGGCCCGCGAGTAGTGGTGCGCTGCCACGAACTGCCCGGCTTGAAAGCGCCGAAGATCCTCGGCCAGCTCCTTCGCGGACGGGTAACGATCGACCGACCGCTCCGCCATCGCCTTCCGCACGATCGTCACGAGCTCGCGCGGCGCGCCAGGCTGCCGCGTCTCGAGCGGCGCTGGCTCCTCGGTCATCACCTTCGTGAGCAGCGCCGCGGGCGTCTCGGCCTCATAGGGCGGCGCTCCGGCGATCACGTGGTACAGGACCGCGCCGATCGCATAGACATCCGCTCGCGCGTCGACCGGATCCCCGTACGCCTGCTCGGGCGGCATATACGCCGGCGTCCCCATGACCGCGCCGACCATCGTCAGGTTCTCGCCGCCGATCCGGCGACGCCCCGTGCTGCCCGCGCTCGCCGGCCCGCGCGACGGCGCAGCGGCGCGGGCCGGCGCCTCACCCTCCTCCGCCGCGAGGTCCTTCGCCAGCCCCCAGTCGATCACCACCGTCTCGCCGTACTCGCCGATCAGCACGTTCTCGGGCTTCAGATCGCGGTGGATGATCCGCTGGCTGTGCGCGTAGGCCATCGTCTCGGCGATCGCGATCACGTGAGGCAGCAGCCCGAGCCGCTGATCGAGCGCCGGCGCCGCCGCGATCCGGTCGAGCAGCGGTCGCCCCTCCACCAAACGCATCGCATAAAAGAGCTCACCCGACGGCCAGCGCCCCGCCTCATAGATCGGCACCACACCCGGGTGCTGGAGCCGCGCCGTCAGCAGCGCCTCCCGGACGAAGCGATCCTCGGCCGCCGCGTCCGCCTTGAGCAGTTCTTTTAGGGCTACAGGCCGGTCCAGGCGCCGGTCCCGCGCGCGCAAGATCCGCCCGATCCCGCCCTCCGCATAGGTCCCGATCCGCTCATACGCGCCCCCATCAACGACCCGGAAGCCCACCACCTGCTCGCCGCGCGCCGCGCTCACGGCCGATCCGCGCCTGCCCAATCGCGCGCGCCGATCATCACCGGGCGCGGCGCCCGATCGAAGTCCGTCGTCGGGTCTCCCGCCGCTCGGAGCGCGACGTCCATCAGCGCCGCGGCGCTCTCTTGTACATGCAGATCGTCGCCCGCCCAGTCCACGAAGAGCCCCGGCACCTGCGGGTACGGGATGACCACGACCGAGTCGCTCTCCAAGGCCTCGTCCGTCACCGCCGAATCGACCGCGGTCGCCCCAACACACGCGGTTGAGCCCGCTTCTGGCGCAGCGAAGAGCGCCGAGCTGCGGGCGCTGATCATCGACCCCGCCCCCGAACACTTCAACAAGCGCCCGGGTTGGCCGCTGCGCTCCGTGATCGTACTAAACACCAGATCGGCGGCCCCGCCCCCCTCCGCCTGCACCGCGTACGAAGAGACCGACGAGACCATCAAGTTCTCGCCGCGAAGGGCGCCGCCGAGCGCGACGCGCAGGCCGCCGAGCGCCCCGTGCACCGCGCTGCGCCGCGCCGTCAGCGCGCACGCGCTCGTGAAGAGGCCGACGCCCCCCGGCAAAGATCTGACCTCCACATCATCGACCCACACCAGCTCGCCGCCGACGCAGCTCACCCCCGCGCCGGAGCTCGCGCCTTCGAGCACCAAGCCCGCCAGATAGGCCCTCGTCGTCGCGATGTTCACATACACCACCGGCGCGCCACCGGGCGCCGAGAGCACCGGCCGGCCCTCGCCCAGGATCGCCACGCGCTTGCCGATCGCCTCGTTGCCCAGCGTCAGCCCCGGATCTTTGAGGCCGTTCATGCCCGGCGACACCCGGATCACCACGTAGCTCTTGCCCTTCGCCGCGCCCTTGACCAGCGCGTCCTTGATCGAGCAGCACGGCTCCGGCTCATCGCAGGCGAGGAGCGGATCGTCGCACGAAGGGTCGTCCCACGCCCGCGAGTAGACCACCGCCGTGAACGCCTCGGGGAAGCACTGCCCGAGCTCGAGCGCGCAGGCGGTCTCCGGGCACTGATCATGCTCTGTACAGCCGCAGGTCTTCGACCCCGGATCACACGCGGGCGCCTCGGGTGTCGTGCAATCCACGTCTCCCGCGCACTCGACGCACTGACCCGTCTGCCCGTCGCACACATCCTCTTCGCCGCCGCAGTCGGCCGCGCTGAGGCACGCGACGCACACCTGCGCGACCAGATCACAGAGAGGCCGCGTCCGATCGAGCTCCGCACAGAACAGGTCCGGCTGCGCCGCCTCCGCGCAGGTCGGCTCCCCCGTCGTGCTCGCGTCGGTCGTCGACGACGACGTCGAGGTCGTCGCTACGCTCGTCGTCTCGCCGCTCGAGCTCATCGTCGACGACATCGTCGAGCCCTCGCTCGTCGACGTCGAGTCATCGCTCGTCGACGCGATCGAGGTCGCCGTCGAGGTCGAGGTCGAGGTCGACGTCGCCTCGTCCGTCTGCCCCGTGGGGTTAAAGCACGCCGCGGCGGACGCCGCCGCGAGCAGCGCGATACGACGAATACTCGGCACCAAGGTCCGCCCCATGCCCGCCTCCCCGAGCAGGCGCTCCACACGAGAGCGTCCCGCGAGGATCTGTCCGACCAACAACTCTGTCCCGGCGTCGCCCGACATGATCTCCGGTCTGGCGAGCTATATCACAGCCTCTCTTCAATGGCTCCTCGCGCGTGTGGCGCAGACAACGCTCACTCTCGTGACACGCCCCGGAGCGCGCGATTTCGTGGATGGCCTCCCGGCCGCGGGTGGATCATGCGAGAGCGGCCTCCACCCTGTACACTGCGACCGCGACATGCAGCTCCTGATCGCTTCAGCGCGCCCCGTACTCATCCTCCTCGTGATGAGCCTCCTGCGGCCAGCGCACGCCCACGCAGCGCCGATCTACCCGCTCGCCCTCGCCGAGGACCCCAAGGCCTTCGAGGCCGGCTTCATCGACGGCCAAGCCGCCCTCGACCGCGGCGAGCCTGGCGAAGCCGCCCGGATCTGGCTACGCGCCGCGGAGCACCTCCCTGAGCGCAGCGCCAACCGCGACAACCGGGCCGCGATCTACGAATACATCGCCGACGCCCTCCAGCAGCACCTCCGCGGCGTCGACGACCTCGCCGCGTTGACCACCGCGGCCGACGCCCTCCAGCGCTACTGCGACGACTTCACCCGCGCCTACGGCACCGAGAGCCCGCCCAGCGCCAAGATCACCGCCGCGCTCATCGACCTACGCCGCCGCCTCGACGCGATCGAGCTCCGCGAGCCCCAACCTACACCTGAGCTCGACCGTGAGCCTGCCCCTGAGCCTGCCCCTGCGCCTGCTCGCCCTGCTCGCGCCGGCCGTGAGCTGCGGATCGCCGGCGGCGTCGCCGTCGGCGTCGGCGTCGGCGCTGGCGTGCTCGCGGCCGCCATGGCCGCCCGCGGGCAGCGCCTCGAGCGTGAATTCGACGATCCTCAAGCGAACTGCCGCCTCGACGAGCTCGTCGGCGAATGCGCCCAGATCTACGAGCGAGGTCAACGCGCGGACATGCTCGCGATCACCGGCCTCAGCGCCGGCGCCCTCTTCCTGAGCGGTGGCCTCGCGCTGCTGCTCCTCGGCCGTCGTCAAGCCGCCGCCGCCCGCAGCGCCTTCACCCCGCTGGTCGCCCCGGGTCTCACCGGCATCGGCCTACGCGGCGCATTTTAACCCGACCTCCGCCGCCTACACCCGGATGAGCTGGATCGGGTCGCGCAGGATTTACGCTGTGGGGCCCTGCGCCTCGTCGAGAAATGCGGGGGTGGGGTGGGGCTGATCGCGTGTATCACCGCCCCCGATGCTGCGAGACAAGATCTGTATCCTCACCGGCGCGACCGGGGGTATCGGCGCTGCTATCGCGCGCCGCTTCGCCGCTGACGGCGCCACCCTGATGCTCGTCGACCGACCCGGGGAGCCGCTGGCCGAGCTGGCCGGGGAGCTGGGCGCCGCCTTCTTCCACGCCGACGCCGCCGACGACAGCGCCGTCCAAGCCTACACCGCCGAGACAGTCCGCCGCTTCGGCTGCCTCGACGTCGTGCTCGCCAACGCTGGTATGGAGGGCAAGGTCGCGCCGATCACCGCGACCGACCCCGACGACGTCGCCCGCCTCTTCGCCGTCAACGTCTTCGGCGTCTTCTCGGCGATCCGCCACGCCGCGCCGCGCATGCGCCGGGGTGGATCGATCCTCGTCACCGCCTCGGTCGCCTCCTTCGTCGGCTCCCCAGGGCTCGCCCCGTACTGCGCCAGCAAGCACGCCGTGCTCGGCTTGGTCCGCAGCGCCGCGCAGGAGCTCGGGCCCCTCGGGATCCGCGTCAACGCCATCCACCCCGGCCCAGTCGACAACCGCATGATGCGCTCGATCGAGGAGCAAGCGGCGCCAGGCGCCCCCGACGCCGTCCGTCAGGGCTTCGTCGGCCGCGTCCCCCTCGGCCGCTACGCCACCAACGAGGAGATCGCCGCGATCGCCGCGTTCCTCGCCAGCGACCAGAGCACCTACTGCACAGGTGCGTCCTTCGTCGCCGACGGCGGCATGCTCACCGCTTAGCCAGCAGGGATCGCGCTCTGGATCGTCCGGCGATCGGGGGCCGGCGAGCAATTCACCGAGCGTGCATCTAATTGGTCGCGCGCAGCTTCTCGGGCAGCGAGCGGTTGATCTTTTCGCGCAGCTCGCTGCCTTCGCCGACCGCGATTGCGTAGTCTTGCCGCTGAAACACGCCAGGGACCAGCTCGATCGGCAAGTCGGGGTTCTCGGCGATCACCGATCGCAGCAGCGGGGCGTCCCAAACCAGCGCATCGATTTCGCCGCTGGTCAGAGCGACGAGCGCCGCTTGGGTGTCGGCGAAGCTCTGCGTCACGGCGCGTTGCTCGGTCAGGTAGGCCGCGCCCGTGGTGTTGGCGATCACGCCGACCGCGAAGCGGTGCAGGTCCTCGGGCCCGCTGATGCGCGCGTCGAGCCGCTCGATCGTCAACGACGAGGCGATCGTCGCCGTCACGCTCGCGATGATGATCATCGAGGCCAGCATCCACAGCAGCGCGACGGCCCGACCGAGCGCGCTCTTGGGCGCCTTGTCGCCGTAGCCGACCGTGGTCATCGTGACGGTCGCCCACCAGAACCCCGTCGGCACGCCGCGCTTGGGATCACGCGGGAACTGCTCGGCGTTGGCCTGGCGCTCGAGCAGCCACACCAGCATGCCGACCGTCAGCTGGATCAGCGCGAGCGCCCCGATCAGCCGCAGGAACGCGAGCGAGAACACGGCCCCGATCACGCCGCGCCAGTATGGGTCGCGCTTGCTCGACACCGCGATCGCGAGCCCCGTGGTGTGAAAGGGGTGCGTGAAGTCGACGATCTGCTCGCGCTCCGAGGTCACCGTCAACGCCGCGACCGCGACCTGGTAGCGGCCTTCGGCGACGCCCGCGATCATGTCGTCGAGCGTGGTCTCGCGCAGCTCGTAGCGCAGGCCCAGATCGTCCGCGACCGAGCGCCACAGCTCGATGCTCTGCCCGGTCCACTCGCCGTCCGTCCCGCGGTACGCGAACGGCGGCGCGTCCTTGACCGCGACGATCAGCGTCTGGGGTGCGTCGGTCGGCGGCGCGGCGGCGGCCGTGCTCGCGAGGCTCAGCGAGATGGGCCATGCGAGCGCGGCGGTCAACCACGCGAGCGCACAGCAGCGGGCGAGGCGAGGAAAGGCATGCATCGGCCCGAGCTTTGCTCAGGATCGCGTCGGATGGGAGAGGGGGCGGGCGATCGAGCGCCGGCCGGTCACCCCTACATCACCGACCGCCTGGCCGAGCTCCGCCGCGAGCGGGGCGGCGAAGCCCTCGCGCCCCACCAGCGCCTCAGCGTCCGCGAGCAACAGGTCTTCCTCCAACTGGTCCAGGGGATGAACATCTCGGCGATCGGCGCGGGCTGACGTCGCGCCGGAGGAGGGCAGGGACAGCGTCACGCGGTCGTCGTCGGGTAGGAAGTAGGTGGCGGCGCCGCGCCGGGAGTCGACGTGGAGGTCTACCGCGTCGACCGCGGCGGTCACGGCCCGCAGGTGACGCCGCACGCGGACCGCTCTACCATGAAGAGATGGGGGGGAGGGCCGAAGCGCTGACGCGCCCGCAGCGGTGGTGGAGGGCGCTGTGGGCGGTTCTCGTGCTGCTCTTGCTCTTCGGCGGCTGGACCGTGATGGTGATGTTGGAGGTGGCCGAGCGACGCCACGATCTCGAGGCGGGGATCAGCAAGATCCAGGCGTTGAGCGCCTTGCAGCGCGAGACGGCGCGCTTGCTGGTGGAGGACGAGCGAGCGGCCGCGGCGTGGCGTGAGGCGGCCGCGTCGGCGTCGTCGATGAGCGAGGCGCTCGGAGCGGAGGCGCCCGAGCTGGCGGCGGCGGCGGCGGCGCTGCGCGTCGCGATCGCGGCGGTCGAGGGTGATCCGAGCCCGCGGAGCATCGGCGCCCTTCAAGGCGCGACCTCGGAGCTGCTGGCGGGTCTACGGGCGGGCAACACGAGGATCGCGGCGGCGCTCGGGGATGGATGGGATGATCTGATGCGGATCGCCGTGGCGGCGCTGGCGCTCGCGACCCTGAACGCCGGGTTGGTCGCCTACGCGCAGCGGCGACGGCAGGAGGCGCTGGAGCTGGCGCGAGAGGTCGCGCGGACGGCGGAGGCGCTGGCGGAGGCGAGGGCCGCGCTGCGCGAGCGAGAGGCGCTCGCGAGGGTGGCGGAGGAGCTGCGCGCGTCGCGAGACCTGGCAGAGGCGGCGAGCGAGGCGAAGCGGCGCTTCACGGCGACGATGAGCCATGAGCTGCTGACGCCGCTGAATATCGTGCTGGGCTACGCGGAGCTGCTACGAGAGCGCCTCGAGGAGCGCTCGGAGGAGGAAGGGCTGATGGACCTCGAGCGGCTCCACGCCGCCGCTCGAGCGCTGCACCGGTCGCTCCGCCAGATCCTCGTGTTGACAGAGATCGACGAGCCAGAGCTCCGCCTCGCGCGCGAGCGGCTGCCGCTGCGGCCGCTGATCGAGCGGATCCTCGGCGATCTGCGGCCGCTGGCGGAGCGCCAAGGGAACACGATCGAGCTGCGCGTGCCGGGGGAGGTGATCGTGGTCAGCGATCCGCAGCGGCTGACGACGGTGTTATCCGAGGTGATCGACAACGCTTGCCGCTTCATGAGCGACGGCGTGGTGACGATCCGGGCGTGGGAGGAGGGCGCGATGGTGAGGATCGAGGTGCGCGACTCGGGGCCAGGGATGGCGGCGAGTGCGCTCGATCGGGCCTTCGAGCCGTACTTTCAGGGCGATTCATCGTCGACGCGGGCGCACGACGGCGCGGGCTTGGGGCTGACCGTGGCGGCGAAGATCTGCGGGCGGATCGGCGGGCGGATCGAGCTGAGCAGCCTGCACGGGGACGGCACGACGGTCGCGATCTGGCAGCCGAGCGGGGCAGCGCCGGCGCCGACGCCGACGCCGTAGCGCTCACGGACAGGCGCGAGGGCGGGCTCGCGCGAGCTCGATCGTGTCAGCGCTACGCGCGGCGCAGGAGGTGCTGTATGTTGGATCCTCATGAGCGTCGCGGTCGTCACCATCACGTGCCCGAAGTGCGGCGGTGACGTCAAAAACGTCGAGGTGACGGGGAGCGCTCAGAAGATCCCGTGCACCTATTGCGGCACCGACCTGCATCTGCCGCAGATCGGCGCCCGTCAGGAGGACGCGACGCTGCGGCGCGACGACGCGGCGCCTCAGAGCGGCCGCGCGGAGGCTGCTCCGGGCGCGATGGTCGTGACGAGCGTCGTCACGCTGTTGGTCGTCGCGCTCGGCCTCGCCTTCGCCTTCGCCTTCGCCTCGGGCGGCGACTCCTCCGAGGATCCGCTCGCCGAGTCCCAGCGACGCGAGGCCGCGCAGAGCAAATGCGAGGATGCGTGCCGGAGCGCGTGCCAAGGCGCGCCGCGCCCGGCAGGGCGCAGCCCAGAGGTCGAGGCCAGCATGCGACGAGCCGACCAGACGGTGTGCGAGACCAAGTGTCGATCCGAGCGCAATTGCTGGGATCCGGGGTCGGCTCGGCCGCGGTAGTCCGCTCGCCCCCGGCGTTGATCCGCTGAGATCGCCCGGCGCGAACGCCTCGTGTCGTGTTCGTCACGAGCCTGCTCCGCGAGGATCGAGTATAGCTCGCCCCCACATGTGGTGGACGACTGAGAGCTTGACCGTGACCCCGGTCGGACTTCGCCTCGACGGCGTCGAGCTGGTGCAGCTCGCCCGCGAACAGGGGACGCCGTGCTTCGTGTACAGCGCGCGGAGGATCCGGCACAACCTGGACGCGATCCGCGAGGCGATGCCGGCGCGGTCGCTGATCCAGTACGCGATGAAGGCCAACCGCAGCCACCGCGTGCTCGACGTGATCCGTGAGTACGGCGGCGTCGGGATCGACGCGTGCTCGCCTGGCGAGGTCGCGCTGGCCCTCGAGGCCGGCTTCCGGCCGGCGGAGATCAGCTTCAACGCCTCCATGCTGTCCGACCGCGACTTGGACGCCGTCGTCGCCAGCGGCGTGCCGGTCATCCTCGACACGTTCTCGGCGCTCCGCCGCTATCGGGCCCGCGTCCCGCGCGGCACGCCGATCGGGCTCCGCTTCGATCCCGACGTTCGCGCCGGTTACACGTCGCATCTCGCCTACGGCCGGGCGAAGTTCGGGTTCGACCTGGGCGACTTCGCGGACGTGCTCCAAGCCGCGTCGGACTTCGAGGTCGTCGGCCTGCACATTCACCTCGGCTGGGGCCTCCGGGAAGAGGCGGCCGGCGCTGTCGACCTCGCCTTTGCTCGCCTCGCGAGCCTGGCGCGCAGGGTGCCCTCGCTGGTCTGGGTGAACGTCGGCGGCGGCCTCGGGGCCCGTTATCGCGGCGCCGATCGGCCGCTCTCGCTCTCACGGTGGGGTCGCGCGCTCCACGAGCACCTCGCCCCGCTCGGCGTCGCCGTCGTCTGCGAGCCCGGCACCGCCGTCGTCAGCGACGCGGGCGTCCTCCTCGTCCAGGTCAACACCGTCGAGCGGCGCCGCGGCGTCACCTGGGTCGGCGTCGACGCCGGTCACGCGGTCGATCCGTGCCCGGTGTTCTACGGGATCCCGATCGAGGTCGTCCACGCCAGCTGCCCCGCGGACCCGGTCGCCGGACGCTATCGGGTCGTCGGCCACATCAACGAGGCGAGCGACGTGTGGGCCACCGACGTCGAGCTGCCCGAGGTCGGCGAGGGTGATATCCTCGCGTTCCTGCCCGCCGGGGCTTACGCCGCGAGCATGGCCAGCAACCACTGCCTGCGCGGAAACTACGCCGAGGTGCTCATCGACCCGTGAGGCGCGGCCACGCAGCCGCGAGCCTGGCGTAATCAGGCTCGATCCGCTCAAGGCGAGCCGCGCTCGTCGGGCGTCAGCGGGTCCTCGCGGAAGAGGGCCAGCGTGCCCTCACCGATGCGGCGCGGCTGCGAGTCGACGGTGACCCAGAACATCGCGCGATCGTAGTCCTCGCGGTTCGGCACGCCGGCGTGGGGGGTGCCCGGGAGCAGGCGCAAGAGGCAGAAGGGCCGGCACGCGAGCTGGACAACCTCGAGCACCTCGCAGCCTTCTGCTTCCAGGATCTCGTCGACGGTGCCGATGAAGTCGGTGGTGCGCGGCCGCGCGCGCGCGAGCGGCTGGCGGATGAAGCGGGTCGCGTTGTTCAGGGTCACGCGGGTGAGGGGGATGAAGAGGTTGCTGGTGGTGACGCCGTAGTCGCAGTGGAAGGGCTGTTCAGCAGAGGAGCCGGCCGGGTTGACGACGAAGCCGTAGGAGATCAGGTGGACCTCGGGCCAGTCGGCGTAGACCTCCGCCACGAGCCGCAGCACCCAGGAGTGGAGGCGATCGCGCTGCGGGGCCTCAGCGACGAAGGCGCCGTCGACGTAGAGGTTGGTCCAGTGGATCTCCGGGGCGCACGACGCGGGGACGCTGGCGTGGGCTGCGAGCAGCAGGTCGCGCTCGGGGGGGGTCAAGGCCCGGACGAACTCGAGGTCGCGTCGGTCGACGCGGGGCGAGTTTACGGTGCAAGTCATGTCAGAGACCTGGTTGGGGTGATACCGAGAGCCTCGGCAGTGTGTGATGCGGCTCCGCAGGACGACTGTGTCGCCAGATATCGGCCTGAATTCGCGGCTTGGTCAAGGTGCATCGGCGGGGGCGACGACCCCCTGTACTGTCGCCGGCGCGTCGGCGACGGCCTCGGTGAGCGCGAGCTCGTGGGCGGCGCCTAGGCGGGCGAAGGTCGCGCGGGCGGCGTCGAGATCGGCGCTGCGCTCAGGGGCCGCTGGATCGGCGCGGCGGGCGTGGTGGAGGCGCGCGAGCGCGGCGTCGTAGTCGAGGCCGGCTGACTCGGCGGCCGCGAGCGCCCGGCGCCAGGAGGCTCGCGCCCGCTGTCGGCGGCCCTCCAGCCAGTGAAGGTCGCCGCGGACGCGGGCGGCCCGGCTCTGGCCGATCGGGAAGGTGCGCGCGTAGGTGGCGAAGTCGCGGACCGCCCGGCGGGCCGACGCTTTGATGTCCCTTGGGACATCAGAGCCGCGGGCGAGGTGGTCCTCCCATGCGGCGAGGTAGGCCTCGGAGATGCCGGTGAGGGCCTTGATGTGGGTGAACACGCCGGCGCCCGTGCGCCGGAGCTGGGGCTCGCAGAGGGCGGCGTGGCGGAGCGCCTCGTCGAGGTCGCCGGCGCGGAGGTGGACGTGGGCGCGGATGCCGTGGACGCCGATCGAGGTGAGCACGTCCTCCTCGGCGAGGTCGTCGCGGCGAGCGACCCAGGCGACGGCCTCGTCGTGGCGGCCGAGCAGGGTGCAGGCGGTGCCGCGGGCGATCACCCCCCAGAATTCGAAGCGGCGGTTGCCGCACCCGCGGGCGACGGTCATCAGCGCGTCAGCCTGCGCGAGGGCGGCCGTGAAGTCGCCTCGGAGCTCGTGTACGGTGCCAATCGAGGAGATCGCGCTGGCGGCGCCGAAGCGATCGCCGGCCTCTTGGGCGACCGAGAGGCTGCGCGCGAAGTGACGCTCCGCGGCGGCGAAGTCGGCCCGCCCGAGCGCGAGCAGCCCCTCGGAGAGGTAGCTGCGGCACTGCGCTCGGATGTCGCCCATGCGCGCTCGCGCGAAGGTGCGGGCGGACGCTCGATCGGCGCCGAGCAGGCCGAGGAGGTAGCCGAGGTTGTTGTAGGCGATCGCGCTGGGGCTGTAGGATCCTGACCGTTCGGCCAGGTTCACCGAGAGCACGCTCATCACCACCATCTCGAGGAGGCGGACGGCGAAGAAGAACTCGTAGGTGACGAGGGCGGTGAGGCGCGCGAGCTCCGCGTCGCGCTCGCGGCCTGGATCGGCGCGCTCGCGGCCGCGGGCGGGCTTGAGGGCGAAGCGGACGGCTTGGGCGAGGCCGAGCAGGATCCAGCCGAGGCGGCCCTCGGGGAGGCGGCGACCGAGCAGGGCGATCCCCTCCAGGAGGACGCTGAGGGCGGCGTTGTGCGCGCCGATCTCGCTGCGGGCCTCGCCTAGCGAGCGTCGCCAGCGGGCGCGTCGGAGGAGCTCGGGGGCGCTGGTGCTCGGGTCTTCAAGGCCGATCGCCTGCTCGAAGAAATAGGCGGCCTCGTGGAAGACCCCGCCCGCGCTGGCGTGTTGGCCCGCCCGCTCGGCGCAGTCGCGGGCCCGCTCGCGCTCCTGAGCGCGCGACCAGTGGTACGCGAGGACGGCGTAGCGCTCAGGGGTGGTCGTGCCGTAGCGCTCTTGCCACTCGGCGAGCGCGCGATGGAGCTGACGGCGCTGGGCGTGGGCGAGGAGCGAGTAGGCGACCTCCTGGATGACCGAGTGACGGAAGGCGTAGGTCGGCTCGGGGGCGGCTACGGGGGTGATGAGGCTGGCGCGGGTGAGCGCCCCGAGGTGCTCTTCGACGTGCGGTCGGTCGACCTCGAGGGGGTGGACGTCGCGGACGATCCGAGAGCCGAAGTGCCGGCCGACCACGCTCGCGATCTTGATCGTGAGCTGCTGCTGCTGGGTCTGCTGGTTGAGGCGGCTGAGCACGACGCCCTGGATCGTGTCGGGGAGCTCGTCGTCGGCGACGCCGCGGGAGTTGAGGCGGGCGACGTCGTCCTCGATCACGACGGAGCCGACCGAGCGGAGGGCGAGCGCGAGCTCGACGGCGAAGAGCGGGTTGCCCTCGGCGCGGCCGCGGAGGAGGTCGGCGAGCGCGGCGTCGAGGCGGCTGGCGTGCAGGCGGTCGGCGACGACCACCTCGATGGCCTCATCCGCGAGCGGCTCGAGGGTGAGGAGCAGCGCGTCGCTGGTCTCAAGCAGCTCGGCGAGGGGCGGCGGAGCGGCGGCGTCGAGGCGACCGGCGAGGACGAGGAGCGCGCCCGGGATGCCGTGCCGGAGGGCGGCGCAGAGGCTCCACGAGGCGGGATCGAGCCATTGGACGTCATCGAGGATGACGAGGAGCGGCGCGCCCGCGCGGCGGAGGAGGTGGAGGACGAGCTCGCGGACGGCCTCGGCCCGGGCGGCCGCGGTGAGGCGGGCGGCCGCGGTCTTGTCGTCTGCGGGAAGATCCAAGAGCGAGGCGAGCAGGGGGGCCCACTCCGCGCCGCGGGGGTGCGAGGCCAGCCCGCTGGTGAGCCAAGCCCAGCGCTCCTCCGCGGTGTGGGCTCGATCGCGCGCGCAGAGGTCAGCCATCACCGACTTCCACGCGTGGTAGGCGGCCGCTTGCTCGATGTCGCCGCCAGCGCCGACGAGCACCGCGAGGCCGCGAGAGGAGGCGAGCGCGCTCGCCTCGTCGAGGAGCGCCGACTTGCCGAGGCCAGGATCGCCGCGGATCACCACGAGGCCGCCTTCGTCGGCGGCGAGACGCTCGAGGCGCTCGGCGAGGGCGTCGCGCTCGCGCTCGCGGCCCAGCAGCTCGCCGCGCGCGCGGCCTCGCAGCGGCGTGGGCGTCTCCCCGATCAGCGGCCGGTACACGGTCACGGGCGTCGCCTTGCCGCGCACCTGGACGGCGAAGGGCCCCGCGAGGCCGGCGCCGCCGTCGCCGAGCGCGCGGGCGGTGGCGGCGTCGCAGAGCACGTCGTCCTCGGCGGCCTGCATCAGTCGTGCGGCGAGGTTCACGACGTCGCCGAGGATGCTGTACTCGCGGCGCTCGGCGCAGCCATAGATCCCGCAAAAGGCCCGACCTGTGGCGATCCCGACGCCGTGGCCGACGCCCTCGGCCCGCAGCCGGTCGCGGATCCGCCGCGCGGCGTGGAGAGCCCGCGCGGCGTCGTTCTCGTGGACATGCGGCGGCAGGCCGAAGCCCGCGAGCAGGACGAGGCCCTTATCCTCGACGAGGAGCTTGTTGATGCTGCCGGAGACCGCGTAGATCTCGCGCTGCATCACCTCGATCAGGGCGGTGAGGCGCGCGGCCTCGGCCGGGCCGCCGACGCCGAGCTCGGGCAGGTTGACGAACATGACGGTCAGCGGCCGCAGCTCGGCGCCCCAGCCGCGGTGGCCCGCGTCGACGAGGTTGAGCAGGGTCCGCGGGATGAAGGCCCGGAGGGTGTCCTCAGGGACAGATCCCGCGGGCGCCGGCGGACCCTCGCCGACCACGGGGACCCGCAGCTGGAGGAGGCGGACGGCCCCCTCCGCGCGGGCTTCGCCGTCCGCGAGGCCCGCGACCAGCGCCCACGCGTCCGCGGCGAGGAGCACCTCGCCGGCGGCGGCGAGGCGCTCGGCGCGGCCCATCTGGCGCAGCGGAGCGCCGGCGACGAAGAATTCGCGGCGAGGCCGGCCTCCGCCGAAGATCAGCGGCAGGACGGGGCCCGCGCTGATGCCGACGCGGACGCCGAGGCCGCCGCGGCGGGTGTGGACGTCGAGGCCGCAGCGGCAGGCGCGGAGGATCGCGCCCGGGAGGTCGGAGGAGGCGGCGGGCCAGAGGGCGAAGATCGCGTCGCCGGCGAATCGGACGACGTCGCCGCCGTAGCGGCGCACGCACTCGACGATCCAGCCGAGCTCGACGTTGAGGCGCTCCGTGAGCCGCTCGAGGCCGGTCGATCCCTCGGCGGCGAGCTGCTCGGCGAGCTGGGTGAAGCCGGAGAGATCGGCGAAGAGCACAGCGGCCGGCAGCTCCTCGGGGGCCGCGTCCGGTCCGCGCGCGAGCTCTCGGAGGAGGATCCCCGGTAGATAGACCGAGAGCGGCTCGCCTTCGCGCATCGGGCTAGACCTGCGGCGCGGCGGCCCGGCGGCGCTGCCAGAGGTGGATCGTCTCGAAGACGATCGTGGTGGTGATCGAGACCAGGAGCCAGAGGAACGGCTCCTCGAGCGGCAGGCCGTTCCACGCCTCGATGAACGCGCCGAGCATCATCTCCGGCTTGTAGCCCCACCACTGGTAGGGGAAGGCGATCGTCGCCTCCCACAGCAGCGACAGCGTGAACATCGTCAGCGCCGAGAAGGAGAAGGCGCGCCAGCTGATGTAGTCGCGGACGCTGGCGTAGAACATGGCCGCGGGGACGAAGGCGGCGAGCACGAGGAACGTGAAGTAGCCGGGGAAGCCGCAGGGGTCGGCGCTCAGCAGCTTCTTGTAGGCGACGGCGAGGCCGATGAGGGCGAGGCCGATGAGGATCGCCCCCCAGTGGGGCCGCAGGATCGGTCGGCTCGGGTCGTCGTCGTCCCAGCGCCCGCGGCCCTCGACCAGCGCGTAGCGGCCGAACCACGCGAGGTCGGACCAGAGGTAGAGCGCCAAGGCGAACGCGATCCCGAAGAAGTAGAAGCCGAACTCCTCGATCGGGATGTTCTTCACCCACGCGCCAGCGCCGAGATCGTAGCCCCAGACGAAGATCTGGAGGGTCGCGCCGGCGTTCGGGAAGGTGAAGAAGGCGTTGCCGAGGAGGACGTCGAGCAGCACGCCGAGCGGGACCAAGAGCGCCACCGTGGTCCAGAAGGCGCGCCGCGGGGTGGCGCGCGCTGGGTGGCTGTGGAGATACAGGACAATCGCCAGCAGCGGGACGATCCAGAGCGAGAGCGACCAGGTGTATCCGTAGGGGGTGGGGTTGTCCGAGGTCTGGACGAGGATCGCCGGGCGGACCACCGTGCGCAGGGTGAGGAACGCGGGGAGCGCCGCGGCGAGGAGCATCGCCAGGACGGTGCCCGCGCCGGTGTTGGGGAGGGGTGAGCGGTTCGTCGCCAAGGGGTACCTCGCGGCCACTATATCAGCCGATGTGGGCGTGGTACCGTCGCGCCGATCCAATGCACCTCTCTCCTGTCGATCGACGTCGCTGGCGGCTCGTGAGCGTGACCCTCGCGCTCTCGTTCGCTTTCGACCTGGTGGCCGCGTGGTTCTCGCTCGGGTGGACGGCCGCGGCCGCGTCGACGGGGGTGCTGCTCGGGATCATCGGCGTCTATCTGGCGCGGACGCGCGATCCGATCGTCGGCCGGCTGCTCGCCTTCGGCTTGATGGTCGGCTTCGGCGAGCTGCCCGCCGATCACTTCGGTGTGGTCACCACGCAGACGCTGGTCTATCCGCCCGGGCCGCCGCTGATCTGGGACTCGCCGTTTTACATGCCCTTCGCGTGGTCGATCATCTTCGTCCAGCTCGGCTTCGTCGCTTGGTGGCTGGGGCGGCGGTGGGGGCTCCGCGAGACCTGCGTGGCGCTGGCGATCTTCGGCGGGATCAACATCCCGATCTATGAATTTCTGGCCAAGTACGCCGACTACTGGTTCTACAAAGACACGCCGATGCTGCTCGGCGTCACGCCATACTACGTGATCCTCGCGGAGTCGCTGCTGAGCCTGGCCTTGCCGCTGGTCGTGGCGCCGATCTCGGAGCGGACGCGCGTCGGCCTGTTGATCGCGCTGGCGGCCGCCGAGTCGCTCTGGATCTTCGTCGCCGGCTGGCTCGCGTTCTCGCTGGTCGGCTGAGCTGGGGAGCGATGGCCGCGGAGATCGAGGGAGTGGCGCTGCCGGGCCCGCGCGGGTGGCCGCTCGTCGGGGTGCTGCCCGCGGTCGCCCGCCGCGGCTTCATCCCGGTGATGGAGGAGGCGTGGCGCCGCTACGGCGATCTCTTTGAGCTGCGCGTCGGCGCCAGCCGGGTGGTGATCGTCGCCCACCCGGAGGGGGTCGAGCGGGTGCTCCGCGGCAACCGCGAGAACTACGTCAAGGGGCCGATCTACGACAACCTGCGGGTGCTCCTCGGCGAGGGCCTCGCGACCGTCGAGGGGCCGCAGTGGCGGGTCCGACGGCGCCAACTGCAGCCGGCCTTCCACGGCCGGCGGATCCGCGCGCTGGTGCCGGGTATGATCGCGCTCGCCGAGCGAACGCTCGAGGAGCTGCGCGCGCGCGCGCCGACCGGGGGGATCGTCGACGTGTCCGCGGAGATGTCGCGGTTGACCTTTCGGATGGTCGGGCAGGGCCTCTTCGGCCTCGATCTGGCTGATCAGGCAGGTGATACGACCCAGGCGATCGCCGCGGCGCTCGAGGAGCTGGCGGAGCGTGGGAGCACCCGGCCGAGCTTCCCGCTGTGGGCGCCGACCCCAGGCAACCTGCGCCTGCGGCGGCTGATCGCCGGGCTCGACGCGCAGATCGCCGCGGTCGTGGCGGCGGGGCGGGCGGCCGGTGATCGCGGCGATCTCTTGGGGGCGCTGGTCAGCCTGCGCGACGCCGGCGAGATCGACGACCGCGAGCTCCGCGACGAGATCCTGACGATGTTCCTCGCCGGCTACGAGACGGTCGCGCTGACCCTCGGCTGGTGCTGGTACCTGCTCGCGGACGAACCAGCGGTGCAGGCGCGGATCGCCGCGGAGGCGGCGGACGGGGGCGCGTCGGGCGAGCTGCGCTACACGCGGATGGTGATCGACGAGGTGCTGCGGGTGCGACCGACCGCGTGGATCGTCGCTCGCGACGTGCGCGAGGACGACGTGGTGATGGGCCGGCGGATCAGGTCGGGCTCGATCGTGCTGTGCGCGCAGTATCTGGTGCATCGCCACCCCGAATTCTGGCGCGAGCCCGAGCGCTTCAATCCCGACCGCTGGGATCGAGAGCGCCCAGAGCTGCGCCACGACTTCGCCTACTTCCCCTTCTCGAAGGGGCCGAGGGTCTGTATCGGCGCCGACTTCGGGCTCACCGAGTGCCAAGTGGTGGTGGCGACGATGGCCCGCGCGCTCACGGTGTCGCGACCGGCGGGCGGCGAGGTCGGCCTGCGGCCGCTCAACAACCTGCGGCCAGATCGGCCGATCCGGCTGGCGATCCGCTGGCGCTGACCGGCCCACGCTCGGCCGGCCGGGTGTCGTCGATTCATACGATCAGCGGGTCGGCGACTCGCGGGTCATGGGAGCGCGGCCGGCAGCCGGACGGTTACGGTCGTACCGGCACCCAGGCGCGAGCGCAGCGTGATCGTCCCGCCCATGCGCTCGCAGATCCCTTTACAGATCGTCAAACCAAGCCCTGCGCCGCCGTAGATGCGCGTGGGCGAGGTATCCGCCTGGACGAATGGCGCGAAGATCTCAGCCTGGACCGCCTCGGTCATGCCCACGCCCGTGTCTTCCACGACGATCTCCACCGCGTCAGCGAGGGGGAGCGCGCGCAGCGTCACGACCCCCGCCTCGGTGAATTTGCCGGCGTTGTCGAGCAAGGCTAGCGCCACCTGACGGAGCCGCTGTGCGTCCCCGAGGATCCGCCCGGACTCGGCCGAAATCGCGAGGATCAGGCGATTACCTCGCGCCCGCAGCGCTGGCTCGGCGATCATCGCCGCCTCATGGAGCACCGCCGCGACGTCCACCCGCTCGTGCGCCACCTCGAGCTGGTCCGACTCGATCTTGGTCAGGTCGAGCACGTCGCCGATGATCCCCAGCAGGTGCTCGCCGCTCTGCACGATCCTCCCCAGATCCTCATCGAGCCCCGCCGCCCCCGCGTCAGCCGCGGCCTCGCGGACGAGCTCTGCGTAGCCCAAGATCGCGTTCAGCGGGGTCCGCAGCTCATGGCTCATGTTCGCCAAGAAGCGGCTCTTCGCCAGGTTCGCCGACTCGGCCGCGGCCCGCGCGGCGTCCGCATGCGCCAGGAACAGCGCGTGCTTGACCGCGATCGCCGCTTGCAGCGCGATCAGCCGCGTCATCTCTACCCGCGCCGTCGTGAACGCCGCGGTTGTCAGGTTATTCTCGACATAGAGCGCTCCCAGCGCCTCACCGCGGTAGACGAGCGGCACAACCGCCGCGGAGCGCGGATTACGCGTTCTGACATAGGGGTCGCGCGCGAACCGCTGCTCCTGGCTCAAGTCATCGCTGGACAGCGGCCGCCCGCTGCGCAGCGCCAAGAGCACGAACGGCGCCGGCGCCGGCGGGTTCGGAGCTGTGAGCGGGAGATCGCCGAGCGCCTCGTGCCGCTGGCCGCGTACCTCATAGCGACGCCGCGCCACCAAGCCGCCGTCGTGCGCGAGCAGCAGCGTCCCTCGCTCGCCGCCGCTGTTCTCGACGACTACCGCCATCACGAGATCGAGGAGCCGCTCCAGGTCTAACTCGGCCGCGAACGCCTGCGTCGCCTTCAGCAGGCTCGACGCGTCCAGCAGCCGCTCGACCGGGGATCGCCGCTCGAGCCGCCGTCGCTGCGCAGCTCACCGATGATGCTCGTCGCCCCCGACTCGCTCGGCGGGGCGCCGTGCCCGCGCTCCAGCCCCGGATACTCCGCGTCGAGCGCCGCCACCTTCGCCGCCGCGCCCCAGCGCGAGTACATTCGCCGCGCCCGCGCCGCGTAGCTGCGCGCCGCCGTCAGCGCCCGCGCCGCCGCGTAGAAACGGGATGAAGTTTCATAACATATCGCCTCGACTTGCGTGAGACCGCCCGCGCTCGCCAGCGCGGCCGCCTCCTCGTACCCACGAATCGCCGCGACCGCGTCCCCTCGATCCGCGCCAGCTCGGCCGCCACCAACGCGCTCAACGCCGCGAAGTCTCTCCGGGCAGAGCGCCTGCCACTGGGTGAGCTTCGCCGCCGCGCGACGGATCGTCCGCAGATCGCCGCGATGGTCGCGGCCGCTCCGCCCGGCCTGAGCCGCGACAGCCAGCGCCCAGTAGGCGTGGTGCGTCACCATCGTTAAGGAGAAGGCGAGCAGCGCCCGCACCTCGGGGTCGGCGCTCCTCGCGAGCGCCTCCGCCTCCGCGAATTCGCCGCGGATCACCGCGACCTCGAGCTGATACTCGAGATCCACCACCCGGATCAGCCGCGCCGCGTCCGGCGACTCGTCGGCCATCGGCGGCTCGCCGCGCAACCCGGCGGGGCCGCCGCCCTGCAGCGCCACGACCGCCGCCGCGATCGATCCGCCGCCGGCTGCCATCGGCCCCAGCCGCGCCTGGCGATGGAACGCCGACGCGCGCTCCGCCGCATCCAACACCTGGTCGAGAGGACATCCAGCGAACCACATCTGCGTCGCCAGCGCGCTCATCCCGGTCGCCTGGAGCAGCGGCTGCCCGGTGTCGCGTGTCGCTTGGATCGCCTCTTTGATCACCGCGAAGCTCTCGCGCACTGGGTGGCACCAGCTCTGGATCAGCGCCCCGTAGAGCGTGCGCACCAGCCCCTCCACCTGGCGATCTGGGAGGCGCTCGAGGATCTGCAGCGCGAGCAGCCCGTAGCGGTCCATCGCCGCGTAGTCGCGGCTGATCGCCCCGAGCATCAGGCCGTAGCTGATCACCTGAGCCGCGGCGAGCGGCGAGAGCCCGTGGAGCAGGGTCATCCGGGTCGCCCGCAGCGCGATCACCGTCATCAGCGGCATCGACACCTGGAAGGCCGCGCTCCCCAGCGCGAAGATGAGCCGCATCGACGCCAGCGCCTTCGGATCCGTCAGCGGCGGCAGCTTCATGATCGCCTCGGGCGAGCGTCGCCCCATCGCCAGGCGCGTCTTCATGAATTCAGCGAGCATCGCCGGCACGCCCGGCGACGCGGGCAGCGTGATCCCGAGCCCTCTCAGGCCCACTCGAGCCTCGGCGACCGCCTCATGGAGGCGGCCTCGGTAGGTCAGCAGTGACACCTTGAGCTCGTAGATCTCCGCCGCTTCGTTCGCCGAGCTCGCCCGCGCGAGCAGCGTCGCGAAGAGCTGCTGCGCCGCCGGGTACTCGCCGCACAGCAGCTCCGCCTCCGCGCGCAGCCGGTGCAGCTCGAAGGCCAACGCGCGCTCCTGCGTCCACCCGTCGCCGGGCAGACACGCCGCCCCGAGCGCCGCATAGCGGGCCGTCGCCGCGAAGGCCGCTGACGCCCGCGCGCGGCGGGCCGCGCTCGCCGCCAGCGACGCCACTCGCAGGCGCTCCTGCGGATCGTGCAGCGCCTCCTTCGCCGCGCCGAAGTGGTCCACCGCGGCGAAGAGCCCGCGGCCGCTGATCTCGCTCCGCGCCACTAACGCCCGCCCTAGCGCCAGGTGCAGCGCCTCCCGCCGCGCGGGCGGGGTGCTCGACAGCACCGCGTCGCGCACCCGATCGTGGAAGAAGCGCAGCTCGTCGCCGATCGGCACGACGAGGCCGATCGCCGCCGCGTCGCGCATCGCCGCCGCCACCTCGGCCGCGGGCTCCCCGGTCGCCGCCACCAGCAGAGCCACATCAAAGCGCCCGCCGGCGCACGCCGCCGCCTCGAGGGCCGATCGCGACCGCGGCGCGGCCTCCTCGGCGCGCGCGGCCATCAAGGCGGCGATGTCCTCGGAGAGCGCCGCCCTGCGCGCGCCCTCGAGGTCCCAGCGCCAGCCCCCGAGCTGCGGATCGAAGTCCAAGAGCCCGGCCGCGTGCATCTCGCGCAGGAACTCGCCGACGAAGAGCGGGTTGCCGCCGCTGCGGTCGTGGATGAGCAGGGCCAGCGGCTCCACCGCCGCCAGCGGCTCTCCTAGCGCGTCCGCGACCATCGCCGCGACCGACGCCTCATCCAGCGGCCCCAGGAGCAGCTCGGAGCGCGGACAGCCAATGGCCGCCACCGCATCGAGGGCGCCGCGCAGCGGGTGCTCCGCGTCCACCTCTTCGGGCCGATAGGAGCCCACCACCAGCAATCCGCGCAGCTCGGGCTCCGCGAGCGCCGCGACCAGTAGATCGAGGGACGCGCGGTCGGCCCACTGGAGGTCATCCAAGAAGAGGACGAGGGCCGCCCCCGGGCCGGTCAGCGCCCGCAAGAGCCCGATCACCCCTTGCTCGATCTGCCCCCGCGCGGCGCCGACGCCCGCGGGAGCGCTCGTCGGCGCGACCGCGAGTACGGCGGCCAGCTCGGGCAGCAGGGCGTAGAGGGCCGCGAGGTGTCGTCCGACCGCGGTGAGCAGCTCCGCGCGGAAGTGCGCGAGCACCTCGGGCGGCGAGGTCATGATCTCCTCGAGCGCCGCGCGCAGCGCCTCACGAAGCCCTAAGTAGGGCTGATCGCGCTCGAGCGCCTCGAACTTGCCGGCGGCGAAGCACCCGCGCGGCCCGAGCGAGCGCCGCAGCTCCTGGATCAGCGTCGATTTACCGAGCCCCGGCGCCCCGACCACGGTCACCACCTCTAGCGCGCCGGCGCTGACCCGCGCCGCCGCCGCCTGCAACGCCGCCTGCTCGGCCAAGCGCCCGTACAGCCGCGCCGGCGCGCGCAGCGTCGATCGTCGATCATCCTGTCCTAAGGGGAAGGTCTCGTCCTCACGCCCGGCCGCCAGCAGCGCCGCGCAGCGCTCGAGATCCGCCCTGAGCCCGAACCCGCTCTGATAGCGGTCATCGGCGTCCTTCGCCAGCAGCTTGCAGAGCACCGCGGAGAGCGCCCGCGGCGTCGCGGGATCGATCTCATGCGGCGCGGTCGGTAGCCTCGCGACGTGCGCGTGGACCAGCTCCAGCGGGTCCTGCGAGGTGAAGGGGGGCCGCCCGCAGGCGACCTCGTACAGCGTCGCGCCGAGCGAGTAGAGGTCGGAGCGCGCGTCGATGGGCCGATTCATCCGGCCGGTCTGCTCAGGCGCCATATAGGCCAGGGTCCCCTCCATCGCCCGTGTCGCCCGCAGCGCCGGATCTTCGCGGGCCACTCGCGCGGCGATCCCGAAGTCGATCAGCTGCGGCGAACCATCCGGCAGCAGCAGGATGTTCCGCGGCTTCAGGTCCTTGTGTAGCACCCCGCGGCGGTGGACTTCTCCGAGGATCTGCGCCAGCGCGATCGCCAGCGCCAAACACTCGGCTGGCGGGAGGCGCCGAGCCGCGAGTATGCTCGCCAGGCTGACCCCTCCCGCGTCCTCGAGCACCAGCGCGAGCTCGCCGCCAGCGGCCTCTATCCCCCGCGCTCGCACCACCCCGGGGCCAGCCGCCGCCGCCAACGCCGCCAACTCCTGGCGCAGACGCGCCTCATCCGCCGGCGTATAGCGCTCCGCGGGCAGCCGCTTCAGCACCACCGCGGCGCCGCCCGGGTCGATCGCCCGATCGAGCACAAACACGGCGCCATCATGGAGGCGCTGGTGGAGCGTGTACCCGTTCAAGCCGCCGATGATACCCATCGCGGCGCGAGCGAGAGGCGCGCAGGGTGGTGAGTGAACGTCGTTATGAACGCCGAGGGCGGCGTCGTGTAAGGCCCTAACTGCGCGCCTCAGCGCGGGGAGATCGAGGCTGTCAGCGGCGCCGCGGCCCGCTCGCGGCGGCCGCGCGCCTCAGGGGCAGACGCCGGGGCCGGTCATCGCGCTGGTGGCGGCGTCGAAGCGGGTCTCGCTCTCGAAGGTGCCGGTGTCGCCAGGGCTCAGGCAGCGGAGGGCGAACTCGGCGGTCGCGTCGCCGGTGTTGGGGTCGAAGTCGAGGGTGGTGAGGGTGCCTTGGAGGTCGATGGCGTCGCCGCGCGCGAGCGCGTTGAGGGCGGGGTAGATGCCCGCGGGGCCGACCTCGATCGGCGCGCCTGGAGGGACGAGCCGGGCGATCGCGCCGGCCAAGGTGCGGCCGGTGAGCGCTTGATCGCCGGCGGCGATGGCGGCGTAGGCGAGCACGTAGAAGGCGTCGTAGGCGGTCGTGTTGGGCTCGTCGACGCCGCCGTAGGCGGCGCGGTAGCGGGCCTGCACCTTGTGGCTGGTGGCGCTGGTGCGGCTGGCGATCATGTGCATGCGGGCGCTGAAGCCCGGGCGAGCGCTGAGCTCGCGCAGCACGTCGGCGTCGACGCCGCCGAAGATGTACAAGGGGCGGGCGCTGTCGTCCCAGGCGCGCTCGAGGGCGGTGAGGAGCGTGGTGGTGGCGCCGGCGTCGAGCACGACGTGGGGCTTGTAGGCGACGATCTCGGCGGCGGGCGCGGCGTCGACCGCGAGGCCGCCGCCGATGGCGTCGGCGACGACGAATTCGCGCACCTCCTCGCGGGCGAGGCCGCGGGTGCGGCTGAGATCGCTGAAGATCGCGTCGCTGTGGCTGATCCCGGAGGCGTTGGCGGCGCGGACGACGGCGATCTTGAGGGGGGCGTCGTCGCCGAGGTCGCGGCGCAGGCGAGGCTCGATCGCCCCGCGCAGCAGGGCGATCTTCGGCGGCGTCGTCATCGCGGCGCTGGTGGTGACGCGGTAGACGAGGCGGGGCTCGCCGGGCGGGTGAGGGATGCTCGAGATCATCGAGGCGGTGTTAGAGGCGAGGGCGAGCACGCCCTTGGCGACGAAGTGCTGACGGGCGAGGTCGAGGACCTCTTGGCTGCGGCCGAAGCCGATGATGGCGGGCACGCCGACGTCATCGACGAGGTGCGCGGCGATCCGCTGGTGGTCGCGTGTGTCGTCGCAGAGCACGACGCCGATCGGCCGCGGTCGACCGCCCGCGCGGGCCGGCGGCAGGCCGCCGGTGAGCTCGGAGAAGTCGCGATGGGCGAGCTCGACGAGGCGCGCGGCCTCGGCGCCGTACGCCATGTCGGGGTCGGTGATCGGGTACATCGCGCCGATCCAGAGGGTGGTGTCGTCGCTGAGGGCGTCGGGATCGGCGATCACGCGGCAGCGATCGATCGCGAGGGGGACGCAGCGAGCCTGGTCTTTGCGACAGATTGAGGGCGCGCCGTCGGTCACGGCGCCGCACTCGGCGTGCGCGCGGCAGGCGCTGCGCTCCGCCGGCGCGCCCGGATCGGCGGGGGCGCGCGGCGGCGAGGCGAGGCGGTGGGTCCACGCGAGGGCGGCGAGGCCGACGAGGGTGAGGGCGGTGAGGGCGGCGAGGGCGGCGCGCTGGCGGGGCGGTGTGAGGGGCTGGAGCGGCGCGGGGGCGGGCGCTGCGAGCGGAGGTGTGGGCGTAGGCGAGGGCTGCGGTGCGGCGGCAGGCGGGGCGAAGGTGGGCGCGTGCGAGGTGGGGCGGGCGGCGGGCTCGCTGTGGGTGGTGGCGGCGCTGGGCGCCTCCGCGAGGGTGCGCGCGAGGCCTGGATCGGTGACGGCCTGGGCGTCCGAGGTCGAGGTGAGCGGCTCGCTCACCGTCGTCGAGTCGACGGCCGGGCGCGGCAGCGGGGTCGCCTCGATCGGCGCGCCGATGGCGGCGAGGTGGGCGTCCGCGAGGGCGGCGCGCATGGCCGCGGCGTCAGGGTGACGATCGTCCTGAGCGAAGGCGAGCGCCTTGTCGAGCACGAGCGCGACCGCGGGGTGGATCTCCGGACAGATGTCCCGAAGGGCAGGTGCCTGCTCCGTGGCGGCGCGGATCACCAGCTCCTCCTGGGCGTCAGCGCGGTGGACGGTGCGGCCGGTGAGCAGGGCGAAGAGGGTCGCGCCGACCGCCCAGAGATCGGTGCGGCCGTCGACGCTGCGGCGGCCGAGCGCCTGCTCGGGGGGCAAGTAGCCGGGGGTGCCCATCAGGTGGCCGGTCTGGGTGCCTGAGCCGCGCTCGTGCGCGCGGGCGCGCGCGATCCCGAAGTCGAGCAGCCTCAGCTCGCCCGCGGCGGTGAGGAAGATGTTGTCGGGCTTGATGTCGCGGTGGACGACGCCGATGGCGTGGGCGGCGGCGAGCAGGTCGCAGAGGGCGTAGCCGACCGCGAGCGCCTCTGCGGCGGTGAGGCGCTCGCCGCGGCGGAGGCGGGCCTCGAGGGTCTCGCCGCGGAGCAGCTCCATGACGAGGAAGGGGGCGCCGTCGTCGGTGAGGTCGTCGTCGAGGACGCGGACTGCGCCGGGGTGATCGATGGAGTTGGCGACGTAGGACTCGCGGATGAAGCGCTCGCGGTGCTCGTCGTAGACGCTGAGCTCGGGGCGGAGGACCTTGACGGCGACGCGGTGGCCGTTGCGGTGGACGGCGAGGTAGACGGTCGCCATGCCGCCCGCGCCGAGGACCCGCTCGAGGCGGTAGCGGCCCCGGACAACGCTCCCGACGCGTGGATCGACGCGCCCGACCATGCCGCGGCCGAAGGTACCACGAACGTCGGCGCGGCCGCGGGAGCGCTCACGCGCGCGGCTCGGCGCGGCCGCGCGGTGCAGCCTTCGCCGACGTCAGCCGAGTCGGCGCTCGGCGACGCGCTCGGCGTGCATGGTCAGCCGCCGTAGGACACGCGCATCGGATCGTCGAGGGCGAGCAGCACCGGCAGCACCTGCGGCGGGCCGGGGGCGGTGTAGCGGACCCCGGGCGTCGGATCGTTGCCCGGGCCGCCAGGGTTGAAAAAGGCGCCGTACGGGGCGAGGGCCGGGATCTCCACCGCGGTGATCGTGCGCATCGCCGCCTCGTCGCCGTCGAGGATGATATCGATGTAGTTGTCCCAATCCTCGAGGTAACAATCATCATAATGAACGTCGCCGCCGGCGGGCCGGCCGAGATCGGCGAGGCCGACGACCTGGATCCGGCCGCCGTCGATCGTGTGGTCGACGCCGGCTCGCTCGATCGTCGTCGTCGTCCCGTCGGCGCGGCGCAGGTGGAGGCGGAAGAATCGGTCGTACTCGTCGGGGCGGAGGCCGCGGACGCCGTCGGGCGAGAAGCCGCCGGAGGTGTAGGTGCGGAGGCGGAATTTGGCGGCGTCGCCGTAGAGGGCGGCGCCGTCGTTGGGGAAGGGGCCGCCGAGGAGCCGCGGCCCGCCCTCGCCCTCGCTCGTCGCGCGGGTCAGCTTGGCGGCGACCAGCGAGGGGCCGGTGACGTAGGGGTTCGAGCTCTCTTTGCTGAGGCCGACCGCGCTGACGGGGCCCTCAGGGCCGACCAGGAGGAGGGGTTGGTCGTCGGCGACGATCTCGACGCGGACAGGGTAGAGGGCGCCGGCCTCGTCAGGGCGGCGGCGATCGCCGAATTCGCCGAAGAGGACCGCGACCTGGCGCTCGTTATATTCATAGTTGGGTTGGATGGTGGCGAAGGCGGGGGTGACCGTGGAGCCGTCGCTGAGGTGGACGGCGAAGTCGGTGGGCGCCAGCGTCGACGGCAGGTAGGGCCAACTGAAGACGATCGGCATCGCGTCGGCGCGCTCGACCGTGAGGTTCTGGTTGCGCTCGATCGACGAGGTCTGGGCCCGCCGCGGCGGCGCGGCCCCGCCTGGCGCAGGTGAGGCGCTGCCAGGCGCCGCCGGCCGCCCGGACCTCGGCCTCGCCGCCGTCGACCCCGATGATCCCCTCAAAGCCGTAGCCTGCGGAGAGGATCTCCGGCCGCGGCGAGAAGAGGTCGGCCTCGATCAGCTTGTCTTCATTGATCAGCGCCATGCCGCCGCCGCGGCAGCCCCAGAGGAGCGCGAGGAGCAGCGAGGCAGCGGCGGTCGAGCGGCCAGGGGGCGACGCGGAGCGGGAGACGATCATCGACTGGAAGGATAACCCGGGGTAGATCGCTATGGCAGGTAGCCCCGCGGCTCAAGCCACGCCGACGTCCGGCATCTGCTGCCCGCAGCGGACCAGCGCGTCTTTTAAGAACACCGCGGCGCGGGTCTTCGGCAGGTCCGCGCGGTAGATCAGCGAGATCTGGTCGGGGTGGATCGGCAGCCCGGGGTGTAGCCGGCGCAGCCGACCTTCGTGGCCGTAGGCGGCGATCCGGCGGGGCAGGATCGCCGGGCCGACGCCGGCGAGCGCGAGCGACTTGACGAGCTCGAAGTCGCCGCACGAGAGGAGCCGCCGCGGCACCAGGCCGCGCTCGGCGAGCTGGTCCATCAGCCAGGCGCACTCCTGCACCCGCCCGGCGAACATCAGCGGCCGGTCGCGCAGCAGCGCCGCCGCGACCGCGAGATCGTCGGTGAAGCAGCCCTCGGGGCCGTAGAACGCCGCCCCAGCGGGCGTCGGCGCGTCGGCGTCGGCGACGACGAAGAGGTCGACCGCGTCGCGGAAGAGCCGGAGGATCACCAGGTCCGGGTGCGACGCGGGGTTGACGACCACCCCGAACGGGATCTCACGCTCGACGACCGCTCGCAGCACCTCGCTGCTGCTCGCGCTGTGCAGCGTCAGCACGATCTCGGGGGCCTCGCGCAGGAAGCCCGGCAACAGGCGCGGCAGGAAGTAGGCGCCGAGCGACTCGTGGCAGCCGAGCACGTAGGTGCCGACCAGATCGCGCTCGAGCCCGGCGATCGCCGCCACCGCCCGGTCGAGCCCGGCGAAGAGCTCCTCGGCGTGGCGCAGCAGCTCGACGCCGGCGGCGGTCAGGCTGACCCCGTCGCGGTGGCGGAGCAGCAGCGTCGTATGGAGCGACTCCTCGAGCTGGCGCATCGCGACGCTCAGCGTCGGCTGGCGGACCTTGAGCGCCCGCGCGGCGGCGCTCATGCTGCCGAGCCGCGCGATCTCGCGGAAGTAGCGCAGTTGGGCGACGTCGATCACCACGCGACCATACGCGCCGCGCCGTGACAACGCGAGGCCAGGCGCCGCGGGGATCGCCGCCGCGGCCGCCGATAGTGATAGGCTCGGCTGTGCCCGTCGACGGCCTCGCACCGCCCCCATCGCGCTCGATTCGCGCCCTCTCGCCCGGGGACCTGGTGGCGGGGCGATATCGCGTGGAGAGGGCGCTCGGGCGCGGGTCGTTCGGGCGCACGTACTTGGCGGTCGACACGGCCGCGGGCGATCGCGAGGTCGCGCTCAAGCAGCTCCACGCCGAAGGAGAGGGCGGCTGGAAGGCGTTCGAGCTGTTCGAGCGCGAGGCGGCGGCGCTGCGGTCGCTGCGGCACCACGGGATCCCGGAGATCTTCGATCACCTGCATGAGTCCGCGGACGGTGTGATGATCGTGTACTTGGTGATGGAGTACGTCGCGGGCGCGTCGCTGGAGCAGCGAATCGCGGAGCGCGTCGGCCTCGACCCGTCCGCGCTGCTGCGGCTGGTGCTCGGGCTGCTCGACATCCTCGAGTACTTGCACGCCCGCTCGCCGCCGGTGCTGCACCGCGACATCAAGCCGGCCAACGTGATCCTGCGGCCCGACGGCGCGCCGGTGCTGGTCGACTTCGGCGCCGTGCGCACGGTGTTCCGCGCGGCCGCGGAGGGCGGCTCGACGGTGGTCGGCACCTTCGGCTACATGCCGTTCGAGCAGTACATGGGCCAGGCCAGCCCGGCCAGCGATCTCTACGCGCTCGGGGCGACGCTGCTGCACGTGATCACGGGGCGTGGGCCGGCGGAGTTCGCGACGCCGGACGGCGTGATCGCGGTGCCGGCGGATCTACCCGGCGGCCCGGCGCTGCGCGGCGCGCTGGCGCGGCTGCTCGCGGCGTCGGCGTCGGCGCGCTACCAGTCGGCGCGCGAGGTGAGGGAGGCGCTGCTGGCCCCGGCGATCGGCGCGACGGAGGCGCCGCGGCCCGCCGCGCTGGTGCGGCCGCGCGCCGCGGCGTTGGCCCCCGGACCGCGGGCGATCGAGGGCGAGGTGCAGGCGCGCTTCGATCGGGTGGTGATCAGCCCGATGAACATGCTGTACAGCACGCATCGGCCGAGCCAGCCGCTGTCGAGCAGGCAGCGAGCGCTCGCGGTGCTCGTCGGGCTCGTGAGCTTCGGGATCATACCGCTGGTCTATTGGATCTGGCACGCGTCACGCAGGGCGCGGGCGCGGCCCTTCTTTGAGCGCGGGATCCCAGCGACCGGGCGGATCCTCCAGGTTCAGAAGACCTCGTACGAGTGGTTCGAGGTCAACTACGAATTCACGATCGATGGGGTCACGCACCGCGGGGTCGACACCATGTTCCCGGCGGTGGCGCGGCTGTGGCACGCCGGTGATGAGATCGAGGTGCTAGCGCTGCCGGAGCAGAGCTTCGACAGCATCATCGTCGGCGGCGCTTGACGCGGGCTGATCGCCGCGCAGATCGCCCGGCGCTGGCGCGCGCCGCGATCCTGGGCCATGGTGGCGGCATGCTTCGACGAGACCTGCTTGCGGCGGCGATGGGCGCCTTGATCTGCGGCTGTGGGAGCGCTGAGCAGGCGCAGCGACGGACGGCGCCGGAGCCGGAGCTCGCGGGCGCGGCCGCGCCCGCGCCGGCGACGCGACCTTCAGGGCAGATCGCGCTGGGCTACTTCGCGGGCGGCTGCTTCTGGGGCGTAGAGCATTTTTTAGAGGCGCTGCCCGGGGTGATCGACGTCGACTCGGGCTACATGGGCGGGGAGATGGACGCGCCGTCGTATGAGGCGGTGTCGAGCGGCGCGACGGGGCACGCCGAGACGGTGCGGGTGCGCTTCGATCCGGCGCAGATCAGCTACGAGGCGGTCGCGCGGCGCTTCTTTGAGATCCACGATCCGACGGAGGTGGACCGCCAAGGGCCCGACATCGGCGATCAGTACCGCTCGGCGGTGTTCGTCCAGGGCCCCGAGGAGCGGCGCGTGGTGGAGGGGCTGATCGCCGCGCTGAAGGCGAACGGCTACGCGGTGGCGACGACGATCCACGAGGCGGCGAGCTTCTGGCCGGCGGAGGGCTACCACCAGGACTACTACGCGCGCACGGGCAAGCAGCCGTACTGCCACCGGCCCGTGCCGCGCTTCGATGAGCGCGCGGAGTGAGCGTGGGCGCGCGATCGCGGCGCCGGCGAGGGTGGCGCGCGGGCGGGCGGGCCGATCTGGTAGGTTTCGGCCCCCATGGCCGGAACGAGCCTGTTCGCGCTCCTCGATGATATCGCCGCGCTCCTCGATGACGTCGCGGCGATGACGAAGGTCGCCACCCAGAAGACGGCGGGGGTGCTGGGCGACGACCTGGCGCTGAACGCCGAGCAGGTGAGCGGGGTGGCGGCGGAGCGCGAGCTGCCGGTGGTGTGGGCGGTGGCCAAGGGGATCGGCGAAGAACAAGGTGTTCTTGGTGCCGTCGGCGCTGGCGATCAGCTTGTTCGCGCCGTGGCTGGTGACGCCGCTGCTGATGGTCGGCGGGGCCTTCTTGTGCTTCGAAGGGGTCGAGAAGATCGCCCACAAGGCGCTGCATCGCCACGCGCTGGCCGCAGAGGCGAGCGCGCGGCGGGCGGCGGCGGCGGATCCGACGGTCGATATGGTCGCGTTCGAGCAGGAGAAGATCCGCGGGGCGATCCGCACGGACATCGTGCTGTCGGCGGAGATCATCGTGATCTCGCTCGGCACGATCGCCGATCGCACCTTCGGCGAGCAGGTCGCGGTGCTGGTGACGATCGCGGTGTTGATGACGATCGGCGTGTACGGGCTGGTCGCGGCGATCGTGAAGCTGGATGACGTGGGCCTGGCGCTGAGCCGACGGCAGAGCGAGGCGCCGCGGGCGCTCGGGGCGCTGATCGTGCGCGGCGCCCCGGCGCTGATGAAGATGCTGTCGATCGTCGGCACGGCGGCGATGTTTATGGTCGGCGGCGGGATCCTGAGCCACGGGATCGGGCCGATCCACGCGCTCGGTCAGCGCCTCGGCGGGGGGCCGCTCGGCTGGCTGCTGCCGACGCTGCTAGAGGCGGGGGTGGGGATCGCCGCGGGGATCCTGCTGCTGGTGCTGGTGAGCGCGGTGAAGCGGCTGCGGCTGCGGCTGCGCGTTAAGGCGCGTTGATCGGCGGCCCGGGAACAGTGGCATGATCGCCGGCGGTGATCCGCAGGAGCACGGTGAGGGAGCGGCCGCGCCTCGGCAAGTACGAGCTGATCTCGAGGTTAGCGGCGGGCGGCATGGCGGAGCTGTTCGTCGCGCGCGCGCAGGCGATCTACGGCTTCGAGAAGGTCGTGGTGCTCAAGCGGATCATCCCGGCGTTCGCGGCCGATCAGGACTTCGTGCGGATGTTCCTGCGGGAGGCGCGGCTGGCGGCGACGCTGCAGCACCCGAACATCGCGCAGGTCTACGACGTGGGCGAGGACGACGGGGTGCTCTTCTTCGCGATGGAGTACGTGCTCGGGCAGGATCTTCGGCGGATCGTCCGGGCGGTGCGTGCGCGCGAGTCGTGGCTGACGTTGGAGCACATCCTGCAGATCATCATCGGCACGGCGGCGGCGCTGCACTACGCGCACGAGCGCGAGGACAGCGCCGGGAGACACCTGGGGATCGTCCACCGGGACGTGTCGCCCTCGAACATCATGGTGACCTACGACGGCGGCGTGAAGCTGGTCGACTTCGGGATCGCGCGGGTCTCGTCGAGCGGCGATACGACCTCGACGGGGGTGCTGAAGGGCAAGATCCCGTACATGTCCCCAGAGCAATGTCGCGGTGAGAAGCTCGATCGGCGCAGCGACGTGTTCTCGCTCGGGGTGATCTTGTGGGAGCTGGCGTGCTGTCGGCGCCTCTTCGTCGGCGAGAACGATCTGGCGCTCGCGCAGCGGATCGCCAGCGAGGACGCGCCGCCGCCGAGCTCGATCTTGCCGAATTTCTCGCCGGCGCTCGAGGCGATCATCATGCGAGCGCTCGCCCGCGATCGCGAGCAGCGCTACGCGACCGCCCAAGAGCTGCGCGAGGAGCTGGAGGAGTTCGCGCGGGAGCGGCGGCTCGGGCTCTCCTCGGTGTCGCTCGGGCGGGTGATGAGCGAGCTGTTCGCGGAGCCGCTCGCGCAGCAGCGGGCGGCGATCGCCGCGGCGGTCGCAGGAGAGCCGATGGCGTTCCCGACGCTCGACGCGTCGACGACGATGACGCCGCCGATCAGCGCGGTCGAGACCTCTCCTGGCGGCTCGGAGGATCCCGCGAGCGCGTCGCAGCGGGCGGCGCCGAGGCCGACGAGGCGCCGCCTCTGGCTGGGCGTGGGGCTCACGGTGGCGCTCGCGGGGGGGAGCGCGGCGGTGTGGGCGCTCTGGGGGGCCGCGAGATCAGCGCCAGCGAGCGGAGCAGCGCCGAGCGGTCGCGCGACGATGGGCGCGGCGAGCCCTGCGTCGGCCTCCGTGGTCGAGGTGGCCTCTGTGGGCGCGCCCGAGGAGGCGCCCGCAGAGTCCGCCGCAGAGGCGCTGGTCGAGGCGGCCGCCGAGCCTGTGGAGGCGGAGGCGGAGGCGCTGGGGCCGCGCTCCGCCGCAGCGAAGCGCCCGTCGCGGCGAAGGAGCCCGGCCCCGCGAACGGACCCTGGGAGCGCGCCCGGTGCTGCCCCCAAGAGCGGCCGCCGTGGGGTCGACGGTGAGCTCAAGGATCCGTTCGCGCCGAAGTGAGCGTGACGCGCAGAGGCGGCGCAGCACGCTCGAGATGGCGCGTTGTCATCCTCCGTTGATCCGTTAGGATCGCCGATGATGACGAAGCTTATTCGGGCGGCGGGTGGTGTGTGTCTTGGGATCTTCTTGCTGGGCGGCTGTAACGGCGGCGGCGGCGAGTCGGCGGGCGAGTCGGCGACGACAGGGGACAGCGAGAGCGGGACGGCGAGCGAGGGCGCCACGACGTCGACGAGCGGTAACTCGGCGACCGGGACGACGACGGCGGGCGGCGGCAGCGAGAGCGAGAGCGCGACGGGCGGGTCGACGAGCGCCTCGACGACGAGCTCGGGATCGACGAGCGCCTCGACCTCAGACTCGGGGACCACGACCGACCCCGGCACGACCAGCGGCGAGCCCTCGACCGGGGTGATGAGTGATAGTGACACTGACACTGGCACTGACAGCGCCACAGACTCCGCGACGACCGCCGACTCTGACAGCGATAGCGACACTGATCCGACCACGACTGGGGGCGACACTGGGGTCGATCCGCCAGAGTGTGGGAGCACCCTAAAGGCGACGATCCGCGACTTCAAGATCGCTCACCCCGATATGCAGAGCTACTGCTGCGGGGTGGTGCCAGGGCTGGTCAAGGCGGATCTAGGACCAGACGGCAAGCCGGTGTTCAATCAAGTGGGCAACCCGAAGATGCTGACCGACGCGGCGCGCTTTAATGAGTGGTATAACAACGTCAAGGACGTCAACATCGCGGTGCCGATCACGCTGACGCTGCAAGAGATCATGCCGGGCGTGTACTCATACTCCAACAACAACTTCTTCCCGGTCGACGGGCAAGGGTTCGGCAACGAGGGGAACAGCAACAATTTCCACTTCACGACTGAGAACAATACATCCTAAAACCGCCCGCTAGACCCCCCTGCGCGATATTATACGGGGCGGCTAGTGGAACGCGGCGCGATTTTGTATCGATTTTGTATCGATTTTTGTATCGATTTTGACCTGGCCGATGGGATAGGAGAGCGGGCATGGCGACGATCACGAACGCGCGCGTTCGAGCGGCGAGACCTCGCGCGAAAATGTACGAAATGACCTGCTCGGGGCTCTCGGGCTTCGTGGTGCGGGTCCTGCCGAGCGGCAAGAAGGTGTTCCTCGTGCGTATGCGCGTCGATGGCCGCGATCAACGGGTGCGAATCGGCTCCTTTGAGGACGAAGTGACGGTCGAAGAGGCGCGGCGACGGGCGGCGATCGTGCTCGGCGGCGGGCAGCTCCCCGAGGCCCCCGAGGCGCAGCCGGCCGGCCGGATCGGACGCTCGCGCGCGTCGTCAGAAACGCCCGTGGAAGCGCGTTCTCGTGGGTCTAGTGGCGGTTTCGTTGCGCCTCCGGCGGCCGCGCGCAGTGCTAGGTTGGTGTCAGATTCCGGTGATGTCGAGCGCCCGACGCGGGCTCGATCCACGGCACGGAGCGCGCCGCGCGTGACGATCAAGGCGCTGAGCGAGCGCTTCCTCGAGGAGTATGTCGAGGTCTATCTAAAACCCCGAAGCGCCGCGAATTACAGCCAATGCCTGCGGGACCATATTCTGCCAGTGCTCGGCGACCACGACTTCCGCGAGGTCACGCGGGCGGACGTGCAGCGGCTGCACGCGGGCCTGCAGTCGCGCCCGGCGGCGGCGAACTACACGCTGTGCGTGCTGGGTAGCCTGTACAGCCGGATCATTAAGGATTGGGAGCTGGCGGAGCTCCGAAACCCGACGACCGGCGTGCGGCGCTTCCGGACCCGCAGGGTCGAGCGCTTCTTGACCCCAGAGGAGCGAAGAGCGGTGGAGGAGGTGCTCACGCGCGGGGTGCAACTGCCCGTGGCTTCGCTCGGGTACGTCGCGCCGATGTCGTTCTTCGCGATCAAGCTGCTGGCGCTCACAGGGCTGCGTCGCGGCGAGATCCAAGGGCTCACCTGGCCGATGGTCGACTGGCAGCACGCGGTGCTCAATTTGCCGGACACCAAGACGGGCCAACGCTCCGTGCCCGTGAGCTCGCAGGTGGCGGGGCTGCTGCGGGAGATCCACGCGTTCTCGGGGGAGCCGCGCGACGGCTACGTGATCCGCTCGAGTCGTGGCCTGCCCTTAAAGAGCCTGAGCTGTACGTGGGAGCGGATCCGGGCGCTCGCGGGGATCCCTGACGTGCGGATCCATGATCTGCGCCACTCCTTCGCCAGCGACGCGCTGATGGGAGGGGTGCCGCTGGCGGTGATCGGCAAGATGCTCGGCCACCGCCAGCTCTCGACGACGCAGCGCTACGCGCACCTGTCCGACCGGGTGGTCCGCGAGGCGCTCGACCACACCGCGAGCCGGATCACCGAGGCCGCGCAGCCGATGATGCCGGTGCCGCCCCTCAAGCCGCCTTTTCGCCCGCTAACCAACACACAATGGGCGAAGGTCGCTCCGCTGGTGCTGGCGTGCGCCGGACCACGCGGGCAGCCGCTGCTGCGTGGCGTCATCGATGGGATCCGCTGGCGGATCCACAACCACGCGGCCTGGCAACGGATCCCGGCAGAGTTCGGGCGGTCGACGACCTGTTGGCGGTGGTTTCAGCGCTGGGAGAGCGATGGGACTTGGGCGGAGATCGTCGAGCGTGTGGGCTGACGAGCGCGCCGAGCGGCGACGTGGTGGCGCGGATTGCGCAAGTCACTGAGGTGCCTTGACCTGTGGGGCCCGCTGGCCGATGTTCGCCGCGATGTCGCGCTGGTTCAACACCGCCGGGCCCTGCGCCCCCGAGGATCACTACATGTTGCCGGTGGGCCGGCGGATGCCTGGCGTGCGCGGCCTGGTCGACCAGAAGGCATACTTCGTCGTGCATGCGCCGCGGCAGGTGGGCAAGACGACCTCGCTGCTCGCGTTTGGCCGCGAGCTGACGGCGGAGGGGCGCTACGCGGCGGTGCTGCTGTCGATGGAGGTCGGGGCCGGTTTTCCGGAGGACACGGGGGCGGCGGAGCTGGCGATCCTCGACGTGTGGCGCCGCGCCGCCGGTTGGCGCCTGCCCGCGGAGCTCCAGCCTCCTCCTTGGCCCGAGGCCCCCGCGGGCTCCCGGATCGGCGCGGCGCTTCAGGCCTGGTCACGCGCGTGCCCGCGCCCCCTTGTGGTGTTTCTCGACGAGATCGACGCGCTCTCAGGCGACGTCCTGATCTCGATGCTGCGCCAGATCCGCGACGGGTATGCCGAGCGCCCCGCGGGGTTCCCTTGGTCTCTCGCGCTTGTCGGCCTGCGGGACGTGCGTGACTACAAGGCCGCGGCGCCGGGCTCTGAGGCGGATCGCGCGGGGGCTCGCCTCGGTAGCGCGAGTCCTTTTAATATTAAAGTTCGATCGCTGACGATGCGTGACTTCAACGCCGCGGAGGTGACAGAGCTGTATGCACAGCATAGCGCGGATACCGGCCAGATCTTCACGCCAGAGGCTTGCGCGCGGGCGTTTGAGCTCACGCAGGGGCAACCGTGGTTGGTGAATGCGCTGGCGAAAGAGGCGGTCGAGGAGTTGGTGGTGGATCGTGCAGAGCCGATTACGCCAGAAGTCCTGGAGGCGGCGAAAGAGGAGCTGATCCGCCGCCAAGATACACACCTGGATAGCCTCGCCGAGCGGCTGCGGGAGACGCGGGTGCGCCGGATCATCGAGCCGATCCTCGCGGGGGAGGCGCTGCCGGCGGTGCCGGAGGATGATCTGCGTTATGTGCTGGATCTGGGGCTGGTGCGGCGGTCTTCGTTGGGCGGGCTGGTGGTCGCAAATCCGATCTATCGAGAGGTGATCCCGCGCTCCCTTATCTCGGTGCCGAGCGCGTCGCTGCCGCAGATCCCGGCGACGTGGCTCACCGCCGAGGGCCACCTCGACGCCGAACGCTTGCTCGAGGCGTTTTTGGTGTTTTGGCGGCAACACGGGGAGCCTCTGCTGGGATCATCGCCTTATCATGAGGTCGCGCCGCATCTGGTGTTGATGGCGTTTTTGCACCGCGTCGCGAATGGCGGAGGGATCGTCGAGCGGGAGTATGCGATCGGCTCGGGGCGTATGGATCTGCTGCTGACATATCGGGAGGACAGGCTCGCGATCGAGCTGAAGGTGTGGAGGGACGGCGAGGCGGATCCGCTGGCAGAGGGCTTGGTGCAGCTCGATCGCTACCTGGCGGGGCTGGGGCTAGACTCGGGGTGGCTTGTGATCTTCGACCGCCGCAGCGGCCAGCCGCGGATCTCGCAGCGTACGGGGCGGCAAGAGGCGAGCACGGCAGCCGGGCGGCGGGTAGCGGTGGTGCGGGCGTGAGGCATGGGCGGTCAGCTCCGGGATCCACACCGCCTCGCCCGCCTGCGCGAGCCGGTTGGCGAGTCGGATCTAAGCATTAATTGCGGCCGTCTCGGCCTCCCGGGCGACCTCCTCCATCAGGTCGCGGATCATGGCGACGCCGAAATCGAAGCGTAGCCCCGCCGCTCGGTAGAGCTCGGGGAGGGGCCGCGAGCCGCCGAGCGCGAGCGCCTGGACGTAGCCGTCGAGCGCCTCGGGGAGGCCGCGACGCGCCCTCCGCCAGAGCTGGAGGGCGCCGAGCTGGGCGATGCCGTACTCGATGTAGTAGAACGGCGCGCTGTATAAGTGGAGCTGACGCTGCCACTCGCCGGCCAGATGCGTCTCGAGGCCGTCCCAGCACGCTCCAGGGCCGAAGCGCTCGGTGAGCCGGATCCACGCCTCGCCGCGGGCCGCCCGGTCGTGCTCCGGGTGGGTGTAGATCCAGTGCTGGAACGCGTCGACCTGGGCGGTCCAGGCCAGGCGCGCGAGCAGGTCCTCGAGGTACGCGCGACGCGCCCGTACGCGCTCCGCGGGCCCGTAGAACTCGTCGAGGTACGGGAGGGTCAAGAGCTCCATGCCTATCGACGCGACCTCGGCGAACTCCATCGGCGCCGTGCGGTAGTGGAGGAGCGGCTCCCTGCGGCAGAGCAGCGCGTGGATGGCGTGGCCGGCCTCGTGGACCATCGCGACGACGTCGCGGTGGACCCCGGTCGCGTTCATGAAGATGAAGGGCCGACCGCTGCGCTCCCGCTGCAGCTGGTAGCCGCCGGGCGCCTTCTGCTTGCGGGCGTCGAGGTCGAGGCACCCGTCCTCGCGGAGCCCGTCAAACATCGCGCCGAAGTCGGCGCGCAGCCGGTGGAGCATCCGCGAGGTCCGCTCCTCCAGCTCCGAGGGCGCGGCGAAGGGGCGCAGCGGCGGTCGACCGCGGACGTCGACGGCGAGGTCCCACGGGCGCAGCGGCGCGACCCCGAGCGCGCGCGCGCGCGCGGCGTGGACCTGACGCAGGAGAGGGACGACGAACTCGGCGACGCCGTCGTGGAAGCGCAGGCACTCGTCCGGCCCGTAGTCGAAGCGCCGCAAGCGGCGGTGCTGGAACTCGCGAAAATCGGCGAAGCCCGCCTGGAGCGCGGTGCGGTGGCGGAGCGCGACCATGCGGTCGAAGATCGCGTCAAGGCGGTCGCGGTCGCGGTCGCGGCGCTTGTGCACCGCCTGCCACGCGGCGACCCTCTGGTCGCGGTCCGGCTCCTCGAGCAGGGCCGTCGCCGCGGCCAGCGTCCGCTCCTCGCCGAAGAGGTCGACCGTCATGGCCCCCCAGATCTGCCCATACTCCTGGTCGAGCGCGGCGAGCTCCGCCGCGAGCGGCAGGTTCTCCTCGCGGAAGAGGGCGACGTCGCCGCGGAGGTCGCGGCCCAGCACCGCGTACCTCGCGTCGTCCAGCGCGTCGAAGAGCGGGCTCTCGATGATCCGGCGATCCAGGGCAGAGCCAGCGCTGCGCCAGCGCGGCTCGACCGACTCGACGAACGCGAGGTAGGCCGCCTGCGCTGCCGCGTCGTCGACCCGCCTCGTCGTCGCTATCATCAGCTCGGCTCCGGCCTCGTGGACGGCCGCGTCGAGCTCGCTGCGATCGCGCAGGAGCGCCTCGACCGCCGCGGCCGTCGCCAGCGGCCGCGCGAGCAAGGCCGCGTAGAGCGGCTCGATCTCCGACCAGCGGGTCGCGTCGAGATCAGGCGGGACGAAGGGCCGATCAGGGGGCGTCATGGGCGGACTCAGTCAAAGAAGCGCCAGTCCTCGACGTAGCTGCCGACGATGCACTTTGGGTACCCGGGATCGGCGCGGCGCGTGCGTCCAGAGTACATGGCGGCGCACGACGGCGCGCGCCGACGCCTCCCGCGCTGATGGTGCCGGTTCGTCCGCCATGCCGCGATCGCGACGATAGGACCCACGGGTCGCCGGCGCAAGCCCGGCGCAGCGCAAGAGGCGATCCTCGACGGCCGCGCGTCGCTCACTCCGCGTCGGGCCCGTGGACCGCGGCGCGCAGCGCGGGGTCGTCGGCCATCGCCCGCTGGACCGCGGGGTGGTCGGCGATCGCCGCGAGGCGCTCGATGAGGCGCGCGTAGTCGGCCGGCGAGACGCCCACGCGGCGGTACGAGGCCGCCCGCTCGCGGGCGACCGCGACCGCGGCCCGTCGCGCGCTCTCGTCGTCGAGATCGACGTCGGGGCGGTGTTCGGGGTGGTGGAACACGACCCACCGCTGCCCGTTCTGGTTGCCCCAGTCGATCGGGGTGCAGGCGAGCCCGGCCGCGCCCGCGACGCGGGTCACGGTCGTCAGCGTGAACGCCACGCTCTCCGGGTAGACCCAGCGATCGCCGGTGTAGTCGTCCTCGCCCTCGACGAAGCTGGCCGCGAACACGCCCTGCGGGGCGAGCACGGCGCGGGCCTCCAGCAGGCAGGCGCGCATCTGGGCAAGCGACGTGTGCGAGAAGATCGACTGGGCGATGACGTAGTCGAAGCGCCGGCCGAAGCGCTGCAGGCCGAAGTCGTCGTCGTGGCGGAACACCGGGCGGCGGCGGGCCACGAGGTCGCGGCCGATCTCCTTGTCGAGCCCGGCCTCGATGAGCCAGCGGTTGGGCTCGAGCCCGCAGTAGCGATCGGGCATCAGCCAGGTGATCAGCAAACGCCCGGCTCGCAGCGACCCGCAGCCGATCTCCAGGAGGTTGTGGTACTCGCGCAGCCCGAGCACCGTGGTCAACAGGTGGAACTGGTGGGCGGCGCCGACGTCGTACTCGGCCATCGGCCCGACGTAGGCGCGGTGCGTGTTGGCTTCGGCGGATAGCTCTTTCATCAGGGCTCCTCTCCCGGGTGCACGTGCTCGGGGTGGGTCTCGTCGAACCAGTGGCCCTCGTAATGGCCGCGCGGCCAGCCCTTGGCGACGGCGGTCGGGTGGGCGAAGTTGCCGTGACGCACCTGCACGGTCCAGCGCACCGCGCCGCTCGTGTTGGGCTGGCTGCGGTGGAGGAGGAGGGCGCTGAGCACCAGCACCTCGCCGACCCGCATCGGCAGCGAGAGCTGCGGGCGGCGCTCGCAGGCCAGGTAGTCGCTGGCGGTGAGGCGCAGCCCCTTGATCGGCGCGGCGTCGGCTAGCGGGGGGATCATCTCGACCGGGT
Source organism: Nannocystis sp. (assembly GCA_016712315.1). GTDB lineage: Bacteria > Myxococcota_A > Polyangia > Nannocystales > Nannocystaceae > JADJRG01. Next base: position 928,357 of record JADJRG010000029.1, on the reverse strand, counting down.
GGACTCCGTCGGCGTGGCTGCCGGGGATCGCCCGCAGGCAGCCGTTCTGCTCGTCGACGTCGGCGAGCGGGATCCAGTAGACGACGCCGTCGGGCGAGTCCTGGGCGTATGGGTAGTCCTGATGCCAGGGCAGCAGCGCGTCCGCCCGCGGGCCGTAGTCGATGCGGACCGGCTTGTAGGGCGGCACCATGACCATGTCGGTGTCCATCAGGCGGGCGGAGAGCTCAAGGAGCGCGGACTCGACCGAGAGGCGGTGGACCGACGCGAGCCGCCGGCAAGCGCCGAAGATGGCCTCACTGGCGTTGGGATCCGCGGCAGAGAGGGCCGCGAACCCGCTGTCGAAGCCCCCGGCGGGCGGTCGCGGGCCGCCCGCGATCGACCAACCGAGCTCGATCAGGCGGCGGATCTCGCGGCGGATGTCATCCAGGAGGGCTACGGGCAGCAGACCTTGGGCGATGAACATTCCATGTTCGGCGAACATCGCCTGCGCCCGCGCGACGCCGCCGTCGGCGCGCAGATCGATCCGTAGGTCGTCAGTGATCATTATCGACTCGTCGCCTGGTATCTCGCCGACGTGCGACGCGCGTCAAGAGCGATTGGCGCGCGGCGTGAAGAGCGGGACGGGCGGTCCGTGAGGGGGCGATTGAACATCGGAGGGATCTCACCGCAGCTCGGCCGGTACTATCGCGGCGGCGCGGGCTCGCAGCGCATGTCGAACCGAGGCAGCGGGAGCGCCAGGTCGGCTTCGGTGATCGGCGCGGTGATCCGCGCCTGGTGCGACCAGTACGGGTGACCAGGCCGATTCTTCGTCGGATCGGGGCTGTTTCGCCGGGTGTTCATCGTCACGATCATCGCCAGCCGGGACCGGTCGGAGTCGTTGTCGTCGGAGCCGTGGATCGTGTTGCCGTGGAAGAGGACGATGTCGCCGGGGCGGGCCTCGATCGGCTCAAACTCGTAGCCCGCGGCGAGGAGGCCCTGCATGACGTCCGGGAGGACGCCGTTGTCGCTGCCGCGGCCGCTCCACTCGCCGTGCGGCAGGACGCCGAGGAGGTGCGAGCGGGGCACCAAGCGCAGGCAGCCGTTGCCGCAGGTCGCCTCGTCGAGGGCGACGAAGACCGCGTGGGCCTCGGGGAAGCGGCAGCCGTAGCCCTGCCAGTACGCGTAGTCCTGGTGCGGCCGGAAGCCGACGACGCCGGGGTACTTGAGCACGATCTTGTTGTGGTAGTCGTAGACGTCGTCGTCGTAGTAGTACGAGAGGCGGTCCAGGAGCTTGTCGGAGCGGCCGACCTTGGCGAAGAGGTCGTCGCCGACGACGTCGTTCCACACGAAGATCGTCTCGAACGAGGGGTGCTCGCCCTGCGCCTGTAACGCCCGCAGGTGGTCGACCCGGGCGTTCATCGCGGCGATCTCGGCGATCTTGCGGCGGACGACGGCCATCTCGGCGGCGGTGAACACCTGGCGCACGACGACGTAGCCGTTTTGCCAGTAGTGGAGCTTCTCGCTTCTCAGGATCTCGGGGTCGAGCATGGGGCCTCCAGGGCGCCGTCGGTGGGCTGCGCCGGGGCCGGAAGTCCGGCGAACCAGCGCGCGAAGGGGATGTAGAGCAGGAGCGTCGCCGTCATCAGGCCGGCGAAGAAGAGGAAGTAGTCCGGGCCCCTCAGGAGGCTGGCGCCCTCGGCGTCGACGACGAAGAGGTTGACGGCGCTGGTGAAGAGGTTGCCGAGCGACACGCTGAACGCGAAGAGGGCCATGACCAGCGACTTCATGGCCGGCGGCGCGCGGCGGTAGGAGAGCTCGATGCAGGTGACCGCGACCAGGACCTCGGCGAGCGCGATCAGGAGGTAGCCGAGGACGTGCCAGAGGATCGAGGGGTGCGCCCCGCCGGCGATCTGGGCCTCGATCCACGCCAGCAGCACGAACACCCCGGCTATCACGGCCATGCCGATCCCGATCCGGCGCTCGGGCGTCGGCGCGACGACCCGCGCGATCGCCGGGTAGAGGGCGTAGGTGGCGAGGGGGAGGAGCGCTAGCGTGGCGAGCGGCTGCGCGGCGAGGACCTGCGCCGGCAGGAGCTCGACCCCGAAGACCACGCGGTCCATCTGCTCGGCCTGGAGGACCCAGGCTGAGCCGGTCTGGGCGAAGAGCGACCAGAAGACGGCGACGTACCCGTAGAGGGCGACCAGCGAGCCGACGCTGGCCAGGCTGGCGCGGCTGAACGTCTGGCGGAGGAGGGCGGCGCCGCCCGCCGGGACGTGGACGAAGACGTCGCGCCCGCCGCGGAAGACCGCGGTGGCGAGGAGCATGAAGAGGCCCGGGACGCCGAACGCGACGTGCGGGCCGTACGCGTCCAGCAACCACGGCGTCAGCACGATCGACGCGACGGTGCCGATGTTGATCGCGAAGTAGAACCACGTGAACGCCCGCTCGAGGAGGTGGGCGTTGCGGCGGCCGAACTGATCGCCGAGGTGGGCCGAGACGCAGGGCTTGATCCCGCCGGAGCCGACGGCGATCAGCGAGAGGCCGATCCAGAGGCCGGCGCGGGTCCCGTCGAGGGCGAGGGCGAGGTGCCCGAGGCAGTAGACGATCGAGAACCAGTAGATCGTCCGGTACTTGCCGAGGAGCGCGTCGGCGAGCGCGCTGCCGAGGAGCGGGAAGAAGTAGACGGCGCTGGCGAACGCGTGGAACCAGCCCTTGGCCTCCGCGCCCGTCATGGGCGCAGACGCACCTGCGCTGTCGAGCAGGTGCGTGGTCATGAAGACGACCAGGATCGACTTCATGCCGGCGAAGCTGAAGCGCTCCGCCGCCTCGTTGACGACGATGTAGGGCAGGCCGGGCGGCGCGCGCGTGGTGTCGAGAGGGGTCCGGACTCGCTGCATGGGCGTCGATGTCAGGCAGGGGCGTGGGCGGTGAATCGGACGTCGGCGTCGACCGCCACGAAGTCGACGTGGGGGCCGCGGTGGCCAGTCCCGATCCCGAGGAACGCGCCGGCGCTGCACTTGTGCAGGGGGGAGTCGAGCGTCCACGCGGGCGCGAGCGCGGCGCAGCCGAACCCGAGCTCGAGGACCGAGGGGCCTCGCGCGTCGTCGGCGAAGAGCGCGGCCAGCGTGGCGGTCGTGTCGACCCCGCCGACGATCGCGCGGACGACCCTGTTGTCGGCGACCTCGAGGAGGTTGGTTCGACCGCTCGCGGCGGCCCGCATCAGCCGGTCCAGGGCGTCGCCATGGGTCGCCCGCGCGTCGGCGGTGTTGACCAGCCAGGCGAGCCCGTCGAAGGCGAAGACGCCGCGGGTGATGAAGCTCGAGCCGTCGCGCTCGAGGTTGACGATCGAAGCCTCGAGGAACTCCGTCGTCGCCTGCAACCACCGCGGACGGATCTCGTCGCTCATGTTGGCGATCTCGAGCTCGTCGCCGAGGGTCACCGCGAGCGCGCCCGCGGCGGTGCGGACCTCGCAGCCGCTGCTGGTGAGGAGCTCGTCGTAGCGGGCCGCGCGGCGGGCGAGCGCGCCGGGGCCGTCGCACCCGCGCAGGAGCGCCGCGGCGTGGCGCTGCGCCGCCGAACCGGCGTCGTAGCGGGCCGCCCAGAGGACCGTGAACTCGCCCGGCGCGTCCTCCCAGGCGTCGTAGAGCTGGCCCGTCGTGGCGAGTCGCGAGGCGACGACGAGGGCCGGTCGGTCGTGCTCGGCGAGGAGGTCGTGCTCGGCGAGCGTCCGCACGTCGCCGAGCTCGGACCAGATCGCGGCGTCGGCTGGATCGTCGACGACGATCGTGACCGCTCGGGAGCGCAGCGCGCGGAAGTAGTCGCTCGCGTTCACTTGGCCTCCAGTTGCTCGAGGCGGGCGCCCTCGCGGACGCCCTCGGCGCTCTGGTAATCGACGCCGCGGCGGCGCCAGAACGCCTCGGCGAGCATGATCTCGACGTCCCGCGAGAGCGGCTCCGACGCGCACGGCTGGTCGGCTGCCGCCGCGTCGACGGTGACGGTGTGGACCGCCTCGTCGCGTATCGTCACCAGCTTCTCCTCGTCGTAGTACTGCTCGCGAAAGCGCATGGTTACGCCGGTGACCGGCTCCTGTCCGCGGTACGCCGGCAGGTCGCCGCCGTAGTAGAGGTGACTCCCGGGGGCTCGGAGCCAGCGCAGCGGCGCAGGCAGCACGTGCTTGCGGGCGCCCGCGTTGAGCGCCCCGAAGAAGCGCCGGAGGTAGGCGAGGTGGTTCTCCGCGAGGCGTTCGTCGCGCGGCTGGACGCCGTGGCGCGCGCGCACGGCGTTCAGCCGGTCCGGGTCCGCGCCGGCCGCTCGCACGGCGTCGCGGTGGTCGTCGTCCCAGACGGTCCCGAGGTGGCCGGTGATGAGCGGGACCGGGGCCATGAAGCACGCGTGGATCTTGGCGTAGAGCCGCTCGTGCGGGCCCATGAAGTCGCCGTGGACCTCGTAGGTGCGGCCGCTGCGGCCGTGCACCAACCAGTGGAAGCGCTGAGTGAAGGGCGTCTCCCACCAGGCCAGCAGGGTCGGGCCCCAGAGCCGGTTGCGCATCGGGAACACGGCGATGAAGGCGACCGACGCGACGACCGCCGGCCACCCAAAGGTCGCTTCGCGTACCGGCCCGGGGAGGGCGAAGACCGCGAGGGCGAGGACGAGGTCGGCGCCGAGCCAGTCCCAGAACCAGAACCCGCCGCACGCGAGCACCCCGAGGTGGAAGGCCGACCAGAGGATGCACGCGGCGACGGCGGCCTCGGGGGCGAGGAGCGCGATCGGCGCGAGCAGCTCGAGCGCGAGCGCCCCGGCCTGCAGCGGCACGCGCCCGAAGCGGAGGGCGCGGACGAAGCGGTGCCAGATCGGCCAGGCGAAGCGGCGACCCCAGCCCCAGGCGTAGGCGTTCGCGGCCATGTGGTCGATGCGGTTCTCGAGGACCCAGGAGTACCAACGCCGTCCGAGGCGGAGCTTGGCCAGGCCAGCGCTCGCGTAGTGTGAGGCGTGGATCGTCGCGACCAGGAACACGAGGGTCGCGCCGTCGGGCGCGTACGGAAGGGCGGCCGCCGGCAAGGCCGCGGCGAGTCCGGAGACGACGACGTAGGCCGCGGTCGCTAGGGCCGCCCGCAGCGGCAAGATCGCGTGGTGCCGCCACGCGTCGAAGGGCCGCGTCAGCAGGAGGAGGCCGACCACGAGCAGCGCCGGGCGGAAGCACGCGCCGACGCCGGCGGCGATCAGCCCGAGCCGCGCGGCGGTGCGGCCGTCACCGGTCGCAGGGTCGATGTCCTCGGTAACGACCTTCCAGATCAGCAGGGCAAGGAGCCCGAGCGTGAGCACCCGGGCGACCTCGAAGTGCGGGACATGCTCCCAGCCGATCGCCGCCAGCGCGGCCAGGGCCGCGGCCCACACGAGCGGCTCGAAGAGGCGGTGACGCGATCGGGCCGCGGCCACCAGGCGATCCGCGCCGCCCCGGCGGATGGCCACATCGAGCAGCCAGTAGCCGGCGCTCAGCGCCACGAGGCGGACGAGGGCGTGGAGGTCCAGGCTCATCCAGCGGCCCGATCCCCCTGCCCCGCGAAGCCGTCACAGACCTCGGCGAGCGTGAGCTCCGGGGCGTCGACAAGGGCCGCGAGGAGCTGCCCGTAGGCCGCGGCCCAGCGCTCGATCGTCTCGCGGCGGAAGCGCCGCGGGTTGAAGGCGAAGCGCAGCGCGAACTCCTCGCCGTCGTCGAGGCACTCGAGCACGAGGTCCATCGACACGCCCCGCGGCGGCGTCGGGATCGACTCGAGGGTCCACGGGCCGACGCTGCTCTGCGCCCGCGCTGGCGACGCCTCGTAGCTGAAGCCGACCTCGAAGGGGGCCAGGCTCGCGCCCGCGCCCATCCGCTCGGCGAGCCGCTCAAACGGGTAGTGCTGGGCCGCGAGGACCTGCGCAGACTGGGTCCGCGCCTCCCGGAGGATCTCGGTGAAGGTGCGGCCGGCGGCGATCGACGCGCGGTAGACCACGGCGCCGATGAAGAGACCGACGGTCCCGGCGAAGCGGGCCTCGGGGCGACCGCCGGTCGGCCCGCCGAAGCAAACGTCGCCGGTGCCGGTGATCGCCCACGCGAACACCCGGAAGCCGGCCGAGAGGAGCACGTGCGGCGTGACGCCGCGGTCGCGGGCGAAGCTCCGCAGGGTCGTGGGGGCGTCGAGGCGGAGGCGGACGTGCTCCCCCTCGAAGAGGCGCCGATCCTCGCGCGGGAAGTCGGCGGGGAACTCGAGCAGAGGCGGCGGCGGGTCGAGGAGCCCGCGCCAGAACGCCGCGTCCTCGCGCAGCCCCTCGGACGCGAGGTACGACCGCTCCCAGGCGACGAAGTCCGCGTAGGTCGCGGCCGGCTCCGCGGGCGTCTCGCCGCTGAGGAGCGCGAAGAGCTCGTTCACCAGGAGATCCATCGAGAGCCCGTCGACGACGAGGTGGTGGGCGTCGATCACGAGCACCCACTCGCCCTCCCCGATCTCGCCGGCGCCGAAGCGGACGAGGCCGGGGAGCGTGAGCTCGTAGGGCCCGCTCATGCGCCTGATGAAGGCGTCGACCTCGGCGGCGGCGATCCGCTCGTGGACGAGCTCGAAGGCGCCGACCGGGTGGATGCGCTGCCAGAGCGCGTCGCCGTCGCTGCGGAAGCAGGTCCGCAGGCTCGGGTGGCGGCGCACCAGCTCGCTGACCGTCGCCTCGAAGCGGTCGGGCCGCAGCGGGCCGCGCACCCGTATCGCCGCGGTGACATGGTAGGCGCGGTCGCCGTTGGGCCGGCGGAAGCGCGCGTACATCGACCGCTGGGCGGCCGTCGCCGGGAGCTCCTGGACGCCGGTGGTCGCGCCCGGCTCGCCGACGACCGCGTGCGCGAGCCACTCAGCGGCCTCGGCGACGACGGCGACGACGCGGTCGAGGTCGTCGTCGGTGTGCGCGGTCGAGAGGAAGCAATTGCGGCCCTCCCACACGTAGATCCCGCGCGCGATCAGCTTGTAGTAGAGCAGCTCGTAGGCCCGGGGCATGAAGAAGCGGAAGAGCGAGCCGAAGTTCGCGGTGTGGATCGGCAGGCCGGCGTCGGCGAACACGGCGTTGAGGCGCGCGCACAGGCGGCGGGTACGGGCGTTGAGCTCGCGCTGGAGGGCTGGCCCCGCGTCGCCGAGCGTCGCGAGCAGGGCCCGTGCGCTGGCCATCGAGAGCGGGTGTGAGCAGAACGTGCCGGCGACATACGTGTTGGTCTGCGCCGGGTACGAGTCGTCGCCGAAGGTCCACGCCCCGCCGTCGACGCCGTCCATGAACCGCGCGACCCCGGCGACCACGCCGATCGGCATGCCGCCGCCGAGGACCTTGCCGTAGGTCGCCAGGTCCGCTTGCACGTCGAACCACGCCTGCGCCCCGCCGGGCAGCGTGCGCAGCCCGGTCACGACCTCGTCGAAGATCAGGGCCACGCCGGCGCGCCGGGTCACCTCGCGCAGCGCTTGCAGGAAGGCCCGCGGCTGGAGGTCGGGGCGGCGGCTCTGGACCGGCTCGACGAGCACGGCGGCCAGCTCGTCCGCGTGCTCGGCGATCGCCGCGAGCGACGCGGGGTCGTCGTAGCGGAGGATGAGGGTGTCGTGGACCGCGCTCTCGGGCACGCCCGGCGCCATCGGTGCGGCCGCGCCGAGGCCCGCGCTGCGCCGCGGGATCGCCAGGACCCCGTCGGCCATGCCGTGGTAGGATCCCTCGAAGATCACGACCTTCGCGCGCCCGGTCGCCGCGCGGGCCAGGCGCAGCGCCACCATCACCGCCTCGGTGCCCGAGTTATAGAACGCCGCGCGCTCGTGCCCGGTGAGCTCGCAGAGGCGGCGGGCGACCTCCCCCGCCGCCTCGGAGATCGGCCCCACCGCCCAGGTCCGCTCCATCTGCGACATGATCGCCGAGGCGAGCGTGGGGTGATTGTGCCCGAAGAGACAAGCGCCGAAGCTCATCGTCAGGTCGATGTACGCGTTGCCATCGACGTCCCAGATACGACCGCCGGCGGCGCGCTCGGCGATGATCTGGTAGGTCATCTCCTTCAGCGTCGGCGTGAACCCGGCGATGTTGCGGTTGTTGGCGAAGACCCGGCGATCCGCCTGCGTCTGCGCCTTCGAGGTCGCGGTCGGGCCGCAGTACTCGCGCGTCAGCTCGGTCAGCACCGCCGCGTCGTTCGGCGCGCTCGTCGTCCGCTGGATCGGCCGATAGGGCACGAACGCACCCGGCGTCGCCGCGGCCGGCGGCGTGACGACCGGCCCTGACGAGGTCGACTGTGACGGCGGTGACAGCGGTAACAGCGTCGCCGCCGCGCCACCGATCCGCTCCAGCGTCTCGAGTTGGCGGCGCGTCAGCTCGGCGAGCACTCGCAGCTGCTCGGCCATCACCTGGGCCACGTCTCCGGGCGCGCTCGCCGGGGCCGCGGAGGGCGTCGGCCGCTCCATCTCCGGCTCGCGATCCCGCGGCGCCTCTGCTGCGAGCGGGGCCTGGGCGGCGACGAGCTCCGTGAGCGACGCGACGGTGGTGCTGGGTTCGAAGAAGAGCACCGCCGGAACCGTCGCGCCGAGGCGAGCGCGGATCGCATTGCGGATCTGCATGGCCATCAGCGAGTCGATGCCCATGCGGACGAGGTCGGTGTCGCCGGCGATCTCGGCGACGGGCAGCCCGGTCACCTCCGACACGACGACCTCGAGGGTGCTACGAATCGCGCTCCTGTGTGTCTGCGTCATCTCGCTCCTGCCGCGGCCTCTCGGGGTCTGGGTCGGCTCGCCGCTGACCGCGGGGGCGAACCAGCAGCGCCGCCGCTGCCACGGGTACGCCGGCAGATCCACCAGCCCGCCGGGCGAGACCGCCGGCCACGCGATCGCCGCGCCGCGGACGTGCAGGGCCGCGAGCGCGCGCAGTATGGTCCTCCGCTCGGGCTTCCCGCGCTGCAACGAGGCGAACGCGGCTCCGCCGGCGCCGCCGATGAGCAGATCCTCGAGCGCCGGCAGCAGCACCGGGTGTGGGCTGATCTCGACGAACGCGACCCGGTCGTCACCGGTCCACCGCCCCGCGACCTCGGCGAAGCGCACCGGCAGGCGCAGGTTGTCGGCCCAGTAGGCCGCGGTCAGCTCGGGCCCGCGGATCCGCTCGCCGGTGACGGTGGACCACATGGCGATGCGCGCCTCACCCGGCGCCACGTCCTTGAGGACCGCGAGCATCGTCCCGCGCAGCGGCTCCATCTGCGGGCTGTGCGAGGCGTAGTCGACGTTGACGCGCCGGGCGAAGACCCCGGCGCCCGCGAGCTCGGCGAGGACCGCGTCGAGGGCCGCGTTGTCCCCGGCGATCACCGTCGACCGCGGCCCGTTGCTGGCGGCGACGCTCAGGCGATCCTCGCGCCCGCGCAGCGCCTGGGCGGCGCGCTCCAGGTCGAGCTCGACCAGCGCCATGCCGCCGCGGCCGGCTACGGACCGGAGGATCTGGCTGCGCCGGCAGATCACCGTGGCCGCGTCGGCGAGGGAGAGCGCGCCGGCCACATGCGCCGCGGCCACCTCGCCCATGCTATGCCCGACGACCGCGGACGGCGTGACGCCCCAGGCCCGCCACAGCGCCGCGAGCGCGACCTGGACGGCGAAGAGGACCGGCTGGAGCACGTCGATGGCGGCGAGCCGGGACGCCTCTGCGGGGCGCGCGAGCTCCTCGAGGACCGAGAGCCCCGAATCCGCGCGGATCGCCGCGTCACACTCCGCGAGCGCCTCACGAAACGCTGGCTCCTGCTCGGCGAGCGCGCGGCCCATGCCGCACCACTGTGAGCCCTGGCCCGAGAACACGAAGACGAGGGTCGGCGGCGCGTCCGAGGCCCGCCCCACGACCATCTCGGGCGCCGGCTGGCCGGCGGCGAACGCATCGAGCGCGACGGCGAGCTCGGACGCCTCCGCGCCGACTATCGCGAGTCGGTGCGCATGGTGTGTCCGACGCGCGCCTGCCGTGTGGGCGAGCGCGCCGATGTCGACCGGGCGCGCGCGCAGCCAACGCGCCCACGCGAGGGCGCGCTCGCGCAGGGCCGGCTCGCTCTGCGCCGACACCGGCAGGAGCACGGGCGTCGGCGAGGCGGCGGTGGTCCGCAGCGCTGGCGCCTCTTCGACGATCACGTGCGCGTTGGTCCCGCTGAGCCCGAAGCTGCTCACGCCGGCGACGCGCGCCCGTCCGTCGGATGAGAAGGGCAGGGCCGCGGTCGCGAGGCGGAGCGACGAGCCCGCGATGGCGAGGGCCGGGTTCGGCTCGCCCTGGTGGAGGTTCGCGGGGATCGTTCGGCGCCGGAGCGCGAGGATCGCCTTGATCAGCCCAGCGACGCCGGCAGCGGCCTCGAGGTGGCCGATGTTGGTCTTGACCGCGCCGACGTGACAGACGCCGCCGCCCGGGCGCGGCCCGCCGAGGACGGCGCGGAGCGCCGCGAATTCGATCGGGTCGCCGATCGGCGTGCCGGTCCCGTGGGTCTCGACCATGCCGACCGCGTCGGCGGCGACGCCAGCGTCGGCCAGCGCCCGCCGGATCACGTCCTGCTGGGCCAGCCCGTTCGGCGCCGTCGGGCCGTTGCTGCGGCCGTCTTGGTTGACCGCCGAGCCGCGGATCACCGCGAGGATCGGATCGCCGTCGCGTTCGGCGTCGGCGAGCCGCTTGAGCACGACCACGCCGCAGCCTTCGCCGCGGACGTAGCCGTCCGCCTGGGCCGAGAACGCGCGGCAGCGGCCGGTGGGCGAGAGGGCCCCCATCTGGCCGAGCAGGCGGGTCGCCTCCGGCGCCAGCATCAGACTGACGCCGCCGGCGATCGCGGTCGCGCACTCGCCGGCCCGCAGCGCCCGGCAGGCGAGGTGCACGGCCACCAGCGATGAGGAGCAAGCCGTGTCGACCGGCATGTTCGGACCCTGCAGGCCGAGCCAGTACGAGAGCCGGCCGACCCCGGTGCTGGCGCGCGTGCCGAGGAACATGTGCGGGTCGCTCGCGCCGCGGTGGGCCCTGGCGAGGTCGCGGTACTCATCGCTGGCGACGCCGACGAAGACCCCGGTGGCGCTGCCGCGCAGCGAGGCCATGGTCTGTCCGGCCTGCTCGAGCGCCTCCCAGGTCACCTCGAGGAGCAGCCGCACCTGCGGATCGAGCGCGGCCGCCTCGCGCGGCGTGACCTCGAAGAACGCCGGGTCGAAGCGATCGACGTCGCGCAGGAAGGCGCCCTGGCGCGCCTCTGGTGGGGCGCCAGGGTCGACGACCCAGCGCTCGTGTGGGACCTCCGTGACCGCGTCGACGCGCTCGTCGAGGAGCCGCCAGAACGACTCGAGGTCGGTGACGCCGCCGGGGAAGCGGCACCCCGCGCCGATGACAGCGATCGCTTCGGCGGGTCGGGTGGTGGGTGCCGGCGCGACGGGCTCGGGCTCGGCCTCCTCCCCCGCGAGGTGTCGCGCGAGCGCCCGCACGCTCGGGTAGCTCCAGACGATCGTCGGCTCGACCGGCGCCGCGAGGAACTCCGCCAACGCCGCGGCCATCCGCACCGAGCCGACCGAGTCGACGCCGAGCCGGGCGAAGGGGACATCCGCGCCGAGATCCTCCCGCCGGGCCGCGAGCTCGCCCGCGAGGTAGGCGGTCAAGAACGCCGCGATCGCGTCGAAGTCCTTTCCGGGCCGCGTCGCAGGCGTTGGCGTCGCGGCCGGCGAGTCGGTGAAGCGGGCCAGCGGGGCGAACGACCCCTCGGCGAGGCGGCGGGCCGCGGCCCGCCGCTGGACCTTGCCGCTCGAGGTCTTCGGAAGGTCGCCGGGCGCCAGGAGCACGATCACCGACGGCCGGAGATCGTGCTCCTCCGTGACCGCCTCGCGGATCGCCCGCAGGACCTCGTGATGGAGCGCATCCGCTGGCGCGTCCGTCTGCGCCTTGATCTCGACGGCGACGGCCAAGCGCTCCTCGCCGTCGCCCTCGACCGCGAACGCCGCGACGCCGCCCGGCGCGACGGCGGGGTGGCAGCGGGCGACGCTCTCCTCGATGTCCTGCGGGTAGCGGTTCGCGCCGCGGATGACGATCAGATCCTTGAGGCGGCCCGTGACGAAGAGCTCCCCGCCCTGCAAGAACCCCTGATCGCCGGTGCGCAGGAAGCCCTCGCCCGCGTCGATCCGGGCCCCGAACACCCGCGTCGACGCCTCCTCCTGCCCGAGGTAGCCGGTCGCCACGGACGGCGAGCGCACCAGGATCTCGCCGACGCGCCCCTCGCCGCAGGCGGCCCCGGTCTGCGGATCGACGATCGCCACGGTCGTGTCCATGACCGGCGCGCCGTTGCCGACGAGCACCCGCGCCCCGGGGGTGCCCTCGGCGACGACGCGGACGACGCCCGCCTCCGCGAGGGCCGCGGCGTCGACCGCGAGCATCCGCGGGCCCTCGTCGCCGAGACCGACCGCTACCGTCAGCGTCGCCTCGGCGAGGCCGTAGCACGGGGCGAAGCTGCGCCAGCGGAAGCCCTGGGCGGCGAAGCGGTCGTAGAAGCGGCGGAGCGTCTCGCTCCGCACCGGCTCGGCCGCGTTGTAGGCGAAGCGCCAGCGCGAGAGGTCGAGCCCCGCGCGCTGCTCATCGCTCACCTTGCGCAGGCAGAGCTCGTAGGCGAAGTTCGGCCCGCCGGAGTGGGTCGCCGCGGTCTCCGAGATCAGCCGCAGCCAGTGATCGGGTCGGCCGACGAAGGTGGTCGCCGGGAAGAGGAGCGCGCGGCAGCCGGTGAAGAGCGGCTGGACGATCCCGTGGACCAGCCCGTCGTCGTGAAAGTGCGGGACCCAGACCACGCTCTGGCTCTCCGGGGTGTATCGCTTCGCCGCCTGGATCGCCCGCGAGTTGGCGAGGATGTTCGCGTGAGTGATGATCGTCCCCCGCGGCGCCGACGTCGACCCCGACGTGTACTGCAGGTGCACCGGGAGCTCGAGGTCGATCGTGGGGCGCCGCCACCAAGACGCCGCGTCGTCCGGCGCGTCCGCGAGGTCGAGCCAACGGAGCGCCCGCGCGTCCGGCCCGAGCGCCGCCGCGATCTGGGGGGCCATCGCCGCGCCGTCGCGTGTCGTCATGATCGCCGCCGGCGCCGCGTCGGCGATCATGCCGCGCAGCCGCGAGAGCGTCCGAGACAGGCGCGCGGGGTGAGGCATCGGGGCGGGCACCGCCACCGCGCCGGCGTAGACGCAGCCGAAGTAGGCCTCGATGAAGTCGAGGCCCTGCGGGAAGAGCAGGACGATCCGGCGCCCTGCGAGTCCCGAGGCCGCGAGCCACGCCGCCACTCGCCGCGCCCGCCCCGCGAGCTCGGCGGCGGTGCGGTGATCGGCCGACGCGTCGGCCGACGTGACGAATGACCAAACCGGTAGGTCGGGCTCGTGCTCGGCCCGCGCGTCGAGCACATCAAGGAGCGTCCGCGCGGGTGATGGTGGGCGATCCATTGGCGGTCGCGGCCTCACATCTCCGCGGACACGGTCGGCTCGGCCGGGGTCGCCCGATCGAGCGAGATGTAGCGGCAGGCGGCTCGTCGGGCGATGAGGTCGAAGTGGGGGATCTCCTGGCCCATGCCGATCCCGACGTGGACCCCGTCGAAGCTCTCGTGCATCACGCTGTTGCGGGTCCAGTCCTGGGCCGCGAGGTCGTAATCCACGCACCCGAAGGCGAACTCGGTCGCGGCGCGCTCGCGCTCCCGGCCGCGCGTGAGATCCATGAGCCGCGAGGTCTCGTCGACGCCGCCGAGCACCAGCCGGGTCAGGCTGTTATTGACGAGGGTCGCCGTGTTGCCGCCGCGGGCGGCCAGCCGCGACCACTCGTCGAGCGTCCGCCCGGCCCGTTCGCGGAGCTCGGGGTTGTTAAAGAGATAGATCAGGCCGTCGAAGGCGAATTCGCCGTCGAGGCAGAAGGTCGAGCGGTCACACTCGATATTGACGAGCGAGGCCTCGAGGAACTCCGAGACCGAGTAGAGCCAGCCAGGCGCCATCTCGTCGTCGCGGTTGGCGATCTCGACCGAGTCGCCCATCGCGCACATCAGCGGGCCCTTCGGCGGCAGGACCTCGGCGCTGTCGCACGACAGGATCGCGTCGTAGTAGGCCGCCCTCCGGGTGAGGGTCGCCGCGAAGTCGACGTGCAGGAGCTGGTCGATCGAGTACTCGACGACCTCCGGCGAGGTGTCGAACTTGGCCAGCGAGAGGTGCGCCGTGATCCCGGGGATCTCGCCCCAGCGCTGGAGGAACGCCTCATGAGCCGCGGCCCGGGTGAAGACGATGAACGCCGGCTGCGTGGTCGTCTTGGCCGCGTCGAAGTCCGTCATTGGCCGCGCCATGAAGCCCCGTCGCGCGAGCATCGGCAGGTGCGCCGCGTCGTCGATAAAAAGCGGCATCTCGCGGTGGAATAGGCGATGAAAGTAGGTGACCGCGTGCATTCTGGAGGGCGACCACGAATACCGAGCCGCGCCCGAATTTGAAAGTTGTAATGCGCTAACACCAACCTCTGAAGAAGTCCTCTTACACGTTCAGGCCCGCCGTCCCCTCGCTTGACACTCCGCGGGAGTTGAAGCTACGTTGTCCCTCGCTCTGAACGTGTGGAATGTCTCTGCCCGTGTCAGACGCTAGGAAACGAACGCCATGAAGAAGACCGTCAAGACCATCCCGGTTTCGGATCGCAAGCTGAACACCAACCGCTACTGGTAGTGTTCCTTCGGTGGCGCGGGCGTTTGCGCGCGCCACCTACCTCCTCCTCCAAGCATCCTCCTCCGGGACATCACCAATGGCCACTCCACCCCCGCCCGCCGCAGACACAAACCCTACCCCGCCCCGGAGCGACGCCGCCGACGCTGGCGCTGACCCCGTCGCAGAGGCGAGTCGGCGCAGTGACGAGGCGCGGGAGGTGATCAAGCGAAATGTATACTGGGCGATCGGGCTCGGGGCGATCCCTCTGCCCCTGGTCGACGCGGCTGGCGTGCTCGTCGCGCAGATCAAGATGATCCGCGAGCTCGCAGAAATCTATGACATCCCCTTCTCGGAGAGCCGCGCCAAGGCCATCGTCAGCGCGCTCGCCACCTCGCTGGGCACACAGACCCTCTCGTACGCGTTCATCGGCAGCATCTTCAAGATCGTCCCGGCGCTCGGCCCGGCGTTCGGCCTCGTGACCATGCCGATCGTCGCCGGGGCGCTGACCCGGACCCTCGGCAACGTCTTCATGATGCACTTCGACTCCGGCGGGGTGCTGCTCGACTTCGACGTGGCGGCGACGCGCGGCCACTTCAAGCGAGAGTTCGAGCGCAACAAGGTCGTGGTAGAAGGGATCCGGCGCGACCGTCAGCCCTGATCGCCTCTCTTCTCGACCACGACCAGGAGACGACGATGCCCACTCCGCCTACTCCGCCCACCCCGCCCACCCCGCCCACCCAAGAGGCCGCGCCCGAGGCGCAACCGCTGGAGCCCCGCCCGCTGCCGCCAACCGCGGGCGCAGAGGCCATTGTCCTGCGCTGGACCAAGATATCGGCCGGTCTGGCGATCCTCCCGGTCCCGCTCCTCGACTTCGCGACGACCACCGGCTGCACGCTGAAGCTGCTCCACAGCCTCTCCAGCTACTACGGCGTCCCGTTCAAGCCGCAGCTCGGTAGGTCTGCGATCTCAGCCCTCCTCGGCGGCGCGGCGGCGCCGCTCCTGACGGGCGTGACCTACTCCTTGGCGCGTTTGATCCCGCTGCTCGGGGTCCCGCTCGCGGCGATCGCCTCGCCGATCCTCGCGGGCGCGACGACCTACGCGATCGGTCGGGTCTTCACGGCCCACTTCGGCGCCGGCGGGACCTTCCTTGACTTCGATCCCGAGCGCTTCCGCGACTACTTCCAGCAGCAGGTCGAGGCAGGCAAGAACCTCGTCCGAGACCAGCGCTCCGCGCGCTGATCCGTCCGCCGATGGCTAGCGATCCGCCGCGAGCGAGCGATTCGCCCCGAACTGCTCGGCGCCGTGCGCGGGTCCTCGCCCGGCGGCTATGGCGGCGCCTGGTCTGGTCGACCAAGGTGCTCTTCTTCTGCCTGCTGATCGTCACGTCGTTCTTCTTCCACGACATCGTCCACGAGATCTTGCCCGGGCAACGCGGCATCCTCTGGCGGCGCTTCGGCGGCGGCACCCAGACTGATCATTCGTACAAAGAGGGTACGATGTTCACCTGGCCCTGGGATAAGCTGTATATCTACGACACGCGGGACCAGGAGATCCGCCAGACGACCGTCGTATACGCCCAGGATGGCCTTGAGATCACGGTCCTCATGTCGATCCGCTTCAGCTTGCTCGACATCGACCTGCCGGGTCTTCACCAGGAGATCGGCCCGGACTACACGAACACCGTGGTCGTCCCCGAAGCGACCTCGACGCTCCGCAAGGTCCTCGGCAACTACACGCCCGAGATGATCTACGCCAAGGACGAGGAGGGCCTCCTCGCCGAGCTCAGCCGCACCCTCGAGCAGGATCTCAACCCCCGCTTCTTCAAGCTGGAGGCGGTCCTCGTCCTCGACCTACGCCTCCCCGAGGGCATCAAGTCGGCGATCCAGAGCAAGCTCGCCGAGGAGCAGATGATGCTGAGCTACCGCTTCCGCCTCGAGCGGGAGGAGGACGAGAAGATCCGGCGGACCACCGAGGCGGAGGGGATCCGCGAATTCGAGGCGATCAGCGGGCTCTCGATTCTCAAGTGGCGCGGCCTCGAGGTGACCGAGAAGCTCGCTACGTCCGCGAACGCCAAGGTCGTGCTGATGGGCAGCGGCGAGGGGCAACTCCCCCTCATCCTCTCCACCGAGGGGCCCGCGGCGCCTGGCCCGGGGGCCGCGCCGTGAACGCGCACCCGGTCTACCTCATCGCCTGCGCGTTGATCGGCCTCGCCGGTCGCCGCCGCCGCGCCGGGTTCGTCGGCTTCACCGTCATCGCGTTGCTGGTGACGCCGCTGGTGGCGCTCATCATCCTCTTTGCTACCGCCCCCAAGCCCGAGGTGCGGGAGCAGGACGAGTAGCGGGCCCATGAGCGACGCGAGACCGATCGCGGACGCACGCGCCAGCGTCGTCGACCTGCTCGCCCAAGTCATCGCCGAGGACGGGCGCTCGCGCGCCACCTGGCTGGTCGAGGTCGCCCTCGTCGCGGTCGCCAACGTGCTCGTGCTCCACAGCGTCGCCACCGGGCTCGACGCCTCCATCGACGCCGGGCCCTCGCCGCGCACCTTCTTCACCATCGGCGTGGCCATCGCCCTCAATTGGAGCCTGCAGGGTGGGCTCGCCCGACGCGTCCAGAAGGCGCTCTCGGCGACCGTATCGCGGACCAGCGAGCGTCTGCTAGACGCGACGACGCGGCTAGACCTCGAGGCCTTCGAGGCGGTGGGCAGCGCGGAGATCCTCGGCAGGGTCACGGAGGACGCGTCGCGGATCCTCCCCAGCGGCGCGATCGTCGTCCAGGGCGTCGTGGCCGCGGCGACGGTCGCCCTCTCAACGCTCTATGTAGCGACGAGCTCGGTGGTCGCCGCGGCCTTCGCCGGCGCCGCGCTCCTCGGCACCGCCGTCCTCATCGACCGCAGCAACCGGGCGGTCGCGGAGCAGATCGCCCGCGATCGAGCGGCTCACCGCGCGATGCAAGAGCCGATCGACGACCTCCTCGCCGGCTTCAAGCAGCTCAAGCAGCACAGCCCCCGCAGCGAGGCCGTGGCCGCGGCCTTCGAGCGCGAGGCCGAGGCCCTCCGGCGGAGCCGGGAGGTCTACCACGCCGACTTCTTCGCGCGCGACACATGGACGCGCCAACTCTACATGGTCCTCCTCGCCGGCGTCGGGCTCGCGCTCCCCGCCCTGATGCCTGACGCGTTCGCCGATCTCGGCCAGCTCTTGGTCGTCATCACCTTCATCTTCCGCCCGGTGATGATGGTCCTGATGGCCGCGCCGCTCCTCGTCCGGCTCGGAGCGACCTGGCGGCGGATGACCGACCTCGTCGCGCGCCTCGAGGGGCTCGCCGCCGCCGAGCCCGAGGTGGAGCCACAGCCCCAGGGCTTCACGCGGCTGGCCCTCCGCGATGTCTGCTACCGCTACCCGTCGCAGGAGGGTCGCCCCGGCTTCACCGTCGGTCCGTGCGACTTCGAGCTCGCTCCCGGTGAGATCGTCTTCGTCACCGGCGCCAACGGCAGCGGCAAGTCGACCTTCCTCGAGCTGCTCTGCGGGCTCTACCGCCGCGACGGCGGCGAGATGCTCGTCGACGGGATCGTCGTCGACCACGATCCCGGGCCCGCGTGGCGCTGCCGCTTCGCCGTCGTGTTCGCCGAGATCACCCTCTTCGAGCGCCTCTACGGCCGCGAGGACGTCGACCCCGCAGAGGTCGAGGCCTTGCTCGCCGACATGGAGCTCTCGTCGAAGGTTCGCTTCGAGGACGGCCGCTTCACCACCGTCGAGCTCTCGACGGGGCAGCGAAAGCGCCTGGCGCTGGTCGTCGCCCTGCTCGCGGACCGACCGATCTACGTGTTCGACGAGTGGGCCGCCGACCAGGACCCGCACTTCCGCGCGGCGTTCTACGGCCGGATCCTCCCGGCCCTCCGGGCCCGCGGCAAGGCCGTCGTCGCGGTCACCCACGACGACGACGCGTTCGACGCGTGCGACCGCAGGGTCCACTTCGTCGACGGAAGGATGGCGCCCGCTTGAGCTTGATGGCGCTCTTCCCCGCGGCCGCCCGCCGCAAGGTCCGCCGCGCGCTGCTCATGCTCGCCTGCTCGGCCCTCCTGATGGCGGGGCAGCTCGCGCTCCTCAACCGCGCGGTGCTCCACCCGGACGTGGCGACCGTCCGGATCGGCGCGACCCTCGCGCTGGTGGCCGCGCTCGTCGCGGCCTTCTTCCTGCGCTGGCGGGGCGCGTTGCGGGTGATGAACGAGGTCGAGTCGGCCCTCTTCGAGCGGCGGCGGCGGATGTTCGCGGAGCTCCGCGCCGCCGAGCTCCGCGCCTTCGAACGGATCGATGAGCTCAGGGCCGGCTTCACCCGCGACATCGACGAGCTCGAGGCGCTCATGCCGGTGCTCATCGACTGGGTCGTCTACGCCTTGATGCTCGTCGGCTTCGGCCTCTACCTCGTCGTCCTCACGCCTAAGGGCGCCGCCGTCTGGGTCGCCACCCTCGCGCTCCTCGGCTGGCGCCTGCACCGCGAGCGCGGCGAGGCGCGACGGAGCGGCGCCGACCTCGGCCGCGCCTGGTCGCGACGGCGCCGGCTCGTCGAGCAGCTCGTCCGCGGCTTCGCCCAGCTAAAGATGGACCCCGCCGCCGGCGCCGCCCTGCGGGTCGAGGCCGCCGAGGCCGGAGACGCGGTCGACGAGGTCGGGGGGCGCCACTACCGGGCCATGTATCAGGCGCCGGTCATGGCGACGACGATCTACTTCCTCGGCTTCATGCTCTTCGAGCCCGTGTCCGCCTCGATCGAGCCGAAGATCCGCTTCGAGGTGGTCACTGTGCTCTTCCTGAGCTTTGCGTCGGTCCTCTACCTCACCCGCGAGCGCCACTCGTTCGCCGCGGCCGAGGCGGCGCTCGCCCGCCTGGATCGGCTCGAGGCGACGATCACCGGCCTAGCGTCGCCGCTCGTCGAAGCCGCCGACGCCGGACCTGCGCGCGTCGACTTCGATCGGATCGAGCTCCGCGGCGTGGCGTTCAGCTACGGCGACCCCGAGGCGCCGACGTTCACGGTTGGCCCGATCGATCTGAGCCTCGGCCGCGGGGAGGTCGTCTTCATCACCGGCAGCAACGGCAGCGGCAAGACGACCCTCATGAAGCTGCTGACCGGGCTCTACCCGCCCGACCGCGGCGCGCTCTGGCTCGACGGCCGCCGGATCTCGCCGTCGCAGCGCGCCCGCTACGTCGACCTCTTCACGTCCGTCTTCATGGATCACCACCTCTTCGGCCCGGCCTACGGGCTCGACGTCGCCGACCCCGAGCGCGTGGAGGCCCTCCTGCTCCGCTTCAACCTCGCGGGCGTCGTCAGCTTCGAGGGCGGTAGCTTCGCGCCGCTCGACCTCTCGACCGGCCAGCGCAAGCGCCTGGCGATGGTCGTCGCCCTGCTCGAAGATCGGCCGATCTACGTCCTCGACGAGTGGGCCGCCCACCAAGACCCCGAGCTGCGGCGCTACTTCTACACCACGCTGGTGCCCGAGCTGCGCGCCGCCGGCAAGACCGTGGTGGCGATCAGCCACGACGCACGCTTCTTCCACCTCGCGGACCGCCGCCTGCACCTGGTCGACGGCCGCCTAGTCGCCACCGCTGAGGCCACGCCATGAAGAGCACACCCATGACCACGTGGAGCCGCGTCGTGATGAACGAGGCCTGCGCCGAGCTCCTGCGGCCGCTCCCTCACCGCGAATTCGCGGCCCTCGAGGTCTCCGGCCGCGCATGGCAGGACTTCGGATTCGCCAGCTACCGCAGCGTCGATTTCCCCGCGTTCGACCTCTGCGCCGATCCGCTCCCCGAGCGCTTCGACCTCGTGATCGCCGAGCAGATCTTTGAGCACCTCCTCTATCCATACCGCGCGGGTCGCAACGTGCATGCCATGCTGCGGCCCGGCGGGTGGTTCCTGATCTCGGTCCCCTTCCTGGTCAAGGTGCACAACTATCCGATCGACTGCACCCGCTGGACCGAGCTCGGCCTCAAGCACTTCCTGCACGAGTGCGGATTCCCGCTCGCCCCGATCCAGACCGGCTCCTGGGGCAACCGAGCCTGCGTGACCGCGAACTTCTCTGGATGGGTCGTCTATGACCCCGAATCTCACGACCTGACGAATGAGCCAGAATTCCCGTACCACGTGTGGGCCCTGGCGCGGCGTGACCCATGACCGACATCGCCTTCTTCGACATCCCCTACCACTCCCGGCTGACGACCACCCTCCCGATCGTGCGGGCGCTCGTCGACCGCGGTCACCGCGTCCACGCGTTCACGCTCGAGCCGTACCGCGAGCTCGTCGCCGCCGCGGGCGCCGAGGTCGTCATTCAGCCGCCCTTCGGCGGCGAGCCGCTCGACTGCACCGTCAACCTGCGGACGATCGACTACGCGATGCACGCCGTGCCGGCGCTCGTCGAGGTGTTGCAGGCGCTGCGACCCGCGCTGGTCGTGCACACCGCGAAGACCCTGTGGGCCGCCGTCGCCGCCGAGCTGTGCGGCCTGCCGACGGCCGTCATCCACACCAACGCGCTCATGCCTCGCGGCGCGCGGGTCTCGGACGCGGTCCACGCGGCGCGGTGGCCGGGCCGGACCGAGGATGAGCTCGCCCGGATCGACGCCCGCGACCGGGCGGCCTGGGCGCGCTGCGCCGACCGCTTCGGTCTGCGCCGCACCCACACCGACGACGTGCTGCCAGGCATCCCGAACTGCATGAACCTGCGCGGCGACCTCAACCTCGTCTACACCTCCGAGGCGCTCCAGCCGCGGCGCGCCGAATTCGACGCGACCTACCACTTCGTCGGCCCCTGCTACGACCAGCGCCTGGCCGACCACGACCCCGGGTTCGCGGCGGAGCTCGCCACGCTGCCCGGGCCGCTCCTCTACGCCTCGCTGGGCTCGATGCGGCTGTACAACGACCGCGGCGACATCTTCAGCGCCGTGTTCGAGGCGCTGGCGGGCAGCGCACTGAGCGGGGTGATCGCCGTCGGCGCCGCGGACCTGGGCGAGCGCGTGCCGCCTCCCCGCGTCCTGGTCCGACCCTACGTCCCGCAGCTCACCGTGCTCGAGCGCGCGTCGGCGTTTATCACCCACGCCGGGACCAACAGCGTGTTCGAGTCGCTGCTGGCCGGCGTGCCGATGCTCATGGTGCCACAGGGCGCGGATCAGCCGATCTTCGCCGAGCACATGGAGGCGCTCGGCCTCGGCGAGTGGCTAAAGCCCGAGGATTGCGAGCCTTCGCGGCTCCGCGTGCGAATCCAGGCGATCCTCGCCGACCGAGCGGTGGTGACGCGCGTGCGCGCGGCCGGCGAGAGCCTGCGTCAGGCGGGCGGGATCACCCGAGCGGCCGAGCTGCTCTCCAACTTCGCCAGCGGGGACACGACGTGAGCGCACCACCAAGCGCCGGATCGTCGACAGCCCCCCGATCTGGCTAGCCTCGGATGGACACCGCGGCCCCGTCGACCGCGGCCGCCACGATCTCGTGATCGCAGAGCTCGCGTAGGTGCTTCCATAGCAGCGCCGACGCATAATGGTCGGTCTCGGGCGGGATGAAGTCGAGGATGGCGCGGGCGCAGATCACGACCAAGCCCTCCTGAGCGCGCGAGAAGGCGACATTCGAGCGGTCTCCAAGTCGGTCGAGTTGAAGGATGACCCGTGGGAGCGCGGGTCCGGATCGACGAAGGGCGGGGCCAAGCGCTGATGGGCGAGAGCCAGCCGAAGCGGGCGGCCGAAGTGGTCCTCCATGAGAGCGCGGCGCTTGCCGGCTGATGGGCCGGTCTTCATGCGTGGATCGATCCGTGGTGCGGTGCCGGCCGCGCGGCCGGGTGTTGAGGGGCGTGGTGGAGGCGGCTGGGCGGTCGATGTGCGGCGGTGAGATCTCCGCACCAGGCGAGATTTTTGTCTCGAATTTGGATGGATCGGTTGGCCAAGGAGACAAAACCTCGAATTCGTGACGTTAGATGGTCATGGGAGCCGATCCGGCACCTCACGACTGAGATCCACTCCTTCTTCCAGTACAGCGGCGGCGAGACGTTCACGTTCCAGGGGGACGATGACGTGTGGGTGTTTATTAATAAGAAGCTGGTGATCGACCTAGGCGGGGTGCACGGGGTGTCGACTCAATCGGTGAACCTGGACTCGTTGGGGCTCGAGCCGGGGAATGTCTACCCGATCGAGGTGTTCCACGCGGAGCGCCATACGGTGCAGTCCAACTTCAGGATCGACACGACGATCTGCTCGATCCCGCAGTGAGCGGGCCCGCCGCGAGCCGCACGTGCGGGACTGCACCCGCCAGCAGTCCCGCACGGATGACCCTCGATCAGCCGGTGCGAGCGCTTGGCGCAGCCACCGCGGCCGCGGAATGTGCTCGATGCGGTCCTTCATCGCCCGTAGATCGACACCACCAGCCCGCCCTCAGGCGCGAGGGCGCACTCCCCCTCGACGCCTTCGGCGGCCAGGCACGCGCAGGTCTGGTCGGTGACGCAGGCGCCTGGCAGCGGCTCGCAGCTCGCGCTCGTCTCCCCTGGCACCCCCGGGTAGCTCAGCGCGCAGTACTGCTCGGCGAGCGAGCACGCCAGCTCGGCGGTGCACGCGAAGGTCGCCCCAGCGCCGGTGGTCTCGCCGGTGCTCGTGCCCTCGCCGGCGCTCGACGCCTCCGACGAGCTCGCCGCCTCCGTCGTGGTCAGGCACGCGTCGCTCCCGCACGAGCTCTTGTTGTGGACCACGAGGCCGTTGGCGACGAAGTTGTGGTGCTCGCTGGCCACCCCCACGTCGAAGACCTCATGGACGCCGGCGTCGACGCGACAGGGGCCGACGCCGCGCCGCTCGACCCGCGCTTCGGGCAGCGCCCCCGCGATCGCCGTCACCTCGCGCACCTGCGCCAGCACGACCCGCCCCGCCGCAACGAAGCCGCCGAGCGACGGCGCGTGCACGGGGTGGTCGGGCGTCAGGATCACCTCGAGCCCGCCCTCGACGGCCAGCGCCACGCACTCGCGCCGCGCCTGGCGCACGCTCACGACGGTCGTCGCGACCAGCGCCCCGGCCGTGAGGTCGACCGCGTAGATCGAGTCGCCGACGGCCAGCGCCTCGACCGCCACCCAACCCCGCGGCGTCGCGATCTGCGAGCCGCGAGCGACGCACCGCAGGTCGTCGCCGCACCCCGTCCATAGGGCGAGCGGCGTCGCCATCAAGAGCGCCAGGAGCCCCGCGGATCCTTCGTCGTTGGCCATCGCCGCATCGTAGCGCACGTCGATCGTCGATCGCGGCCGGTGGGCGGTGGGCGCTACCGGGTCACGCGCGAGTTCACGCGGATCCGGGCCGCGCGCTCAGGCCCCGAGCGCGCTCGCCAGATCGTGGGCGGTGGGGCGGGTCGCGGGGTCGACCGCGAGGCAGCGCTCCAGGGCAGCGATGAGCGCGGGGTGCAGGTCGGGGCAGCGCTTCGCCAGCGGCTCGCAGGTCAACACGCCCTTGTTCGCGATCACCTGCAAGATCGGCGGCTCCGAGAACGGGAGGTCGCCGGTCAGCAGCTCGTATGCCAGCACCCCGAAGCTGAAGAGATCGGAGGCGGCTTGCGCGAGCCTAGAGCCGGCGGCCAGCTCAGGCGCCATGTAGTTCGGGGTGCCGAGCAGGGCGCCGACCTGCGTCAGCGCGTCGGCGGGCCCTGCTCGCCGCGGGTGGAGATCGATCTGGGGCTGGGGGGTAGGGCTGGGGGCGCTGGGCGGCGGTGGCGGGGTCGCAGGCGGCTCGGCGGGCGTGACGCCGGGCTCGAGCAGCAGCGAGATCCCGAAGTCGACCAGCTTCACGGTGGCCGCCGCGCCGTGCTCGGCGGCGAAGAGCAGCACGTTCGAGGGCTTCAGATCGCGGTGCACGACGCCAGGCGGCGTGCACCGCGTCTAGCGCGGCGGCGATCTGCGCGAGCACCGGCAGGACGAAGGCGCGCTCGCGGTAACGGGGCGCGTGCTCGGCGAGGCTCCTGCCGCCCGCCAGCTCCATGACGATGTAGGGGACACGATCCTCGGTGACGTCGATGTCGATGATGTTGATGAGGTTGGGGTGGGCGAGGCGGGCCAGGAATTGGGCCTCGCGCGCGAAGCGGACCAGGACCTGATAGTCGGGACGTACGCTCAAAAATTTGGCGGCGAAGCGGCGGCCGTCGGAGATCCGCTCGATCTGATACACGGTGGCCATGCCGCCGCGCCCAAGGACGTGTTCGAGGCGGTAGCGCCCGGCGAGCACGGCGCCGGCGGGCCGCGAGGCCGGCGGCTGCGCGGCGCGGTGCTCCACCCTGGCGCCGAGTGACTCGACCAGCTTCAGCGAGCGCTGCTCGATCTGGTAGCGGAGCTCGCGGTTGAGCTTATGGATCTCGTCGTTGCGCTCCTTGAGCGCCTGGATCTGCCAGAGGATGTCCCGCCGCAGCCGCTCGAGCTCGCTGGCCAGCGGTAGGAGCGAGCTGTCGATCTCGAGCGTGATCGGGGTCGTCAGGTCGCCCGCGGCCATCCTGCCGACGGCGCGGAGCAGGGCGGCCTGCTCGGCGACCTTGCGCTCGGCGAGCTCGCGCTGGATCCGGAGCTGCGCGGTGGCCTGCTCAGCGGCCGTCCGCGCGGCCACGAGCTCGCGCTCGTACTCGCGGCGCTTGGGCGCGTTGAAGATCGTGAGGCGCAGCAGCGCCGTCGCGCCCGCCTCGTCGCGCTTGGCGGTCGCGCAGAGCAGCACCGGCTGGCGCTGGCCGCTCGCGTTCACCAGGTCGAGCGAGACCTCGTTGACGAAGCCCTGGAGCTGCAACAGCGGGACGCAGTGGGTCTCGAAGAGGAGCGCGCTGGGGGTGGTGAGCAGGGACTGGAGTCGAAGGCCTTGGGCGGCCGCTGCCTGGTCGCGACCGGTCCAGGCGGCGAGGGTGCGGTTGAGATGGAGGATCGTGCCGTCGGGCAGCGCCGTGAGATCGCCGCAGGGCCCGTCGTCGTCGGTGACGAGGGCCACGGCTAGGCCGACGCCTGCTGGCTCAGGAAGGCTCGGATCGCCGCGATCGTCTCCTCAGGGGCGCTGAGGTTGGGGCAGTGCCCGGTCGCCCTCATCCGCACGAGCTGGCTGCCTCGCAGGGCGTCGTGCATGGCTTCGCCGACGCTCGTCGGGGCGATCACGTCGGCGGCGCACTGCAAGATGAGCGACGGCGTGCGGACCCGCGGCAGATCGGCGCGGTTGTCCGAGAAGAAGGTGACTCGCGCGAAGTGACGGGCGATCTCCGGGTCGGTGCGGCAGAAGTTGGCGGTGAGCTCGGCGCCGAGCTCGGGTCGATCGGGGTTGCCCATGATCGTCGGCCCGAGCGCGCTCGCCCAGGCGACGTCGTTGCTGTCGAGCAGCTCGAGCAGGCCCTCGATGTCCTCGCGCGAGAAGCCGCTCTGATAGCCGACGTCGTGGATGTAGCGGGGCGAGGGGCGACGAGCACCAGGCTGGCGAAGCGCTCTGGCGCATCGATCGCCGCCAATACGCCGACTATCGCGCTCACCGAGTGGCCGACGAAGACGACGTTATGAAGATCCAGCGCCTCGCAGATCTCGAGCACGTCGCCGGCATAACCCGCCAGGGTGCTGTACTTGGCGTGATCGTAGGCGGAGGTGTCGGAGGCCCCGGCGCCGACGTTGTCGAAGAGCACGAGCCGGTGATCGCGCTCGAAGGCGGGCGCGACGTGGCGCCAGACGCCTTGATCGCAGCCGAAGCCGTGGGCGAAGAGCATCGGCTGGGCGCCGGCGCCGCTGATATGAACATTGTTACGAGTGAGGATATTCATGGGTCGAGGGCGGCACTATACACATACATGCGCCGGAGATGCGCGAGGAGCGTCCAAGGGTCGCAGTCCGCCGATGCACGTAGCAGTGTCAGCGTCGGGCCTCGCTGCGTGTAGATGTGTCTGCGCGCGGCGATCAGCCGGGGCGGTTGCGGAGGAAGTCCGCGACCTCGGCGAAGCGCTGATCGAGGAAGGCGCGGAGGGGGCCGTCGACGCGGTGGGCGTCGAGGGCGGTCTGCATGCAGCGCAGCCAGGCGTCCCGCATCGCGAGATCGATCGCGACGTGGTTGTGGCGCATGCGCATGCGCGGGTGGCCGTGGCGCTCCATGTAGTCCTGCGGTCCGCCGAGCCAGCCGACTAAGAAGAGGCCGAAGCGATCCCGTGAGGCGCGGCTGATCCGCCCGTCTGGGCCTCGCTTGTGGATCGCCGTGAGGGCAGGCTCGTGCCGCTCCATGAGGTCGTAGAAGGACTCGGCGAGGGCGAGCACGGCCTCGCGTCCGCCGATGAGGTGGTAGGGGGTGTCGAGCGCGTCTTGAGTCACGGGGAGGCGGCAGTGTGCCTCAAGTCGGCGGGAGATCCGTGAGCGGGGGCGCGGTTTTGCGGCCGGGTCGAGCGCGATTGTGGTATGGGTCGCGCAGGAGGCCTGGCTTATGTCGTTCTCGTCGCTCTCTTCTAATGTCTCGTGCTTGGCGTTGGTCGCGCTCGTCGCCGCGGGCTGCGGTGACAGCGGCTCGGCGGAGAGCAGCGCGACCTCGTCGATCACCTCGGCGACCACCTCGGCGACCGACGCGTCGACGAGCGAGGGCGCGAGCGCGACCGCGACCGCGACCGCCGGCGAGAGCGACAGCGGCGGGGTGAGCGGGAGCAGCGCGACATCGACGACCTCAGCGACGTCGGCGGCGACCACCGATGATACGGGCGGGATCAAGCTCGACGTCGGCAGCCCCGACGGCGAGTACGACTGCGGCTGCGAGCTCTCGTATGTGTGGGTCGCGAACTCGTCGGAGGGGACGGTCTCGAAGATCAACATGGAGACGCTCGCCGAGGAGGGGCGCTACTTGACCCGGCAGGACGGCCAAGGGAACCCGTCTCGCACCTCGGTGGCGCTGAACGGCGATGTGGCGGTCGCGAACCGCCACGGCGGCCTCGTGAAGTTCCACGCCGACGTCGCCGACTGCAAGGAGTCGAACGGGGTGCCGGGGATCCAGACCTCGACGGGCAAGGACGACGTGCTCCCGTGGGAGATGGAGGAGTGCCGCGCGTGGTACCTGGACTTCCCGACGACCAACCAGCGGCCGGTGGCGTTCACGCAGGGCTACGTGGTGCCGGGTGAGTGCGACTCGAGCGATGAGAAGGTGTGGACGGTGACGAGCGCGACCAAGAGCCTGTTCCCCGGGCTCGGCGGGCCAGGCGGGGTGATCGTGTCGCTGGTCAACGGGAGCACCGGTGTGGTCGAGAAGCAGGTGAAGATCGACACGTTCTCAGGCGATCAGTTCGGCGCCTACGGCGGCGCGGTCAACTCGAAGGGCGATCTGTACTTCACCTCGATGGCGTTCAACGGCGGCAAGCTGGCCTGGGTGAGCGTCGAGAACTTCGCGTACAAGGTGTGGACGATCCCGCCGGAGATCGGGCCCTACGGGATCACGGTCGATCACAACGACCGCGTGTGGGTCTCCTCTGTGTCGATCGGGCAGGTCGGCGGCGGGCGCTTCGATCCGGTGACGGAGACCTGGCAGACGATCAACAAGGGCTTCTGGGCGGGCGCGGGCCTGGCCGAGGGCAAGGACGACTTGATGTGGATCTCGTCGCACCTCGGGATCTCGTCGGTGAACGTCGACACCTTCGAGCTGGGTCCGGTGTTCAAGACCGACGAGACGGTGAAGGGCGTCGGCGTCGACCTGAAGGGGTTCCTCTGGGGGGTGACGTACCAGGGCGAGGACGAGATGGGGAACCCGGTCGGTACGGCGATGGTGATGAAGATCGATCCGAAGACGATGACGCTGCTCGGCACGTACGAGGGCCTGAAGGACCCGTATACGTACTCGGACTTCACCGGGAACGCGCTGGCGAACGTCACCTGTGTTCCGCCGAGCTGAGCGGCGCGGCGCGTTGACGCGCGCCGGCGCGGCGCGGACAGCCGCGGGGCACGAGATTGTCCGCAGCCCGGCTGGGGAGGACAGGAGCTACGTGGCCAGCGCGCTCACAGATCTTGGCCAGCGAGGGTCCACATGCCGACGGTGTTGGCGTCGAGGGTGGCTTGCGTGACGTCGAGCCAGCCGGGTTGGGGATCGTCGCCGCAGTGGCCGACGATCATGTCGATGATGTGCACGTCGGTGCTCTCCTCTCGCTCGCCTTCGCCGTAGTGGTAATCGACGACGTCCTGGGAGAGATCGCCGACTACGCCGCGCTTCCAGTTGAGGCCCCATCGATCGTCCTGCTGGCGGAGGCGACGGGCGACTTCAAAGAGGAAGTCGTTGGTGCCGCCGTCCTCGACGCAGGAATTCTTCAACCAGTCGGGGTGCTCTTGGGCGACCTGCTGGACGATTTCAAAGCGGTCCGGGGCGGGTAGAGGGGGATCGTTGGGGGCGTCGGTGGTGCCGGTGGTGCTGGTGTCCGTGGCCGCGGTGTCGGTAGTGTCAGTAGTGTCAGTAGTGTCGGCGGCGCTGGTGCTCGTGGAGGACGGCGCGGTGGTGGCCGCGGCGGTGGCGACGTCGCTGGTCGTGGAGGCGTCGCTGTCAGCCTCGTCGCAGCCGAAGCAGGGGCCGAATTGGTCGCCAGATGGGGCGCAGATCTGAGCGCCGGGGGGGCCTCCGCCGGGGCAGGCGCAGGCGCGTTGCTCGCCGCTGACGCAGGGGGTGGGTGGGTCGCCGGCTGCCCCGGCGCAGCTCGTGAGGGCGAAGAGGAGGGCGGTGAGGGTGGTAGTGCGCATGCGCGCGATGGTACAGGATCGCGCGCGTCGTGGCCGTTTTCGCGCGCGTCGCGAGCGAGCTCAGCGCCGGCCGCGACCGAGCACGGCGGCGAGATCACGGGCGGCGCCGCGGGCGAAGGCGCCGGCGATCAGAGCGGGGGAGGTGAGGCGCGGCGGCGGGCAGTCGCGGCCGAGCACCCGCAGAAAACACTCTTGGTAGGCAGGATCACACATCAACCAGCGGAGCAGGGTGCGGATCACGATCTTCGGGGGCTCTTGGTAGAGCTCGCGGCCGAGGCGGCCGGTGGTGGAGAGGAACATCGGGTGGGTCGCCTGCCAGAGCTCGCTGCTGTAACGCTCCATGGCGCGCTCCCAGGGCTCTCCCGCGAGCCACGCGGCGAGGGCGCTGTCGAGGAGGCGCGCCCCGAGGAGGGCGTCGTAGATCCCTTGTCCGTCGATGGGATCTTTGTAGTGGACCGCGTCGCCGCAGAGCGCCCAGCCGGGGCCGCTGGCGCGACGGTAGCCGTTGGCGATCTGCTTGAGCCCGAGGACCGAGGTGATCTGCTGCGCGCCCGCGAGGTGACGCCAAGCGCTCGGGATCTGCTGGAGGGCCTCCAGGTAGTAGCGCTGCGGATCCCCGGCGATGTCGACCCGATCGGCGCGGGCGTGGGTATTGATCGACCAGCGTCCGCCCGGGAGCGCGAAGAAGATGATGTCGAGGCCGCGGGCGTCGGTGCAGACGAAGGCGGAGGAGGATTGGCCGTGGACCGGCAGCACACCGGTCCATTCGGCGAAATAGGTGGTGCTGCAGTGGCGGTTGTCCGCGTGCACGACCTCCGCGCCGACGCGGCGGGCGACGAGGCTGAAGCGGCCGTCGGCGCCGATGACGGCCCGCGCGCGGAGCTCGATCGGGGCGGCGCCGCGGGCCGATCCGCGGATCCCGACGACGCGATCGCCGTCGCGGAGCAGATCGGTGACGGCGAATCCATGGCGCCGCTCGACGCGCTCGAAGCGGCTGAGGTTGGTCCATAACAAATGGTCGAGGAGGTGACGATCGACGCCTAAGAGGTAGTCGCGGCCGGCGATCTCGGGCACACGCATGAGCGTCTCAAAGGCCTCCGCCATGGCGAAGCGGAAGAGCGGCATGCGGCCGTGAGGATCGTGGTAGGCGGCCTCGTCGACGCCGAGATCGTCGAGCAGGGCCATCGTCGCAGGCGTCAGGATCGGCGACGAGGGCACGGAGGGCGGCGAGGGGAAGGTCGCGCGATCGACGATCAGGACACGCAGCCCGCGCGCCCCGAGCCGCGCCGCCAGCGACGCCCCCGCGGGCCGGCCGCCGACCACAATTACGTCATAGTCCATCCGGGGATCGTAGCGGTGGACGGGGGGCGCTTGGAGCATCACTCAATTGCGACGAGGGCGCGCGGGCGCGCTCTACCAGCGCTCACGCGGGGCGTGGGCGCGCCCGGCGAGGCCTCTTGAGGCGCGATCGCGGGTGATCTACGCGCAAATGAAAGGTCACCAGCGCGTCGATCGGCTCATACGCGCGGGTGACCTTGAATGCGTGGATTTGCCCCGCGGGCGATCGCTTAGCCGGTGGTGGTCGCGTCGGTGGTGGTCGCGTCGGTGGTGGTCGCGTCGGTGGTGGTCTCGGCGGTGGTGCTCGCGTCCGTGGTGCTCGCAGCGGGGCCATCGACGCCGTCGCAGTTCTGATCGATGCCGTCGTCCGCGGGGTCAGGCGCGCCGGGGTAGATCGCGGCGTTGTTGTCGTCGCAGTCGTCGTTCTCGCCGCCGGCGTAGCAGGTGAAGGCGCCGTCGCCGTCCTTGTCCTCGCACTCAGGATCGGGGCCGCCGCCGTAGCAGGCCATCAAGGTGATCGCCATGACGCCGGTCGAGGCGGCGGCGAGCAGCTTGCTGCCGAGGCTCGCGGCGGGCGGCGCGGCGGCGCAGGCGGCGCCGCAGTGAGGACAGAGGGCGGCGGCAGGAGGGATGAAACCAGCGCAGGTGGGGCAGGTGGCGAGCGTCGTCATCGAAGCTCGAGCGTACACGGGCGCGCCGCGGGCAGGGCAAAAAAAGTTGCGGGAGTAGGTGGTGCGAGCGCGAGCCGGCTCCGATACCATGGACAGGTGCTCCGCCGCCTCGAGATCGCGCCTGGGGACTATTTCCCCGCCTACGTGGTCTGGGAGCTGACCCTGCGCTGTGACCAGCCTTGTCGTCACTGCGGCTCGCGGGCAGGAGCGGCGCGGGAGGACGAGCTGAGCGTCGACGAGGCGCTAGCGGTGGTGGGGCAGCTCGCGGCGATGCGGGCGCGGGAGGTGGTGCTGATCGGCGGGGAGGCGTACCTGCACCCGGGGTTCTTGGCGATCATCCGCGCGCTGAAGGCGGCGGGGATCCGGCCGGAGATGACGACAGGCGGCCGCGGGATCACGCGAGAGCTGGCCGACGCGATGGCCGAGGCGGGGCTGTACTCAGCGTCGGTGAGCGTCGACGGGCTGGAGACCGCGCACGATCTGATCCGGAAGGCGGCAGGCAGCCACCGCTCGGCGGTGGCTGCGCTGGGCCATCTACGGGCGGCAGGGCTGAAGATCGGCGCGAACACGAACATCAACCGGGTGAACGCGCCCGATCTCGAGGCGCTGTATGAGCTGCTCCTGGCGGCGGGTGTGCGCTCATGGCAGGTGCAGATCACGGTGCCGCTGGGCCGCGCGGCGGACCGGCCGGCGATGCTGCTGCAGCCGTACGATCTGCTCGATGTGGTGCCGCGGCTGGCGGCGCTGAAGCGCCGCGCCTTCGCCGCGGGGATGTTGCTGATGCCGGGCAATAACCTCGGCTACTTCGGGCCGGAGGAGGGGTTGATGCGCTCGCCGAAGGAGGGCGGCCACGATCATTGGCAGGGCTGCCACGCCGGCCGGCTGATCCTCGGGATCGAGTCGGACGGGGGGGTGAAGGGCTGCCCGTCGCTGCAGCCGGTGTACGTGGGCGGCAACCTGCGCGAGCGCTCGCTGCGGGAGATCTGGGAGACGTCGCCGGCGCTGGCGTTCACGCGGACGCGCACGGTGGCGGACTTGTGGGGGTTTTGTCGGACATGTCCCTTCGCGCAGGTCTGTATGGGCGGCTGCTCGTTCACCGCGCACTCGCTGTTCGGCCGGCCGGGGAACAACCCGTACTGTCACTTCCGCGCGCGCGCGTTGGCGGCGGAGGGGCTGCGCGAGCGCTTGGCGCCGGGGGCGCCGGCGAGCGGCTTGCCCTTCGATCACGGGCTGTTTGAGCTGGTGGTCGAGGCGATCGACGCGGCTGAGCCCGATCCGCCGCGGCCGGCGAGCGAGCTGGTGGCGCTGAGCCGTCGGCCGCGGCGCGGGTGAACGAGCATGCGGGACGAGGCGCCAGCGAGCTCGCCTGAGGTGCGCTGGTCGGGCGCGCTGGTGGCGATCGCGGGCGGCGGGGCGCTGATCTTTGTGGTGTCGTTCGTGATCGCCGCGGCGCTGTATCCGGGCGGGACGTGGGTGCAGCGGACGAGCAGCGGGCACTCGTTCTTCGGCAATTACTTGTGCGACTTGATGCAGGCGCGGGCGCTGAACGGGCGCGCTGCGGGCGTGGGGGCCTGGGTCGCGCGCTCCGGGGCGCTGGCGATGTTCGCGGCGGTGGCGAGCTTCTTCATCCAAGTGGCGCGGCTGGAGCGCCCGAGCGTCCGCTCTCGGCTGGTCCTCAGGGCAGGAGTTCTCGCGTGCGTGCTCGGGGCCGGGGTGCCGATGGTGACCTCCGACCAGCTCCGCGCAGCGCACGTGGCGCTGGTGGTCGCGGCGTTCGTGCCGGCGTTGGTGGCGACGATCGCCGCCGCGCAGATCTGCCTGCGTTCACCCGCGGCGGGGCGGTGGATCAAGGCGGCGGCGCTGCTGACGCTCGGCGCGGGGGCGATCGACGGGATCTTGTACGCCTTCGCGTATGGGGCGCATGGGCTCGAGATGCCGCTGCCGCGCGAGCTGCGGCGCGCGATCAATGATCTGCTGCCGCTGCTGCAGCGGATCGCGACCATGGGGCTGCTGGCCTGGGTGCTCGCGGTGAGCTGGGGGACGGCCGCGCGGCGCCGCGAGGTGCGGTAGAAGGAGCGGACGATGGCGCTGACGGCGACGATGATGCACTGGCGCGTGGAGCTCGCGGACGTCGATCGCGGGGTGTACACGCCGATCGATCTGCGGCTCGCGCGGCACCCCTCGGAGAGCATGCGGTACTTGATCACGCGGACCCTGGCGTACTGCCTGTGCTTCACCGAGGGGATCGGGTTCAGCAAGGGCGGGATCTCATCGACCGACGAGCCGCCGATCTGCGTGCGTGATCCGACGGGGCTGCTGCTCGAGTGGATCGACGTCGGGGTGCCCTCGGCGGAGCGGCTGCACCGAGCGACGAGGGCGGCGCCCAGGGTGTCGCTGTTCTCGCACGCGCCGCTGGCGCAGCTCCAGCGCGAGGCGGCGAGCCAGCGGATCCACAAGGTGGAGTCGATCACGGTGTGGCGGATCGAGGCGAGCTTCCTCGACGCGGTAGAGGCGCGGGTCGGGCGGAACACGAAGATCGAGCTGATGCGCAACGACGGGCTGCTGTACGTGACGATCGAGGGGGTGACGATCGAGGGGGCGTTGACCCGCGGCTCGTTGGTGGCGAGCGGCGACGAGCTCACTCGACGCTGAGGACGCTGAGGCAGCGCATGACCCCGCCGAGGTTGACCTCGCACTCGTCGCCGACGCGGCGGCCGAGCAGGGCGCGGCCGATCGGCGAGGTAGGGGGTGATGACGCTGAGATCGCCGCTGAGGGTGACGCCGCCGCCGTGGCTGGCCAGGAGGAAGCCGCGGGCGCGTCCGTCGTCGTCGACGAGGGCGAGGGCGCCGAGACCGATCGCGGCGTCGGGAGGGAACGGACGGGGCTGCCAGGCGGCGACCGAGGCGACCGCGAGCTCGAGCTCGGCGGCCCTCTGCGCGACCCCTCGGGCGAGGTAGGACTGCTCGAGCCCGCGGGTGTCTTTGTCGTTCTCCGGCCGCGCCTCGGCGTGCGTGGCCCCCTCTACGGCCGCCTTGTGGGCCGCGCGCGCGGCTTCGAGCGCCTGGCGGAGGTGGGTGAGCAGC
The DNA here is from genome assembly GCA_016712315.1 of Nannocystis sp. GTDB lineage: Bacteria > Myxococcota_A > Polyangia > Nannocystales > Nannocystaceae > JADJRG01. The sequence goes on along the minus strand of JADJRG010000029.1, from coordinate 893,930 downwards.
TCGCTCTTGAGCTCGATCTTGGAGCGCGTGGGCACGGGGCGAGTGTATCCGGGTATCGTGCGGCGATGATGGCGATGATGTCGGAGATGCACCTGCGGCGCGGGAGTTCATGGCGCGGCCGAGCGGCGCTGTTGTTGGGCGTGGGCGTGAGCTGCGGCGCGCAGGTCGATCCGAAGGGCGCTGAGAGCGAGACCGAGGCCTCGACTTCGGCGACAGGAGAGACGGCGGCGTCATCGACGACGCTGAGCGAGACGGGCGAGGCGACGACGAGCGGCGAGGCGACGACGACGAGCGGCGAGGCGACGACGAGCGGCGAGGCGACGACGAGCGGCGAGGCGACGAGCACCGGCTCGGTCGCGTGCGCGAAGAAGGTGGTGCTGATGGGGTACTGGCCGCCGACGAACGAGATGCTGCGGCCGTGGAGCGCCGATCCGGCGCAGAACCCAGACGGCTGGATCGGCGCGGACTGGGGCGGCTACGGGTATGACGTCTACGCGTTCTTCCCCGAATCCCGCCCGACGGCGACCCGTCGAACGATGCGATCGGCGAGGACGGCGCGGTGGGATCGCCAGAGTTCGACCTGCGCGTCGACTATCAGGCGACCTCGGCGGACTTCTGGCGGATCGTCGACGAGCACGCGCCGGTGATCCTGCTGACGACGAGCCGCGGCGGGAAGATCGGCTGGGAGATCGAGGCGATCGAGGGCGGACACGGCCTGAACAACCCGGGCGACCCAGCGATGGACTGGGCGTCCGATAAGCACGGGGACGATCAATTCCCGACGGAGGCGACGATCGAGGCGCGCTCGTGGGAGGCGATCACGAGCTACAGGCAGGGCAAGACGCTGCCGAGCCGGCTGCCGATCGACGCGATCATGGCGGCGACGACGGCGCTCGGCCTGACCAATGTGGCGATCGACGACGGCGGGACGAGCGGCAATTTCCCTGTCGGGCTTCCTCGGCCTGCACGGGCTCTATTACGACCTTCTGGCGCCCCACAGCGTGGCCGCGGGGCATATCCATGTCGGCCTGGGGCTGCCGGTCGCCGACGCGAGCGCGCTGCTCGAGGCGACGCTGGCCGAAGTGCTGCGCGAGCACCCAGCGGAGAGCGCCGCGTGCCCGTGAGCGCGGGCCTCAGGCGCCTCGCCGTTCGAGGTCGGCGGCGAGCTTCTTGAGGATCCGCGCGAACAACACGGTGAGCCCGCGCTGCATGAGGCGGCCCGTGAGCGGCAGGCGCGAGCGGAAGCGGACGCGCCAGGTCACGCGGGTGCCAGCGCCGCACGGCTCGAACTCGACGACCCCGTGGTGATCCGCGAGCGGGATGGGGCCAGCGGTGACGCGGTACTCCATCCGGTGCGGCGCGTCGAAGCGCGTGACCTGCTCGCGGAGGCCAGGGACCCAGGAGAAGGCGCGCACGCAGCCGACGCCGTCGCTATCGCCTTCGCCGGCGGCCGCGATCCACACCGGCCCGAGCCCGGTCCACTCGCCCCAGCGGGAGTGATCGGTGTAGCGCTGAAAGACCTGCTCGAGCGGCTGGGCGAAGGTGCGGGAGACCTCGACGTGCTGCATGGCGCTCATCCAAGCCGATCAGCGCCGCGGTGGACAGGGGAAACCGCCGCGCCCCGCGTGCAGGTCCGGGGGCGCGGCCGACGATACGGTGGCCCAAAAAACGCTTGGCAGCGCTCCCGCGAGCAGAGTACACCGTGAGGAGAGCGGTCGCGATTTCGCGCGCACTCGCGCCGCGCGGCCGCCTTCCCCTTCAACTCAGGCGAGACACCATGACCCACGCGACGACCACCCTGTTCACCCTCCCTCTGCTCACCACTCTCGCGCTCGGCCTCGTGTCGGGGTGCAAAGGGATCGATGAGCGCCGCAAGGAGTACGGCGCCGAGCTCCAGACCAAGATGCCGGAGGGCTGCACCGTCAAGCCGTCGATGGGCGCCTACACGATCGACTGCGCGGCGGCCTCCGACAAGCCGGCCGCGATCGAGAAGGTGCTCGCGACCGTCAAGGGCGAGTGCGCGGCCATGGGTGACCTGAAGATCAGCAGCGTCGCGCTGTCGACCGGCGGCGCGGGCTACTACGAGTCGTACGGCGTGAAGGACGGCGACTGCGAGCTCAAGAAGAAGTGACGGCCGGTCACGGGCTTGGGCCGTCGCCGAGGCGGTAGATGGTCACGAGGTGCGGCTCGGGGTGCATGGTGACGGCGAGGCGCGCGGGATCGAGGGGATCGAAGGTGAAGTGGACGGTCGAGCTCATGGTCCGGCGCACCTTTGGTAGCGAGGTCCGGCGGCCGCTGAGGAGCTCGACGATCTGGACCGGGAGGCCGTCGCGGTACCAGGCGAGGTAGGCGCCGTCGGCAGAGATCTCGAGCGCGGAGCCGAGCGCGAGGGTCCAGACGCCGCCGGCGACCTCGAAGTCGACGATGATCCGGCGATCTTCGAGGATCACACGGCAGCGCTGACGATCGCAGTACTCGCGGACGAGCCCGCCCCAGGGGGTAGGTTTGACTTGGGTGAGCCAGCCGAGGGCGTCGTCCTCGTAGGTGTAGGGGAGCAGGGTGGTCGCCCCGCGCGCAGGGGTGAGGGCTGGGTCCCAGGTGTAGAGGAAGTAGCGCTCGCTGCCCGCGAGGCGCGCGCGGTAGACGGTCTGGCCGCGGGCGTAGCCGAAATTACGGTAGCCGTCGGCCGGTAGCTCGGCGACGAGGGCGCCGCTTCGGCGGTCGTAGATGAAGAGCGGGCCGAGGAAGTCAGGGGTGAGGAGGTGGGCGCAGTCGTCGGTGAAGGCGAGCCAATTCGAGCCGCCGCTCCGGCGATCGTCGGAGCGCTCGAAGCGCCCGCCTGGGGCCTGTCGGTAGAGCGCGAGGCGCCCCTCGTAGGTGAGGCCGGCGAGGTGCTCACCGCAGGCGGCGACCGCCTCGACGTCCTTGCCGAGCGTCGGCGAGGTCCAGCGCGCGCGGCCGCTGGCGATCTCCGCGACGTGGATCCGATCGTCGTTGCCTCCGCCGACCAAGAGCTCGCTCCGCGGGCCGAAGAAGGCGACGCCTGACACTGTCCCTTCGACCAGGTTCCCGGAGGTGCGGGCGCGCGCTGGTTGGAGCTGGATCCGCGCCTCCTCGCGGATCGGCAGGGGCGCGGCGGCGCGCGGCGGCGCCTCGGGGGCGGTCGCGAGGGCCTCGCTGGGGCTCAGCGGCGGGGCGCTGGCCGGGAGCGGCGGGGCGGCCGGGAGCGGTTGGGCGGTGACGGATGGGTCGTGGGCCGCGGGGGACGCGAGGGGCGCGGGCTGCGACGCGGTGGCGACCAACGGCGTGATCGACTCGGCCTCGTGCGCGCAGCCGGCGACGGGGAGGAGGAGCAGGAGCGCTCGGAGTTGGGGGGGCGCGGGTGACAGGGGCCGGAGCATAGCCCCGCCGTCGCTGCACGTGAGAGCGTCGCGCCGTAGCTCCGCAGCAGATTATTGTCGAAGTCCGCGGTGAGGGCTGGTGGTGCATGATCTCGCCCGCCGTGCTACGGAGGTGGCGCTATGACCACCAACCGATCGTTCACCCTGATCTCACGCCCCAACGGCGAGCTCTCGGACTCGGACCTGCAGCGGCACGAGCAGCCGATCACCGCGCCCGCTGAGGGGCAGATCCAGGTGCGTACCACGTGCCTGTCCATCGATCCCACCATTCGCATCTGGATGAGCGACGTCCCGCAGTACATGCCGCCCATCGGCCTCGGCGAGGTGGTCCGCGGGTTGGGCGTCGGTGTGGTGGAGCAGTCGGGCCACCCAGACTTCGCGGTGGGGGATCGGGTGCTCGGCCTGCTCGGGTGGTCCACGCACCCCACCCTCACTCCGGCCCTCAGCGGGGTGCAGGCGCTGCCCGCCGGCCTGCCACTGTCAGACGCCAAGGTGCTGTCACTGCTGGGCCTGACCGCTGGACCCACCGCCTACTTCGGGCTGCTCGAGGTGGGCCAGCCCCGCGCGGGCGAGACGCTGGTGGTCGACGCCGCTGCGGGGGCGGTTGGCTCGCTGGTCGGGCAGATCGGCAAGATCAAGGGCTGCCGCGTGGTCGGGATCGCCGGCGGCCCAGAGAAGTGCGCCTACGTGACCGACACGCTCGGCTTCGACGCCTGCATCGACTACAAGAGCGCCGACGTGGGTAAGGGCCTCGATGAGCACTGCCCCGACGGCATCGACGTGTGCTTCGAGAACGTGGGCGGGCCGATCTTCGACGAGATCCTGCTGCGTATGAACCTGGGCGGGCGGGTCTCGCTGTGCGGCCTCATCGCGGCCTACAACGAGGCGGGCAAGCCGGTGCCAGGGCCCTACAACTTCGGCATGATCCTCATGCGGCGGCTGCGGGTGCAGGGCTTCATCGTGCTCGACTTCATCGACCGTATGGGCCAGGCCACCGCCGATCTCGTGCAGTGGGCGGCCGAAGGCAAGCTCAAGACCCTCGAGGACGTGCGCCAAGGCTTCGATACGCTGCCCGAGGCGCTACGTCAGCTCTTGCGCGGCGAGAAGCACGGCAAGCTGGTGCTCGAGCCGTAGCCGCTCGACGGCGAGAGGTCACGCGTCGAACACGAGCTCTGTCGGCGCGTAGATCTCTTGCGGAGCCGCGACGCCTTTCAGCTCGTGGATCCCGCGGCTGCGCACCCGTGCCCCTTCGCAGGCGGCGGCGAAGGCCGCCGTCATCAGGATCGGGCTGGCCAGCGTCCGGCACAGCGACTCGACCCGGCACACCTCGTTGACGACCGCGCCGATGACCGTGAAGTCGAGTCGATCCCGCGCGCCGATGTTGCCGTACATGACCTCACCGACGTGGAGCCCGATGCCGAGATCCATGGGCGGCATCGCGCCGGTTTGGTTCAACCTCGCCACGCCATGGACCGCCGCGTTCGCGGCAGCGAGCGCGCGTCCGCAGGCGGCGCCGACCCCGTCAGCGATCACCGGGAAGATCGCTAACACGGCGTCGCCGATGAACTTCAGCACCTCGCCGCCGTGCGTCCCGATCGGCCCGGCGACGGCCTCGAAGAAGCGATCGAGGGCCATCACGACCTCGGACGCGGGCGACCGATCGGCCAGCGCGGTGAAGCCGCGCATGTCGCAGAACCAGATCGCGGCGTGGATCAACTGGCCGGTCCCTCGCAGGAACGAGCCCGCGAGGACCCGCGCGGCGGCGTTGCGCCCGAGATACACCTCGAGCAGGCTCGCCAGCGCGTAGTTGGCGGACTCGATCTCGACGCGCACGCTGAGCGCCGGGAGCAGCGCCTCCAGCAGCGCGAGATCGGCGGCGGAGAAGCCCTCGCTAGCGTCAGTGGCGAATGAGAAGTAGGTGCGCTCGCCGGCGCCGAAGAGGAGCGGATAGACCGCGTAGTCGGTGAGTCCTTCGGCGGCGAGCTCGCGGCAGATGTCGAAGGACAGATCCGCGCCAGGTCCGGTCAAGTGACAGCGGATCGACGGCTCACCCGCCCGAACCCGCGCGACGGGGCTGTCGAGGTAGGTCGGCGACACCAGCAGGTCGCGCGTGACGTCACGGACCTCGGTGCCGCGCTCCGCGTGCCACAGGACGACGCGCACGAACAGCTCCGGGTGCTTGTTCGTCACGCTCGTGCGCATCCGGCTGACCGGCACCCCCGCGGCGATGAGCCGCGCCCCGAGGTCGGCGAGGACCTGATCGAGCGCGCGGCCGCGTGTCTCCGCCGCGAGCAACCAGCCCGTGAGTTGGACCGCGACTGCGCTCCGATCCGCCCGCGTCATGTGGGCATGGTATACCAGCTCCGCTCGCGGAGCCCCGCGACCACGCGCCGCGACCGCGAGGCTCGTGCGCGGCTCATCCGCGAGCAGAGGGGCTGAGCGGCCAACCCGGCCCAGAGGCCTCCCGATACAATGCCCTCCTTGTGCGGCCGAGCCGCAGGAGGATGAATCGATCATGTCCCTACGCCGCCATCACCGCTTCTTTATCGCAACGACCACCGGACGACTGCTCCCGCTCGGCGCGGCCTTCGTCCTCGCTGCCGCCTGTGGCGATGACAGCGCTGGCGACACGAGCGCAACAACCACGGACTCGACCTCCACCACGACCGCAGGGACCGCCGGAACCACGGGCACGACCGCGGGCACGACGACCGCGACCGGCTCGGGGGGCGAGTCCGACTCTGACTCCGCCGGCACGACCGCCACCGTGACCACGAGCGCCACCGATCCGACCGTCGCGACCACCACGGACACCGCCACCGATCCCAGCACGGGCTCCGACTCTGACACCGATCCCATCACCAGCACCACGGACGACACGACCACGGGCGGAGGCGGCTGTGGCCTCTGCAACCAGCCCAACCAGTCCTGCGTCGACGACGTCTGTGTGACCACCTGCCAGGGCCAGCAGCCCGATCCATGCGGCCCGGATCAGGTCTGCGACGTCATCAGCGGCGAGTGCAAGGCAGAGGGCGACGCCTGCGTGCTCGCTGGCGGCTACCAGGCCTGTGAGGCCAAGACCTGCGGCCCTGGCAGCGTCTGCGACGGCGTCGGTGAGTGCGTCCCGATCGCCCCCTGCGCGGGTGTCGACTGCACCGACCAAGGCGAGTGTTGGGGATCCTTGTGCTCCTGCACCCGCACGATCGAGTGCGACGAGCCCAGCGCCGCCCTCCTCAACGGCCCGTTCTCGACGGACATCGGCGGCCTCGACTTCGCCGACGACTGCAACGCGTACATGGTCACCCTCCGCAGCGGCCCCGACTACGTCCGCCGGATCACCCCCGATGGGACCCTGACCACTTGGACAGGCGTCGCCAACCTCAATATGGGCGAGGTCCGCGTCCTCAAGCGCCTCACCGTCCCCCAGGCGACACAGAAGGACAAGCCGCTCGCCGGGCAGATCCCGCCGCCTCCGCAGAAGATCGAAGGCTTCGGCGAGGTCGCGATCACCTACACCTGCTGCCCAACGTGCGGCTGCCAAGCCAACCCGCCGCAGGGGGTCGCCCGCCTCGACGAGCAGAACATGCAAAACCCCCTCCCGATCATCATCGTCGCCAAGGCCACCCAAGGAAACGGCCCGTTCGGCGACACCGCCGCTGACGCCGGCCCCCACGGCCTCACCTGGGGCGAAGACCGCGTGCTCTACGTCGGCAACAGCACCGACAACGGCGACTGGAACACCGCGGATCTCGACAAGGCGACCCAAGCCAAGGTCCTCACCTTCCCGGTGCGCGTCACCGCGGCTGCGCCTGTCAGCCCTGCGCACATCCTCGTCGGCTTGATCGGCGGCGAGGTCCACACATACAACGTCAACACGCAGACCACCGAGTTCCTCGTCGATCTCGGCCAAGACATCACCAGCCTCAGCCACGACTCCTTCACCGGCCTCGTCTACGCGGGCCTGCGTGATCTCGAGATCGTCGAGCTCCACCCCTTCACCGGCGACGTGATCACCTTCGGCAAGATGCCTGGCAAGGGTCGGGTCGCCGTCTCACCCAGCGGCAAGCTCTGGTTCACCCCCGTCAAGATCCTCAATAACCTCCCGCTCAGCTCATGGCCGCTGCCAAACAGCTTCTGAGCGGTCCTGGGGAGGCGCGGGCGACGACCGTTGCCATCGCCTCAGCCTGAGCGACGCGAAAGGTCCCGACGGATCCCCGTCGATCGAGGTGCGCTGAATTGCTCGCGCGCCCGCGTCACACCGCCTCATCGAGGGAGCCCGCCGCGCTCGCGGGTTCGGGCGCGCGACGCACGAGCGTCGAGGTGGCGATCAAGCCCGGATCTTCTGCCTCGACCGGGCGGTCGCTGAAGGCGGCGAGCGGCCCGCGGCCCGCCTCCCGCCAGCGGCGGTAGGCGATGATCGCCGCGTCGCTCGGGACGAGCACCTCGCCCATGTCGCGAAGACGCGTCTCGCCGTTGGGGATCGCCTCGACCACGCGCGAGTCCTGGCGCAGGATGAAGGGGTTCACAGCGCGCTGGAAGGCGCCGAAGACCCAGTCGAGCCCTGGCACGGTGACGACGCGCTGGTAAGTGCGCGCGTAGTAGATCATGCGCCGCTCGTCGACCGGCACAAAGGCGATCTGCTGGTAGAGGCTCGCGCTGATGCGGAGTCGCCAGATGTTCGGCCCGAGCAGCTCGAGGAAGGTGTCTTCGCCGTCGAGCCAGGCGCGGATGCGATCACCATCCACCTCGGTGCGTACGTTCATCGGCCCGGGCGGCATCGAGCGACCGATGGTGCTCGCGTGGACGAAGGGCAGGTGCGCGAAGTCGAGTTGGTTCTCGATCGCGAGCGTGTAGTGCACCTCCACCGGCTCGGTGTGCTCGCTCCCGGCGCGGCTGAAGCCTTCGAAGTCGAAGAAGGGGATGGGATCGTCGGGAGCCTGGGCGGGGCCGGTCCACAGCCACACGTAGCCGTGCGCCTCCCGAACCGTGGCCGTCTCGAGTCGCATGGCGCGGGGGATCGGGCGATCGGGGTGCGCGGGGATCGAACGGCAGGCGCCCTCGCTGTCGAAGGTGAACCCATGGAACGGGCACTCGACGCAGCCCTTCTTCACGCGACCGAGCGAGAGCTTCGCGCGGCGATGCGGGCAGCGATCCGCGGCCACCGCGACGCGCCCGTCGCCGTCGCGCCAGAAGACGACGTCGATCCCGAAGCGACGCCGACCGATCGGACGCTCGGCGCCGAGCTCGGAGGACGCGATGACGGCATACCAGCGGTTCTGGATGACCTGCAGCGGCGCGGCTTCACTTCTTGTCATAGACAGCACATGAAGCACGAGGTCGCGTCGCGCAAGCCGCGCGCGAATCTCGCACTGGTTCGTCCGCTTCGAGCCGCGGCCTCCCGCTCGGTGCTGGGCTTCCAGGTGCCGAGGCCGAGGCGGGGGAGGTGAGGCAGGCGTTCGTTCGCGGCGGTGTGCATGCATCGGGCGCAGCCGCCGCGACCTTCAGCGCAGGGTGAGCGGGTGCGTCGCGCGCTCGTCCGTGAAATTCCAGGTGAGCTCGATCTGCCAGATGGCCTCGACGACGCAGCGGTCCAAGGAGGCCGAGGTCGAGCGTTTGGCGAGGATGTCGACGATCTCTTGGGAGGTGGTCTCGACCTCGAGATCGAGGCTCCAACCGCGCACGGGCGGGTGCGCGGTCTTGCACGCGGCGAGGCCTTCGGCGGCGAGCTCGGCGAGGGTCCAGGGCTTGCCCAAGTGGCTGACGCCGCCGACCATGCCCGCGCCCGAGCCGCCGCCGCCGTGGCCGGCGCCGAGCAGGCCGAGGCCGCCGAGGCCGATGGTGGAGGGGCGAACTCCTGGCTCTGTGGCCAGGTATGAAGTGACAGGTGAGACGGCGCGGCCGAAGAGGGCGACGCGCATCATCTCGGCGTCGGTGAGGTCTTGGTGCTCGTCCTCGGAGAAGACGAAGGCGGCGGTCGCCTGGTCGAAGGCGTGGGTGGTCTGGACGACTCGTCGTAGAGGCTCGGACCAGATCGCGCCGGTGATGACGACGCTGCGCGGGGCGGCGGCGCGGCGCACCATCACGCGCAAGCCCTCGCCCTCGCGGAGGGCGCTCGGGAGCTCCGGGAGGCGCTCGGGATCGCCGAGATCGACGGCGAGGTTGTCGATGCTGACGGGTCGGACGAGGCCGAGGACGCCGGCGGCGAGCTCTTTGTCGGCGATCTCTTCGCCGACCTCGAGGTGATAGAGGACTCCGCCGCGGCTGGCCGGGATCGCGGCGAAGATGTGGGCGTCGTCGCGGATCAAGTCGGCTTCGGCGCCGGTGAGCTCCGGGATGACGAGGTGGGTGATCGCGCCAGGTGGAGCGAGCGCGGCGGCGGCCTCGCCGATCTCCGAGGTGAAGCGGGCGCGGGCGCGGGCGTCGCTGAGTAGGACGATCCGCAGCGGGCCGCGGCGTCGTTGGAGGGCCTCGGCGGCGACTCGGAGGCCCTCTTCGAGGGCGCTGCCGTTGCCGCGCGCGAGGCGGCCGCGCGCGGCCGCGTCCGCGAGCGCGCCGGCGAGGCTCGGCGCGGGGACGAAGGCGCCGAAGAGCCGCTCGGCGGAGCGCCGGAAGAGCACGATCTCGACGTGCGCGTCGGGGATGTGGGTGACGTAGGCGCGAGCGACGTCGAGCTGCTTCTGCAGCGCCGCGGGGGAGAGCGAGCGGGAGGCGTCGATGACGAAGACGACCGAGGCGCCGCGGGGGAGCGGGCGGAGCTGGGCGGCGACGTCGACCTCGAGGCGAGTGAAGGCGCTCCTCGGCGAGGCGACGACGCGGCCGAGACGGGCGGCGAGGGTGCGGATCGGGGGGGCCATGATCTCGATGAGGGCGAGGCCGCCGTCGCCGGCGCTCGCGGGGGCGTCGGGGATGAAGAGCGGGAGATCGCTGGCGGCGCGCGAGGGGCCCCACTTGGGAGCGTTTGCGGTCGCTGCGGCGTGATCGAGGGCGAGGGTCCAGCGCTCGAGGGTGCCGACGTCGAGGCCGGCGCGATCGGAGACGGAGAGGACCCAGTCGCCGCCTGGAGCGGTGCCGGGCGGTAGCTCGACGGTGAATTCGCCGCGGAGATCGTTGTCGCCGCCGTGACCACGAGTGACGGCGAGGCGAGCGCCGCCGGGGGTGACGAGCTCGAGCTCGAGATCGCCGCGGTAGGTGTGGTTGATCTCGACGTTGATCCGGGCGGCTCGGGCCTCGCCGAGGCCTTCGACGGGGATCTTGCTGTGGACGTAGCTGGCGGTCGGGGAGGGCTCGCCGTCGCCGTACCAGGGCGGCGTCGGCGGCGGGCGGAGGACGACGGGGGCGTCGATGATGACGCGCTGTCCGTCGATGAAGACGGGGAGGGTGGCGTCGCCGTAGCCTGGCATGACCCGTAGGACAGGTGTCGCGAGGGGCAGCGCGCCCTCCTCTGGACCGCCGCGCGGGCGCGGGTAGGCGAGGAGGTAGCGGCCGTCGCGGTAGGCGAGCGGGGCGGTGAGCGTGTACTCGACGGTGTTGGCGCCGCCCTCGAAGACCGGGAAGACTTGGAGGCTGAGGCGATCGGCCCACACCCACTGGAGGAGGGCGGGATCCTTGGGGGCCCAGGCGCCGAGGCCGGTGAGCTCTTGGTACTTCTCGCGGGCGGCCTCGGCCTCCATGAGATCGCCGCTGTACCAGCGATCACGGGCGCGGATCCGCAGGCCGGTGGCGGCGGCGCCGGGGGGGAGGTCGATCGCGAGCGCGGCTTCGTCGGCTCGGACGCCGCTGTTGGCGAAGGTGCGGCGGACCGTGTAGCGGGCGATCCCGTCGACGATCCGGACGTCCACTGCGTGGGAGACCTCGGCGAGCGGCTGGCCGAGGGTCGCGCTGAGGTCGTCCGCGTGAGCTGCACCCGCAGGGGCGGTGAGCCCGATCGCGAGCCCGAGGGCGAGCCGGAGGGTGAGCGTGTCGATGCGCTTCATGAGGCCGAGGGACACGCAAGGGCGGTGAATGTTCTCGGCGGGCGGCCCTCGCTTCGCGCAGCCGAGGCCGGAAATGCTCGACGTCGGGCCGAGAATGTGTCAGGGACGGCGCGTGAACTTCAGCGACCTCGGGCTCTCGCCGAGCCTCGTCCGCGCCGTGAGCGACGCGGGCTACACCGATCCTACTCCCATCCAAATCGAGGCGATCCCGCCAGCGCTCGCCGGCCGCGATCTGATCGGCTGCGCGCGCACAGGCACCGGTAAGACGGCGGCCTTCGCGCTGCCGATCCTCCAGAGGATCGACGCGATGGCCGGCGATGAGCCGAAGATGCGCGCGCTGATCCTGACGCCGACGCGCGAGCTCGCGGCGCAGATCGAGGAGAGCTTCGCGCGCTACGGCAAGCACCTCGAGCTGTGGCACGCGGTGATCTTCGGCGGGGTGAGCCAAGGGCCGCAAGAGGCGGAGCTGCGCCGCGGGATCGACATCCTGGTGGCGACCCCGGGGCGGCTCCTCGATCTGATGGAGCAGCGGATCGTCAGCCTCGCGGACATCCAGATCTTCGTGCTCGACGAGGCGGATCGGATGCTCGACATGGGCTTCTTGCCGGACGTGCGCCGGGTCGTGCGGGTGCTGCCGAGCAAGCGTCAGACGTTGTTCTTCTCGGCGACGATGCCGCCGGAGATCCGCGCGCTGGCCGACTCGCTGCTGACGGACCCGGTGCACATCGCGGTGTCGCCGGTGTCCTCGGCGGCGGAGAAGGTCGAGCAGCAGGTGTGCTTCGTCGACAAGGACGCGAAGCGGGGCCTGCTGCTGCACGTGCTGCGAGGGAGGGGGGTCGGGCGGGCGCTGGTCTTCAGCCGCACGAAGCACGGGGCGAACCGTATCGCCGAGCACCTGCACCACGCCGGGGTCTCGGCGGCGGCGATCCACGGTAATAAGTCGCAAGGGGCGCGTACGCGCGCGCTCGAGGGCTTTAAGGCGGGTGAGCTGGCGGTGCTGGTGGCCACCGATCTCGCGGCGCGCGGGATCGATGTCACGGGGGTGACGCACGTGATCAACTACGACCTGCCGAACGTGCCGGAGACGTATGTGCACCGGATCGGGCGGACGGGCCGAGCGGACGCCTCAGGGGTGGCGGTGTCGTTCTGCGATGATGAGGAGCGGGCGTACTTGGCGGACATCGAGCGCTTGCTCGGGAAACACATCGAGCGGATCGAGGAGCACCCCTTCCCGCCGTCGCGGCCGCCGCCGCCGCCGACCTCGCTGGTGCGGGGTGCGCCGCGCCCAGGGGCGGGTGAGCCGCGCTCGCCGGGGCCTGCGCGAGGCGGCGGCCGCGGGGGGGGTCGTGGCGGTCGTGGGGGCGGCGGTCGCGGTCGTCGCTGAAGCCGCGGGTGCGCGGGCTCGCGGGTGCGGCTGGACGATCGCGCCTTGGGCGGCTACGTTGGTGGGCGATGCGGGCGCCGTCGAGTCGTGGCTTCGGATGGTCGCTGGCGCTCCGCGGGCGCGTGCGTGAGGATCTGGAGCGCGATCTCGCGGGTCTGGTCGGTGAGATCGAGGCGCAGGTGGCCGCTTACTTCCCGGAGGAGGAGGGGTACGCGGTCGAGGCGCGGGCGACGATGGGGCGCGCGCTGGAGGTGACGGTGCGCCGCGGCGACTTCGACGCGCACGTGTCGATGGATGGTCGCTGCTCCGCAGAGCAGGTGGTGGATGGGGCGGTGCGGGTGTCAGGGCTGGCGGGATCGCGGGCGTTGGCGGCCGCGGAGCTGCGCGGGCTGCGAGCGGCGGCGGCGCTGCGTTGGGTGATGGGGGCGTTCGGCGCGGGGCTGATCGGCTTGATGCTGGCGAGCATGTTGGTGATCCCGCCGCGCTTCGCCGTCGAGACGCTGTTCTTCTTGAGCGGGCTGTTGATGGTGGTGATCAGCGTGCTGACGCTGATGACGACGGTGGGGATCGGCGGGTGGCTCGGCGATCGGATCGCCGGGAGGTTGCGCTACAAGGCGGCCGCGTCGGCGGCGAGCGACGCGGCGCTGCACCACGATCTCCAGCGGTGGCGCGCGCTGTGCCGGCTGCTGATCAGCCGACGCGCGCTGCTGGACGGGGGGCTGCGCGGCCAGCCCTTCCGCAATGAGAGGGCGAGCGGATCGCTGATCGAGGCCTGAGAGGGGCGAGGGCGCTCGTGAGGGCGGGAGTGCGCCAGGTTTTGGCTTGTCGTGCTCGCGGCGGGCTGCGAAGATCGGGGGCGGTTGCCGATGCAAAACCCCTTCGTCGAACGTACACGCACGATCCTTGCCGGCGCTCAGATCTCGAGCGAGGCGGCTGAGAACCTGGCGAGCGAGGCGAGCGCCGCGGATGATGAGGGCGGGGTCGCGCTCACGCTGGCGGAGTCGATCGGGCTGGCGCTGGTGGCCCGCCACGTCGCCGCGGCGGACGGGCTCAGCGAGCGCGAGGCGAAGGCGATGCGGGGGCTGCTGGACTATTACCGGGTGCCCGAGCCGCTGCACGAGGAGCTGCTGGGCGGGGAGCTCGAGGGGGCGATGGAGCAGCACGTGAAGGCGCTGATCCCGGCGGGCTCGGTGAAGGCGCGGCTGGTGATCAGCGGGGCCGCGTTCATCGCGGCGAGCGACGGGCTGTCGAGCGAGGAGCTGGGGCGGATCCGCGGCCTGGGCGCGGCGGTGGGGATCTCGGCCGAGCTGGTCGAGGCGCTGATCGCGGAGTCCGAGGTCGCGGTGGTGGCGTCGGTGCGCGGCGACTCGGCGCTGCTGCGGCGCCTGGACCGGCTGCGCGCGGCGCTGTTCCGCCTGGCTTGAGCTGCCCTTTAGGGCAGGATGTCTTCAAGGACAGGTCATCGCCGGGCGCGGGCGGCAGTGTGATTGTGCACGCTCGCCGGCGGGCGCGGCGGGTGGCGATCAGGGGCAGGTGGCGTAGGGTGGGCGCGGGACTTTGATGCAGATCTTTATTACGGGCGCGACAGGGTTCATCGGCCAGGCGTTGACGGGGCGGTTGCTGGGGCAGGGGCACCTGCTGCGGGTGTGGGCGCGAGCGCCCGCGAAGGCGCAGGCGGCGCTGGGGGCTGGGGTGACGGTGATCGACGCGGGTGGGGGAGCGGCGGCGTTGGAGCGGGCGATCGACGGCTGCGACGCGGTGATCAACTTGGCGGGGGAGCCGGTGATCGGGACGCGGTGGAGTGACGCGCGAAAGCGCGCGTTGGTGGACTCGAGGGTGGGGCTGACGGAGGCGGTGGTCGCGGCGATCGCGGCGGCGAAGGTGCGGCCTTCGGTGATGGTGTCGGCGTCGGCGGTGGGGTTTTATGGCGATCGCGGGGAGGAGGCGGTGGACGAGTCGGCGGCGCCTGGGAGCGGCTTTCTGGCCGAATTGTGCGTGGCTTGGGAGGCGGCCGCGCGGGCGGCGGAGGGGCTCGGGGTGCGGGTGGTGCGGCTGCGGATCGGGGTGGTGCTCGGGCGGGGCGGCGGGGCGTTGGCCTCGCTGCTGCCGGTGGCGCGTTTGGGGGTGGCGGGGCCGATCGCTTCGGGGCGGCAGTACATGCCGTGGATCCACGTCGACGACCTCGTCGGCATGATCACGGCGGCGCTGACCGATCCACGCTACGACGGGGCGGTGAACGGGACGGCGCCGACGCCGGCGAGCAACCGCGAGCTGATGACGACGCTGGGTGAGGTGCTCCGTCGGCCGACGATCGTGCCGACACCGGCGTTCGCGCTGCGGTTGGCGCTGGGTGAGGCGGCGACGGTGCTGCTCGAGGGGCAGCGGGCGATCCCGGGGAGGGCGCTGGCGCTGGGCTTTGAATTCTCGCACCCGGGGCTGAAGGGGGCGATCGAGGCGTGCGTGTAGGAGCGATCGCCCGGGTGAACATGGCGATCACGCGCGTGATATAAGCGGCGGACGTGACGACGCGCGCGACGCACTTGAGGATCGATCCGGGGCTGGTGGGCGAGGCCGTGGCGCTGAGCGAGCGGCGCGCGCTGGTGCGGCTGGTGACGACGCCGGTGATGGCGGCGGACGAGCTCGGGCTGGTGCACGGGGGCTTCGTGTTCGGGCTGGCGGACTACGCCGGCATGCTGGCGGTGAACCACCCGAACGTGGTGCTGGGGGCGGCGCAGTCGCGGTTCTTCAAGCCGGTGCGGGTGGGTGATGTGCTGCTGGCAGAGGCGCGGTACACCGGGGACGAGGGGAAGAAGCGGCTGGTCAGCGTCGAGGTGCGCTGCGGGGACGTGGTCGTGATGAGCGTTGAGCTGATCTGTTTCGTCCCGGGGCGGCATGTGCTCGCGCCGGCGGATGAGGCGAGCTGACCTAGGAGACATGTCATGGACGGCGGATCTTGGATCGCGGAGGTCTTGCACAGGCAAGGAGTTCAGTTCCTCTTCACCCTCTGCGGGGGGCATATCTCGCCGATCCTGGTGGGCGCGAAGCGCCGCGGGATCCGGGTCGTGGATGTCCGCCATGAGGCGAACGCGGTGTTCGCGGCGGACGCGGTGGCGCGGCTGACGGGGATCCCGGGGGTGGCGGCGGTGACGGCCGGGCCGGGGCTGACGAACACGATCACGGCGGTGAAGAACGCTCAGCTCGCGCAGTCGCCGCTGGTGCTCTTTGGCGGGGCGACGGCGACGGTGCTGCGCGGGCGCGGGGCGCTGCAAGACATCGATCAGATGGCGCTGATGCGGCCGCACGTGAAGTGGGCGGTGTCGGTGCGGCGGGTGCGGGACTTGGTGTCGACGGTGGAGCACGCGTTCCAGGTGGCGCAGGCGGGGGTGCCAGGGCCGGTGTTCGTCGAGGTGCCGGTGGACCTGCTCTACAGCGCGGAGGTGGTGAAGAGCTGGTACGGGGCGAAGTCGAAGCCAGGGCGCTCGCCGAGCGTGCAGGAGCGGGCGATGTCGGCGTATTTGGACTTCCATACGTGGCGCCTGTTCGCGGGGGCCGAAGGACAAGAGGTGCGGGTGCCGCCGGTGATCGCGGTGCCGGAGCCGGAGCACGGGGCGATCCGGCGGGCGGCGCGGGCGCTCGCGAAGGCGGAGCGGCCGGTGCTGCTGGTGGGCTCGCAGGCGATGGTGTCGGCGCGTGAGGCCGCGGAGGTGGCGCGGGCGGTCGAGGCGCTGGGGGTGCCGGTGTATCTGTCGGGCATGGCGCGCGGGCTGCTCGGGGCGAACCACGCGCTGCAGCTGCGGCATGGCCGCCGAAACGCGCTGAAGGGGGCAGACCTGGTGATCCTGGCGGGGGTGCCGGCGGACTTCCGGCTGGAGTATGGGCGCCATATCCCGACGAAGGCGACGTATGTGGCGGCGAACCGCAGCTTGGAGGAGATGCAGCGCAATCGCCGGCCGGACGTGGCGGCGCACTGCGACGCGGGGCGTTTTTTAAGGGCGCTGGCGCGCGAGTCGCCGGGCGGGGGTCGCTGGGAGCGCTGGCTGGAGGAGCTGAGGGCGGGCGACAACGCGAGAGAGGCGGAGATCGCCCATAAGTCGGCGCCCGCGGCTGAGCTGGTGAATCCGCTGGATCTGTTTCGACAGCTCGACCCGCTGCTCGACGGCGATAGCGTGCTGGTGGCGGATGGCGGCGATTTTGTGGGGACCTCCTCGTATACGCTGCGGCCGCGCGGGCCGCTGACGTGGCTGGACCCGGGGGTGTTCGGGACGCTCGGGGTGGGCGCCGGCTTCGCGCTGGGGGCGAAGCTGTGCCGGCCCTCGGCGGAGACTTGGATTATTTATGGGGACGGGTCGGTGGGCTATACGCTGCCGGAATTCGACACCTTTGTGCGGCACCAGATCCCGGTGATCGCGGTGGTCGGTAATGACGCGTGTTGGTCGCAGATCGCGCGCGATCAGGTGGAGATGCTCGGGGACGACGTCGGCACGCCGCTGGCGCGGACGGACTACCACCGCGCCGCCGAGGGGTTCGGGGCGGTGGGGATCGAGATCCGCTCGCACGCGGCGATCGCGAGCGGGATCGCCGAGGCGAAGGCCGCGGCGCGGGCAGGCAGGCCGGTCTTGGTCAATGTACACTTGGCAGGGACGGACTTCCGCAAGGGGTCGATGTCGATGTAGGAGGGGCGATGGGGCGTGATGATTCTGGCCTTTGCTTGATCTTATTTCGCGGGGGCGGGGCGCTCGCGCTGGTGGTCGCGTCCGGCTGCCCGATGCCGAACCCGGCGTGGAAGGACAGCGCGACCGTGGCGAGCACGCCAGGGACGAGCGACGACCCCTCCACGAGCGCCAGCAGCGAGTCGGCGAGCGAGAGCGCGAGCTCGACCAGTGACGCCTCGACGACGATGGGGGTGGTGAGCGAGACGGGGACCGGGACGGGGACGACAGGGGTGACCTCGAGCAGCGGGACCACCCAAAACACGACGATGGATCCCACCGAAGACACGGACTCGACCGGCGGTGTGGTGTGTGAGTATAGTGAGATGCTGGTGATCGACCATATGGTCGAAGTCGGGGTGTATCAGAAGCCGGTCTCGGGCTGTGATGAGAACCCCCAATTTTTCATGCGACAAGGCGAGTTCTCGCTGGTCGATGATCAGACGTTGAAGATCGTTGGTGCGATCCCCTGCCCAGGGTTGGCTGAGGGCGAGTCGATCTCGATCTCGGGGAGCTGGCCGATCCCGCCGTCGCCGCCCCCGGGGGACGGGTGCGGGCGCCTGTTGCTCCACTACGGGGGCCCTCAATGTGACTTCGTAGGCTTTCAGATCCTCGTGCGGGACAAGTACGACTCCCCTTTCTACGCGGCGTCCATTTCCCCGGATCCCCTCGAGCATCCGAGCGTCGTTAATGTGAGTCCTGTGCTCGATGGCAGCCTCGGGACCACCTGTGAGACAGGGATCGCCTGTGCGAATGAGAACGGGCCGACCGCGGCCGTGTATTTTATGAAATGGATGGCCGAGCTCGCGGCGGTCGGGGTTCCCGTCGCTCAGGGGGCGGAGACCTTCCTCAACGTCGCGTCGCATCGGCGCCTCGACGGCGCGGACTGTGTGCGCGAGTCGGCCTGGATCTACAAGCGGACTGAGTGAACCGGCGGGCGCTTGCGGGGAGGCGCGGGATCGGCGATACGATCGGGTATGCGTCGCCGATCGCTCCTCCGCCTCTTGTCGCCCACGTCGCGCTCGTTAACGCGCCTACGCCGCTCCTGGCGCTCGCTGGGGTTGGTGAGCCTGCTGGCGGCCGCCGCGGCGACTTGTAGCGGTGACGACCGGCCGGAGGTCATGAACAAATGGGTGGACGAGGAGGTGTTTCCGGGGCTGGCGGCTGAGGTGGAGGTGCTGATCGATACGCAGGGGATCCCGCACATCTACGCGCACACGGACTACGACGTGATGTACGCGGCGGGCTACCAGGCGGCGACGGACCGGCTCTTTCAGATGGATCTGCTGCGGCGGCGGGCGCTGGGGCGGCAAGCCGAGGTGCTCGGCGAGGAGAAGCTGAGCGAGGACACGCTGTCGCGGCTGATGGACTTTCCGCGGTGGGGGCGCGAAGGGGCGGCGCGGATGAAGGCGGAGGAGCCGGAGAGCTATCGACTCTTCGTCTCGTGGGTGGCCGGGGTGAACGCGCGGATCGATGAGATCCAGGCCGGCGCGGCGCCGCTGCCGTACGGGTTCGGCGCTGGGGAGCTGAACTATGCGCCGGAGTCGTGGGAGAACTCGGATCCCTTTGTGATCGCGAAGCTGTTTATGTTCGGCAACTCGACCTCGCTGGAGAATGAGAT
This sequence comes from Nannocystis sp., assembly GCA_016712315.1. Taxonomy (GTDB): domain Bacteria; phylum Myxococcota_A; class Polyangia; order Nannocystales; family Nannocystaceae; genus JADJRG01. Next base: position 874,842 of record JADJRG010000029.1, on the reverse strand, counting down.
GCTGGCGACGGTGGTGGAGCGCTTGACCCCCGAGCTGCTGGAGGCGATCGAGCTGCCGAGGCCGGCGAGGCAGGCGTTTACGGTGCCGCCCGAGGACCGGCCGCTCCCGAGCGCGCGCCAGCCGACGCAGGCGCGGCTGCGCGCGGAGGGGGCGAAGCCGGCGCCGCTGATCATCGATCCGGCGCGGGCGGAGGCCTCTTTGCGGCGGTTCACGTCGTTGATGTCGGCGTTTCGGGTGCAAGGGAGCAACAACTGGGCGGTGGCGGGGCGCTTCACGGCGAACGGGCGGCCGCTGATCTGCAATGACCCGCACCAGCCGCTGCAGAGCCCCTCGTTGATGTACGCGCTGCACCTCAATACGGCGGATCAGGGGGGAACGCTGGACGTGGTGGGCTTCGGCTTCGCGGGATCGCCGGGGGTGCAGCTCGGGCATAACAAGAAGGTGCAGTGGGCGGCGACGACGGGCTTCGCCGACGTGATGGACTTGTGGAGCATCACGCTCTCCGAGGACGAGACGACGGCGAACGTCGCGGGCACGCAGGCGCCCGTGGTGGTCCGTCAAGAGACGATTCGGGTGAAGGACCAGGGGGAGAGGTCCATAGCGATCCGGGAGGTGCCGGGCTACGGGCTGCTGGTCGATGACTACCTGCTGGAGGAGGTGCTGCTGGTCGACCCGGGGAAGAAGGCGCTGTTCAACTGGACAGGATTTCGCCCGACCTCAGAGCCGAGCGCGTTCGTGGCGATGATGAAGGCGGGCTCGGTGAGCGAGTTCGAGGCGGCCGTCGATAAAATGGAGGTGGGGACGTTCAACTTCATCTCGGCGGACGCGGCCGATATTTCATATCGAGTGAACGTGCTGATCCCCGATCGCGGCGATCCGAGCGCGCGGCCGATGCCGCTGCGCGTCGTCGACGGCGCGGACGTGGGATCCTTCTGGAGCGGGGCGTGGCTGCCGCCCGAGAAGCTGCCGCGGAGCCGGGCGCCGATCACTGGGTTCGTGGCGACGGCGAACAATGACCCTTGGGGTTTCACGGGCGACGGGGACGTGGGGAATGACCCTTGGTACTATGGGACTTATTACGATCCGGGGTACCGCGGACAACGGATCGAGGACGAGCTGAAGCGGCTGACCGCCAGCGGCGGGATCACGCCAGAGGCGATGCAGACGCTGCAGACCGACGTGCGCTCGCTGCTGGCTGAGTCGATGATCCCAGCGTTGAAGGCGGCGTTCGCGAAGATAGAGAGCGACGACTCGCTGGCGGAATTCCGCGGGAAACCGGCGCTGGTGGCGCTTCACTCGCTGATCACGGAGGAGTGGGACGGGATGATGCGCCGCGACTCGTCGGGGGCGCTGGCGTTCCATGTGTGGGTGCACCTGCTGAGCCGCGGGGTGATCGCGGACGACCTGGGGGGGTTCTTGTATGATACGATCCTCGACGCTTCGGCCGTTTATCTGTTAAAATTCGTGGACTTGGCGGTGAACGGCGGGTACCCGAACGGCGAGCAGATCCTGCAAGGCGGGCGCGACAGGCTGCTGTTGAGCGCGCTCGCCGAGACGGAGGCGTGGCTGAGCTCGAATTTCGGCTCGTCCGCGGCTGGCGCCTATACGTGGGGCGACAGGCACGGGACAGACTTCCGAAACTCGTTCGGAGGCGACCTGTACGGCGGCTGGGTGCCGACCGACGGCGGCGAAGATACGGTGAATGTGTCGTCGACTTCGTTCCAAGACTCGAACGGGCAGGTGGCCGGGCGCTTCGACTCGACAGATGGGGCGATCTTTAGGATCACCACCGGCTTCGATGAAGACGGGACGCCTCGCTCGTGGCTCAATTTTCCGCGCGGGAACAGCGGGGATCCAGAGAGCAAGCACTGGGCAGATACGCTCGAAGACTGGGTGGAGGGGCGCTACCTGCCGCTCGCCTTCTCGCGCGAGGAGGTCGAGGCGGTGCGGGGCTCTTCGGTGACGATCAAGCCGGAGGCCTGATCTGCCGATCGCGCTCACACGGGGGCGGCAGCCCGCGCGGCTCCGAGGAGGCCGGCGCGAGGATCGAGGACCAGGTAGACCGGGATCTTGGCGAGCAGGGGCTGCATGCGGCCTTTGTCGCGGAAGGCGGCGATGAAGCCGCCTTGGTGGAGTCGGCTGCGGAGGCGAGGCGCGATCCCGCCGGCGATGTAGAGGCCGCCGGTGGGTAGGGTCTTGAGGGCGAGGTTGCCGGCTTCGGCGCCGTAGAGGCTGATGAATCGATCGATGACGGCGAGATAGGTGGGATCTTGGCCGTTGAGGGCTCGATCGGTGATGACGGCCGCGGGATCCTCGCGCTCGAGTCGGGCCTTGATGAGCGGATCCCGCTCTGGTGGGAGATGGCCGAGCTCGACGAGGAGATCGTAGAGGGTGACGAGACCAGGGCCGGAGATGAGGCGCTCGCCGGAGACGTGCGCGTGACGGCGACGGAGGGCGCGGAGCAGCTCGATCTCTAGCTCGTCGCGAGGGGCGAAGTCGGTGTGTCCCCCCTCGGTGGCGAGGATCCGCGGGCCGGTGGCGGTCGGGACGATGATCGCTTGACCGAGGCCGGTGCCCGCGCCGATCACCGCGCTCGGGCCGCTGGGCTCGCGCAGCCCCTCTTGCAACGGCTCGAGTTGGTGCGGTGGGAGAAGATCGAGGCCGAGCGCGAGGGCGTGGAAATCGTTGAGCAGGGCGAGATGGGGGACTTGGAGCTCGCGGCGGAGCTCGGCGGCGTCGATGATCCACGGGAGGTTGGTGATCTGGGAGCGCTGACCGACGACCGGGCCAGCGACGCCGAAGGCGGCCCCGTCGAGGCGGAGCGGGGCGGCGCCGAGGAAATGACGGAGGATCGTGGAGAGATCGGGCGCGTCCGCGCTGGGGTAACGGGCTGCGCGGCGCTCTCGGAGCGAGCCCCCCTGGGCGCGCTCATCTTCATAAAGAGCGAGCTCGGTCTTGGTTCCACCGATGTCCCCGGCGAGGTAGGTAGGCATGCGCTGCCAGGTCGCCCGCTTCGCCGCGCGGGTCAAGTTTCTCGCGGCCGAGGTGGCCGGTCGGCTCGGTGCCCGCTCATGGACCGTAGGGCCCGCTGCGCGTCGGCCGTGAGGCCCATCCACGAGCGCTTGATCGCCGGTGAATGTGACAGTAGAGTCTGGGCGCTGTTTGGTCGCGGATAAAGACACAAATGGGTCGAGATCCAGGCGGTCCCGACCGTCGGGCAGATCCCGGCGGGTGGCGAGGTGATGATCGTGTCGCAGTTGTTCGTGGGCGATCGGATCGACACGATCCGGCTGCAGATCAACAACCAGGGGCTGATCGTCGGTAGGACGCTGTTCTCCGTGGCGATCTGACGCCGGTGGAGGTGCTCCGGGCGGGCTGTCAGGGGGACAGCGGGGCGTGCTATCTGCCGAGCATGAGCGAGGACGATGGCTTCGTGCCGCCAGCGGCGGAGCAGGAGGAGCTGCTGGCGGGCTTGGCCGGGCTGATGCGGCGCTTTGGGGCGGAGCCGTGGGTGAGCTCGCCGCTGCTGACGCCGAGTCCGGAGTTTTTTCCGGATCGTTGGGGCGGCGGCGCGCCGAGCCTGCGGCGGCTGCTGCGGCGCCTGCTGCGCTACGCCGGCTTGGAGTCGCTGGCGGTGGAGGTGACGGTCTACGGGATCGAGGACGAACGGGCGCGCGAAGGGCAGCCTGTGGCGGGCCGCGGCGGGAGCCTCTGCGACCTTTGGTTGGTGAGCCTCGGCGGCGGCGCGGCCCGCTTCGGGGCGGAGGGGAGCGTGTTGGCCGATCCGGTGGCGGCGGCGGCGGCGGCGGCGCGGGCGACGGCGCAGGCGTTTCGCGCGTTTCACCGGCTGTACGACGCGAATGGGGGGCGCGAGCAGCGGCTGGTGGATCTGACCGCGGTTTTTTTGGGCTTCGGGCTGCTGACCGCGGACGCGTCGCTGCGCTACGTGAGCCGCGGCGGACGGGCGAGCCAGACGCGCCAAGGGTCGCTGAGCCCGCAGGCGGTCTGCTTCGCGGTCGCGGCCCGTTTGGCGACGGTGGAGCAGCCGGACACGAAGGGGCTTAAGCGGCTCCTGGGGGGGCTACAGGCGAATCAGGGGGCGTTTGTGCGGCGGTCGTTGATGGCGATCTCGGCGCGTGAGACGCCGGTGGCGACGACGCTGGGCTTACCCCCGCGGGAGGCGTGGCCGGCGCGGCGCTCGCTGGCGGCGCTGGCCGGGCCGTTGGTCGCCGACGAGGAGGACGCGGAGGCGCGCGAGGAGGCGGTCGAGGACCGCGGGGTGGTGGGGAAGAACGCGGGGAAGCCGGTGTTCCGGGTGGAGCGGCGCTCAGGCGGGCGTTTCGCGCGCCTGGCGGTGATGGCGACGATGATCCTGGGCGGGATGGCGACGCGGCCGCAGATGGGGGAGCTGGTGGCGATGTCCGATGTGATGGCGGCCGGGCTGGGGCTGGGGCTGGTGGCGTTCTTGGTGGGATCGCTGGTGCGGGAGCGCCGGTGCTCGGAGCCGAAGTGCGGGGCTTCGCTGCGGCCTGAGATGACGATCTGCCCGCGCTGCGGGGGAGCGGTGATGGGGGTGATCAAGCACCCACGCGAGCGCTTGGCCGCAGAAGAGGCGCTACGCGGGCAGGAAGGGGCGAGCGGCGAGCAGGCTTGAGGTCGATCCAGGGGTCGAAGTGGCGGGCGATATCGCTCGGCGGGGCGATCTCGGGTTGTCCCGCGGCGGCAGCGGCGATATGAGGTGTCCATGCAGCGCGGGGCAGAGCGGGGAAGACACGCGGGGGAGATCGAGCTGAAGAAGCTGGGGCACCTGCTGCACGCGTACGTGCCAGCGATCGGCGGGCGGATCCCGGCGCCTCGATATTTGGAGGTGGAGGCGGGCCCTACGCTCGGATCCGAGAGCTGCGGGCGCTGCGGCGCGACGGGCGAGCTGGGCGAGGTGAGCGTGCGAAACCTGGACAAGGGACGCGCGGTCCAGTTGCCCTTTATCGCGGTGCACGCGCTGGCGAGCCACGGCGAGCGCTTTTACGAGGGATCGACGAGCGGGATCGGGGCGATCGACGTCGACGCGCTGAAGGATGTCCTGAACTATGAGGAGTACCGGATCGGGCGGCTGCTGACGGCGCTGCTGGCCCATACGGCGCTGGTCCCCGATCACCTGGCGATCGCGGAGGAGATGGCGGTAGGGGTGGTGTCGTGCGGTGAGTGCGGCGATCCGGTGCGTTTGGGGTCGTTTACGGTGCGTAATTGTTACTCGGGCGCTTCGACGTCGATCCCGTACCTGGGGCTGCACGCGCTGGTCGAGCACAAAGACGCCCGCTTCAGCGCGCTGGCTGTGGACGGGGGGGTGAGCGAAGGCGGGGTGGCGATGCGGCTGGTGCGGGAGATCTTGGGGCGATCTCCGGCGTACCAGGCGCTCGGGGCGAGGATCGCCGGCTTCGTCTCGGCGCGCGGCTTCGGCGGCGCCGAGCCGTGCCCGCAGCACTTGGTGGTGCGCGAACACCCCGCAGGCGAGGAGGTGTGCGCGGCCTGCGGTGAGGTGCTCGACGGGGGGACCTTCGAGCTGCGGAACATCCACACCGGCCACGAGATGCACCTGCCTTATTTGGCGCTGCACGCGCTGATGAGCCACGGTGAGGCGTTTTATGAGGGCGGGCGCGGGCGCGGGTGGGTGGATGTGCCGGTGCTGCAGCGCCTGACCAAACGGACATGGCCGATGGTTCAGCGTCTGCACAGCGGCTGAGCGACGCGCGGAGGCGGCGGTCGCCGGAGGCGGAGGGTCTGTGCGGGTGACGGAGCGCGGCGGGCGAGTTTGGTCCTGATGGGTCGATGAAGTAGGCTCGCTCGCATGCGCTGCTGCTGCGGATCAATGCTCCTCGTGGTCGCCCTGACGGGCTGTTCAACGCCGCCTGCGCCGGCCCAGGCCGCGCCTGCGCCGACGCCGGTGGCTGAGGTGAAGGCGGCCCCGGCGGCGGAGGCGGCCCCGGCGGCGGAAGCGAGGCCGACGCCCGCGCCGCCGTTGACCCAAGAAGAGTTGGACCTGATCGCGGCCGATCCGGCGACGCTGACGCCAGAGCGGCGGCGGGCCCGGGCGTTCGCGCTGCGCAAGAAGATCATGCAGAACCCCGACTCGCCGGCGGCGCGCAACCTCGAGGAGATCCGACGCAGCGTCGAGCGCGGTGAGGTGGTGCCGCAGCTGCCGAATCAGGGGCTCGTGCTGTCAGCGCCGAGCCACCCGCCGAAGACGGCTCCCGCGCCCGCGGGACCGGCTGAGGGCGCGCCCCGGTGAGCATCGTTCGGGAGGAGTCGGCGGCGCCAGGGGTGCTGCTGTGGACGCTGGATCACCCGCAGCGGCGCAATGTGCTGGATCCGCTGACGCTCGGGTGGATGGTGTCGCGCTGCTCGGCGCTGCGCGGAGAGGTGGTGATCCTCACTGGCGCGGGCGAGGGGGTCTTTTCGGCGGGGTTCGACCTGCGAGCGCTGCCGCGGCTGGCGGCGGAAGATCCGGGGGCGCTGCCTGATTCGCCGCTGATCGCGGTGACGGGCGCGATCGCTCGCGCGGACGCGACCTTCATCGCGGCGATCAACGGCCCGGCGATCGGGGCGGCGGTGGAGCTGGTCTTGTCCTGCGACCTACGGATCGCGGCGCCGACCATGAGCTTGATGGTGCCGGCTGCGAAGCTGGGGGTGGTGTATCACGCGGCCGGGCTGGTGCGGCTGCGGGCGGCGTTGGGGGCGAGCCTGTGCCGCCGGTTGATCCTGCTGGGTGAGACGATCTCGGCAGAGGAGGCGCTGGCGACGGGCGCGATCGAGAGGATCGTCGAGCGTGACGCGCTGCTAGCGGCGGCGATGGCGACGGCGCGGGCGCTCTCGGCTGGGGCGCCACGATCGCTGCGGGCGCACAGGGCGCTGCTGCGGCTGTTGGATCAGGGGGCAGAGCTGCCGCCGGCGGCGTTGGTGGCGCATCACGAGGCGCGGGTGGCGGCGTACGCGGAGGCGGATCTCGAGGCGGCGCATCGACGGGCCCTCGGCCGCGAGACCTGAGCTACCATCCGGCCGCATGACCAGCGTCCGTGACCAGATCGAAGCGCTCCTCCGCAAGGCCCGCGTCGAGCGCGATGAGCCGACACGCAATGTAATCGGGATGATCAAGAACAAGGTCTTGGTCGCCCTGAAGTCCGGCGGCGGGGTTCAAGAGGACGATAAGCTGTGGGCCGATACGGTGCAGGCGTACGCGAAAGAGGTGCAGAAGGCGATCCGCGCGTACGAAGAGGTGGGGGAGCAGGGGGCGACGCTGCTGGCGGAGGCGCGCTTCGAGCTGGCGTTCTGCGAGCAGTTCTTGCCGAAGCGGCTGGACGAGGCGGCGACTGCGGCGCTGCTGCGGGCTTTGGCGACGGAGCACACGATCACGGACCCGAAGCAGGCCGGCAAGTTGGTCGGCTTGCTGATGAAGACGCACCGCGAGGTGGTGGACCCGGCGATCGCGAAGAAGGCGGCGGAGGCGATCTTGGGCGGCTGACGTGCGCCTCACGGAGCGACTTTTTTTGCGCGGTGGGGCCGCCGGGCGTAGGTTGCTGTGATGTTGTGGTGTCGTGTTCTGTGGCTCGCGGCGGCGATCAACTCGGCGGAGACGAGCGCGGCGCCGCGGGCGGATGAGGCCGCCACGGCGCAGGAGCGGGCGCGTCACGGGGGCGCGGCCGCCGCGGCACATGCGGCGGCGCGCGCGGATCTGCGAGAGATCTATTGGTGGGAGATGGCGGCGTTCTTTGAAGTGAACGGGGAGGCGGTCGAGCCGGCTGCGCGCCATGACCCAGGCTCGGCGCTGCCAGGGCCGACGGTCGAGGTGGCGCTGGGCGGATCTCCCGGGGCGGCGCGCGGGCTGCTCAGCGAGCTGGCGGGGCGGCCTTGGGTTGACCGCGGCGATGAGGGGTGGCTGCGGCGGCTCACTCGGGCGCTGGCGAGGGTGAATGCGCGGCAGATCGAGGGGCTGCTGCGGGCCCCGAACCCGACCCTGCGCGCCCATGTATGGATCTGGTTGGCGACCACAGAGGCGGGGCAGGCCGCGTCGGTGGCGCTCGATCCGGGGCTGGTGGACGCGGCGATCGGGGATCGCAGCGTGGTGGTCGAGCATGGCGAGGATCTGGTGTTTCGGCCGATCGGCGACTACGCGCTGGCCGTGCGTTTACTGCGGGACGAGGGGCCAGAGGCGCGGAGCGAGCGGCTGCGGGAGATCGTGGCGTCCGAGCTGCCGGCGGTGGTCCGTGCGGCCGCGCTCGGGGTGTTGCTGCGGGGTGCGCCCGATCTGGCGATCGACGGGTATGTGAAGGATCCGGTGCCGGCGATCCGCTTGGCGGCGATCCTCGCGGCGCAGGAGCGGCCGGCGGCGACCGTGAAGGATCTGCTGGACTATGCCGCCGCGGATCCAGACGACCGCGTGACGCAGGCGTTCGTCGAACGAGCGCTCCATGGGGCGCGTCGCCGGAGCCGGCGGATCGCAGAGTTGCTGGCCGAGCGGCCCGAGCCGCGGCTACGGGCCGCCCTGGTACGGGCTGGTGGCGAGCTCGCCGAGGCGCCGCAGCTGCCTGCGGCCGCGATGATGGAGCGCGCCCCCGAGCCGCCGGCGTCGCCGTTGACGCTCGACCTCGGGCTGCTCTAGGTGGCGCGGCGCGCGCTCGATTCCGAACATTTTTTAGGTGCTAAGCCGGAGTTTCGGGTAGTCTCCGCGCCGATGAATTGCCTTCAGCGCATCTCTTTCACTTCTTCCTTCCTTTTCACCGCTTCCCTGGCGCTCGGCGCCTGCTCCGGTGATGACAGCGGCGAGACCGAGACATCGACGACCGCTAGCACGATGACCGCGAGTACGACCGCGGGCACCGGCACGGACACCGCGGGCACGGATACGGACCCCAGCGAGACCGGGACGACGACCGGGGGCCTGGATGGAGCCTTCTGCGCGCACCAGTGCAGCGCTGACGCGGATTGCCTGGTCGGCGGCAGCGACATCGGCCTCACCTGCAAGGACAGCTTCTGCACGGGCGACGGCGGCGGTGACACCTGCGCCGACGACTTCGAGTGCGTCGCGCTCTTCAGCGGCTGGATGACGCCTTGCACGGCGGGCGGCGGCGAGTGTGATGCGATGGCGATGGTCTGCATCAAGTACGACGGCGAGGGGCGCTGTGCCTTGCCGCCGAGTGACTTCGTGATGTGTGACGCCTTCGGCTTCGATGATCTCGAGGTCGAGGATATCGACGGGGCGATGGTGACTGTCTGCGCCAAGAGCGCGGCGGAGTGCGGCGCTAACGGCGCGTGCTCGGTGCCTTGCAAGGCTGACACGGACTGCACGTCGGGGGCCTACCCGGTGTGTGACACGAACACGGGGATCTGCGGCTGCGCGACGGATGATCACTGCGCGACGCTCGGGTTGGCGCAAGCCTCGACCTGCAACGCGGGGCTGTGCGGCTGCGGGGCTGATGCGGACTGCGTGTCGGGTAAGGCCGGCGACCTGTGCATGAGCGGCTCCTGCGGCTGCTCGGCGGATGCCGCCTGCGCCGACGTGGCGAACAGCTTCGACGGCGGGATGATCTCCTGCGTGTCGTTCTAAGCGACGAGAGCTTCGATCCCCTCCCGAGGGGAGCGAGCGGCGCCCTGGGCCTTATCCGCCGGGCGCCGCTCTTTTTGTTCTCTGGGTCGACGGCGATCAGGCGCGGCGGAGGCGGCGGATCAGCAGCCAGGGGATCGCGAGCATGAGGGCCGCTTGGAGGACACCGAGCACGGGGCTGGCCATGGTCATCCCAAAGATGTCGGCGAGGCCGCGCTCGCCCCAGGGGCTCGACCAGGCGGCGAGGTGGGGGAAGGCGACGAGGGCGAAGCAAGCGCTGAAGCCGAGCCAGAGCCGGCCGGCGAGGCCGAGCGGCAGGGCGGTGGCGCGGATCGTGATGAGGCCGAGCATCAACAGGTACCAGCCGAGGTAGCCGTAGACGACCGGGGAGAGGGCGAAGGCGCCGAGCGGGCGCGGGACGACGGCGAGGGTGGCCAGGCCGTGGAGCGCGGCGAAGGCTGCGAGCTCGCCGAGCAGGCTGGCGAGAGGGAGCGCGCGACGTTCGGCGCCCTCGGGGAGGGGGACACGCATCGCCAAGAGGATGGCGAAGGGGAGCGAGAGCACGGCGAGGTTGGAGATATAAAAAGTGGAGGTCGAGTAAAGGTGGCCGCTGGCGGGGTTGGCGAGCAGGACGAGCAAGGTGGCGACGGCGGCGCCGAGCAGGGCCTCGCCGCGGGTGAGGGCGGTGAGGCTGGTGCGGGAGATCCGGCGCTCGAGGGCGCGCATGCCCAGGACGCCGAGGATCGCGATGCCGACGGCGCCGACGCCGAGGGCGATGTCCGCGCGGCTGGCGAGCGTAGGATCGGTGAAGATCTGGTGGGGGACGAAGGTTGTGCGCAGGAGGTGGGCGGTGGCGGCTTGCGGGAGCAGACCGAAGACGCCGACGACGTGGTGCGAGGGGGCCAGGCCGAAGGCGGCGCCGATCATCGCGAGCATGCTGAGGCCGCTGAGCATGGCGACGCCGACGACGCCCGGGGCGCGGGTGGCCCCGAGCACGCAGCCGAGGAGCTGCGTGAGCATGGCGAGGAAGAAGGCGCCGATGCTGGCGATGATGAGGGCGCCGAGGGCGGGCAGGAGGTGGCCGGCAGCGAGGGCCGTCGCGAGGAAGATCAACGCCTGCGGAGCGAGGAAGAGGGCGATGACGGCGAAGGGGCCGGCGGTGAGGCCGAGGACGAGCTCGCGGCCGCGGAGGGCGGTGCCGGTGAGCGGCTGGAGGGTGTTCTCGTGGACCTCTTGGGCGATCTGGACGCCGGCGAGCAGGGGCGCGAGGATGAGCATGAGGGCGGCGATGAGGGCGCCCGCGATGCCGCCGATCATCCGCACGGCGTCGACGGGGCCGAGGGGCGAGCGGTAGACCTCGACGCGAGGGACCAGGCCGGCGTCGACGATCGCCTGGACTCGGCGGACATGGGCTTCGTCGTACCAGTTGAACCATCCCCAGCTGGTGTGGTCGGTGGGCGGCGCGGCGAGGCCACGAGCGGCGAGCAGCTCGGCGGCGGCGCGTTGGAGCCCTTGGTGCTCGCGGGTCGGCTCGGCGGCGACGGCCCGACGCAGGGTGTCCGCTGCCTCCTGCACGAACGCGGGGCCCTCGGTGTAGCTGTCGTAGTAGGAGGTGTCGACGGTCGGGCGGGCGCGGCGGAGCTCGTCGTTGATCCGCGCGACCTGCTCGGGGGTGTCAGCCTCGAGGATGAACTCGTCCTGCTGGCGCTGCCAGCGTGAGCTCTCGAGGTCGAGGCTGGTCCGGATCCCGCGCTCAAAACCACCTGACCCAAAGGTCAGCCAGGTGCCGACGAGCGGGGTGAGCGCGCCGAGGAGGGCGCCGAGCGCGAGGTAGCGGCGGAGGCGGCCGCCGCGGAGGGAGCGGGTGACGAAGGGGCGCGCGGCGTCGTGCAGATCGTTGAGCTTGGACATGTTTAATTGACCCGATCCTCAGAGAGGTGATTGTAGACATCCTCGAGGCGGCTGCGAAGGCGGCTCGCAGTGACGACGCGGACGCCAGCGCCGATCAGACCCGCGAGCAGGTCGGCCATCGCCTCTTCAGAGCCTTGGAGCTGGAGGGTGATGGTGGGCAGGCCGTCCTCTTCGCCTGTGGCCTCGATGAGGACGCGTTGGCCCTGGAGGTGCTCGATCGCGCGATCGAGGCCGCCGAGGAGCCGCAGGCGGAAGACGAAGCGGCTGACCTCGTAGCCGCGGATGATCTGGTCGACGCGGCCGGTGACGACGAGGCGGCCGCGCTGGAGGATCGCGAGGCTGTCGCAGAGGTCGTCGAGCTCGCGGAGGATGTGCGAGGAGACGATGATGGTGACGCCGGTGTCGCGCACGCGGAGCAAGGTCGCGCGGAGGTCGCTGCGGGCGCGCGGATCGAGGCCGTCGGCGGGCTCGTCGAGGATCAGCAGGCGCGGGCCGTGGAGCAGGGCGCGGGCGATAAGGAGGCGCTGGCGCATGCCCTTGGAGAGCTGGCCGGCGGGGGTGTCGCGGCGGACGTCGAGGCCGAAGGTCGCGAGGGTCTGCTCGATGGCTGACTCGAGCTGGCGGCCGGGGAGCCGGTAACATTGGCCGAAGAAGCGGAGGTACTCGGCAGGGGTCATGTGCCGGTAGAGGGGGTTGCCGTCGCCGAGGAAGCCGATCTGCCGGCGGAGCTCGCTGGGATCGGCGGGCAGGGCGGCGCCGTCGAAGAGGATCTGGCCGGCGCTGGGCCGGACGACGGTGGCGAGCAAACGCAGGGTGGTCGACTTGCCGGCGCCGTTGGGACCGACGAGGCCGAAGATCGCGCCGCTGGGGATCGAGAAGGTGAGGCCGCTGACCGCCCACGCGGCGCCGTCGTAGCTCTTGCCGATGTCAGTGAGGTCGATCTGCATGCGCCTTCGTGCCTGTACGCGAGAGTATGGCGGAAGATTCGCGCGGACGCAGGTGGCGGGCGCGCTCCCCCATGCCCCTGCTGTGATGGCGACCACGGCGCGGTGGTTGACGGCTGGATCGTCGCGTAGGCTGGAGGCTGTGGTGAGTCAGCTCGGCGCACGAACGCTCGTAGGGTTGCTCCTCTTGACGGGCTGCGCGGCGCGCCAGCGAGGGGGCGCGGCCGAGGTGGAGGTGCAGGCGGGCCCCGGGCTGCGAGAGTTAGGGCTCGAGAAGATCGCGGGGCAGAGCGCGGAGGCGGTCGCGGAGGTGGTGACAGACGTCGGCCGCGGGCTGGCGTTCGTGGTCGATCGGCGCGGCTACTTGCTGACGAACAGGCACGTGGTCGAGGACTGTGACTTCATTGAAGAGGTGATCTTCCCGGCGCTGCGGCCGCCTCGCCGCTTCGCGAGCGTGCAGATCGTCTACGTGGATCCGCGCCGTGATCTGGCGCTGCTCAAGGTCGACGCGGGGGCGCCGCTGCCGTCGCTGACGCTCTCGACCGCGGAGGTGCGCGCGGGGGCGGGCTCGCTGAGCGTCGAGGAGCGGGTGCTGCTGCTGGCGCGCGGTGAGGACGACTCGGCGACCTTCGTCGCGCACGCGGGGCGAGTGAACGAGCTCGAGGTCTTTAACCCGGCGGTAGGGACCGGATCGTTCGTGGGGCTCACCCATAATGTGCGCCGCGGGCAGAGCGGCGGGCCCGTGCTGGATCGCTACGGTCGCGCGGCTGGGGTTGTGACGTGGACCTGGCGCGATCGGGTGGGCGGCTTCGCGATCCCGATCGCGGAGGCGGCGAGGATGCTGCGTGAGCGGCCTCGCCTCGACACGTCGACGGCGCAGGCGACGCGGGCGGAGTCGCGGGCGAACGACTTCGTCGCCGCGGTGAACAAGGGCGACTTCGAGGTTGCCCGGCGGATGCTCTCGCCGAGCTACTCGCGGGCGCTGCGGCGACGATCCGTCGATCACCTCGCGGAGCTGCTCGGCGGCGACGGGGCGCGGGCGGGGCAGATGTTCTTCGCGGCGCTTGAGGAGCTGGCGATCGAGGATTTCGGGGACCGTCAGGGGGGATCGAGGGAATTCAAGGAGCTGGTCTTTCGGACAGGAACAAGCGAGTTCCGACGGGAGCTCGGGGTCGATCCGTCGGTCGGTAAGGAGCAGGTGATCTCGTTCTTCTTCGAGCTGGGGCAGGCCTACTTGAGCGCGCGGGCCTTCGGGGATCAGGAGCCGCCTGCGGCGCTTGACTTCGCGATCGGTCGGCTGCGGACGCTGGACGCCGCGCGCACCTTCGCGTTCGCGGAGCTGAGCGAGCGCCTGGGCGCGGCGCCGGCGAAGGTGCTAGGGATCGAGCTGACGCCGGGCATGTACGCGCCGCAGGCGGTGGTGACGCTGCAGCCGGCGAAGGGCGGGCGCGTGGCCTTGCAGATGCGGATGGAGTGGGGCGACTGGTACGTCGCGCAGGTGCAGGCGCTCGGCGGCTAGGCGGAGAGATCTGTCTCAAGGGCTAGATCTGGTAGAACCACGCCTGCCGGGCGGCCGGCGCGCGCTCCTGCCGCAGCGGGCAGCGCTCGCACGATCCTTCGGGGCCCAGCAGCGCCCGACCGCGATCGATCGCCTCTTGGATCCCCGTCCACGCCCGCTCGCGCTCGAGCAAGATCCACTGCGCTCCTAGCCGCGCGCTCGCGCCGATCCTCTCGAGCCCACGGGCGAGGTCGCCGCGCACGCCGCAGAGGATCGGCTGCACCCCCCGCGCCTTGAGCCCCCGCAGGAGACCGTCGAGGAGCAGCAGGCAGGCCGCGTCCGGGTTCGACACCTCGCGCAGGCGCAGGATCACCACCCGGACGCCCGCGACCGCGCGACCGTCGATCTCCGCCATCAGCCGCTCGAAGTCCGGGGCTGACCCGAAGAACATCTCCCCCTCGACGTTAAAGAGGACCATGCGCGCGCAGGCCGCCTCGCCCGCCTCGCGCGGACGGATGGTCCGCTCCGGCGCGAGCACCAGCTCGGTGAGCTGCACCTTGGCCGCCCGCGGCACGTAGAGCGCGAACGACAAGAAGACGCCGATCACGATGCAGAACTCGATCGAGATCGCGACCGCCGACACCGCCGTCGCCGCGACGATCCCCGCGTCGAAGCGGGTCGCCCGCAGGTGGTCGCGTAGGCCCCGGAGGTCCACCATGCGCGACGCGGTCAGCACCAAGATCGCCGCCAGCGACGCGCGCGGGATGAAGGCCGCGTAGGGCGCCAGCAGCAGCACCGTCGCCGCCACCGCCGCCGCGGAGAAGACGCCCGACCACTGCGACACCGCCCCCGCCTCGCGGTTCAGCCATGAGCGCGTCAGCGACCCCGAGCCAGGGAAGCACTGGAACAGCGATCCCGCGACGTTCGCGAGCCCCTCGCTGAGGCACTGCTGGTTCAGATCGAGCCGCTGCCGCGTCTGCGCCGCGATCGCCTTCGCCATCGCGATCGCCTCCAGCAGCCCGAGGAGGGCGATCGCCATCGCGTCGCCGCTGAAGAGCCGCACGGCCTCCCAGGAGACCGTCGGCCAGCTCAGCCGCGGTAAGGCCGCTGGGATCGCGCCGACCACCGCGACCCCGCGCGCGTCGAGCTCCTGCCCCCACACGAGCGCCGCGGCCCCGACCAGCGCGAGCAGGTACTCCGGCGCCCGCAGGCCCAGGCGCCGCGCGAGCGGCCGCGCGTTCAGCCAGCGCAGCCCCAGCACCACCGCCACGGTGCCGATCCCCAGCGCCGCGGTCCACCCGGCGCCGACGCCCCGCCAGCCGCCGTCACCCGCGAAGCCGAGCATCACCGGCGCCTGCGCTGCGATCAGCAGCGTCGCGGCCCCGCACGTGAACCCGACGATCACCGAGTGCGAGACGAAGCGCGTCAGGTCGCCCAGCCGCAGCGCCGTGATCGCGACCTGGATCGCGCCCACCAGCAGCGCGAGCAGCACCGCCGCCGCCAAGCGCCCGCCCTCCGGGACGCCGATCAGCGCCGATAACACGGCGATCGAGATCGCGTTCGTCGGCCCGTTGATGAGCTGCTTCGACGAGTCGAAGAGCGCCCCCACGGTCGTCATGACGATCGCCGTGTACAGCCCGTACTGCGGCGGCAGCCCGATCACCATCGCGTACGCCATCGCCTGCGGGACCGCGACGGCGGCCACCGTCACCCCGGCCGTCAGATCCGCGCGCAGCGAGCGCAGCCCGTAGCCCTCGAGGGCAGCGAGCGCGGGCACCCACCGCCCGAGCGCGCGCCACCAGCGCGGCACACGGGCTCGCGCGTCGCCAACGGCGTCGGCGCCGTTGGCGACGGTCTCATTTTCATGGCATACCGCAGTATTATTTGCCACGTGCGCCCCAGAGCTTGGAGAAAAATGCCGAAGAACGCCAACATAAACGCCTCCCAAGGCGCAGGCCGCGGGGATCTATTTTGTACACACTTCACGATCCTTTGTCGTGGTTGCGAGCTCCCACCGGTGCGCTACAAGGCCCCATGAACAACACCTCCGTCGACTCGTACCTCGCCGAAGGCTGCGGCCGCTGCGAGCTGTTCCGAACGCCCCAATGCAAGGTGCACCGCTGGGCGGACGCGCTGCGCTCGCTACGCGCCCAGATCCGCGAGACGGGGCTCATCGAGGTGATGAAGTGGGGCGCGCCTTGCTACACCCTGGACGGCCATAACATCCTCATGATCAGCGCGCTGCGCGACTCTTGTGTCCTCAGCTTCTTCCGCGGCGCCGAGATCGATGATCCGCGCGGCCTGCTGGCGCCGGCGGGGCCGAACTCCCGCTACGCGCGGCTGCTCCGCTTCACCTCGCAGGAGGAGGTCGCGGCGCGCCGCGCCGAGATCAGCGCCTTCATCGCCGACGCCATCGCGCTCCAACGCGCCGGGTCACGGCCCACGATCGAGAGCGCGCCGGAGCCCGTGCCAGACGCGCTCGCGGCGCGCCTCGCCGCGTCGCCGGGGCTCGCCGCCGCCTTCGAGGCGCTCACGCCGGGCCGGCGCCGCAGCCACATCCTGCACGTCGCCGGGGCCAAGCAGGCGGAGACGCGCGCGCGCCGAGTCGACCAGTGCGCGCCGAAGATCCTCGCCGGGAAGGGCTACAACGAGCGCTAGGCGGCGCGATCGGGCTGAGCGGCGGGGGCGGGGAGGTGGCTGTCCTTGGAGTCAGGATGTCCGGAGAGCCAGAAGCTGGGGCGGAGCAGGGGGCGGTAGTCGGGCTTGGGGATCGCGTCGAACTCGGCGCGGGTGCGCTCGCCGCGGGCGAGGCTGCAGCGAGCGCAGAGGCAGGTCTCAGGGGGCGCCTCGTAGACGGAGCCGGCGAGCTGATCCCAGAGCTTGAAGAAGAAGCCGGTGTGCATCGGCTTGTACAGGCGCGACTTGGCGTGGTGCACCCAGTGCTGGAAGGACGTGTTGATCCAGGGGTGGTGGGCGTCGGGGTAGGTGGCCTCGTGGCCCCAGTGGAGGTAGACGCCGTAGCCGTAGAAGAAGGTGCCGTAGGTGAGGAAGAGCAGGTCCATGTTGACGGGCATCAACAAGGGGATCGCGAGCAGCGGGACGGAGCGGAGGAACTGATCGGCGTGGTCGTCGGCGATCACGGCGAAGGGGGTGGGGTTGAAGAAGACGTGGTGGCCCTTGTGCTGCTGCCACCAGAACTTCGCGGTGTGGCCGAGGCGGTGATAGGCCCACTCGTAGAGGTCGCTGCCGATCCAGATTACGAAGAAGGTGAAGATGAGGTAGGCGACGGAGTGGCCGCCGAGGCCGGCGTAGGCCTTGGACCAGCCGCTCTCGACCAGGTAGAGGGCGAGGGCGGGGCAGAAGGAGGCCGAGAGGACGCCCTTGAGCATCTGTAGGGCCTCGCGGCGGACCATCAGCGGGGAGGGGTAGGTCGGATCGTTCTTGCGCTGCCAACGCTCAAAGGTCGGGTTCGCGTAGTCGCGCCAGAAGAGCAGGCCCGACATGATGATCATCAAGAGCACGGCGAGGGCGGCGATGATGATCCAGGTGATGAAGAAGCCGGTCTGGGCGGCGAGCTCGACGAGCATAGGGGCGCTCCTTGGAGGGTCTTTGGGTCAGGTGGGGATCGTCTTGGTTCTCGTGCGGGGGACTAGGCGTCGACGCGGGCGAGGCGAGCGACCCGCGCGCTGCGCTCGGGGCTGGGCGGGCGGCGGAGGTGCTGGACGAGCTGATCGATGCCATCCAGGGTGAGGTGGAACATCGGGTAGACGCCAGCGATCTCGGCGATCGTGCCGGTGGTCCAGAGCCGGGGCGGCTCGGGGTTGATCCAGGCGGCGCGGGGGAAGCGGTTGGCGAGGCGGGCGAGCCAGGTGAGGCCGGTGGGTCCGCGGCCGCTCATCAGCCAGTCGCCGCCAGACATCATCAGCTCGCCGGGGTGCATGTACGCGTCGCCTACGAGGATGAGCAGCCAGGTCGGCGGGAGCTCGGTGATGAGCTGCTGCGTGGCGACCGGGCGGGTGAAGTGGGCGTCCTCGTAGACGTTGCCGTAGACGCAGTTGTGGAAGTAGTAGGCGCGGAGCTCGCGGAAGTCGCCGCCTTGGTGGGCGGCGCTGAAGAGGCGCGAGACGACGTCGGCGTGGGGATCCATGCTGCCGCCGACGTCCATGAGGAGGAGGAGGCGGAGGTTGTTGCGCCGCGGCGGCTGCATGACGAGCTCGATGTCGCCGCAGTTCTTGGCGGTGGCGCCGATCGTCTCGTCGAGGTCGAGCTCGGGGCTGCCTTCGTCGCGGCTGAGGCGGCGGATCCGGCGGAGAGCCGCGGCGATCTGGCGGGTGTCGAGCACGAGGTCGCGGCGGTGCTCGCGGTAGCGACGCTGCTCGGCGACGGCGAGGGCGGAGCGGCCGCCGCCGCCGCCGACCCGCAGGCCGGTGGGGTGGGCGCCGCCGCTGCCGAAGGGGGAGGTGCCGCCGGTGCCGATCCAGCGGCTGCCGCGATCATGGCGCTCCTTCTGCTCAGCGAGGCGCTCCTGAAACTGGCGGCGCAATTCGTCGAGGTCGAGGCTCTGCAGGGCTTCGCGCAGCTCGGGGGCGAGGTGGAGCAGACGCGCGGGATCGCTGAGCCAGGCGCCTAGGTGATCGAGGACGGCGCGGGTGTGATCAGGGACGCCGCGGAAGGTCTCGGCGAAGGCGCGATCAAACTCATCGTAGTCGGCCTCGCTGGTGATGAGCACGCAGCGGGCGAGCTGGTAGAAGCCGCCCAAGGTGTCGCCGTGCAGGCCGCGGCCGAGGCCCTCGATGAGGGCCAACCAGTTGTGGGTGGTGACCTTGAGGCCGCGCCCGCGGAGGTTGTAAAAAAAGTCGAGGAACATGGCTTAGCGGCCGATCGCGCCCCTCTTGAGGCGGCGATCGACGGTCTCAAAGTCTTGCTCCTTCTTGAGCAAGGTGCCGAGGAAGGGGATGCCGGCGCCGAGCAGCTTGGCAGGGTCGATGCCGGCGTGGCGGAGGGCGGCGATCCAGTCGATGAGCTCGCTGGTGCTCGGGCGCTTGCGCAGGCCTTCGACCCCGCGCAGGGCGTAGAAGGCGTCGAGGGCGCCGGCGAGGAGCTGATCTTCGACGTCGGGGTGGTGGACGCGGACGATCCGGGTCATCAGGGCGCGATCCGGGAAGTCGATCCAGTGGAAGACGCAGCGGCGGAGGAAGGCGTCGGGGAGCTCCTTCTCGTTGTTGCTGGTGATGATGATGATGGGCCGATGCGCGGCGGTGACCGTCTCGTTGGTCTCCATGATCGTGAACTCCATGACGTCGAGCTCATGGAGGAGATCGTTTGGGAACTCGAGGTCGGCCTTGTCGATCTCGTCGATGAGCACGACGACGGGCTCGGCGCTGCGGAAGGCGCGGCCGAGCGGGCCGAGGCGGATGTATCGCGCGATGTCGCCGACCTCGCCGCCGAAGCGGCTGTCGTGGAGGCGGCGGACGGCGTCGTAGTGGTAGAGGCCGTCGACGGCTTTGGTGGTCGACTTGACGTGCCAGCGCTCGAGGGGGCGGCCGAAGAAGCGGGCGATATCGCGAGCGAGCAGGGTCTTGCCGGTGCCCGGCTCACCTTTGACCAGGAGGGGGCGACGCAGCGCGACGGCGACGTCGACCGCGCGCGCGAGCTCGGGTGAGGCGATGTACTCTCGGGTCCCTGTGAACTGCTGCACCGGCGGCGAGTATCGCATAGGCTTCGCCGAGATTTGGCGCTGCGGCGCGGGAGATGGCATGGAGGGGGCGATGCGTGGGGCGAGGCCGAAGTTGCGCGCGGGGTTGCTCGCGCTGTTGGTGTGCGGGATCGCCTGTGAGCCGGAGGTGAGCGAGCAGGCGCCCGCGCGGCTGCCCCCAGGAGAGGCTCCGGCGGTGGCGGCGGCCGCCCAGCCGCAGGGGAGCGCGGCGACGGCGATCGTGGGCGCGCCGACGGCGGACGTGATCGCAGACGAGGAGATCACGCAGCGCGCCGAGGTGCCCCCCGAAGAGGAAGAAGAGGCGCGGCCGCTCGATGTGTTCGTGTCGCCGCGGACGACGGTCGTCTATCGCGCGCCGCGCTGGGAGAGCGAGCTGCGCGGGCGGATCGACGCGGGGAGCTCGTTCGCGGCGCTGCGGCCGGCTGAAGGCGCGGGCTGCGAGGAGGGGTGGATGGAGGTGAGCGGCGGGGGCTTCGTGTGCATGCGGCACGCGACGCCGAGCGAGGAGGCGCCGGTGATCTTGCCGCGGCTGCTCGAGGGGGAGCTGCTGCCGTTCATCTACGCGAAGCCGCGGGCGGATCGAAAGGGCGAGCTGCTGGCTCCGGTGCCTCGGTATCGCAGCCACCGCGATCTGCTGGCCGGCAAGGCGCCGGTGGATCAGCTCGGGCCGCACCGGCAGTACGCGTTCACGGAGGTGATGCGGCGAGGGAGCGTGGGCGACATTTATGTGGATCGCGACGGCAGGGCGGTGCCAGGGCTGGATCTGGTGCTGCAAAAGCCGAGCGAGCTGTTCGGGCGGACGATGGCGGAGTCGCCGGTGCCGCCGGGGCTGGCGGCGGCGTGGTCGGTGTCGCTGCCGGCGGTGCTCTGGGACAGCGCGGGCGGGAAGAAGCCGAAGGTGGTCGGCGAGATCCTCTACCACGCGGCGTTCGAGGTCGATCCGACGCCGATCCCGGGGCGTGACGGCTGGCTTCGGGTGCCCGGAGGCGGGCGTGACGGCGAGGACGGGTTCGTCGAGCTGTCGCAGATCCGGGTGTGGGATCCGGGGCCGCCGCTGCCAGGCGTCGGCGCGCAGGAGGTGTGGCTCGACGTGGATATCGTGCAGCAGACGGTCGGGCTGCGCCGCGGGCCTGACGAGGTGCTGTTCGTGACGCTGGTGTCGACAGGGACGGGCAAGCACCCGACGCCGCGGGGGATCTTTCGGATCCGTAACAAGCTGACGCTCGGCAAGATGGAGAACCGGCCGGACGAGCCCGAGTCGTACTACGTCGAGGAGGTGCCGTGGGTGCAGTATTTTTACAAGCGCTTCGCGTTCCACACGGCGTACTGGCATCGATCGCTGGGGCGCCGGCGCAGCCACGGGTGCATCAATTTGGCGCCGCGCGACGCGGTGTTCCTCTTCGGTCAGACCTCGCCGCCGATGCCACCTGGGTGGAGCTCGGTGTTCGAGCACGAGGGATCGATCGGGACGACAGTGCGGGTGCGTCGCGGGGATGATCCGCTGCCGGATCGCCGGCGCCCGTTGGGATCAACCACGGCGGACGAGGGCGACGACGCTGGCGAGGAGCCGCCGGAGCCGGGCGCCACCGACGACGAGGGCGAGGCGGTGTGAGCGGCGTGGCGAGTCTCGTGCGAAACTGCTAGATCTCGGCGGCCATGTGGATCCGCTCCGCCCTGCTGGTGTCTTCGATCTTGATCGCGACTGGCTGCCCGCAGCAGGTCGCTCCCGCGGCGAAGGAGGTGAGCGCGGCGCCGGTGGTCGGAGCCGAGGATGCTCGGGTGGTAGCGGACTCTTCCGGCGATCTGTACGCGGCGACGCCGACGAACCCGAAGGAGAGCGCGAAGGACACGCCAGGGCCAGGTTCGGGGGCGCCCGATGAGACCAACGGGGTGTGCCGGCTGTACGCGCCGAAGCTGCCGCGCCCTGAGTGCTGCCCGCGAGACTTCGGGTTGGATGTGGCGCTGGTGCAGCGGGCCTGCGGGCACGCGCTGTACTTGGGGGAGTCGCTGCACGCGAGCTGTGGTTTCTTCTTCAGCGGCGAGGACACGACGACGACGAAGCCGAAGTGGCTGCGCTTGTCGGTGGCGCTGGAGTCGACGGTCGCGAAGGCCGCGGCGGCGCATGACGAGCGGATCGGGCTGCGGGTGGCGATGGATCCGTCGTTCCGCTCGACGCCAGTGCCCGGCGTCGAGGGCGCGATGTGGAGCCGCCACGAGGAGCTGCGGTGGGCGCTGATCCCCGGCTGGTCGCAGGTGCGGCTGTTGACGTGGAACGCCCAGAGCTGCTCCGAGGAGGGGATCGTCGAGGTGATTCAACACTTGGCGGCGGCGCCTGAGGTGCCGAGCGACGCGCCTCGATCCAGCTTGATCCCGGGCGCGTCGGCGGCAGGGTGACGGGTCCCCTCCGCCGGCCTCGGCGACGGCGCTCAGGCGATCGCGCACGGGCGGATGTGACCGCGAATTCACGCGGGCGTGGTGACAGGAGCGCGCGAGGTCGCTATCGTGCCGGGGCGCTTTTGTGCGCGTTGTTCTCGTATGCTCCTCGTTTGAGGAAGAACGGTGCCCTGATGATGCCACGCCGACCCCTCTTCACCACCCTCGCCCTGACCTTGCCGATCGCCGCGCTCGTCGGACTGAGCGGCTGTAGCGGCTCCGACGATGACAGCGGCGGCGGCACGGCGAGCACGAGCGATGGGACGAGCGCTGGGACGAGCGCGAGCGCGAGCGACGGCACCAGCGCCGGGACGAGCGCGGGCACCAGCGCTGGATCGGGCAGCGAGAGTATGAGCGCGGGCTCGACATCGAGCGAGACCACGAGCACGAGCGCGGGTACGAGCACGAGCACGAGCGACGGCACGAGCACGAGCACGAGCGACGGCACAAGCACGAGCGACGGCACGAGCACGACGACGGGCGACAGTGACAGCGACAGTGACAGTGACAGCGGCGGGGACGTCGAGCCGCTGCGCTTCGTGGTGCTGGGCGACGGCGGAGAGGGGAATGACGGGCAGTACGCGGTGGCCGACGTGGTCGAGCAGGTGTGCGCGCAGCGCGGGTGTGAATTCGCCCTCTATCTCGGCGATAACTTCTACGACGACGGGGTCGAGGCGGTCGATGACGTGCAGTTTAAGGACAAGTTCGAGGAGCCCTACGCGGACATCGACTTCCCGTTCTACGTGGTGATGGGCAACCACGACTACGGGCTGGTCTCGTTCCTCTGGTACAAGGCCGACTTCGAGATCGAGTACACGAACTATAGCGACAAGTGGGTGATGCTCGATCGCTGGTATGACCTCGAGATCGGGCCCGCTCACTTCTTCGGCCTCGATACGACGCGGCTGATGTGGGACCACGACTACGACGAGCAGCGCGCTTGGCTCGACGCGGCGATCGCCGGGAGCGAGGCGCCGTGGAAGATCGCGTTCGGCCACCACCCGTACCTGTCCAACGGCGCGCACGGCAACGCGGGCAAGTATGAGGGGGTCTCGTTCCCGTCGCAGGTCGCGGGCACGAACGTGAAAAAATTTATGGACGCGACGATGTGCGGGAAGATCGACGTGTACTTCTGCGGGCACGATCACAACCGCCAATGGCTGCAGCAGTCGCCCTCCTGCGCGATGGAGCTGATCGTCTCCGGCGCGGCGGCCAAGAAGACCGACTTCAAGTACCACACGAAGAACCCGATCTACTGGGAGGACGACCAGAAGCCAGGGTTCATGTGGGTGGAGCTCGACGGCGACACCATGACGGGGATCTTCTATGACCTCGACGGCGCGCTGAACTTCGAGCGCTCGTTCGTTCGTAAGAAGTGAGCGCAGCGAGGTACCATCGCGCCGTGGACCTCAAGGACAGACCAGCGCCCGATCGCCGCGCCGACCTCTTCGGAGGCGTCGGCGTGGTTCAAGTGTGGAGCCTGCTGCGCTCGCCCGCGCCGCCATTTACGGCGGTGCTCGCGTGTGAGCTCGATCCTGGGGGACGGGTGGGGCGCCACGTGCAGCAGGAATTCCCAGAGATCGTGATCGGGATCGAGGGGAGCGGGTCGGCGCTGGTCGGCGGGGCGCCCCAGCCGCTGGGCCCAGGGGACATGGTGTTCTTGCCGCTCGGCGAGGTGCTGGAGCTGCGGAACCTGTCGGCGACGGCGCGGTTGCAGTATCTGATCATCAAGGCCCAGAACGCACTGTAGCGAGGGGAGGGGGCCGATGTACGATGGCGCCCATGTCCGAGAGCTACTACAAGACCATCAACGGCAAGAAGTACGACAAGCAGATGCTCGAGATCGCCGAGGCGGTGACCTCTGGGCAAGGTGACGGCCGGATCTCGCTCGCAGACGCGAAGCGCTTGCTCGCGGCCGTGACCGACGGCGGCAGCTACACGGAGATCGAGAAGGAGACAATGGCGTATATCCGCGCGAACTTCCGATTCACCGAAGAGGCGGACGAGTGGTTCCGCACCGAGATCCGCCGCTTCGCGGCGACCTGAGCGGTTCGATACGCGCTCATCGTCGACATTCCGGCGCTCGCACCCGAGCGAGCGCTCGATCACCTAGGCGCGGTGACTGATACGATGACCGCGCACAACGCGTGTGGGAGGTCGGCTGATGGGGCGGGAACAAGTTTGGGCGGTCGTTTCTTGTGCGGTGCTCGCGGCCTGTAGCGGAGACAGCGGCGGGACAGCGGCGACGACGGAGAGCAGCACGACAGCGCCGACGTCGACGACCTCCGTGAGTACCACCGAAGAGGTGACGTCGAGCAGCGACGGGACGACGACAGCGACGACGAGCTCGTCATCGAGCCCGTCGACGACGATGAGCTCCGAGACGGGAGAGTCCGAGTCGGATACCTCCACGCCGCCGAGCTGCGGCGACGGGATCGTGGACGCCGGCGAGGAGTGCGATGAGGGGGCGGCGAACAGCGACACCGCGGCGTGTACGTCGAGCTGTAAGGCGGCGAGCTGCGGCGACGGGCTGCTCGGGCCTGGAGAGGGCTGCGACGACGGGAACGACGACGACGGCGACTCTTGCAGCAACGCGTGCGTGTCAGCGAGCTGCGGCGATGGGGTCGTGCAAGAGGGGGAGATCTGCGATGACGGCAACGAGGACGACACGGACGCGTGCCTCGCGAGCTGTGTGGCGGCGAGCTGCGGCGACGGGAGCGTGCACGCAGGGGTCGAGAGCTGCGACGACGGCAATGATGTGGAGAGCGACGCGTGCACGTCGCTCTGTCAGGCGCCAGCGTGTGATGACGCGCTCAAGAGCGGCGATGAGAGCGACGTCGACTGCGGAGGGAGCTGCGATCCTTGCGACGCGGGCGCGAGCTGCGGGGGCGCGAAGGACTGCGCGAGCGGGCTGTGTAGCGGCGAGAAGTGTACGATCGCGGCCAACTGCGCGGCGATCAAGGCGGCCGATCCCGGAGCGAGCTCGGGGATCTTTACGATCGATCCAGACGGCGACGGCGGCGAAGAGCCGTTCGCGGCTCACTGCGAGATGACGATCGACGGCGGCGGCTGGACGCTGGTGCTGAACCTAGACACGTCCGACGGCCACGTGATGTGGTGGGGGAACCCGAAGTGGACCGACGGGACCAGCCACGGCACGGCCCAGACGGCGCTCACGGCCGATCACGTGAGCGTCGGCTGGAAGAGCTACGCCGGCGCGAAGGAGATCTTGCTGATGGTGCACACCGAAGGATCGACGATCGGCTGGAAGGCGTTTAATAAGATGACGACCGAGCCGATGCTGACGCACGTGAGCGCCGGCGACAACGTGCTGCTGGGCGCCGAGAAGGGGAGCAACATCGCCGGCGTTTGGGCGGGCGAGCGGCTGGTACGGCTGTCGACGGCGTTGTACGCGAACCGCTGCGTGACGACGGGTGGATCGTGTACGAGCGGATCGAGCGGCTCTCCTGACGGGGATCGGATCGGCTCGATCCAGGCGTCGCCGTCCGACAACGTCGGCGGCGGGCTCGGGAACTGGCACGACATGAACTACTGCTGCAACGGCAACTACGGCAGCGGGAAGGTGTGCAGCGGGGGCGCGTTCCGTACGGCCTCCGAGGCGCAGTCGGGGTGGGCGCCTTGTTACGGCGGGAACGGGCACTTCGGCACGGACACCTTCGCGCCGTCGGCGAACACGTGCGGGAACGCGAACTGTACGTCGGCGAACTGGTCGGCGAGCAACGGGCTCTCGTATGACTACGCGCTGATGCTCCGTTGATGATCGGTCGGCGCTGTTCATCGCGCCGCGCGCGGACTATGCTGGCGCGGCGAGATGATGACGGACTACGATCGCCTGGCAGCGAGCATCCGCGCCCTCTGCGCGGGCGAGCGCGACACCGTCGCGCTGATGGCGACGGTGGCCTGCGAGCTCCATCACGGGCACCCGCTGACGGACTGGACGGGCTTCTATCGAGTGGTCGCGCCGGATCTGCTGAAGATCGGGCCTACCAAGGAGGGCACGGGTGCCTGGTGATCCCGTTCTCGAGAGGTGTGTGCGGCGCCGCAGCGCGGACCCGTTCACCGCAGCTCGTGCCCGACGTCGACGCGTTCGCCGACCATATCGCCTGCTCGTCGACGACCCGCTCGGAGCTGGTGCTGCCGGTTGTGAACGGCGAGGGGCGGCTGCTCGGGGTGCTCGACCTGGACAGCGACACCGCTGCGGCGTTCAGCGAGGACGACGTGGCCCGGCTGACGGCGATCCTCGCCGAGACGTTCTACGACGCCGTCTGAGTGGGTCCTGGCTCTTCGGAGATGGTCCTGCGGGCTAGCGGACGAGCGGCCCAGGCGGCGGCGGGATCGAGGCCGATCGCGCGGAGGGCGGGGAAGAGCTCGCGCTCGACGGTGGAGAAGAAGATGACGGCGTAGTGGTGAGCTTCGAGCGTGCCGAGGTTGGGGGCCTCGCCGCGGGTGATCTCGAGCTCGCTGCCGGCGATCATGTCGATCGTGCGACCGCAGGCGGTGGTGGCCTCAAAGCCGCCGAGGGCGAGGCGGAGGCGCTCTTGGAGGGCGGCGCGGCCGGCAGGGGCCAGGGCGGGCCAGAGGGTGGCGAGGGCGTCCCAGCCGAAGGCGGCGTGGAGGTGCTCATCGCGCTGGATCTGGCGGAGCACGGCCTCGGCGACCGGGTCGGTGCAGACGACGATGAGCGCGTCGTAGAGGGGGCGTGAGAGGGTCTCGCCGAGGCAGCAGGCGATGAGGATGACCCCGGCGGCCCAGGTGAGGATCGCGTCGTGATCGCCGCTAGGGGCGTCCGGCCAGGGGGCGAGCGGGGCAGGCCACGCGAATTCGCGCGGGCTCGCGGTGGGGCCTTCAGGGTCGATGACGAGGGCCATCCGCGCGCACAGCTCGGCGTGGCGGAGCTCGTCGGTGAGCAGGCGAGCGAGCGGGCCGAGCAGCTCGAGGCCGATCCGCGCCTCAGCGAGCGCGCGGGTGAGGGCGCTGAATTGGTGGACAGATCCGTACTCGGCGACCGCGCGGCGAGCCCAGTGACAGGCGGCGTCGCGGCGGAGATCGAGGGGGTAACGAGCGTGGTCGAAGGCGGCGAAGTCCGGCCAACGATCGCGCTCGATCTGTTGCCGATAGATCCGGGCGAGGCGCGGGGTGGCCGGCGCGAGCATACGCTCGCAGGTGAGGGCGGTGAGATCGACGAGCGGTCGCGGCGCGTCTCGTGCGGCGGCGAGGGCCTCTAGCGCGGGGCGTGAAGGGGCGGCGAGGGCCCTCTCGTCGGGGCCGATCTCGGCGGACATGGAGGGGGAGCGGGCGAGGAGCGGTGGGTCTGGAGCGCCGCGTTGCACGGTCTCATTCTAGGTCGGAGGCGGCGGCCTGACGCGATCGTTGTTCGACGGGAGCTCTGCCGGATCGCGGGGCGGCGGGGTGTTGACGTTCACGGGCCGCGGAAGCGGTTGTGGTTGTAGTTCTGGTTCTGGTTCTGGCTGTAGCGGTGGTGGCGTGTTGACGATGTAGTCTTCAGGCGCCTCCGCGGCCTCATCGACGCGAGGTGGATCGGTGGGGGTCGCCTCAGGAGACGGGGTCGCCGGTTGCAGCGGCGGCGCCGGGTTCGTGGACGGTTGGATCTCGACCCCGGCGTTGGTGCACGCCGACGAGCCGAGTAGGGCGGTGCCGACTGCGAAGCGAAGGATCGGGCGGAGCGTGACCATCGATGCATCCTTCCACGACGACGTGTGGCGGCGCAACCGCGGGCGCTGGGGCGCTGGGGCGCTCGTCGCGGGTTCGCGCGCCGCATACATGACTGAAGAGCCAGGAGGTTCACGATCGATCGTGCGCCGCTCAAAAGTGCGCGGAGATGAGGGTGGTCCCAGGCTCGCGGCTGGCGCCCTCGGCGGTGAGCTTGAGGGTGGCAGTGTCGGGCGGCAGGCCGAGCTGGGCGCTGAGATCGATGGTGGGGAGGTCGATGGCGCCGAGGCCGCCGCCGCCGAGGGCCTCGATGAGGGTGGCGATGAGGCCCTCCTCGAGCTGCTCGGCGATGAAGGTCTCGGCGTCGATCATGTTGTCCTCGTTGGCGTTGAGCTCGGTGCGGATCTCGAGGACCTCGGGCACGCCGATGCTGATCCCTTGGCCGTCGGCCGCGATCTCGAGGCGGGCGAGCATGCTGGTGAAGGCGGTGAAGCTCATCGGCTTGTCGAGGACGACGATCTGCGCGTCGAAGCGTAGATCGCCGATGTGCACGAGGAGCTGGCCGGGGTTCTTGCAGTCCGAGGCGGTCGGGGCGAGCATGCCCGAGGCGACGAAGTCGATGACCTCGAGGGAGGGGTTGTCGCCGGCGATCGAGGCGGGCACCGGGAACTCGAGCAGGCCGCCCCGCCAGGCGCCGTAGAGGACTTGATTGATCATGTCGTCGCCGAGCGCGAGCTCGACCTCGGCCGCGCGCGGGAGGACGAGCTGCTCGGTGGTGACGCCGCAGCCGACGCGGCCAGGGACGCCGTCGTTCTTGTAGGGGGTGACGTCCTTGGTGTAGTAGCCGCCGCCGCTCTGGATGATCGTGCCGCCTTGGGGCGGCGAAGGATCCGGGGGGGCGAGGCCATCATGGAAATCGGCGTCGGCGAAGTTGGTGACGAGGTTGACGGGGATGCTCTCGCCGTCGCCGCTGAGGCTGGGAAGATCAAAGAAGGCGTCGACCTTGAGGGTGTTGAGGGCGCTGGCGAGGGCGGGGCCGAGCTGGGTCTCGATCTGCTGATTGAGCGAGCTGATGAGGTCGGCGACGATCCCGTTCATGATGAAGGGTTTGATGATGGTGAGGAGGAAGTTGGTCCAGGCGTTGTTGGACCAGATGTCGACGTCACCCGACTTGAGATCGGTCTGCGGATCTTTGACGGTGACCTGCACTTGGCCTTGCGCGTCGACGTAGATCTCAGTGGTCGCGCGGACCTCGATCTTGGCGATGCTGAGGCCGCCGGTGCCGTCTCCGCCGAGGAGGAGGCAGGTGAGGTTGGTGCAGTCGAAGACGAGATCGCCGACGACGTCGGTGAGCGCGGCGCTGATCTCGAGGCCGCCGTCGATGCCGCTCAGCCGGACCGAGGTGGATCCGAAGACCATCTTGGTCAGGTAGACCTCATAACCGGCCTCGATCGCGATCGGGGTCTTGGGATCGAGCAAGGCGGCGATGTCAAAGTTGGCGAGGGCGATGCCCAGCACCGAGGCGATGTCGTCGGGGGGTAGCGACGGATCGCCGTCATCGAGGGCGGCTTGGCTGAGATAGAAGGCGAGCCCCTGCGGGACGATCTGCTCCGGCGGCTGCTCGGGGCGCCGGTACTCGGTGGACCAGAGGAAGGACTGTACGCGGCGGCGGGTTGCGCCGACGGTGTCGGTGACGACGAGATCGATGGTGTTGCCGCCAGGCGCGACCAGGAGGCCCGCGGTGAAGGTGCCGTCGGCGGCGACGTTGACGGGCTGATCGTTGAGGGTGAGGCTGGTGATCGGGCCCGCGGCGCTGCTGACGACGCCTTGGACGGTGACGAGCGGCTCTCCAGGTTTGCCGAGCAGCGTGGCGCCGCGAGGGGGGTAGGCGACGTCGATCTGCGGGCGACAGGCGTTGGAGAGCACGGGCTCGGCGACGCAGGCGCCGTTGCCTCCGCAGCGGTTGTTCGTGCATGTGTTGCCGTCGTCGCAGTCGGTGTTGACGGCGCAGAGGCCGTCGTCAGGGCCGGTGCTCTCGGAGGTGCCGGTGGTGCTGCCGGTGGAGGTCGTGTCGTCGCCGGTCTCGCTGGCGGTGGCGCTGACGCCGACATCATCGCCCGAGCAGGCGGGTAGCGTGAGCGCGATCGTGAGGAGGAGCGGGCGGAAGCGGTCCATGCTCTCACTATAAGGGAACGCCGCGCGGGGAGGGCGTGGGCGCCTTGATCGCGCGCAGGGGGCGTGCGACCTTGAGCAGGCGCTGACCGATGGCGCAGAGGACGATGACCAGCGAGGCAGGGGCGGCAGGGGCGGCGACGGCGGCGGCGAGCAATTCACCGCACGGCGGCAGGCTCTCGCGGCCAGGCTCGGAGACGCGGCTTCGATCGTTCTTAGGCGTCTTCAAGTACAGCCGCGCGGCGCTGTCGCTGGTGTGGACGACGAGCCGCGGGTTGACGGTGTGCCTCGCGACGCTGACGGCGGTCGCGGGGGTTATCCCGGCGATCGCGGCGTATGTGGGGCGATGGATCGTCGACGCGGTGGTCGAGGCGGCGCAGGGCAGCGGCGATCCGGCCCAGGCGCTGCGCTTCGTGGCGATCGAGGCGGTGCTGATCGTGGCGCTGGTGGGGGTGCAACGGGGGATCAGCGTGTGTCAGTCGCTGCTGCGGGCGCTGCTCGGGCAGCGGGTGAACGTGATGATCTTGGAGAAGGCGCTGACGCTCGATCTCGCGCATTATGAGGACTCGGAGTTCTACGACAAGCTGACGCGGGCGCGTCGCGAGGCGTCGAGCCGCCCGCTGAGCCTGGTCAATCGGACCTTCGCGCTGGTGCAGAACGCGATCTCGCTGGTGGCCTTCGCGGCGCTGCTGGTCGGCTTCTCGCCGTGGGCGGCGCTGATCTTGGCGCTGGCGGGGCTGCCTTCGTTTATCGCGGAGGCGAAGTTCTCAGGGGACGCGTTCCGGCTGTTTCGTTGGCGATCGCCGGAGACGCGGATGCAGATGTACTTAGAGACAGTCCTCGCGCGCGAGGACCACGCGAAGGAGGTGAAGCTGTATCAGCTCGGGGAGCTGTTCCTCGATCGCTACCGGAAGATCTTCGAGACGCTGTACGCAGAGGACCGCAGCTTGACGCTGCGGCGCGGCCTTTGGGGCTATCTGCTGGGCCTGTGCGGGACCGCGGCGTACTACGGGGCCTACGGCTGGGTGGCGATGAGCGCGGCGGCCGGGGCGATCACGCTGGGGGCGATGACGATGTACTTGCTGCTCTTTCGGCAAGGTCAGTCGGCGGTCGCCGCGAGCTTGTCGTCGATCGGCGGGATGTATGAGGACAACTTGTACCTGTCGACCCTGTACGAGTACCTCGGGCAGGAGGTGACTCGATCGACGGGATCGGCGACGGCGGGGCCGCTACCAGGCGATGGCGTGCGCTTCGAAGATGTGTCGTTTACGTACCCTGGGGCGACGACGCCGGCGATCGAGGGGATCACGCTGCACCTGCGTCCTGGGCAGACGCTCGCGCTGGTCGGCGAGAACGGCTCGGGCAAGACGACGCTGATCAAGCTGCTGACGCGGCTGTATGCGCCGACGAGCGGGCGGATCTTGTTGGACGGGCTCGACTTGGCGGCG
This sequence comes from Nannocystis sp., assembly GCA_016712315.1. Taxonomy (GTDB): domain Bacteria; phylum Myxococcota_A; class Polyangia; order Nannocystales; family Nannocystaceae; genus JADJRG01. Next base: position 843,433 of record JADJRG010000029.1, on the reverse strand, counting down.
TGGGAGGAGGAGGCGCTGCGGCGGCGTACGGGGGTGATCTTCCAGGATTTCGCGCGCTACCAGCTCATGGCCGGCGAGAACATCGGCGCGGGCGACGTGACCCACTTCAGCGATGAGGCGCGCTGGCGCGAGGCGGCGCGCGAAGGGATGGCGGAGACGTTCATCGCGGAGCTGCCGCAGGGCTATCAGACGCAGCTCGGGCGGTGGTTCAAGGACGGGCGCGAGCTCTCGGGCGGGCAGTGGCAGAAGATCGCGCTGGCGCGGGCGTTCATGCGCGACGGCGCAGATCTGCTGGTGCTGGACGAGCCGACGGCGGCGATGGACGCGGAGGCGGAGGCGCAGGTGTTCGAGCACGTCCGCGGGCTGACGCGCGATCGGATGGCGATCGTGATCTCGCACCGATTCTCGACCGTGCGGATGGCGGACTACATCATCGTGTTGCACGGCGGGCGGATCACGGAGGAGGGGCCGCATGAGGCGCTGATGGCCCGAGAGGGGCGCTACGCGCGGCTGTTTACGTTACAAGCGCAGGGATATCGCTGAGCGAGCGGGCGCGCGTGAATGCACGTGAAACCTGATCACGACGGGCGGCGTTAGAGAGCAACCCATCAGGGTGCCAGGTCAGGTACCCTCATGCAGACCTCGGAGGATCTCAAGATGCGTCGTCCTACTTCTGTTCAGCTCGCGCTTTTGCTGGCCGCTTGGGCCCCTTTCGCCTGCACGCCGAAGCCCAGCGGCGGCGGCGGTGAGATCAACCAGACGGAGAGCGACGAGTGCCGGCTCGAGTGGCGGGCGCCGCCCGCGGTCGAAGGCGTGGAGAAGCCGCAGATCGTGTCGCCGTTCTCGCTGACGGCGAGCGATGGTACGGGGCTCGAGTTGATCTCCGTCAAGGCGCGGGCGGTGGTGGAGGATCCGCTGGCGTTCACCGAGCTGCACTTGGTCTTCCGAAACCCGGAGGATCGACAGATCGAGGGGCGCTTCGAGATCAACCTGCCGAGCGGCTCGGCGATCTCGCGCTTCGCGATGCTGATCGGCGATCGCTGGCAAGAGGCGGAGGTGGTCGAGCTACAGGCCGCCCGCCGGGCGTATGAAGACTTCTTGCACCGGCGTCAGGATCCGGCGCTGCTCGAGAAGAACGCGGGGAACTCGTTCAGCGCGCGAGTCTTCCCGATCCCCGCGCGCGGGGTGAAGGAGCTGATCGTCTCGTACTCGGAGGAATTGCCGGCGCTGGGCGACCCCTACCGGCTGCTGCTGCGCGGGCTGCCTGAGCTGCAAGATCTCGACGTCGATGTGGTGATGCCGCGGGCGAACGGTCCGCACCACCTCCGCCTGAAGAAGCAGCGCTTCATGCCGCAGGAGGATCTCGAGCTGAGGATCGATAAGCGGCCGGCCGAGGTGGGTCTGCGCTTCGATCGCCTGGCGGTGGCGCGGGTGGCCCCGACGGTGGCGCTGCCGCAGGAGCCTATGCGCGGGCTGACGCTGCTCTTCGACACGAGCGCGTCGCGGGCGATCGACTTCAAGGGGCAGGTCGCGCGGCTGGGGCGGATCGTCGAGGCGCTGCGCGCCCAGAACGGGGACTTCGATCTCCAGGTGGTGTGCTTCGACCAGACCGTGGAGCAGGTGTTCCTGGGGCGCGCGAGCTCGTTCTCAGGGGACGCCCAGCAGGCGATCCTGCGGCGGGCGGCGCTGGGCGCCTCGGATCTCGAGGGGGCGCTGCGCTGGCTGAACGGGCGCGGTGGGGCGCAAGATCGGGTGCTGGTGGTCAGCGATGGGATCGTGACGGCGGGGGCGAGCGAGCCCGACGCGGTGCGAGCCGCTGCTGCTGCGCTGGGTGCGTCAGGGGTGAGCCGGATCGACGCGATCGTCGACGGCGGGATCCAAGACATGATCCTGCTGCGCCACCTAACGACCGCGGGGCTCGGGAAGGCGGGGATCGTCGCGAACGCGCGGCAGAGCCCCGATGTCCTGGCGTCGCGGATCTTGCGGGCGACCCTGGCGGACGTGAAGGTGTCGGTGCCGGGGGCCGGCTGGGTGTGGCCAGAGCGGCTGGAGTCAGTGCAACCCGGCGACACCTTCCTGGTCTTCGCGGATCTCCCCGCGGACGCGCCGATGCGGGTGGCGCTCGGGGAGAAGGGCGACGATGTGCGCGAGGTGGCGCTGAAGACGAGCGCGCGGCCGCTGCTCGAGCGCGCGTGGGTGAAGGCGAGCATCGACCGATTGACGGCGATGATGGGCAAAGAGGCGGCCGGCAATGACGCGGCGAAGGACGCGCTGGTGGCTCAGATCATCGAGCTGTCGACGCGCTTCCGGGTGCTGTCGGACTACACGGCGCTACTGGTCCTTGAGACAGAGTTCGACTACCAACGCTTCGGGATCGATCGCCGCGGGCTGGCGGAGATCTTGACGGTGGGGGCGGACGGGCTGACGGTGATCGATCGGACGCAGTTGCCCGGTAAAAACGGGATGCCGGCGATCGCGGCGGCGGAGCCGGTCGCCCCGCCGCAGCCCACCCGCCGGAAGGGGATGTTCGGGGACCTGTTCGGGGGCGACGGCGACCGCGCGGAGGCCGAGGAGGAGATGCCGGCTCGGCAAGCGGCCGCGAGCCCGATGGCGGAGGCGCCTCCGGAGTCTGATGATGAAGCGGGCGGTCAGGGCCAGCGCCACCGCGGCGAGGAGGGGCGGATGGGTCGGCCGAGCGATGCGCGCCCCGAGCCGATGGAGGCGCGGGAGGAGGCGAAGATGAAGAAGGCCGACTCGCCGTCGAGGTCGCGGAGCTTGAACGAGGGGAGGGCCGCGAGCGGCGGCGCGCCGGCGGGCGCGTCGGCGCCGATGCCTGCTTCGGCGCCGCGCGAGGCTCCGCCGAGCGATCCGGGGGCGTGGGCGGACGCGGCCGTCGATGGGATCGGCGCCGCGGAGCGCTCGCGTCCGTCGCCGCGCCCGGTGATGCGGCCGCCGCCGGTGGCGCCGGATCGTTGGCAGTCGCCGCCGCCGCCGCCGCCGCCGCCGGCTGTGGCGACGTGGGAGCGGCCGCGGGTCGCGGATCCTTATGATGGGCGCTTCGCGGCGGTGATGGTGTCGATCACCGCCGGCCAGACCGCGAAGGCGATCGAGGACGCGTGGGCGTGGCGCAACGAGAGCCCAGGAGATGAGCTGGCGATCTTGGCGCTGGGCGAGGCCGCGGAGGCGTCGGGGGATCTGGCGTTGGCGGCCCGGGCGTACGGATCGCTGATCGATCTCTTCCCTGGTCGCGCGGACATCCGGCGGATGGCGGGGCAGCGCCTCGAGTCGCTGGGTGAGGCGGGGCTGGAGCTCGCGGTGGATACGTTCCGGCTCGCGGTCGAGCAGCGCGCGGATCACCCCTCGAGCCACCGGCTCTACGCGTTCGCCCTGCTGCGCGCGGGGCGGCCCGCCGAGGCGTTCGCGGCGGCGCTGGTCGGCGCGCGGACGTCGTACCCGTCGGGCCGCTTCGCGGGGGTGCAGCGGATCTTGGGCGAGGATCTGCGGCTGATCGCGGCTGCGTGGCTGGCCCAAAAGCCAGGTGAGGCGGAGGCGATCCGCGCGCAGCTCGACGCCGCGGGGGTGGTGCCGGACACGACCCCGTCGCTGCGCTTCGTGCTCAACTGGGAGACCGACGCGAATGACGTCGACTTCCACATCTACGACGGCAAGGGTGGCCACGCGTACTTCAGCAGCCGCGGCTTGGCGAGCGGCGGCGAGTTGTATGCGGACGTGACGACCGGCTACGGGCCGGAGTGCTTCACGGTCCCGGGGGTCGCGTCGGCGTATCCGTACGATCTGCAGGGGCACTACTACTCGCGCGGGCCGATGGGCTACGGGATGGGCAAGCTCGAGATCATCGAGCACGACGGCAAGGGCGGGCTGGTCTTCGCGGAGAACCCGTTCGCGATCATGAAGGACAGCGCGTACGTCGATCTCGGCCGCCTGGAGGCGCCGCTGAGCAGCTTGAAGATGAGCACGCCGCGGCTGAACGCGCCGTGGAGGGCCGGCAAGGGGACGAGCGCGGGGGCGAGCGGCGGATCGTATACGCCGCCGCCGCCGCCGACGGTGCCGCTCGGCGCGCCGCCTTCGCGCTTCTGAGCGCCGCGCTCAGGTGCCAACGGGGTTGGCGATGCCTCCGCGGCTCGCCAACCTCGTTGTTTTATTTTCGCGCCAGACGCCCGCTATTACATTGAAATTATTCAGCATTTCTTCCTGGATCACGTGTTGCTCCTCTGAGAACCACTTCTTGGAGGAACTCCCATGTCGATGTCGATCGCTTCCCGTCTTGTTCTCCTGTGTGGCGCCGCGATCGCGACGCCTCAGCTCTTCGCCTGCCTCTCCCACCCCGTGAAGGAGGTCAAATACGACCTCACCCAGATCGAGACGGTCGGGGTCGCGCTGGCGATCAATAAGGACGTCGACATCCTCTTCGTGATCGACGACTCGGGCTCGATGGCCGAGGAGCAGGCGCTGCTGGCGAAGAACTTCGGCGCGTTCATCAACGTGCTCGAGGCGCCCGATGTGAAGGCGAACTACCGGATCGGCATCACGACGACGGACGTCGGTAACCCGCGCTGCTCGAAGGCCGACACGAAGCCGTCGAACGGCGACCTGGTGCTCAGCTCGTGCGTCGATCGGGTCGCGGAGGGCGACTTCGTGTTCAACGGGGTCGATCCGCCGCTCGACGCGGCGTTCGCGTGCACCGAGGTGTGCGACAAGAGCAGCGCGGAGCTGGCGATCAAGCCGACGACGACCGACCGCGATCCCGTGGCGAAGCCGCGGCCATGGCTGGAGAGCGTGGAGGGGCGCTCCAACGTGCCGGACGGGGTGACCACGCTCGAGGCGTTCCAATGCTTCGGACCGCAAGGGGTCGCCGGCTGCGGCTTCGAGTCGCACCTCGAGTCGATGTACAAGGCGCTCGTGAAGGCGGAGACCAACGGGGAGGCGAACTTCGGCTTCCTCCGCGATCAGGCGCTGCTCAGCGTGGTCTTCTTGACCGATGAGCTCGACTGCTCGTTCAACGACGCACACAAGGAGATCTTCATCGACAATAAGGTCTTCTGGAACAGCCCCGAGGCGGTGCTCCCGACCTCGGCGGCCTGCCTGCGCGCCGGGGTCGAGTGCGTCGGCGACGGGGACCCGTCCTATGACGACTGCTACCCGATGAACTACGACGTCAAGGGGCAGCCGGGCGCGAGCGACGCTGACGCGGTGCTCCACCCGGTGTCGCGCTACATCAATCAACTCCAGCAGATCGAGGACACGAAGCGCGGGATCGTGAACGACGCGGAGGTGTTGGTGGCGGTGATCGGCGGGGTGCCCGTGGGTTATGAGGACGGCGGCGAGGTCGCGTACAGCAGCGTCGCCTCGCAGACGTTCCTCGATGACTTCGGGATCGCGCCAGGCTGCACGCTCGGCGAGGGCACGGCGGTGCCGCCGGTGCGTATGCGGGAGTTCGCGGAGGCCTTCCAGGTGGGTGAGGATCGCAACATGTTCTCGATCTGCCAGGACGACTACTCGAAGGCGCTGGAGGCGATCGCTGACAAGATCCGCGACCAGATCAAGCCGGCGTGTATGCCCGAGTGCGTCAAGGATGTCGATCCGACGACGCCGATCCTCGATCCCGAGTGCCGGATCGAGGAGGAGCTGCTCGACGGCAGCTCGGTGTCGCTACCGCTCTGCGTGAAGTCGGGCGGCGAGTGGGCGCCGCCCGCGGGGGTGAGCGCCTGCTATGTGGCGCTGGTCGACGACGAGGGGCTGACCCCGGGGACCGATGACGATCTCTCGGAGGCGTGCCAAGACGTCGGCTGGAACCTCGAGTTCAAGCTGTATCGTGACGGGCCGGCTCCGGCGGGATCGACGGTCACCGCGACCTGTGTGCTCTCCGAGAAGGCCAGCGTCGACTGCCCAGGGCTCGGCTGATCGCGTCAGCTCCCGCGGCGGCTGCAAGATCGACGGTGACTCGGCGCCGTCGATCTTGTTAGCCTGAGTCGATGAGTGAGACCCGCGAGAGCAGCTTTGAACGCACGATCATCGCGACGACGGCCGCGCCGGCGGCGATCGGCCCCTATAGCCAAGCGGTGCTGGTCCGCGGCGGACGCACGCTCTACATCTCCGGGCAGATCCCGCTGGACCCGACGAGCGGTGCGCTGGTGGGTGAGGGCGATGTCGCCGCTCAAACCGAGCGCGTGCTCGACAACCTCGCGGGGGTGCTGGCGGCCGCGGGCATGGGTTTCGCGGATCTCGTGCGCTGCGGGATCTTCTTGGCGGACCTGAAGGACTTCGCGACGGTGAACGAGCTCTATGCGCGACGCTTCGCGTCTGCCCCGCCAGCGCGCGCGACGGTCGAGGTCGCGCGTCTGCCCCGGGACGTGAAGATCGAGATCGACGGGATCGCGGCCGCTCCCTGAGGTGATCGTGCGGGGACGGTGGGTCGCGGTCGGGATCGGCAGCTTCGCCGCGTTGGCGCTGCTCGCCGGGGCGCTGGCGCTCGACTTGTGCGCGCGTGGGGATCCGGCCGCGGGCGCGGGTGAGGATGGAGAGGCGACGTCGACGGCGAACGGAGCCGCGCTGCTCGTGCCCGAGGTCGCGCCGCCGACGTTGATCCGCGGGGAGGTGCTCGTCGAGGCGCATGAAGAGGAGGCTGTGGACGACGAGGGGCCTCGATTGATCGCCGCGCCCTCGTGCGTGGCGATCGCGTGGCGAGGAGGGGCGCAGATCGGGGCGCCGGCGCGCTGCGATCAGGCGGGGCGATACGCGCTGAGCTTGGCGGAGGCGCCGCCTGATCTGGCGATCGAGGTGCTGGCGCCGGGTTACTTGCGGGCTGTCCTCGAGGTCAGACCCGTGCTCGGCGGGTCGGTGGCGGCGCCGACCGTGGCGCTGGGCGCGGCCTCGGTGTTGGCGGGGATCGTGGTCGACGAGCGCGGCGCGCCGCTGTCGGGCGTGTCGCTGCGCGCGCGGCCGCGGCCTGACCTGGGGGAGCCGGAGCCGTGGCGCGCGACGACGGACGAGGAGGGGCGCTTTCGCCTGGATACGGTGCCGTCAGGGCCGATCACGGTGGAGGCGTCGCGGCCGGGGTTCGCGCTGAGCGTGCTCGACGCGGTGGCCCCGACGCAGGACGCGACGATCGTGCTCGACGGGCTGTACCGGCTCTCGGGCGACGTGCTGGGCCCGCCTGAGGCGCTCGCGCGGGCGCGGGTGTGGATCGAGGGATCTTCGATCTGGCCGCCGATCGCCGCTCCAGTGGGCAGCGACGGGGTCTTCGTGTTTGAGGGGATCGCGGACGGGATCTACGGGCTGGTCGCCGAGGCGCCGGCGCGTCGCGCGGGGGAGCGCGAGTACGCGTCGATCCCGCTGGAGAACGTGTCGCCGACGATGACGGTGAGCTTGGCCTTGATCGAGGCGGCGCGGGTGCCAGTGCGAGCTGTGGACCCGGAGGGGCGCGCGGTGAGCGGCGCGCTGGTGACGCTCGGCGGCGCGAGCGTCGGTATGCTTCATAAGGTCGCAGAGACAGGTCCTTCAGGTCAGCTTCAGATCGGGCCGGTGGTGCCGGGTCCGTACCTCGTGCACGCGGACGCGCCAGGGTACCTGCCGAGCGGGGCGATCGCGGTGGACGTGCAGAGCGACGACACGCTGCCCGAGCTGACGCTGACGTTGACCCGGCCGGCGCGGATCTTCGGCAGGGTCGTGGATGAGGGCGGTGAGGCGGTCGCTGAGGCGCGGGTGACGGTCGAGAGCGAGGTGCTGTACAGCCCGGGGGAGGCGATCGTGCGGGCGAAGACGCTCTCAGCGCGACTCGCGGGCGGGGCGCTCGGGGTGACGACAGGGGTGGTGCCCCCGATCCCGCTCTTTGATGATGTGCTCGGCGGTGAGTGGGTCGAGGGGGCGACCGCGAGCGATCGTGAGGGGGTGTTCGCGCTCGATCAACTGCTGCCCGGGTCGTACCGACTGCGGGCGCTGCACTCGGAGCACGCGGCGTCGGCGCTGGTGACGATCACGCTGTCGGCGGGGGAGGTGCGCGGAGATGTACTCCTGGTCCTAAGGACAGGTTTTCCGCTGACGGGCCGGATCCGCGACGGGAATGACCGGCCGATCGCGGGCGCGAGGGTGGAGCTGGACGACGGCCAGATCCTCACGACGGACGAGCGTGGGCTCTTCGACGCGGGGCTGCATCGCGACGAGCGCTCGCTGATCCTGCGGGCGCCCGGGATGATCCCGCGCAAGGTGGTGGCGAAATTGGAGCGGGGGGCCGTGGATCTGGAGCTGCGGCTCGATCCGGCGGAGGGGGCGATCGAGGGGCGGATCCGCGACACGAACGGGCAGCCGCTGGTAGGCGCGCGAGTGGGGCTCGTGCCGGAGGACGGGCTCGCGAGCGCCGTGGTCGCGTATACGGACGAGCGCGGGCTCTTCAGCTTCGAGGGGCTGGCGCCGGGCATGGCGGAGCTGAGCGTGGAGCACCCTGAATTCGCGTCGACGAGCGAGCGCTTGAAGATCGCGGCGCGGCCGGACGGGCGACTGCGGGAGCTGCGGCTCGATCGCGGCTGGGAGCTGGCGGTGGTGGTGCGCGCCGCAGGCAGCGGCGATCCTGTGGTCGGCGCGGTGATCATGATCGACGGGCAGATCGTGACGACCGACGCGGCTGGAGAGGCGATCATGACGCGCCTCTCGCGAGGCGAGGTGAGCGCGACGATCGAGGCGTCCGGCTGGGTGCGCGAGCAGATCAGCGTGCGACGGCCCGAGTCAGGCGGCGCGAGCGTGGTCGTCGATCTCGAGGAGGGAGCGGCGATCGAGGGGCGGATCCGGGATGATCGCGGCGATCCAGTGGACGGGGCGAAGATCGTGATCCGCCACCGCGAGAGCGGAGAGATCCTGGCAGAGACGCGCAGCGACGCGGCCGGGCTGTGGCGGGTGGAGCGGCTGCCCGAAGGCGATGTGTGGGTGGAGGCGGCGCCCCCCGCGGCGATGGAGTCGCTGCTCGCGCCCCTCAGCGAGGCGTCGGATGTGCTGCGCGGCCGCGTGACCCGCGGGGTCGACCTGCGCTTTGATCGGCTATGATGCGCGGACAAGGAGCACGCGCGATGTCGTCCACTTCGAAATCACTCCGCCTCAGCACTTGCCTCGCCTTCACCCTCTCGCTCGGATGCGGGGGCGAGAAGCAGGCCGCTCCGGCGAAGAACCCGAGCGAGAGCGCGACTCCGCCCAAGACCGCGGCCGCGCCGACCGCCGCAGATCCGACGGTGAAGGTGATCGAGGGCAGAGATCCGGCGGACGATCGGTACAGCCTCGCGATCGAGCCGCCTGCAGAGGTCGCGGCCGGTGCCGCGGGCGCGGTGAAGGTGTCGATCGTACCGAAGGCGCCGTGGCACATGAACCTCGACTATCCGACCTCGCTGGCGGTGACTGCGCCAGGCGACGTGAGCGTCGCGAAGGCCGAGCAGCGCAAGGACGACGCGGCGCGCTTGGATGACAACGGCGCGGTCTTCAACGTCGAGTTCACAGCGGCGAAGGCGGGCGAGGCTTCGTTCACGGGGCAGCTCAAATTCGCGGTGTGCCAGGAGGACGCATGCGCGCCGGTCACCGAGGAGATCGAGTTCAAGGTCGCCGTGAAGTAATCAAGTAAGATGAGCGGCCGATGACGGACGCGCCCACGCCGAAGCCGTACGAGCCGCACGATTGGATCGAGTCGATCGCCGGGGATGTCAGCGAGGAGTTCGCGGCGACCCGGCGGATCTTGAGCTTTGAGGAGTGGTTCGATCTGCTCTGCGCTGCGCCGCAGATCCACGCGCGTAGCGCCGCTCGTTATCTCCGCGACGCGTTTGATCACTACGGTCGCCGTGAGGTGCGCACGCCGAGCGGTAAGGTGCGCCGCTTTCGTCTCTTTGACTGCGAATTCGACGGCGGCCCCCGCTTGGTCGGGCAAGAGGCGGCGCAGAGCGCGATCTACGAGGCGATCGACGGCTTCGTGCGCATCGGCAGGGTGAACAAGATGATCCTGCTGCACGGGCCGAACGGCTCGGCGAAGACGACGCTGCTCGAGGCGATCCAGCGGGCGCTCGAGGCCTACTCGCTCACCGACGCGGGCGCGCTCTACCGCTTCTCGTGGCTGTTCCCCTCACGGACGGGGCGGGGCGGGTCGATCGGCTTCGGTGTGGCGCCCTTCGGCGAGCCCTTCCTCGACGGCTCGTTCGCGCACATCCGCGCTGAGGCGATCGACGCGAAGTTGAGCGATGAGCTGAAGGACCCGCCGATCTACTTGATCCCACAGCAGCAGCGGCGACGCCTCTTGGCCGGCCTCCTCGGCGACCGCGATGACTTCGTCGCGAGCGATGTGATCGTGAACGGCTCGCTCAGCCACCGCAACCGGCGGATCTTCGACGCGCTGCTCACCGGCTATGGCGGCGATCTGCGGAAGGTGTATCAGCACGTGCAAGTGGAGCGGCTGTTCCTGAGCCGGGCCTATCGAAGCGGGCTGTGTACGGTCGAGCCGAAGCAGACCGCCGATGCGCACTCGTTCGCGGTGACGGGCGATCGGGCGTACGCGAGCTTGCCGGCGAGCATCGGCGCTCAGGTGCTCTACGCGTGCCAAGGCGATCTCGTCGATGCGAACCGGGGGCTGATTAATTATAGCGATCTGCTCAAGCGGCCTTACGAGCACTACAAGTACCTGTTGACGGCGACGGAGTCCGGGCAGGTGGCGCTCGACCACGTGATGCTGAACTTGGACGTGGTGTTCACCGGATCGGCGAATGACCTGAACTTGCTCGAATTCCGGGCGCTACGGGCAGGCGAGTATCAGAGCCTGCGCGGTCGTCTGGAGCTGATCCCGGTGCCGTACTTGCTCGACTACCGGGTCGAGCGAAGGGTCTATGCGGAGCAGGTCGGCGATCTCCTGCGCGGGATCCACATCGCGCCGCACGTGACGGCGATCCTGGCGCTGTGGGGGGTGATGACCCGGCTGCGCCCGCCGAACCCTCAGTCGTATGTCGCGAAGGTGCGAGGGGTGCTCGAGCGGCTGACGCCGCTGGCTAAGGCAGATCTGTACGCGTACGGACGAGTGCCGCAGGGGCTGACGAGCGAAGAGGCGCGTGAGCTGCTGGCGGCGGTGCCCGAGCTGCACCGCGAGCGCTTTCCGATGATCGGCGTCGGGGAGCAGCCGCTCGGCGACTATGAAGGGTCGTGCGGGGCCAGCGTGCGCGATCTGAAGCGCGTGCTGCTGGCGGTGGCCGCGGAGCCGGGGCTGCGATCGATCACCGTGCCGCGGCTGTTCCGCGAGCTCCGACGCTTCCTCGCGGACTCGGCCAATCACCACTGGATGCAGGTGCCGCCGCAGGGCAAGGGGTTTCACCTGCTCGATGGGGCAGGCAGCGTGACGGACGCGGCGTGGGAGCGCTGGCTCGATCTGTCGGACGCAGAGGTGCGCGAGGCGATGGGGCTGGTCGATGAGGCGAGGTACCGCGATCTCTTTCGGAAGTACGTGGTGCACGTGTCTCACCACATCAAGCGCGAGCGGCTCTTCGATCCGGTGACGGGATCGTTGACGACGGCGGATGAGAAATTCATGGGTGGCCTCGAGAGGACGATGGATCCGAAGGCGGGCCCGGAGTTCCGAGCGGACGTGCTGTCACGGATCGGCGCGTGGGCGCTGAGCCACCCCGAAGAGGAGCCTGACTACCCTTCGATCTTCACCGACTACTTCGCGCGGCTCCGCGACGACTACTACCGCCAGCAGAAGAGCACGGTGGCGAAGGGGATCGCGCGCATGCTCGAGCTGCTCACCGACGAGCGGCGGCCAGCGAGCAGCCAGGAGCCGGCGGACGAGGCGCTCGCTCGAGAGGCGATGTCGGTGCTGCTCGGCGAACGGCGTGTGGGGCAGAGCGAGGCGCGCGAGCGACACAGTCGCGAGAGCCTGCGAGAGACGCTCGCGGCGCTCGCGAAGCACCGCTACTGATCTACACGATCTGACCGAAGAGGCAGATCTGTTAGCGCTTCTTCGGGGCCGACTTGGCTGGCGCCTTCTTGCTGGCCTCGGGGAGCTCGTTGAGCTTGTCGCGGAAGAGATCGCCGAGGCTGCCGAGGCTGCGGGCGCTGGTCGGCGCCGCGGTCTTGGTCCCCGCAGCAGGCGCGCCGCCGTGCGCGAACTCCCGGAAGTTTGCGCGCTCCTCCGCGCGCTCGACGCCGCTGACGCTGAAGCGCAGCTTGCCTCCGTCGCGGGATAGGACGACGACTTGCAGCTCCTTGCCGGCCGGGAAGGTGCGCTTCGGATCGGCGCCAGGCGGCAGCCCGAGCTCGCGCAGCGGGACGAGGCCGCGGCCCTTCTCGGTGTCGACGAAGACGCCGAAGGAGGTGACGTGCGAGACCTTGCCGGCGAGGAGCTCGTCTTGGGCGATCTCGACGGGGGCCGCGGATTGATCGGCGGCGTCGCGCATGGAGAGGCTGACCTTGAGGTCGTTGGGGTTACCGCCGCGCGGCTCGATCGCGAGTACGCGGACCTTGACGCGCTCGCCGACGCGGATCACGTCCTCGATCTTGTCGACTCTGCCGTGACCGAGCTCGGAGACGTGGACGAGCCCCTCGAGGCCGCCGAGATCGATGAAGGCGCCGTAGGACTGGATCGCTTGAACCACGCCGTCGAGCTCGGCGCCGACGTGGAGGTTCTCGCGGACGGACTGGGCGCGCTCGGCTCGCTCGTCAGCGAGCACGGCCTTGCGCGAGACGATCACCGAGCGACCGCCCTCGCGGATCTCGACGACCTTGAAGGCGACGCGCTGGCCGACCAATGGCTCGAGATCCTGCATGTACACGAGGTCGACCTGGGACGCGGGGCAGAAGGCACGCACGCCGCCGATCTCGACCTCAAGCCCGCCCTTGACCGCCTTGCTGAAGGTGCCTTCGATCGGCGCGCCGCTCTGCGCTGCGAGCTCGACCGCGGCGAGATCGACGGCGCCGCGGCGTCCGAGCGTGGTGACGAGCTCGATGCCGCCCTTGCCGATCGAGGCGATCCGCGCGCGGAGCCGATCACCGACGGCGATCTTGACCTCACCGTGAGCGTCCGCGAGCTGCTCGCGGGCGATCCTGCCCTCCGACTTCGCGCCGATGTCGACGAAGACGCTCTCCTTGCCGACCGCGACGACGAGGCCGTCGACGGGCTCTCCTACCCTGAACTTGCGAGCGCCGCGGCTAGAGTCGCGGTGCTGCGCAGCCTCGAACATCGCGGCGAAGTCTTCGTCTTGCTGGGCCATGCGGACGCGGAGGATCGCACCCGCGCACGCGCGACACAAGGGGGCCGCCCGGCTAGGGGCTGCCCCTCTTCTTCTTGGTGGTCTTGACCTCGATCTGGCCGCCGAGGGGGCGCATCGGCTCGATCTTGGGGAGCGGCTCGCTGACGCTGAGCGGCCGCCATGGCGTCGCGGAGTCGACGTAGCCGTCTTTTTTGAGGCGAATCTCGTGGGCCTTGTCGTCGCCCACCGGGATCGCGATCTCACAGGGCGTCGTGCACTGGTACTGGCCGTCGACGAACACCGAGGCCTGCTCGACGTTGCTGGTGATCAAGGGGCGGTTGAAGGGGAGTGCGGTGCCTTGTACAGGCTCCGGGGCGTCCGCGCCCGCGTCCGCGGTGAGGGGATCATCTGCCTTGCCGATGAGGAAGAACGCGGCGAAGGCGACGACCGCGACGCCGACCGCGAGGATGAGCGCGAGGGGCGGGGACGAGGCGCCGCGGGGCGATGGCGCGGGCGCGGACGGTGCGCTGGTCGAGGCGCGCGCCTGCACGTTGGCGAGCCCGCCGAGGTTGGGCGGAGTCACGTGCGCGCCGGTCAACAGATCGTTCGGCGGCGGTGACCGACCCTCCTCCGCGGCTCGGACGACGCCGATCGCTTGCCCACACAGCTCCGCGAAGCGACCCGCGGACTGGATCCGCTTGGTGCGATCCTTTCGCAGCGCGAGGTTCAGCAGCTTGGCGGTCGCAGGGTGGGCGTAGCGCGGCGGCGGCACCTTGGCGCGTACGTGCTTGAGCATCGTCGCCATCGGGCTCTCGGCGCCGAAGGGCGGGCGACCTTCGATCATCTCGTAGAGGATGACGCCGAGCGAGTAGATGTCGGTGCGGTGATCGAGGGGCTGACCGTTGCACTGCTCCGGCGACATGTACTGCGGGGTGCCGAAGACCTCGCCAGCCTGGGTGAGCTTGAGCGCGTCGGCTCCGCCGGCGATCCCGAAGTCGAGGACCTTGACGACCGTGGTCACACCGACGGTCTCGATAAAGAGGTTGTCGGGCTTGAGATCGCGGTGAAAGACGTCGGCGTCGTGGGCCTCGCTGAGGCTCTCCGCGATCTGCTTGGCGAACTCGAGCGCCTGCACTTCGGGGATCCGGCCGCGCTCCAGCGCCTCGGTGAGGCTCTCGCCGGTGAGCAGCTCCATCACCATGTAGGGGCGCCCGTCGTCGGTCTCGCCGTGCTCGTAGACGCGGATGGTCGAGGGGTGCCGGAACTGGCTGGTGACCTCGAGCTCGCGCCGGAAGCGGGTGATGAACTTGACGTCGCTGAGGCACTCGCGCCGCATCAGCTTGATCGCGACCGGGCGATCGATGTGGGTGTCGATCGCCTGGTACACGACGCCCATGCCGCCCTCGCCGATCCTCTTCGAGAGGCGATAACGGCCGCCGATCATCCGGCCAAGATCCTCGGCGACCTGGATCTCGATCGACGACGCCGACGCGCTCATCGGGTCGCTCGACGGGTTGGCTCGGGGTCGGTTGGGCATCGGCGGCTGCTTATACTCCACCGCTTCGGCAGATTTGGGTAGGGGGGCGGTGTGTGCGCGCTTCGGCGGGCTCAGGGCGCAAAGCTGACATAAGGCTCGATGGCGGGGCGCTGGTCGGCCTTGAGGTCGATGTGGAGGTGGTTCTCATGGGCACGATCGTGGTCGGGAGTGAGCAGCGTGTGGATGAGCCGGTGCTCGTAGGCCTCACAGACCAGCGCGAGGTAGAGATCGGCGGGGCTCGCGTCGTCGCCAGGCGCGGCGGCCGGGCAGCCCCGCAAGCGACGGCGAGGGTAGGTAGGGTCGACCTTCGCGAGGGCTTCGTCGCCGCGGCGAAAGCCCAAGAGATCGACGGCGAGCCCGCTGTTGTGCTGAGAGCGCGGTCGCTGCCGCGCCGCCGCGCCTTGACGGAGGGCGGAGAAGTACTGGATCTCCGTGACGCCGTAGGCGGCGAGCCAGCGGCTGAGCGGGATCATCGCGGCGACCAAGCGGCAATCCCACACCGTGTGGGGGTCCATGGTGGGGTCTTTAGACCACGGGATTGAATAGGTGATCCCGGCGATGGGGCCCGCGAGCCGCACCGGCTGCTCGACCTCCGGCGCTTGCCGTGGGCTCAACTCGACGATCTCGACCTCGTGCTCGTGGAGGTAGTCGAGGCAACGACCGCGGCTCATGGACATGAGCGCGTTGGCGTCGGGGTAGCCGTCGAGGCGGGGCGGTTGGAGCCCACGACCGGTTGAGCGGGGGGGAGGAGGTTGGGAGGGAGGCTGCAGAGGGCGATGGATCGGCCGCGGGCCCGGTGGTAGGGCCGCGTTCGCTTTGGGCGGGGCGGGGGGGGCCGCGCTTGGCTCATCGGCGCACTCGACGTACTTCATCCGGGTGAGCCCGCGGCGCTTCCAGCCGGCCGGGCACGCTCGGGGGCGCTCCCGCTGGATGCCCCAGCGCGGGCTGCTCGACCATCGAGGGCTCGCTGCGAGAAGATCTGCGGGGCACAGGCTCACAAATGCGCATATCGCGCAGGCCGTGAACCACAGCGCCTGCCGCAAGCGAGGGATGTAGGCCAAGGCCATACATGAGCATCTTCGCTGACCAGGACGATTTCTCCAAAGGAATGGCGCCAAACGCCGTACAGACGCCGTGCGAGCGCCCCCGCCCCCGGCTTGCTCGGGCTCGTACGCTCCCCGTATCGTCGCCCCGATATGCCGAACGATGACGTCCGTGCCCCCGTGTTCGCCGCCACTCCCGGCCGCACCGCGCCCTACCAGGCCCGCAATAAGATCCGCGTGGTCACCGCGGCGGCGCTCTTCGACGGTCATGACGCGGCGATCAACGTGATGCGCCGGATCCTCCAGGCGTCTGGCGCGGAGGTGATTCACCTCGGCCACAACCGCGGGGCGGAGGAGGTCGTGGACGCGGCGATCGCTGAAGACGCGCAGGCCATCGCGATCAGCAGCTACCAGGGCGGGCACGTCGAGTACTTCAAGTACGTGGTCGACCTGCTGCGCGCGAAGGGGGCGCCTCACGTGACCGTGTGGGGTGGCGGCGGTGGGGTGATCGTGCCGCCGGAGATCGAGGCGCTGCATGCCCACGGGGTGCGGCGGATCTTCAGCCCTGAGGACGGCCGACAGCTCGGGTTGCAGGGCATGATCAACATGATCTTGGAGGGCGCGGACTTCTCGACGGCGCCGGCCGATCCGCTCGCGGAGCTCGCGATGATCGGCGCGTCGGCGGGGGCGATCGTCCGGCTCGCGCGGCTGATCACCGTCGCGGAGGCGCCCGAGGCGGCGCCAGGAGGGGCGGCGATGATCGCGGCGCTGCGCGCGGCGAAGCTGCCCGATGTGCCAGTTTTGGGGATCACGGGCACGGGCGGCGCGGGCAAGAGCTCGCTCACCGATGAGCTGCTCTCGCGCCTGCTTCGCGATCACCCCGATCGCAAGATCGCGGTGATCTCAGTCGACCCGAGCAGGCGAAGGACCGGCGGGGCGCTGCTCGGCGATCGGATCCGGATGAACGCGCTCCGAGACCCGCGGGCGTACATGCGGAGCATGGCGACGCGGGCGTCAGGGATCGAGCTCTCCGCGGCGACGGACGACGCGGTGCGCCTCTGCAAGCTGGCCGGCTACGGGCTGGTGATCGTCGAGACCAGCGGGATCGGCCAAGGCGACGCTGAGATCGCGAGGCTCGCGGATCTGACGCTGTATGTGATGACCGCGGAGTACGGCGCGCCGAGCCAGCTCGAGAAGATCGAGATGTTGGACATCGCCGACTTGGTGGCCATCAATAAATTTGAGCACAAAGGGAGTAAGGACGCGCTCCGCGACGTGCGCCGGCAGATCCGACGCAACCGCGAGCTCTTCGCCGGCGTGAGCGATGAGTCGCTGCCGGTGTTCGGCACGGTCGCGAGCCGCTTCCACGACGCGGGGGTGAACGCGCTCTACGCGGCCTTGTGCGCGCGGCTCGATGATCGCGGCGGGGCGGCGTGGTCGTGCACGATCCCGGCGTCGCAGCGCTCGATCGCCTCAGAGACGCGCGACCTGGTGCCTCCCGAGCGTAGCCACTACCTCGGCGAGATCGTGCGCGCCGTTCGTGACTACAAGACGGCGGTGCGCGGCCAGATCGCGGCGGTGCGGGAGGAGGGCGCGCTCGCGCTCGCGCGCTCCTTCCTGGCGGATGAGTCGGCGGAGCCCGCGGCGATCGCCGCGTTGGAGCGACGCCTCGAGGCGCTGGACGCCGTGATCACGCCGGCTAGCCGGCGCGCGCTCGCGGCGCTGCCGCGGCTGCGTGCCGCCTACGCGAGCGGCGAGTATGTGATCAAGATCCGCGATCACGCGATCCGTTACCCGACGACCGTGACCACGCTCTCCGAGACGGTGATGCAGCGGGTCTCGCTGCCGAGCGACGACGAGCCGGGCGCGACGCTCCGCTATATGCTGCTCGAGGGGCCGCCCGGCTCGTTCCCGTTCACCGGGGGGGTCTTTCCGTTTAAGCGTGAGGGCGAGGATCCGAAGCGGATGTTCGCGGGCGAGGGCGGTCCTGCTCGGACAAACGGGCGCTTTCATTTCCTCTCGGCGGGCGAGCCGGCGAAGCGCCTCTCGACCGCCTTCGACTCGGTGACCTTGTACGGCTGCGACCCGGCGGAGCGGCCCGACATCTACGGGAAGATCGGCGAGAGCGGGGTGAGCGTGTGCTCGCTCGACGACGCCAAGCTGCTCTACGCGGGCTTTGATCTCTGCGATCCGAGCACGAGCGTCAGTATGACGATCAACGGGCCTGCGCCGATTATCCTCGCGTTCTACTTCAACGCGGCGATCGATCAGCAGCTCGAGCGCGCCGCGGCGGCGAAGGGGGCGGCGCTTAGCGAGGCGGAGCGGGCGACGATCCGCGATCAAACGCTGAGGGTCATCCGCGGGACCGTGCAGGCGGACATCTTGAAGGAGGACCAGGCGCAGAACACCTGCATCTTCTCGATCGAGTTCGCGCTGCGGATGATGGGTGACATCCAGGAGTTCTTCATCCGTAAGGGGGTCCGCAATTATTACTCTGTGTCGATCAGCGGCTATCACATCGCCGAGGCGGGCGCGAACCCGATCTCGCAGCTCGCGTTCACCCTGGCGAATGGTTTCACGTTCGTCGAGTACTACCGCTCGCGCGGCCTCGACGTCGACGCGTTCGCCCCGAACCTGAGCTTCTTCTTCAGCAACGGCCTCGACGCCGAGTACACGGTGATCGGCCGGGTGGCGCGCCGGATCTGGGCGATCGCGATGCGAGACCTCTACGGTGCCGATGAGCGCAGTCAGAAGCTGAAGTATCACATCCAGACCAGCGGCCGCTCGCTGCACGCGATGGAGATCGACTTCAACGACATCCGGACGACCTTGCAGGCGCTCTTCGCCTACTACGACCACTGCAATAGCCTGCACACCAACGCCTATGACGAGGCGATCACGACGCCGACGGAGGCGAGCGTGCGCAGGGCGATGGCGATCCAGTTGATCATCACCCGCGAGCAGGGGCTCGCGCGCAGCGAGAACATGCTGCAAGGATCGTATGTGGTCGAGGAGTTGACCGAGCTGGTCGAGGAGGCGGTGCTCGCTGAGTTCTCGCGGCTCGACGAGCGAGGAGGCGTGTTGGGGGCGATGGAGCGGCAATACCAGCGCTCGAAGATCCAGGAGGAGAGCCTGAAGTATGAGCAGCTCAAGCACAGCGGCGAGCTGCCGATCATCGGGGTCAATACCTTCCAGAACCCCGACCGTGGGGCGGCGGCGGAGGCTTCATCGCTGGCGCTCTCGCGCTCGAGCGGCGCCGAGAAGGACGATCAGATCCGCCGACTGCGCGCCTTTCAAGCCGCCCACGCCGGCGCGGATGAGGCCGCGTTGGCCCGGCTAAAGGCGGTCGCGCTCGCTGGCGGCAATATCTTTGAGGAGCTGATGGAGACAGTGAGGTGCTGCAGCTTGGGGCAGATCTCGCGCGCGCTCTTCGAGGTAGGCGGCGAATACCGCCGATCGATGTAGAGCGGCGAACGACAGCGCGCACCAGCCCGAGTCCAGGCAGATGAGAGGAGCTGGCCTTACGGACAAGTCCGCCGATCAGCAAGACTGATCTACCATGTCGATGAGCATTCATGCTAGCGTATCGCCCATGTCGTCAAAGTACGAAGCAGCCTTCAAGACCGCGATCGCCGAGAGCGAGCGGAAGATCTGTATCGACCTCCTCCGGCAACACCCGGAGCTGACCCTCGGCGAGCTCTATAAATTGAGCTCCGGGGCGATGGGCGGCGTCTTCGCCGAGATCACGCTCGCTGAGTTGGTCGCCGGCAAGGTCCAGTCGACCCCCGCGCCGCGGGCCGCTGTCGCGGCGCCCTCCGCCCCGGCCGCCGCCCCAGCCGTCGCGCGGAAGACCGCCGCTGCGGGCGGGCGTGGCCGTAATGAGGGCCGCGGCGGGTCTCATGAGGTCAACGTGCGGACACCCGCGGGGCGCGCCGCCTATGAGCAAGCGCTGCTCAACGCGCTGATGGACTACACGGAGCCGGTCGGAGTCTCGACCCTGATGAAGAAGTGCGGCGGCAACAACCTCCAAGCCCGAGCCGCGATCAACCGCCTGATCGACGCCAAGAAGGTCGCGTGGATCGGCAAGGCCCGCGGGACGAAGTACACCGCGGTGCGCTCGTCGTAATTCGCTCAATACTCGCAGGGCGCCCGTCGATCATGTGTCGACCGGGCGCCTTCGTCTTGAGGGCTCTTGCCGCCCCGCTGCGCAAGGTGATTCACGGCGGACGGGCGCGCGGCCGTATCCTTGCGAGTGAGCTTCAATTCGGCGAAGTTGGCGGGGCCCGATGGGCGAGGAGGAGTCGATGAGCTCGAGATCGTGGATGCCGCGCCGTTTGGCGCTCTTGGTCGCCGGAGCTGCTTGGGTGAGCGTGAGCGCGGCCGCGTGTCAGGGAGGCGGCGTGGACGACTCTGGAGAGAGCGAAGGGAGCTCCTCCTCGACGAGCTCGGGCTCGAGCGGCACAGGGGCCGAGACCGTCGACGCGACGACGACAGAGCCCGAGACGACAGGGATGAAGACCGACCTGCCAGGGATGGGCAACCAATGCAGCCTGATCCTGCAAGACTGTCCGCAAGGACAGAAGTGTGTGCCCTGGAATGAGAGCGGCGGGATCTTCCCGGACGGCGTGCGCTGCGTCGATGAGCCGTCGAACGCGGATCTCATCGGCGAGGAGTGTATGGTCACCGGCGGCTTCGGCTCGGGGATCGACACGTGCGTCAAGGGCGCCCTGTGCTTCGATCTCGACAATGACGCGCAAGGGAGCTGCATCGAGTTTTGCGGGGGGACTCCAGAGAAACCGACCTGCGGCGAGCCGAATGAGAAGTGCACGGTCTTCTTTGATCCGCCGGTCCACCTGTGCTTCGTCAAGTGCGATCCGCTGATCCAAGACTGTCCGATCGGCCAGGGCTGCTACATGGACGAGGGCATGATCGGCTCGGAGGGCTTCGTCTGCATGCCGACGGTGCTCTCGCCCAACGAGGACGGGGACTATCGCGATCTCTGTTACAACCAGGCCGGTTGTGCGCCCGGATTCGCCTGTATTTACCCGGAGAATGTGCCCGGTTGTCCCTATGAGTATTGCTGTAGCCCCTGGTGCAACCTCGCCGACAATCCGGAGATCTGCGGCACCCTGGACGCGAAAATGGAGTGCATCCCCTGGTATCCCGATGGTATGGCGACGCCAGGCTATGAGGATGTCGGCATCTGCGGACTCCCGCTCTGAGCGATCTTCCTAGCCGGCTCGATCAGAAGCGATAGGTGAGTTGCACCCGCGTCGCCCCCGCGGCGAGGCGGAGGTCGTGGCGACGCGCGAGGCGGATGCCCTCGGCGGTGACGAGCCCCGCGTGACGATGTGAGCGGCGGTAGAGCACGCTACCGGCGATCCCCATGGTGAGTCCGCCGACCTGCATCAGGCCTGGGAAGAGGACCATCGTGAAGCGCGCGGTCATCGACTGGATCTCACGCAGCGCCATGAACGGACCGAGCGCGGGGACCATCAGCGAGCGGCCGAGGCGGCGGCAGTCATAGTTGCGATCGACGCTGCAGTTATCGATCACGGCGGCGCCAGAGAGGGCCGTCAGCATGTAGGAGACGCCGAAGAGGGTGTAACCGGTGACCATCAAGCCGATCCCGCGCCTGCGCGGCGGCGGCGGCGGCGGCGGCGGCGACGGGGCCGGGAGAGCGACCATTGACGGCGCAGGCGCGATGACGACGCTGCTGGCCGCTGGGACAGGCTGCGGTGGCGCTGGTTCGGCGGGTTGGTCGACCAAGATCAGCGGCTCCGCAGGGACGTCGTCGTCAGGAGCGTCGCTCGCGCGGGCCTGCCCGACCAGAGAGAGGGAGAGGAGCGCGGCCGTGAGTGCGGGGAGAGGTCGGGAGAGCGCCAGCATACAAAGCTCCGTCGTCAGGCAGTTACGCCCTCGATCGTAGCCCAGCGGCGATGAATCACCAACACCAGGGCGACCGCTCGCGCTCGCTCCGCCGGTCAAGCGGCCGGCAAGGTCGGGATTCGCAAGGTCGGCCCGAGGGAGAGCTCGACGCGCTCGAGCGGCGCGAACATCTCGCCGTCGATCACCGGTCGCAAGACCTCGCCGCTCTCCGCGATGATCGAGACCCGCCGCGCGCGATCGTCGAAGACCTGCTTGCCGAGGATCGGGGTCCCGAGGACGATGTTCGGGACGTTGCAGACGACGCCGAGCGGGGACATCGAGATCGCCTGAAAATGGAGGACGCCGCCCTCGTGCGCGTGGCGGAAGCAGCGGACGACGCCCGCGAGGTTGATGTCGATCGAGCCGATCTGCAGCGAGGAGAAGGTGGTGAAGCCGAGCTGCTTGCCGTCGACCTCGACGAGCGCGCGGGTCGGGCGAAAGAAGTCCTCGTAGCCGCTGAGGCCGACCGGCATCAGGCGACGCAGCGGCGAGGCGAGGCTGTCGAGCAGCGCGGTGCTGACGGCCGCGCCCATCACTCCGGCGATGGCGAGCGCGCCGCGCTCCTTGGGGAGCGCGTAATAACGATCGAAGAACGCCTGGGCGACGCCGCCCAAGGCTGAGGCGAGGCCGAGGCGATCGAGGCCGCCGTCGGGGCCCTCGCCGCACACTCGAACCGTGTCGATCGTGATCGTCTCTGGCTCGCGACCCGCGGCGAGCTCGCGGACGAGTCGGCCGACGATCGACGGCGCGTCGCCCTTGAGGCGGGCCTTGCGGGCGATGAAGTCGACGGTTCCGCCGTTGGTCGGCACCACGATCGGCAGCTCGCAGGGGCCGCCGCCGCCGCGCGCTCGAACAGCGTCGTGGACGGCGTTCAACACCCAGTGGAGGGTGCCGTCGCCGCCGTCACAGACCCAGTAGCGGATCCCCGCGTCTAGCAGCTCATCGACCGCGCCCGGCAGCTCATCGAGGCTCTTGGTCTCGCGGACGACGCCGAGGTGACCGACAGCCTCTTGGATCGCCCTGCGACGATCCGGGTGGCGCCAGTTCTTCTTGGAATTCGGGTTGGTGATCACACCGACCAAGGGCTGCGTGCCGTTGTGCATCGTGCTCGCGACGATACGTAGGCGCCGAGGAGTTCGCAAATTCCGCTGATCTCAGAACCGCGCCAGGATCGAGGAGCTCGCGTCCACCCGGCGGTTGAGTTCGCAGGTGTGCAGTGAGGTGCACGTTTTTTCCGGCTCCGAGGTCCGATGATTCGTGTTCACCTGCCAACCGCGCAGGCGAGTGCGCAGCCGCGGCGCTGCGACGGTGGCCGTCCACGGCGATAATTTCGCCGAGGACGCCGCTCACCCGCGCGCCGCCGCCGCCCGCGCGAGCTCCTCCGCGATCTGATCCTGCGCGAGCCGGGCGGCTCGTACCGTGCCCCGATCGATGTCGCCGATGAGGATCGCGAAGGCGAGCGGCGGCTT
Organism: Nannocystis sp.; assembly: GCA_016712315.1. Classification (GTDB taxonomy): domain Bacteria; phylum Myxococcota_A; class Polyangia; order Nannocystales; family Nannocystaceae; genus JADJRG01. The sequence continues at coordinate 820,239 of JADJRG010000029.1, read as the reverse complement.
ACCCTCGGCGCCGGCGTACCCGGAGAGCGCCGAGGCTTGGTTCAGCGTGCCGGTCTTCGCCCGGATGTAGCGAGCGACCGCGCTGCCGCGGAGGCGCGTCTGGAGGGTGCCGTCGACGCCCATAATTGGCAACGAGGCGATGAAGTCGGGGGCGATCCGGAAGTCTTGACCGACCCGGTGGAGCAGCGTCGCGATCTGGCGCGCGCTGAGGCGGTTGGTGTCGTAGAGACCTGACCCATTGGTCAGCTTGATCCCGACGTCGGTGATGCCGTGGGCGGTGAGGTGCTCCCGGACGCGCGCGACGGCGCCAGCGAAGGTGGCCGGCGCCGCTGTGTCGAGGCTCTTGAGGATCTGCTCGGCCATGAAGTTGTTGGAGAGCTTGTTGACGCCGCGGATCAGCGCGGCGAGCGGCTCAGAGCGGTGCGTCGCGATGGGCGACGCGTCGGCCGGAGCGGCGCCGATCTTCACGCCGCTCGCGACCTTGATGCCTCGATCCGCGAGCACCTGGACGAGCACCTCGCCCGCATAACGCGAGGGGTCATCGACGGGGTAGCGGAGGCTCAGCCCGTCGATCTTCGCGCCGATCGTGCCAGTGAGGACGATCTCTGTCGCGCCGTCGGCGGTGGCGGCCCTGCTGGCCTTGATCTGATCGCGAGCGCCGGCGATCGTCTTGATGCTCGCGCGTATGCGTAGGCTCGGCGCGGGGGGCTCGATCGAGGCGACGGCGGGCTGGCCGACCGAGCCCGGTTGGACGTGGACGACGAAGGTGTTGAAATTGACCGACGCCGCGCTGCTGAGGGCGCGATAGGCGGCGAGCTCGGACTTCTGATCATAGCCAGGCGGCAGCTCGTCGCGGTCGAAGGCGGTACCGTCGACGACGACAGCGCCGTCGATCTGGGTGATCCCGCGGGCGTAGAGCAGGCTGGCGAGCTCGTAGAGATCCGCGGTGACGAGGGCCGGATCGCCGCCGCCGCGGAGGAACAGATCACCGGCGATGACGCCGTCCTTACGCGTGTCCTTGGCGATCTCGAGGCGGGTGACGTAGCGATGCTCCGGGCCGAGCAGGGCGAGCGCGGCGGCGGTGGTCACCAGCTTGACGTTGCTCGCTGGGTTGATCGGGGCGTCGGCGTCGTGCTCATAGAGGACGGCGCCGGTGGCGGTGTCGATGACGGCGACGCCGATGGTCGCGCGAGCGAGCTGCGGAGCCGCGAGGATCTTGTCGATCGCGGCCTTGAGGTCGGAGGGCACCGGCGCGGCGGCGGCCGGAGCGCCCGGATCCGCGAGCGGCGGTGCGGGCGCCGCTCCGGCGAGGAGCGCCGCGAGGACGCCGTGAAGGACGAATGAAACCATCTCCGGCAGGGTATCCGCGCGCTCGCGGGCCGTCACCTCGCCGGGTTTGCGGTATCCTGACGGGCATGCGAGGCGCTCCGTGGAGATCGAGGTGGCTGATGATGGTGGCGCTCGGTGGCGTTATGGGCGCCTCGGAGGCGCAGGCGACGCCCGAGGGCCCGCCGCTGGTGCGCGCGAAGATCCGCGAGGTCCCGGTCGGCGCCGCTCGTGGGGTGATCGAGCAGCACGAGCTCCGGATCCACGGCTTACCGGTGCGAGGTGCTTTTGAGGCTGCGCTGGTCAGCCCGGGTGGCGATCGCCGGATCGTCGCGGAGCGGCTGCCGATCGCGAGCCCGCAGCTGCGGCCAGAAGAGGCGAGCGTCGCGGCGGCGGCGGCGGTCGCGATCGCGCTGGCGCATGCGCGCCCCGAGGGCGGAGGCGCGCCCCCCGACGACGGCGCGCGCTTGGTCTACCTGATGATCCTCGACACGCCGGTGCTCGCGTGGGAGGTCGATACGCCGCTGGTCCTGTCGCCCGAGCCGAGCATGATCACGGTGTGGGTGTCAGCGGCGACCGGCAGGGTGCTCGAGGAGCTCGAGCATGTGCGCGCGTCGAAGGCCAAGGTGTTCGCGGAGAACCCCGCGAGCACGCCCGAGCCGATCGAAGTGACCCTCTCCGGGGTGGTGGCGGATGGCCCGGGTGTGCCGCTGATCGGCGAGCGCGTGCAGGCGTACAACTGCCAGTTGGACGAGCCCGAGGAGATCGTGCCGTGGTGGAAGGAGGGGGAGTGTTACGCCGTCCGGCGCGCCCTCTCGGACGCGCAGGGAGACTTCGTCGTACCGCTTCCAGACGTGAAGTACCCCGAGCAGAATCAAGACGGCGATGACCTGTACGCGGAGCTGTCGATGTACTTCCACGCGGAGAAGTTCCTCGATCACATGGCGGGCCTCGGGGTCACGAGCTTCAAGTGCGATCTGAGCACGATGCTCGCGAATTTCCGCTACTCGGCGATCGCGGTGAGCTATCCAGATCTCAGCTACGGGCCGCTCAACAACGCCTATTACACGAATCAGTGCGACGCGGAGAAGGGGCCGACGATGATCTTCGGGCAGGGATCGGCGGTCGACTTCGGCTTCGACGGCGACGTCGTCTACCATGAGCTCGGCCATGGCATGGTCTCGCACTTGACCCCCAACGGGCTCTCCACGCGGCGCTCACGACCCGACGCTTCGTTGGTCGACGCGGGCGGGCTCAACGAGGCGTTCGCGGACTACTTCTCGGTGATGGTCGCGGAGGACCCGCTGCTGGGTGACTACGTGGCGCGCTTCTGGGCGGGTTACGGTGAGGCGATCCGCAACCACGAGACCACCAAGGTGTGCCCGAGCAACACCATCGGCCAGGTGCACAACGACGGCGAGCCGTTCATGGCGGCGCTGTGGGCGGTGCGCAAGCGGGTCGGCCCGAAGCTCGACTATGTGTTCATCGAGGCGCTCACGCGGCTGCCGAACGACTCCGACCTCGAGACCGCGGCTTATACCTTCTTAGAGGTCGCGGAGGAGCGGCGCGCAGAGGGGGAGTGGAGCGCGGAGGACATGGAGCACCTGATCCGAGCGCTCGATACGCGCGGGCTCTTCGATTGCCCGCGGGTGATCACGGACGCGGAGGCGGTCGAGGCGGGGCGATCGATGTACTTGCGGCCGAAGAGCACGTCGGTGACGCCGTTCTTCCCCGGGCCGATGCAGCTCCGCCACGAGATCCCGCAAGGATCGGACAACTTGATCGTCCGCTTCCGCCTGTCGCCTCGAGGCACCTCGACGGGGAACCCGATCACGAGCCCCGTCGGCGCGATCGCGCTGATCAAGCGAGCGGATGAACCGATCCAATTCCAGTACGATCTGGTCGCGGCGGAGCAGACCGGCGATCCTTCGAAGGTGCAGATCCGCGAGATCACGCGGGTGAGCGGCGACTGGGATCTCGAGCGGGCAGCGACCTTGATCGTCGGCTCGGAGAACCAGCTCGTGATCCGCGGGATGCGGCCCGGTGAGGTCGTGTACCTGACGCTGGTGAACACTGAGACGACCGAGGCGGTGGCCGGATCGGTGTCTGTGGTCTCGGTGCCGACGGAGCTGCTCGATCAAGGATCGATTCCGAGCCAGGGCGGCGACGACGGCGACAATGATGAGCCGGACGACGCGGGCGCGGGCGGCGCTGAGCTGGGCGAGCCGATGACGAGCTGCGCGTGCTCGAGCGACGGCGAGCATGCCGGCGGGCTCGCGTTGCTGGGCCTCCTGAGCGCGCCGTGGTGGCGGCGGAGACGGCGTTGCGACGGCTGAGATCGTTGGTACAGGTGCTTTGGGCCCTGTCCCTCGGGGCAGCGATCATCCTACCAGCGCTGCCGACGTCGACGCGCGGAGCCGTCGGCGATCAGATCGACGGCTGGCTGCGGAAGATCGGGGTCGCCCAGCATTGGGGGATGTACGCCCCGGATCCGCAGCGCGGTCAGGCGTACCTGGATCTGCGCGCGCGCCTCGCGGATGGCAGCGAGGTGCCGCTGGAGGAGTCAACGGCGGCGGCGGCGGGGTGGGGGACGAGCTGGGTGTGGAGGAAGCGTCGGCACGATCTATGGCTCGCGCACACGGCGCTGAGCCGCGGCGGCGGCGGCAATATCAACCGCACGTGGTACGCGAAGGCGGTGTGCGTGCGCGAGGCGAGGCGTCGAGGGGTGGCGCCAGCGGCGATCTTGGTCGATCGTGTGGTCCGCGGCTTCACGAACCCCGCGAAGGTAGCCCGAGGCGCGCCAGATCTCGGGCCGGTGGAGCGCAAGTCCGTGCAGAAGATCGACTGCGGTTATCCGCAGATCCAAGCGATGATCAGGGAAGATCAGGCGAACCATGGCGCAGGCGGCTGAACGTAGCGCGGCGAAGATCCGCGCGTTCTTCGACGCAGCGCTGCTGCGCGAGGAGGACGCGGCGGCGCTGGGGCTCTGCCGCGTCGCGCTGGTGACGGTCTTCTTGGCGAGCATGCTCGCGCACGTCGGCTCGGTCGGTGAGTACTTCTCGCGCGAGTCGATGCTCTTCGGCGAGCACGCGCGGCTAGCCTTCCCTGAGCGAGCCTCGATCTTCTTCTATGTGGAGGACCCGCGGGCTGTGCGGGTGATCTTCGGGGTGGGGGTGCTGGCGCACCTGTGCTGGCTCTTCGGGCTGTTTACACGCCCTGCGGCGCTGATCGCCTTCGCGGTGTGGGCGAGCATGATCGGCCGAAACCCGCTGCTCTACGCGATGCCCGACAAACTGCACACGGCGCTGGCGCTGTGGCTGGCGCTGCTACCAGCGGGGCGCGGGCTCAGCCTCGACGCGCGTTGGCGCGGCAAGGGTGGGCCGGTCCCGGTGTGGTGCCGGCGGCTGCTCCAGCTCCAACTCGCCGTCCTTTATTTGGGGACCGGGCTGTTGAAGACGGGGGCGACGTGGCGGTCGGAGGGGACAGCGCTCTACTACGCGCTGGTCAACCCCTATAACCGGCACTTTCAGATCTCGGGGCTGCTCGCGCAGCTCCAGCCGTGGTTGCTGCGGCCGATGACCTGGGCGGTGCTGGTGTGGGAGGTCAGCTTCGGGGCGTTTGTCTTGAGCCACTGGCTGCGCGAAGGGACAGGATCTCGGCGGATCCCAGATCTGCGCCGACCCTTCCTCGGCTTCGGGGCGGCGATGCACCTCGGGATCCAGGCGCTGCTCTACGTCGCTTGGTTTACGCCCCTCTGCCTCGCCGCCTACGCCGCCTTCCTGCGGCCCGATGAGGTCCGGAGGGCGATCGAGCGCGGAGCAGCCTGGGGGCGGCGATCGTCGTCGGCTCAGCGATCTTGATCGCCTCGATGATCGCGAGCGCTCGCGGCTTCCGATACACTGAGGAGCATGGCCAAGCCCCTCGAGTACAACGCCACACTGATCGAGCGCGAGGATGTCACCCCCCTCCTCGGCATCTTTCGGATCCGCCCCGACGCGCCGCTGCCCGGCGAGGGCGCGTGGTTCGTACCCGGGCAATATATGGTGCTGGGCCTCAACAACGAGGTGAACCCCGAGCTCGGGGGCGTGCGGCGGCCGATGTCGATCGCGTCGGCGCCAGAGCGCCGTGACTGCATCGAGTTCTACATTCGCTACGTCGAGCGACCGGAGTCGGACAACCCGTTCACGCACCTGCTGTGGAAGCAGCGGCCCGGGGCGCGGATGTATGTGCGGGTTCATCCGACTGGAAAATTCACGATCGAGGAGACGGCCGGGGCCGAGGACACGCGGATCAAAGTGCTGGTCGCCGCCGGCACGGGGCTGGCGCCGTTTATCTCGATGGCGCGCTCCGCTGTGAACCGCGATCCAGAGATCTCGCTCCGTGATCACGTGATCATCCACGGCGTGTCATACGCCGCAGATCTGGGCTACCGCGCCGAGATGGAGGCGTTGGCGGCGAAGACGGGGCTGATCTACCTGCCAACGGTGAGCCGCGCGAAGCAGGATCCGAGCTGGTCGGGCGACCAGGGTCGGGCGGAGGACTTCTTTATGCGCGAGCGCTTGCCCGCGCTTGAGCAGGCGCTCGGGCTGCCAGAGGGTGGCTTCGATCCCAGCCGCGCGGTGATCCTTATTTGTGGGCTGCAAGGCACGATCGGCGCGACGATCGAGCGCTTGCTCCACCGCGGCTTCATCCCCGACAATCGCAAGATCAGGGGGGCGCTCGAGATCCCCGAGGCGCTGCCGGCGAGCATCTTCTACGAGGCCTACGACACGACGCCCCCGATCGATCTACGCGATGAGGCGCGGGTGGCCGAGCTGCGCGCCGAGCTACACGCCGCGCTGGCCGAGCGGGCGTCATGAGTTGGTGAGCAACGACGGCGGCAGGTGCCCGGCGTCGTTGTAGCGGACGAGCGCCTCGTAGCCGTCGCTGAAGACGCGGATCTCGGTGATCCCACAGTGGGTGCAGTCGAGGCGCCCCCACGCCTCAAAGGGCAGGTTTAGGGTGCCGGCGACGAGGTAGCGGATGAGGTTGCCGTGCGAGAAGAGCACGTAGGTGCTGCGTTGGCGCGGCGAATGAAAGAAGCGCTCGCGGACGCGAGTCACCTGGCGGACGGTGTTGGCGTGATCCTCGGGCGACGTGACAGGTAAGCCGTGGTTGATCACCGAGTCCTCTGCGAGGGGTGCGTCGACCAGCGGGATCGACTCGTGGAGGTACGGTTTGACGGTGACGCGATCGACGCCGAGCTCGTGGCTGGCGATCTCTGCGGTCTGGAGGGCGCGCGGCCAAGGGCTCGAGTAGAGGCCCTCGAAGGAGCTCTCGTGGATGTCGACGATCTGCTGGAGGCGCCGACCTGTGCGGGCAGCCTGCCGCCGGCCGAGGGTCGAGAGGCCCCAGACGGTGTCACCGAGCTCGCCTACTCGTTCATAGTGGCCGTGGCGGACGAGCAGGATCCGCGTGACCAAAGGCTCGGCTGCGCCAGGCATCGATCGACCGATCTCCGATCTACCACGGCGGTCGCAGGACCGGCCACGGGCGATTCTCAGCCGCAGGCGCGGACGACAGCGAGCAGCCCCGCACCGTAGCGCTCGACCTTGGTGGGGCCGATGCCGTGGGCGAGCTTGAGCTCGTCGAGGGTGCGCGGACGAAGGAGCGCGACCTCGCGGAGGCTGCGATCGCTGGCGATGACGTAAGGAGGCACGCCCTCGCCGCGCGCGACCTCCATTCGGTGCGCGCGGAGGGCGTCAAAGACCCGCTCGGCGGCAGGGTCGAGGCGCTCGGGAGGGGGCTTGGCGGCGCGATCACGATCGCCCCGATCGCCTCGGCTGCGCGGCGCGGCCGCGCGCGCGCGCGGCGGCAACATCAAGCGCGCGGGGGACTCGGCCCTCATGACCCTCCGGCCAGCATCGGTGATGATGGCGACGGGCCGCTCATCGCCCGAGAAGTCGACCCAGCCGGCGGTGATGCAGCGGCGCAGCAGCCGCATCAACCACACCGGATCGTGCTCGCGGAGGCAACCGAAGGTGGGCGTCTGATCGAGGCCGCAGCGGGAGAGGCGAGGATCATCGAGGCCTTTGAGGAGGTTGACGGCGGCTTGTAGGCCGAAGCGACGATCGATCCGGGCGACCGCGGAGAGCGCCTTGCGGACGATGAGCGTGACGTCGTCGTCGTCGTCATCGTCGTCGCTATCGAGGCTGACGCAGACGTCGCAGCGGCCGCAGCCGCCGAGGGCCTCGCCTTCGTCGCCGAAGTAGCGGAGGATCGCGTCGTGGCGGCAAGAGCCGCCCTCTGCCCAGCGCATCAGCTCGAGGAAGAGGCCCCACTTGTGCTCGACGATCCGAGGATCGGGAGGGCCGTCGTCGGTGGGGCGCTCGAGCAGACGGCGGCGCAGCGGCAGATCGCGGGCGCTGAAGAGGAGCAGGCCGAAGGCGGGGGCGCCGTCGCGACCGGCGCGTCCGACCTCTTGGTAGTAGGCCTCGATCGAGCCGGGTGGCGCGAGGTGAATGACGGCGCGGACATCAGCGCGATCGATCCCCATGCCGAAGGCGTTGGTCGCGACGACGACGTCGAGCTCCCGAGCCGTGAAGGCGCGTTGCGCCCGCTCTCGTTGCGCAGGATCGAGGCCGGCGTGATAGGCGAGCACGCGCCAGCCGAGGCGCGCGAGGCGAGCCTGCTCCTCTTCGGTGTCGCGGCGGGTGGGGGCGTAGACGATCGCTGCGGGGCGGTCGAGCAGCGGGCGGCGCCCCGCTGGGACCTTGGGGGGCTCGCCGAGCGCCTCCGCGAGCTGGGCGTCGACAGCGCGTTGACGATCTCTCGCGTCCTCGACCTCGTGGACCCGCAGGGCGAGGTTGGGGCGGGCGAAGCCGCGGATGATCTGGGGGGTCGAGGCGGGCAGGCCGAGGCGGCCGAGGATCTCGTCGCGGACCACCGGGGTGGCGGTCGCGGTGCAGGCGAGGATCCTCGCGCGCGGAAATTCTGCGAGCAACTCGCCGATCTGCAGGTACTCGGGGCGAAAGTCGTGGCCCCATTCGGCGATGCAGTGCGCCTCGTCGATCGCGATCAATGAGATCGGGATCTTGCGGATGATCTCGCGAAAGCCGGGCGCAGAGAGCCGCTCTGGGGCGATGTAGACGATCTTGTACTCGCCGCGGGCGAGCGCGGCCATCCGAGCGCTGACCTCGGGACCCGGGAGGGTAGAGGCGAGGTAGGTAGACGGCAGGCCGAGGGCGTCGAGGGCGTGCACTTGATCGTGCATCAGCGCGATCAGGGGCGAGACGACGAGGGCCGTGCCGGGCAAGAGCAGCGCGGGGAGCTGGAAGCAGAGGCTCTTGCCGCCGCCAGTGGGGGCGATCAAGACGAGGCGGCCCGCCGACAGCAAGACCTCGATCGACTCGCGCTGGCCGGGACGAAAGGCGTCGTGGCCGAGCAGCTTCAGGGCGGCGTCGAGGGGATCGACGGGCTCGGCGAGATCGTCAGAGGGAGACAAGGTCGGTGAGGATCGGGGGAGAGAGGGGCAGATGCAAGCGGCTCGCGAGGACGTCTGGGTGTGCTCTGTGGGTGAGCTCGATGCAAGTGCACCGGGTCACATCACGGCCGCAGCCCGGCTGATCACGGGCAAACCGGCGCGAAGGGGCAATAGAAGGCGGCCTCGACGGCGCCGACGAAGCGATGGCCGCCGACTTGGACCTCGAACTCGCCGCTGAGGCCCTTGCCGGTCCAGGTGTGCACGATCAAGTAGCCCGCGTCGCTGCCCTGGGGATCGCCGTCGCCTTCGGGGTCGAACCAGACGGCGCCTCGATCTCGGAGCGGATAGTGGCCAGGCGCGAGCGGCGCGGTGGCGTCCCACACGCTGATCCGCAGGGTGCCGGTCGGGCCAGGGGCAGCCTTGCAGTTGTTCGCGTCGAGGCCGATCACGAGGTCGACCGCGGGTCGAGCGAGCGGCGCGCACGCGTCTTCGACTCGCGCCACCCCCGCGGGGACCTCGCGAAGCGGCGCTAAATCCGCCTCTGCGACGCAGTAGCGGGCGTCGCAGTCGTCGCCGCGCTCACAGTCGCAGGTGCCAAGAACATGGTCTTCAGAGCAGGCATACGCGGCGCTGACGCAGGCGCCCCAAAGCGCCGGCTCATGACAGACATAGCCTTGAGGGCATGTCTTTTCGCCCAGACAGCTCCGCCGCATACAACCATCCGCGTCGAACCGCGAGCGCAGCGCGCCGCAGGGCTCCTGGTCGCAGGGATAGGTCTCGGGGCAGGAGTAGTCGGCGTTCGGCGGGCACCCCGGTGGCCCGCCGCCGGTGGTCGAGGCCGCCGTGGTCGTACCGGTCGCGGTCGTGCTCGTCGTGGCGATGTCGGTCGTCGTCGCGTCAACATCACCGGTGGTGCTGGTGCCCCCCATCGGCCCGTCGGGGCACGCGAGCAGCGGCGCGACGAGTGCCCCAATCAGCGCGCCTGATCCGCCCCTCCCCATCACCACCCCGAGGCCAGGTTACGCGCTCAGGAGGGCCGCTGTCGGTGAAATTCAGCGACACGCGCCGCGGCGCTCGAGGGGTCTACAGCGAGCGGCGCCCGCAGCAGCAGGCGGCTGCGCTCGCGCGGGCGCTGAGACGCCCACGATCAACGCGCAGCGGGAGATTTTCCGACAAATAGATCGAAGCGCGGACGACCAGCGATCACCGTGAAGCTGACGCGCGCGGTCCGAGCGTCGAGCCAGGCGCGGGCGCCGCCTAGTTCGCGCTCGATGTCGGGGATCGAGGCGCTGATCCGCGAGAGATCGACCTCGTAATAGAAGGCCGGGCGCACGACGGTCTCGCGCGGCAGGCCGAGCAGCCACGTGAGCCGTTCAGGTGCGTCGGCGAGCGCGAGCCAGCCGACCTCGAGATCTTGGTCGGCGCTCTTCACCTTCGTGGGATCCGTCGCGGCGAGGACGGCGAGCGGGAGGTCCGCGTCAGGGAGCCGCGCGCGCTCGATCTTGGCGTCGACGCCGGCGACCTCGAGGGGCTCGAAGCGGACGCCTCCGAAGCCGGCCAGGCCGCGGATGAGGTTGATCTCCGGCGTGGCAGCGCGGAGATAGGTGATGTACTCCCCGGTGGGGTCCTTCATAGGGTCGATCTTGAGGCCGCGGATGCTGGCGCCGGCGCCCTCGAAGCGGCTGATCGAGTCGAGGACGCCGTTGAAGATCGCGCCCTCAGGGCCGCGGAGCTCCTCCTTCACCCAGCGATGGCTGGCGCCGAGCAGGTTCGGCCAGGTCTCGAGGAAGAGAGCGAGGCCGGCGAGCTCATCGCCCATGCTCATCGCCTCTGAGAAGTCGCTCGCGGGGCCCGCGTAGGTGCCCGTCGCGATCTCCCCGAGATCGGCGAGCGACGGCAAGCCCGTCATGCGGAAGCAGGAGAGCGCGCCGTCGCAGAGACCCGCGAGCGTCGGCACGCTGAGGGGGGCGCCGCGGTGGGAGAGCAGGCGATCGAGCGCTTCACCTGCGGCGGCGTCCATGGGCTCCCAGGCGAAGGTCGCGCGAAGATCGCCGCCGGTGACGCTCGCCTCGAGGCGGGCGCCTCGCAGCAGGCGGCGCGTCGAGCGGATCTTCTCGAGACCGACGAGGGTGCGGCGGCGGCGCTCGATCTCTTCGAGCAGGCTCTCTTGGTCGAGGTAGCGGGCGCTGCGGGTCAGATCTCCGAGGGTCGTCGCGGTCGCAAGGATCGGCATGATCGGGGCGTCGACATACACGACGAAGTCACCGTCGAGCGCACCCAGCACCGCGAGCTCCGCCGGCGGCGCCGCGAGGGCGGCCTTGATCGACTCGCTCCGTTCGCTGCCGGTGTAGTCGCCCGCCGCCGGGAAGTTGAAGACGTCGACGACGAGCGCGGCGGCCTCGCTGCGGGCGATCACCAGCGCGGAGGTGTCGCCGAAGCAAAATGCGGCGCCGAGATCGCGGCAGAGCGGGTCCGCGAGGTTCGTCTTGTTCGGCTTCACTTTGTCGCGGATCAGCGCGGGGATCTTGGCGGAGTCGCTGGTCGGCACGTGGATCCGCGAGTGGATGATCACCGCGGAGAGGCGCTGGGTGAGCGCCGGCGGGAGAGGGTCCTCTTCCGCTCCGGGGAAGGCTTCGCCCTTGAGGGGCGGGCGGCGGGCGATCCCCTCGAAGAGGCCGTCCGAGTCGCGCAGCAGCGGACGCGCGAGGGTCATGGTGATCACCCCCGCGGGATCGAGGCCGAAGTAGCCGAGCACGTCGCCGCTGCGGAGATCGACGCCGAGCTCGCCGCTGGCGTCCGCGAGCTCGCGGGCGGCGTCAGGGGGGACCGGCAGGGAGCGGGCCCACTCGATCAGGCGATCAGGGCGCAACGCGACGTAGGCGAGGCCGTCGCGGATGAAGCCGGCGCGGACGCTGATCGGCGCCGCGGCGCGGCTGGGGATGCGGGCGTCGATCGCCGCGAGATCGGGATCGAGGGCGGCTGCCCCGGGTCCGCCGCCTCCTTTGCACGCGAGCGGCGCCGCGACGAGGGCGAAGGAGGCGAGGGCGAGGCGGCGGCGTAGCGACATCCACGGAGTATGCCACGCGGCCGCGCCAGGGACGGTCGGGCGGCGGGCGCGGCGTGTATCATGCCCGGCGATGTCCGACGACGGATGGACGAGCGCGACCGCGCCTCACGAACAGCCGCGCACCTTCCCTTGTGACGGGTGTGGCGCGTCCCTGACCTTTAAGCCAGGCACTGACGCGCTCGAGTGTCCGCACTGCGGCCACCGTCAGGTGATCGCCTCCGGCGAGCGCGTGATCGAGGAGTACGACTTCCGCGACGCGCTGAGGCGGGCGCGGACGAGCGCCCCGGCGGCCCTGGCGAGCGGCGGAAAGAGCGTGCGCTGCGAGGGCTGCGGGGCCGAGACGGTGATCACGGGGCAATCCGCCCACTGCGCCTTCTGCGGGGCGCCGGTGGTGCTGGTGCAGGAGCGCGACGCGGCGATCTTCGTGCCCGATTCGGTGCTCCCCTTCAAGATCGACGCGCGCGCGGCGAAGGAGCGCTTCGACGCGTGGGTGCGCTCGCGCTGGTTCGCGCCAGGAGACCTGAGCAAGCGCGCCCGCGCGCAGGGGCTGGACGGCGTCTACCTGCCGTACTGGACCTACGACTCGCGGACATCTACCCGCTACAGCGGGCAACGCGGCGAGCACTACTACGTGAGCGAGTCTTATAAGGACGCCGAGGGGAAGACGCAGACGCGACAGGTGCAGAGGACCCGCTGGTACCCCGCCTCGGGGGTGGTGAGCGTCGACTTCGACGACGTCCTTGTGTGCGCCTCGGAGAGCTTGCCGCTCAAGCTGATCGAGGCGCTTGAGCCCTGGGATCTCCGCGAGCTGCGTCCCTACGATCCGGGGTTCCTCAGCGGGTTCGTGACCGAGCGCTACAAGCTCGGCCTTGAGGCGGGCTTTCGGCGGGCTGAGGAGCGGATGTCGCCGCAGATCGAGGCGACGATCCGGCGCGACATCGGCGGCGACGAGCAGAGGATCAGCGGCATGGTCGTCCACCACGAGGGCGTGACTTTTAAGCACTGCCTGCTGCCGCTGTGGATCACCAGCTTTCGCTACCACGAGAAGATCTTTCGCGTGACCGTCAACGCCCGTACGGGCGGGATCGCGGGGGAACGGCCCTACAGCGCCGTAAAGATCGCGAGCCTCGTGATCCTGTTGATCGCGGTGGTGGTCGGGATCGTCTTCCTTACGCGCGGATCGCGGTGAGCGGTTCAATTGCGCGAGCGCGGTTGCTATGCTCGGCTCAGCTCGCCGATGGCCGCCTACCCGATCACTGCGTTCGCCGCCGTCAACGCGATGGGGACGACCACCGCCGAGGTCTTGAGCGCGCTCGAGGCCGGCCGATCAGGGTTGGCGCCGTGCCCCGCTGAGTTCGAGGTGACGGGCACCTGTGGGCTGGTCCGGGGATCGCTGGCGCCGCTGCCCAGGTCGCTCGCAGAGTACGACTCGCGCCTCGCTCGGCTCGCGCAGCTCTCGCTGGCCGATCTGACGACGCCGCTGCGACGTGCGTGCGCGCGCTGGGGGGCGGGTCGCGTGGCGGTGCTCATGGGCACGAGCACCGGCGGGATCTTGGAGTCCGAGCGCGCCTACGCGCACGTCAAGGCGCACGGGGCGCTGCCCGCTGGCTACACGCTCGAGCGATCGCACGCGCTGGACGCAGGGCTCAAGGTCGTACGGTCGCTCGCCGGCGCGCGCGGGCCGGCGTACCTGGTCTCGACCGCGTGCTCGTCGAGCGCCAAAGTTTGCGCCTCGGCGATGCGGCTGCTCGACGCCGGCCTCTGCGACGCGGCCTTGGTCGGCGGGGTCGACTCGCTCTGCCGCTTGACCTTGCGCGGCTTCTCTGGCCTCGAGGTCCTGTCCCCAGAGCCATGTCGTCCGTTCTCCAGAGAGCGGGCGGGGATCAACATCGGCGAGGGTGGCGCGTGGATCCTGGTCGAGCGTGCGGGCGACGGGCGAGCCCGCTTGCTCGGGGTAGGGGAGAGCTCCGACGCGTACCACATGACCAGCCCGCACCCTGAGGGGCTGGGCGCGCTGCTCGCGATGCAGCGCGCGCTCGCGGTCGCTGGGGTCGCGCCCGCGGAGATCGATCATATCAACGTGCACGGCACTGGAACCCGCCAGAACGACGCGATCGAAGGTATGGCGATCCGCCGCTTGCTCGGCGACAAGACGCCCGTCGTCGCGACCAAGGGCTACACGGGGCACCTCTTGGGCGCCGCGGGGGCGACCGAGATCGTGCTCACGATCGCGGCGATCGAGGGCGAGTACCTGCCGGCGAGCGTCGGCGGGGCGCCGCTCGATGAGACCATCGGCGTCACCGTCAACCTCACGCGGCGGGCCGCCAAGACCCGCGCGGCGCTCTCGAACTCGTTCGCGTTCGGGGGTTCGAACGTCAGCGTGCTGATCGGAGCGCCATGAGCGGCTTCAGCCAAATGCTCTGGCTGCGCGGCCTCGGCCTTTGGACGACGGGATTCGCCGATCCGGCGGCGTACGTCGCCAAGCTCGTCGATCCCGCGGTGAAGGAGCCGCGTGCGGAGCTGCTGCCTGTGCGGTTGCGACGCCGAACCGGTTTGATCACGCGGATGGCCGCAGAGGTGGTCGGGCAAGCTGCCGCGGGGTCTGATCTCGAGCTGCCGAGCCTGACGCTGGTCTTCGCCTCGGTGTACGGGGAGATCCAGACGACGCTCGAGCTGCTCGCTCAGATCGTCGATGAGCCGGGGAGCCCGCTCTCACCGGCGAAGTTCCATAACAGCGTGCACAACACCGCGACCGGGTACCTTTCGATCGCGACCGGCAGCCACCTCGGATCGACCTCGATCAGCGGCGGCGCCGCGAGCTTAGCCTACGCGTTGGTCGAGGCGGCGACGATGATCCGCGGCGGCGTCGGCCCCGTGATGGTGGTCCTCGCGGAGGAGCCGCTCCCCGAGCCGCTCGCGCAGGGGCGGGTGTACGCGCCTTTGGCCGCGGCGTTCCTCCTAGATGCACCGCCTGCGGATCGGTCTGGTGCTCGCCTGGTGCGGATCGCGGTCGGCGCGGCGACAGAGGCGCAGGCGCTGACCACCGACGCGCCGTCGCTCACCGCGAACCCGTGCGCGACCGCGCTCGCGTTAGTGGCGGCGCTGCATCACGGCGACGCTGGAGCGTACGCGCTGAGCCCGGCGGATGAGTCGCCGTTTTTCGTACTGGAGGCCCTGTGAGCGAGATTTCACCGGTTCTGCCGCGAGGGCAGGCGACCGCGAGTCTGGACGCCGATCGTTTGCCGCTGCTGCCGCTCGCGCATTTCATGCCGCATCGGCCGCCGATGTTGCTCGTCGACGCGGCGATCGCGTGGGACGAAGAGACGCTGACCTGCGTGCGCACGGTCGCGGCCGACGATCCGTTCCTCGACAGCGGCGCGCTGCCGGCGATCGCCGTGCTCGAGAGCCTGGCGCAGGCGATCGCGGCGCAGCGCGGCCTGATCGGCGTCGCCCGCGGCGAGCCGGTGCGTCCGGGGGTGTTGGTGGGTTGTCGTGACGTGACGCTGCACGTCGACACTGTGTCGGTGGGCGAGACGCTCAGCCTCGTCGTCACGCCGCGTGGCGCGTTCGGAGCGATCGCGAGCTATGATGTTCGCGCGTCGCGGGCGGGCGCGCTGATCGCCGAGGCCCACATGCAGGTCGCGGTCATAGAAGATCCGGAGGCTTCGCGATGAAACCAAGGGCCTTGATCACAGGGGCGAGCCGAGGGATCGGCGCAGCGATCGCGGAGGCGCTCGCTGCCGCAGGTCACCCGGTCATCCTCAACTATCAGAGCAACCAAGCGGCCGCGGAGGGCGTCGCGGAGGCGATCCGCGCGGCAGGAGGGTCGGCGACGCTGGCGCGCTTCGACGTCGGCGACGCAGCCGCGAGCTCGGCCGCGATCGCGGAGCTCCTCGCGGATCCGACGCCGATCGGCGTGCTCGTCAATAACGCGGGGATCACCCGCGACGCGCCCTTCGCCAGCCTCTCGCGGGAGGAGTGGTCGGACGTCCTACGGACCTCGCTCGATGGTTTTTTCAACGTCACGCAGCCGCTCGTGATGCCGATGGTGCGCCGACGCTGGGGGCGAATCATCACGATGTCCTCGATCTCGGGGATCATGGGCAACCGCGGCCAGGTCGCCTACGCGGCCGCCAAGGCGGGCGTGATCGGGGCGACGAAGGCGCTGGCGCAGGAGATCGCGCGACGTGGGGTCACCGTCAACGCGGTCGCGCCCGGGCTGATCGAGACGGACATGATCCAAGGCGTGCCACGTGAGGCCGTCTTGCCGAAGATCCCCGCGAACCGCCTCGGCACCGCGGAGGAGGTCGCCAGCCTGGTGACCTTCTTGTGCAGCGACGCCGCGAGCTACATCACCGGCCAGGTGATCAGCATCAACGGCGGCATGGCGTAGCTGCGATGATCGTGTCGAACCAATTGAAATTCCCCGCAAAAGGGGTTCTCCTCGCCCCAACAAACCTATGCGAAGGCCTCATATGCGCATTCACCGCCCGCTCTCGTTGATCGCCCTCACCCTCTCACTCGGCGCCGCCTGCCTCAACCCGGGGGCTCCGCCCGCGGACACCGACACCGACACCGACACCGAGACGACGACCACGACCAGCACGACCTCGGGCTCGACGACCGTGGACCCGACAGAGACGACAGGGACGACGACCACGCCGATGGCGGAGTGCGGCAACGGTATGGTCGAGGCCGGTGAGGAGTGCGACAACGGCGAGGACAACGCCGATGACGCCGGCTGCACCGCCTCGTGCAAGACGAACATCTGCGGCGACAGCAAAGTGTGGGCGGGCGTTGAAGAGTGCGACGACGGCAATCAGGTCGAGACCGACGCGTGCCTCAACAGCTGTGCGTCCGCGAGCTGCGGCGACGGCCAGGTGTATGCGGGCGTCGAGGCCTGCGACGACGCCGTCAATGACGGCGCCTACGACGGCTGTAACCCCGGCTGCGAGGAGTTAGGCCCGCGCTGCGGCGACGGGGTGCTCCAGGAGGACAAGGAGAGCTGTGACGATCTGGACATCACCACCGGCTGCCTCAAGAGCTGCGTGGTCGCGCGGAACTGCGCGGAGATCAAGGCCGACTACGCCGACGCCGCGAGCGGCCTCTACACGATCGACCCCGCCTCCGAGAACATCCCGGCGTTCACCGTCTTCTGCGAGATGGAGGCCGACGGCGGCGGCTACACCCTCGCGAAGGTCGGTCGCCCGAGCGGCCAGACCGGCGTGCAGGCCGAGGCGGTGTGCGCCGCCTACGGCATGCACCTGTTTGTGCCGCGCACCCCGGCCCACCTGCTCGCGAGCTACCAGTTCGCGACGACCGCGAACATGACCCCCCTCGAGGTCCAGGACATGCCTGTGAGCTCCGAGTACCTCGCGATCATGGGGATCTACCCGGTCGAGCCGAAGATGACGTGCCTCAACAAGCCGCTCAACAGCGAGGACTGCCCCGAGTGGCGCGCCACCGACGACGGGCCCTTCTGGGTGACGGACCAGGTGATCGAGGACGAGCCCGGGACCAACAACTGCGCGAACTGCTCGATGCTCTACGAGTGGAACGGCGACGGCACCGTGCAGGCCTATCAGGCGATCGGCCTGCAAGGTGGGGGCAAATCACCGCTGTTCTTGTGCAGCATCGGCGACAAATAGCCCCCATAGGACTGGACGCGGGGAGGTGATCCCCGAGGGCCCATGTATAAAGCGCATGGGCCCTTACTTTTTTTGCAGCTTTCGTCCAATGTTCGTATCTCATCGGCACCACGAACGAATAGATGACCATGCACATGCGCAAGCACCCCGCCACCCCGCTGTCCTTGACCCTGCTCCTCCTCGCCGCTTGTACGGGAGACTCCGTGGCGACTGTCACGGATACGGACACGTCCTCGACGACGGACGTCGATCCGACGACGACGACGACCGGCGTGACTACGACCACCACAGGCGCGACGACCACCTCCAGCACGACCACCGAGTCGACCACTGAAGAACCGACGACGACGACCGCGGCCGATCCCGTCTGTGGCGATGGCAACGTCGATCCAGGCGAGGAGTGCGACAACGGCGAGAGCAACGCGGATGACGCGGCGTGCACGAGCGCCTGCAAGCTGGCGACCTGCGGCGACGGCCTGATCTTGACCGACGGCGAGATCTGCGACGACGGCGTGAACGATGGCTCGTACGGCGGCTGTAACGCCGACTGCCAGGCGCTCGGCCCGCGCTGCGGCGACGGCGAGGTGCAAGAGGACCTGGAGGCGTGCGACTCCGAGGATCCCTTTGAAGGTTGCAAGACCAACTGTCAGCGGGGCTTGAGCTGCCTCGATCTTCTCGCCGACAAGCCGATCCTCGCGGACGGCGTCTACTACATCCAGCCAGACGGCTTCCCGGAGACGTTTCAGGTCTTCTGCGACATGACCACCGACGGCGGCGGCTACAGCTTCTTCAAGGCGAGCTTCGGCCTCGAGAAGACCGCGGTCGACGCGGAGGCCTTCTGCAGCGGCTACAAGATGCAGCTCTTCACCCCGCGCAGCGCCGCGCACCTGAGCTCCGCCTTCAACATCGCGACCACAGAGAATGTCGCCTCGAAGGGCGGTGGCAACGTGATCTCGAGCGTTGGCTTCCTGGACATCGTGGCGATCTACCCGGTCCAGAGCGGCGAGAGCTGCGTCGGCATGCCCTTCAACAGCCTCGAGTGCCCGGAGTGGCAGGCGGGCGACGGCGGGGCGTTCTACATCAACGAGGAGGGGATCCCCGGCGAGCCGAGCAAGAAAAATTGCGCCGGCTGCTCGATGCTCTACGACTGGAGCATGGACGGGACCCTCAACGGCTACCAGGCGACCAACCTCAAGGGCGGCGGCAGGGCGCAGAACTTCTTCTGCGACTTCGGCGACAAGACCCCGTGACCGCTACCCAACCGGCGCCTGACTCAAAGACCAGGCGCCGGGAAGGGGCTGAGGAGCTCGCGTACGCGCCCGCGTAGCGGGCTGGTGACCGCCGAGTCAGGCTCACCGTCGCCGACGCGAGCCGCGACCTGAAGGGCGTCGTCGAGGAGCCGCGCGACCGCAGGCATGTGCTCGGGCTGGAGACCGCGCGAGGTGATCGCCGCGAGGCCGATCCGAAGCCCTGAGGGATCGAAGGGCTTACGCGGATCGAAGGGGATCGTGTTCGCGTTGAGCTCGATCCCGCAGAGGTTGAGCGCGTGGGCGGCCCGACGCCCGCCGATCCCGAGGCGGGTGAGATCGAGCAGCACAATGTGGTTGTCAGTGCCGCCGGTGACGAGGACGTGATCTCGCTCGATCAACGCAGCCGCGAGCGCCCGCGCGTTGGCGACGATCGCGTGGGCGTAGTCGCGAAAGCTCGGCTGCAGCGCCTCGTGGAAGGCGACCGCCTTGGCGGCGGTGCTGTGGTTGTGTGGGCCGCCTTGCAGGCCCGGGAACACGGCCTTGTCGATCGCCTTGGCGTGGCTCTCTTTGCACAGGATGAGGCCGCCGCGTGGGCCGCGCAGGGTCTTGTGCGTGGTGGTCGTCACGACGTCCGCGTGCGGCACCGGGCTGGGGTGAGCTCCGCCGGCGATGAGGCCGGCGATGTGGGCGATGTCCGCGGCCAAGTACGCGCCTACCTCGCGAGCGATCGCTGCGAAGGCCGGGAAGTCGAGCTCGCGCGGGTAAGCGGAGTGACCGCACCAGATCAGGCGAGGACGATGCTTTAAGGCGAGCTCGCGGAGCTCATCCATGTCGATCCGGTGATCGCTGCGGCGGACGCCGTACTGCACCGCGTTGTAGTAGATGCCGGTGGCGCTGACCTTCCAGCCGTGGGTGAGGTGGCCGCCCGCGGGCAACGAGAGCCCCATGATCGTGTCGCCGGGCTGGCAGAGGGCGAGCAAGGCGGCGAGGTTGGCCGGCGATCCGCTGTAGGGCTGGACGTTGGCGTGCTCGGCGGAGAAGAGCTGACGGGCGCGAGCGATCGCCAGCTCCTCGACGGGATCGATGTAGTCCATGCCCTCGTAGTAGCGGCGGCCGGGATACCCTTCGGCGTACTTGTTGGTGAGGCTGGAGCCGGTCGCCGCGAGCACGGCCAAGGAGGCGTAGTTCTCGCTGGCGATCAGGCGCAGGCTGTCGCGCTGGCGCTGGTCTTCATGCTGGATCAGGTCGAAGAGGGCCGGGTCGACTTCGCGCAAGGAGGGCTCACGATGGGCGATCATCGGCGGTGAGAGTGTCGCTTCGGGCTCGGCCGAGTCAAAACAATTCAGCCTCCCAGCCGCGCAACAGAGCCCCGAGGCGGCCGAAGAGCGGGTATGCCGAGCGAGCCGAGAGCCGTACACACGATCCCACGGCGTGACCCATGGACGCGGGTCCTGTGTCTTGCCGCGGCGCTGACGGCTGTCGCCATCCTGTTGAACCTGCTGGAGCCGCCGCTTCAAGGGACGGCGTCGGTGAGCGCGCGCGCGTGCGGCTTCGCGGTCGAGTTCGCCGGACATGTGCGCTGTGAAGGCAGCGTAGAGCCGACCCTCGAGGATTTCTGCGGGCCCTACCGGCCGATCTCCGTGGAGCTGCTGCGGAGCGGTGACGCGATCGAGCACGCGCTCTGCGCCGCGGTTACGCCGCGCCGCGGCTCCCCAGGCTGGCAGCGCATGGCGCCGGATCGGTTGGCGATCTTAGGAGCCCCCGTGAACGTCAACGAGGCCTCTGCGGCCGAGCTGGCGTCGCTCCCCGGGATCGGGCCGGTGTTAGCGGCGCGGGTGATCGAGGGGCGGCCGTACTCGAAGATCGAGGATCTGCAGCGGGTGAAGGGCATCGGCCGCAAGCGGTTCGCGAGGCTGCGCGAGCGCGCGCTCGTGCGCTGGAGCGGTGACTAGGGGCTAGGGCTTCGCCGCCGGCTGCGCTGCGGGCTTCGTCGCGGCCTTGGCCTTGCCGCGGATCCGCGGCGGCTTGAGGGGCTTGGGGCGCAGCTTGATCCTCGCGCCGAAGAGCGAGAAATAACGAGCGCCACCCTCATTACCGCCGCCGACGAGGCCGAGCAGCGCGCGCCAGTGGAGGCCGGGGCCCGCGCGTCCATTTGTCCGTCGCCACCACCCGAGACCCGGTCCGATCACCGCGAGCTCCTCGCCTCGCCGACTGACCCGACGCGTGAAGAGGCCCGGGAAGATCTGGGTGACGGTGCCCTTGGCCCGGATGTCCCACCACAAGAAGCCTGCGACGGTGCCGCTGCTCTTACCGCGCTCGATGTGCCAGACGAGCGGGAACTGGACGACGTCGAGATCCTCGCCGTTTCGCCGTTGGAAGTAGAGGGCTGGGAAGATGTTGGTCCAGGTCTTATCCCGCCCCATCTGGTTGTCACGCAGGTAGAGCGGCAAGACCCAGTGGACGCGGCGCTCTGCGTAAGTGTGGCTGAAGTAGAAGAGCGGCGGCACGACCGCGGTAGCGACCTTGTGGGGCCGGCGGAAGTGCCAAAAGAGCAGCGCGACCTCGCTCCAGCGGCCGTCTTCGCGGTGCTGGCCGGCGTAGAGCGGCGGTAGCACCAAGGTGGTGCTTCGATCTTCGGTGCGATGCTTGCGGTGCAGGAAGACCGGGAACAGCGCCGTCGTCTCGTGCGTGCGCGTGACGTTGCGCCCGAACGGCCCGGCGTACCAGAGGCTCTGCTCGCCAGGGCGGGTTCGAAAGCCGCCGACCCACGAGAAGAGGCTCGTCCCCTTGGGGCCCTTGTCGAAGTAGAAGAGGCCGAGCGCGCTGGCGGTGCGGCGCCCGCTCGCGTCGCCGCCTGCCATCAGGAGCAGCGGCGAGCCCCAGAGCGTGTAGCGGCAGGACGGATCCTCGTCGTCGCGGAAGCCGCACTTCTGGTAGCGGAAGAGCAGCGGCGCGAAGCCGGTGAAGCGGTAGCTCTTGCCGATCCGAAAGATGTCCAAAAAGCCAGGTGGTAGCAGACTGACGTTCGTAAAATTGTACTGGCCCTTGCGGCCGAGCGCGAAGGGCACGGCGACCCAGAGGCGCGTTCCGTTGGCGCGGCGGCGATCGTACCAGAGCGGCAACGCGAAGGTCGTCCGCGCGCCGGAGCCCTTCTCGACGTGGTGGTAGACGACGGGCAGGGCGAGCAGGCGACGCTCCTCGACCGAGTCCTTCCACCAGTAGAAGGGCAGGATCCCGGTGTTGAGCGCGGTGCGGCTGAGGCGGTGGAAGCCGGTGCCGGCGATCAACGTGTGGGTACGTCGCTCACGATCACGCGAGTAGAAGAAGGGCAGCCCTGCGTCAACATCGACGCCTCCAGGCTGGCGTTGCCGGAAGTAGAACGGGACCAGCGCGAGGTTGTTCCTGGGCTTCTCACCGCCGACGCGGGTGCGCCAGAAGAGCGGCGTGATCATATCCAGGTCGTCGCTCGGGGCGCGTCGACGCAGAAAGAGCGGCGCGAGCGCGGTCGTACGGGCGACGCCGCCCTCCGTGGGCCGCACGTCGTGGCCAAAGAGCGGCAAGACGCCGAAGGTGCGCCGCTCGCCGTCGCGTGAGCCAAACACTGGGCCGACGACCCATGTTCGGCCCGTGGCGCTCTTGCTGCCGCCTCCGAGCGGGGTGAGCCAAAGAGCTCGTTCTCCGCGCTGACGGCGGTAGTAGAGCGGGAAGAGGGCCGTGTGACGCTCGCCCTCGCGCTTGACGTCCCAGCCGAGGCCGAGCACGCCGAGGGTGCGCTCGCCAGCGCGTGCCGATCGGACAAAGAAGGGCGAGACCGTGAGGCGGCGACCATCACGGAGATCGGTGACGTCGCCGCTGAGCAGCGGCGGGATCACCGTGTAGCGGTACGCGGGATCTCGGCCGGCGATCACCAACGGCGGCACTCCGAAGGCCCACCCCTGCTTGCCGGTGCGCGCGTAGAAGGGCGGGACGACGAAGGTGTGGTGCGCGCGCTCAGGATCACGATCGCTGAAGTGCCAGAAGAGCGGGGTGACGACCTGATAGCGGCGTGTCCCCTCGCTGCCGAAGAACGTGAGCGCGGGCAAGAGGCCGGCGTCTCTGCGCACCCCGCGGCGCGCGCTGTAGAAGAGCGGCGGCAGCGCCCAACGATCGCTGCCTGCGCCGTCATAGGCGTTCGGATCGCGGATGTGCCAGAAGAGCGGGGTGACGACCTGGTACGAGCGGCCGCCAGGGCGCGCGGAAGCGAAGGTGAAGAGCGGGGGGATCGCGAGGCCGAAGCCGCCGCTCTTCGCTCGCCTCCCGCCGCCGAGGAGCGTGTAGACGGAGCGCTCCTCAGCGCTGCGGCGAGCGATCGCCAGCGGGAAGAGCACGCTCGTGCTGACGCCCGCGCGGCGATCGGCGAACTGCCACCAGAGCGGCGCGAAGACGCTGGCCCGCTGCTCTGGGTCGGCGTAGGAGACCCAAGGGCCGACCACCCAGGTGGAGCTCCCCTTCATCTGGTTGGTCGCTCGCCACACCAGCGGCGTCGCCGAGAAGATCGATCGATCGGGGCCACGCCTACTGAAGGTGAGGAGCGGCGGCAGCGCCCAGCTCTTGGTCTGGCGCGCGAGGTCTCGGCGGCGCACGAAGGGGAGCGTCCACAGCTCTCGGCGGTTGTCGAACTCGCTCGACTGCCAGTGGAAGAAGGGGAGCAGGGTGCGGTGGCGCAGCCCCTTGACCTTGTCCTCGCCGCCGATGAAGAGCGGCAGGCCCAGATCGACGCGCTTGGCGCCGCGCTGCACCCGGACGTAGATCGGCGCGCCGACGAAGTAGCGCAGATCGTTGAGCGCGTCCGCGTCGCTGAGGTTCTTGTTGCCGTACCAGAAGAGCAGGCCGCTCATCGCGTGCCGGCTCTCTGGGGTCCTCTGGTGGTAGTGGAAGGGCAGGACGAAGAGGTTGCGGACGTACTTGTTGCCCCACCACCAGACGAAGGGAAATTGTCCGAAGTTAAACTGCTCGCCCGTGCGCTTATAGCCCATCAGCAGCGCGCCGGCGCCCCAGGCGGTCGTGCGCTCGCTGTATGTGCCGAAGAAGAGGCCGAGCGGGGAGAGGTAGCGGCGCTTCTGTTTGGCCTTGTTGTACCAGCCGAAGGTGAGGCTGAGGTCCGCGTGGAAGAGCTTATCGGGGCGCTCGGCCGACGGCGAGCGGTGATAGAAGAGCGGCGGCAGCGCGAGCGCGCGGGTTCGGTGGGTCTCATAGCGACGATCGAACCAGAAGGGCGGTACGTCGCGCTTCTGGAGGAGCCGGGGGCGTCGTCCTCGGCCTCCTCGGCGACAGGGTCGCCGCTGGTCGCGACCTTGGCGTCGATCTCCGCTGGCTCGTCGTCGCCCTCTCTCGAGCTGTCCTCTTGGACAGGCACGGGCGCGGCCGCGACAAGCGCAGGATGCAGGGCGAGGAGCGCCGCGATGACGAGCCAGCGCGACGCATCCTTCATGGAGGCGCCGTCGCAGAAAACTCCGAGGCGCTTCGTCGGCTCAGATACGTCCACAGGCCGGGTGGGGATAGCGAACCCGCCTTTGCAGTGTCAACCATCATCATCGGCGAACAACCATTGACAAGGATCGCCGCAGGCGCTACCACCCCGGTGAATTCCTCGTGGCTGGCCGCTCCGCATCACCAACGACCGACGCTATGGTCGTCGACCTCAGCCTGCTGCAACGCGACGGCCCGGGGCCGCATGCCTTGACGATCGAGGTCCCGCGCGCCTGGATGGCGGCGCAGCTCGCGGACACGGACGCGGAGGTGCTCGGAGAAGGCCGAGCGCGCCTCGACTTCACCTTCCATAGCGCCGCCGGCGCGGAGGTGCTGGTGCGAGGGTCCGTCGCGATCAACCTGGCGGTGCCCTGCGCGCGTTGCTTGGAGCCAGCGCGGGTGGTCAGTCGCGCCGAGATCTGCCTGAATTTTAAGCCCGAAGGGGCGAACCGAGCACCCAGCAAGCGCACGGGTGATGACGACGAAGAGGAGGTCGATCTCGCGGCGCCTGAGGAGGCGACGTACACCGGCCATCACCTGGACCTCCGCCCCGTCCTCGCGGAGCAGGTCGTCATGGCCTACCCGTTGCGGGCCCTCTGCGCTCGCGGAGAGGCCTGTCGAGGCTTGTGTTCTACCTGCGGCGCCGACTTAAACGATCTCTCTGCGGCGGGCTGCACGATCTGCCGGCCGGCTGGGCCTGCGACAGTGTCTCCGCCCCCTGAGTCTGTCGTTATCCCAGTCAATCAGGCGTGGAAGGCCGCTCTAGCGGCGATTCGCCGCTCTGACGGCGACGACGAGTAAGACTCCTTTTTCTCCGCGACTTGAGAAAACTCTTTCCTTCCCCGGTGCAATCGCTGCTGATTGCCGGGCAAAAACCGTTACACTCGCGCCCCTCATTGGAGAGCCATGGCTGTCCCTAAGAAAAAGATGTCCCCCTCACGGCGTAACATGCGCCGCGCCAACCACGACAAGCGCCCGGCTCCCACGCTGGTCCCCTGCGCAAACTGCCAGGAGAAGGCGCCCCCCCACCGTCTCTGCCCTTCATGTGGCTACTACAAGGGCCGACAGGTGATCCAGGTCGCGGAGGAGTAGGCGCCAGCGCCTCACGCTGGTCAATCTCAATGATTCGGGGCTGCTAGGCCCACGGAGGCCCGTGTGAGCGAACGGATCATCGCCCTCGACGCGTTCGGCAGCGACAATTGCCCAGACGTCGAGGTCGAGGCGGCCGTGATCGCTGCGCGGGCTGGTCATTCGATCATCCTTGTCGGCGATCAGCCGATCCTGGAGCGATCGCTCGGCCGCTTCGACGGAATTTCGCGGCTTCCGCTGCGGATCCACCACGCGTCTGAGACGATCGTGATGGACGACTCCCCCGCGAAGGCGGTGCGGGGTAAGCCAGACGCGTCGATGCCGGTCTGCTTTGATCTTGTTCGCCGCGGGGAGGCGAACGCGGTGATCTCCGCCGGGAACTCAGGGGCGATGCTCGCCTGCGGTTTGTTTAAGTTCGGACGGATCAAGGGCGTCGATCGGCCCGCGATCGTCAATAATGTTCCTGGCCCGAGGGGCAGCTGCGCGTTGTTGGATATGGGCGCCAACGTCGAGTGCAAGCCGCTCAACTTGGTCCAGTTTGCCGTGATGGGCGCGGCCTTCGCGACCTGCACGCAGGGGAAGGCGCGTCCGCGAGTCGGCGTGCTCGCGAACGGCAGCGAGGAGGGCAAGGGGACGGATCTCACCCGCGCGGCGCATCGGCTGCTGCGCGAGGGCCCGAGCGCTGCGTTCTCCTATGTCGGCTATGTGGAGGGTAAGGATCTCTTCAGCGCAGAGGTCGACGTCGTCGTCACCGACGGCTTCACCGGCAACATCGCGCTCAAGGTGCTTGAAGGGACTGCGCGGGCCCTCGTCGACTTCCTCCGGGACGCGATCCGTGGCTCGCGGATGAGCAAGCTGGGCGCGCTGCTGATGCGCCCGGCCTTCAAGGTGCTCAAGCAGCGCGTCGACCCCGACTCCTATGGCGGCGCGCCGCTGCTCGGGGTCCAAGGGATCACGATCATTTGTCATGGCGGCGCCACCCCGAGGGCGATGGTTAACGCGGTTCGGCTCACCGACAGCTACCTCAAGCAGGGCTTGACGCCCGGGCTGTGCGAGGCGATCTCAGCGCACACGGATCTCTTCGTCGCCGCTAAGGCCGCAGAGAGCGATCCCCGAAAGACGAGCGAGTCATCATGACCAGCGACTACGCCTTCATCTTCCCTGGCCAGGGAAGCCAGCAGATCGGTATGGGTAAGGCCCTCTTCGATCGCTACGCGGCCGCGCGTGCGATCTTCGAGGAGGCCGACGCCGCGCTCGGTGAGCGGCTCTCATCCCGCTGCTTCGAAGGGGACGAGCGCGAGTTGGCGCTGACCGCGAACACGCAGCCGGCGATCCTCACTTGTAGCGTCGCGGCCTTGGCCGCCGCGCGCGAGGAGCTAGGGGACGACTTCGTCGAGGGGGCACGCTGCTGCTTCGGCCACAGCCTCGGCGAATTCTCAGCGCTGGTCGCCGCGGGCGGGCTGCGCTTCGCGGACGCGGTCCGCTTGGTGCGGCTGCGCGGCGCGGCGATGCAAGCGGCGGTTCCGGCGGGCATCGGCGCGATGGCGGCGATATTTGGGATCGATCCCGAGCCGCTCGAGGCTCTGTGCGCGCAGATCAGCGGCGATGGTGCCGGTGAGATCGTCTCGCCGGCGAATGAAAACGGCGGCGGACAGATCGTCGTGGCCGGCCACGCAGGCGCGGTCGCTCGGCTCTCGGCGGCTATCAAGGAACTCGGAGGGGGCAAGGTGATCCCGCTCAACGTTTCGGCGCCGTTTCACTGCGAACTGATGGCGCCGGCGGCCGCTCGGCTAGCGGTCGCGCTCGAGAGCGTCGACGTGTCGCCGCTACGGATCGCCGTGATCTCCAACGTCGACGCGAAGGCCAACCAAGACGCCGGACGCGTCAAGGACCTGCTCGTGCGACAGGTCACCGATCGTGTCCGTTGGGATGAATCAGTGCGAAGCGCGATGCACAGCGGCGTGCGACGTGCCTTCGAGATCGGTCATGGTCGTGTCCTCGCTGGCCTCTGCAAGCGGATCGCTCGTGATCTGGTGGTTCGCCCGCTGGGTTCCCCGGCGGATATCGATGTGCTAAAGCACGAGGCTCTGTGAACGACCGCTCGTCGACGCCCTCCTCGCCCGCCTCATGGACGCTCGCCGGCAAGGTCGCGCTCGTCACCGGCGCCTCCCGTGGGATCGGTCGCGCCACGGCGCTGCTGCTCGCGGCCCGCGGCGCGGCGGTCGCGATCAACTACGCGGGCAATGAGGCCGCCGCGCGCGAGGTTGAGGCCGCGATCACCGCCGAGGGCGGCCGCGCGTTGGTCGTGGGCTTCGATGTCAGCGATCCGGCGGCGGTCGATCGCGGCGTCGACGCGGTCGTCAAGGGGCTCGGAGCGCTCCATATCTTGGTGAATAACGCAGGGATCTCGATTGACGCCCTGCTCATGCGCGCGAGCCCAGAGGACCTCGCGCGGACCCTCGATGTCAACCTGAAGGGCGCGTTTTTCTGCTCGAAGGCGGCGTCTCGTCCGCTGCTACGAGCTCGCGCCGATGGGCGGATCATCAACGTCACCAGCGTCATCGGCGAGCAGGGCAACGCCGGCCAGGCGATGTATGCGGCCTCCAAGGCGGGGCTTATCGGGCTCACTAAGTCGCTCGCCCGCGAGCTCGCACCGCGCGGCGTCACCGTCAACGCGGTCGCCCCGGGCTTCATCGCGACTGATATGACCGACGCAGCGATCAAGGCGGAAGCACGTGACGCGCTGCTGAAGCAGATCCCGCTCGCGCGGATCGGCGGCGCCGAGGAGATCGCCGAGGCGATCGCGTTCCTCGCCGCGCCCGCTGCGTCTTACATCACTGGACATGTCCTTCGGGTCAACGGCGGGCTGCTGATCTGACCCGAGCGCCGCTTGAGCAACCATGAGAGCAGAGAGAGGAGATCACGAGAATGACTGACGACATCGAGAGCAAAGTCCGAGCGATCATCTGTGAGCAGCTCGACCTCAACCCCAGCGAAGACGTGAGCGCGGACAAGGCCTTCATCGACGATCTCGACGCGGACTCGTTGGCGGTCGTGGAGCTGGTCTTGGCGCTTGAGGACAGCTTCGGGATCAAGATCCCTGACGAGGACGTCGAGAACCTGCGCACCGTAGGCGACGCGATCGCCTATATCCGCGCCCACAAGAAGGCCTGATCCGGTGTCGCGGCGGAGGGTCGCAATCACGGGGCTCGGCTTGGTGAGCCCGCTGGGGATCGGTGTCGCCGACAACTGGCGGAGCCTCTGCGCCGGTGAGTCGGGGGTCGGGTTGATCTCGCGCTTCGACGCGAGCGCCTTCCCGGTCAAGATCGCGGGCGAGGTCCGAGGCTTCGATCCGTCGCCGTGGCTGGCGAAGCGTGAGCTGCGACAGATGGATCTGTTCATCCAGTACGCCATCGCCGCAGCCGAGATGGCGATCTCCAGCGCCGGCCTCGACCAAGAGCGGCCTGATCCCGAGCGTTATGGCGTCTACGTCGGCGCCGGCCTCGGCGGGATCAACGTGATCGAGGCGACCGCCGAGACCTTGCGCGAGAAGGGCCCGCGTCACGGTGTGAGCCCCTACTTCGTCCCGTCGCTGATCATCAATTTAGCCGCCGGCCAGATCTCGATTCGACACAATTGTCGCGGGCCGAACATGAGCCATGTGTCGGCGTGCGCGACAGGTGCGCACTCGATCGGCGAGGCCTCGCGCGTGATCGCCTACGGTGAGGCCGACGTGATGATCGCGGGCGGCACCGAGTCGACCGTCTCACCGCTGTCGATCGGCGGCTTCGCCTCCGCGAGGGCGCTGAGCACTCGTAACGACGCGCCGGTGAAGGCCTCGCGCCCGTTCACCGCGAGCCGTGACGGCTTCGTGCTCGCGGAGGGCTGCGGTCTAGTGGTCTTGGAGGCGATGGATCACGCGAGGGCGCGCGGCGCGGCTATCCTCGCAGAAGTGGTCGGCTACGGCCGCAACGCGGACGCGCACCACGTGACGATGCCGGCCCCAGGAGGCGAGGGCGCGCAACGCTGCATGCGCTTGGCCCTCATGGACGCCGGCCTCGCGCCCGAGGCGATCGGCTACATCAACGCCCATGGCACCTCGACCGCGGCTGATGCCATCGAGAGCGCGGCGATCCGGGCGGTGTTCGGGGCGCACTCCGATCGCGGCCTCGCGGTCTCATCGACGAAGTCGATGCACGGGCACATGCTCGGCGCCGCAGGCTCCTACGAGGCAGCGGTGTGCGTGCTGGCGATGCAGCACGGGCTGCTGCCGCCGACGATCAACCTCGACGACCCTGATCCGCTGTGCGATCTCGACTATGTGCCACATCGCGCGCGCGAGGCCTCCATCGAGTACTCGATGTCCAACAGCTTCGGCTTCGGCGGAACAAACGCGGCGCTCATCTTTAGAAGGGGCGGTTAAGGTGCGGCTTCACTTGGGTAGCGACCACGGCGGGATCTCGCTACGGAGGTCGATAGTCGCGGCGGCTGTCGAGCGCGGGGACACCATCGCGAGCGACGAGGGCCCGAGCGATCCTGCCGACTCGGTCGACTACCCCGACGTCGCGATCGCCGTCTGCGGGCGTGTGCTCGCGGATCATGGATCTGTGGGTATTCTGGTCTGTGGGACAGGACAGGGGATGGCGATGGTCGCCAACAAGATCGCGGGGATCCGCGCCGCGGTGGTCGTCGATCCGTTCAGCGCTCGCATGGCGCGCGAGCACAACGACGCGAACGTCCTCTGCCTCGGTGAACGCGTCCTCGGGGCTGAGCTCGCGAAGCTGCTGGTCGACGAGTTCCTGCGGGCCCGCTACGCGGGCGGCCGTCACGCCCGCCGGGTCGCGAAGATCGATCGCGCAGGAGGATAGGGGTCGGCGTGCTCTGTCCCGTCTGCCGCAGCCCGAACACGAAGGTGCTCGATTCGCGCGACTCTCGGGACGGGATCCGCAGGCGACGCCAGTGCCTCGAGTGCGGCCACCGCTTCACAACTCGTGAGCGAGTCGAGACCACCCTGCCTATGGTGCTCAAGCGTGGTGGCGGGCGCCAACCATTCGATCGCACCAAGTTGCTTCTCGGGCTCAAGATCGCGTGTCAGAAGCGGCCGGTGGAGGAGGAGCAGCTCGAGGCGATCGTGCACGCGATCGAGCTCTGGGCGGCGACCCGCGGCGAACGAGAGCTACACTCCCGCGAGATCGGCGAGCGGATCATGCACCACCTCTACGCCCTCGATCAGGTCGCGTACGTCCGCTTCGTCTCTGTGTACCGCTCGTTCAACACGGTGCATGAATTCGAGCACTTGCTCCGCGAGATGGAGAAGGCCGAGCAGGTCGGGGTCGACGGCCAACGCGCGCTCTTCGAGGTCGATCCCGCAGGGAGGATGATCGCCGTCGCGGTCGGAGATCAGCCGCCGAACGAGAGCGAGGCCGAAGCTTGAACGGGACGCGCGCGCACGAGGATGAGCGCTGGATGGCGGAGGCGCTGCGCCTCGCGCGTAGCGGCACCGGCTCGACATACCCGAACCCGTGCGTCGGCGCGGTGGTCGTGCGAGACGGCGTCGTCGTCGGCGCCGCACGATCAGCGATCACGGGAGGTCCGCACGCCGAGGTGCGCGCGCTGAACGAGGCCGGCGACGCCGCCCGCGGCGCGAGGATCTACATCACGCTCGAGCCCTGCTCGCACCACGGACGAACCCCCCCCTGCACCGATGCGCTGATCTCGGCGGGCGTCGCGGAGGTGATCTTCGGCGTCCGCGATCCAGCGCCGCACGCGTCAGGTCGCGCGCTCGCGCTGCTACAGGCGGCGGGCGTCGTCGTCCGCGAGGGGGCCCTGCGCCGCCGCGCCGAGCAGGTACACGCCCACTATCTGCATCACGAGCGCACCCAGCGGCCCTTCGTCAGCCTCAAGGCGGCGATCTCGCTGGATGGACGGATCGCGACGATGAGCGGCGACAGCCGCTGGATCACCGGGGAAGCGTCGCGGCGCCGCGGTCACCGCCTGCGCGCACGACATCACGCGATCGCTGTCGGTCTGGGCACGTTGCTCGCGGATAATCCTCGTCTCACCGTGCGCCACTGCGCCGGCGTCGATCCGATGCCCGTCCTCTTTGACTCGCGTCTGCGCGCCACCTCCATCGCTCCTCGGCCGACGCTGCTCGCCCCGGGCACCTTGGTCTTGCACACGGGCGCAGCGACGACGGCGGACCGCCGACGGCTCGCGGCGAGCGGCGCGCAGGCGTTAGAGGTCGCCTCTGATCCGTCAGGGAGGATCGACGTAGCGGCCGCGCTCGCGGCGCTAGGCCGCTTGCCGATCCGCTCGCTCTTGGTCGAGGGCGGCGGCTCGCTCCTCGCGAGCTTCGTGAGCGCGGGGTTGTGGCAGCGATGGCACCTCTTTCAAGCGCCGCGGCTGCTCGGTGAGGGGCTGCCGCTGCTCCCGGGGCTCCACTGGCCGACCGTCGCGCAGGCGCCGCACTTGCGGGTAATCCGGCGCCGGCTCCTCGGCGACGACCTCGTGACCGTCCTGGCGCCTGCACCGGCCGCTTTTGTGCCATAAACCTCGTCGATGTTCACCGGCCTCGTGCAGATGGTGGGGACTGTCGGGGCGCTGCGTCCGCGCGCGCAGAGCAAGGTGCTACAGGTCCGAGCGCCTCTGCGTGACGGTGATCGTGCGCTCGGTGCGAGCGTAGCGATCGCGGGGGTCTGCTTGACGGTCACGGCGTCCACCTCGGAGTGGTTCGAGGCTGAGGCGGCGTTTGAGACGCTCGCGCGGACGACCCTCAGCGCTCTCCGTGTGGGCGAGACGGTGAACCTCGAGCCCGCGCTACGCTTTTCCGACCCGTTAGGTGGACACTTGGTCTCCGGGCATGTCGACGGGATCGGCGCGCTCCGCAGCAGCAGCGCGCGCGGCGACGCGGCGCTGCTGTGGTTCGACGCGCCAGCCGATCTGCGGCGATTCATCGCCGTGAAGGGATCGATCTGCGTCGACGGCGTGAGCCTCACTGTCAACGAGATCGACGAGACGGGCTTCGCGGTCGGTCTGATCACACACACCCTCGCGGTGACGACGCTTGGATCGCTGCGTAGGGGCGCCGCGGTCAACCTCGAAGTCGATCTCATCGCCCGCTACATCGAGCGCCTCTTGAGCGCGCGCGTAGTTCCCGCGGGCCTCACCTTGGAGGGGCTCGCGAGGGCGGGCTACCTCGATCACAAGCCGTAGGAGTGACCATGAATTTTCCCGAGCTGGAGCATGTCGAACGCTGCCTTGAGATCATCCGACGCGGCGGCATGATCGTCCTCGTAGACGATGAGGATCGCGAGAATGAGGGCGACTTGGTGGTCGCCGCGGAGCACTGTCACGCGGAGCACGTCAACTTCATGTGCCGGGAGGGGCGAGGGCTGATCTGCCTCGCGCTCACCGCTGAGCGGGTGAAGACGCTAGGGCTCCCGATGATGGTCCCCACGGATCCTGGCCACATGGGGACCGCCTTCACGGTGTCGATCGAGGCGCGCCGTGGCGTCACGACCGGCATCTCTGCGGCTGATCGAGCGGAGACGATCCGTGTCGCGTCGGATGATCGTTATGGGCCTCAGGACGTCGTGAGCCCCGGCCATATCTTCCCGCTGCGCGCGCAAGCCGGCGGCGTCCTGGTCCGCTCCGGACACACCGAAGGATCCGTCGATCTGGCGCGTATGGCCGGGCTTCGCCCTGCCGGCGTGATCTGCGAGATCATGCGGGACGACGGCGAGATGGCGCGCATGGACGATCTCGAGGTCTTCGCCGCGCGACACAAGATCGAGATCCTGACGATCGCGGAGCTGATCGCCTACCGGCTCCAGCGGGAGATCTTGGTCGATGAGGTCTCGTGCGCGCCGCTGATCTCGCCTTCGCTCGGGATCGCGGCGGTTGACGGCTGGACGATCCGAGGCTTCCGCTCCCGCGTCGATCCGCGCGCAGACTTCGTCGTCCTGTCGAAGGGCGAGCTCCGTCAGCCGCTCGACGGCGACGACGCGGTGCTGCTGCGTGCGCAGCGGTCGAACCTCTTAGGCGATGTCTTCGGGATCGCCCAGGATGACTCCGCCTCGCGCCTCCGCGCGGCGGTGCGGCAGATCGACGAGGCCGGCCGCGGGGTGTTCCTCTACGTGATCGGCGAGGGCCCCGCGGCCGCCGATGTGTCGACGAAGCCGCGCGCGCCGAGGCCCGCGCCCAAGCCCGCAGAGGCGGGCTTCCGTGAGTTCGGGCTCGGCGCGCAGGTGTTGAAGAGCCTCGGGGTGCGACGGATCCAGGTCATGACCGACAACCCGCGCAAGATCATCGGCCTCGAGGGCTATGGGATCGCGACCCTCGGGTCTGTCCCGTTGACGCGGGGGATCGGATGAGTGCAGGGGGCGCGCCCAAGATCCTGCTCTGCGTGAGCGGTGGGATCGCCGCCTACAAGGCGCCCGAGCTGGTGCGGGCGCTGCGGGCCGCGGGCTGCGAGGTCCAAGTGCTGCTCACAGAGTCTGCGCGGGCGTTCGTCGGCGAGCTCGCGCTGGCGACGGTCTCGGGTAGGCCGGTGCGTAGCCGGCTGATCGACGTCGCGGAGGAGGGACGCGTCGGTCATATCGAGCTCGCTGACTGGCCGGATGTCGTGCTCGTCGCTCCAGCGACCGCGGATCTTATGGCGCGCGCGGCCGCGGGGATGGCCGACGATCTGGTCACGTGCTGCCTGCTCGCGACGCGCGCGCCGGTGCTCTGGGCGCCTGCGATGAACACCAACATGTGGCGCAACGCAGCGACGGTCCAGAACCTCCGGGTGCTACAAGAGCGTGGTGGCGAATTCATCGGCCCCGATCGCGGCGAGCTCGCGTGTGGGTGGATCGGTGAGGGGCGCATGATCGACCCTGCGATCCTGGTGACCGCGTCGCTTGATCGCCTCGATCGCGACCCGCGCGACGCGCTCCTGCGCGGGCGTCGCGTGATGGTCTCCGCTGGGCCGACGCGTACCTACCTCGATCCAGTGCGCTTCATCGCGAACGCTTCGACCGGCTTGATGGGCTTCGCGCTCGCCGCGGCGGCGCAACGCCTCGGCGCTGACGTGACGCTGGTCGCGGGTCCGGTGGAGCTCGCGACCCCGACCGGCATCCGGCGCGTCGATGTGGAGACCGCCGCAGAGATGCACGACGCGATGAACGCGGCCTTGGTCGCGGCCCCCCACGATCTGGTCGCGATGGTCGCGGCTGTAGGTGATCTCGAGGTGGATTCGGCGCCCAGCAAGCTCGAGAAGGCCGAACTGCTAGAGGTGATGGGCGCCATGCGCTGGCGCATCGGCGTCGATGTACTGGCGAGCCTCGTCCGCGACCACGGCGATCGCGCTCGTTTCCTCGGCTTCGCGGCCCAGACCCTCGATGCTCGGCCAGGTGAACCTATCGATGACGAGCTTGTCCGGCTCGGCCGTGCCAAGCTGCTCGCGAAGGGGACCGACGCGATCTTCGCTAACCGCGTCGGTGTCGCGGGCGTCGGCTTCGCCAGCGCGACCAACGCGGGCTCGCTGCTGATCCGCGGATCGTCCGCCGCGGGGGACGCCGTCACGGTGATCGACTCGGGGCCGCCAATGAGCAAGTCTGCGCTCGCGCGATGGCTGCTTCGGACCCTCGCCGAGCGCTGGTGGCGGGGATCTGCATGAGCGAGCAGGACGTCACCGATCCTCGCGAGGAGGCCAGGCGGATCGCGGGGGCCTTCGCTGCTCACCTCCGTCACCTCCAGGAGTTCCGCGGTGTTCGTTATGTCTCAGCGGCGCCGATGCCCCCGGGAAGTCCGAGCGCCGCCGCCGCTGAGTACGAGCCGCTCGATCAGTCAGGCGCTCCGCTCGACGAGCCTAGCGTTCAAAGAGAGCAGACCGCATCCTCGCCGCTCGAGGCGAGCTCACCGGCGCCGGCTCCGGACGTCCGCTCACAGGCGAAGAGCTGGAGCGCAGCCCAGAAGCTCGAGTATCTCCGCGCCAAAAACCTCGGCGATTGTCAACGCTGCCCGCTCGCGGCCACACGAACGAAGATTGTCTTCGGGGTCGGTGACGCAGACGCGCCGCTGATGTTCGTCGGTGAGGCGCCGGGCCACGATGAAGACCTGCGCGGTGAGCCGTTCGTCGGCCGCGCAGGACAGCGGCTCAACCAGTGGATCGAGGCGCTGGGGCTGACTAGAAGCGCCGTTTATATCGCGAACGTCGTCAAGTGTCGGCCGCCTCTGAACCGCGATCCAGAGCCCCTCGAGGTCGAGCGTTGTTCACCTTTTTTGCGCGCCCAGATCCGCGCGATCCGGCCCCAGGTTTTGGTCGCGCTCGGCCGTCACGCCGGCATGCTGTTGATCGGCGCGGAGCGGCGGTCCATGGGTTCGATGCGCCAGCAAGTATGGACCTACGAAGAGCCGCAAGCTGGGCTTCGCGTGCCTGTGGTCGTGACGTATCACCCTTCGTACGTGCTGCGGCAAGAGCGCGACGAGGCCGAGGGTGAGGGCACGACAAACGCGACTGTGCTCGCAGATCTGCGGCGAGCGCTCGCGCTGGTGACGCGCTGACTTGAAAGGCGCGTGAAAGGGGTTGACTCGGATCAGCGCGGACTTCTAGAGTTCGTGGCTCATCGCTCTTGGATCTTGCATGACGAAGGCCGAACTCATCGAGAAGATCGCCAAGTCACGGGACCTCCCTCCGGACGTCACGAAGAAGTGTGTGCAGCAGATCGTCGACCTCGCCTTCGACGAGCTCGGCGCCTACTTCGTGCGCTCCAAGGTCACGAAGAGCCAGTCGCCGCGCTTCACCTTTCCGGGCTTCGGTACGTTCCTCAAGAAGAAGCGCCCCGCGCGGAACGGCGTCAACCCGCGGACCTTGGAGCCCATGGTGATCGACGCGAGCTTCACCATCGACTTCCGCCCAGGCGTCGAGCTTCGACGCGCCCTCAACGGGGAGTCGCCACGGAGCGGCGACTCGGCGCGCGGCAAGGATGAGCCTGAGTCCGCGGATCTCCTGCACCTCCCCTCGATCGAAGTTGACGATCTGGGTGATGACGACGCGGAGCGATCAAACTCGCGTCGGCGCCTGCGCTCACGGGACGAGGTCGAGCTCGAGGACTTGGATGATGAGGCGATCGACACCGCGCTTTTTCGGTCGAGCCTCGCCCTCCCAGCGCCGCCGATTCAGCGGGTGAAGGCCGCGCGTGCCCCGAGCAAGAAGAGCTCGGGAGCCTCGGGCGCCTGATCGACCGCGGCCGTCAAACATCGAGCGCGCCACACGTCATTCGAGGGCGCGCTCGTCCTCTTTCTTCAGTTGGTGATCGCTGTCTTCGCGGCCGGCGTCTTGGGCTTGGGGTTCGACGTGCTGTCGTTCTCGACCAGGTTGGGCTTGGCTGGATCCGCCGCTGGCTCAGCGGGCCCTGCTGGTTTGGTGGTCAGCGTCGTCGTGCTTGATGGCGTGCTGGCCGGCTTCGCCTCTCCCTTTGGGATCGGTGCGCTGTCAGCGTCATCAGCAGGCTGGTTGACGCCCTTCGGCATCGGAGCTGGTGTGGGCGCCGGAGCTGGCGTGATCACCTTGCCCGTGCTCTTACCGGTCGGCTTGCTCGATGACTTCTTGATCGGCTTTCCGGCGCTGTTCGGCGCCGCGGAGCCGGAGGAGCTCGAGTAGGAGAAGGAGCAAGCCGGCAGCGCGAGGCTGATGGCGGCGATGGTTGCAAAGACAAATTGAGAGCGGCGGCTGGTGAACATGCGACCTCGTGAGGCGGAGGGACGGGCGCGGCGCTTTGATATTCAGCGCCGGTCGCGCGGCCCGTCAAACCATCGCACGAAGCTCGCGACATCGCGCGCTCGTGGGCGCAGGCGCGAGCGTGGGGGGCGACCGGCCCCGCAGCCGCTCCTGCATCGACATCGCGCAGAGGGGGAATTCAAGCCTCTAGAGGGCACTAGGTGCGTGAATTATCGCCCCTGGACAGGCCCCACGGGTGAGGCGCTAGCGTAGTGACATTGGGGCTTTGGACTCTTCGGGAGGTGGGGAAACCATGACACGCCAAAAATCGGATGAGCAACGCAAGCAGCAGATCCGGGACGCAGCCACACGGTGCTTCGTACGCCGTGGATTCGCAGCGACTCGACTCCTCGACATCGCGAGAGAGGCTGGTCTGAGCAAGGGAGGGGTCTACTTCCACTATCGGGCGAAGGAGCAGCTATTTAGCGACATCCTCGACGCCCAGATCGCGGCCATCGGCAACCGATGGAGCTTCGAGCCGGCGGCCGACCAGCCGGCAGAGACGACGCTCCGCCACCTGC
This sequence comes from Nannocystis sp., assembly GCA_016712315.1. Lineage (GTDB taxonomy): Bacteria > Myxococcota_A > Polyangia > Nannocystales > Nannocystaceae > JADJRG01. Next base: position 782,607 of record JADJRG010000029.1, on the reverse strand, counting down.
TCAGGGCCCACTTACAGACCGTCGAAGACAACCCGGATGAGACGCGGCTGACCAACCTGCTCGTCAGCATGGCCGTCCAAGAGGCCGAGTTCCGCTCGAAGCTCGAACAGGCGCTGACGGCGATGCGAAGCCTCTACGCCGGGGTGATCGAGCGAGGGATCCGTGAGGGGGTCTTCCGCGCGGGTGACCCGACGGCGCTAGCGCAGGTGATCCTCGCGCTGGTCCAAGGGCTCGGGGCCCACGCTGCGCTCGACAGCAACGGCAAGCTGCCGCTGCGGGTCGATGACGTCGTCGACGACGTGATGCAGATGCTGAGCTCGCGCGTAGAGCCAGCGGGGGCGACGAGCGGCGCGAACTAGCGGACAGCCTCACCGGGCGCGAGGAGCCGGAGACCGACGAGACCCGCGAGCCCTCGCTCCACCCCAGGCGGCGTAAATGGCTCGTACCAGGCCATCTCGCCGCGGTATCCGACCGGCAAGAGGCGAGCGACGGTGCTGAGGGCTGCGCCGCCGCTCGCCCTGCCAAACACCGGATCTTCGGCGAAGAGGCGGCGCCCGAGCTGATCGGGGCGACCACACAGCAGCGGCTCGATGAGCCAGTGATCGTGGCGAGTCAGCGCGTCCGCAGCGTCTTCGGTCAGAGGCGGCCGACCGTACGCCAGACCCGCATGGCAGAGCTCGGCCATCGTCCACCAGAACACACGCGCGCCTGACAGCTCACGCTCCATCGCCGCGAAGAAGTCATCGCTCGCCTCACCACCCGCACCAGCGACGCCCGCCGTTTGACCGCAGAGGATCGGCAGGATCGGCGGCCTCGCCTCCGGATAGAGCGCTTGGATCAGCGTGGCGCCCAACTCGAGGCTGAGCGCTTGGCGGTGTCGGATCTCCTCACGTCGTACCCATGGTAGACGCTCGCTCAGCGTCGCTACCAGCGACGAATCTGTCTGGACGACGCCGAGCGGCGTCCGATAGCTCTTGTCGGTCAAGGCAAAGGGGGTGAGACCAGGGTGGTGATCGGTGCCGAGTAGGACGATCAGGTCGAGGCTGTCTGGCGACGGGAGGCGACGCAGCGTGAGATCCAGGATCCGGCCGATCTGATCGAACGGTTGGTGCGGCAGGACGACGCCCAGCAGCGCCTCCTCCTCGCGTGAGCTGCGGCGCACGCGAGGATCACCGATCAGCGCGCCCCAGAGCCCGCGGAGCTGCGCGGGATCCCGCGGATACAGTACACCGGCGTAGATCGGTTCGCGGAGCGGCGCATCGATGAAATCGCGGTGTAGAGCGGCCCATCGCTCGCGGAAGGCGTCGTCGTCGAGCAACCATGCCTCGGCGAGCGCCTCGATCAGACCCTCGATCTCATCGGCGTCGAAGCGCGGGCCGCCGCGGAAGAGCAGCGTATGCCGGATCTGAGCCGCGGTGCGCTCACCGTCGAGAAGATCGAGAATCACGCCCGCCTCAGCGGGCAACGCGACCGGATCGGCGAGGCCGATCGGATCACGGAGGACGATCAACGCCTCACCGTCGCGATCGAGCCGGTGACGATCGAGCCTGCGGAGCTTCGGACGTAGGGTGGTCACTTGGACAGGTCGCACGGCGGGGCATCTGGGGCGATGATCTTGAGGGTGCGGCTCACTGCGGCGCGGAGCGGCGGCTCGGCGCCCGCGAGCTCGCACAGCGCCGCGATCACCGGGTCGCTGGCGGGGGCCGCTTGGAGGAGATCGACGAGGCGACCCTGGAGGGCGAGCTCGGCGGTCCGCACCATCACGTCCGCGACCCGCCGGGTCCCCTTTTCACCGTGGTGCTCGATCAGCTCACGGGCCGCGTCCGCGCGGCGGGCCGCGTCGAGATCCGCGTCGATGAGGAGGTGATCGAGGGCGACGAAGGCGGCTGGACCGCCACAACGGCCGAGCGCGCGGATCGCCTCCCGCACGCAGAGCGGGTCCTTCTCGCCGCTGCCTGCGTGGCGCTCGAGCCGCCGGAGACGCTCACTGGCGCAGGGAGATTCGACACGCGCGAGCGCCGCTGCGCGGACCTCTGGCCAGGGATTATTGAGCGCGCCGTCTAACCACTCCGGCGACGGGGACGCTGGCGCGAGCATGTACGCCAATGAGGCCAGGCGCGGCGAGTCGGCGGCGTCGAGGTTAAATTGCTGGACGAGAGGGAGCGCGTGCGCTGGCTCGACCGCTGTCAACGCGAGCCACGCGATCACCTCGCTGAGCTGGACCCCGCGCGCCGCCGCGGGGAGGTGCGCCGCGGCGAGGCGGGTGAGGGCGAGGTGGATCTGTGGATCTGCCGGTCGCGCGGCGAGGAGGCGGAGCGCCGCGGCTCGCATCACAAACGGGGCCTCCTCCGCCACGGCCACAGCCGTGAGGCGGGCGTTGAATGGCGGATCGTCGCCGTCGGTGAGCGCGGCGCGCAGGCCGAGGAGCGCAGCGCGCGGGGCAGGTGAGGTGCCCTCGAGGGACGCGTCGAGGGCGGCGATGAGCGCCGCACGATCTCGTCGGGAAGCCTGCGCTCGGCGGAGCAGCGCCTGCCGGAGCGCGATCCGCAGCCCTGGGCTCCCCTGGCCGATCATGCCGGCGAAGGCGACGAGACCCTCGCTCGACTCGATGGCGACGAGATCCGCGAGCAAGAGCGCGCGAACATCCTCAGGCAGCTCGCGATCACCGACCAGCACCATGAGGTGATCGTGCGCCTGCGCGCCGGACTGTCGGAGGAGATCACGCCACGGCGCAGCCGACTGGATCGCGCGGCTTGGGGGGACGCTCGCGACGTCGCGCTTCAGTTGGCCCGCGAAGATCTGCAGATCCTCGGGGCGGTTGAAGGTCCCGAGCAAGACGAGCAAGCGCTGCCGCTCCGCCGGTCCAGGCGCCGGTGAGGCGGCGAGGCGTTCGATCGCGAGCGGCGCGGCGATCGGAGGGTTCGCCTCGAGCCGCGCCCGCGCGGCGCTGTACTCCGAGCCACGACTGTGGAGGAGGGCGTCAAGATCGCGCTCCGCCTGGGATCCCTCATAGGCGGCGGGCGCGGCCGGATCCTGGATCTCTCCTGGCGCGGCGAGGCCGATGAGCGCGGCGAGGGCGACATCGAGGAGCACGGGGCTCACCCTGCCACAACTCGCGAGCGCGCGCAGCCGCTTGACCGCTCAACGCAGCGCGAGCTCTTCGAGCTCCGCGGGCGAGGCGACGTAGGAGACCAGGAGCGCCTGACGGTCGCTCGCCTGCGCGAGATCGAGGCCGCTCACGAGCGCGCGCGTCCCTTCATCGGACTCCGAGCTGTCGAGCAACTTGGTCGCGAGATCGACGAGCGCGCTGGCTTTGAGGGGGTTGTCGGTCGGCATCCGAACAAACACGCCGAAGTACTCATGGGCGACGCCAGCGACTTGCAAGCCAGTCGGCCGGGGGAGCAGCGCCTCGAGCAGGCGCCGCTTCGTCCCCTGAACACCGCCGAGCGAGAGCGCGCTCAGGGCCTCGCCGGTGGTCACCGCGAAGAAAGAGGCGCCGAGCGGAATACCCGAGATCAAGCGCTTCACCTGGCGGTTGAGGGTGGCGCGGCCGGACGCGGCTGCGGTCGCGATCTCGGGCATCAGCGCGGCTGGAGCGATCAGGAGTTGATCGAGGTCGAGGCTCACGAGCTCGACTGGGGCGCCCGCGTAGCTGTGGCCGACGAGTCGGAGGCGACCACTTGGAGTCGGCGCCAGCGCGCCGGCGGCCACCGCGGCGTCTATCTTGGCGGCGAGCCCGGGGATCTCGACGATCGCGGCGGAGCGGCGTGAGTCGCGGTGATCGACGGCGAAGGCCGCTCGCGTCCACGTGGCCGTGGAGTCCATGCCGAGCGCGCGAGCCACCGGGCAGATCGCGGCGCCGAAGACCGGCGGATCGCTCGTCCGCCCCGCGCCCTCGCGCTGCCGCGCGCGCTCCTCATAGCGCCTGCGTCGCTCTTGCTCCTCGCGGTGGAGCGACTCGATCGCCGCTTGCGTGGAGATCCCGCGCTCCGCCGCGCGCCGCTGTGCGCGGCGCACCAGCCAGAGATCAGACAACTGGCGCTGACGCAGCTCGTCGCAGGCGGTCACGGCCTCGCTGAGCTCGACCGGCATCCGAGCGGCGAGCTCGGAGGAGAGGGCCGCCTGGATGTCGACGTGGGCGATGAAGTCGAGCCCCTCAGGGAGGAAGCGAGCGGAGTAGGGGAGGTGACCTTCACGTTGACGGCGACCTCCCCCCGCCTCCCAGAAGCGGCGGAGCACCGCGCGGAGCTCGTCGTCGCGTCCGGCCCGGCGGTAGAGCTTGACGAGCCGGAGGATCGCGTCGGTGAGCAGGGCGCGCTCACGCGTGTCCTCCGCGAGGAGCTCTTCGAAGCGATCGATGGCGCACTCCGGTCGCTCGAGGACCTCCATGCAGTGAACGCCGCGGCGGTGAAGCTGCCCCGCGGTGCTCTCAGGGGCGGCCCCCGCGGTAGGTCCGAGCAGCGTCGACGCGAGCACGAGCGCGAGGCGACGGAGAAGCTGCACGGCGGCGACTATGACACCGGCATGGGGTCCTCACCAGGCGTCCGCGCCCCCGTACGGGCGTCGACGCGCTTGCGTGGTCGCTCGCGCTGTGACATAGGCCGGCTCGCCCATGGGACCCGAGGCGTTCGACTATTCCCTGCCTCCGTCGCAGATCGCCCAGGAGCCGGCGGAGCGGCGGGGTGACGCGCGCATGTTGGTGCTCGTCGGGCCGTCGCCGCCGACGCATGCGCGCGCGCGCGCGCTCCCCGAGCACCTGCCGCGCGACGCGCTCGTGGTCTTGAACGAGTCACGCGTGGTCCCTGCGCGGGTGCTCTTGCGGCGGGACGACGAGCGCGAGTTTGAGCTTCTGGTCTGCGATCCGCGGCCGAACTGTGGGATCGGATCGCGCTACCGCGCATGGGTACGCGGCGCGAAGCGGCTCCGCGAAGGCGACCGTTTGAGCGTCGACGGCTTCGTGTGCCGCTTCTGCGGAGAAGACTCGATCGACCCGCGGGCTCGGATCTTTGAGATCGAGGCGGGCGAGCTGATGGAGGCGCTGAGCCGGGTCGGCCAGGTCCCCCTGCCGCCTTATATCCCCCGGCCGACGGCGCCGAGCGCGGCCGATCGAGAGCGCTATCAGACCCTCTACGCGCGCCTCCCGGGATCGGTCGCGGCGCCGACCGCGGGCCTGCACTGGGAGCCCGACGTGCTGGCCCGCCTCGACCGCGTCGCGCTCACCTTGCACGTCGGCCCGGGGACGTTCCTGCCGATGGAGGCCAAGGACGTGCGAGAGCACCGGGTGGGCGCCGAGCGGATCTGCCTCGACGAAGCCGCGGCGACGCGGATCCGCCTGGCGCAGCGGCAAGGGCGGCCGATCGTGGCGATAGGCACCACCGTCACCCGGGCGCTCGAGGCGATCGCGCAGCGCTTCGGCGAGATCGCGCCCTTCGAGGGCACGACCGATCTGGTGATCACCCCCGGGCACGTGTTCCGCGCGGTCGATCTGTTGATCACAAATTTCCACCTGCCTCGCTCCTCGCTCCTGATGCTGGTGTCGGCCTTCGGCGGCCATGAGCGGGTGATGGCGGGCTACCAGACGGCTGTCGACGCCGGCTATCGCTTCTACAGCTATGGCGACTGCATGCTCCTCGATCGCGGCTGATGAGCCCTCTCCGCGCTAGCCGAGGACCCGGTCGCCGTGGCATGGCTCGCTCGTGCACGAAAGCGAACCCGAGCTCCGCCCCGACCCTCGCGCTGAGTTGAGCTGTGAGGTCCTCCCGCGGGAACGATGGCGCGCGCCTGGCACCTTCGAGGTGCTCGCGACGACGACGGGGGCCCCGGCCCGCGCCGGTCGTCTGTGGACGGCGCATGGCCCGATCGACACGCCCTGCTTTATGCCTGTCGGCACCTACGGGGCGGTTAAGGGGCTCGAGCCGGTCGATCTGATGGAGGTAGGCTCGCAGATCATCCTCGGGAACGCCTACCATCTGGCCCATCGGCCAGGTTACCAGAGGATCCGCGCGCTCGGCGGGCTTCACCGGATGATCGGCTGGGATCGGCCGATCTTGACCGACAGCGGCGGCTTCCAGGTCTTCAGCCTCCGCGGCCTCCAGAAGATCGACGACGCGGGTGTCGACTACCAGACCCACTTCGACGGATCTCGCCATCGTATGACGCCGCGCTCGGTGCTCGAGGTCGAGGCGGCGCTCGGCTCGGATATTTGTATGATCCTCGACCATTGTCCGCCTGGCGACGCAGCCGCGGCGCAGATCGAGGCGGCCGTCGCTCGTAGCACCCGCTGGGCGGTAGAGGCGGCCGAGCTGCGCGGATCGATCTTGGCGCCCGGCCAGCTCTGCTTCGGGATCGTCCAGGGAGGCACAGATCTCGCGCTTCGCCGCCGTCACCTCGCCGAGATCTCAGCCTTGCCCTTCGATGGGGTCGCCCTCGGGGGCCTCAGCGTCGGCGAGTCCATTGAGTCGATGCACGCGACGATGGCGGCGATCGCCCCCGAGATGCCGGCCGAGCGCCCTCGCTACGTGATGGGGATCGGCACCCCCCGCGATCTTCTGGCCGCGGTGCGCTCGGGCGTCGACATGTTCGATTGCGTGATGCCGACCCGCAACGCCCGCAACGGCCAGCTCTTCACGTTTGAGGGCCGCATCAACATCCGCCAGGCGCGCTATCGCGACGACCCGGGGCCGATCGATCCCTCCTGCGGGTGCCGTAGTTGTCGCCGTTACTCACGGGCCTACCTCCGCCACCTGCATGATCAGGGGGATCCTCTCTTTGGCCGGCTGGCGACCCTGCACAACCTCTTTTTCTTCCATCAATGGGTCGGCGCGATGCGCGGCGCGCTCCGCGCAGGCCGATTCTCGAGTGTGGAGCGTGAGCTTGCCCGGCTCATCGGTCCTTGAGGCGCAGGGACCGCGTTTTGAGTGACATCTCAGTCACTTCCTGGTAGGCCACCCCCCATCGCGCGAGCGAGCGATTCAAACGGCCTGCCTGTCAGATCGCCCCGCCCCCGCGGGATAGTGCCGAGACCCCGGAAACGACCATGCAACTCAGCCCGCTCCTCGCCCTCGTCGCCGACGCGGCCGCGCCCTCGTTTCTGGGCGGACCGCTGCCGATGCTCATCCTGATGTTCGCGGTCGTGTACCTCCTGATCTTGCGGCCAGCCAGCAAACAAGAGAAGACGCGGCGCGATCGACTGGCGAAGATCGTCCGCGGCGACGCGGTCCGCTTGGCCGGCGGGATCCTCGGCAAGGTCGCGGGCGTCGAGGGCGACGTCGCGCTCGTCGAGATCGCGGATCACGTGAAGATCCGGGTCCTCAAGGCTGAGATCGCTGACGTCATCCAAGAGCCCACGGCCACCGCCGCGACCACCTCCAAGGGCTCTACCTCGACCTGATCTGAGGCTCATCGACCATGCGCAGGTTCCTCAAGCTGAAGGCGCTCTTCTTGGCGCTGCTGCTGACCCTCAGCACCCTGATGGTGCTGCCGTCGATCGCAGATATCGCCAAGTTCCCGATCCCAGAGTGGATCACCAAGACTTTCACCAACAAGTTCAAGCTCGGCCTCGACCTCCAGGGCGGCCTCCACCTCGAGTACTCGGTGGCGGTCGATGAGGCGCTCGAGAACAAGCTCGACATGATCGCGGGCGAGCTCCAGGCCAACTTCAAGGAGAAGAAGGCCGTCAACGTCGTCGCGGAGCGGATCGGCATCGATCGGATCGATGTAAGGTTTGATCGCCCCGAGGACGTGCTCACGGCGACCGATGACGTCATGGGGATCGCGCTCGCAGACCTCGAGCGCGTGGACACCGAGGACGAACCGAACGGGATCATCCACCTCAAGATGATCGAGGAGCGGCTCCTCGAGGCCCGCAAGAGCGCGGTCGGCCAGGCGCTCGACACGGTGCGTCGGCGTATCGACGCCATGGGGGTCGCAGAGCCGAATATCTACCCGAAGAACCGGCAGATCGTGATCGAGCTCCCGGGTCTCAGCGACACCACCACCGAGGTGCGCGCCGCCCGGATCGACGCCTCCAATCGCCTCTCTGAGCTGCTCCGAGCCGCTGGCGCGGAGCAGGTGATCGTGGCCGAGGTGAAGGGCGACCCCGGCGCGTTTACAGCGCGTGTGCCTGATCGCCAGGCCAGGGCGCTGCTCAGCTCGATCTTCCCCGAGAGCGTGACCGATGACGGGCAGATCATCGACGATCGGCTGCCTGCGCACCTGCTGATCTCGCCCGAAGATCCGGGCGCTCCGCTCGATCCTGACACAGTCCGCCTCGCGCTCACCGACAACGCCCGCGACAAGGTGCTCGAGGAGTCGAGCGACTTCCGTCGCCTCCTCAAGATCATCGAGCGCTCGGCGGTGCTGGAGATGCGGATGATCGACGATGAGACCCTCTATGGCGACACGGGGGTCACCTACCTGCGGGCCGTCTACGAGGCCGGCCTCGTCCGTCCAGGGATGGGCATCGCGGTGAACCGTCTCTCGGGCTACGGCCACGAGAAGGGGACCTCGGTGAAGGATGTGTACACGTTCTACGCCAAGGATCGGGCCATCCTGGAGGATTTCTTCAACAACCTGCCGGCGAAGTGGCGCCTGCCCTCGAGCCACATGGTCGCGTATGGCCGCGAGATGATGGTGATGCGCCGCGGCCAGCCGCCTGAGGCGATCTGGCAGACCTACGTGCTCAAGTCGCGCGCGGAGGTCACGGGTGAGAGCATCGTCTCAGCCAACGTCGTGTTCAACCCTGAGACCGGCACGCCAGAGGTGTCGCTCAAGCTCGACCGCCTCGGCGCCGATCGCTTCGAGCAGATGTCGGGGGACAACATCGGCCGCAAGATGGCGATCATGATGGACGACGAGGTCACCTCGGATCCGGTCTTCAACGACCGGATCCCGGGCGGCAACGTGCGGATCACGATGGGGCAGTCGCCCGGCCAGTCGGTGCGTGAGGCCGCCAACGACCTCGTGAAGGTGCTCAAGAGCGGCTCGCTGCCGGCTCGGATGGTCAAGGAGTTCGAGATCCGCGTCGGCGCAGATCTCGGCAAGGAGTCGGTCGAGGGCGGCTTCTGGGCGCTCATCGTCGGCCTCGGCTCGGTGATCGCCTTCATGGCGATCTACTACCGCCGCGCCGGGATCGTCTCCGTGTTCGCGCTGGTGTTCAACATGGTGCTCATCCTCGCGGCGATGGCCTTCTTCGGCGCGACGCTGACGCTGCCAGGGATCGCTGGCATCGTCCTGACGATCGGTATGGCGGTCGACGCGAACGTGATCATCTACGAGCGGATCCGCGAGCTCATCCGCGAGGGCTACAAGGCCCGCGCCGCGATCGAGGCCGGCTATGACCGCGCCTTGACGACCATCCTCGACTCGCAGCTCACCACCTCGATCGCCGGGCTCGTGCTCTGGCAGTACGGCTCCGGGCCGATCCGCGGCTTCGCGATCACTCTCCTCATCGGCATCGCAACCTCGATCTTCACCGCGGTCTTCGCAAGCCGCGTCTTCTTCGACTTCCAGGCCAATCGCCGCGGGTTCGACCGCGTGTCGATCTAAATCGCCATGCAGAAGTTCTTCGAGCTGATCCCCTCCGGGACGACCCTTAATTTCGTCAAGAACGCGCGGAAGTTCATCTTCCTCTCGATCGTCTTGACGATCCTCTCCATCGGCGCGCTGATCTACAACGGCGCTGTTCGTGGCTCTGTCCTGAACTTCGGGATCGACTTCCAGGGCGGCTCTTCGGTCCGCTTGGCCCTCAAGGAGGGGGCCAAGACCGACGTGCAAGGGATCCGCGACCAGCTCGCGAAGCTCGGCTACGAGGGCGCCTCGGCGCTGACAGTGCCCGACGCCGCGAATGAGGTGCTGATCCGCGTCAAGGACGTGACGATCATCGACCCAGAGCAGTCTGCTCGCTGCGAGGCCGCGGCGAGGGGCTACACCCGGGCGAAGCTGGGCAGCTACTCGTACCCCACAGGATCGAGCAAGATCTTCCTCAAGTTCGAGTCAGCGCCGATATATGGCGAGCTCGAGCACCTGCTCAGCGACGCCGGCTGCGTCGGTAAGGTCGACAAGGGCACCGGTAAAGAGGGCGAGTTTCCGGTCGAGGTCAGCCTGATCGGGGTCGGCGCACGGATCGCCGAACAGCTCGATGAGGCGTTCGGCGCGGGCACGGTCGATCACATCGTCTCGTCGGAGACGGTCGGCGCGAAGGTCGGCAACCAGCTCAAGCAAGACGGCATCAAGTCGCTGCTCTACGCGATCGGCTTCATCTTCCTCTACGTGATGCTGCGCTTCGACCTGCGCTTCGCGCCAGGTGGGATCGTCGCGCTCGCTCACGACGCCTTCCTCGTGATCGGCGCCTTCGCGCTCACTTACAAGGAATTCAACCTCCAGACGATCGCCGCGCTGCTCACCGTGATCGGTTACAGCATCAACGACACGATCGTCGTCTTCGACCGGATCCGCGAGCGCGTGGCGTTGAACCGCGATCAGCCGATCGAGGAGATCACCAACGTCGCGCTCAACGAGACCCTGAGCCGCACGATCCTGACCACTGGGACGACCCTCGCGGTGGTGCTCTCGATCTGGCTCCTCGGCAGCGGCGCGATCAAGGACTTCGCCTTCGCGCTGCTGATCGGCCTGCTCGTCGGCACCTACTCGTCGCTGTTTATCGCCTGCCCGATCTTCCTCTACATCAACAAGCGCTTCTACGCGGGTGAGGGGCACCTCATCTCGGTCGAGGGTGCTGAGCGACCGGGCACAGGCACGCTCCTCGGCTCGGCCTCGAACGAAGAGATCGATGAGACGAGCGGTCGCCCGGTCGGCGATCTCCGTGTTGAGGCTCGTGGCGAGAGCGGCCAGATCCACGCTGACGCCGAGGTTGTCGCCGAACCCGCGCAGCCGACCGCGACCGCTGCCGCCAGCGACGAGACAGACGACGAGCCCGAGCCCGAGCAGAAGAGTCGTCGCCGGCGCCGGCGTCCGCGCGCCGACGAGTAGGATCCCGGGATGGTGCCACGGCTGGCGCTCCGCGACCCTGGCGCCGATCAACACGAGATCGGCGAGCGGGCGGCCTCTCTGGGGATCGATCCTCTGGCGATGCGCTTGTTGCTCGCCCGCGGGGTGCGCGAATCAGAGGCGCAGGTGCGGCTCTTGAAGCCGAGGCTCGCGGATCTGCGATCACCTGTCGGCATGGCCGGCTTCGAGCCTCTGCTCGAGCTGCTGCGCGCAGCGGTAAGGCAGCGCTGGCGGGTCGGGGTGTTCGGCGACTACGACGTCGACGGGGTGACCACAGCGGCGATCTTGACGACCTTCCTCGAGGCGCTCGGGGTCGAGGTGGTGCCCCGCGTCGCGAGCCGTGACGCGGGCTATGGTTTTCGAGTCGCGGACGCGCGCGCCCTGCATGAGGCCGGCGTGCGTTTGGTGCTCACCGGCGACTGCGGCACCTCCGATCACGAGGCCCTCGCGTGGCTGCACGACCATGGGGTCGTCGCCGCGGTGATCGATCACCACCAGGTGCCGGAGCAGATGCCGCCAGCGGCGGCGCTGCTCAACCCACATCAGCCTGGCTGCGCCTTCCCTTTCAAGGGGCTGTGCTCGGCGGGGGTCGCGTTCTATTTGTGCGCGGCGCTGCGCACGTCCCTCGCGGCGGAGGCAGGCGACGGCGGCCGCGCGCTGCCCGATCCGCGCGGCCTGCTCGACCTCGTGGCTCTCGGGACAGTCTGCGACCTGGTGCCGATGGTCGATGAGAACCGGATCTTGGTCCGGCACGGGCTCGGGATCTTGGAGCAGCGCCGCCGCCCAGGGTTGCGCGCGCTGCTCGATCGCGCCGGCGTCGAGCTCGACGCGACGCTCGATGAAGGTCACCTCGGCTTTCGATTGGGGCCTCGACTGAACGCGCCAGGTCGGCTCGGTCCCGCCGATCCGTCGCTGGCGCTGCTGCGCGCGCGGACGCTGCCCGAGGCGCGAGCGATGGCGGCGCAGATCGAGGGGCTGAACTCACGCCGTCGCGGGGAGCAGGCCCAGATCGTCGCGCAGGCGCACGCCCTGCTAGCCGCCGACCCAAAGACGGATGAACGTCGCGGTTTGGTCGTCGCGCATGATGGTTGGCTGCACGGCATCGTCGGGATCGCTGCGTCATCGATCGTCTCGCGTTACCACCGACCGGCGTTGGTGCTGGCGATCGATCGTGCGCGCGGCGAGGCGCGCGGATCTGCGCGGAGCTGGGGCGATATCGACGTACGCGCGGCCCTGCAAGCGAGCTCGCACCTGCTTCGACGGTTCGGCGGCCATCGCGCGGCAGCCGGCGTATCGATGGACGTGGCTGCGATTCCGGCGCTCACAGAGGCGTTTGACGCGGCCGTCGCGGATCAGCTCGCTGCCCGCGGGCTGGACATGCCGAGCGCCGACGAGCCCTATGATGGGCCACTCAGCCTCGCCGCGCTGACGCCCGAGCTGCTCACGTCGATCGAGTCGCTCGGCCCGTACGGGGTCGGTTTCCCGGCGCCACGCTTCTTGATCGAAGAGGCCGAGGTCGATTTCGTGCGTCTGTTGCAGGGCAAGCACCTGTCGTTGGCGCTGCGCCAAGATGGCGCGCTGGTCGACGCGATCGCCTTCAATCAAGCGGAGCAGCCCCTGAGCGTCGGTGATCGTATCGCCGCGATCTACGTGCCCACGCGCTCCGTGTTCCGCGGTCGTTGGCGCTTGCAGCTCCAGATCGAGGCGTTCTGGCCGGCGCGGGGCGGGTTTTGACGTCGGTCCGCGGGCGGGGCTATGCTCCCCGATCGATGCAGAGGCGCACGCTCGCGGCCATCCTCGCGCTCGCCCTGATCCCAGGCTGCGGCGCTCGCTCTTCCATCTTCGACGGCGTCGAGAGCGGCCTCGATCCCGGCCCAGAGGATCGCCTTGGCGGCTGCGCTAACCCGATCGAGCTGCCATTCACCCCACAGACCGTGCGCGGGCGGCTTCTCGGAGGAGGACGCGTCGAGGGTTGGTGCGGCGAGTTCAGCGACGACCTCGGCCGCGAGGACGTGTACAAGGTCGCGATCCCCTACAACACCGACGTCATCATCACGATGACAGAGGAGACCGACTTCGACGCGGTCCTCCGGATCACCGCCGATGCGTGCGAAGAAGAGGCCGCGCCTGTGCCGGAGATCTGCGTCGCTCCGGAGATCGGCGAGTACCGCTACTTCTTCGCCGAAGGGGGCCGCGACTATTACATCGCGATCGACTCGCCGGAAGGGGTCGACGGCCGCTACGGCTTCAGCGTCGCGTTCGGCTGGCCGCCGTTCGAGGCGTGCAGCCTCCACTCATCGACCATCAACGCCGAACCGGGCGGCTTCTTCCGCTGGGCGAACACCTTCGGTCTGGGGCAGGGGCAGGTCGATGGCTCGTGCGGCGGACCTGGCCGAGAGAACATGTTCAGAGTCGATGTCAGCGAGCCGACGTTGATGCGCGCCGTAGCTCGGCTGACCGACATGCAGGGGGTCCTCAGCGTCCGATCGAGCTGCGGGGGCCTATCGGAGCTCGCTTGTGAGGCCAGCCCGATCCGCGAAGGCGCGCTGACCCTCGAGTACTACTTCGACGTCCCCGGCGAATACTACCTGGTGATCGACCAGGTCGACGTCGCGGGCGGCTCTTATGAGCTCGAGGTCGAGTTTCTGTAGATCGTAGACATTAAGAGTCTGTGATGGTGCATCGATCTGGCCGCGCTGGTGTAACCTGGCGCCCGGATGATGTCCTCGATCGATCAGGGCCACGTGGAGGTTGGCCAGCTCTTGGGCGGCCGTTTCCGGCTTCTGGAGAAGATCGCGACCGACTCTGCAGGCGCACAATACCGAGCGGAGACCGCCCCTGAGGGGTCTCCGTGCTTGGTGCGCCTCCTGCCGCCTGAGCTGCCCTCAGCCAAAGCGGCAGGGATCATTGAGGTGGTCGAGATGATCCGCGCCGGGAGTTGGGAGCACCAAGTCTCGACCGACGTGATCTTGCGTGAAGGAGCGCTCGTCGCGCTGATCACGCCAGCGTTGCAGGGTGAACGCCTCGCGGACGTCATGACGACCGTCGGTGCGCTGCCATGGGAGCTCGCGCGCGAGCTGGTCTGGGCGATCGGCGCCGCGGTCGCCGAGCTACACGCCCGAGAGATCACCATCGGCGGGCTCGCGCCGGCCCGCTGCTTCCTCTCACGTGAGAACGGCGGCGTGACCGTGCGCCTCCTCGATGTCGGCGTCGTTCACAACGACGCGACCACCGCCGACGCCGCCTGGATCTCGCCTGAGCAAGCCGCCGGCGCGGCGCCGAGCCCACGCAGCGACGTCTACGCGCTGGCGACGATGCTCTACGCGATGACGACGGGGACGCCGCCCTTCACGGGCGATCCGACGCAGGTCGCGCTGATGCACCGATTTAAGGCGCCGCGGCCGCTTCGCCTCGCCCACCCCGAGCACGGCCTGAGCCCAGCGCTCGAGGCCGCGATCATGCGCGGCCTCGAGAAGGATCCGCAGCGTCGCTTCCCCGGCGTGCCCGCGATGCTCGCGGCGTTCGCGGTCGCGGAGTCCAACCCGGCTGATCCGCGCCGTCCTGGGGATCCGCCGACCTTGCTGGTCGCGCCGCTGCGACCGACGTCTGAGGCGACACAGGTGCTGCAACCGATCGACACCTCAGCGCGTGCGCTCGCTGAGCGACCTCCTCAGGCGCCGCCGCCGCCGAGCGCACGACCGAGCGCTCCCAACCTCGAGCGTACAGCCGTGCTCGCGCCGCTCCTCCAGCGCGAGGCGCCGCCTCCTGAGGCGACGGCCTTGATCGCTGGCTTCGGCGGCGCGCTGCTCGAGGAGCCCGATGCGCCGTGGCTTGCGGTGGCATCACCTGCTCCTTCGGTCACTGTCTCTCCGGTCACTGTCTCTCCGGTCACTCGCGCGACCGTCCATGACGAGCGGGTGGAGCGGGCGGGGAGGGGGCGCCTGCGCGCGATCGCGTCCGCGCCGCGACCTTTGCTCGCCAGCGTACGGCGGCTCTGGGCGCGGATAAGCCGCCTACGGGCGCTGCCCGGGCGCTTACTCGCCCGTCTCGTCGGGCTGCGGGGACGATTCATCCGGCTCTGGTCGCGGCTGAGCGGCGGCCTCGGGGTCTAAGCCGAGGAGGCCGTGGAGAGGTCGATTGTCATCCGGATCTACGGGCTCATCGGCGAGCCGCGAGAGGAGGCGCGCGTCGGATCTCGCTGGTTAATCGGCGCCGCTGAGGACGCCTCGATTCAGCTCCGTGGGATCGGCGTTGCGGCTCACCACGCCGTGATTGAAGCGACTGAAGGCGGCTTGATGCTCCATGACCTCGTCGCCGGGACCTTCGTCGATGACCTGCCGATCCGCGGACCCACACGGCTGAACGTCGGCGACCGTGTGGGGATCGGCGCAGTGATCCTCGAGATTTATCGCGACCAAGCCGCGACGAGGAGCTCTGCTCGACGATCGCCTCGCCGCGCGGTGCTCCTCGGGTCCGCCGTGCTGATCGCCGTGCTGATCGCCGCGGCGATAGCCGGGGGAGGGCTCGCTGCGAGCCTTAGAGACGATGAGAGCGGCGACGCTGCTCGCGCGGCGCGGGGCGCGATGACTGACGAGCCGACGACGGTCGCTCTACGGCGAGGGGCGGAGCGGCGTGTCGCTCGCGAAGAGCCGCTGCCGATCCGACACGAGGTGCTTCCTGGCGAGACGAGCGCGTCGATCGCCGCTCGGTATGGCGCCTCTCTCCGCCGCCTGCTCGCCGACAACAACCTCGATCCTGAGCTGCCTCTGCGGATCGGTTCCATTGTGTCTCTACGAGCCGTGAACCCGCCGTTGCCGCGACAACGCCTGCGCGTCGCGCTCGCAACTGGCAGCACGTGGAGCGCTCTCCAAGCGCGTTACGGGCTGAGCCGAGCCGAGATCCAGGCGCAGAACCCCGGATTAGGCGCGGATCTACCGGCGGGATCGATCATGGACCTGTGGGTGGATCCGCAGATCCACCGCCGACGGGCCGTGGCCGTCGATGAGGCGCTGGCGATCGATCCGAGCGCCACCTCGATCGGCGCGCCCAACCGCGGCGCGCTAGCGGGGGGGATCCAGCTACCTGCGAGCCCCTTCTACCTCCGCCGTAACCCGGCGATCATGTACGGATCGAGCCATACGCTGCGTCACCTCTACTACGCGATCATCCGATTTCGGCGCTCCTACGGGTACCGAGGCGAGCTGATCGTCGCAGATCTCAGTCGGCCAGCGGGAGGCGTCTTGCGGCCGCATCACTCGCATCAAAGCGGCCGCGACGTCGATCTCTGGATGCCGAGCCTCGGCGGCGCGTATCTCGAGCACTATCTCGAGCTCGATCGACGGCCTCACCCAGAGGAGATCAACTGGCTGGCGACGTGGGGGCTGATCGAGTCGTTGCTGGCGACACGAGAGGTCCAAGAGATCTTCCTGGACGGCAGCTTGCACGAGCGCCTCTATCGCGCTGGCGAGGTCATGGGCGCGAGCGTCGAGGAGTTGGCGGCGATCCAACGTCGACCTGACAACGCAGGGCCGCGGCCGCCTGGAGCGGCGATCATGATCTGGGACGCGAGCGGACACACTGGCCACGTGCACGTCCGCTTCCGCTGCGCCCGCGACGAGCTCCGCTGCGTAGCCAGGAGCGCCGCGACCGACGCGCCCTGAGAGATCAGCGCCACCTACCAGGCGCCGAGATCGAGGCCGTCGAGGCGCGCGCGCAGGCGCACCGCCGAGATCGGCCAGATGTGCAGCGTGCGCCCGTCGCCACCTGTGATCGCGAGCTCGCCGCCGGCAGCGACCGCGATCCCGCGGATCGGCGCGTTCGCGCCGCGAAGATCGATGGCGACCGGATCTACTCCTTGTGACGAGATGGGTGCCGCGCAGATCTCATCTCCGGTGGCTGGACCCGGGAGCAGCCAACGCCGCAATGAACCGTCTGGACCGCCCACCAACAAGGTCTTGGCGTCAGCGAAGGCCAGCGCGGTGACGCCGCCGGGAGCCTCGAGGATGCCAGCTGATTCGCCATCCGCGCCTCGTGAGAGGTGAATCCGTCGATCATCGGCGGCGATCGCTAGGAGCTCACCAGCGGGGCTCCACGCCAGGGACTGTCGGCCCTGCTGCGGCCGCTGCGGCGCCGACCACGGGCTTCGCTGTGGCTCCGCGCCCTGGACAATCTCCCAGGTGACCACGCGATCACCCGCGGCTGCGAGCCTTCGGCCGTCGGCGCTGACAGCGAGCTCCCAACTACCACCAGAGATCTTCTCGAGGGTCAAACTCGCCGGCCCGCTACCGCTGGTCCACGCCACGAGATCGATGATCGTGAGCGCGCCGCTGCCCGCGCCCAAGAGGACCCGCGCGGTCCCAGGGATGATCTGAGCGGCGATGACCTCACCCGCGTGGGGGAGATCCTGGCACTCGCGTGGACCCTCGCCGCGGAGATCGATCGCGCAGGCGCCGTCGCGACCGCTCGCGACCAACCAAGCGCTGTCGTCCGTGAAGGAGATCCGATCGACGATCGCGCCGGTGATCACCGGCTGTGATCGATCGCCAGGGCGAACGCCGTCGAGGGGCCACAAGAAGAGGCGCTGATCTTGATCCGCGCTCGCCGCCCAGGTCGCGTCTGCCGCGATCGCGCTCGCCGTGATCCGCGCCTCGTGACCCTTAAGGGCGATCGGCTGGGATGGATCGCCGGAGGCGCCGAGGCTCCACAAGACCAAGCGCTCGCCGCCCGCCGCGAGCACGCGGGCGCCCGCGCGATCGACCGAGAAGGCGTCGATCACCGCGGCGTGGATCGCATGAGAAGCCCCCCAACCTGAGCCAGTGGTCAGATCCCAGAGACGGATCACGCCGTCGTCACCGCCGGTGAGGGCGAGATCCGCCGCTACCGCGAGCGCCTTGACCCCGTGGGCGTCACCGGGTGAGCGGCGCGGCGCGCCAGCCCCTCGCAGATCCCATACGGTCAGGTCCGAGGCGCCGATGGTGAGGGCACGGCCTGCCGAGAGGAGACGCATGTGCTCGACTGCTCGCGCTTGTTGGAGCTCGCGAGGCGCCCTGTCGGGCTCCTTCGCGGCGCGTTGCCAGAGGTAGAGGGCGCGCCCATGCGCAGCGACGAGCTGCTGGCAGTCATCGGTGAGGCCGACGGCGAGCGGCTCCCGGAGGGCGAGCGGCAGCGACGCGCCGAAGCCCTTGCGGCGCTCAGCGAGCGGCTGGGCGAGGACGCGGCCGTCGTCGCTGCCGCTGATCACCCAGCTCTCCGCGGCGCCGCTCGCCGGGCTGCAGCTCGCCACGGTGAGCGCGCGGACGGCCTCGCTGTGTCGGCTGATCAGCCTCGGCTTGCCTTGCGGCTGAGCGCCACGGAGCCGCCAGGCGCGCACGAGGCCGCCGCTAGCGCCGATGAGGGCGCTGCTGCCATCTTCTCCAAAAGACAGGTGCGTGAGAGGCTCGGTGAGGCCAGGGAGCTGCTCCGGGGCGACCCGAGGGTCATCCGCGGCGAGATCGTAGAGGTGAACAGTGGGCGCAGAGCGGTCGGCGAGCGCGAGCACGCGCCCGTGAGGGTCGAGCGCGAGCGCGCCGAGGTCCTCAGGGGGCCGATCGAGGCGAACGGAGCGGGGCAGGGGGGTCGGATCTGTGAGGTTCCAGGTGCGAACGTTCGCGGCCGCGTCGACGGCGATCAGCCGCGCCTCGGCAAGATCGAACGCGAGCATGCGGACCGGGGCCCCGCCGTCGAAGCGTTGACGGCTCGGCGCGGCGAGGCAGCGACGCAGCAGGTGCACAGCGCCGTCGACGGTCGCCCACGCGATCGTGCAACCAGACTCGTCGACCGCCGCGACGATGATCGCGGAGTCAGTGCGGGCGAGCGGCAGGCCCTTGGTCTCGGCGAGAAGATCGCGGATCGCCTGCTCGAGAGGGGGCACGTTGGCGCCGACGCGAGCGCACGAGAGCGCCTCGCGCGCTTCACCGAGGGCTCTCACGCCGGTGAGCGTTTGGGCGTCGATCTCCGCGGCGACTCGGGATGCATCACGCTCGCAGCGCCGCTCCGCGCTGGCGACCACGACTCGGGCGCTGCAAGCGACGATCGCCCGAAGATCAAGCGAGCGGGCCTCGAGGCCGCCGGCGAGCACAGAACGGCCACTCCATACCCCCGCGAGCGCTGCGGCCGCGACGGCGACCGCTGCGACGCGCCGCGCGTGACGGCGGCGGACTCGCTGCCCCTCGCTCGCGAGAATGAGCGCGTCTTCCTCCGCTGAGACCGGCGGATCCGCGCGCTCCGCGAGCAGGCGCCAGCGCCGCGCCTCCGCGAGCGAGGCGCCAGTGAGTAGGTGGGCGCGATCCGGGCGTTCGCGCCAAGATCGCGCGCTCGGAGCGACCCGAGCGGCGATCGGGCGCGCGTCGAACTTCGGCGGAGGTGGTGCGGTCTGCTCCGCATGACCTGGCTCTTCGACCAGAGAGAAGCGAAAGCCGGGGATCCGCGCCTCATCTCCCGCGGCCAGCGGCGTCGGGCCGCGGAGGCGCTGGCGCGCGACGTAGGTGCCGTTGCTCGATCCACAGTCGTCGGCGTGGATCGCCCCGTCGACGCGCCTCAAGCGGAGATGTTGGCGCGATATGCCCGGCCCAGCGAGGGTGAGATCACAGGACGGATCGGCGCCGATCGTGATGGCATCGCCCGGAAAAGTGGCGAGGTAGGCGGGCTGCCCGTCCGGGGTGATGCGGAGGCGAATCATGTCCTCAAAGCCAGGTGTTAGAGATCGATCGGGACGTCGTCGTAGGCGCCGCCGTCGCTGAGGCCAGGCAGGGGCAGGGCGAGCAGGGTCTCGACGACACAAGCGGGGAAGGGCTCCGTGGCGGGCATATTCAACGGAGTGACCTCGGTGATCGCGCCGGTCCTCGGCTCGACATGAATATCAACGCGCAGCGGCGGCCAGCCGTGCTCGCCGCTGGGACAGCGACGGAGGCGGAACTTGAGGACGCCGAGCTCGCGCAGCAGGGCGGCGCGGCGTGGATCGAGCTCATGAGGGTCGATGACGGGGGCTCGTCGGCCGCGACCGCGTCGCCGCGCGAGGGGCTCGGCTTCGGACACATCCTCCGGAGCGCCGGCGATTGGCGGGAGCGCTGGCGGCTCCGCGACGACGAGCTCCGCGATCGGCCGCGGCGTCAGCGCCCCTTGGGGGACCTCAAACGCCCGCGGCGATGACGATGCAGCGGCCATCGCGGCCGCGCCCGTGGGGACAGGCGGTATGGTCGTGGTCGCGTCGCCGCTGGTGACGATGATCGCCGCGACGCCGAAGATCGCCATCAGGCCGAGCGACGCCGCGAAGAGCAGGCGCCGGGCGGGCGGGAGCGCCGGCTCCTGCGCGAGCATGCTCGGGCGGGTCGCGGACGAGGAGGCTGGCTCCGTGGACTCTAAATTCGGCGCGAGCGCGCGCGGCTGGGCGAGCGCCCGCCGCAGCGCTCGCGCCAGCTCGTGCGCCGATCCCCACCGCGCATCTGGCTCTTTCTCCAGGCAGCGGAGGATGATGGCGTCGATCTCGGCCGGCAAGCCGGTGAGGCGCGTTGAGGGCGGGAGAGGGGGCTCTTCGCAGTGCATGCGCAGCAGCGAGTAGAGATCGTCGGCGGGTGCGTTGAAGGGGAGCGCGCCGGTGACCATGCGATAGAGGACGACGCCGAGCGAGTAGAGGTCCGTGCGCGGATCGACCGACTGGGCGCGCGCCTGCTCGGGCGCCATGTACTGCGCGGTGCCAGGGACGCCGTAGATAGGGTTGGTAATGGGGGCGTCGAGATCTTGAGCGTTCAGCGCCTTGGCGATGCCAAGGTCGAGCAGCTTGACGTGATCGTCGCCGTGGCGATCGAGGAGATAGATGTTGCTGGGCTTGACGTCACGGTGGACCAGGCCGCGGGCGTGCGCTGCGGCGAGCGCGTCGCACACTTGCGCGGCGATCGACGCGGCGCGCCGCCATGGCATCGGCGCGTCGAGTTCACGGAGGAGATCGTAGAGATCGCGCCCTTCCAGCAGTTCCATGACGAGGAACGGGATGCCGTCCTTGGAGACGCCGGAGTCGGTGACATCGACGAGGTGCTCATCACGAACCCGCGCGATGTGCCTCGCCTCGCTAGCGAAGCGCTGGAGCTGCAGCGCGTCGCCCCAGTAGGTGGGGCTTAGGACCTTCACCGCGACGCGCTTGTCGAGGCGTCGATCAATCGCTTCATACACGCCGGCCACACCGCCAGCGCCGATCAGGCGGACGAGGGCGTAGCGCTCGTCGATCACCAAGCTTGAGAGATCGTTCATCGGCTGCGAAAGATCGTAACAGCGCGGCGGCGTCTGAGTACAAGCGAGTAACCGCGCGAAGGTTACGTTGTTTGTATTACCAATATTTCAGACTTAGGCCGAACGAGCATGGCATTGCCGCCACGTTCCAGATCATTTCGTTCTTCACGCTACTGAAGCAGCGCCCGCAGCAGGGCTCGAACCTGCGGCCTACGGTTTAGGAAACCGTCGCTCTATCCACCTGAGCTATGCGAGCGGAGGGCGCACCTTGTACTTCCCCGCGCAGATCGGCGCAAGAGCCCGCTCATTCTCGCGCATTTTTGTCCTTGACAGGAGCGATGACCGGTCCATCATTACAACCGTGTTCAAAAGCGAGCATTTGTCGATCTTCGCCCTCCTTGGCCCACTTCTGGCCACTTTGGCCTGCGACCGGGCCGCTGCGCCAGCGCCGTTCGAGGCCCGTAGCGCGCGCGAAGACGCGCACTTGGCGCCCGCGGTGGTGAGCGAACCCGCGCCGCTTCGTCGCGGGCTGGTTCTCGGCGGTGAGCGCGTCGACCGTGCTCCGGAGTGGACGAGCTTCGGTGTGCCGGATGATTCGGCGCGTCTGTCTCTCGAGGCAGATGTACGTGCGGCCGTTGACCGCGCCTCAGCGCCGGTGCTCGTGCCGCGGGGCTGGTCCGTGGTGAAGGTGATCCCGCTGGCGAAGGCCGGCTTCTCGCTCATCGCCCGCGACGGGGACGCGAAATTGGTGCTCCAATCGTCGAAGATCGCCCACCTCTACGAGGATCTGCCATCGGCGGCGCCGCGCGCGGAGATCCGCGGCGTGGCGGGCACGCTGACCGTCAACGA
Source organism: Nannocystis sp. (assembly GCA_016712315.1). GTDB lineage: Bacteria > Myxococcota_A > Polyangia > Nannocystales > Nannocystaceae > JADJRG01. The sequence continues at coordinate 760,491 of JADJRG010000029.1, read as the reverse complement.
GGGGATCCGCTCGGCCTCGTGGGTCGAGGGGGGGGTCGCCTACACGGCAGAGCTCGAGTGTGGAGACGCTGATGCGCCGGCGTGCGCGAGCGATGAGGGCTTCTCGGCGCTGCTAGAGGGGCTCGTGTATGTCGGCGGCGCAGCTCCCAGCGTCGCCCCCGGAGGTGCCTCTTGAGACAGCCACACGCCCTCCCCTTGGTCTTCGCGGCTGCTGCGCTGCCGGCGATGTTCTCGCCGAGCGCCGCGAGCGCGGAGGAGCCCTTCTACCAGCCCCCCGGAGCGCTCATCCCCGGCTCGGGCCAAGGCCGGGTCGACGCGGAGATCTACAGCCCGGGCATGCGCTTCCCGATCGAGGCGGGTCCCGCGTACCCGAACTCCCAGGTGTGGGGGGTGGGCGGCTACAACGGGCCGCCAGGGTCGCAGTGCAGCGCCAAGAACTACGCGTACCCGTGGTTCGACAACTACTGCGAGACGCGGAGCTGGACGATGCCGCTGTGCCCCTCAGGCACCGGCCACCAGGGACAAGACATCCGCCCGAGCACGTGTGAGAAGATGCTCCATTGGACAGTCGCGGCGGCGACGGCGACGGTCACGAACGTCGCCGATCAGCCGAGCGACTACGCCCTCTACATCACGGGGGCCGACGGCACGCGGTGGGATTACTTGCACGGCGGCGGCGGGATCGTGTCGCTGGGCCAGGAGGTCGAGGCGGGGTCGCGCCTCGACCTGGTCTCCAACAATTTCGGAGGCACTCCGACGAGCATCCACCTGCACTTCAATATTCGTCAGGACGTCGCCGGCCACGGCTTCGTCTACGTGCCGCCGTACATGTCGCTCGTCGAGTCTTACAAGCAACTGATGGGGTTGGGATCCCAGCCGCCGATCGGCGCCTTTGACGCTGCGAGCTGCGGGGCGATCCGCGGTTGGGCGCAAGATCCTGATGAACCTGAGGCGGCTATCTCCGCGCTCCTGTACTTCGACGGCCAGCCGAGCGATCCGGACAACACCGGCGTACAAGTCCTCGCGGATCGACACCGGGACGATCTGTGTATGAGCCTCGGTTCATGCGCGCATGGCTTCGAAATCGAGGTCCCGCGCTCGCTGCGTGACGGGCTCGAGCACACGGTCTACGCCTTCGCTTCGGACGACGGCAGCGGGCCGGCGGTCGAGCTCGATGACTCGCCTCAACGATTCACGTGCGCGCCGCCTGCGATCCCTGAAGGGGTGCGCCGTTGGGTCGGCTCGCCGGAGGTGTTGGCGGCTTGGCGGCTGTCGCCGTTTTGGGATCTCGCCAAGCTACCGGACGCGTCGGTCGCGGCGATCCCGGTAGGTGTGGCGCTTGGAGAGGCTCCCGTTGTCGTCCAGGCGGATGATGGTTCGGAGACGCTGTGGTTGATCGATCAAGGGCTGCGACGGCTGATCCCGAGCCCAGCGATCGCGGCACGGTGGGGGCTGGACGTAGAAGACCCCGAGATCTGGGCGGCGGCGTCGCTGCTGGGGCTGCGTGAAGGTACAAATCTGCGGCCAGAGCCCTGGATGGTGAAGGGGAGCGGCCCGCAGATCTATTTGATCGACGACTATCAGTGCGCGCCAGAGGACTCGAGCCCGCTGTGCCAGAGCGCGAGCGGTACGACCGGCGACGACTCGGAGGGCGGCGATCCTGATAGCTCCGGCAGCGGCTCCGGCAGCGGCTCCGGCAGCGGCTCTGACGGCGGCGGCAGCAGCGATACAGGCGGGCCAGCGTTGCCCGACGGCTTCGGCCAAGCCGAAGAGGACGGCTGCGGCTGCCGTTCGGCGGGCGGCGCAGGCTCCGCTTTGGCGCTTCTGGCGCTGCTTGGCTGGCGCAGGAAAGTCACCCGGTGACTTTAATTACATAACATACATTATCGGATCATCGGCGCGGCTGCGTCCCCGGGCCCGGGGCCCGGGGCCTACCGGATCGGCAGCCAAAACCGCCGCAGCGGCAGCCAGATGCGGTCTGCTCTGCCCTTGATGTGCCCCCTGGGGACAAAGGGGCTCGGGCGCTCGGCGTTCGGATCGATGAAGTTGCTTGGATCCTGGGCCTTGTCGGCGATGCGTTGGGCCAGCGCGTTCACGGCCTCGCGGTCGGCGCAGAGGCCGCGGCGGCACTCGAGCTGGACCACAACCTCGGAGGACGGCACGGCGAACATCAACGTGTGGCGGTCGTCGAGGGCCGCGTACTGGCCGAACGGGAGGCGCGGATCAGCCTCCACGAGCGGATAGACGGCGGCCAAGGCCGCGACGGCCGTCTCAAGGCCATCGGCCGGGCGTAGCCACAGCCACAGCTCGGCACTGCGATCTTGAGTGCGCTCGGTGCCTTCCATCCACACGCGGTCGTACTCGTGGCGGGTGCGTGGCTCTACCTCTTGCGCACGCCAGCCGTCTCCCAGATCGCTGGCGGTCAAGAGCTCAGGGATCGCCCGGCGGTCTTGAAGCAGCTCAGGCGTTCGCGCGACGATCGGCGCGATCACGGCTTGGGCGTCCGTGACGTTCGGGCAGCGCTGGCGACCACACTCGAGGACGAAGACGACCCCAGCCGGATCTTCGACGATGACCGACGATCCGCGCTCATCGCTGATGATCCAGGCTTCACTCCCGAGATCTGGCGCTGCGATCGCGCGCTCAGGCGCGCCCCGCGTGAGCGCGTGGAGCGCTGCGCTGCGGACGAACGCCGCCCCTTCATCCGTGTCGCGCCACACCCGCAGACGGACGCGCGCCGCCGGGTCGTCGTTGGTCACGCCAGCCTTCGCCTTGATGAAGATGCGGTCGATCAGGCGATCGCTGCTGCGGCTGGTCCAGTGGTTGGTGTAGCGGATCCCCTTCTCGCCCTCGAGGAGCTGGTTCGCGTCCTGATCGTGGTTGTGCTGAAAACGCTCCATCGCGGCCGCGAGGCGCTCGATCACCTCAACATCCTCGCGGCAGACGGCCTCGCCGCAGCGGAGCTGGAGGATCGCTTTGGAGTCGCCGAGCTGGGCGAGCGCTTGCCATCCGCCGCCCTCCCCTCGCCCGAGGCTGAGCGCGTCGATCGGCGCTGTGTCTTGAAGGATCTGCGCGCGACGCTCGAGGTTGCTGGCGCGCCCGTAGCGGCTGGAGGCGTCGAGCAGCTCGGTGACGGTGACGCGCCTCGCATCGAGGAGGCGGGCCTCATTGGCCGCGAACACCGCGGCGACACCGAGCGTGGGATCGCGCCAGACCTCGAGCGAGAGATCGCGCGGCTCGGAGCGGTGATCGGCGAGGTAGAGGATGTGATCGCGGGCCGGATCTTGGCGTCCGCCGTCTTCGGGGCGCTGTAGGGCGAAGAGGCGCTCCGCGGTCAGATCGCGCAGATCTTTGATCGTGAGCAGCGAATCCGCCGAGACGGCCTCGACTTGGCGCGTCCAGGCGAGGCTGTCATGGCTTTGGTTGCGGTTGTCGCCCATCACCAGGACGTGGCCCTCGGGGACCGTCCACTCGCCTTGGCGGCGCTGTACGCCGAGGCGAGGATCGCCGGTCATGTAGCGGACCTGATGCGTGCGACCGTCGAGCGACTCCTCAAAGACCTCGCAGCCGCTGACGATTCGGGTGCCGCCCTCGTCATGGCAGTGCTCGTCGACCTTGGTGAGGGTCAGGCGCTCAAAGTCAGCCTCACCAGCGCGGCGGATCGAGACTGTGTTGCCGTCGACCTTCAGGGTGTCGCCGGGCAGGGCCATCACCCGCTTGATAAAGTCCTCGCTCTCGTCGATCGGATAGCGAAAGACGATCACGTCGCCTCGCTCAGGCTCGCCGATCCCCTGGCCGACGACGGTGTTGGTGAGCGGGATCTGGATCCCGTAGGTGAACTTGTTGACGAAGATGTGATCACCAGCGCGAAGGGTCGGCATCATGCTGCCGCTGGGGATCTTGAAGGGCTCATAGACGCAGGATCGGAGCGCGACGGCGACGAGCACGGCGACGCTGACGTTCTCGAGGGTCTCACGCAGGGCGCTCTTGCGGCCGAAGGAGGCGTGCTGGTGCAGCAGCTCGTCGAGCTCCTCGGTGGTCCGCTCGAGGGCGCTCCAGTCGCGGGCCCGCCGCTGGATCTCGATCGCGCTCACGCAGGCGCGGATCCGCTCGAGGGGCTCAGGGGCGAGCCGGGCGGCGAATTTGCGGACGATCCGGCGGGCCTCCTTGTCGAGGATCAGCGCGGCCGCCTTGATCTGCCGGGGAGGCCGCTTCGGCCGACTCTCAGGCTCGCTCTGGGTCACCCTTCCCTCACCTAGTCCAGCTTGAGGATCGCATGAAACGCCGACTGCGGGATCTCCACGTTGCCGACCGCCTTGAGACGCTTCTTGCCGCGCTTCTGTTTCTCGAGCAGCTTCCGTTTGCGTGAGATGTCGCCGCCGTAGCACTTGGCGAGCACGTTCTTGCGGAGCGCCTTGACGTTGGTTCGCGCGATGATCTTCGCGCCGATCGCCGCCTGAATCGCGACCTCGAACTGCTGCGGTGGGATCTCCTCCTTCATTTTGGAGCAGAGATCCCGGCCGCGCGCGAAGGCGTTGCTGCGGTGGGTGATCAAAGAGAGCGCGTCCACACGCTCGCCGTTGACGAGCAGATCGAGGCGCACGAGATCTGCGCGCTCGTAGCCGGCCATCTCGTAGTCGAGGCTCGCGTAGCCGCGCGAGATGCTCTTGAGTTGATCGTAGAAGCCGAAGACGATCTCGGCGAGCGGCAGCTTGTACGTGAGGTGCGCGCGCCGTGCGGTGGGGAATTTGAGGTCTACCTGGACGCCTCGGCGATCCTGGCACAGCTTGATGATCGCGCCGAGGAACTCCTCTGGGACCTGAATCCGAGCGACGATCATCGGCTCCTCGATGAAGTCGAAGCCGCCTGGATCGGGCATCTTGGCGGGGTTGTCGATCAGGGCCATCGAGCCGTCGCGCTGGTAGATCTGGTACTTGACGCTCGGCGCCGTGGTGATGATGTCGAGGTCGTACTCGCGCTCCAGCCGCTCCTGGATGATCTCCATGTGCAACAGGCCGAGGAAGCCGAGGCGGTAGCCGAAGCCGAGCGCGCTCGAGGACTCAGGCTCCCAGGAGACGCTCGCGTCGTTGAGGCTGAGCTTGGAGAGGGCGTCGCGCAGGGCCGGGTAGTCGACGCTGTCGCTCGGGAATACGCCGGCGAAGACCATCGGCTGGACCTCTTTGAAGCCGAGGACGGGGACCGCGTTGGCATCGTCGGCGAGGGCGACGGTGTCTCCGACCTTGGAGTCAGCGACCTCTTTGACGTTGGCGGTGAGGTAGCCGACCTCCCCCGCGGAGAGCTCCGGATAAGAGAGCGCGTCAGGGGCGAACGCGCCGACGTCGAGCACGTCGTAGGTCTTGCCGGTGGCGAGCAGGCGGACACGATCGCCCGGGCGCATACGACCGTCGACGACGCGCACGATCGAGATGACGCCGCGGTAAGCGTCCCACCACGAGTCGACGATGAGGGCGCGCATGGGCGCGTCGCGATCGCCGCGCGGGGCCGGGAAGCGCTCGATGATCGCGGTGAGCAGGGCCTCGATGCCTATGCCAGTCTTCGCCGAGACGAGGAGCGCGTCGGTCGTGTCGAGCCCGATGGTCTCCTCGATCTCCTCGCGCACGCGATCCGGATCCGCGCTAGGCAGGTCGATCTTGTTAATCACCGGGATGATCTCGAGGCCGGCGTCGAGGGCGAGGTAGAGGTTGGCGAGCGTCTGCGCCTCGACGCCTTGGGTCGCGTCGACGACCAAGAGCGCGCCGTCGCAGGCGGCGAGGCTGCGCGAGACCTCATAAGTGAAGTCGACGTGGCCCGGGGTGTCGATCAGGTTGAGCTCGTACTCGACGCCCTCGTGGACGTGGCGCATCCGCACGGCTTGGGCTTTGATCGTGATCCCGCGCTCGCGCTCGATGTCCATACGATCGAGGTACTGCTCGGTCTTGTCGCGCGAGGTGAGCAGACCGGTCGCCTCCATGAGGCGATCGGCGAGGGTGCTCTTGCCGTGGTCGATGTGGGCGATGATGCAGAAGCTTCGGATCGCGCTCATTGGCGGCGACTCTCGCCCGGTTTTATTCGGCTGGTTCATGCGTTCTGAGGACCCGACAGGGTGAGCGCCGCAGACCTACCACAAGCGGCGTCGGCGCGCCGCTGCCCGCGGAGCACCCCGCGCTGACCCGCGCTCGCCCGCGTTGGCGCGTAGGATGCGAATTATCGGCCCATCACGGCTGCTCAGGCGCGGCTAGCGCGCCTCCGCAGAGGCCCGCGAAGGCTGTTAAGGTAACGTCAGTGCCCCGTCGACGCGCCCTCTTGCCACTGCTCGGGATCCTCGCTTGCGCTCCAAAGCAGACGCCCCCCCCTGCCCCGCCGCCTGAGGCCGATCTGGCGGCGATGACTCGACCGCCGGTCGGGCGCAAGGGCGCGGCGACGCTGCTCGCGGTCGACCCGCGCTTCTGTGATCCGAGCGGTAAGCGCAGCGCGCAGGTCGATCTGGATCAGGATGGCCGCAACGATCTCATCTCGTTGACGGTCGGCGCGGGGCCGCAGAGCGGGCGCCTCTCGTGCAAACAGGCGGATCTCAACTACGACGGCCGGATCGACGCGTTCATCGCCTACGACGAGCGCGGTGAGATCGTCGGTGAACACTTCGATCTCGACTTCGACGGGCAGCTCGACCTGGGGCGCTTCTATGAGGACAACGCGCTGGTCCGCGACGAACAAGATCTCAACAGCGACGGCTACGTCGACGCGTGGCGGCGCTACGACAAGGGGCGGCTGATCCGCATCGATCACGATCGCGACTACGACGGCCGCGCGGATATGTTCTCGTTCTTCGTCGCCGGTAAGATCGACCGGGTGGGCTATGACACCACCGGCGACGGCAAGGTCGATCGCTGGGATATGGACGTCGCACGCCGAGCCCAAGAGGCGCTGATGCTCGGCCGCGCAGGCGCCGTCGAGGCCCCCGAGTATGTGGAAGCGACCGCCCCGGCCGAGGGGAAGAGCGGCGAGGGTGAGGCGGAGGCGAAGCCCACGGACAAGGGCGACGCGAAGGCGCCGAAGAGCGACGCGAAGGCGCCGAAGAGCGACGCGAAGGCGCCGAAGAGCGACGCGAAGGCGCCGAAGAGCGACGCGAAGGCGCCGAAGAGCGACGCGAAGGCGCCAAAGGGCGACGCGAAGGCTGCGCCGCCCACCGAGGGGTGATGAGGCTCTGTCGCGACGCCGGAAGTGCGGATACTCTGAGCCGATGAGCCAGGAAGAGCAGGACGCGGCGCCCGAGCAGGACGAGGCCGATGAGGCAGGAGCGACCGTCGAGAGCGACGAGAGCGACTACGGGCCCCCCTTCGAGCCCAAGAGCTTCGGCGGCGAGCTGGTGTGGGCGCAAGCGCCGGGCTTCGTCGCGAAGATCCTCCGGGTGCGCGCGGGCGAGATCGTCAAGGTCTCGACCAATGGCCGTAAGGACATGTTTGTCATGCTCACCGGTGGACGCGGCGTCCTTGAGATCCGCGACCTAGACAGCGCTGAGCGGGTCGAGCTGCTGCCGGCGATCTCGACGCCCATCCTGCATGGCGTGGAGTACCGCCTGATCGCGCTCACCGAGGTCGAGCTGATGACGATCTACTCGCCCGGCGCTTGAGCCGCGTCCGTGCCCGCGAGGCGGCGTAGCGGGGTGAGATCGACGCGGAGTTGATCCCCACACTCTCGCATGATCGGGAGCTCACGGAGCAGGTGATCGAGGCGATCGAGGCGGTCAAGCTCGACGATCACGAGCACGCGACGCTGACCGACGCACTTCCACAGATCCAGGATCGCACCGGCCTTGGCGCTGTTGAGCGCTCGCGTGGCCTCCTCAGACCAGCGCGCGAGCAGCTCCTCTTGGGAGCGCCGAGCGGCGTAATCGACGCGGAAATCGAGGAGGTAGATCATGGCGCGAGGGCCTGCTCGAGGCGAGCGACGATCTCGCCGACGTCGTCGCTCGTCAAGCACAACGGCGGACAGAGGAAGATCGCGTCCCCCTTGAACGGCAGATAGAGGCCTCGGTCGAGGGCGCGCCGAGCGAGCGCGCCAGCGGGCTCTCGCAGCTCGACGGTTCGCATGAGGCCGAGGCCCCGATGGCCGCGGATCCTCTGTGGATGAAGGCGCCACAGGTCGTCCAGACGAGCGCCTAGCAGCTCTCCGACGCGGGCCGCGTTGCCCGGGAGATCCTCGGCGGCGAGGACCTCGAGCGCGCCGACAGCGGCGGCGCAGGAGACCGGGTGCGCGTAGGTGGTGAGGCCGCACCACAGCTTGTGATCGTCGAAGTGAGCGGCGATCGCTGCGTTGACGACGACCCCGGCGAGCGGCGCGTAGCCGGAGGTGAGGCCCTTGCCGACGACGAGCATGTCCGGACGGACACCCCAGTGATCGACCGCGAACCACCGCCCTGTTCGGCCGAACCCGCTGAAGATCTCATCGGCGATGAGGAGGATCCCGTGCTCGTCGCAGCGACGACGGACGTGCTGCCAAAAATCGGCGGGCGGGATCTGCATGCCGTTGGTGCCCGTAAAACCCTCGAGTAAGACGGCGGCGACGGTGCGGGGATCCTCGCGATCAAGGAGCTGGTCGAGGTTCCGCGACCAGATCGAGGGATCCCCCGCCGCGGCGACAGGCACAGGGTAAGGGTCGTCGATGTGCAGCCCGGGCGCGAGATCGGCCTCAAAGGGGCGCTTGCGATCGTCCCCGGCGATCCCGAGGATCGCGAGCGTCGCGCCATGGTAGGAGCTCCGACGGGTGATGATCTTGGAGCGACCGGTGACGAGGCGGGCGATCTTGACGGCGTTCTCGTTGGCCTCCGAGCCGCCGGTCGTCAAGAATGCCTTGGCGAGGCCGGTGTGCGCGGCGAGTAGACGACCGAGCTCCGCGCGGATCGGCAGGAGAGCGTTGGGCGCGGCCGCCGGCAACGCCTCGATCTGAGCGATCATACGCCGCTGGATGTGGGGGTGACGGTGGCCGCAGCCGACGTTGTAGACTTGGCTCTCGAGGTCCCAGAGCCAGCCATATTCGCGGGTGCAGAAGCGCGCGCCTGCGGCGTCGAGGATCTCGAGCGGCCTCACGTCGCGCTGGCTCGACCAGGTGAAGAAGAGGTGCTCGCGCTGGAGGGAGAAGAGATCGAGGTCAGTCATGGTCGTGCGTGATCGGTGGCCAACGATCGAGGGTGAAGACGCTCGCCGGGACCTCTTGGCCGCAGCCGGCGCCAGCGAGCACGCGGCCGCCGCTGAGATCCATGACCATGCGACCGCAGGTGCGCGAGGCAGAGGGGTCGCCCTGAGCGTCGTCGACGTGTGAGCAGATGCTGCGCGGGTAACCCTCGTGGCTCGAGAGCAGCGACCACAGCCCCTCGGCGTCGCGCGGGCGCTGCTGGACATAGAGGGTGCTCGCGAGCTCCATGCGGCGGAAGGTGGTGCTGGTGCGGGCGACCCGCTCATGGCGGCGGAGCACGGGATCAAAGCAGTGGTTGGTGTGGAGGTGGGCGGCGCGGCCGCCTTGCTGGGTGAGCACCTTGAGGCGCCCAGAGGTCTCGACCCCGTAGAAGTCGCGGCCATCGGCGATCATGTAGTGATGGCCGCTCGAGAGCGGGGTGGCGAAGAGGCGATCGCGAGCGGTCGCGGCGTTGGGCTCGCGCAGCAGCGCGCGGACGAGGGCGGGCCAGACGACGCCGACCTGCGCGTCGGTGCTCGTGAGGTTGTTGATGGTGACGCCGAGGCCGCGCGCGCTGAGTCCCGTCATGCCGAGGCAACCAGCGAGGGTGAAGCAGAGCAGCTCGTCGGCGCCGCCGCGGGGGCGGATGTGGAGGACGCGCACGTACGGGGCGGCGGTGCCGTGCATGTCCCAGGTCTGGCCGAGCACGGGGGCCCCGCGTCCTGGCAAATAGATCGCCGTGCAGCCGCCGTCCTCGGGCGCTCCCCTGCCCTCTCCCCCCGCGATCGGACCGGCGAGGACCTCGCGGGGGACGTCGCGGAGATCGGTGTAGTGGTTGAGGACGACGATCTGCTCGGGGCTGAGGGCTGCGCCCCGGGCGATGCCGAGCAGCTCTTCGTGGAGATCACGATCGTAGGCGGCGAGCACGGGGAGATGGAGGCGCGCGACCGCCAAGACCTCGTCGCGATCACGCATGGCGCTCTTGGCGACCGTGAGATCGATCCGGAGCTCCGCGAGCTCGTGGATCGCCTCGCGCCAGCGCTCCCCGTGCGACTCGCCGCGGGCGCGCGGTTGGTCCTCCTCAAAGAGACCGAGCTCGATCGTCGGTTGATCGGTCATCGGCGCTCGCCTCCGATCGACTCGCAGAGGGCCGCCAAGGTGTCGCCTACGGCGTCGATCGCCTCAGGGGTGAGATCGAGCGGGGGCGCGAAGATGACGACGCCAGGCAGGCCGCGGCCGAGGATCAGGCCGCGGCGCTCGCAGACCTGGTGGAGGGCGATCGCGGCGCGTGGGTCGTCGAAGGTGAGCGCGCGATAGAGGCCGCGGCCGCCGATCGTGACGCCGCTGAGGCGCGGGGCGAGCCGCTCGCGGAGCGCACGATCGAGGGCGGCTATCGTCGGACCGAGGTCGAGACGCCGCGCCGCGCGGAGGTGCTCGTGGGCGCGGATCGCCGAGATCTCGTCGCCATCCCAGGTGGAGATCAAGGCCAGCGGCGTGGGGACGTAGTAACGATCGCCGACGAAGACGTGGCCGATCTGGCCGCCAGGGTACCAGAGCACGAGATCGGGGGAGACCTCAGGGGGCAGAGCGTTGACGCCCCAGGCGCCGTCGCCGCTGCGGTAGCAGCCGCTGGCGGTCTCGACGAGGATGAGCGGGAGATCGTGGCGCTGGCAGGCGATCGCAAGAGCGCGCGCGCCGTCTCCTTCAAGGACGAGGCCGGAGCGCTCTCCGATCACCTCGGCGACGACGCCGAAGATCGCGTCGGCGCCGCGCTCGGCGACCAACGCGTCGATCGCTCGGCACATGGCCTCAGAGCCATGTTTTGACGGGTGCGGGATGCGGGGCCAGGGGAAGAGCGCGAGGTCGGGCCCGAAGCCCGCGGGATCCGAGAGCGAGCGCGCAGCGGCGGTGACGTGGCCGACATAGCCGCCCTGGAGGCCGATAGCGAGCTGGGCGCGCGGGCGGCTGAGGCGGAGGCAACGGAGGGCCTTGTCTAGGGACTCGTCACGCGAGGTGGTGACGTACATGTGCGAGGTGCCGCGCGGCGCGAGCAAGCGGAGGTGCTCCGAGTAGTGCACGGTGTCGATGGTGGCGTAGTTGCTCAGGTTGAGGCGGCTGGCGGCGGGGCCGACGAGCTCGCGGGTCGCCATGAACGCGGGCGCCTCGCCGAACGGCTGCTGGAGGCCGCTGCCGAGATCGACGCGCGGATCACGGGCGCTCGGCGGCGGCGGCGGGCCGAGGGGGATCCGGTAGTAATCGGCGAGGGCGTTGCCCTCGTACTGGTGCTCGAGGCGCATGACGTTGAAGGCGCCGAAGGAGCTGTTGATCGCGGCCATGCTCTCGGTGGCGCCGACGCGGTTGCGACCGGTGACGAAGCGAAAGCCGTGGCGGCGAGCCCAGCGGATCTGGGCGCGCTTGAGCGCGCGTCCGAGGCCGCGACCACGACCGCGATCGTCGACGGTGATGTCGGCGGAGAAGAAGGTGTCGCCGAGGCCAAAACGATCGTCTTGTTGGGGCCCAGAGACGCCTGGGTAGCGCTCAAGCGGGGCGCCGAAGGCGAAGCCGAAGATCTCGCCGCTGGCGCGCTCGACCGCGACGAGGCCGAGGCCTGCTTCGGCGCTGCCGCGCAGGTACTCGAGCGAGTCGCGACGCGCGGGCTCATAGGTGGCGTCCTCAATCGCCATGATCGCGGGCCAGTCGCCGTCCTCGACGCGGCGGATCAGGAAGTCATCGACGTGGCGGACGAGCCCTTCAGCGCGCCATTCGGCGGCGGTGGGGTCGTGCAGGCGCCCCAGGGTGGTGGTGATCCGCTGGAAGAGATCGTCGAGGTGGCGGCGTGACCAAGCGGCGTTGAGGCGGAAGCGGATCGTGCGCTCGCCCGCAGGGTAGGTCATGAAGCCGCGTTGGAGGCGCTGGGCGATGAAGGCGCGCTGCTGTGCGGGGGTCTCGAGATCGAACGCAAAGGTGGTGCCGGCGACGCGCGGGCTCTGCAGCTCCGGGAAGGCGGCGGTGAGTGCCTTGAGGCGGCGGCCGATCGCGGCCTCGAGATCGCCCTGCTCGTGCGCGGTCTCGAGCTGGATGAGGCCGCGGAGAGCTGAGGCGGCGCTGATCTGGTTGACCTCAGGGTCAGGCCAGCGCGAGAGCACGACGCCGATGCCGGCCTTCTTGGCGCAGGTGATGAGATCGGGGCTTGTCGCTCGATCGCCGCCGAGGCCGAGGCGCTGCCACCAGAAGAAGGGCCCGCCGGTGGCGAAGCCGGTCTGCACCTCGTCGACGATCAGCGGGATCTTGCGGGCGCGCGCGGCGTGCAAGAGGCCGAGCATGAAGGCGCGGCTGAGGTGGATGTCACCGCCCTCGGCCATCATCGGCTCGATGATGACGGCGAAGAGCTCGTCGCCGCGAGCGTCGAGGACGCGCTGGAGGGCGTCGAGCTCGGGGGCGCAGAAGACCGCCTCGAAGCCGGCGATCTCGAACGGCCCGCGCTTGCTCGGGCTCCAGGTGGCCATCAACGAGGCGAAGGTGCGGCCGTGAAAGGATCCCTCGAAGGCCAGCACGCGACGACGCGGGGTCGCGCCGACGGGCGGCGGAGCGTGGAGACGGGCGATCCGGAGCGCCTTCTCGTTGGCCTCCGACCCGCCGGCGCCGACGAAGCTGACGTGATCGAGGCTGGCGGGGGCGAGGCGGCGCAGCGCTTCGGCGTAGGCGCTGACCTCAGGGACATGTCGTAAGAGCGTGTCGGGGTTGCTCCACAGGCAGCCGGCGAAGCGGCCCCCGTAGAGGGCCTTGACGACCGCGGGGTGGTAGAAGCCGTGAGTGAGGGTGGCGATCTGCGAGCAGGCGTCGAGCACAATCAGCGGTGGGTCGTCGATGGAGGCCATCAAGGGGCCCCAGCTCCTCCGGGTGTCGACGACCATCTCCTTCTTCTCGCGGGGGACAAAGTCGCCCGCGTAGAGGCGCCGCAGGAGCTCGGTCGAGCGCGGCAGGTCGCCCCTCTCAGGGATTCGGACGCGCCGCAGCTCACGCTCGAAGATCGCGTCCGTGGCGGGCGCCTCCTGACGCTGGGCGCGCTCCAGGTCGTCGAGGGCGGCGTCGAGGGCGCTTGCGGAGACGTCGAACACCGGCGCAGTCTAACAGAGCCGCACCGGTGTATGCGTGCGCCAGGGTCGTCCCGCCGCGACGGTCGTCGTCGGATCAACCGGGCTTGCAGTAGTACTCGACGTCGATCTGCTGGGTGATCTTGAGCTGCTCGCACCAGGAGCCGCACAGCTCGATCGCGGTGGGCGGATCGCCGACGTAGACCCAGCCGTCTTGGCCGTCGCAGGTGTCGAGCTTAGGAACGAGATCCGGGCCGATCTTGACCTTGGTGTTCTGCGGGAAGATCGGCGGCTCTTCGAGGGCGACGATGCAGCTCAGGGCGTCGTTGGCGACCAGCTCGAGCGCCTCTTGCAGCTCGATCTGGTTGCTGGCGGCGTAGAACTTCTCCGCGGGGTCGTTCTTCGGCTTGCCGCCCGCGACCGCGAGCTCGTTGAGCTTGTTGAACGGGACGATGTTGTCGGGGTTGCCGTCCTGGGTGCCTCCGGTGTTCACCTTGGAGATGTCGATGCCGATGATGTAAGTCGCGATGTTGTCGTTGTTGAAGGCGTTACCGACGACGTCGTGGAGCGCTTGGTCATAGACCTCGAAGCGCTGCTGCTCGGTCTGGGCGTCGAGCTTGCAGTTGGCGGCGCCGTCAGTGACGAGGATGACGGAGCGGGTGAACTGCTGATCGAAGGTCTTGAGGTGGTTGAGGGCGGTGATCATGCCCGAGGAGGCGGGGGTGCCGCCGTAGATGTTGGTGGCGTTGGCGCCGGGCATCGCCGCGAGGATCGGGTTCTTGTTGTTGGGCGCGCAGCCGACCTCGGGGTTCTGGCTGACGATGCAGGCCATCGCGTTGTAGGTCTGAGTGGCGGCCTTCGAGGGGTAGAGCACGAGGCCGAGGTCGAGCTTGGCCTGGAAGTTGTTGAGGATGAAGGTGACGACGCCGTGGAGGCTCGCCCAGCGGGTGATCGGCAGGGTGTTGGCGTCGGCGTCGTGGTCCCACTTGTTGCTGACCATCGAGCCTGACTTGTCGAGGACCATCGCGACCTTCGGCGGCAGCGGCGTGAGCTTGACCTGCAGCTCGGCGCACTTGTCGGCGCCGCAGGCGTTGGAGCAGGCGTCGTTGTCGACGTCGTTCGCGTCGTCGCAGAGCTCGGCGCCGTCGTAGATCTCACCGTCGCCGCAGTAGGGGCCGACCTCGGCGCAGCCAGGCATGCAGCCGTTGTAGCTGCCGTCGTTCGTGCCGTCGTCGCAGGCCTCGCCCTCGTCGATGATCTTGTTGCCACAGAGCGGCTCGTTGCCGGTGGTGTTGCCGGTGGTGCTGCCGGTGGTGGTCGCGTCGGTGTCGGTGGCCGACATGGTGACGTCAGAGGTGGTCGAGTCCGAGTCCGAGTCCGACTCCGAAGTCTGCGTGTCGGTGCCGCTCATGCTGTTGGACTCGGAGCCGCCGTTGGTGTCCGTCGCCGACGCGGTGCCCGTCATCGAGGCGCTCCCGGTGAGGGTCGAGGCCGTAGTCGAGATGGAGCCGTTGGAGGTGTTGGTGTTCGTGTCCCCGGTCGATGAATCATCGCCGCTGCACGCGGGGAGGGCCAGGGTGAGGACGATGAATGTGCTTGCGACGCGGGTCATGTGCTTCTCCATGGTTATGGCGAGTCCCATCCTATCGGATCCAGGCTGAGGTGTCGTCTCGACGCCTCAACCGTCATCGGTAGACCGGCAGCCCGGCCACCGAGCCGGACTCAACCCGCCCGGCCGGTGAGCCGCTTCACGATCCTGCGCGGCGCCGCGAGCAGCTCGGCGGCGCCAGGGTACCTGAGCGCCCGGAGCAGCGCGGCGTAGATCGCGAACGCCGTGACGATGACGATCGCGAGCGCCGCCGCGTCGAGGCTCGCGGCGAGCGCGCGAGGCAGCGCCGCGCGGTCCAAGAGGCGAGCGAGCCCCGCCCACGCGGCGATGATGAACGCGCCCATGACCGCGTTCGCGAGCGCCAGCGCGGCTATCTGCCGCGCGACGCCGTCGCGCTGCAAGGGCGCGATCAAGCGACCGAAGGCGAGGCGGAGGACGAGCAGGTTGACGAAGGCGGCGAGCGCGGTGCCAAGCGCGAGGCCCGGGGCGCCGAGGCTCCGGTGCGTGAGGGCGTTGAAGGTGATGTTGACGGCGACCGCGAGCAGGCTAGCGAGCAAGGGCACGCGCGGGCGATCGATCGCGTAGAAGGCGGGCGCGAGGATCTTCACCAGGCTGTACGGGACCAGGCCGACCATGTACGCCTGGAGCGTGGCGGCGACGACGACGGTGTCGGCGGCGCCGAAGCGACCGCCCTGGTAGAGGAGACGGACCACCGGCTCGGCGAGCAGGATGAGGCCGACCGCGCTCGCGGAGGTGAGCAACAAGCCGGCGCTGACGCCCTCGCCGGTGCGAGTAGCGAGGGCAGCGCGATCGCCTCGGGCGGCCTCCTCCGAGACGCGGGTGGTGGTGATGGTGGCGAGGGCGACGCCGAAGACGCCGATCGGGAGGAAGAAGACGCGAAATGCGTACTCGAGGTGTGCGACGGGGCCGTCTCCGAGGCCGGCGGCGAAGCGGGTGTTGATGAAGACGTTGATCTGCACCGCGGCGACTCCGGCGATCGCGGGCAGGATCAGGCGGAGGATCCGGCGAACCCCAGGATCGGTGGTGATCCCGCGCAGGCGCGGCCACGGGCGATATCCGAGGCGCCACAGCGGGGGGATCTGCGAGAGCGCTTGGGCGACGCCGCCGAGCAAGGTGCCGACGCTCCACAGGGTGACCGCGACCTCAGCCGCGAGGCCGGCGAACCAAAGGGCCACGCCGACGGCGATGCTCACGAGGTTAAAGAGCGCGGGCGCGAGGGCGGCGCGCGCGTAGGCCTTGTGGGCGTTGAGCATGCCCATCCACACCGCGCCGAGGCTGACGAGCGCGAGGATCGGCATCATGATCCGCGCCAGCGCGGCGGTCTGCGCGACCTTGGCGGGGCTCCAGCCGTCGGTGATCGCGAGCACCAAGGGCTCGGCGAAGAGGATCCCCAAGAGCGTGAGCGCGCCGGTGACGATCGCGGCGAGCGCGACGACGAGGGCCGCGAGCGCGAAGGCGGCCGCGGGGCCGCCGCGGGCGAGCACGTCGGTGTAGGTGGGGATGAAGGCGCTCGAGAGGGCGCCCTCAGCGAGCAGATCACGGAGCAGGTTGGGGAGACGAAAGGCGACCGCGTAGGCGTCCGCGAGGGCGCCCGCGCCGAGCAGGCGGGAGAATATCGACATGCGGACGAGACCGAGCACGCGCGAGAGGGCGATCGCCGCGCTGACGGCGCCAGATGAGCGGAGGGTCTCGGGCAAAGGGGCTCTGCGATCGTCTGTGGACGGCTGACTATTCCGGGCTGCGAGGCGCTCCGCAACTTCGGCGCAGACGGCAGGGGCGGCAGGCCGGCGGCCGAGTTGGTTTTGAAGAAAGTGGGCTAGTCTCGCCTGCCGTGCTCGTCGCCCTCCTCAAGACCCTCCGGCCGCGCCAGTGGATCAAGAACCTCTTCGTCGCCGTGCCGCTGATGTTCGGCCAGAAGCTCGACGATCCGGTGAGCTTGATGATCACGGCGGGAGCGGTCGCGCTCTTCTGCATGATCTCGGGCTGTGTGTACATCCTCAACGATCTGGTGGACGTGGAGAAGGATCGCGCGCACCCGGTGAAGCGCAACCGGCCGATCCCGTCTGGGCAGCTCCCGCCGCCGATCGCGCGCGGCTTCGCGGTGGTGATGGTGCCGCTGTGCCTCGGGCTCGGGTACTTCCTCGAGCCGAAGTACGCGCTGACGTTGGGCGCGTACTTCGGGCTGAATTTGGCGTACTCGTTCCGCCTCAAGAACGTCGCCTACCTGGACGTGCTGCTGATCGCGACGGGGTTCATCTTGCGGGTGCTGGCCGGCGCGTTCGCGTTGACGCTGCCGCCGAGCCCGTGGCTGCTCGCTTGTACGGGGTTGCTGGCGATGTTCCTGGGCTTCGGCAAGCGCGCGCATGAGCTGGGGAGCGGCGGCGAGGCGGCGAGCAAGCAGCGTGAGGCGCTGGCGCGCTACCGGCCCGACGCGCTCCGCTGGATCTTGCACACGCTGGCGGTGATCACGGTGGTGGTCTACGTGCTGTACACGCGCTCCGAGCACGTGGCAGAGATCTTTGGGACCGATAAGTTGCAGTACACGGTGATCTTCCCGATCGTCGGGATCCTGCGCTTCATCCACTTGGCGACGACGCGCCACGAGGCGGAGAGCCCGACCGAAGAGATGCTCAAGGACCCGCTCTTCATGATCAATTTCGTGCTGTGGTTGGGGCTCACGGCGGCGATCTTGTACGGGATCCTCTGAGATGTCGGCGATCATCCCCGCTGTGCGCGGCGCCCTGCCCCTCCTGGGCAACATGGGAGCGTTGTTGGTCGGCTCGCCGTGGGACGTGACCGAGGGCTGGCTGCGCGAGTATGGCCCCGTGGCCAGCTTCGCGGTGCCGGGGGCGCGCTGGCTGGTCACCAAGGATCTGTCGCTGATCCGTCACGTGCTGACCCAAGGGGCAGATCACTACGTGAAGGAGGCGTCGTCGATGGCGCCCTTCCACGATCTGCTGGGCGGCGGGCTGCTGTCGAGCGACCACGAGCTGTGGCGCCGGCACCGCGCGATCTTGGGGCGGGCCTTTCGGGTAGATGCGCTGCGTGGGGTGCCCGCGATCACCGAACGCGCGGCGGCGCGGCTGTTTCGCCGCTGGGAGGCGGCTGCGCGCGCGGGAGAGGCGGTCGACGTCGGCGAGGGGTTTCGTGCGCTCACGTTGGAGGTGATCGCAGCGGCTTGCCTGGGGATGTCGGCCGCCGAGAGCGACGCGATCCTGCCGCGCCTCTACGAGCCGTTGGTGGCGGAGTGCAACAAGCGGGTGTGGCACCCGTACCGCGCGCTCTTGCCGATCCCCGCGCGCTCCCGCTACCGCGCCGGGCTGCGCGAGCTGGACGCGCTGCTCGTGGACAAGATCGCGGCGCGTCGACGGCGAGGGCCGCCGCCCGAGGACGGGGATATGCTCGACATGTTGCTGGGGGGGCTGCGAGATCTGCCGTGGTCACGGGCGCTTGAGGGGCTGATCTGCGACGAGCTGAAGACGATGCTCTTCGCCGGGCACGACACGTCGAGCGCGATGCTGACGTGGACGGTGCACGCGCTGAGCCGAGCGCCCGAGCTGCTCGCTCAGCTGCGCGCCGAGGCCGACGCGGTCACGCCTGGCGGGGCGCTCCCTGAGTACGAGGCGCTCCGTGGGCTCGATCTGGCGCAGGCTTGCCTCAAGGAGGCGCTGCGGATCTACAACGTGGTGCCGGTGGTCACCCGCGAGGCCGCGCGCGACGATCAGGTCGGGGAGTGGTCGATCCCGCGGGGGACGAAGATCATGCTGCACCTGCAGGCGGTGCATCGCGATCCGGAGAACTGGGAGGATCCGGGGCGCTTCGATCCGAGCCGCTTCCGCGAGAAGAGCCCAGGATACCGCTGGATCCCTTTCGTCGCGGGGCCGCGGAGCTGCGTCGGCCAGCACTTCTCGCTGCTCGAGGCGAAGCTGGTGCTGGCGCTGCTGGTGCAGCGCTTCGATCTCGAGGCGGCGCCAGGAAACAGCGATCTTCGCCACCGCTACCAGGCGCCGATCACCCCGCGGGCGCCGATCAGGGCGCTGCTGCGGCGACGCGCTTGATCGCGCTTGTCATCGTCATGCAGGCGCGGTAGCGATGCTCGCGTGAAGACAGTGCTGCAGCGGGTCACGCGGGCCGAGGTGCGGGTGGCGGGCGAGGTGGTCGGTAAGATCGGCGCGGGCGCGCTGCTGTTGGTCGCGGTCGAGCGCGGTGACACTGAGGCGGACGTGTCGATCACCGCGCGGAAGATCGCAGGGCTGCGGATCTTCCCGCAGGTGACGCCGATGGACCGCACGCTCATCGAGGTGGGCGGGGCGTGCCTGGTCGTCTCGCAGTTCACGATCGCGGGGTCGGTCAAGAAGGGGCGGCGGCCGAGCTTTGATCAAGCGGAGGAGCCGGAGAGGGCGCGGGCGCTCTATGAGTCGCTGTGCGCGGCGCTGCGCGAGCACGGGCTGCCAGTCGAGACCGGGCGCTTCGCGGCGACGATGGAGGTCGATCTGGTGAATGACGGGCCGGTGACGCTGCTGATCATGAGCCGCGGCGGCGTACTGCTCTAAAGGCCCGATCCGCGCGCAGCCCCTAGGCCTTGGCGATCGGCGCGCCGAGGCCGCTGTGACCGACGAAGCGGGCTGGATCAATGCCGGCGGCGGCGAGCGCTTCAGACCACATCTGGGCGGGCTCCACCGCGAAGAGCCAACGCGGACGGACCCCCCTGCCCCGCTCGGCTTCGCCGAGGATGGGAGCGGCGATCCAGCTCCCGGAGTTCATCTCGGCCTCGAGTTGACCGGCGCCCCAACCGGCATACCCCAGGATGACCATGGCCGAACCATCAGCGCCGAGGGGACGATCTCGCTCGATCGCGTCGAGTGAGGTGGTGAGGCAGAGATCGTCGACCAGCGGCTCAGCGAGCGGATCCCAGGTCGGATCCCCGTGGAGGATGAAGCCACGAGTGGGCTCAACGGGGCCGCCCAGACGTAATTGAGCGCCCTCCGGGCCTGCCCAGGTGACGTCGATCGCGGCCGTAACCTCCGCCACGAGCGTCGGCAAGGCGTCGTTGATGACGAGCCCAAAGGCGCCATCTTCGTCGTGGGCGACCATCAGCACGACGGCGCGTACAAAGTTGGGATCGACGAGCTGCGGGACAGCACAGAGCAGGTGACCCCGCAGGGAGGTGATGACTGTCTGCGGCTCGGGCGCGTCGTTGTCGGTCATCGGGGGCGATCGGCGGGCAAAAGGGGGCGCGGCCTCCGCTGAGCGAAGGCCGCGCCTGGTACCAGAGGTCGGACTCGAACCGACAAGAGGAAACCTCGGCGGATTTTGAGTCCGCTGCGTCTACCGATTTCGCCACTCTGGCGTGAGCTGTTGGACGACTAACACGGCCGCAGATGCGCCGCAAGCGGCCTCGTCACCGACCTCCTCACGGGGCCGCTTGTTCGCGAAGACGAACCGTGACGCGGCCGTAGGGGGCCTCGAGCCAGATCTTGACCGCACCGTTGCCGACCTCGCGGACAAAGCGCCGACTGGTGACGGTGGAGACCGTGCTGGTTTGGACGCGGATGTCGCCGCCAGCGGCGATCTGGAGGTCGAGGTTGGCGTCAGCGGCGAGCTCGACGTCGATGTCGCCGTAGAGCGCGCTCATGACGATATCGCCGCCGCCGACCCCCTCCTGGACGACGTGAATCTGGCCGCTGCGGGTCGAGCCGCTGACATTGCCGGTGGAGATGATCTCGAGATCGCCGGCGCCGGTGCGCACGCCGACGCCGCCCGCGCCGCCGAAGACCTCGATGTGGCCCGCGTCGAGGTCGATCGAGATGTTGCCCTCGACGTGCGCGACTTGGATGTCACCGAGGCCGCTCCAGATCTCGAGGTCGCGATCGGCGGGCATGGTGAAGTCCGTGAGCTCGAGATCGACGAGATCGCGGGCAGCGAGCGGGATGATCGCGGAGAGGATCGCGAAGCGTCCGTCGCGCGCGAAGTCGAGGGCCGGCGCGGTGACGTTGTCGGCGGCGATCTGCTGGCTGCCACCGACGGCGCTCCAGTAGCCGCTGAGGCTGAGGCTGGTGGCTGTCGGCGAACCCACGATGGTGAGCGGCGTGTCGGGGAGCTCGAGGCGGATCGCGTCGATGCCGGCGAGGGGATAGTCGGCCTCAAGCGCGACGACGCCGCGGTGACCAAGCACGCACGCGCTTACGCCGGTGAGCAGGATGAGCGAGAGGATCGGCGCGCGCATCAGAAATACACCCCCACTCCTGTGCCTAACTCGAAGGTGAGCGCGTGGCTGGGGAGCGCTCGATCGCCGCCGTAGAAGCGGGTGCCTAGCGGAACGCTGACCCGCGGGACCAGATCGAGCGACCACCGATCCAGGATGAAGAGGCGGAGATCGAGCTGGCCGTAGGGGATCGCGGAGAAGGCTCGGTTTCGAGCGGAGGCGGCGGTCGCCCGCGCGACGGTTCCTTGTAGGACCGCGCCGACGCCCGCGCCGATCCAGACGCGGCCACGCTCGAGGAAGCGATAGTGGATCCGTGGACCACCTTGGACGCTGGTGCGGCCGTCGCCTGGGTGGACGCCGAGATCGCCGAGCCCGACGCTGAGGCGCCGATAGGGCTGAGCCATCAGCGAGATCCCCCAATCGGGGTAGAAATCAGCGGCAGGATCGCCGGCGCGGTAGGCGACGGTCGCCATACGAGTGACTTGCAAGGCGAGGCGGTGCCCGTAGCGTGGGTTGGGGCGGGTGATCCCCGCGGCGCCCGCGTAGGCGTCCATGACTTGGGCCGCCCAGAGGAGTTGGAGACCGCCGGTGAGCAAGCCGAACCCGACGGCTTGGATCGCTTCACCGCCAAAGGTGGTGCTGGCGAGGTCTGGAGCGCTGAAGTCGAGCGGATCGCGCGACGCTCGGAGCGCCCACGCGCCGAGGCCGAGGGTCGCCGCGCCGAGCAGCATGCCCGCGCCTTTGCCGAACTCCTCATTCACCATCTGGCCGCTGCCAGGGACGAGCGCGGAGAGCAGAGGTGCGACGGTGCGGCGCCAACGCGGCGGCGGCGGCGGTGGTCGTCGCGCGATCGGCACGCCGTGGATGAGCGGGGCGACGGGCGGCGGAGCGGCTGAGCCCAACGGGGCGACCGCGACCGGGGCGGCGGGTGCGACCGGGGCAGCGGGTGCGGCCGGTGCGGCCGGTGCGGCCGGTGCGGCCGGCTCTGGGGCTGGCGCGGGCGGAGAGACGCCGACGAGCGCCGCAAGGGTCCACGTGACGATCACAGTGAAGTTATAGGCGGGCGCCGCGGGGGGCGTCTAGTGCCGCTTATTCCCGGCGGAGGCCGGCGATCACCGGCTGCTCGCCGTCCGCGACGGCCCAGCTCATGTGATCGCTCTGGTGGACGAGCACGCGTTGACCGTCTGGGCGGAGCAGGATCAGGCCGATCGCGGCGCCCGCGTGGGCGGCGGAGATCTCCGCGCAGAGGGCTCGCAGGCGCGCGCTCGCGGCCTCCGGGGCCGCCGCAGCGAGGGTGAGCGCGCGGTACGCGAGCATGTGGGTGAGGATCGCCTCGCCGACGCCGGTGCAGCAGCACGCACCGAGATCGGGGTCCGCGTAGAAGCCGGCGCCGACGATCGGGGTGTCCCCTACCCTGCCCGGGATCTTCAACAAAACGCCGCCGGTGGAGCCGGCCGCGCAGAGATGGCCGCGGTGATCGAGGGCGATCGCGCCGACGGTGTCCGCGCGGTTGTCGCGGGCGCCTTGGCCGCTGCGGGCGACGAGCCAGCGCTCGCGAGCCTTGGTGGTCTCGACCTCGGCGCGGCCGAAGTGGCCGAGTTGGTGACGCCGAGCGAGGGCTTCGGCGCCTTGGCCGACGAGCAGGCAGTGGGGGGTCTGCTCCATGACGAGGCGCGCGAGCAGGATCGGGTCGCGGAGCTCGCGTACGCCGCCGACCGCGCCTGATCGACGATCCCAGGAGCGCATGATGCCAGCGTCGACCTCGATGTCGCCATCAGCGTTCATGCAGGCGCCACGGCCCGCGTTGAAGGCCGGCTCGTCCTCCATCGAGCGGACAGCGGCGACCGCGGCGGTGACCGCGTCCGCGCCGCTTTGGAGGGCACGTCGGCCGATCTCGGCGGCGGCGCTCACCCCCGCGAGGGCGGCCTCGTGGAGCTCTTCGGCGATGGTACCGGCGCCGCCGTGGATGAGGACGATGGGCTGCATCAATGTGTCCTTGTAGTCAGGTGGGTGTGCGACCGTACGGGCGCGGGATGTCGGCGACGCGGGCGGCCGCGAGCGCGCGTCGCTCCTCGCGGTGCATCACCCGGCCCTCACGGCGCTCGCGGTGATCGTGGCCGAGGAGGTGGCAGAGGCCGTGGATGGTGAGCACGGTGGCCTCGTCCAAGCGCCCTCGCGGGCCGGCGTAGCGCGCCTGGCGGCGAACAGCGGGCCACGAGAGGATGATGTCGCCGAGGAAGATCGGCGGGCCGTCGGGATCGCCGTCGTCGCGCTCGCCGGTGGGGAACGAGAGCACGTCGGTGGGCCCGCGCTTGCCCATGTGCTCGCGGTTGAGCCGGGCGATCGCGAGATCGTCGACGATGTGGAGCGCGACGCCTTCGAGCTCGCGCGGGCTGAGGCCGAGGCGGCGGCCGGCGCGGCGCAGGCGGCGGCGCAGCTCCCGTACGATCGCCGGATCCACGGCGAGCCCGACGCTCACGGCGAGCGCGCCGCTCATCGTTCACCTCCCTGGAGGACCTGATCGACCTCCGCTTCGATGAAGATCCGTAGCAGCTCTGCATCGATCTTGCCGGCGCGCGCCTCGAGTCCGAGGATGTCGAGGGCGCGATCACGAGGGACCGCGCGCTTGTACGGGCGATCGGCCGCGGTGAGGGCGTCGTAGATGTCGCAGATGGTCATCAGTCGGGCCTGTATGGGGATCTGCGCGGCGCCTACCCCGGCGGGGTAGCCGGTGGCGTTGAGGTACTCGTGGTGTTTGCCGGCGATCTCCGGGACGCGGGCGAGGCGGCGGCCCCAAGGGATCTGCCGGAGGAAGGCGTAGGTGTGGGTGACGTGGCTCTGGACCTCGAGGCGCTCTCCTTCAGTGAGGCTGCCGCGCGTGACCAGTAAGGCCGCGACCTCATGGTCGTCGAGCAGACGACGCGTGCGGCCGTCGGCGCCGGTGAAGGCGCGGGCGGCGAGCTCGCGGACGCGGGAGCTGACCTGCTCCGCGAGCAGGTTGGGCTCGTTGGCGGTGAGGATGACGTGGCGGATCTCGTCGAGCTCGGCGACCAAGGCGGCCTCGGCCGCGGCGATCGCTCGCTCTTGACCGAGATCGAGGCGGCCGACGCGAGCGAGCTGGAGCTGGCGCTCTAAGGCGTCAATTCGGGCGGCGAGGCGGCAGTGATCGAGGCGCGCGAGGATCAGCTCGAGCTCTGGCTCGTAGAGCTTCTTGGCCTTGACGAGCACCTGCTCGCGCACGCCGACCTTGCCGAAGTCGTGGAGCAGCCCGGCGACCTCGATCTCGCGCAGATCGTCGCGGCTGAAGCGCTGCTCGGCGAAGGGGCCGTCGCTGAGGGCGTCGACGCGCTCGGCGAAGCAGACGGTGAGGGTGGCGACGCGCTGGCTGTGGCCGCTTGTCGTGGGATCGCGCTGTTCGATCGCGGTGACGCTGGCGCGGACAAAGCCCTCAAAGAGGCCCTGGATCTCGGCGTAGAGGCGGGCGTTCTCGAGCGCGACCGCGCCCTGCGCGGCGAGGGAAGCGGAGAGGCGCTCGTCCTCGGCGCTGAAGGGCTTGACGCGGCGCTCGAAGTCCTCAGGGCGGCGCAGCGGCGGGCGATCGCGCTTGGCGTTGATGAGCTGGAAGGCGCCGAGGATCGCGCCGTCAGGGGCGCGCATCGGCACCGTCAACATCGAGCGGGTCTCGTAGCCGAAGCGATCGTCGAAGGATCGATCGTGCACGAAGGTGCGGCCGAGCGCGGTCCGACCGGCCTCGGAGTAGAGATCCGGGAGGTTGATGATCTCGCCGCTGAGCACGCAGGCGCCGACGATCGAGGCGTCCGTCACGGGGACGACGGACTCGCTGAAGTCGGCGTGCACGGAGTCGTTCTGCGCGGTGTGGAAGCGCAGCGCCCTGCCCTCGTCCTCGACGACGTAGATCGAGCCGGCGTCGGCGGCGGCGATCTGGCGGGCGTGGCTGAGGAGCAGGGCGAGCACGCGCTGCGGATCGCGCTCGTGGTTGAGGGCGAGGCCGATGTCGAGGAGCTGGTCGGCGACGCGGGCCTGGCCGACGAGAACGGCGAGCTGCAGGGCCTCGCCGATGACGCGGCGCAGGCGCGCGTCGCTGAGGGGGAGCTCGTGGGAGAGCACGCGCTCGTTGGGGATCCGACCGAGCGCTCCAGCGAGCTCACCAGCGGCGGCGAAGACGAGGACCACGTCTGCCTCGGAGGCGACGCCGCCCGCGCCGATGACCGCGACGCGGGCGCGACCGCGGCTGAGCAGCGCGGATGTGCCGCTACGGGTGGCCAGGCGGGTGCGCCAGTCGCTGGCCGCGAAGGCCTCCAGCCAGCGAAAGACCTCGTCGATCGTGGCGATCGCTGCGCTTGCCATCGCGCGCAGTGTAGCGGATCAGGGGGCCGTGCCAGCGCGGCGACGGCCTCGCTCGCGGAGTTTACCGCGGCGACCGCGAGATCCGTCATCCGCGAAGGGGGGCGGCAGGAGGGGCTCGTGGTAGCCCGTGGTGCTCTTCTGCTGGAGTTCGAGCTCGGAGAGGAGGATCGAGGGGGCGATCCCCGAGACGGGAACGGAGCCGCTCTCGGCGAAGCAGTACCCCTGATCGACGCCGTGATCTGCGCCGTAGGCGACGATCCGCTGGAGCGCGCTGAGGGGGGTCCCGATCAGCTCGACGTCGCGGATCCGCCGGCGCTTGCCGGTGCGGACGTCGATCAGGTGGACCTCGGCGAGCTCGCCCTTAAAGACCTGAAAGTCGTAATCAGAGGTTGTGGTCTCGCCGGCGTGGATCCGGGTGATGATCGCGGCTTGATCGCGTCCCTGCGACCTGGCTAGCTCGCGCAGCCGCTCGACCAAGGCGTCCCACTCGAGGCCGCCGCCGCGCGACTCGACCACGAGGGTGCCCATCCGCGCCATCGGCCGCTGAAAGCCGTCGCTGCGGCCGTGGCCGTTCGAGGAGGCGGCGCCAGGCACGGGGTTGCGGCTCTGGAGGAAGCCGCGCAGCACCCCGTCCTCCACGAGGGTGGCGCGCTGCGCGGGCGTCCCCTCGTCGTCGACGCGGTAGCTGCCCCAAAGGGCATGTCCCGCGAAACGATCGATCCGCGGGTCGTCGTAGACGTCGAGGCCGGCGGGCAGGATCCGCTCCCCGCGCTTCTGGGCGAAGGTCTTGCACTCGCCGCGGGCGGTGAGGCGCTCGCCCTCGAGGCGGTGGCCGAGGGCCTCGTGAAAGAGGGTCCCTGCGGCCTGTCCTGAGAGCAAGGCAGGGCCGATGAAGGCGCCAGGGCTGGGCGCGCGGCGGAGCTCGCTGAGCTCGCGCAGGAGCTCGTCCAGGAGCGCCTCGAGGGCGGGAGGCTCGGGGACCTCCTCGATGTGACGCAGGTAGAGATCGCGGGAGGCGTGGACGTAGACGCCGTCGTCCTCGGTGAGCACCCACCCCTCGATGGTGAGGTGGAGGTAGGTGTCCTCGGTGATCACGTCGTGGCCCTCGCTCGTGACCAACCAACGCTGCACGCGCTCCGCGTAGAGATCGACGCCCGGGTCGTAGATCTCGGGGTGCGCGAGGAAGCGGCGCGAGAGGTCGCGGAGCTGCGACTCCCAGCGAGCCCGCGGGAAGGGCTGGTGGTGCAGCGGCTCGCGGTGCTGGATCGGCGCCTCGACGGTGAGCGCGCCGACCTCGTCGCGGAGATACTCGGAGACCATCGCCTTGCGGTGGTCCATGTAGGCCTCGATCGCCTCATCGAACTTGATCTGGGTGAGCTTCCAGAGGGCGACCTGGACGGCGAGCAGGTCGAGATCATCAGGGGCCTCCACCCACTCGCTGCTCTCGAGCTCCTCCGCGTCCTCGCCGAGGCCGCCGTCGATGACGTTGTCGAACTGGTGGTTGCCGACGCGAATATCGGCGTACAGCTGGCCGCGCGCGCGCTCACGGCCGCGTACGAGGGCGCCGTGGGCGGCGCGCAGCTCGATCTCCTGCGAGCGCCGGAGCGCGTAGTGCATGTGATACGGCCGCGGCGCGCCAGGGACCGCGAGCCCCTGCATCGAGCGCCGGAGCTCGCGCCGCATCACCTCGAGGATCGCGTCAGGTTCGGGGAGCGGTGGCGGGGTGGTCATCGGGCGCAAAGCCATAGCGGCGCTCGCCCGGTTAAGCAAGCGGCGCGCGAGCGCGCGCTACTGCGGGACCACGCACGAGTCCTGTGGGCCGAGGAACGCGAGCGTTTGCACCCAAAACTTCTTGATCTCGGGTTGGTTCTTCCACTCCGAGTCGAAGGTGACCCACTCGTCGCCGAAGACGAAGAGGCGGCCGCCGAGGCGCTCCTGAGCGACGCCGACGGGGCCCTGCGGCAAGGTCATGATGGTCTTGTTGTCGCCGATCCCATCGGGGGTGATGTCGATGTAGAGGCCGCCGGCGAAGGTGATCGAGGTGAGACCCTCGGTGATCGGGTGCGCCGCGAAATTGGTGATCGGCCCGCTGAAGAAGCCCTTGCTCATGTTGTAGGCGAGGCCCATCGGCTGGATGAGGGAGTTAGGGCGATCGCGATCGGAGACCGCGCCGCTGTAGCCGGTCATGGACATGAGGCCGCCGCCGGACTCGACCCACTTGGCGGTGAGCGCGGCCTCCTGCGGGTTGTAGTTGCGCACGAGGCGATCGAGGATGACGATGTCGTACTTGAGCAGCGTGGCCTCATCGAGGGGGACGTTGCCCGCGGTCTGGATCCGCTCGACCTCGGTGCCTTGCGCCTCGAGCCACTGTTGGAACTCAGCGGAGGGGTTCGCCCCTTGCGTGCCGAAGATGCCGATGCTGAGGCAGTCGCAGATCCCGTCCATGCCGACGTCGACGTCGTCGATGATGCCGTTGCAGTCGTCGTCAGCGTCGTTGCAGATCTCTTCGCTCGGGACACAGTCCGGCTCGGTGGTGTTGCCCTCTGTCGTGTCATCGGTGGTGCCCTCCGTGACGCCCTCGGTCGTCCCTTCGGTCGAGCCTTCGCTCGTCCCTTCGCTGGTCGTGACTTCGCTGGTCGTGCCTTCGCTGGTCGTGCCTGCGCTGGTCGTGCCGGCGGTGGTCGTGCCTGCTGTGGTCGTGGTCCCGCCGGTCGCGGTGTCGGAGGCGCTCCCGCTGGTCGTCGCGTCGGTCTCGCCCGCGGTGGCGGTGCCTTCGGTGCCGCCGGCGGTGGTGGTCGTGTCGACAGATGTGGTCGACGCCGTGTCCGTGCCGCTGCTGGCGTCATCGCCGCTGCACGCGGTGAGGACGAGCGTCGCGACAAAGATCTGAGGGTTCAGTGAGCGCGGCCAATGAGCAGACATGCACCGAGTATGGGAGCGGCCCGCGGGCCTCGATAGGCGCGATGCCGCTCAGTGCACGTCGGCCTCGCCGTCGACATCAACAGGATCGGGGAGCACGGGCTCGCGAGCGCTCCGACCGCGCTGCCGGCGAGAGTCGCGATCGTAAGCGAGGATGATCCGCTGGACGAGGGCGTGGCGCATCACGTCGGCGGCGGTGAAGGGGCAGATCGCGACGCCCTCGACGTTGCGGAGGATCCGCAGGGCGTGGCCGAGGCCGCTGCGCTGGCCGTCGGGGAGGTCGACCTGCGAGGGATCGCCGGTGACGACCGCGCGCGTGCCGAGGCCGATCCGGGTCAAGAACATCTTCATCTGCTCGACGGTGGTGTTCTGAGCCTCATCGAGGATGACGAACGTCTCGCTGAGGGTGCGGCCGCGCATGTACGCGAGCGGCGCGACCTCGATGGTCCCGTGCTCCATCATGCGCATGACCTTCTCGCCGTCCAACATGTCGTGGAGGGCGTCGTAGAGCGGCCGCATGTAGGGGCTGACCTTCTCTTCGAGGGTGCCCGGCAGGAAGCCGAGGCTCTCGCCCGCCTCGACCGCGGGGCGCGCGAGGATGATCCGCCGGACGCGCTTGTCGAGCAGCATCCGCACGCCCATGGCGACGGCGAGGTAGGTCTTACCCGTGCCCGCAGGGCCGACGCCGAAGGTGAGATCGCAGCGGCGAAGGCTCTCGACGTAGTTCTTCTGGGCGAGCGAGCGCGGGCCGATCGGGCGGCGGGAGCCGGACTTGGTGAGGATCACGTCCTCGAAGACGCCGCGGAGCTCCGCCCGCGGATCTCGGCGGAGGAGCTCGAGTCCTCGCGCGAGATCGGCGGGCGAGACGGGGGTGCCAGCCTTGGCGAGCGCGACCATTTGCCTGAGCAAGCGCTCGATCAAGGCGACCGCCTCGGGCTCCCCTTCGAGGATCACCTCGCTGCCGCGGACGTGGAGGCCAACACCTGCGCCGCGGCAGAGCTCCTCGGCGACGGCGCCTTCGCCCGCAGATCCGAGGACGAGTTGGAGTGGAACATGATCGTCGAAGGTGAGCTTGACTTGGTTAGGCAATGCTTCTCTTGGTTTGAGGGCGATCGGGGGCGACTCAGGCGATCGTAGACGCTGCCGCGGCTATAGCAAGACGTCATCGCCGCCCGGCGCACAATCGATCGTGACGGCGCCGCTTGTGGTATGTGGCGGGCGAAGGTGAACGACCCGAACGATCCACGCTCTCACGGCCTGCGCGCCGGCCTCGATGGTCTGCGCGATCTGATGGACCGGCTCCTGAGCGCCGGCGGCTGCCCCTGGGATCGAGCGCAGACGCTGGCGAGCCTGCGCCCGTATCTGTTGGAGGAGGCGCATGAGGTGCTCGACGCGATGGACGATCCCGAGGCGCACCGCCGCGAGCTCGGCGATCTGCTCTTTCAGATCGTCTTCCAATCAGCGCTGCGCGAGCGCTCGGGCGACTTCGATCTGGACGGTGTGATCGAGGCGATCCGCTCGAAGATGATCCGGCGACACCCGCACGTGTTCGGCGGATCGCCTGCCGAAGCGCGCTCGGCGGAGGAGATCACGCGGCAGTGGGCGGCGATCAAGGAGGCGGAGCGGCAGAGCGACGGGCCGGCGGATCCGCTCGGCGGGGTGCCTCGATCGTTGCCCGCGCTGCAGCGGGCGTGGCGACTCCAGGACAAGGCGGCGGCGGTGGGCTTCGACTGGCCAGATCTGGCGGGGCCGCAGGCGAAGATCCGCGAAGAGTGGGCGGAGCTCGAGGTCGCGCGAGAGAGCGGCGACAAGGCGGCCATCGCGGAGGAGCTGGGCGACTTGCTCTTCGTGTTGGTCCGCTACGGCGAGAAGTTGGGGGTCCGGGCGGAGGACGCGCTCGCGGCGACCAACTCGAAGTTCGAGCGGCGCTTCGCGCACATGATGCAGCGCTGCCACGAAGCTGGGATCAGCCCGAGCGAGGCGGGGCTGGCGCGGCTCGACGGCTGGTGGGATGAGGCGAAGGCGATCGCTCGCGGCACCAAGATCTTCTAGCCGAAGAGCCAGGTCGTGAAGAACAGGCGCCCTCACGGGCCGACGAGGCGGGCGAGGCGGGCGTAGAGCCGACCTGCTCCCCGCCACGCGACGGGGCAGAGGTCGTGGCGGCTGCCGTCCCGGAGCTCGACTACGAAGACCTCTCGATCATCAGGGAGGCGCCCCTCGACCTCGATCTTGGCGATGTCGCGGGGACGCAGGACGTGGCGCCGACCGCGGCTGCGGAAGATCAGACGGCGAAAGACGAGCACCGGCGCGCCCGGTAACGCGGCGATGATGAGGGCGCGCGCCCAACCCCAAGCGTAGAGGGCGATGAGAAGGAGGAGGAGGCGCACGGGCTCTGGGTACCCACCGACCAGCTCGACCCACGAGGTCGGGAGACGCGTGAGCAGCGCGATGAGCACAAAGAGCACGAGCAGGCCGAAGAGCACGAGCTCGGCGAGCAGGCCGGTCCAGTCGCCTGGCCGCGCGACGCGGAGGAAGGGTCGAAACACCGTCCAGCACGATAGCAGCGCGCGTGGCAACGGTCACACGCGTACTACCGCGCGGAGCGCCAGTCGATCGACGCATCGATCGGGATGCGACGCGCCGCGAGCGCCATCGGATCCTCACAAGGCGAGCTACTCCGCCAGATCATCGTGAGCCGTGACGTCTCGGTCTGAATTAGGACGAGATCCAAGCTCGCGGGCGACGCTTCGGGCGCACGTCGGCCGATCGCGATGGAAGTGTAGGGCACGACGCCCGGGAGGCGCACCACGGCGTCTCGACCGTCAAGCGACGCCCCTGTGATCGTGAGGGCCTCGTCACCTCGGAGCCGATGCCGCCAGAGATGAGGCTGCGCCGATTGGAAGTAGGCGTCGCTGGGTCGCTCGAAGACCGGGCGCTCGTAGAGATCCGCGGGCAGAATCTCCAGGTCACGCTCGACCGCAGGGAGCCGGCCATCATGGGTCGGCGGCGCGGCGCCGAAGAAGGCGACACGGGGGAAGAAGGCGTGCGGCGTGAAGTCGAAGCAGGCCGGTATTGGCCGCGCTCCCCACTGTTCAAGCGGCGCGACCATGCGATCGACGGTCAATAGATCGTCGGGCCACTCGAGGTTGGGGAGGGACGCGCCGATGAGGCCCCTCGAGTCGACGAGATACCCACGCCCAGCAGGGTTCCGCGGATACGAGTAGGTGCTTGACTGAAAAAACTCCTCATCGCTGATGAGGCCTCGCAGCGCCTCCTCGTCGGGATCGGGGCTGTGCTCGGCGGCGCGCTCGTCCGTGCCGCCATAGGCGCGATCGAGTCGAAGGGGGAGCTCGGTGAAGCTGTCCGGGGCGGTGAGCGCTACCCCCGTTCGGCAGCGCTCGACGTAGCGATCGCCGAACAGCGCCATCGTGCTCGAGAAGCTCACGGCGCCGCGACAGGTGAGCCGACAAGCGGCTCGGCTCACCCGCTTGTCGCTCCGCCATACGCCTTGGACGACGACGTCGGTGCCGCGAAGACGCGGCAGCGCCTCAATATCGCGGCAGAGCAACGACGGGCGGTATCGCCCCGGGTAGTCGAGATCGGTGTAGTAGAGGCACTCCTCGACTAACGCGTAGGGCGGAGCCCGTTCGAGCGGGTCGCCCCTCGGGTCGATCTCGTACTCGACGCCGAAGATCGCGTGGATCCACGGCCTCCCGGCGTCGTCTGCCAAGGTGATCAACGCGGGCGTCACGGCAAGAGCTCCGCCTTGCCGTCGACCCAACCACTGAGACGATCGACAGTGGTGGTGACGGCGTTGTCGAGGGGGCCCTTCATGTCGACCGGGGAGTAGCTCGTTGGGACACCTGCGGCGTTCCAGAGGGCGTTCGAGAGGGTGTCGAGGCTTGTCGCGGTCCGTTTGGACAGTTCGCCGGCGATCGATACGTAGCGGCCGTTGGCGCCGCGCGCGACCTTGGGCAGCCCCATCCGTCCCAGCGCCGACTTGAACTGCCCCTTCAGTATCCCAGGCGGGATCTTGGGCTTGAACTTGATGGTCAGCATGTCCTGAAACTTCTTGAAGTACTTGTCGAAGATCAGATCGGTGAGCGCGCTCAGCAAGGTCGAGGCGACGAAGCGGACCAGGTCACCCCACGTGAAGCCGATCTGAACGGTCCCCCAGTTCACGACCATCGAATTGGGGATCAGAGAGAAAGCCATCGGCACGGCCTTGGGGACGTTCGCCATGCCCTTGACCGGGATCTTGGTCTGCGCCGCCTCATCCGTGCACCCCTGGTTGAGACCGACGAAGCGGAAGATTGAGATCGCGATCGGTCCGTCTGGGCCGACCACGCTGCCCGCCGACATCGCGCAGGTGTTGGTCGAGAAGGGAATCAGAAAGGGAATGAAGAAATTGAACTGAGCCGGCGTGAAGGGGTACAGGTTGAGGTGCGGGACGAGCAACCGGCCCGGTTGATGTCCCTCGCTGACGATCGGCATGCCGTCCGCGAGCACCCGATCGCCGTTCCCCTTGTTCGTCCCGAGCCCGATCCACGGCATGGACAAGACGCCCGCGGCGATGTGCGCGGCAGATCCCGTCACCGGGATCGCGGGCGGGGGCATCATGAAGAGGCCGTCGTGCCAGTCGAGCTGGACGAAGGGGTTCCACTGCTTGTACGGGAAGGTGATCATCGTGAGCCCATCTTCAGGATCGTCGCGCGCTCCTGATTTCGTACGTACTCATACTGAATAGTCTTGCGCCAGGCGATCTCGAGCCGACGGGCGCGCGCATCGACCACGATCTCTTCGACCGCGAAGTCCGCGCGCTCGCGCCGATGCGGGCCGAGGATGAACTCGGCCGCGACCGGGCACAGCGGCGTCGTGGCGGAGATCTGCGGCCCTAACCCCGCGATCCGGATCGGGTCGCCAGGGCGGACCTCGGCGCCCGAGAGGCGCGGATGGGCTTGGTCAAAGAGGCCCGCCTCGGGGCGAGCGGCCAGCCGTCGCCCGGACGCGTCTATCTCCCAGATCCGCGAGAGCCGCGCCCACCACGACGACGGGTAGGGTCCGACGATCGCCGGCTCAGGGCGGGCGTCCCAGCGCTGCACCTCCTCCCCTGCCCACTCGATGTTGGGTAACGGCTGCTCGACGGCGTCGCGCTCGCGGAGGTAATACCCGCGGCCGCGCGGGTTCGAAGGGTACGGGACAGCGCCGTGCTCGGCGGGCGCCTCTCCTCCAAAGGCTCCCCCCCAAGCGAGCGGTATCGACGTAAAACGCGCCGGCGGCGACGGACGCAGCCCTCCCAGGACGCCGCGCTCCCACACACGATCACCGTGGACAGCGAGCGCGTGTCGGTACGGTCCGACGCAGATCGAGACGGCGACGGTCGCCGCAGGCGCTTCATCTTGAGCGTCGCCGAAGACGATGAGGTCGGTCGCCGTCCTCGGGAAGGCGATGTCAGGATCGAGGACTCCGTCGGGTCGATCGCAGCGATCACGACGGACCATCGCCCCAGGCTCGACGGGCAGCGGGCCGATCCGCTCAACGCTCACTGAGTACGCGACGCGCACGAGCAAGGAGGCCATCATCCGACCGCTAGGGAGCTCGGTGCGAAAGAGTTCGGCGTCGAAGATTGACTCGTTGACGAAGCGCATCGGGGAGTCAGCGATGGAGGGTCGGTCGCGGCGAATTGAGCAAGATCCGCTCACCGTCGAGCTGCACGTCGTCGTTGGCGATGATGGTGAAGTCCCCGCGGCGCGCGACGAGCCGCTGCTCAAAGCCTTCGGTGGTCAGCGCCTTCCCGGCAGTGAGCGTCAGATCACCTCCAGTCCGCAGATCAACGCCTCGCTCGGCATCGACCTCGAAGCGCTGACAGCGGAGACCGATGTCACCGTCCGTTCGGACCGCGAGGGAGGCGGCGCTGATCTCGACCTGTGCTCCTTGGGCGCCAAGGATCAGGCGAACACAGATCTGACCGTCCGGAGCGTGTAGATCGAGGGTCTTGCTGCTCGCAGCGTAGCGCAGCATGTAGCCGTCATGAAGTCGAGCGAGCTCGGATCCAGCAGACACGCGGCGGTCGTGC
The DNA here is from genome assembly GCA_016712315.1 of Nannocystis sp. Taxonomy (GTDB): domain Bacteria; phylum Myxococcota_A; class Polyangia; order Nannocystales; family Nannocystaceae; genus JADJRG01. The sequence goes on along the minus strand of JADJRG010000029.1, from coordinate 726,028 downwards.
TCACCAGCGTCGGTGAGCCCTTCGGGTTCATTGGGTCGGTCAGGCGACATCGTAAGGCCTCAGCAGTTCAGCCTGACAGACGCGCCGCTGATCGCAACATCAGCGCCGCCGGTGATGTTGACGCCGCCGCTGCTCTCGACGAACACCATACAACCACCGGTGATCGTGACGCTGCCCGGCTCGACCTTGATCGTCGAGTCGCCGCCGCTGATCTCGAAGCGGCTCGCCTTGAGCGTCGCTGCGCCGCGGGCGTCGATCTCGATGGTTCCTGAGATCGTGAGGGCGTAGGCGCCAGTGATCCCGACGGTCGCGCCGGCCTGGAACGTATGGTTGACAGCGCTGGCGACCGTGAGGGTGTGAGCGCCGGTGATCGTGTGGGTCTGATCTCCAGTGACCGTGTTGCTCTGGCATCCCGTGATCGTGTGGACCTGATCGCCCGTGATCGTGTGGGTCTGGTTGCCGGTCACGGTGTGGGATTGATCGCCGGTGACGGTGTTCGCCTGGTTGCCGGTGATCGTGTGGATCTGATCGCCCGTGATCGTGTGGGTCTGATTGCCCGTCACGGTGAAGCTCTGATCGGCGCCGACGCTGACGCTCTGCGCCGCGCCGACGCTGACGCTCTGCGCCGCGCCGACGCTGACGCTCTGCGCCGCGCCGACGTTGACGCTGTGGCAGGCGCCGCAGCTCTCCGAGAGGTTAGCGCCGACGGTGAGGGACTTGTTGGCGCCGACCGCGGTGCTGTCGTTGGCGCCGATCACGGCGGTGCGGTTGGCGCCGACGCTGGTGGTGTCGCCGGCGCCGACAGAGAGGGTGCGGCCGGCGTTGACGACGATGTTGAGGTCGCGCTGAGCGTGCAGCGAGACCTCCTCCGCGCCGGTTTGATCCTCAAAATAGAGCTCGTTGAAGCCGCCGCCGCCGGGGGAGCTGGAGCTGCGGATCGCCGTCTTCGTCTTGTCACCGGGGAGCGCGTAGGGCGGCGGGTTATCGCCGTTGTGAAGGCAGCCGACGACGATCGGGCGATCGGGATCGCCGTTGATGAAGTCGACGATCACCTCCATGCCGATCCGCGGCAGCATCATCACGCCGAAGCCCGCGCCGGCGATCGGCTGGGCGAGGCGCACCCACCACGAGCTCGCCTCGTCGGCGCCGGAGAGGCGATCCCAGTGAGGGAGGATCTTGATCCGCCCAAATTCGTCGCAATAGACCTCTTCGCCGGGGGGGCCGGTGACGGTCGCGGTCTGTACGCCCATCACCCGCGGCTTCTTGACGGTGATCGGCGGACGAAACGCGGCAGCGAGCGGGGCGCACTCGAAGGTGTTGGTGTATCGAGGCGCTTCGGGTGTCTCTGAGGACATGGCCATTAGGACCCCCTCTTCGACACACTCCCCGCGGTGGGTGACCTTGGTGAGCAGGTACTCGCCGTCACGACGACCGCCGTGGCCGCTGAGCTTGAAGACCCCGCCCGCGTGGAAGGCGGTGACGTTGCCCTCGCCCGCGGCGCCCTGACCGCGCGCGCGCAGGCGCTCCTGCTTGATCGCGGCCTGACGCTCGCCGTCGCGCGGATCGACGAGGTCGTCGTGGGCGTAGACCTCACGCTCGCGACCCCGCAGATCGGCGCCTTCGCGGCGGGCAGCGGCGCCTTCGCTGGGGCGCTGCCAGTCGTACGCGCGCTGCGCCACGGCGGTGGAGGTGAGCCTGCGCCCCCACGAGAAGCGCCGCACGGACTCGGCGCCGGCGGTGTCGGGGGCGGCGTCGAGCAGGGCGATCGGTTCGTCCTGCACGGCGCCGAAGCGGCGGTTGTCGTCGACGAGGATCATCTCCTCGGCGCCGCGGCTCGCGTGGCTGAAGTAATAGGCGATCCCCTCCTCCTGCATGAGCCTGCTGGCGAAGTCGAGGTCGCTCTCGCGGTACTGGACGCAGTACTCGCGAAGCGGGTAGCGGGCGAGATCGAGGCCGTCGAGGCGGACCTTGCGGCCGAGCTCGGCGAGCGGGCCAGAGAGCAGCTCGCGTAGGATCTCGGGCGCGCGGCGCTCCTGCCATGCGCGCGTGTCGACGCGTTGATCGAGGAGCGCGAGCGCGGGGCCGATCTCGAGGCGGACGTGGTGACGTCCCGCGGATCTCCCGAGATCATCGACGCCGAGGATCACGCCGGAGACGCGCCGCGGGCTCGCGTGGCGATCGATCTCCAGCTCGCATGTGTCACCGAGGAGCTCGTCGAGGTCGATCCACGGGCCGTCGTTGATCAGCTCCAGCGTGAGGCGATAGGGCTCTGAGATCGCCTCGACGAGGTTGAAGCGGCGGACATGCCACGGCGCCCCCTTCCAGCCCGCGACGCGGAAGCGATAGCGGGCGGGCGGGAGCGGACCAGGGGCTCGGAGGAGGCCTGCAGGGCCGTGGTTGGCGTTCATCGTCTCACCTGTGTCTGTGCGGGGTGGATGGCGCGTACGGGCGCGAAGGCGGCCGCCGCCCGTGGATCGAGGAGGCAGAGCTGGCCAAAGGCGTGATCGAGGTCGTCGCCGCGGTGCTGGCCTTCGGCGGCCGCGACGCGGAGCAAGCCGCTCAGGCATGGAGCGACGAGCTGTGGATCCCAAGCGGCGAGATCGCGCTCCCGCGCCTCGTCGATGAGGGCGACAAAGAGCGCGCGAGCGACCGGAAGCAGGCCGAACTCGAGGCAGTGCTCCGCGAGCGCGCTGCGGGCGCGAAAGCGCTCCCGCGGGGTCTTGGCCGCCTCAATACAGCCCTGAAGGAGCGCGACGGCGCCGCTGACGTCGCCGGAGCGGGCGCGAGTGCGCGCTGGATCGAGATCGATCGCGAGCTCCGCGCCCTGTCCGATCGATGCAGAGCTCGATGCTCTTAAGGACAGGTTCGGTGGGATGACAGAAGGAGGCGGCGTAACCACGGGCTCGAGGGCCCCGTTCGCCTGCGGCGCGGCCCCGAGGCCGAGGGCGGCGATCCAGGCGCGGGTCTGGTCGTCGGCGAGCGGGGTGCCGTCGCGGGCTAACATGGCGCTAAGACCAGACACACGCCGTAACAGTGCGGCGATCGCCGCCTCGATCGCCGTGCGGGCGTCGTGGTGACCGAGGCCCAGGAGAGCCTCCGCGCTGTAGCGCTGTAGATCGAGGCAGAAGCGGCCGTTCGGGGTCGCTAGAAGATCCTCGGCTGCGTCGATCAGGGGCGCGTGGCGGCCGCTCCGCTGCATCGCGTCGAGGCGAGCGCGCTCGCCGCGGGGCAGCGCCTCGATGGTCGTGCGCCCCTCAGGACCAGGGCTCGGTGAGCTCGCACGCAGCCAGACGGCGACCCGCAGGAGCCGGTACGCGAGGGGATCCCCGACGTCGCGGCGCCGGAGCTGGGCGGCGGTCTTCGGCAAGGAGCGAGTGAGAGCGGCGAGTTGGCGGCTGAGATCGTCTTGATCCGCCGGATCACCAGCGTCAGCGCCCGTCTTCCCCGCGTCTGCCTTGTCCTGGTCGCTGACCTTAGGCGCGCTCCCCTGCCCTGAGCGCTGGTCTTCGGGCAAAGGCGCCCTCTGCGGGGCCTTGGCCGCGCTCGGGGCTTGAGCGGGATCCCTCACGGGAGCGCTCGTCGCCGGCGCCAAGATCCCGCGCAGCTCGTCGAGGCGCGAGCGCAGCGCCTTGGCGCTCGGTGGCGCCGTGATCCGAGCCTCCGCGGCGGCTTGCAGGCGATCGAGGGCCGCGCAGGTCGCGAGGACCGTAGCGGCGCTCGTCGCCTCGGACGTGACACGCACCGGCAGGCGCAGGGTGACGTGCTCATAGAGGTTGGCGAGCGCGCTCTCGCGCGCACGCGCGCGCAGCGGGAAGAAGCTGTCCCCAAAGCCAGAGAGCACCCCGATGATCAGGAGGAAGCCGGCGCAGAGGCCGTCGAGGCCGTCGCGCTCGAACTCAGCGGCGGCCCAGACCGCGGCGATCCGCAGATCCTTACACAGGTGCTGAAGGACGCCCGCAGCGCGCTCCTCGAGGCCTATCCAGTCGCGGCGCAGGAGCTCATCCTTGAGCATCTCATCGGTGATCCATTGGACGCGTGGATCGTCGCGCCCGTCGGCGCCGACAGGATCGCCGCCAGCGATCGGCCGGAGCAAGGCGTCGACGCGCGCCTGCGCGCGCTGCAGCGGATCGCTGATCACGACGGGAGTGGGCGCCGGCTCAGGAGCCCGCGCCGCCCTTGTCGACCTTGCCGACCAGCGAGAGGGTGAAGGAGGCGCCGTTGTACTTGAAGTGAGGGCGGAGCTGGAGGCGGCAGCTATAGCGCCCCGGCTCGCCTTCTACGTCCTCGACGGCGATCTTGGCCCAGCGCAGCGGCTTGCTGGCGCGGGTCTTGGGATCGGTGGTCTCCATATTGTTCACGTAGTTGCCGATCCATTTGTTCAGCTCGGCCTCCAGCTGCGAGCGGCTCATGTCGCTGCCGAGGAGCTCGCGCTGCCGGATCTTCAGGTAGTGAGCCATCCGCGAGACGATGAACATGTAGGGGAGCTTGGCGCCGAGCTCGTTGGACTGCTGGAGCTCGGGATCGTGGGAGCGTTGCACCCGCTGAACCGAGTTGGCCGAGAAGAAGCAGGCGCGATCGCTCTCCTTCTGCCACACCAGCGAGATGAAGCCTTGGTTCGCGAGCTCGAACTCGCGGCGATCGGAGATCTGGAGCTCGACCGGCATCTTGGTCTGGAGCTTGCCCATCGTCTCGTAGTGGTGGATCGGCAGATCCTCGACGGCGCCGCCCGAGTTAGGTCCGATAATGTTTGGACACCAACGATAGCGGGCGAAGGAGGCCGCGACCCGCACGGTGAAGGCGATCGATGCATGACCCCACAGGTAGTTGGCGTGCTCGCCGTCGGTCTGCTCGTCGAAGTTGAACGCGGTCACGCGACGATCGCCAGGGTCGTATGGGGCGCGGAGCATGAAGCGGGGCATGCAGAGGCCGACGTTGCGAGCGTCCTCGCTCTCGCGGAAGGAGCGCCAGCGAGCGTAGTGCGGCATCTCGAAGAGCGCGTCCATGTCGCGCAGCCGACCGAGGTGCTCGAAGGACTGCTCGCCCTTGCCGAAGAACGCGGGGCTCGAGTTGGCGATGAAGGGGGCGTGCGCCATCGTCGAGACCGCGCCGCAGCGGCGCAGCAGATCGATGTCGTCGCCGCCGGGCCCGAAGTCGAAGTTTGCGCAGACGAGGCCGTATGGCTTGCCGCCATAGACGCCGATCCCGTCGGTGTAGACGCGACGGAAGAGATCGGACTTGTCGACCTTGCCGGCGTCCTCGAAGTCGTCGAGCAGATCCGACTTGGTGCAGGTGAGCACCGCGAGGCGGATGTTTTGGGTGAAGTCGATCTTGTCGACCATGTACTCGAGGCCACGCCAAGCCGCCTCGAGGCGCTGGAACTCGGGGTGATGGATGACCTCGTTGACTTGAGCGCTGATCTTCGCGTCGATCTCGGCGATCATTCGATCGACCGCGGCGCGATCGATCTTTGCGAGGGCGCCGTGATCTGCGGCGGTCGCCTGCTTGACCATCAGATCGACGGCGCTGCGGATCTCGTCGTAGCCCTCGTCGCGAGGGCTGTACTTGGCCTCGGCGAGGATGTCTTCGAGGGTTACAGTCTGGGTCTTTGAGCTGTTCGTGGGCGGCATGGGCGCTCCTGTGGGCGTCAGATCGTGGTCTCACTCGCCGTCGGTACCGTCGGCGCGACGCGTCGACAGCTCGTCGACGAGCTCGCCGAGGAGCCTGCGGAAGCGCGGTTGGTTCTCGAGCGGGCTCTTGAGACCGGCGAGGGCGTCGCGGAGGCGACGGAGCTCGACCAACGCGGGGATCTGGCGCAGAACACCGTCCGGGCCGAAGTCGCGCATGGTTTGGAAGTCGAGCGAGACCCCCAGTTGAGCGTCTGGCTCGTCGCTGAGGCGATCGGGGACGCTCAGATCGAGGTGTACCCGCTGCGCCGCGAGCTCGCGCTTGAAGTCGTCCTTCGAGGCGATGTGCATGAGCTCGCGCTCCTCAAGAAGGCGCCGATCTTGACCGCCGCTGAAGTCGCCGAGCACGAGGATGTTGAGGGGGAGCTCGCCGAAGACCTCGCCCTCCTTGACCGACTTGTAGATGATGTTGATCCGCTCTTCGGGGGCGATTGAGCCTTCTTTTGCCATTGTTCCTCGTTGTGTCTGGTAGGTGAGCAGCGAGCGGGGACGCGTCAGAGCGCCGCGCCGAACTTGTTGGGGCACGACTTGCCGCCGAGGAAGAGGCCCCGCGGAGCGACCAGGCGAGGCGCACGAAACACGTCGAGCGGGCGGGCGTCGGGGCGGAGGCGGCCGAAGATCGGGCTGCCGGGGCCGGTGAGCGGGCTCAGCAGCAGCTCGACCCCGCCGGCGACGCGGAAGCGGACGCGGACGAAGCGCTGCTCTTGCACGAGATCGCCCTTCTCGAGGAGACGGAAGAGGCCCCAGTAGCCGTCGCCCGTGACCTCTTGGGCGCCCGCGAGGATCTGCACGGTGAGGCGCGCGCCCGGATCGCCTTGACCAGGCCAGCGGATCGTCCGGAAGCGATCGTTGAAGTTGTTGTTGTAGCTCTCGCTGACGCCGTCGATCTCGAGCGCGACCAGGGACGCCCCTGTCGTCGGCTGAAACTGCACGGCGAGGTCGAAGCGCGGGTCAGCAGCGCCCGCCGGGAAGAGCACGTCGCCGAGCTCGCGCGCGTGCGTGAGGAAATCGGCGACCTTCGGGTTGACCTTAAATCGGCTGCTGTGGCCCTGCGGCGCGACGCTGTAGCGATCGCCTTGGAACGGGAAGCGCGGCGCGAGGGAGGCGTCGTAGAGCCGCCACAGCGCGCCCGTCGCGGGGTGGAAGACGGCGCTGAGCTCGGGTCCGGTGGCCTGGCACTCGGCCTCCGCGGTGAAGGGGTAACACTGGCGCATCGAGTCGAAGGGATCGACGACCTCGTTGCACCACCGCTGCGTGAGCTGATCGAGCTCGCCGCGGCGTACTTCATCGAGCAGGCCGCGGATCGGCGGTCGGAGCAGGCGGTCGAGCGCGGACTGCCACTCGCGGAGGTGGTTTTGGAGCTGCTCGGTGATCAGCTTGTCGACCTCGTTGGCGAGGCGACGAGCCTCCTCCAACGCGGCGTCCTCGCGCTCTTTGTCGAGGTAAGCGCCGAGGGGCCCTTGAAGCCGGGTGAGCAGCTCGAGGTACGAGTCGAGCGGCGCCTGACCGCCAGCAGGGGCGTAGCCGTAGCGATAGAAGGGCTCGAGGGCGCGCCGTACCAGTTCGACGGTCACGACCGCGCCGCGCGGCGCGAAGGGATCCGGGCGTCTCTCCGCGACGGCACGCTCGCGGACGAGGGCGCGGACCCCGGCGATCAGCGATCCCGCAGGTGCGACGCTCTCAGACCCAGGAGCGGGCAGGTCCGCGTGGCGAGCGACCGCGGCGAAGAGCTCTTGAAGATCGTTACGGGCGCGCTCTTGATAGACCGTGAGCTCCTCGATCAGCCCGCGGGTCTCCTCGTAGCCGCGCGGCTCGACGACGTGCAGCGTGTCTATGAAGAGGTTCCACTCCTGCACGTAGCGCTTGAAGTAGCCGGCGTGCAGCTCCGCGAGCGCGTCGGCGCAGGGGCGATCGTCGATGACGCGCGCGGCGTAGATAAAGAACGACTCAGCGCCCGCCGGGCAGCGGAGCTGGAGATCGATGTGACGCCAGCCCTCGCGGGTGAAGGCCGGGCGGATCCGGCGCGACTCGTTCTGCAGCCATAAGGCGCCGGGCGCGATCGTCGCTGTCGTGATAATCGCGGCGCCAGCGAGGTCCTCCTGCTCAGCCAGCTCTTCAGCCCAGCGGTGCCCCCGAGATGTGCGGCGGAGGAGCGCGCGTGCTCGTTCGACCAGATCGAGATCGCGATCCCGCAGCTCCGCCAGCAGAGCGGCCACATCGGGGCCCGTGGCGCGCTCAGCGAGGTCCTCGATGTAAGCGCTGGTGAAGCCGACCAAGCCCGCAGGATCGACGGAGAGGGCGCTCGCCCAAGCCTCCGCGAGGTGCCTCGAGAGCCAGGTTCTTTGGGCGATGTGAGCGTCGTCGCCAGGCTCACCGAGGGTGATGAGGCCGAAGCGACCGTCGTCGTGGGTGAGCAGGAGATAGAGGCGGAGCGCGTCGACGCCGCTGCGGTAGGCCTCCTTCGGCGCCTCAGCGCCGGACCGTCGGTTCAGGTGAATCAAGGCACGGAGCTGCTCCGCGGCGCGATCGACGACTGGTCCGAGGAGTCGGTGGTTCGCGCGCGAGAGGTAGAGCCGGAGGGCTGGAGCCGCGAGCGCGTCGCCCTGGTAGAGGCCCCAACGAAGCGCCCACGGGGGACCATCGACGCGGTGCTCACGGAGCTCGTGCGCGAGCGCCTGCAGGGGGGCGATCCTCGTGAGCTCGATCGGCGTCTCCTCTTGCTCGCGATCCGCAGCGAGCGCGACGAGCGCCTGGCTGGCGCGGACGAGGAGGCGATGGTTACCCGCGGACGAGCGGACAACGAGCGCGACGAGGCCTGCGGCGGCGAGGGCGAGCCCTGCTTGGCGGAGGATCCGCGCCCGCAGCTGAGAGCGACGGCGGCGCCAGCTCCTACGGCTGATCCAGCGATCTGCGGGGAGCAACTCGGCGAAGAGGCCGCCGAGCAAGCGCGCCCTGCCCGGAGCGCGCATACCAGGGCTGCTCCGGAGCGGCGGCGCGCCGACGGAACGCCAGCGCTCATCGCCGAGCGGATCACGGGCGAAGAAGGGCGCGGGCGCGCCCGCGCTGGCGAAGCAGATCGCCCGCCAGATCGGCGCGTCGCGGCTGCCGTGATCGGGGAAGAGCTCAGCGACGGCCGCCCCGAGCCGCGCGCACAATCGAGCGAATAGCGCCGGCGCGGCGAGCAGCTCTGCGCGCTCCTGAGGCAGATCGGCGCTCGCGGAGGCGTCAAAGGCCGCGCGCTCGAGCGCGTCTTGGAGGACCACCAAGTGGCGCTCCGCGACCCGCAGCGCCGCCTCGGCGCCAGGACCCGCCAGCTCGACGGCGAAGCCGAGGCGATCGCCCGGCAACGCCGTGACGAGTGCTCCGAGCCCCGCGAGCCGGTCAAGCTTGGTGCAGAGCAGATAGACAGGGACCTGGACCCCGAGGGCTGCCTGGAGCTCGTCAACGCGGGCGCGCGCGAGATCGAAGCGCGGCGGACCAGCGTGAGCGTCGTCGGTGAGCAGCTCGTCTGCGGCGCTCACGACGAGCACACCGGCGAGCGGCGCGGTCGAGCCGTGGCTCGCGATGAGGTCGAGCAGGAGCCGCCACTCGGCGCGATCACTCGGCGTGTCCCCCGTCGTATAGCGACCAGCCGTATCGATGAAGACCGCGACATCGCTGCGATAAAACGCGACGCGATCGGTGGGCTGGAGATCATCACCGAGCACGAAGCGCTGCGGATCCAGGCCCTGCTGGAAGCCGAGCCCGCTGCGCCACAAGGCGGCCGTCTTGCCGACGCCCGGTGGGCCGATCACGATGACCCACGGGACATGATCAGCTCCAGCCTCGCGCAGACGCGCGAGCTCCTGGAGGATGTGGCTGCGGAGCGCGAGCAGGCCAGGATCGCGGGCGCGCCGACGCGCGATCCGTCTCTGCCGCCAGCGCGCGGCTAGCGCGTGCAGAGCCGCGAGGAGCGCGACCAGCAGCACCACCACGGTCGTCCAAGGGGCGACCCCCGGGGGCAGGCCTAGCGGAGCTGAGAGCAGCCACGCGGCGGCAGCGAGGCAGCCGAGCAAGCCGACGAGGAGCAGCCGCAGCGCCATCTAGACCGCCCCCAGCGCGGCGTCGATCCGCGAGAGCACGTCGCCGGTCATCGTGACCAGCTCGCAACGGACCTGAAGGAAGAGGGAGACCGCGAGCACCCAAAGAGTGAGGCTCACGGTGAGCAAGCTGCTGAGGCTCGGTGATGGCCGCTCGCGCTCGCCGCTCGCCGGGGCGCAGCTCCACAGGGACGCCGGAGCACCCGAGAGGCGCCGCAGCTCGGCGCGGAGGGCGATCCGACGGCCATAGAGCGCGTCCTCACCGGACGGCCCTTCGCGCTCGTATCGGCCGCTAAGCCCGAGATCGAGGCATAGCGTATGGAGCGCGAGGGCGACGTCGCGGCCCTCAGCGGGCGGCTCACGAAGCAGCGCGTCCTGGCGCTCGAAGACGTCCTGGCCGGCGCGGTTGTCGCGGAAATAGAAGAGTTGGAGGGCGCGAGGCTTCCAGAAGTCGCGGAGCGGACCAGCGTCGCGTTGGACGAGCTCATCTGCGAGGGCGACCACGGCGTAGTGGAGCTCTCCAGCGATCCGCGGGCCGAAGCGAGCGGCCGCCTCCGAGACCATCGCCTCGAGGTCCTCCATGAGGCGACGGCGAAGCGGGTCGAAGGAGGCGAGCGCCTGCGGGTCGACGCGGCGGAGCAGGTCGATGTCCCAAAGGACAGATCTGACGAGGCGCTGCGCGAGCGCGATCGGGCTCATCGATCTCCCCCGACGTCGACGCCGCGATTACCGACGACACCGATGAGCTCGACGCGGAGCTGCCGCGGGTCAAAGGGCTCCGGCACATAGACAGCGAGGGTCCGCTCGCCGACGATCTGCCGCCACTCCGGATCCTCGCCCTCGATCGCGAAGTAGAGCTGACGCGGCCGCGCAGGGATCTCAGGCGGCGGCGCCCGGAGGTGGGTGATCCGGGCCCCTGGCGTCGCCTGGGTGATGTGGCCGGTGATCCGCCCCCAGGTCGCGAGCTTCGCGAGGCGCGGCAGCAGCTCCGCGACCTCCGCGGCCGGCAAGCTCGACTCGACCGCGAGCACGTGCGTCCGAGCGCTCACCAGCGCGTCATCGGCGAGGCGCGTGAGCCACATCCCATCCTCCTGGCGGAGCGCGAGCGGCAGACGGACGAAGCCCTCGCGGAGGGCGACGCCGAGCATGCCACGGAGCGCGCGGAGCAGCGGCTCGAACGACGCGCGCAGGTCGAGGAAGGTGAACGGAGGGAACGTCGCCGGATCGATCTGAGTGGCGAAGGCGCTGAGCCGGCCGGCGAAGTCGAGGAGCGCGAGATAGGCGTCGAGCGGCGCCGCGCTCGCGTCGTCGACGAGGTGCCGCAGCCGAGGGATCCCCGCCGAGAGCGCCTCGAGGAGGAGATAGTGGGTGATGTCGCGGCCCAGAAAGGCCGCAGCGCTGCCCTCGCCCTCGCGGCGCAGCTCGGCGAGCGCGCGGCGCTTGGCGATCGCGACGCCGAGCAGCGACCGCAGCTCGCCGACCAGCCCGCGCGCGGCGCTGATCGACAGACACGGCGGAATGTAGGAGCCCGACCACGCGAGCGCACCATCGGCGCCACGCACGATCTCGCCGATCTTCAGCGACACCACGCCAGGCTGGCGCGCCTCGTCGCCGAGCAGCAGCGAGAGGTTCGGCGCCGCGACCTCGAGATCGACGCGCGATCGTCCAGCCGCGAGATCGACGATCCCCGCGCGTTTGACCGTGCGATAGCGGGCGAGCTCGCCGTCGTAATTCTCGGCGCCGTCGCGGATCTGCGGCAAACCGATCGCTACGTCGAGCGTGCGAGCGGTCGCCGGCATCGCGTCCGCGAGCGCCCGCGTCAGGCCCGCGCCGCCGTCGACCTCGATCACCGCGCCGTCGGGTAGCACCGCCCGCAGCTCCTGGACTCGGACTTGCTCGCGACGCAGCGCGTCGTCGTCGACGCGGAGAGACAGCGCCCCCCAGGCGTATGGCGAGAGCGCGTGCAAGCGAGCGTGAAGCGCCGCCTGGTGCCCGAGATCCTGACGTTGGAGGTGCTGAGGGGCGATCAGGATCCCGTCCCTCCAGATCACAGGCGCGAAATCTCGTGGGTCAACGTTCATCGTCTCACCTTGCCCCCGGGACAGGAATACCCGGCGTCTTTGGACTCGGGATCGCGCGCGGTGCGGCGGGCGCAGCCGGGCGGAGGAGCCCGCCGAGGCGACCTCGACCGCGACGGCGGTGCTTCCGTTTGGTCTGACGCTTCACCTTGGGATCGATCTCGTACATCCACGGCGGTGGCGCGCAGCTCCCCGGCTTCGCGCCCGCGAAGTCGGCGCCTGAGGGCGATCCGTCGACCTGATAGCCCGACATCGTCACGAAGAAACACGGCGGTCCTACAGGTTTGGCGCCGCGCCGCCGCCGTTTGGCTCGTTTGACCGCCGTGCATACCGCAGCGTCATGATCGACCCGGCTCGGCAGATCGTACTCGGCGTACCACGTGGTACCGAGCAGGCGCCGGTACTCCGCGACCAGGAGGATGTGCTGCGTCTCCGGGCGAGGCTTCAGCGGCTGATGATGATCGGTGCTCGGCCAGATCACCAACGACTCCTCATCGACATAACTCTCACCGAGCGCGGCCTGCGGGTCACCCAAGAGGTGCTCCATGGAGAGCGTGCGAGAGAGCCCCTGCCGATCGGCGAGCTGGTAGACATGAATCGTCGTCGGCAGCGAATCCCCTCGATCGTCGTGGTTCAGCGGGACCGCGGGGTGAATGACGAGTTGAAGCTCCATGTCGCCAGGATCACAGGCGCGATGCTTGCACCCGCCCCCCAGAAGCAGCGCTGCTGCGATGCAGGACAGAGAGCCGCGAAGCCGTGACCGGTGAGGCAAAATGACGCTCATTCCCTCGGATCAACGGCAACTATTCAGAAGGATAGGTGTTGATGCAAGGAGATGCGTGAGGGCTCAATGATCTTGAGATTTTAATGTATCTTCAAATACACAACTTTCACGAGTCTCCTCTGAGCGCGACTCGGAGCTCGGACGAGCCTGCCGGAGCGCTCACCAGGATTTCAGGGCGCAGACAGCGGAGAGTCGCCGCGATGTCGCCCGGATCGGCATCATCGACGCCCATCAAGATCGCGACACCTCGCAGCTCCGCGAGCGCGACCAGAGCGGCGGCATCAGGGCGATCAATCGCGATCCAGGCGCGCTCAAGATCGCGGACGAGGCGCACCGCCGCCGCCGCTGCGAAAGCCGGCGGATCGAAGATCAACGCTGAGGCAGTCGGCTGCACCGGCTCGAGAGCGAGGCGGATCAGCGCACCGGGCTCCATCATCGCCGAACCGATCTCTTGCAGCAGCGCCGCCCGGAGATCGCCAGGGGCCGCGACCGCAATGACAGCGCGGCGTCGTAGACCCGCGAGCAGGGTCGAGTGATGCTCAGGGGTGAGCGCGCGGAGACGCGGCGGCGGCGGGCGTCGCAACGAGACGCAGCCATGCGCGCTAGCGACGCGCAGCACGGATCCATCGGCGAGCCCATGCTCGAGCCACGCAGGAGCACCCGCACGCCCCTGGGCGAGCCCCGGCGCGAGCTCGCCAAGGAGCGCAGCCACCTCCTCCGCGGCGGGCGGAGGTAGCCGCAGAGACCCTCCGCCATACGTCGTGATGATCAACCCGTCAGGATCGATCAGGAGCGCTCGCACGTCGCCTGTTCGCCAGCGTTGGGCGAGCGTTTGGCCGCTCGCCGACGTCGCCAAGGCCACAGGGGGCGCCGACGGCTGGGCGGGCATCAACCTACGCGGCGCGACCAGCGGCGGCAGATCGTGATCTGCCCTCAACGTCGCGAGCGCCGGCGCCTCCGCGAGATCCTGACCGATGAGCGGCGGAAGATCGGTGTCCCACGTCGAGAGCGCCGGCGCGGGCGGCTGCGCTGCGACGTGCGGGATCGTGGACGCAGGAGCGACCGTCGGTGCGGTGACCACCGCGGCGCGCTCGGGGTCGCCGATCTGGATGCGAAATCCGGCGATCTTGATCTCGTCGGCCGGGAGCAGCGGCGCTGAGAGCTGAATCTTCCGGCCGTTGACGAACGATCCGTTGGTCGAGGCGAGATCGATGAGACACACGCCGGCCTCATCGCGACGCAGACACGCGTGCGCGCTCGACACGTCAGGGCTCGCGAGCACGATATCGTTGTCGACACGCCGGCCGATCAGCACCTCCGGCTTTGTGAAGCTAAGGCGCTCTGCTCCGCCATCAGGGTGATGAATCGTGACCTGAAGCAATCTTCACCTCGTATACGGAAGCTCATCGAAGAGGCGGTTGACGAGCGCGCGTGATCGCGCCAAGGTGGCGACCCGCTCGCCGCCGCTCTTATGCCCCGAAACCCTCCCCTGCCCGTCCTCGTCCTGCTGCTCTCGGCGCTCGCGTCGCTGGTGCTCGGCGGCTGCGCGCGGCGGGTTCGGTTGACGCCCGCCGAGCTGGAGCGCGTAGAGCGGCGCGTGGGGTCGACCGACCCGCTGCGGGTCTTCGTACATCGCAAGGTGATCGTCCGCTGGGATCCCGAGGACGTGACAGGCACCTTCGAGGTCGATCGTGTGATCAAGGAGCGGATCGACGTCACGATGAAGCTCGCGGCGATTGAGCGCCGCGACGCCGGCAAGATCGTCGGCGTCGGCGAGCGCAACGGCATGCCGCTGCTGTGGGTCTCCTTCGACAGCGCGACCTGCCGAGATCCGAGCTGCGCGCTCGGCTTCGTTCGCACTGAAGACTCTCGCTACAAGCTGGTCGCCTTGCCAGCGCGCGAGGGCTACAAAGAGCCGGTCGTCTTCCGGCGCAACGAGCGGCGTCGAAACGTCATGAAGCTGGCCAAGGCCAAAGCGCTCGGGGAGGCCAACCACATCTATATGGCGAAGCGGCGGCGCCGCGGCCTGCCGGTCCACCTCGACGTCAAACGCGACGCGAAGAAGCGCGAGCGCCGGGACGTCGAGAAGGCTCGTGGCTTCAAATAGGCCGGATACGAGGTCGTTCATCGCTTCATCCACGCTCGCTCGGGCGCACCGACCCGGCGATCTCCAGGAGATCCTCCCAGATCCCGGGATCAATGATGAGGCCCTGCTGATCGAGCCTGAGTCGCCGCTCCTTGCTCGCGCGACGATGCTCGACGCCGGGGGATCCGGGCTGCTTCGGATCAAAGTCGGTCGCGACGGCCTCTTCAAAGACCAACGCGTCGCCGCCCTTCACCGCGACGCTTCGCTGGAGACGGAAGCGCCGGCGCCGGCCGTCCGGGAGCGTCACCTCGTGCTCCTGAATCAGCGGGAAGGTCGCGCGGCCCCCGCAACCGCCGCCACGCAGCCGCATCGGCGCGTCAACGAATTGACCGTCGACGATCGGGACCAAGCCGACCACTCGCACGCAGCTCGCCTCCTCGCCCGGGCAGGCGTCGCCCTCGACGACGAGCACGTGGTGACCGTCGAGCGGCTCACGACGCAAGCGAGCGTGGCTGGCGGGCCCATGTAGAGCCCCCACCTCAAAGACCAAGAAGCCGCGCTGGTTCCAGCGCGCGTAGCCAGCGGGCCCGAGCGCGCTACCGTCGACGTAGAGCTCCCCCTGCGCCCAAAAAAGGAACTCATTGCCATCGCGGCCGCTGATCACCAGATCACCCTTGTCGAGCGGTCGCGTAGGCCGCCGCTCGGTCATCTCCGCGGCGCCGTCACAGCCGCTGCGCGGCGCCTCGACCCGCCGGCCACGACAGTCGCGGAGCTCCGCCGGTGGTCGACCGGTCCCGAGATCGAAGCCCTCGATCAGCTCTTGCAGCAGAGACTCGCCGCGGATCTCGTCCGCCTCCTCCCGCTCCCGCGCGTCGCTGACCTGTATCGCGCACACAGGCGCCGGCCCCCGCGCCTTGCACGCGAACGCCCCGAGGATCGCGGCCAGCAACGACGCCTCGCTCGTACGTCGCAAAATATGTCTCAAGAGACACCCCGACTGGTAAACTCTCGATCGAACATCGCCGCCGCGAGGCCACGATTCTCGGCGGAGATGCCGTCGAGCGCCGCGGCCCGAGCGACGTTAAAGCGCGTCTGCGCGGCGACGAGGTCGGCGTAGAGCGGCCGGAGCCGGCGCATCGCCGCGTGGATCTCCGCGAGCAAGTGGACCTCCTCAGCCGTCGCCGTGCAGTGCCGGATCTGCAGCTCGATCGGGCCGATGGTGACTATCGCCTCCTCGGGGATCGCCAGCGGGCGCCGCGGCGGCAGCCGCCGACCAGCATAGAGGGTGCCGTTGGTCGATCCGAGATCGACCAGCTCTGCGCGCTCGTCGGTGAAGGAGACCTGGGCGTGGTGATTGGAGACGCAAGCGTGGGTGATACACAAATCGGCGCTCGGATCACGGCCGATCTGCACCGGCGAGCGGGTGAATCGGCGCGCCAGAGTCTCGCCGGTGTGGGAATTAAAGACCGCGATCTCGATCATCATGATGCGACCGAGCTGACAACGAGCGGGAAGCAGAGCTCGCGAGCGCCTTGATCCGGCGCGGTGAGCCGATAATCGGCGCCGAGGCGGGCCCCCCCGAGCGACGGGCTGATCGCGCCGATCAGCTCGACCACGAGCTGGAACTCGACGACATCGCGGTTGAGCAGCATCAACGCGTCGCAGAGCGCGTCGTGCAGCTCGCCGCCGGGGCGCGCGGCGGGCAACCTCTCCGCGGGGAGCGGGCCGATTCGAATCCGCACGACCGCCGCCGGATCTCGGCACCATCCGCCGATCGTCGTACTCCCGCCCAGTTGCGTCGTCGACGGCGATCCGAGGCGCATCTGCCCGCCCTCTTGGATCGGGGACCAACCGCCGACTCGCTCCTCGATCGTCAGCGCTGCGCCGCCGAGCAGCCCCTCGAGGAGACGCCGTAGGCCGCGCGAGAGCGCCGACGGACCCCGCTCCCGGGCCACCAGCAGCGGCGCGACACGCACGAGCGCCATCGGCGACAGCGCGCGGAGGTTCAGCTCACCCAGTCCTAACCACGCCGCGATCCCCGCGGGCCAAGGATCCTCCGCGAGCCCCGCGCTGCGCTGCGGGGTCAACCGCGTGATCCCCTCGATGAGCAGCGTGTAGAGGCGATGATGAAAGAGGTCGAGCAGCTCGCGGCGCAGCTCCCCCACGTCAGACGCCTCTGCAAGGAGCTCGCGCAGATACAGCGGCGCAGGCCCATTGGCGCCGCTGACCCCGAGGATCGTCGCGGTGATCTCGACGTCGGCGGGTCCTGGAGCCGCCCCCTCCTCGCGCGCCATCACGCGCACCGCGCTCACTTCAGCCGCGCGAAAGCCGAGCCCATGATCGTGGCGCAGACGGATCCGATGGCCGCTCCGCGTGAGGCGATCGACGAGCGAGAGCAAGCTCGCGCGACCAGGCCGCGCGATGGCGCGGCGCAGCAGGCTCACAGCGGCGCGAGCATCCCGGTCAACGCTGGCCATCGCAGCTCGATCTCCGAGGGCACGAGCCGCGCGACCAGCTCGTGGAAGGTGTTGAAACCCAAACGATCGGCGAAGATCCGGGCGATCGCGGTCAAGAAGAGCTGCGCCTCGCCGATCCCGAGAAAGGCCGACTCCTCGACCCGCACGGTCGTCTGAAGGCCACGAAGCGGGGCTCCATCGACGACTCGCGTGACGTGAGCGGTCGTCACCCCACGGATCCCGGCGATCTTCACGGCGATCGACCGCGGCGTGCCTGCCTGATAGTCGTGCACTGAGAGCAAGCGGCGCAGGTTGCCCGCGTCGGCCAAGCCCACGTGGCCGAGGCTCAGGTGCGCCAACAAGCGCCAGCTCAGCGCTCCGTCCAGGGGGGTCGGCACCGGCGGCGTCACCGGCGTGATATTGCGCAGACGAAGCGCGCCGCTCCGCGGCTCACGGGCGATCGCGCCCTGACCGAGCTCCGCCGCGTGCAGGCGGTTGTGCGCGAGCGCGTCGACGTGGATCACCTCGCCCTCAGCGACGGATGGCCCAAGAGTCAGGTACGTGTCGACGCCGCCGTCGATCGGCGAGCGCGCGCGGCGGAGCGAATAGTAGTCCGACGGCCCCGGGTCCGCCTGTCCATCGCCGTAGAACGGCCGATATACGCGATCGGCAGGGCGACCGCCGCGGCTCCCCTTCACGGCAGTGATCGCGTAAATCTCTGCGTGACCAGGCCGCTCGCCGCTGACCCGCAGCAGATGCTCCGCCCGCAGAGCATCAGCCAGGATCGGCTCCGCGGTCGCCTCGAAGAGGTTCACCACGGGCGAGCAGTGGAGCCGCAGCGTCGTCGAGCTCACCTCGCCGGGAAGCGCCAAGTCGCCATCGAGGTGGAGACACAGCTCGACCAGCTCGCCGCGCGCGTCGCCGATCAGCGGCCCTGCCAGCTCGAAGAACATCGCCTTGTCCGGGGCCGCGATCAGCTCGTGCAGGAGCCGCAGCCCCTGCGGCGCGAGCTCCGGCCAGGGGATCAGCGGCTCATCGAGCCCAACGGCGCAGATCGTCGCCGCCGAGCGCTCGCTGCGCGCGACCACCACACCGTCGCTACCGAGCACGCGCACCTCGACGCCACGGCAGCGAGTGAGCACAAGGAACCGCAGCGTCGACGCCAACGCAGGCTCGGCGGCGATGAAGAAGCGGAGCGCCCGCGGCTGCGCGAGCAAGGCCCTGCCGATCGCCGTGACCCGCAAGCGGATCGTCAACGTCTGCGCTCCTGCTCCGGCGGCAGAGGCGACGACGTCCACGATCTCGATCGGCAGCAGCTCGACCTCATAGCAGCTCTGAAACCGACACAGCGCGCCGCTGGGGCTATAGGCCTCGACCGTCCGTCCGCGCGGTATCACCTGCGGACCGCGTAGCGCCTGGATGTTCGGCGAGAATTCGACGATGGAGGTCGCCGGGATCGTCCTCTGAAGGTGAGGCGCCACCATCTCGGCGAGCGCGTCGATGACCTCAGGCGCGCCATGATCGATGCGCTCACGCAAGCGCGCGGTGAGGAACGCGAAGGACTCAACCAAGCGCTCGACGTCAGGATCACCGCCGCGGCTCAGGAGCTGACGCATCAACGGCCGCAGCGGCCCCGCCGCCAGCTCTGGGCCTCGCTCCCGCAAGAACGCCAGCTCGCTCGCGTAGTACTTGGCGAACACAGCGGCCTGTCACTCCAGCTCGACGGTGATCTCGCCGCTCGGCGCGACATCGGCGCGAAACACGAGCAAGCGCCGGCGATCCTCGGCGAGCCGCGCCATCACGCGATAATTGAGGTGCAGGGGCGCGTCATGATCGACGAGCAGATCGACGGCGACACCGTCGGCGAGGCGCGGCTCAAAGGCCTCGATCGCGGATCGGATCCGGGCACCGATCTGCGCCGCACCGGCTGGATAGCTGTGGATCGCGTCGGTGATGTCCTCGAGGCCAAATCCCGGGCTCGCCGGCGACGACCCCTGGCGCGCGCGCAGGAGCACACAGAGGTGCTCGGCGATCGACGCCGCCGGATCCTCTCCAGCAGCGCCGACCCCACCCGCACAGACCCGCGCCAGCAGCCCTCCCGACATCCGCGCCGCGACGCACCGCCTCAGCGGACGCCGCCCTCCTTCCACGAGTCGGCGTGCTCCTTGTGGTTCGCCTCATCACACCAGCGGATGTTGTGGAAGATGAAGCCCACCTCTTCCATCGGCGGATCGTTGTTGTCGCGATCGCGCGCGTCCGGCGAGACCAGTCGGTAGGTGGAGAGGCGCCCCTCGCTGAGCTCGACCGTGAAGAAGTGCTCCGTCGTCCCATCGCCGTCGCGATGTGGCCGATAGAAGCGGAAGATCCCTCGGATCTCCTCATTGTTGCAGAGGGCGCGGATGATCAGCGGCGTCGACGAGTCGAGGCGCTTGTGGACCTTGAACTCCTCGTAGACCCGACGGCCTGCGGCTCGCCCCGTGACCGGATCGATCGCGGAGCGGATCCGGTGATCGAGGTTGAAGCACTCGATCGTTCCTTCGCGCCCGAGGCTCGTCTGCGTCGACTCCCCCTCGATCCGCTCGTCGTTGGCGTACAGCTCCAAGTGGACGAATTCTGCCATGCCAGGGCCACTAGCATGGTTCGTCCTGAACCACGAACGTGAATAATACGTGTTCTTATATACACATTATTCACCAGTGTATCTACAACTCACCATGGCCGTGGCAGCGAGCTTCTCCCGGTATCGGGCCTAGCGGCATGTTCTGGTTCGCCTCCCAGAAGAACGGCGAGCGACGGCGTTGGTTCGGGCTGATCTCCGCCATCGTCGCCGCGTCGTAGACTCGGCCGCCGAGCACCGTGTAACGGACGCGCTCGCTCTGCCGGATCTCTGCGAGCGGATCACCGGCAATGATCGCGAGGTCCGCGAGCTTGCCCGGAGCGATCGAGCCGATATCACGATCGAGGCCCAGGTACTCCGCGCCATGCAGCGTCGCAGCGCGCAGCGCCTCATGCGAGCTCATCCCGCCCTGGACCAACATCCAGAGCTCCCAATGCGCGGCCAAACCTTCACGCTGGCCGTGCGCGCCGATCTGCACCTTGCCGCCGGCGTCGAGGAGCTGCTTGGCGAAGCGGGCCGCGGTGAAGTGATTCCAGTCATCAGCCGCGGCGCTGGTCCGACGACGAGCGCGCGCCTCGAGCAACGAGCGCGGTACGAAGGCACGAAGGCGCTCGTGCCGCCAGACCTCCCCCTCCGCGTACCAATAGGACTCGCCGGTGAGGCCGCCGTAGGCGACACCCAGGGTCGGCGTGTAACCGACCCCTGTGCGCCCCCAGAGCTGCAAGACATCTTGGTAGGCGCGAGCGACTGGGATCGAGTGCTCGACGCCCGTATGCCCGTCGACCACCATGGTCATGTTGTGTTGGAAGAGCGACCCTCCTTCCGGCACGACCATCATGCCCAGCTCGCGCGCCGCCGCGATCACCTGCTGTCGCTGCTCACGCCGCGGCTGGTTGTAGCTCTTCACCGAGAACGCACCGACCGCCTGCAGGCGACGGAGGTGGCGCCTGGCGTCGTCGAGGGAGTCGATCTCAGCCGTGAACGGCGCCTTCGCCCCGTACAGGATCGTGCCCGTCGAGAACAAGCGGGGCGCGACGATCAGGCCCGCCCGCGCCATCTCAGCGGCGGCGAAGATCGTGTCTGTATCGTTGGAAGGGTCGTGCGTGGTCGTCACCCCGAACGCGAGCGTCGCGTAGTGGTGCCAGTTACGCTGCGGGATGATCCCGTCTTCACCCACGGGACCATGCGCGTGCACATCCACCAGCCCTGGGATCACTGTCATGCCCGCGCCATCGATCGTCTGTGCGCCTGCGGGCACGCTGACCGCGGCGCGGGGTCCGACCGCGGCGATCCGCTCGCCATCGATGAGCACCGTGCCGTCCTCGATCACCTCATCGCCGCGCATTGTCACGATCTTCGCGCCGACGATCGCGCGCATCCCGCTCGGGGTCGACGCCGGCGCGCGAAATCCCAGCGGCACGCCGACCGCGGGCGGCTCGGGGAGCGGCGACGCCGCCCCTGACAGCGAGGCGAACGCCTCCTTCAGCTCGCGCGTGAAGAGCTGCGGCCCCAGCGACCAATGAAGCCGGCGGCTGTCCGCCGACCAATGCACGAACTCACCAGCGTCACGGCTCACCCGCGCGACGGGCAGCGACTCCGCCTTCGGCCCGATCTCGATCGGCCGCCCAGTCCGCGGTAGCGGCGCGAGGTAGGCGTGAAACCCCTCGACGAAGGCTAGCCACTGCCCATCGGGCGACACCCGCATCTCCACCGCCGACTCCGAGCTCGCGTGCGTGATCACCTCCGCGCCGCCGAGCGTCACGCTCTGCAGGACCACTCGATCGCGATCTTTATCGCTCTGCGAGGCGACGAAGAAGACCCGGTCGTCGTCGGCGCCGAAGTGCGGCTGCTCGCCCTCGCGGCTGACCAACCGCGGCGCTCCCTTCCCAGAGCTCGGCGTCGCGTAGATCCCCGGCTCGGCCGACCACGCTGGGGTGCGGGTGTAACCGCCGCGGATCTTCCGGTAAACCACGCTCTTGCCGTCGGGCGAGAACACCGGCTCGACGTAGTGCCCCGGATCCCGCGTGATCGATCGCGCCTTCCCCCCCTTCACCGGGATGACCTGCACGCTCCCGAGCATGTCGTCGCTCCAGCTCACATAGACGAGCGAGCGCCCGTCCCGCGAGAACGAGGGGTACATCTCAAAGACGTCGTCGTCACGGCTGACCCTACGAACCTTACCATCGGGCAATGTCTTGATGTACAGGTGACCGAGCGCCTGGAAGACCGCGCTGCCGCCGTCTGGGGCGACCGTCACCCAGCGGAGCATCTTCACGTCGATCTCGCGCGGCGCGACCTCCACATGCCGTCGCAGCGCCCTCGCGATCCGCCGCTTACCGGTCACGTGGAACGGGATCTCCGCGGCGGCCCCGCTGCTCGCGTCGATCCTCCACAATTTGCCGCCGGCCCAAGCGATCAGCGCGCGATCATCCGGCGTCCACGCCAGCGCCGGGTACACGCCGTGGATCGCCCACGCCTCCTGCATGTCACGATCGAGCCCGTCGTAGATGGGGCGCTCGACCCCCGACTCGAGGGTGCGGATCATCAACACCGAGCGAGCGCCGATCCGTCGGACGAAGGCGAGGCGACGACCGTCGCGCGAGGGCGTCGGCCGGATAGCACCACCTGGCCCTCCAGTCAGGTCTGAGATCCGACCGTCGACCCGATCGAGGCGAGAGATCGCGTAGATCCCAGCATGCGGGTCCTTGTTGTACTCGAAGGTCGCGCCGGGCGTCACGTCGTGGCTGTAGTAGACATAACGCCCGTCGGGAGAGAACGCCGGCTCGCCGACGTCCTTCTGATCGTTCGGCTTCTCGGTCATCTGGAGGCCCTTGCCGCCGGCGACGTGGTAGAGCCAGATCTCGCCCGATCCGAGGCTGCGTCGCTTCGTGAAGTGCTTCCGGGCGGCGATCGTCTGGCCGTCCGGCGACCACACCGGGCTATTCACCAGGCGGAAGCTCTCCTGCGTGATCGGGCGCGGATCAGCGCCATCAGCGAGCATCACCCAGACATTGTCGCCGCCGCCGCGATCGGAGGTGAACGCGATGTACCTCCCGTCGGGGCTGAAGCGCGGCTGCATGTCCCACGCGATCCCCTCGGTCAGCGGACGCGCCTCACCGCCCTCTGCTGGGATCGCATAAATATCTCCCAGAAGATCGAAGACGATCGCGCGGCCGTCCGGGCTCACGTCGACGCTCATCCACGTCCCCTCGCGGACGTCGATCGCGACGTCCTCGCCGAGCTCGCCGTCGACCCCAGGGGGCCGCGCGACGTCCCACTTCGGCGGATCGCTGGCGACGCCTTCGGCGGGCTTGATACCTGGCTCATGAGCCAGGACTGGGTGTGGCGACGAGCGCTCCGATCCACGGCCTGCGCAGGCGAGCGTGAGCGCGAGCGTGAAGAGGGAGGGCGGGGCGAGAATGGACGAGAACGCGCGGCGAACCATGGACGGGCGCGATCATACCCCCTTGGCCCCGAGGCCGGCCTAAAGTGCGCGATCACCTAACGCGCGTGGACGAAGCGCCCCAGCACCTCCGCGGCGCCCATCCGCAGCAGCGTCTCCGCCAGCTCGAGCCCGAGCGCCGCCGCCCTGCCGCGCTCACCGACCGAGCTCGCCGAGAAGAAGGGCCTCCCGCTCGGATCGCAGATCACCCCGCGCACGATCACATCGTCGCCCTCGATCACCGCGTGGCAGGCCATGGGCACCTGACAGCCCCCGTCCAAGCGGGCCAAGAATGAGCGCTCAGCCGCCGCGGCGACGCTCGCCGCCGGATCGTTGAGCGGCGCCAGCAACTCACGCACCCGCGCGTCATCGTCACGGCTCTGGAGCGCCAAGATCCCCTGCCCTGCCGCTGGGCAGAAACCATCGGGATCGAGCAGCTCAGCGCCTGCAGGCAGCAGGCCGAGGCGGCGCAGGCCTGCCGCCGCCAGCACCACGGCGTCGAGCCCCTCCTCCTCCAGCTTGCGCAGCCGCGTCGGCACATTGCCTCGCAAGGGCTCGATCTTCAGGTCCGGTCGGCGGCGCCGCAGCAGCGCCGCCCGACGCAGGCTCGTCGTACCGACCCGCGCCCCGATCGGCAGCGACACCAACGAGCGCTCGCCCTCCGTGAGTCGCCCGTTAAACACCAACGCGTCTCGCGGATCTTCGCGCGCCGGCGTGCACGCGATCACGAGCCCGTCGGCGAGGCGACCCGGCAGGTCCTTCATGCTGTGCACCGCCAGATCGATCGCACCCGCGACCATCTCCGCCTCGATCGCGTTGACGAAGAGCCCCTTGCCGCCGATCAGGTACAGCGGGCGATCCTGGATCCGATCTCCCTCTGTACTGATGATCACCAGCTCGATCGCCAGCGCCTCCCCCCAAGCCGCGCGCAGACGATCGCGGACGTGGTGAGCCTGCCAGAGCGCGAGCTCTGAGCCGCGGGTGCCGATCCGCAGCGGCGCGTTGGGGGAGCCGAGATCACGGGGTGCTGCGCGCATGCTCGGAACATGCCCCACTCGTCGCGACCTGGCGAGCGCTCAGCGGATCGGCCGGGTGGTCGGCAATGGAGCCGCCACCGGCTCCTCCTCGACCATGGCCCGTGTCTCCTCCAGATCGAGCTGAAAGAGCGCGCACGCGGCGTCCGCGAGACCCAAGGCCGCCGGCCCCTCATCCCCGCTGCCCGCGGCGCCGCGCAGCGCCGTGATCGGGCGGTGCAGCAGCTTCTGCACGATTCCGTGGGCGAGCGCCTCGACCGCCTTGTGCTGCTCGGGGCTGAGATCACGCAGCCGCCCGCGCGCTCGCTCGAGCTCCGTCACGGCGATCTGCCGAGCCTGCTGATGAAGGCGCTGGATCACCGGCCCTACCGCCCGCGATCGCTGCCATGAGATCAGCTCTGCGACCTCTTGATCGACCAGCGCGTCGGCGCGCTCGGCCTCGCTCGCCCGCGACCGAAGGTTGTCATCCACGATCCCCTGCAGATCGTCGATGTTGTAGAGGAAGACTTGGTCGAGCTTGGTCACCTCGGGTTCGACATCCCGCGGCACCGCGATGTCGACCAAGAAGATCGGCGCGCCGCGGCGGCCCTTCATCACCTGCTTCAGCAGCGCCCGGGTGATCACCGGCTGCGGCGATCCGGTGCTGGTGATCACGATATCGGCGCGAAGTAGCTGCTCGGCCAGATCGTCCCAGCCAGCGCAATGCGCCCCCAGCTCCGTCGCGAGCGCTTGCCCGCGCGCCTCACCCCGGTTCACCACGGTCAGCCGCGCGACCCCTGCGGCCTTGAGGTGCACGCCTGCCTGCTGCGCCATCTCCCCGGCGCCGACCAAGAGCACCGCGCACTCGCGGAGCTCGCCGAAGATGCTGCGCGCCAGCTCCACAGCGACTGAAGGCACGCTGGCCGCGCCGCGAGCGATCGCCGTCTCGGTGCGCACGCGTTTTGCCGCCCGGAAGGCGGTCGTCAAGCAACGATCGAGGATCGCCCCGATCGTCCCTTGCCCTCGCGCCAGATCGTAGGCGTCCTTCACTTGCCCGAGGATCTGTGGCTCACCCACGACCATGCTCTCGAGGCTCGCCGCGACCCGACAGATGTGGCTGGCCGCCTCACGACCGGCGCGGATAAACGTGTGCCCGGTGAGCGACGCAGGATCGATCCCTCGCGCCGCCGCGAGCATACCGAGCGCGCGCTCCCCGGCGCGCAGCCCCTCCGCGGAGACCCCGTAGATCTCGACCCGATTGCACGTCGACACCAGCATGACCTCTTGCAGCCCGACCTCTGCGCGCAGCGCGGACAAGGCGCGCATCACCTCCTCGGGCGCGGCCGCCAGCCGCTCGCGCAGCTCGACCGGCGCTGTCTTATGGCTCACACCGGCAGCGACCAGCTCACTCACGCGCGCACCCCATAGAAGACGAGGATCGCGAGAGTACAACCGAAGGCGATCAAGGTGAGCGACGCGGCTCGCCGGCCGCGCAGCCCCAGCGCCGCGCGGAGCCCCAGCAGCGCGACCGCGGCCAACCACGCGACGCCAGCGATCAGCAGCTCGAACCAGCGCTCGCGAAAGGTCGCGAGCTCGCCCGCGCGCACGATCCACAGCACACCGGTGACGATCGCCATCGTGAAGATCGGCGTGACGACGATCATCACGCGGTGGTGCAGCCGATCGAGCGCGGCGAGCGAGATCGCCCCTGGGCGTGGTTTGAAGCGTCGGCTCCGCAGGCGCCGCTCCATCGCTAAGTAGCTCGCGGCGGCCCCCGCGGCCAAGATGAACCCCGCGAGCCCTGCGGTCGCCAAGCTGATGTGTAGTCGAGCGAGCGTCGGCGAGGCCGGCGCCCGCTCGATCGCGACCCCACCGAAGACGACCCCGAGCACCAGCCCGATCAACCCGAGCGGCGCGACCAGGGCGCCGATCGCCGGCATCGGCCGACCACGCGAGACGACAAAGAGGCCCGCGACGGTCAACATCGCGCCGAAGCTAGCCACCCGGAACACCGACTGAAATGGGTGCGCCCCCACAGCGCTCTGCGCCCCGATGAAAAGAAAGTGCACGATCCCCGCGACCGCTAAGCAGATCCGGCCGGCGCGCCGCAGCCGGTCATCGTCCTCACGCTCGATCCCGAACGCGACCGAGGAGGCGGCGTAGGCGAGCGCTGCGAGGATAAAGAGCACGTACATACAGGCGCTCGGCGAGGGTAGCAGGCGTCAAGATCGATCGCCGCTCTCGCTCAACATCTCAGCTCGCAGCGATCCTCTCGAGCGAGCGCAGGAGACGCCCCCAGCTCATCGTGTCGAGCCTTATCTCGGCGCCCCGCGCATCGACTGGCGCGGCGACGATCCCCGGGATCACCGTATAAGCCGAGTCTCCCACCAGCACGGAGGTCTCGTAGTGCTCCGCGCCGATCTGCGCCAGCTCCTGCGAGGTCTTCACGCGACCGACGACATCGATCGGATCGCCTTCAGCCCCATCGACACGGTCGAAGAACACGGCCGGATTGATAAAAAGATCCGTCGAGGACCCGGCCCCGCCGATCCGCAGGATGTCACGCATGAGCTGCGCCTGGCCGGTCGAGATCCAAACATCGACGAGGGACTGGGCGATAAACAGGCGAGGCATGAGGCGATGTGATCTTAGCCCCCCGGGCAGCCCCAAGACAACGCCTTGCCTGCGCCCTGAGATGGACCCATGCTCTCAGCCCACCAGCGGCCCAAGCGCTAGCGCGCCGGCCCTGTCACCCGTGAGAGAGCAGACGCGATGGCATCTCCAAAGATCATCCACACCACTGACAATGACTTCGACCGCGACGTCCTCGGCGCCAGCACCCCCGTGCTCGTCGACTTCTGGGCGACCTGGTGCGGCCCCTGCCGAGCGATCGCCCCTCATCTCGACGCCCTCGCGGACGAGTTCGACGGGCGCCTAAAGATCGCCAAAGTCGACATCGACCATCACCCTGACGTCGCGACCCGTTATGGTGTCCAGAGCATCCCCACCCTGCTCCTCTTCAAGGATGGCAAGGTCGTCGACAAGATGGTCGGCAACCCGGGCGCGAAGAGCAAGCTGGCGGCCTTCGTCACCAACCGTCTGTAAGCCGCGCTCCCGCTGCGACGCGAAGAGACGATGAAGAAGAGGCGGTGGCTGGACCACCGCCTCCTCTTCGTCTTCTCTTCGTTCAATCGCCGAGACTCAGAAACGGAAGCCGAGGCCAGCGCCCTGCACTCCGGCGCCGAGGATCGGTCCGACTTGCACGTCTTGGATCTTCGAGATGGCGCGCAAGCTCTTCTCAGTTCGGATGAAGCGCTTTGCGTCGGTGCGGTCCTGGTAAATGATCACCGCCAGCACCCCCGCGAGCAGCACCGTCGCGCCAAGCGCGATGTCACCGCCGACCAGGAGGCGACGCATCGACGCGCCCTTCGCCGCGACGTCCGACGCCAACGCGGTGTACTCGACGCTCTGCAGCGGGTCCGTGTTCGAGAGGCCGGAGCTCTCAAGCACATCCACAGCTTCCTTGTAGGGCCCGCGCGCGCCGAGTCCGAGCCCGTAGAGCCCGAGCGTCGCGAGCGCTCCCGCGCCGGTCAGCCCGAGGGCGACCCAAGCCCGATTCTGCCAGTAGCCCCAAAAAGGCCCCAGCTTGCAGTTCGGACGCAGATCCGGGGGCTCTTCCTTCGACGCGCGCTTGCGCCGCTTCTCATTGCGGCAGAACTTGTCGAAGTCGGCCTTCAGATCCGCTTTGACGCCGCTGGTGTCGAACGCGTCGGTCGGCGACTGATCGACCGCAGCCTGCGCCTCCGCGATCGCGCGCTGCTCCGCCCGGAGCTCCTCTGGCGTCTTTCCCGGGCCCTCGTCGAGCTCTGCCAGGATCTTCTCCTCATCCGGGGTGATCGGGGCTGGCGCGCTCTTCGCGTCCTGGATCGCCCGCGCCATCGCCCGCGGCAGCACCACCGGGAGGATGTAATCGTCGGTCGTGAAGGTCGCGCGCAGCTCCGTCACCTTCGCCTTCTTCGCGAGGTCATAGACGACCACGGTGGCGATCTTGCCCGAGTCCGCCGGCGCTGCTGTCCCATAGACCAGGTAGTCATAGGGCATCGCGTCCTTGCCCTTGGCCAGCCAAGCGGCGATCTTCGCGAGGCAGTCGTCGTTGACCTCCCGACACTTCACCTTCTTCGCGGCGCTCGGCATATCGAGCGCGACGCCCTTGATCGTGTAGCCCGCCGCCTCTAGCTCTGACTGGACGTACGAGCGCAGATCCGACGCGACCGCGGCGTCACCGTCGAAGCGCATCAAGCCGATCGTCCCGCTCGCCGTCGGCGCTGCCGCCTCGACGTTCGCGCTCGCTGCGCTCGCCGGCAGCGGCGCGGCGACGACGGCAGCGCAGAGGACCCCAGAGAGCGCGGCGCGGATGACGTTGAGAGGAGCAGCGGGGCGGTACGGGGCTAGGCGTCGGGGCATGAGGGCTCGCTAGGTCGCGGCATGATAGCGACCCACACCCGCTCGCTCAACTGGGCACGAGGCGCCCTCGCTCACGGCCTCGCGGGCCGAAGCGACCCCAGACAAAGGATCCCGAGCCCGAAGATCAACACCAAAAGACCCGCTAGGACGGGCAGACCGGGCCCCTCCGCCCACACCTCGCCCACCGCCAACATCAGCGCCGCCACGCTCACCAACAGCGTCATCGCGGCGACCACGCGTCCTCGCCCGTGTGTCACCGCCGCCGCGGTCGCTGCCGTGATAACCCAGGCTAACACCAACAAAGGGACGAGCAGCCGCCCCCCCCCCTGCGTTTGCCGCGAAAAGACCAGCCCTCCTGCCGTCGCGAGGCTCGCGACGAGCGCCCATCGGGCGTCGATCCCGGGGATCACCCTGGAGACCGTACGAGGCAGAGCGCCCACGATCCCGCCGATGAGCCCGACAAGCACGGCCACGAGGCTCGCTGCCACAGTCGCCTCCGCGATCGCCAACGGCGTCCCCGTCGCGCCGTTCACGAGATCGCCCGCCGCAATTACCCAGCGCTCGAAGCCCAACCGCCAGGCGTCCGCGCCGATCCCGAGCCCCCGGCGCTCCCAGAGATCAGGCCGAATCCAGCTCGTAAGCCGCAGATCTGCGGCCGTCACGATCACCACCGCCGCCGTGACGAGCGCCGCCACGTGGGGGCTCTCACTCGGTCGCGATCGGAGCAGCGCCGGGCTCCGCCACAACCATCCGATCCCGACGAGCGCCAAGATCCCGCCCCAACTCGATATCGACCACACATCAAAGCCGGGCGGCGGCGCCGCGAACACGTCGAGCGCCACGTGCCGCGCCACGAACACCGCCACCACCACAACAAGGATCCCCGCGGCGCCCAAGACCCCGCTCGCGAGCCCTTGGATCGCCTCGAGTGAGGCCGACGCCCCAGGACGCCGCAGCCCGAACAAGCCGAGCGCTCCCAGCAGGCAAAGGACCGAAAGCGCGTACCCTCGCAGCTCCCCACGGACGATCCGCGCCCCCGCCAGATCATCGCTGCGCGTCCACCCGAGCAGCCGAGCAGCGCTCATACGCTCGTTCCCGCGCCCCTCGGCGTACCCCGTCCAGCGGCCGGTTAAACCCAACCCGGCGCTCCCCTCGCCTGCGAAGCGATCGGGGCACATGCGCTCCATCACGCCGTCCGGCTGAAGCCCACGAGGATCACTGCGCGTGCCTGGACAGACGATCTCGACCCTCGAACCTTGCCCCGTCGTTCCTGAGTCGATCCGTAGCCGCAGCTCAGCCTCGCTCGCTGCGGCGCCGCTGCGTCGCTCGCGGATCCCCGGGCTCGTGAA
Source organism: Nannocystis sp. (assembly GCA_016712315.1). Classification (GTDB taxonomy): domain Bacteria; phylum Myxococcota_A; class Polyangia; order Nannocystales; family Nannocystaceae; genus JADJRG01. The sequence continues at coordinate 695,976 of JADJRG010000029.1, read as the reverse complement.
GACAGCGACCCGCGCCCCCGCGAACGCCTCGCGCGCGCGCGCTGGACCATCTTCCGAGAAGTGCAGCTCGGCGATCCGATGGAGCGCCATCTCAAGCGCAGCGGCCAGCGCCTCAGGCCCGTATCCCCGCCACCCGGACGGCTCCACGTAGTCATTGATCGGCAGATCGAAGGGCCCGTACCCATCGATCACCACCGCCGTCGCCTGAAACGGATGAACCCCGAAGATCGGCCCGGATGTGGCGAAGCCCCGCGCCTGCGTCCCGCTCGCCTCGATCCTCGCGCCGAGCGCAGCGGCGGCTGGCAAAGAAAGCACCGCCACGACCAGCCCGAACGCCCGACCACGCCCGCGGAGGCGCGGCAGCGCCGCAGCCGCCGCGCCTATCACCGCGAGCCCCGGGATCGCCGCTGGGAACGCGACCAGCAGCCCTCCTACGCCGAGAGCGGCGACCGCCCCGACGACCGCCCCTAACAGCACGATCGCGCCGACGATCGCCGCTCGTAGCCCGGTCGGCAGCCCTGCGAGGCCGCGCGGATCCTCGTGCAGCCACCTCGCGATCCACGCCTCATGACGCACGCTCAGCGCCGCGAACAACAAGAGCAGCAGCAGCGGAGGCGCAAGCCCGAGCTCCAGCGGCGCCGAGGCCCCCACGAGCAACAGCACGCCCAAGCGCCACGCGAGCGGCGATCCGCGATCTTCCGGGCGCGCAATGAAGCTCACCGCATCCTTGTACCAGAGCCCTCTACCCCGGGCACCTCGATCGCTCCGCGACGGCCCGCTGACAGTGACGCTCACCACGTTCCGATCTACGATGCCCCCTCACGTGCCCGACTACGGAATCACCGCCGGGATCCTCCCCCTCCTCTCTCTACGCAGCGTCCACGTGCTCCCCGGCGCCACCGCCCCGCTCGAGCTGGGCAAGGCGGCGATCTCTACCGCCGCGGTCAAGCACGCGCACGACAAGGCCCGCCGCGACCCCACCACGAACCTCGTCATCATAGCCCTGCAACGCGACGGCGGCGGCCCCCGCCCTTCGCTCGAGGATCTCCACCCGGTAGCCGTGCTCGCCGAGATCACGCAGGTCCTCCATGGCATGCCAGGCCGCTTGACCGCGGTGCTACGCGGTATCGCCCGTGTCAGCCCGCTCGAGATCATCGACGGTCGCAACCGCCAAGACCTCCGCTTCACCCGGATCAACGAGCCGCTCGGCGATCTCACCCTCGGCCACGCCCTCGCCGGCGCCCTGCACGACCTCATCAAGAAGCATGACCTCATCCTGCCGACCGCAGCGAAGACCAAGGCGCGCGCCGCAGCCCTCGCGAACATCGCCGGTCAACGATCCCCAGGCGCCCTCGCTGATCTCTGCGCCTCTCACGTCGAGCTCGACGACGAAGAGCGCGCCCAAGTGCTCCTCGAGATCGGCGTCGTCGAGCGCTTAAGGAAGGTCCTCGAGCTGGTCTCACACCGCACACACGTCCTCCAAGTGAAGCGAGATCTCGATCGCGCGGTCCGCGAGCACCTCTCCAAGCACGAGCACGACGCGCTGCTTCGGCACAAGCTGCGCGCGATCCAACAAGAGCTCGGAGAGACCCAAGGAGAGCAAGAGGAGCGCGCCCTCGCCGATCTCGAGCAGCGTCTCACTCGCGCCGAATTGTCGCCCGACGCCCGCGCCGCTGCCACCAGAGAGATGAGCCGCTTGCGGCGCATGCACAAGCAGAGCAGCGAGGCGATGATCGCCCGCACCTACCTCGAATGGATCGCCGATCTCCCGTGGGGGCCGAGCGCCGACACCCCAGATCACCTCGATCTCGCCGCCGCCCGTCGCCTCCTCGACGCCGAGCACTACGGCCTCGAGCGGGTGAAGAAGCGGATCCTCGAGTACCTCAGCGTCCGCAAGTTAGCGCCGGAGAAGCGCGCGCCGATCCTCTGCCTCGCGGGCCCGCCCGGGGTCGGCAAGACCTCGCTCGGGCGCAGCATCGCCGAGACCCTCGGCCGCCGCTTCATCCGGATCTCCCTCGGCGGGGTCCGCGACGACGCCGAGATCCGCGGCCACCGCCGCACCTACGTCGGCGCCCTGCCCGGCCGCCTTATCCAAGCGATGAAGCGCGCTGGCGCCCGCAACCCAGTGATCGTGCTCGACGAGGTCGACAAGCTCGGAGGTCCCAGCACCCGCGGCGATCCTGCCTCGGCGCTGCTCGAAGCGCTCGATCCTGAGCAGAACGACGCCTTCTCGGATCACTACTTAAACGTCGACTACGACCTCTCGCACGCCGTCTTCATCGCCACAGCCAACGACCTCAGCGGTATCCCGAGCGTGCTCCGCGATCGCATGGAGGTCATCGAGCTGCCCGGCTACACCCGCGAGGAGAAGGTCGCCATCGCCCAGCGCCACCTGATCCCCAAGCAGCGGCGTGAGCACGGCCTCGAGGCGATCGCGCTCGAGATCCCCGACCACGTCCTCGACGAGCTCGCGAGCGCCTACACCCGTGAGTCCGGCGTACGCAACCTCGAGCGTGAGCTCGCCTCGCTGCTGCGTGACATCGCCGTCCAACTCGCCGAGGGCAAGCCCACCCCTCCGCTGCTCTCTGAGGCTGATCTGCTGCGTGTGCTCGGCCCGCCGCGCTTCCACGATCAAAACGCTGAGAAGGATCCTCGCCCAGGCGTCGTCACTGGCCTCGGCTGGACCCCGACCGGCGGCACTCTGCTCTCCGTCGAGGTCTCGGTGAATCGCGGGAACGGGCAACTCCGCCTCACCGGCAAGCTCGGCGATATCATGAAGGAATCGGCGCAGACCGCCCTCAGCTACGTGCGCAGCCGCTGCGACGAGCTCGGGATCCCCCCCGACTTCATGCGCACCAACGACCTCCATATCCACTTCCCCGCCGGAGCGATCGCCAAGGACGGGCCGAGCGCAGGGATCGCCGTCGCCACCGCCGTCGTCTCGGCGCTCGCCGGCCAGCTCGCGCGCGCGGACATCGCGATGACCGGTGAGATCACCCTGCACGGCCACGTCCTCCCCGTCGGGGGGATCCGCGAGAAGGTCCTCGCCGCGCACCGAGCCGGGATCCGCGAGATCATCCTGCCCGAGCGCAACCGCAAGGACGAGCCCGAGATCCCCCAGCGAGCCCTCGCCGATCTCACCCTTCACTACGTCACCTCGATCCGCGAGGTCCTCGCGCTCGTCTTGCTCCCGCCGCACGATCTGGCGGCGGCCGAGTGATCGAGCTCCGGCTAGCCGACCTTCACGATCACAGCTTCGCCCTCGATCGCCGCCGCGAAGCGCTCAAGCGGCGCCTTCGCCGGCCCCTTCGTCACGTCACCGGCCGCCGAGAAGCGCGAACCATGGCAAGGGCAGGCCAGCCCCTCCTGGCTCACCTTCACCGTGCAGCCGAGGTGGGTACACGCCAACGACAGCGCCGACACCTCGGCGTCGTTGACCCGTCGTACCAACATCGGCTTCCCCTTGCCGTCGACTCGGACGATCACCTCACCGCCGCTGCGCGCCAGCTCCGGGTGCGCCTGAAAGCCGAGCTGTAGCGTCCCACCGGAGCTCTCGACCTCGCGCATCCCCTCGATCTTGCCGCCGCAGCCGACCAGCGCCGCGGCCGCCAGACCTGTCCCAAGCGCCATCACCTCGCGACGGGTCACCCGATCCGCACCGACCAAGCTCGAGTTCAAGTCACTGTCGTTCGCCATCATCAATTCATGTACACGATCGCCGCCGCGACCGCGAGCGCTAGCCCTCCCCCGCGTTGCACCTCATCGACCGCGCCCCACAGCCCTCCTGACAGACCTCTTGATTGCCGTCGCAGAGGAGACGACAGGTCGCCCGATCCGTCGCGAGCTTATTGGTCGCGTCGCAGTCGCTGCTACAAGCCGCGCGAGAGCTCACACAACCCTGCGCACACGCGGCGGCGATGGAGGAGCACCGCGCCGCGGCCTCTGGCGTGAGCACCGGCTTCATGGGGGCTGGGGGCGCTGCCGCCGCCCCAGGCGGCGGCGTGATCGCCGGCGACGACGTCGGTGCACCTTGCTCGTACGGCGCATACCAGCTCGCTTGCGCGCTCGGGCGCGCAGCGCCTGCAACCCCGCCCGAGGACTGGATCACCCGACTACGCGCGTCCCCGGCCGCGTTCGGATCGAAGTACACGCGCTCGCTGGGCGCCTCGACCAAGCTCTGGCAGGTCAACTTGCATGTCTCGAGATCGGTAGGCGAGCGAAACGCCTGACGCTGGCATTCACTCACGCAGACGCGCTGCTGCTCGATCTGCGCCGCGTACACCGCCTGCGCGCTCGCCTGCGCGTCGGCCTGCGTCGGCGAATACACCACCGGCCCGCCCGCCGAGGCGACCCCTGTGGGCGTATAGGGCGCGCCGGATGGCTGCGAGGAGGCAGCAGCACCTTGCGGCGGCCCGCTGGGCGCTGATGGAGCCGTGAGGCGCTGGCATTGGAGTCGGCAGGTCGCGCGATCATTCTCCGAGGCGCTCGCGTCACAACGGGACTGACAGCGCTGGATCTCGACGGGGCTCCAGCTCGTCGCGCTCACTGCCGGCGCCGGCGTCGCCGCCCCGGCCGGGGCTACCGGCGGCGTCGCTGCTGGCGCTGCTGGTGGCGACGCCGGCGCCGCGCTCTCGTGCAGGTAACGGCACTCCAGCTTGCACGTCGCACGATCATCCTCTTTGAGGCTCGCCCGGTTGCACGCGCTGACGCAAGTGTTGAGCGCGACGTTCGATCCCGCCGGAGATGGCGCCGCCACCGCGACGACCGAGCCGATGAGCCAGAATGTGAACGAGGCGAGTCCGAGCGAGATCGTGCGCATATATCCCCACAGGAAGGTACCCGCGCACGATAGCAGCCTCGCGCCTCACCGCAACACCTCCTCCTCGGGCTCGACCGCCCCGCCATAGCCGCGTTGGAGCGCCCACGAGAGCGCTGTATGGCGCGCGAGGCCGTACTCGACGATCACTCGCATAGCGCCTTGAACCTGACCTTTGAGCCAGCATGGGAGCCCCAGCTCCAGCGACACTCGCCGTCGTAGCCGACCGAGCGCCGCCGCCCCCACGCGCCCCTCGCGAGCCAGCGAGGCGGCCGCGACCTCGCCGGTGATCTGGCCGCTGCGCAGCGCCTGCCAGATCCCTTCGCCGCTCAGCGGATCGACCAAACGGGCCGCGTCGCCAGCGAGCAGCAGCCCAGGGCAACCCGCCGGAGCTCGCGGCGTCCGGCGCAGCGGAAGGGGCCACGCGTGCACCTCACCAGCGGTCGCCGACGCGAAGCGCTCGGGGTGCCGCGCGATGAATTCCGCCAAGAGCTCGCGCAGCCGCCGGCCGCCCGCGTGAAAGCTATCTTCCCGCTGGTACACGCCGACGTTGCTCCAACCATCGATCGCCGGGAACACCCACCCATACCCGTTCGGCAGCGCCCGCTCGAGGTAGTGCTCTGAGCACCCCATCTCCGCCATCGTCACGCCGCGCATGTACGTCGTCGCCGCGACCGCGAGCTGCTGCTGGCGCGGCTTCTCGAGCCCGAGCGCCGACCAAGCGATCGAGGCCGGCCCATCGGCCGCGATCACCACCGAGGCCCGCCAGCGCCGCTCCCCTGCCGCGGCGCCGATCACCACGCCCCGCTCACGCAGCAGCTCGCGCACGTTCACCCCTTCGATCACCTGCGCGCCGGCCTCCTCTGCGGCGTCACGCAGGCACGCGTCTAAGTCCACGCGCCGCACGATCCAGCCCGGATCCCCGGAGCAGCGCCGCACGATCCGCGGCCCCTCAGGCAGGATCGCGGCCGCCGAGCGCACCTCTGCCCGCGGCAACGACTCGGCTCGTGCGCCCGCGAGCGCCCGCAGTAGCGCGACGGCGCGCTCGGACAGCGCATCGCCGCAGGTCTTGGTCCGGGGAAAGAACGCACGATCAACGATCGTGACACCCAGGCCAGCACGGGCCAGCGTCACACCAGCCGCCGCCCCGGCCGGTCCAGCCCCGATGATCAGCACGTCGCAGCGCTCCATCGCCGCGACTATACGCGCCCGCCGCAATTTCGCCCCGCGAGGACCGCGACGCCCCCAAAAAAAAGGAGCGCTGGCGCCGAGTAGAAGTCGACGCCAGCGATGAGCCCGGGCAGGATCGAACTGCCGACCAACGGATTAAAAGTCCGTCGCTCTACCGGCTGAGCTACGGGCCCAAATGCCCCTCCGGGGGCGACCCCAACGGGATTCGAACCCGTGTTGGCGGCGTGAAAGGCCGAAGTCCTAGGCCTCTAGACGATGGGGTCAAAGGTGACCCGGAGGGACTGGCCTTCTACCCCGAAGAGTCGGCGCAAGCAAGGCCACCGCCTCACCCGCGCGGCTGCACCATCAACGAAGCGGCCGAAGCCCGGAACACCCCGTCCAGGCGCCCAAAGTCCTCGGGCTTCGCCTCCAGGATCAGCCAGTAAACCCACTCTCGGTCCCGCCGCAGCAGCACCAACCCCTTCGCGGCCGGCTCCCCCTTCGCGCCGGCGGCCGCATTGAAGGTCGCGCTGAGCTGGTTCGACTGGTTCGACTCCCCCTCAAACGAGAGCACCTCCGGCGGCAACCCACGCATCCGCATCACCGTGCGCCGCACCTCAGGCAACGGCGCGCTCGAGCGAAAAAAACCCAGCCCTGCGAAGGTCACAGGCAAGCCACAAGAGCTCGCTTGAGCGCCAGTCGAGCTCCGCGCGAAGAACGGGTTCTGCTCGATCAACTCAACCCCTTGGGGCAGCTTGATGAGCATCCGCATCCCGAAGAAGCCGATGATCTCGCTCTCAAGCGCTGGATCGCAGCGAGGCCCCGCATCCGCACCGCCTGCGCCGCTACCACCCGCCTCAGCCCCGCTCGTCGAGCCTGCCTCGCCGGAGCTCCCCCCTTGGCTGCTGCCGCCGCCGCCGCCACCCGAGCTGTCGCCGCTCGGGGCGGCTGCGCCAGCCTGTCCCTTGTCACATGCGACGGCGATCAGCAGCGCCGCGACGATCGATAACCCTTGGAGCCCTCGCGACCGCCTGCGCATGTTCACCGTCCTCAATCCCCCCTCAAGAGAAAGCAGAGCGGCGCGGCGGTCAGCCCGACCACCGCGCCATCGGGCGACTACTTCTTGGCGCGAAGGATCACGATCCTCTTCGCGGACTCCTCAAAGGTCGCCTTCACGGCCTTCCACGCGTTCGGATGCGCCGTGTAGACCGCGAAGTACAGGATCCCCTCCGCCTCTTTAAAGGTCACGAGACCCTTGACCGGCGGCTCACCCTTCGGACCCGCGCCGATGTCGAAGGTCCCCATGTAATTCGGGCCCTTCTCCGTCTCGTCGCTCCAGGTCAGTTCGTTGGCGGGGAAGCCGAACTGCCCGAGCGTGTCGTCACGCACGCCCTTGGTCGGACGGGCCGCGTCATACTGGAAGTAGCCGACGAACATGCCCACGTCGGCGTCGCAGGTCGAGCCCTGGTTCTTCGCGTAGTACAGGAACGGGGTCTTCTCGGTCAGCGAGACGTTCTTCGGCAGCCGCAGGATCATCTTGTCGGCGAAGAGCGCGGTCGGCGTACCACTGACCTCAGAAGCACCCGTGCAGCCCTCCGGCAGATCGCTGCTGGGCGCGCTGCTGCTGCCGCCACCGCTCTCGGAGCCGCCGCTCTCGGAGCCGCCGCCCTCGGAGCCGCCGCCCTCACCACCATCGCCACCGCCCTCGACCGCGCCGCCGCTCGCGCCGCCGCTCGAATCGGGGGGAGTCGTGCCGTCAGGGGTCTTCTTCCCGCACCCAAGGGCGAGAGTTAGCATCAGCAGGGGAATTGCCAGCGAACGGAGCTGCTTCACGTCTTCGTTTCTCCTCGAGTCGCCGCGAAGGTATCACAAAGTCAGCGTCGACAACCTCTTGCGTACTCAACCAAGAGCGCCCGTCCAGCCCGCGCGAAGCTGCGCTCATGTCGCCGCCCACGACACCGCGCCCTCGGGCAAGAAGTAGATCAAGTTCATCCGCCCGCCGACCACCTCAGGCACATGGCTGCTGCCGGGCGGCATGAAGACCCACCCCGGCGGCCGCCCCTCGAAGGTCGGAGCGCCTTCGACGGCGAAACCAAGCGTCACCTCGCCCTTGGGGTGCATATGGCGCGCCCCCGGACCGCGTAGGCGGACCACGTCGATCGACAAACCATGGCTCGCCGCGCTCGCCTTCCCCAGCCGCGAGAAGCGCGCGTCGACCTCACCTCGATCGCAGAGCCACCCCTCCGCGATCCCGCGCTCGATCGCCTCCCCGATCGCTGTCACCACCGCGCCATCGACGGGGAAAGACTCGTCCAGCGCCGAGGCGAGCGCCGCGCGCTCAGCGGGCGTGTGGCACCCTGCGGGCGCCAACGCGGCGATCGTCGCGAGCACAGGATCGAGGAGCGACAGGAGTGCGTCTCTTGCGTTGTTCGAGTTCATCGCCGCCGCAGGCTAGCAGCCATGGGCTAGGCGCGCAGCCGCTCCAACCAGATCACAGATCACCCGCCTGAACCTCGATCTGCGCTCCATCCGCGCGGATCCGCAGGATCCCCCCTCCGGCGACCACAACCCCGCTCCCGCCGCCCCAGGCCAACACCGCCCGCACCGGCGCAGCCGGGATCTCCGCCAAGACCTCCCCGAATCGACCAGCCGCGCGCCTACCGTCGATCGAGGGCTCCGCGCCCGCCAGCCAACGCAGCAAGCGGGCGCCCGTCCCCGTCGGCGTCAACGCGATCTGGTCACTCGGCAACACCACCACATCGTACGCAAACGACCCCGGCGCCGCCGCCTCCGCGATCATCCCCAGCACGCTGCTCCGCGAGCGCAAGCCCCAGCGATCCCCCAAGAGCGCTCGAAGACCATCGAGGTCGCAGACCCAATGAAAGCTCCAGACCAGCTCCCCCCCCGGCGCTTGCACGATCAGCAGCGATCTCGGGGCGATCCCGATCGCAGCGAGTAGATCGCGGACAAGGCGCAGCTGAAAGCCGATCTGGGAGAGCGCGAGCCCGGCGACCACCGGCACCTCCCCGCCAGGCGCCTGCCCCCACGCCTCGACCCGCTCAAGCGCCGCCGGAAGCTCCTCATCGCGCAGATCTACGATCACAGCCAAGCGCGCGTTATCTGGGATCCCCGCCGGATCAGGCGACACCGCCTCGCCGGCGCAGATCTCACCGACCGACCCCCGCGCCGATCGCGCCTCCTGCGGCGCATCCTCGACCGCTCGTCTCTCAGGTTCTTTGGGACCTGAACCACAAGACATGCACCAGAGGACACTCGCAGAGACGATCGCGGCCTCGCCGGCGCGACGCACCGACCCGCTCATCGCGGCCGCCTGCGCAGCGCCGCCGCGTCTTCGGCCGAGAGCTGGACCCGCCCGACGATCATCGGCGGCTCAGCCGAGAAGACCACCCGCCGCGCCAGCTCGCGCAGGCGATCGCTCTCCCCAACCAGCTCGCGAGTCCGCAGCTCGGCCGCCCCCTCACCTGGATCGCCGAGCGCCTGCAACATCACGCCCCCGTCGATCCCGCGGCCCTGCCAGCGGCGCACGCTCAGGCGCACGACCCCGACGTCATCGCTCAGCTCCGTGTGAAGGAACGGCCCCTGCGCGACCATCTCGAGCATCAGATCTGGCGCGCCGGCGATCTGTTCGAGCTCTCGACGCAGCGTCGACGGCGGTAGATCGCGCGCCGCGGTCAACGGCCCGATCTCGCCGATCTCCGCCCGAGGCACCAGCGCCAGCGCCAGCGCGTCCTCGCCGAGCAGCACCACCTTCCACGGGAACGCCCCAGTAGGCGCCCAAACAGAGAAACCCTCGGTGAAGCTCTCCTCCATCTCATGATCCCGCAGCGCCGCCTCGATCTCTGCCCGCGGCGCCCGCAGCGCGCGCAAAATCGTCGATCCGCGGCCGATCGGCGGCAGCATCGCCAACACCTCGGGCGCGAACACCCGCTCGAGATCAGCCCCAAAGATCACCTGGAGCCCCTCCTCCGCCATCTCGATCTCTCGCAGCATGCGCGCCCCCTGGATCGGCAGGCCGAAGAGCGTCGCGATCGCGTCCACGTCGAGCTCCATCCGCGCGCCGACCAGGGTCGCCCCGACAGCGTCTGGATCGAGCCACTGCAGCAGCCGCGCGCCGCTCGCGAGCGGCGGCGCGATCCTCTCCGCGGGCTCGACCACCGGCGCCGGAGCGGACGCGCTCGCCCCTCCGACCTCCTCTACTGGCGCGACGCACCCTGCCAGGCTGAGCAGCACCCAGCCGCCGCGCCAGAGCCTCTTCGGCCGGAAATTCTTCATACGATCGGTCGCCATACGCCCCCATCAGCGTCGCGGACGAAGCGCCGCGGCAGCCCAGCCAAGCGCTCACATGGTGGCCCACCCTCGCCTGGCAGGCCCGCATAGAGCGGATCATGAGGGAGTACGACCACCAGACGCTCGCCCTCGATCACCCACTTCGGCAAGATCGGCGGCACCACCTGCTCCCTCGGACAGCGAAGCAGCGCCCGCCAGCTCGGCTCGGCCAGCCGCAGCAGCGTGCACGCGGTCGGCGGCGGCAGATCGATCTCGCCCGCGCGCCAGCGCTCGAGCAGCGCCGTCGCCGTCCCCCAGCGCCCGTCCTGCGTCTCGTGCCCGTCGGCGGTCGCCTCCGCGCCGCCACCCGCCGCGATCTCGACGAGGAAGAAGCGCGCATGAAAGCGCCGCGGCTCGCCAGCCGGCGTGATCCACGTGTCAAACCACCGCAGCTCCTGCGTCTCAAGGACCAGCGAGCACTCCTCCTGACACTCGCGCCGAGCCGCCGCGATGAACGCGAGATCCGAGCCCGCCGGACCGTCCGCCGCATCCACCTTCCCCCCCGGGAAGACCCAAGCGTCGGGCATAAAAGGGCTCTTCGACGAGCGCCTGAGCATCAACAGCTCCGGCGCCCCCCCCTCCGCGGGGCTCCGGAGGATCACTACAGTCGCGGCCAGACGCGGCGGTGTGGGCGAAGCGTGCTCCATCGCGCGCCAAGGGTAACCGAAAGCCGCGCGCCGCAGGACATCCGCGCGCCGCAGCGCCGGGGCCGCTCTTTTCTGCTAAGCCATCGCCGATCTGCGGCCGACCATGGAGAAGCGCCAGACCACCTCGTCGATAAAAAGGCAGCCCGACGGCTCCCTGCGCGCGTCGTCGACGGCCGCCGCGTCGCCGTACGAGGAGATCCTCGACGCGATGCCTGTGCCCGCGCTCCTGCTCACCCCCGCCGGCATCATCGGCGCCGCCAACCGAGCCTTCATCGAGCGCCTCCACACCACCGCCGACGCGGTGCTCGGTGAGCCGCTGCTCGCCTGGATCAGCAGAGCGGGCGAGCGAGGCGCCTTCGGCCGCGCGTTCCTCGGCCTACGCAGCCGCCCCGCCGGCCACGCGTTCACGGTCGCCCTCACCCTCCAACCGGCCGCTCCCGGGGCCTCGATCGCCTGCCAAGTGCGCGCCTGCACCCTCGCCAGCGGCGACATCCTCGTCACGTGTGAGCTCGACAGCGGCGCCGAGCGCTCGCCCGAGACCGAGATGGGCCGAGCGATCACCCGCAGCCTTGAGGCCCTCGATCAAGGCATGCTCGTGCTCGACGCTCAGGGAAGGATCGTGCACGCCAACCGCGCCGCCCGCGACCTCTTGGGCGCTCGGATCGTCGGCCGTTCGCTCCTTGAGAGCGTCGATCCCGGTGAGGTCGAGCACCTCGGCCGCGCCCTCACGTTGGCGGCCTCGGGCAACTGGCACGGCGAGGTCGAGCTCCGGGGCGCCGACGGCGAGGCCGTGCCGATCGAGCTCTCTTTGGCCGCCAGCCGCGGCGCGGGCGCCCCCACGGTCGCCCTCCTCCGCGATCTTCACGAGCAGCGCCAGCGCGAGTTTGAGGAGCGCCTGGTCGCTCAGCTCGATCGCCACCTGCTCGCCTCGCCGCGGCCGCGCGAGAGCGTCCCTGCCGCCTGTCGCGCCCTGCTCGAGGGCCTGCGCCTCGAGCGAGCCCAGCTCATCGTGCAGATCGCCGGCCGCTGGGAGCGCTGGGACATCGATCGCCGGCGCGAGCTCACTCAACGAGAGATCGACGCGCCGCCGCTCCACTGGCGCGGCGGCGCGCAGGTGCACCCGGTCGATCCCACGGATCCTGAGAGCCGCGCGCTCTTCGGCGATCTCAGCCTCACCCACCCCGCCGTCCGCGTCCTCCTCACCGCGCCCACCGGCGTCGTCGGCTACCTCTTGCTGGTGAACGGGCGCCCGCACCCCTTTGACCGCAGGATCCGCTCCTTGCTCGCCCTGCTCGGCCCGCAGCTCGCCCTGGGCCTCGCCAGCGGCCTCTTGGTCGCTGAGACCGAGGCCCTCGCCGGATACCAGGCGCTGCTCCTCGATCAGACCACTGTGCTCCTCAACTCCCTCGACGCAGGCGGCCGCGTCGTCACGTGGAACCGCGCCAGCGAGCAGCTCCTCGGGATCACCGCGGCCGACGCGGCAGGCCGCCGCTTCGGCGTCGAGGTCGCGGTCGCCAGCGATCCCGCGCGTTGGCACGATCTGTGGGGCGCGCTCTGCAGCGACGGTATGATCGTCAACGAGATCGCGATCCGCACCGCCGGGGGCGTCGAGATCCCGCTGCACCTCGAGGCTCGCCTCTTACGCGACTCGAGCGGCGTCCTCGGCGCGGTCCTCGTCGGCCTCGATCTTCGCCGCCGCCGGGCCCTCGAGGATCAAGTGCTGCGCTCGCAGAAGCTCGCCGCCGTCGGCCTGCTCGCCGCCGGGATCGCCCACGAGATCAACAACCCGCTCAGCGGCGTCGTCGGCTACTCGCGCCTCCTCCTCGAGCGCCCGCTCGACCCCTGGATCCGCGATCGCATCATCAAGATCGCGGACAGCGGCGAGCGCTGCCGCAAGATCGTCGAGGGCGTGCTCCTCTTCTCGCGCCAGCAAGAGCCCGGGCAGCGTCGACGCCTCGATCTCAGCGGCCTCATCGACCGAGTCGTCGGCATCGGCGAGTACCAGTGGCGCATGCACAACGTCCAGGTCTTGCGGAGCTACCCGGAGCAGCCTGTCGAGGTCTACGCGGACGCCGATCAGCTCGAGCAGGTGCTCCTCAACCTGCTCGCCAACGCCGTCGACGCGATGCCGCGGGGTGGCGCCGTCACCGTCGATCTCAGCCGACGCGGCGACGGCTGGGCGAGCGTCGCGGTCCGCGACGAAGGCCACGGGATCCCCGCCGAGATCCAGCCGCGGATCTTCGACCCCTTCTTCAGCACCAAGGAGATCGGCAAGGGCACCGGCTTGGGCCTTGCCATCTCTTATGGAATCATCAAGGATCACGGCGGCGAGATCCTCCTGCGCTCTGCGCCGGGGGCCGGTTCGACCTTCACCGTGCTCTTACCGCCAGACGAGCTCACCCCGCCTGCGCCGACGTCCTCCGCCCCGACCTCCTCCTCTGCCCCCTGATCGACAGCGATATTTATGAGCCGCGGCCGCAGCAACCCTAGCAAAGACACCTACTCGACCCACGACGTCGCCAAGATCTGCTGCGTCACCCCGACCACGGTGATCCGTTGGATCGAAGACGGGCTGATCCCCGCGTTCAAGACCGTAGGAGGGCACAGGCGCGTCCGTCGCGAGGACATCGAGCGCGTCTGTCAGGATCGAGGGATCCCCTTCGACACCCAGACCGGCGACGAGACCGGCCGGATCTTGGTCGTCGACGACGAGCCTGTGGTCCTCGATCTCCTCCGCGACGTCGTCACCGAGCTCAACCACGCCTTCGAGATCGAGGTCGCCCGCGACGCCTTCGACGCCGGCCGACACGTCGTGCTCTTTCGTCCGCAGCTCATCTTCCTCGACCTCATGATGCCCGGCGTCGACGGCTTCGAGGTCTGCGCCCGCCTCAAGCGCGAGAGCTCGACCGCGCACACCGAGATCATCGCGATCACCGGCTACTATACGGAGTCGAACACCGAGCGGATCCTCAGCGCTGGCGCGGCCGCCTGCCTGCGCAAGCCGCTCGACGTGCTCGAGGTGCGCCGCCGCATCATCGAGTCCTTCCGCCTGCGCGAGGAGCCGCATCAGCGCCCGCCTGAGCCGCTCGTCGAGGTCGTCCGTGTCTTACTCGTCACTCAGAACGCCGAATTCCGCGCTCGAGTCCGCGACGAGCTCGCCGCCGCCCCGGTCGAGCTGCTCACCGCGCAGACCGCCGCCGACGCGCTCCTCGTCGCCCAATCCGCGCCCCCGAGGCACATCATCGTCAGCCTCGGCGTCCCCGATCTCGCGAGCTCCGGCCTGATCGGGCGCCTCAGCGCGACATCCTCGCCCCCCCAGCTCCTCGCGGTCCACGACGAGCCCACCGACGCGATGCGCCGCGCGGTCCAAGAGGTCGGACCTCGGAGCATCTGCCTGCCGACGCGCGCCGTCACCGGCAACCTCCGCGGGCTGCTCGGCGTCTGATCGCGCCGCTCTCGCTACGGTCGAGGGCCACAGCCCGAGCCGCGGGGGTCCTCAGCCCCCGCGCGCCGAAGGCCCGTCGTGGTTGACACAGCCGCCCCCACAGCCGCTACCATCGTCGACGATGGTGGCCTCCCTCGCTCGCACCCCCAAGCGCCCGCTCTGCCTGGCGGCTGTCCTGCTCGCCGGCTGCTACACCCCTGGCGGCGGCGAAGACAGCGCGACCGACACCGCGCCGACCTCGACCCTCACCGATCCTGGCACCACCACCAAGGGCGGCGGCGACGCGGGCGAATCCGAGACCGACACCGACACCGGCGGTGAACAGGCTCAAGATCCCGGCCGGGTCACCCTCCACCGGCTCAACCGAGTCGAGTACAACAACACGGTCCGCGACCTCCTCTGGACCACCAAGACCCCCGCCGACGACTTCCCCGCCGACGACGTCAGCCTCGGCCTCGACAACATCGCCGACGTACTCAGCCTCTCGCCCCTGCAAGTCGAGCTCTACGAGCGCGCCGCTGAGGCCCTGATCGAGGAGGCCATGCAGGTCGCGGTGCTCGAGCCCACCGTATGGAAGCGCGAGGCCGAGGGCCCCGACGTCACCCCCTCCTTGGGCGCCGCCGCGGGCGAGTTCTGGAACCTCTGGTCGAACGGCACCGTCACCACCACCATCACCATCGCCGATCCCGGCGAGTACCGCTTCGAGTCCCGCCTCTACGGCCAACAGGCGGGCGACGCCCTCCCCCACGCCATCCTCCACATCGACGGCAAGGCCGTCGCGAGCTACGACGTCGACGCGATCAACACCGGCCCCAAGATCTACGCCGTCGACCTCACCCTCGCCGCGGGCGCCCACACCTTCGCGGTCGAGTTCACCAACGACTTCTACGATCCCGACAACATGAAGGACCGCAACCTGCTCGTCGACTGGTTGCAGGTCAGCGGCCCGCTCGACGCCGCCGGGGAGCCGAACAAGCAGCGCGAGCGGATCATGATCTGCGATCCGCAACAGATCGGCGAGGAGGCGTGCGCCCGCCAGATCTTCGAGCGCTTCGGCCGTCGCGCGCTGCGCCGCCCGCTCAGCGAGGGCGAGCTCGATCGCCTCCTCCTCCTCTTCGCCGAGGCCAAGATGAACGGCGAGGGCTTCGACGACGGGATCAAGCTCGGCCTGCGCGCGCTGCTCACCTCGCCCCACTTCATCTTCCGCGTCGAGCTCGATCCAGCGCCTCAGGATCTCACCCCGCACCCCCTCAGCGACTTCGAGCTCGCCACCCGCCTCTCCTACTTCCTGTGGAGCTCGATGCCCGACGACGAGCTCCTCGATCTCGCCGCGTCCGGCGAGCTCAGCGCTCCGGGCGTGCTCGAGGGGCAAGCGCTGCGCCTGCTCGCCGATCCGCGCGCGAGCGCGCTCGTCGACAACTTCGCCGGCCAGTGGTTCCTCATCCGCGCGATCCAGGACGCCTTCCACGACGAGCAGGTCTTCCCCACCTGGACCCCCGAGCTGCGCGCCGCGATGGCCGAGGAGATGCGCCTCTTCACCGGCACCTTCTTCGCCGGCGATCGCGACATGATCGAGCTCCTCACCGCCAAACAGACCTTCGTCAACGGCGCGCTCGCGGCCCACTACGGGATCGACGGCGTGCAAGGTGAAGGCTTCGTCGAGGCGGACCTCAGCGGCGTGCCGCGCCAAGGCATCCTCACCCAAGCCGGGCTGCTCTCGGTGCTCGCGCACGCCGACCACACCTCGGTCGTCAAGCGCGGCAAGTGGCTGATGCAGTCGGTCCTCTGCATGACCCCGCCGCCGCCGCCCGACGGCCTCGAGATCCCGCCGCTCCCAGATCCGCCGCCGGGCGCCACCCAACGCGAGATCTTCGAGCTGCACCGCGCCGATCCGATCTGCGCGAGCTGCCACGTCATCATGGATCCGCTCGGCTTCAGCCTCGAGCACTACGACGCGATCGGCGCCTACCGCCTCTTCGACAACGGCGGCGACGTCGACGCCAGCGGTAACCTGCCCTCCGGCGCCACCTTCAACAACGCCCTCGAGATGGCCGACCTCCTCGCTGACGAGCCAGACTTCGCGCAGTGCATGGTCCAAAAGACCTTCATCTACGCGCTCGGCCGCAACCTCTCGCCGGTCGATCCGCCCTACCTCGACGAGATCATCACCCAGTTCGAGAAGGGCGATCGTCACTTCACCGCGCTCGTCCTCGCCCTCGTCACCAGCGACGCCTTCCGCATGCGCCGCGGCGATCCCTCGTGATCAACCAGCGCCCTCGAACCTACGGAGCCACGCCACGATGACCCGACGCTTTCAACTCTCACGTCGCGCCCTGCTCGGCGGCGCCGGTGCGGCGCTCGCCCTCCCTTGGCTGGAGGCGATGCTCCCCGCCGGTCGCCAGGCGCGCGCGGCGATGGACGGCCCCCTGCGCTTCCTCGCCTGGTACGTGCCCAACGGCATGCACATGCAGTCTTGGACGCCCACGGTCGTCGGCCCCGACTACGACCTCCCGCTGATCCTCGAGCCCCTCGTCGATCTCCAGAACGACACGGATCTCAAGGGCGACGTCAACGTCCTCACCGGCCTCGCCAACTACCCCGCCAAGCCCGAAGGTCCTGGCGATCACGCGGGCGGCACCTCCGCCTTCTTGACCTGCACCCACGTCAAGAAGAGCGAGACTGACATCCTCAACAACATCTCGGTCGATCAAGTCCTCGCCAACGGCCTCGGCGGCAAGACCAAGCTCGCGTCGCTGCAGCTCGGCCTCGAGGGCGGCGGCAACGTCGGCAACTGCGACAGCGGCTACTCCTGCGCTTACACCCGCAACATCTCCTGGGCGGGTCCCACCTCGCCGGTGCCCAAGCTCACCGATCCGCAGGTCGTCTTTGATCTGCTCTTCGCCGGCTTCGACCCCGAGGCGACCGCCGAGCAGCTCGCGCGCCGCCGCGCCCAGCGCCTCAGCATCCTCGACTTCGTGCTCGAGGACGTCAATTCCTTGCGGGTGAAGCTCGGCAAGACAGACCAAGCCAAGCTCGATCAGTACCTCACCGGCGTCAACGAGCTCGAGCAGCGCGTCAAAGCGGAGGACGTCGCGCCGGTGTGCGAGCTCCCGCCCGGCTGGAGCGGCGCCTACGAGAATTTCCCCGCGCAGATCGATCTCATGATCGACGTCATGGTGCTCGCGATGCAGTGCGACATGACCCGCGTGATCACCTTCATGTTCCAGAACGCCGGCGCCTACCGCGACTACTCGTTCATCGGCGCCCAGGGGGCCCATCACGAGCTCTCGCACCACATGAACAGCCCCGCCAACTTCGCCAAGCTCGAGATCATCGATCGTTGGGAGATCGTCCAGTTCGTCAAGCTGCTCCAGCGCATGAAGACCACCCAGGAGGGTGATCGCACCATGCTCGACAATTCGCTCGTCTTCTTCTCGAGCGAGATCAGCGACGGCAACGCGCACAACCACGACAACCTGCCGGTGCTGCTCGCCGGCACCGCTGGCGGCGCGATCGAGGCCGGGCGCCACCTCAAGTTCGAAGGCAAGCCGCCGATCGCGAACCTCTTCACCTCGATCCTCAACACCTTCGGCGTACCGAACGACAAGTTCGGCGACGACGGCACCGGCCCGCTCGTCGGCCTCTGATCCGCGCTACGGCAGCGGCGCCCACACACCGCTGGTCGAGGGCGCCGGCTGGAGCACGAAGATCCGCGTCGGCGTCAGCACCGGCACGTCCGGCGAGCCGGACTTCGGGACCAGATCCCAGCCGATGATATTCGTCCGGACCTCGCCGGTCGTCAGGTCGAAGTCGAGGTCGCCGCTCACCCCCTTCAGATCGACGCCGCCGCCGGCCGCGAGCACATCGACCGCGGCCTTAATGAAGGGCAGCTCCCCGCCGTCCGCGCTGAACGAGATCTCTGGCCCCGTCTTATCGACCAGGCGATCCATCCCCTCGGCGATCCGCGGCCCCGTGATCGCCTGCTCCGCCCCGACCGTCGCCATCGCAAACATCACCACCATCGCCGCGTCGTAGCTCAGCGACGAGGTCGTGAGCGCGTCCTGATTGTCGTAGCGGATCCGATAGCGGATGTTGTAGGCGCCAAAATTTTGCGGGTCTTGGATGATCGGCGAGGTCCCCTCGACCAGCCCCATCAACACCGGCCGCAGCGGCGCCGAGTCCCCCTCGAGCTGGAGCACCGTCTTCTCCATCACCGGGACAGCGCCGTGGGTGAAGACGAAGCGAGGCGGCATCGGCGTCGGGTTCAGTACCGCCAACGCCTGGAGGTAGCCGCCGACCAAGTCCGAGGCCTCGCTGGTCCCCAGGATGATCACGGTGTCGGGCGCCGCCCCGAACGCCTCGCCGATCACGCCGCCGTAGGCGCTCTTCAGCTCGTCCACCGACGCGAAGCTCACCGGATCTGGGTACTTGATCGTGAGCAGTCCGCCCGGCGGCAGCGCGTCGGTGAGCGGCCCGACGATGTCCGACTGGAGCCCGCTCCCGTACGCGTCATCTTTCTTCAGGATCACGACCTTCGCTGGAGCCGCGCAGCCAGCGTCCGGATCGCAGCTCGCCCCGCCAGGGCACTGAGCAGCGACCGCGCAGGGCTCGCCGCCCAGCGCCGGGATCCGGGCCGCGAGCGCGCTCGCTTGGTAGAGATCGCTGGGGATCGTCCGCCACACCAGCCCCTTATCCGCGAGCCCGCTGATGTCCTTGTTCGAGGCGGTCGGCGAGATCAAGAAGACATCCTTCGGGATCGCATAGTCACGAGCGACCTTCAGCGCGTGCTCGCTGAAGATCGGCCCCAGCAGCGCTGGAACGCCGACGCCATCGATCAAGTGCCCCGCCGCCGCTTCTGTCCGCGTGATCACGCCCCCGTCATCACACTCGATCCACCCGACCTTGCGCCCTCCGGGCAGCGACACGGTCTTGTTGAAGTCCTCGACCGCCAGCTCTACAGCGTTGCGCAGCGGCACAGTGATCGCGTCATAGGGCGGCGAGGTCGGGATGATCACCCCCATGATCACCACGTCGTCGCGGCTCCCGCTCGGCCAGTGCGCCGCTTGGCACTCCTCGGTCAAGACGCTGACGCAGCGCGCGGACGGGCCGCAGATGAACGCCTCGCCGAAGTCGTCCGCGCACGCCTGACTCGAAGTACAGGTCACGGCGTCGATCGCCACGCAGCGCCCCTCCGAGCAGCTACGCGGCGCCTCTCCCTCGACCTGGCAGTCGGCCGTCTGTCGACACTCGTCGAAGTCGAGGACGAACGAACAAGCGCCGCCCGCGAGGATCGCGGCGGCCCCGAAGAGGCTCGAAATGCGCCGAATTCCCATCATCTCGTCGCTCCTCTGAAATGTCTAAAAACGCCCCTGCCAGACCAGGCCCGCGTGGCGAGGCCCGATCGTCGGCGCTAACGCCCGCGCCTCAGCCTTCGGTCGCGGCCTCAGCGTCGTCAGCACCAGCACCAGCCCTGAGATCGCCAGCACACCGCCCGCGATGAACAGCCCGTCCGCGATCGCCGCGTTGGTCTTACCCGCCTCGATCAGCTCTTGGCGGACCAGATAGCCGTCCGTCTCGGTCAGCTCGCGCGACTGCCGTAACGCCAAACCTCCCAGCCCACCGCCGACCGCCGCCGCGACCCCCCCGATCCCGAGCAGAGAGAAGCCTGCGATGCGGAGCCGCCGCCGCTTCGCTGCCTCGTCGCTGGGCGGCGGCTCCGTGGTCACTGCCGGCTGCGGCTCCGCGGGTGCCGTCGTCGGCGCTGCCGGGGCGTCAACCGACGCCGTCTCCGCCAGCACCGCCCGGATCACCCGCAGCCGATTGAGCGCGAATTCGCGGGACTCGAGATCGACGCCGGGCTCACGAGCGAAGCGCTGGTAATACTCCGCCGCCTCGCTCAGCTTCCCCGCCTCTTCGTAGACGCGGCCGATATTGAACAAGTAGTTCGGCTTCGGATCGACCGCGTATGCCTGCTCGAACAGGTCGATCGCGCCCTCGAAGTCCTTCGCTTTGAAGCGCGCGACCGCCTCCTCGTTGAGCGCCTCCGGGCTGCTCACCGGCCCGAGCAGCCGCGCCCCGTCGCTCAAGGGACGCGCCGCGGCCTCCATACAGAGCGCACACGAGAGTAACGACGCGATCGTCGCGATGAACAGGCGAGGCTGGGGCGAGCGTTGAATCGCGTCGTGGATCGCGGTCTGAGTCACGCCGAATCTCCGATGGGCAGGAATATGCCACCATCCTTGCCCTTCTTGTTCGTCGGCATGAAGATCCCGTCGTCGGGCTTCGGCTCCGGCTTCGGCTCCGGCGCCGGCTCTGGCTTGCTCTCAGGGGCGCTTGAGGGCGGCGGCTTCACCGGCTGAGCGTCGACCTGCCGCGCTGGCCGCCCCGATCGCGGCAGCGCCCGCAAACTCACCTGGATCGGCACGTTCTTCTCAGCCAGCACCTCGACGCTCGCCTCCCACGGCTGGTACCCATCCAGCACCATCCGTATCGAATGCACCCCGACCGTAAGTTGGCCGGTAAACGGAGTCGTGCCCGCCGAAGAGCCGTCGATGTAGAGATCCGCCGGCGGCGTCGACACCATCACCACCGAGCCCACGCTCCCGCTCGCCTCCTTCACCGTGCTCGCGTCGCTGTGCCGCGCCAGCGCCTCCCGCGCCTCTTCGTTCGTCGCGTCCCGCGCGAGCACGTCCTTGTACGCCGCGATCGCCGCGCCCAAGTTCCCCTCGGACTCGAGCTTCTCCGCCGTCATCAACAAGCGGCCGACCACCAGCCGCTCCGACACCCGATCAAAGCGCGACTGCTCGGGCGGGTGCGCGCCGACGAAGCTCTTCACCCGATCCAGCTCGCGGGTCGCTGTCGCATAATCCTTGCCGTCGATCGCCGCCTCCGCGCGATCGAGGATCGCCCGAATCTCCTCGATCGCGAGCGCCTGCGGCGCCACCGCCGGCTCTGGCGGACGCGTGACGATCACGTACGCCGCCGCCGCGCCCGCCAAGATCGCCAACGCGGCCACGACGAAGACCGCCCCGCTGCGCCGCGGAGCCGACGCCGGCGCCGGCGCCTGCTCATGCACCGGCGGCGTCGGCGTCGGCGTGAACGAGCGAGGCGGCTTGAAATTCGAGGTCGACGCGTCGAGCCCCTGCTCGAGCAGCGCGGCCCGTGAGCGCAACGTCGGCGCGTCTGAGGTCCCCGAAGACGGAGAGTCCTCGATCTCCGCGACGGTCGACCCAGCCTGCTCTTCAGCCGGATCGTCGTCGACCGTCAGCGGCGCGATCGGCCCCCCGGGCGCAGACGCAGCGGCGCTGCGCGGTCGCCTCGCGGGGGCACCCAACCCCAGCCCCACCATCGTCGCCCCAGCGACCTCAGCCCGCCCGATCCTCGGCAACGAGAACAACGCCGAGGGCACACAGTCGATCAAATCCTCGACGATCTCATCCGCGTCCGCTGGCCGCTGGCTCGGGCTCTTCTCCAGGCAGTCCTCGATCAGCCGCAGCAGGTGCGCTGGCACCCCATGATCGGCCGGCAGCAGCTCGATCAGCGGCGTCGGCTTCTCGTGCACGTGCTTGTACAGCAGCGTCGCGTTGTGCTCGCCCTCAAAGGGCATGCGCCCCGACAGCATCCGGTAGAACATCACCCCGAGCGCGTACACGTCGACGCGCAGATCCACCTCTTCGCCCTTGATCTGCTCCGGCGCGAGGAACCCAGCCGTACCGATCAGATCGTGCTGCTCGGTCACCTTCACCTCGCCCTCCTTCAGCTTCGCCAGGCCGAAGTCGAGGATCTTGACGAAGTTGGCGCGCCCCTCGCGCTCGCACAGCATGATGTTGGTCGGGTTCAGGTCGCGGTGCATCAGCCCGCGCGAGTGCGCATAACCCATCCCCTTCAGCACTTGGCTGGCGATCGGCACGAATTCATCGAGCGCCAGCCGTCCCTTGCGATCGAGGTACGCCTTCAGCGACTCCCCCTTGATGTACTCCATCGCCATGTACGCCCGGCCGTCGTGGTGACCGA
Organism: Nannocystis sp.; assembly: GCA_016712315.1. GTDB lineage: Bacteria > Myxococcota_A > Polyangia > Nannocystales > Nannocystaceae > JADJRG01. The sequence continues at coordinate 673,538 of JADJRG010000029.1, read as the reverse complement.
AGTCGAACAGCGTGACGATGTTCGGGTGCTGCAGCCCGCTGAGGCGGGCGACCTCGCGATCGAAGCGCGCGAGGATCTCGCTGTTACCCAACCAATTCGGCGCGAGGATCTTGATCACCACCTCCCGCTGGTCGTTGCGTCGTTGCGCGAGGTAGACGATGCCGACGCCGCCCCGCCCGATCATCCGCACGATCTGATACTTGCCGTCGACGGTCGCGCCGATCATCGGGTCAGCGACCGTGACCGCCTCAGGCTGAGTCCGCGAGCTCATGATCCTCCGCAGGATAGCCCTGACCCGCGGCGATGTCTCCCACACCGGCCGACAGCGGCCCGCGGCGCGCGCGGGCGCCCGCGATTTTGCTACCCTGCGCCGCGCTCACAGGCCGATGAACTACCGCCACCATTTCCACGCCGGCAACGCGGCGGACGTCCTAAAGCACCTGATCCTGGTGCAGCTCCTCCGCCGCCTCGCCGACAAACCAGGAGGCTACTGCTACCTCGAGACCCACGCCGGTCGCGGCCTCTACGACCTCGCTGGTGACCCCGCCCAGCGCAGCCCCGAGTATCTGCACGGCGTCAACCGCCTCTGGCAGCTCACCCCTGACGAGCCGCTCCTTCGCGACTACATGGAGCAGGTGCGCGCCCACAACCCCGCCGCCGCGGGCGCCCCGCAGCGCCTACGTTACTACCCGGGCTCACCAGCGCTGGCCCGCGGCCTGCTCCGCCCCCAAGACCGCATGGTCCTCTGCGAGCTCCATCCTGAAGAGCACCGCGCCCTCCGCGGCGAGCTCGCGGCAGACCCCCAGGTCGCCATCCACCGCATGGACGGTTATCAGGGCCTACGCGCCTTCCTCCCGCCTCCTGAGCGTCGTGGCCTCGTCCTCATCGATCCCCCCTACGAGCGCCCCGACGAATTCGACGTCGTGCTCGCCGCCGTGCGCCTCGCCCACCAGCGCTTCCCCACCGGCCTCTTCGCGCTTTGGTACCCGATCAAGGCCGGCGCCCACCTGCGCGCCTTCCGGGCCGCCGTCGTCGCCGCTCAGATCCCCAAGGTCCTCGCCGTCGAGCTCGTGCCCACCCCCGAGGCGCAGACCGACCGCCTCGCCGGCTCCGGCCTCTTGTTGATCAACCCGCCGTACCGCCTCGACGACGCGCTCCGTCGATCCCTCCCACTCACGCTCCAGCGCCTCGACTTCCGCGAAGAGGGCCGCGACGCCGGCCGCTGGTCCGTCGACTGGTGGACCGCCGAGCGCTCGCCCCTCAGATCGCCTCGATAAGCCCCTGAAGCGCCTCTCCTGGGCGCTCTGCGCGCATCAAGGCGCTGCCGATGACCACCGCGTCCACCTCGGCCTCCGCCAGCCGCCGCAGCTCTGCCGCGGAGGCGACCCCGCCCTCGGCCACATACGTGAACCCGCGCGGGACAAGCGCCCGCATCGCCGCGCAGCGCCCCAGATCGACCTGCGATGAGCGCAGATCACGCGCGTGTACGCTCACCATCCGCGCCCCAGCGGTCATCGCACGATCGACCTCTTGCTCCGAATGGGCCTCACAGAGCACCTGCATGTCGATCGCCCGCGCGAAGTCGATCAACTGACGCAGCAACGGCGCCGCCAACGCCGCCGCGATCAACACCACAGCGTCCGCGCCGCAGCGCTTCGCCTCCACGATCTGCCAGCGCTCGAGGATGAAGTCCCGGCACAGCAGCGGCAGCGTCACCGTCTGCCGGATCGCCCGAAGATCCTCATAATTCCCTTGATAGTGGCGATCTGTCACCACCGAGATCGCCGCCGCCCCCGCCGCCGCGAAGTGGGTCGCGAAGCTCCGCGGATCCGCGTCAGCGCAGAGCACCCCCTGCTCTGGGGTCGCCCGCTTGAACTCCGCGATGATCGCGGGCGCTGGTCGCACCGCCCGCAGCGCCGCGTTGAAGTCCCGCGGACGGGGCAGACGCGCCCCCAATTCACCCAGATCCCGCTCGCTGAGCGCCGAAGATCGCCCAGCGCGCGCCGCTGAGAGATCCGCCCGCTTCTCCGCCAAGATCTTATCCAGGTAGCTTTGGCCGTCGCTGGTCACGCGACGGCAGGTCTACCACGTCTCCTCAAGAAGTTGCGCAGCAGCGCGTGCCCGTGCTCCGTCATGATCGACTCGGGGTGGAACTGGACGCCGTAGATCGGCAGCTCTGAGTGCGCGACCGCCATCAGATCGCCGGACTCCGCCCACGCCGTCGCGCGCAGCGAGCGCGGCAGCGTCGCCTCCACCGCCACCAAGCTGTGATACCGCGTCGCCTCGAACGGCGAGGGCAAGCCCTCAAACACCCCTGACCCGTCGTGTGAGATCCGCGAGACCTTGCCGTGCATGACCCGCGGCGCCCGCTCGACCCGCGCGCCCAGCACCGCACAGAGCGTCTGATGACCGAGACACACACCCAGCAGCGGGATCCCGGAAGATAGCGCCTGCGCGCAGATCGCCTGGCACACACCGCTCTCACGAGGCGATCCTGGCCCCGGAGACAGCACCACATGGCTCGGCTGCGCCGCGAACACCGCCGCCGCCTCGACCGCGTCATTGCGATAGATCTCGACCACCGCGCCGAGCTCGAGCAGGTACTGGACCAAGTTGAAGGTGAACGAGTCGTAGTTGTCGATCACGATCACTCGAGCCCCGCAGCGCGTCGCCACTGGGAGCAGGATCTGGCCGGACGGGGCGAGCAGCGCCACCGAGCCACCCTAACAGCCCGAGCGCAGGATCGCTCGCGCCTTCACTTCACGGGCTTCTTGCCGGCGCCCCCCTTGCCGGATCCGGCAACGCCCTCTTTGCCGGCCCCGGCAAAGAGCGGCAGCCGCAGCAGCGCCTCGGGCAGCCCCTCCGCCCGCCGACGCCGCGCCTCCTCTTCCTCTAAGATCGTCGCAATCGCCCCACGACAGCTCCCGCACCCGGTCCCGGCGTCACAACCGTCAGCGATCTCCGCCAGCGTACGCGCCCCCCGGCGAGCGCACGCGATCACCTCAGACTCGAGGATCACGCAGCACTGGCACAAGATCACCTCGTCGCGGCCCATCGGCAGCCCTCAGTGTGTGCTCTCTCGACCAGCCTCGAAGTCGCTACCATTCCAGGTGTAGTGGGCGCGGTGGATCGATCCCGGCGCGACCGTATAGAGCGAAAACGCGCCATGACGCCCCTCGCGCTCCGACAGGCTCGTCCCCGAGGCGATCCCGTGGACGACGGCCTCGGCCTCCGGCCCTGGCAGCACGCCCTCGATGTGCAAGTGCTCGTGCCCGTGGAGGATCAGCTCCGCCCCCCGTCGCGCGATCACCCGCATGAACGCGTCGAGATCCCGCAGATCATGGCGCGCCTTCGACACCCCCGGCATCACCGGGTGGTGGATCAGCACGATCCGCGCCACCCGCTCCGCGCCCAAGCGCTCGAGGATCGTGTCTAGGCGCGCGAGCTGCGGATCCCCCAAGAAACCGGTCGCGTACAGCGGCAGCGTCGCGATCGCCGTCGACAGCCCGATCAGCGCGACCCCGCCGAAGCGCTGCACGAACGGATAGTCGTGCCCCGACGCCCGCTCCCCCTCCATGAAAGCCCCCAGATAGCGCTCGAAGCGCCGGCTACGCGCCGCTCCCTTCGTGTACGCGTCGTGGTTGCCCGGGATCACCGTCACCGGCAGCCCCGCCTCCCCGAATTTCCGCCGCACCAGCTCAAATTCAGCCTCAAGCGCCAGGTTCGTCACGTCCCCCGTGACCACCAAGCGGTCCGCCCCCAGATCCAGCGCGCTCGCGACGATCTTGTCGAAGAGGTGCGGCGCGTACGCCTTGCGCCGGTGCAGCGCCAAGTTCACCGCCCCGGTGAGCCGCTTGTTGAGGAAGCGCAGCGGCCCGACCCCATCGAGGTCGAGCAGGTGGATATCCGAGCAGTGGACGAAGCGCAGCGCCATCGTGCGAGCACGGGTTCTAGCACAACCGACCCGGCCAATTTGGTCTACATTCCCGCCCATGGAAAGCCTGCTTGATCTCGGCCGCACCCACGACTGCGGCAGCCTGCGCGCCAGCGACGCTGGGAGCGAAGTCGTCCTCTTCGGCTGGATCCACCGCCACCGCGAGCTCGGCGGCCGGATCTTCATCTCCCTCCGCGACCGCGCTGGGATCACCCAGCTCTCCTTCGGCCCCGACATCGACGGCGCGGCCTTCGCGGGCGCGTCTGCGCTCGCCCTCGAGTCTTGCGTCGGCGTCGCTGGCCGCGTCGTCCACCGCGGTGACAACGCCAACCGCGCGATGGACACAGGCGAGGTCGAGATCGAGGTCACCCGCCTCGAGGTCTTCTCCATGGCTGAGCCGCCGCCGATCAACGTCGCCGACGACGAGCGCCTCGACGCCCACGAGAACGTCCGGCTCCGCTACCGCTACCTCGACCTGCGGCGCCCCGTGCTCCAGCGCAACTTCATCCTGCGCTCGCGGCTCGCCACCCTCACCCGCCAGACCCTCGCCGAAGAGGGCTTCCTCGAGCTCGAGACCCCCTACATGGTCAAGTACACGCCTGGCGGCGCGCGTAACTTCCTGGTCCCGAGCCGCCTCAACCCGGGCCGCTTCTACGCCCTCGCCGAGTCGCCGCAGATCTTCAAGCAGCTCTTCATGGTCGCCGGCTTCGATCGTTACTTCCAGATCACGCGCTGCTTCCGCGACGAAGATCTGCGCAATGATCGCCAGCCCGAGTTCACCCAGATCGACGTCGAGATGTCCTACGCGACGCCGGAGCGGATCTTTGACGCGATGGAGCACCTCGTCACCCGCCTCTGGCGCGAGCTCCTGAGCGTCGAGCTCCCGCGCCCCTTCCCTCGCATGACCTGGGCCGACGCCATGGCCCGCTACGGCTCCGACAAGCCCGATCTCCGCTTCGGCCTCGAGTTCGTGGAGATCACCGATCTCGTCCGCGGCTGCGGCTTTCAAGTCTTCGCCGACGCCCCGCACGTCAAGGGGATCTGCGTGCCGCCCGAGCACGCCGGATCGCTCAGCCGCGCTCGCATCGACAAGCTCACCGAGCTCGTCAAGAGGCGCGAGTCTGGCGGCGCCAAGGGCCTCGCGTACGCCAAGATCCAGGCCGACGGCGCCTGGCAGGCCGGCTTCGCCAAGCTCCTCGATCCCGCCACCCTCGCGGCGATCGCCGAGCGTATGGGCGCAGTCCCCGGCAGCCTCCTCTTCTTCGTCGCCGACGACTTCCACACCACCCACGCCGCCCTCAACGCGCTCCGGCTCGAGCTCCGCGACAGCCTCGGCCTCGTGCCCGCCGGCGATCGTAGCTGGCGCTTCCTCTGGGTCACCGACTTCCCCCTCTTCGAGCGCACCGACGCGGGCGCCTGGGTCTCCTCGCACCACCCCTTCACCTCGCCGCGCCGCGATCACATCGCCCTGCTCGACACCGATCCGGCGGGGGTGCGCGCTCAAGCCTACGATCTCGTGCTCAACGGCAACGAGATCGGCGGCGGCTCGATCCGGATCCATCAATCAGACGTGCAGGCCAAGATCTTCCAGATCCTCGGCCTCGATCCCGCCGCGATCCAGCAGAAATTCGGCTTCCTCCTCGAGGCCTTCCGCTACGGCCCGCCCCCCCACGGAGGGATCGCCTTCGGCCTCGATCGGATCGCGATGCTCATGTGCGGCGCCCAGAGCCTGCGCGACGTGATCGCCTTCCCCAAGACCCAGCGCGGCACCGATCTCATGACCAACTGCCCCAACGAGGCCGACGAGGAGCAGCTCGCCGAGCTCTTCATCCAGCGCCGTCCCCTCCCCGGCGAAGCGACCTGAGCCGCCTGTCGAGGAGGAGTTCATGTCCCCAGAGACAGCCACCGATCGACCCCAAGCGCCGCCCGCGTCGCGCCTGCTACGAGCGCTCGCCGCGCTCGCCTGCTCGGCCTGCATGGTCCTCGGCTCCCCAGATCACGACCACTGGTGGCTCGGCTTCATCGGCTGGCTCCCATGGCTCTGGGTCATCGATCGTTCGACCCCGCGCGCCGCCTTCTGGTACGGCTGGCTCACCGGCACGGTCACTGTCTTTTGGGGCTTCATCTGGATCACCGAGCTGCTCACGCGCTTCGCCGACTTCGGCCAGCTCGCCACCCTCGGCGTGCACCTCCTCTTCGCCGCCTTCCAGGGCCTCCAGTGGGCCTTGCCGGCCTGGGCGATCGCCAGGATCAAGGCGCGCACCGGTCGCGACCTGCTCTGGATCGCGCCCCTCGCCTGGACCGCCGGCGAGGCGCTGCTCCCCCAAGTCTTCCCCAGCTACCTCGCCCTGATGTGGGCCTGGCAGCCGCTCTGGTTGCAGGTCGCCGAGATCGGCGGAGTCACCGCCGTCGGCTTCGTCATGCTGTTGATCAACAGCGGCCTCTACGTCGCCCTCCGCGAGTGGATCAGCGCCCGTCGCCTCGATCGCCCCGCGCTGATCCTCTTCCTCGCGACGTTGATCGGCGTGCCCCTCTACGGCGCGATCCGGATCGCTCAGATCGACGCCCTCATCGAGCGCAGCCCCAAGGTCAAGTTCGGCGTCGTCCAGGGCAACTTTGGCATCACCCAGTGGGGCCACGGCACCTACAAGCGGGTCATCCTCCGGGCCCAACAAGAGATGTCCGCCAAGCTCGAGCGCGACGGCGCTGAGCTGATCCTCTGGGGCGAGACCGCCTACCCCTTCTCCCGCGCGATCGGCCGCCGCGACGCCGCCGATCTCCCGCTCTCCAGCCCACGCCGGGTCCGCCGCGACTTCACCGTGCCCCTGATCTTCGGCCTCGTCACCGCCGATCGCGGCGCCGGGGGCAGCCCCTACCCTTGGAACAGCGCGATCGTGTTGAACCCCGACGGCACCGTCGGTGACCTGTACGACAAGAACTACCCGCTGGTCTTCGGCGAGTACATCCCGATCGTCGACCCCGGCTGGTACCTCGAGATGGTCCCCGCCGCCTCGTACATCAACCCGGGCAAGGAGCCGAAGGCCCTACGCGCCCTCGATTACCGCTTCGGGCCGCTGATCTGCTACGAGGACATCCTGCCGCGCTTCGCCCGCGACATCGCCAACCAGCGGATCCACGCCTTCGTGAACCTCACCAACGACTCCTGGTTCGGCAAGACCAAGGAGCAGCACCAGCACCTCGGCCTCGGTGTCATCCGCACGATCGAGAACCGCCGGCCGATGGTCCGCGCCGTAAACGCGGGGATCTCGGCCTACATCGACCCTGTAGGCCGCCTCGTCCACGCCACCGAGGTCACTGATCCCGACAACGACGGCCTCCAGCCCGCCGATGGTTTCATCGCCGACGTACCGATGATCGACCCCGAGGTACGCACCCTCTACAGCTACTTCGGCGAGTCCTTCAACAGCCTCTGCCTGCTCGCGCTCGCGGTGCTCGGACTACGCCGCCGCCGCCAAGCCGCCTGAGCGGCCTCAGCAGCGGCCGCAGCCGCGCGACTCCACCGCGCTCACGCAGCCGTCGTCCCACATGTCCTCGCAGCAGTACGCGTCGTACGCACACACGCACGCCGCGATCGCCTCGTCCACGCACGACGCCGATCCATGCGCGAGGCAGCAGTCCACCTCGCCCAGGTCGCCGCAGCCGCCGCAGCCCAAGAGCTCGATCTCCGCGACGCAGCGCTCATCCCACTCCCCTTGGCAGCAGAACGGATCCTGCGCGCACACGCACGCCGCGACCTCCTCCTCCTCGCAACCGCCGCTCACGTGTGGATCGCAGCAAGCGCCGCTCTCCGCCGCGATCCCCGAAGCGCGCTCAAAAATGAGCGCGTCCAGCTCCGCGTCTGCTCGTACTTCGATCACCGGAGCCACGGGCGATCCGCAGGCGGCCGATCCCAGCCCCATCATCAAGACACACACCCACGATGAACCACGACGACCGTTGAACATGACGCTCCACAGACGTTGCGGGCGACACATGACCCAACGCCGCCCTCGACGCGATCAGCATACCGACTCTCACAGCGCTTGCTAGACGATGCCGCTGCGCTGCCACAAATTCCCGCCGCAGTCGCCGCCCCCTCATCCACAGCGACGGCGGCGACGGATCGCCACGAACAGCGCCAACCACCAGCCCGCAGCCGTCGCGCTGCCGCCACCACTCGTGCAGCTACAACCCCCCTCATCGAGCTGATCTCCGCCGACGTCGGAGACCCCGCTGCTGCCGTCTCCTGACCCGCTATCCCCAGAACCGGTGCCCGAGCCGGTCGAGCTCCCCCCACCCGACGAGCTGCTGTCAGGAGATCCCGTGTCCGATCCCGAGGAAGATCCCCCGCTGCTCGAGCTCCCCGAGGAGCCAGTCGAAGTCTCTCCGGTCCCCGAGCTGGTCCCCGTGTCCGTGCCCGTGCCGTCCGAGTCCGAGTCGGTACCCGCGCTGGTCGTGCTCATGCCCGTCGCCATGATCACGAGGTCGGCGCACTGGTAGTAGAGATCGTTCCCGTCGCCGTAGGGAGGCTTGTCCGTCATCAACTGGATGAGCTGGAGCGTGCAGGTATCGCAGTCGACGTCGGGGAGCGTCACCTCGGCGCTGTACATGCCGCCGCCCTTATCCTCGATCCCGTCGAGCAGCACCGTGTCATTCGAGTACAGCTCGTCCGCGGTCGCCGGGTCGACAAAATCATCAAAACCATCGAGGTCCAAGCTGATCCGGTAGTGCCCCGGGTGGTTCACCGTCTCGTTCCAGGTCACCGTGATCGTCTCTCCGCCCATGAACGTCGTCACGTCGCTGCCGCGCGCGTCCTCGGCGAACGCGACCCCGCAGGGGCCGAGCTTCTGCTTCGAGTGCCGCGGCGTCGGCGAAGTCATCGTGATGTGCGCGTCCGCCGAAGCGGCCGCTGTGAGCGTGAGGGCGAAGGCGAGGGAGACGAGGCGAGGTGACATCATGCGCTCTTTCGCCCCTTGTACACCCTGGCGCTGCGGCCGTCGATCAGCCGCGCGGCAGAGGGTCGCTGAGCGACACACGATCGCTCGCCTCACCCAAGAGCGCGGCACGCAGACCTCCTACCAGGTAGTGCGAGCCGCAGATCACCACCTCCACGCCGGCCGCCAGCGCCGCGCTCAGCTCCGCCAGCAGCGACGGATCATCCGCGCGGCCGCGCGGCTCCACCCCCACCACCCCTGCCGCCAGAGCAGCCGGCGACCACCCCTCATGATCACCCGGCGACACCGCCCATAACCGCGCTCCCAGGCCCGCCAGCAGCGCCACCATCGCCGGCCCCTCTTTGTCCGCCATGCAGCCGAAGACGATCAAGCGCCCCCCTCGCGGAGCCGCGATCCCGCGCAGATGCCCCGCGAGCGCGGCGATCCCGTCGACGTTGTGGCCGACATCAAAGACCACCTCCCCACCGCCGATCCGCGCGCGCTCCAACCGGCCGGGCCAGCGCACCCCGTCCAGCAGCGTCGCCTCCGCGCCCGGCACCAGCCGCCTCAACGCCGCCAGCGCCAACGCGCCGTTCCACCGCTGATGCGCGCCGACGAGCCCCGCAGGCGCGGCCGCGAGCGCCTCGACGAAGGTCAACGACGCCCCGAATTTCAGCGCCGTCGCGCGCAGCACCGCCTCGACCTCGGGCGCCTGCTGCACCGAGAACGTCGGCGCCCCGTGCTCCATCACCGCCGCCTTCTCACCGGCGATCGCCGCCAACGTCGATCCGAGCAGCGCCATGTGATCGCGACTGATCGAGGTGATCAGCGTGACCACGAACGACCCGATCCGCGTCGCGTCGAGGCGCCCACCCAGGCCCGCCTCGAGCACGATCACATCCACCCTCGCCGCCGCGAACGCGCGCATCGCCGCCAGCGTCAGGATCTCAAAGAACGTCAGCGCCCGCGGCAACGCCCCCGCCGCCTCGATCGCCAGCACCGCCTCGACCTCCACCCGCAGCGCCTCGTCGGTGAGCGCGACCCCGTCGATCCGCACCCGCTCGCCGACCCGATGCAGGTGCGGGCTCGTGTACAGGCCGACCCTCTTGCCCGCGCGCGCGAGCCCATGAGCCGTCATCGCCGCCGTCGATCCCTTGCCGTTCGTCCCGACCACATGCACCGCCGGGATCGTCCCCGCCGGTCGCTCGAGCGCGTCGAACGCCGCCCGCACCACCTCGAGGCCCAAGCGGATCCCCATCGTCCGGCGCTCGAAGAGCGCCTGCTGCCACCTCGGGATCGGCCCGCCCATCAAACGCCCTGCGCGTCGACGACCTGCGCCGCGGCCCGCGGCCCGAGCATCCGCAGGAGCGATCCGAGGTGCTCACGCATCTCCAAGCGCGAGACGATCTGATCCAGCATCCCGTGCTCGACCAAAAACTCGGCCCGCTGGAAGCCCGCCGGTAATTCTTGGCCGATCGTCTGCTGGATCACCCGCGGCCCCGCGAAGCCGACCAGCGCCTTCGGCTCGGCCAGGATCAGATCACCCAGCATCGCGAAGCTCGCCGCCACCCCGCCTGTGGTCGGGTGCAGGCACACCGAGATGTAAGGGATCGCCGCCTCACGCAGCCGCGCCCGCGCCGCTGAGGTCTTCGCGAGCTGCATCAGCGACAAGATCCCCTCCTGCATCCGCGCCCCGCCCGAAGCTGAGAAGATCACCGCGGGGATCCGCCGCTCGAGCGCCCGCTCGAACACCCGCGTCACCTTCTCGCCCACCACTGAGCCCATCGACCCGCCCATAAACTCGAAGACAAAGAACCCGACGCTCGCGCTCACGCCGTCGATCGATCCGATCCCGGACGCGAACGCGTCCCCCGGCCCAGCGCTCTTCACCGCCTTCACGATCCGCTCGCGGTACGGGACCGAGTCGCGAAAGCCCAGCGGGTCGCCTGAGCGCAGCTCCGTGTCCAGCTCTTGCCAGCTCCCCTCATCGACCATCGCCGCGATCCGCTCGCGCGTCGGCATCGGGTGGTGGTGCCCGCACACCGGACAGACACGCAGGTTCTGCACCAGCTCCGCGGTGTACGTGATCTCACCGCACGCGTCGCACTTGCTCCACAGCCCCTTCGGGAGCGACTGCTTCTGCTCGACGCTCGTGCGCTCCAGGGACTCTTTTTTACGTCGCCACCAGGCCATATGGTTCTCGAGGCGGCGAATGATCACTCCGCTGCCATGGGGAAGCAAGCGGACGTTGCCCCGGGGGCGCGCCCCTGCTAATGGCCTTGCCGTGAGCAAGCTCCAGGGCAACGATCCGCGCCGCGGCGGCGCACCGCTCTCCTACCGCAGCGCGGGCGTGGACATCGACGCTGGCAACGAGGCGGTCCGCAGGATCCGCGACCTCGTCGCCTCCGCCCGCCGGCCCGAGCAGATCGGCGACCTCGGCGGCTTCGCCGGCCTCTTCGGCCTGCCGCGCGGCCTCGCCGATCCTGTGCTCATCGCCTGCGCTGATGGCGTCGGCACCAAGCTCTTGGTCGCCATCGCCATGGATCGCCACGACACCATCGGCATCGACCTCGTCGCGATGAACGTCAACGACCTCATCGTCACCGGCGGCGAGGCCCTCTTCCTCCTCGACTACATCGCCTCCGGCCGCCTGGATCCCGCCAAGGTCGAGGCGATCGTCGCGGGCATCGTCGCCGGCTGCAAGCTCGCCGGATGCGCCCTGCTCGGCGGCGAGACGGCCGAGCTCCCGGGCATGTACGCCGACGGCCACTACGACCTCGCCGCCTTCGCCGTCGGCGTCATCGATCGCGCGCGCCTGCTCGGCCCGCAGCGCGTACGCGCCGGTGATCGAGCGCTCGGCCTCGCCTCCAGCGGCCTCCACAGCAACGGCTACAGCCTGGCTCGCCGCGCCCTCCTCGATCCTGAGCACGCCGGCCTCGACTTGGGCGATCCCCTCCCGCACGGCGAACGCTCTGTCGGCGAAGCCCTGCTCGAGCCCACCCGCATCTACACCCGCGCGCTCGCGGCCGCGCTCGCCTGCCGCGACGGCCTCCACGGCGCCGCCCACATCACCGGCGGCGGCCTCTTGGAGAACCCCCAGCGCGCCCTCGCTGACGACCTCGCGGTCAACCTCGATCTCCGCGATCTCACCCCGCCGCCCGTCTTTCGCGCGATCGCCGAGCAAGGCGTCGCCACCGACGAGATGCTCCGCACGTTCAACTGCGGCGTCGGCATGATCCTCTACGTCGATCCGACCCGCGAGGCCGAGCTCCGACGCGCCCTCGAGGACGTCGGCGAGCGCGTCATCGACCTCGGCGAGGTCGCCCCGCGGCCCGCCGGCGCCGCTCAAGTCGCGATCTACGGCGCCGATCACCTCTTCGGATGATCTCACCACCGCGCGTGCGTCCTCGTGTCCACATCGAACTACTACGATCTGATCGTCCTCGGCTCTGACCTCGCCGGCCTCGCCGCGGCGGCGCTGGTCGCCCGTCGCGGCAAGCGCGTGCTCGTCCTGCCGATCGCCCCCCTCGACGGCGTCGACACATCGCCCCCTGATCCCGTCGTCTGTGATCCCACGCCCGTGCTCTGCGGCGACTCCGCGATCTTCCGCCGGGTCTTCGACGAGCTCGGCGTCTGGCAGCAGATCCGCCGCGAGCGCCAGCCGATCGCCGGCAAGCTCCACCTCGCGCTCCCGTCGGGCCGCCTCGATCTCGACGTCGGCCTCGCGAACCTCAACGCCGAGCTCGATCGCGAGCGACCGGACAGCGACTACCAAGGCGCCTGGGAGGAGCACCAACGCCGCGCCGCCGCCTGTGAGGCCGCCTGGGAGGAGCTGATCGGAAACGAGCAGCTCAGCAACGAGGGGCTCTGGGAGCGCCGCGCCGCCGCCAAGATCGCCGCCCATCTCCCCGACGTCAGCGCCGACGAGCTCCAACCGCTCGCCGCGGATCATCCCCTCCGCGCCTGCGCGCGCGCGATGCTCCCCGCCCTCTCCCACCTCACCCCGATGCAGCTCGGCCGCGCCGCCGCCCTCTATCACGCTTCGCAGTGGGAGCGCGGCCCCGAGGACCTCGCAGGCGGCGTCCCGCGCCTACGCGCCTTCCTCCTCGATCGCCTCCTCACCCATGGCGGCGAGGTCAAGACCGGCCTCCGCGTCGCCGAGCTGCTCGTCCAACGAGGGCGCGTCAGCGGCGTCGCCTTCTTCGGCAAGCGCGATCACTACGGCTGCGAGCACATGATCATCGCCGATGATCCTGCGCTCGTGCTCGGCGATCTCGGCCCAGTCGACGCCCTACGCGCCGCCCTCGGCATCCCCTTGCACGAGCTCGCCGTGGTCGCTCGCCGCTACATCCTCCACCTCGAGGTCGACGTCGCGGGCCTCTCCCCCGCCCTCGACGGCCTCGTCATCAACCAAGCGTCACCACGCGAAGGATCTTCGGGACATGGCGTAGGGACCAGCTACATCCGCGTCGATCCCACCGTGATCGGCGACGCACGCCGCCTCGCGATCACCCACATTATCGCCCCCGACGAGCGCCTCGAGCACCTCCGCGAGCGCCTCCTTGACCGCCTCGATCGCGCCCACGTCCTCCCTTACGTGCACGAGCACGTGCGCTGGAGCTACTCCGCCCACGACGGCCGCGGCGCCCTCGACGGCCGCGGCCGCTCGCTCGCCGAGCTCCCCCCGGAGCTGCGCCCGACCGCCATGGATCCGATCCTCGCCAGCGTCGCCGATCCTCCGCCGCTCGGGGTCGCCCTGCTCCCGCACACCACCGATCTACGCAACCTCTTCCTCGCCGGCCGCGCCGTCTTGCCCGGCCTCGGCCTCGTGGGTGAGCTCGCCGTCGCCGTCGCCGTCGCGGGCGCGATCGTCGCGCCCGGCCGCGCCCGCAGCCGCCCGCTCTTCCTCGGCCGCTGAGCCGGCTCCGGCGCGCGGGTACGCAGTCAGAGCGCCCGCTCCTGAACGATCACCACCCCGCCGTTCCGCCAGCGCCGCAGCTCGATCGCCTCCGGCCGGCCGTCATCGCCGCGCCGCACCACCAGGTGAGAACCATCGAGCCAACAGCCGCTGTTCCCATAGATCACCCCCTCACGCGCCTCGATGCTCCCTCGATGGCTATGACCCATCAACACCAGAGGCACCCCTGTCACCGCGCCCACCGCCGCCGCCACCTCGGACATCGCGTCCGCGATCGCCCGCTTGCTGCGCCGCTGCAGCGCGGCCCGCGCGAGAGCGATCCCCGCGATCGCGCCGGCGGGAGCGCTCACCCACCACGAGATCTCGAGCGCCGCGCCGATCCCCAGCACGATCGAGGCGACGCTCACCCCCGTCAGGATCAGATCCAGCGCGGTCACGCTGAGCACCCCACCGACCGTCGCCGAGCTCGGCGGCGGCGCCATCGCCTGCAGCGCCGTCAGCGTGCTCATCTGCATGCCTGCGTTCTGCGCGACCCGCTCGAGGAGCTCCTGATGCGCCGCTTTGCCCGCCCGATCGACCCGTCCCCGACCTGCCCAAAGGGCCAGCATCCGCCCGACCATGCGCAAGTACAGGAAGACCACCAGGAGCACGAAGCGGAGCCCGCGGGCCGCCGCCCAGCGGATGTAGTCGATCGCCCCGTAGCGATCGGGCGCGTCGTAGTCGATCTCCGGCGTCAGGTTGGTGAACGAGCGCGTCGCCACCTCCGCCAGCGTCTGCACCAAGTGGCCGCGTCGCGTCGGCGCGAGCTGGTTCGGGGTCGCGCACGCAGGATCGAAGAGGTGCCCGTGCTCGATCCACATCGCCCCTGGCTCATGGAGGAACCACGGCACGAAGTGCACACGACCGGGCGCGACGTCGCGTAGGCGCGCCGTCGCGGCGCTCACGCTCGCCGCAGGTCGCGCCGCCATCGCCGCCTCGATCCGCTCGCGCAGCGCCCGTCGCACCCCGCCATACAACAGCTCGGCGTCGTGATTCCCCGCGACAAAGACGATCGAGTCCCCCGCCTCGAGGAAGCGCACGAACGCGTCTTCGACCCCCGGATACGCGTCCAAGGCCGCGTGCAGCCGCGCGATCGCCAGCGGCTCCCCCACCAGCGCGGGATCGCGCCCCTCTTCGATGTTCCAGAAGTCGATGAAGTCGCCGTTGATCACCAACAGCCAGCGCCGATCGCCCCGTCGATCCCCTTGGTAGTGCTCGAGGAAGCGCGGCAGCAGCTCATCGATCCGCGCCGCCAAGTGCACGTACTCGCCGCGCATCCGCGGCTTCAGGTGCGAGCCGAGGTGGAGGTCGCTGATCAACAGCAAGTCGGGGGCCGCGGCCATACGTCAGGGGACCGGCGTTCGCGCCGGAAGCTATGGTATAGCCTGAACGCGCGCGTCGCCGCCGACCCTCACCATGCTCAAGCAGCTCGTCTTCTTCGCTGTCGCCGCCTTCGCCTTCGGCCTCTTCGCCTACAACCTCCGCACCTTCGTGCAGATCGCCCTCCTCGGGCGCCCCTCCGAGCTCACCGAGAGCCTCGGCCAGCGGATCGACAGCCTGCTCCGCTTCTTCTTCGGGCAGCGCAAGGTCATGGAGGAGAAGCGGAGCTGGCACCACCTCGCGATCTATTGGGGCTTCCTCGTCCTCTCGATCGCCACCGTCGACATGCTGCTCAGCGGCGTGCTCGGCGAGTGGTTCAACCTCGGCGTGCTCCTCGGCGACACCGTCTACAGCTACCTCAAGCTGGTGATCGACTGGGCCAACTTGGTCGTGCTCTGCGCCTTGACCTTCTCGATCATCCGCCGCTTCGTCCGCCCCGCCTTCGTGCCGCTCAGCCTCGACGCGATGCTGATCCTCGGCGCGATCACCCTGCTCGTGATCAGCCACTTCGGCCACCACGGCGCGCACATGGCCGCGGTCGGCGCCTACGCCCCGTCGAACCCCGTCTCCGCGGTCTTTGGCCAGCTCCTCGGCCTCTTCTCTGGCGGCCCTGCCCAGCCATTCGCCGCCAAAGTCGCCCCTGAGACAGCCCACACCATCAGCGAGATCTTCTGGTGGGTGCACATGGGGATCATCCTCGGCTTCCTCAACTACCTGCCCTTCTCCAAGCACATCCACGTGCTCGGCTCGGGACCCAACATCTTCTTCCGGATCCGCGATCGAGGCCGCCGCGCCGCGATCCCCAAGGCCAAGCTCTTCACCGCCGCGCCCGACGATCCCGACGCCGAGCCCTTGATGGACAACTGGGGCGTCGGTCAGATCGAGCACTTCACCTCGAAGAGCCTGATCGACAATTACTCGTGCACCGAGTGCGCTCGCTGCACCACCTACTGCCCCGCCTACGCGACCGAGAAGCCGCTCTCGCCGATGCACCTCATCCACGACCTCAAGGATGAGATGAAGGACCGCGGCAAGCTCCTCCTCAAGCTCAAGAAGGCCGGCGGCTCCCTCGCCGAGGACGCCGAGCCCGCCCCAGGCGCCGACAAGGACCTGATCGCCAAGATCAAGGCCGAGCTCGCCGGCATGCAGCCGCTGGTCGGCGGCCGGATCAAAGACGAGACCCTCTGGTCATGCACCACCTGCGGCGCCTGCCAAGAGGTGTGCCCCGTATTCATCGACCACCCCCTCAAGATCCTACAGATGCGCCAGTTCATCGTCCTCAACGATGAGAGCGGCCGCACCCCCGCCGAGGTCACGCGCTTGATCGGCAACGTCTCGTCTTCGGGCAATCCTTGGAGCCTCGGCGGCGATCGTATGAAGTGGGCCGAAGGACTCGACGTCCCGACCCTCGAGGAGCGGCCCGACGCCGAGTACCTGCTCTTCGTCGGCTGCGCCGGCGCCTTCGACGACACCGCCAAGAAGACCACCCGCGCGCTCGTCCAGATCCTCCAGGCCGCCGGCGTCTCGTTCGCCGTGCTCGGCAAGCAGGAGAAGTGCAGCGGCGATCCCGTGCGCCGAGTCGGCGCCGAGATGGACTTCCAAATGATGGCGCAAGAGAACGTCAACATGCTCAACGAGGCCAAGGTCACCAAGGTGATCGCCTCGTGCCCGCACTGCTTCAACACCATCAAGAACGAGTACCCGCAGTTCGGCGGCAACTACGAGGTGATCCACCACAGCCAGCTCATCGCTCACCTCCTGGAGAGCAACAAGCTCAAGGTCGCCGAACCGCTCGCCAAAAAAGTCACCTACCACGACAGCTGCTACATCGGCCGCTGGAACGGCATCTACGACGCGCCGCGGCAGATCCTCAACAAGGCCACCGAGGGCAAGGGATCCGTCCAAGAGCTCGACCGGAACCGCGAGCACGGCTTCTGCTGCGGCGCCGGTGGCGGCCGCATGTGGATGGAGGAGGAGCCACACAAGCGCGTCAACATCAACCGCGCCAAAGAGGTCGCAGAGAGCGGCGCCGACGCGGTCGCCGTCGCCTGCCCCTTCTGCGCCACCATGGTCACGGACGGCCTCAAGGCCCTCGGCAAGGACGAGGAGATCGCCGTACTCGATCTCGCGCAGGTGATCGCCAACGCCCTACCGCCGGCCAAGCCTTCCGCCGAGGCACAGGCGTGAGCGGCCCCATCCACGCGGCGATCGAGCGCAAACTCGCCGAGGCGCTCGCGCCGGAGCACCTCGAGGTCCTCAACCAGAGCAGCATGCACAGCGTGCCCAAGGGCTCCGAGACCCACTTCAAGGTCGTCATCGTCAGCCCGCTCTTCGACGGTGAACCACTCGTCGCGCGCCACCGCCGCGTCAACGCGTTGCTCGCCGAGGAGCTCCGAGGAGGCGTCCATGCCCTCTCGATCGAGGCCCTCACGTCGGCCCAGTGGCGCGCCCGCGGCGGCGCAGTGATGTCGTCCCCGCCTTGCCTCGGCGGCTCCAAGTCCGGCTGAGCGCTGTCGCCTAGTAGGCCGCCGCCTTGCCGCCATCGCGGCTCACATCGGCGACAGCACGGAAGCCCCGCGTCTTCGGATCGACCTCGATACAATTCGCGTGGCCGATCTTCCGCCACCCGCCCTGCCCCAGAACCATCACTTCGTGGCCGCGGGCCCGCAGCCCCTCGATCAGCGCCGGGTCTGCGGTCGGCTCCGCGAGGATCCGGTCGGGCAGCCACTGATGGTGTAGCCGCGGCGCCTTCACGGCCACATCGATCGTCTGCCCGTAGTCGATGAGAGCGCGGACGATCTGCGCGACAGTCGTCGTGATCGTCGATCCACCAGGCGTCCCGATCACCGCCCGCAGCGCCCCATCCTTCGTGATAATCGTCGGCGTCATCGACGAGAGCATCCGCTTGCCCGGCTCGATCTTGTTCGTCTCGCCTTGAACGAGCCCGTACGCGTTCGCGGTGCCCGGCTTCACCGCAAAGTCATCCATCTCGTTGTTCAGCAAGATCCCCGTCCCAGGGATCACTACCTTCGCGCCGAACGACGTGTTCAACGTGTACGTGTTCGAGACCGCGTTGCCTTCGACATCCACCACCGAGAAGTGCGTCGTCTGCATCGACTCCGCGGGCGCAGGGAGCCCGGCGCCTACCTCCGCTGAGGGCGTCGCGCGGGCGAGATCCACGTCCCGCATGCGCGCCGCGACATACTTCGGATCGGTGAGCGTCGCCACCGGCACCGTCACGAAGTCCGGATCTCCGAGCAGCATGTTGCGATCCGCGTACGTCCGCCGCGCCGCCTCCACGTACAGGTGGATCGAGTCGACGCTCAGCCACGGATAGCGCTCGATCCCCAAGATCTCCGAGGCCGCGAGGATCTGCCGCATCACGATCCCGCCCGCGGACGGCGGCGGCATCGTGATGATCTCGTGGCCGCGATACGGGAAGCGGATCGGCTCACGGATCACCGCGCGGTAGCCCTCGAGATCCTTGACCGTCCAGATGCCGCCGACCTCGCGCAGCGACCCCACCATCTTCGCCGCGAAGGGCCCGCGGTAGAACGACATCGGATCGGTCGCGATAACCTTTAATGTCGCTGCCAGCTCAGGCTGCCGCCAGGTCTCACCCGTGACCAACAGCACCCCATCGCTGCCGCGGTAGAGCTCCGCCGAGGCCTTAAAGCCGATCTTCTCCATCCGCTCGACCGCGACCGCTAGGTCATCCGCATGAAACGAGTCCAGCGTGTGTCCCTGCTCTGCCAACCGGATCGCAGGCGCCACGAGATCCGCCCACGCGAGCGAGCCGAAGCGTTCATGCGCCAGCGCGAGGCCCGCGACCGTCCCAGGGATCCCCGCCGCCTTCGGCCCGTCGAGGCTCTCCCGAGTCACCTCGCCCTTGGCGTCGAGGTACATATCGCGCGACGCTGCCCGCGGAGCGATCTCGCGGTAGTCGATCGCCATCACATCTCCTTTCGCAGAGCGAATGATCATGAAGCCGCCGCCGCCGACATTGCCCGCCGACGGGTGCGTCACCGCCAACGCGAAGCCGACCGCGATCGCCGCGTCGACCGCGTTCCCGCCGCGGCGCAAGATCTCGATCCCGACGTCGGTCGCGTGCGCCTCGGCGCTAGCGACGGCGCCGTGCACCCCGACAGCCGTCGCCGGGTCGTTCGGATCCAGCTTCTCCGGAATCCCTCTAGGTTCGGCCGCGGAGGAGATCCCGGCGCGTCCATCGAGATCTCCTAGATCCGTCGGCGCTCTCGGACGGCACCCAAAACCCGTCAACACCAGCGTCACAGCCGCCAAGAGGCGCGCGGATGGGTGTTGACGAACCACGGGGGCACAACGCGAGGCTGGCATGGCGCGCAGAGTACACCCGACGCTCGAGCCAGAGATCGACTTCATGGTCGGAAATGGGCTTGACTTCCAAAAGGTCCTCTAGCATCCTCCGCCGTGCCTGGGCCGCGCCCCAACTTTCATTCGGGGATCGTCTAAAGGTAGGACTGCGGTTTCTGGTACCGCCTATCAAGGTTCGAATCCTTGTCCCCGAACCAAGCTCTCTGACAGATCGCAGCTTCTGTGTGGCCCCATGGTCTAGCGGTTAGGACGTTGGCCTCTCACGCCATAAGCCCGGGTTCGATTCCCGGTGGGGTCATGCACGGCCCCCTCGCCTCGGCGGGGGGGCTTTTTTTTTGCGTCCGACACTGGCCACGACGCTGAACACCTCCGACAAGAATCAAGCCGCAGCACCCGTTGAATCGCGGGTGCTGCGGCCTTTTTGGTGCTCGCTGCCTGTGCGGAGGAATCCGGGACCTTTCACCAACCCACCCGACACAGCATTCCGCCGGGTCGGGGCGCGCGAGTCGGCGGGGCCCCACGCCATGCACGTCATCTTAGACACCAGGTCGTGGCGGCCTTACGATGGCCCGGCGATTTTCTTTCTCCGCGCGACCGCGCGCCTCGCTGATGACCCCCGCCCTCACTGCCATCGGCGACGAGCCCCCGCCGCTACCTCTCAACGATCAGCCCTTCGACTTCATCCCCGGGGCCTGTGTCACCCAAGTCGTGCTCAGCTTCCCGCACGTCGGTCTCGATTGGCCTGGAGACTTCAGTCGGCCAGCGCCGCAGGTCAGTTTCGGCCGCAACGCTGACTACGAGGTCCACGCGCTCTTCCCGGGGGCCGCTGCGCGCGGCGTCGCCAGCGTCCGCGCTCGCTACTCGCGCCTCCTGATCGACCTCAACCGCGCCAGCGACGACGTCGATCCCGCGCTCGTCCCGGACCACCCCGCGGCTCGCCCTCGCAGCCCCAGGCGCACCGGCACCCATCTCCCCAACCGTGGCGTGCTCTGGCAAACCGCCGTCGGAAACCTCCCCATCCTCTCGCCTCCGGTCTCCTACAGCGAATTTGACGCGCGGATCCGCCGCTACCACCTCCCGTATTATCGGGCGCTAGAGATCCTCCTCCAGCGGCGCCGTGAACGCTTTGGCGGAGCCATCCTCATCGACGGGCACAGTATGCCTGGCGTGGTCCACGGCGATCTCGTGCTCGGGACCCTCGAAGGAGGATCCTGCGCCTCAAAGATCCAAGAGACCGCCCTCGCGACGCTCCGACGACGCGATCCCGAGCTAGGCATCAGCCTCGACGTGCGCCTCAACGATCCTTATCGAGGAGGCGAGATCATCCGCACCTTCGGGAGACCCGAACACAGCGTCCATGCGTTGCAGATCGAGGTGAACCGCGCGCTCTACATGGACGAGGCGAACCTCCATCTCTGGCCGCTGCTGCGCGCGCCTGGCATAAACGCGCGCTTGCTCACGCAGAGGGAGCGTCGCCTGACCGCGCTCCTTCGTCGCCTTGACGAGCTCGTTCATGTTCTTGTTGATCAACATCTCCACCCTGCTGACAACCGCGAGGTGCTAGCCTCATCGAATCCCTCAGGCGATCCCGGCGCAGCTTCTCCCGCACCGGCACAAGACAGGCCAGCAGAAGGTGATTGTCTTGTGTCTCCAGCCGTCCCGCGGCTAAAATCCACCTGAGTCACACCTGCCCCTGCAAGAAAGGAACCATGGCAGTGAGCAACCAACGTGACAATGCTGATGCATTTGACGATCTCCTGGGCCAACTAGTGGACGAGCTGGCGATGACTCCGACGATGGAGCCCGAGCCCGAGCCCGAGCCCGAGCCGCCGCCACCACCTGTCATCGTCGCGCCGCCGCAGGACTACGCGAACGAGCCGCAACAGAAACAGAACCCGATCGTCGCGATCGCGATCGGCGGGGGCCTCGCTGTCGCTGGCATCGCGATCGCGTTGGTCATCGCGCTCAAGCCTGATCCACCGCCGCCACCACCACCGCCGGCGCCGGTCGTCCAGCCAGTGGCGCAGCCGGTCCCGCCGCAGCCTGTGCCGACGCCTGTGCCGACGCCGACGCCGACGCCAACGCCGGATCCGGCGCTTGCTGGCGCGACCGCAGGGGATCCCGCGCTCGCCGCCGGAGGCACTGCGGGAGACGCAGCGACGCCTGCGACCCCAGAGACCACCAAGACGACCAAGAAGACGACCAAGAAGCCGCCCAAGACCTCCGGCGACAAGCCCGCGAAGGCCGATCCCGGCACGGCCACAAAGAAGCCTCCGAAAGCGGTCGATCCCTTCGACTGAGCCAGCTCTCGTCTCGTAGCACCGCCGTCCACCGCCCTCGTCCCAGCTCGTAGGATCACCATGTCCATCTGCCGCGCCTCGATCGCCCCTCTCTTGTGCGTCTCCCTCGCTTTGCCGAACGTCGCGCTCGCCGCGCCGCCGCCCCCGCCCAAGCCGGGCGCCACGGCGCAGCCCGAGCCTCAACCCCAGCCGGAGCAGCTCCCAGATCCCTCAACGATGAGCGCGGACGACAAGCTCAACCTGGCGAAGCGGCTCTACAAGGAGGCGAAGGGCTTCCACGACGCAGGCGACTACTACAACTCGGTGATCAAGTACGAGCAGGCTTACACGTACGCGCCCGACAAGCACCTCTTCGCGTACAACCTCGGCGTCGACGCGTGGGAGCTCAAGGATTGCGCGCGGGTCAAGCACTACCTCCAGACCTTCCTCCTCAACGACGACAGCAACGACGATCTGCGCAAGGACGCGAAGCGGATCCTTCAGGAGGCGGAGAGCAACCCCGAGTGCATCACCCAAGCGAACGCTGCCGCGGGCGGCGGCGGCGGCGGTGGCGGCACCAGCACCACAGTCGAGGACAACGAGGAGGCCCCCGGCCTCGATCGCGGCAATGACGGCGGCGGCGGTGAGGGGAGCGGCGACAGCAAGCCCAAGAAGAAGGTCTCCGGCCTCCTGGTGGGCGGTGCCATCATGGCTGTCCTCGGCGTCGGCGCTGCGGGTGGAGGTGCCGCGGTGCTCGTCATCGGCAGCGGCAAGAAGAAGGATCTCGACGCGCTCTCCGAGCCAGGATCCACCACCTTCCCCACCGGTGACTACCGCGAAGCCCGCGACCTTGAGGCCAGCCTCAAGAGCCTAGGACTCGTCGGCCCAGTGCTCTTGGGCGTCGGCGGCGCGATGCTGGTCGGCGGGATCGCCTTGATCGTCATGGATCGCGGCAACAAGAAGAAGGGCAAGGGCGCGTACGCCAACGCGGGTACGCCTCGACTCACCGGCGTGGGAGCCTCACCCTTGCCCGGCGGCGGCGGCGCGGCGGCCCTCACCCTCTCCTTCTAGCCTCGTCAAGCGCACTTCGCGGTCGTCTTCCGGCCGCGAGGCACCTGGTCCACAAGACATGTCCCATGCGAGCGGCAAGAGCGACGAGCGCGCCCTGATCCGCGCTCGGCGCGATCGCGAGACGACCACCCTCCGTCTCGCTCACCCCGCCGAGGTCGCCCTCGCGTACCCGAGCCCGTATCGGGTCGGCATGTCCAGCCTCGGCTTTCAGACCCTCTACCGCCTCCTCAACGAGCAAGGGATCGGCACCCACAGGGTCTTCCTCCCCGACGTCTGGGAGCCCCTCGCGCTGCCCTGGCCACAGCCCTCCAGGCCGGTCCTCAGCATCGAGGCCGAGCGTCCCCTCTCGTCGTACGCGATCATCGGCGTCTCTGTCGCCTACGAGCTCGAGCTCGCCGGCCTCATCCGTCTCTTCGAGGGCGCCGGGATCCCGCTACTCGCCGCCGAGCGAGGCCCCCGCGATCCAATCGTCCTCATTGGCGGACCTCTCACTAATTCCAACCCCAGCGCCCTGCTCCCCTTCGCCGATCTTCTCATCGCTGGCGAAGCCGAGCACCTGTTGCCGGCTGCGATCCGCGAGCTTCAAGGAGCCCACGGCCGACGCGCCGCGATCGAAGCCGCAGGGGCTCTGCCGAACACCTGTATCGGCGAGATCGACCGCGGTTACTTCGCCCCGCTGCCGCCCCCAGCCCGCGCTCCAGACGATCTCCTACCGGCCTACTCCGCGATCGTCACCCCCGAGGCCGAGCTCGCCGACATCTTCCTCGTCGAGCCAGAGCGCGGCTGCTCGCGCCGCTGCACGTTTTGTGTGATGCGCGGCTCGACCGCCGGTGGCATGCGGATCCTCGACATGGAGCGGCCGCTCGCGGTGATCCCGGAGTACGCCCGCAGAGTCGGCCTCGTCGGCGCCGCCGTCACGGATCTACCGCACCTCGAAGAGCTCGTCGCCCACCTCGTCGAGAGCGGCCGCGGCGTCGCCGTCTCGAGCCTCCGGGCCGATCGCCTCACGCCTCGCTTCCTCCGCGATCTCGAGCGAGGCGGCTATCGCACGATCACCGTCGCCTCTGATGGGATCAGCGAGCGCATGCGTCTCGCCCTCGATCGCAAGATCCGCGAGCAGCACCTCCTGCGAGCCGCCGCGCTGATCCACGAGCACGGCTTCCACCGGATGAAGATCTACCAAATGATCGGCGCGCCGGGGGAGACCGACGCCGACGTCGACGAGCTGATCCGCCTCGCCCTCGAGATCGCCTCGATTCAGCGCCTCACGCTCACCTTCAGCACCTTCGTCGCCAAGCGCAACACCCCCCTGGACGGCCAGCCCTTCCTCGGCGTCAAAGAGGCCGAGGCGCGCCTCCAGCGGATCCGCGCCGGCCTCCGTGGCCGCGTCGAGATGAGGCCGCAATCGCCGCGTTGGGCGCACGTCGAGTACCTGTTGGCGCAGTGGGGCCCGGAGGCCGGCTACGCGGCGATCCGCGCGGTGCACGACGGCGGCCGCTACGCCGATTGGATCCGCGCCTTCGCGGCGACGCCCCACGCCCCACGCGCGCTCCGCTACGGCGACGAAGACGCCTGGGAACGTCGCAAGGGCAAGGCCGCCGAGCGGCGCGGCGTCCCCCTCCCGGTGCTCGCTTAGCCCGCCGTCGCCTCCGCTGGAAGCCACGCGCCAGCTGGTGCGTCGAGGGAGAGCCGCACGAATTTTGAGCTACGTTTCCGCCGCCCGCGATCGCGCCCGGCTCGCTGCAGGACCGCCTTGCCCCTCGTCCACCTCCTCTCTGCGCTCACCACCCTCGCGGCCCTCGAGCGGATCGAACCAGTCGACCCGCACGACGGCGCCGTCCTCGTGCAACCGAGCGAGGTCCGCTTCATCGAGACCAAGTGGAGCGAGACGGTGCTCCGCGGCCGCCCCTGGGTGCCCAACCGCCGCCTCGCCACCCTCGCCAAAGGCACCCGATTGGTCGTCCGCGGGACCGTCGACAGCCGCGATCGCAGCGGCTGCGCTGGCAAGCCTTGGTACGCCGTCTACCCCTTCGGCTACATCTGCTCCACCGAAGTGCGGACGAGCAAGCGCCCGCCGTCGACCTCGCTCGCCCTCAGCGTCAGCGGCGATCGCACCCTGCCGTTCGACTACGTGCTCGTCAAAGCCGACGGAGCGCCGCTCTACGACGACGAGGAGGCCGCCCGCAGCGGCGCCGCCAAGCGCACCTTGACCAAGGGCATGAGCCTCGCAGCGGCTCGAACGCGATCCGTCGGAGATCAGACCTTCGTCGAGACCGTCGGCGGCCAGCTCATCCCTAAAGAGCAGCTCGGTTGGCTCGGCCGAGGCTCTGAGTGGTCGGGTGTACCGCTGCGCGGCGACGCGCTCGGCCCAGCCTTCGCCTGGACGCTGCGCGACAAGACCCCGGTCTACGCCCAGCCTTCACGCACCGCCGCGAAGACGTCGGAGATCAAACGACGCCAGCGGATCCCCGCCGACGACGCGATCCTCAGCAACGAAGAGGGCCGCTGGTGGCCGAGCGCAGGCGGCTGGATCCCCGCCGATCTCCTCAACGAGGTCGTGATCATCGAGCCGCCGCCGGGCGTCTTGCAGCCCGCGCAGGTGGAGCGCGGCAACGATCAGTGGATCGACGTCGATCTCGGCGAACAAGTCTTGGTCGCCTATCGCGGTGGTTCTCCCGTCTTCACGACCCTGATCGCCAGCGGCAAGGGATCACCGACGCCGCGCGGCAACTACCCGATCTGGGCCAAGGTCGCCAGCATGACCATGGCTAACCAGGACTACGAGGACAACCCCTACATGGTCGAGCATGTCCCCTGGGTGCTCCTCTTTCAGGGCCACAACGCGCTCCACGGCGCCTATTGGCACGATCGTTTCGGCCAGTCGCGCTCGCACGGCTGCGTCAACCTCGCGCCCAAGGACGCCCGCTGGCTCTTCGAGTGGGTCACGCCGGCCCTCCCCGAGGGATGGACCGGCTATCTCCCTGGCGAGCTCGCTCGCTCCGTCGTCGTCCACGTCCGCGACTCGAGCTTGCCCCCCGCCGAGGCGTTCATCCAAGAGCGGCCGATCGGCCCCCCCGATCCTGCGCTCGAGCGTCAACGCCTCGAGGAGGCCGAGGAGCGCCGGGCCAAACGAGCTGAGGCCGACACACAAGCGCTCGCCCTCGACTGACCGAGGCCCTTGTCGCTCTCCGGGGCGCGCGGTTACCCTCCCGCCATGCCCTCCAGGTCTCGCGCCGTCGGCCGCTGCCGGCACCTCCTCGCCGCCCTCCTCTTCGCGACCCCCCTCGCCCTGGGCTGCGGAGGCGGCGCAAAGATGACCCGAATCGAGGCCCCCGCGGACGGGATCAAGCTCTCCTACGATCTCGCGCCTGGCCAGAGCTACACCGGCAGCGTGCGCCGCAGCGAGACTGTGCGCGACCTCAGCGGCCAGAGCATGACCCGCTCGATCAACTTCGACATCAACCTCACCGTGCGCGGCAAGGACGACAAGCGCGGCGGCAACCTCGTGATCGCCCGCTTCTCGAACGTCGACCTCAAGTGGGCGCTGCCAGCCGCGCTCCCGATCAGCCTCAGCGACTTCACCAGCAAGGCCAAGCAGCAGCTCCAGGGCATGGAGGTCGACTTCAACGTCGATGACACCGGCAAGATCGTCTACATGCCCGAGATCCCTGAAGGTGCGGACGCCCAGCTCGCCCTCGTGATCAAACAAGCGCTCGACACCCTAGAGACCGCCTTTGTCCCGGTCCCTGCGCGGCCCCTTCGCCCCAGCGAGAGCTGGACCGACGAGAAGAAGCGCGGCCGCAAGGGCAAGCTCGGCAAGTACGTCGAGGGCTCGATCACCACCAAAGTCGAAGGCCTCTACCGCGACCCGGAGAGCGAAGAGATCGCCAAGCTCGTGATCGAGGAGACCGAGACCGCCCTCACGACCACCAAGAGCGGCAGTCATGAGACCAAGAAGCAGGGCAAGAGCACCTCCTTCTTCTCGACCACCCGCTCGTACCTGATCCGCACCACCAGCGAACACACCGAGTTCGATCCAGGAGAATCGACGACGTTCTCCAAGCTGACCGTCGAGTGGAGCAAGGCGCCTCGCGCGGCGGCGGCGGCGGGTGAGCTCCAATCGATCAGCGATCCCTGCGATCCCGACTACGTCGGCGGTGAGGAGTGTGGCGCTGGCGCCCCGACGATCACCGATCCCTGCGATCCCGACTACGTCGGCGAAGCCGAGTGCGCGGGAGCGCCCGCCCAAGAGTAGCGGCTCAGCGGCGCGGCACCCGCTTCGAGATCCCACACAGGATCTCGTAGGGGATCTCATCGCTCCACGCCGCGAGCTCGTACACGGAGAGCCGCTCTCGCCCTTGTTGGCCCAGCAGCGTCACGCGCTCGCCGACCCGCACATCGGGCAGATCGCTGACATCGATCATCGACACATCCATCGTGATGTTGCCGAGCACGCGGCAGCGGTGCCCCCGCACCAGCACCTGCGCGCGTCCGCTCATCCGCCGCGGATACCCGTCCGCGTAACCGACGGGGACGATGCCCAAGCGCGAAGGTCGACGCAGCTCCTCGCGGTGACCGTAAGACACACGCGCCCCCGCCGGCAGCTCGCGGATCCCGAGGATCCGCGAGTGCACCGACATCGCCATCGAGAGCTCCTCCAGCGCCACCGCCGGGCTCGACGCGGCGCCATAGAGGGCGATCCCAGGCCGCACCATATCGAAGTGCGCCTTCGGATGCCGCACGAGCCCCGCGCTGTTACACACGTGACGCAGCGCCGGATGGATCCCCCGCGCGCTCAAGGATCCGAGCGCCTCGCGGAAGATCTCGATCTGCTGCGGACTCACTGGATCGTCGAGATCATCCGCGCAGGCCAAGTGCGTCATCACCCCTTCGAGGCGCAGATCGCCGCCATCGGGCCCTTCTAGCCAATCGAGCAGCCCCCCGAGCTCTGACGGCAACAGCCCGAGCCGCGACATCCCCGTGTCGATCTTCAAGTGCACAGCGGCTGGCGGCGCGCCGCTGCGCCGCACCGCGCTCGCCAGCCGCTGCACGTGCTCACGCTCCCAGATCACCGGGGTCAGGCTGCGGTGCACGATCACGTCCTCCGATCCCGGCACCACCCCGCCGAGGACCAGCACCGGCGCAGCGATCCCCGCCTGTCGCAGCTCTACACCCTCTTCGACCAGCGACACCGCCAGCCCCCACGCGCCCGCGTCGACCAACGCCCGCGCCGCCTCGATCGCCCCATGCCCGTAACCATCGGCCTTCACCACCGCCAGCACCCGACAGCGCGGGCCCACCCAGCGGCGCACCACCCCCAAGTTGTGCACCAGCGCCGCGAGGTCGATGTGCGCGTAGGTCGGGCGCACGGTGATCGGTGGTTGACGGCGATCGCCGCGCCGACGCTCCAACCCCTGTGAGATCATCGGCGGGACGATAACACGCGACATCCTCGCCACGACGCGCCAGCGCTGGCGCCGATTCCCGACGCGCCGACCCGATCACACGTAGCGGCTGATCAGATCGTCATTGACGATCATCCGGCGACCGCTCGAAGTGACCTGACCGGTGCGAGCCAGCACGGAAAGCGTGCGAGAGACGGTCTCGCGGCACGAGCCGACCATCCGCGCCAGCTCCGACTGCGTCGGCACCGGCGCGAGGATCCAGCCCGCGTCGGCAGCGACCCGCCGACCTTGCCGTTTGGCCAGGCGCGCGAGGGTCCGGCGCAGCCGCTCCTCGACGTCACAGAGCGCGAGCCCGCTGGCGACCGACTCGATCTCGCGCAGGCGCTCGTGCTGCATCCGCATCAACCGCAGCGCCGTCTCCGGCTCACGCCGCAGGTGCTCAACCAGCGCCTCAGGCGGGATCCGCAGCAGCTCGCAGTGAATCGGCGTCGTCGCGGTCGTCGACATCGTGCCGCCACAGAAGGCCGCCACCTCGCCGAACGTATCCCCAGGGCCGAGCGTACTGAGGATCAAATCGCGCCCACCGCCAGCGACGCGCACCAAGTTCACCCGGCCACGCAGCAGCACATACAGACCATCGGCTGGCTCGCCCTCGAGCAAGATCGCCCCCCCCCCTGGCTTGCGGACACGAACCGCCGCGCGGGCCAGCGCCTCGATCTCCGCGGGACGAGCGCTCATAAACGGCTCGACGCAAGCGAGGACCTCGGCAGTCTCCATACGCTCTAGGGGGATGTTGGGGCGACGAGTCTCAGAGTCCATGAGCCCCCTCCAAGCACGTATCATGCCAACAGTGACAATGGTGCCGCAGATCACAAATTCCAGTCATCCTCAAATTCACGCCGACAGAGGCTGTTCTGGAGCGATCTCGGCGACTGTTGCACGATCAGCACAGTGACCCACACGAGCCACGCTGTGATCCATGTTGCACAAGCGCAAAGCGCGCTTGTGCTCTCAACGCCTCCTGAGGCCCGCGCCCGTGCGTGCCTGGTGTACCTTCCCGCCGTGCTCACGATCGAACTCAACGGCGAGCCCCACGAGGTCGCCGAGGGCACGACCCTCGCCGCCCTCGTCGCCGCGCTCGGCCTCGATCCCCGCCATATCGCGGTCGAGCGTAACCGCGAGATCGTCCCGCGGGCCGCCTATCCGGCCACTCCGTTGGCCACCGGCGACCACCTAGAGATCGTCACCTTCGTGGGCGGAGGCTGAGTCATGTTCGACACCCAAGGCACCGACATCTGGACCCTCGCCGGCCGAACCTTGCGTTCCCGCCTGATCGTCGGCACCGGCAAATACAAAGACGCCGCCGAGACCCGCGCCTGCCTCGCCGCCAGCGGCGCCGAGATCGTCACCGTCGCCTTACGCCGCGTCGATCTCAAGGCCCGCGACAACCTCCTGAGCTGGATCGATCGCGATCGTTTCACCCTGCTCCCCAACACCGCCGGCTGTTACACCGCCGACGACGCGGTCCGCACCCTCCGCCTCGCGCGCGAGCTCGGCATCGCCGAGCTCGTCAAGCTCGAGGTCATCGGTGATCCCAAGACCCTCTTCCCGGACAACGAAGAGACCCTCAAGGCCGCCAAGATCCTCCTGGGCGAGGGCTTCGTGGTGCTCCCCTACTGCACCGACGATCCCGTCGTCTGCCGCAAGTTGCAGGAGATGGGCTGCGCCGCGGTCATGCCGCTCGCCGCGCCGATCGGCAGCGGCCTCGGGATCCGCAACCCTCACAACATCCGCTTGATCCTCGAGCAAGCCACCGTACCCGTGATCGTCGACGCTGGGGTCGGCACCGCGAGCGACGCGACCGTCGCGATGGAGCTCGGCTGCGACGGCGTGCTCATGAACACCGCGATCGCCGGGGCTAACGATCCCCTCACGATGGCCCACGCCATGCGCCTCGGCGTGCTCGCTGGCCGCCTCGCCCACCTCGCCGGCCGCATGCCGATGCGTGCCCACGCCCACGCATCCAGCCCCACCCTCGGCCTCCTCGAGTAGCCGCGCCCGGTGCGCCCGCTCCCCTTCCGACTGCTGGCGATCACCCCGCCGAGCGCGCCCGTCGATCCCGCGATCATCGACACCTGGGAGCGCTGCGGCGCCCTCGCGAGCGGCCTCGCGCTGCTCCTCCGCGACCCCGACGCGACGCCGGAGCAGCTCCTCGCCGCAGAGGGCCGCCTCGCGCCCCTCCGCCGCGGCGCCGAGGCCCGCGGGATCCCCGTCCTGCTCAGCATCGATGAGCGCGCGCTCGCGCGGATCGCCACCTCTCCCGCCCTCCACAGCCTCGCCGGCCTCCAACTCCGCGGAGATCCCTCGGTCGACGCCCTCCAGACAGCGAGGCGCCTGGCCACGGCGCGGCTCCTCCTCGGCCGCTCGTGTCACGGCGAACCAGCCGGCGCGCATCAGCACGTCGACTACACCTGCCTCGCCCCGATCTTCTCCCCCTCGACCACGCAGCGGGGCGTCGACAAACGAGCGATCGGCCTCGATCCCCTCCGAGCCTGGTCAGCCCAGGCGTACGCCCGGATCTTCGCCTTGGGCGGCATCAACGCCGCCAACGCTCGCGCATGCGTCGACGCGGGCGCCTTCGGGATCGCCGGGATCGGCCTCTTCTTTGGTGAGCCCGCAGCGGTCGCGCAAGATGTCGCGGCCGCCGCTGCGGCGATCCAGGCGCGCGATGTTCAACCTGCTCCGACCACACCAGGATCCTGAGGAAGGCGCCCCAGCGCCGCGCGATCGCTCGCTCTCGACCCGACTCGCGTGGCTCCTACTCGCCGTCGGCGCCCTGCTGATCGGCCTGCGCGCCAGCCTCGCCACCGTGATCGAGATCCACGGAGACGGCATGGCGCCCACCCTGCTCGACGGCGATCACGTGCTGCTCGTCCGCGGCGCATGGGGGATCGATCGCGGCGATCTCGTCATCTACGATCCCACCCAAGCGCCCACGCCGCCCGCCGCGCCGCTGATCCCCGAGCCCGCGCCTGCCGGTGAGCTCAGGCCCCGCGCGCCCACGCACGATCCGGCGCGCGCCAACGAAGAGCCGCTGCGCAACGCCGCAGTGCTCGACCTCGACGATCTCGGCCTCGACGACGAGTGGGCCAAAGTGCAGCGGCGCAGCGGCGTCGAAGATCTCGACGACCCCACCCCACCACCACGCGCGTTCCGGATCGGCCGTGTACTCGCAGTACCGGGCGATCTCGTGACCATCCAGGCGAGCCAAGGCGGCCTCGGCCTCGCAGTCAACGGCGTCGTGATGGAGCACAAACCCGCTGGCACCCTCGAGCTGACCGTCCGAGGCCGTCCTGATCCTTCCGAAGATCGGCGCGAAGTCGAGCGACCACGCCCACGCGGGGCCGCTTTCGAGTCGATTGGTTCGCGTCGTTACCAGGTCCTCAGCGCCCCTGGCGCCCTCCAGAGCTGGCCCGGGCTCGCCCTCCCGCCTGATCCCGGCCCGATCGAGCTGATCGCCGACGGCTATCTCATCGTCGCGGACAACCGCGACGACGGCGCGTGCTGCGACTCACGGGCGATCGGCTTCATCCACGACGACCGCCTACGCGGTGAGATCGTGCTGCGCCTCGGCGGTAGCACCAAGGTGCCCGCGGACATCGATCCCCGCTCCCGCGGGCTCCTCTGGCGCCCATGAGCGGCGGCGACGGTGGGCGACTCTCCGCGGTTGACGTAGCGCCGCGTGTTGGCTAGAAAGCTCCGCCGCGCCGCCTTAGCTCAGTTGGTAGAGCAGCTGATTCGTAATCAGCAGGTCGACGGTTCGAGTCCGTCAGGCGGCTCCAAGAGCCGGGGGGGAGGACGCAGAGCGCGACCTCCCCCTCGTCTCTCATGCGGGAGAAGCGAGGGTCGCAGGCCGCAGCTCAGGTTCGAGGCGCGACCAACCGTCGACGCAGCTCGTGCGCCGCTTCGCTGCACCAATAGCGGATCAGATCCGCGATCGGCTCGCCGTTCTGCACCAAATCCTCACCCTCGAGGTAGAGCAGCGACGGATCCTCTTGCCGCAGGACATCGACGCAGGCCACGAGATCGCCGATCACGAGCGCCGCGGCTCGCGTCGCGGCGAACTGATTCTCGGTCGCCCAGGCGTTGAAGTCGATCGGCGGCGCCGCGACATAAGCCGCGGTGACATCCTCGAACGCCTTGCGATCCTTACGCGCCAGCGACTTCGCGATCCTGCGGTTCAGCTCGTCGAGCGCCGCGCCGTCGGCCAGGGTCGATCCGAAGCTCGGCGCGGCGGTGCGCGCAGCGGCGGCCAGGATCAACATGAGATCCTGCGGCTTAAACTTGCTGAGCGGGTGCAGCCCGCGCGACACGTCCGCCATCGCGCGCGCGAGCACGAAGATCTGCTGCGACTCGTGCAGCCGCAGCACCGGCGCCGGGACCAGCAACGCGGGCGCCGCGCCGAACTCGAGCGTCACCTGCGTACCTGGCCCTCGGAACAGGTACAGCTCGAACTCCGGCACCACGAAGATCTCCGCGAGCCGATCCGCCAGGCCGCGGATCGGGTGGCTGGTGCGGCTCGTGATCTTGTCCTTCGCGGTGAGCCCATAGCGCTGGAGATCCAGCGGATAGAGGCGCGCCAGGCTGCCGCCGATGATCCCCAAGAGGCGCTCCGCGATCGCCCCGTGATCGCTGCGATCGACGAGCGCGCGGAACAGATCCGGCTGCATCGATCCTGTCGCGCCCACCGGCGGCCGTGGCACGGAGCGCGCCACCGTCCGCCCCTCAACCTCGCTCGCCGCGCCCAACACCACCAACGACGCCAGCGCGAGCCCGGCCTCCGCCGACCGCCCGATCTCCCCGTAGGCGTCGTGCAACCCGCGCCAGCCGGCCGCGCTCTGCGGGTGGCGGAGGATCAGCGCCTGGTACGCGCGGATCGCCTCCGCCGGCCGCCCGCGCGCGCGCAGCCGCGCCCCGAGATCGACGCGTAGCCGGACGTCGTCGCTGGCGCTCGCGATCCCTTGCTCGAGCGTAGCGAGCGCGCGGTCCGGCTGGCCCAGCAGATCTCCTTGCACACGCGCCAGCTCGAGGAACGTCTCCGCCGGCGAGCTCCCCTCGATCTCGGCCTGCCGCAGGTGCTTATGCAGCGCGTCCTCGTAGGGTTGCCACGAGCCGCCGTCGGTCATCAAGCGCTGGTGCTCGCGCGCCGCCTCCCCGCCCGGACCCTCCAACACCACCGCGTTCAGGAGGATCTCGCGCGCCTGCTCCGGGCGGCCGAGCTTCAGCTCTACGCCCGACAAGTGGACGATCGACTCGACGCGATCGAGCTTGTTCGTCGAGGCGCGGAGAAGCCGCCGCGCCGCCTCCGCGGCCGCTTGAGCGTCGTTCCCCCGCGCGTAGTAGTCGGTCAGCAGCAGCAGCGTATCGCGGTCGTCCTGCCGCAGCTCGAGCACCGCGTTCAGGTGCTCACATGCCCCGCGGAGGTCGCTCAGGTGATCCGCCAGGATGATCGCGAGGCGCGTGTGCGCGGCCACCTGGACCTCCGGCTCATGGTTGACCCGAAGCACCTGACGGTAGGTCTCGGCGGCCTCCGTCCAGTGCAGGTTGCGCGCGCACAGCTCCGCGAGCAGCAGCAGGCTGCCCGCGTGATCTGGGCGATCGCGCAGCGATCGCCGCAGCACCGCGATCCCCCCGGAGGTGTTATCGAGCTCGGTCGCGTACAGCTCCGCGACCCGAAGCCACAGCTCCGCGACCCGCTCAGGCGTACGCGCCGACTCCGCGGCCTGCGAGAGCACATCGACCAGCAGCGGCGCCTGCGCCGCGCCCAGCAGCATCTCATCGATCGCCGCCGCCGCACGCGCGTGATCGGGCCAGCGCTCCAGCGCCTCCTCGAGCGCCTGCTGCGCGCCCTTCGGATCATCCAGCCGCTCCAAGCGCAGCCGCGCCA
This sequence comes from Nannocystis sp., assembly GCA_016712315.1. Taxonomy (GTDB): domain Bacteria; phylum Myxococcota_A; class Polyangia; order Nannocystales; family Nannocystaceae; genus JADJRG01. The sequence goes on along the minus strand of JADJRG010000029.1, from coordinate 639,281 downwards.
CATCGGTGAGCAGCTCCGCCGCGACCTCGCCGTCGCGCTCGACCGCCGCCAGGCGCCCCTTCGCGTACACTAGCGCGCGCGCCTCGCCGAGCGAGCTGGCGACCCGGCTGAGCCCGTACATCGCGGCCAGGCAGTCCGCGTCGAGGCTGAGGGCCGCCTCATACGAGGCCAACGCGTCGCGCCAGGCGCCGCTGCGCTCGAGGTTCTCGGCGAGGCGCGTGTGGTACGCCGCGATCAACGCCCGATCATCGTCGCTGCTCGCGAGCTGCACGTCGACGAGCGCGAGCAGCTCATCATCACCGGCCGCCAAGGCCAAGCGCTCGGTCGCCGTCAGCGCGAGCAGATCGCCGCCGTCGAGCTCCAAGATCGATCCGTAGGTGCCCTGCGCCTGCTCCGCGCCGCCGGCCCCGAAGATCTCTTGAACGCGCGCCAGATCGCGGAGCGCCGCGATCCTCGCCGATGTGTCCGTGAACAGCTCTGACTCGCGACCGTGCACCCCCGCGAGCGCCGGCCACGCGGCCTTCTCGCGGTACAGCGGCTCCAACGCCAGCAGCGCCGGCAGGCACGACGGATCACGCGCGAGCACCGCCTCGTACGAGGCGATCGAGCGCTCCGGCTGCTGCAAGTGCTCGCCCCAGATCTCGCCCGCGCGCAGCAGCGCCGCGATCGCCAGCGACGGATCACGCGCGGTCGCCGACTCACGCGCCAGGTCCTCCACCACCCCTGGCCACGCCTCCTGCAGCCCGCGCACCCGCGCGAGCCCGTCGATCGCCGGGCGGAACTCCGGCACCGCCTCGATCGCCCGCTGGTAGGCGGTCAGCGCCCGATCCGGCGACCCGATCCGCTCCTCGTAGACCCGGCCGATCCGATACGCGGTCGCCGCTCGGGCCCGCGCCTCGACCAGCCCCCGCAGCTCGGTCTCCAGCACCTCGACCAGCTCCGTCCAGCGCTCACGATCGCGCAGGATGGTCGCCAACGCCTCCAGCGACGGCCTGCTCTTTGGGTCAGCCTTGATCGCGCGGCGGTAGCAGTCGATCGCCACCTCCTCGCGGCCCAGCTTCTCCTCTGCCAGCCTCCCCATCGTGTACAGCAGCGCGACGCTCGCGCGGCCCGGCGGCGTGATCGCCAGCTCTTGCTCATAGTTGCTGAACAGATCCTCCCAGCGCCCCATCCGAAAGTAGAGGCGCCCGCAGCTCGCGAGCGCCGGCTGATAGCGGCGATCGATCTCGAGGATCCGACGGAAGCGGGCGAGCGCGCCCTCGCGGTCGTCCAGCTCCTCATCGAGCACCTCACCGGCGCGGTGCAGCAGCGCCACGACGCGGCCCGGCTCCTTCGTCTTGCTCGCCTCGAGCTCGAGCGCCTCGACCAGCTCTTTGTAGCGGCCAGCGGTCTCGGTAGCCCGCTGCACCGCGTGGATCGCCCCCAAGTGATCCGGATCGATCTTCAGCACGCGCCGGAACACATGCGCCGCCTGCATCGGCTCGTTCAGCGCATCCATATAGATGTCACCGATCCTGAAGAGGTACGCGATCCGCACCGCGTTGTTCGCGGCCCCGTCGATCCCGCGCTCATACAGCTCGATGAGATCGTGGTGGCGCTCCGCAGCCGTGTACAAGCGCACCAGCGCCTTGAACGACCCTGCGTGCGCCGGATCGAGCGACAGAGCCCGCGCGTGGTGCTCGATCGCCGCCAACGGATCGCCCTCACGCAGCTCGTAGACCTCCGCGACCCGGTGCAGCGCCGCGGCCTTACGGACGACGTCTTCGACCGCCTCCGCCTCGCGCAGGTTCATCGTGATCAACGCCGCCCACGCCTCACGGCGCGTGTACAGCTTCGCCAGCGCCCGCAGCCCTGGCACATACGCCGGCTCGAGCGCCAGCGACGCCTCGTACCAGCGCACCGCCGCGTCCTCGTCACCGAGCTCCTCGTCGTAGAGCGCCGCGATCTGGTTGTGTAGCCCGATCCTCTCTTGCGGCGCCTCGATCACGTCCACCATGCGCTCGAGCGCTTGGACCATCGCGTCGAAGCGGCCGGCCGACCGGTACAGCGTCACCATCTCCTCGAGGATCAGCCGGCTGCGCGGGCTCTCGACCACCGCCCGCTCGAGCGCCTGGATCGCCTGATCTCGGCTGCCGAGCCGCTCGGAGTGCAGGCGCGCGATCCTATAGTAGGCCATCGCTCGGACCTCGGGATCGCGGACCTGATCCGCCTCCCGCGCGAGCACCTGGATCAGCTCGCGCCACCGGCCCTGCGCGTGGTGCAGCCGCTTCAGCGCCGAGTAAGCGCCGGGCGCGTGCGGATCGATCTGCAGCGCCGTCTCGTAGAGCTCGACCGCCGCCCGCGTGTCATCGAGCCGGACCTCCAGGAGGTGCGCGCGGCGGATGATCAGCGCCGCTCGAAGGCGCGGATCGAGCTCCATCGCCGCGGCCGATCGAGCGTAGATCGAGTCGAGGCCGCGCCAGTTGCGAGCCTTCAAGTCGAGCCGCTCGAGCGCCCTCAAGATCGAGAGGTTCCCCGGCGCCAGCTCGATCGCGCTCGCGTACGCCTGACGCGCGTCGGAGTCCTTGCTCAGCGAGTCCTCGAGCACGCGCCCCTTCGCGTAGATCAGCAGCGCCTTCCGCCGCGGATCCGCCGTCAGCTTCGCCTCCGCGTCGAAGAGCGGGAGCGCCTTCGCGTAGCTCTTCAGCGCGAGCAGGGTCCGCCGCGCCCCGGTCAGCGCCGCGATGTTCTCCGGCGTCAGGCTGAGCGCCTTTTGATACGCGGCCGCCGCGCGTTGCAGATCCCCGATCGGACACTCGACCAGCCGCGCGATCTCATAGTGGAGGCGGGCGGCGCGGAACAGATCTGGCTGAGCGGACAGCTCAGCCTCCCAGTCCGCGATCATGCGGGTCGCCTCGGCGATGAACGGCCCCTGCGCGGTCACGGCCGCGACCCCGACCAGCGGAGCCGGCACGCCGTCGCCAGCGCGGACCGCACCGGCGCCGACGCGCGCGCCGCGTGCGCGCGCCGGCGGCGCCATCATCGTCGCGGCCAGCGCGGTGCTGCTGCCCATTCGGACAGGTGACTCGGGAGCGACGGGCGTAGGCGCGTTCAACTTCGCGTCCGGCGGCGCTGGCGCGCGTAGGCTGACCGGCGCGTCCGGCCGGCTGACCGCGGGCGGACTCGCCGGAGCCGGCGATCGGGGAGCCGGCGCCGCGGGCGGGCTCGCCGCGCCGCTCACGGCCGGCGCTGGCTCCGAACGCCGTGCCGTGTGCGGCCCGACCAGCGTCCCCGAGGCCGCGACCGGCTCCGAACGCCGAGCGGCCTGCGGCCCGGAGACCATCCCCGCGACCGGCGATGGCTCCGACCTCCGCGCCATATGCGGCCCCAGCAGCGTCCCCGGCGCAGGCGACGGTTCAGGCCGCGTCGGCGCCGGAGGCGGCCCCCCACGCGCACCTCGCTCCTCCGCGAAGATCGCAGAAGAGTCGGACTCGACGAGATCGACCTCCTCTTCATCGCTCTCGATCTCGAGATCCAGCGCCTCGACATCGAGCGGCATCGTCTTGCTCGCGCGCTCATCGCTCGCCGTCGGGAGTCGCTGCGGTCGCATCACCTCATGGAGCTCCGCGATCTTCGCCCGCGGCTCCTCCGCGCTCTTCGCCGCAGAGGCCTCTACCTCGACGCTGACGGCGGGCGGCCGGATCGACGGGAGCTTCCCGAGGATCGGCGCGCGCGGCTCTGACTTCGCGACCCCGCCGAGGAACGATCCTGGCGACGGAGGCGACGGCTTCGCCGGCGTCTCAGGCCCCGCCGGCTTCGGCGGCCCGGCGACCAGTCCAGCCAGGATCGACGATCCCAGGCCGCCCTCACCCACGCGCGGCAGCGGCCGCAGCCCGAGCTTTCCGGGGCCCTCGCGCCCAGGATCGTTCGTCGCGCCCTCGCCGCTGCCCGCGGGCGGCGTCCCCTTCTTGCCTCCGGTGCCTTGGTTCTCGTCGTTCGACACGTGCCCCCGCTCTTCGGCCGATGATTATGCCGCAAACCATGGAGACTCCGGCCTCACTGTTTCTTCGGGCAGATCCGCGCCTCACCATGCGACGCCTCGGAGCGCGCGTTTGCCAGCGATCCCGCGGTAGCCTATGGTTCTCGGCACGATGACACGAGCGCTCACGCGACCGCCCCGCAAGGACGACAGCTCCGGTAAGACGACGGCGGTGGTCAAGGGCGTCCTGCTGGGCTTTGGAGCCCTCGTCGCGCTCGGCCTCGCGCTCTCGCTGCTCAAGTACGTCATCCTCGTCGGTGTGCTCGGCGCCGCCGGTTACTTCGGCTACCGCGCGATCCGTGGGCGCGCGGCGTTGGGCGAGGGGAAGTCGAGCGCGACCCGCCAGCTCGCAGACGGTTCCGACTTCGATCGGAAGATGCGCGAGCTCGAGGCGATCGAGCGCCGGCTCGACCGCGAGATCTCAGATCGTTGATCTTCGATCTTCGATCTTCGGGCGCGCGGTGGTCGCCGCGAGATCGTCGCGTGAGCGCTCGATCGCTCGCTGCTCGCCACACCGCGTGACGCCAGCTTCACCGCGCCGCGAACGCCTCCGCGGACGATCGCGATCGAACGCGCTCGAGCGCTCGCGGATGAGCCGGCTCTGAGAGCGCCCTCAACAACATGTCTCATAAGACATCTCGATGAGCGCTGCCACGATCTCGATCGACGCGCCACTTTCGATTGACATCTCCTCTGGTTCAAACGATAGATGATGTCCCGCTAACAACCAGACGCTGCTGTACAGCACGCCTCACCGCGAAAGGATCCTTATGACCATCGAAGAGCGCGAGCAGGACAATTCTCTCGTCACGACGGACGATAGTGCCACCACTGAAGAGGCCGACGCCCCGGCCGAAACCGCCGAAAACGCCCATGATCCGGCCGCAGAGACTGTTCTCTTGAACACAAGCGACATCGCCGATCTGAGCGCCACCGACGACACATCGAGCGACCATGCGCCGGCCGAGGCCGCCCCGAGCGAGTCCGCCCCGAGCGAAAGTGACAGTGGCACAATCGCCGACGCGTCCGCCGCCAACGACGAGCCCTCACCCGCCGCCGACGAGCCCGCTGCTCCCGTCGACGAAGCCGCGCCCGCTCCCGTCGACGACGCTGCTCCCGCTCCTGCCGCCGACGAACCCGCTGCTCCCGCTGACGAAGCTGCGCCCGCTCCCGCCGACGACGCTGCTCCCGCTCCTGCCGCCGACGAACCCGCTGCTCCCGCTGACGAAGCTGCGCCCGCTCCCGCCGACGACGCTGCTCCCGCTCCTGCCGCCGACGAACCCGCTGCTCCCGCTGACGAAGCTGCGCCCGCTCCCGCCGACGACACTGCTCCCGCTCCCGTCGACGACGCTGCTCCCGCTGCTCCCGCCGACGAAGCTGCTCCCGCCGACGAAGCTGCGCCCGCCGACGAAGCTGCGCCCGCTCCCGTCGACGAAGCTGCGCCCGCTCCCGTCGACGACGCTGCTCCCGCTGCTCCCGCCGACGAAGCTGCGCCCGCCGACGAAGCTGCGCCCGCTCCCGTCGACGACGCTGCTCCCGCTGCTCCCGCCGACGAAGCTGCGCCCGCCGACGAAGCTGCGCCCGCTCCCGTCGACGAAGCTGCGCCCGCTCCCGTCGACGACGCTGCTCCCGCTGCTCCCGCCGACGAAGCTGCGCCCGCCGACGAAGCTGCGCCCGCTCCCGCCGACGACGCTGCTCCCGCTCCTGCCGCCGACGAACCCGCTGCTCCCGCCGACGAAGCTGCGCCCGCTCCCGCCGACGACGCTGCTCCCGCTCCTGCCGCCGACGAACCCGCTGCTCCCGCCGACGAAGCCGCTGCTCCCGTCGACGAAGCCGCGCCCGCTCCCGCCGACGACGCTGCTCCCGCTCCCGCCGCCGACGAAGCCGCGCCCGCTCCCGCCGACGACGCTGCTCCCGCACCTGCCGCCGACGAACCCGCTGCTCCCGCCGACGAAGCTGCGCCCACTCCCGCCGACGACGCTCCCGCTCCCACCGACGAGCCTGCCCCTTCGCGAGAGAGCGCCCGTGCCGCGCTGCTCGCCACCTACGTGGGCCTGCTCGACCACATCAACCAAAGCCTGCGCGGCGAGGTCGACGATCGCGCCACGGAGCGGATCGGCGTGATCGCCAAGGCGGCGGCTCGCCTGCTCGACGGTGACATCGCCGAGCGCCTCCTCTTCGGCGACGACTGATCCCAACCGCGCACGAGCGCGCGTTCGCACCATCGAGATCCCGCGCCCTCCACCGACGCGCGCGGCCCGGACGAAGAGCACAATCGCCCAGGCCGCGCGCGAATACGCTTCACCATGCGCGTTAATGAAATTCACATAATTCAGATCACACAAAAATCTTGATGCTGAGTATGCGTTCAGTATCCTGGCGGACGCATGCAGGACCTCTCGTTTGCGCCCTGTACAGCTCAACCCGCTCATTCTCTCGCTGAGTTGGCCGCGCCTGGGCGCCTTGTCGAGCTCTCCGGTCGCGGCGCCAGCGCCAAGATCAGCGCCGCCGTCAGCCTCGTCCGCAGCGTCCAGAGCGCCGGCGACACCGCCGTATGGATCCAACCTCGCGGCGGCGGCCTCTTTCCGCCGGATCTGGCCGCGTCAGGCGTCGATCTCGAAGCCCTCCTCGTCCTCCACATCCCTGGCGAGCGCGGCGCTCACGATCTTCTCCGGGCCGCCGAGCTGCTCCTCCTCGCTGGCGCTCACGGCCTCGTCATCGTCGATCTCACCGGCCTCCGCGCCCCACGCGGCGGCGCCTGGCAGGCCCGCCTCGCCGCCCTCGCGCGTCGTCACGGCAGCGCGCTCGTCCTGCTCACCGACAGCCCAGATCGCCACAGCTCCCTCGGACCGATGATCAGCCTCCGCGTCGCACCGCGGCGCACGCGCTCGCCAGCCGGTCACCTCGCTATCACCTCACATGTCCTCAAGAACAAGTCTGGAGGGCCAGCCGATCTCAGGCCCCAGCTCTACCGCTCGCCCGCGGGCGCCCGCGCAGGTCGATGATCCTCATGAGCGCCAGCGCCTCACCCCGCCTCACCTGCGTCTATCTCCACGAGCTACCGTTACAAGTAGCGCGCCGCGGGGCACCTCACCTCCCCGCCCTCGCCACCAGCGATCGCCCCGGAGAGAGCGGCCAGATCCTCCACTTCGACGACGAAGCCCGCCGCCGCGGCGCCCGCCTGGGCATGAGAGTCGCCGTCGCGCGCGGCCTCTGCCCCGATCTCACGATCATCTACGTCGACCAAACCGCCCTCGATCTCGCCCTCGAAGAGCTCAGCGCGCTGCTGGAGCGCTTCACCCCGCGGGTCGAGGCCAGCGACGGAGATCCCGGCGCCTTCTGGCTCGACCCGACCGGCATGAGCCGCCTCTTCGGCGCCCCTGACGCCTGGGCCGCCGCGATCCGACGCGCCCTCGTCGACTCCTCATGGCGCGCGTCGATCGTCGTCGGCTTCCGCCGCTTCCATAGCCACGCGATCGCCCGCGGCCGCCGCGACCTGCTCGTCCTCCGCGATCTCGCCGACGAAGACGAGCACGCCGCCGCCACCGACCTCGCCGCCCTCAACCTCCCCAAGGCCCGCCTCGACGAGCTTGATGTCCTCGAGGTCAGGCGGTTAGGTGACCTGCTCCGCCTCCCCGCCGCCGGTCTACGCCGCCGCTTCGGCCCCGAGATCGCCGATCTGCACGCCCGCGCCGCCGGCCTCGACTGGGCGCCGCTGCGGCCGCGATCCCGCCGCGCCCCGCTCATCACCACCATCAGCGTCGATCCACCCGACGACGACCGTGATCGCCTCCTCTTCGCGATCAAGGCCGCCCTCGACCCGTTAATCGCCCGCCTCGAGGCCGCCGACACCGCAGCGCGCGCGATCGACGTCACCCTCCACCTCGATCATAACGACCCCGTCGCCGCTCGTATCGAGCCCGCCGCGCCCACCCGCGATCGCCTCGTCCTCCTCGATCTGATTCGCCTCCGCCTCGCCGCCTCCGCCATCCAAGCCCCAGTCACCGACGTCGATCTCCAGATCGATGAGATCTGTCCCGAAGTTCAGCAAGTGGATCTCCCGACGAAGAGATCCCGCCGCGATCCTGCCGCCGCCGACGCCGCGATCGCCCGTCTACGCGCCGCCTACGGCGACGAAGCCGTCACTCGCGCCGCCCTGCGCTCCGCCCACCTGCCCGAGGCATCCTTCACCTGGGAGCCGATCCAACGCGCGCCGACCGCGAACGCGCCGCCGCGCCCCCTCGCCGCCAACCTCAGCGACGACGCCCCGCCGCTCTGCCGCCGCCTCTTCGCGCGCCCGCGCCCCCTCCAGAGCGCCCCCAGCCCCGCCGATCCGCCGCCGCTCTGCGATCTCGACGGCCTCGCCCGCGGCCCGATCCTCCGCCTCGACGGCCCTTATCGCGTCAGCGGCGGCTGGTGGGTGAGGCAAGTCGAGCGCGACTACTACTACGCCGACACCGCTGGCGGCGAGCTCCTGTGGATCTTCTACGATCGCCCCAGAGCGCGCTGGTTCCTCCACGGGATCGTCGACTGATGAGCTACGCCGCCCTCTGGGTGAAGAGCGATCGCTCCTTCTTGGTCGGCGCCTCCAGCCCCGAGGAGCTAGTCGACAGGGCCGCAGATCACGGCCTCGGCGCCCTCGCCCTCACCGATCACGGCGGCGTCTACGGGGCCGTCCGCGCGCACATTCGCGCGCGCGAGCGCGGCATCAAGCTCCTGCTCGGCGCCGAGATGACCCTCGCTGAGCCCCCGCTCCCCTTCACCGATCCCTCGCCGAGCCGCCCCCTCGCCGGCCCGCGCCTCGTCCTGCTCGCCCAAGATCTGCGCGGCTGGGCCGCCCTCGCCGGCCTCATCAGCCGCGCCCACGCCGCCGGAGATCGCGGCCAACACCGCCTCCACCTGTCCGATCTCGAGGCCGCCGCCGCCGCCCCTCTGATCGCCCTCTGCGGCGATCCCTGGCTGCTACGCCGCCTCTACCCCAGCTTCGGCGATCGCCTCTACGCCCGCTGCGCCCGCCACTACCTGCCCCATGAGCCAGCCCACGAGGCCCACCTGCGCGACGCCGCCGCCCGCCTCGGCGTCGCCCCTGTCGCCGCCGTCGAGGTCCTCTACCACGATCGCCAGCGCCGCCGCCGCCAAGACGTCGTCACCGCGATCCGCCACGGCCGCTCGCTCGCTGAGATCGGCGCGCTCACCCGCGCCAACGATGAGCACGAGCTGGGCTCGACCGCGGCGATGCGCGCCCTCTTCGCCGACGATCTCTCATCGCTCAGCCGCACCCTCGAGATCGCCGATCGCTGCGATCTCAACCTCAGCCAGATCACCTATCGCTACCCCAGCGGCCGCCTGCCAGACGGCAGCAGCGAGGCCGACTGGCTGCGCCAGCTCGCGCTCGCCGGCGCCCGCGAGCGCTACAGCGGCCGCGTACCCGCGGGCGTGCTCGCCCAAATCGATCGCGAGCTCACGATCATCCACGAGCTCGACTACGGCGGCTACTTCCTCACCATGCGCGAGATCGTCGACTTCTGTCGATCGCGCGGGATCCTCTGCCAAGGCCGCGGCAGCGCCGCCAACTCGATCGTCTGCTACTGCCTCGGCATCACCGCTATCGACCCGATCCGCATGGATCTCCTCTTCGAGCGCTTCCTCAGCCGCGAGCGCGCCGAGCCCCCCGACATCGACCTCGACATCGAGCACGAGCGCCGCGACGAGGTCATTCACTTCGTCTACAGCCGCTACGGCCGGCGCTGCGCCGCGATGGTCGCCAGCGTCACCACCTATCGCCCGCGCTCCGCGCTCCGCGAGATCGGCAAGGCCCTCGGCCTCCCCCTCGCCGCCCTCGATCGCGCCGCCAAGCGCCATGACAGCTACGGCGACGCCGTCGATCCGACGATCTTGAGCGAGTGCGGGCTCGACCCCAAGGCGCCCCTCGGCGGCCACCTCATCGATCTCTGCGGCCAGATCATCGGCAGCCCGCGCCACCTCGCCAGCCACCCCTGCGGCTTCCTGCTCGGCCACGAGCCGATCGACACCATCGTCCCCATCGAGCCTGGCGCTCGCCCTGGCCGCACCATCATCCAGTGGGACAAGGACGACATCGAGGAGCTGCGCCTCTTCAAGGTCGATCTGCTCGGCCTCGGCGCGCTCAGCCACCTCCGCCGCTGCTTCGAGCTCGTGCGCGAGCACCACGGCGTCGATCTCACGATCGCCCAGATCCCAGCCGATGATCCCGCGACCTACGCCATGCTCCAACGCGCCGACACCGTCGGCGTCTTCCAGGTCGAGAGCCGCGCCCAGATGGCCATGCTCCCGCGCCTACGCCCCGCCAATTTTTACGACCTCGTCATCGAGCTCTCCCTCGTCCGCCCTGGCCCGATCCAGGGCGACATGGTCCACCCCTACCTGCGCCGCCGCGCCGGCGACGAGCCCGTCGTCCACCCGCACCCCGACGCCGAGCGCGTGCTCGCCAAGACCCTCGGCGTCCCTCTCTTTCAAGAGCAGGTGATGCGCCTCGCCATGCTGCTCGCCGACTACAGCCCGGGCGAGGCCGATCGCCTGCGCCGTGACATGGGCGCCTTCCGCACCCAAGGACGCATCGAGGAGCACCGCGCCCGGATCATCGATCGAATGGTCGCCCGCGGCGTCGACCTCGCCGACGCGGAGCGCCTCTTCGGCCAGATCCGCGGCTTCGGCGAGTACGGCTTCCCTGAGAGCCACGCCGCCTCCTTCGCCTTGATCGCCTACGCCAGCGCCTACCTGCGCTGCCACCACCTCCCCGCCTTCGTCTGCGCGCTCTTGAACGCCCAGCCGATGGGCTTCTACGCGCCCGCCACGATCATCGAAGACGCAAAGAGACACGGCCTCGAGGTCACGCCGATCGACGTCCAACACAGCGCCTGGGAGTGCGCGATCGAGCGAGGTCAGCGGGGCCCAGCGATCAGAATGGGCCTCTCCTACGTCCGCGGCCTCGACCTCGCCGCTCGCATCGCCTTAACAAAAGACCCTGGCCCTTACGACAGCCTCGAAGACTTCGTGAGGCGCACCGCGCTCGACCGCGCCGCCCTGCACGCGCTCGCCGAGGCCGGCGCCTTCCGCTCCTTCAAGATCGATCGCCGCGCCGCGATCTGGCGCGCACGCGGCCTCGCCGCGCAGGCCGGCGATCGCCTCGCCCTCGGCGAACCCGACGATCTCCCCCTCTTCGCCCCGCTCAGCCGCCCCGAGGCCGTCTTGTGGGACTACCGCCGCAGCGGCCACAGCGCCCACGGCCACCCGCTCGCCGCCCTCCGCCCGGCGCTCACTCGCCTCGGGATCACCGACAGCGCCGCCGTCCGCCGCCTCAGCGACGGCGCCGAGGTCGAGCTCATCGGCCTCGTCACCTGCCGTCAGCGCCCCCCAACCGCCGGCGGCGTCACTTTCTATACGCTCGAGGACGAGCACGGCATGGTCAACGTGATCGTCTGGGCGCGGATCTTCGATCGCCACGCGCAGCTCGCCCGCGCCGCCCCGATCCTCGGGATCAGCGGCGCCGTGCAGGTCGGCAAGGACGGCGTCACGCACGTCATCGCCGCCGCCCTCTGGGATCCGATGCCCCAGCTCCAGGGCGATCGAGCCGACTCACAGTCTCCTGTCGAATCAAACCTGTCTGATAAAACCTGTCTAAACAAACCTGTCTAAGCAGACACTCGTGCGAGCAGACGCGCGCGCGCCTCCTCCCACGGCGCCCACCGCGGATCACCGCGATGATCCCGCCGCCCTGGCCCGCGGATCCCCAAGAACTCCATCCCACCCGCCGCCGCGAAGCGCTGATCCGCGAACTCGCGGTCGCCCACCATCAGCAGCGCCGCGCCGGGCGCTCCCATCCCCGCGCAGGTCAGCGCCGCCGCCCGCGGCGCCGGCTTCATCAACCCCTCCGACTCCGTCACTAAGCAGAAGTCAAAGCACCCCGGGTCGATCCCCAGAGCCTCCAGGCGCGCCTCTACCCCCCGATAGTCCGAAACCAAACCGATCCGCAGCCCCCCCGCACGCAGCCGCGCCAGCAGCGGGATGACCCCCTCGTACGCCCGCGTCGCCGCCCGCATGCCCGCCAGCACCAGCGGATCGTAGGTCTCGGCGATCCACCCGCGCCAGCGCTCCTGCGCACTAGCGCCGCGGGACAGCCGCCGCAGCGTCTCCGCCTCGAGCGCCGCCCACGAGCCGACGTCGATCCCCGCCAGCGACGTCCGCGTCTTCGTGTACCGATACAGCCGCAGCGCCGACAGCGGCGCCCGCCGGATCATCCATCGCTCGAGCGGCCCCTTGTCGTAGAGCGTCCCGTCAAGATCAAACACCACCCCGCGGAGCTTCGTCGTCACCCCCCCAGCCTCGATCAAGACCCCACGCGCGAGAAGCCCGACCATCGCAGACGTCCACCGCCCCAGGTTGCCGATGCAACGATCCACCCCTTGCCGATCCCCTCGTCGATCCACTAGCGTTCCCTCGTGAAATTCTCCACGCGCCGCCTCTCTCTGCTCCTCCCCTTCATGCTCCCGGCATGCAGCGGTGACGGCGCTCAGGACGACACGAGCGCCAGCGGCGTCGCCTCGGGGATCGGCTCGATCACCGCCTCAGGCGCCTCCGCGGCCAGCGCCAGCGACAGCGGCGGCGACAGCGACAGCAGCGGCGACAGCAGCGGCGGCGGCAGCGGCGACGAGAGCGGCGGCGACAGCGGCCTCAAGTTCGACGTCGGCTTCCCCGACACCGGCATGGTCGACGAGCCCGATCCCTGCGCCGACAGCGGCCCCGACTGCAAGTGCGAGACCCCCGAGCACATGCCTTGCGACAACGGCACCAACGATCCCATCCGCGCGATCGGCCTCAATTGCCCTGGTGAGCCGCAGGTCACCGCCTCCACCATGGGCGCCGCCTCCGCGATCGGCACCCGCAACAACTTCGGCCAGACCAACACCTTCAACCCGCGTGAGGGCGCTATCTATGCCGTCCTCGGCTCCGGGCACGTCGCCGACCTCAACCAACCGACCCCCTTCGGCGACAACAACGCCGGCCCCACCCACTGCAACGACTCCCTCGGCATCGGCCTCGGCAAGAGCCTCCCCGCCCCCTTAAACCCCAACGGCGTCGGCGGCGACTGCATCCAAAACCCCGCCCTCGTCGGCACGGGCGACTGCTCCAACACCATCCAGGGCCAGTTCAACCAGGGCGGCTCCGCCAACGACTACACCGAGCTGCGCTTCGTCGCTCAGGTCCCAGCCGACGTCACCTCCTTCTCCTACGAGTTCGCCTTCTTCTCGACCGAGTGGCCCTACTATTTTGGTTCGAGCTTCAACGACATGTACGTCGGCTGGCTTCAGTCTGAGCAATGGACCGGCAACATCTCCTTCGACGGCCAAGGCAACCCGATCTCCCTCAACGCCGGCTTCCTCGACTTCAAAGATCAGGGCGGCAACCTCCCCGAGCTCGCCGGCACCTGCATGCGCCAGCACGCCGGGACCAATTGGCTCAAGACCACCGCGGGCGTCACCCCGGGCGAGACCATCACCGTCGTCTTCGCGATCTTCGATCTCAGCGATCAGATCCTCGACAGCTACGTGTTCATCGACAACTGGCAGTGGGGATGTGAGCCTGGTGGCCCGCCTCAGACCATCCCTGGCTGAGCCGATCACGCCGCGCGCGCCGCCGCGCCGCCCGCCCCGTTGACACCCTCGACCCGCCTGATAGCGTGCCTACCAGCCCCGCGAGGGCGAACGGAGAGACATGTCGATCAACGAAGAAGACATCTACTTCAAGAAGCAAGAGATGGCCGCGCGGCAGCGGATCCGCGACGAGATGGCCCGCGCAGGTGAGCGCGCGGGTGACGGTCAGCGCCAGGGGCTCGCCGATCGCCTCCGCGAGCTCGGCTTCGTCGGCGAGAAGGCCAAGCTCTTCGACCTCATGCCGCTGATCCACGTCGCCTGGGCCGACGGCTCGGTCTCTCGCAAGGAGCGCTCGACCATCCTCGACGTCGTCCGCGCGCGCGGCGTCCAGCCCGGCACTGACGCCTTCCAGATGATCGAGAGCATGCTCGAGGAGGCCCCCGACGCGAGCTTCATGAGCGAGACCCTCGCGGTGCTCAAGGAGGTCACCGGCGGTAAACGGGTCGAGAGCATCGTCGAGCTCTGCCTCGCCGTCGCCAACGCCAGCGGCGGGTTCCTCGGCCTCGGCGGCAAGATCGCCGACGAAGAGCGCGAGCGGATCCGCGAGATCGCCAGCCACTTCGGCGCGGCCGCGCTCTCCAAGGTCCAGAGCGCGCTCTCCTGAGCCGCCCTCGCGCCGGTGAAACCGGCTACCCTGGCCGCGGAGATCCCCGTGCCCTTAACACCTGAGCAAGAGTGGACCCTCGTCGGCTGTGGCCTCCTCGCCCTCGCGGATCGAGTCCTGACGGGCAGTGAAGCCTCCCGCCTCCTCCTGCTCGTCAGCGCCTACCTCGACGCTGACGAGCAGGACGAGTGGATGGACAAGCTCACCGACCACCAGGCCTTAACCGATCACTTTGAGAAGATGTCCCCGCCGCCCGCAGAGGAGCACCAGGCCCTGCTCGAGCGCGTCTGGACGATCGCCCTCGCCGACGGTGAGGCCTCCATGACCGAGATCCGCGCCTTCGATCAGGTCGGCGCCCGCCTCGGCCTCGCCGCCGATCAGCTCTCGGTGCTGCGGAAGAAATGGACCTACCAGGCGATGGAGGCCGCGGAGCTGGCGGTCGGCTTCCTCGCCCTGCTGCTCCATCGCGGCGGCCCCCCGAGCGAGCACGACATCACCCGCTACGACGCAACACTCGCCCGCCTGCCGCTCGGAAAGGTCCGGCGCGAGCGCCTGCACGAGCAGCTCACCGCCCCGCCGAGCGCCGCCCACCTCGCCGAGCAGATCCACCGCCTCTCGCGGATCCGCCAGCTCGAGGTCCTCTCCGTGATCGCCGATCAACTCAAAGACTTCCCGCGACGCGAGCGCGCCCGCGAGCTCTTCGAGGAGATCGCCGAGCCCGCCGGGATCTCGAGCGAGCTGCTCGCCACCATCGAGATCCCCTGACGCTCAGCCCGCTGAACGCCGCCGGATCTGCCAGCAGCGGTGGATCCGCGGGTTCCGAGCGAAATCGCGCGGAACCGTACGGCCGCTCAACTCGACCACATCGAGCCCCACGAGCGCCGCCTCGTCGAGCACGAAGCGCCGGTTGTGCGTCGAGAAGATCAACGCCCCGTCGTCCTCGAGCAGTCGCGCGCAGCCGCGCAGCAGCGCGACGTGCTCGACCTGCAGGTCGAAGTCGCGGCTGCGCTTCGAATTCGAGAAAGTCGGAGGGTCAACAAAGATCAGCCCGTACCGGCCACGCTCCGTCGCCAAGAAGTCGCGGCAGTCCGCCGCGATCGTCCGGTGCCGCGGCGGCGCGAGCCCGTTGAGCGCCAAGTTCTCCCGCGCCCACTCCAAGTACGTCGGCGACAGATCGACCGAGGTCGTCGACAGCGCCCCGCCTCGCCCCGCGTGCACCGACGCGCTCGCCGTGTAGCAGAACAGGTTGAGGAAGCGCCGACCGCGGGCCATCTCGCCGATCATCGCCCGAGTCGGCCGATGATCGAGGAACAGCCCCGTGTCCAGGTAGTCGGTAAAATTCACCAGCAGCCGGCACGCCCCCTCGCGCACCTCGTGCAGCTCGCCCAGCGATCCCTGCTTCTTGTACTGGTCGTAGCGCGCCTGCTTGCGCCGCACCTTCAAGACCACCCGCTCGCGCGGCACCGCCAGCGCCGCCGACGCCGCCGCCAGCGCCTCGCGCAGGTGCAGCTCCGCCCGCGCGGCCTCGATCTCGCGCGGCGGCGCGTACTCTTGCACCTGCAAGTGCACGCCGTCGACCGCCTGATACACGTCGATCGCCACCGCGTACTCCGGCAGATCCGAGTCATACACGCGAAAACACGCCACCCCCGCGCGCTCCGCCCAGCCCCCCAGCGCCTTGAGGTTCTTCCGCAGCCGGTTCACCAGCGCCTCGCCCCCAGGTGACCGAGGCGGCCGCGCTGGCTCGTCCCGCCGCACCATCATCGCCTCACTCACCTCAAAGCACAGCAGCTTGCACGGCAGCGCCCCGTTGAAGAGCGAATAGCGGCGGCTCGCCCGCAGCCCCATCGTCTTGCCTAGCTCTGGATCGCCGGTGAACACCGCCGCCTGCCAGCCGACGAAGCTCGCCCGCAGCCGCTCGCCCAGCGTCCGATACAGCGCCGGGAGATCCACATCGCGCCCCATCCGCTCGCCGTAGGGCGGGTTCGTCACCACGATCCCCTGTCCCTCCACACCTGGCGGTAAAGACAGGTCGCTCAGGGACGACCTCGACGCCACGCACACCCCGACCAAGCCCGCGCGCTCGATGTTCGCCCGCGCCGCCTTGATCGCCGCCGGATCCTGATCGAAGCCGAGGATCGGCGGGATCAGGGCCGCGCCCGCCGCCGACCGCCCCCGCGCCTCCTCGACCAGCCGCGCCCATAGCGGCGCGTCGTGCCCCAGCCAGCCGAGCAGCCCGAAGTACGGCCGCCCCAGCCCCGGCGCGCGATCTCCTGCCATCCAAGCCGCCTCGATCAGCAGCGTCCCCGATCCACACATCGGATCGATCAGCGGCCCCCTCGCCGCCGCCACCGCCGGCCACCCGGCCCGGATCAAGATCGCCGCCGCCAAGCTCTCCTTCAGCGGCGCCGCGGCGCCTGGCCCGCGATACCCGCGGCGGTGCAGGCTCTCGCCCGCGAGATCGATCGAGATCGTCGCCTCCCCCGCGCGCAGGTGAACATGGATCCGCAGATCCGGCCGCTCGCGATCCACGCGGGGCCGCCGCCCGCAGCGCTCGACGAAGCGATCTACGATCGCGTCCTTCACCCGCAGCGCGCCGAAGTGCGTGTGTGTGATCGACTCGTCGCCGCCCACGAAGTCCACCGCCAACGACCCATCGACATCCAGGTGCTCCTCCCACGGCAGCGCCCGCACCGCCGCGTACAGCCCCCCTTCATCCGTGAACGACGCGGCCCCGATCCGCACCAAGACCCGGCTCGCCAGCCGCGACCACAGGCACGCCCGGTAGGCCACCTCGAGGTCGCCGACGAAGCTCACCCCGGCCCGCGTCGATCGCACCTCCGCGGCCCCGAGCCCCGTCAGCTCGACCGCCAACAGATCCTCCAGCCCCGCCGCCGCCGTCGCGAACAGCTCTAAACTCATCGCGCCCCCTCTCCCTCTGTCCGCGCGGCGCCTAACATCCACCCGACGGTGCGCGCCAGGCCGGCGTCCAGCCCCACCCGCGGCGCATAGCTGAGCGCCTCCCAAGCCCGCTGGATCTCCGCGCGCGATCGTCGGAGCTCGCCGCGACGCTCCGGCAGCCGCCGCACCGCCACCTCGCTGCGCGTCGCCAGCAGCACCCGCTCCGCCAGCTCGCGCACCGAGTGCTCACGACCTGACCCTAAGTTCAGCGCCGAACCATCGCGCGGCCCGCGCTCACACGCGGCGACGACCCCGCTGACGACATCATCGATGTACACGAAGTCCCGCGTCTGCTCGCCGTCGCCGTAGATCTCCAGCGCCTCGCCCGCCAGCGCCCGCCGCAAGAAGCGCGCGATCACCCCCGCGTATGGGCTCTGCGGATCTTGCCGCGGCCCGTACACGTTAAAGAAGCGCAGGCAGATCGCCGACAAGCCGCGGAGCTGCGCGGCCACCCGCACGTGCATCTCCGCGGCCAGCTTGTGGATCCCGTACGGCGAGCGCGGCCACTGAGCGCTCTCCTCACGCGTCGGCGCCGCGTCGGTCGCCCCATACACCGCCGCCGACGAGGCGAACACCAGCCGCGCCCCCTCGGCCGACGCGAAGTCGATCGCCTGCAGCGTCGCGACCAGGTTCTCACGGGCGTCCAGCGCCGGGTCAGCGAGCGAGCGTTGCACGTCGATCTGCGCCGCCAAGTGGATCACCGCCGCCACTGGACCGGCCAGCGCGCCGCGCCGCGCCGCCGCAAGCGCCGCCCCCCAGGGCTCCGCCGCGTCGCCCTGGACCACCGCCAGCCCCGCGTCTCCGCGGCGGTGCGCCAAATTCGCGCCGCCGCGGCGCAGCGCCTCCAGCACGATCACCCCGCGTCCTGCGCGGCGCAGCTCGTCGACCACGTGAGATCCGATGAAGCCGGCCCCGCCGGAGACGACGACAACAGGCGGAGGGCGGGCTTCGTTCACGGCCGCGGAGGATAACGGTCGGACGCGCCCGCCGCTACCCGATCGCCACCTGCCTGCGCTCCACGGTCACCGGCTCGCGCCCGTGGGGCAGCTCCAGCCCCTCCCCTGTCAGCCGCGCCAGCACCACCGTCACGTTGTCGGGCCCGCCCGCGGCGCACGCCGCCTCGGTGAGCGCACGGCAGCAGCGCATCGGATCCTCATGGCGCAGCATCAGCTCGACGATCGCCTCGTCGCCCAGCGGTGTGTTCAGCCCGTCGCTACACAGCAGCAGCACGTCGCCCGCCCGCACCTCACAGACCACCAGCTCCGCCGAGACCTTGGGCAGCACCCCCAGCGCCTGCAGCAGCACGTTGCGCTGCTCGAGCCCCCGCGCCGCCTCCGCCGTCACCCTGCCCGCCGCGACCAATTGACCGACGACGCTGTGATCTACGGTGAGCTGCTGCAGCGCGCGCCCGCGGCGCAAGTACGCGCGCGAGTCGCCGACGTGCACGATGGACAGACGTGTCTCAAAGACCAGGCACGCGGTGACCGTCGTCCCCATGCCGCGCAGCATCGGATCACGCGCCGCCGCCTCCAGGATCGCCCGATTCGCCGCCCGAACCGCCTCGAGCAGCGCCTCTTGAGCGGCCTCGACGCCCGCGAACGGCGACGCCGACGCCATCACGCGAGCCAGCGTATCGACCGCGATCGTCGCCGCGACGTCACCGCCCGCGGCCCCGCCCATGCCGTCACACACCGCCAACAAGGTGCCGCTGCGCGCGATCGTCTGGATCCGCGAGCTCGGCTGCAGCGACCGATCCCCGGTCGCGAGGTTGACCACCAAGAAGCGGTCCTCGTTGCGATCGCGGACGCATCCGATCTCAGTGCGCGCGAAGATCTCGACCTCAGCCACCTTGATCCGACCTCACTCGAAAGATCTGATCGCCGACGCGAAACATATCCCCGACCTGGAGCGGCGCCTGCCCGCGGATCCGCAGGTAGGTGCCGTTCGCTGAGCGAAGATCGCTGAGCGTCACCGTGACCTGCCCGTCCCGTACACCCATCGCGATCTGCGCGTGCTGCCGGCTAATAAAGGCATCGCTAGGGAAGATGATATCCCCTTGCTCGCGCCCGAAGATCACCTGCGCCGCCCGCAGGAAGTAGGTCTCGGCCCCGCTTCCGCCGTCTGCAATCAGGGTCAGTCGCCCCCACGCCGGCTCGAGCGGGGTTCCGAAGAGCCGCACCCCCTGCCGCCCCATCTCTGGCCCTGGGGCGCTCGGCGCGTTGTCCAAGCGGAGGAGCTGATGGCCGATCAGGAAGAGATCCCCCGGGAACACCGGCGCCGCCCCGAACACCCGCAGATACACCCCGTTCTGCGAGCCCATATCGACCACCCAGAGGCCCGAGTCCCGCACCTCGAGGCGCGCGTGGATCGACGACAAGAACGCGTCGTGCTCGAAGCGCAGGTCCCCCTCACTGCGACCGATCGTCACCTGATTGTCGGGTAAGAAGAACGCCTCGCCGTCGCTGCCGTCGCGGTTCACCAGGACCAACCGCAGCGGCCGCCCGCCGCGCTCGCTCGCCGCCCGCGGGGCGCTCGCCGCCGCCTCCCGCGGCCGCACCCCCGATTCCTCCGGCCCGCCGGCGCTCGAGTCCTCGAGGCCCCGACGCGGGCCACGCCGCCGCCGCGCTTCGGTATTCACGACCCGCAGCCGCTGCGTCACCGGCCGCGGCAAGCGGGCGCTCACCGGCAGCCCGCACACCTGACAGAACTGAAAGCCGTCCCCCAGCCCCGATCCACAGCGGGCGCACTTCTCTGGCACCGCCGGCGCTCCCCCCAGCAGGAACCCGCAGGTCGTGCACGCCTCGGCCTCGGGCACGTTAGGGCTGCCGCACGCTGGACAAGGGATCGACGGGGGCATCGGTGATCGCTGCTGCGCGGCTGACGAGGCTTGCCAGCACCCGCGGCGTGGGATAGACCCGCGCTCGCGCCGGTTTCACAGGGTACCCGGCGGCCACCAGGCCAGTCAATTGAGCCCCTCGCCCGTAACCGCGCCTCGCCCCCGCTCTCGCCATTTTGTTCGGCGGGTGCTCGGCCTCATCGCGCCGCTGCTCGCCTGCGCTCCGGTGGTCCGCCCGTCGAACTTCGCGGGCGCGCGGGACCAAGTCACCGACGCCCCCCTCACCGGCCCCTTCGACGGCCAGGTCATCGACCTCACCACGGGCGATCCCCTCGCCGACGCGACCGTCGCGGGCGTCTGGACCTACGCCCGCGGCGACGGCTTTATCGGCCCCTACGGCTCGGAGACCTACGAGAGCACCACCGATCGCGCCGGCCGCTACCGGATCCCCGAGGCGCCGCTCAAGATCCGCGGCAGCGCCGTCCGCCTCGTCGACTTCCACCTCGTGATCTACAAGCGCGGCTACCTCGGCTACCGCTCCGACACAACCTTTGAGGGAGGCGCGCGCGTCGACTTCACCGCCCGTCACAACCGGGTCGAGCTGCGCAAGTGGCGGGAGAGCGACTCGCACGCCGCCCACCTCACCTACCTCGCGCCGCCGCGCGTGATCGCCAAGCAGATCGCCTGGGAGCAGGAGCTGGCCAACCTCGATCTCTACCGCGAGCTCGGCGGCGAGCTCGCGGGCAAGGCCAACGTCAGCGGCGGCGGGCCTGAGGTCCCGCGCCGACGCGACACCGAGTGGCTCGACGCCAGCCCTCTGCTCAGCCCCGAAGAGATCCGCCAGCGCACCCGCACCAACGATCGTTTCCAGGTCGGCGAGCTCACCGACCTCGAGCGCACCTTCTTCTATCACGGCGTCCACTACCAAGCCGTCGATCGCAGCGAGCCGTACGACATCGGCGTGCGGGTCTGGCAAGCGCCGCCGGGCGGGCTCGATCCTGTGATCGAGACCATCGAAGCGACCATGGCCGGCGCCGAGCGCACCAAAGACATCACAGACGAGACCTGGGTGCTCGAGAGCGAAGGCGTGATCGCCGTCGCCTTCCTCGATCGTCCCACCAAGACCGGCGTGCTGCTCACCTGCGGCGACCTCCAGTGCGCCGATCTCGCGACGGCCCTCTTGCTCGCCAAGCACCTGCATCGTGGCCTCCAGCGCCTCCGCGCCGTGCCCGCGGGCACCAAGGTCGATCTCCCCGACATGACACCCGCGGACGCCCCGAGCACCCCTGCGGCCGGCGACGACGACGACGACGAGAGCAGCGCGACCCCGCCTGCCACAGGAGGCACGCGATGATCCACCAGCGCACGCGCCTAGCCCTCGCCCGCCTGCTCGCGCCCCTTCGCCGCGCCGAGGCGACCACGGCGCGTCCACGCTCGTGCCGCGCGGGTCACCTCGCGCGCCTCCTCACCCTCCCCCTCGCCCTCGCCGCCGGCCTCAGCGCCGCGCCCGCCCGCGCCTGGGATCCGACCACCACGCACCTCGGCCTCGTCGAAGTCGCCGCCCGTCAGAGCGCGCTCCATCTCCGCTGGATGGCCGCCTCGGAGCTCACCCGCGGCCTCTTCACCCCCCTTCGGATCGATCCAGCGCGCCTCCAGCCGGCCGAGCGCCGCCTCATCCTCCAAGCGATCGCACGGGCCAGCGACGCCTCAGGCGCCCGCCCCCTCGGCGGCCCCGGCTCGTGCCCAGGCGCCGCCGCGCCCGCGATCACCCAGATCTACTGCGTGATCGGTGACACCTGGCAGAACAGCGCCCTCGGCTGGCTGGAGCTCGGCGTGCTCGCCGAGCTCGCCCCCTCCGCCCGCGCCGTCCATCACTTCCTCGATCGCCGCGATCCCAGCAGCCCCACCTGGGCGGACGCCGAGCTGCCCGCGTGGCTGCTGCGCCTCCGCCAGGCCCGCCACAACGGCGCCGCCCTCGCGACCACGATCAACCGCACCGGCTTCTCGGGACATGGTCCATCGGCCATCTCATGGCTCCGCGACGAGGTCGATCTGCTGGCCCCGCCGCGCACCTTCGCGCACCTCGAGCGCGCCGCCCTCGCCGCCGAGCCAGAGGAGCGCCAGCACCACCTCGCCATGGCCCTGCTCGGCGTCGGCGCCCTGCTCCACGTCGTCCAAGACCTCACCGTGCCCGCCCACGCGCGCGGCGACGCCTCCGCCTTCTTCGCCGCCCTCTCTGGTGAAGCCGGAGACCGCGGCCTCCCCTTACAGGAGTACGCCCGTCGCCTCTACGGCCGCCGTGACCTGCCGATCACCACCACCGTGGAGCAGCTCGCCGCGGCCCGCGGCCGCCCCCTCGCCGACGGCCTCCTCGGCCACCTGCTCGGCGCCGGCGAGCACGAAGGCGCCGCCCGCTTCACCGCCCGCCGCTTCCTCTCTGAGTCCTCTGTCCCCGCGCCGCTCTACCTCGACGACGACCTCAGCGCGCAAGAGGCGGCCGCCCGCCTCCTAGAGCGCGCCGCCCTCGATCCCATCGAGACCGACGGCGCTCGCCTCGCCCCATGGCCCGCCGCTCGCGGCTACCTGCTCAGCAGCCGCGGCCGCCCCCTCGCCGCCTTCGAGCGCGACGAAGACGGCCTGCTCCGCGCCTTTCTCGACGAGATCGTCTACCGCGATCAGACCCAGGCGTTGCTGCCGCTCGCCGCGCAGATCAGCCGCTCCTTGCTCGACCGCCTCTGGCCCGGTTGGCCCACGATCACGATCGATCGGGCGCAGCGAACCATCGAGCTCGAGATCTCCGCTGATCTCACCGCTCCAGTCTTGCTCGTGCTCACCCAAGACGCCGACGGTCGCCGCACGATCGCGCGCAACGTCGCGCTCACCCCCGGCGAGCGCAACCGCGTCCGCGATCTACCGCAAGTCGACGGCGCCGCCCGCCTCATCCTCGTCTTACGCGCCAGCGGCGCGGGCGGCGATCCCTACCTCTGGGAGTTGGTCCTCAGCGCCGACGCCACCACGGTCCAGCAGACCCCCCCGCCCTACGTGCCCAAAGCCGGCGGTGAGGCCCTCAGCGAGCCGGACGACGACGACGACGATCTTGAGGCGCCTCCGCCGACCGCTCAGCCCCCTCCACTCGAGGAGGACGACGAGCCGGCGGAGGAGGACGACGAGGAGCAGGCGGAGCCGGAGCCGGAGCCGCCGCGAGCGCCTGCAGCGCGTCGACCTGGCCGCGCAGGCTGAGCAGCCCCAGGTGCCCCGGGCATACGGCCAAGCCCAGCGCCAGCATCTCCGCCGCGCGCCGCCCGTCCTCATCCTCGAGCGCCGCCCGCACGGCCGCCTCATGAGCCGCGGCGAAGCCAGGCATGGCCTCGAGGACAGCCTTCGCCAAGCGCTGGCGCTCCTCCCCCGAGCACGCCTGAGCCTGCCACGCCAGGAAGTACGCCCGCAGATCCGGGTCCGCCGTCAGCCGCGCCGCCTCTGCGAACGCCGCCGCGGCCGCCGCCCCCTCGCCGCTCAGCAGCAAGATCCGCCCGCGCTCATGGTGCGCCCAGCCGAACTCTGGCGCCCGTCGCAGCGCCTGCTTCAGCTCCGCCAGCGCCCCCCGCAGCTCGCCCTCGCGACGCAGCGCCTGGGCCAAGCGGAAGCGGGCCAGCGGCGCGTCTGGATCGAAGTCCAGGTGTCGCCGAAGGATCCGGCGCTCAATCTCCGGCCGCAGCTCGCCGTCCTCACCGATCAGATCTTCGCGGAACTCACCGTCATCACCGTACAGCACCGCGATCTCCCCGAGGATCGCCAGCACCATCCGATCCACCGACGACGAATACGGGAAGCGCGCGCCATCTTCTTCGACCAACACAACGTCACCGCCCTCGGCCCAAGGATCCGCGACCAACACCAACAGATCGCGGCCACGCTCGCCGATCACCCGATCATCCGCGCGGATCCGCCCCTCGCCCACCGCCCGCCGCGTCGCCTCCTCTTGGGCCGCCAGCGTCAAGATCGTCGCCTCGGAGCAGGCGAGATCGAAGCCGTCCCAGCGCTCCCACAACATCGCCGCCGCCGGGGGCAGCCCAGCCTTGGTCAGCGCCGCCGGTTCCGCCGGCGGGCCCGCCTCATGCAGCCCATCGGGGGCGTCACGCAGCCGATCCTCGATCCGATCGAGGCTGCCCTCGATCTGGCGGCGCATCGCGGGCGTGAACGGTTCGTGGGCGTCGGTGTCGCTGGGCATCGCCGCGGCTTCTACCACGGAGGCGACCCGCCACCCACGTCATCACACCTTCAGCAGGCGCGGCGGCACGTCGACCCCTTGGTCGCGGATCATCCGCAAGAAGCGCGGCAAGGAGAGCGTCGACTTGAACTCGGTCGCCCCGTCCGCCGCCTTCGCCGCGCTGAACAGCGGCCGGTACTCGATCGAGCCGTCCGCCTGCACGCACGGCTCGATGATCTCGAGCACCTGCATCGCCTCAGAATTGACCCCGCTGTTTAGCCGCACCACGACGTCGATCGCGTGCGCCAGCGACACCGTCAGCGGCTGCAGCGCCCCGCCTGCGACCGTCCCGAGCGCCGCCAGGCGCGTCAACGCGTGCGCCGTGTTGATCCCCCACAGCGACACCACCGCGCCGCGGCTCGCCCCCGCCATCGCGTCGATCACCGCCGCCGCGTCGTGCTGGGCGCATTGCTGCGAGACCAAGAGATCGAGCCCGCCGCGCAGCAGCATGCCGAGCACCGAGCTCAGGTCGACCGTATCGCCAGGATCTTTGAGGCGCCGGATCTGCACCCAACCGCGTCGTCCATGCCCGAGGCGCCCGGTGTCGGAGACGCAAGCCACCCGCAGGTGATCGGGGATCTCGTTGACAAGCGCCCGCATGAACCGATCCAGGTTCACCCCGCCCGAGGCGCACACCAGCACTCGCCGGCACTCGCGCAGCATCAGCGCCAGCAGCTCGCGCATGTCCGCCGACAACACCTGCTCCTGCACCAACGAGGCCAAGCTGTTCGCGTCGGTGCGGATCCGCCGCAGGCTGACGATCGGCACCTTCGCCGCGTGCGGCGGCAGCAGCCCGTACAGATAGAAGCCGTGCTCGACGATCCCCTCGAGCACCTGCGCGCCCTCGACCAAGAGGCCGCGCTTGCGCGCGATCCGGCGGATCGCCAGCGCGAGCGAGCGGTCGCTGGTGAAGCGCCGCTCGATCCGCTCGGCCGGCCCCGCCTCCCGCACCACGTGGATCGGCCCGACGCCGACCACCTGGATCTCGCGCACGTCGGGGTCGCGCATCAGCTCACCGATCGGCCCGTACTCGAGCAGCTCGAGCGCGATCCGCTCCTTCAGCGGGCCGATCTCGACGCTCGCCTCGATCTGATGGGAGTCGCGCAGATCCGCGATCATCGCCTCGATCTCGGTGTTCGCCTGATCGCGATCGTCGTCGTAGATGTCGGGCGACTTCGCCGGATCGAGGCGCGGCACCGAGTGCAGCACCGAGGTGACCACTTGGTTGGCGATCTTGTCGAGGTACGAGCTCTCCACCCCGGCCGCTGGCACCCGCTGCGCCGACGTGAACAAGCTGCTCGCGTCATCGACCAGCTCGACGAAGTCCGGCAGCACCTCCCCCTTCGCCCCGTCGCGGCGGCGACTCTTGCTGTCGCCTGGCGGCCGCGGCGGCCCCACCGCGTCGATGCACGGATCATCGCCCTCGATCATCAAGATATAGTCACCGACGTAGATCCGATCGGTGCGGCGGATCGGCCGCGGCTGGGTGACCTTTCGGCCGTTCACGTAGGTGCCGTTGGTGCTGTCGTTATCGATCAGCTCGACCCGCCCCTCGATCCGACGGAAGCGCAGGTGATGCTTCGAGACGTTCGCGCGGTCGAGGACGAGGTCGTTGTCGTCCTCGCGACCGACCGAGAAGCTGTCGCTATCGAAGGCAAACCGCTGGGTCTGCCCGCCCTTCTCGTGGACCACTACGGTGAGCACGCCTCTGGATGTACGCGAGTCAGTCGCCGGCTACAAGCGAGGAGCGAGGCCCCCACAGGGCTCCGCGCGCCCTCGCCCGCCGAGGCGCGCCTGCTAGAACTCATCGACCTGATCGAGCGCGTCCTCCAGCGCAGCCAGCTCGCGCGGGCTCGCCGCGCGCGGGGCCGCGCTCCCCTCGGTCACGGCGGCGCCCGCGACCCCCGCCGCGGACGCTCGACGGCCCCGGTCGAGCCAGCGGCGCGCCGCCCAGGTCAGGGCCGCCATCGCCAGCACCGCCCCCAGAGCTGTCCCCCAGAGCAGCTCTGGGCGCCCGAGGTAGCCCTGAATGTCAGGGAAGCGCTTGACCAGCTCGCCCTCGATCTCAGCCCGGCTCTTGCCCGCCTGCGCCTCGCTCAGGATGTACTGCTCGAGCTTGCGCGCCTGCGGTGATGTGCACGAAGAGATCGTCCTCCCTGGGCAGTAGGGCGACATCAAGTCGTGGCTCAGCTCCGTCGTGAGCGCCTCCGCGGCCTCTTGGCTGACAGGTGCGCTGGCCATGACGCGGCCTAGAAGTCCCGCGTGCCCATATCGAGCTTCTTGCTGCCGCCGCCGCCGCCGCCGACGATCTTCTTCTTCGCGGTCTGCTTCGGCGGGTTCATCGCCTTCTCGCAGAACTTGTCCTGCGCGGCCTTCTGCTTCGGATCCGAGAGGTCAGGCTTCGCCGGCCACTCGGCGCCGATGTTCTTGGCGTACTTGATGAGCTTGGACTCGACGACCGCCCAGTACGCGTCCTGCGTCTGGATCATCGTCCGATCGCCCTCGTTGTACGCCTTCGGGTAGCCGTTCATCACCAGCTCGTGCGCCTCGAAGAAGTTCCCCATCATCTTCGACTTCTCCATGATCCGGGGCTCATTCGCGAGCAGCTTCTGCTGCCAGATCTGCAGGAACGGGATGAACACCGACTTAAACTGGTACCACTGCTCCTCCTCGGCGCTCCCCGGCTGCACCCCGAAGGCCTTCTCGCCCTCCTCGATCATCTTCTGGCGGAAGCAGTCGAGCTCGTTCCAGTAGTTGACCATCTTCTTCATGTTCGCTTTATCGAACTTGTAGAGGTGCTTCTCGCCCTCTGGGTCCTTGCGATCCCACGCCTTCATCTCCGCGTCGGTCGGCGGCGGCAGGCCATCCGGCGGCCGCTTCTTCGGCGACGGCTTATACGCGTCGCTCTTCTCGAACTCCGCCTTCGGATCGGCCTTCAGCGCGTCCCCGATCGACTTACTCTCGCCCCCGCAGGCGAGCTGGCTGGAGATCAAAACCGCCAGGAGCGCGCTCCCGAGACCCAGACGCGAGGCATTCAAGCTCATGTACTTCGTCCTGCGTGATGGGGGAGACCCCCAGACCCGCACGCACTCTAACGAGCGCCGCGCTCCCTTGGCAAGCGCCCGGTCGTCCGCTCGCTCACCGCCCCCTCCTCCGCGCCATTTCCTGCTACAGCTCGCCGCAGGCGCACCGATGACCTCCTCTACCCAGATCGCCCCCAACAGCTTGCCCGCGCGCGGCGCCCCGGCCCCGGCCTTCGAGCTCCCCGCCGACGACGGCCAGATCTACTCCCTGCGCGCGCTCGCTGGCCGACGCGTGGTCCTCTATTTTTACCCGCGCGACAGCACCCCCGGCTGCACCACCGAAGCCTGTGACTTCCGCGATCGCCACGCCGACTTCGCCGCGCGGGGCGTCGTCGTCCTCGGCGTCAGCGGCGACAGCCTCGCATCTCACGCCCGCTTCCGCGCCAAGCACCAGCTCCCCTTCCCCTTGCTCGCGGACACCGACCACCAGGTCGCCCGCGCCTACGGCACCTACGGCGCGAAGAGAATGGCCGGCAGGGACTACGAGGGCGTCATCCGCAGCACCTTCATCATCGACGAGGCCGGCCGGATCGCCGCCGTCTACTCGCCCGTCAAGGTCGCCGGTCACGCCCAAGCCGTGCTCGCCGCCCTCAGCGTCGCATGAGCGCCGCCACCAGCCAGCGCGCCGCCGTCACCGCGCTCGCGCTCACGATCCTGCTGCTCGCCCTGCCCGCCCGCGCCGAGTCGTGGCTCAGCGTCGAGCTCGACGGCGCCGCGGAGCTCCGCGCCCGCGCCATAGACGAGCTGGCTCAAGGGACAGCTCATACCGACGCCGCGCCGGCGCGCTTGGTCGGCCACTACGTCGGCGCCGCGCCGGATCTGGCGGCAGCGCTCCTCTGGGTCGATCGCGCGCTCTTCCCCGGCGTTGACGGCCCGTCGCTGGCCGACCCCGCGCTCAACCAGCGCCCCGCGCCGCCGCCAGGCTCGCGGATCCACGACGAATTCGGCCTCCACCTGCTCGCCGCCGCCATCAATGATCCTGGCGCTGACGGCGGCGCCGTGCCGCTGCGTTGGCCCAGCGCCCCGCCGTTACCCGCCCGCTGGCGTCCTGCCGCGCTCATCGCCAGCCGCGCCCCCGTCTTCGCCGCCCCCGCGCCCGTCCTCCCGCCCGCCGAGGAGCGCCACGCGCTGATCCTCCGCCGCCACGATCTCTGGGTGCTCGGCGCCGTCGATCGCTGCGTCGGCGTCGCCGAGGAGCGCCGCTGCCTGCGGTGGGCGCAGGTGATCGCGCGCGACGGCGATCGTTTTATCGGCGGCTATATCCCCGCAGCCCAGCTCACCCTCCAGGACGCGTGGCAACGGGCCGCCAGCGGCTTGCCCCGCGCCCAGCTCGTGCCCGCCGCCTTGCGCGGCGAGCAGGCCATCTTCGTCCTCCACGCCCGAACCCGCGACTCCGAGCTCCACCACCGGAGCGTCTCGCTGCCCGCCGCCGCGGACGGCTTCCCCGCGCTCCGCTGGACCATCGAAGGCGACGAGGCCGTCCTCCTCGCTGACGGCGCCGAGCCGACGCGGATCCGCCTCGATCGAACGATGGACGCGCGCGCCCGCTAACTCCGCTCCAAGACCCCGCCGACCACCCGATAGACCAACAGCAGCGCCCGGTTGGAGATCGCGAACAGCCGCCGCGTCGCCGGATCGTAGACCGGCTGCCCCGAGACGCCGCTGCCCACGTCGAGGCGCGCGAGCAGCTCCCCAGTGTTGAGGTCATAGCCCCACAGGCCGCTCTCTGAGTGGCCGACATAGACCACATCATCGACGATCAGCGGCGTCGACAGCACCCCCGGATCGTGCTGCTGCCGCCAGCGCAGGCGCCCACCGGGCTCGAGCGCGAAGAGCCCCTCGAGCGACGACGAGAACACCAACGCCCCGTCCGCCGCCCCGACCACCGAGCTCGCGCCGCGCACCGGCCGGAACCAACGCTGCTGCCCGTCGACGAGGCCGAGCCCGTAGACCCCAGTCGAGTGGCCGCTGACGACCACGACGCCCTGGGCGCGATCCACCCACGGCGTCCCGTCGGCGTCGATAAAGGTCGTCTCTGCGGTCGCCGCGACGCTCGTGATCCACAGCGGCTCCCCCGAGCTCGCGCCGATGGCCACGACCTTGCCGCTATCGAAGCCGGTGATGATCATGCCGCCCTCAGGGATCGTCGGGTCGATGTCATCGACGTACGCGAGCCCCGCCCGCCCCTGCACCGTGAAGTCCTTCGCGAAGGGCTGCTCGTACTGCCAGCGCCACGCGCCCGTGCGCACATCGAGGGCGAAGACCTGATCGCGAGAGTTCGCGAAGTAGACGACCCCCTCCGCGACCAGAGGTCGATTCATGATCGTCCCTTGCGTCTCGTACGCCCACCGCGGCGCGCGGCGCTCGAGATCCAGCGCGGTCAACACCCCGTTCGCGGTGCCGACCAAGAGCACGCCCTCGGCGGCGAGCAGCAGCGGCTCGCTGCCGATCGCCCCGGAGAATTTGTGCTCCCACACCACCACCCCGCGATCGCTCTCCAGCGCCAGCAACGCGCCGTCGCGCCCGCCCGCGTAGATCAACCCACGCGCCGGATCGCTGGCGACCGCGCCGCGCTCGTCGGGGCGCAGCGAGGGCTCCGGGCTCACGGCCAACGAGCGCACAAACTCCAGCTCCAAGGTCCTCCGGGCCGCTTCGGTCGTGCTGGGATAGATCACTGGCGTCGGCTCGCTCGGCCCGCACGCGCCCCCGGCCGCCGCCAACGCGACGACGAGTCGTCGCACCCTCCAGCTCGCGTAGCTCGTCCCGCGCATCGGCTCACTCCGCCGGGGGGTCGAGCAGTTGCAGCGTCGGCGCCCGCTCCGTGCCGGCCAAGAGGCTCGGATCCAAGCCCTCGAGCAGCCCGCGCACCTGATCACGCGCGAGCGACGGCTCTTGCAGCGGGAACTCCTCCATGTAGATCTTCACCGCCGCCAGCGCCTCCTCTTTGCGGCCCGCACCGGCGAGCACCCGCGCCTGGTGGTACAGCGCCATCTCGCGGTAGAGGCTGCCCTTCAGGCCAGCCAGGCCCTTGAGCTCTGCGACCGCCGCGTCGAGCTCGCCCGCGCCCTCGAGCGCGAACGCCAGCCCCTCGCGGCCCATGAAGTACAGCGGGTGCCGCTCGTCGACCGCGCTCAGGAAGCGGCGATAGCTCGCGGCCGCGTCGGCGAAGCGACCCCCGCGGAGCTGATCTGCCCCTTCGACCAGCCGCGTCAGCACCTCCTGGGAGCTCCCTGGCGCTACTTTCTGCAGATCAGCGATCGCGCCGGTGATCGCCGCCGCGCGCGCGGCTTCGTCCGCGAACACCGGGAAGGGCTGCTTCGCCCCGCCGAACACCTGCGGATCCGTGATCCGCGCCCGTGCCTCGTAGCTAGCCACAGAGGCGAGCGCCGCGGTGCGCTCCGCCGCCTTCGTCTCCTGCTGCGCGTTCACGACCACGATCGCGACCGCGGCGCCGAGCACCGCGACCAGCCCCAGCACGATCCAGAGGCCGCGCCGCGCCGCGCCACGACCGACCTGGCGCACAGCGCCTTGAAAGGCATCATCACCGCCGCCGCTGGCCGGGCTGGGGCGCTTCTTGGTGCGCGAGCGGTCCCAGGACGGCAGCTCCATCCGCTGCTCGGGGGCACCTGCGGGGGCTGGCACTGGCTTGCTCGGCTCGTCGGTCACGGATCGCGTGTCTACAAGACACATCGCCCCGTGTCCACTCGCGGCGCGGTATAACCTTCGGCGTGTCGTCGCTGCCCGGTCGTCGCGCGGATCGCCAGACGGCGCGGGCGCGAGCGTCAGGGGCCTTGCTCGGCCTCTGCGCCGCTCTCGGCGTCCTGCCCAGCGTCGCGACCGGCCGCCCGCGGCCTCCCCTACCGGCCCCTCAGCCGGCCCCGCAGGATCCCAACGACGCCCCATTCATGGCGCCGCCCAACAACCAGCCGCGTAGCGCCCCAAACCTCCACGCGCCGCCGCTCGCCCCCTCCTACTTACCCGGGCGCCGCCTCGCCCTCACCTTCGCCCCAGCCTTCGCCTCCTTCCGGATGCCCCTGCTGGGCCGCTCCTTAGCCAGGCACCCTGGCGTCGGCGTCGGCCTCGAGGGTGACCTACAGCTCGCCCGCTGGATCTGGCTGCGGGGCCTCGCTAGCTACACGGCGCACCCGCTCGAGGAGAGCCGCGCCCAGGATCCTGACAGCCTCGCCGTGCTCTCGCTGGCCAACGCCGGCACCATGCACGTACTCAACGGCGGCGTCAGCGGCGTCGTCGGCGTCGACATCGGTCGGTGGTCGCCGCTGCTCGATGTCGGCGTCGGCACCTTCCGGATCGGCACACCGACAGGGCTGCTCGCGGGCCAGCGCGACCAACCCTGCATCGACGCCAGCGGATGTGACACAGGCATGGTCTGCGGCGCGGACAACGTGTGCCGCCCCGGCCTGCTCCCCGAGCTGCACGCGGGCCTCAG
Organism: Nannocystis sp.; assembly: GCA_016712315.1. Taxonomy (GTDB): domain Bacteria; phylum Myxococcota_A; class Polyangia; order Nannocystales; family Nannocystaceae; genus JADJRG01. The sequence goes on along the minus strand of JADJRG010000029.1, from coordinate 607,376 downwards.
CCTCGAGATGCAGCTCCGCCGTCACCTCGCCGTCGGCTTCCTGCTCCGCTACTTCGCGCTGTTGACCGCGCCGCTGACCTACCCGGTCTACCTCACCACAGCCGTCCGCCTCACCGCGCGCTTCTGATCCGAAGCGCGCGCAACAAAGACGAAGGGGCCCCCGCGAGCGCGAGGACCCCAGCGGCGGCTGAAGGGAGCTCAGCCTACAGGTCTGGGCAATCGACCTCGCGCAGCGACGAGAGCTCGCAGGTCGCGGTGACCGTCGAGCCAGCCGGCGCGGGTCCCTTGCGGAACACCTTGAACTCGAGGTTCCAGCCGGCGTCGATGCACTCTTGCGACATATCGTCGTCCGCGGTCGCGCTGGCCTTCTCTTTGTCTACCAGAGCGACGTAGCAGACGGTCGCGTCACCGGGAGGAACGAACTCGCCGCCCATCTTGGTGCACAACGGGATCGCCGTCTGCGTGCCCGTCGCGGTGTTCTCCTCGATCAACGAGCAGCTCGGATCGACCAGCGGCGTCGTCGGATCCGTATCCTTGATGCACTCGGGCATACAAGCCGGCTTGATCGCGTCGCGGATCTTGTCGGCGATCGCCTCCAACGCCGGCGCGTAGTCATCGGCGCAGATCGAGAAGAGGTTCGGGTCGCCGCCGACCTCAAACTCCTTGGCGAAGTAGCGGAGACGGACCGGCGGCACCGCGGTGCCACCAGAGGCTGACTTGCAGCCGGGGCCGATGCCGAAGTCGTTGAGGAAGTCCTGCTCGACGCCCGCGTTGCTGTAGGGGATCGCGGTGCTCGGGTAGTTGATCGGCACGCCGCCGATCACCGCGATCAGCACCTCCGCACCGGAGTCGAAGGTCCGCTTCGCCTCTTCGATGGTGTTGAGCTGATCGACGTAGCGCTTCACCGGCCACAGCACCGCCGCAGCGTCGGCCGCCTCCGGCTCACCGTTCACGTCCCAGTTCATCGGCCGGCAGTCGGTGAAGTCAGGATCTTCGCCGTCACACTCGACGCCCGCGCGCCAGCAGACCGCGGAGCTCGGGATCACATCGCCTGGGTTCCAGTACACCTTGTTGTCGATGAACACGGCCTTCTGCGCGTCGTTCAGCGAGCAGTCCGCCTCGTCGGTGAGGTGCACGATCGACAAGATCGCTTGATCGCGGAGGAAGCCGAAGTTGCCCTCGCCGGAGGTCTCAGCCTTCACCAGCGCGGTGTACATCGCCTCGAGCTGCGACTCGAAACCACAGCCGGAGACGCCCTGCGGGCCGAAGCATTGGAACGCGGTGATCGAGTCGACGCCGTCGGGCAGGTTGGTCTCACCCTCGATGCTCTGCAGCCACGTCCGGACCTTCGGCGTCGGATCACGATCGGTGGGCGTCGGCTTCATCTTCGCCGTGAGGTCCTCGTCGCTGAGCGTGCAGTAGTCCTCGCAGGCGTAGGCGGCGTCCGTCGGCGGCTCGGTCCCCTTAAAGAGGAACTCCCCCGCGGCGACGCGGTTGACGCAGCTCGAGAGGACGAAATTACCGTTCTCAGGGGTCGTATCGGCCTTCGGGCAGCGCGGGTTGCCCCGGTCCGTCGTCGTGATCGCGATCCGGTAGTTCGCCTTGACGTCCGGCGCCTCGAGCACGTTGATGAACGCGGCGAAGTTCTCCGACAGGTTCGCCTGCTCCTCCGCCATCGAGCCCGAGTTGTCGATCACGAAGAGGATGTCGACGTCCTTGTTGATCGCGATCGCGACGCCCTTTTTGCCCTCCTGCGACTTGTCGTAAGCGACCGGCTTCACGGGGTGCTGCAAGCACGCGAAGAGCTGCGGCACCGCGAGGGCAGCGCTAGTCAGGAGGGCAAGGCGAGAGACGATAGAGGCACGTAGCATAGGAATCCTCCGGTGTAGGACCCGCCGAGCGGAGGCGGTCCCAGGGCGAGACTTGCCCGCAGACAATCGCACAAGGGCCCGCGCGCTGTAAAGACCCCGCCGGCGCGCGCCCCGCTAGCTGCGCTTGCTCTGGCCGGCGCGGCCCCGCTCTTGATTGCCGCGGCCGCGCGCCCGGACCACCAGCCGGATCGGCACGCCACGCAGCCCCCAACGCCGGCGAAAGCGCCGCAGCAGGTAACGCTCGTACGCTGGCGCCAAGCAGCGCCCGTAGTTCGCCGAGATCACGATCAGCGGCGGCTCGCGCTCTGCCTGGGTCGCATAGAGCAGCTTCACCGGCTTAGCCGCGTGCATCGGCGGCGCGTGCTCGGCCACCGCGGCCTTCATCTCGGCGTTGAGATCTGCGGTCGGGATGTGGCGCTGCAGCGCGTGCGCGGTCTTCATGCAGGCGACCAGCAGGTCATCCAAGTTGAACGCCCGGCCCTGCCCGAGATCGCGCCCATCACCGACCACCGACGTCTTGATCACGTAAGGGTCCTCCAAAAAACCCAGCGCGGCCTCGGTCTCGGTGACTCGTTCGTGCGCGAGGCGCTTATCACCCCCCAGGAGATCCCACTTGTGGAGGACCACTACCACCCCTTTGCCGCGCTCGAACGCCATACGCGCGAGCCGTTGGTCCTGGTCTGTGACCCCTTCAGTCGCGTCGACCACCAGCACCACCACGTGGGTGCGCTCCATCGCCCGGATCGACTTGATCGCCGCCAGCTTCTCCTGCGCCCGCGCGATCTGCTTGCGGCGCCGCAGCCCCGCCGTGTCGATCAACACGAGCGCCTTGTCTTGATATCGAAACGGCAGGTCCACCGCGTCGCGGGTCGTCCCCGCCTGCGCGTCGACGATCACGCGGGGCTCCCGCAGCAGCGCGTTACAGAGGGTCGACTTACCCGCGTTCGGGCGCCCCATAAACGCGATCCGGATCCCGTCCGGCACCGCCGCGACCAGCTCCTCCGTCAGCGGCGGCAGGCGCTCGACCAGCGCGTCGCAGAGCTCGTGCATCCGCCGTCCATGCGCCGCCGAGACCGGGAAGACCTCCCCGAGCCCCAGCTCATGCACCGTCTGCGCGCTGAGATCACGCGACGGGCTGTCCGCCTTATTCGCGACGACGAGCAGCGGCCGACCCGATCGCCGCAGCAGCGCCGCGATCTCTGCGTCTACCGCGGTCCAGCCCGCGCTCGCGTCGACCACGAAGAGGATCAGATCTGCCTCTTCTATCGCCACCTCAGCCTGCGCGCGGATGTGCTTCGGCAGGCCGTCATCGAGGCTCGGATCGATCCCCCCTGTATCAACCACCAAGAAGCGGCGATCATCCCACTCCGCGACCCCGTAGAGGCGATCTCGCGTGACCCCAGGGTTGTCCTCGACGATCGCCTTGCGGGCGCCGACCAGGCGATTGAACAGGGTCGACTTGCCGACGTTAGGACGTCCGACGATCGCGACGAGTGCTGCAGCGGCGCTCATGAATCACCTCCAACTGGCTGGTGGTAGCCCAGCTTCTTCATCAGCTCGGGCTCGCGCGTCCAGTTGCGGGTCACCTTCACCGTTAAAAACAGGTCACAAGCCCGCCCCGTGAACGCGGCGAACGCCTCACGCGCGGTGCTCGAGATCTTCCGAATCGTCTGCCCGCCCTTGCCGATCACCATCGGCTTCTGGCTCTCTCGCTCGACGTGCACCGTCGCGCGGACGATGTCTTTGGGCGGCCGCTGCTGCTCGCGATACGACTCCACCGTCACCGCGCACGAGTACGGCAGCTCCTCGCCGAGGAAGCGGAAGATCGCCTCACGCACCCGCTCTCCGGCGTGCCAGCGCAGATCACGGTCGCTGAGCTGCTCCGGATCGTAGAGCGCCGGCCCCTCGGGCAGGTGACGCGTGATCTCGGCTCGTAGCGCCTCCATCCCCTCGCCCGTGGTCGCCGCGACCGGCAACACGGCCGCGAAGTCGTGCAAGCGCGCGAGCTTGGCGATCACCGGCAGAAGCAACGATCGCTCGGCGATCCGATCCACCTTTGTGATCACCAACGCGATCGGCGCACGCAGCCCCGCGACCGCCTCCAACGCCGCCAGCGCGCCTTCGCCGGGCGTCCACGCCTCGGCTGTCGTTTGGTCCTCGAGCACCGGCGCCTCCGCGAGGAAGAGCACCAGATCCACATCCGACGCCCCGCGCACCGCCTCGTCCACCATGTAGCGGTTCAGCGCCGACCGCGCGCGATGGATCCCCGGCGTGTCCACCAGGATCGCCTGGATCTCGTCCGTCGACCACATCCCGAGCAAGCGCTGGCGGGTGGTCTGCGGCTGGCTGCTCGCGATCGCCAGCTCAGCGCCGACGAGCGCGTTGAGGAGGGTCGACTTACCGACGTTGGGGCGGCCACAGAGGGCGACGTATCCAGCGCGATGGGGGCTCTTCGTCTCAGGAGTAGTAGGTAGAGGGGCGACCATGGCTGCTGCCTCGCGGACAGGGGCGGCCGCTCGCGGAGCGCGACCCACGACGGAGCACCAACCAAGAGCGCTCCCCCGGCCGGACCGGAGCGCGGAGATACACCCCGCGAACGCCGCACGCAAGACCTTCATCGTCACACATGTAGGATATTTGATTTCATATCCGCACCTAGTGATCATCGCTCCATGACCATGTCCCTTGAACGCCGGGGCTCCGCGCGCATCGACAAGATCTTCCGCGTGCTCATCGCCTCCGAGGAGTTCGGCGAGCAGTGGTTCATCGCCCGCAACATCTCTGAGAGCGGGATGCTGGTGGAGATGGCCGATCCACTGCCCCTCAGGACCAAAGTGATCGTTCGCTTCCAAGTCCCGGAGGATGACGCCGCGATCTGCGCGATCGCCCGGATCCAGAACCACTACTTCCTTCAGTTCGACGAAGGCGGCGAGCTGCGCGGCTTGACCGGCATCGGCCTGCGCTTCCTCCGCTTCGTCCCCGAGGTCGGCGCCCCCGTCCCCAGCGACCGCCTCCACTGAGTCGCGCCCCGAGCGCCGCGGGTCCCCTTCGCCCGCTTTTTTGGGCTCACGGCCGCCATGCGTTAGCCAAGGCACATGCGCTGCAGCCTCATGCTCGTCTCCTTGCCCTTGGCGTTGCTGCTGGCGTGTCGCTCCGACCCTGAAGTCGAAGTGACGACCCGACTCGGCGAAGCGGACCCGCTCAGGCCCGCCCCCGAGCTCCTCGCCGAGCAGGTCGCTGCCTACCAGCGTTGGCTGTCTGAGATGCCCCGCCTCGCGCTCGGCGACGAAGCACCAACGTCAACCCCGGAGGTCCCGCCCAACCCCAAAGCGGCGCCCGCAGCGTCGAAGCCCACCACCGCTCGCGAAGTCCCGCTCCCCCCGCCTCATCCGCCGCGCGATCCTTCGGAGCTCACCGCGTTGGTGGAGGCGCTGCGCCGCGGGCCGATCGCCGATCTCGCGATCCCCGCGCGCAACATCGCGCTCGCGGATCCCGCTCTCTGGCCACAGCTCCGCGAGCTGCTCGTGGCCGAACGAAGGGGCCGCAAGGCCGACTACAAGGCCCTTCTCGACCAGATCGGCGGCGACGTGCCCAACCGATATGGCCACTTCGACCGCGCCTGGAAGCGCGCCCACGGCTCCCCGAACGTCCTCCTCTCGGACGATTGGCACGAGGACCTGCTCGCTCTGCCGACGCGCAAGGTCGCAACCAGCCTGCATGGGATCTACCGCGACACGGTCCTCCAGACCTCTCTCCTCCGCGCCTCCGCTCGGATCGCCCGCGAGCGACCCGAACGCGCCGGTGAGGTGATCGAGGCCTTGCTCGACGCAGCCTACATCCACGAGGGGACCTTCCGCGACGAAGTCGGCCGGACCATCCGCGCCGTCGGCGACGACGCGATCCCGCACCTGGTCCGCGCCTCCGCTCGCCCCCCGGCCAAGACCGAAGACGATCGATACGCGATCCCCTACCGTCGCGCTGAGTACGCCGAGCTCCAGCTCGATCGCCTCGATCGGCTGCAACCGCGACGCGCCGTGCTCGCCGTCCAAGACGATCCTCGGCGCCTCAGCGAGCTGCTCACCGCCTACGGAGATCGCCGCGTCGCCGACGCCGCCGACGTCCTCCTCGATCACGTCCAAGCCCCGCTGCCGCGCGTACGAGCGGCCGCCCGCGCGGCCGTGCTCGCCTTCGTCACCGGTCCCCCGCCGCCGATCGAACGCAAGACCCTCAACCTGCTCGGCGGGAAGACCGCCTCGATCAAGGCGCGCCCCAGCTACCGTGAGACCGCCGCCCTCGCGCTCCGCGCCCGCCTCGCCCGTGAAGCGCCCGGTCTCCTCGAAGAGCCCTGTCGCGTCATCCTCGAGGGGGGCGCGACAGATCCCGCGTGTCTCGCCCAACCTGAGCGGCACGCCCTCGCCTACTTCGAGCACCTCGACCGCGACCAACACGCCCACGAAGCCGCGTTGATCGCCAGCGCCCTCGAGCGCGACGACCTCCAGTCCACCGTCACCGAGCTCGATCGCCTCCTTGTTGGTGCGACAACCGTCTCCGCCCCGCTCGACCCCAGGATCCTCGATGTGTACCGCCGCGCCGCTGAGCAGGCGATCGCGAGCGACGATCCGCGGCGCGCCGGCCAGCTCTTCCGCAAGGCCGCGGTCCTGCTCGCGGATCACGATCCACAGGCCAGCGCCGCCCTCACCGTCCAAGCCCTGCTCGCTGAAGCCTCCCTCGCCGAGCTCTCTCCCGAGGGCAAGAGCATGCTGCTCGCTACGGCCGAGACGATCGCGCCTGGCCACGCCGATGTCGGCGCCGCGATCGCCGCGCTGAGGAGCCACAGGACACGACGGAGCTCGCCGCCGTGGAGCATGCTACTGCTGACCTGGGCCCTCGCGCTCGCCACCCTCACGCTGCTCGCCGCCCTCGGCGCGCGGCTCAGGGCGGCTTCGGCAGATCGTTGAGACCGTCCGCGCGCGGCGGCTTCTTCGGCGCGATCTTCTTTGGCTCGGGCGCGGGCGCGGGCTCGGGGGCAGGCTTCGGCTTCGGCTTCGGCTTCGTGGTCGTCGTCTTCTTCGGCGCGGGCGTAGGGGCGGGGGCAGGCTCTGGAGCGGGCTCCGGAGGCGTCGCGACCGGCGCCTCGACTGGTGCGGGAGGAGGAGCGGCAGCCTGACCTCCCGGCGGCGTGCCGGCCTCTGCGAGCGCCCCTGCGGGCGCGACGGCCGGGGCGACCGGTGCTGGCGGTGCCGCTGGTGCTGGCGCCGGCGCCGGTTGTGACACGACCGGCTCGGGCGCAGTGTCCCCGCCGCTGAACGACAGGAAGGCCAGACCGCCGCCGACGACGATCAGCCCGACAACGATCAAGACCCACGACGACGCCCCTGTCTTGAGGTTCGTACTGCGCTCGTGCCGATCGACGCTCCCGAGATCCTGCAGGCTGTCGAGTGATCCCACAAAGGTGCGCTTATCACCGGTAGGCGCGGCCGCACCCGAGAACTGGTACATCGTCCGAGGATCCGCGGCTCCCGCGGGCCCCTTCGGGGGTGGGTACCCTGCCGGCATCGCGACCCCCGGATAACCCGCGCTCGCCGGCGCAGTCGCGTAGGCCGGGCCTTGCGGCGCCTGTGGCCCCGGCCCCGGCTGCATGTGTCCTTGGTACACCTGCCCCGGCTGCTGAATCGGCGCGTGCTGCATCGGTGGCGCCTGCCCCTGCGGCATCTGTCCCTGGTGCACCTGCCCCGGCATCGGCGCGGGCTGCATCGGCGCGTACTGCATCGGCGCGTGCTGCATCGGCGCGTGCTGCATCGGCGCGGGCTGCATCGGCGCGTGCTGCATCGGCGCGGGCTGCATCGGCGCGGGCTGCATCGGCGCGGGCTGCATCGGCGCGGGCTGCATCGGCGCGGGCTGCATCGGCGCACCGTAGTTCGGTGCGCCCGGCGGCCCCCCCGAGTTGACGATCGTCCCCCCGGGCGCCTGGGGGACCTGGGGATACGGGTAGTGTGGCTGCCCCTCGAACTCAGGCTTCGGCTGATTCACCGCGCGCTCCTGTCCCCTGTGCGGGACATTGCGAGTCTGCCACGACGCCGCAGAGCGGGCGAGGGAACGGCGCAGATTCACCGCGCCTCTGGTACCCTCCGCCCCATGAAGCGCCGAAGAGGACTCTTCATCGCGCTCGAGGGGATCGACGGCAGCGGGACGACGACGCAGACCCGCGCGCTCGCGGCGGCCCTCGCGGCTCGCGGAGCCCGTTGCCACCTCACCTGCGAGCCATCACGGGGCCCGATCGGCCGGATGATCCGCGAGCAGCTCAGCGCGTCCGATCCCATCGACGCCGCGACTTTGGCCCTGCTCTTCGCGGCCGATCGCCTCGATCACCTCCGCCGCGAGGTGCACCCGGCGGTCGACGCTGGAGCGATCGTGATCTCGGATCGTTACGTGCTCTCCTCACTCGTCTACCAATCGCTCGATTGCGAGCCCTCCTGGGTCGCGACGCTCAACCAGCGGGCCGCAGCGCCGGATCTGTGCGTCCTCCTCGATCTCCCCGTCGAGCTCGCGGTCGCGCGCGTACGCGCTCGCCTCACCGCCGGGGACGCCCCCGAAGAGCGCTACGACGCCCCCGATCTCCAGAGACGCCTCGCCGCGGCCTATCGCGAGCACGCCGCACGCGATCCGAGGATCACGATCATCGACGGCGCCCGTCCCCCCGAGTCTGTGACCGCGGATCTGCTCGCGAGGATCACACCGTTGATCGACGAGCTCGCGGTTGCGTTCGGTTAGACAGCGGCGCTACGATGGCCCCGCTCATGATCGATTACGCTGTCCTTTGCCAAGCGATCGCCGACTGGAAGGCTGGCCGCGCCCCTACCCTCCACACCCAAGCCGACACCGAGGTCGAGGACTTCGAGGAGGTCCAAGAAGAAGCCACGGAGGAGCACACGATGATCTACCAGCTCCCGGTCCTCGAAGACGATTGAGCCGCGTCCACCTCGCAGCCGATCTTCAAACAAGAAGAGCAGCCCTCCGCCCGCGGAGGCTGCTCTTCTTCGCGTTGAGGGCTCACGGGAGCGCCTAGCGCAAGACCAAGTACCCGATCCCAGCCAGCACCAGCAGCACGACGACGACGACGAGCATCCTACTCCCGCCGCCCTCGGTGACCTCCTCAGAGTCATTCAAGCCCTCGGGAGACGGCGCGATCGGGGTCAGCTCAGGCGCCTTGGTCGGCACCAGCGGCAGCGACGAAGCTCCCGCGAAGCTCGGCACCGCCGAAGCCTCGCTCCCGGTCGCAGCGACCTGCTGAGCGGCAGAGACGGCCCCTGTCGTCGCACTCGCGAGCTCCTCCAAGCTCTCCTCCGCCGGCTCGTCGTCGGCGTCCCGGAGTCGCGACGCGAACGACGACACCGGCTCCTCCTCCGCACGCAGCCGGGAGGCGAAGGATGTCATCAGATCTTCGCCCAACTTCGGCGTTGGCGCGGTCTTCGGCGCCTCGGGCGCATACGCGACCACGGTCCCGGAGTCGGTCGTCAACGCGCCGTCGTAGAACTCGGGATCGGGCTCTGCGACCAGCTCAGCCGCTTGCTTCTCACCCTCGAGCTCCGCCTCCATGAACATCGTCCAACCGCGCGAGGTCGGGGCCGCAGTCGCAGCAGCCTGCTCCGCAGGCATCGGCACGCCCGCGCCGACCTCGACAGGTGGCGACTCGTTGAGCTCCTCGAGCATGGTCCATCCGCGGGTGCTCGGAGCCGCGGCTGCGGGCGCCGCTGCGACCACTGGGGTCGCGGCCGCGGCCTCCTCCGGATCGTCCATGATCATGGTCCAACCACGCACGCTCGGCTTACTCTCCAGCGGAGCCGCCGCCGGCGCAGGGGCGGCGGTTGGTACCCCGAACGCTGACGCGAGCGGCGGCCCTGCGACAGGAGCACCACCGATCGGCGGCGCAGACAGGCCCAATGAAGGGGCCGCCACAGGCGCCGCCACAGGCGCACCGAACGACGGGGGCGACACCGGAGGTGCCGCGACCGGCGCCTTGGCCAACGGCACCGCGGCCGGCGCAGGCGCTGCGACCGGCGCGGGCGCTGCGACCGGCGCGGGCGCTGCAACCGGCGCGGGCGCCGCGACCGGCGCAGGCGCTGCGACCGGCGCTGCGAACGACACAGGCGCTGCGACCGGCGCAGGCGCTGCGACCGGCGCTGCCGTGCTCTTCGCCGCCGGCGCCACCTCATCGTCCGTAGCCTCCATGAACATCGTCCAGCCGCGCGTCCGCGGCTTCGCGGCAGGCTTCGCCACCGCTGGGCCGCTCGCGATCGGCGGCCCAGGAACAACCGGCTTCGGCGCGGCCAACCCACCAGGAGACGCCACGTTCGGCCGAGCGCCGGGAAGCGGCCCCAAGCCTGGCTTCGCCCCCGGGAGGCCGAGGCCTGGCGGGGGCGCGATCTTCGGCCCTGAGATCGGCATCTTCGCCCCCGGGATCGGCCCAAAACCGATCCCCTTGCTCACCGGGGACGGAGCCGCTGGCGCGCGGATCCCCGCGAGTTGCACCTCAAACGCCGTCAACCCGGCGGGACGCGCCTTCGGATCTTTACTCAACGAGCTCTGCAGCGCGGGATCGACGTCCGCGGGCGGCACGCTCGCTGCGTGTTGCAAGAGCTGCGTCGCGAGATCGCCGACGAAGAGCGGCCGCCCATGCAGCAGCCGATAACCTAGCGCCCCGAGGTTGTACACCAGGGTCGCCTCGTCGATGTTCTTACCCTCGACCTGCTCGGGCGCGATGCACTCGATCGCCCCGAAGCTGACGCCGCCCTGCGGCTCACCTACCGCGAACCCGCCGACCTTCACGCTGCCGTCGCTCGCGCGGAGCACCACGTCGGGGCCCAGGCCGCGATGGAGCACCCCGACCGCCGCCGCGGCCTTCAGCGCGGCCACAGCATCGGCGAGGATCTTGCGGGCATCATCGCTGCTCACCTGACCGAGCTCGCCGATGGTTTTACCTTCAACATGCTCGTGGACCTCATAGATCCCGCCGTCTTTGAGCTTCCCGGAGTCGAAGACGTGGATCACCCGGGGATCATCGACCGTCGACACCTGCCTCAGCTCGCGGAGGGCTCGCTCGAGCGCCATCGCGTTCACGAAGCTGTCGGCACGATAGACCGTGACCGCGACCTTTTTGTCGTTAGGATCCGAAGCAGCGTACGTCACGGCGCCGAGCCGTGATCGCAGGCTCTCTCCGATCGTGTACATGCCATCGATCACCGTGCCCGGGGCGAGCTGTGGGCTGGTCGCTTTGGTCATGGTTTCTCCGCGGAGGCTCCGTCGCGCACGAGACTAAGCGCATGAGCGCAGATAGATCAAGGATGTGAGCGGCCGGCGAGCCGCCGCGCACAGGCGAGCGTCGAGGGTACGCCCAACAAAAAATCCGGCGACCGCCACCATGACGGCCGACCGGACCCGGGGGGAGCGCTGCTCTCCCAGAACTGTCTCACTCAGCCGCCGGCGCCGCAGGAGCCGGCTGACCGGGCTCCCCACAGCCAGCAAACAGCTCGGCCGCCGACAACGTGCTGCGACGCCCCTGCTGCTTCTTGCGGGCCTGCCCCGCGTTCTTCCGACGACGTGCGCGCTTACGCTTGCTGACCTGACTATGTGATGCCATGGGGGGGGAGGGATAACCGGGCTGCGCGGTGTTGTCAACCACCGTCAAGGAGAGCGAGCGCCGAAGGAGCTCGACCGCGTAAACACCCGCTCCACCGCCAACACCCCGTCGATCTCGCGGAGCGTCATGATGAGCGACTCGAGCTGCGTGAGCGTCCGGATCGTCGCCTGAAAGGTGTTGATCGCCCGCTGTCCGCCCTCGATCGCGCGGCAGTTCGCCTGCTTGATATTCACGCCGTGGTACGAGAAGGCGCGGCTCATCTCCGCCAGCAGCCCCACGGTGTTGGCCGTCCGGACCTCGATCGTCACCGCGCAGTCGATCTCCAGCCCCTCCTCCCAGGCGAGGTGAACCCGCCGCTCATCGACCGCCTCGAGCGCCTCGGAGCAGCCCTGCACGTGCGCCACGATCCCCGTCCCCGGCGAGAAGTAGCCGATCAGCGGATCTCCCGGCGCCGGCGAGCAGCAAGGAGCGAGCTGGATCATCGCCGCGCTCGCCCCGTGGCTCTCTGTCCGCTCGCGGTTCACTACGATCGGCGCGCCCGCGATCCCTTCCTTGGGGCTCAGGCTCGCGCCAGCCCCGTTGCGACCGACGCGGCGCCCCGAGACCCGGCGAAACACCCGGCGAAGCAGGTTCTCATCGTCCTGCGCGTCCGGCCCCGGCGCGATCTTCTCGACGACCTTCTGCACGGTCACCACGCCGGCCGCGATCGCCTCATACAGGCCGTCCTCACCGCGAAGATCGCGAGCCAGCTCGAGATCCGCCGCCCGCGCGCTGATCTCCCCAGAGGCCTCGAGCTCGGCCAGGCTGCGTCCGCGCGCCGCCAGCTCTTGCTCGAGCAGCGAGTGACCGACCGCGCGCAGCCGCTGCCGCTCCTCGGCCCGCAGGTGCTGCTTGATCTTCGCGCGAGCCCGCGGCGTCGTGCACATCTTCAGCCACTCGCGCCGCGGCGCCGCGCTCGGCGTCGTGATGATCTCCACCGTATCGCCCTGGCGGAGCTGATAACGCAGCGGCACCAGGTGGCCGTTGACCCGCGCCCCGGAGGCCCGAAGCCCCACGTCGGTGTGGATCGCGAAGGCGAAGTCGATCGGCGTCGCGCCGCGGCGGAAGGTGAACACGTCGCCGCGCGGCGTGAACACATAGACCTCATCCGCGAACAGATCTGCCTTCACCGACTCGATGAACTCATGCGGATCTTGGACATCGACCTGCCAATCCATCAGCTCCGCGAGCCAGCTCAGGCTACGCCAGCCGTGGCTGCGATCGACGTCATGCGCCTGCCCTTGCCACTCCGCGACGATCCCTCGCTCCGCCACCGCGTCCATCTTGACCGAGCGGATCTGCACGTCGACGCGCGCCCCTTGCCGGTTGATCACCGTCGTGTGGAGCGACTGGTAGCGGTTCGGCCGCGGCACGGCGATGTAGTCGCGCACCCGGTCGGGGACCGGCTTAAAGCGGGAGTGCAGGCAGCCGAGCGCGTGATAGCAGCCCGCGCGATCGGGGGCGACCACCTGAAACGTCACCAGATCCGAGATCGTGTCGACGACGTGCCCGTCCTCAGACTCCATCAAATAGATCTGAAACGGCAGCCGCCTCGACCACCGCACCTCGACCGCTCCGCGCTCCCCCCAGCCCACCTCATCGTCCGCGTCGACGCCCGATCCGCCGCGAAACGCCTCTCGAAGCTGCGCTGCGCAGCCCTCGATGAAGGTCTCCGCGCCGCCGAGCAGCCCTTCCATCTTCCCCCGGATCTGCTCGTAGCTCGCCGGCTCGAGGTAACGAAAGCTCAGGTCCTGCAGCTCCGCGCGGATCCACTGGATCCCGAGGCGATTGGCCAGCGGCGCGAAGATCTCCATCGTCTCGCGGCTGATCCGCGCCTGCTTGTCGGCCGGCATGTGCCCGAGCGTCCGCATGTTATCGAGGCGATCCGCGAGCTTCACCAGCAGCACGCGGATGTCCTGGCTCATCGCCAGCAGCATCTTGCGGAAGCTCTCCGCCTGCTGCTCCTGACGTGACAGGTACGGCACCTTGCCGAGCTTGGTGACCCCATCGACGATCCCCGCCAGCTCCGCGCCGAAGATCTCCGTCAGGTCAAAGACGGTCAGCTCTGAGTCCTCGACCGAGTCGTGCAGCAGCCCCGCCGCGACGGACACCGGATCGAGGCCCAGCGTCGCGATCGTCTCGGCGACCCGGATCGGGTGGATCAAGTACGGCTCGCCGCTGCGCCGGAGCTGCCCCGCGTGGGCTTTGCAGGCGATCTCAAACGCGCGCTCGATCGCCGCCGTCTCGATCGCCGGGTCCCGCGCCCGCACCGCCGCGAGCACCCGCTCGAAGCCCTCACGCACGACGTCGCGCGGGGCCACCACAGCCATCGACGCCTCGCTACACGCGGCCTCGCTCACGGCGCCACCATCCCTGGCGAGACGAGCAGATACCCTTGCCCGCTGAGCACCGCCTCCGCCGCCCGGCGCTGGCGAGAGCAGCGCTGCCGCTCCGCCAAGTACACCGCCCGCAGCGCTTCATACGCACGATCGAGGTCGTCATTGACGATCACGTAGTCGTACTCCTCATAGTGCTGCAGCTCATCACGCGCGGCCCGCAGCCGGCGCTCGATCACCTCTGGCGCGTCGGTCGCGCGCGCGCGAAGCCGGTGCTCGAGCTCCCCGAGCGACGGCGGCAGCACATAGATCCGCACGACATCCGCCGGAAAGCGCGCCTTGAGCTGTCGCCCGCCTTGGAAGTCGACATCGAAGAGCAGATCACGGCCCTCGTGGATCGCCGAGTGCACCCGCGCGGCTGAGGTCCCATAGCTGTTCCCGTGCACCAGCGCCGACTCTGCGAGCTCATCGCGCGCGAGCATCTCGGAGAAGCGCTCGGGGTCGACGAAGTAGTAATCGATCCCGTGGCGCTCGCCCGCGCGCGGCGCCCGCGTCGTGTACGAGACGCTGAACTCGATCATCGGGAATTCACGGCGCAGGCGCCCGCACAAGGTCGTCTTCCCGGCCCCTGAAGGCGACGAGACGACCAACAAGAGGCCGCGCTGTCCATCACTCGACATTCTGCACCTGCTCCCGAATCCGCTCGATCGTCCCCTTCGCCGCGATCACCAGCGCGCTGCCGGCGTGCGCGCTGATCTTACTCCCGATCGTCGTGACCTCGCGGAAAAGCTCCTGCGTGAGGAAGTCCAGCGTCTTGCCTTGCCCTACCTGCGCGCTCCCCGCGAGCACCCCACGCACCTGCCCGACGTGGCTCCCGAGTCGATCCAATTCCTCAGTGATATCTGATCGTTGCACCACCACAGCGATCTCTTGAGCGAGCCGATCGGGCGGCAGAGGCTCGACTCCCGCGCGAGCACAAAGCGCAGCGATCCGCTCGCAGAGGCGGACGTGCAGCCGCTCCCCCTCGCTCACCACCGCCGCTTTGATCGCCATCACCTGCGCCTCTAGCGCCTCGACCAAGCCCCCGAGCACCTCACACAGCGCCGCCCCCTCCGCCTCCCGCATCGCCACCAGGCCGTCGATCGCCTCATCGACGCACTCGATCAACCACCCTGGCGGCGCCATCGGCCCCTCGCTGCCCGCCTGCGCCCGTCCAGGCGCCCCGACCATGCCGAGCACCTGCAGCGGGTTCACCGGCGCCGCCATCAAGCCCAGATCACTCGCTAGCGCCGCGATTCGCCGGCTCGCGGCGAGCACCTCGAGCACCCGGGCCTCATCCAGCGCCCCCGCGCCGCTGCTCTCCTCCCGCTGCACGAAGATCGTCGCGTCGATCCGCCCGCGCCCGACCCTCGCCTCGATCCGACGCCGCAGCTCCTGCTCGGTCGCGGCGCCGAACGGCGATCGAAGCTTGATCTCGAGGAATCGCTGGTTCACCCCGCGGATCTCCACCCCGAGCTGCGCGCTGCGTCCTCCTGGACCATCCGACCAAGCGCGGCTCGCCGCACCAAACCCCGTCATACTGCGCGTCGGCACTCACCCCTGGTAACGCCAACACCGGGGCTACCGCAAGGGGGCGCGCGATCCTAAACTCCTCGCCGATGGCCCGCGCACCTCGACTCGTCCTGTCGCGCCTCGGCCTGCTCCTCCTGCTCTGTTGCGGCGCCTCGGTCGCCAACGCCGCTCCCGCCGCCCCGCGCCCTGATCGCCGCTTTCTGGTCGGCGTCGAGGGCGTCGCGATCCTCACCCCTGCCGTACACATCCCTCAGCTACGGCTCGACAGCCGCTTCATCGGCGAGTCGACCAACCTCGGCGGGGTCGGCGCGCTCGGCCGTTGGTCGCCCATCGATCGGATCGCCCTCGAGATCGCCGTACGCTCCGGCTCCTTACGCCTCCGCGAGCTCGCGCGGGGGGACGTGATCTCTCAAGATCTCGTGATGGCCGACGCCGGGGTGCTCCTCTACCTCGCCCGCGGCGAGCTCGGCCGCCTCGCGATCGACGGCGGCTTCGGCGGGATCGGCCATCAGCTCCGCTACGAGCTCGGCGACGGCCGGCGCGGCCTCCAGCGCTTCGGCGCCTTCTCTGCGCGGGTAGGCCTCGACCTCGAGCTCGGCCTCGGCCGGCTCGCCCTCCTCGTGTCGCTACGCGCCCACGGCGTGATCAACGACCACCGGCGCGTCGTCACGCAAGGCGCCCTCTTCGCGGCACAACAAGCGCCTCTGCCTGTCACCACCTTCCAGACCTACGTCGTCGGCGCCGCTGGCGTCGCCTACCGGTTCTAAGCGACCTGTCTCTTCGAACAGATCAACCGCGCGCTCGCGCCGCCACAAAAAAAGGGGAGAGCCGAAGCTCCCCCCCCTCGCGGAGCGGCCGAAGCCGCCGGATCACTGCGGGATGCCGCAGATACCCACGTTGTCGAAGCCTGGAGGGGCCTGACCGTCTTCGAACCAGGGCAGGCAGTCCTGACCCTCGCCGGGGCAGTTGAAGTCGTTGATGTCACACCACGGCGAGCAGCAGCCGCCCGCCATGCAGCCCGGCACGTACTCCGGGTTGAGGCAGATGAGGCCCGGATCGCACACGTTCGCGAACTCGCAAGGATCGCCGAACTGGCCCTCCTCGCCCGACGCGTCGAGCGCGCAGATGAACGCCTCGCCGCCCCACAGGCAGAGATCGCCGCCTTCACAGTCTTGCAGCAGCGGATCACAGTTGGGCAGGCAGAGGATCAGCACGCCGTTGTTCAAGATCGAGCAAGCGGTGCCTTGCTCGGCGCAGGTGTAGCTCTCGGGCGTTCCGTCGCAGAAGCCGATGCAGTAGCCCATCATCGTCTCGCCGTCGACGTTCCAGCACATCGAGCCGGCCTCGCAGTTGTCGATGCCGCTGACGCCGCTGCCGTCGACGGTGCACGGATCGCCCGGCTTCCCGGGGGCAGCGTCGAGCGGCGAGCACTTGGTCGCGTTCCACGACCCGCCGCCGTCGTTCGCCCACGGCATACACTTCTGGCCGTCCGGACAGTCGTTCGCCCAGATGTCACACTCGGTCGACGGCGTGCCGGTGGTGCCACAGTCGAGGAAGGTGCAGCCGGTGTCCGTGTCGGTCTCCGCGCCCGAGGTGGAGCTCCCGGTCCCGGCGGAGGTGGAGCCGCTCGTCGAGCCGGAGGTCGTCGGGTCGGTGTCGGTCCCGCCGGAGGTCGAGCTCGCGCTGTCGGTCGCGGTCGCTCCGGTCGGGTTGGTGGTCGCGTCGCTGGCGGTCTGCTTGCCGTCATCGCCGGCACACGCCGTCAGCAACGCGGTGCTCAAGAGGCCGGAGAGAAAGAGTGTCTTCTTCATGTGTCAGTCCTTGTGTGTGTGCAGGTTCAGGTCTTGCGGGAGTTTCCGCCCCATGTGCGCGCCCACACCCTGGGGTAGAGGCCGGCACGGTCACATTACCGCTCAAACTCCTCGTTGAGGCGCTTGAGCGAGCCATGACCACCTCAGAAGGATGGCATAACAACCGAAGCGGAAGCAACTACAGAGATCAACGAAACTCCAGCCGAACCTAGCAAAAAGCCCATCGTCGGCTGGAGCAAACGTGTGCGGCATCGTACCAGGATCACTCGATCTCCGCGAGCCTGCGCCGGAGGTGCGTATCGAACATCACGATCCCCGCGATCGACACCCCCCCTTCCAAGCTCGCCGCCCCCAGCTGGCGCACACTGCCCAGCCGCAGCTTCGCGATCATCGTCGCCACGTCGCTGCTCTGAGCGGCCCGCACCATCGTCCGCAGGTGGCCGCCGAGCTGACGGGACAGCGCCTTCGCGGCGGGCCCCTCCCAGCGCGACGCGTAGACCATCGTCGCCAGCGCCTCCTGGATCTGCCCCAAGTTCATCTCCCGCGCGATCTCCAGGCGCAGGCGGACGCCCTCACGCGGCGACAGACCCGTCTCTGTCGCCATCGCGATCGACTCGAGCACCGTCGGCAGGTGCACCAGCCGCGCGATCGATCCGGCCAGCCCGCTCGCGAAGCCGAGGCGCTCGAGCGAGGCGATCTGCTCGGCCAGCAGCGGCCGCTGCGCCGCTGGTAGCAGCTCCTCCACGTTACGGAGCAGCGCCCGCGCCTGCGCCACCGCCTCACCGCCCAGCCGGATCTGCCCCGGCTCGAGCAGCAGGTACGTCGCCGCCTCGATGGCGTCCTGGATCATCCCCATCGCCGTGTATACGGCCTCCTGCCGGTGCTTGTCCTCGCACGCGTAGAGCTCGGCGAGCAGCGCCTCGCCGTCGCCGGCCGCCAGCGCCAAGAAGTACGCCTCCGTGATCTCGGCGATCGTCCGACCTGTCCCTGCGAGCAGCTCCGGGAAGAAGCTCGCGCCCGCGTCGTCGATGATCCGGTTCACCGCCATCGTCGTCGCCAGCTCGCGGCGCAGGATGTGGCGATCGACCGCGTCACCCACCGCCTCGACGATCGCCGGCGGGAAGTAGGCCCGCACGAGCTGGCCGACCAGCTCTGACGCCAACGGCCGCCCCTCGAGCAGCAGGCGATACGCGCCCATCTTCGCGTGAGCGCACAGCGCCGCCGCCTCGCAGCGGAAGAGCCCGCCGCCCTTGCGCGCCCGCAGGTCGAGCTCGTCCTCGCTCGGCAGCGCGAAGTTCGCCGGATCGAACGGCACCTCCTGCACCAGATAGTTGAGCGTCCGACTATAGCGATAGACGTCCCGCTGGCTGCGGCGCACGTCGAACGAGACCATCCGGCTCTGCGAGCGGTTGTTCGCCAGCACCATCGCGCACACCTCGCCGGTGCACTGGCGCAGCAGCTCGTTGCGGCGCTCCCGCGGGATCGCCCCGCTCGCCAGCAGCGGCGCGAAGAGGATCTTGATGTTCACCTCATGGTCCGAGGTGTCCACCCCGCCCGAGTTGTCGAGGTACGACGTATAACCGAGCCCACACAGCCGCGCGAAGTCGACCCGCGCCCGATCCGTGATCGCCAGGTTCGCGCCCTCCGCCAGCACCTTGCAGCGCAGCTCGTTCGCGTTCACCCGCACGAAGTCGTTCGCCTTGTCACCGACGTCCGCGTGGCTCTCCTCGCGGCTCTTCACGTACGTGCCGATCCCGCCCATCCACATCAGATCGACCCGCGTCGCCAGGATGGCCCGGATCACGTCCTCGCCGCTCACCTGCTGCTCCGCCCCGATCCCCAGCAGCTCGCGCGCGACCGGCGACAGCTCGACGTTCTTCGCCGTCCGCGACCACACCCCGCCGCCCGCCGAGATCAGCGCCGGATCGTAGTCACTCCACTGCGAGCGCGGCAGATCGAACAGCCGCTCCCGCTCGCGGTACGACGCCTGCGGGTCCGGGGTCGGATCAATGAACACGTGCGCGTGATTGAACGCCGCCAGCAGCTTGACCGTGCGGCTGCGCAGCAGCCCGTTGCCGAACACGTCGCCGCTCATATCGCCGACGCCGACCGCCGTGATCGTGTCCACCTCAGGGTCGATCCCCAGCTCGCGGAAGCAGCGCTTGGTCGTCTCCCAGGCCCCGCGCGCCGTGATCCCGGTCGCCTTGTGGTCGTAGCCGTTCGAGCCCCCCGACGCGAACGCGTCGTCGAGCCAGAACCCCTTCTCCATGCTGATCCCGTTGGCCGTGTCCGACTGGTGCGCCGTGCCCTTGTCCGCCGCGACCACCAGGTACGGATCCGTCGACTCCTCGTGGATCAAGATCCCCTCCGGCGTCCGCGTCTCCCCCTCCACCACGTTGTCCGTCACCGACAGCAGCGCCCGGATGAACACCTTGTAGATCCGGTCGCCCGCCGCCCGCAGCGCGTCGCGCCCCGCCGGCGCGGAGCGCAGCACGAAGCCCCCCTTCGCCCCCATCGGCACGATCAGCACGTTCTTCACCATCTGCGTGGCCATCAGCCCGTGGATCTCCGTGCGGAAGTCGTCCGGGCGATCGCTGAAGCGCAGGCCGCCGCGCGCGACTCGGCCGCCGCGCAGGTGGATCCCCTCGAATTCCGCGTGATACACCCAGATCTCGCGCCACGGCTTCGGATCTGGCCCAAAGGGCATCTTCGATCCATCGAGCTTAAACGCCAGCGCCTCCCCGTGATCGCGCTGGGCGATGAACGCGTTCGTGCGGCGGGTCGCGCGGATCACCGCCGCCACCGCTTGCAGCACCCGGTCCGCCGTGAAGTCCGAGACCGCCCGCAGCTCCGCCGCCAGCGTCGCCTCCGACAGCTCCGCCAGCGCCGGGCTCGCCAGCGCCGGGGCGAAGCGCGCCGTCAGCCACGCGATCAGCGCCTGCGTCACCGTCGGGTTCTGGCACAGCACCGTCCGCACCAGATCGGTCGCGAACGGGCAGCGGATCTGGTGCAGGTACGCCACGTACGCGCGCAGGATCTCCACCTCGAGCGCGCTCAGCGAGGTCGTGATCACCAGCTCATTGAGCCGGTCGCGCCCCAGCGTGCCCGCGTACACCCCGCGCAGCGCCGACCGCAGCTCCTCGCCGCGCGCCAAGATCGCCGGGATCCGCTCCGGGCGCACGTCGAGGCGGAACGTATCCATCTCGATCGGCGTCATGTGCAGCACGTGCACCGGCCGCACGTACTCGTCGATCACGTTGAGCCCGAAGCTCGTGATCAGCGGCAGCTCCTCCGACAGGTTCATGCCTTGCCGCCGGAAGATCCGCAGGTTCAGCGAGCCCGGGTGATCGCCCGTGGTCGAGACGAAGAGCGCGCAGTCGAAGTCATCCCCCTTGCGCAGGCTCTCGACGCACGCGAGGTCGCCCTTCAGCCGCAGATCGCCCGCGCGCCGCTTGTGCTCCTCGGTGAACGCGCCGCGGTAGAGCTCGAAGAGCCCGTCCGCCTCATCGGCGCCCACCAGCTCGACCAACGCCTCGCGCAGCCGCTCGTTCCAGCCCTTCGCCAGCGCCAGCACGTTCGTCCGCACCAGCTCTGTGTCGATCTCTGGGAACGCCTCACGGCCGGTCAGGTAGTAGTGGATGATCGCGTTGTCGTAGCGATCCATATAGACGCCGTAGTCGGCGTACGTCGCCCCCCACTCGCGCATCAGCAGCGACTGCACCTGCAGCCGCAGCTCCTCGGAGAACTGCTCGCGCGGCAGCGAGACGAAGATGAAGATCGACTGTCGATCCTCGCCGACGCGGATGTGCACGTCGCTCTCGCCCTCGACCTCGGCGCGCAGCACCCGATCGGTGAGCTCCCAGATCACGTCGCGCGGCTCGGTCAGCATGAACTCGAGCGGCAGCGAGTTGAACGCGTTCGTGATGCTCTTGCCGCGGTAGCTGTCGACCGAGACCGCGCGGTCCGCCAGCAGATCGCGGAGGATCACCCGCAGGTGCGGCACCTCCTCCGGCGGCGTATGGAGCGCCCGGTAGGTGAAGAGCCCGCTGATGAGGCACACCCCGCAGCGCTCGCCGTCGCGGTTCACCCGGTTGACGATGAAGTGCCCCGGCTTGCCCGCGCGGTGCACCGGCGACTCCTCCTGGCTGCGCCGATAGCGGACGAAGCGCTCCTGATCGACGGCGAAGCGGGCCATCCGATCGCGATCGCGCTCGGGATCGCTCACCGAAGAGATCCCTAGCGCCTCCACCAGCTCGCCCGAGACGTCGTAGTCCTCGATCGCCAAGAAGACGAAATTTTCCTCGCAGAGCCAGCGCAAGATCCCCTCCGCCTCGCGCATCATCAGGCCCGCCTCGCCGTGGGTGCCCACCGCCGCGCGCTGGTAGTCGTCCGCCAGCTCCTGCATCCGTCGCTTGATCGGCTGGAAGTCGCGGACCATCGCCTGCACCAGGCGGAGGCGCTGACGGAAGCGATCGACCAGCCCCTCCGGCTCCGCCTCCACGTCGATCGCCACGCGGATGATCGACTCTGCCGATCCGACCCCCACCGCCTGCAGCACGCCCGCGGGATCACGCCGCAGCCGCACCGCGGCGTTGATGATGCTCGCCCCGCGCAGCCCCTCGCTCGCCAGCAGCGCCCGCAGCGACGACATCAAGAACGGCTGGTCCTCCATGCAGCTCTCGATCACCAGCTCGCCGTCCTCGAGCTTCGACGCGACCACGATCTCGCCGGAGCGGCGCAGCCGGATCAGCGCCAGCAGCGACTCGAAGTCTTCGACCAGATCTTGGCTGCTAACGCGCTTCAGATCGCGGACATCGACGCCCGTGAGGAACGCCTTCGAGAGCGCGCCAAGGAGCCGTAGATCGGTCCCAGGCAGCTTCGGAGCGTACGATGTGAGGACCTGCTGAACTTCAAGGGTGCGCTGTGCGCTGAGCTTGTGAGGCGCCATCGGCCACAACGATCCTCTGGCCGCGACCGCCGCGCAATATCCGGTCAGGGAATCCCTTAGCGCGCGCGCGTCGCCCTGCGCGCGCCAAGGCCAGTGACGCCCACGCGTCAGCCGCCTATGCTCACTCACGTGCTGACACTCACAGACACAACGCCCTCCGCGAGCTCGTCGACCGCCTCGCGCCGCCAGCGGATCGGCGCGCGGATCGGCGACGGCGCCGCGCTCTTGCTCCCCGGCGGCGCGCTCCAGACCCGCTCCAACGACACCGAGCAGCGCTTCCGACCGGACAGCGACTTCTTCTATCTCACCGGGCTCGCCGAGCCCGGCGCGGTCCTCCTCCTCAGACCGGGGCGTGAACCGGAGTTCACGCTCTTTGTGCAGCCCCGCGATCCCAAGGCTGAGATCTGGAGCGGCCGCCGGATCGGCCCCGAGGGCGCGATCCACCGCTACGGCGCCGACGCTGCCCACCCGCTCGGTGAGCTCGCCGAGCGCCTCCCTGCCCTGCTCGACGGCGTCGAATCCGTCTACCTCCCCTTCCACCACGCCCCCGACCTGCACCTCGCCCTGCTCGCCGCGCTCGCGCACCTCCACCGCCGCGATCGCCTCGGCGAGCAGCGCCCCGAGTGTCTCCGCGACGCCCGCGCCTTGCTCGGCGAAGATCGGATCTTCAAGGATGCCGCGGCTCTCACGACCCTCCGCCGCGCCGTCGAGATCAGCGCGGAGGGCCACCTCGCCGCGATCCGCGGCGTCAGGCCCGGCCTGAGCGAGCGCGACATCGAGGCGATCATCGAGCACAGATTCCGCCGCCTCGGCGCCTCGGGCCCCGGCTACGGCACCATCGTCGGCGGCGGAGACAACGCCACCATCCTGCACTACGTCGCCAACGACGCCCCCCTCATCGCGGGCCAGCTCTTGCTCGTCGACGCTGGCGCCGAGCTCGACTGCTTCACCGGCGACATCACCCGCACCTACCCGATCTCCGGCCGCTTCAGCCCGGAGCAGCGCGATCTCTACCAGATCGTCCTCGCCGCCAACGAGGCTGGGATCCGCGAGGCCCGCGTCGGCTCGGACATCGACGCGATCCACGGCGTCTGCCTGCGGATCCTCGCCGAAGGCCTGCTCGACCTCCACCTCGTCGAGGGCGGCGTCGACGAGGTGATCGAGCAGCAGCGCTACCTCCCCTACTACATGCACCGCACCAGCCACTGGCTCGGCGCCGACGTGCACGACGCCGGCCACTACACCTTAGGAAGGCGCCCTCGCCCCCTCCAGCCCGGCATCGTGCTCACCGTCGAGCCGGCCCTCTACATCCCCGCCGACGACCCACGCGCGCCCCCTGGCCTGCGCGGCTGCGGGATCCGCATCGAAGACGACGTCCTGATCCGCGCCGAGGGCCCCGAGGTCCTCTCCGCGGGCGTGCCCAAGGCCGTCGCCGAGCTCGAGGCGATCCTCGGCAGCGACCCGCTACTCTGACTCGCCCGCTCAGCGCGGCCGCTGCTCGAGGCGCTGCGCCGTGTCCTCGAGGACAGCTCGAAATTCCGGCGGGATGAAGTCGATCTGTCGGCGCAAGTACGGCAGCAGCTCCGGGCTCTGCAGCTCGCTGATCGCGACGCAAGCGAGCTTGACGAACGGCTGCTCGCCCTCGCGCAGGCGATCGCAGAGGAAGTCCAGCGCCTCTACAGTGCCGATCTTGCCGATCGCCCGCAGCGCCGCCGAACGAACCGGCTCCGGCTCCGGCAGATCGCGCGCCTCAAAGAGCCTGCGCAGCGGCTCGAACGCGTGCGGGAAGACCAGGTGGGTGAGGGACGCTGACGCCGCGCTGCGCACCTCTGGCGCCTCATCACGGAGCGCCCGAGTCAGCAGCGCGAAGCTGCGCTTGAAGCGCAGAGATCCCATCACCGCCGCGACCGCCCCGCGCTGGCTCACCGGCGCCCCCTCATACAGGTGCTCGAGCGCCGCGATCACCGGGTACGCGCGGATCGACTCCAGCCGACGGATCAGCTCCGCCACCGGCGCCGACGCCCCTCGCCGCTCGACGTCGAGCACCAGCAAGAGCGCGTGCCGACGCACGTAGTCGGGGAAGCGGCGGTCAGCCATCACCCCCGCGGCGATCAGCGCCGGATCGCCCTGCAGCTCCCACTCCGCCAGATCGACGTACCAGATCTCCTCGTACTCCGGGAGCTGCTTCAAGAAGTCCGGCACAGGGATCGCGCGCGCGGGGTCGGCTGGCGCATCGGCCAGGCGCCGTAAGATCTGTCCGTAACGATCGCGGCCGCGGGCCGGCAGCTCGAGCGCCGACAGGCGCCGATAGACCTCCGCCACCTGGCGAAACGCCCGCAACGAGGCCCACGCGTCGGCCGCCGCCAAGTAGGCGTTCTCGATGATCTGCAGCGGGTGCCCGGCCGCCTGCGCCTCCGTCGCCGCCTTCACCCACGCCTCAGCGCTGCGCTGCCGCAGATCGTCCGCGTAAGGCAACCCCGCTCGCGTACAGAAGTCGGCCGCCTCGCGCAGGATCGTCGCGACCGCGTGGTGCTCGCCCGCCCGCCGCGCCTGCCCGACGAACGCCTCGTAGAGGCGCAGCGCGTCGAGCTTGAGCCCGTCGTCGGTCAAGATCCGCACGCTGTTGAGGTACCCCTCGGCGACGTTCTCAAACGCCCCCGTGGTCACCCCGATCCGCGCCAAGAGCTGGTAGCAGTCGAAGGCGCGCTCGCGCAGGCCCTCGCCCTCGAAGCCGTCCGCCGCCTCTTCGATCGCCGTCGTCGCCTCCGCCAACGCCGCGCGCGCGCGCTCATGGCCGAGGCGGTGCAGGCACAGGCCGTAATTCACCCGCGCGAGCGCCCGCTCGTAAGGCCGCCCGAAGAGCCGCTCGCTGACCAGCAGCCCGGCCCAGCGCTGGCTCGCCGGCGCGTCCTCCCCCGCCCGCTCGAGCTCGATGATCTGATGCACCGGCATCATCGCGACCTCGAAGTAGCTCGCCGCCAGCTTGTGCTGCCCTGATCGAGAGAGATAGATCCCGACCAGCCGTAGCCCGCGCAGCGCCTCCGCCGATCCTTGCCGCGCGGCCGCCAGCTCGTGCTGGAGGATCTCTTGCCCGGGCACGTCTCGCGTCCCCAAGTACGCAGCGCAGGCCATCGCCTCGCGGCGGAGCCCGAGATGACGCATACACTCGGTCAGCGCCCGCAGCCACTCCTCGTACTCGAAGTCGATCCGATCGACGATCTGCGCGAGCTGGCGCAGCAGCGGCAGCGCGTCGGCGTAGCGGCCCGCCTTCATCGCCGCTTCGGCGCGCACCCACAGCAGCGACGCGTCGATCATCGCCGACCTCCGGCGCGCGCGCGACGGAGCGTGTGCTCCGCGTCGACGTCGCGGATGATCTCGCGGGCCCGCTGCGCCCGCTTGCCCACGCTCAGCGCCTCTCGATCGATCACGTGCACCCGGTAGAGCTCGTCCAGGTACGGCAGATCGAGGCCCGCGCGCGGCAGGATGAACACCCCGTAGATCGGCGCCCGCGAGCGCAGCAGCTGCACCTCCTCGAGCGGCAGCTGGCACTCGCCGTGGGTCAGCAGGTAGATCAGCGCCTTCCCTGCGCGCCGCGGCGTCGCCAGCTCGGCGTTGAGCTGCCGGATCACTCGCGCGTAATTCCGCCCGCGCTCCGCCCTGAATTGCAGCACATACGGCACCTCCGAGTGGCTCTGCGCGCCCACCTTGACGCCGTCGTAGATCCGGCTGTCGAAGAAGCGCAGCACCACCGACTCGCCGAGCAGCGCCAGCCGCTTGCACAGCGCCAGCGCCAGCCCGCGCGCGAACACCTCTCGCACCCCGCGCATCGACGCAGATCCGTCGACCAGCACATGATGCGTGCGCTGCTCGTTCTCCACCTGGCGCTCGTGCGTGAAGTAGAAGAGCTCGTCATCGACCAGCTTCTGCTCGAACACGTCCTCATCGAGCGCGAGCTGCGAGAGCACCAGGTCGTCTAGATTGCCGCGCCGCTCCACCGAGGCGTAGCCGTCGATCGAGAACGCCTGCATCCCTTTATCGCGGCGCACCTCGAGGATCGACGGCAAGAGCTCCATCGAGAAGTCGATCACGTCGGCCAGCTCCGGGCTGTTCATCACCGAGTACAGATCCGCGAGGTCCACCCCGCCCGCGTCGCCCGGCCCCCCGCGAAAGAGCCCGAAGAGCCGCAGCGCGTCGACGTCGAGCTGCCAGGCCGCGAGGATCGGCAAGAGCCTGTTCGTCCCCAGCGCCGCCAGCCACGCCAGCGCCTGCTCCTGATCATAGCGGGTGAACGCCGTCGACGGCTCGATCCGCAGGTAGTTCGCCGCGTCGGTCGGCAGCTCGATCGGCCGCAGCACCCGCACGGCCTCCGGCAGCTGCGGGATCACGCTGGTCAAGATCCGCGCGAGCACCACGCCCACCATCGCGTCGCGGTGCTTCCACGCCGCCTGCGAGCGCACCAGCTCGGCGTCCGCGAGCTCGACCAAGAGCAGCCGCCACCCCTCACACAGCTCCGCCTCCGCGATCCCGCGGGTCACCGACGCCGGCGCTCCAGCGCCCGAGATCAGGCAGCCGAGGTCGTGGATCACCACCAGCGGCGCGGCCACGCCGAGGCGCGCGAGCACCCCGTGCCAGGCCACCGCCCGCATCAGCGCCAGCGATCCCGCGCCCTCGATCTGCGAGAGCGCCATCGTCCCGACCTGGCGCTCGAGCTCGGGCAGCGCCGGCGCCTTGCCGCCGCCTGCCCCGCTCGCGCCTCGCCGCCCCGCCTCTGCCATCGCCCTCCGCTAGACGAAGCGGCTGGACGCGAACATCGCCTCCAGCAGCTTGTCGACCTCGCCGATCATCCGCTGCGCCGCGGGGTTCTCGCTCATCCGCTGCAGCGCCGCCTTGATGTCGCCGAGGTTGCGGAGCTGGCTGAAGAGCTGCATATCGGAGAGCACCTCCGATCCGGTGAGCGTCTCCCGGATCACGCGCAGCTCCTCCAAGAGGTCCTGAAGGCTCGTCGGCGTCGCGCCGATCCGCGCGTGATCCGGGTTCGCGTCGTACCAGCGATCCAGCACCGGGCCGACGATCTCTTGCAGCAGCTCCTCCTGCTCCGGCGTGTTCCACACGTGGCGGAGCACGAAGAAGTCGGCGTCGCAGGAGTGGCTGCGGCCGTCGAAGATCGCCGAGGCCGCGAACATCTTCAGCAGCTTGACCACCCGCCGATCGCTGAGCCCGATCCCCTCCGATCGGATCTGAAAGACCAGCCCCTTGAAGGTGGCCAAGAACTCCTCGCTGAAATTCATGAAGTGAGCGAAGCGCTCCTGCACCGCCATCAGCTCGGCCGCCGAGGTCACCTTGCGCGTCGACTCGACCCCGCGCCCCTCTGCCATCATCCGCGTCTCCAGGTCGATCCCCTTCTGCAAGAGCCCGCGGAAGTGATAGCTGTCGAGGTAGTCGTGGCGAACCCGCAGCAGGAAGCGGTCGAAGAGCGCCGCTAACGCCTCGTCGTTGGGCACCTCGTTCGACGCCGCGAAGAGCGAGATCAGCGGCACACGCACCGTCGTCGTCCCGTGCGTGAAGCGGCGCGCGTTCAGCAGAGACAGCAAGCTGTTGAGGATCGCCGAGTTCGCCTTGAAGATCTCGTCGAGGAACACCACCTCCGCCTCGGGCAGCATCCTCTCGATCCGTCGGCGGTACGTCCCCTCACGGAAGGCCTGGATGTCCACGGGCCCGAAGATCTCGTTGGGCTCGGTGAAACGAGTCAGCAGGTAGTCGAAGTACCGCGCGTCGATCGTCCTGGCGAACGCCCGCACCAGCGCGCTCTTCGCCGTCCCGGGCGGGCCCACCATCACCAAGTGTTCGCCCGCCAGCGCCGCGACGAAGAGCAGGCGGATCGTCTCCTCCTTGCCGAGGAAGCGCTGCTCGAGCTGACGCGCCCCTTCTTGCAGGCGGCGGGAGAGATCGGGGAGCGACACCCCGGGAGGTGGCGCGGTCGTCGTCGCACTCATGGCTGGGCCGTTTCTTTCACGATGCGTGGTACCAGGGTCGCCCGCAGGTTTTCAACCACCTCACGCGGCAACACCTCAGCGATATGGTCAGCGTACTCGCTCCACCGACGCGCCACCTGGCCTTCGAAGCCGACCAGGTGCGAGGGCGGCGCCATCGGCGAGCCCAGCGCCGGCGCCAACGCGGGGGCCAGCAGCGGCAGCGCCAAGAACATCTGCACGGGCGCCGAGCGGGTCGCCGTCGCCACCCCCAGCCGCGCCCCCAGCTCGAGCACCTTGATAAAGTGCAGATGGATCAGCGCCCCGACGATCGCGCCGATCTCACGCGGCCCGGCAGCAAACGAGGACCCAGGCAACGCGAGCGGCGCCGCCCCTGCCGGCAGCATGCGCCGCTCCCCGGTCCTCCCCTCGTCGATCGTGTCGAGCTCGACCGGCGGCGCGAGCGAGCGCCACAGCGCCCCCATCACCGCGCCACCCGCCTCGATCCACTGCTTGCTCGCCGCCCACGCGTGGCACACCGCCCGCGCGAACCCGCGCTCGAACAAGAACGGCGCGAACATCAGCGGCGACCAGCCCTCCGGCGCCAGGGTCGGCCGCAGCGCGCAGGTGATCGGACTGGCCCATAGGACATCTGGGATCAACCGCCCTGACTCATCCGCGTGCGCGATCGACAGCCAGTGCACCACCTCATCGCGGCGGCCGAAGCGGACCCGCCGGCGCGGCACCGGCTGCCCCGAGAAGCGCTCCTCCCCCTCCACCGTCAGCACCACGCTGTCGCGCCGCAGCAGCTCGACGAAGGGCCCCACCGCGACGTGGCGGGCCAGCGCCGCCTCGAAGTCCTCCGCCTGGCCTCGCGCCAACAAATGCCGGGTCACCGCCTCCACCCGCCGCCACGAGATCTGCCGCGCCCACACCCGCGGCCGATCCGGGTGATCCAGCGCCAGCACGTTGTGCAGCCCGATCCACAGCGCCAGCTCGTCGTCGCCTGGCGGCGCCAACGCCGGCTCCGCGATCAGCCCCTGCGCTCGCCCTTGCCGGAGCGCCTCGAGCGTCGGCCGGCGCCCGCTCGCCAGCGCACCCGCCATCGCCCGAAACTCCTCAAAGCGCAGCGGGCGGCCCACGCGCGCCGTCTTTCCGGCGAGCAGCGGCTCGACGAACCCCTCTAGAAAACCGTCAAGGCCCGCGCTCACGCTGCTCCTTCGGCCCTGCTCCGAACCCCCACAGCGCGAAGCGACCGAGCCGCTCGTTCACCAGCTCAGGCGCCGCAGGAGCCGCCAGCTCGCCCGGCAGCGCCTTCAGATCGCTGAGCTGGAGCCGCCCGACCACCGCGGCGTCCAGCGCCATCAAGTGCTCGGGGCGCAGCCGCAGCGCCGCCTCACCTGGCCCGCGGAACAGCGCCAACTGCCCCACCTCCAGCCCCAGCAGATCGCGGAGCAGCGGCGCCCGCACCCGCGGCCACAGCTCGAACCCATCCGGGACGAGCACCCCCGGCGCCACCTCACAGATCCGCGTCCCGAGGGGGATCAGCGCCGCCGCTCCCACGCCAGCCGCGCTCACCGCCCCGACGCCCGCGAGACCGCCGCCCGTGAGCACCAGCACCCCCTCCTCGAGCAACGCGAGCCGCGCCGCGGCCAGCGAGGTCGGCGGGATCACATAGATCAGCCGCCGCAGCACCTCGATCTGCGACCACGGCACCAACGCGCCCCGCGGCTCGCGCGCGTCGCCGGTGCGGCGCAGCCGGATCGGGATCTGCAGCGGCTCCACGCCGACCACCCGCGCGTCCCCTGGCTCACCCAGCCCGCGCCCTTCGATCGCCGCCGCGATCAAGTGCGCCCCATCGACGAAGCGAGGCGCCCCCTCGAGCCGCTCCACCCGACCGACCCGCCCGCGGAACAGGTACATCTCGGTGCCTGGCAGGCAGCTCGCCGCCGAGCCGAGGTGCACCGGGTGGCGAAACCCCACCTCCACCGCCGCCCGCGACGACACCGGCGCCAACAGCTCGACCCCAGGGATCCTGCGCAAGACGTCGAGGATCCGCCCCGGCGGCGCGCGCAGCCGCAGCAACAAGCTGAGCCGCCGCTCCCCCGCCAGCGCCACCCGCACGCCCGCCATCGGCACCCGAGCGCGCCACAAGTACGAGAGCACCCGCTCGGCGATTCCTGGCGCGCACAGACACAGCGCCATCTCAGCCATGCCCGCGAGGTGCGGGTCGTCGCTGATCCCAGCCACAGGCAGCGGCACGGGTCGCAGCGACAGCCGCTGGATCAACTCCACCGGATCGAGGCGATCGACCACTTGATAGCGGGCGACGAAGTCCAGATCGACCGCCACCACGTCATCCGTGCCCGCGCTCACCGGCGCCGCCAGATCGTAGCCAAAGGGGGCCGCTCGCTCGCGATAGCGCGCGAACAGCGTGCCCGCGCCGACGAAGAGATCGCCGCGCGCCGCGCTCACGAGCCTCAGCAGCCGGTCGAGCGCGTACGAGTCAGCCCCGGCGCAGCGCACCAGCACCGCCTGACCGCCGCTGCTCCGTCGCCCTCGCTCTAGCGTCATCGTCGGGATCAGATCATCGAGGCTCGACTCATCGCTATACGCCCCGAGGAACGACACCAACCGATCGAGCCCCGAAAACACCAGCAGCGTCTCCCGCCCGACCGCGACCCCGCGCGCGTCTGGGGTCAGACCCTGCATACGAAAGCGGGTCTGCCCCGCCGCGATCGGCTCGAGCAGCGTCTGTCTCATCGCCGGCAGTCTACATGGATCGCCCGCCCGCGCTCCTCGCCAAACGCCGCCGCGCGGCCGCCGCGTGCGCGCCAGCACAGCGCGTCTCAGCCGAGCTCTGCGCCCCACGCCCGCGGCGGTCGGCGGCCGGCGCCGTGCTACCATCGCCTGCCCGTGAGTGGCCCGCCCAAACCGCCGCCGCCGCCGCCAAAGCGCCCCTCGGCGGCTATCAGCGGCCCCCCGGCGATGATCCGCGCGCGGATCATCATCACCGGGCACCCCGAGGCCGAGACCGCCGCGCGCCTCCTCGACGCTGGCGATCCTCGCGGCGCGGCCCGCCTCCTCGAGCACACGGGCGGCCACGCCAGCGCCGCCCTTCTCCGCCTCGATCAAGCCGCCCTGCTCACCTCGCACCTCAACCGGATCGCCATGCTGCGCGACGCCTGCGCCCGCAACTCAGGCGCCACCGAGGAGGGGCGCGCCCTCCACCGCGCCCTCGGCGACGCGCTGCTCCACCAGATCGAGGTGGTCGAGGACGGCGCGCCGAGGCGCGCCCTGATCATCGAGGCCGCCCGCGCCTTCGAGCTCGCCGAAGAAGACTCCCAAGCCGGCGAGCTCTACGAGCGCCTCGGCCTCTGGCGGCGGGCGGCGGCCGCATATGAGCGCGCGGGCGCGATCACGCGCCTCGAGTACGTGCTCGATCTCATCGAGCGCCAAGAGGCCGCCGAGGCGCTCGTCACGGGCGCGCTCCGGGCGATCGACGACGCCCTACGCCTCGGTCATCGCCGCCTCGCCCACAGCCTCTTGCTCGAGCACAGCCGCGCCCGCGCCCTCAGCAGCGGCGACCACGACGGCGTCGGCCGACTCGCCCTCAGCCAGCGCCTCGCCGCCCTTGAGGCCGCGCTCCCCCGGCCAGGCCGTCTCAGCCTCGTGTGGGGGGCCGAGCAGACCACCGTGATCCATGGAGGCGATCGCCTGCGGATCGGCCGCGCCCCTGACATCGAGCTCTCGCTAAGCGCCCCTGGGATCTCGCGCGAGCATGTCATCCTCCGCCTCGCCCCGCGGCTCCCTCCTGCTCCGCCGGGGCTCGGCCTCTTCGCCGTCGACACCGGCGCTCGCGCCGGCACCTTCTGGGACGGCGAACCATTGGCGCCTGGAGAGCCACACCTCCTCGAGCACCCCGGCGAGCTCGGGATCGGCGTCGGCGTCGGCGTCCGCGTCGACCCGCTCCCGGGCGGCGGCGCTGTCTACGGCGCCCTGCTCCAGCCGCTCACCACCCCGAACAAGCATCACCTCTTCCTCCCCGGCGGCGGCCCTCTCATGCTCGCGCCCGACCGCGCGATCGCCCTCACCCTCCGCTTCACCCCCCCCTACATCGAGCTCAGCGCGGACGCAGATCTCCGCCTTCGCCTCGCCGGCACGCCCCTCGCGCCTGGCGCCCAGATCGAGCCCTTGATCGGCGATCGCCTCGAGCTGCTCCCCCAGGGCGGCCCTGCCCTCTCCCTCACGATCCTCCCCTAACCTCGCTCAACCGCACCTGATGACCGATCTGCCGCCCATGCTCGAGCCCCCGAGGGCCGTCACGCTCCTCGAGGAGGTCTCCCGCGACATCCTCGATCGCTTCGCCGAGGGCGCGACCTTACCGCGCGAGCACCCCGGCGTCGCCAACCTCACGCACAGCCTCCGACGCCTCGCCCCGATATGGATGATCGAGCGACACCTGCGCGAGCTCAGCCACGACGGCTACCTGCGCGGCGCCCTCGTCGCCCTCGTCGCCGATCTGCGCCCGCGCCCGCGCGCCGATCTCGCCCTGCTCGTCGCGCGCGAGCTGATCGACGCGCTCGCCCCGGAGCTCGGCCTCGCCCTCTGCCGGGTCGTGCTCACCCTGCCCGGCGTCGAAGACCAGCGCCTCGCCCTCGGCGGCCCCTACACGGTCGCCAACATGCTGCTCGCCGACGCCTTGCTCGGCCTCGGCGATCCGGCCGCGGCGATCCGGCACTACGAGGCCGTGCTCGCCACCGACATCGACCACGCCCAAGCGCTGCGCGGCTGGGGCGAGGCCACCCGCGCGCTCGAGCGTCGCGGCCTCGCCAGCGGTCAGCGCCACCGCGGCCTCGCCCTGCTCGACGGCCTCGCCGAGCTCGAAGCAGCGGAGGGCCTCGGCTCCGATCGTTACGAGCTCGGTCGCCCCCTCGGCCGCGGCCGCCACGCCGTCGTCTACGAGGCCCACGATCGCCGCGTCGGCCGCCAAGTCGCGATCAAGCGGCTCCTCCTCAGCGGCGGAGACAAGGCCCTCCGCGCTCGCTTCTTCGCCGAGGCCCGCACCCTCGCCGAGGTCCGCAGCCCCCACGTCATCGCCCTGCTCGACGCCCAGCCAGATCACCACTTCATCGCCCTCTCGCTCTGCCGCGGCGGCAACCTCCGCCTCGCGCTGCGGCGCGGCCTGCTCAGCCCCAACGATCTGCCGAAGATCGGCGAGCAGCTCTGCCTCGCCCTCGCCGCCGTGCACGCTGTCGGCGCGATCCACCGCGACATCAAGCCCGCCAACATCCTCGTCCGCGACGCCCGCCCCAGCGCACCGATCGCCCTCGCCGACTTCGGCCTCGCGATCCCCGGAGATCCCCGAGACAGCGCCGCGCAGAGCGTCGGCACCCTCCGCTACCTCGCCCCTGAGCTGCGCCGCAGCCGCGCCCGCGCCACCTCGGCCGCCGACATCTTCAGCGCCGGCGCCGTCCTCTTGGAGTTGAGCCTCGCGCCGGCCCCCCTGCCGCCCCTCTTTGATCAGGTCGACGGCGACCTCAACGCCACCGCCCTCATCCCCCCCGACCTCCCGGACGGCTGGAGCGCCCGACTCGCCCGCATGCTCGCCGACGATCCTCAGGATCGCGCCCTCGTATGATCCGCCACCGCGCCAGCCTGCTCGCGCTGCTGCTCGCGCTCGCCTGCGAAGAGCAGCCGCGCACCTACAGCGCCCACGCGGCCGCTCGTCCGCCGCTCTTCCGCGACGACTTCGAGTCACCCACCCTCGGCCCCGCGTGGAGAACCACCGGCGCGGGCGCGCGTATTGAAGCGGGAGCCCTCCGCGTCGAGGGCCTGCAGAACCACCCCGTCTGGCTCACCCGCGAGCTCCCCGACGACATCCGGGTCGACTTCGACGCCTGGACCCCCAGCGACGAGGGCGACATCAAGGTCGAGATCGCCGGCGACGGCGTCAGCGCCGCTCGCACCGCGAGCTACATCGCAAGCGGCTACGTCGTCATCTTCGGCGGCTGGAACAACAGCCAGAGCGCGATCGCCCGGCGCCGCGAGCACGGCCGCGATCGCCTCACCGCCGCCGCCCCCCGGGTCGAACCTGGCCGTCGCTATCACTTCACCTTGGTGCGCCAGCACGGCGCCCTCCGCTGGGAGCTCGACGGCCGCGAGATCCTCACCTACGACGACGACACCCCGCTCATCGGCGCGGGCCACCGCCACTTCGCCTTCTCTGGCTGGCAATCGCCCGTCTACTTCGACAACCTCGCGATCCACGGCCTCTAACCGCGGCCCGCTCGGTCTACACTCTGGAGCGCATGAAGATCGCGATCATCTCCGGCTCTCACCGCCCTCGCTCGCAGTCCGGGCGGGTCGCCAACTACCTCGCCGGGCGCCTCCGCGACGCCCACGGCGACCGCGCTTATGTGCTCGATCTCGGCGAGACCCCGCTGCCCCTCTGGGACCCCGAGGTCTGGGTCCCGAGCGAGCGCTGGGTCGATCTTTGGTCGCCGATCTCCGCCGAGCTCAAGGAGTCGGACGCCATCGTCGTCATCGCCCCCGAGTGGGGCGGCATGGTCCCGCCTGCCCTCAAGAACATCTTTCTCCTGTGCAACAAGGGCGAGATGTCCCATAAGCCAGGCCTCATCGTCGCCGTCTCTGCGAGCCGCGGCGGCGCATATCCGATCTCCGAGCTGCGCGCCAGCTCCTACAAGAACACGCAGATCTGTTACATCCCGGAGCACGTGATCCTCCGCGAAGTCGGCGCGCTCCTCAGCGGCCCTGAGCCCGCCTCCGAGGACGACGCCTACCTCCGACGCCGCATCGACTACGCCCTCGCCCTGCTCCGCAGCTACGCGGACGCGCTCCGCCAGGTCCGCGCCAGCGGCCTCCTCGATCCCAAGACATACCCCTTCGGCATGTGACCCGCGCTAGCTGCGGGCCACATACAGATCGAAGCTCAGGTCGACCACCGGCGCGCCATCCGCCCGGTGGAAGTGCCAGAGCAAGCGCACCGCGTTCGCGCGGTCATCGACCCGCTTGAAGTACACATAGCCGCGCATATTGGTGCCCGGCTGGAGCACCCCCCACGGCAGCGCCGAGCGGGCGATGTCCCCATAGACAGAGATCCGTGAGAAGTCATCGCTGCGGCCGGCCTCGTAGCCGCGCCCCTGCTGTCCCGTGAGCGCGAACGTCCCCCCGGTGTCCAACAGTTGGTGGCGAAAGCCGCGCTCATCGACCAGGTCGAGATCCCCCGGGGCGAGGCGGATCGGCGCGCTCCCCAGGTTCGCGACGAGCACGTGGAGCACTGTCGTCTCCTGATCCAAGTAGAACGGATCGCCCTGCCACGCCCCGGTGGTCACCACGACCGAGATCCCCGACGAAGGGTCCACCGCGGAGAGTCGGCGGCTCCCATCCGCGGCCACCAGCTCGCCTCGGGGCGCACAAGCGAGGATCAGCGTCGACACAAACAAACCGACCGCGGCACGGCGAGAGCAAGGCACCTCCACAGCATAACAGCAGGGCGCGCCTGCTCCCACGCCCGCACCTACAGGCCCAGCAGCTCCCGCACCTTCGGCTGCTCGAGGTACCCGCAGCGCAGCGCCGGGTCGCGGAGATCATCGAGGCGCGCCTGCGTCTTCGCTGCGGCCTCTGCCAGCCACCGCGCCCCCTCCTCGGGATCCCCGTACCCGACCAACAAGCGCCCGAGGTGGAGCAACGAGAGCACCCCATCGACCGGCGCCGCCCCCTCCTGCACCAGCGCCACCGCGGCGCGCTCGTGCTCGATCGCCGCGGCCCACGCCCCACGCGCCTCCTCGATCCGCGAGAGCACGTGGTGCGCCCGACAGATCGCCGTCCGCAGCCCGCCAGCCGCGCGTACTCGCGCCAGCACCTGCGCCGCCAGCGCCGCGGCCGCGTCGAGTCGTCTCGGGTCGCCCGCTGCTTCATCGACGTCCGCGCCGGCCAAACGGATCTGCGCCCGCACCTCGATCCGAAGGTCGCCCCGCGACGCCGCCATCGCCGCCGCGTCGCTCAGCAGCGAGCGCGCGCCCGCGCGATCGCCTAGCTCAAACATCACCTCGCCGAGGTGCACGACCACGTCATTGAGCAGCGCCGTGTCGCCGAGCGCCTCATGCAGCTCGAGCGCCTTGCGCAGGAAGCGCTCAGCCCGTCGATAGAGGCCGATCGCCGTGTAAGTGATCCCGAGGTTCGCGAGCTTCTGGCCGGTCGCCATCCGATCACCGAGCGCGCGATCGATCTCGAGCGCCTCGCTGAAGCAGTCGATCGCCTGCTGGTAGCGCGTGCTCCGCCCCGCGACCTCACCGAGCGCGTTGAGCTGCGCCGCCTCGAGCCGACGATCACCTAGCTCACGGGCGATCCGCAGCGCCTCCTCGAAGCTCTCCGCCGCCCCTTGGAACCGACCGCCGCCGAGCTGCGCCTGACCGGCGAGCTGATACAACCGGCAACGCTGGCGCCGACCCGCAGCATCTCCTCCGCACGCCGCCAACGCCGCCAGCGCCGTCGACTCCGCCTCAAGGAAGGCGCCGCGGCGCCGCATCAGCTCGCTCCGCAGCTCGCCGAGCTCGGCCGCCGCGCTCGCCGGATCGCCCAACATCGGCAATCGCGCCGCCAACCGCGGCACCAGCAGCTCTGCGTGGTGGCTCCGCCCGCACTCCACATAGAACCGCAACAAGCGGAGCTGAGCCGCCATCTCCATCGACGGATCGCCGCTCGCCGACGCCAGCGTGATCATCTCGCGCAGGTCCGCCCCTTGCGCGCGGCGCTGGCCCCACGCCCGCAGGATCAGCTCACGGCGCCCAAGGACCGCGAATCGGCGCGGGTCCTCCGGCGCCAGCGCCCGCAGCGCCAGCGTCAAGAAGTAGTGGGCTTCGACGTTCCCCGCGAGCTGCGCGGCCGCGTCGGCCGCCGCGAGCGCCGGCCCGATCGACTCACCTGTCCTTCCAGCCAGGATCAGATGCTCAGCGATCGGACCGTCATCGATCCCAGCGCGATAGTCCGCCCGCCCGCGCTTCAGCGCGACCGCGCGGCCGTGCAGCAGCTCGCGCTGGCCGCCGCTCAGCGCCTCCTTGCACGCCTCGTGCAGGCTCACGTTGAGGAAGCGGTAGATCTGGTGCGGTGACCCCTGATCTGCCTCAAAGATCCCGAGCGAGGCGAGGCGGTCGAGCACCTCCGCCTGATCACGAATCACGAGCTGCGCCAGCTCGCCAGCGCGGAAGCGCTGTCCGAGCACCGCCGCGGCCTCGACCAACGCGCGGTCGTCGGGGTCCATCGCGTCGAGTCGCGCCAGCAGCACCGCCTCCACGCTGGGCGGCGCCTCGATCACCGCGTCACGAGCGCGGACGACCAAGAAGCGCGCCTCCGCGTCCCAACCGATCACCCCTTGACGGAGCAGCATCGCCAGCGTCTCTTCGATAAAGAGCGGGTTTCCGGCGGTTCGCGCGAGGATCGCCGAGGCCAACCCATCCGCCGCCGCGGGATCCTCAAAGCGCCGCACGATCATCTCGCGGCGCGCCTGCGCGTCGAGCTCCCCGAGCGCGATCGTCGTCGTCAACCCGCGCTGCAGCGCCTCTATCCGCCGGCCTGGGCGCGCGCTCAGCACCAACAACGCCGGCAGGGGCGGCGCCGAAAGCAACCACTCTTGCAGCAGCGTCAAGCTCTGCGCGTCGACGAAGTGAAGCGCCTCGACGACCACCAGCACCGGCCGAGCTGACGCGAGCGAGGCCACCGCGTCCGCGAAGCGCCGTCCCATCCCGTCGTACCCGCTCGGCGGAGCCGCGGCGCAGGGAAGCGCCGCTAACAGCTCCGCGACCGCCCACAGCGGCACATTGCGGCGGCGCCACTGCCCCTGCACGCGGAGCACCGCCGCGGCCTCTCCGGGGATCCCAGCGACGAAGCGATCGATCAGCGCGCGCTTCCCGATCCCAGCCTCACCGATCACGAGCGCCGCACGAGCCCACCGCCCGCGGATCGCCTCAGCGAACGCGTCGCGCAGCGCCTTCAGCTCGAGCTCGCGACCGTACAGGATCGAGCGCGCTCCCGGAGCGTGGTGGATCCGCCGCTCCGCGCCGTGCAGTCGACCGACGAGCGGCGCCGCGCGCACGACCTCCGCGCCCCGCTCCTGACCGACGATGGCCGCGATCGGCCCGACCTCCCAGCCCTCGCGGAGCCGCTCGGCTAGCCCACCTACCACCATCACCGCCCCGTCGATCGCCGCCGCCGCGACCTCCGCCAAGCCCGCCTCGATCACCGGATCGATCACTGCACGCGGGGCCGCGCCGAGCACTCGCTCCACCGTGACGACGACCTCCGCCAACGCCACCCCGATCCCAAACCCCGGCGCGGCGTCGCCGATCATCTCGCGCAGGCTATGGGCCACCCGCGCCGCCTCCTCCGCGCCGCCGCTCATCCCCTCCACACCGAAGAAGCAGAGCAAGCCGCGGTCATCGGCGCGAGTGAGCAGCGCGTCGCGCTTGTAGGCGACATCTCGAGCGATCCGCAGGAAGCGGCTCGGATCCGTCGTCGCCCCGCTCACCGGGGCCAGCACGGCCCGCAGCGCGATCACTCGTCGCGACTCAACCGCTGATGAGCGCCCTCCAGGCGGGCTCTCGAGCTCGCGCGTGATCGACTCATCACCTGGACCCTCACGCCCCCACGCGAGCGGCGGCGGCGGCAACGCGCTCCGCACGAAATGGCTCAGCACATCGTCATCAACCACCGGATCCGCCCGGTGGAGGAAGCCGGCGAGCGCCGACTGCAGCGCCCGCGCTGACTCCCAGCGGTCATCGGGATCGCGCATGAGCGCCCGATCCACGATCGCCGCCAGCGCCGGCGGTGTCAGCGGCGCCACCGTCAACAGCGGCGGCAGCGACTCCCCTCGCACCGCCTCCAACGCGGCCGTCTGGCTCATCCCTCGGAACACCAGTTGCCCGCTCAACATCTCAAAGAGCACGACGCCGAGCGCGTATAGATCTGCCCGCGGATCGACTCGCCGCCCCATCGCCTGCTCGGGCGACATGTACGCGATCTTCCCTTGGATCGTCATCTCGCCGTCCCGCGCGGGCCCGCGGAGCGCCACTTGGATCCCCTCTGGACCCCGACCGCTACCGCTAGGCCGAGCGATCCCGAAGTCGAGCACCTTCACCGTCCCCGCGTAACTGACCATCACGTTGTGCGGGCTGATATCGCGGTGAACGATCCCGATCGGCGCACCGAACTCGTCCTGCTTCACGTGCGCGTACGACAGGCCTGACGCGATCTGATGCGCGACATAGGCAGCGATCACCGTCGGCACCCGCTCGCCACGCTCGTGTACCGCGTGGATGAGTCGCATCAGGTCGACGCCCTCGACCAGCTCCATCGCCAAATAGAGCTCGCCTTGGATCTGACCGAAGTCGAAGACCTGGACGATGTTCGCGTGGTTGAGGCCGAGCGCGATCTTGGCCTCATCGATGAACATCCGCGAGAACTCCGGCTGATCCGCGAATTCTCGGCGGATCTTCTTCACCACGACCCGCTTGACCAGCCCCTCCGCGACCGTCACGTCCGCGAGAAAGACCTCGGCCATGCCCCCCTCGCCGATCTTACGGACGAGCGTGTAGCGGCCGAGGCGCTGCGGCGTGCTGGGTTTCATGACGGCGGGCAAACCCTGGACGCGCGAAGCGAGCCGAGCAAGGCCCGCAAACATGAGGTAACGCGTATCGCCCCTGAAACAGAAGAGGACGGAGGCCTAGACCCCCGTCCTCTCAGCGCCCCGTACGTCGGCGATTCTAGCCGGTCGTCCCGCTGGTCCCTTCAGTCTCGCCGCCGGTGGTGCCGCCCTCGTCGAGCTGGCACTCCGGCTGCGCGATCTCGTAGCAACCAGCGATCTTCTCGACGTCGTAGTCGCCGTTGCAGAAACGACCTGCGTCGGGGAAGAGGCGCCCGTTCGCGTTGATGAAGGGCTGATTGTCCTTGTCGAAGGCGAAGGGGCACAGATCGCAGCCGTCGCCGACGCCGTCGAAGTCCTGGTCAAACTGCGGCAAGAAGCACATGTTCGACCACAACGCCCCCTCGGGGTTGACCCCGCCCATGCCTTGGAAGTCGTCCAAGCCCAAGCGACGCGCGAAGCCCGTCTGAGGGTCCTTCAGATCATCCCCAGCGGCGTCCAGCGCCTCTTGGCAGCCAGGCGGAAGCGCGACCAGCCCCGGCCGAGCGAGCGCAGAGTCCGGGATCTGTCGGCAGCTCGGATCGCCCTCAGGGCAGTCGACCGTGAGAGGCAGCGCCGGGCGGGTGATCTCGCAGACACCCGCCTCGTCGAAGACGACCTCCGGGAGGTCGTGCGGGATCCGAACCTTCGAGATCTCAGCGAGCTGCGTGGTGCAGCACCAGCCGTTCGCCGACACCGTGTAGAACGAGAACGGTCGCGGATCCGGGCGCTTGTAGCAGCTTGAGTTGGTCTCGCAGGAGCGACCGACGAAGTCACCGTCCTCGTCGTCCTCCTGCATCCCGCCGTCGGCGATCTGCGAGGGATTGCTGTCGAAGGGGCAGGTGTCGCAGATATCGCCCACCTGGTCGCCGTCGGAGTCGGGGTGGTTGCACACGCCCTCCGTGCACTTGCTCCCGCCGCACTCGCCGTCGCCAGCGCAGCCCACCCGCTCGATCGGCTGCCGCGGACAGTAGTCGATCGCGTTGCGCAGGCCGTCGCCGTCGAAGTCGTCGTCGTTGCCGAAACCGACCGGCCCTGCCGCGCCCTCGTAGGTCGTCGGCACCCCGCCAGGAGCGCACGCATCACCGACCATCTTCAGCGTGTCCACATCGGTCTGGCAGATGTTCGGGTTATCAACCGGAGCGATGTCACCGACCACAAAGGGGTTACCCGGCCCGAAGGTGCCGCAGTTGGCCGTCTTGACGCAGTTGTCGCAGACATCGCCGACGCCGTCTTCGTCCCAGTCGCTCTGGTTCGGGTTCGCGCGGACCAACATCGCCGTCGGTACACCCGCCTCGACCGCGTCATCGTTGTAGACGCTCGCCTGCCGCGAGCAGCTGTCGCACTCGTTGCCGACGCCATCGCGATCGCTGTCGGCGGTGTTGATGTTCGTCGGCACTGTCGGGCAGAGGTCGTACACATCGCCGAAGCCGTCGAGATCGGTGTCAAGCTGCTCGGGGTTGAAATAGTTGGCCGCGTTGTCGCAGCTAAGCTGCACTCCGTCGCCGATCCTCAGGCACATGTTGGGCTCGGTGAGAGAGACCCCCAGGACACCGTCCTTGTCCTCCTTCGCCTTCGGAGTGCTGACCCGGAAGTCGTAGAAGTAGTCGGGTGACGAGGCCCCGCCGAGGATCAGCGGCATCCCACAGGCATCCCAGAACGCGTTCTTGTAGCTCGCCTCGCCGGCGACCGGGTCGGCCGCATAAGCGGTGCGGAACTCATCCATGCTGTCGTAGTAGGTGCCATCCGGGCGACGTAGGCCCGGCATCCGCATCCGATACGTCTTCCCCTGGCTGAGCACCTGCCCGAAGTCCTTCGGGTTGATGGAGACGTTGATCCCGCCGACGTTCTGCGAGCGGACATTGATCGTCAAGCACGGCGGCTTCGAGTCGGCCTCGTCAGGGTCCGACGTGCAATCCGCGCCGCCCGCGACGACCGGGTAGTCGACGTCAGGAGCCCCCTCCTCAGGGATCTCGACCAGTTGCACCTTCCGCAGGTTCCCGGGCGAGAGATCGTACTTGTTGCTGAAGCGCACCTCAAAGGTGTTACAAGCGCCGATCCGCAGGTTAGAGGTCGGGAAAC
The DNA here is from genome assembly GCA_016712315.1 of Nannocystis sp. Lineage (GTDB taxonomy): Bacteria > Myxococcota_A > Polyangia > Nannocystales > Nannocystaceae > JADJRG01. The sequence goes on along the minus strand of JADJRG010000029.1, from coordinate 565,413 downwards.
CGCTGCCCGGGACGATATGGAAGTCCGGCGTCTCGAAGCGGTAGGTTCGGCGCCCCTCGAGGGTATTCCCGACCTTGTCCTTGATGAACTGCCCGCCACCGCTCGGGGTCGCGAACTCGATCTCGTACTGGGAGCTCGAGCACATCGCCCGGTCGAAGTTCTCGTCGGACTCAGCGAACGAGTCGTTCGCGCGCCAACCGTCCTTGATATTCAGGCGGCCGATGTTGCCCCGAGTCGCCGCGCAAGTCTCCGCGTAGGAGCGGCCCACCGCGCCGAGATCCGCGGGGCGATAGGCCACGCCCTTGACCGCGGGATCGTAGATGACCCCGCCGGTCGCCGCGACGAACCGCGTCGCGTAGCGATCACGGAGCTCCTCGATCAGCTTGCCGCTCGAGTCCTTGCAGAGGCGATTGACGACCTCTTCGCAGTACGCGGGCACGTCCTGATCGGTGCAGACGCAGTCGCGGGCCTGCTCGGGAAGAGTGGCCTTACGGTCGTAGCGCGGCACCGTGCCCGCGCGCGCGGGGAAGTACGGATCACACGGCGCCCCGCTGCACAACGACGCGACCTCCGCCGCCGACAGCTCCTTGTTGTCATCAGCGTCGAGGTTCGCGAGACGACGGTTCCCGTTGCGGAAGCAGGACATCGCGCCCTTGTCGTCAAAGCGCGTGTCGACGCAGCGGCCGCCGAGCCCCTCGATGTTCTTGCAGGTGACGAACCACTCGGCGACACAGGTGCGCTCGACGCAGGCGTCATCGCCGTTGTCCACGGAGCAGGCGGAGCCGTTGCTGACCAAGCGGCCGACGCAGTCTGAACCCGGCAACCCGGCGCCCGAGGTGCAGTCGCTGCGGGTCTCGCACTTCACGGTCTTCTGCTCGACCCCTTGCGGGCGGAAGTCCGGGTGAGTCTCACGCAGCTTGTCCTGGATCGGGATCGGCGACTCGATCTCGACACCGTTCCAGTTGAACTTGTAGCGCCGCGCATCCTCTGACTTGCGGTCGACAAAGGGGGCGAAGTCACGGCAGGTCGCGTACTTGTCGCCCATCGTGTCGCAAGCGCGCCCGTCGGCCAGCCACGAGCTCCTGTCGGCGCCGTTCGCCGAGGCGTCGACGAGCCCGTACTTCGCCGTATTGACCGAGAGCTCGAAGTCACACGCAGTACAGCAGGTGTCGGCCCCCGACTCAGGAGTGTCGCAGGACTCACCGCGCCACTCTGTCGCTCCACTCCGCGCCTTGATCTCTTCATCGAGCTGCGTGCGAAGCGGCAGCAAGCCGCCCCCGAAGTCCGCCAGTCGATCACACGCGCCTGCTGCCAACTCGTTGTGGCCGAAGGGGACGCTCAGCGCGGCCAGGTTCTGGATGCACGAGAGGTTCACCGACCTCGTGATCACGTCCGGCGTCGAGCCTGTGCCCTTGATAAAGTCGCCGTTGTAGCGGGTGACCGGGCCCTTGATCTTGAGGATCCGGGTCTTCCAGTCGTAGACCTCGAAGAGCTGCGGGTTCGTGAGTTGCTTGCGGACCAGCTCGACCGAGGTGGGATCGAGGAGGTTGTTGAAGATGAAGTTGATGCCCTCGCCGACGATCAGCGGTGAGATCTTGCACCACTCTTCAACGCCCCGCGCCGACCCCGTAGCGCCGTCGCTCTCCTCGCAGCGACCGATCGTGTTGACGAAGACCTTGGCGCTGGTCAACGGCTCGGGGCAACGATCGCCGACGCACTCGGGCGAGAGCACGTTGATCTCTTTGCCGGCATAGTTCGCCGCCGCGATCGTCTCGAGGATGAGGTTGTCGGGGTCGCACACGCCGCAGTCCGGGTCGGAGATGCAGCCAGTGAGCGCTGAGGAGGCAGCGGCAAGCGCCATCGCCACGAGGGCCCGACGGGCCCCCCCTACGTGCTCGTACGCGTCAAGGTTGGAGTCGATCTGTCGCATGTCCGAGGGTCCTCGCTGAGAGTTCAGTTCAAGCTCTGGCCGCTGCCAAGCTTTGGGAGCGTCACCGGCCTGGGAGCCGGTCGGGGGTGGGCCGATCCTTGCGCTTCATGATCCCCAAGACTTCAGCACCGTTGTGCTTCGCCAGATCGAGGATCTCGACGGCTGCGCCGTACTTGGCGTCGTCATCGAAGTCGATGAAGACCACTTTTTTGTCGCGGTACTCGAGCTGCTTGTGGAGCGCTTCGCCTAGGGCGGCGCGCTCCATCGGTGAGCGATTGAGCGTCACACCACCGTCCTTGGTCAAGCCGATCACCAACGTATCTTGGGTGGGCGGCGTCTTGTTCCGGATCTTGCTCTCTGGCGGGACCCGGACCGAGATCTCGGGGACCTGCTTGGGGATCATCACCATAAAGATGATGAGCAGCACCAAGCAGATGTCGACGAGGGGGGTAACGTTGATGTCAGCCTGCGCTCCGCCGTGCTTGGAGCCTACTTGCATGCCCATGGGGGAAAACTCCTCCGCTGGCCCGAGATGGGCGATATTCTACGTCAGCGCAGCCGGGGTCGATAGCAAAAATCGCAGATGCGCGCGGTCCAACGAGGGCCGCCTACTGCCCGATGTCCACGACCAGGGCGATGTCCTGGATCTGAGTCTCGCTCGAGGTGATCCACTCCATCACGATGCGGATGTTGGCGTAGTCGGTCTCCTTGTCCCCCTTCAGGAAGAGCAAGGGGCCCTTATACCCGTTAGCCGCCGCCTTTCCGGCGGCTACCTTCAGGGACTCATCCAGCGCGCTCAGGAAGTCGCCCTTCGACAGGTAGAGGTCCGTCTCGATCCAGGCGCCGTCGTCGTTCACCGACACAAACACCTGATCGCCCTCCTTGTGCTGATCGGCCGCGGTGAGGATCGGCAGGGCGACATCCTTCCCGCGGCCGAGCATCGGCGTGACCACCATGAAGATGATCAACAGCACCAAGCAGACGTCGACCAGCGGCGTCACGTTGATGTCGCTCTGCGGCCCCTCCGTGTGGATCCCCTTGTCGGACTTGTAAGGGATGTGCCGCGTACGCTTCGAGCGGGCGCCGCCCTTCTTCCGAGCCGTGACGGTGGCGCCGGTCATATCAGTAGCGGCCTTCCTTCAGTACGTAGTCGATCAACTCCGAGGCGACGTCGTTCATGTCGATCTGGAAGAGCTCGATCCGCGAGTTGAAGAAGTTGAAGAACACCACCGCGGGGATCGCCACCATCAGGCCCACCGCGGTCGCGACCAGCGCCTCGGAGATACCACCCGCCACGGAGGAGAGGCCGCCACCGCCATCGCTCGAGATCCCTTGGAAGGCGGTGATGATGCCCACCACCGTACCGAAGAGACCGACGAAGACCGCGGTCGAGCCGACGGTCGCGAGCACGGTCAGGCCGCGCTTGAGGTTCGCGACCTCGCGCTCCTTGGCGCGCTCAATCTGGCGGTTCACCGCGTCCACCAAGTCGAAGTCACCGACGTCATCCGGGCCCTCTTCCTGCAGCGCGTCCATACCCTTCAGGTACTCGTTGAGGCCCGCGCCGACCAACTTTGCGATCGGGCTGTCGCTGTGTGTCTGCACCGCCGCGACCGCCTCGGGCAGCTTTCGCTCCTGAAGGAAATTCCGCAGCATCATGATGTACGAGATCGACTGCCCGCGCGCCTTGCCGAACACGCGGAGCCGCTCGATCACCACAGCGAAGCTGATGAGGAACATCAGCAGGAGGAGGACCATGACCGCCTTGGCGACCACACCCATCTGCTCCCACATGCCTGCGAGGCTGAAATCGGCGCCAGCATTGGCGAGGATCGTCGGGATTTCCATGAACTCCATCGGGATGGCCTGTCTTTCTGGTTCTCGGTTCGGAGCGAGCGAGCAGCTCGCGAGCGGTTGAGCAGGAGAGCGACGCGGTCCATCGCGCCGCCCAAGAGCCTACTGGAACTTGAGATCAAACGTCGCGACGGTACAGGTCTTGATCGGCTTGCCACCGACCAAGAAGGGCTTGAAGCGCCACTTTTTGATCTTCTCGCGGATGATCTCGTCGACCTTGGGATCACCCGGGAATTTCTGTTTGGTCTTCACATCGACCACCTTGCCGCCGGGATCGATGCAGAACGAGGTCTTATTGGTCCCAGGGCGCTTGTCGAAGCGGGCCGCCTTGGTCGACTCGAAGTCCTTGGAGGTCGGGTCCTGCGCGTAGATCGCCTGCTGCATCACCGACGCGACCGGCTGCATCGCCGACGCCTGCTGCGGATCACGCTTGGTCGCGACCCCGCCGAGTTGGCCACCGAGCTGGCCGCCGAGCACCCCGCCAACGACGCCGCCGGGCACCCCCCCGGGGATCCCTCCCGGAACGCCACCCGGGATCCGGGTTCCGGTCTTCCCGACCTTCTTTGCCTCGGGCACCTTGTCTGGCGTCTCCTTGGGCTGAACGAGCTCCTCTTCGGGGATCTCCTCGTCCGGGATCTTCTCTTCTTCTTCTTCCTCTTCCTCCGTGTCACCCGCGGGCGGCGGCGGCGGCGGCGGCGGCGGCGGCGGCTCGTCCATCGCCAACTGGAAGACGATGTAGTTGATCGTCGGTGGCTCGACTTTACTGATGTCCATCTTGTTGGCTGCCCACGCGAAGACGATCATCGTAAAGGTCACGATCCCCGAGGCGACCGAGGCCGCCATAATGGCCTTCTGACGCCGTGGATCCGCCACCTGGTAGTTCATGTAGTGTTCGAACATGGCTCGTCTCCTCTCCGTGCCTCGCTCCAACGGTCAGGCAGGCGCCGGGGCCTAGCGCTTGCCTTTGCCCTTCTTCTTCTTGGGATCCGGCGGAGCGATCCCAGCGGCCAGGTCGGCGATCTGTTGCTCGATTTGGCGCTTCAACTCGGCGTCCGCCGCTTGCTCCTCCGCGCTCAGTGGCGGGGGCGGAAGGGGGCAGCAGCTACCCGCCGCTCCGGCTGCCAACGCCTCCGATGTGCACTCCGGCAGCGAATCGATGTCGCAAACCGCCTTCTGCTGCTTCCACGCCAGCAGCGAGTCCTCACGGGCGAAGATCCGGTTCAGGTTCTCTTCGGGCGTCTGGTTCTCAACGTCATCACCGAAGCGACGCGCGAGCGCGCGCTGGGTGTAAGCCATCGACTTCCAGATGTAGGCGTCGCGGAACTTGGCGTCGATCAACGTCGCCTTGTCGAGCAAGGCGATCACCGAGTTTGCGATCTCGATCCTCTCGCTCTCGCTCATGTTGCTGTTAAAGGGCAGCGGAGATTCCGGATCAGGGAACAGCGGCTCGAAGCGTCGGATCGCCAAGCTGTGATAGGCGCGGACGCTCTCGGGGAAGTCCTGAGTCCGCTTCTCGAACCACTCGTCGGCCTCCTTCGTCCGGTTACACTTGTCGTACTGCCGGGCGATCGTGCTGTAGAGGGCCTCTTCCGAGGGGTTCTTGTTGTGCTTGTCCAGCCAGTAGGTCAACAGATCGTCGCAACGCTCGTCCGCGTCGAGGATCGCCAGCCGGTGGTTATGCGCCTGCTCTGCGTCCTCGGGGGTCGGCGCCTCGAGACGATCGTGCCAGGTCTTGAAGTCGGCGAGAGCCATGTCGGCGAAGTCCTTGCGCGCCTTCGCATCCTCACGATCCTTCGACTTCAGGACGATGCTCTCGGCCGCGCACGCCCGGTTCCAGAAGACGGTGACCCCGCTGGGCTCGAGCTCGATGGCCTTCGAATAGGCCTCGATCGCGTCGCGATAGCGCCCGTCCCGGTAGAACGCGTTGCCCTCGCGGATGAGATCGCGCGCCTCGATCTTGGTGCACCCACCGAGCGCGAGCAGAGCAGAGACGGCGACTCCGAAGACGAAAGAACGCATGGAGAGCGCCAGTGTACAGACCTGGTTCTAAATCGCAAGACGCTCGGGAGCGCAGCACGCAGACAGGGGCCGGGGGCTCGGCTCGCAGGCTGATCTCGTCAGCGCAGGGCGCCTTCGCGCCTGACCGCGCTGCTCGGCGTCAGGCTGATCTCGTCGAGAGACCCGGCCGAAGACGCCAGCATCAGCAACCGATCAAGCCCAAGCGCGACGCCTGCGCACGCAGGCAAGCCGAGCGCCACCAAGTCTGCCAAAAAATCCTCCGGGATCGGCAAGACCCTCAGACCGTAGGCGGCACGCAAGCCAGCGACAACCTCGAATCGACGGCGTTGGATCGCCGGGTCGCGGAGCTCGCGGTAGCCGTTCGCCAGCTCGATCCCGTCGAGATAGCTCTCGAAGCGCGCCGCCCGGCCGCCCACGATCTCGGACAGGGCCGCGAGCGCTGGCGGAAAATCGACCACATGAACACCGCCTCGACCTATCAAGTGAGGATCGAGGTAGCGGTCCGACCACTCGCTGACGAAGGCGCTCCAAGCGACCAGGGATCGCACCTCCGGATCTCCTGTAGCCGGGATCGATCCGAGATCGAGCCCCCTCGCGGCGCTCAAGGCGAGCAACTCTTGCCCGTCTTCATCGCCTCGTAGCGAGACACGAGCGAGCTCTTCGACGAGATCCAAGAAGCCGCGGCGCTCCCACCGGCATGGCGGCGAGCGCCCGACTGCCTCAAAAACCGCGCCGCTCACGGCCTCAACGTCGGCTTGGATCACCTCGACAGCCACGCCGACCCGATACCATTCGAGCAGGTGGAACTCTTCTGCGTGCAGGCGGCCGATCTCGGCCTGACGGAAGACGTGGCTGACCTGAAAGACAGAGCCGCTGCCGCGGCAAAGAAGGCGCTTCATCGCCAGCTCAGGGCTGGTCGCGAGAAAGCCCGGCGGCGCGGCGATCGGCTCGATGAAGGGCTCGAGCGCGACCTCCGGGGCGCGCACAGCGGTCGACACCTCGCGGAGACCACTCCCCCGCAGGTGCGAGCGAACGGCCCACAGCGCCCGATCCCACAGCTCGACGCGCTCCGCCGCGCTCTTACTGGTTGACGCGCTCGAGGTACTCACCGGTGCGCGTGTCGACCTTGATGCGATCGCCGACCCTGATGAAGATCGGCACCTGGACGTTATAGCCGGTCGCGATCGTCGCTGCCTTGGTGACCCCCGTCGCGGTGTCGCCCTTGACGCCGGGCTCACACTCCGTGACCTCGTAGACGACCTGATTGGGCAACGACACGCCGACCGCGCGCTCGTTATAGAAAAGGACCTCGCAGGCGAGGTTGTCGAGGAGGAAGTTGCGATCGTCCCCGATCATCTCTGCGGGCACCTCGAGCTGCTCATAGGACTCGTTGTCCATGAACGTGAACGTGTCGCCGCTCGAGTAGAGGAACTGCATCTTCCGAGACTCGACGTTGGCGGCCTCGAGCTTCTCACCCGAGCGCCAAGTGCGATCGAGGATCGCGCCCGTGATCATGTTCTTGATCCGGCACTTGTAGAGCCCTTGTCCCTTCCCAGGCTTCACGAATTGGAAATCCGTGACCACGTAGGGGTGGCCGTCGATCTGGAGTTTGACGTTCTTGCGGAGGTCGGAGACGTCCATTGAGGGCGCCTGGGTAGTACCTCCGGCGTCTCCTGTCAACGCCGATTCTACAACGCACCTCCCCATCGCGGGTAATGCGCACTATTCATCGGTGTTAGACAGTAATTTTATTGCACGCGGCTCCCGGATAGTATCTGGGCCTCCTCCTTGACTCGCCCGCATCTCCTGCGCGCCGATGCCACACTCCGATTGGGTTTTTTGCCCGACACGAAACCACCTGCAGGAGCGCCATGCAACTCTCAACGAAAGCCCGCTACGGACTACGAGCCCTCTGTCACGTCGCCCATCGCGGCTACGCATCCGCCCAGGTGATCGCCGAGCAACAAGCGATCCCTTCGCGCTACCTCGAGGAGATCATCGGCGAGCTCCGCAAGGCGGGCTTCGTGATCGGCAAGCGCGGCCCACGCGGCGGGTACAAGCTCGCCCGCCCTGCCTCAGAGATCGTGCTCGGCGACGTGCTCAGCGTGCTCACCTCCAGCGGCGGCGCGGGCGCGGGCTCTTCCCAGGATGAGATCACGGGGTTGGTCGAACGCGCCGTCGATGCCCGCTTCTCCGACGCCGTCGGTAGCCTCAGCCTCGAACAACTGTTGGGCGAAGCCCGTGAGCACTACCGTCGGCGCGCCTCCGACTACGTGATCTGATCCAACATGAACACACCGCAGCGACCGATCCCCGTCGACGACATCCTCAGCTTGATCGGCAACACCCCCTTGGTCCGCCTCCGGCGGGTCGCGGGTGATCCGAGCTCTCACGCGACGGTGTGGGGAAAGTGCGAGATGTTGAACCCTGGCGGCTCCGTAAAGGATCGGATCGCGCTCGCGATGATCGAGGCAGCCGAGGCCCGCGGCGAGATCCGCCCCGGCGTCAGCGTTCTCGTCGAACCAACCAGCGGTAACACCGGCATCGGCCTCGCGCTGGTCGCCGCGGTCAAAGGGTACCGCTTGGTCCTGACCATGCCCGAGAGCATGAGCCTCGAGCGCCGCAACCTGCTCATGGCCTACGGCGCCGAGATCATCCTCACCCCTGAGGAGCTGACGATGGAGGGCGCGGTGCTCAAGGCCCGCGAGCTCTGCCGCCGCCCCGACCACGTGCTCCTCCAGCAATTCGAGAACCCCGCCAACCCCGAGATCCACCGCCGCACGACCGCGATCGAGTTGCTCGACCAGATGCGCGGCCGAACCATCGACGGCTTCGTCTCCGCGGTCGGCACGGGGGGCACGATCACCGGCGTCGGCGAGGTGCTGCGCGCCCACAACCCTGCGGTTCGGATCGTCGCGGTCGAGCCAGCACGCTCCCCCGTGCTCAGCGGCGGCGTCGCCGGACCACACAAGATCCAAGGGATCGGCGCCGGGTTCATCCCGAAGGTCCTCAACACCGCTATCTACGACGCTATCGAGCTGATCCACGACGACGAGGCCTTTCAGATGAAGAGGCGCCTCGCGACCGAAGAAGGCCTGCTCGTCGGCATCTCTGCCGGGGCCGGCGCCGCCGCCGCCGCGCGCTTGGCCGCCGAGCTCGGCCCCGGCAAGAACATCGTCACGATCCTATGTGACACCGGCGAGCGGTACTTCAGCCTCGACGAGTATTTCTCGCACCTCAGCCCGCCGCGTTGAACACGTCGATGGCCCCTCAAGGCGCTCACTTCTTGGTCCTCGGCGCAGGCGGGCTCGGCGCCCCCGCGCTGCTCGCCCTGCTCGCTGGCGGCGCTCGCTCGCTCACCATCGTCGATCGCGATCGCGTCGACGCGACCAACCTCCACCGACAAGTCCTCTACGATCTCGGCGACGTCGGCGCCCTCAAGAGTGAGGCCGCGCGTCTCCAGCTCCTCCGCCGCGATCGCCAGCTCTGCGTCGACGCGCTCACCATGGATCTCGACGCGAGCGCCCTCGATCGCCTCCTCGAGGCCCAGCCGGCGGGCGCGATCGTGCTCGAGTGCAGCGACTCGCCCGATCTTAAATTCATGGTCAACGACGCCTGCCTGCGCCGCGATCTCGCCGCGGTGATCGGCGGGGTGATCCGTTGGCGCGGGCAAGCTCAAGCGATCGCGCGCGGCGCCGCCTGTCTGCGCTGCGTCTACGAGGATCCGCCCCCTCACGCGATCGCGGAGCAGTGCGCGGCGGTCGGCGTGCTCGGCCCCGCCGCCGGCCTCTTCGGCCATCTCATGGCCCACCTCGCGTTCGCCCTCGCGCGGGCGCGCGGCGAGATCGCCGGCGCGCTGCTCACCTTCGATCTCCTCCAGATGCGCCCGCAGGAGCTACGTCCGCGGCCTCGCGCGGGTTGTCCGGCCTGCGCTGGTCACGACCCCTCACCGACCGTCACGCCCTCCCACCCCGCTTGTTCATCACGTACCATCCCAGCCCCTCGCTGAGGTCCAAACCACATGCCTACCGTCCGTATCCCTACGCCCCTCCGTAAGTACACCCAAGGCCAAGAGGAGCTCCAAGTCGAGGGCGCGACCGTCAGCGCGATCCTCGGCGCTCTTGAAGCCGCTCACCCGGGGATCCGCGAGCGGATCTTCGACGACAAAGGCAACGTCCGCCGCTTCGTCAACATCTTCGTCGGCGACGAAGATATCCGCTTCCTACAGAACCTCGACACACCGGTCGGTGAGCGCGATGAGATCAGCATTGTCCCTGCGATCGCCGGCGGATGAGCCGAACCGAAGCGCTCGCGAGCAGCTCATGGCGGCGCTGCGCCGCTCCCGCGCCGCGGTCGTCGAGAGCATCACCGAGCTCGTCGGCAACACGCCGCTCGTCCGGCTCCACCACATCGAGCGCGACTGCCCTGGCGTGGAGCTGTGGGCCAAGTGTGAGTTCACGAACCCCGCCGGTTCAGTGAAAGATCGCGCCGCTCTCTGGATCATCCGCGACGCCGTCGCCCGCGGCGCGATCCGCCCGGGCATGCGGCTCATCGACAGCACCAGCGGCAACACAGGGATCGCCTACGCGATGGTCGGCGCGGCCCTCGGCGTGCCCATCAGCTTGGTCATGCCCGCGAACGTCTCGGCGCCGCGCAAGCAAGTCACCGCGGCCTACGGCGTCGAGCTGATCTACTCGAGCGAGATGGAGGGGAGCGACGGCGCGATCATGCTCGCGCGCGAGCTCGTCGAGCGTCACCCCGGCCGCTTCTTCTACCCCGACCAGTACTCCAACCCGATGAACCCGCGCGCCCACTACGACTCGACCGCCCCTGAGATCTGGGAGCAGACCGACGGCCGAGTCACACACTTCGTCACCGGCATCGGCACCAGTGGCACGGTCGTCGGCACGTCTCGGCGCCTCCACGAGCTCTCGCCGACGATCCGCTGCCTGGCTATCCAGCCAGATGACGCGATGCACGGCCTCGAGGGGATGAAGCACCTGCCTAGCTCGTTGGTCCCACAGATCTACGATCCGACGGTCCTCGACGGCATGATGTGGATGCCGACCGAAGAGGGCTGGGACATGGCCGAGCGCCTCGCGCACGAGGAGGGGCTCTTCGTCGGTCACTCCTCGGGCGGCAACGTCGCGGGCGCGCTGCGGATCGGCCGCGAGCTCGCTGCGCGCGGTGAGGCCGGCGTCGTCGTCACGATCCTCTGCGACCGCGGAGATCGCTACTTTGTCCCTCTGAAGTGGGAGAAGACCTATGTCTGGTGATCCAACCGTCGGAGATCAAACAGAATCGCTCGATCTTCCGCCCGAGCTCCTCGCGCAGATCTATCGCCAAGCCCGCGCGGAGTTCCCGAACGAGTGCTGCGGCTACCTGATCGGCCGCGGCGCCGCGGCGGAGCTGCGGCGCTGCGTCAACGCCCAGGATCGCCTCCACACGCTCGATCCAGAGACCTACCCGCGCACCGCCGCTAACGGCTACACCATCTACGGCCGCGAGCTGCGAGACCTCGTCGCCAGCTTCGACGGAGACCGACCGGCCACCGTCATCTATCACTCGCACCCCCGCGTCGGCGCGTACTTCTCCGCGGAGGACGCACTGGCCGCGCGGTCCTCCGGGTACCCCGTCGACTATTTGGTGATCGACGCCCAAGAGGATCGGATCGGCGGCGCCAAGCTATTTCGCGAGCGCGACGGCGCCTTCACGTGCATCGCCACCTACCCCGGCGCGGATCTGTAGCGGTCTGGGCTCAGGCGAGGTGCCACCTCACCCTGCCGGAGCCGGCGCACCAGCGGGCGATCCGCCGCGAGGAAGAGCGACTCCTCCAAGCTGACGCGAGCGCACAGACGCACCGCCGCGCCATCAACCGACTTCAACAACCTCCGCCAGCGCTCCTCCGCGCAGAGCGCGCGCCCGTCAACGTGATAGAGGAGCAAGATCACCTCTGGGCCCGGCGGTGGGTAGATGTGATGAATCACCTCCGCGATCGGCCCGATCACGAGATCGCTCGCGCCCTGCCCCCACTCCTCGATCAATTCGCGCGCCAAGGCGCTCGCGGGGGCCTCTCCTGGCTCGATTTTGCCCCCTGGGAACTCGAGGAATCCAGCGCCGTGACGCGCCTGAGCCGAGCGCTGCTGCACCAAAATCTGATCGGGATCGAGCCAGACCAAGCCGGCGGCGACCACCAATCGTGGCTGATCTGAGGGCGAACTCATCCGTCGGTCGTCATAGCGCAAGCTAGACGCTCGGAGAAGCAAAGCCTATTCTCCGCGGGCCCATGCGCCTCTATCCCAACAAGATCACCACCATCGTCGATGCCATGGTTCGCGCGTTGGTGGAAGCCGGCGACCTCGAAGTGAGCGACCGCGAGGAGTTCAAGACCGATGTCACCTCCGTGCTCAAGGAGTACCTCCGCAAGGATCGCGAGCTCACCGAGCGGGCCAAGGACGAGCTCGAGCGGCGCGGACTCGCTTACTCGGAGCTATTTCGCACCAAGCGCGCCCTCGCCGAGGCTGAAGACTTCGGGATCGGCGAAGAAGCCCTCCAATGGATCACCAGCCAGCTCCTCGAGCTCTTCATGCAGTCCGCGCACGTCGAAGAGATCTTTGCCGATGACCCGACGATCCGGCGTAAGCTCCGAGACGTGCTGAAGCGGCACATGCAGGCCGACGACGACGTCGATCGTGAGGTGCGCCGCCACCTCAAGCACCTGCAGGAGAACACCCAAGCGTTTGAGATCGAGTATCAGCGGCAGCTCGAGCTGGTCAAACGCAAGCACGGTCTCGAGTAATGGCCCACATCCTGGTCTACGTTCAGCGGACACCCCACGGGATCCATCCTGCCAGCGCGCTCGCGCTCTGCTTGGCACGCGACCTGGGGAGCGAGTTCGGGGCGACCATCACCGCCGTGTGCCCTGGCGACGCGGGCAAGGCCAACTCCCGAGTCTGTCGCGCGACCGGCCGCTACGGCGCCGACGCGCTGCTCTTCACCGGACCAGACGGCCTCACGACGCTGCACCGTCGCCTCAACCCCGGCTTGATCCTGGTCCCTTGGACAGCCGAGGGGATCGCCGCCGCGAACAAGATCCCAGGGGACAGCGGCGCCGTCCCGCACTGGTTATACGAGCCCCAGCCGGAGTGGAGCAGCGACGAGCTGGTCACCGGGATCATCGCGGGGGCGCAGCCCTGGTACGATCTTCCGACCGTGCTCGACGCCGACATCGAGAGCGACGCCAACGCGATCGAGTGCCCCCCCTGGGCCAGCGACCTCGATCCCGCCCCGACCAGCCCCCTCTACTACCTCGCACCGCCGGATCTCGACCCACTCACTCGGAGCAACCTGCAGAGCATCGGCGCTCAGCCGGTCCAAGAGGACCAAGCCACGTCGCTCAGCGGCGGCACCTTGTTGCTCCTCGACACCGCCGTTGATGCTCCGCCGCCCCTCATCGAGGCGCGCCCGCCGGCGCTCCGTGTCATCCTCTTCCCCGGCGCGACGCCCCGCTTTCACCCGCGTTGGGCGCTCGCAGATTGGGTGATCCCTGGGCTCTGGCCAGAGGCGACGCGGCAGCTTCGCAGTGAGCTGTGGAAGCTCTCCCTGGCCTAGACGCCGCGCTCGCCGCGATCCTCGCGCCGGCGCGACATCGAGCCGCGATCGTCATCGCTGACGAGGTCGCATCGGCTCACATCGACATCCCCGGCGCCGAGAGGGCGGCCGCTCGCGAGCTCGCTCGTCGCCTCAACGCTGGAGAGCGCCCCGCCGTCGTCGTCGTCGAGCACACGAGCCCGCCGTTGCTCCGAGCCCTCTTCAACGCCCCGCCCGCGCTCCTCATCCTCACCGGTGACAGCCCACCGGGCGCCCTCCCCCAAGGCATCGCGCTCCTGGGGCCACGTGCGCGGCTCGTCGTCGACGCCGGCGATCAGATCATCACGGCCCCAGACCCTCACACCCTCCACAAGCTCATCGAAGCGCTCGGCTCCGCGCGCCTCCGCCTCGCCCTCAGCCCCACCCCGCCATGGTTACCGCGCTGGCTCGCCGACGCAGCGCTCAGCGACGCTGCGGCCATCGGCCTCGTCGACGCGGCCGTGCTCGACCGCGCGTGGGCCGAGTGGATCCGCGCACAACCCCTCGATCGCGCCACTCGGCACGTCCTCGTCCCTCTCGGGGTCGCAGCTCCCCGCGTCGATCAGCCGCGACATCCTAGCCTCGACGCGATCGTCGCAGCTCATACATTTGAGCGCACGAGCGGCCCTATCTTCCCCGCACCTGAGGTCATCGCCGCGATCGTCGCAGGCCGATCTGCGCCCTCCACCGCCGCCCCACCGACCCCTGGCCAGCGGGCCCTGTGGGCGCAAGCGCGGCGCTCGCTCCCCTTCAGCGGCGCGGCGGCCGGCATGGAGGACCCGATCGAAGGCCTCTCTCTCGACGATCCTCCGGCCGCGTTCCTCGCTCAACGCGCGCTGCTCCGCCGTCAGCGCGGCCTCGACCTCGCCCTCGCCGCCGCGCCCGACCGCCCCGCCCCCAGTGAGCACCTGATCGAGCGCAGCCTCGAGGTCTTACGCGGCGCCGGCGAGGTCCTCTCGGAGCACGAGAGCAAGGTCGTGCTCCGAGGTCTTGAGGTCGAGGTCACGCGTCAAGCGGTCGCCTCCTCGGCAAGCGGGGCCGCCTCCTTCGCCGAGCAGATCGGCTTCCCAGTGGTCCTTAAGGCGCTTTGCCCGGGACTCAGGCGCAAGCAAGAGATCGGCGCCGTGCACCTCGACCTCGTCAACGGCGCCGCGGTCCGCCGCGCCTACGCGACCATCCTCGCGAACATCGAGCACAACGCGCCGACAGCCCACCTCGACGGTGTGCTCGTCGCCGAACAAGTCCCGCCTGGCCTCGAGATCCACTGCGGCCTGATCCGCCTCGCGAGCGGCCCGCTAGCCCTCTTCGGCGCGCCTGTCGGCCTCGCCGCGCCCGTCGAGCATGTCCTCGCCCCTTGCCCGCTCTCCCCCGCCGAGGCGCTATTACTCGCCCACGCGGTCCTCAGCATGATCCCGCTGCCGGCGCTACGAAGGCGCTCTGATCCCGACGTACACACCCTGGCCGGCCTCTTCTCTTGCCTTGACGGCCTCGCCCGCGCCACCGGCGATCGCCTACTGGTCGTCGATCTCAACCCGATCCGCCTGATCGGCGCCCCGCGCGGCTACGTCACCCTCGACGCGCGGATCGTCCAGCGGCCCCACCTCGAAGGGCTCTAGCCGCCTCGGCCAGACGTCAGCTCCTCCGCCACCAGCGCACGCGCCGCAGCGAGCAGAGCCTCGCGCTCGTTACGGCGCGGCGCCTCGATCACCTGCACGAGCAGCGCGCTGAGCAACCGCCCCATCGCTGGCCCCGGCGGGACGATCTTCTCCGCGAGCAGATCGCGGCCGCCGATCGCCATCTCAGCCGCCGTGAGCGCCGCGCCGGCGCAAGCGCCCTCGATCCGTGAGCGCGTCGGCGGGTCCGCGTCGAGTAACGCGAGCGCGTCGCTCAACAGATCGCGCCCGAGCGCGGCGACCTCTCGTCGGATCCGGGCCGGATCATCGACGGTCAGCAGCGCCTCATTGCGCGCCCGCGTCAGCGCCAGTACGCGCAGCCGATCATCACGGCTCGGCCGCAGCCGCCCGTCCAACACCGCCTCGATCCCCGCTGGTGCGGCGCGCATCGGCCAGAGCAGCCGCGCCAGCCGAAGCGTCGCGTTCGCTGGCAGCCGGTCCACCGCCTCGATCGCCGCCTCGATCGACCCACGCTCGTAGTCCGCGAGGACATGTCCCCACATCCCCGTCTCGAGCATCGGCCAGAGGCCCCGCGATGGACGCGGCGCGCCGAGCAGCTTCGTCATCTCCACTTGCACGCGCTCGCGACTCACCCGATCGAGGATGTCGAGCGCCCCCGAGATCGCCGCCGCGGTCGCGGCGTCGAGCCGATAGCCAAGGGTCGCGCACAGACGCACCGCCCGCATCGCCCGCAGGCCGTCCTCGCGCAGGCGCGCCGAAGGCTCGCCGACCGCCCGGATCACCCCTGCGCGCAGGTCCTCGAGCCCGCCAAAGACGTCGGTGAACACCTTCGTCAGCGGGTTGAAGGCCATCGCGTTCACCGTGAAGTCGCGGCGCGCCAGATCATCGACCAGCGCCCGCAAGAAGCGCACCTCGCTCGGCCTACGGCCGTCGGTGTACCCGCCCTCGCCACGAAAGGTCGTGATCTCCGTGGTCACGCGGTCTCTCCCGCGGCCGCAGATCACCGTGACTGTGCCGTGCTCGATCCCCGTCGGGATCGTCCTAGGGAAGAGGCGCATCACCTCCTCCGGGGTCGCAGCGCTCGCCAGATCCCAGTCACCGTGCGCCCGCCCCAACAAGAAGTCCCGCACGGCGCCGCCGACCAGCACCACCTCGTGCCCCGCCGCATGGAGCGTCTGCGCCACCTCGAGGATCGCCGCCGGCAGCGCCGCATCCGCCAGCAACGTCGCCGCCTCGTTCGCGCTCCTCGGAAGCCCAGCATCATCAGAGAGCGTCATCATCGCCTCACCCCTTGCAAGCCGCCCAGCTCTTCCCGTGCCCGCCCTCGACCACCAACGGCACCTTCAGCGCGACCGCCTGCTCCATCAGCGGCTTCACCGTCGCGACCAGCGCGTCGACCTTACCCTCATCGCACTCGAAGATCAGCTCGTCATGGACGGTCAACAGCATCCGCGCGTAATCGACCGAGGCCAGCGCGACCTCCACGTCGATCATCGCGCGCTTCAGCACATCAGCCGCGCTCCCCTGGATCGGCGTGTTGCGGGCGATCCTCTCGCCGTACGAGCGCGCCGCGCCGCGCCGATCGAGCTCCGGGATCCGACGCCGACGCCCGAGGATCGTCTCCGCATAACCTTGCCTCTTGGCCAGCTCGACCAGCTCATCCATGTACTGCGTGACCCCCGGCAGCTTCGCCAAATACGCCTTGATGTAGCTGCCCGCCTTGCCCCTGGGGATCCCGAGCTGGCGCGCCAACCCGAAGGCCGTCTGCCCGTAGATCACCCCAAAATTCACCGCCTTCGCGACCCGCCGCTGCTCGCTCGTCACCGCCGCCTCCTCGATCTCAAACACCTCCGCGGCGGTGCGGCGATGCACGTCGACGCCGTCGCGGAAGGCCGAGCACAAGTTCGTATCGCCCGACAAGTGCGCCAAGATCCGCAGCTCGATCTGCGAGTAGTCGAGCGTCACCAGCACGCGCCCAGGCGGCGCTACGAAGCCCTCGCGGATCTGGCGCCCGAGATCGCTGCGGATCGGGATATTTTGCAGGTTCGGATCCTTGCTCGAGAGCCGCCCTGTCTGCGCCACAGCCTGCCGAAACGACGTATGCAGCCGCCCCGTCCGCGGGTTGACGAGCAGCGGCAGCGTGTCGAGGTACGTCCCCTTCAGCTTGGTCAGGGTCCGGTACTCGAGGATCAGGTTCACGATCGGGTGATACAGGCTCAGCTCCTCGAGCACCGCCGCGTCGGTCGAGTAGCCCGTCTTGGTCTTGCGACCCGCTTCGAGCCCTAGCTCCTCGAAGAGCAATTTTTGCAGCTGCGTCGGCGAGTCCGGGTTGACCGGGTGACCCGCGTGCTCCTCGATCGACGCGCGAAGCCCCTCGATCGAGACCGCCAGCTTCGCGGACTGCGCGGCGAAGATCGCGGGATCAACGAGCACCCCGCGCTCCTCCATGCGCCGGAGGACCGCCGCCAGCGGCGCCTCGATCGTCTCATAGAGGCGCGTCGCCCCCTCGCCGGCGCGCGCCAGCTCACCGCGGAGATGCACGCCGAGCGCCGCCGTAGCGGCCGCTCGCTCGCACACCACGGGCCCCGCCTTGCTCACCGGCAGCGCCTCAAAGCTCAGCGCCTTCTTCCCCTTCCCGAGCACCGACTCGGCGCTCGGCAGCGCGTAGCCGAGCAGCTCGCTCGTGAGGTCACCGAGCGTATGACTAGAACGCGCCGGATCGAGCGTATACGAGCAGAGCTGCGGATCCATCGTAACCCCCGCGAGCTCAAGACCCGCGCGGCCGAGCACGATTGACTGGAATTTGTGCGCATGCACGATCTTCGGCGGCGACGCGGCCGCGAGCAGCGGTCCGAGGATCCGGCGCGCCTCATCGGCGCCGATCTGACTCCCAAAGATCCCGTCGCCATCATGCGCCAGCGGCACATAGATCGGCGCAGGCGCGGCGTCTCCCACCCCCGCCAGCGCCACCCCGATCAGCCTCGCCAACATCGCGTCCGCGACATCGACCGCGATCTGAACCGCCACCGCGTCTGCGCGCGCGAGCGCAGCGACCACCGACTCGAGGCGCGCCTCCTCGCCAGCCTTGAGGATCGAGTACGACCCAGGATCCAGCTTCAGCGGCGGACCCGGCTGCAATGAGAACGCCCCCGAAGACGCACCTGCGGGGCCGCCCTGAGCGACCGCTCCTGCCCTCACCGCCGCGGCACCGACCAGCGAGCGGAACCCCAACGGCCCGAAGAACGCCGCCATCACCTCGGGATCCGCCCCCTGATCGCCGATCTCCGCGAGCGGCAGCGGCAGCGGCACCGCGGTGTCGAGCTCCACCAGCGCTCGGCTGAGGCGCGCCGCGTCGGCGTGCGCGATCAAGCTCTCGCGCCGCTTCTCTTGCTTGATCGACGCCGCGTTCGCCAGCACCCCAGCGAGCGAACCAAACTCATGCAAGAGGCCCGCGGCGGTCTTGGGGCCGATCCCAGGGACCCCGGGGATATTGTCAGAAGAGTCGCCGGTGAGCGCTAGCAGGTCGCCGAGCAGCTCAGGGCGCACCCCGAATTTCTCCTCCACCGCCGCGGGGTCGACCAAGCGCTGCTTCATCGTATCGAGCACCTGGATCGGCGGCGCGGCCTCGCCATCCGCGCCGTGACCGACGAGCTGCATCAGGTCCTTGTCCGACGAGGCGATCGTCACCGCTCGGCCTGCCCGCTGCCCCGCCACCGCGTAGCTCGCGATGATGTCATCGGCCTCGATCTCGGGGACCTCGACGTGCGGAATCCCGAGCGCCGCGCACGCCTTACGCGCGAGCTCGAACTGCGGCACGAGGTCCTCTGGTGTCGGCGGACGCTGCGCCTTGTAGGCCGGGAACAGCGTCGTGCGCTTGCGTGAGCGACCGCTATCAAACACCGCGACCAGCGCCTCTGGCGCGTACTCCTTGCGCAGCGCCTGCAGCATACGGACGAAGCCGTGCACCGCGTTCACTGGCGTACCGTCGGGCGCGCTCAGCGGAGGCAACGCGTGGAACGCTCGGTAGATGAAGTTGCTGGCGTCGACCAGGAAGACGCTACCTGGACCGCCGACGGGTCGTGATGGCTTACTCACCGCGGCGTTGTACCACGCGATCCGAGCGCCTACTCGTCGCCGTCCACTACAGCGACCGCCGACGCGTCTGCCGCGAGCTGCGATCGCTGGAACACCTCCGACGCGCCGAGCGCATACAAGTAGATCGTCTGGACGACGTTCGCGACCGGCACAGCCAGCAGCGCCCCGGTGAGCCCATACACGTGCTCACCCGCCAGCAACGCGAAGACGACGATCACTGGGTGCATGTTCGCCGAGTCGCCGATGATCTTCGGGTTGAGGACGTTCGCCTCGAGCAGGTGGATCCCCGAGATCCACGCCAACATCAGCAGCGGCGGCCCAAACGCGATCCCTTCCGACCCGGAGATCAACGCCACCACCATGATCGGGACCGAAGAGATGATCGTCCCGAAGATCGGGATCAACGAGAACGCCCCCGCGACCACCCCCAGCAGGAACGAGTACTTCACCCCGACGATCATCATCCCGATCCACGTCAGCACGCCGTTGACCAGGCAGATCAAGAGCTGGCCGCGGATGACCCCCGAGAGGCCGACATCGATCCGCCCGAGCAGCTCATCAAAGCCGTCGCGATAGACATAAGGCACCAGCGAGCGGATGAACCCGTAGATCCGGCCCGGGTTCACCAAGATGAACGCGGCCAGCATCAACGTGATCACGAACTTCGTCATGAAAGACGTGACCCCCGAGATCAGCGCCCGCAGCCCCTCCGCGATCATCCCCGTGTACTCGCTGCCCTTCGTGGTGACCAGCTTTCGGAGGCTCTCGCTGAACGTACCCGAGCTCTCCGAGGGCGCGGCGACCAGCCAGCTCCCGCGGCCGGTCTCCTCGACAGTGAGGCGCACCCCCTCGAGGCTGATCTGCCAGCTGCCGTCGGCCAGCGGCCGCGCGAGCAGCTCAGGCGCCTCTAGGGGCGCGAGCAGCGGCCCCTCGATCGGGCCGACCGCCGCGGCGACCTCTCGCGCGTCCACCGATCCGAATGACACGTCGATCCAGCTCGAGATCCGCGGCGCCAAGCTCTCCTCGACGTACGCGAGCAGCTCGGGCGCGGCGTCGCGGAGGCGCGCGAAGTCTTGGATCAACGCTGGCAACAGCACCCCGACGAACGCGCCCACCACCGCGAAGACCCCGAGGTACACGATGATCACCGCGACCACACGGCCGACACGCGGCTGCATGCGCCCGATCAGCGGCGCGAGCAAATACGAGAGCGCGAACGCGAAGATGAAGGGCACCACGACCTCGCGGAAGAGCACGATCGTGAAGCCCAAGAAGAGCAAGAAGCCCCACAGGCGGCTGAAGCGGCGCAGCAGCGCGAAGAAGCTCTCGACGCGGCGCGGCGCGGCGCCCCGGGTGGTCTGTTCAGGCGCGTTCAACGGTCTCCGACCTCACATCGACCTCTGACGCCTCTGGTAGCCGATCTCCGAGCGCGACGGCCGAGTCCCAAGCGCCGCAATGGTCGCATCGAAACGCGAAGCGCTTCATCTCGACCGCGCATCGCCGGCACACCACCGCGCCGGGCCCGACCTCAGCCATCGCCGCCTCCCGCGCCTGATCCCGCTGACCGCGCGCGAGGCGGAGCCGAACCAGCGCGAGGATCGCCATCGCCGAGGCGGGAGCCGACCGCTCGAGCGCGGCGGCGGCCTGCTCAGGGTGTTGCCGGGCGATCCTCTCCGCCAACGCAACCACCAGCGCCGGCTCGCGCGCGGTTCTGATGCTCGCCAGCATGCGCTCGACGAGATCATCGTGGCAGCCCTCATCACTCGCCCACGCCCACGCCTCGGGCACGATCGCCGCGGCGCCGCCGGGCGCCAGCTCCCACGCCCGCTGCCACGCTTCGACCGCCGCCGACTTCGCGTTCGTCGCCGCGTCGACCCGCGCCTTCACGTACCAGACGTGGCCACTATCTGGTGCGAGCTCGATCGCGCGCTCCGTCAACTTCTTCGCCTTGCGCTCGTCCCCCTCGCTGAGCGCCGCCATCGCTTGGCCCGCGACCGCGTGTCCCCGGCCGATCCTGCTCTCCCGACGGCGACGGCCCTCCACCAGCTTCTCATGGCGCTCCCATGCCGCGGCCGCGCGCTCCCACGCGCCCGCCTGCTCGAGCGCCCGCGCCAACGACTCCAAGGTCGCGACCGAGCGCGGCGCCAGGCTGATCGCTCGCGAGAGCGCGCCCACAGCGGCCTCGTCGCGACCTTGCGCCAGCAGATCGCGGCCCAGCCCTGCCAACGCCGCGACCCGCTCTTCTGGTCGGAGCTCGGCCGAAGCCAACACCGTGCGATGAATCGCCTTGGCCCGGTCGACACGACCTCTCCGGCGATCGAGCGCCGCGAGCGCGAGGAACACCGTCGCGTCACTAGGCTCGGACTCTGCGATCTGCTCGAGCTCCTGAGCGACATTATCGAGATCGCCCTCCGCTAGCTCGTAGAGCACGTGTGAGCGGCGAGCGCTCGCCTCATCTGAACGACGCCGCGACCCCAGCCACCACCACGCGAGCGCGAGCCCGAGCGCGAACCCGAGCGCCGCGACCAACGCGTAGCTCACAGGCCTCCTCGCGCGCGGCCCGCGTCGTGGATCATCTTCTCGGTCATGACCTTCTTCGCCCCCGCGGCGATATGGGCCTCTGCCGCGAGGATCTCGTCCTCTTCGCGCTGACGGAGCGGCAGAGTCCGCAGCTCTAGGACCTCGCGCTCGAGCTCCCGGAGTCCGCCGCTGGGCGAGGGCAGCGCCGCGGATGAGAAATGGCGCGCGCACAGCGACCAGCAGCAGGATCGCGCCGGCGAGCGCCCAACCGGCCATGAGCCCAGCAATATTGACCTCATATCGCTGACGCACGAACGGATCGAGGAGATCGGCGCGAGGCATCCAGACGACGATCTCGACCCACGTGGCGTTCTCTTGCATGGTCAGGGACGCCCACAGCAGTCCGATCACGCAGAGACCGAGGCTCACCGCCAAGTAGGCTTTGCCGAGCACTGACACGAAGTTCGCGGAGTATATACCAGCCGGTGTATGCTCTCGCCCATGGGACCTTCCCGTCGACACCCTCTTGAAGCACGCGCCGGCGAGCCTGATCAGCGGCGCTTCGGCCTGTTGCTGACCCTACTCGTCGGCCTGGCGAGCGGCGGCGCTGTCGGAGCCGGCTGCGCCAACACCGATCAGAACCTAGAGAAGCAGCGCCTCCTCGACGAGCTCGACAAGGCCGGCTCGGGCAAGAGCGCGCAGTGCAAGCCTGCCACCCAGGAACCCTGCTACAACGGCCCCGAAGGGACCGCGGGCCGTGGGATCTGCAAACAAGGCTCGCACACCTGCGGCGACGACGCGCGTTGGGGCAAATGCGCCGGCGAGCTCCTCCCGACCAAGGAGCTGTGCAACCGCCTCGACGACGACTGCGATGGCATCGTCGACAACGACTTCGAGCGCGACGGCGCGATCTGCTTCATCGGCGTCGGCAACTGCAAGACCCAAGGCGTCTGGCACTGCTCGCCCGACGGAGTCAAGGCTGTCTGTGACGCGCCGCCGCCGCCCTCCTCCCCGGAGATCTGCGACGGCATCGACAACAACTGCAACGGTCAGATCGACGAGGGTACCTTCCCGGGCGAGGGGGTCGCCTGTCAGACCGGCAAGTCCGGAGTCTGCGCTCCTGGTGTCATGAAGTGCACTGGTGGTCGCGTCCAATGCCTGCAGAACGTCATCGAGAGCACGGAGATCTGCAACAACATCGACGACGACTGCAACGGTCAAGTCGACGACAACTGCCTCTCCGCCGAGGCCGCGGCGAAGATGAACGCCGGTAAGCCGCTGACGAAGTGACGCGCCGCCCTTGAGCGGCGCGGCTCTCGCCCGTGAAG
This sequence comes from Nannocystis sp., assembly GCA_016712315.1. Taxonomy (GTDB): domain Bacteria; phylum Myxococcota_A; class Polyangia; order Nannocystales; family Nannocystaceae; genus JADJRG01. Next base: position 542,407 of record JADJRG010000029.1, on the reverse strand, counting down.
AAAAGAGAGAGAAGGGCCCCATGTGGCCCTTCTCTCTCTTTGTGCATCCGGTCACGGGCCGTTACGTGGCCCGTGACCGCTCGACCCACGCTCAGCGCGCCTGAAGCTCCGCGATCTTCGCCGCGATCTCGGGGTGCTCGGGATCTTCCTCCGAACCGCGGCGTAGCATCGACAACGCCTTCGATCCCTCACCGAGGCCGATGTGGGCGTTCGCGAGGCGCATATAGATATCCCCGCGGCGCAGCAGCCCCGACTGATCGACGTTCTGCAGCAGCATCGCGCGCGCGATCTTCAGCGCGTCCCCCCACTGCTCGGTCGCCGCATAGACGTCCGCCAAGGAGATCAGCGTCTCAGGGTTGGTCGTGTCGATCCGGTACGCCTCACGCAGGCGCTCGATCGCCTCCTCCGTGATACCGCCGGCCATCTCGACGCGCGCCAGCCGCGTCAAATAGTGGGCGTGCTGCTTCGAGCGCTTGTTCACCGACGCAGACACGTCGACCAGCCACGAGTACATCCCCACCGCCTCCTCGAAGCGGCCGCTGTTATAGAGCGCATCGGCGATCCGCCGGTTGATCTCCAGATCGTCCTGCACCTCCTCATAGATCGGCGCGAGCGCGCGGAGGGCCTCCTCGAGATCGCCGACCTTCTCCATCAGGATGTCGATCCGTTCGATGTCGATCTGCCGACGCTCCGCGGCGCCCTCGGTCTGCGACGAGATCAACGCCAGCAGATAAGCGACCTGCTCCCAATAGCCCTCCGCCCGGCTGAGCTCGAGCAGCAGGCGGGCAGCGTCGAGATTGCTCGGATCGTAGTGTAGCGCCGCCTCGAGGTGCTCTCGTTGCTGCTCGGGGGCCTCGACCAAGCGCGCCAAGCGGAGCTGAAGCTGCGAGCCTTGGGGGCCCTCGGGGTTCAACGACGACGCGTGCGCGAGCACCTCGACCATCGCCTCCTCCTCGCCCCGAGCGTCATACACCGACGCCAACGCGAGCAGCGCGGTGATGTTGTTCGGGTCATGCTCGAGGACCTCGACCAAATACGCCTGCGAGCGCTCCGTATCCGCGAGCTGGTTGGCCAACAAGTCCGCGAGGACCAGCGCCAGCTCCGCAGATTGCCGCGCGTCGCCTTGCCCGCGCAGCACTTCGAAGCGGCGCTCGAGCAGCTCCGCCAGCTCGGACCAGCGCGCGGCGCGCGTGAGCAGCCGCTCAAGAGCAGCGACGCTGACCTGATGGTCAGGCGCCTCCCCGAGGATCCGGTGGTGGAGCTCGATCGCCTCGGCGTCGTCGTGGAGTTGGACCTCGACGAGCTCCGCGAGCTCCTCGAGCGCGGCGATCCGCTCCGCGCCGCTGATGTACTCCAGCTTGCGCTCGACCACCTCACGGACATCACGCCACCGACCGATCCGCCGGAGCAGGGCCTCAAGCTCCTGGATCACCGCCACGTCATCCGGCCGCGCCCCGAGCATGTCGTGATAGATGGCGATGCCCTCGTCCAAGCGATCGAGATAGTCGACGAGCAGGCGCGCGAGGTAGTGGCGGAGCTGGTGGCGCTCCTCCTCGTCCGCAGTGATCATGACCCGACGGCCGAGCGCGTCGGCGAGGCCGTCGTAGTCCGTGAGGGCCATGAGCACCTCTAGGTACTTCTGCCACGCGGCGTCATCGCTCTCATCGAGCTCGAGCACCCGCTCGATGTCCTCCTTCATCCGTTCAGCGTTGCCTTGACGCGACGCGACGTCGGCCGCCTCTCGCCAGAGAGGCACCGCCTCCTCCGGCGCGACGAGGACCTTCGCGAGGCGGGTCAACGCGTCATGCAGGATCTCGAGATCCCCCGCCCCGCGGGCCGCCTCGACCAGGAGCGCGAGCCCGTCCGGGTTCTCGGGGTTCTCCGTGAGCACCGGTGCGAGCGCCTTGAGCGCCGTGCGAGGGTCATGGATGTCATCGAGCAGGATCCGCGTCGTCGCCAAGCAGAGCGACACGCAGGAGCGGCCCTCCTCGCGAGCGCCGTCGATCGCCGCCGCCATGAAATGGATCGCTCGCCCGAGCAGCGCACGATCGCGAGAGAGCGCGACGGTGTGCTCGAGCGCGCTGGTCGACTCCGCGTCACGCAGCAGCAGGTTGCCCCACGCGTCCAACGCGTCCTCACGAGAGCCGCCACCGTCCTCATACAAGAAGCCGAGGTGCTCGAGAAGCGCGAGAAAATCGGGGCCCTTCGTCCCTTCGAGACGCATCCGGACGATCCGCGCCATGCCCGGCTTATTACCGGCCTCCTGGTAGGCGCGCTCCAGCGACTCAAAGAGCTCTGGCGGCGCCGCGTCCCCTTGCGCCCGCTGGATGCTCTCGAGGATCCGCTCGAGCCCCGCGACCGCCCCCGCGAAGCCTGGCGTGATGTCCAAGGCGTCGCGATAGGCAGCGATCGCCCGATCGAAGGCGGAGATGTCGTACTCCGCGTCACCGAGGCGCACCAGCACGTCCGCGTGGTTCGGCGCGCCTGAGGCCAAACGCACCGACTCGCGGAGACACCGGGCGAGCAGTTCGCGGTTCCCTGAGCTGCGGGCGAGGCGCTCGACGTTGCGGCACAGCGACTCATCGCCGAGCTCCGCTTCGATCAGCGGGGCGAGCAGAGCGACCGCCTTCCCCTTATCGCCGAGGATCTCCTCTGCCATCTCCGCGGCCGACTGAGCCATCTGGACCCGCGCCTGCGGATCGACGGAGGCGTCGCGCGAGCGCTCTCCCAGCCGATCCACGTGCTCTTCCGCCCGATCGAGGTGGACCGAGAGCCGGGCCGTGACCTCGAGCACCGGCTTCAGCTCCTCGGGACGCGAGCGCGCGAGGAGCTGGTAGGCGGCCTCTAGCGCGCCCTTCGGGTCATTCAGGCGATCGTAGCGGAGCTTGACCAAGGCGCGGAGCGCCTCGACGACCTGATAGTCGTCCTGCAGGTAGCGCGAGCGCGCCGCCTGGACCGACGCCATATCGCTCCAGCGGCCTTGCCGCTCGAGGTGCGGCAGTACCAACGACGACGCCGCGTCGCAAAGCTCCGGGGAGGTCGCGAGCGCGACGAGATCGCCGAGCGCCTCTGCGTGGTTCGGGACCTCCGCGAGCACCGACTCGTAGTGAGCGAGTGAACCAAGCGGATCCCCAATCGGGCCCGAGTAGAGGCGCGCGACCTCCAAGAGGAGCGCGCCCCGCTGCTTCGGTTGGTGTTGGTGGCTCGCGCGATCCAGGACGACCTCCGCCGCCTCACCGAAGCGCTGCTCGGCGACCAGAGCCCGAGCGAGCGTGGCCAGCGCCTCGTCATCGGTCGGTAGATCGATCAGCAGCGCTCGCAACGCGTCGACCTCCGCCGAGCGGTTGTTCAAGAACTCGCGGTGGATGGTCGCGAGATCGAAGCGCATCTGCCGACGCTCGCTCGCCGCCTCGGTGACGTCGATCAAGCGCTCAAGCACCTCGACCAGCTCGGTCGTCGATCCGCTCGCCTGATAGAGGCGACGGAGACGGCTAAGCGCCTCGACGTCCGCCGGCTCAATGTCCGTGAGCCGACGCCAAGCCTGCTCCGCCGCGTCCGGGAGCATCAACGTGTCCTCGAGCAGGCGCGCGAGGCGACGCAGCAGCGTGAGCCGCTCGTCCTGATCGGCCGCTACATCGACTCGGCGCTCGAGGATCGCCTTGAGCTCGTCGAAGAGGTTGAGGCGAAGGAGCGCCTCATCCAGCAGCTCTAGCGCGGCGGAGTGCGCGTCATCCAGCGCGAGCGCCTTACCGAGCGCCTCGACCGCCTCATGCGCCATGTTGTGATCGAGTTGAAAGCGCGCGGCCTTGATCAACAGCGCCCCTCGCCGCTCGCGGTCGTCGCGGATCCCTTCGCTGTCGGCCGCGTCGATCATCGCAACGACAACCGAGCCCATCACACCGAGAGACTCGCCGAGGCGGTAGATCTCGGCGTCGAGCGCGTCGAGCGAGCCTCCAGCGCCGGGCTCTTGCAGCGCCCGAAGCAACACTTGCAGGGCGTGCGCGGGGCCATCACCTCCGAGCGACTCGAGCAGGTCTGCGATCTCGCGGTAGATCTCATGACGCGAGAATGGATCCTCGGTCACGGTGAGCTGCCACTCATCGACCGCGATGATCCGCATCGTGTTGCCCGTGGACTCGTAGATCGGCCGGAGGAGCGCGAAGATCCGCGGACGCTCGTCCACGCGCCGCTCTGCGAGCGCCTCGAGGAATTCGACCCCGACCGCCGCTGCCGGCTCCTCACCGAAGATCGACTCGATCGTCTCGATCGCCGCGTCGGCGAGATCCAGGCGCTGATCCTGCAGCTCGGCGATCCGAAGCTGCACAGCCTGCCGCATCGCGCCTTGCTCGGTGCGCTCGAGGCGCTCGCGCAAGCTATCGATCAGCGGCTGCCACTGGCTCGAACGCTCGAAGATCCGCTCGAGGCTGCCGCGCGCCATCTCGTTGGTCGGCTGCACCTCGAGGATCCGCCGATAGGCCCGGATCGCCGCCGCGTCATCCACCAACACCCCGAGCGCCAGCTCAGCGAGGCGCATCAAGACGTCCACCTGGTAATTCTCGTCGAGGCTACGATCGGCCTCGGACCAGTACACCTCGACCAGCCTGTCCCACAGCTCCGCGTGGGTTAACGCGCTCTCGAGGGCCGGGAAGACCGACTCGTCGTCTGGGCGCGCCGCCAGCAGCCGCTCCAAGAGGGGTACAGCGCGCGCATGTTGACCTAACCGGGCCCACAGCGCCGCGGCCTCGCGGACGATCAAGAGGATCTCGTCACGCTCATCGCCGCTGCCGCCCTCATCGACGTAGGACGTGAGCAGCGCTGCGTACTCCTCGACCCGGGCCAGCGCCGACGCCAAGCGCAGCAATTGCTCGCGGGCCGCGATCGACTCGGGCAGCTCACGAAACGCCCGGACGTAGGTCGCGTAGGCCTCTTCGAGCTCTCCGAGCTGACGCTCCTGGATCTCGGCGACCTCCATGATCAGGACCACACGCTCCTGCGCGTCCTCAACCCCGTTGAGGCGCAGTTCCTTGAGGCGGATCACCCGTGGCCAGTCCGCGAGCTCGCGGAAGGCGGGCTCAAGGAGCTCGAGCGCCAGCGCCCTGATCTCCTCGTCGGCCAGGAGCAACTCAAGCGTGCCCGCCGCGAGCGCCCGCTCCGGGTCGCGCCGCAAGGCCGCGACGAAGTGCCGGAGCCCGGCCTCGCTGCTCATCAGGCGATCGCGATGAAGCGCGGCGAGGCGCAGCAGCGTATCCACCAGCTCATCGCCGCCGAGGTCCTCGCACTTACGCTCGAGGAAGGAGGCCAGCTCGCTCCAGCGCTCCGTACGCTCGTAGAGCGGCTCGAGCGCCGCCCGCACGCGAGGCCGCGCTTGCCCCTCAGCGCTGAGGCGCTCGTAGGCGTCGATCGCGTCGTCGAGCCGCTCGAGCTCGCCTACGAAGATCTCCGCCGCGCGGATCAAGTAGCCGTCACGCTGTTCACCGCTCGACCTGTCGGCGCGGGCGAGGAGCCGATCCGCGAGCGCTTGCTGGTCGTTAAGCGCCGTATAGATGATCTCGAGGGCGTCAGCCGCGCGCTCGTCATCCGGCGCGAGCTCAAGCACCCGTTCGAAGGCGACGCGCGCGTCGTTCATCCGCTCGAGGCGGACCAGAGCGACCTCTCCCGCGGCGCGCAGCACCTTCAGGAGCAGCGACGAGTCGGTGATGCGGTCGGCGGCCGCGAGATACGCGGCCAACAGGTCCTCGCTGAGATCTGGGTCCGCACCGAGGCGGCTCGTCTCGTTGAGGATGAGGCCCAGCCCAGGCTCGTCCGCCGCGCTCACCAGCAGCTCGGCGAAGATCTTGAACGAGCGCAGCGGCTCGAGCAGCCGGGTCTCATAGCTCTGCGCGATCTTCATCAGCGCACGCGTACGCTCTGTCCCGCGCTCCATCCGTCGCGCCTGCCGCTCCTCGAGATCGAGCAGCGCCTCCCAATTGTGCTCGGTCTCGTAGAGCGGCAGCAAGATCGCGGCCGCCCGATCGCGGGTCGCCTCGTCATCGAGATACGCGACCACCATCGCCCGGGCGTCCTGATCCAGCGGCGTGATCGCTAGCGCTGACTCCAACAGCTCGAGCGCGTCGGAGTGGCGCTCGAGGCGCTGGCCCACGACGACCGCCGCCTGAACCATCAGCGAGGCCCGCAGCCGCTCATCATCGCCGCTGTGGTCGATCAGGCGCCGCAGCCCCTCCTCGACGTCCGCCCACTCTTCCAGCTGTGTCTTGATCTTGATGATCGCGTCGAGCGCGTAGACGGCGTCGCGGTCGCTGGTCCGCAGGTCGATGATCCACTGGAACGCCTCTAGCGCCCCTTGCAGGTTCTTCGCGTGATCACGCTGGATCTCTCCGACCTTCCGCCAGATCCGCGCCTGATCGCGAGCGTCCTCGGTCACCATCACCCGCGCTCGCAGCACCTCGCAGAGCTGATCCCAGTCGGCGAGATCGAGGAAGATCCGCTCCAGGTTCTCGAAGGCGTTGATCTCGTTGGGATCGACATCGAGCACCGCGAAGTAGGACTCGGTGGCGGCGCGCGCGTCTCCCAGCTTCTCTTGGAGCTCCGCGATCTCGACGTTGATCTTGATCTGCGCGGCGTCATCATCGGCGAAGCGTAGGTGATTGCGCAGCGCGCCGACCAACGCCTGCTCATCACCTACGAGTCGATGGAGGCGGAGCAAGGCGACTGACGCCTTCTTCGCCAGCTCGACGTCTGGAGGATCGAGCTCGAGCAGCTCGGAGTACACCTGACGCGCCTGCTCCACATCGCCCAGGTGATCGTCGAGCAGCGCGGCGGCGCGGCTCAGGAGATCGACCTTGAGGCCGCGATCCTCGATCTTCTCGAGCGCCTGTCGCCAGACCGCGACGAGCTCCTCCAAGCGTCCGAGCTCGAGCCCCAGCCGCTGCAGCTCTGAGCGAATATCATTGCGCCGGGGATCGACGCGATACGCCTCAGAGATCGCGACGAACGCCGCCTCTGGGTCGTTCAGTTCGCTCTCCTGGATCCGCGCGATCTGGATCAGATGAGCGGTCGCCTCATCGATCGACCCGAGCTCCTCCGCCTTCTCTCGACGGATCTGCAGGATCCGCACCCGCGCCCGATGGTCATGCAGCGCGACGTAGATCGGCTCCAGCAGCGCGCTCACTTGCAGCTGCACGCTCGGATCATCGAGTAGGACCTCGAGGAGCTGCCGAGCGCGCATGCTCCCCGGATCCTCGGCAAGCACGGTGCCGAGCAGATCGACCGCGCCGAAGGCGTCGCCGAGCCGTTGCATACGCAGCGCCGCGCGGCGGCAAGCGATCTCATGGCGCTTCTCGTCGCCCTCGACGAGCTCGCTCCAACGACCCAGCAGCTCCTCCAGGGCGTAGTGCTTGTCAGACTCGCTGCTCTCCTCGTAGAGCACCGCGAGCAGCTCCATCGTCGGCAGGTCCTCCGGGACCAGGTCGAGCAGCTCCTCAGCGGTCTTCATCGCGACCGCGCTGTCCTCGAGCACGTGCCGGGCGATCTTCACGATCCGATCGAGCAGCGTCTTCTGCTCCTCCACGTCGAAGATCGCGTCGACACGCCGCCGATACAGCCGCAGCAGCTCCTCGTGGCCTCCGCGGGCGCGCAGCAGCTCGTCCAACGCCTCGTAGGCGTCCTGATTCGCCTCGTCGTTATCGAGGATCGCCGTGAACACGCGCTCGGCGTCGAGCGGGCGATCGAGCTCGTCCCGGAGCAACGAGGCGACCTCGAAGCGGATCTCTCGTCGGAGATCAATGTCCTCGGGGACAGATTTTCCCTCGAGCTCGGCCCGGTTGATCCGGTCGGAGAGCAGCGCCACGGCCTGCTCATAGGCCCGCGCCAGAAGATCAAGCTGACCGAGCTCCCGCGCCGCGATCAACATCGCCTGCCGCGCCGCCGCGTCCGGCGGCTCGAGCGCGAACAACTCCAGCCGCACCCGCTGCGCGTCAGCCTTGCGCTCCTCTTGATCGTAGAGCGACGCTAGGTCCTGGAGCATCGTCCGCCGCGCGCCGATCTCCGCCTCTGCCGCGATGATCACCTCGAGCGCGTCAGCCTCGCGACCGCGATCGCCGATGCTGCGGTAATACGGCAGGAGCCCGCGCATCACCAGCAACGAGCAGCCGGGATCAAAGCGGCGCAGCGCCTCGAGCGCGTCGATCGTCGGCAAGTGATCGGGATCCAGATCCAGGATCGTCATGAAGCCACCGACCGCCGCGTGTGAGTCGCGGAGGCGCGTCGCCTGGATCTGTGACAGCTCGAAGAGGACGTTCACCTGCTCCGGCGATCCGTCCATCAGCTCGAGCCTGCGCTGGAGGATCGACGCCAGGTCACTCCAGGCGCCGCGCCCGCGGTGCAGCCGCGCGAGGCTGTCGATCACCTCGATCTCCGCTGGCGAGAGCTGACGGATCTGCTCGAGCGTCTCGACCGCGCCGTCGAGGTCTCCGAGCTGCTGCTCCTGCAGCTCCGCGAGGCGGCGCAGCAGCGGCAGCCGGACGTCGCGCTCTTCAGCCCGCGCGAGGCGCTTCTTGAGCACGTCGACGAGCCCGCCCCAGTTGCGGCCCGCGTCGTAGATCGCCTCCAGCTCGCTGAGCGCCGCTTGGTTGCTCGGATCGAGATCGACGAGGTGCCGCAAGAAGCGCTGCGCGAGCGCGTCATCGGCGAGGCGCTCACGGGCGATCATGCCCAGCTTATCGAGGATCTCGAGCCGCTCCGCGTCATCGCACTCAGGGCTGCCGATCCGCGCCTCAAACGAGCGAATCAGCTCGCTCCACTCCTGCGCCCGTTCAGCGGCGCTCTCGAGGCCCGCGCGCAGGATCTCATCCGACGGGCGCAGCGCGTAGGCCTTCGCCGCCCACTCGAGCGCCAGCGAGGCAGAGCCGAGGTTATGCAGCGCCACGTCGCGGATCCCCGCGATCAGCTCGAGGCGGTCATCGTCGTTGTCGGCGGCTGCGAGCAGGATCTCATACGTGCTGATCAGGAGCTGCCACTTGCCCTGCTCGCGGTAGATCGGCAGGAGCTCGCGCGCAACCTGCTGGTTGTCGGGCTGCAGCTCGAGCAGCCGCTCAAGCGCCCGGAGCCCGCGCTCGGGCTGCGTGAGGCGATCACGGCTGAGCGTCACGATCTTGCGGAAGAGCGCGATCTGCCGGTCGCCTTGGATCGACTCCGCCGCGGCGTACAGGATCTCGAGGACGTCGGCGAGGCGACCTTGCGACTCATAGAGCGCCACCAGGTCATCCCAGCGCTCGCTGAGGGTGTAGGTGTCGCGCAGCGACTGCAGCGCTGACTCGTTGTTCGGGGCGATCTTAAGGATCTCGTGCCACGCTTGGAGCGCCCGCTCCTCGTCGTTGATCACGCCGAGGTACAGCTCCGCGAGGTGGTGGAGGAGGGCGACCGCGCGGCTAGGATCGGTGCTCGCCGCGACCTGGCGGTGACGGATCGCCGCGGCGTCTGCCCAGCGCTGCTCGTCCTCATAGATCCGACCCAGCGCGTCGAGGGCGGCCGCGATCTCGCCGTGTAACTCGAGGATCTCGAGCCACACCCCGACCGCCTCAGCGCGCTCGTTCAACCGCTCCTCAGTGAGCACGGCGATGTCGATGCGCAGCTCCACCTGCGCCTCAGGGCCGCAGGCCGCGATCTGCTCGCGCTTGAGCGCGATCAGGCCACGCCAGTCGCCGCTCTGCTCGTAGATCTTCGCGATGAGGGCGCGCGCGACCGGCTCCGCCGGGTCGACCGCGAGGACCTCATTCAGCGGCTCGAGGCCGCGCTGCGGCGCGTTGAGGTGATCGATCCAGAGGCCGGCGATCTTGACGAGGAAGTCGACCTGCCGCGGTTGATCTCCGTCGGCCTTCGCCGCCTCCATCAGGCGCGTGTAGACCGCGAGCAGATCGTTCCAGCGGCCCGCGTTCCCGTAAGTGTCCGCGAGCGCCTGGATCGTCGCCGCGTGGCGCGGGTCGATGTCGAGGATCCGCTGCAGCGTCGCCAACGCCATCGCGTCGAGGCGGAGCTGATCGCGGTACAGCTCGGCGATCTCGAGCAGCTTGTTGATCCGCAGCTCGCGGTGCTCTGCGTCATCGGGGACCCGCTCGAACTCTTCCTTGAGCAGCTCGACGAGCGCGGTCCACTTCTGGCCCTCGCGGTAGAGCCGCTCGAGCGCCTTGGTCGCGCGGGCGTCGTAGCCGTCCTCGCGCAGCACGGAGCGCCAGACCTCGATTGCCCGATCCACGCTGCCGAGCTGCTTCTCTGCGAGGCTCGCCATCTCCTCGGCGAGCGCGAAGCGGCGCTCGGACTCGTCCTTCTTGAGCGACCGGCGGGCCTGCACCAACACTTGCACGAGCTGGCTCGCGTCAGTGTCGGCGGCGAAGACCTCGCGGTAGAACGCCAGCACGTCAGGGCTGGCCGGATCGGCGCGGCGGATCCGGCGGAAGAACGGCTCCGCCAGCTCGGTCTGCTTCCCGAGGCGCCAGACGACCATGCCCGCGAGGAGTGCGATGTCGTTCCCGGAGTCGTTCCGGGGGGCCCGCTGCGCGGCCATTTTCGCCGCGTCGACGACCTCGTCGACGCTCGAGTCATCGACGATCATCCGCGCGAGCACGGCGGCCGCGGCGTCGAGCGAGCCGGGGTCTTTCTTGGCGTCAGCGCGAGCGGTCACCAAGTCGAGGTCACCTAGCGATCGCTCGAGCTCCGAGCGTCGCGCAGGATCATCAAGGGCACGCAAAAACTGAAAGAGAGCGGAGCGAAGTTCGGACATAGGAGCCTCGGGGGAGCGGCACCCCAGGACCAACACCCCCCCTTTGGAACAGCTGGCCTGGAGACGTAGATGGTCGCCAAGATTGGTGTTTGAGTCCAGGTCGCAGTGACGCCGGCGGCCGGATTTTTCGCAGATACCAGAGATCGCCCACGCGGGCGTGCGTCAGCGCTCTTTCGTCCCCATGCAGACCGCCGATAGTGTGATCGCGGATGCAGCAGAAACATTGAGCGATCCAATTCGCCCGTGTCGGGGGATCGTCGCGAGGAAGTCGCAAGTGTCGCGCGTAAGCCGCCGGAGGCCGTTCTCTTCGGAACCAAGGACCACGACCAGGCGCTCAGGCAGGTCCTTCGCGATCAGGTCCTTGAGCGGCACGCCACCATCCACGACAGTACCGAGCACCCAGAAGCCGGCCTCTTTACACGCGCCGAGGGCCCGCGCGAAGTTGGTCACGCGCGCCAACGGCAAGCGCTCGCTCGCGCCAGCCGAGCTGCGCACCACCGTCGCCGAGAGATCGGCGGCTCGATCCCGAGGCCACAAGGCCCCGATCGCCCCAAAGAACTCAGCCGAGCGGAGGATCGCCCCGAGGTTGTGAGGGTCTTGGATCCCGTCCATCGCGACGATCACCGCCGCCTGCTCGGGTGCGACCATCGCCAGTAGATCCTCGACATCGAGCACGGGTGGAGGCTGCGCGACCGCGACCATCCCTCGCGTCATCGTCGGCGGCAGGTGGATGGCTAACTCATCCGCGCTGACCCTGCGGAGCGGCACCCCTGCCGCAGCAGCCGCGGCCTCGACCGCGGGCGCGGCCCGGCCGTCCTGGAGTAAGAGTTGACGGATCCTCTGTGGCGCCGCCGACAACAGCTCGAGGACCGCGCGCTCGCCCGGCACCAAGTAGGAGGATGGATCGAGGTCACGCCCACTCGGACGCGGACGCTCAACCTCGTGGTTGGACCATGATCTGGCTCTCGGGCGGGACAACGCGGCCTCCTTGTATCCTGATCAGCGAGGCCGCGGCAGCCCTCGGAGTCTGAGCGCTCCACGCCTCGACCAACGCCCACCAGACCAACAGCGCCTGGTCCCCCGGCTCCTGCCCCTCCTGCGCTTGGTAGGCCCGCGAGAACTCGGCCGAGTCGCTCCCCGCCCACGCCGCCGGCGCCATCCAAACCCCCTCCAGCGGCTCATGGCCAGGGCCTATCGAGCGCCCCTCCAGCGACTCGCCTGTGCCCATCACCAACGCTTTGCCGGTTCCGGCAGCGGCAACACCGTCGCGCGCGAGTTGCCGGAGCAGCAATTCCATCCGATCGACACGATCGAGCACGACGATCCCAGCGCCTTGCCGGATCGTCGCCAACACCGGCTGGACCACTGGCGCGAAGCTCGTCGTCGCCTCTGGGTAGTCACGCCGGCTCACGATAGTCACCCCCTGCCCCTCAGCCGCGCGCGCGACCGCCCTGGCCGCGCGTTTGCCGTACGCATTATCCGGCGCGAAGACGACCAAGCCGTTCACCCGCTGCGCGCGCGCATGCGCGACCATCGCCGCGCACCTGGCCTCCAAAGAAGGGGCGACGCCGACCGCTCCCTCCATCGACTCCCCAGGGATTACGATCAGAGCGCCGCCGAGCACCTTCGCCGCGGCACCGATGTTGCCGGCGCCCACGGGGCCGACGACGACATCCACGCCGCGCCGGCGCAACGAATCTGCGGCCGCTTGGACCGCCTCAGGGGTCGATCCGCTGTCGACCCACAGCACCTCGACATCGCCCGCATTGCCGCGATCGGCAAGCACGCGCACCGCAGCGACTGCCGCCGCGAGGTGGAGGTCCGCCAGCGCCGCCAACCTACCGCTACGCGGCAACAGGATCCCTACCCTTCGTCCGCTCCCCACGCCGCAGGCGAGCAACCACGCCGGCCCGTCTTGCCCGACTTCACCACGTAGGCAGGCCGCCACAGCCCCATCAAGCCCACCAGCGCGCTGCACTCGCTCCTCCCGGGAGACAGCCCCCGCGAGCGCTCGCAGCCGCTCTTCGGCAAAAAGCGCCTCGATCTGTCCCGCCGGCAGTCCCGCGCGCCATCGCGCATAAGCGACCAAGGCCTCCCCCAGCTCCTCTGCTCGCTCATAGGCCAGCGCGCGAGCGCCCCACAGCGTCGTCTCGTCGATCCCCCCGATCATCTCCAGCGCCGCGAGCCTGAGGAGCGCGGCCTTCGGCGCGCCGCTGCGCGCGTGCGCGAGCGCCTCAAGCCGCAGAAGATCCCGCCACAACGCCATCTCTGCGCGCCCCAACGCCCTCTCAGGGCCGCCTGCCGCGCTGACCGCTGAGATCGCCTCGTCTGCCCAGCGCATCGACGCAGCGTCATCGCCTTGGCGCGCCGCCAGCTCGACCTTGGCGTGGATCGCCGCGACGCGCAGCGCGAGCGGCGGGTCACGGGCGAGGAGGCGATCGACGGAAGCGACCACCTCGGCGCCCTCGGGATCAGCGCGCTGAGCCGCCCGCACCGCCTCCCAATCCCGCTGAAACTCTGGATCGATCCGCTCAGGCGCCAGCGCAGCACGCGGCGGCGTCCCTCCCGATGGCGTCGAGCGACACGCGCCACCGAGCGTCACCACGAGCCCCGCCGCGACGAAGAGCGAGGGAAGCCGCCTCTGGTCGATCATGCGGCGACAACCATACGCACGTCCTCGCTGCAGCGACAACGAATCGCTCTCGCGAGCCGAAGCGACCATCACCTCGGCGCGAAGAATCGCCCGCCAACACCCCTCTAGGAGCCCCTCACCTTGCACCAGAGCGACGTGCTATACACGGCCGCAATGGCGAGCGAAGACAGCGAGCTCGATGACTCCGGCTATGGCGAGACCAGCCGCTACGCAGCGCACCTCGACCGCGGTTGGTCCCTCCTTGAGCGGGCGGAACTGGAGGCCGCGCGTCAGTCTGCCTGTCACGCGCAGGAATTGCGCCCTGACGCCCCCGACGCTGCGGTCTTGCTGGGCGCGATCGCCCTGGCTGAAGGCACCCCGCTGGAGAGCCTGCGCTGGTACGAAGCCGCGATTGAGCTCGATCCAGACTACCTAGAGCCCTACCTCGCCGCAGCCCAGGTCGCCCTCTTTGACCTCGGCGACCCAGAGCGCTCGCTCCGCCTCTGCGACGAGGCCCTCGAGCTCGAGGGCCTCGGCTCCTTCGACGCCCTCGATCTCTCGCTCCTCGCGGCAGAGTGTCAGATCTCCCTCGATCGGACCGAGGACGCGCGCAACCGCCTCGCGACGATCGCCGCCCACCCCCTGATCGAGGCGACCGCCCGCGGCGGCGTCTCCCCCGGCAAAGGCGACGGCGAGCGCGGGCCGCTCACCGAGTTGGAAGAGGACGAAGACGGCGAGCCCCTCGACGAGAAGGATCGTGAAGGCCAAGTCCACCGCCTGATTCACCTCGCGCTCCGCCTCAGCCGCCTCTGGCTCGACGTCGCGTTGCCGCAAGAGGCGCTGCCGCTGCTGCGCGCGCTCGTGGAGCGCTTCCCCAACAACGCCGACGCTTGGCACATCCTCAGCGAGGCGGAGCACCTGCACGGTGATCCCCGCGCCTCGTGTCACGCCTCGCTCCGTGTCTACCGCCTCGACACCCAGCTCAGCCCGCCCAAGTGGCTACCGCCGCCCGCGCACATCCACCGCAAGGTCGTTCAAGTGCTCGCTGAGGCCGCGGATCCGGCGATCCGTGAGCTCAGCCAGCGGCGCTCTGCGCTGGTCGTGCTCGTGCATGAGCTGCCATCGATGGAGCTGATCCTCGAGGGCCTCGACTCCCGGGTGACCGCGCTCTCGCTCGTGAGCCGCGGCGCCGACCCGACGAGCGCCCCGATCCTCACCGGGATCGCCGTCTACCGGCGCAACATCCTCAGGCTCGCCCGCAGCCCCGACCAATTCGACGAAGAGCTGCGGCTCGCCGTCCTCGAGGAGCTCGCCGCCTTCCTCCAACTCGACGACGAGCGCCGCGGAGAGCTCGGGCTCGGGCCGACCGGGACCCCGCCAGAGGAGCCGGTCGAGCCGATCGAGGAGGAGATCGAGGATCCCGCGAAGGGATCCCGCCGTCGCCGCCGCAAGCGCATGCACTCCTGAGCGGATCCGCACGCCAAGAGCGGACGCTCCATGGAGGAGATCACCGGCCATCCCGGGCGGGCCGGTGGGACATGAGCCTTAGACCAGGCGCGCGACTTGCCCGCCGAAGAGCCTCTCGAGCGCGAGCAGCAGCCCCTCGTCCGCGCGCACGCCGAACTTGTCGCCGAACACCACGGTCGACGAGAACTGCCCCGGCGCCGTCACCTTCAGCTCCATCACGCAGGGGCCGCTGTAATCAGCGACGACCTCTTTGAGCCTCAAGATCCGCGCTGGCGTCAGCTCATCGACCGTGAGCGAGAGCAGCACCTGGCGAGTGCCCTCGCTGCGCACCTCCGCGATCGCGCGCACGTTCTCGACCAAGATCTTCGCCCCGGAGACCTCTCCTTCGTCGTCTTTGTCGACCTCGACTTTGCCGGTGACGAACACAGGCTCATCGCCCAAACGATCGAGCATCTCGCCGAACGAGAGCCCGCTCTCCTCCGCCACCCGCGCGTAGGTCTTCGGGAAGATCACGCACTCGATCCGCCCGAACTGATCCTCGAGCTGGAAGAACGCCATCGCCTTGCCGCTCTTAGTCTGCACCTCGCGCTTCTCGCAGATCACCCCGCCCACCGTCGACTCGGTGCCGTGATGTGAGGCCTCGATGTTCGCCGTCCGCAGCGCCCCGTACTTGTCGATGTCTTGCTGGTAACGATCCAACGGGTGCCCCGTCAGGTAGAAGCCCAACGCCTCGCGCTCGTGCATCAGCCGCTGCTTCGGCGACCACTCCTCGCAGCGCGGATAGGTCTCGTCGTACACCGCCTTCGGGGTCATAAAGAGGTCGAAGAGCCCCGTCTGGCCGCTGTCGCGATCACGCGCGGCGCTCTGCCCCTGCTCGATCGCTTTCTCGATCGCCCCGAAGATCTCCGCCCGCGCGCGCCCTTGCGACGCCGTGTCGAAGGCGCCCGCGTAGGCGAGCCCCTCCAGGGTGCGCTTGTTCACCCGCTTCACGTCCACCCGGCGGCACAGGTCAAAGAGGCTCGAGAACGGCCCGCTCTCTCGCCCCGCCAGGATCGAGTCGACCGCGTTCTCGCCGACGTTACGGACGCCGCCGAGGCCGAAGCGGATCAGCTCCTCCTGGCCGGGCCCGTCCGTCCGCGGCCGTCGGACCACCGAGAAGTCTCGCCCCGACTCGTTGACGTCGGGTGACAGCACCGTGATCCCCATCGCCCGCGCCTCGGCGATGAACTTCACCACGTTGTCGTTGTTGCTCTTGTCGCAGGTCATCAGCGCCGC
The DNA here is from genome assembly GCA_016712315.1 of Nannocystis sp. Lineage (GTDB taxonomy): Bacteria > Myxococcota_A > Polyangia > Nannocystales > Nannocystaceae > JADJRG01. The sequence goes on along the minus strand of JADJRG010000029.1, from coordinate 526,259 downwards.
CATGAACGGCGCCGGGAAGTGGTGCTTCAGGAACGCGGTCTGGTAGGTGATCAAACCATACGCCGCCGAGTGCGACTTGTTGAAGCCATAGCCGGCGAACTTGTCGATCAGGTCGAAGATCTCGTTCGCCTTCTCCGCCGAGATCTGCGAGTTCGACGCGCAGCCCTCGACGAAGAGCGCCCGCTGGTGGTCCATCTCCTTCTTCTTCTTCTTGCCCATCGCCCGCCGCATCAGGTCGGCGGAGCCGAGGCTGAAGCCGGCGAGGATCTGCGCCGCCTGCATCACCTGCTCCTGGTACACGAAGACCCCGTAGGTCTCCTTCAGCACCGCCTCGAGGAGCGCGTGCGGGTACTCGATCTCGCGGCGGCCGTGCTTGCAGTCGATAAATTGATCGACCATGCCGCCCTCCAGCGGGCCCGGTCGGTAGAGCGCGACCGCGGCGATGATGTCCTCGAAGCAGTCCGGCCGCAGCTTCTTCAGCAGGTCTTTGAAGCCGCTGGACTCGAGCTGGAACACCCCGGTCGTGTCGCCGCGCGAGATCATCTCGTAGACCCCCGGGTCGTCCATCGCGATCGCGTCGAGCACGAACGGATCGTCCTTCGCGCGGAGCTGGTTGATCAGCCCGATCGCGGTCGACAGCACCGTCAGCGTCTTCAGGCCCAAGAAGTCAAATTTCACCAGCCCCGCCTGCTCAACGTCGGTCATCGTGTACTGGGTGACCAGCTTGCCGTCGGCGAGGAAGCACGGCACGTGCTCCCACAGCTTGCGGTTGCCGATCACGATCCCCGCCGCGTGCATCCCCGCGTGCCGGTTCAACCCCTCCAGCGCCATGCCGACCGAGAGCACGTCCTTCGCCCGCGGATCGCCCTCTGCGCGCAGCCGCAGCTTGCTCGCCGCGTCGGCGATCTCGATCGTCTCCTTGTACTTCCCCTCGAGCTCCGGGCTCTCCTTGATCTTCTTGCGCAGCGGCCCCGGGTCGGTCATCGCCAGCGACAGCGACACCTTCGGCCCCTCGGGGACCAGCTTCGCGATCTCGTTCGCCTCCGCCACGCTGAGCCCCTTCACGCGGCAGACGTCGCGCACCAGGCCGCGCGCCTTCAGGCTGTGGAAGGTCGCGATCTGACCGACGTGATCGCTCCCGTAGCGCTCGGTGACGTAGCGGATCACCTCCTCGCGACGGTCCATGCAGAAGTCGATGTCGAAGTCTGGCATCGACACCCGGTCCGGGTTCAGGAAGCGCTCAAAGAGCAGGTTGTACTGGATCGGATCCAGATCCGTGATCCGCAGCGAGTACGCGACCAGCGAGCCCGCGCCTGAGCCGCGGCCCGGCCCCACCGGGATCCCGTGCACCTTCGCGTGCCGGATGAAGTCCCAGACGATCAAGAAGTACCCCGGGAACTTCATGTTGATGATCACATCGAGCTCGAACGCGAGGCGCTGCCGGTAGAGATCCTCGTGCGGCTTCAACCCGCGCGCGCGCAGCTCGACTAGCCGCACCTCGAGCCCCTCGCTCGCGACCCGCCGCAGGTAGCCGGGCAGATCATCCTCGACCCCCGGCGGAAGCTTGAAGTCTGGCAGCTCCGGTTTGCCCAGGTTCAGCTCGACGTTGCAGCGCGCCGCGATCTCGCAGGCGTTGGCGAAGGCCTGCGGATAGCGGCTAAAGTAGCCCTGCATCTCGTCCGGGCGCTTGATGTAGAAGGCGTCGCAATCGTGCTTCATCCGCTTGGGGTCATCGAGCGTGCGCCCCTGGCCCATGCACATGAGCACCTCATGCGCGTGCGCCTCCTCGCGGTTCACGTAGTGGCAGTCGTTGGTCGCCACGAGCGGCACATCGCACGACTCGCCCAGCTCGGCGAGGATCGGGTTCAGCCGCTCCTGCGCCTCCATACCGTTCGGCTGGAGCTCGAGGAAGTAGCTGCCCGGCTCAAAGATGTCGCGGTACTCGAGCACCTTCTCCCGCGCCGCGTCCATGTCCCCGCTGTTGACTAGCCGCGAGATGTGGCCTCCGAGACAGGCCGACAGGCCGATGATCCCCTCCGAGTGCTCGCGCAGCAGCTTCCGATCGATCCGAGGGTTGTAGTAGAACCCGTCGATGTGGCCGAAGCTGACCATCTTTTGGAGGTTGCGAAAGCCGACCTCGTTCCGCGCCAAGAGCACGATGTGATAGTTCTTCCGGTCAGCCTTGGTCGTGCGATCGCCGTCAGCGATATAAGCCTCGCAGCCGAAGATCGGCTTCACGCCCTGCGCCTTAGCCTCCTGGTAGAACTGGAGCGCGCCGAACATGTTGCCGTGGTCGGTGACCGCGACCGACTTCATCCCGCGCTCTTGCACGACGCGGCACAGGTCCTTGGTTCGGATCGCCCCGTCGAGCAGGCTGTACTGGGTATGGAGGTGGAGGTGAGCGAAGTCGGAGACGCCCGCGGCATCGCCGCTCTGATCAGTCGCCATAGCGCGGCAGACTACCCGATGAAGCCGCCGCGATGCGCGCTGCTGCGCCGCACCCGCCCCTCCGCGCCGCCTCGCCCCCTCGCCCTCCAGATCAGCGCCGCTGCGGGCTGCATCGCCCTCTACCTCGCCCTCACCGCCTGCGGGGCGCCGCCGCCGCCGCCCGATCGGGCTGCGACGCCATCCGCGCACACCGCCGATGAAGTGATCCGCCTCCCCCTCGAGACCCCGATCGTCACCCTTGATCCTGCGCGCGCAGTCGACGCGGTGAGCCGACGGATCACCGGTCAGATCTTCGACACCATCGTCGACTGGGATCCGTACGCGGACCCGCCCAAGCTCACGCCTGGCCTGCTCGAGGCGCTACCGCAGCCCACCGACGACGGCCTCACCCTCACCCTCACCCTGCGCAGCGGCGACAGCGGCCCGCGCTTCGCCCCCGATCCCTGCCTCGACGCGCCCGAGGGCGCCCGTGCCGGCCGCTCCGTCATCGCCGCCGACCTCGCGGACTCCCTGCTCCGCCACGCTGAGCCTGGTCTGCCTGGCGCCTATGATCTGCTCGCCGGCAGGATCGTCGGCCTCGACGCCTGGCGCGACCTCCCACCCGCCGAGCGCCCGCCCCGCCCTGAGGGGATCCACGTCGTCGACGCCGCCACCCTCACCCTCCGCCTCACCCGACAGCAGCCGGAATTTTTGGCGATCCTCGGCAGTCCGCAGCTCGCGATCGTCCCCCCCGAGTGCGTGCGCTACTACGACGGCCGCGACGACGCCCACCCGCCGTGGGCCCTGCACCCCGTCGGCAGCGGCCCGTACGAGCTCGACCGCGCCGGCGGCGCCTCCCCCCGCGCCGCCTCGCTCCGACGCGCCGGGACCGCGCGACAGCGCCCCTACCCGCCGCCTCCCGGCGCGCCGCCTCCCTGTCCCTTCGCACCTGCCCTTGAACACCTGGTCTTTGAGCACTTTGACAGCCCCGAGACCGAGCTCCGCCTCTTTCAGCGCGGCCAGATCGCCGCGCTCGCGCCTGGACAGGCGAATTTCACCGCGCTCATCCGCGCAGGTGAGCCGCGCGCGGACGCCCTACCTCCGGGCACCTACCTCCGCCGAGCGCCCGTGCTCGCGACCACGCTCCTGGTCTTCCGCATGGACGATCCCGTGATCGGCCAGAGCTCCGATCCCGCCGTCGACGAGGAGCACCGCGCCCTGCGTCAGGCGATCGCCGCCGCCTTCGACGTCGCCCGTTACCTCAAGATCGTCCGCAACGACGCCTGGGGCGAGGCCGCGACCCAGCTCGTCCCCAGCGCCCTGCTCCCCGCCGGCGCGCCGCTGCACCCCTTCGCCCTGCCCGCCCGCGACGAGGCCCTCGCGCGCGCCCTGCTCGCCGGAGCCGACCTGGGTGATCGTCGCATCCGCCTCCGCTACGCGACCACCACCGGCGCAGCCGCCCAGCAAGAGGCGGCGATCCTCCGCGAGTCGCTGCGCCCGCTCGGCATCGATCTCGACGTGATCACCGACGACGGCTACACCGCCAAGATCCTCAGCGGCCAGCTCAGCGCCCAGCTCTACGCGCTGCGGTATGACGCCGACTACCCCGACCCGATGAGCTTCCTCGCCCCCTTCACCTGCGCCAGCCCCGCCTCTTACACGGCCTACTGCTCGCGCCGCTTCGACGCCGCCTTCGCCCGCTTCGCCAACCTGCCTCTCGGGCCAGATCGAGACGAGGCCGCCGAGGAGCTCGAGCGGATCCTCGGCGACGACCTGCCGATCCGCCCCATCGACACCCCTTCGTTATGGACCTTGGTCCGCGCGGACCTGCGAGGCTTCGTCCGGCACCCCGTCACTGGCCTGCGCGCCGAGCTGCTCTGCCGCCCATGAGGCAGCCTTCGCCGCCTCATCCGCCGCCACCTTCACCCTCTCGCCGTCGCGCCGAGCCCGCTGCTGCTCGACCTCTGGCGCGCTGCTCAGCGCCACCGAGATCCAGCGGAGCCCGTCGCTCTGCTCGCACAAGATCTTGATCACCATCGTCAGCGGCACCGACAACAACATGCCGACCGCCCCCCACAGCCACCCCCAAAAGAGCAACGAGACGAAGACCACCAAGGGCGACAGCCCCATCTTTCGGCCGAGCCACTGCGGCTCGACCATGTTCCCGAGCACGAAGTTCACGGCCACATACCCGCCCCCGACCAGCAGCATGTAGCCCGGACCGAGCTGCACCAGCGCGACCAGCATCGGCGGCGCTGCAGCCAGGATCGAGCCGATGTTCGGGATGTAGTTGAGCAAGAACGCCGAAAAACCCCACAGGAGCGGGAAATCGACCCCCAGCATCGCCGTCCAGATCCCGAGCAAGATCCCCGTCGCCGCTGAGATCACGGTCTTGATCACCAGGTATCGCTGCACCTCGACGATCATCTGGCGCGCCCGCCCAAGCGCTCGCGCGGGATCGTCGGCGATCGCCCGCACCTTACGCGGCAGCTCGGTGACCTCGAGCAAGATGAAGATCACCGTCAGCAGCACCAACGTCGTGTTGGTCAACGCCGCCAGCACCCCGTTCAGTGTGGTCCCTACCGCGTCGATCACCGAGCTGAGCTTGATCCCGCCGTAGATCTGCTCCGCCGAGACCTCAAAGCCCATCTCATCTGTCACCCACCCCAGCAGCCCGCGCAACATCTCATCCAGGCGATCTTTGTAGCGCGGGACCGCCGTCGTGAACTCCGCCGCCGAGGCCGCCAGCACCGTGCCGATCCCCGCGAGCAAGGTCATCACCAGCAGCATCATCCCGCCCACGGCCAACCATGACGGGAAGCGGCGGCGCTCCAGCCACAGCACCCCCGGCGCGGCGATGATCGCCAACATGATCGCCAGCAAGAACGGCAACACGACCACCTGCGCGGCCCACAGCCCCGCGGTCACGATCACCAGCGCTGCCAGCCCGACCCACGTGCGATATCCGACCGATGGAGCGTCCACTGACGCGGAGTATAGGCAAGCTCACGCGCATCCAACCAGCGGGCGGTGAAGATCAAGCGGCCGCTACCGGCGCCCCGCCGCATCTGTTAGCTTCCGCCCGCGCCCGCTCTGGGCGCGGAGAATCAGCCATGCAACGCACCTTCGCCATCGTCAAGCCTGACGCCTACGCCGCCGGCCACACCGGCGCGATCATCGCTCGGATCCAGGAGTCGGGCCTCCGCCTGGTCGCCTGCAAGACCCTCCACCTGACCCAAAGGCAAGCTCAGGGCTTCTATCACGTCCACCGTGAGCGGCCCTTCTTCAGCAGCCTCGTCACCTTCATGAGCGAGGGCCCGATCGTCGCGCTCGTCCTCGAGGGAGAGGACGCGATCAAGCGCTGGCGCGATCTCATGGGCCCAACCGACGCTACCAAGGCGCCCAAGGAGACCCTGCGCGGCACCTTCGGCGCCAGCATCGAGCGCAACGCTACCCACGGCTCGGACGCCCCCGACACCGCCGCCTACGAGATCGGCTACTTCTTCAGCGGCCTCGAGCTCGCCGACCTCTAGCCGCGAGGCGCGCCTGCGCCGCTCACGAGGGCCCTCGCCGCGCGCAGGGCCCCTTTTTTGTCTTTTGTGCTACCACCGGCGCGCCGTCCATGCCTGACCTCGTCGCCATCCGCGCCCCTGCGGCCGCGATCCCTAAGGATCCTCGCCCCAACCTCCGCGACCTCGCCGCCGCCGATCTCGCCGACTTCGTCGCCGAGCGCGGCATGCCGAGGTACCGCGCCGATCAGCTCTTCACCTGGATCCACGGCAAGCGCGCGACAACCTTCGCGCAGATGACCGACATCCCCGCCGCCGAGCGCGAGCGCCTCGCCGAGCACGCCAGCCTGCGCCGCCTCGATCTCGACGCCCTCGCCCCCGCCGCCGACGGCACCCGCAAGCTGCGGCTACGCACCAGCGACGGCCAGCGGATCGAGAGCGTGCTGATCCCCAACGAAGGCCGCGGCTACACCCTCTGCGTCTCCTCGCAGGCCGGCTGCGCCCTCACATGCGCCTTCTGTGCCACCCAGAGCCTCGGCTTCCGCCGCAACCTCGCCACCTGGGAGATCCTCGATCAGATCTATCAAGCCCAAGATCTGCTCGCCGCCGACGTCAGCGCCGACGATCGCGGCGACGCGCAGGGCCCGTGGTCGCCGCGGATCACCAACCTCGTCTTCATGGGCATGGGCGAGCCCCTCCACAATTACAACCAAGTGATCCGCGCGATCGCCCTGCTCATGCACCCGCGCGGCGCCGCGATCGCCGGCCGTCGGATCACGATCTCCAGCGCCGGCCTCGTCCCCGCGATCGAGCGCTTCGGCCGCGAGGGCCTCACCCGCGAGATCGGCCTCGCGATCTCCCTCAACGCCACCACCGACGAGGTGCGCGATCGCGTCATGCCGATCAACACCCGCTGGAACATCGCCGCCCTGCTCGCCGCCTTACGCGGCCTCCCTGAGCATCGCCGTCGCCTGCTCACCTTCGAGTACGTCTTGCTCGCGGGCGTCAACGACAGCGACGCCGACGTCGATCGCCTCGCCGCCTTGATCGGCCGGATGCGCGCGCAGATCAACGTCATCCCCTTCAACCCGCACCCCCACGCCCCCTTCGAGCGCCCGACGCCCCGGCGCATCGCAGCCTTCATGGACCGCTGTCGGCGCGCCGGCTTGCTCGTTTACATTCGCACGCCCCGGGGCGACGACATCGGCGCGGCCTGTGGTCAGCTCGCCCTCGAAGGTGACCGCCTCGCCCAGACCCCGGCGAACCCCACCAACGGGGCCTTCGGAGCCGCTACGACCCTCACCCGCGAGAGCGCGCCCGCCTGAGCTTGCCCGCGCGCGCCTGACGGGCCAACCTCAGGCGACCGCGCCATGCACCCACAACTGCTCCTCGCTGCTGCACAACCGGCCCTCGAGGCCGGCGCCTTTGGCACCTATCTCTGGGCCTTTGGCCAAGGGTTGCTCGTCGATCTGACCCCTTGTGTTTACCCGCTGATCCCGATCACGGTCGCCGTCTTCGGCGCCAAGGGCGTCTCCAAGCCGCGCGCCTTGCTGCTCGCCAGCGCCTACGTGCTCGGCATGGCCGCGCTCTACACCACCCTCGGCGTGGTCGTCGCCCTCAGCGGCGCGCAGTTCGGCGTCTGGCTCGCCGACCCGATCGTCGTCTTGCCGATCACCGCCCTGCTCTTGGCCCTCGCCGCCAGCATGTTCGGCGCCTTCGACCTCCAGCTCCCCGTCGCCCTCCAGACCCGCCTCAACGCCGTCGGCGGCGCCGGCCCCGTCGGCGCGTTCCTCATGGGTCTCGTCAGCGGCTTCATCTCTGCGCCCTGCACCGGCCCCGTCTTGCTCTCGCTGCTCGCCTTCATCGCCAAGTCCGCCAGCGAGGGCGGCGGCGTCGTCTACGGCGGCTCCTTGCTCTTCACCTACGCCCTCGGCATGGGCTCGCTCTTCTTCGCGGTCGCCCTCGGCGCCAGCCTCTTCCGCCCCGGCAGGTGGATGGAGTACGTCAAGAGCTTCTTCGGGATCGGCCTCGTCGTCATGGCCTTGTGGTTCCTCGCGCCGCTGTGGCCGGCCATGCGCGACATCGTCCTTGATCCAACCTGGGGCCTCTACGCCGGCCTCGGCCTCACCGCCGGCGGCCTCGCCCTCGGCGCTATCCACCTCAGCTTCTACGGCGGCGTCAGCGAGCGGCTCCGCAAGGCCGTCGCGATCGCCGTCGTCGTCGTCGGCGCCCAGCTCACCATCAACAACGCCCTCTACGTCCCCCCCGCCGACTGGAGGCGCGTCGAGACCCTCGCCCACTTCGAGGACGCCGTCCGCGCCGCCGAGGCCGCTGGCCGCCCCTACCTCGTCGACTTCGGCGCCAAGTGGTGCAACCCCTGCACCGAGATGGAGGTGCAAACCCTCGCGCAGCAGGAGATCAGCCGCGAGCTCGATCGCCGCTTCGAGCGGATCAAGATCGACGTCAGCAGCCCCAACGCCGATCAGACCCTGCTCCACCGCGCGCTCATCGACGAGAACCTGCCCGGCGTCGTCGTCTTCGCCTCAGACGCCGGCCTCAGCGCCCACTTCGACGCCCTCCGCGCGGGCGCTAAGATCCCCGCGCCAGCGCTCGCCTTCCGCGTCGTCACGCCTCCGGAGGAATTCCTGCCCAAGCTACGCGCGGTGCAGTGACCGCCGTAGCCTGTCTCTCAGGCCATCTTCCCTTTAGAGCAGCTTCTCCAGCCGCGCGCGATCGAAGCCGACCATCAGCTCTCCCCGCACGTCGATCACCGGCACGCTGCCGGTCTGGATCCCCTTCTCGCGCGCCTTCGCCTGCAGCTCCCCCGCCGCCGCCGGATCCTTCTCGATGTCCTTCGCGACGTAAGGGATCCCCTTGCGATCGAGGTACGCTGTCAGCTTCTTGCAGACCCCGCACCAGTCGGTCTTGTAGACGATGATCTCGCCGCTCGTCGGCGCCCCCTCTGGCGGCTCGATCCCCGGCGGCACCTCGACCGTGCTGCTGCGCCCGAGCCCCAGCGCCAGCTCCTCGAAGTCATCGCGCGACACCGTCGTCAACGTCCAAGAGCCGTCCGCCGCCGGGGCCCGCAGGTTCGCGACCCACAGCGTGCCAGGCGGCGGTTGCGGCCCGCTCAGCATATTCACGCGGACCATGCCACGCGCCTCCTCTGGCACCTCCGCGGGCGACTTCACGTCCTTAAACAGCCCACGTTCGCCCGCGAAGGTGAGGATCACGTCGCGCGGCTCCGCCGGCAGCGTCGACGTCGAGCCCACCTCGGCGACCCCCATCTTGGGCCGCTCCTCCGGCGCTGGAGGCCGCTCCTCCGAGCAAGCGAGCGCGAGCGAGGCCAACAGGAGCAGAGCCGAGAGCAGACGTGTTCGTGACATGGCGGCCGCGGGAGTATAAATGCACGCTCCCGGCGATGGCGCGCTTCGCAGCAGGCCCTCCCAACGAAGGACGCACGCTCCTGGCCGTCCTGCGCGCGCTCATCGCGCTGTTCGCTGTGCTGGCCCTCGTCGTCGCGATTTTTTACAGCAGCTACATGCGCTTCACCGAGCCCTCGCCGCCCGCCGTCGACGTGCCCTCCGCTGATCTGCAGGTCGATCGCAGCGGCCGGCGGATCAGCTACGGCGGCTCATGGTTCGCCCGCCAAGGCGGCCTCTGGCAGCTCCACCTCGTCGGGTCGCCCGCTGCGATCGGCGACGCCCACGGCCAACTCACCGCCCGCCTCTTCCACCGCCTCGACGCCCGCCTCCGCGCCCTGCTCAGCGAGCGCTTCCCTGGCGACTGGGACGCCTGGACCGCGATGCTCGGCGTCCGTTGGGATCTACGCGACGCCGACGCCGCGCTCCCTGAGCCGACCCGCACCGAGCTGATCGCCTACGCGCAGGCCCTCCCAGAGGCCGCCAGCGATCGTTTCACCGCCTACCACCGCCTCTTCCTCTACCAGTCCTTCCAGGAGCTCGCCGCCCGCCTCGAAGATGTCCTGCTCGAGGGCGTCGTCTTCGCTGCTGCGCCTCGCCCCAAGGGCGCCACCTCCGCCGGCAACCTGATCATCGGCCGCTCCTTCGCCGTCGATCTCGGCCGCTCGTTCGAGCTCGATCGAATCGTCGCATTCTATTACCCCGACGGCCGCTACCCCTACGTCTCTGTCGGGTGGCCCGGGCTGCTCGGCGTCGTCACGGGGATCAACGCCCGCGGCATCTTCGTCGCTCTCAACCCCACGCGCACCGACGACCCCCCCGAAGGAGGCGCCCCGCTCGCGCTGGTCCTCCGGCAAGTGATGGAGGAGGCGGACACGCTCGAGCACGCCCTCGAGATCCTCCGCGCCGCCCCGCTACGCACCTCTGGCGCCGTGCTCGTCGGCGACGGGATCCAGCGCAAAGCCGCGGTCATCGAGCTCTCCCCGCGCGCAAAAAAAGAAGATCGCCGGCCGCTACGCGGCGAAGACAGCCCGCTCGTCTGGGCCACCGGCCACCTCCTCCGCGAGCCATTCGACCGCGACGCGCAGAACGATCGCCTGCGCCGCTACACCGCCAGCGGCTACCGCTACGAGCGCCTCCAAGAGCGCCTCGTCGAGCTCAGCCCGCTCGATCCGCAGCGCGCCGTCGACCTCCTCCGTGACCGTCGAGGCCGAGGCGACGTCGAGCTCGGCCTCGGCAACCGCAACGCCCTCGATCACCTCCAGCTCGCCCAAGCAGTCGTCGTCGACGCCACCGCGATGGTGCTCTGGGTCGCCGAGCCGCCCTCGGCGCTCGGGCGTTTTCGCGCATACGACCTCCGCTACCTCTTGATGCGTCAAGGCAGCCGCCCTGCCCCGCTCGACGACATCGCCCCCGATCGTCTCCTCCACTCCGAAGAATTCAGCGACTTCCAGCAGGCCGTCGACGCCCTCGCCCACGCCCAGAGCCTGCTCGCTCAAGGCCTCACTGACAAGGCGCTCACCTCCGCCAAGCTCGCCCTCGCCCTCGCCCCAGACATCGGCGAGATCCATCGCATGCTCGGCGACATCGAGCGCGAGCGCGGCGAGCTAGGGGCGGCCCGCGACCACTACCAGCGCTACCTCGAGCTCGTGCCCGGCAAGCTCCGCGACCAAGAGCGTGTACGAGGCCTGCTCGACGAGCTCACCCGCAAGACCCCACCTTAGGCCGCTGCCAAGGCCGCCAGGTACTCGCTGCACACCGTCGCCAGCCCCACGAAGAGCGCTCGGCTGATCAGCGCGTGGCCGATCGACACCTCATCCAGGAACGGCAGCGCGCGGAAGAGGCGCAGGTTCGCCAGGTCCAGATCGTGCCCCGCGTTGATCCCAAGACCTGACTCATGGGCCAGCCGCGCCGCCGCCGCGTAGCGCTCAAAGCTCGCCTGCGCGGCGGCCGGCCCGCGCTCGAACGCCCGCGCGAACGGCTCCGTGTACAGCTCCACGCGATCGGCCCCGCTCGCCGCTGCCCACGCGATCGCCGCCGGATCAGGATCGACGAAGAGCGACACCCGCACCCCCTCCGCTCGGAGCCGGCGCACCAGCCCGCTCATCACCGCCGTCGAGCTGCCCGGCGGCCACCCGGCTTGGCTCGTGATCTCGCCCGGCAGCACCGGCACCAAGGTGCACTGATCCGGCCTGTGCCTCAGGACCATGTCTATAAGGTCAGGTCGTGGATCACCCTCAATGTTCAGCTCGACCTCGCCGCGGCGCCCCGCCAACGCAGCAGCGATCGCCTCGACGTCGCTCGCCCGGATGTGGCGCTCGTCCCCTCGCGGGTGCACCGTGATCCCTCGCACCCCCGCGGCGACACACACATCTACCGCCTCGAGCACGCTAGGGACCCCGCCACCCCGCGAATTGCGCAGGGTCGCGACCTTATTCACGTTCACGCTGAGGCGCACCATAGACCGCTCTTCTAGCTCGATTTCCCCGCGAGATCACCGCCAGCCCACGATCACGATCGCGCGTCCGCTCTCGACCGCCGATCACCGACTCACTCCTCCTCCACGACCTCCCGCTCCCCCCGCAGCGCCGCGATCTGCCGCGCCGCCGCCGCCTCCCAGCCCAGCGCCCCGACCTCTGCGTAGCGCTGCCCGTGCAGCCGCTCCGGCAAATAGGACGCCTGGCCCGGCACGATCCCCCCGGCGAAGTCATGCGGGTACTTGTAGCCGACCCCGTAGCGCGCCTCCTTCATCAGCCCCGTCACCGCGTTGCGCACCACCAGCGGCACCGGCAAGCTGCCATGCCGGACGACGTCGCGACGCGCCGCCGCGTACGCGCGCAGCGCTGCGTTGCTCTTCGGCGCCAGCGCCAGATAGATCGTCGCCTGCGTCAGCGTCAACGACGCCTCAGGCATGCCCACCTGATGGGCAGCGCTCGCCGCCGCCTGCGCGACCACGAGCGCCTGCGGATCGGCGTTCCCGACGTCCTCGCTCGCGAAGATCAAGATCCGCCGCGCCACGAAGTCCACGTCTTCGCCGGCCTCGAGCATGCGCGCGAGCCAATACACCGCCGCGTCGGCGTCGCTCGCCCGCATGCTCTTGATGAACGCCGAGACGACGTTGTAGTGCTCCTCTCCCGCCTTGTCGTAGCGCAGCGTCCGCTTGCCTAGCGCCTGCGCGACCACCTCGGGCGTCAACACGCTCGCCTCTTCAGGGCAGAGATCCGCGGCCACCTCGATCGCCCCCAACGCCCGCCGCGCGTCCCCTTGCGCCGCGTGAGCGATCACCGCGAGCAGCCCGTCCTCCGCGCTCAGCTCGCGCGCACCCAGCCCGCGCTCACGATCTGAGAGCGCGCGCCGCAGCAGCCCCACCAGATCCTCGATCCCCAGCTCTTGCAGCTGGATCACCCGCGCCCGGCTCAACAGCGCCGCGTTCACCTCAAAGCTCGGGTTCTCCGTCGTCGCCCCGAGCAGGCTCACCACCCCCGCCTCTACATGGGGCAGCAGCGCGTCTTGCTGCCCTTTGTTGAAGCGATGGATCTCATCGATGAACAGCGTCGTCCCGCGCCCCTCATACGCCCGCCGCTGCGCCGCCTTCTCCACCGCGTCCCGGATCTCTCGCACCCCCGACTGCGTCGCCGACAACGCCACCATCGCCGCCCTCGATCGCTCCGCGATCAACCGCGCGAGCGTCGTCTTACCGACCCCAGGCGGCCCCCACAGGATCATGCTCGGCGCCCGGCCATGGCGTAGCAGCCGCTCGAGCAGACGACCGGGGCCGATCAAGTGCGGCTGCCCGACCACCTCCTCCAGGACTCGCGGACGCATGCGCTCCGCCAACGGCACCTGCGACGGATCACGCCGCCACGCCTGCTCGAAGAGATCACCGTCGCCGCGCTCCACCACAGAGCGTGGTAGCCTACCAGCATGGCTAGCTCGCAGGTGCGAGGCCGCGCGTTGATCCTCCTCTGCCTCACGTGCGCCTGTGACCCCGACGCCCTGCAACCGCGCCTCCAATCGATCATCACGAGCCAGGGTGAGCGCGCGGATCGCTTCAACCAGCGCGAGGTCGAGAAGTCTCGAGGCGGCCGCAACGCCCTCGCCCCGCCGATCGCCCGCGCCCTCGATATTGTCGCCGCGAGCGACTTCTTCTTCCTGGTCCACCGCGGCCCGAACAAGCCGCCGCGCCGCTACAGCGGCCACGACTTCGCGAACATGCTCACCACCAAGACCCTCTGGCTCGGCCGCGACATCGACGATCTCGACCAATGGCTCCGCGAGATCGCCACGGGCTCCTTCTTCGGCGACGATCGTTACCTGGTCCGCCGACCTGACGGCGTCGAAGAGCCCTTTCGCCCCTGGATCGAGCGTCAGTTGATCTCTCGGCCGATCTTGGAGGCGCGATGAGCGGCCGCCTTGGAATCATCCTCGGCGCCCTCTTCGGCGCCCTTGGCGTCGCCGCAGGGGCCTTCGGCGCCCACGCCCTGCGCGGCGCCATCGACGCGCGGTCCCTCGAGATCTGGCAGACCGCAGCGCACTACCAACAAGTACACGCCGTCGTGATCCTCACCCTCGGGATCTGGACGCTCAGCGAGCCCCGCTCGCGGAGGTCGATCACCCTCGCGCTCTTCTGCGTCGGCGTCCTGATCTTCTCCGGGACCCTCTACGCCGTCGCGCTAGGCGCCCCACGCGCCCTGGGCGCGGTGACCCCGATCGGTGGGGTCTGCCTCATCGCTGGCTGGACGACCCTCCTCGCCGAAGGGCTCACGCTCCCACGACGAGGATCGGCATAGAGCCGCGACCGGCGGCGCGACTCACTGGCAGAGCGGCTCTGTCGACGGATCCGCCGAGCGAGTCGCCGTCTGGTAGCAGCCCCAGACATTCTTCAGGTTGTTGCACTGCTGCGGATAGATGCTGGTGAAGAGCTTGCCCTTCTGCCGCGCGTCCTGCGTCAGGCCCATATCCTGGCCATAGAACTTCAGGCCTAGGCGCCCCGCGATCTGGTGCGCCGTCGTCGAATCGACGCCCCCCGCGGACGTGCACGCGTCGAAGTCAGCGACGGTCTTGAGCACGCAGCGCTTATCACGGAGGGTGTAGTCGTTGTCACACGGGGCGAAGCCGGAGTCTCCCTTGGACTTACAGCCAAGGAAGGCGGTCGAAAGAGCGATGAGGGTGAGCATTCGGAGCGTAGATCGCATCATTTCTGGACCTCGAGCGGAAGGGACCCTAACACAAATTTCCTCCCACGAACGAGAGCAGCCCCGCTACTTTTTCTCAAGCTGGGGTTCTCCACCCCCACCGCGTGGCACAGGACGACCCTCCACGCGCCCCTTGCTCGCGCTACCCTACTGGACCGAAGCCTCACCGTGGCACTCATCGCCCCCGCACCGATCGGGTTTGAGCGCAGCGCCGTCCCCGGCGCCACCCTTGAAGACCTCGATCTCGACGCCCTCGCCGCCTATCTCCGCCAGCGCGCGCCCAATCTCGCCGCGAGCCTCGGCGCCGAACAGCTCGCCACCCGCGTCGGCCTGCTCGTCGCCGTCAGCGGCGGCCCGCAACCATCGATCGCTGGGCTCATGTCCTTTGGGACATTGCCTCAACTTCACCGCCCGGAGTGGGGCCTCAGCGCCGTCCGGATCGCCGGCAAGAGCCTCGCCGATCCGATCACCGCCCGCGGCGATCTCGAGGGAGATCTTCGCGCCCTGCTCGGCCAAGCGCTCGCCTTCGTCCGTGCGCACACACGCGCTGTGCCCGACCTCCTGCGGCCGGGCGAGCTCCGCCTCGAATACCCCGAAGAGGCCGTGCGAGAGGCCCTCACCAACGCCCTCGTTCACCGCGATCTCCGCCTCAGCGGCCGGATCGGCCTCCGGATCTTCGATGATCGACTCGAGATCTCGAGCCCAGGCGGCCTCCCCGCCCCGCTCCCTCTCGACGAGCTCGCGCAGCACGGCAGCCTATCGCTCCCCCGCAACCCCCTGCTCGCAGCCGTCGCCCGCGGCCTCGGTCTCATCGAGCAGATCGGCCGCGGGCTCCCGCTCATCCGCGCAGCGGTCGCTGAGGTCAGCGCCCAACCCGTCAGCTTCGCCGCCTCGGGGATCGAGCTCCGCGTCACGCTCCCCTCACCGCTCGCGGCGCTCCATCATCACCGCGGCGGCGGCAACTGAGGCCGCCTAACGCTCCATCAGCTGGGCCAACGCGCGCCGCACCAGCTCATCGATCGACGGCGCCTTTCCGTCCCCGCTCGACACCTTCGCCAGCGCCGCGTCCACCTCGCGGGCGCGCCAACCCAGCCCCTCCAGCACCATCTTCGCCTCCCCCACGATCCCCTCGTCCTCGCTCACGGGCGCCGGAGACGCGGCCGCGACGCCCGCCTCCGGATACAGCGCCGCCAGCGCCTGCACCTTGTCCTTGAGCGACAGCACGATCTGCTCCGCTGTCTTCTTGCCGATCCCTGGGATCTTCTGCAGCGTGCCGTGCTCGCCGCTCGCCAGCGACCGCGCCAGCTCCCCCAGCGGCAGCCCCCCGAGCACCGCCATCGCGTTCTTCGGCCCGACCTTGGGGACATCGAGTAGGAGCAAGAACAGCTCCTTCTCGGCCGGCGACGAGAAGCCGAACAGCGCCAGCGCGTCTTCCCGCACGTGCGTGTAGATCCACAGCGAGCAGCCGCTACCCGGCTCACCCACCGCGGCCAGCGTCTGGATCGACACCCGCACCTCGTAGCCCACCCCGCCGACATCCAACACCACCGATCCACCGCGAGAGTCGCGGTGCAGCACCTTGCCCGAGAGCCATCCGATCATCGCCGCTCCTGCCCGCCTCGGGCCGGCCCAGTGTGCCCGTGGCAGATCGCGATCGCCAGCGCATCGGCGGCGTCGGCCGTCGGCGGTCGACGCAGGTGACAGAGCAGCTGCACCCGGGCCGCGATCTCCTCCTTCGTCGCCCGGCCGTGCCCCACCACCGCCTTCTTCACCATCGCCGGCGGGTACTCAAACACCGCCAGATCATGGACCGCCGCGACCACCATGATCGCCCCACGCGCCTGCCCCAGCTTCAACGCCGACGAAGCGTTCACCCCGTGAAACGCCGCCTCGAGCGCCATCACCCCGGGAGAGAGCTCCCGGATCACCTCCGCGATCCCGTCCGCGATCTGGCGGAGCCGACGCGCCATCGCCTGCTCCGTCGAGATCTTCAGCACGCCGCATTCAACGTAGGTGATCGTCGGCCCCGCGTGGTCGACCACCCCGTAGCCGACCAACCGGGTCCCCGGATCGATCCCAAGCACCCTCAGGGCCCGTACTCCTCCATCACCTCGTCCGGCAGGCTCGCGTTGCAGTAGCAAGCCTGCACGTCATCGTGTTCGTCGAGGATCGACCACAGCTTCGCCACGGAGATCGCCGCTGCCCCCTCGATCTCGCGCTCGTTCTCCGGCTTGATCAAGTAGCGGATCCCGGCGGTCGGCTCGAGATCACTCAGCTCGCCCTGCACCGCCGCGAAGTCCGTAGGCGCGCAGAGCACCCCCCACGAGCCGCCCCAGTCCTGGATATCCTCCGCCCCGGCCCCCAGCGCCCGCTCCATCAGCGCGTCCTCCGCGATCGCCTCCTTCGCGATCTCGATCACCCCGCGGCGATCGAACATCCACGAGATCGCCCCGCTCGTCACCATCTCACCGCCGCCCTTGCTCAAGATCATCCGGATCTCTGCGACCGTCCGGTTGCGGTTGTCGGTCAGCCCCTCGATCAAGAAGCTCGATCCCTGGGGCCCGCGCCCCTCGTACACGAACCCCTCAAAGGTCACGGTACCGCCGTCCCCGGTGCCTTTTTTGATCGCCCGCTCTTGGTTCTCCCGCGGCATGTTCGCGGCGCGCGCCTGGACCAACGCGAGGCGCAGGCGCGGATTCCCGGAGGGATCAGCGCCGCCTTCCTTCGCCGCGACCATGATCTCGCGGGCGATCTTCGTGAAGATCTTGCCCTTCTTCGCGTCGACGAGCGCCTTCTTGCGCTTAATCGTGGACCATTTGCTGTGGCCGGACATCGCCACCCTCTACCACAGGGGCCCGCTGGCCGGGAACGGGGGGGACTCGATCCTCTCACCTCCCCGCCGCGCGATCTCCTGAGCGGTCAGCCCCAGGTCGATCTAGATTCAGCCGGTGTCTGACGACAGCCCACTCATCGACGCCTCCATCGCGGAGCTCGGGCGTCGCCTCCGCGCACGGACCCTCTCCCCGGTCGAGCTCGTCGACGCCCACATCCGCAGGATCGAGGCCGTCAACCCGCTCATCAACGCCGTCATCGCTGAGCGCTACGCCGCCGCCCGGGACGAAGCGCGCGCCGCCGAGGCCCGCATCGCCAGCGCCGAAGATCCCGCCGCGCTCCCCCCCCTGCTCGGGATCCCCTTCACCGCCAAGGAGTACATCGCCGCCGCGGGCATGCCGCTGAGCGGCGGGATCTGGTCTCGGCGCCATGTCCGCGCGGACAGCGACGCAGAGACCATCCGCCGCCTCCGCGCCGCCGGAGCGATCCTCGTCGGCACGACCAACGTGCCGGAGGGCGGCCTCTGGATGGAGACTTACAACGACATCTACGGCCGAACCCGCAACCCGTGGGATCTCCGGCGCACCAGCGGCGGATCGAGCGGCGGAGACGGAGCGATCGTCGCCGCCGGCGGCGTCCCCTTCGCCCTCGGCGCCGACGTCGGCGGATCGATCCGGATCCCAGCCGCCTTCTGCGGCGTCGTCGGTCACAAGCCGAGCGGCCGCCTCGTCCCCAACACCGGCTTCTGGCCGCGCGCGGAGGGGGATCTCAGCGCCTACCTCGTCTGCGGCCCCCTCGCCCGCCGCTGCGCCGACATCATGCCGATCCTCCGCGTGATCAGCGGCCCTGACGGCGTCGACCCGGTCACGCGCCCCTTCGATCTCGGCGATCCTGGCGCCGTCGATCTCCGCGACGTCGTCGTCTATCCGGTTGAGACCAACGGCCCGCGCGTCCGCGCTGTCATGCGCCGCGCCGTGCACAGCGCCGCCGTAGCGCTCGCCGATCGAGGCGCCACGATCGCCGAGCTCGATCCCCGCCGACTCCGCCGCGCCTTCATGATCTGGAGCGCGATGATGTCGAGCGCAGGCGGCCCCAGCTACGGCGACATCCTCGGCGACGGCGCCCCTCTCCGGGTCGGCCGAGAGATCTTCAAGCTCCTCCTCGGCCGCTCGCACCACACCTTCCCGGCCCTCGCCGTCGTCGCCGCCGAGAAGCTCACGAAGTTAGTCCCAGGCAAGGTCGACCAAATGGTCGCCGCCGGGCGCGCCCTCCGAGCCGAGCTCGAGCAGATCTTAGGCCCGCGCGGCGTCCTCCTTCATCCTCCCTACACACGCCCCGCACCTCGCCACTACGGGCCCATGTTCACCCCCCTCGACTTCGTCTGCACGGGCCTCTTCAACGTCCTCGAGCTGCCCTCCACGACCCTCCCGATCGCCCGTGATCGCCACGGCCTCCCCGTCGCGGTTCAAGTGATCGGCCGCCGCGGCGACGATCACCTCACGGTCGCCGTCGCCAGCGCCCTTGAAGAGTCGTTCGGCGGCTGGCATCGAGCGAATCCGCCCGGCCTCTGATCCGGCGCTCTGGCCGCCACAGGCTGCGCTCCGCGGATCGACCGCAGTGAGCCGATCTCAGTGAGCCGATCTCAGTGAGCCGATCTCAGTGAGCCGATCTCAGCGAGCCGATCTCAGTGAGCCGATCTCAGTGACTGGAGCTCCATGGATCGATCTCGAAGGTCAACAAGCGCCCACCGTCGGCACATGGCCCCGGAACGGCCGAATTCTCCAGAAATTGCCCCCACCAGTCCGAACGGTCAGGCGAAGATGTGGCGTCCCTCAGCGCACTCCGACGGCCACATCGCGGGCGACGAGCGACGAGCGATCGCCGACAAAGACCCGCCCTGACCGGTCGCCTCCGCTACAATCTGCCCGCCATGGATTCACGCCCGCTGCCCGGTGAGCTAGTCGCGAGCCTGCCCCAAGGGACTGATCCGTCCCGGGTCTCGCACCACATCCCCCTGCGCGGCGGCCCCGACGGTCTGCTCGGCGAGACCCACCTGCTCGTCCACGACGGCGAATTGAACGTGCTGACCCGCGCGTCCGCCCGGGACTCCTTCCGCCCGCTCGACCTCCACCCTGTCGAGCGGGCCATGCTGCTCGCTGAGGGCTGGGGGGTGCAGCTCAAGCTGCCGCTCCGACGTGGCGCTCCATGCGCCCTTGAGATCCCTAGCCGCGATGTCGCGACCATCCTCGCCCTACTCGCCGCGATCCGTCCTGGTCCGCGCTCCAGCGATGCCGCACCGGTCACCGCCTCTGATCAGCCGATCTCTGCCGCACCAACGACCACATCCACCGCCGACCTCCATCCTCGCCACGAGCCCGCCGTTGAAGGCCCCGTTGCCGGACCGCCTCGCGCTGCTGACCCAGCGCCCAACGAGCCCGCCGCTGCCGAGCCGCCCCGCGTCGCCGTAGCCGCGCGCACGGAGCCCGCGCTCACTGAGGCGTTTGCCCGCGGCCAACCTGCGGGCCGGCCCCCCAAGGGGCCCATCGCAGAGCGAGAGACTCCGCTCCGCCCCGCCCCTTTCTTCCGCGATCCCATGGCGACATCCGAGCGTCGCAGCAACCTCGTGACCGACGATCTTGACGACCTCGATGACCTCTTCGCGGAACAAGAAGCGGCAACACACGACAGCACGAGCACCGCTGCCGAAACCGGCAACGAAGTCGTCTCCGCCGATCCCGGCAACGCGGATCCTGCTGGCGACGCCGCCACGCTGCGAGAGCGCTTCCAGCGCGCCGCAGACGAGCACCGCCAGCACTTCGTGGCGACGTCAGCACCTCGCACGCCTGTACCCACCAGCAACACCCTCGATCCAGCTCTGGCGCCGCGCGCTCCCGGCCCGCTCCGCTTCCGCTTCGACCTCGACGACGAGATCCCTGCCGCAGCAACCCCACCGCACGATCAACCCGCAGAGCGCGCCCCATCGAACCACACCCTCGCCGAATTCTTCGACGCCCACGTCCAACTCCCGGCCGAAGATCCCCCTCGTCGCGCCGTCCAGCCTCTGACTGCGGCGCCGCAGCTGCCGAGATCCGTAGAGCCGCCGAGGCCCCTCTGGAGTGAGGCCGTCGAGGCGAAACCGCTGACCGCACCGCTCCCGATCGCGGCGGAGCCGGCGAAGCCCCTCGAACCAGAATCAGACGCCACCCTCGCGCGAACGTCGCTCGCTCGCCTCGCCGCGGAGCGAGTCGCGGCCCGTCATCATTCTCCGCAGCCATCCGCCCAAGAGGCCCCGCCAGAGCGCCCCCAAGGTCCGGCATCGCGCGCGATCACCGAGCCGATCCCCGCAGCCACGGACGAAGCGACCCTACCGCCCGGCGTAGAGCCGCCGCCAGAAGCCTCGCCGCGGCCCAACCGCCGCCTGCTCTCGCCTCGCCTCGTCGCCGCCTCCTCTCAAGCGGCCACTGCCGCAGCGACGTCAGCCTCCGCCGCTGCCTCTGCAGCCTCACACGCGTTCGGCAAGGCGCGCCTCGCCGCTGCCCGTTACTTCGCCCGTCGACGTACGCAGCAGAGCGGGCGCCGCCGCAACCGCCGCCGCAACGGCGCCCACCTCAGCCCACGCGTCATCGCCTTGGCGACCGCCGCCATGCTCCTGCCGATACTCCTCTATATCGTCATACCGACCGGCGAACCGCAGCCAGAGCCGGCCGTGGCTGATGCATCTCCCCTAGCGCGTGCGCACGATCAACCCATCACAGCCGAGCTGCCCAGCGACGCTCTCCCGCCCCACGTCGAAGATCTCGCCGCAGCAGCCGCTCCACAGCCCCCCGATCGCGCTCGTCAGCCCGGCCCGGACGTCTCGCCGCCCCCCTCTGTCAACCGTGACTTCCTCGGAGTCGCCACCCTCACGACCACCAGCCCGAGGCCTGAAGACCTCGCCCTCCGCGAGTGCCGCGCCCTCGCCCCGCGGGGCCTTCGCGTCCGCGTCAAGGTCGAGATCAACGAGCCCACAGGCGGCATCGTCGAGGTCTACGTCGGAGACTCTTCTATCGAGCGCGAGCTCCGCTCCTGCATCGCCCGCCAATTCAAGAAGGCGAGCTTCGAGCCCAAACGTCGCGGCGGGAAGCTCATCAAGCCCCGGCTCACCCTCCAGTTCTAGTATCGCGCGACATTCAGGCGTCAGCCGCGACGCCCGAGGGTCACCGTCGCGGCCTCATGGCGCCCAGCGGTGCCCGCATCGTCCCCGATCGGCCCCGACATCACTTCAACCGCCAGCGCCCCGCCCTGCAGCCGCACCCCCGGCACGGCCACGGAGCGGTGCACGATCGCGAGCCCGTGCGCCCCTCCATCGCCGTCTGGTAGCCATGAAGTCCAGCGCCCTGCCTCTGGCCGCCCCTCGGAGCTGAGCAGCACCGGCGCGTCACCAACGGGCACGGCGGCCGCGCGAACTCGCACCATCACCCGATTCACTTGCCCTCGCGCGTGGATCCGCGCTAGCGGCTCTTGTCCACGAAAGCAGCCCTTCTCGTAGCTCACCGCCCCGACAAAGCCGACCTCAGGCGGAAAACAACCGTCTTCGATCTCCCTCCGCCAAGCCGGCGCCCCCGCTTGCAGCCGATGCGCCTCAAAGGCGCCCGAATCTGCCCGTACTAGCCCTGCCGAGGCGCTCGCCAACGCCTCCTCATCGCCCACCCACAACGCCCCAGGGGCCGGATGTGTCGTCGAGAACGCCTCGATCCCCTCGCCGCCGGCGCCACCTGGCCACACCAAGGCCGCGCGAAGCCGCGGATCCGCGGCCAAAGTCACGTCATCCATGATGACGTGGCGCTCAAGATCCGCCAGCACGACTCCAGCCGTATCCGCGGGGATCGCCAATCGCACCCCACCATCGAGCCGCCGCAGCACGATCACCTCGCTGATGATCTTCCCCTTAACCGTGAGTAAGGCAGCCGCGCGGGCCTCACCGGGGGCGACCGCGCTCACGTCCGCCGACAACAGGCCTTGCAAGAAGCGCAGCGAGTCAAGCCCGCCGACATCAACGACCACGCGCGCCTGAGCGGGGATCTCCTGGAGAGGGAAGTATGACGCGCCATCTTGCACGGGGGGAACCATGGCAAGCCCCCGCGCCCCCTGCAACCGGCGGTCGCGCTTGATCGCCGACCTCATAGCGGTTAGGGGTTACCCGTGGCTCGCTGGACGGAGACGTGCACACTCTTGCTCGCGCTCGGCCTCGCCGCGCCGGCAACTGCCTCGCCGTCGAGGTCGAGAACGCCGCTCGCCGCCTCATTAGCCGCCCGCGAGGACGCCGAAGAGGCGGCGCAGCGCGAAGTCCCCGCGGTCTTTGCCCTCCCACCGGCGCCCCGCCTCGATCCCTACGGACCGCGTCCGCCTGGCGTCGCTCAGATCACACGCGAGCAGATCCTCGCCTATGGCCTCCAGAACCCGCTCGTCGAGGCCGCGAGCGCCGATATCGAGGCGATGCAGGCGGTGCTCCAGCAGGCCCGCTTCGCCTGGGTGCCAACGATCCGCACAGTCACGGCCCTCGCCCCTGGAGTCTCTACCCAGTGCGAGGATCTTCAGGTCGCGCTCGTCGATCCCCAGACAAGCGCGACCCGCATGGAAGACTTCCAGTACTGCCGTCCCCGCGGCGGCGTCGACATCGACACGATCCGCGGGTACTTCGATCAGCTCGCCGCGGCCGGCGTCACGCTCCGCTTCAACGCGGACTTCACCGTCCCCCTCTACACCTTCGGAAAGATCAAGAGCGTCAAGCAGATGGCCGCCCAGGGCGTCGCGCTCGCCGAGCTCAACCGCGAGCGCCTCCGCCAAGAGACCGCCCTACGCGTACACCAAGCCCACGCGACCTTGCTGCTCGCCCGCTCATCTGTGCGGATCCTCGAGGAAGCGTGGCAAGTGATCGGCGACGCCCGTGAGACCGTCGAGCGCGAGCTCGGCCTCGTCGAGGGCGCTGAGGACGCCGAGAACCCCGACCGCGATCCCGCCGACATCCTCCGGATCGAGCTCGGCGAGCTCGAGATCGAAGAGCGGCTGCTCGAGGCGCGCAAGGTCGAAGCGCTCGCGCTGGCCGCCTTGTGGGCGATCGCCGGGGAGGCCGCGCCCCCCGGCTTCGACATCGCCGAGAACAACCCGTCCCCAGACCAGATCCAAGGGGGCCTACGCACCATCGATTATTATCGAGAACTAGCCGCCGAACGGCGCCCCGAGGCCAAGATGGCGGGCGCTGCGGTCGAGCTACGCAGGGCCGCTGAGCGCCTCGCTCGCGCGCAATTTTTGCCGGACATCGGCATTTTGGTATCGGCGCAGTTCGCGTACTCCAACGCCGCCGATCCGGCGATGCGCGCCC
Organism: Nannocystis sp.; assembly: GCA_016712315.1. Lineage (GTDB taxonomy): Bacteria > Myxococcota_A > Polyangia > Nannocystales > Nannocystaceae > JADJRG01. The sequence continues at coordinate 502,513 of JADJRG010000029.1, read as the reverse complement.
TCTACTACAACGATCGCTACAACTACTCGCGGATCATGGCCGCCCTCGGCGCCTCGTGGAACCTCGACTTCCACAACTACGCCTTTCGGTTGCGCAAAGCGCGGGCCGAACGCCGCTCCGCCGAACACCAGCGTGAGGCAGCGCTCTTGCTCCTCGGCCTCGAGGTCGAAAAGGCCTACCGCGAGCTCCTTCAAGCGCAGCGGAGCATCACCCTCACCGAGCAGGCCAGCAAGAGATCCAAGCAGCTCGTCGTCGATCTCCAAGTCAAGGAGACCGTCGGAGGGGGCGACCTCAAGGAGCTCCAGCGGGCGCTCACACGCTGGGCAGAGTGGCGGTTCAAGCATTTTCAGGCGATCATGGCCCACAACGTCGCCCTCGCGAATTTGTCCCGGGCGGTGGGCCAACACCTGAGCGCTGCTGCGCGGTGAATACCCCGCCAGCTAGCGCGTCTGAGCGCCTTATCCAGAGGAATCATGAACTTCGCACGTTCTTTCGTCGCCGGCCTCCTCCTCGCATCTGTCACTTCCTTCGCAGACCCTGCCACCGCTCAGGCCGCCGAGGGCGCGCTGGACACCTTCAAGGCCCGCCACAACCGGGTCGTGCAGCTCACCCAGGAGCCCGACAGCGACGCCAAGCTACAAGCGGAGGTCGATGAGCTCCTCGACTACCGCGCCCTCGTCGAAACCTCTCTCGGCGGCGCGATTCGCTACCCCAACCGCTGCGAGCCGCGCTGCGCGGAGTTTGAGCAGCTCCTCACCAAGCTCATCCGCGAGAACTACCTCAAGCGGCTCCGCACCGACAAAAAGTACGACCTGAACTACGTCGGTGAGGACAAGCGCCCGCTGTCCACCCGCGTCAACACCCAGATCAAGCACAACAAGAACGGCGTCGAGGAGATGATCGAGGTCGTCTACGTGATGCACAAAGTCGGCGATCGCTGGAAGGTCCAGGACATCGTCACCGAGGGCGTCAGCCTCGCGAAGAACTACAAGTTTGAGTTCAACAAGATCCTCCGCGATCAGGGCATCGACGAGCTCATCAGGCGCCTCGAGGCCAAGCTCACCGAGCTCGCCAAGTCCGACCCGCCCGCGACCGTCCCGGCCAAGACCGATCTGGCCAAGGCGAAGTGATCCTGGCAAGCTCCTCGTTGGGGCCGGCGTGCGCAGCGAGTTGATCTCAAGAGCCACGTCGTCAGCGCTCGCGCTCGGCCTCGTGGCTCTCGCGTGCGCGAGCGACACCATTGAAGCTGAAGGCGAATTCGGCCGGCCCATCGCCCTCGCTAGCGGCGACGCATCGCCCCTGCCACGACTGCTCATCGTCCCCGACACCTGCGCTGGCATCGGCGAACCAGGCGGATGCCCGTCCCTTTGCGACGGACCACCGAGCGATTGCCCCGCCGGAGCCTGCCTCCCAGTCGTCATCGACAGCCTCTCGCCCGTGACTGCGCTCGCCTACGGCGGAGACGCCACCTCGATCGATCGTGGATGCCTCGAGGTGCGGGCAGCCGCTGGCGCCCTCGCCAGCGACCCTGGCGCCCCGGCGCTCGCGGCAGCCGTCACCCGCTTCCGCTTCAGCGAGCTCCCGCTCGCCCGGGTCCCAGACGCAGCGGGCTCTTGGGACTGGCGGGTCGGAGACGATCGCGCCAACACCCACGTCGGAGCGATCCTCGGCGGCAACCTCCTTCGGACGATGGCCGTGCGCCTCACCGACGCGCCCGAGGGCGCCAGCGTCTCCTTCTATCGCCAGTATCCCGGCTCGGAGGCCGCGTTGGCCGACCAGGGCCGCGCGTTCCTCCCGATCCAGTTTCCCGGCCAACTCCTCGGCAAAGAGGTCACCGACACCTGCCTCGCTGGCGAAGAAGACTGCGACTTCCTCGGCCTCCGCTTCGACGCCGATCGTGTTCGCAGCGCCCTCCAACCCACGCAGATCGTCCTCGACGCATGCCTCGCGCCCCCACCAGGCGCGGTCTTTTTCACCGACTCGCCGCGCCGCTGTGTCGTCACCTCAGGCGCTGGCACCCCGCTCAGCGACTACATCTCCCCGCTCGGCCGCCAGCGTCAGCCCTCCTGCCGTACCAGCGTCACGCCAGCGGCCGAGATCAGCGCTGTCGGCGGCTATGCAGCCACCCTCGTCATCGCCACAGGGATCCCCGACCTGGTCCTCTTCGCGGACAGCGCGCGTCGCTTCTTCGGCGAGCTCAGCGCTCTCCCAGCGTGCGCGTCTGGCGGTGTGATCGGCGAAGGTGGGGCGATCGGGCCCGCCTGTATTGACAGCCAAGGAGGCGCCCTCTATCCCCCAGGCTGGCCCGCCGCCGGCCTCGAGACGCCACTGGCCCGCCTCCGGATCCGCAGCCTCGGCCTCGTCCCGGGCCTCACGAACGCGATCGGCATGGGTCCCTGCCAGCGCCTCGAGCTCCGCATCGCAGCCCTCAAGGCCCAGTGTGACGGCCTCCTCCGTGAATTCGCGCCATACCCGCAAGATGAGACTCAGTGCGCCCTCGCTGCTGCCGAGAACGCGGCCTTACTCGGCGAGATCTACCTACGAAGGGGCACGCTTGGTGCGGATCCAACCGCCTGGATCTCCACGCTCGTCCTCCCTGAGACCCATCCGCTCGCGATGGCTGTACGCCGCGACGTCACCCCTGAGGCGCTCCAACCCGACGGCCTGCTCGGCACAGCGCTGCTCCGCGGCACCGATCTCATCCTCGACTACACCGACGACAACCCCGGGATCCGCGTCGCGTGCGTCGATCCTAGCGATCCTCGCTGCACGGCGTTACCGAGCTGCGCGCGCGGGAGCGGAGCCGTCACCCCGAGCTGCTGCTTCGGCCTCCCGCAGAACCTGCTCGTCGAAGCTGTCTCAAACCTAGGCCTCTACGGCTGCTGCCCCGCACTCTCCGCGGGAGCTCGTCGCGAACTCAGTTGCAAGGCGAAGGCCGAGGGTCGAGATCCCCCGTGCCCTGGCGCCCCGTGCAGCGGCTAGTTCTGGCCGCTCTCGACCTCAAACTCGTCCTCGGGCCCCAGCAGCCGAGAGATCCGATAGCTCTCCGATAACCAGTTCCCTAGATCGATCGTCTTGCAGCGACGCGAGCAAAACGGCCGCTCCGCGAAGTCATCCGGAGCGTCGGGGATCTCTTTGCGGCAGATCGGACAGCGAATAAACACCGACGGATCCTAGCGTGAAACAGAACGTTGATCACCCCTCCGGCTCCCCCTGGAGGCGGCGCATGATCGGCGCCACCGTCGCCTCATAGGCGAGCACCGCCTCGACCACCGCCGCGTAGCGCTCGGTCAACACCGCCTGCGCCGCGTCGCAGAGCTGCACGCGCCGGAACGCTTCCTCATGGATCACCTCGGTGATCGATCCATCGGCCGCGTGGGCCACCGACGCCATCAAATTCTCCGGGACGATCCGATGGTCGCCAGCGACGTGGCTGGGATCAAAGATGATCGGCAAGATCGTCTGCTTGCGAGCATAAGTGATCGCGTTGAGATCGGGCTGATTGCGGCAATAGCCGCCCTTCGAGAACAGCGTCTTCACCCCGCGCTCGCAGAGCACCACGTCGAGGTTCCCCTGGTTCGCCACATATTCGGCCGCGTAGAACCACTCCTCCACCTCGTTGCCGAAGCCCCGCTTGAGCACCACCGGCTTACCGAAGCGGCCCACCGCCTCAAGAAGATCGAAATTCTGCGCGTTCCGGGCGCCGATCTGCAGCATATCCGCGTGCGCTCCGATCTCGGGGACCAGGCTGTGGTCCATCACCTCCGTGACATAAGGCAGCCCGGTCTCCTCGCGAGCAGCGTCGAGCATCGCCACCCCCTTCATGCCCAACCCACGCCAGTCGGTCGGCCGCGTCCGCGGCTTGAACGCGCCGCCGCGCAGCACCATGCGCTCGACGATCCCGAAGCGCTCCGCGATCGTCCGCACGGCCCGCGCGATCGCCAGCGTCTGCTCGAGCGTCTGCGGCGAATCCGGACCGACCACGAAGACGTGCGCCCCGCCGCCGAAGCGCCGCACGAGCCCATCCAGCCCCCGCACCTCGACGACCCGTCGCTCGCGCCGATGCGACTCACCGTCCTGCCCGTGCACCACCCGCGCGACGTTGGAGTAGCCGCTCGCCGCCCGTAGGAAGCGCCGCACGCCCGGCAACGAGGTCACGAACGCCTCATGCTCGGCGAAGCCCCGCGGATCGCCGACCACGTAGATCGTGTCGTAGATACCTGCTCCTTGGGACACATCGAGGCGATTCCCAAGCCGCGCCGCGAGCCCACGGATCAGCGCCAGGGAGTCCTCTCTTCCGCGCTCGAGCTCGATCAACATCGTGCAGGACCATGGACCGAGCGCATCGGCCAGGGCAAGCCCCTGCGACCGCTCAACTTAACCTGCGACCGGCAGCGCCGCGAAGGCCGCGCGAAGTCGGCTGAGCCCCTCGCGCAGATCCTCATCAGCGGTCGCATAGCTCAGCCGCAGGTGCCCTGGCGCGCCGAACGGGGTCCCTGGGACCAGCGCGACCGACTCACGCTCGAGCAACCACGTCGCCAGCGCGAGATCGTCGGCGAAGGGCGTCCCTGGCCCGAGGTGCCGGCGCACGTCGAAGAACGCGTAGAAGGCGCCATCCGGCGGCAAGAACCCTACGCTCTCGATCGCCCCGATCTCCTCGATCACCAGCCGACGACGGCGCCCGAACGCCCCCAGCATCGTCGCCAGCACCTCCTCCCCCGCGGGATCGCGGAGCGCCGCCAACGCCGCGACCTGCGACGGCATCGCCACCCCTGAGGTCATCTGCCCTTGGATCCGCGACGCCGCCGCGATCACCGGCGCAGGGGCGAGGAGAAAGCCGATCCGATAGCCTGTCATCGCATAGCTCTTCGAGACCCCGTCGACCGCGACGATCCGATCGAAGCGATCACCGAGGGCTCGAAAGGCGCTCACGTGCTTCGCGTCGCCGTAGACCAGGCGACGGTAAATGTCATCGAGGATCAGCCACGCCGACGGCGCCAACTCCTCGATCAGCGCCACGATCGCCTGAATCTCTGCCCCGCTGAGCACTGCGCCGGTCGGGTTCGACGGACTGTTGATCACGACAAAACGAGTACGCGGCCCCAGCACCGCTGCCAGCGCCTCAGGGCGGATCTGCCATCGATCCTCGATTCTCGCCGTCGCCACCCGTGGGACACCGCCCGCGAGGCGCACCATATCCGGGTAAGAGACCCAATACGGCGCCAGGATCACCACCTCATCGCCAGGCGATAGCGTCACCATGAACAAGTTCGCGAGCGCGTGCTTCGCCCCTGCGGAGACCATCACCTCCGCGCTCGAAAACGCACGCCCATGGACGGCGCCCAGTTGGAGCGCCACTTCCTCGCGTAGCTCGGTGAGGCCGGCGACAGGCGGATAGTGGACCGGCCGCGTGCGCAAAAATTCGCTCACGGTCGCGGTCACCGCCGCAGGCGGCTTGAAGTCGGGCTCCCCGGTGCTGAAATCGAGCACGCGTCGCCCTTCGAGCCGGAGCGCCTTGGCCCGCGCAGCGACCGCCAGCGTCGCCGACGGTCGAATCGCCTGCGCCCGCGCGTTGATCTCAAGCTCGCTGGTCGATCGTGCACTCACGGGGCGATCTTACCCCGTGGCAGCCTGCCAGCGGAGGAAATCCACCGAGCTCTCCCCATACACGCGCGCCGCGAGCAGCACATACCCCTCCGGCCGCGCGATCACGGGCGAATGACCGCCGTGGCGGCCATACTCGACCACCACATCGGCGTCTGGCGCGAGCCACCCCTCCGCGAGGAGCGCCAGCGCGCCGCCACAGAGCTCCGCCGCCGCCGCATAGGGAGGATCGAGGAACACCAGATCAAAAGGCCCTCGGCGCGCCCGCTGCAGCGGATCGCGCAGCCAAGTCAGCGCCTCTCGGTCGACCACCGTCAGCGCGCCGCCCAGCGCGAGCGCGTCGCGTTGCGCGAACAGCCGCCTCACGAGCGCCGGATCGCGCTCAACAACCGTCGCCGCCGAGGCGCCGCGGCTGAGCGCCTCGATCGCCAACGCACCCGATCCGGCGAAGAGATCCAGCGTCCGTGCCTCGATGACCTCTCCCTGCAAACGATCGAAGATCGCCTCTCGCACTCGAGCCCCGCTCGGACGCACATCGCGCGCCTGATCGGGGATCGGCAGCAGCCTGCGCCCCTTCATCCGACCGGCCGAGATCCGCAGCACGTCCAGGATCCTCGACCTCAGCAGCGGCAGGTCGCCGCGCGGCCCATCGCCATCGGCGCGCTCGCCAGCATCTTGGCCTGCGCGAGCGCCTCTTCGCGATCGAGGCGTGCCCACCCCGCGCGGATCTGCCGGCGACGCCGAACGAACGCGACCCCGACCAGCGGCCCCAGCACGAAGAACGGCATACCACCCGACGAGACCATGGGGAACCACGAGAAGCGGCCGCTGAGCCCCCCACGCCACTCGACCTCGAGCTCCTCCATCGTCACACCGAAGGACGAGAGCACCGCCGCGTCAAAGCCGCGCCCGCGACCGAGCTGCGCCAGCAGCTGCCGGAGCTGGCGACCGTCGCCCCCTGACCGGTACCGCATGTGGTTCACGAGATCACGGGCCGCCGCGTACGCCACCGTCACCTGCTGCGGATCGCCACGAAAGCTCGACTCGAGGCCGTCCAAACGCGGCACTCCGACCCCGAACACCGCCGCCGCCAAGCTCTGCGAGCGGAGGATATCCACCCGATCCGCGAAGCTCTCCGCGATCCCCTCATGAAACCACCGCGGCAACGGCACCCCGCTGGTCGCCCGGTACAAGGCCACGTGCGCCAGCTCGTGGCGGACCAGGTTATCGAGATCGCTGAGGCTGCCGTCGGGCCCGTGCTCGGCGACCATGATCTCACCGCTCGGCGAGTGAGCCACCCCGGCGGCCCAGCGCGGCATCCCCGTCGCGTCCGCGATCCTCCCGGCGTGGGTCACATAGTTGATTATCAAACGATCATCGAGATCGCCAGCCATACCCTGCTCCAGCTCAGACCACCACTGCGGGATCTCCTGGGCTAGCGCCAGCGCCTCCGCCGCCAATGACGGGTCATAACGCAGCACGACGCGACCGATGATCACCTGCGACGAGGCCGACTCGACGTCCCAGCCCGCGGGCGTCCCCGTCTCTGCCTGGGCCGCGCTCAGCGGGATCAACAGCGCCAACAGCGTCGCCACCAGCACCATCCGCAAACGAGTCAACACCCAAGTCAAGCCGCCGGTCATCGGCTGACTGTGATCACGGCCGTCGTGGAGCGCAAGCTCGCCGCCAGCACCACCGCGACCGCGGCCGCCACCGCCGCGATCGCGCTCCCGGCGATCAACCCTCTTCGCGCCCTTGGCGACAGCCCGAGGCCTGCCCGGCGCGTCTGCGCCCCGTCCTGGACCAAACCGACGTGCTCGCGCCAGAGCGCCGCTACCAACCCCGTCTCGCCAGCCGCGCGCCCTGAGCGGACCCCCAGCGGCCGATCCAGCGCGCAGTCATGGGGCAACAGCGCCGGCGCCTCCTGCTCGCCGAGATAATCGATCAAGATCACCAGATCCTCTTGGCCATCCCGGCAGATCACCCGCCCCTCACCGCCCCCGGGCCGCAGCCGCCTCACCTCGACCTGCGGCGAAGGCGAGGCGCGCACGCTCGCCTCCAACGTCGCTAACAACCCCTTCTCCATCGGGCTGCCTGGCGCTCCTGGACCGAGCCCCACAGCCACCCGCAGCGGCCCTTCGCCCGCGTCGATCCGCGGCGGCGGCGGCCGGCTCGGCGCCCGCTCGCGCCCGTCATCGCTCGTCGAGCCCGCGAGATCGACCACGTCTTCTGGCGCTCGATCAACATCGACGTCTACCTCGATCGAGAGCGGCGCCGCAGCCTCTCGCGTCGACGGCTCCGGCGCGGCCGAAGCGGGCGACGCCGCCATGAGCCCGCCAGCGACCAGGCACCCGCAGAGCCGCCGACAACGGACCGCGATCACATCCCGCCTCACGGCGTCATCGCCCCTCGCGGCGGCCGCCTGCGCTCGTGAAACCACACCCGGTAGCCCTCCATCTTCGCCCGCTGCTCGCTCGACGCTTGTCGTCGGCACGTCTTCGCCTCCTCGCTGCCTGTCGCCGCCCCCCAGCGCAGCTCTGGGCACTCATTCGGGTTGTAGGCGACCTCCAGCGCGACGCTGCGCGCCAGCAGCTCGGCCAGCCCGATCGTCCACGTCGATCCGTCGCTGCGCGTATACGAGAAGCGAAAGCGCGGGTCCGCCACCAGCTCCGCTTGGCGCGCCTCCAGGCGGCTCACCAGCGCCGTCAACCGCGCCTCTGAGTCAGCCCCCGCCGCGACCCCGAACACCTCCGGCTGCCGCCGCACCTTGTCCGCGAAGCCGCGCACAAGATCGATCGCGACCAACAGCCGAAGATCCCGCGCCGGCGTCGAGAAGCTCTCCCAAGCCCCAGTCGTCTCGAAGATCTGAAAACCATCCGGCATCGCGATCACCCCGCCACCGCCTGCGAAGTGGCGCTCCGCGTTCTCGATCGACGTCACCCGCACCTTCGCCGCCTCGAACAGCGCCGCCACCGCCTCTTCCTGCGCGACGAACGGATCTCGCGTCCCCGGAGTGATCAGCGCCTCCATCCGGTCATAGAAGGCCGCCCCGGCGAGCGCCGCCTGCTCGAGCGAGAAGTCCCCGTACGCGGGATCCGCCGCGATCTCGCGATCCCCCTGATCGATCACCACCTCGCGCCCCTCGATCATCCGCCGCGCCGCTGGGCGGAAGCGCTTGAACCCCGAGCCGCCGAGCGCCGGATCCTGATTCCACAAAAAATTCCCCTCCCAGAAGCGCTTGCGCGTGATACTGCCGTCGGGCTGTCCATCGATCGCATAGAGGATCCCCGGCGCCTCCCCGCTCGGATCGACCAGCTCCGCGATCACCAAGATGTGCCCGTACGGATCCGCATACACCGTGCCCGGACGCAGCCCCCGGCGATCCAAGCGCACCGGATACAGATCTGATCCTTCGTCCTCCAGCGCTACCCGACCGTTGCCTGTGTGTACACCCCACGCGAGCGTCCGCCGTAAGAAGTACTGCACGGCCCCGAGCTCCCCCGGCTGTCCTCCAGTCCCTGTCTCTGCGTCTAGGTTCGAGATGGGCGGCCCACAACGCGGCGCCCGACCGGGCCCGCCGCGCGAGCACTTTCGAAAGGTGAACGGCAGCCCGCGCTTCCACGCGAAGTACGCCCGCAAGAAATACGGCGTGTCCGCGCAGTCCGGGCGCATCACCAGCGCCATCGGCGAGCCCGCGGTGTCCTCATCCCACTCCAGCGCGCCGTACAGCAGGTTCCGCGCGCGATCGCGCGTCACCTCGTCCAGCGAGCGGTACGCCAGATCCGCGCCGCGGTCGGCGTGGAAGAGCTCGCGCAGCCACGCGCTGAACAGCGCCTCCTCCCCGCCGCTCCATGCGCGCTGCAGCGGCCACACCGCCCGCCCAGCCGCGCGCGGCGCCCGCGGCGACGGCGATGACCCCCGCACCTTGATCGAAGCGCAGCCGAGCCCGACCCCACCGCGGCCGACGATCACCCGCAACGCCCCCGCCGCTGTCGGCGTGAATTCACCGATCACCGCCGCGGGCACCCCTGGTCGATGCGTGATCTCGACTGCCAGCGCGCGCCCCTCCCCGTCTTCGATCCGCAACGCGAGCGGCGCCTCATCCGCCAACGTCGCCGCCAGCACTCGCAGCGGCCGCCCCGCCGCCGCCGACTCTGGCGCGACCATGATCCCCAGCGCCGGATCGACGCCAACCCCCTCAGGACACGCGCCGGCCTCTTCTGGTCGCGGCAGCGGCGGCGGCAGCAGCGGCCCCGCGGACACCGGCTCATCGGCGGCGGCATCGACCACTGTCGCCACCGCGTCGCCCGGCGCTGTCGCTGCGCGCGCAGGAGATCCCCCAGTCGCCGCCGCAGGCCCGCTGACCTCACGCTGACTCGGCCCGCACGCGATCGCCACGGCGAGCGCACAGCCCCATCCTCGTCTCGGCCCGCGCATACCCCATGAGATAGCGACTTCGCCGCGACAATACCAGGTGATCGCGTGATATCGTCCGCCCCTCCTATGCTGGTGCTCGTCGCTGACAAGTTCTCCTCGTCTGGCCTCGAGGCGCTCAAGGCCCTCGCCAGCGAGGTCCTCTACCGCCCCGATCTAACCGCGGAGGCGCTACCAGCCGCGCTCGCGGAGCACCAAGTCAGCGTGCTCGTCGTCCGCTCGACGGTCGTCGACGCGGAGGCGCTCGCCGCCACCGATCGCCTCTCGCTGGTCGTCCGCGCGGGCGCCGGCGTCAACACCATCGACCTCGCGGCTGCTAGCCGGCGCGGCATCTTCGTCGCCAATTGCCCCGGCAAGAACGCGATCGCCGTCGCCGAGCTCGCCATGGGCCTCATCCTCGCCCTCGATCGCCAGATCGTCGACGCCACCGCCGATCTACGCGCGGGCGCCTGGAACAAGGGCAAGTACGGCAAAGCTCGCGGCATCAAGGGGCAGACCCTCGGCCTCGTCGGCTTCGGCATGATCGCCCGCGAGCTCGCCGGCCGCGCGCGCGCCTTCGGCATGCGCGTCCAAGCGACCGCGCAGCGAGGCATCGACCCCGATCTCTGTGAGCGTCACGGCGTCGCCGCTGTCGCCGGGCTCCCCGACCTCCTCCGCAGCTCGGACGTCGTCAGCCTGCACGTCCCGTACAACGCGAGCACCCACCACCTGATCAGCGACGAAGCGCTCGCCCTCATGAGGCCCGGCGCGTGCTTGATCAACACATCGCGCGGCGGCGTGGTCAATGATCGCGCGTTGCTCGAGGCCGTCGCGTCGGGCCGGATCCGCGCCGGCCTCGACGTCTTCGAGGACGAGCCCGCGGAGTCCAAGGCCGCCTATCGGCCCGCGCTCTTGGCCCATCCTGGCGTCTACGCGACCCCGCACATAGGCGCCTCGACCGAGCAAGCCGAGGCCGCGATCTCCGACGAGGTGATCCGGATCGTCCGCGACTACGTCGTCCGCGGCGTCGTCCCCAACACCGTCAACGTCGTCACCGATCGCGTCGCCCGTTACAACCTCATCATCCGCCACATCGATCGCGTCGGCGTCCTCGCGGGCATCCTCTCCGCCCTCCGCTCGGAGCAGCTCAACGTCCAGGAGATGCACAACATCATCTTCGCGCGCGGCGAGGCTGCCTGCGCGACCATCACTCTCGAGCACCGCCCGAGCGAAGATCTGGTCGGCCGCCTCCGCGGGCAAGAGACCATCCTCGCGGTCGACCTCCGCGCCGCCAACGCGAGCGCATGATCGCCATGGCCCTCGTCCTCCTCGCCCACGGGAGCCCCGATCCTGACTGGATGGCGCCGATTGAGCGCACCGCCGCGCGCGTCCGCGAGCTCGCGCCTGGGGTTCAAGTGCGGATCGCCACCCTCGATCCTACGCACCGGTCCCTCAGCGACGTCGTCGATGAGCTCGCCGCCGCCGGGCATCGCCACGTCGAGATCATCGCGCTCTTCCTCTCGCCGGGCGGTCGCCACATCAAACGCGACATCCCCGAGCTCGTCGCCCAGCTTCAGGCCGATCGGCCCCACCTCGCCCTCAACCTCGTCCCTGGCGCGATCGGCACCGAGGCGCGCGTGATCGACGCTCTCGCGGGCGCCGCCCTCGATCTCGCCGGGATCAGCCTCGATCGTTCGATCTAAAACGACTGCGCCACGGCGAGCCGGAAGGTGTCGAGCCCGACCTCTTTGTCGAAGCCGTGCGCGTAGGTCAGGAAGAGGTTGAGGCTCTGCACATAGCCCACCTTGAACGTGAAGATCAGCGACGCGCCCGCGCCGATCTTCAACGCCTCGCGCGTGAGCGACTCGCTCCAAGCCCCGCCCGCGTCCATGAACGGGATCGCGGTGACCCGCCGGAAGAACAGCGGCAACGTGCCCAGACCGCGCTCTACGTCCGCGAGCGGGATCCTGTACTCCACATTGAACACCGAGAAGTAGCGCCCCGAGAACGCCCCCGGCGCGAACCCTTGCAGCGCCCCCGCCTCGTTCAGCGCCGAGCGCGCGATCAGCGTGCGGATGATGTCCTCTTGCTGCGAGAAGCCGCCGACGAAGAACGCGGAGCGCCGCCGCATGCCCCCCGCGGACGCTCCCCCGCCGAGCCGCATCGCCAGCACCTGGTGCCCACGCCACGGCATCCGCAAGAACTCCGTGTACGCCGCCGTGATCTGCACGTCGCCGAAGTCACCGCCCAGGTGGCGATCCAGCAGCGACAGGCGCATCGACGCGCGCCGCCCGGTCTCATCCGCGTAGGCGTGGCGCACCGATCGCACGTTGCTGTAGCTGAGGCTGAGATCGACCTGCCCCACGTCACCCACCTCAGGAATCGCCGAGGCCGGCGCGTTCGGATCGATCCGATCACGATCGAGGTTCGTGAAGCGCGTGAACGAGTAGGCGAGGCTCGCGTCGGCGCTGTGGATCGGGTGGCGCAGCACCGGCAGCGACATGCGCGCGGTCGCGCTCGTCACCCGCTCGCGGTAGCCGCTCACCAAGTAACTCCCCCCCTCTGGGTGCTCGTAGTCGTAGCGGTTGAAGCCGTTGCGGAAGAAGAAGCCCCGCCCAAAACCCACGTTGAACGACGGGAGGAGCTGGCTGAACGTGTAGCTCACCGATCCGATCGACTCGCGCTGCTGCGCCAGGTATCCATAGCTGCCGAAGAGCGAGTGAAAGCCCAGGACATCGCTCACCCCGGTGTTGAAGCCCGCGAACGTGCCCGCCTCAGAGCGCGAGAACTCCACCGAAGCCGGCAGCAGCAGCCGCGGGAACATAGTCTTGATCGGCATGTAGCGCTGGTTCTTCAGGCTCAGCGGCCGCCCCTTCGCCGCCGGCAGATCCGGCGTCGGATCGCCGATCTGCGGCAGCGGATCGATCACCGGCAACGGCTCGATGAAGCGCGTCGGATCGAAGGGCATCACCCAGATGTCGTAGCCCGTCGATGACGCGCCGACGTACGCGATCTTGGTCCCGTCGTGGCTCGGCACCGGCTCGTACGCGCCGCCGAGCACGTTCGTGACCTGCCAGGTCCGCTCCTCCACGACGTCGAACGCGTAGATATTGAACACCCCGTCGCGATCGCTGCCGAACAAGATATAGCGCCCGTCCGGCGTCCACGACGGCTCCGTGTCGAGGAAACGATCGGCCGTGATCCGCCGCAGCTCCTCGCTCCTGCGGTCATAGACGAAGACGTCGCGATAGCCGCCCTCAAGCCACGCCGAGAAGACCACGCGCTCGCCGTCGGGCGCCCAACGCGGCGAGAACACCTGCTGCACCCGCTCCATCGGCGGCACCTCGGTGATCGCCGACGTCTCGAGATCCAAGAACGCGAGCCGCGACTGCACCACGTCGTTGCGCGCGAACACCACCCAGCGGCCGTCCGGCGACACGTGCGGATCACGGGCCCGGAGCCCGTGGGTGAGCCGCTCGACCTTGTTCGGGTTCGGGCCGCTCCAGCGGAACAGATCGCTCCAGCGGTAGCGGAAGTCGTGGACAATACCCATCTCAAAGACCATGTCCGAAGAGCCACGAATGAACGAACCGGAGCTCGAGTCCTGCACGTCGAGCAGGTGCTCGACGTCCACGTTCATCCCTTGGCGACCGATCCCTGTCCCCTCCCGGATCCGCCCGCCGCGGGCCTTCAGCCGCCGGATCCCCGGGTTTGTGTGCCCGTCGTCGGCATAGAAGTAGATCCACTCGTCGTCGGCCGACCAGAACGGATGTCGGACGAACTGGCTCGATCCCTGGTTCGCGACCGAGAATGTCAGACGCCGCCCCTCACGGATCCCGCGCGCCCGGATCCGCCGCGCCTGCGCGTGGAAGCGCCGCGTCGTGTCGAGCTCGAACTCCGCCCAGATCTGCTCGAAGTCGACCCCGATCACCTTCTTCAGCGCGCGGTTGATCCCATAAGGGATCGTCTGCCCGCCGTACACATGGTTCAGCTCGCGCAGCTTGTCGTAGCCGTAGCGCGCCGCGATGTAGCGGATCAGGTGCAGCCCGTAGAGATAGACCACCGTGCCGTGCGGGAACAGGTTCGCCCCGCTAGACACCCGATCGATCGGCAAGAAGCCTTGCTCGAGCACGTGCATCCGCAGCATGTTGTCGAACTGCGCCGATCGCAGGCGGCCTTGGCTGGTCAAGCGCGACTCGTCGTAGGTCGCCCAGCCCTCGACGATCCACCGCGGCTGGACCACGTTCGGCATCCAGATCTTGCCGAGCACCCCGAAGCCGACCAGCGCGTTCACCAGTCGAGGGATCCCGTGGACCGTATCCAAGTGGGCCACATGCACGAACTCGTGCGTGATCAAGATGTCGAGCCAGTCGTCATAGGACTCGAGCACCGACATCGAATCGGGCGCGGTCGCGAACGCGTTGATCCTCGGGAAGGGCGCGGCCGAAGCGGATCCGTTCGCGGAGTCCGTCAGGTCGACCAGCGAGATGTGCGTCTTAAGGAACGGGGCGTGCCCGAGATCCACCACCAGGCGCTCATACGCGCGCTCTGCCACCATCGCCGTCCGCTCCGCCGCGTGCTCCTCGCCCGCGTAGTAGTGGACGTAGAAGTGCTCCGTCTCGAGGGTCTTCCACTTCTGATCGCGCGAGTTCGCCGCCGCGCCTCCGGGCCACAGCAGCGCCCACAAGAAGAGCGCCACGAGCAGCCCGCTGAAGCCTCGTGAAGAGGAGATCGAGGGTGAAGCTGACGCGCTCACTGCCGCGGGCAAGCCTAACAGCCCGTGGTGAAAGTCGACACGCCCCGAGCGCGCGACCACGCGCGGCAGCGGCGGCTCAATCGTCGCCCTCGCTCGCTGCCCCGCCGCCGTGGCGGAGGTGCTCCGGGAAGCGTCGGCGCATCGCCGCGACCACCAGCGCGCTCGCGTCTCGGGCGCTGTTGGAGGCCAGCACCTCCTCACACAGCGCCCGCATCTCCGCCGCCTGCGATCCGCGGATGATGTGCTTGATCACCGGCACAGCGCTCGGGCTCATCGACAGCTCCGTGATCCCTAGACCGACAAGAACCCACGTATAGCGCGGATCTGCGGCCATCTCCCCGCACAGGCTCACCGGCACGTCAGCCCGCGCGCCAGCCTCCGCCACCGCGCGGATAAGCCGCAGGATCGCCGGATGGAGCGGCTGATACAGGTAGTCCACGTCGTCGTTGTCGCGGTCGACCGCCAGCGTGTACTGGATCAGATCGTTCGTGCCGATGCTCATGAAGTCGACCCGCGCGGCCAGCAGATCGGCGATCAGCGCCGCCGCTGGCGTCTCGATCATCACCCCCACCGGCACCTCGCTCGCGTACGCCATGCCCGCCGCCTCGAGCTGCTCACGCGCCTCCTCGACCGCCTCAAGGCCGTCCTCCAGCTCCTCGATCGAGGAGACCAACGGCAGCATGATCCGCAGCGGCCCGTGCACCGCCGCTCGCAGCAGCCCTCGGAGCTGCTCGAGGAAGAGCTCTCGCTCGCGCAGCGCCAAGCGGATCGACCGCAGCCCCATCGCCGGGTTCGCCTCATTCTTCGCGAACGAGACCAGCTTGCTCGGCTTATCCGAGCCGAGATCGAAGGTCCGTACGATCACCGGGTACGGCGTGTAGCGACGGATCACCGCCTTCGCCGTCCTGTAGTGCTCCTCCTCGGTCGGCAGCGCCTCCCGGTTCATATACATGTACTCGCTGCGGAAGAGCCCGATCCCCTCCGCCCCGTAGCGGCTCCCCAGCTCGATGTCCTCCGTGATCGCCAGGTTCGCGCGCGTGACCACTCGCAGGCCGTCCTGGGTGATCGCCGGGAACGCGTGCTCACGTTGCACCCGCTCCTCGAAGGCGTTGTAGCGATCGCGCTCGCCCTCGCGCGACACCACCTCGTCGGCCGCGGGCCGAACGATCACCACGCCCCGCACCCCATCGACGACCACTGGCTCGCCGCTCTGCACCTTGCCGAGCACCCCCGCGACCCCGACCACCGCTGGGATCTGCAGCGATCGCGCCATGATCGCCGAGTGAGAGGTCTTGCCGCCCGCCGCCGTCACGATCCCTGCGACCTGGAGGCGATGGAGCTGCGCCGTATCAGCCGGGCTCAGATCGTGGGCGATCACCACCGAACCAGGCGGAGGCACGATCTCCGGCGTGTTCTCGCCGATCAGCGCCAGGACCACCCGCTCGCTCAAGAAGATGATGTCGCTGCGCCGCTCCCGGAAGTAGGCGTCGTCGGCGCGGTCCAGCATCTCATGGATCTCATCCGCGACCGTCGAGACCGCCCACTCGGCGCAGCGCAGCTCCTCGCGGATCAACGTCTCAGTGCGCTCGATCAGATCCGGGTCGCGCAGCATCATCTGCTGCGCCTTGAGGATCTGGCGGTGCTCGCCGTGCGGCAGCCGCCCCTTGATCGCCTCGATCTGCTGCCGCACCGCCCGCAGCGCGTCCTGCACCCGCCGCGTCTCCTCCTCGATCTGCTCCCGCTCGATCTTCGTCCGCGGGATCTGCACGCGCCGGCGATCGACGACGAACGCGACGCCGATGCCGATCCCCGAGCTCGCGGCGACGCCGCTCAGCTCGACACGGATCGGCGCCTCGCGCCCGCCGCTCGCGCTGAACTCGCCAGACGCCTCGTTCAAAGCTCTCCGAAGCCAGCGCGGACCAGCTTGACCAGCGCCTCATTACAGGCGGCAGCGTCGACGCCGACGCAGCGAAGGCGCACCTTGGAGCCCTTCGCGCAGGCGAGCATCAGCACGCCGAGCATGCTCTTCGCGTTCACCTCGGTCTCGCCCTTGGTCAGGAAGACGTCCGATTGGAACTTATTCGCGAGGCTCACAAGCTTGCTCGCGGCGCGCGCGTGTAGCCCCAGCGGATTGACGATCTCGACCTCTTCGGCGACTTCCTGTGCCTTGTTCATCGCATCTCCTCTGCAGCTCGAACGCTCACAGCCCGCAGCGCCGAGTCAGCGCACGCCGCCGCCAGCTCCGTCGGGCTCATGCGCGAGCGGTCCAACGAGGCGAGCTTCAGCAACATCGCCAGGTTCAGCCCCGAGATCAGCGCCAAGCGGCGCCCTGAGCCCTCACGCAGCCCGCAGGTGCACGGGCTCGCGCCCAGCAGATCGACCATCAAGAGCACCCCAGAGCCGCGGTCGACCGCCGCGATCGTACGCGCCAGCGCCGCCACCAGCTCTGGCGTTTGTCCTACGCCGGCGTCCACCGCGACCACATCATCGAGCGCGCCCGGACCGACGATCGCCTGCCCGGCCGCGAGCAGCTGACTGGCGGTCATGCCATGACCGACCACCACAACACCGACGCCACCTTCCCCCTCGTTCATGGCCTAACTCCCTGCGATATCTCGGTGTCGGACGATCAGATGCGGCTGCGGCTGGGAGAGCGGCTCGCCCGCGCGCAGACGGACCGCCAGCGCCTCGACGAGCGCCACCGAACGATGCTGCCCGCCCGTGCACCCGAGCGCAACAGTGAGGTACGAGCGCCCCTCACGGATCGAGCGAGGGACGATAAAGCGCACGAGCCCCTCCATGTGTCCCAGCAGCGTCGTCGCGTCCTCTTGGCCCAGAACATAGTCCGCGACCGCAGCCTCTAGGCCGGTGCGTGGCCGCAGCTCGGGCACATCGAACGGGTTCGCCAGCGAGCGCGCGTCGAAGACCAAGTCCGCGGAGCTCGGCAGCCCGCTCTTGAAGCCGAAGGACATCAGCACCAAGTGGAGCACGCCGCGGCTCGCATAGCGGTCACGCACGAGCTGGCGCAGCTCACGCGCGCGCATCGTCGCGCTGTCGATCGTCGACGTCGCTCGCTCGCGCAGTCCCGCCAGCAACGCCCGCTCCTCGTCGATCGCCGCCGGCAGCTCGCCCAGCGGGTGCTTGCGCCGCGTCTCCGAGTAGCGGCGCACCAACACATCGGTCGGCGCCTCGAGGAAGAGGATCTCGAGGGCATGTCCCGCCGCGACCAGCGCGTCGTGCACCGACGCGAAGTGGCGCAGGTACGCGGGCTCACGCGCGTCGATCCCCACCGCCACCCGCCGCGCGCCGTCCGTCTCTGCCACCAGCTCGACCAAGCGCGGCAGCATCGGCACCGGCAGGTTGTCGACGCAGTAGAAGCCCAGATCCTCGAGGGCCGCCAGCACCGTCGACTTGCCAGCGCCGCTCATGCCCGTGACGATCAAGACGTCCATCTCACTCCACCTCGGCGCGCGAATTAGGCTGTGAATGCGCGCGTGGTACCGGCTCAGGCACGCCCCCACCGGTCGCCGCCGCGATCCTCGCGTTGATCTTGTCTTGGAACTCGCGGGCCGAGTCGTGGCCGCGATACTTGAGGATCTGGTTGCGCGCGACCACCTCGATCAGCGACGCGATGTTCCGCCCGGGCCGGAGCGGGATCCGGGCGAGCGGCACGTCGACCCCGAGGATCGGCCACACCTCGTCCTCTGTGCCCAAACGATCGTAGTCGTCCTCCCGCGCCTCACTCAGCTCGACCACCACCTCGATCTTCTTGGTATCGCGCACCGCCGCGACCCCGAACAGGTGCGTGATGTTCAGGATCCCCATCCCACGGATCTCCATGTGGTGCTGGTGCAGCTCGGTCGCGGCGCCCCACACCGTGTGTGGCGGCCGCACCGTCACCGCCACCACATCGTCGGCGACCAAGCGATGACCCTTCAGCACCAGATCGAGCGCGGCCTCGCTCTTACCGACGCCGCTGCGGCCGATCAGCAGCAGCCCGACCCCGAACACATCGACCAGCACCCCGTGGATCGACGCGCGCGGGGCCAGCAGCTCCTCCAAGCGCGACGTCAGCACCGAGATCACCGTCGAGCTCATCAACGGGCTGCGCATCACCACCACGTCGTGGAGGCGCGCCACCTCGATCAACATCGGCGGCACCTCGAGGCCGCGCGAGACGATGAGCCCGCACAGCCGCCGGCCGCAGTACGCCTCGAGGCCTGCCAGCGCGACCGCCTCGGGGAGGCTCATCAAGTAGTCGAGCTCGGTCAGTCCGAGCACCTGGATCCGATCGGGATAGACGTGCTTGACGAAGCCCGCCAGCGCGAGGCCGGCCTTTTGGATCCGTGGCCTGCTGATCTTGCGGCCGAGGTCGCCCTCGCACAGCGTCTCGAGCTGGAGCGGCGCCGTACAATTTCGGATCAGCGCACCGACCTCGACCGTGATCTCGCGTGGCATCAGCCCAATCTACCACCGCGCGTCGGCGTCGGCCCTCACGGCCTCACTCGACCGCCGGCTCGATCGCCTCGGGCTCAATCAGCCCGTAGGTCGCTGCGTCCCGGCGATAGAGGACGTTCACCGATCCCGTCACCGCGTTGGTGAACACATAGAAGGCCTTGTGCAGCAGGTTCATCTGCATGATCGCCTGATCAATCGTCAGGCGTTCGGTCTCAACCTCACGCGCGCGGATCACCCGACCCTGCCCCTGCGCCCCTGCTAGCTCAGGCGCGCCGATCGCTGGTGCGCCCGCGCTGGCCTCCGCGAGCTCGTCGGTCTCGCGCTCGGAGGCGATCACGCCGAGGCGCACCTTCGCGCTGCGCCCCTCGTGGCCCTTGTGGTGGCGGATCCGGTCCTTGTAGCGGCGGACCTGCCGCTCCATCTTCGCCAGCGCCAGATCGACCGAAGAGTACATGTTCTCGGTCGCCTCGCTCGCGTGAAGTTGGAGCCCGTTGCGCAGCACGACCTCGAATTCTGCGATGTGCTCGATCTTCTCCACGCTGAACGTACAACTGATCCGCAGCGGATCCGCGAAGTAGCGCTTGATCTTCTCGAGGCGCTCCTCAGCGTAGCCGCGGAGCGCGCTCGACGAGTCCATCTGGCGGAAGACGAAGTGTGTCTGCATCGTGGGGCGACTCTCCTCTCATCTCGCGTGGGGCGACATCCGCGCTGCAGCCGCTTAGAAGAGCTTGCGGCGCTTCGAGCTCGAGTGCACCCCGAGCTGCTCGCGGTACTTCGCGACCGTGCGGCGGGCGATGTCGATCCCCTCCTCGCCGAGCAGCTCGACGATCCGCTGGTCGCTATACGGGTGAGCGGGATCCTCGCCGTCGATCAGCACCTGGATCTTCGTCTTCACCGCCTCTGACGCGATCTCATCGCCGCCTTGGCGGCTGATCCCCGCGTTGAAGAAGTATTTGAGCTCAAAGATCCCCTGCGGCGTGTGCACGTACTTGTTCGAGGTCACCCGCGAGACCGTCGACTCATGCATCTCGATGTCCTCAGCGACATCCTTGAGGATCAGCGGCCGCAGGTGCTGGGGGCCCTTCTCGAAGAACTCGCGCTGGAACTTGAGGATGCTCTTCGCCACCTTGACGATCGTCCGCTGCCGCTGCTGGATCGAACGGATCAGCCACTGCGCCGATCGCAGCCGCTCGCTGATGTACTCCTTCGCCTTCGGGTCCCCCTGCATCGCCGCGCGGTAATAGTTCGAGATCCGCAGCTTCGGCAGGCCGTCGTCGTTCAACGAGACGACCAGCTCATCGCCGACCTTCGCGATGTACACGTCGGGCACCACGTAAGGCGCCGACTCCGCCGCGTACCCGCGCGCAGGCCGCGGCTCCAAGCCTTGGATCACCTTCGTCGCCTCGTACACCTCCTCGAGCGACTCACCGGTGTCGCGCGCGATCGCCTGATAGTTGCGGCTCTCGAGGTTACGGAGGTGCTTGGCGATGATCCCAGAGACCAGCGGGTCCTCGATCGGATGCTCGGGGTGACGCGCCTGCACCCACAGGCACTCTGCGAGGTTGCGCGCGCCGATCGCCACCGGATCGAAGTGTTGGATACGCCGGAGAACCGCCTCGACGCGCAGCGCCGAGGTGCCTAGGCGCCGAGCGACCTGCAGCACGGACGCATCGGTCAGGAAGCCCGACGGGCTCAGGCACTGGATGATGTACTCAGCGATCTCCTCGTCGTGCTCGCTGAAGCTCGAGAGGCGGACCTGCCAGAGCAGGTGCTCGGCCAGCGTCTCGGGGCGAGAGAAGGTCGCCTCCAAGGACGGCATCTCCTCCCCGTCGCCGCTGCTCTCACCCGGCGCGCTGTAGCTCGAGCTCTCGTCGATGTACGACTCCCAATCGAAGCTGTCCTTTGGGGCCTCGTCGACCTTCACCTCGTCGGTCTTCGGCTCGCTGACGATCTCCCCCGGATCCGGCGCGTCGATCCCTGCGTTCCGCTCGGCGTCGACCACCTCTGGCGCCTCATCAACGGCGCCGCCGCTCTCTTGGGACTCCTCCAGGAGCGGGTTCTCCAGCAGCTCGTCGCGGACCAGATCGGTGAGCTCGAGCCTTGAGAGCTGGAGGAGCTTGATCGCCTGCTGCAGCTGCGGCGTCATCACCAGCTGCTGGCTCATCCGCATGTCCGTGCGCATCTGAAGGGCCATCGTCGCGCGTCCTCGCTCTGTCGCCAGAATATCAGATCGAGTCGGAGTGACTAGGGCGCCGGCGCTCGCGGCTCAGGCCCGCCGCTGGCGCTGGTAGTGCAGCGACGCGGCGACATAGGCGACGAAGAGCGGGTGCGGCTGAGTCGGCCGGCTCTTGAACTCCGGGTGAAATTGGCAGCCGACGAAGAACGGGTGCGCGCTCGCGGGCAGCTCGATCATCTCGACCAAGCGGTGATCGGGGGAGAGCCCGCTCAGCACCAGCCCGGCGGCGCTCAGCCGCTCGCGGAAGTGGTTGTTAAATTCATAGCGGTGACGGTGCCGCTCTGAGATCAACAGCTTGCCGTAGATCCGCGCGGCGATCGTGTCGGGCACCAGCGCGCAGTCATAGGCGCCGAGCCGCATCGTCCCGCCCTTCTCTTCGACGCCCTCCTGCGTCGACATCAGGTGGATCACCGCGACCTCATCCTCGCCGCCGAACTCCGCGCTGTGGGCCCCTCGGATCCCGACGACGCCGCGCGCGAACTCGCAGACGGCGAGCTGCATGCCCAAGCAGATGCCAAAGAACGGGATCCCGCGCTCGCGAGCGTACCGGATCGCCGCCATCTTGCCTTCGCTCCCCCGCTCACCGAACCCTCCCGGCACCAAGACCCCATCGACCTCCGCAAGCGCGTCCTCGGGCCCGTTCGCCGCGATCTTCTCCGCGTCGAGGTACGTCACCTCGACGGCGGCGTCACAGGCGATCCCGCCGTGAACCAGCGCCTCGTGCAAGCTCTTGTAGGACTCGGCGAGCTCCACGTACTTGCCGACGATCCCGATCTTCACCCGGTGCGACGGGTTCTGCACCGTCGTCACGATCCGCTTCCACTCGTCCAAGCGCGGCTCGCGGCTCCAGATGTTGAGCAGCTCGCAGAGCTTATCGTCCAGCCCCTCATCATGGAGGTGCAGCGGCACCTTGTAGATCGTGTCCATGTCCGGCAGCGAGATCACCGAGTCCGCGCGCACGTTGGTGAAGAGCGCCAGCTTGTCGCGGGTCGAGCGAGCGATCGGCCGCTCGCTGCGGCAGACCAGGATATCCGGCTGGATCCCGATCTCCCGCATCTTCATCACCGAGTGCTGCGTCGGCTTGGTCTTCAGCTCCCCGGCCGACGGCAAGTACGGCAACAACGTCAGGTGGACGAACGCCGTGTCCTTCGGCTCGAGCTCGAGGTGCAGCTGCCGGATCGCCTCGAGGAACGGCAAGCTCTCGATGTCACCGACCGTCCCGCCGATCTCGACGATCAACAGATCCAGCCCCTCCGAGGCCGCGACGATGCACTCCTTGATCTCGTTGGTGACGTGCGGGATGACCTGAACCGTCTGCCCGAGGTAGTCCCCGCGCCGCTCCTTGCGGATCACCGCCTCATAGATCTGGCCCGACGTGAAGTTACTGCTCCGGCTCATGCGGTGCGACACGAAGCGCTCGTAGTGACCCAGATCCAGATCTGTCTCGGCCCCATCATCGGTGACAAAGACCTCACCGTGCTGGATCGGGTTCATCGTCCCAGGATCGACGTTGAGGTACGGATCTAGCTTCTGCAGGCCGATGTTCAGCCCGCGCGCCTCGAGCAACGCCCCGATCGACGCGGCGCACAGCCCTTTTCCGAGGGACGAGACCACCCCGCCGGTGACGAAGATAAACTTGGTGGCCTTGCCTCGTTTGCTACGCACGGCCGCCTTGGTGCCCTAGATCGCCGCTGAGATCAATCGCGCCGCCAGCCGCTCGCCCGTCGCCACGCGGAGATCTGCGGGCCCGGCGCCCCCTGCTCACACGCACCCACCGCGGCGGCGGCGGCGACCGCCGCCGCCGCCGCGATCGCCCGCGAGTCCGCCTCCGCGAGCGCGTCTTGACTCAGCAGAGCCGGGTGCTCCTCGATAAAGCGGGTCGAGAAGCGCCCCGCGACGAAGTCGGGGTCCTCGAGCACCCGCAGGTGAAAGGGAATGTTGGTCGAGATCCCGAGCAGCACCGTCGAGCGCAGCGCCTCCCGCATCTTTCGGATCGCGCTCCGGCGATCCGCCCCCCACACCGTGAGTTTGGCGATCATCGGATCGTAGAAGCTCGACACCACCGAACCGCTGGCGACCGCGGTATCAACCCGGATATCGGCGCCAACTGGCCATCGCACCATCCGCACCGTCCCTGGAGAGGGCAAGAATCGCACGGGATCTTCTGCGTACAGCCGGCACTCGATCGCGTGGCCGTGCAGGCGCACATCGTCCTGCGTGAACCCCAGAGGCTCGCCCGCCGCGACCCGGATCTGGTCCCACACGAGATCACGCCCGCAGGTCGCCTCTGTCACCGGATGCTCGACTTGGAGCCGCGTATTCATCTCGAGGAAATAGAAGCGAGGCCCGCTCGCCCCCTCCTCAAACAGAAACTCGACGGTGCCCGCGCCGCTATACCCGACCGCACGCGCCGCGCGTACCGCCACATCGCCCATCGCCGCGCGGATCGCCGGGCTCATCTGCGGGCTCGGGCACGGCGCCTCCTCGATCACCTTCTGATGGCGCCGCTGCACTGAGCAGTCGCGTTCGTTCAGGAACACCACACCGCCGTGGTTATCGGCCATCAGTTGGATCTCGACGTGGCGCGCGCGCAGGATCGCCCGCTCCATCAACATCCGGCCGTCACCGAACGACGCCAACGCCTCGCGGCTCGCCCCCTCGTACGCCCGCAGCAGATCCGCCTCGTGCTCGACGATCCGCATGCCCTTCCCGCCGCCGCCCGCGGACGCCTTGAGCATCACCGGCAGCCCGATCGAGCGCGCCGCGGCCACCACGTCATCGGCCGACATCAGATCGTTCACCCCGGGCACCACCGGGACGCCCGCGGCGGACATCGCCTCACGCGCCCGCACCTTATCGCCCATCACCTCCATCGCCCGCGCTGGCGGGCCGATGAAGGTCACTCCCGCGTCCGCGCAGGCCTCAACAAAGAAGGCGCGCTCGCTGAGGAAGCCATACCCCGGGTGGATCGCCTCCGCGCCGGTAGCCTTCGCCGCCGCGACGATCTTCTCGCTACGTAAGTAGCTCTCAGCCGCCGACTGACCGCCGATCGCCACGGCTTCATCCGCGTAAGCGACGTGGAGCGCGTCACGATCCGCGTCCGAGTACACGGCCACCGTCGCGATCCCTCGCTCAGCGCAGGTACGGAAGACACGCAGCGCGATCTCACCGCGGTTCGCGACCAGGATCTTGCGGAAGGGCGGCTTCGTCATCGATCGGTGAATCGTTATCACAGGCCGCGCCGCAGCCGCCACTCTCCGCCGTGGCCGGCGCATCGACCAGCGGCTTGGCGATCCTGGGCGGCTCCGGCGGAGGCCACGCGGCTGGAGGCGTCTTGCTGATACAAGAGCCCAAGGCCAGCGCGGCCACGATCAACCAGAGCGCTCCCAGGCGCAACTAGTCCTCTTCGGGCTCTTCCTCGACCTCTTCGGTGCCGATCTCGCCGAGATCATCGTCGGCGATGTCGGCGTCGATGTCGCCGATGCTCTCGTCGTCGATCGCTGCGACCTCTTCCTCAGCCTCGTCTTCGACGGGAGCGACCTCTTCCTCGGCCTCCACCTCGTCGTCGTCGTCCTCGGCCTTCTCCTTCTTCGGCTTGACCACGAGGCGCTCGAGATCAGCGGTCAACTCCTCAATCTCTGCGCCGGGCTCTTCGCCCTCTTCGGCGTCCATCAAGCCGAAGGCGGCAGCGTCGAGGTACGAGCCCTCCGAGGAGGAGGCGCGCAGCTTTTGGCGCTGCTCGTCGATGAACTCGTGCATGGTCGTATCGACGTCCTCCGTGAAGCGCACATGCGAGGCGCTGATCTCACGGAGCGCGGTGACTGCGTCCTTGTTCTCGCAGTCGACCGTCGCCTTGCCTCGCCCCTCGAGGAGCATCCGGGCCCGGCGCGAGGCCAGGATCGTCAGAGCGAAGCGGTTGGGGATCTTTTCGAGGCAGTCTTCGACGGTAACGCGCGCCATACGGAGCGCGGAGTATGGAGGCTCGCGCGCAGCGGCGCAAGAGCCTACGCGGCTCTACATCTCGACCAAGAGCTGCTGGCCGCGCTCGCGGAGCTCGATGCTGTCGGCGATCCACTGGATGAAGCCGCGTGCGTGCTCTTGGCTGAAGCGGAACGCGTCGGCGAGCGAGAGCAGCGCGGCCATCTCGCTGTCGGCCATTCGGCTGTCCGCGAGGGCAGCTCGCACCGCGTTATAGAAGAGGAAGATCCGCGCCTCACGGTGCTTCACTCCACGCGCGACGCCGACCAGGTCCCCCGGGTGGGTGAACTCACGACGCACGAGATCGCGCTCCTCCGGGAGGAGCATCATCTGCCCCATGAGATCCTCGACGAAGTGGCGCTCGCTGTCTGAGACCTGCTCGTCGCGGGAGGCCATGATCGCCACCGCGCGCGCGACGGCGACCTGCTCTTCGGGGGTGATGAGCTCTGCGATCGGAAACTCAAGCATGACTTCTCTCCAGTGGCCCCAGGCTATCCGAAGTCGAAGGCGCTGACTACCTGAGAGCTTCGCCCATCCACGGAGCGACGCAGGCGGCCACCTGGCCGACGCGCGCGCGCGTCCCCAGCCCAGCCGTCTTCGCCGTCGATCGCGCCACGATGGATGCCGAGCCGCGACAGCGTCTAGCGCCCGCGAACACGATCCCCGCGGTGCAACAGCTTCGTCGGCGCGATCACGATCTCTCGCGCGCCTTCGGGAGCGAGCAATTCGATCCGCCGCGTCGCGTCGAACTCCGCTGGCAGCGGCGCCACCACCATCAACGTCGGGTAGTCCGGCCGCACGCTGATCTGCGCCGCCTCCTCGATCACCTCCCCAGCCGCCTCGAAGCGCAGGCTGTGGGTCGCCGAGCGCGGCTCCGTCGCGGCCAGCGTCCCCGGCGCCGTCCACCACTCCTGCGAGCCATCCGGCGCGAGCGCCCCGATCAGGAGGCCGTCGCCCGCGGGCGCCTCACCGCCCTCGAGCTCCCAGCCGCTAAGCGTCTTGATCCGCGTGTACGTCTTGTTCCACTGCCAGTCGGAGGCCCACGCGTTACCGCAGTAGGACATGTAATCCGAGTTCACCGTCGGGTGGCGCAGCCCGAGATCTCGCACACCAAAGCCCCACACGTTGATCCGCCCGTCCGGGTACGGGTACGTCGGATCGTTGCCCTGCGACTGCACGCCGGCGCCCGCGCAGTACACGTGCTGCCGTCCCTGCGTGTGGCCGACCTCGTGGACGAACGTCTGCGCCGCGCCGTCGCTGAGCTGCCCGGCCGCCGCCCGCGCCCACGCGTTCGACTTCTCCTCGCCGGTGATGCTCGCAGCCAGACCGGCGATACAGCCCCCGCTAGGCCCGTCACCTGAGCCGATGCAGCGCCCGCAGTTGTCGAACACCCCGTAGTAGTAGACATGCGGCGCGGCGCCCTCCTCCGCCCGGAGCTGGCTCATCTCGTTCACCAGCTTGTTGATCCCGCTGTACGTCCCCATGTCGTACGTCACCGGGTAGGGCGCGTGGATCGTCAGATCCAGCGACTCCAGCGGGTTCTGTTGGAACAGCGCGTCGCCGAAGGGCCGCCGCAGCGCCTCGCCGTCGACCGTCGCCTCGCACGAGCCGTACGAGTACGCGATCGGCACCAGCACCACAGCCATATTGAGGTACGCGTCCTCGACCCCGACCGGCGCGCTCGAGCCGTCCGCCGGCAGCCGCGGCGCGATCATCGGCGCCTCACGGTAGCCCTCGACCGTCTCCCACAGCGACAAGCTGTACTTGAGGCCAGGCGCCATCCACTCCGCGTCCACCCCGAAGTACGGCCCCGATCCGATCTGCGCCGCCGCCGTCGCGCCGCCGATCTCAAAGATCCCGGACAGCACCTCCTCGCGCCCGTCCGGCAGCGTCAGGGTCAAGCGCCCCTCGATCGGCCGCGGCGCCCACCCCTGCTCGACCTCCACGAAGGCGCGGATCAACGTGTCACGACGCGGCGGGATATAAGCGTTACGCCCCTCACCGCCGACTGCCCCACCATCGAGCCCGATCGGCACCGCGACGCCAGGGTTCGCCTCTACCCGAACGATCGTGATCCCTCGCGCCTCGTACGGCTCAAAGGGCGCTCCGGCCGCCGTCGAATCGCTGTCGTCGCCAGTCGCGCCTGTCGTCCCCGTCGCCCCATCGCTCTCGCCGACCGCGTCGTTCTCTTTGTCACCGCAGGCGAGAAGCGAACAAACCACGGAGAGAGGAAGAAGCGTTTTGAGCCGCATGGTGGGAAAGTTAGATATCTAGCTTGAGAAATCAATGTAAAGTTTGGTCGATTCTCGTGCGCTGGTTTTGCGTGCGTTAACAGTCAACGATCGCGTTGACACTCGCCCACGAGCGGCCTGATAAGCGTTGTTACAACTTGTTCCAGCTCGCGGTCGCGAGCGTCCAGGACGCTCGGGGCAACAGGGAAGTCGGTGCGAATCCGACGCGGCTCCCGCCACTGTGATCGGCGACGAAGTCTGCATGAAGCCACTGGGGAGACCTGGGAAGGCGCAGACCGAGGATGACCCGAGAGTCAGGAGACCTGCCGCGAGCTCCCACACCGATGGCGTCACCGCTGTCGGGGTCCGCGGGAGCTCGGACCGGGAGCCCAAGACTTCGTGTGTGGGCCCCATCTCCCGCGTTCTCGGTGAGACGGGAGTCAACTCGCCATCGCACACGCCGCCTTCCCTCTCTATTTACTCTCCGCCACCCTCGCGCCCCCGGCGCCCCCTTCTCCCAGCGAGCCTGCCGACGCGGCAGACACCTCGTCGTCCGCCGGGTACCGCACGGTCGTACGGACCGGGCGTCGCAGCGCCCGCGACGCGCAGCGGCTCGCTGACGAGCGCGAGCCCGGCTTCGTCACCGCGATCGACGTCGACATCGACAGCGGCGCGCGCCCGGCCGACGCCCTACCTGAGCTGCTCGGTCGCAGCGCCGGCGTCTCCGTCCGCACCATCGGCGGCCTCGGTCAATACTCTGCCGTCTCGATCCGCGGCTCCACCGCCCAACAAGTCGGCCTCTACCTCGACGGCGTCCCCCTCGGCAGCGGCCTCGCGGGCCTCCTCAGCCCCGCGGATCTCCCGCTCGACGGCCTCGAGACCGTCGAGATCCACCGAGGCCACCTGCCGCTCGCCCTCGGCGCCTCGATAGGCGGCGCGATCCACCTCCGCAGCGCCCGCCGCTGCCGCAGCCCAGAGCTCCGCGCGATCGCGGGCATCGGCTCGTACGCCGCCCGCGAGGCCCGCCTCGCCTACCAGCGCCGCCTCGGTCGCCTCTGCCTCGACGCTCGCGTCGGCTACGCGGGCGCCACCGGCGACTTCCCCTTCTACGACACCCGCGGCACCCTCCAAGACCCCGAAGACGATCGCACGGTCCGCCGCCGCAACAACCACTACGACCGCCTCCTCGCTCAAATCAGCGCCCACGGCCGGAGCCAGCGTTGGCGCTACGGCGCGACTCAGCTCGTCTTGTGGAAGGCCCAAGGCGTCCCAGGCCCCGCCACCGCTCAATCAGACGAGACCGCCCTCAGCACCCTGCTCGCCCGCACCTTCGCCAACCTCAGCCACGCCAGCGGCCGCTTCGAGTGGGTCGCCGGCCTCGGCGCCGAGCGCCGCCGCTACGACGATCCCCGCGGCGAACTCGGCCTCGGCCGCGACGACGAGCGCCTCCTCGCCCTCGACGCCTACCTCTCGCCCCGCATCAACCTGCCTCTTTGGACAGGCGCTACCCTCAACCTCCTCAGCGAGCTGCGCGCCGAGTCCGTCGACGTCGACGAGCGCACCTCCGCCGCCACCGGCGCCACCGGCGACGCCCGACGTCGCCGCCAAGCCGTCGCCGCCGGCCTCCAGCTCGAGCAGCGCCTCGGTGATCGCCTCCTGCTCGCCGGAACCCTCCGCGGCGACGCTATCCATAGCCGCTTCGCCGCCCCCGCGGGCGCGGGCGAGCACGATGATCGAGGCCGCGACGAGCTGCGCGCCGGCCTCTCCCCGCGCCTCGCCGGCCGCCTCCGCCTCTGGCGAGGCCTCGATCTCCGCGCCAGCGTCGGCCGCTACTTCCGCGCGCCGACGCTGATCGAGCTCTTCGGCGACCGCGGCTACATCATCGGCAACGAGGGCCTCCGGCCCGAGCGCGGAGACGCGGTCGACGGCGGCTTCGTCGTCGACCTCACCCGCGGCTACGTCGCCGTGCAGGCCCACGCCGCCGGCTTCGCGACCCGCGCTCACGACCTCATCCAGTGGATCCAGACCGGCCCCGTCCTCCAGCCGCAGAACATCGCCAGCGCCCGCCTGCGCGGCCTCGAGAGCGGCCTCTACCTCGATCTCTGGCGGCGCGCGCTCACCCTCGAGGGCAACTACACCTTGCTCGCCACCACCAACGACACACCCGAGCAGTCGGCCAGCGGCAAGCGGCTCCCAGGCCGACCCTTGCACGAGCTCTTCGCCCGCGCCGCACTCGGCCGGCGGATCGCAACCCGCCACGGCCCCCTCGAGCCCCGGATCTTTTACAGCGTCGAGCACGTCGCCGGCACCTTCCTCGATCCGAGCGAGCGCTACGGCCTGCCGCCGCGCACCTTGCACGGCCTCGGCGCCGAGCTCCACGTCGCGGATCGCCTCCACCTCGTCGCCGAGCTGCGCAACCTCTTTGACGCCCGGATAACCCGCTGGCGCCCGCCGATCGCCGGACTCCGCCCCTTGCCGGTCCCGATCACCGACTTCATCGGCTACCCCCTGCCCGGCCGCAGCCTCTGGGTCAGCCTCCGCGTCGACATCGACCGCCTCTCCAAGCAGCCCCACTGAGCTGTCCGAAGAAGCCTGTGCATAAAGACCTGTCTAAACGGACAAAACCCCTCGGAAGCTATCGCATGGCCACCACGACGCCCCCTCGCCTCTCCCTCTCCCTCTCCATCTCCCTCGCCGCGGCCTGCAGCGGCGGCGGCGGCGCGGACACCGACACCGACACCGACACCGCGACCACAGGCGCTGAGACCGACCTGATCGACCTCGAAGGCCCCTGCCGCGGCCCGCTCGTCGATCCCGCGCGGATCGCCGTCATCACCACCGACTTCGCCGACGGCGGCCTCAGCGTCGCCGACGTCGCCGCTCGCACGATCAGCGCCGACGTCGCCGCGGCCACCACCGACACCGTCGGCGCCTGGTACGACGGCAAGCTCTACCTCGTCCATCGCTACGGCTACAACCGCATCGACGCCATCGACGGCGCCTCCTGGCAGCTCCTCGGCGGCGTCGACGTCAGCGCCGCTAGCGTCGCCGAGCCCAACCCGCAGGCGCTCGCCGTCGCGGACGACGGCCGCGGCTATCTCACCCTCTTCGGCGCCCCCGAGCTCCAGGTCTTCGACCTCGCCGGCTCCACCCCAGAGAAGATCGGCGCCATCGATCTCAGCCCCTTCGCCGACGCCGACGGCAACCCCGAGGCCGGCGTCGCGATCGCCTGCGGATCCCACCTCATCGTCGGCGTCCAGCGCCTCGTCGACTTCGCCCCCGTCGATCACAGCTACCTCGTCGTCCTCGATCGTGACAGTGAACAGGTCGTCGACCTCGATCCCCAGACACCTGGCCCTCAGGGCATCCAGCTCGGTGGCGCCTTCCCCCGCCAGATCCGCGTCGATCCCCGCGATCCCAGCGGCCACACCCTACTGGTCCTCACCGCCGGCCTCGAGCGCGTCCACCTGCCCACCGCTGCCCGCACCTGGGCGATCGACCAGGATCGCCTCGCCGCCGTCGGCCTCACCGGCTTCGCCGCGCAAGCCTTCACCTTGGACGCCGCCGGCCAGATCGCCTACCTCGCCGCCGCCGACGGCGACTACCCGGGCGCCGCGATCTGGCAGATCACCCTCGACAGCGACGCCGCGCCGCAGAAGATCATCAGCGGCATCGCCACCTCCGAGAAGGTCCTTGAGCGCGTCGGTGACGCCCTCTGGGTCGGCGACACCACCCCGGGGAGCGCGGGCGTGCGGATCTTTGATCTCACCTCCGCGACCACCGCCGAGCTCACGCAGGCGCCGCTCGCCACCGGCCTCCCGCCCTACACCTTCATCCCCATCCCGTAGCCGAACAAGCACCTTCAGACATGTCCCTTCAGTTCAGTTGTAAGGTGAACCATCGGGCGCTCGCGCTCGCGGCCGCTTTCGCCGCCTGCGAGCCGCTCGCGCCGCCCGGCGACGATCGAGATCCGACCGAGCTCGGCCCCCCGCCCATCACCGGACACCCCGCGCTCAGCGCCCCATGTGAGGGCGCCGCCGCCGCCGCGCCTCGCTACCTCGCCGTCACCACCACCGACTTCAGCACCGGCGCCGTCAGCGTCGTCGATCTCAACGACGGCGTCATCCACCCCGACGTCGCCCTCGGCAGCACCGACGCCAAACCCTTCGCCCATGACGGCCTCCTGTACCTCCTGCACCGCTACATGATCGACAGCCTCGACGTCATCGATCCCGGCGACGGCTGGCGCACCGTCGCTCAGCGCGCGATCGAGGTCGACGACGCCAGCAGCGCCAACCCGCAGTCGATCGCCTTCGCCCCCGACGGGCTCGCGTACGTCACCCTCTTCGCCAGCGCCGCCGTGCAGGTCTACGACCTCAGCGATCCCCGCGCCCCGCGGCTCACCGGCGCCCTCGATCTCCGCGGCCTCAGTGATCCTGACGGCAGCCCCGAGGCCGGCCTCGCGCTCGTCTGCGGTGACGCCCTCTTCATCGCCCTCCAGCGCCTCGACAGCCGCGACGGCTACCGCCCGCGCTACGATCACGACGTCGTCGTCGCGATCGATCGAGCGAGCGGCCGCCCCTACGACCGCGACCCTGGCGCCCCTGGGATCCAGCCGATCGAGCTCCAAGGCCGCTTCGCCCGCCAGTGGCGCCTCGACCCCGAAGATCCCGAGGGGCACACCCTCATCGTCCTCAGCGAAGGCCTCGAGCGCCTCGACCTCCGCGCCGGCCAGTCCTCCTGGATCCTGTCGCCCGAAGAGCTCGCCCCGCTGGGCATCACCTCCTACCTGCAACCGCAGGCCTTCGCCCTCGATCTCCGCGGCTCTGCCTACCTCGCCGCCTACACCGCCGATTTCACCGAGGTCGAGCTCCTCCGCGTCGAGCTGACGGGCGGGCCCCCGAAGCGCCTACTCGGCGGCTTTCAAACCACCGAGCAAGCGCTCGAGATCATCGATCAAACCCTCTGGATCGGCGATCGCAGCCTCGGCCACGCCGGCATGCGCGCCTTTGATCTGCGCCACGATCCCCCGACTCCGCTTGACCAAGCCCCTCTCGCCACCGGCCTCGCGCCCTACGCCGTCGTCACCTTGCCATGGCCATGATCACCGCGCCGAGCCAGCGCGTCGTACGCCGCCATCATCGCCGCGAGCCGCACCGAGCTCCAGGCTCGACCCGCGCGCTCCTCATCGCCCTCCTCATCGCCCTCGCAGCGCTCGCCTGTCGCGCCCCGGCGGCCCCACAAGCGCAAACGAGCGCACGGATCGCCTCCCAGACCGTACTCGCCGACGAATTACTGTGGCAGCTCGGACCTGCCGTACGCGCCCGCGTCGTCGCCGTCTCGCCCCTCGCCGACGATCCCCGCTACTCTACGGTCGTCGATCAGTGGCCCGCCGATCGACCGAGGATCGCCGGCGCCAGCGAGGCCTTGCTCGCCCGCTCCCCTGATCTCGTCGTACTCGCCAGCTTCAACGCCCCCGAGACCCGCGCCTTCATCGAGGCCCACGGCGTCCGCACGCTCACCTTCGACCGATTCGCCAGCTTTGACGACCTCCGAGGCAACCTCCGCGCCCTCGCGCGCGCCGCCGACGCCGACGCTGAAGCCGGGGTCCTCCTCCAGCAGTGGGACGCTCGCCTCGCCTCGCTCGCCGCCGATCACTCACGCGGTCGCCCCATGCTCGCGATCTCGTGGGGGGACGGCCTCGTCGCCGGCGCTGACACGAGCTTCGACGCGATCGCGCGACAGGCCGGCCTTCGCAACCTCGCCGCTGAGCGCGGGCTCGTCGGTCACGTCCCCCTCGGCCTCGAGCAGCTCGTCGCCTGGGACCCGGAGGTCATCGTGCTCACCTGTGAGCCTCTGCCTTGCCCCGAGGCTGAGCGCGAATTCGCCCAACGCAGCGGGATCCGAGCGACACAAGCGGCCCGCCGAGCTGGGATCTTCGCCATCCCCGCGCCTGAGCTCAGCAGCATCGGCGCCGGCATGATCAGCGCGGCCGAGCGCCTCCAAGCCCGCCGCATCGCGCTCACGGAGCCGCCGTGAACCGCGGAGCGCGCCTCCTACTCGCTGTCCTGGCGGCCCTGATCGCGCTCCTCTGCGCGCTCACGATCGGCCCTGGAGAGCTCCACCTGGCCGACGTCGCTGACGTGCTCGCGCATCACCTCGGCGCCGACCGTCCTGGCATCACCCCCACCGCTCACGCGATCATCTGGGATCTCCGGCTCCCGCGCGCTCTGCTCGCCGTCCTGCTCGGCGCGGCCCTCGGCGTCGCTGGCGCGCTCACTCAAGGCGTCTTCCGCAACCCGCTCGCCGACCCCGGCATCCTCGGGATCAGCGCTGGAGCTGCACTCGCCGCCGTGCTCGGCTTCACGCTCGGCCTCGAGGCTCTCGGCCCCTGGATCACCCCGACCCTCGCCGCGCTCGGCGCGGTCGTCATGCTGTTGGTCCTCCTCCTGCTCGTCGGTGCCCGCCTCGAGATCGCCACGCTGCTGCTCGCTGGGGTCGCCATCGCCGCGATCACCTCTGCGATCACCACCCTCATCCTCGCGATCTACAGCGAGCGCTGGGATCTCGGCCTTCGGGTCATGCGCTGGCTCATGGGCTCCTTCGAGGGCCGCACATGGCAGCACCTCTGGATCGCGACCCCGCCGGTGCTCGCGGGTCTCGCCCTCGCTCACTGGCTGCGCCGCGATCTCGACGCGCTCCACCTCGGCGCCGACACTGCGCGCAGCCTCGGCCTCGACCTGCGCCGCTTCTACGGCCTGGCCTTGCTCGCGATCGGCCTGCTGATCGGCGCATCGACCGCCATCGCCGGGGTGATCGGCTTCATCGGCCTGATCGTCCCGCACCTCGCGCGCCTGCTGGTCGGCCCCGGACATCGCTGGCTACTCCCTATCTCGGGCCTGCTCGGCGCGCTCTTGCTGCTCCTCATCGACACATTCACCCGCACGGTCACGGCGGTCGCCCTCCCACCTGGAGTCCTCACCAGCCTCGTCGGCGGCCCCTGCTTCCTTTGGGTGTTGTGGCGCCATCAGCGGCGCCATCCCTAGACCTTACACGCGCGAACTCAGGGCAGCGTCACCTCGCGCAGCGCCACACCGCCCACTCGAACCTGCACCCGCGTGCTCCCCTCGGGGGGTGTAAACCGCCTGGCGGTGCTCACCGCCAACAGCGCCCCCTTCGAGTCCATCGCTCGCCACTCCCGCAGCGGCTCACCTTCATCCCAACCGCTCGCGGGCGCCAGCCAACTGTCTCCGTCGCGGATCAACGACACCGAGATCACCGGCGGAAGAGCAGGCGCGGGCGCGCCGCTGAGCGGCCCGAAGAAGCCCTCATCGACCGCGACATCACGCCAGTCGCAGTGCACGTGGTCCTCGTACAACTGGCGGAAGCTCGCGCCCTCGGCCGCGCAGCGCTCGAACAGCGCCTGCAAGGTCGCTGAGTTCGGCTTCAGATCGAAGGCGTCGCCGTACATGTGACGCGACCACGTCGCCCCACCCACGCTCATGTTGTGCTGCGGGTTGCGATAGCCCGACGTGACCGTCAACGATCCCAGCGCGTCGCGCAGCGCCTGCAGCCGCCCCACCGCCTTCGGCTGCAGCACCACGAAGTCCCCGAATTCCGGGCGTACCAGCTCATGGAGCTGGAAGTTCGGCGCGATCGACACGTCCAGATCGAGCCCGCTGAGCGCCACGTACGCGACCGGAGCGCGGTAGTTCGGCGACATATCGAGCGGCGGCGGGTACGTGTAGCCCTCGGGATCCGCCGGAGCGCTGAGCGCCCAACAGAGCGACCACATCGCGTCCGCGCCGGGATAACAGACCTCACCCGGCTCCCCCTCCGGCTCCTCATCCTCTTCGCCTTCACTCACCGTCGTCACCTGCACCGCCGCGGCTACGGCCTCGCCGCACGCGTCGTAAGCGACCGCGTGCAGGCTGCGTGGTCCGAGCGTCTCGAGGGTCACGGAGACCCCGAAGTCGCTCTCCGGGTCGTCGCTCTCGCCGAGCGCCTGCACCCCTTCCGCCGAATAACGCACCGTCGCGACCGCGCCCTCCGCCGCGACTGCCAGCCAGATCGGATTCTCCGCGGCGGCCCCCGGCGAGATGAAGCTGACGCTCGCCGGCTCCCCGCAGCCCTCGCCCTCGCCCGCGCTCTCGCCCCCGGCGCTCGTCGACCCCGTGCTGCCGTCGCTCGCCCCTGAAGTGCCGCCGCTCGTCCCCTCACCGGCCGACGACGTCGACACAGCGCCCCCATCGTCGCTCTCGGCCGCCACCAGATCGTCGCCGCAGCCCGCCAGCGCCGACCCGAGCGCTGCCGCCACGCTCCAGCTTCTCCACTTCCAAGCCCTCGTTCGTTGCGTCTGCATCTTGCTCGAGATCGAGTGTAGTGAGCACCTCAGGGCGCGCCACATGTTTCTTTTGTGCCCCTGTAAACACAATTATCACCGCTCGATCGGGCTCGATCCACCGGCCTCGACGACCTAGGGCGCCGACTGCATGGATCTCAATATGTCGCTTCATCCATGTCTTTCAAACCATGTTTGAAGAGACATGAGCATCGACGACCTTCGCGCCCGCGACCGCACATGAGGGCGCCGCGCTGCCGCGGCGGACGATCCCGTCGCCTCCAGCCCCCACCTCCGCGCGCGTCCGCCTTCGCGCGGCAGCTCGCGCGTCCTCACGCCGCGCGAGCCCGCGTGGCGCGATACAGGCCCGTGAGACCGCGCGCAGCGCATGATCTCCCGCAGAGCACGACCACAACATATAGCGTTCAGACATGATCATTCGCCACGACATCTTGCGCCGCGCCGCGGACGTGACGCGCTCGCGCGGGGCGCTAATGTGCCACTGTCACAATAACCACCTCGGCCGACACGCGGCCGCGCCCCTGTAAAGCCGCGTAGAGCGCACTACGAAAGCCGGCGAACCCCCGATATGATGGCGACCCCGTTGCCCCAGATCCCGCGCGAAACCGTGGACAGCACCTGCAACAACCACTGCCCTGGCACGACCTCCCAGCCGGCCCGAGCCCCGCGCAGCCCGCACCATCGCGGCCTGTCGCCGAGGCGTGACCAAGGAGAGATATCCTGATGCGACGCGCACTCGCTACCCTACTCTGCAGCTTCACCCTCGCCTGCAGCGCCGACCCGCCCAACGACGAGGCCGACACCGCCGAGACCAGCGAGCCCGCCGACACCGCCGAGGCGCGCGAGGCCTTCGCGATCGACGTCGACGGCTTCCTCGAGCTCTTCCAGGGCGCTGAAGCCGCCGACGTCGTCGCCGCGCCCGAGGGCGACGACGAGCAGCCCGCCGCGAGCCCCTTCGTCCCCAAACAGTGCGTACACAGCCTCGACGAGCGCCGCCCGCGGATCACCAAGGAGAGCCAGCGCTACACCAAGAAGGTCATGGCGCACGTGGCCCGTCGCCTCGGCGTCCACGAGGACTTTCGCAAGCTCCTCAACCTGATCGCCCTGCGCGAGTCGAGCTACCAGCACGGCCTCGTCCACCGCCTCTCCCCCGATCTCACCGCGAGCTACCAGGCGTGGCGCCGCATGTCAGTCCGCTACGAGGGCAACCCGCACTCGGTCGATCCCGCCCTCTGGCAGACCTACGGCCTCTTCGGGATGAACTCCAACTACTTCACGCTGCTCTGGGATCAGAGCGCCGATCCGCGGGTCCTCTGCGATCCAATCGTCGACATCCTCCTCTACCGGCGGGCCGCCGAGCGCGCGCTCCGCAAGATGCTCAGCGGCCCGATCCGCTGCAAGGGCGGCGACGGAGAGAGCTTCGACGTGGTCGTCGAGCCCACCTGGGGGAACATCCATCGCGCCGTCAGCGGCGGCAAGATCTGCCCGTCCAAGTCCGAGGACCGAGCGGCGACCATGCGCAAGTACTTCAACAACCGCGCCGCGCGTTATGGCATCGATCCCGATCAACCGATCACCCTCAAGATGCTCGGTAAGGAGCCGACCCGCGGCCTCGACGGCGAGGAGTGGGAGACCCAGGAGGAGATGGTCATGGGCCTCTGGAAGGAGATCGAGGCCGGCGACGCCGACGATCTGCCGACCGAGCCCATCGAGCCGCGCTGAGCGGCCGAGGCCGGCATGATACGCTCTCGGCCGCTCTCCCAGCAGCGAAGGACCGCGCCATGATCCAGGCCTATATCTCCGGCACCGGCGGCTACGTGCCGCCTGAGATCGTCACAAACGACGCGCTCGTCCGCGACTACGGCGTCGAGACCTCTCACGAGTGGATCGTCCAGCGCACCGGCATCGAGGCGCGCCGCTTCGCCGAGGCGGGCGTCGGCACCGCGGATCTCGCCGCCCACGCCGCCCGTGAGGCGCTCGCCGACGCCCGCCTCGCCCCCCATCAGCTCGACCTGATCCTCTTCGCCACCCTCTCCCCCGACTACGCCTTCCCCGGCAGCGGCGTCCTGCTGCAGCGCGCGCTCGGCCTGACCTCAGGGCCAGACGCAAAATTCATCCCCGCGCTCGACCTCCGCAACCAGTGCTCCGGCTTCCTCTACGGGCTCGCCACCGCCAACGCCTGGGTCCGCTCGGGCGCGGCCAAGCACGTCCTCCTGGTCGGCGCCGAGACTCACTCCGCCGCGCTCGACTTCTCTGCGCGCGGCCGCACCGTCTCGTCCCTCTTCGGCGACGGCGCGGGCGCCGTGATCGTCTCCGCCACCGCCGACGATCGAGGCGTCCGCGGCTGCTACCTCGGCGCTGACGGCTCCGAGGCCGAGACCCTCTGCCAGCGGGTGTGGGACATCAAGCAGCGCCCCTTCATCCCGCTCGACGCCGACGGCAACGGCAAGGTCGACCCCGCGCACCTGTGGGCGCACATGGACGGCCGCATGGTCTTCAAGCACGCCATCACCCGCATGACCGAGGTCCTCGGCCGCGCCTGCGACGATCAGCGCGTCGCCCTCGCGGACATCGATCTCTTCTTCTTCCACCAGGCCAACCTCCGGATCAACCAGTACCTCGCGGAGAGCCTCCACCTGCCCGCCGAGAAGGTCCCTCACAACATCGAGCGCTACGGCAACACCACCGCCGCCACCATCCCGCTCCTGCTCGCTGAGTGCGCGCGCGACGGTCGCCTCCGTCGCGGCATGAAGATCGCGCTCACCGCCTTCGGCTCGGGCTTCACCTGGGGCGCCGCCATCCTCGACTGGTAGCAGCCTCGCCGCCGATGATCTGCGCGGGAGCAAGCACCTCCGCTATCAGGTCCACCGTCATGATCAGCCCCCTAGCACCGACCGCCCCGCGCCCGCGCGTCGCCGTATTCATCGACGGAGCCGCCCTCGACGAGGCCTGCGCCCGGATCGGCGAGTCCGTCGTCTCTGTCATCGACCTCGAGCTCTTCGCCGCCGCCATGGCGCGGCGACACGGCCGCCTCGCCGCCATCCACCTGATCCCACGCGGCCGCACCGCCGCCCGCCGCAGCTATCAGCGCCTCGTCGCCGGCCAGGGGATCCGCATCGAGGCTGACGGCGACGGCGACCCCGCCGCCGCGATCCTCGTCGCCCACCTCGCCGACGCCTTTGATCTCCCCCTCCTCTTCACCGACGGGGTGCCGGCCCTACTCGCCCGCTCGCCCCTGCTCCGGGATCTACGGCGCCCCCGCTCGCGCGCCGGCCTCCGCCTCCACGTCCACACCCCACCCGGGACCCTCGCTGATCCCGCCGCGCCGTGGCCGCTCGTCGACCTCGGCGGGATCAAACCCGGCCTACTGCGGCGCAGCCGCGTCTCGCTGCTCTCCTCCCGCGGCGAGCGCTCGGGACCTCACATCATCAGCCCGCGCACCGGCCCGCTCTCGCAGCCGGGCTGGTAGTCTCGCGCGCGATGGCAAGCCCGCGCCTCAGCCTCCTCGTCCTCTTCGCCCTCCATCTCGCGTGCAAGGGCGCGCCGCCCGAGCCCCCTGTCGCGCCCGCCCCCGCGCCTGCGAACCAACCGCAGCCCGTCGATCCATGGCAATCGCCGCCAGCGATCGCGACCGCGACCCTCCAAGCTCACCTCGCCTTCCTCGCCGACGACGCCCAGGAGGGCCGCCCGCCCGGGACCGCCGCCGATCTGCGCGTTCAAGATCACATCCAAGCCGAGATGCAACGGATCGGCCTTCTACCGGCCTTCCCAGCCGGCTACCGGCAACCGTTTACGATCACCGATGGCGTCCGCCCCCGGGACGGGGCCCCCAGCCAGCTCCGCGTCGGCGGCCGAGATCTCGCCCACGCCATGCTCCCCTTCGGCCACGACACCTTCACCGCGGGCCCCATCGAAGCGCCCCTGATCTTCGTCGGCTACGGCCTGACCGCCGACGGCCCCGGCACGGGCGACTACACCGGCCTCAGCGAGCGCGTCCGCGGCGCGATCGTCGTCGTCCTCCTCGGCGCCCCCGACGACCCCCACCGCACGCCTGCCAGCACCCGACCACAGACCAAAGTGATCACAGCCCGCGATCACGGCGCCCTCGGCGTCGTACTCGTCGATCCCGAGGGCGATCTCCCCTTCCACAATCACGGGCAAGTCAGCGACTTACAGATCCCCGTCGTCGCCCTCACGAAGAGCCAAACCCCGCCCCTCTTCGCCGCGCTCGGCGCCCGCCGAGGGCTACCACGACCCGGCGCTCGCAGCGCGGGCAAGGCCCGGCTCGCCACTCCATTCACGCCGGTCGTGCTCGCCACCGCCAACCTCGGCGGCCTCCTCCCAGGCGCAGGAGGCGGCCGCAGCATCGTCCTCGGCGCACACATGGATCACCTCGGCCACGGCACCAGCTCCTCGCTCGCCCCAGGGGAGCGCGCGATCCACAACGGCGCGGACGACAACGCCTCCGGTGTCGCCGTCGTCCTCGCCCTCGCCGCGGCCTTCGCGTCGATCCCCAAGGAGTCACGCCCCTTCGATCTCATCTTTTATGCCTTTGGCGCCGAGGAGATGGGCCTGCTCGGCTCCAAGCACCTCGTCGAGCAGCTCAGCCCGGAGCAGCGGGCGCAGCACCTCGCCATGCTGAATTTCGACATGGTCGGCCGCCTCCGCGACGACGCGCTCATCGTCGCCGGCGCGGGCACCGCCCAGGAGTGGCCAGATCTCCTCGCGAGGAGCGCGGGTCCGCTACAGATCCGCCCCAGCGACGACGGCTACGGCGCCTCCGATCAGACCTCCTTTTATGAGGTCGGGATCCCCGTGCTCCACTTCTTCACCGGTCCGCACGACGACTACCACCGCCCGAGCGACGACATCGAGCGGATCAACGTCGACGGCGCGGCTCGCGTCGCGGAGGTCGCGCTTCGCCTGGTCGGCCACATTATGCGCGATCGCAGCGATCTCAAGCACATCCGCGTCGCAAAGGAGGCCCCCGCCCGCAGCGGGGGCTTCCGAGTCTCCCTCGGCACCGTGCCTGACTACGCCGCGCAGGTCGACGGCGTGAAGCTCTCGGGCGTACGCGAAGGAGGCCCCGCGGAGCTCGCCGGCCTGCGCGCAGGAGACATCATCCAGCGCCTCGGCGATCGGGAGATCCACAACCTCGACGACTACATGGCCGCCTTCGCCGCGCTCAAGCCGGGCGTTGAGATCGCCGTCGTCATCGAGCGCGAAAGCGCTCAGATCACCCTCAAGCTCACCCCCACGGCCCCGCGCAGCCGCTGAGGCAAAGCGCACGCAGCGCTACACCGCGCGCGCTCGGGCTGTTATCCTCCCCAGCACGCCTATGGTGCTCCCGAGCCCGGGCCTCGGAACCCAACAACACCAGACGATCGGACTAATTGCCATGAAGATTGTATCGAAGCTCTCCTCCCTCGGCCTCGGCCTCACCCTCCTCGTCGCTTGCAACGGTGACGACACCTCCTCCGGCACGGAGTCGACCACCGACACCACCGCCACCAGCAACCCGACCACCACCGCCGGCAGCACCACCGCCGGCACCGGGACGACCACGGGCGGCGAGACCGACACCGTCAGCGGCAGCCAGTCGAACTCAGACTCGGACAGCACCACCTTCGGCACCGATCCCACCGGCAGCGCCTCCGACACCGACGACACCACGAGCGACAGCACGACGATGCCCGTGACCACCACCGATCCCACCGGCGGCGGCACCTGCGGCGACGGCAACCTCGACGAGGGCGAGCTCTGCGACGACGGCAACAACGACAACGGCGACGGCTGCGACGCCGACTGTCAGCCCGAGATCCCCACGGACTGCGGCAACGGCGAGCTCAACGAGGGCGAGAGCTGCGACGGCGACAACCTGCCCCAGACCGACTGCAAGCAGGTCGACGAGCAGTACTCCGGCGGCACGCTCTCCTGCAGCGGCGATTGCACCTACAACTTCAGCGCCTGCGAGAAGTGCGAGGCCCCCGGCGACCTCGCGACCTGCGACGCCGACATGTACATCAAGGGCGATCCCCAAGACATCCTCCACGCGATCGAGCTCAACTGCCAGACCGCCGACCCCCAGTTCAACGACCCCAACAAGCACGTGCCTGTCGGCAGCTACATGCCCACCCAGATCGCCACCGGCTCCTGGCGGGTGATCAAGCAATTCGGCTCCTACACGGACCCGAACGACAACAACCTGCCGCTGTGGCGCCCCCGCAAGGGCGACAGGATGCTGGCCATCAGCTCCGGCAACCTGCCCGCCCCCAACGCTCAGGGCGTGCTCACTCAGGCCGGAGGCACCGTCAGCGGCACCAACCCCAACCCTGACAACCAAGGCGACCTGCCCGGCGTCATGAACTGGGAGGTCGGCTCCAACAACGGCGGCGGCGGCGCCCCCTTCATGAACTGCCACCCGTCCAACGACTGCTCCGACACCCTCAGCGCCCAGTGGAACCTCGGCACCAAGACGGCCAACGACGTCCTCTACTTCCAGTACACGCTGGCCACCCCCAAGGGCACCTACGGCTACGTCGTCGACTTCGCCTACTTCTCCTCCGAGTACCCGAGCTGGGTGAACACCTCCTTCAACGACATGGCGATCCTCTGGCAGGTCGCGGAGGAGTACACCGGCAACGTCACCTTCATCACCGACAACAACAACAACCCGCGGCCGCTCACCGTCACCGCGCTCGCCCAGAACGGCCTGATGCAGTTCACCGGCAACGCCCCGCAGCTCGCCAACACCGGCTTCGTCGGCAACGGCGGCACCGGCTGGGCCACCGTCAAGGGCCCTGCCAAGCCCGCCGAGACCTTCACCGTCGCCTGGACCGTCTTCGACAAGGCCGACTCGATCCTCGACACCGTGCTCCTGATCGACAACTTCGCCTGGGACTGCGAAGGCTGCGTACCCAGCGAGGTCGACTCCTGCGGCGTCCAGCCCCAGTGATCGCCCCTTGAAGGCCCGCGAGCGGTCGTGACCTCGGTCGCGGCCGCTCTTCGTCTGCAAGCGCGCCAGCGCCCATCTCCCGCGCGAACCCTCTGGCCAGCGTCGCCCGGCGGCTGTTATATCCAGCGCCACCGCAAGGGAGTCAGATGTCACGACGCAACAAGATCACTATCGTCGGCGCCGGCAACGTCGGAGCCACCGCCGCACATTGGGCCGTCCAGAAGCACCTCGGCGACGTCGTCCTCGTCGACATCGTCCCCGGCTTCCCGCAGGGCAAGGCCCTCGACCTCGCCGAGTCCTCCCCCGTCATGGGCTTCGACTGCAAGGTCGTCGGCAGCAACGGCTACGACGAGACCGCGGGCTCGGACGTCGTCGTGATCACCGCCGGCGTCCCCCGCAAGAAGGACCCCGTCACCGGCAAGTTCACCAGCCGCGACGAGCTCGTCGAGATCAACCGCAAGATCGTCGGCGCCGTCACCCGCGAGGTCGCCAGCCGCTCCCCCGACGCCGTCCTGATCTGCGTCTCCAACCCCCTCGACGCGATGTGCCACGTCATGTTTGAGGAGTCCGGCTTCCCGCGTGAGCGCGTGATCGGCATGGCTGGAGTGCTCGACACCGCCCGCTACAAGTACTTCCTCAGCGAGGCGCTCGGCGTCAGCGTCGACGACATCCACGGCATGGTGCTCGGCGGCCACGGCGACACCATGGTCCCGCTGCCCTCGCGCACCTCGATCGCCGGCATCCCGCTCACCGAGCTGCTCGCCAAGGACAAGATCGACGCGATCATCGAGCGCACCCGCAAGGGCGGCGGCGAGATCGTCGGCCTGCTCGGCTACTCCGGCTACTACGCCCCCGCCGCCGCCACGATCGCGATGGTCGAGTCCGTAGTGCGCGATCGCAAGCGCGTGCTCCCCTGCGCCGCCCTGCTCAAGGGCGAGTACGGCTACGACGGCCTCTACATCGGCGTCCCCTGCGTGATCGGCAAGGGCGGCGTCGAGCGCGTCATCGAGATGCAGCTCTCCGCCGAGGAGAAGGGCATGCTCGAGATCTCCGCCGCCGCCGTGCGCGAGCTGGTCGCCATCCTCCCCTACAACAAGCCGGCCACCTAGGGCACGCTCCGAGGCTCCATGAAGATCCACGAATACCAAGGCAAAGAGCTGCTGCGCGCCGCGGGCGTGCCGGTGCCGCTCTCACAGGTCGCCTTCTCGGCCGCCGAAGCGAAGGCGGCCGCCGCTGAGATCATCCGCCGCACCGGCAACGAGGTCGTCGTCGTCAAGACGCAGATCCACGCCGGAGGCCGCGGCAAGGGCCGCTTTAAGGAGTATCCCGAGCTCGGCGGCGTCAAGGTCGTCAAGGGTGCTCAAGCCGCCCACGACATCGCCGAGAAGATGCTCGGCTCCACCCTCGTCACCATCCAGACCGGCGACGAGGGCAAGAAGGTCCAGCGCCTGCTCATCGAGCAGGGCATGAACATCGCCCGCGAGCTCTACATCGGCCTCACCCTCGATCGCGCCACCAGCCGCGTCACCATCATGGCCTCGACCGAGGGCGGCATGGACATCGAGGAGGTCGCCGAGCACACCCCTGAAAAGATCCTCCGCGAGGCCATCGATCCGGCGATCGGCCTCGCCGCCTTTCAGGCGCGCAAGCTCGCCTACGCGCTCGGCCTGCGCGGCGCCACCGCGCACCGCATGGTCACCTTCCTCCAGGCGCTCGCGGGCGCCTACGAGCGCCTCGACGCCGCCCTCTTCGAGATCAACCCGCTCGTGATCACCGCTGAGGGCGACGTGCTCGCCCTCGACGCCAAGGTCAGCTTCGACGACAACGCCCTCTACCGGCACAAGGACCTCGAGGCCCTCCGCGATCCCGACGAGGAGGACCCAGCCGAGCTCGAGGCCAAGAAGTGGGACCTCAGCTACGTCAACCTGACCGGC
Source organism: Nannocystis sp. (assembly GCA_016712315.1). Taxonomy (GTDB): domain Bacteria; phylum Myxococcota_A; class Polyangia; order Nannocystales; family Nannocystaceae; genus JADJRG01. The sequence continues at coordinate 457,586 of JADJRG010000029.1, read as the reverse complement.
AGCATCGGCTGCATGGTCAACGGCGCCGGCCTCGCGATGGCCACCATGGACATCATCAAGCACTTCGGCGGCGAGCCGGCCAACTTCCTCGACGTCGGCGGCGGAGCGACCGCCGAGCGCGTCACCGCGGCCTTCAAGCTGATCACCCGCGACCCCTCGATTAAGGGGATCCTCGTCAACATCTTCGGCGGGATCATGAAGTGCGACACCATCGCCACCGGCGTGATCACAGCGGTGAAGGAGGTCGGTCTCAGCGTCCCGCTGGTCGTCCGGCTCGAGGGCACCAACGTCGAACTAGGCAAGAAGCTGCTCGACGAGAGCGGCCTCAACGTGGTCACCGCCTCGTCCCTGCGCGACGCGGCCGCCAAGATCGTGGAGATGAGCCAATGAGCGTCCTCGTCGACAAGAACACCCGCCTGATCGTCCAGGGTCTCACCGGCAAGGTGGGCCTCTTTCACGCCGAGCAGTCGCTCAAGTACGGCACCAAGGTCGTCGGCGGCACCTCGCCGGGCAAGGGCGGCGAGAGCATCCTCGGCCTGCCCGTCTTTGACACCGTCGCCGACGCCGTCCGCGGCACCGGCGCGGACGCCACCGTCATCTTCGTCCCCCCGCCCTTCGCCGCGGACGCGATCATGGAGGCCGCCGACGCCGAGGTCCCGCTGATCGTCTGCATCACCGAGGGCATCCCGGTCGCCGACATGATCAAGGCCAAGCGTTACCTGCAAGGCCGCAGCTCGCGCCTCATCGGCCCCAACTGCCCCGGCATCATCACCCCGGATCAGTGCCGGATCGGCATCATGCCTGGCTACATCCACCGACCAGGCCGCATCGGCGTGGTCTCGCGCTCGGGCACCCTCACCTACGAGGCCGTGCACCAGCTCACCGCGTTAGGTCTCGGACAGACCACCGCGATCGGCATCGGCGGCGACCCAGTCAACGGCACCAACTTCGTCGACTGCCTCCGCCTCTTCCAAGAGGATCCTGCCACCGAGGGGATCGTCATGATCGGCGAGATCGGCGGCTCGGCCGAGGAGGACGCCGCCGCCTTCATCAAGGATCACGTCACCAAGCCCGTGATCGGCTTCATCGCCGGTCGCACGGCCCCCCCGGGCAAACGGATGGGTCACGCCGGCGCCATCATCTCCGGCGGCAAGGGCACCGCGGACGCCAAGCTCGACGCGCTCAAAGACGCCGGCGTCGCGATCGCCGAGACCCCCTCGGACCTCGGCTCGACGATGGCCGCGGCGATGGCCAAGCGCGCCTCGTAACGAACGATGCACCTTCAACGAGGCGTCGCCCGGGCACGGGTGACGCCTCGTCGCATTTCCAGGCGCCGATATTTGTGGCCGGGCTTACAAAATGAGCGCCTGCGCACTTCCGTCTTGTCACAGACAAGAGGCCGCATTAGAACCGTAAGCGCGCGGGGCTTGCATCTACAAGTGACCGCCACGGAGTATTTATGCGAAGCGCTCAAACGTCCCTCTGCCTCACCATGCTCGCCTCGGTGCTCACCTCGGCGCTCGCCTGCGGCACGGGAGGCGGCGACGACGGCGACTCCGAGGTGGTCTTGCCGAGCAGCAGCACCGGGGAGGACACCACCCCGATCTCTACAGTCACCGGCGCGGCCACGACCAGCGGCACCACCGCGAGCCCCACCACCGAAGGCCCCGGCAGCGACTCCGACTCTGACTCCAGCAGCAGCAGCACCAGCACCACGACCGGCGCCGATCCGACCACGACCACGACCACGACCGGCGTCGAGGCCGTCTGTGGCAACGGGGTCGTCGAGCCCGGCGAAGAGTGCGACGACGGCAACCCCTACGACGACGACGCGTGCGTCGCCGGCTGCAAGCACGCCATCTGCGGCGACAAGCTCCGACAGATGGGCGTCGAGGAGTGCGACGACGGCAACGAGTCTGACGCCGACTGGTGCACCAACGAGTGCAAGCTCGCCTTCTGCGGTGACGGCTTCGTCTACGCCGGCTTTGAGGAGTGCGACGACGGCAACGACGACCAGACCGACGCCTGCATCAACGACTGCAAGATCGCCACCTGCGGCGACGGGAACGTCTGGGAGGGCGTCGAGGTCTGCGACGACGGCTTCAACGACAACGTCTACAACGGCTGCGCCCCTGGCTGTCAGAAGCGCGGCCCGCACTGCGGCGACGGCGTCGTCCAGTCGAACCAGGGCGAGCGCTGCGACACGACAGTCAAGGACATGCCCGGCGTCACCTGCACACCGCTGACGTGCATGTACAATTTCTCGGCTGTCAACCAGATGTACTGCGCCGGCACCTGCTCATGGGCGGGCCCAGACGGCTGCGACTCCAACGACGCGGCGATCTTCTGCCGCCTCAAGACCGGCAACATCGCCTCGAAGGCGGTCTCCTTCACCCTCGGCTCGCCGACCAACTCCTTCGGCTTCCCCTGCGGCAATCCCAAGGACAAGGCGGTCGTCGACGGCCAAGGCAACGACCCCCGGATCAACCTCGGTAAGCTCCCCGAGTTCTTGGTCAACCAGCCCGTGATGTACCAAGTCAAGGACATCCTGCTCACTCACGGCAACAAGCCCGCGATCACCTCGGTCGTCTGCACGAACCCCCCGTAGGGCGCGCCGATGCGCCCTTGGGAGTCTTCAGCCGGTGCGATAGACTGGCCCTGATGGCGATTCAGTGGACGAGCCTCACCTCCAAGGACGTCCTCGAGCGGCTCGAGCGCCTCGATCTGCCGTTTAACCAGTACGGCATGGATCCCTACGGGATCTCCAAGGCCCACCTCGGCCCCTTCCTCACCCTGCTCGAGGGGTTTTACCGCCGCTACTTCCGCGTCCACGCCTACGGCCTTGAGCACGTCCCGGATCGCGGCGCGGGCATGCTCGTCGGCAACCACTCCGGCGGGATCCCTGCCGACGGCGGCATGATCCTCGCCTCCTTGTTCCTCGATCACGAGCCTCCCCGCCTCGCCCACGGCATGGTCGAGAAGTTCGCCCAAGAGTGGCCCTTCGTCTCGCAGTGGTTCTCACGGGTCGGCCAGCTCCCGGGCTTGCCCGAGCACGCGATCCGCCTGCTCCGCGAGGGCCGCCTGCTGATGGTCTTCCCCGAGGGCGCGCGCGGCCTCGGCAAGCTCTACAAGGATCGCTACAACCTCCTCCGCTTCGGCACGGGCTTCATGCGGATCGCCCTCCAGAGCAAGGCCCCCGTCATCCCCATGGCGTTTATCGGCGGCGAGGAGGCCATGCCGACCCTCTTCCACGCCAACACCCTCGCCAAGATCGTCGGCGCCCCCTACTGGCCTGTGCCCCCCTACATCGTGCCAATGCCGATGCCCCTCCCCTGCGAGATCCACTACGGCGAGCCGATCCACTTCAGCGGGACCGGCAACGAGGCTGACCATGTGATCGACGGCTACGTCGAGCGGGTCCGCGACGAGATCGCCAAGCTCATCCAAGACGGCCGAGAGATCCACCGCCGACGCCGCGCAGGCGCCCCACCCGAGCGCCCTGGAGCCTCATCATGAAGGTCTTGATCACTGGCATCAGCGGCGCCCACGCCCGCCTCGTCGCCGAGCGGCTGGTCCTCCGCGGCCACCAAGTCATCGGCGTCGATCGCCGCCCCTGGCCCGCCCCGCCCCCTGGGATCCGCGTCTATCAGGCCGACGTCCGCAAGCGCCCCGCCGCCGACGTGTTCCGCAGCGAGCGCCCAGACGCCGTGATCCACATGGCGACGATCACCCACTTCTCCGGCTCCCGCGAGGAGCGCCTGCGGATCAACCTGCAAGGGACCCGCGTCGTCTTCGAGCACTGCCACGAGTTCGGCGTCAAGCAGGCCATCTTCGTCGGACGTCATACGATCTACGGCGCCACCGCCGACGCCCCGCTCTACCGCGACGAGTACGAGCCCCCGCTCGCGGTCACCACCTTCCCCGAGCTCGCCGACCTCGTCGCCGCGGATCTCTACGCGGGCACCGCCCTCTGGCGCTGGCCGGAGCTCTGCACCTCCGTGCTCCGCCTCGTCTACCTGCTCGGCCCCACCCGCCGCGGCACCCTCGCCTCGTTCCTCGCGGGGCCGCGCGTACCGATGATCCTCGGCTTTGATCCACTCTTCCAGTTCATGCACGACCACGACGCCGCCGACGCGGTCGTGCTCGCGCTCGAGCACCGGATCGCCGGCGTCTACAACGTCGCAGGCCCGCCGCCGGTGCCCCTCTCCGTGCTCTGCCGCGGCACCGGACGCCGCGCCCTCGCGCTCCCCGAGCCCCTCTTCACCCACCTCAGCGGCCACTTCGGCCTCCCTAGCCTGCCGCCCGGCGCGATCAGCCACATCAAGCACCCGATCGTCGTCGACGCCGCGACCTTCCGCGCGAAGACCGGCTTCACCCACCGCCACGACGCGCACGCCGTCATGAGCAGCTTCCGCGACGGCTAGCCGCGCGGGGCTCACCGGTACGGATCTGGATCGTAGCGCAGCAGCGCGGCTTCAAACCCCTCGAGCTGCTCGGCGATCACCTCCATCTGCCGCCGGCGCGCCCGCGCCCGCGCCGCCGCGTCCATCCCCTGCGGCTCGACCACGTGCTCCTCGAGCAGCACGTGTTCGATCCCTCCCGCCGAGAGCCCGAGCTGCGCCAGGACCGCCCGCTCGGGCGCCTCCAGCGCCTCCACCTGACGGATCCACGCCCCGATCGCCGCGACCGCGTCGCTATCGCTGACCTCAGCCACCTCGATCGCCAAGCGCAACAGCCGCGTACTCTGCACCAACGCCGCCAGCGGGCGGCTCAGGTGTCCGGTCGTCAGCGCGGCGTCCTGGTCCCCCGCGCTGAGCTGCCGTTGCAGCAACCACTGCGGCACCGCACCTCGGCCGATCAGCGGCAGCACCAGCACCCCGACCGTCGTCGCGAAGAAGAACACCTCCGCCGCCAGCACGCTGTCTTTCAGCACCACCAGCGCGCTCGTGAAGAGCGCCGTCGACAGGGCCCAACCGAAGAAGAGCGCCGCGCGATAACGACGACGCAGCCGCGCCACATCCACCGCCGCGAGCTGCCGCTGCTGCCGGGCCACCCGCGCGAGATCTCGCGACGCGATCAGCCCGCCAACGACATCTTCGTCACCACGAGGTGCTGCCAACGACGACTCCCCCCGCGCGAGCGGCACCCAAGCGAACCCGCCCCACGAGCATAAGAGCGACGATCAGCGCATGCAATTTCAGCGGCGAGCTCGACGCCACATGGCGCCTCACCTTCCATTCTCAGGCCCCCGCGAGTAGGATCGGCTGCACCGTCGGCGCCACGCCCCGGGGTCGGAAACGTGCATCGGACGAACCCTCGCACAGCATCGTCTGGGCCCGCCCTCGCGTGTCCGAGCCTCCGGCGTCGCGTTGCCGCGATCGCCGCGTTCCTGATGGCCGCCCTCGCCGCGACGCCAGCCCTCGCGGACGAGCCCGAAGCTGCCGCCTCACCCGCGAAGAAGTCGATCCCGTCGCTCCTCCGGCCGTCGACCCGCCCCTACACGCTCCTCATCGGCATCGGCCCCGCGATCGGCATCAACGCCCGACCTTGTTATGGCGGCTACTTCTACTGGGGAGAGCTCTGGCAGGCTCGCCCCAGCGTTTACGGCCTCGGCTGCGGCGGCGCGGTCAAGCTCTCCCAGGAGTTCCTCGCGCACCTCGACGGCAGCGCCACTGGCCCCGCGCTCGGCCTCCTGCTCTCTCAGGAGCTACCCAGCGCCGGCGGCTTCGGCCTCACTGTCGCGCCAAAGTTCACCTGGGATCTCCAGCTCCTCCCTGGACTCGGCCTCTACCTCAGCCCCTCGCTCGCCTTCGGCTATCACCGCCTCGCCCTCCGCGGCTACCCAGTCGTCCACGCCGCCGACGTCCAGGCTGGCCTCGCCCTCAAGCTCACCCTGCACGAGCGTTGGCTGGTCTGGCTGCAACCCGCGCACTTCGAGTTCATCGCCACCCCCGGTTTTTTTATCCCGCGCTACAACCTCCTTTTGGGCCTCGGCGCGGCCTTCTGAGCGAGACGCGGACAAGCTCGCTCTCGATGACCCCGCATCACCTCGCCCCGGTCGGCGTCCTCGGCGCAGGCTTCCTCGGCGCCCCTCTCGCCGAGTCCCTCGCCCCTCGCCCGGTGATCGCCACCACCCGAAGCGGCCGCAGCCGCGCCGGTCACCCTCACATCACCTCGAGGCCCCTCGATCTGCTCGACGCCACGCCCGCGCAGATCGCCCAGATCTTCGCCGACGCCCGCGCTCTCGTGCTCAGCTACGCAGCGGGGCCACACCAAGATCGCCGGCAGATCTACCTCGAAGGCGCCCGCCGCGCCCTCGAGGCCGCCAAAACGCTCGATCTAGAGCGCCTCATCTACACCAGCTCGACCTCCGCGCTCCCTGACCACGAAGGTCACCTCGACGAGACCTGCACGCAGCGCCCCCTCGGCGAGCGCGGCCTCATCCAGCGCGAAGCCGAAGATCTCGTCATCGACGCCTGCGAGCGCCACAAGATCCCCTGGTTCGTCCTCCGCCTCGCGGGCCTCTACGGCCCGGGCCGCGGCTTGGGACGGATATACCGCCACGATCCCGAGAGTCCCCTCGCGGGCGATGGCATGCAGGCGACCAACCTCATCCACCGCGACGACGCCATCACCGCGATCCGTGCCGCCCTCGCCGCGCCCGCGCACGTGTCTGCGCTCGTCCACGTCTGCGACGACGACCACCGCCCCCGCCGCGCGATCTTCGCCCAGCTCGCCGCGGCCGAAGGCCTCCCTGAACCACGCTGGCAACACCCTCCTGCGGCGCTAGAGCCGACCGGCAAACGAGTCGACAACACCCGCATGAAGCAGCTCCTCGGCGTCGAGCTCCGCTACCCCCAGCACACCCTCGCCCCCTAGACCCGCCGTCGACCGCACAATGCCTGGCGCCTCCCCCCTGCGACGCCCCCCTTGCCGTTCAGGACCCCGTAGTTAGAACCGTTCGACGCCATGAGCACCTCCGTCGCCACCGCTGTCACTCACGCCTTGCCAGCGCTCACCAGCGCGGCGACGCATCCATCCATCGATCTCGCGGACGCGCAGAGCGACCTCGACGCCGTCGCCCGCGAGATCCTGGCAGCCCGAGCGCGCGGCCTCACCCTTCTCGACGCCATCGAAGATCCCGCGCACCCCCAGCTCCGCGCCTTTCACCAGGGGATCCGCGACGCCCTCTTCGTCGAGCTTCCTGGCGAGTTTGATCCGTGGATCGCCGCCCTCACCGGCGGATCAAGCGACAGCGCCGCCAGCGGCGTCCAGCTCCAGCGCATGCTCGTCGGCTTCGCCCAGGGCCGCGGCGCGGAGGATCGCGACGCGGAGCAAGCTGGCCTGCAAGCAGCCCTCGCCGAGCTCCTCGTCTTTGAGTCGATCCGCCTTCAACTCCTCGTACTCGCCCTCAGCACCGAGGACTATGAGCTGCTCGGCGGCGAAGAGTCTGACATCGACGCGATCGCCTGGGTCGAGGTCCAAGCGCTGCTCCACCGCCTCGACGTCGATGATCCTGAGCTCCGCCCCGTACACCTGATCCACGCCGCCGCCACCGTCTCGCTCGCCCGGGACGCAGCCGCCCGCACCGAGGAGCTGCGCGCCGCCGGCGACGACTTCCGGGAGGAGCTACGCATGCGCGCACGCCTCCGCGCCGCCCTCCGCGAGCTCCGCCTCCCGGAGGCCGTGCTCCTCGAGAACGCCCTCTCCGCCCTCCTTGGGGGCGAGCGCCGCGAGCTCACCGATCTCCAAGCCGAGCGCCCGATCGCGCTCGACGGCCTCTCGCGCCAAGCGATGGATCAGCGGGTCTCTCGCGGCCGCCGCGCCCTCACCCGCCCGCGCCAGGGTTGGCCCGCCCGTCGCCGCCCCGCCCTCTTCGACCTCCTGCGCGTCACCTGATCGAATTTTGCCCAGCTCGCCGCGTGCTCGCGCCCCGATCGAGCTGCTATGCTGCGCGCGCACGATGGAACAGTCGCCACCGCCCACTCGCGCCAGCCGCCTCATGCTCACCGCTGGGGTCGCCGCGCTCGCCCTCGCCCTCGATCTGTGGACCAAGGAGTGGGCCTGGCAGAACCTCCGGCGAGAGCCCGCAAAGGTCATCATCGACGGCTTCTTCCAGCTCGACTACGCCTTCAACACCGGCTCCGCCTTCGGTTTCCTGCGCGGCCTCGAGTGGTCGCGCTACTTCTTCATCGTCATCACCGTCGCCGCGGTCGCCTACATGGCGAGGCTCGCCTACTCCATCTCCGCCCGTCACCTCTCCGCCTTCATCGCGATCGGCCTCATCGCCGGCGGAGCGCTCGGCAACCTCCACGATCGCTTCTTCCGCTTCGACTTCGGCCGCCACGGCGTCGTCGACTTCATCGTCGTCTACTACTGGCCTGGCGCGCGTTGGCCCGCCTTTAACATCGCCGACGCCGCCCTCGTCGCGGGCGTCCTGCTCTTCATGATCTACCTCCGCCGCCACGGGGATCCACAGGCCGCGCCGGCCACCTGAGCCGCGCACAAATGCACCCGATCCTGCTCCAAGGGTCACCTCTAGGCGACATCAACAGCTACGGCACCCTCCTGTTGTTGGGGGGCCTCAGCATCCTCCCTGGCCTCTGGTGGGATCGAAGCCGACGCGGCTTACCCGCCGAGTTCCACGTCGATCTCTACCTCGTCATCTTGCTCGGCTGCTTCATCGGCGGCCGCCTGCTCGACGTGCTCACCCGCCCCGAGGAATTCCTCGCCGATCCCGCGCGGATCTTCGCCCTACGCGACGCCTTCATCTTCTACGGCTCCCTCTTGGGCGTCTTCGCCGGCTTCGGGGTGCTCGCTCGCCGCTACCGCCGCGGCGTCGGCGAGCTCTGCGACCTACTCTCCCCCTACATCGGCTTCGGCCACGCCCTCGGCCGCGTTGGTTGCTACCTCGTCGGCTGCTGCTACGGCGCCCCCGTCGTCGGCGATCCGGCCTGGTCCGCGCACTTCCCTCCCGGATCGATCGCCTACGACGCCGCCGAGCTGCCCCCCCACCAAGCCACAACAGTCGGGCTCCATCCGGTCCAGCTCTACGAGGCCGCGGGTCTGCTCCTGATCGCCACCGTGCTCGTCGTGATCCGCGTGCGCCGCGGCATCGAGGCCCCCTGGCGCGCCACCGCCCGCTACACCATCGCCTACGGGCTCCTCCGTCTGCTGACGGAGCTCTTCCGCGGCGACCTCTCCCGCGGCCTCTACCTCCACCTCGAGAGCCCCGCACTCGCCGCAATGCTCCGCCTACCGGCCGATCAACAGATCCTCCTCAGCACCTCGCAAATGATCTCCGCGCTCATGATCGGCTGGGGCCTCTGGGTCCTCCGCCGCGCCCCCTCGCCTCCATTATCCTCAGCGAGCCCCGCATGACCGATCCCCTCAAGCCCCCCGCACCCCGACGCCTGAGCCGGATCGCCCTCGCCGCGATCGTCGTCGTGCTCACCCTCACCCTCGATCTGTGGACCAAAGCGTGGGCCTGGGAGCACCTCCGCGATCAACAAGCGCTCGCCGTGATCGAGGGGTGGTTCTACCTCGAATTTTCCTTCAACACGGGCTCAGCCTTCGGCCTCTTCGGCGGCCAAGACTTCGCTCGACCGCTCTTCATCACCGTCACCCTCGCGACCGTGGTCTACATGGCCGCGCTGCTGCGCAGCCTCCCGCCACGTCGCCCGCTCGTCTTCGCCGCCGTCGGCATGATCATCGCGGGCGCCCTCGGCAACGCCCACGATCGTCTTGTACGCGCCCTCGAGATCGGCGGCGAGCTCCGTCACGGCGTCGTCGACTTCATCCTCATCCACTACCTCCCCAATCGCCCGTGGCCGAACTTCAACGTCGCGGACATGGCGCTCGTCGCCGGCGTCGCCGTCCTCCTCCCCTACCTGCTCAAACACGGCGACGAGCTGGCCCAAAAGCCAGCGAGCTGACCTACGGCCCGCCCCGCGCGCCCGCGCCTACCCTGCCCGCACGCGCCCATCCGGGCCACGATCGAACGCCCGCGCCTTCGCCAGCGTCTCCAACCGCTCCTCCTCGGGGTCTGAATCTGCGACCACCCCGCCCCCGCAGTCCAGCGTCAACCCGCCGCGATCGACCATCGCCGTGCGGATCGGGATGCTCGCCCGCAACCCTCCCGGCTCGAGCGCCACGATCGCCCCGCAGTAGATCCCCCGCGTCCGCCCCTCCACCGCCTCGATCAGCTCCACCGTCCGCCGCTTCGGCGCCCCCGTGATGCTGCCCCCTGGGAAGATCGCCCGCCACAGCGACTCCAGCCGCCACCCCGGCCGCAGCGTGCAGCGCACCTCGGACACCAAGTGGTGCACCGTCGGCAGCGACACCAGCGTCGGCGTCCGCGGCGCCGACACGCTCCCCGGGATCGCCAGCGCGCCCAGGTCGTTGCGCAGCAGATCGACGATCATCAGGTGCTCCGCCCGATCCTTCACGCTCGCCAGCAGCGCCGCCCCTGCCGCGGCGTCTGCCGCGGCTCCGCGCGCTCGCGGCCGCGTCCCCTTGATCGGCCACGTCCGCGCCAGATCGCCCCCATCGGCGCCGCCGCCGAAGCGCACATCGATCAGCGTCTCCGGCGAATTCGAGAGGATCCAAGCCCTCTCCGCCGCCAGCAGCGCCCCCATCGACGCCGGCGTGCTCGCGCGCACGATCGAGTACGCGTCCGCGGCGGCGCGCGCCAGCGCCGCAGCCCCGCACGGCTCCGCGAGCCAGCGCGCCGACAGCCGCTGCGAGAGGTTGACCTGGTACGTCTCCCCCGCGGCGATCTTCTCGAGCACCCACGCGACCGCCGCCGTGTAGGTCTCAACAGACATAGCGGCAGAGACATGTCCAAACGGCCATACACACGGTTCAGCCTGCGCTTCGCGCGTCGACGCCGCGTGCGCCGCCGCCAGCGCCGCCGCCAGTCGCCCCCTCGCCGCGGCCTCGCCGTGCCAGACGACCCGCTCCCCCTCGATCTCGATCGCCGCCCGAAATCGGCGGAAGCACAGCCCTGGCAGCGATCCTGCCCGCGCAGGCCGCTCCAGCAGCGCGTCGACCCCCAGGTCGTAGCTGATCCAGCCGATCCACACATACCCGGGCTCCGCCCGCCACAGCGCCTCGATCGCCGCCAGCGCCGCCAGCGAGTCGACCTCGATCTCCCGATCCGCCTCGAGCCCAAAGAAGCTCCGCCCCTGCGCTCCCCCGTCCAGCCACGCGAACGCGCGCGGCGCATCACCGGCCAGGCGCAGGATCGCCCGCGCCATCGCCGACCCGGGGATCGCCATCACTCCCCCTGACGCTGGCCCAGGGCGCCGCCGAAGCTCACCGTGTAGTTGATCGCCGACCAGACGGACGCGAACAGCGACGCGCTCACCAGCGCGATCCCCACCAGATGGAAGTCGAGCGCGAAGGTCGTACCTGGCAGGCGATAGCTGAAGTGGATCAGCAAGAACGAGATCCCCGCGAGCTGGATGATCGTCTTCAACTTACCGCCCGAGCTCGCTGGGATCACCACCCCCTCGACGCTCGCCAGCGATCGCAGCCCGCCGATATAGAACTCGCGAGAGAGCAGCAGCACCACCATCCACGCCGGCGCGCGCCCGTCGGCGACCAGATAGACCAGCAGCACGCAGACCATGATCTTGTCGGCCAACGGATCGACGAACTTCCCGAAGACCGTCACCAGCCCCTGCTTGCGGGCCAACCACCCGTCCACGGCGTCGAGCAACGAGGCCACCACGAAGATCAAGCTCGCCGCGAGGCACTTCACCGGATCGGTCTTGTCCATCAGGAAGACCACCGGCGGGATCAAGAAGACCCGACCGACCGTGATCATGTTCGGGAGGTTCCAGATCTCCCGCCGCAGCCGCTCAAAACGCCTCATCACCCCGTCCTCTCTGCCTCTGCGACCCTGGCCCTTGAGCCAGCAGCAGCGCACCCTCGCCCTCGCAGCGGAGCACCCCGTCGCCGTCGAGCGCCGCGACGAGATCGCCGATCCAGCCGAGCAGGCCCGCCGCGGCGACCCGCTGCGGCGCACCTGGCCGCACCTTCACCGCGATCACCTCGCCCGCCAGCCGCAGCGCCGCAGCGCCGTCTCCCCGCAGCCGCAGCGCCTCCTCGCTCCAACCCGGCAGCGTCGCGGCGGCGACCTCGATCGCCCCGTCGAGGGCCCACACCGCGGAGGCGCGCAGGCAGCAGTCGTCGCGGTGAAAGCGGACCAGGTGAAACGCCTGTCCCCGCGGCGCGATCAAGATCTGGCCGACCCCGCGCACGAGCGCCAGCGGCCCGTCGTGGTGGATCTCCAAGCCCTCGCTGATCACCAGCGTCCCCTCGAGGTTGACCCGCATCTCGCCCTCCACCGTCAGCCAAAGCGCCCCTCCATCGAGCAACGAGAGCCTCCTGCCCGCCTCCTCGGGTCGCAGCAAGCGGTGAAGCGCGAACTCCGAAAGGCCGATGCAGGGTGCCTCAGACACGGTCGGCGCGGAGCCTACCGCGAAGGCGCCCGCGCTCCAACATCAACCCGCGATCGTCCGCGCCTCGCGGGCGCCCTCGCCGATCCCCTGCAGCTCGCGCTCATAGGCGTAGTAGCGGCGCAGCACCGCCTTCACATACGCCCGCACGCCCGGGTACGGCGGCACCCCGCCGTAGCGCTGCACCGCCCCCGCGCCCGCGAAATAAGCCGCCAGCACCAGCACCATGTCCCCATTGAAGCGATTCGCCAGCAGCCTGAGGAACCTCGCCCCGCCGTAGATGTTCTGGCGCGGATCCTGCGGCCTCGTCACCCCTAAGAAGCGCGCCGTCGCCGGCATAAGCTGCGTCAACCCGATCGCCCCCGCGGGGCTGCGCGCGTTCGGCTGATAGCGGCTCTCGCTGTGGATCAGCGCCCGCAGCAGCGCCTCTGGGATCTGGTAGAGCGCCGCCGCGCCGCGGATAAACCGGTCGTAGCGCTGTGTCCGCGGATCATCGAGGGGATAGGCCGCCTCATCATCCGCCGCCTCGCCGCTCCTGCGCCCCTCACCGATCTCCGCCCACGAGGCCCGAGGCGCTGTTGGAGCCGCTCGCACGTGCACGACCCCCGCCGCGTCGACCATACGCGTGTAGGTCGCGGTCGCCGCTCCCGACGCCGAGGCCGAGGCCGAGCCGAAGCACACGCACCCCGCCAACAGCCCGATCCCCAGCCGCACGAGCCAACGATACACCGCGCCCGCGCCGAACGCAGCCGACCCTGGCCAGCGCACTAGCCGCCCCCCTCGATCAACCACATCCGACCCCCTTCACGCCGCCCCTGCGCGCCACCCAACGCTGCCAGTAGATCGAAGGTCAACCCCGGATCGCTCGCCAGCCTCGCCGGCTCGCCGCCGATCCCCGCGTCGATCGCCACCACCGAGGCGGCCCGCAGCCCACGCGCCCCGAGGGTCACCTCCAGGACCAACGCGTCGCGTTCGTCCGTACAGCGGCAATCAAAGGCCAAATTCCCCAGCCCATAAGCGATCACCGCTCCCTCGCGAAGCTCCACCCGCGCGAGCGTGTGGCTCCCATGTCCCGCGACCACCTGAGCTCCCGCGGCGAGCGCGACCGCCACCGCGTCACGCAGCCCGGCGCTCGGCAAATACGAGGGCGGCCCCGTCCCGTGAAACGTCGACACCAACAGATCCCCAGCGGCTCGCGCCGCCCGCAATTCGGCCGCCAGACCCGCTGGCAGACCGTCCGTCAGATCATGCGCCGTCACCGCCACGCGCACCCCGTTCGCCTCGATCACCCCGAAGCCGGCCGCCCCCCCGACCGGAGCGATCCCCGCGTCGCGCAGCGCCTTCCGGTCCCCCCTCCCCCCCCCCCCCCCCCCCCATCCCCCCTCCCCCCCCCCCCCCCCCCCCCCCCCCCGCCCCCCCCCCCCGCGCCGACCCCGTTCGTCAAGCGCAGCGCGCCGCTATCTGTCCTCTCGGACACATCAAACTGGATCGCCGAGATCGGCCCCTCCAAGTTGACGATCCCCAGCGCGCCCGGCGACACCGCCGCCGCGACCGCTCGCGCCCGCTCCGCACCGCCTGCCCCGAGGTGCAGATCGCCCGCGATCCACAGCTTCACCGCCCCGCTCACCGCCCGCTCACGCTCCTTACGCCGCCCGCAGCCCCCGAGGAGCGCCCCCAGCCCCGCGGCCCGCGAGAAGAAGACGCGGCGACCGGCCTCGCCGATCACCACGCCCCCGCGATCGCAGCGCATCGCCCGGCTCAAGCGCGCTCGAAGAGCATCGCCGAGCCCATCGCCCCGGCCGCGCACGCGGAGATGAGCCCGAGCTGCGCCCCCTTCTCAGCCATCTGGTCGAGCAGCATCAAGATCAAGCGCCCGCCTGTCGCCCCGAAGGGGTGCCCGAGGCTGATGCTCCCGCCCCACTGGTTCACGAATTCCGGATCGATCTCGCCGACCGCCGCGGCCAGCCCCAGCGTCTCTTGGCAATAACGCGTCGACCCCAGCCCGTGGATGTTCGCCAGCACCTGCGCCGCGAACGCCTCGTGCATCTCGATCACCCCGAGCTCCCCGATCCCGACCCTTTGGCGCGTGAGCAGCCGCCCCACCGCCGCCGTCGGCCCCATCAGCAGGTGCTCAAACGGATCGACCGCAGCGTACTCGTAGTCGCGCAAGATCCCCAAGATCGGCCAGCCCTCCGCCCGCGCCACCTCCTCCGCCGCCAGCACGACCGCGCTCGCCCCGTCTGTCAGCGGCGACGAGTTCCCTGCGGTCACCGAGCCCACCTGCCGATCAAACACTGGCCGCAGCGTCGCCAGCTTCTCGTAGGTCGTATCTGCCCGAGGATGATCGTCGCGCTCGACCAGCGTGTGCTCCCCGCCGGCTGGCGTCAGCACCGGCGCCACCCGCTCGCCCAGCGAACCGCGCGCCCACGCCGCCACCGCTCGCTGATGGCTGCGCGCCGCGAAGTGGTCCTGATCCTCACGGCGGATCCCGAACGCCTTCGCCATCTTCTCCGCGCTCTGCCCCATCGTCTGCCCCGTCGACGACTCCGCGATCGCCGGCGCCACCGGCCCCAGGTCCTTCGGTCGGACCTTGCGGAACGCCCGCAGCCGCTCGATCGGCGTCTTCGCCCGGCTCGCCGCGAAGAGCGCGTCGCGGAAGCGCCGCCCGAACAAGATCGGCACATCGCTCAGCACCTCGACCCCGCCTGCCAGCACCACGTCCGCGCGACCGAGCGCGATCTGGTCCGCCGCGTTGGTCACCGCTTGATTCGCCGACACACACGCGCGCGACACCGTGTAGGCCGCCAAGCCCGCGGGAAACCCCGCCTGCAGCACGATCTCACGGGCCACGTTGGGCGCGCCCACTGGCGCCGAGACCACGCCGAAGATCGCCTGATCGATCCGCTCTGGGCGGATCCCCAGGCGCATCAGCGCCTCGCGCGCGGCGATCGCCCCCAGCTCGGCGGCCGAGCGCCGACTGAGCGCGCCGCCGGCCTTACAAAAGGGTGAGCGCGCGCCGCCGATGACGGCGACGGAGCGGAGCATCTTACCGTCGCTACCGTGCATGTGACTGACCATCCTTACGATCGAGAGAAGAGAACGTCCGCCCCGCCGCCGCCAGCTCGGTCAGCAGCTGCGGCGCCGCGTAGGCCTCGCCATAACGCTCACGCAGCCGGCTGAGGCGAGCGACCACCACCTCCAGGCCGAGCTCCTCGAGGTGACGGAAGGGCCCGCCGCGCAGCGGCGGATAGCCGATCCCAAAGACCCCGCCGATGTCGCCGTCATCGGCGCTCGCGAGGATCCCCTCCTCGAGGCAACGAACCGCCTCCATCGCCGCGATCATCGTCAAGCGCTCGCCCAGCTCCTCCGGATCCGGACGCACCTTCGCCTCTACCCGCCCCTTGAAGAACGAGTACACCTCCGGGTCCACCTTCTTCTTGCCCTTCGTCGGGTACAGGTAGAACCCGCGCCCGCTCTTCCGGCCGAAGCGCTCTTGACCGAGGAACATGTCCACCGAGTCAGGCACCGAGATCCGCCCAGGGAACGCCTCCGCGAGCGTCTTCGCGACCTTCGCCCCGACATCGATCCCCACCTCATCGAGCAGCGCGATCGGCCCCACAGGCCAGCCGATCTTCCGCGCCCCGCGATCGACCTCCTCGATCGTCGCCCCGCCCAAGATCATCTCGAGCGCCGCCATCAAGTAGAACCCCAGCATCCGCGTGGTGTAGAAGCCTGGCCCGTCGGCCACGACGATCGGCGTCTTCCCGATCTGCGTCGCGAAGCGCAGGCACGCCGCGATCGTCGCCTGCGACGTCTCCGGCGCCCGCACGATCTCGAGCAGCGGCATCTTCGGCACCGGCGAGAAGAAGTGCAGGCCGATCAGCCGGTCCTTATGCGCCAGCCGCGCCCCGATCGCCGCGATCGGCAGCGCCGAGGTGTTGGACGCCAAGATCGTCGTCCGCGGCGCCAGCGCCTCGAGCTGCGCGAACACCTCCTGCTTCAGCGGCAGCGACTCCGGCACCGCCTCGATGATCAAGTCCATCGTCTGGAAGCCCGCCAGCGTCAACCCCCCCGACACCTTGCTGCGCGGCTTAAACACGTTGCGCGCGCCGATCGAGCGCCCCTTACGGTCGAAGTACTTATGGACATGTCCCAAAGCGCGGGCGAGCGGCGCCGCCGCGACGTCGCGGATCCGCGTCTCGATCCCCTTCTCTGCCGCGACGATCGCGATGTCGCCCCCCATGAAGCCGCCGCCGACCAGCCCCAGCCGCTCGGTCGCCTTGCCCTCGATCGACGCCCCGTCCGGCCCCGCCACGCTCTGCCGCTTCAGCGCGTTGGAGCGGCGAAACAGCGACACCAGCGCCCGCGACACGGATCCCGTCGCCAGCTCCGCGAACGCCGGCGGCTCCAGCGCCAGCGACTCCGCCAGCGACAGCTCGATCCCGCGGCTCATCACGTCCAGCGCCACCAGCGGCGCCGGATAGAGCCCCTGCGTCTTCTTCAGCACCTGCTGCCGCGCCTGCCTGAAGATCAGCGCGCGACCCAGCCGATTGCCCTCGAGCAGCGTCCGCGTCATGTCCTGCGGCGGCTCCTTGCGCGCCGTCTTCTCCCCCGTCGCCAGCGCCGCCGCCGCCGCTCGCGCCGCCATCAGCAGCGCCTCAGGCTCGACCACCGCGTCCACCAGGCCCAGCCGCCGAGCCCGACGCGGGCGCACATTCCTGCCCGTCAGGATCAGGTCCAGCGACTCCCGCAGCCCGATCAGCCGCGGCAACCGGCTCACCCCGCCGCCCCCGGGGAACAGCCCCAACATCACCTCAGGCAGCGCGAGCACCGTCTTCGGCGAGTCCGTCGCGAGCCGATACGAGCACGCTAACGCCAGCTCCAGGCCCGCGCCCAAGGCAGCGCCGTGGATCGCCGCGACCACTGGGATCGGCGATCCCGCGATCTTATCGAGGATCCGATGGCCCTCTCGCGAGAAGCGCTCGATCTCTCCCCGTCCGCTCGCCCGCGCGAACACCTCGACGTCCGCCCCGGCGACGAAGTTATCGGGCTTGCCCGAGATCAGGACGATCCCCGCGACGCCGCCCGCCGCCTCGATCGCGGCGAAGACCTCGAGGATCTCGGGGAAGAGCTCCGGCGCGATCGTGTTGACCTTCTCGCCCGCGCGATCGATTGTGATCACCGCGAGTCGAGGCTGCGCCTCTGGTGGATCCAGGGTGAGCGTGAACATGGTGGCGCGCACCTTACCTTGGATCGCAGGGCGCGCAAGACCCTGGCCGGCGCTCAGCCGAGGCTGAGCGCCTCGACGCGCCGGGCCAGCCGCTGCGGGAGCGCCGCCTCCCAGCCCGGCTTCACCCACCGCCGCAGGTCCGCCCCCGCGTGGGTGTTCCAAAAGATCACCGGCCCCTGCGCCCGCCCGCCCCGCAGATCCCCCCGCAGCGCCGCCAAACACTTGCCCGTGTACGTCGTCTCGAGGTGCAGCCCGTGCTGCGCCGCCAAGCGCACCGCCTCCGCGCCCGCCGCGGTAGGCGCGCCATAACCAGGGCCCACCTGCGTATGGTCGATCGACCAGGTCACCCCTGCGCCCGCCAACAGCCCCGCCACACCGCCGCGCCCCAAGCTGTCTCCGAGGCCATGCGCCACTAGCTCCGCGAAGATCTGCCCCAACATCCGCCGGAGCAGCAGCCCGTTGAACCCCCAACGCTCGACAGCCGCGACGATCCGCAGCTCCGTCGACACCCCCGCGATCGCCAGCCCGAGCGCCAGCCCCGCCGCCGCGCCCGCCGATCCGCCCGTGATGTAGATCTGCCCGGGCCGCGGCGCCGCGCCCTCGGCGATCTGCCGCGCCAGCTCCAAGCCAGCCTCCACGAAACCAAGCCCGCCGCGGCCGTCGCTCGCCCCTGGCGCCATGAACTCGCCGCGCACCACGGGCTTCGCCCACAGCTGATACCCCAGCCACGCCCACGGCAGCGCCGCGCGCCTGCGCACGTGCCAGAAGCGCGCGCCGAGCGACATCAACGCCGCCAGGTTCATCCGCCCGTGCGGCGTCAACGGCTGCTCAAAGGTCAACGCGTGCAGCGGTCGCCCCGTTCGCTGGAGGAACAGCGCCAGCGCGACCAAGTGATTGCTCGCGATCCCGCCGACGCTAACGATCGGCCCCGACCCGCCGAAGCGCTCGCTCGCCAGCAGCCACTCGAGCTTCCGCACCTTACCGCCGCCGTACAGCGCCGAGCTCTGGTCGTCGCGCTTCACCCACACCTCCGCGCCGTCATCCAGCCACCGCGCCCGCTCTAGCGGCGTCGGCAGCGTCGCCAGCGCCAAGCACGGCGGCGGCCGGGACAGCCGCGACCCCAGCCCATGATCCTCACGCAGCCGCCGCGCACCCGCCTCGGACATCGCGCGCACCTATACCTCGCCGCCCCGTCCTCCTACCAGCGGCGCGACTTCGCCCGCCCCCTCACGAGCCCTCTGACACGGCCTTGGGGGGCCATGTGATAAGGTCCCGGTCGTGAAGACGTGTCCGTACTGCGAGGAGTCGATCCAGGACCGAGCCGCCAAGTGCCGCTACTGCGGTGAGTGGCTCGACCCCGCCAAGCGACCGTCCTGGTCGGACAGCGCCCCGACCGCGCCGCTCCCCCACGCGCACCTCCAGTCGAGCCACAGCTCGCGCGCCTTCGTCCCGCAGCAGCCCGCCGATCCGCAGCCGATCGGCGGACGCACCCAGCTCGGGCTCGGCGTTCAGCCGCAGGTCTCCTGGGCGCGCACCGGCTTCTACCCGCATGACGCTGCAACCGCGCCCCACCCGGTCGATCCGAACGCCCACGCTTACGCCCACGCCCACGCCCTCTACCCGACGCCCGAAGAGATCCCTCACCAGCCACTCTACGAGCCCCTCCACGCCTACGACCGCGGCCCACAGGAGCTCGCCAACGCCCGCGAACAGACCCAGCCGCACGCGATCGCCAGCGCGCAGGAGCTCGCCACTCACGACCCGCACACGGCCCCTCAAGACCCCCCCCCTACGCGCGCATTCGCGCATTCTGACACATCTCCACGCAGCGCCTTCGAGCCCGCCCCCTCCCCGGACCTCCGGCACGAGCCCGCGAACCTCCCGCAGCAGCCCGAAGCGCCACCATCTCCCCCAAAAGGCGTCGTCCCTCCCCCCGTCTGGCGCCCCCCCACACCCCCTACATTCCCGGCCCCAACCGCGCCGCGACCAGCCGAGCCGCTCGTCACGGAGGAGCCGCCGCCCACGCCCCTCACCGCCTTGGTCAGCACAGGCCCTCGTCCGCCGCCGGCGCCGCACGAGATCGAGCTCATCGAAGAGGTGGCCCTCGAGACCGCGCCCCCCGTGCGCCCCGCCAAGCCCGCGCCCAAACCGGCCGCTGCTGCTGGCTTCGAGGCCGCCTTCTACGGCGGCGGCGAAGCCAGCGCCCTCGAGCAGACCGCCGAAGACTCCATGGCCGCCGATCCCTTTGGCAGCCAGATCAGCGCCGCTCCGCGGGTGATCCCGTGGGGCCCGATCTTCGCAGGGGTCGCGCTCCTCCTCCTCGTCCTCGCCGTCGGCTTCCGCGACTCGCTCTTCGGCGCGACCCCGGCAGACGCCCCTGATGTCACGCCTCCGGCCGCCGATCCTGCCACCAGCCCCGCGCCACCCGAGCCGCCCAAGGCCGTCGTTGAAGCGCCAGCGCCAGCCCCGACCGAGCCGCCCAAACCACCTGAGCCTCCCGCGCCGCCGGCCGACGATCCTGTCCTCCTGCAGAAGATCGCCGAAGCTCGCGCCGCCGTCGACAAACGCAAGCTCAAGGCCGCAGCGCCGCTGATCGCCGAGCTCGCGATCACCAGCCCTGATCACCCCGAGGTCCTCTTGCTCGACGCCCAGCTCAAGCTTGAGCAAGGCGAGCTAGACGGCGCCCTCGCCAGCGCCACCCGCTGCGTCGAGATCTCGCCGACCGGGGCCGATTGCTGGCTCACCCTCGGGATCCTCGAGCAAGCCCAGAAGCGCGACGACGCCGCCCGCAAGGCCTACGAGACCTACCTCGAGCTCGCCCCCACCGGCCGCTACGCCCGCGACGCCACCAGCCAGCTCGCCCGCCTCAAGAAGTAGGGAGTCCGACAGAAGACCGGGAGGCCCGGCTCACTCGCTCGCCCGCAGCGCCGCCTCCGCCTCCTCGAGCTCGCCCAGCGCCGCCTCCCAGCGCGAAGTCAGCTCGTCGAGCGACCGCGCGTCCCGCTGATACGCCGTGAGTAGATCGTTACGTCGGCGCTGATCCGCGTACGTCTCGGGATCTGCGAGCGCCACGCTGCGCTCCCGCTGCGCGGTCTCGAGCGCGTGGATCGAGCGCTCCATCGACGCCACCTCGCGGCGCATCGGCCCCACCTTACGCTCGCGCTCGGCCCTCGCCGCCGCGTCGCGACGCCGTCGCTCCCGCGGGTCCTCTGCGCTCACGCTCACCGCCGCCGCCGACCCCTTCGTGACCGCCTTCACGGGCGCGACCGTCGCCTTCGCCCTCGTCGCCGCGCCCCCCTGCTCGCCCGACGACTCCGCCTCACGCCGCCGCTGGTGGTGGTCCATATACTCGTCGAGCGTGCCCGGATACACCTCGACGATCCCGTCGTGTACGTCCCAGATCTGGGTCGCCAACCGCCGGACAAACGACCGGTTGTGGCTGACAAAGAGCATCGTCCCGTCGTAGCTGGTCAACGCCTCGCCCAGGCTCTCGCTCGAGTCCAGGTCGAGGTGGTTCGTCGGCTCGTCCAGCAGCAGGAAGTTCCCGGGGCTGATCAGCAGCTTCGCCAGCGCCACGCGCGCTCGCTCACCGCCGGAGAGCACCCCGATCGACTTCTCCACGTCATCCCCGCTGAACAGGAACGCCCCGAGCAGGCTACGCACCCGCGTCTGTCCTGACGCCGGGTCGACCGACGCGACCTCTTCAAACACCGTCCGTTCGCGGCTCAGCATCTCCGCGTGGTGCTGCGCGAAGTAGCCGACCTTCACCTTGTGGCCGAAGCGGATCGCCCCCGAGTCGGCCGCCAGCTCGCCCGCGATCAATTTCAAGAGCGTCGTCTTGCCGGCGCCGTTCACCCCGATGATCCCGATCTTCTCGCCGCGACGCACGGTCAGGTCGACCCCGCCGAGCACCACGTTGTCGCCATACGACTTGCGCAGCCCCTGGATCATCACCACCTCGTTGCCCGCGCGCTCACACGGCGGGAAGCGCAGGCGCATCACGTCGCGCTCGCCGAGCGTCTCCACCGAGTCCATCTTCGCCAGCGCCTTCACCCGGCTCTGCACCGCCCGCGCCTTGTTCGCCTGCGCGCGGAAGCGCTCGATGAACTGCTCCGTCTTCTCGCGCTCGCGCAGCAGGTTCTTCGCCTTGTTCTCGAGGATCGTCGCCTCCTCCGCGCGCTGCCGCTTGTAGGCCTCGTAGTTGCCGCTATACGAGCGCACCCCCTCTGGCTCGAAGGACACCACCCGATCGATCTGCTCGTTGAGGAACTCCCGGTCGTGGCACACCAGCACGAACGCGCGCGGGTAGCGGCGCAGGAAGCTCGAGAACCACGCCACCGACGGCATATCCAGGTGGTTCGTCGGCTCGTCGAGCAGCAGCAGGTCGGGGCGCTGGAAGAGCAGCGCCGCGAGCACCGCGCGCATCCGCCAGCCGCCGCTGAATTCTCCTAAGTCGCGCCCCGAGTCGCCTGGCTTGAAGCCCAGGCCCGCCAAGATCCGCTGGGCCTCATGCGCCGTGAAGTGCGCGTCGAAGTGCGCCAGCGCCTCGTGCAGATCGGCGAGCCGGCTCGCCAACCCCATCATCGCCTCCACCGCCTCCTCGTCCTCGCCCGCCTGCGCGCCGGCCAGCTCCTCCTCGATCGCCGCCACCTCCGCGTCCAACGTCGCCCGTCCTGGCACGCTCTGGACCACGTAGTCGACCAAGCCCACCCCGGAGAGCGGCGCGATGTCTTGCGCGAGGAAGCCGAGGCGGAGCCCTCGGCACGTGCGGATCGCCCCGCGATCGACCCCTTGTTCGCCCGCGATCATCCGCAGCAGCGAGCTCTTCCCCGATCCGTTCGGCCCGACGAGGCCGATCCGATCGCGCTCACCGATCCGCAGGTTCAGATCATCGACGATGACCCGCTGACCGAAGCTTAACGAGGCGCGCTCAAAGACGACGAGGCTCACGGGCGCGGGTTATAGCGAAAAACTCGCCGCCGGGCCCGGTTTAGTGGTGATGGTGCTTATGGCCCTCGTGCGCGTGCTCATCGCCGCAGCACGACTGGGCCTCCATCCGCGCAGCCGCGCCCATGCTCAGCTCGTTGACGTTTGGGTTCATACCGCCGCTCGGGTTCTGGATCCACGAGCCGACCTTCTTGTAGTGGACCCCATACGCCGCGCCGAAGATCAGCCCGTACATGACGATCCACTTCATGATCGACGCGTCGCTGAGGATGTGTACGAAGCGCCGCGACAGATCGAGCGAGATCATCTGCCCATACGTGCTCCCGTAGAACAGCGCGACCACCCCGCCGATCACCATCAGCAGCGAGTAGAAGTTCGTATGGGTGAGCCGGCCCCACAGCCTGCCGCGGTCATCCTGGCGGAAGAACTCCAGCGTCAGCCGGATCACCGAGTGGCTGATGCAGTACATCGCGACCAACATGCCGTCGAAGGTGATGTAGGGCAGCGCCGCATAGAACGCGACGAAGAGCGCCAAGTAGGCGACCAGCGCGTAGAGCTGCGCTGGGTGGATCTTGACGTTGTGCAGGTGCGGCGCGCACCGAACGACCTTCGACTCGACGCTCGTGTAGCGGACCCCGAAGCGGCTCTCCGTCGGTCGCCCCCAACAACAGCCGTACACGTAGCAGCCCAGCCGCGCGATCGCCTCGCCGAGCGGCTGCGCCAGCGCGGCCCCGTCGAGCAGCCGCAAGAACGGGATCTCGGTCATGTGCGCGACCCCGATCATCGCCAGCGTCGCCCCCGCGATCCCGCCGTGCAGCATGTACCCCGGCTTGATGAGCGTCGCCAGCGGCCGCTTGAACAGCTCGCGCCACTCGAGCATCACGCTGAAGGCGCGCAGGCCGACCAAGATCGCCGGCACCACCACGAACAGGTAGATCCGCCCCACCTGCGCCGGGTCCAACCCGACCATCGACGCGTGCCACAGCCCTACCCCGAAGCCCGTCGCGAAGGCCGTACCCGCGAGGAAGGCGTAGGTCGTGAAGATCCAATTCCCGACCCGAAACAGGACCGTGCGATTATGGATATCGATCGTCCAGCTCCGCAGGAACTCACGGAGGCGAGACGACGAAGGGGAGAACTCGTAGGACGGCGGCGGGCTCGACGGAGTAGTCATCGGCGTTGGCGGCATCCTAAACGATGTCCCCCGCGTCGACGCGAATTCCCGGCGACGATGTGCGCCGGCTCTCCTTTCGCGGGCCTCTTCGCGCCCGGCCACGCGTCCGCGTCGCGTCGATCCCACGCGCGCTTGTGTGTGCCGTCGAGCTGGTGTTAGCCTAGCCCGTTGGATATGAAAGAGCCGCAGAGCAGCAGCGACGACGACACGCCGTCGACCGGGTTCCTCCCCTTGTCCCTCGCGCTCGCCCTCTTCATCACCGGCCTCTTCACCCTCGGCATCATCCCCGGGACCGGCTGTGAGCCGCCCGCCTCGGCCTTCCGGCGCTGATCAGCGGTCCCCGGGCCCTGCGCGATCCTCATCGCGCAGGCCTCGGCGATCGTCAGCTCAACCGCCGACGCCGGCTTGAATGATCGCCAGCATCAGGCGCCGCTGCAGCTCCAGCGCGGGCGGCAGCGTCGGCCCGATGTGATCGAACCACTCCTTCAGCGCCTCGAGCTCGACCTGCCACTCCGCCGTGTCGACGTGCGCAGCGGCGTCGAAGTCGTCGCTCGTCACGTTCAAGAACGACAGGTCCAGATCACCTTGCCGCGGCACCCACCCCACCGGGGTCTCGCGCCCGCCGACCCGCACGTGAGCGCGGTCGACGATCCACTTCAGCACCCGCATATTCTCGCCGAAGCCGGGCCACAAGAAGCGCCCGTCGCCGCTCTTCCTGAACCAGTTGACCAAGAAGATCTTGGGCGGATGCGAGATCGACCCGCGCATCCGCAGCCAGTGCGCCAGGTACTCGCCCATGTCGTAGCCGCAGAACGGCAGCATCGCCATCGGATCGCGGCGCACCACCCCGACCTTCCCGGTCGCCGCCGCCGTCGTCTCCGAGCCCATCGTCGCCCCGAGGAAGACGCCGTGGGTCCAGTGGAACGACTGCAGCACCAGCGGGACCGTCGTCGCCCGCCTGCCGCCGAAGATGATCGCCGAGATCGGCACCCCCGCTGGGTCATCCGCCATCTTCGACAGCACCGGGTTATTCGCCATCGGCGCGCAGAAGCGCGAATTCGGGTGCGCCGCCTTCTCGCCCGACTGCGGCGTCCACGGCCGCCCTTGCCAGTCGATCAGCTCAGGCGGCGGCACCTCCGTCATGCCCTCCCACCACACCTCGCCGTCGGGGGTCATCGCCACGTTGGTGAAGATCGTGTCCTTTCGGACAGTCGCGAGCGCGTTCGGGTTGGAGAGCGCGCTGGTCCCTGGCGCCACCCCGAAGTACCCGGACTCCGGGTTGATCGCCCACAGCCGCCCGTCCTCGCCGACCCGCAGCCACGCGATGTCATCGCCCACGGTCGTCACGCGCCAGCCGTTGAAGCGCGCCGGCGGGATCATCATCGCGAAGTTCGTCTTGCCGCACGCGCTCGGGAACGCCGCCGCCACGTAGGTCGTCTGCCCCTCGGGGCTCTCGACGCCGAGGATTAGCATGTGCTCCGCCAGCCAGCCCTCGGTCTTCCCCAGGTACGAGCCGATCCGCAGCGCCAAGCACTTCTTGCCGAGCAGCACGTTTCCGCCGTAATTCGAGCCGCACGACCAGATCGCGTTGTCCTGCGGGAAGTGGCAGATGAAGCGGCGATCGGGGTTGATGTCCAACATCGAGTGCAGGCCGCGGTTGAAGTCATCGCCGCCGCCGAGCATATCCAGCGCGACCTGGCCCATGCGCGTCATCACCCGCATGCTCAGCGCGACATAGATGCTGTCCGTCAGCTCGATGCCGATCTTCGCCATCGGCGAGCCCGCCGGCCCCATGATGTACGGCACAACGTACATCGTCCGGCCCTTCATCGACCCGTCGAAGAGGCCGCGCAGCTTCGAGTAGGCCTGATCGGGCGCCATCCAATTGTTCGTCGAACCAGCCTCCTCACGCGTCGGCGTGCAGATGAAGGTCAGGTGCTCGACCCGCGCCACATCATTCGGGTTCGAGCGGTGCAAGTAACAGCCCGGCATCTTCTTCTGGTTGAGCGGGATCAACACCCCCGCGTCGACCGCCTGCGCCGTCAGCCGCCGCCGCTCCTCCTCCGATCCGTCACACCAGTGGATCCGATCGGGCTGGCAGAGCTTCGCCATCTCGGCGACAAAGGCCAAAACGTGGGGGTTCTCGGTGAGCGCGCTGGTCATCTCGTCGTCCTCATCGCCGCGCGCGAACGAGCGCCCGGCCCGCGGTAACACTACCACCGCCCCCTGCCCGCGACCGCCTCGCGTCATGGGACGACCTCGCCGCAGATCTGAGAAGTCTCACCGCTCGCTGTGCACCTCTCTGCGCGGTCGTCCGCGCGGACGATCGACATGACTCTTCGGCCATCATCGACCGCAGCGCGCACGAAGACTCGCGCCGCATGACCTGCGATCCTCCTCACAGCGTCCCCCGCCTCCGCTGTGCTCGCCCGCGATCCGAGCTACGCTCATCGCCATGCCCAGTCGGCTCGCGCGCGGATCGCTCGTCGCCCTCGTCGCGGGCCTCGCCCTGCTCGGAGCGCCCGCGCGGGCCGCCCCTCCCGGCGACGACTGGTCGATCGAGCGCAGCGATCGTGAGCCCGCCCTCCTCGATCAGCGCTTCGAGAAGCTCCGCCGGCGCCCCTGGGACGCCCCTCAGTGGCGCGCCCTCGAGATCGCCCTCGGTCGCCCCGGACTCGCCCGTCGGATCGACAGCGCCCGTGATCGAAGCCCCAGCGATCCCGCCCTCATCGTGCTCAAGGCGCGGATGCTCCTCCGAGAGGGCCGCCCGCGCGACGCCGCCGTCCTGCTCGCGGACCTCAAGGAGCCTCCCCGCGCCTGGCAAAAACAGCTCCGCGAGCTGCGAATCGAGGCCCACCTGGCCGCCGGCGATCCCCGCGGCGCGATCGCCCTGCTCGAAGCCGCCGGTGAACCGAAGGCCCTCGAACGCGCCCTGGATCTCGCCGCGGACGCCCAACTCAGCCGCGACCAGCTCCGCCTCGCCCGCGTCCTCGCCGAGCGCGCGCCGAGCGACCCGCGCGCCCAGCTCCGCCTCGCCCGCGCCGCCGAGTCAGCCAAAGATCTCCCCGGCCTCGACGCCGCCTATGGCGCCGTAGAGCGCCTGCAACCGACCCGGGAGCGCCCGCGGATCCGGCGCGAGTGGGCGGAGGCGCGGATCCGGCTCGGCGCGCTCGCCTCCGCCGTCGATCTCCTGTGGGTAGCCCTCGAAGATTCAGCCACGCCCGCCGCCGAACGCCCCCTACTCTGGGCCGCCCTCGCCGACGCCCATACCCGCGACGCCCAAGCTGAGCTGAGCCCGGCCCGCCTCGAGCGCCGCCTCGCCGAGCCGAGACACCAAAAGGAGGCCGCTGCCTGGCGCGCCCTCGCGCGGATCCAGGCCGCCTACGGCGCCGACGCCGCCTCCGCATGGCAGCGCGCCCTCAGCCTCGCCCCGCGCGATCTCGACGCCCAAAGCGCCCTGCTCGCCGCCCTCGACGCCGCCGGCGACAACGACGCCGCCCTCGCCGAGTTCAGGCGACTAGGCGGCGGCTCCGCCCCTGAGCGGGCCCAGCAGGGCCTCACGATCGCCGGCCGCATGATCACCGACGGTCACCGCGAGCTCGGCCTCGGCCTCGCCGCCGAGATCGAGGCCGCCGCTGGCAAACAGACCGCCACCCTCCTCTCCCTCCTCGACTTCTTCAACCTCCACGAAGCCCCTGATCGAGCCCTCGCTGTCGCCGAGCGCCTCGTCGCCACCAACCCGCGGGATCCCGAGGCTCGGATCACCCTCGGCGAGCAGCTCTACCAGATGAACCGCAAGCCCGAAGCGCTGCGCGAGTGGGCCAAGCTCCCCAACCTCATCCGACCCGCGCACCGCGGCTGGGCCCGCCACGCCGAGATCCTCGCCGAACACCGCGACCCAGAGGCCATCAACTCGCTCGACCGAGCCCTCTCCGCCGCCCCCCACGAGCCCAACTACCTGCGCCTCAAGGCCATCCTCCTGCAAGAGAGCCGCGTCCCCGGGCGCGCCCTCACCACCTGGCAAGAGCTGCTCGTCGCCGCTCGCGCCCCTCAACACCGCCAGCTCCGCGATGAAGCCCGAACTCGCGTCGTCGAGCTCTTGGTCGGCAACGCCTTCGGCAAGGCCTCCACTCGCCGCGTGAGCGCCGAAGACGCAGCCCGCGCCGCCCTCGCTGCCACCGACCCTGAGGCGAGCCGCGAGGCCGCCCTCTTCCTCGCCGAGCTGTACACCCGCGAAGAGCGGCACGGCGACGCCGTCGCGATCCAGGAGCGCCTGCTCCTCCGCGAACCAGACGACCCTGAGCGCCTCGCCGCCCTCGCCCTCGCCCAACGCCGCGCCGGCCGCAGCGCCGACGCCATGGCGACCCTCGAGCGCCTCATCACCGCCGATCCCCAGCGAAGCGGCGACATCCTGCTCGATCTCGCCGAGCTCGCCTTCGACGCCGGCCAGCACGACCGCGCCCTCGACTTCGCCGAGCGACTCGCCGCGGCCGGCGTCGACAGCAGCCGCGCCTTCGTCCGGATCGGCGAGCTGCACGAGCGCCGAGGTGACAGCGACGCCGCCTCCTCCACCTACGCCCGGGCCCTCACGATCACCGCCGACGATCCACTCGCCCGGCTCCGCCTCGCCGAGCTCTCCCTCGCCCGCGGCCGCGCCGACGCCGCCGCCGCGATTTTCCGCGCGATCGTCGAGCGCGGCGGCCCCCCGGAGATCGTCCAACAGGCCGGTCGACGCGCCCTCGACCTCGCCGAAGCGAGCGGCGATGCGATCCAGATCGTCGAGCTCGCCCTCGCCCGCGGCCGCCGCGAGCCCGTCGCCGAGGATCCACGCGAGCTGCTCCTCGACGCCCTGGATCGCAGCGACGAGGCCGAGCTGCGCGCCTGGCTCGCCGCGGGCGACACACCGCCGAGGCGCCCCGCGCTCAGCCGCGCCCTCATCCACATCCTCACCCGCGATCCTGTCGGGATGCGCCTGCGCGCCGCCGACCACCTCGGCCGCCAGAACCTCCCCGGAGCCGGTCTCCCCCTCGCCCGCATGGGAGCCCAATTGACCCCGCCACAGGGGGCTCCCCGCGCCGTCAAAGACGCCTTCAACCAGGCGCGCGCCTCCGCGCTCTTCGCCGCCGGCCAGCTCGACGAACCCGAGGCCATCCCTTTTTTGGAGCAGGCCGCCCGCGGCGGCAGCGGAGACGTCCGCTACGCCGCCACCTGGGCGCTAGCCCAAAGCAACCACCCTGCCGCCCACGCCACCTTACCGTCGCTCCTCCGCGGCCCCGATCCCCCAGTCAGAGCCCTCATCTGCCTCGCTCTGGCCCGTACGGCCACGCCGGATCCTCACATCCACAGCAGCGTCGCCCAGATCGTCCAGAGCGCCCGCAACCGCCACGAACGCCTCGCTTGTGCCCTGGCAGAGCGCCTGCTCGTCCCGCCCGCGAGCGCCGCCCCCGTCGCGCAAATGAGCGCAGCCGATCCTATCCTCGCGGCGATCGCTGCCTGGCACCTCGGGTCCAACGATCTCTCTCCCGCCTCCGTCGAGGCGCTGCTCGGCGGCCTCCTCGGCCCCGCCGGTCTGCCGCGCGACGCCGCCGCGTCAGCCCTCGCCGCCCTGCTCCACAGCACGTCCCGTCGCCCGCTCGCGCCGCTCCCTCGCCTTCGCAGCCGCGGCTGGGAGACCAGCCTCGAGCGCTGGCTCACCGAGCTCGTCGCTCCCATCCCCACCAGGCCGATCCCTGCCAGCGCCGTCGCGCCCCACCTCGACGCGCTCGCACGCGCGATCAAGACCGCCGCCGCAGGCACACGAGCGGAGCGGGACGCCCTCGCCGAGCACCTTCGCCCCTGTGACGGCGCACCCGCGACCAGCCGCGGCCTCCAGTTGTGCCTGGAGCCCTGGGTGCAGGGCACCATCACCCTCGATCCCGCACCACCCCCTTGAGCCGCTCTTCGCCCGCCATGCGCGTTGACAAGCGGTGCCCCCGGAGCCGAGGATCCCCAAGTCATGCAGCTCGGTCTTGTCTGCCCGGCGTGCGGCCAGCTCAACCCGCTGCGCGCCACCTCGTGTGATCGCTGCGGCGCCGCCGTCGCGCCCGCGCTGCCGGCAGCCAGCCCCCTCGCCGTTCCCTCTGCGATGCCCCCCATCTCCGGTCCGGCCGCGACGCCCCCGGCGGGCGCTCCACGCTTTGATGCAGCGACCGGCCAGCGGATCGACGGCCCCGCCAAACCCGCCGCCAAGACCATGTTCTTCGGCGCGCTCCAGCAGCAGGTCGTCGTCCCGCGTTTGGTCGTGATCAAGGGTGAGGGCGGCGACGGCGTCACCTATCACCTCAGCGGCACGACCCACACTGTCGGCCGCTCGGTCGGCGACATCCGCTTCGCCGAAGATCTCTTCCTGAGCCCCGAACACGCCCTTTTTGCCACACAGGACGGCCGCCTCGTCGTCAAGGATCTCGGCAGCGCCAACGGCGTCTTCTTGCGGATCAAGTCGCCTGTCCCGCTCGACGACGGCGATCTCTTCCTCGTCGGGGAACAGCTGCTCCGGCTCGACACAACCCCGCTCCCCAGCGGAGCCGCAGATCCCGAGGGTACCTACCACTACAGCAGCCCGCGCCCGGACGGCGCCTTTCGCGTCGCGCAGCTGCTCGCGGGCGGGGGCGAGGGCCGGATCACCTCAGCCCGGGGCGGCGGCCTGACGATCGGCCGCGAGGGAAACCACCTCAATTTCCCGACGGATCGCTTCATCTCTGGCCGCCACGCCCGCCTGGACGCCGCCTCGGACAGCCCCAGCGTCTTCCTCACCGACACAGGCTCGCGGAACGGCACCTTCATCCGCATCAAGGGCCCTCAGCAGCTCTTCCACGGCGACTACATCTTCGTCGGCCAGCAGCTGCTCCGCGTCGAAATTTCCTAAATGTGAGCGAGGTCGCGCGTGATCCTCTGTACCAACTGCGGCAAGGAAAACCAGGACCACTACAAGTTCTGCTTGGGCTGTGGAGCCAAGCTCCTGGGGCCGACGGCCGCCGCGAGGCCGGCGCCTCAACGACCACCCGTGGCCGCCCCGAGCGCCCCCAAGACGGTCGAGATCATCAGCGCGAAGGCCCCCGACGATCTCCCGCCGCCGCCGGTCGTCGCGATCCCTCCGATCGTCAACCGAGCCACCAACCAGCCTCTGCCGACTCGTCCAGCGCAGCCACCGCTCGTCGCTGCCTCGGCGCACCAGCCGCTCCCCACACCGCCCTCAGCGCCCAAGATCCCCGAACCCCGCGCTCCAGCGCCTGAAGGTAACGTCTGTGCCGAGTGCGGGACCGCGAACCCGATCGGCTTCCGCTTCTGTGGCTTCTGCGGCGCGCGCCTCGGAGGGCCTCCAAGCGCCCCGGCCAGCAGCGCTACACCCGCCAGCGCACCGGTCAGCGCACCGGTCAGCGCACCGGTCAGCGCACCGGTCAGCCCAGCCGCGGCCGCGCCCCTACCGCCGCCCGTCAAACACCGCGCCAACCTCACCCTGATCCGCATCGATGGCTCGGAGGGGGGCACCCTACCGATCGAGGGCGGCCCCAACACCTTCGGACGCCTCTACGGCCCGCCCTTCGACGCCGATTTCTACTTGAGCCCGCGTCACTGCCAGCTCACAGTGCTCCCTGACGGCATCCTGGTCGATGACAGCGGCGGCCTCAACGGCGTCTACCGCAAGCTTCACGGCCGAACAGAGCTCCAGGACGGCG
Source organism: Nannocystis sp. (assembly GCA_016712315.1). Classification (GTDB taxonomy): domain Bacteria; phylum Myxococcota_A; class Polyangia; order Nannocystales; family Nannocystaceae; genus JADJRG01. The sequence goes on along the minus strand of JADJRG010000029.1, from coordinate 426,056 downwards.
ACCTATTCAGAGTCGGCCAAGAGCTGCTTGTGTATGAAGATCTCCCTGAGCCCAGCAACCACCCGGACGGAGCCGAACGTATGGGCTCACCGAACCCCGGGTACTGGGGCCGGATCAGCCTGCTCATCGACGGCAAGGTCGCCTCCGAGGCTTATCCGATTGAGGGCGCAGAGTTCGCCATCGGTCGTGAGCGAGGAGATCTAACCTTCCCCCTCGACGGGTACGTCTCCAGCTCGCACTGTCGGATCATCGGCGATGACGCAGGGGTGCACCTCGAGGACCGGGGCTCGTCCAACGGCACCTACGTGCGGATCCGCTCCGGCACGGTCGTCCCCTATGGGAGCCTCGTACTCGTCGGCCAACAGCTCTTTCGCGTCGACCGGGTCTGAGGCGAGGCGATCGTAGTCACCGCTGCTTGGGGCGCTCACGAGCCCGCTGCCGGCGTAGCCGCGCCCACGTTGAACGGCTCCGCCGGAGCCTCGCCAACATAGACAAAGGTCCCTGCCGTAACCGCCACGCCGTCCGCGAATTCCACCCGTACCTCGCAGGCTCCTGCGGCCTCGGCTGGCGGAGTCAGCACCCGGATCAGGCTGTCGCTCTCGACCACCACCCCGCGCGCCGGTCGCTCGCACACATACACGACCGGCGCCCCGTGAGCCGCGAACCCGTCCCCGGAGATCCGCAGCGGCTCACCTCCGCCGGATGACCCAGAGAGCGGAGAGACGCCGCCAGCCGGCGCACACGAGGCTACGAACAGGCCGACGAACCACCGGGACAGGCGCGACACGCCGCTACCGTAGCGGGGCCGCTCACCACCGGCAAGCGACCCCGCGACGCGACCCATCAGCGCAGCGCCTACACGAATTCGCGGCGCTTGAGCTCCCGCCGGATCTTCCCGAGCGCCTGCTCTTGCAACTGCCGGATCCGCTCGCGAGAGAGCGAGTACTGCTCGCCGATCTCCTTCAACGTCAGCTCATTGTCGTCATCCAGGCCGAAGCGCTTGCGCAGGATATCGGCCTCGATCGGCCGCAGCATGCTGATCACCTCGCGCACGTGATCGCTGAGCGCCTCCGCCTCCAAGCGCTCACCTGGCACCTCGGCGTCGGTGTCTTCCAGGAAGTCGACCACCCTGCGGCCATCATCCTCGGACACCGTCCGATCGAGGCTCACCGTCTGGTCGAAGGCCATCGTGTCCATCTTCTCGATCTTCGCGATCGCCAGGCCGGTCGCGCTCGCCAGCTCCGCGGGGCTCGGCTCGCGGCCGTGGGTCGTCTCCAGCTCGCGCTTCGCCTTCGCGACCCGGTGGTAGGCGTCGATCATGTGTACAGGCAAGCGGATCGCCCGGCCCTTATCGGCGATCGCCCGGCTGATCGCGTGGCGGATCCACCAGCTCCCGTACGTCGAGAAGCGGAAGCCCTTGCGATGATCGAAGCGATCGACCGCCTTCATCAGGCCGATGTTGCCCTCTTGGATCAGATCCTGGAGGGTCATCCGCCCGTGGTTGAAGCGCCGCGCGATCGACACGACCAAGCGCAGGTTCGCCTTGACGAAGCTGTTCTTGGCCGCGCGCAGCGCCTCATAGGTGCCGTGCACGCCCTCCATGTACACCTCGAAGGGCCGGCTCCCTTGACGGGGAGATACGACCACCAGCGAGACCACCTCGCGCTGACCCGCGACGATAGTGTTGAGGTCGGCGATGATCAGATCCGAGAGGATCCCGTCCGGATCCAGCTCTGCCAGCGCCTCGGCGAGGACGCTGCACGCGGCGTCAAAGCTGTCCTTATGGACACGTGTCTCGCGATCACGCAGCCGCCGCGAGCACTGCCGCACCGCCTCGATCGCCGCCGCCGGGAGCTCATCCTCGGGGTGCTTCGACTCGATCAGCGCGAGGATCGCGTCGACGAAGGGCGGATAGGCGAGCAGCGCCCGCCAGTACTCGCGCCGCAGCTTGGCGATCAAGACCGCCGCGCGCATCTCCTCCTCGGGGCTCATCACCTCGAGATCGGACATCTCGCGGAAGTACACGCTGAGGAAGTTCGGCGCCTCATCGCCGCTCTCCGACTCGTGCTCGCTGGCGCGACGCGGCCGCTCCTTCGGCGCCGAGGTGGTCGCGCGGGCGCCGGCCTCGACGGGGTTCCGCGCCCGTGAGCGCGAGCGAGCGAGTCTGGGTGGGGTTCCGCGGGTGACGTTGCGCCGTGCCATAATCTGTGACCTCTGGGGTTAGCGCCCCGAAGGGGGCGTGTGGATCAAACGTTCAAGCTAAAGAGAGCGACACCGGCCCAACCGCCCAGGTCCGAGCTTTATGCCCGGCGCGGTCACCGCAGGTGAGTCACAACGAAGAAGACGCGAGTGGAGCAAGTTGGACACCATTGAACTCGCGTCAAGGCGAGCTCCTTACGGACGGGGCCGCGAAACGTTTCATTCCTGCGCGCTTCCTGCGGGTCCTCGCCACGACGACGATCACTGCAAGAAGCGTGGCCACCACCCTTAGACACAAATTCGTCGCCGATAGTGTCATCGCAGCGCGCGGGCGCGGCGTCACTGTCAGACCGCCGTGACGCGGACGTCAGGGCGCCGCGAGGGCGCGTGATCGCCACGCACGATCAGCGCGGCGGTGCACGCTTCGGCGGCGGCGGCGGCGGCGGCGACGCCGGCGACAGCGACGGCGCGCGCCCCTGAACGGGCACATGGAGGAAGCGATCGAGCATCACCTCGACCTCGCGCTGCAAGTCGCCGATGTCGCCGTTGTTCGAGATCACATAGTTCGCGCGCGCCTGCCGGGTCGCGTCATCGAGCTGCGCGGCGATCCGCGCGCGCACCTCCTCGGGGCTGAGGCCAGAGCGCTCACACACCCTCGCGATCCGCAGGTCCTCACGCGCGGTCACCACGATCACAGCGTCCATCATGTGATGGAGGTCGTTCTCGAAGAGCAGCGGGACCTCATACACCACCCGCTCCTGCCCCGCCTTCTCGAGCGCGTCGAGCACCTCCTCGAAGCGCTCGCGGATCCGCGGGTGCACGATCTTCTCGAGCTGAACCCGGCGCGCCGGCGTCGCGAACACGATCTCCGCCAGCTTCGCTCGATCGAGCGCGCCGCTCTCGTCGAGCACGCCCTCACCAAAGGCCGCGACGACGGCTTGCAGGCCGCGGCTCCCCGGAGCGACGACCATCCGCGACAGCTCGTCAGCAGAGACGACCGGCAGCCCATACGCCTCGATGATCTTCGCGACCGTCGACTTGCCGCTGCCGATCCCCCCCGTGAGACCCACCACCTGCATGGCCTTCAGAGTAGGAGCCGGCGCGTATCCTGTATAGTCCGCACCGCCCCCCCTCATGACCTCCAAGATCACAACATCCACGGGCTGGCGGGTCGTCGCGGCCCGCTTTGAGCTCTCTGCGCCGACCCTGGCCGCATGCCCGCCGAGTGATCTGCCGGAGATCGCCGTATGTGGGCGCTCTAACGTCGGCAAATCGAGCCTCTTCAACGCCTTCGTCGTGCAGCGCGGCCTCGCTCGGGTCAGCCGCACCCCTGGCCGCACGCGCCTGCTGAATTTCTTCCACGTCACGCTTCGCCACCCCCGCTGGGGCGATCGAGCGCTGCGCTGGGTCGACCTCCCCGGATACGGGTACGCCGCCGCGCCGCCGTCAGTGCGCGAGACCTTCGGCCCGATGATCGAGGCCTACCTCCAGCAGCGCGCGAGCCTACGCGAGCTCCTCCTCTTGATCGACAGCCGCCGCGGCGTCACCGACCAAGATCTACAGCTCATCGATTTTTGGCGGCCGCGTGGCCTGCCGCTGCAGGTGATCGCCACCAAGTGCGACAAGATCGGCAAAGCCGGGCGCGGCCTCGTCGCGCGGCCCCTCGCCGACGCCCTCGGCCTCTCGGTCGCGGACATCCAGCTCACCAGCGCCTCCACCGGCCTCGGCCTCGGCGACGAAGGCAAACACGGAGGCCTCGCCCAGCACCTCGCGCGCCTCATCGAAGATCGCCCCGCGCCCGCAGAAGAGGCGCTGCCGCCCGCGGAGCCCGCGTGAGCCTGGCGGCGCTCCGTATTCGCCCCGCGCGCGGCGAGGATCTCGCCGCCCTCACCGCGCTCGAAGCCGAGTGTTTTCACGGCCCCTGGAGCGGCCCGATGATCGCCGAAGAGCTGAGCCGCGAGCGCGCCTGGGTCGATCTCGCCGAGCTCCCCGCGGGAGAGATCGCCGGCTATTCATGCGCCTGGTCCGTGCTCGACACCTGCCACCTCCTGCGGATCGCAACCCGCCCCGCCGACCAGCGCCACGGCGTCGGCCGCACCTTACTCACCCACCTCATCGGCCGCGCCCGCAGCGCGGGCCACCGCGAGATCGAGCTCGAGGTCGCGAGCCGCAACCACGCCGCGATCGGCCTCTACCGCGCCCTCGGCTTCGTCCAGGTGGGCAAGCGCCCCGCCTACTACAGCGATCCTGTAGACGACGCCGCGCTGATGCTCCTGATCCTCAACGACGAAGCGAGCCGCGCCTAGCGCGCGCGAAGACGCCCCCCGCGGGCGGTTTACCTCCGCGCGCCCCTGCCGTATGAAGCGGCCGTGCCTGCCGCTCACTTCACCGCCGCCACCGCCGCCAACCGGGCGCTCGGCGGCGGCTACTTCGTGCTCGAGCTCGAGGCCGCCGAAGACACCCCGGTCGGCGCCGCCCAGCCCGGCCACTTCGTCATGCTGCGCGGCGAGTGGGGGCGCGACCTCCTCAACCCGCGCGCCTTCTCTGTGCTCGCCGCCCCGAGCGCCCGTCGCTTCGCGATCCTCGGTAAGATCCACGGGCGCGGCACCGCCCGCCTCGGCGCCCTCCGCGTCGGCGAGCGCGTCGCCGTCACCGGCCCCCTCGGCCGCCCCTTCCTGTCCCCGCGGCCAGGTACCACCCAGCTCCTGATCGCGGGCGGCGTCGGCCTCCCGCCCCTTCATATGCAAGCCCGCGTCGCCGCGGCCGCCGGCCTGCACACCGCCGTCGAGCTGCTCTACGGCGGCCGCAGCGCGCAGGACCTCGTGCTCCTCGACCAAGCGCGCGACTTCGGCGTACGACTGCACCTCGCCACCGAGGACGGCAGCGTCGGCCACCGCGGCTTCATCACCGGCCCGCTGCTCGCGCGCCTTGATCGCGCCCGCGAGGCCGCGGAGTCGGTCGAGCTGCTCGCCTGCGGCCCCACCCCGATGCTCGCCGCGGTGCGGCGGATCGCCCTCGATCGCGACATCCCCGCGCAGCTCTGCCTCGAGGAGAACATGGCCTGCGGCTTCGGCGTCTGCCTCGGCTGCGCCGTCCCTGTGCACGGACCGCGCCCCTACGCCTACTGCTGCACCGACGGCCCCGTCTTCGACGCTCGTGAGGTGCGCTGGCCATGAGCGCTCGCGAGCCCGCCCTCAGCCTCGCGCCGGACGCCGTCGATCTCGCGGTCGACTTCGCCGGCCAGCCCCTCAAGTCCCCGCTGCTCGCCGCCTCCGGCTGCTTCGCCTACGGCCAGCAATTCGCCGAATTCTGCGATCTTGGCCGCCTCGGCGGCCTCGTCACAAAAGGGATCTCACCGCTGCCGCGCCACGGCAACCCTGCGCCGCGGATCTGTGAGACCGCCGCGGGCATGCTCAACTCGATCGGCCTCGAGAACGTCGGCGTCGACGCCTTCCTCGCTGACAAGCTCCCCTTCTTGCGCGGGCTCGGCGTCGCCGTCTGGGTCAACTTCTTCGGCACTGACTTCGAGACCTACGTCGACTGCGCGCGCCGCCTCAGCCGCGGCGACGGCGTCGACGCGCTCGAGATGAACATCTCTTGCCCCAACATCACCAAGGGCGGGATTGAGTTCGGCACCGTGCCAGAGGTCGCGCACCGGCTCACCCGCGCCTGTGTTGAGGTCAGCGCGCGGCCGATCGTCGTCAAGCTGAGCCCCAACGCCGGCGACGTCGTCGCGATGGCGCAGGCCGTCGCCGAAGCCGGCGCCGCTGGCGTCTCTGTGATCAACACGATCACGGGCATGGCGATCGACGTACGCAGCCGCCGCCCCCGCCTCGCCACCACCTACGGCGGCCTCTCCGGCCCCGCGATCAAGCCGATCGCCCTGCGTATGGTCCACCAGATCGCCCGCGCCCTCCCACATCTACCGATCTCTGGGATCGGCGGCGTCATGAGCGGCGAGGACGCGCTCGAGTTCTTGATGGCTGGAGCGACCACGGTGCAGGTCGGCACCGCCCTCTTCGCCGAACCAGGCGCCATCCACCGGATCACCCAGGAGCTGCGCGACCTGCTCGCCGAGCTCGGGATCCCCAGCGCACGCGCCGCGATCGGCGTCCTCCAGCCTCTACCAGCCGAGGCGCCGATCCGCCCCCGGTGAGCGCTCCCGCCGGCGAAAGGCGCCGCCCTGCCTTCTCCTGATGCGGGCGCACGCGCGCTCATGAGCCCGTGCGTGCGGATGGTGGCCGCTTGCGGTGAACGGCGCCGCCCGGGTAGGCTCTCCCAGCAAATGACGGAACCAGCAATTCCGTGGAGAGCCCGCCTTGCGGCCGCGCTCATCGACGTTTCACCCCAGTGGAGTGTACTCACCGCTAGCCGGGTGATGGGCGCCGCGGCGCGGATCAAGCTCCCCCGGGCGGTCTCGAAGCCGGCGATCGGCGCCTACGTCAGCTACTTCCAGGTCGACCTCGGCGACGTCGATCCCGCCGCGCACCAGGCCGGCTACGACAGCTTCGACGCCTTCTTTACCCGCCGACTCCGCCGCGGAGCGCGGCCCCTCGATCGCGCCGCCGCCGCGATCGTCTCGCCCTGCGACGGCCTGCTCCGCGAGGTCGCGCAGATCCGCGAAGGCCTGACGATCGACGCGAAGGGGCACCCGCTCTCCCTCGGCGAGCTGCTCGCTGACGAGGCGCTCGCCTGCCGATTTGATGGCGGCTACGCGACCACCATCTACCTCCACCCGCGCGACTACCACCGCGTCCACGCCCCCTGCGACGCGCTCGCTGAGCAGGTCACCCTCGTGCCAGGCCGCCTCCTACCGGTCACCGACGCCGCCCTCGATCGTCGCCCGGAGCTGTTCACCATCAACGAGCGGCTGATCCACGTCCTTGACACCATGCATGGTCAGATCGCGGTCGTCATGATCGCCGCGTTCGGCGTCGGCCACATGAGCTGCGCCTACCGTCACCTCACCCCGCACCCCAGCGAGATCCAGCGCGTCGACTGCGCTCCGCCGCCGCGGCTGCGCAAGGGCGACGAGCTCGGCGTCTTTCACCTGGGGAGCACCGTCGTCCTCGTGACCGAGCGCGGGACCCGGCCGCTGATCGAGCAGACCCCGAGCAAGGTGCGGCTCGGGCAGACGATCCTACAAGGGAGTGGAAAGCCATGAGTTGGACCTTCGCGGCCGAGGAGTGGCTCGTCGACTTCACCGCCTCACCGCGCGGCCGCCCGCACGAAGGGCCGCTCGACGAGATCGATCGCCGGGTGCTCGCGACGCTCGTCTGGGAGCAAGCCCCCAAGCTGGTGATGCCCTCGATCGTCCCCAAGCGCACGACGATCCCGCCCCTGCGCGCCGCCGGTGAAGAGGGCGCCCCCGCCGCCCCGCAGCCCCAACACCAGCGCACGACCCCGCCGCAGGGCAGCCACGCGGGCCCTCCCGAGGCCCTCGAGGTCAAGCTCAGCGCCCCAAAGCCGCCGCCATCTGTCTTCATCCCAGCGCTCACCCGCGCCTCGCCGCCGACGGCCTTCGCCGCCGAACCAGAGCCGCCGCCGCTCGAATTCGGCCTCCCCGACGACGACGACGACGATCTCTTCTTCGTCGCCAAAGCTCCCCCGGCCCCCGCCACCGCGGCCGCTTACGACGACGATGAACCAGAGCCCGAGGCCGAGCCTGTCGAGGCCGTCGCCGCCGAGCCCATCGAGCCCGAGCCCGCCGAGGTGGACGACGACGACGAGCCCTACGAAGAGGGCGAGGTCGAGGTCGTCGAGGTCAGCGCGATCCTTCACATCCCCGAGCCGCCTCGCGCCCCGGAGCCGCCTCGCGCCCCGGAGCCGCCGCCTCGCGCCCCAGAGCCGCCGCCTCGCGCCCCGCCGAGGGCCGCCCCGGCGCCGCCGCCTCGCGCCGCCCCGCCGCGCCCACCCGAGCGAGCGGAGCGCAAGAGCGAGCCGCGCCGCCGCGGCTGGTACGACGACGTGTTCGGCGAACATTACCCGTACATCATGCCGCGCGACGCCGACGTCAGCGCCGAAGCCGACGTCGAGTTTATGGTCCAGAGCGCCAAGTTACGACCAGACGACGCCATCCTCGACGTCGGCTGCGGCGACGGCCGCCACCTCTTCGCCTTCGCCAAGGCGGGGTTCGGCGAGCTCACCGGCCTCGACAGCTCCCTCGCCCAACTCATCCTCGCCTCCCGCCGGAGCGAGTCCAGCGACGCCGGCCTCACCTTCCTCCACGGCGACATGCGCGAGCTCCCCACCGATCGCAGCTATGACGCCGTCATCTGCCTCGGCACCACCTTCGGCTACTTCGAGGACGAGCCCAACCGCCTCTGCCTGCAAGACATGGCCGAGCGCCTCAACCCTGGCGGGCGCCTCGTCCTTCAGGTGATGAACCGCGACCACATGATGAGCATCGTCCCTTGCCGCTCGTGGTGGCAGGGCCGCGGCTGCTTGGTCCTCGACGTCGCCGAGATGAACTTCTTCTCCAACCGGCTCCGCGTCCACCGCACGATCGTCTTCGAGGACGGCCGGCAGTTCGAGCACAACATCTTCGTCCGCGCCTATAACGTCAACGAAATCGGCAAGCTCGTCACCGGCCTCGGCCTCAAGATCCTCGACGTCTCTGGCAGCCGCGACACCCCCGGGCGCTTCTTCGGCGCCGCCTCGCCCGACATCTGGATCAGCGCGCAGCGCACATGATCGATCCAAGCGCCCCCCTCCCGCTCGACGGGATCGTCGTCCTCGACGCCACTCGCATGCTCCCGGGCGCCGTGCTCGTGCGTATGCTCCTCGACCTCGGCGCCCGCGTCATCAAGATCGAAGACCCACGCGCCGGCGACATGATGCGTTGGACCCCGCCGCTGCGTGGCGGCCTCGGCGTCGGCTTCGCCGTCTACTTCCGCGGCGCCGAGTCGGTCGCCCTCGATCTACGCCACGCCGACGGCGCCGCCGCCCTCCGTCAGCTCATCCGCGGCGCCGATCTCCTCCTCGAGAGCTTCCGCCCCGGCACCCTCGACGCCTGGGGCCTCGGCCTCGCCGATCTACGCGCCGCGCACCCCCGCCTCATCACCTGCTCGATCCCTGGCTACGCCGACAGCGACGAGGTCGGCCACGACCTCAACTTCACCGCCCAGAGCGGCCTCCTGGGGCGCGTGCGCGCCGCTCAGATCCCCTCCGTCCAGCTCGCCGACGTCACCGCCGGCACCCTCGCCTGCACCGCCATCCTCGCCGCGCTCTTCGCCCGCGCTCGCAGCGGCCATGGCCAGCAGATCACCCAACCACTCGCGCAAGCGCCCCTGCACTTCCTCACCTGGGCCTGGGCGGAGGCCGAGAGCGGCGGCGAGTCGATGACCCAACGCCTGCTCGGCGGCGACGCGGCGTCCTACCGCACCTATCGCTGCGGCGACGGCAGAGAGCTCGCCGTCGGCTGCCTCGAGCCCAAATTCTGGGTCACCTTCGTCAACCTCGTCGGCCTCCCGGAGCTCGCCGCCGACGGCCTCGACCTCGGCCCCGCCGGTGAACGAGCCGCCGCTCGCCTCGCCGAGCGCCTCGCCGCCGCCCCGCGCGCCCACTGGCTCGACCTCATCGCCGGCCACAACCTGCCGATCACCCCCGTGCACCCGCTCAGCGACGCCCTCCTCGATCCACGCGTCACCGCCGCCGCCGCCCTTGAGCGCACCCCCATGGCCGACGGCGGCGCCCTCGCCGTCCCTGGTCCCAGCCTCCCCAGCGTCAGCCGCACCCCGCAGCGCCCCGCCCCGCGGCTCGGCGAGCACACCCGCGCCGCCCTGCTCGCCGCGGGAGCCCCCGAAGAGCTCATCGCCCGCCTCGGCGCCTGACTCTCAAGACAGGTCAAACAGCGCCGCGCCGGCCGCCCTCACCGCGGGCGGCTACGCCGCTCCGCGACCCCGCGCAGCATCGTCTGCGCGCGATCGAGCGCGCCCGCCACGTCGACCAGCGCCTGCGAGTCGCTCGACTTCGCCTCGCGAGCCGCCCGCAGCAGCGTCGCGTCGATCTTGTCGATCGCCTCGCGGCCGAAGCGCGTCGCCGTCATCACCTCTTGTGCGCGCCCCAGCAGCGCCCGCACGTCCGTCGCCAAGCGCTCGACCTGACGTCGCTGACGGATCAGCTCCTCGGAGCTGCGGACCTCGATCATCTGCTCGCGCGACTCCTTGATCAGCCGCTCCAGCTCCTCGGCGCCGAGGCCGCTGTTCGCGGTCACCGTTATCCGCTGCTCGACCCCCGTCTCGAGATCTTTGGCGCTGACGCTCACCAGCCCGTCCACCGAGATCGCGAAGGTCACCTCCACCTCCACCCGCCCGCGCGGCGCCCGGCGCAGGCCGCTGAGGAGGAACTCGCCGAGCAGCTCGTTCGCCGCCGCCTGGTCGCTCTCACCTTGCAGCACGACCAGCTTCACCGTGCTCTGGTTGTCGCGCGTGGTCGTGAACACGTGGCTCGCCTTCGTCGGCACCGTCGTGTTCTTCTCGATCAAGCGGTGCGTCAGCCCGCCAGGGATCATGATCCCCAGGCTGTAGGGCGTCACGTCGAGCAGCAGCGTCTTCTGCTGCCCATCGACCAGCGCCGCCGCCTGCAGGGCCGCGCCCAGCGCCACCACCTCGTCTGGGCTCACCCCCTGGCAGGGCTCGCGCCCGAACGACTCCGCGACGCGCCGCTGCACCAGCGGCATCCGCGTCGTCCCGCCGACCAACACGACGTCGTCGATCGATCCCTTCGAGATCCCGCTCTCTTCCAGCACGTCCTCACAGATCTTGACCGTCCTGGCGATCAGATCCTCCGTGAGCGTCTCGAGGTGCTCCCGGCTCAGGGCGCAGCTAAAGTCGTAGGAATTGCCGCTCGGCGCGGTGTGCAAGTACGGCAGATCGATCCGCACCGTCTCCGCGGTCGAGAGCTCGCAGCGCGCCTTCTCAGCCGCGTCACGGATCCGCTGCATCGCCATCCGATCGCCGCTGATATCGAGCCCGTCGTGATCCTCGGCGAACTCGCCCAGCAGGTACTCGGCGATCCGCTCGTCGAGGTCTTGACCGCCGAGGAACGAGTCGCCGCCCGACCCCAGCACCTCGAACACCCCGTCCGCGATGTCCAAGATCGACACATCAAAGGTCCCGCCGCCGAGGTCGTACACGGCCACGCGGCGGCGCAGGTGCTGGCCGAAGCCGTAGGCCAGCGCCGCCGCCGTCGGCTCATTGATGATCCGCAGCACCTCGAGCCCAGCGATCCTCCCCGCGTCCTTGGTCGCTTGCCGCTGGTTATCGTTGAACTGCGCCGGCACGGTGATCACCGCGCGCTCGACCGGCGCGCCGATCTGCTGCTCCGCGATCAGCCGGATCTCCCGCAAGATGAACGCCGCGATCTCCGGGATCGACAGGATCTGCGCCCCCACCTGGATCCGCACCCCGCCGTGCGGCCCCTCCACCAGCTCGTACGGCAGCACCGCCCGCGCGGCCTGCGTCGCCGGAGCGTCCCATTTGCGGCCGATCAGCCGCTTGGCCCCCGTGATCGTCTGGGTCGGGTTGCTGTGCGCCTGTCGCTTCGCCAGGTGGCCGACCAAGCGCCGCCCGCTCTCCGCGATCGCGACCACCGACGGCGTCGTATTGAACCCGCCTTTATCGCGGAGCACCCGCGGCGCGCCGCCCTCCACGAGCGCCACGCAGGTGTTGGTGGTCCCGAGGTCGATCCCGATCACATACTCCATGGCGCGCTCAGGCTATGCCGAGCCTGCGCGACTTTCCACCCGCGAGCGAGGCCGCGCTCCGCCCGCACGGGCCGCCCTTGGCCTCGCCGCGCCCGCTGGTGTATGCCGGAGAGCGGCCGTGGCACGCAGCTCCACCATCGTCAGCCTCGCCCGGCGCGTCGCGCTCGGCGCGGCCCTGCTCGTCGCCTTGCCGCTCGGCGCGTGTAAGCCTAGGGTCCTCGCCGCGCCGCCCGCGGCCGATCAGCTCGCCGCCTCGGCGGTCCCTGCTGCCGATCGCCTGATCCAAGCGCTCTCGTCGGGGGGAGTCGCCGGCCTGCGCGCCGCCATGACCCCGGCCTTGCGCGCCCAGGTCAGCGCCGGCGAGCTCGTCGACGCCGGCATGCGTCTACGCACCAAATACGGCCGTCCGCTCGGCGTCCTCGAGGAGCGCAGCCACCGCGAGGACGATCTCACCTGGTACTCCGGCCTCGTCGTCCACCAGCGCGACCAACCGGGCGCCCGCCTCGTCCTCTACCAGTTCGCCCTCGACGACGCCGGCCGCTACGCCCGCCTCTTAGTCCGCGAGCACATCGGCGTCGCCGACATCAAGGTCCCCGCTGACTCCTACCTCGCGGTCACCCGCTTCCACTTCCCCAGCGTCGGCGAGTGGACGATCGTCCACGGGGGCCGCCGCCTCGCCACCAATTACCACCACAAGAGCCGCGGCCAGCGCTTCGCCTACGACATGGTCGTCCGCCAAGGCGGCCGCCAGCGCCGCGGCGCCGGCAACGCCGCCGCCTTTTGTTACGGCAAGGACGTGCTCGCCCCTGCCGCGGGCACCGTCGTCACCGCGGTCAACGACGTCCCCGAGAACCGCCCCGGTGAGGAGGGCAAGGGCGGCGGCAACGGCGTCGTGATTGATCACGGCTTCGGCGAATACACCTCCCTCTGGCACTTCATCCCCGGCAGCGTCCGCGTCAAAGTCGGCGACCGCGTCGAGGTCGGCCAGCCCCTCGGCCGCGTCGGCAACAGCGGCCACAGCAGCGGCCCGCACATCCACTTCCACGCCTCCACGGATCCGCGGCGCGGCGACTCCTTCGGGATCCCCGCCCCCTTCGTCGATCTCTACGTCGACGGCGTCTGGCGCGAGCGCGCCCTCCCTGTCCGCGATCAGCGGGTCCGGCGCGCCGTCGAGGGTCCGCCCTCGCGCCGCCAGGCCCGCGCCCCCGAGGTGCTGCTCCGCTTCTGAGCGCCGCCCCTTCACCTGCGCCTTGAGACAGATCGCGTCCTCGCCCTGCTGCGCTCACCCGGATCGCCGCGCGCGCGGGTGGGCGCGCTCGTACACCGAGATCACGTGCCCCATGTCCAGGTGGGTGTAGCGCTGCGTCGTCGACAGGCTCGAGTGCCCCAGCATCGTCTGGATCGAGCGCAGATCGCAGCCGCTCTCCAGCAAGTGCGTCGCGAACGAGTGACGCAGCCCGTGCGGCCCGACCCGCACCCGCGCCCCCGTCGCGAGGCAGCGCTGGTACACCAGCTCACGCACCCGCCGCTCGTGGATCCGCCGCCCGCGCTGGCCCAAGAAGAGCGCCCGCCGGTCCCCGCTCGGACCTGCCAGCGCCGCGCGCACCGCCAAGTACGCGCGGATCGCCGCCGCCCCCATCCGCCCCAGCGGCACCAGCCGATCCTTGCGCCCCTTGCCCTCGATCACCCGGATCGTCAGCTCGTCGTCGTCCTCCCAGCGCAGGTGGTCGAGATCCAGCTTCACGCACTCACTGACCCGAAGGCCAGATCCATACAGCACCTCAAAGATCGCCCGGTCACGCCGCCCCAGCGGGTCCTCTGCGAGGGCTGGCGGCCCCTCGCACAGCGCCTTCATGTCCTCCACCGGCAGCGCCACCGGCAGCGTCATCCGCCCCTTCGGGCGACGCACCAGCCGCACCTCGTTGTCCGCGATCACCTCGTGCTCGCGTAAGAAGTCCCCGAACGAGCGCAGCGCCGCCAACGCGCGCTGAAGCGAGCTCGCCTTGTGGTCGTCGTACAACCCCGCCAAGTGGCGGCGCACCTCCTCGAGCGAGAGATCCTCGATCTCCGCCGCGCGCCCGTGGCGCCGCTCCACCGCCTCGACGAAGGTCACCAGATCGCCCCGGTAGCCGCGGATCGTGTGGGGTGAAGCCCGCCGCGCCTTCAAGTGCGCCAAAAAGCGCTCGATCGCCGCCCGCATCGCCCCTCACTACCGCACCCGCGCCGCCCGACAAAACATCCGCACAAATGCCGCCATCGCGCGCTCCAGCCCGCGCGGCGGGCCCGGAGCGTAGACTCATGGGCGCCCAAGGCGCCCGATGAACCTCGTCCAGTCGATCCTCCGAGAGCGCGAGATCCGCAACGAACGCCGGGTCGCCGCCGCTCGTCTCGCGCTGATCTCGAGCGCCACGATCCTCGACCTCTTCGCCTACGCCGGCGTCGTTCAGACGACCTTATCTCCGCCCGCCGCCGCGACCGTCGCCATCGACGCCGTCTTCGTCACCTTCTCGGCCGCGGTCTTGCTGGTCGCCGGGCGCCCCGGCTATCGACCTGTCTTTAAGTACATCGTCGTCACCCTCGACTTCGCCATGATCGCGCTCGTCATCACCCTCGACCCGTCGATCGCCCGCGGCGGCGCCGTCGGCGACTGGTCGGCGATGGTCGCGCTGCTCTTCGTCTTTATGCTCAACCTCTTGCGCTTCTCGGTCGGCGCGACCGCCTACGCCGCCGCCCTCGCCCTCGCCCTCTTCGCCCTCTTCGGCTGGCTCGCCCCGCCGCACCCGAACGAGCTCGGGGCGATGGCGGCTGGCCTGGTGATGCTCCTCCTGATCGGCCTCAGCCTCACCCGCGCCAACCGCGAGATGCTCGTCGAGGCGACCACCAAGCAGATGATGGAGCGCTACCTGCCGCCGCAGCTCGTCGGTCGCCTCTTCAGCGGCGGCGCCAGCCTCGATCCCGGCGGCGAGGCGCGGGTCGTCACGATCCTCTTCGCCGACATCCGCGGCTTCACCGCCATCGCCGAGCGCCTCCCCGCCGCCGAGGTCGTCGATCTGCTCAACGCCGCGCTCTCACGCCTCGCCGACGCCGTCTTCGCCCACCACGGCACCTTGGACAAGTTCACCGGAGACGGCCTCATGGCGATCTTCGGCGCGCCCGTCGGTCAGCCCGATGACGCCGCGCGGGCCGTCGCCGCGGGGCTCGCGATGCTCGACGCGATCCACGATCTGGACGCCCGACGATCAGCCGGCGCCCCGACCCTCGCGATCGGCGTCGGGATCCACACCGGCGAGGCGATCGTCGG
Organism: Nannocystis sp.; assembly: GCA_016712315.1. Classification (GTDB taxonomy): domain Bacteria; phylum Myxococcota_A; class Polyangia; order Nannocystales; family Nannocystaceae; genus JADJRG01. Next base: position 410,850 of record JADJRG010000029.1, on the reverse strand, counting down.
CAACATCGGCTCGACTCGGCGGCTCGACTACACCGCGATCGGCGACGCGGTGAACCTCGCCAGCCGCGTCGAGGGCCTGACCAAAGAGCTGGGCGCGCCGCTCTTGGTCAGCCGCGCCACACGCGACGCCGTGCTCGCTGGACCGGCCGGTGAAGCCCTTGAATTCACCGCCGCCGGCGAAGCCGCCGTGAAGGGTCGTCTACAGCCGGTCGCGGTCTTCACGGCCTCACCGCGCTCGTGATCCTCCGCGCCAGGCGCGATCCCCCATACTCCGCGCTCCTCGGCCCTTATGCGCCCAGAACGCGTAGAACAGCCCGAGGCGCCGCGCCGCCACCGACGAAGCCGCCGCCGACCACCCTGGGAGCGCCGCCCGATGCGCCTCCCAGATCGCCGCCACCGCCGTCGGATCCCCCGGATCCACCGCCCAAGCCGCCGCCTGAAGCCGCGCTCGTTCGCCCTCGAACGCCGCGCGTCGCCGCGAGTAGTCCGCCAGCGTCGCCCGGTGCAGCCGCTCGTGCCGCCACCACAGGCTCTCCGCGTCTGCCTGCTCGCCCGCCGGAGGCGACCCCGCCAGCGGATCCGCCGCGCTGAAGCCCACCGGCTTGAACACGCTCAGGCACGGCGACGAGGTCCCCGTGAACCACACCTGCGGCCCCGCAGCGTCGAGCCGCGCGATCATGCTCCCCGTCGTCTGTCCTGAAGATCGGGTCGGCAACCAGCTCGCGTGCGCGCACGGCATCAACATCCTCAGCCCGCGCGCTGGCCCCCCCGCGCCGTGATCCTGCAGCGCCCTCGCCAACCCAGGCGCGTCCACAGCGCGCGCGCACAGCCCCGCCACCAGCGCATCGGTCGCCTGACGTCGCTGCACCCCGCCCGTCAACCGGCGATAGAGCCCGCTCGCGAAGCAGCGCGCGAAGCCGAAGTCCGCCGCCCCGCGGCAATACCCGCGCGCCTTCGCCGTCGCCAGCGCCTCCGGATGGATCCGATCGAAGTCCTCCTCGATCGTCAACATATTCGACAGCGTCCGCGCCCCCCGCACCCGCTGCGCCGCCCACAGGTGCCCCGCCGTCTCGAGCACCCACGCCTCCGCGTGGTCCGCGATCAAGAACGACGAAGAGTACCGGAGCCCGCCTCGCCAGCTCATCCGCCCGCCTTGCGGGTAGCGCGCCAGCAGCCCCGTGATCACCTCCAGCGCCGCCTCGGCCGACCCCGCCCGCTCCAGCGCGATCCGCTGCATATGCATCCCAGTCAGCCCCCGCTTCGCCGCGGGAGGCCGGCAGAACACCGCCTCATTGCCGATCGCGACCCCGCGCTCGTTCACCCCCATCTCACAGCCCCAGAGCCAATGTGGCCGGCTGATCAGCGCCTCGAAGCGCGCGCGACCCAGCCACGCGTCGATCTCTCGGCTCGCGCGCGGCCCCTGCTCCATATGTCTCTCAGGCCAGGTCCTCTCGACCACCTGCACCTCGTCCGGGTGCCGATCGCTGTTCTTCGCCAGCCACACGGGCGCCCCCGGCCGCGCCACCACCAGCGAGTCACACATCGGCGCCCGCCTCGGCGAGCGCCGCGATCACCTCGGCCGCCGCCCGCTCGCCCGCCTCGATCGCCCCGTCCAAGTAGCCCACCCAGCGGCTCGCCGTCTCCGTGCCAGCGAAGTGGATCACCCCGCAGGGCGCCCGCAGCGCCGCGCCCACGCGAGTCATCAACCCGCGCGGCATCACCCCCACATAGCAGCCCCGGCTCCACCGCTCCGCGCGCCAATCGTGGTCGACGTACGCCGCCGCCTCCGCGGCCTCATCGCCGAAGAACCCGACCAACGCCTCGATCACAGCCGCCCGCCGCGCCGCCTCCGGCAGCGCCGCGAAGCGAGGCACCGCCTCGCCGACCACAAAGCCGACCAGCGCCGCCTGGCTCGCGTCGTGCGACGAGTCATCGAACACCATCCGCAGCGGCCAGCCGTCACACACCACCTCGCCCGACAGCCCCACCTCCCGCCAGAACGGCCGCTCGTACGTGATCACGCACTTCACCACCGAGCCCATCGCCATCTCCGCGTGCATGTCGCGGCGCGCCGCTGGCAGCGCGGGCGTCACAGTGATCTCGTGGGCCAGCGCCGGCGGCACCGCCATGATCACCCGACGCGCCCGGAGCGCCGACCCGCCCTCGCTCGTCACTGTCACTGTCGCCGTCGCCTCGTCCTGCTCGATCGCCACCACCGGACTCGACAGCCGCAGCCGCGCCCCCAGCGGCGCCGCCAGCCCCTCAGACAGCGCCTGCGCCCCGCCGCGCAGCCGCAGCGACTGCGCCCCGTCCCGCACCTCGGCCATACGCGTGAACGATCCGCCCGCGTGCGTGTAATACAAAAAGAACAGCAGCGAGATCGCCGCCGGCTCCGCCGCGAAGATCGCGTGCGTCGCGATCTCCAGCATCGTCCGCGCCTGCGGCGCCCGCACGTTCTTCGTCAACCACTCTGCCACCGTCACCCCGTCCCACGCCGCCGCCTCCTCGGCCGCGTACGGCGCCTCGAGGGGCACCTTTCGGGCCATCCGCTCCAGGCGCTGGATCGTCAGCCCCAGCTCCGCCAGCGCCAGCAGCCCGATCCGCGGCAGCAGCCCGCCGTAGAGCCTGCGCTCGCCGTTGAGCGACAGCACCTTCTTGCCGTGCGCGTACTGCGGGAAGGTCTCGATCCCCAGCTCACGCGTCAGCGCCAGCGCCAGCTCTTGCGTCGGTCCCAGCCATTGTCCGCCCAGATCCACCCGCTCCCCCTCCAGCGTCACCGTCAACGTCCGACCGCCCACGCGATCGCGCGCCTCCAGCACCACCACATCCAAACCCGCCGCGCTCAACCGACGCGCCGCCGTCAGCCCTGACAGGCCCGCGCCGACCACCACCACATCCACGTCGACGCCTCGCGACACCATGGGCCCCACGCTATCACCGCGGCCCTCGCTCGCACGCGCGGGTCGACCGCCGACGGCGCGCAAAGATCGCCCCCTTCGAGTGACGATCTCAGCGCGCCTATGCGATCGTCGCCGCGCTTGCTCGCAGAGGCCCATAACCTCGACGCCCTCGCCCTCGCCCCGACCGTCGGCTGGCTGCTGCTCGCCGCCGCCGTCGTCGCCGCCGCGCTCGCCGGGGTCCACCGCGAAGCCCTCGCGCGGTGGTGGCTCAGCGCCGAAGATCCGCGCCCGCTCGCCCTCTTCCGGATCGTCTTCGCTCTCCTCCTGATCGGCGAGCTCGTCGGCTTATGCGATCACTGGCGCTTCTTCTTCACCGACGAGGGCCTCTTCAGCGCCGACGACGCGCAAGAGATCTACGCCGCCGCGCAGTTCGCCGGCTACGGCGACGGCCACGACGGCGATCCGCGCGGCTTCTTCGATCTCGCCGGCTTCTTCCAGCACTTTCGCGGCGCCAAGTTCTCTCTCCTTTACTTTTGGGACAGCCCCCTCGCCTTCGGCCTGCACCTCGGCGCCCTGCTGCTCGCCGTCCTCGCCCTGCTCTTCGGCGCCTTCACTCGCCTCGCCGCCCTCCTCGGCTTCGTCCTCTTCAACTCCCTCCTCTACCGCAATGAGATCTTCTGGGAGGGCACCGAGATGGTCTATCGCTGCTACTTCGCCTATCTCGTCGTCGGCCGCGCCGGCCACGCCTGGAGCGTCGACAATTGGCGCCGCTGTCGCCGCCTCGCCGCCCGCGGCCAGCTCTCTCTGCCCAGCGGCCCGGGAGCCGGCGCCGGCCTCGCGCCCTGCCCGGCGCACCCACGCGGCCTGTCCGCGATCTACCGCCGGATCCCCGTGTGGCCGCGTCGGCTCATGATGCTCCAGCTCGCCGCGATCTACTGCTTCACCGGCGTCGTCAAGAACGGCGCGATCTGGCGGGCCGGCGACGCCCTCTACTACGCCCTCAACCTCGATCATTTTTATCGCTTCTATCCCCAGGCGCTCGCCGCCGCCTACGGCCTCGATCTCTTCCGCCTCATGACCTGGGTGACCAAGTGGTGGGAGGCCCTCTTCCCGCTGCTGCTCGTCGGCCACGCCATCGCCTGGAGGCGCGCTGCGGACCTGCCCCCGCTCTCCCTCACGCGCCGCCGCCTCGCCGCCCTGCTCTGGCCCCTGCTCGGTTTTTTCGCCCTCGCCCTCGTCGTCTACACCTTACCCGTCCACCTCGATCCCGCCCGCAGCGAGCGCGAAGTCCTCGATCTTCAGCGCCTCACCGCCGCCAGCGGCCTCGCCGCGATCGCCCTCCTCTTCCTCCTCGTCCACCGCCTCGCGCGCGCGCCGATCGCCCTCGAGCGGCTCCGCAGGCTCCTCCTCTCGCGCCGCCTCTGGCTCGGCCTCGGCCTCATCTTTCAGGGCAGCCTCATCCTGCTCATGAGCATCGGCATGTTCCAGTGGGTCATGCTCGCCGCCGCCCTCGCGTACCTCAGCGGCGACGATCTTCAAAAGCTCGCCGAGCGCCTCGCTCGTCGCCGCCGCGCCCAGGACCGCCCCCGCTTCACCTACCCGCCCGCCGAGTCGCCGCACCTCCTCGCCCACGCCGGCGATCCCAGGCGGATCCCCGATCCTGTCCTTTCGGCCATCATCCTCATCGCCGCCGCCGGCGCGGTCATCCAGGCCGAAGGCGGCCCCCGCTGGTGGTTCGCCGGCGGTCTCGCCCTCCTCCTCCTCATCATCACCGCCGCGCGCTCGGCCCGCGCCGCCGTCGCCCCGGCGATCGCTACGACCCACGCGCCTGTCCCTTGGGCCTACGGTCCGCTCGGCCGCGCCCTGATCGCCGCCCTCTGCCTCTGGCACGTCGTCGCCGTCGCCTTATGGATGCTCCCCGCCAAGAGCTGCACCGCCAGCTTCCGCTACCACGCCCGCGGCGTCGCCCAGCCGTGGCTCAAGCTCACCCAGACCTCGCAGAGCTGGGAGATGTTCGCCCCTAACCCGCCGACCAAGAACATGCTCCTGCGCGTGCTCGTCTACGACGCCCGCGGCGACGCCTACGACATGAACACCGACGTCTACGCGGGCCGCCCGATCCCGCAGATCTGGTACGACCGCATGCGCAAGGTCAACCGCCGCGTGCTCGCCAGCGAGGGTGTCCGCTACCAGCCGTGGATCGCCCGCTACTACTGCCGCAAGTGGGCCCTCGATCACCACGGAGAGGCCCCTGAGCGCGTCGAGCTGCGCCAGCTCTCCTACCCGATCCCGCCGCCCGAGCAGCTCCACGCCAGCGGCCCCTATCACCCCCCCGATCGCCTGCGCACCCACGGCCAAGAGCGCGTCGTCGAGCGTCAGCGCTGCGCCGACACCATCGCCGGTCAGCTCTCCAACGCCGTCCGCGCCCGCCACGGCCTCCCCTTGCTCCCGCCCGACGCCCTACGCCCGTGGGCCAAGCACCGCTACGCCGCCTGGCGAAAGCGCCACAGAGCCCCCTGAGCCCCCTACTCCGCCTCGCAGCTCACCTCGCTCACCACCACCGCGCTGCGCCCCCGCAGCTCCAGGATCGCCGGACAATCCCCCGCGTCCAGCCCCGTCGAGCTCACGTTCACGCGATCGCCGTTGCGAAAGTTCGGCAGCGCCACCAGCGGATCCAGCGAGTCGATCGCCGTCATCGACACGTCCAGATCGCTCAGCCGCGGCATCATCTCGGCGCCGACCAGGCTCGTGATCGGCGTCCGCGCCAGGTCCACCGTCCCCAGCGCGCTCCACTGCTGGATCACCGCCAACGAGTCCACCTGCGTGCCCGCCAGGTCCAGCCGCCCCAGCCCCACCAGCGGCAGCAGCGCGCTCGGATCGCTGATCGCTGTGTCGTCCAAGATCAGCGCCGTCAGCCCGCTCGCCCCCGCGATCGTCGGCAGCGCCGCGTCATCCACCATCAGCGCCCCGCTCAGGTTCAGCGAGCGCAGCGACGGCAGCGTCGCCAACACCGCCAGATCGCCGCTCGCGATCCCCGCCAGCTCGAGCGTCCGCAGCAGCGGCAGCCCCGCCAGCGGCCCCAGATCCAGGGCCAGCGGCGCCTCTCCGAGCCCCAGCGAGTCCAGCGCCGACAGCCCCGCCAGCGCCCCCAGATCCTCGATCTCCGGGTTCTTTCGTAGATCCAAGCGACGCAGCGCCGACAGCCCCGCCAGCGGCCCCAGATCCTCGATCAAGTTCTCCCGCGCCAGCAGCGTGCGCAGCCGCGGCATCGCCGCCACCGCCCCGATCTCCACCAGCGCGTTACGGCCCACGTTCAGCCGGATCAGCCCCTCCACCCCCTCCAGCCCCGCCAGCGAGCCCAACGCGTTCCCCTCCGCGTCCAGCTCGAGCAGCCCTGGCTTACCGCCCGCGCCCACCAGCGAGGTCAACGCGTTCTCGCTCACCTCCAGATCCCGCAGCGCGTTCAGCCCCGCCAGCGCGGCCAGGCTCGTGATCTGGTTCTTGTCGAGGTCCAAGAATTCCAGCCTCACCAGCCCGCTCAGCGGCGAGAGATCCTCGATCTTATTGCGATCGACCCGCAGCGAGAACAGCCCCGCCATCCCCTCCAGCGGGCTCAGATCCTCGATCGATCCGCCCGACAGCGCCAGCGACTCCATCGCCGTCAGCTCGCGCAGCGGCCGCAGATCGTCCACGCCCACGCCGCTCAGATCCACGTGCCGCAGCAAGGCCAACCGGCGCAGCGGCCCCAGCTCGCGCGCCTGCGTCTCGGCCAGCGTCAGCACCTCCAGCGTCTCCAAGCGCGCCAGCGGCCCCAGCTCGGCCAGCGGGTTCTGCGAGAGGGACAGATCGCGCAGCGCCGGCAGCCGCGCCAGCGGGCTCAGATCCACGATCTCATTGCCGCTGAGCCCTAGCGTCTCGAGCCCGTGCGCGCACTCGAGGCCGCGCAGATCCTTGATCCCCAGGGCGCTCGCCCGCAGCCCGATCAGCGCGGCCAGATCGCTGGAGTAGATCACCAGCGCCTCCTCGCCTTCGCTCTCGCTCTCGCCCTCCTCCGCCCCCTCTGGCGCGCGCCCCACCGTCGCCAGCAGCAGCGCCCGCAGCGCCTCATCGGGCACCTCGACCACCTCGTCGCAGATCACCGGCCCCTCGTCCTCGGCCGCCCCGCAGCCGGCGATCAGCGCCCCCGCAACCACCCAGATCGGCGCACGCACCATCGGCCGATCATACCCCTGATCCGCCGCCCTCGCAGCGCGCGCCTCACTCGCCGAAGAGCGGCACCGGCACCAGCGTCGAGCCCTCCAGCCGCGCCTGCAGCTCCTCGATGTCCTCCTGCCGCACCCCGTAGGTGCCGATCATCACCATATGCCCGCGAAAATTATGGCGCTCGTGAAAATCCACCAGCATATCCATCGCCGCTCGCAGCGTGCTCGTCGCGTGGCTCTTGTTCGGCACCACCGCCAGGTACATCGTCATGTCCTCTGGGGCATACTCGGTCAGCTCCGTAAAGATCCGCACCGCGCCCCCCTCGATCCCTTCGGGCCGCACCGCGTCGCGCGTGATCTTGAAGACGTACTCCGAGCCGACGCTCTTGCTCATGTGGAAGACCACGATCTGCCGGTACGGGATCCCGGTCGTCCGGCTCTGCTGCCGCGCCAGATCGATCGCCTTCGCGATCAGGCGGCCGATCCGCACCCCGCCGACCGCCACCACGATCGTCCGGTCCTGCGTCTCGATCGCCGTCGACTCCACCGACTCGATCACCCGGCGGTAGTAGCGATACGCCGCGCGCAGCAGCGCCCGGTGGTTGTAGCTGAGCAGCACCGCGCCCACCACCATCAACACCAGCGTCACCAGCGTGCGCAGCTCGCCGATGTGCTCGCGGTTCACCTCCCACATCGACAGCAGCGCGTAGGCCAGCACCGCCACGCCGATGATCGCCGACACCGGCACCCGAACGCCCATCACCGTGATGTTGCCCGGCGCGACGTAGATCCTGCGGTCATCGCCCTTGAATTTGCGCAGCAGGATGAACGCGATCATGCCCGAGAACATCACCAGCGCGAAGCTCGCGCCGTACCAGCGCTCGAGCTTGTGCAGGTCCCACTCCGCCTCCATCGCCAGCAAGAAGATCGACACGAACATCAGCCCGTGGATCCACGAGAACGACCCTCGATCGTTGGTCGTCAGGATCGCCCGAGGCAGCAGGTTATCGCGCGCCATCGTCTTCCACAGGCCGCGCGCCCCCGCGAAGCCCGTGTTCGTCGCGCCGATCAGCATCAGCGCGGCGTTCGCCACGATCACCACCTGCCACGCCAACGCCAGCCCCTCCGAGCCGGTCACCCCCAGCACCGCGCGGTGACCCAGCGCCGCCAGCAGGTACCCCGCGCTCCCGAGCAGCGCCTCGGGCGGCAGCACCAAGAACAGCAGCAGGCAGATCGAGCCGCCCACCCCCAGCAGGATGCTCAGCATCCACTTGTAGATCTTCGCCACATCGACGCTCGGGTTCTCCAGCTCCTCTGGGATGTTCATCACCGACTCCACCCCAGAGGCGCCCAGGATCGACGATCCCACCCCAGCCAGCAGGATCGGCGCCGACAGCAGCGCCAGCCCCGGCATAAAGCTCGGCAGCTCGATCCCGTGGCCGTCGCCGCCGCCGACCGCCGCGTGCGCCGTGTCGATCGCCGCGCCGTCGATCAGCGCTCCGAAGTTCGCGCCGTGGATCGCCAGGTAGATGAGCCCGAAGAGGATCGTCACCCCCATCACCACCAGGTTCGCCAGGAAGATCGTCCGCGAGACCTTGACGCTCTCCTTCAGCCCTTGGTTGTTGAGCATGTACAGCAGCACCAGCGGGGCGAACATCACCACGCTCCCCGGCGTCATCACAGACGAGAGCGCCAGCGCCATAAACGACGCCCCGAGCGTCGAGTAGACGACCCTCCGCCAGAACTTCGGCATCACCCACACACCGAAGGCGATCGACGGGATCGCCGACAGCAGGATCGCCGACAGCGCCCCCTTGCCGCTCACCAGCGACATCACGTAGTCGCTGTACGAGAGCAGGCTGACGATCGCCGTCGCCACGTAGGAGAACGAGATGATCACCCCCACCAGCGCCGCCGCGATGATCGCCAGCTTGCCGAGGTGGGAGAGCGCGTAGCGCGTCATCACGTAGGTGCCGCCGTTGGAGAGCGTCAGCAGCACCGCCTCGACGTAGAGCGGCGCCAGCAGGAACAGCAGCAGGTACAGCGAGATCTGGAAGAAGGGCGTCGCGTAGCCGACCCCGGCCGCGAGCAGGAAGCCGGACGCGTAGTACGGCGACGTCATCGGATCTGGCCCCACCAGATAGAGGCCCTCCCGCCAGCTCAACCGTGTTCGTTGGGGTCCTTCGTCGTCGCTCATGGTCGGCCTACGGCGCTACCTATGCCCCGCGACGCGGGCGGACACAACCACAACCTCCCCACGCTCGCCCGCGACCACGCGCGCGGACGCCCCGACGGCGGCCGCTGCCCCCCGCCTGATGCGGGCTCTTTCGCGCCCCGCAGAATTCGGCATCATGGTCGCTCGGAGGTGACGATCATGCGACGAGAGGTGCGAACCTGGCACAGCCCAGCGGTCGGCGAAGAGATGGGAGTCGCCGCCTATGGCCACTACGGCAAGCCTGTGATCTTCTTCCCCACCGGCGGCGGCGACTTCCTCGACTGCGAGCGCTTCCTGATGGTCCGCGCGCTGCGTCCCCTGATCGACGCCGGCCGGATCAAGCTCTACGCCGTCGACAGCGTCTGTCGCCACGCCTGGGCCAACCCCGACGCCCCGCCGCCGCACAAGAGCCGCATGCAGGCCCGTTATGGCCGCTACCTCATCGACGAGTTGATCCCTTTCATCCGCGCTGACTGCGACGGAACCGACCAAAAACTCGCCGCCTGCGGCGCCTCGATCGGCGCCTACAACGCCCTCAACGCCGCCTGTCGCCACCCCGAGCACATCGACCTCAGCATCGGCCTCAGCGGCACCTACGCCCACGATCACCGCATGCACGGCCACTGGGACGAGGACTACTACTTCAACATGCCGCTGCACTTCGTGCCCGGCCTCCAGGGCCCTCAGCTCGCCGCCCTCAAGAAGAGCCGCTTCGTCTTCGGCCTCGGCGAAGCCTACGAGAACCCCGCCTACACCTGGCAGGCCGCGAGGGTGCTCGGCAGCAAGGGGATCTGGAACCGCGTCGAGCGTTGGGGCCCCGGCAGCGGCCACGACTGGCCCACCTGGCGCACCATGCTGCCTCTCTTCCTCGATCGCCTCGCCCGCTGATCGGCCGACGGCCGACCGCAGGCGATCCACGCCGCCGCCCGCCGCTGGGCGACGGCGCCGCCGCTCAGGGCGCGGGAGCGTCCTTCAGCAGCTCGTCCTTGGTCTTGCGGATCTGCTTAAACGAGTCGTCCGAGATCACATAGAACCACTGGTCGAAGCGAGCCTGCAGCGAGCGAGCCCGCGCCGAGCCTGCCGGCTCCGAACCATCCTCCGGCTTCGGCTGCTGGTCGGCCTCGGCGTCGTAGGCCACGTCGACGAACATGTAGCGGTTCGCCTTCTGCTCCCCGGCCTCGGGGTTCACCGCCGCCGCGCCCTCCTCGGCCCCGCCCGCCGTCAGCGCCAGCCCCGTATCCAGCGTGATCTCGCCGAAGTACAGCACATACACCACCCCGTCCTTCGCCACCGCCCGCACCTCGCCCTCGTTGCCGAAGAGGCGGCGCCCGTCGGGGTTTACAAAAAATCCCTTCGACTGGAGCGCGTTCAGCGTGAGCTGGGCGGGCCGCGGGCGCACGCCGACGATGTTCAGGCGATCGATCGCCGAGATCACCGCCTTCACCTTCGACGGATCCACCACCTTGCCCGCGGGCAAGGTCCCTTCGACCACCTCCCACTCCGGCGTCGCCGACGGATCCACCATCGGCGCCCGCAGCTCGAAGGCCAGCGGATCGCGGTCCACCACCTTCGCCTGCGCCTCATCCACCCGGTACGAGTCGCTCACCAGCCGCACCACCGAGTCGCTGTCGATCCGCAGCAGATCGCGCTCGATCCAGTCGGTGAACTCCGTCGAGATCTCGACCTTCACCTTGACCGCGTACACCCGCTTCTGCCCGGGGAAGCGCACGTAGCGGTAGCCCTGCTTCTCCTCGACGTCCTTGCCGACGATCACGTCGACCAAGACCGCCCCGCCGAGGTCCTTGATCGTCACGCGCTGTCCACGACCCGCGCCGTCGGCCTTGTCGGGATCTTCCACGCCGAACGCCGCGTGGTCCTCGACCCGGTCGCTGCGGACGATGTCGCGCCGCACGTCGATAAACGACGCCGCCGCCTTTCCCATCCGCTCCGTGCCGTCCGCCGGGTAGTCGTTGTGGCTCGGGATCACCCAGCGCCCCGCCTTCTGCTCCACCTTAAAGCTCACCAGCCGCGCCTGCGCCTCGTCCCAGCGCACCACCTCGAGGCTGGTCGCCAGGCTCGGATCGGAGAAGCCGGGGAAGAGCAGATCCCCCGTGTCTTCGTAGGCCTTCGGCTCGACCTTCGTCGGCATCGCCACGATCGCCGCGCCCAAGCTCGCGAGCGCGATCACCACGCTAACAATCGTCGTCCGGTTCATTGGGCACCTCGTTTACGCGCGCTGGGGATCGACTCGTGCTCACGTCGGCGCTTGCGCCCGAACAGCACCGCGCCCATCAGCAGCGCCGGGATCGGCGGCACCAGCACCGCCACCAGTCGGATCTGGTTCTGCACCGCGTCGACCTCGCGCAGGTGCTCCGCCTCCACCCGCGCGACCGCCTTCGCCTTATCGCGCCCGATCGCCTCGCGCTTGGCCGCGAGCCGCCGGTTCTCCGCCTCCTCGGCGCTCTTCAGCAGCACCGCCTTGGTCGTCTCGTCGAGGTCCGCGCGGTCATTGATCGCCTTCACCGCCGCCTCCAGCGCCTCCTGAGCGGTCTTGAGGTCCGCGTCCGCCTTCTTGTTCGCCGCCTCGATCGCCGCCTCGCGCTTGGTCCGCGCCTCTTTCGTCATCGCGTCGACCCGCGTCAGCCGCCGGTACATCGCCCGCCGCTTGCGCAGCTCCACCAGCTCCTCGTCGCCCGCCAGCGTGTCGATCGCGTTCAGCAAGAACGCCACGTTGTCGAAGCGGATGTCGTCGAGCCCGTCGCCGTCGACATCGCCGCCGCGCTCGTGCATCGCGAAGAACTGATCCCCGAACAGATCCAGGTCCGCGATCACGATCGCGTTGTGCGACTTCACCTCCCCCGACGCCTCGCCCCCGGCGATCCGCGCCGCGATCACCTGCCTGTTCGGCGACATCGTCCGACCTTGCGGCGGCAGCGGCCCCTGCACCCCGAAGAGGATGTGGCGCTCGGTCATCTCCTCGAAGCTGTTGAAGCCGCTCTGGTTGCCCGTCAGCAGCAGCGGCGCGAATTCGGCGTCTCGCCCGCTCGCCGGCTCCAACGACCCGCCGAAGAGCACCACCACCTCGCTCAGCCCCGCCACCACCGGATCGGCCTTATCCCCGAACGGATCGCTGCCGTCCGCCCGCTTCGACACGAACACCACGTGCGGCGGCGCGTCGATGAAGCCCGGGTGCGGGTTCTCCGTGTCGAGCACGATCTTCTCTGGATCCCAGCGCACCCCCACGTGCGCCAGCAGCCCGACATAGTCGCCCTTCGCCTCGCCTCCTTGCGGCATGCCGAACATCTGGTTCTGCTGCCCCGGCGGCGGCGGCTTCGGCTCGCTCGGCGACAGCGCCAGCGAGAACAGCGGCATCGGGTCCACCGTCAGCAGCGCCGGCCGCCCCGCGTCGACGTAGCTCTTCACGAAGTCCATCTGCGGCTGCGTCAAGCTCGCCACCTGCGGCACGAACAGGACGTCCACGTCCTCAGGGATCGCCGCGTCCGGGTTCAACGAGCGCACCTCGTACTGCTTGCGCAGCTCGCCGATCACCCGCCACGCCGGCTGCTGCCGTCGCGCCTGCAAGTCGAAGTTCCCCATGATCGTCGCGTCCGTGCGCAGCACCCCGACGATCTTCTTCTTCTCGCGGGTCACCGACTGCAGCGCCCGCACCAGCTCGTACTCGACCGAGAGGCCGCGATCCAAGAACGGGATCACCTCTTCATTCGGCCCCGAGACCAGCGCCAGCCCCATAAAGACCTGCGCCTCGCCGACCCGCCCGGCCTCCCGGCTCATCACCGGCCGCGGCCCGATCCCGTAGCTATCGATCGCCTCCTGCGCCTCCTCGGAGAAGAGCGCAGGCTCGACGATCCGCACCGTCAGCCCCGGCCCGCCGACCACCTGCAGCTCCCGCAGCACGTTCAGCAGGCGCGAGCGCGTCGTCACGAACTCGCTCGGCACGTCTTGAGAGACATACGCGTGGATCACCACCGGTCGCTCGGCGCTGATCCCCTTCACCAGCGCCTTCGTCGCCGGCGTGATCTGGCTGAGGCCCTCCGCCGTCACGTCGGCGCGGGCGTTGACGCGCTGGGCCACGTAGGTGAGCGACGCCGCGGTCACGACCGCAGAGACCCAACGGATGAAGCGATGATGTCGAGAGGCGAGTGCCATGGTTACCAGTGCCTCCGGTTGAGCAGTAGGCTGCACAGATACAGGGCGACCGCCGCCCCGCCGATGAAGAACGCAGCGTCCCCGAGGCGGAGGATCCCCTCGCCGAAGGGCGCGAAGTGTGCGGGCGCGCTCAACCCCGCGAAAGTCTCCTCGAAGCCCCCCCAAAGCCCCTCGCCGCCGCCGCGCCACAGCACGAAGCCGACCGCCGCCCCGACCATCGCGCCGACCCCGGCCAGCCCCGCGACCCCGCTGAGCACCAGCATCGTCAGCGCCCCCAGCCCCGCGAAGATCGCCAGCCCGACGATCCCGCTCGCCCACGGCTCGCTGCCCGCGAACACCAGCCCCGCGCAGCCGACCGCCCCCAAGATGAAGCCCACCGTCGCGTTCGAGGTGAACATCGAGCCGATCATGCCGACCGCGACGAACAGCGCCCCCATCAGCCAGTAGCCGACGTAGGTCGCGAACACGAGGCCGATGTCTGGCTCGCCCAAGTACAGCAGCACGCACAGGTTCGCGAGGCTGAACAGCAGCCCCACCGAGTAGATCCCCAGCGCCCCGAGGTACTTCCCCACGATCACCTCGAGGTCGCGCACCGGCATCGTCAGCAGCAGCTCATCGGTGCCCGCGCGCCGCTCCTCCGCCCACGAGCTCATCGTGATCGCCGGCACAAAGAACATCAGAATCGGCGCGATCACCCGGTTCAGCGTCGCCAGATCCGCCAGGTTACGGCCGAAGAAGCCGTCGTCGAGGAACGCCGCCGCCGCCGAGGTCGCGATGAAGAGCGTCAAGAACACATAGCCGGTCGGGTTGCCGAGGAAGGAGCGCAGCTCCTTGCCCGCGATCGCCCGGACCACACGAGGACGCAACAGCCCTGACATCTACGCCACCTCCTTCTTCTTCGCCGCCGAGGCGCCCATCAGCTCGTAGAAGCGCGCCTCCAGCGTCCCCTCGCCGCGCATCGCCGCGACGCTGCCGGTGAACACCAGGCGCCCCTCGTGGATCACCACGACCTCTGAGGCCACCGCCTCCACCTCCCCGAGGATGTGGGTCGACAGCAGGATCGTCTTGGTCCGCCCGAGCTCGCGGATCAGCGCCCGCACGTCGCGGATCTGCAGCGGATCGAGGCCGCTCGTCGGCTCATCCAGGATCAGCACCTCGGGGTCATGCAGCAGCGCCTGGGCCATGCCGACCCGCTGCCGATAGCCCTTCGACAGCTTGCCGATCGGCTTCGCCATCACCCCACCGATCGCGCACTGCTCGGTCACCCTCGCGATCGCCCCCGGCAGCGCCGCGCCCAGCCCGCGCAGATCGCCGACGAAGCCCAGCAGCTCGCGCGGCGTCATGTCCGCGTACAGCGGCCCGTTCTCGGGCAAGTAGCCGAGCCGCTCCGCCATCGCGATCCGCTGATCAGGATCTGTCGGATCGAAGCCAGCCAGCCCCACCTTGCCCGACGTCGGCGCCAGGAAGCCGGTGAGGATCTTCATCGTCGTCGACTTACCCGCCCCGTTCGGGCCCAGGAAGGCGCACACGGTGCCGCGGCTGACGGTGAACGAGATGTCGTGGAGGGCCGCAAAGTCTCCATAGATCTTGGAGACGTGCTCGACCCGGATAGAGACGTCACGTGGAGGATCGTGGTGCGTGGTCATGTTCGTCGCCTCGGGCGCGAGAGCCCAGGGTTGGCGCGACCCCTGGCCGGCGGGCCAGAGCGGGTCCAGGAACAACCGGCCGCGGGGGCTCGCCGACGACGGCCCCAAACTCGACCGCCGGCATGTTTATTCCTTCTTCTGCTCGCTGACAAGAGCCCGCGCAGGATCGCCCGCGCTCTCCCCGCCGCTCGAGAAATTCGCCCCAACTTCGGCGCTCGTGGCATCTTCCCGCCGATGTACCGCCGCCCCGCGATGGCCCTCGCCTCCGCCCTGCTCGCGCTCGCCTGTGGCACCGCACCCGCGCCGACCACCACCGCCGAAGCGCCCGTCGGCCACGCGGCGCCGGCCGCCCCCGCGGCGCCAGCCCCCGCACCCGCGGCCCAGCCGCGGCCGGAGGCAGAGCCAGAACCAACGCCCGAGCCCCCCGTCGCCGCCGCCGCACCCGCGCCCGCCCCCGCCCTCGCCCCTCTCAGCGCCGACCAGCGCCAGCGCCTCCTCGACGGCCCCAGCGACCCCCTCGCGCCCACCGAGATCCACTACGTCAAGAGCAACGAGATCCGCCACGACGTCTTCTTCCCTTACATCCAAGGGCTCGGCGGCGCCTACGTCGGCGTCGGCTCGGATCAGAACTACACCCTGATCGCCGCCGCCCGCTCCGAGCTGGTCTTCCTCTTCGACATCGACCAAAGGGTCGTCGATCTCCATACGATCTACGGCGCCCTCATCCGCGCCACCCCCGATCCGGCGGCCCTCGTCGAGCGCTTCGAGGCCAGCCAGGAGCAGCCCTCGGTCGACCTGCTCGCCGCCGCCCTCGCTGACCGACCCGAGCGCGATCAGCAGCGGATCCTCCGCGCCTACCGCAGCAGCCGCGAGACCGTCTACCTCCACCTCCGCCACGTCCTCCGCCGCGCCCGCGGCGGCGCCAACACCACCTGGCTCTCGAACCAGGAGCACTACGCCCACGTCCGCGCGCTCTTCCAGGCCGATCGCGTCCGTATGATGGGCGGCGACCTCACCGGCGCCCTCAGCGTCCAGACCATCGCCCGCGCCGCCGCCGAGCTAGGGCTCCCCGTCCGCGTCTTCTACTTCAGCAACGCGGAGGAGTACTTCAAGTACACCCCCGCCTTCGTCGCCAACATGCGCGCCCTCGCCGGTGACCCCAACAGCGTCGTCTTACGCACCCTCTACTCCAAAGACTGGGAGCACGCCGACACCCTCTGGGCCTACCAAGTCCAGCCCCTCGCCGACTTCCAGGCCCGCCTCGCCGATCGCAAGACCCGCTCGCGCAACGTCATGCTCCGCTACGCCGAGCAGGAGGGCGCCCTCCGCCGCCAGACCGGCGAGCCCGGCCTCAGCCTGATCGCGCTCGAACCCGCTCCCCCGCGCGGCGGCTGATCGACCGCCCCGACGCCAACCCCGCGCCTCGGCGAGCGCGCAGCCACGATCACAGCCGCACCTGCGCCCGCGATCTCCGCGTGTACTCACCGAGGGCCGGACTCCCGCCCAACATCGCTTCCGGCTAGAGTCCCCCGCCATGTCCTCTCTGGCTCAGCTCAGCCCGCGCGCCTTCGCCGATCACCTCCGCGCCCTCGGCCTCGACCGCGCCTACGTGGTCACTGGCGCCGACGGCCGCCTCCACCTCTCCGACCCCGCCCTCGCCGAGCTCCAAGAGCACCTCCACGGCTCGCCCGACTACCACCGCCACGAGGGGATCTTCATCGAGGTAGGACCGGAGACCGGCGCCCTCTTCGGCGCCTTCGTCCACGACACCCGCCGCGGCCAAGGCCAAGGTGGCCTGCGCTACTGGCCCTACCCGACCCTCGGCGCCTTCCTCAGCGACGGCCTCCGCCTCGCCCAAGGCATGACCCGCAAGAACGCCCTCGCTGGCCTCTGGTGGGGCGGCGCCAAGGGCATCATCGCCCGCGACCCCGCCCACCGCGCCGACGATCCCGGCCACCGCGCCGCCCTCTACCGCGAGTACGCCGCCTTCGTCACCTCTTTAGGCGGCTGCTACATCACCGCCGAGGACGCCGGGACTGGCCCTTCGGACATGGCCCAAGTCTTCAGCGCGACCCGCTTCGTCACCTGCATCCCGCCCGCCTTCGGCGGCTCCGGCAACCCCTCCCCCGCGACCGCTCGCGGCGTCGTCTGCGCGATGGAGGGCGCCCTCGATCACCGCGGCGAAGGCCCCCTCGCCGGCAAGCGGATCGTCATGCAAGGCACCGGCAACGTCGCGGCCGCGATGATCGGCGAGCTCTTCGATCGAGGCGTCGCCCACGTGCTCGCCAGCGAGATCGACCCGAACCGCCGCGCCGAGCTGCTCGCCCGCTTCGCCGGCGCCCCCCTCGAGATCCGCCTCAGCCCCCCCGGTGACGCCTCGATCCTCGCCGAGCCCTGCGACATCCTCGCCCCCAACGCCCTCGGTGGGATCCTGAGCCCCGCCACGATCCCCACGATCCAAGCGCCGATCATCTGCGGCGCCGCCAACAACCAGCTCCTCGACGAGCGCCGCGACGCCGACGCCCTGCGCGCCCGCGGCATCCTCTACGTCCCCGACTTCCTCGCCAACCGCATGGGCATCGTCTCCTGCGCCAACGAGCAGTACGGCGTCGTCCAGGGCGATCCAGCGATCCAGCGCCACCTCGGCCGCACCTGGGAGAATTCCGTCTACCTCACCACCCGCCGCACCCTGGAGCTGGCCGAGCGCGAAGGGATCACCACCGCCGCCGCCGCGATCCACCTCGCCGACCAGCTCGCGGCGGAGCCGCACCCGATCTGGGGTCACCGAGGCCGCGCGATCATCGACACCCTCGTCGACCAGCGCTGGCATCGCGCCCGTTGATCCGCCGCTGATCGCTCGCGCCGCACCGCCACGAACGAGGACGCGCACTCCATCGCGCGTGC
Source organism: Nannocystis sp. (assembly GCA_016712315.1). Classification (GTDB taxonomy): domain Bacteria; phylum Myxococcota_A; class Polyangia; order Nannocystales; family Nannocystaceae; genus JADJRG01. The sequence goes on along the minus strand of JADJRG010000029.1, from coordinate 392,816 downwards.
GCGTCGGCCACGGCGCCGCGCCTGCCGACCAGGATCGAACCCGCGTTGGGGGGACGTTGCCCTCAACCGCGCTGCACAGCGCGCGCGCCCCCGCCCACGGCCCGCTACGCTGGGGCCTAGAGCCCTCAGAACGACCTTCTTGTGGCATCGTTGGCCCGATGTGTCGCCGGCTCGTCGCGCTCACCGCAGCCACCGCGCTGATCGGTGCCTGCCTCGCGCCCCGCGATCCAACCGCGACCCCGCCGCGACCCGAGCCGCCTCCCCCCTCCGCTCGCCTCCAGCTCGCCGCCGAGGTCGCCTCCGTGCTCGACCCGACCGCGGATCCATGCGTCGACTTCTATCACTACGCCTGCGGCGGCTGGCTGAAGCGCACCCAGCGTCCGCCAGATCGCCCCCGCTACGGCCGCGGCTTCGGCCAGCTCATCGATCGCAACAACGCCGCCCTCCGCGAGCTCCTCGAGGCGACCCTGATCGCGGACCCCGCCGATCCCGCGGCCGCCCCGCTCCGCAGCGTCTACAGCGCCTGCATGGAGCTCGGCGGCGCGTCGGCCACCCCGCGCGCCCGCAGCGCCCTCGCCCCCTACCTCAGCCCGATCGCCTCGCTCACCAGCGACGACGGCCACCGCGGCCTCATGCGCCTGCTCGGCGGCCTCCACACCTCCGCCTGGATCGGCGATCGCAGCGCCCTCTTCAGCGCCCGCGTCGAGCCCGACCCCAAAAGTCCCACTTCCTACATCCTGACCCTTTCGCCAGGCGGTCTCGGCCTCCCCGACCGCGACTACTACCTCGCCGATGACCCCGAGAGCGCCCGCCTCCGCCGCGTCTACCGCGATCACGTCGCCGCCGTGCTCAGCCAGCTCGGCGAGCCCGTCGCCGAGGCTCAACGCCTCGCCGCCCGCGTCCTCGACCTCGAGCGCCGCCTCGCCGAGCTCCACCGCCCGCGCGCCGCCCTCCGCGACCCCGAGGCCATCTATCACCGCCTCGGCGAGGACGGCCTCCGCGCCCTCTCCCAGCTCCCGTGGGGCGACTACTTCGCCGCCCTCGATCTCGGCCCCGTCGGTCCCCACCTCAACGTCACCGTCCCCGAGTTCTTCGCCGGCCTACCCGCCCTCCTCGCCGCCCTCGATCCGCCGACCTTACGCGCCTACCTGCGCTGGCAGCTCCTCCACGCCACCGCCCCCTACATCGGCCCGGTCGAGCTCGCCATCGACGAGCAGCTCACCGCCGCCCTCACCGGTCAAGCCGCCTCACCGCCTCGCTGGCAGCGCTGCGTCGAGTTCATCAACGACAGCCCCCTCGGCGACCTCCTCGGCCCCCCCTTCGTCGCCCGCGCCTTATCCCCTGCCGGCGAGCGCCTCGCCACCGCCATGATCGAGGCGCTCGAGCGCGCCTTCACGCGGTCGCTCGAGCGGGTCCCATGGATGGATCCACAGACCCGTCAGCGCGCCCGCGGCAAGCTCCGCGCGATCGCCAACAAGGTCGGCCAACCCGCGCGCCTGCGCGTCGCCAGCGACTTCCAGGTCGGCCTCGCGCCGCCGCCCGCCGGCACCCACCTCGATCACGCCCTCACCCTCCGCCGCATGGTCGCGCGTCGCCACGCCGGCCAGCTCGGCGGCCCCGTCGATCGCTACGAGTGGGAGCTCTCGCCCGCCACCGTCAACGCCTACTATAGTCCGACCTTCAACGAGATGGTCTTCCCCGCCGGGGTGCTCCAGCCCCCCTACTTCAGCCTCGACTACCCGATCGCCATGAATTTCGGCGGGATCGGCATGGTCATCGGCCACGAGCTCGTCCACGGCTTCGACGACGAGGGCCGCCGCTTCGACGCCGACGGCGTGCTCCGCGAGTGGTGGGATCCCGCCACCGTCGCCCGCTTCGCCGAGCGCGCCCGCTGCGTCGAGCGCACCTACAGCGGCGTCGAGGTGCTGCCCGGCGTCCACCTCGACGGCGCCCTCACCCTCGGCGAGAACATCGCCGATCTCGGCGGAGTCCGCACCGCCCACGCCGCCTACCGCGCCTGGACGCAGGAGCACGGCGACGAGCCCCGCCTGCTCGCCGATCTCAGCGGCGACCAGCTCTTCTTCGTCGGCTTCGCGCAGGGCTGGTGCACGCTTTCGAGCCCGGAGTCCGCCCGCCTCGACGCCACCGTCGATCCCCACGCGCCCCCGCAGCAGCGGGTCAACCTCCCGCTCGCCCACCTCCCCGCCTTCTGGGACGCCTTCGGCTGCGATCCGGGCGCGCCGATGCGCGCCGCCGAGGTCTGCGAGCTCTGGTGAACCCGAGGTTCGTGTTGACGTTCACCGGCGCCCGCGGCTATGCCGAGAGCCGGCCTACTTGCGCCTAGGAGTCTGAGCAGCATGGCAAGCGAAGTTCGTTACGACGGCAAGGTCGCGATCATCACCGGCGCGGGCAACGGCCTCGGCCGCTCGCACGCCCTCCTCCTCGCCAGCCGCGGCGCCCGCGTCGTCGTCAACGATCTCGGCGGCGACACCCGCGGCGGCGGCAAGAGCAGCGCCGCGGCCGACGCCGTCGTCGAGCAGATCCGCGCCGCGGGCGGCCAAGCCGTCGCCAACTACGACTCCGTCGAGGACGGCGCCAAGATCGTCCAGACCGCCATCGACGCCTTCGGCCGCGTCGACATTGTCGTCAACAACGCCGGCATCCTGCGCGACGTCACCTTCGCCAAGATGACCGACGACGACTGGAGCATCATCCAGCGCGTCCACATGCTCGGCGCCTTCCGCGTCACCCACGCCGCCTGGCCCTACATGCGCGATCAAGGCTACGGCCGGATCATCATGACCGCCTCCGCCGCCGGCATCTACGGCAACTTCGGCCAGGCCAACTACGCCGCCGCCAAGCTCGGCCTCGTCGGCTTCGCGAGCACCCTCGCGCTCGAGGGCAAGAAGCGCGGCGTGCACGTCAACACCATCGCCCCGATCGCCGGCTCGCGCATGACCGAGTCGGTGATGCCCAAGGAGCTGATCGACGCCTTAAAGCCCGAGCTCGTCTCTCCGCTCGTCGCCTGGCTCTGCCACGAGAGCTGCGACGAGACCGGCGGCCTCTTCGAGCTCGGCGGCGGCTTCTACTCCAAGCTCCGCTGGGAGCGCAGCGAGGGCGTCACCTTCCGCCTCGGCCGCGACGTCAGCGTCGAGGCCCTCCGCGATCGTTGGCGGCAGGTCGTCGACTTCGGCCGCAGCCAGCACCCCGCCGAGATCACCGCCGCCCTCCAGCCCGTCGTCGCCAACGTACAGGCCGGCCCCAGCCGCGGCGGCAACGAGTTCATCGACGTCGACCTGGCCCTCGGCCACCAGTCGGCGCCCGTCAGCAGCGCCTACACCGAGCACGATCTCGCCCTCTACGCGCTCGGCATCGGCGCCGCCCAAGATCCCCTCAACAACCGCGAGCTCCGCCACGTCTACGAGCTCCACCGCGACGGCTTCGTCCCCTTCCCCAGCTACGCCGTGATCCCCGGCGTCAACGCCGTCCTCGATCACGCCAAGGACGGCCAGCTCGCCCCCGGCCTCAATTTCGGCCTCGATCGCCTCCTCCACGGCGAGCAGTACACCGAGCTCTACCGCCCCTTACCGCGCAGCGCTCGCCTCACCCACACCATCAAGGTCAAGGACATCTTCGACAAGGGCAAGCACGCCACCATCGTCTTCGCGATCACCAGCGTCGACGAGCGCGGCGAGCCCCTCATGTACAACGAGCTCACCGCGCTGATCCGCGGCGCCGGTGGTTGGGGCGGCGATCGCGGCCCCACCGGCGAGAGCAACGTCCCCCCCGATCGCGCCCCGGACGCCGTCGTCACCGAGCAGATCCACCCCAACCAAGCCCTCCTCTACCGCCTCAGCGGCGACTGGAACCCCCTCCACGCCGATCCAGGCTTCGCCGCCGCATTCGGCTTCCCGCGGCCGATCCTCCACGGCCTGTGCACCTTCGGCTACGCCGCCCGCGCCGTGCTCGGCCACGCCGAAGGCGACCCGCAAAAATTCAAGAGCATCAAGGTGCGCTTCGCCGAGAGCGTCTTCCCCGGCGAGACGCTCGTGACCGAGATCTGGAAGGAGTCGCCCACGCGCGTCGTCTTCCGCGCCCGCGTCAAGGAGCGCGACAAGGTCGTGATCTCCAACGCCGCGATCGAGCTCTTCGACCAGATCCCGAGCGCCGCCCCCGCGCCCAAGCCCGCGGCAGCCGCCGCCTCGACGCCCGCCGCCGCCCCTGTCACCGCCCAGAGCGCCGAGCCCAACTCCACCGACGTCTTCACCGCGATCGGCCAGCACCTCGCCGCCAACCCCGAGCTCGCCAAGAAGGTCAACACAGTCTTCCAGTTCAAGCTCACCGGCCCCGACAGCGCCTACACCATCGACCTCAAGCAGAACAACGTGTCCCCCGGGACAGCCGCCTCCGCTGAGTGCACCCTCGAGATCACCGACGCCGACTTCATGGCCATGTGCGCCGGCAAGGCCAACGCCCAGGAGCTCTACTTCGGCGGCAAGCTCAAGATCACCGGCAACGTGATGGCGAGCCAGAAGCTCAACTTCCTCAGCAAGCTCGATCCCAAGCTCGTGCTCGCCGCCGCCAAGGCGCGCGCCGGCGCCGGCTCCGCCGCCCAGCCGGCCCCCGCCGCCGACGCCGCGTCTGTCTCTGAGGCCAGCGCCGAGCCGATCAGCGCCGACATCTTCACCGCCATGGGCGCCTACCTGGAGGCTAACCCTGAGCTCGCCAAGAAGGTCAACGTCGTCTACCTCTTCAAGCTCAGCGGCCCCGACGGCGCCTGGACCGTCGACCTCAAGCAGAACAAGGTGTCCCCCGGGACAGACGCGCCAGCCGAGTGCACCTTAGAGCTCAGCGACGCCGACTTCATTGGCATGTGCGCCGGCAAGCTCAACCCGCAGGAGCTCTACTTCGGCGGCAAGCTCAAGATCTCCGGCAACCTCATGGCCAGCCAGAAGCTCACCTTCCTCCAGAAGATCGAGCCCGCGCGGGTGCTCGCCGCCGCCAAGGCCCGCGTCGCCGGCGGCGCCGCGGCTCCGGCCGCCGCCCCCGCCGCCGCCCCCCCCGCCGCGCGGATCGGCGCCGCCGAGGTGATCACCGCGCTGCGCCGCCGCCTCGCCGACAACCCCAACCTCGGCGGCGAGGTCGGCGCGATCATCCAGCTCACGGTCCGCGCCCCGGACAGCGCCTGGCACGCCGTGCTCACCGCCGAGCGCGCCGAGGTCCACGAGGGCCAAGCCGACGGGCCGCAGGTCACCCTCCTCCTCGCCGAGGACGACCTGCTCGCCCTCGCGCGCGGCGAAGCCAGCCCGGCCCAGCTCTTCCAGTTCGGCAAGCTCCGCGTCGACGGCGACCTCAAGATCGCCCACCGCCTCGGCTTCCTCCACAAGCTCATCTAACCTCTACGAATCGCAGCGCCCTCGATCGACAGCGCAGCCAGCAGCAAGGAGTCCGCCATGGGCAACAGAGTCAACGTAATCGGCGTCGGCATGGTCAAGTTCCAAAAGCCGGGCGCAAGCGACGAGTACAACGTCATGGCCAGCAACGCCGCCCGCGCCGCCCTCGCCGACGCCGGCGTCGCCTACAGCGACATCGAGCAGGCCTACGCCGGCTACGTCTACGGCGACAGCACCTGCGGCCAGCGGGCGATCTACGAGCTCGGCCTCACCGGGATCCCCGTCTTCAACGTCAACAACAACTGCTCCACCGGCTCGACCGCGCTCTTCCTCGCCCGCCAGGCGATCGAAGGCGGCCTCGCCCAGTGCGTGCTCGTCGTCGGCTTCGAGCAGATGGAAAAGGGCGCGCTCGGGGCCAAGTACAACGACCGCACCAACCCCCTCGAGTGGCAAGCCGACCTCATGAACCGCGTGCAAGGCTTCGCCCAGGCCCCGCCCGCCGCGCAGATGTTCGGCGGCGCCGGCCGCGAGTACCGCTGGAAGCACGGCACCAAGCGCGAGACCTTCGCCAAGATCAGCCAGAAGGCCCGCAAGCACGCCAGCAAGAACCCCTACGCGCTCTTCACCGAGCAGCTCAGCGTCGAAGAGATCATGGCCGCCCCAGAGGTCTTCGATCCCCTCACCCGCTACCAGTGCTGCCCGCCGACCTGCGGCGCCGCGGCCGCGGTGCTCGCCTCCGACGACTTCGTCAAGCGCCACGGCCTCAAGAGCCCCGTCTACATCGCCGCCCAGGCGATGACCACCGACTTCCGCACCTCCTTCGAGGAGGACAGCATGATCAAGATGGTCGGCTACGACATGGCCGAGGCCGCCGCCCGCCAAGCCTACGAGCGCGCCGGCCTCGGCCCCAAGGACGTCCAAGTCGTCGAGCTCCACGACTGCTTCACCGCCAACGAGCTGCTCACCTACGAGGCCCTCGGTCTCTGCGGCCCCGGCGAGGCCGAGCGCTTCATCTGGGACGAGGGCAACACCTACGGCGGCGCCGTCGTCACCAACCCCTCGGGCGGCCTGCTCTCCAAGGGCCACCCCCTCGGCGCCACCGGCCTCGCCCAGTGCACGGAGCTCGTCTGGCAGCTCCGCGGCCAAGCAGAGCAGCGCCAGGTCGAGGGCGCCCGCGTCGCCCTCCAGCACAACCTCGGCCTCGGCGGCGCCTGCGTCGTCACCATCTACCGCCGCGACTGACCGTGCACCGACCACCGCGGCGAAGACCCCCGCTCTTCGCCCGGTGACCGTCACCGCGCCGTGCTGCTACCCTCGCGCGGCTGCTATGCGCTCACCGACCACCCATCACACCCGCCACCTGGTGATCGGCAGCGGCCTCGCCGGCCTCTACTACGCCCTCGAGGTCGCCGAGCGCGGCCCTGTCACCCTGCTCACCAAGCTGCAGCGCGATGACAGCAACACCAACTGGGCGCAAGGCGGCATCTCCGCCGTCTTCGCCTCCGACGACTCCCTCGCGCACCACGTCGAAGACACGCTCCAGGTCGGCGCTGGCCTCTGCCACCTCGACATGGTGCAGCACGCCGTCGAGCTCGGCCCCGCCCTCGTGCGCCGCCTCGTCGACACCTACGGCGTCCGCTTCGACACCAACGGCGCCGACAAGCACGTCGACTTCGCCCTCGGCCGCGAAGGCGGCCACTCCCACCGCCGCGTCGTCCACCACCGCGACAGCACCGGCGCTGAGATCCAGCGCGCCCTCATCGCCGCAGCGATCGCGCACCCCAACATCACCCTGATCGAGCACTACACCGTCATCGATCTCCTGAGCTGGTCCAAGGTCGACGGCAGCCGCGGCTGCTTCGGCGTCTACGCGCTCGACAACCGCAGCGGCCAGGTCGAGGCCTTCGTCTCCCCGATCACCGTGCTCGCCACCGGCGGAGCGGGCCGCGTCTACCGCTTCACCTCCAACCCGCCGGTCGCCACCGGCGACGGCGTCGCGATGGCGTATCGGATCGGCGCCTCGGTCGCCAACCTCGAGTTCATGCAGTTCCACCCGACCTGCCTCTACCACCCCGAGGAGCAGACCTTCCTGATCTCCGAGGCCCTACGCGGCGAGGGTGGCGTCCTCCGGCGCCGCGACGGCAGCGATCTCATGGCGGGTCGTCATCCGCTCGGCAGCCTCGCCCCGCGCGACGTCGTCGCCCGCGAGATCGACGCGGAGCTCAAGCGCTCCGGCAGCCGCTGCGTCTTCCTCGACATGACCCACCTCGACGGCGCCTTCCTCGTCGATCGATTCCCCGCGATCTTCCACCGCTGCAAGGAGCTCGACATCGACCTCCGCACCCAACCGATCCCCGTCGTGCCGGCCGCGCATTACATGTGCGGCGGCGTCGTCGTCGATCACCACGGCAGCACCGGGATCCCCGGGCTGCTCGCGATCGGCGAGGTCGCCATGAGCGGCCTCCACGGCGCCTGCCGCCTCGCCTCTAACAGCCTCCTCGAGGCGGTCGTGCTCGCCCACGGCGCCGCCTCGGAGGGCGAGCGAGACGGGCGCGCCCCCCCTGCGCGCGTCGATCCGTGGAACGAAGGCGCCGCCGTCGACTCCGACGAGGCCGTCATGGTCACCGCCAACTGGGAGGAGGTGCGCGCCTTGATGTGGAACTTCGTCGGGATCGTCCGCTCCGACAAGCGCCTCGATCGAGCCCGACGCCGCATCGACCTCTTACGCGAGGAGATCAGCGAGTACTACTGGCGCTTCCGCGTCACCCGCGACGTCGTCGAGCTCCGCAACATCGCCCTCTGCGGCCACCTCATCATCGAGTGCGCGCGCCGGCGCAAGGAGTCTCGCGGCCTCCACTTCAACCTCGACTACCCCGCGCTCGATCCTGAGCTCGCCCGCGACACGGTGATCGACAAGCGCTCAGGCCCCGCATGAAGCGCCCGCTCCGCCGACCGAAGCTGCTCTTCGCGCTGCTGCCCGCCCTCATCCTCGCGTGTCGGCCCAGCGCGCCGCGCACACCCGAGGCCCTACGCGCCGCCTACGCCGACGCCCTCCGCCGCGACGATCCCGACGCCGCCTACGACCTGCTCGCCCCCGAGCTCCAAGCGGAGCTCAGCCGCGAGCGTTTTCGCGGGCGATGGAGCGCGAGCCCTTCGGATCGAGCCCTCCAGCTGGCGGAGCTCGAGGCCCTTGATCCTGGGCGTCGACCGGCGATCCTCGGCGGCACGACCGCGCATCAGGGCGGCGTGGTCTTGCGCTGGGCCGAGGTCGCGAGCGAGTACAAGCTCATCGCCGGGTTACCCGTCAGCCCGGGCACAGCCACCCCGGCCCAGGCGATCCGCGCCTGGATCGCCGCCATCCGCGCGGCCGACAGCGCTCGCCTCGAGGCCCTGCTCACCGAAGATCTCCGCGCCCGGATCACCGACGACTGGCGCGAACGAGTCGACCAGATCGAGGCCCGTTTGGCCGAACCAGGCGCCCTCGAGCTGAGCCCCAACGGCGAGACAGCCCTCCTGCGATACGCCCCCGGCAGGGCGCTCGTCGTGGTGCAAAGCGCCGCTGGCTGGCGGATCGACGCCCTCAACTGAAGCGCATCTGTGAGCTTTGCCCGCTCTGCGGTCGTCATCTGCGCGCTCGATCCGTCGCAAATCCCTGCTATCACCGTGCAGCCCTGAGGGTCGTGTGCGCCGCCGCGCGAGTGGGGTCTACGAGCGACATTGCTCTCACCTCGCTGGACGTGCAAAATGGCGCGTGCCTCTGGAGAACCAAGCCATGCAGCCTCAATTTAGAGTCGGTGACAAGGCCGTATACCCCGCCCACGGCGTCGCAGATGTGATCGCCGTCGAGTCCCGCCCCGCTGGCGAGGACAGCCGCCATTTCTATCACCTCCAAGTCCTCGGCAGCGGGCTCAAGATCATCGTCCCGGTCGACAAGGCCGAAGAGAACGGCATGCGCGCGGTCGCAGACGACGCCGCGATCAACGAGCTCTATGAGCTCCTCCGCGACCACGAGGTCCCGCACGATCGCCAGACCTGGAACCGCCGCTATCGCGGATTCATGGAGAAGATCCGCACCGGCTCGCTCTTCGAGATCGGCGAGGTTTACCGCGACCTCTCGCTCCTAAAGAACACCAAGACCCTCTCCCACGGCGAGCGCCAGATGCTCCAGACTGCCCGCAATTTGGTGGTCCGCGAGCTCAGCACCGCCCGCAGCCGCCCGGAGGCGCAGGTCGCCGCCGAGCTCGACTCGATGTTCAAGTAACCGGCCCAGGCACCCGTGGCTAGCGATCCCAACGAGTTCGTCGAAATTCAGATCAACACGCTCCCCTGGGATCAGGTCGAGTGCGACGCCTTCGTCGTACCAACCAATTCCGAGGGTCTGATGAGCCACTTCCCAGCCTCCAAGATCCGCGACCTCGCGGGCCGCGAAGTGGAAGATCTGGTCCTGCCGCACACCCCGCTCGCGATCGGCGCCGCCTTCGTCACCCACGGTGGACGCATGCGAGCGCGCCACCTCATCCACGTCCCGGACACCGACACAGCGGGCGGTCGTGTCCAGGTCGAGGACATCCTTCGGGCGACCGCCGCGATCATCGTCGCCGCCCGGGTCAAAGGGTTCACGACCATCGCGGTCCCTCTGATGGGCGCCTTCGAGACCGGGATCCCCGCCGAAGAGGCTGCTCGCGCCATCCACAGCGAGTTCAAGTCGTACCGCGGCGACGTCCCCCTCAAGGTCCTCTTCATGGCCCGCGACACCAACGACGTCGAGGTCTTTGAGCTGGCGATCGAGGGCGGCATCCCCTGAGGATCCCGTCGGCCGTGCCGACTGATCTTCTCATCCTGCTCGCCCTGCTCGCGGCCGCCGCGCTCTTCGCTCGTGTGCGCCAGCCCCGCGCGCCTGAGGTGCAGGAGCGGCTCGTTCGCCTCACGCCCCGGGCCGCCGATCGTCTCGCCGATCCACGCGCACCTCTGCGCATCGCGCTGCTCGCGCTCACCCTCGCGCCCCTGCTCCTCCTCGCCCTCGTGCTCTTCACGACCCTGGGTGAGCCCCTCTGTGAGATCCCGCGCCCCGGCAAGAGCTGCGAGGAAGGCGCGGCGCACGGGCCGCTGCCGGCCCTCTTGCTCCTTTTCGCGGCCCTGCCCCTGCTCTTCGTGGCGCGACGCGAGCTCCGCCCCGAGGATCCCTCAGGCTCCGCCCGCGAACTCCCGCTCCTCCCGCTGCTGCTCCTCCCGCTGCTCGCGTGTGCCCCTGCCCCGGGCCCTCACCTCGATCCCAGCGCCCTCGACTTCTCCCCGCAGCACAGCGAGCGCACCCTCTACCTCGTCAACCCTGGCCCGGAGCCCGTGCAGCTCCGCGACGTCCGCCTCGACACCCAGACCCCCGACTGGGGCTCTTTTGTGATCCAGGAGCGGAGCATCCCCCCCGTGATCCCTCCCGGAGCAGAGATCGCCCTCCACCTCGCCGCTGAGCCCGAAAATTTCCGCGATCCCAGCCGCCCACGCGAGCGCCACTATCGCGCCGGCCACAGCCGCCTGCTCTTCGACATCGACGGCGCACAGCAGCGCCTCCCCCTCAACTTCGCTGGCGCCCCCGAGGCCGGTCTGCCTGCGCGCCTCGCCGCGCTCGTCGCCCTGCTGCTGCTCCTCCTCGCCCTCTCTGCGGCGCTCCGGCTCCGCGCGATCCCGCCGACATTCATCCTCGCCCTCGCGCTCTTTCCCTTCGCGGACGCCCTCTGCCTCGACGAGCTCACGGCCGCCCGATCAGCCCGAGACCTCGCGCGCTGCGCCGAAGGCTACGGAGGCGCCGCCTTCCAGCTCCTCCACATCGACGGCGCCCTCATCCTCTGGCTCGCCGCGCTCATGCTCGCGCCCCTCGCTCGCCTCGCCGCGGCGCCGCAGTCGGCCTCTCCGCCCGCCGAAGTGCGCCTCATCCGCCGTCAAATCACGGCCGCCCTCACCCTCATCCTCGCCGCGACCGCCGCGCTCCTCGGCCACGGCACCCTCGCTCCCCGCGCCCTCATCCTCGCCCAGCACCCGCCGCTGATGAGCGCGCTGCCAGGCTGGGGGCTCCTCCTCCAACCCCTCGCCGCCGCCGCGTTTTTGTGGGCAGCGGCCAGCCGTCGTCCACCAGGACAGCTCGCCGACCGCGCTGATCGCCTCGACGACCTCGCCCTCGCCGCCCTCTTTGTCCTCCTCTTTGCTGGCGGCTGGCAGCTCCCCTTCGCGCCGCCGCGCCTTCCTCATGCCGTCGATCTCCTCCTGCAAGTCGGCGTCAGCCTCAGTAAGATCGCCCTGGTCGACCTCCTCCAATCACGGCTACGGCGCCACCTCTCCCGCGACCACCGCGGCCTCACGCGCCCCCTCGTGCTCGCCTTCATCGCCCTCGCGGCGGCCCTTCTCCAGGCCCTCTAACGCGCGCGCGACCGCGAGCCATCAACCCAGCCCTCGCGTAGCTTTTTTTTTCTCCTGGTGCTAGGGTGCGCCGACGAGAGCCTCACGGAGCAGGCCAGCCCGGCGAACACGGATGGTGAATCGGACGGTCATGGAGCACCTAGGCGGTATGAGCGCGAGCCTCACGACGCCGGGTTATGTCCGTGGATCCTCAATAGTTATTGCTGCTGCGCTCTCACGATCGACCTCCATGTGCGCGGACAAGCGAGGGAAGTGCTAATGGCGACGACGATCGCGCAAATCGGCGGATTCGAGCTCTGGGACATCCTCCAACTGGCACAGACCTCGCGGATGTCCGTCAAGCTGTCGGTCGAGTCGCCTCACGGCAGCGGCGCGATGTTCTTTGAGGGTGGCAACCTCCGCCACGCGGTCGCCGACGACAACATCGGCGATGAGGCCGTCAACCGGATGTTGGAGTGGCGCGAAGGCAGCGTCTCCTCCTCACAGCTCCCGCCTGAGACCCCGCTCACCGTCTCGCGCTCCTCGATCACGGCCCTCCTGATGGATCGCGCCCGCGTCCGGGATGAAGAGTCGCGCCTCAACAAGCGCCCACCCGAGCCGCCCCCGCCGCCGCCCCCGCCGGTCGTCGAGGCCCGCAACATTGACATCCGGGCCATCCACGCGCTGCTCACCGAGACCGACGAGCAGCTCGCGGGCGGCCTGCTGGGCAGCGACGTGATCAGCAAGTCGACCGGGGTCTCGATCGCCGGGATCAATTCTGCGCCCAAGGCCTCCGCGCTCTTCAACCACCTCTCCGAGCAGCTTCACACCGCCCTCACTCGGGCCGAAGACGCCCCCGCCAAGGGGATCCGGCAGTTCATCATCGAGGGCGACAACGGGATCTTCATCTTTGTGATCGAGATCGACGATCGCTACCGGTGGGCCATGATGATCGACGGCGCCGCCGCCCAGCTCGGCTACGTCCTCTCGGTGGTCATCCCGGAGGTCCTGCCGCGCCTCGCCGCGGCCCTCGACGGCTGACGCCCGCGCGACTCGGCCGCCGACCGCGCCGCGAAGCTCTGCTATAGCCCTGCGCGATGGTCTACATCAGCAAGGTCTACACCAAGTTCGGCGACGAGGGCCAAACGATGCTGGCGAGCGGCGCCACCGTCGCTAAGGACGCGCTACGCGTGCACGCCTACGGCGACGTCGACGAGCTCAACGCGACCCTGGGGCTGCTCCGCCTCGAGATCGCCAGAGAGCCCCGCCGCGGCGCCCACGAGCGGTTCCTCAGCGATCTCGACCTCGCCCTCGCGCGGATCCAACAAGAGCTCTTCGACCTCGGCGCCGAGCTCGCCGAGCCAGGCGCCGTCGATGGAGCCGCCCCCTTACACATCAAAGAGGCCTCGATCCTCCGCCTCGAGGCCGAGCTCGACGCCCTGAACGATCACCTCGATCCCCTGCGCTCCTTCATCCTCCCGGGCGGCGGGCCGGTCGGCGCGGCCGCCCACCTCGCCCGCACCGTCTGTCGCCGCGCCGAGCGCCAGGTCGTCACGCTGCGCCGCGCCGAGCCGATCCGCGGCGAGGCGCTGCGTTACCTCAACCGCCTCAGCGACTACTTTTTTGTGATCGCGAGGGCTGTCGCGCACCAGCTCGGCGACCCTGAGGTCCTCTGGGAGCAGCGCCGCGCCACCTAACCCAAAGGACACCTCATGCCCAAGTTCCGCTACGAATTCCCGCCGATGGAGGCTCACTTCCTCGAGGCGCCCACCGCCGAGGCCGCCGTCCGCTTCCTCCGCCGCACCTATCCGCACAACTCTGAGGCGGTGCTCACGACCCTGCGCGAGCTCCCCCGCTGGCCCGAATTCTGGAAGATCGTCGACCACCAAGGCCTCGTGCTGCCGCGCCCAGCCGACTGAAACAGGCGACCCTCGCCCGATCGCTGGCAGATGCGCACGTCTGTGCGCACTTGAACGTGCATCTCGCTGCGCATAACCGGCGAATCCACACACACATCTGCGGCCGCTGGCACTTGAGCCCGAGCGACGCACTGCGTTAGAGAGGCATGCCGCGCCGCAGGGCCGGACGCCTCCCACACGCCGACGCCGATGAGCACCAAGTCCGCAGCATTCTTCCGAGCCGAAGGCACCGTGCTCGCCCCGGGTGTCCTCTCGGCCACCGCCTACCTCGCCTCCAACGCCAAGAAGTTCGGCGAGCGCGCGCTCCGCCTCGGCGTCGTCGCCCTCTCCGCGCCGCTGCACGGCCTGCTCGGCCAGAACGACCGCACCCTCGGCAACCGGATCGCCTACCTCGCCTTCCGCGGCATGAGCGAGGACCGGATCGCCGAGCTCGGTGAGGAGTACGCCCGAGATGTCCTCAAGGACAAGCTCCTCGATCAAGGCGTCGAGCTGCTCAAGCGCGCGCGCGCCGAGGGCCACCGCGTCGTCCTGATCTCCGACAACATCGCGCAGATCATGGAGCCGCTGCTCCCGCACCTCCCCCACATCGACGACCTCGTCTGCAACCGCCTCGAGTTCGCCGACGGCGAGGCGACCGGTAAGCTCCTCGACCCCGTGATCGGCGGCCACGGCGGCGGCCGCTGGGTGCAAGACTACGCGGCCCGTCACGACCTCGATCTCCGCCCCAGCCTCGCCTACGGCGCGCACGGCACCGATCTGCTCCTGCTCGCCGCTGTCGGCCGCCCCTGCGCCGTCAACCCCGACTTCACCCTCCGCCGCGGCGCCCGTGAGGCCGACTGGCCGGTGCTCGAGTACCGCGAGTAGCGCAGGAGCTGCCATGCGACCGCTGTCCATCCACGAGAGCTACGCCGATCGTCACGTCCTGCTCACCGGCGCCTCCGGGTTCTTGGGCAAGGTGTGGCTGGCGATGATGCTCGACCGAGTGCCTGAGATCGGCCGGATCTACGTCCTGCTCCGCCCCAAGGCGCTGCGCAGCGCCCGCGACCGCTTCGAGAAGATCGTCCAGACCTCCCCCGCCTTCCGCGCCCTCCACGAGCGCTACGGCGCCGATCTCAGCCGCTTCATCAGCGAGCGCGTCGAGGTCATCGACGGGGACATCGCCGCCGCCGGCCTCGACGTCGATCCGGCGATCGCCGAGCGACTGCGCCGCGATCTCGACCTCGTCGTCAACTGCGCCGGCCTCGTCGACTTCGACCCCGATCTGCGCGAGGCGCTCTCCACCAACGTCGACGGCACGATCTACGTCGCCGACTTCGTCGCCACCTGCGAGCGCGCGACGCTCGTCCACATCTCCACCTGCTACGTCGCCGGCACCCGCAGCGGCCGGATCGGCGAGCGCCTGATCCCCGACTACGCCCCTAACGACCAGCCCTTCGACGCGAACGCCGAGCTCGCCGACGCCCGCGCCGCGATCGAGCGCATCGTCGCCGAGTACGACGGCCCCGAGCGCTCCGCCGAGCTCCACCTCGACGTGCTGAAGCACATCCGCGAGCGGGGCCTCGACACCAACAACGACACCCTCGTCCGCAACGTCACCCGCCGCCTGCGCCGCGCCGCCGTCAAGGACGCGATGATCGCCGAGGGCCAAGCGAGGGCCAAGCGCTGGGGATGGACCAACATCTACACCTACTCCAAGAGCCTCGCTGAGTCGGTGCTCGCCGGCTACCGCGGCCGCGTCCGCTTCACCATCCTCCGCCCGGCGATCGTCGAGAGCGCGCTCACCTACCCCTTCCCCGGCTGGAACCAGGGCTTCAACACCACCGGCCCGCTCTCCTACGTCCTCGGCGGCTGGCTGCGCGAGCTGCCGATGCGCCGCGGCAACCCCTTCGACATCGTGCCGGTCGACTACGTATGCAACGCGATCGCGATCGCCGGCGCCGCGATCCTCAAGGGCGAGCACGCCGAGGTCTACCAGTGCGGCACCTCGGACAAGAACCGCCTCACCATCGATCGTGCGTGCGAGCTCACCGCGCTCGCCCACCGCAAGCACCTGCGCCGCCGCGGCGACAGCGTCGTCGATCGCGTCGTGCTCTCCCGCTGGGACGGCGTGCCCAGCACTCTCGACCACACCCTCTCGGTCCCCAACCTCCGCGAGGCGACCAAGGGCTTCGCCAAGCTCATGCGCGAGCTGCCGCGCCGCTGGCCGAAGGCGCTCCTCAGGCGCGCCCAGCGGGCCGCCAAGCGCGCCGACGAGCTCGACGACAAGCTCGACACCATCGAGCACCTCATCGAGCTCTACCTCCCCTTCATCCACGATCACTTCTTCGTGTTCGTCACCGACGCCCTGATCGACCACCAGGTCGTCGAGCCTGAGTTCCGCTTCGACCCGGCCTCGCTGGACTGGCGGCGCTACTGGATCGACGTGCACATCCCTGGGCTGCGCAAGTGGAGCTACCCGCTCATCGAGAACAAGACCCCCGAGTCTTACACGCCCCGCCACCCCTTCACCTTCACGCAGGCCCCGACGACGGGCGAGCGCGCGGGCGGCGGTGCGCAGGGAGGAGTCGGCTGACATGGCGATCTTTCTAACCGGCGCGACCGGCTACATCGGCTCCTACGTGGCCGCGGGCCTCTTGGAGCGCTACCCCAGCGAGCGCCTCGCGCTCCTCGTCCGCGCCAAGACCCCCGCCGAGGCCGAGCAGCGCCTCTGGCGCGCGATGCAGCTCCACCTCGACTTCGATCGCTTCCTCGAGCTCGTCCGCAGCCGCTGCGACATCTACCTCGGCGACCTCACCGAGCCCGATCTCGGCCTCGACGCCAGCGCCCGCGATCACCTGGTCCGCACCATGACCTCGACGCTGCACGTCGCCGCGTCGCTCAACCGCAAGTCCGCCAAGGCCTGCTTCAACGTCAACCTGCGCGGCACCCTCAGCGTCATCAAGCTCGCCCGCGACGCCCACGATCACCACGGCCTGCGCCGCTTCTCCGACGTCTCCACGGTCGCCGTCTGCGGCCACCGCCAGGACGAGGTCGTCGACGAGGCCGGCATCATCGACTGGGATCGCAGCGACTACGATCCGTACGCCCGCACCAAGAAGTTCTGCGAGCACATGGTCCACGAGCTGCTCCCGGACGTCGAGACCGTCGTCTTCCGGCCCAGCATCGTCCTCGGCGACTCGCGCTTCCCCGAGACCACCCAGTTCGACATGGTGCGCGCCTTCGTCATGCTCGCGCGCCTCCCCGTCCTGCCGCTGCGCCCCGACTGGCGCGTCGACATCGTCCCCGCCGACTACGTCTCCAAGGCGATCGTCGAGCTCCACCAGCGCGAGCGCCCCCGCTACGACTCCTACAACCTGTCCTCCGGGACAGCCTCGCTCACCTACCGCGAGATCGTCGAGCACATGCACAAGAGCGGCCTCGGCGTCCGCCACCTCTTCATGCCCCGGCTCGAGGGCGCCTTCACGCGCACCGTCGACGCGCTCGTCGACAGCCCCCGCGGGTGGGGAGTCGCCCTCCCCGCCTCGCTCATGAAGGTCTTCATCCCCTACCTCACCTTCAACACCGTCTTCGACAACCGCCGCGTCGTCGAGGAGCTCGGCGAGGCCCCCCGCACCTTCATCGACTACGCCTACCCGCTCTTCCGCTTCGCCAGCGAGGGCGGCTTCCAGTACCCCTACAAGCCCTGGCCCGCCGCGGCCCCGCCGCGCAAGGTCGCCTGAGGTCCACGACATGAGCAAGGCACCGGCCAAGAAGACGAGCCTCTGGCAGCGGCTCAAGGACACCGTCGATCCCGACCGCGCGTTGATGGCCGCCACCGGCTCCTTGATCGAGGCCGTCGCCGTCAAGCGCGCCCTCGACATCGACCAAGAGAAGTGGGCCCCCGGCAAGCCCCTGAAGCTGCTCTTCGCCGGCTACGTCGGCACCCGCAACACCGGCGCGGACGTGCGCGTCGAGGAGATGATCCGTCAGATCCGCCGCTGCGCCGGCGACGACAACCTCGAGCTGACGATCATGTCCGTCGACGAGAACCTCTCGGCCGGCTACTTCCGCACCGTCCGTCAGGTCGAGCTGCCCACCCTCTTCCCGCGCTTCCTCGCCAGCGAGTGCCCCCGCCACCACGGCGTCATCGCCTGCGAAGGATCGATGTTCAAGTCGAAGTTCGCGAGCGCCCTGTCGACGATGATGGCCGGCTCGCTCGGCTTCGCCGCCGCCGAGGACAAGCTCAGCGTCGGCTACGGCGCCGAGGCTGGCGCCATGACCCCCGCCCTCTCCGACTTCGTCGCCAAGCACTGCGCCAAGTCGCTCGTGCTCTGCCGCAACGAGCCCTCGCGCAAGGTGCTCGGCGATCTCGGCGTACGCACCACCGGCGGCACCGACACCGCCTGGACCTTCGAGCCCGCCCCCCTCTCACGCGGCGCCCAGCTCCTCCGCGACGCCGGCTGGGACGGCCAGACCAAGATCCTCGCGCTCTGCCCGATCAACCCCTTCTGGTGGCCGGTCAAGCCCGACCTCGTCAAGTCGCTCGCCCACGCCCTCGGCGGCCAGTACAACGACGAGCACTACTCCTCGATCTACTTCCACGCGAACAGCGAGAAGATCGACAAGAAGTACGACACCTACATCCAAGCCTTCGCCGACGCGACCAACGCCTTCATGCAGGAGCGCAAGGTCTTCCCGATCCTCGTCGGCATGGAGCAGCTCGATCGCCGCGCCTGCGAGGCCCTGCGCCCGCGCCTCGACGCGCACGCCCCGCTCTTCATCAGCGACGAGCACAACATGTACGACATGGTCTCCGTGCTGCGGAATTGCGCCTTCATGGTCTCCTCGCGCTTCCACGCGATCGTCACCTCCATGCCTGGCCGCGTCGCCTCCGCCGGCGTCACCATGGACGAGCGGATCCGCAACCTCATGAACGACCGCGGCCACCCCGACCTCTTCCTCGAGGTCGACGAGGCCGACCTCGGCGACAAGATCCTCCACATCCTCCGCCGCCTCTGGCGCGAGCAGGATCAGATCGCCGACGACATCGGCCGCATGATCCCCGGTCAGCTCGCCCTCATGGGCCAGATGGGGATCGACTTCATGGACGAGCTCTGCCGCATCAACCCCGAGTTCCCGCGCCCCGCCCTGCCGCGCACCTGGCAGGCCCACCTGCCGCCGCTCCCGCCTGCCGTCCAGGACCTCATGGAGCGCTTCGCCTGAGCCCTCCGCGTCGCCCATGCTCAGCCACACCACCCAAGGCGGCGTCGTCGAGCTCGTGCTCGACCAAGCCCCCTGCAACGAGATCGGCACCGCCATGGTCGAGGGCCTGGAGCGCTTTTTGGGCGGCCTCGATCTCGACGCCACACACACGCTGATCCTCCGCTCCGCCGCGCGCGGCGGCTTCTCTGCCGGCGCCGATCTCCGCGAGCTGCACGCCGGCCTCGTCGCCCGCCCCGCCGCCGAGCACGAGCCCGCGCTGCGCGCCTTCCTCGACCGGATCCACGCCGTAATGGATCGCCTCGACACGCTGCCGCTCACCACCGTCGGCGTCATCCACGGCGTCTGCTTCGGCGGCGGCTTCGAGCTCGCGCTCACCTGCGACGTCTTGATCGCCGAGAAGAGCGCCCGCTTCTGCTTCCCTGAGCTGCGCCTCGGCATCATCCCAGGCTTCGGCGGGATCCCCCGCCTGCGCCGCGACCTCGGCAACGCCGTCATCCGCGACCTCCTCCTCTCAGGCCGCAGCGTCGGCGCCAAGAAGGCCCACCAGCTCGGCCTCGTCGCCCACCTCGTCGCCCGCGGCGAGGGCCTCGCGGCCGCCCGCGCCCTCGCCGAGCAGTCCGGAAGGTTCGATCCGGTCGCCCGTCGCGCCGCCAAGGCCTTCATCAAGCCGCTCCCGCGCGCCGAGCTCGATCGCGAGAAGGAGCTCTTCCTCGAGCTCGCCCGCCGCCCCACCCTGCTCGCCGCGCTCACCAAGTTCGTCGAGAGCACCGACCTACGCCCCTACCTCCCCTGATCCACCATGGCCGCTGACACCCTCCCCACCCTGATCAAGCTCGCCGCCGCGCGTTACGGCGCCGAGGCGACCAAGCTCGGCCCCGACGACGACATCTTCGAGAGCCTCGGCATCGACTCCTTCCAGGCCGTCGAGCTGATCTCCGATCTCGAGGACGAGTTCGACGTCGAGCTCCCCGACTACGAGCTCCAAGGCGTCAAGACCTTCAGCGCCCTCGCGGCCAAGATCGACAAGAGGCGCTGATGCTCGATCTCTCGCGGATCAATTGTTTGGGCGCTGCGCTGCGCGACGCGACCACCACCTACAAGAGCCGGGTCGCCCTCATCGAGGCCGATCGCCACCGCGAAGCCGCCCGCTACAGCTTCGCCGAGGTGCGCGCCCGCGCCGAGGGGATCGCCGCTCAGCTCCAAGCCGAGGGCCTCCAGCCCGGCGATCGCTGCGCGATCCTCATGCAGAACCAGTCCAAGTGGCTGATCTCCGCCACCGCCGCGCTGTGGGCCGGCGCCGTGCTCGTCCCCCTCGACTACAAGCTCACCGCGGGCGAGCAGCTCGCCCTGCTCGCCCACGCCCGCCCCCGCGTACTCATCACCGAGCACGCCACCTGGGAGCGCCTGCTCACCGAGTCCCCGGGCGCCCCCCAGGCGCTCGCGGAGCTCGTCGTCATCGTCACCGAGCCCCCGCCGGATCGCGCCCTCGGCCGCGCCCGCGCCTGGCAGCCGAAGGACGCCCCCTTCACCTACCACGAGCGCCAGCGCGACGACGTCGCCTGCATCGTCTACTCCTCGGGCACCAGCGGCACCCCCAAGGGTTGCATGCTCACCCACCACAACTACCTCGAGCAAGCGCAGGTGCTCGGCCGCCTCTACCCGATGGACGAGGGCGACAAGTTCTTCTCGATCTTGCCGACCAACCACGCCAT
This sequence comes from Nannocystis sp., assembly GCA_016712315.1. Classification (GTDB taxonomy): domain Bacteria; phylum Myxococcota_A; class Polyangia; order Nannocystales; family Nannocystaceae; genus JADJRG01. The sequence continues at coordinate 372,200 of JADJRG010000029.1, read as the reverse complement.
CGACTTCATGGTCGGCTATTTGCTCCCGCACATGATGGGCGGCGCGATCGTCCACCAGCGCACCCTCCGGCCCGCCTTCATCGCCGCGACCATGCAGCGCTACGGGATCACCCACATCGCGCTCGTCCCGACGATCCTCAAGAACCTCGAGCGCAAGGTCAAAGATCGCCTCGATGAGCTCCCAAAGTGGCAGCGCCTGCTCATCGACGGCCTCATCGACCTCAACGACGCCGCCACCCGCCGCGCCCCCAACCACGCGATCTCGCGCAACCTCCTGCGCCCCCTGCACGACACCTTCGGCGGCAAGCTGCGCCTCATCTTCGCCGGCGGCGCCTTCGTCGAGCGCGGCACCGCCGAGTTCTTCAACCGGATCGGGATCCCCGTCGTCATCGGCTACGGCCTCACCGAAGCCGGCACCGTGCTCACCGTCAACGACCTCAAGCCCTTCCGCGGCGACAGCGTCGGCAAGCCCGTCCCCGGCGCCGAGATCGAGGTGCGCGGCGCCAACGAGCGCGGCGTCGGCGAGATCTGGGCCCGCGGACCCACCGTCATGAAGGGCTACCTCGACGCCCCCGAGCTCACCGCCGAGGCCATCCAAGGCGGCTGGCTGCGCACCGGCGACCTCGGCTTCATCGACGCCGCCGGCCACCTCCACCTCGTCGGCCGCGCCAAGAACATGATCGTCACCGAGGGCGGCAAGAACGTCTACCCCGAGGACATCGAGGCGCTGATCGGCGAGCTCGACGGCTGCGAAGAATTCGCCGTCTACGCCGCCAACTACATCTGGCCCACGGGCAAGCTCACCGACGAGCGCCTCGTCGCGGTGCTCCGCCCCAAACGCGGTGATGACCCCGACCAGCGCGCCGCCCCCGACCGCCTGCTCGCCGCCCTGCGCCGGCAAAACCGCGGCCTCGCCGACTACAAGCGCCTCGCTGGGGTTATCCTCTGGGAGCACGAATTCCCGCGCACCGCCTCACAGAAGCTCCGGCGCGACCAGCTCGCCCACCAGCTCCGCGAGCGACTCGCCCGGGCCGAAGCGATCCAAGACCTCTGAACTCAGCCCCAGGAGCGCTTTCAAAAGAACATGGCCAAGCACCTCGCCGTCCTCAACCCCGCCGCGGGCGGGGGTGCCTGCGGCAAGCGGGCCCCCGCCGTGCTCGAGCGCCTGCGCGCCGCCGGCCTCGAGATCGAGGTCGTCCCCACGCGCTCGCGCGGCGAAGGCGAGCAGATCGCCCGCGCCGCCTACGCCGCCGGTCACCGCGACTTCATCGCCATCGGCGGCGACGGCACCGGCTACGAGCTGATCAACGGCCTCTTCGGCGCAGACACCCCCGCCGATCGCCCCGCCGAAGACATCCCGCGCCTCGGCCTGCTCCCCCTCGGCACCGGCAACTCCTTCCTCCGCGACTTCAGCGATCGCGGCGCCGAGTACGCGATCGAATCCCTCATCGCCGGCCGCACCCGCGCCTGCGACGTCATCCGCCTCACCCACGCGGGCGGCGTCCTGCACTTCATCAACATCTTCAGCATCGGCTTCGTCTCGGACGTCTGCGCGCTCCGCAACGAGCGCTTCGCCACCTTCGGCGAATTCGGCTACGTGCTCGGCGTGGTCACCAAGACCGCCGCCTTGCACACCTACACCTTCCCGATGCGCGTCGACGGCGGCCCCGAGGATCGCGCCCCGATCACCTTCCTCTCGGTCAACAACAGCCGCTTCACCGGCGGCAAGATGGAGATGGCCCCCGCCGCCAGCACCAGCGACGGACTGCTCGACATCATCCGCGTAGGCGAGCTCGGCCGCCTCTCCCTCCTCAAGACCTTCCCCCAGATCTTCAAGGGCACTCACATCCACCACCCCGCCGTCCGCGCCACGCAGGCCCGCGCCATCGACTTCGACATCCCCGACGTCATCGACGTCATGCTCGACGGCGAGATGCTCAAGCTACAGCCGCGCCGCCTCGAGGTCCTGCCCGCCGCCCTCGTCATTCGCGCCTAGCTGCCTCTCGGATCTCTGATGCAACTCCTCGACTTCAAGCCCGCGCAGGTCGCCTTCTCCGCCGTCGTCTGGACCGCCGCCTTCGCCTGGATGGGCGTCGTCGCGCTCGTTTGGGGCGCCACCGCGATCTTCGTGTCGCCGCGCAGGACCCACAACTACATCGGCGGTCCCGGCATGGCGACTGTCCTGAAGTTCACCCTCAGCGACGTCGAGATCCTCTACCACCCTGACTTTGATCCGCAGCGGCGCAGCGTCTTCTGCCAGAACCACGTCAACCTGCTCGACGCCCACGTCGCCTGCAAGTCGATCCCCCACGCCTTCTGCGGCATGATGAACGCGTGGCAGTTCAAGATCCCCTTCTACGGGTGGATGATGACGCTCGCGGACGGTATCCCCGTCCCCAAGGGGCAGGGCCGGTTCCGGGCGATCTCTGAGGCCGCCAAGGATCGAGCCGCGAAAGGGATCTCGATCCTCGTCTTCCCCGAGGCCCACCGCACCCTCGACGGCAAGGTCCACGACTTCAAGCGCGGCGTCTTCGTGATGGCCCGCGGCGCGGGCCTGCCGGTCGTCCCGCTCGCGGTCCGCGGCATGCGCGATCTCATGCGCAAGGGCTCATTCCTGCTCAAGCCCGCCAAGATCCAGGTCCTCGTGGGACCGCAGATCGACACCGCCGACCTCGACGACGAGCAGCTCAAGGCGGTCATCCAGCGCACCCAGCAGATCGTCCACGACTTCGTCGAACGCGGCGAGATCCCGCCCGCCCGCGGCCGAGGCGACGCCGCCCAAGACGTCGCCTGATCGACCGCGGCGGCGGCTCGTGGTATGAACCGCCGCCGTGTTTGAGACGATCTCCAGGGGTTTTCGCGCCGCTCGTGAGCGGCTTACGGGTCAAGCAGAGCTCACCGAGGACGTGATCAACGCCGCCCTCAAGGACGTGCGGCTCAGCCTGCTCGAGGCGGACGTCGAGTTCGGGGTGGTCAAGGACTTCCTCAAGTCCGTCAAAGAGAAGGCGCTCGGCGAGAAGGTCCAGCTCGTCGCCCGCAACGAAGAGCGGCGCATGCGGGTCAAGCCGGAGGACCACTTCGTCAAGATCTGCAACGACGAGCTGGTCGCGCTGATGGGCCCCGTCGACACCTCGCTCACCCGCGCCCGCAAGGGCGCCACCGGCATCATGATGGTCGGCCTGCAGGGCTCCGGGAAGACCACCTCCTGCGGCAAGCTCGCGCGCAAGCTCCAAAAAGCTGGCTTTAAGGTCATGATGGTCGCCGCCGACGTCTACCGCCCCGCCGCGGTGCATCAGCTCAAGGTGATCGGCGAGCAGATCGGCATCAAGGTCTACAGCGAGGACGGCGCCAACCCCGTCGACATCTGCGCCAACGGCACCGACGTCGCCGCCGTCGACGGCTGCGACTTCGTCATCTACGACACCGCCGGCCGCCTCACCGTCGACGAGCCCCTGATGAAGGAGCTCGACCAGATCAAGATCCGCCTTCAACCGCCGAACATCTTCCTCGTGATCGACGCGATGATCGGCCAGGACGCGGTCATCACCGCGAAGGCCTTCGACCAGCGCCTCAACATCACCGGCATCGTGCTCACCAAGCTCGACGGCGACGCCCGCGGCGGCGCCGCCCTGTCGATCAAGGCCACCACCGGCAAGCCGATCAAGTTCCTCGGCATGGGCGAGTCCATGGACAAGCTCGAGGAGTTCCGCCCCGAAGGCCTCGCCAGCCGCATCCTCGGCATGGGCGACCTCGTCGGCCTCATGCGCGACTTCGAGGAGGTCGTCGACGAAGAGAAGGCCGCCAAGGACGCCGAGAAGATGCTGGGCGGCAAGTTCTCGATGGACGACTTCCTCAACCAGATCAAGACGATCCAGAGCATGGGCAGCCTCAAGGACATCGTCCAAAAGATGCCGCTCGGCTCGATGCTAGGCATCGACATCCCCCCCGAGGCGCTCGAGAAGGCCGCCGACGACAAAGAGCTCGTCAAGATCGAGGCGATGATCCGCTCGATGACCCGCGAAGAGAAGGAGACCCCCGAGGTCTTCCTCAAGGTGTTCGAGGAGCCGAGCGCCGCCAAGAAGCTCGGCAACCGCAAGAAGCGCCCCGAGAAGCGCAACCTCGAGGGCATCGATCCCAACCAACTCAGCGCCCGCGACTTCGTCGCCAGCCGCGTCCGCCGCGTCGCTCGCGGCAGCGGCCGCAAGGAGGAGGAGATCCACGCCCTCGTCTCCCGCTTCCTCGGCATGCGGGACATGTTCGGCATGCTCGGCGGCCTGCTCGGCGGCATGCCTGGCATGCCTGGCGGCGACGGCGGCGGCCTCATGAGCAAGATCCCCGGCATGGGCATGCTCAAGCAGATGAACGCGATGCGGAAGCTGATGGGCAACCCGCAAGCAATGAACGCGCTCATGGGCGGCATGGGCGGCGGCATGCCTGGCATGGGCGGCGGCATGCCTGGCATGGGCGGCCTCCCCGGCATGGGCGGCCTCCCCGGCGCACCCGCAGCGGGCGCAGGTGGTGGTAGCCGCTTCGCCTCGATCGCCGCCGCGAAGCGCAAGCGCGCCAAAGAGGCGCGCAAGAAGAACCGCAAGTGAGCCGCGCGGGCCGCTGAGCAGACGCCCACCTGACCGGAAGGCCAGGCGGGCGCGTTCGCGCGGCAGCTCAGCCGCCCGCCAGCGCCTTCAGCTCGTCATAGCCGGGCAAGTTCCGCAGGTCAGGGACGATCACGATCTCGATCCGGCGGTTGCGCGCCTTCCCCTCCTCGCTGGAGTTATCCGCGACCGGCTTGTACTCGCCAAAGCTCGCCGCGCTGATCAGCTCGTTCTTCACCCCCGCCTCCACGAAGAGGCGCACCACCGCGAGCGCGCGCCCCGACGCCAGCTCCCAGTTGTTGGCGTACGTCTGGTTGCGGATCGGCACGTTGTCCGTGTGCCCCTCGACCTGGTAGCGCTTGTCCGCGATCGTCGCCAGCACCGTGCCGACCTCCGTCAACGCCGCCTTGCCCTCGTCGTTCAGCTTCGCCGAGCCGCTCGGGAAGAGGATGTCCATCGGCAGGACCAACACCATCCGACCGTCGACGATCTTCACGTTCAGCTTGCCCGCCTCGATCAGCCCCTTAAAGCGCAGCAGCATGTCGCGGTACTCCGCGATCCGCTTCTCCGCCTCGACCTGGCGCTTGCGCTGCTCCGCCAGCGCGCGGCTCATGTCGGCGATGGAGTCCTTCAAGCGCGCGCGATCCTTGAGCAACGCCGCGAGGTCGCCCTCGCCCTTCGCGATCGCCGCCTCGAGCCCCGCCTTCTCCCGCTGAGCCGCGGCGAGCTGCCCCTCGAGCGCCGCCACCTTCGCTTGTTCGCTCGCGATCGCCGCGTCGAGCGCCGCGTTCAGCTCCGCGATCTTCGAGTCCCGCGCGCGCAGCTCCTCCTGCGTCTTCGACAGCTCGCTCTCGAGCGCGTTGTACTTGGTCTTGGTGACGCACCCAGGCGCGAGCAGCAGGGTGACGAGCGGCAGCAGCTTGATCGACATAGGCATCGGCGCGCAGGTCTAACGCGCGTCAACGCCCCGAGCAAGCCGCAAGCCTATCGCGCCATCACCCCACAACGACGCAAGCCCTGCGCGTCCGCTCCCGCTACGCCTCGCCCTCGGCCGGCTGCGTATACAGATCATTCATGTACTCGACCAACACTGACTCCCGTACCGCAGGCGGCAGCGCGTTCAGCACCTGATTCACGGCCGCCATCCGCTCCGGCAGCCGCCCGTCCCCGATCCCCAGCGCCCCCATGAGCTGCCGCATCAGCCCTGGATCGATCTCCGACACCGGGCCCATCGCCGCCAGCGCCGCCTGCACCATACCCACCACCGGGCTCACCGGCAGCGATCGCGCCGCCGCCACGCTCGCCCGCAGATCGGTCACCAGCGCGTCGATCCAGCGCACCGACTTCGGGTTCACCGACAGGTGGATGTTCTCGCGCGAGCGGTGGAACGAGAACTGCGGCTGGACGAACCACCCGCGCGCGCGCATCTCATCGCAGAGGTGAAACACGTCGACCGAGTCCGACGTGAACGCGATCAGGTTCATCTCGGGCTCGCCCAGCAGCCGCAGCTCGGGGATCCCGCGGATCCCCTCGCACAGCGCCCGCGTCGCCGCCAGCAGATCACGCGCGATCGCCAGGTACCCCTCATCGCCCACGTAGTGCAGCACCGCCCACGCGGCCGCCATCGGCCCGCCGGAGCGCGTGCTCTGGAGCACCGCGTTCGCCAGCGTGTAGCCCGTCCACTGCGAGCACGCGTAGATCTGGTGGCGACGCAGCGATCGATCGCGATACAGCACCACCGACGCGCCCTTCGCCGCGAACGCGTACTTGTGATAGTCCATCGACATCGACGTCACCCCGGGCACGGAGAAGTCGAAGTCCGGCACCGCCGCGCCCGCCCGGCGGAAGTACGGCAGCAAGAAGCCGCCCATACACCCATCCACGTGGCAGAGCAGCCCGTGCTCCTGCGCCAGCGCCGCGATCTCGACGATCGGGTCGACCACGCAGTGCGCATAGGACACCGCAGAGCCGACCAGCATCACCGTCTGATCCGTGATCGCCGCCCGCATCGCCGCCACGTCCGCTTTAAAGCTCACCGGATCCACCGGCGTCAGCGCCACCTCGACCCCCAGGTAGTGCGCCGCCTTGTGGAAGGCCGCGTGCGCCGTCTCGGGCACCACGATCTGCGGCCGCGTTATCGACGGCCGCAGATGTCGCGCGTGATCCCGAGCTGTCTTGACGGCCAGGAAGATGCTCTCCGTCCCCCCGCTCGTGAAATTCCCGACCACCGCCGCGTCGCCGCCTAGGTGGTGCGCCGCGATCGAGACCAGCTCATTCTCGAGGCGGAGCAGGCTCGGGAAGGCCGTCGGATCCAGCGCGTTCTCCGACAAGAACATGGTGAACGCCTGCTTCACCACCGCCTCGACCTCTTCGCCCGGATCGTAGACATAGGCCCACGTCCGCCCGTCGCGCCAGGTCAGATCGCCCGCCCGATAGGCCTCCAGGGTCTGAAACAGCGCCGCCTTATCGAGCCCTTTGCTGGGGATCTGCATCGATCTTCGCTCCCTCTCCGCCTCAGGCGAACAACGCCATCGGCGCCTCGAGAAGCCGCTTGAGCGCCGCCAAGAAGCGCGCGTTATCGGCCCCGTCGAAGAGCCGGTGATCGCTGCACAGCGTGCAGCGCATGATCTTGCGGACCACCGGCGCCCCGCCCTCGGCCACCACCTCATCGCTGAGCGCCCCCACCGCCAGGATCGCCCCCTCACCCGGGTTCACCACCGCCGTGAAGTGTTCGATCCCGAACATACCGAGGTTCGACACCGTAAACGTCGACCCGCTCATCTCCTCCGGCCGCAGCGTCCGCGAGCGCGCCCGCGCCCCCAGATCGCGGATCTCCGCCGAGATCTCCGAGATCGACTTCTGATCGGCGAAGCGCACCACCGGCACCACCAGCCCGTCCTCCACCGCCACCGCCACGCCGACGTGTACGTCGCCGTACTCGACGATCCCGTCGGCAGAGTACGCCCCGTTCACCCGCGGGTGCTCGCGCAGCGCCCGCGCTACCGCCAGCACCACGAAGTCGTTGAACGAGATCTTCGAGCCCTCGATCGCCTGGCTGATCTCCGCGCGCATCGCCGCCACCCGATCCATCACGATCGGGATCGTCAGCGTGATATGCGGGATCTCGCGCTTGGACTGGGTCATGCGCTTCGCGATCGTCTTCCGCATCTGGCTCAGTTTTACCGGCCGATCCGGCGCGCTCACGAACGGACGCCCCCGTCGATCCACCGCGCCGCTGGTCACGGTCGCGGCCCCGCTCGCCGCCTTGGGCGCCGCAGATCGCGCCTCGATCGCCGAGACAATGTCCGCCTTGATCACCCGACCATGCGGCCCACTCCCGCGGATCGCTGTCAGCGCCAGATCGTTCTCTCGCGCCAGACGACGCGCCAACGGCGACGCAGGGACCCGGCCGCCGTCTTCCACGGGCGCAGGCGCTGCCACCGCAGGCGCTGCGGGCGCAGGCGCTGCCACCGCAGGCGAGACCTCGGGCGCCACCTCGGCCTTCGGCGCTGGAGCCTCAGACTTCGGCGCCGGAGCCTCGGCCTTCGGCGCCTCGGCGGCCGGAGCGACGCCGCCGCTCTTGCCTCGCCACGCCGCCAACGCAGCCTCAGCGTCCTCACCTGGCTTACCGACGACCGCGATCGCCGCGCCTAACGCGGTCGTCTCGCCCTCCGTCGCTACCAGTTGAAGAACCACCCCGGCGTCGAAGGACTCGAACTCCATCGTCGCCTTATCGGTCTCGATCTCGGCGATGACTTGGCCACGCTTGACCTTATCGCCGACAGCGACCCGCCACTTGGCGATCACGCCCTCCTCCATCGTATCTGTGAGCCTCGGGAGCTCGACGACGGTTGCCATAAAAAGATCTCTCCTCGTCCGGGTTGTTCGCGAAAAAAGGGCCGAATCGCCGCGCGGCTGCGAGCGGCTCAGCGCCGGTAGGTCACCGCGCGGATCGCCGCCAGCCCGCGCTCGGCGGTCGGCAGCACCAGGTTCTCTAGGTTCTCGGCATAAGGCATCGGCACGTCCTCGTAGCAGACCCGCAGCACGGGCGCGTCGAGGTCATCGAAGGCCTGCTCTTGGATCTGCGCGATCACCTCACAGCCGACCCCGCCGTAGGGCCAGCCGTGGAACAGCACCACCGCGCGGTTGGTCTTGCGCACGCTGGTCAGCACCGCCTCGGTGTCCATCGGCCGCAGCGTCCGCAGATCGATCACCTCGGCGTCGATCCCCTCGGCAGCAGCCAGCTCCGCCGAGCGCAGCGCCACCGGCACGCCTTGGCCCCACGTGATCACCGTGACGTCCTTGCCCGGGCGCTTGATGTCGGCCTTGCCGATCGGGATCAGGTACTCCTCCTCGGGCACCTCTCCCTTCACCGAGTACATCAGCTCGCTCTCGAGGAACACGACCGGGTTCTCGTCGCGGATCGCGCTCTTCAGCAGCCCCTTCGCGTCGTAGGCGGTCGCGACCGCGATCACGATCAGCCCCGGCACGTGCGCGTAGAACGGCTCGAACGCCTGCGAGTGCGTCGACCCGAGCATGTGCGCGGCCGCGTTAGGCCCGCGGAAGACGATCGGCACGGAGAACTGGCCGTTCGTCATGTGGCGGATCTTCGCCGCGTTGTTCAGGATCTGGTCGAAGGCGACCGCGGAGAAGTTGAACGTCATGAACTCGACGATCGGCCGCAGCCCGCACATCGCCGCGCCGATGCCGACGCCAGCGAAGCCCGTCTCAGCGATCGGCGTGTCCAGCACCCGGCGCTCGCCGAAGCGCTCGAGCAGCCCCTCGCTGCACTTGTACGCGCCGTTGTAGTGGCCGACCTCTTCGCCCATCAGGAAGACGCGCTCGTCGCGCGCCATCTCTTCAGCGATCGCGTCTCGAATTGCGTGGCGGATCTGGATCAGTGCCATAGCTCAGCTCTCCGCGAGGATGTTGTGAAAGCGCGCCTCAGGGGCCGGCGCCGGCGACTCTTCGGCGAAGCGGACCGCCTCGTCCATCTCGGCGATCACCTCTTCGTCGATCGCCTCGAGCTCCTCCTCCGAGATCCCGTGCAAGCGCCTGAGCGCCTGCATCGTCCGCTCCATCGGATCGGAGCGCCGCCAGGCCTCGACCTCGTCTTTGTCGCGGTACTTGCCCGGGTCGCTCATGCTGTGCCCGCGGAAGCGGTACGTGATCAGCTCGACCAGCACCGGCCGGCTCTCCTCACGCGCCAGCCGCATCGCCTCGCCGAGCCGCGCCTTCGTCTCCGCGACGCTCGTCACCTGAAAGCGCTCGCGCGCCATGTTGTAGCCCGCCGCCTTCAACGTGATGTCCTCCACCGGGATCGAGCGCGACAGCGGCGTCCCCATCGAATACAGGTTGTTCTCGACCACGTAGACGATCGGCAGCTTCCACAGCCCCGCCAGCGTCCACCCCTCGTGCGTCGGCCCGATCGCGACCGCCCCGTCGCCCAGGAAGCACAGCGTCACCCCGCTCTCGCCGCGGTACTTCGCCGCGAACGCGTGGCCCGCCGCCACCGGCACGTGATTGCCGACGATCGCGTAGCCGCCCCAGAGCTGGTGCTTGCGGTCGAAGAAGTGCATCGATCCGCCGATCCCGCCGACCAGCCCCGTCGCCTTGCCGTACAGCTCCGCCATGCAGGCCCCTGGCGCTGAGCCGAAGGCGATCGCGAAGCCGTGGGTGCGGTAGGCCGCGACCACCTGATCATGCGGCTGTAGCAGCTCCTTGGTCGCCACGGCGATCGCCTCTTGGCCGATATAAAGGTGGAGAAAGCCGCTGATCTTCCCGCGTGTGTACGCCTGCGCGGCGGACTCTTCGAAGCGGCGGATCCGCAGCATCTCGCGGTACCAGCGGAGGTTGTCCTCCTTGGACCCGAAGTGGGCGTTGTCATCGCCGGGCGCGACCGGCTCGCTCGCATGGCTCGTCATAGGGCCGGCGCAGGGTAGCACCATCGCCGACCCGCGCGAAGCGACTCAGGACGCCCGTGAAACCCGCGTCACTGGCCGGCCTACCCGATCGCCGCGTCGCCGTCGCGTGCGCTATAAAGCCGCCCCATGAGCGCCCCCTCTCCTCTGCCCTCGCCGCACCTCATCGCCGACCGGATCCTCGCGGGCGACCAGAGCGCCCTCGACCCTGCGACCCTAGAGCGCTGGCTCACCGGCGAGGGCGAGATCTGGGAGCTCATGGCCGCCGCCGATCGTCTCCGGCGCGCGCGCTTCGGCAACAGCGTCCACCTCTGCTCGATCGTCAACGCCAAACGCGGCGGCTGCCCGGAGGACTGCGGCTTCTGTGCGCAGTCACGGCGCTACCACACCGGCGTCGAGCCCGAGCGCTTCCTCAGCCCCGACGAGATCGTCAGCGCCAGCGCCCGCGCCCGCGAGCACGGCTCCACCGCGCTCGGCCTCGTCACCGCCACGCGCGGCATGGAGGACGGCTCACGCGCCCTCGGCCTCATGATCGAGGCCGTCGACGCCGTCCACCGCGCCGGCCACACCGAGGTCCACGCGTCCCTCGGCTTCGTCAGCCGCGACGGCCTGCAGAAGCTCCAGGCCGCCGGCCTCACGGAGCTCAACCACAACCTCGAGACCGGCCGCTCTTACTTCGACCAAGTCGTCACCACCCACACCTACGACGCGCGGATCCAGACGATCCGCGACGCGCAGTCGCTCGGCCTTCGTACCTGCGTCGGCGGGATCTTCGGCATGGGCGAGGCGCCATGGCACCGAGCGGAGCTCGCCCTCGAGCTGCGCGCCCTCGACGTCGACGAGGTGCCCCTCAATTTCCTCGTCGACGTCGAGGGCACCCCGATGGCCGGCCGTGACCCGCTCGCGCCGATCGAGATGCTGCGGATCATCGCCTGCTTCCGCCTCGCCTTACCCCGCCAGAACATCTTCCTCGCCGCGGGCCGCCACCACCTCGGCCAGCTCCTCCCGCTGATGTTCGCCGCGGGCGCCTCCGGCATGATGATCGGCGACTTCCTCACCACCCCCAACCGCAGCGTCGACGACGACCTCCGCCTGCTCGCCGAGCTCGGCCTCGAGGGTCACCACTGCGGCGCCCCTCGCCCCGAGCTCGACGCTCCGCCCGCCCGCGCCGCCGCGCTACGCCTGCCGATCGTCGCCTGACCCTGCGAGCAGGTCGCTCACCCCTTCTCGGGCGGCGGCACCACGATCACTGGAATCGCCGCCAACGCCGCCAGCTCGCCGCCGACGCTCGAGTTGAAGATCCGATCGACGAACGACAACCGCCGCGATCCGCTGATCAACACGCACGCCTGCGCGCGCTCGCACGCGCTCAAGATCCCGAACGCGATCGGCCCACGGACGACCTCGATCTGCGCCGAGATCCCGTGCTTCTCTAGGTACGCGCTCACCGCTGCCTGCCCGCGCTCCGTCGCCTCCAGGTGCGCGCGATCCCACGCGCTCGCGGCCACGTAGACCTGCAGCGCGCTCTGCACTGAGACCGCGTGCACGACCAGCAGTTCCCGACCGACCATCGCCGCGAAGTCACGGGCGAAGCGCAGCGCGGAGTCGGAGGAGGGCTCGAGATCCGTCGCCAGCACCACCGGACCTGGCGGCAGATCCTCCTCGAGATCAGGCGGTACCACCGCGATCGGCGAGGCCATCTGGCGCAACAACCGGCGCGCGACCCGCCCCAGCCGCACCACCGGGTCTTCGCCGCGGCGCGCCTTACGGCCGATGATCAGCGCGCTCGCCTGCTTCAGCGCGAGCCCGTGCTCGAGGCCGTCCTCGGGCGCCGTCGCCTCGACCACAGCGACCCCTGCGAACGAGCTCGACGCCCCTTGATCCGCGACAGAGCGCTCCGCCAGGCCGAGGATCCACTGACGCAGCTCCTCCTCGCTCTGATCGGCGCTGGCGAACGACTGCGGCTGCGGACCGAGGCTGTGGACCCCGAACATCTCCTCATCCGGGTGATGGCGGTGGATCCACTTCGCGAAGCGAATCGCACCGTGACTGAGCTCCAAGAGATCAAGACCGACAATCCAACGCATCCGCTCCTCCTGCGCGCGAAGGATCGCAGCATCGCTGGAGCCCTTGCAAGCGCAGCCGCGTGAGCGAGCTTGCGGCCGCGACCAAAAGCGAGCCCCACCGCCATCCCCTGGCCCTTCCGCTCGTAGCGCGCTTGCACGATCCTCTGCGAGTTGTTCTTCCTTCGCCTCACCGCCTCGATCCTCTTCCAAGCTGGAGCGCCGGGCGGCCGCGAGGGGGCGCCCTCGATCCCTCCCGCGACGACCCGCGAGCGCTCGATCCCTCGCGCCGCGCCGGACACCCGCGAGCTCTCGCCCCCGCGCCTGCCGCCGAGCGCCGCCGATGAGCGGCCTCCGCCGCCGACGCTCGCCCCGACGGTGCTCGAGCGCTCGCCACCGACGACCACCAAGCGCCACCTCGTCCTGCCGCTGCCGACAGTCAAGACCGAGCCCCTGGTCGGCTTCATGCTCGGCCTGCGCGTCACCTACGCCTATCGCCCCGAGCCCACCGAGCCGAACCGCGTCTACCTCGCCCTCAGCTCGCGCGTCTCGCTGAGCAAGGTCCATGAGCACGGCGTCCAGCTCAACCTGCACGACTTCCTCCACCGAGGCGAAGTCTTTAGCCTCGGCTTCAGCGTCCGCCTCGATCCTCGCTTCCCGTACTACGGTCAGGACCAACGGCTACGGCTCGACGATCGTAGCCTCGAGGATCCCACCTTCTTGATCCGCGCCAACACCTACGGCGGCTACTTCAATTTTCAGCACGTGCTCTGGCGCCACCGACCGAGCGATCCCAAGCGCGTACCCGGCGCCTTAAGAGCCCTGCTCGGCCTCACCTACAACCTCGACACGATCGACGCAGGAGCCGCCACCTTGCTCGCCCAAGAGGCCCCCGAAGAGCTCGGTCGCACCCGGCGGGGCACCCTGCGCGGCGGCATCGTCTGGGATCGCCGCGACAACGACTGGAGCCCCCGCTGGGGGGGCCTGCACAGCGCCACCGCTGAGATCGGCGGCCCATGGAGCCTCTCCTCCACCGGCACTTGGGCGCGCCTCAACCTCACCGCCCGCTGGTACCGCCCGATCATCTCCCGCGACTTCGTGCTCGCCAATCAGATCGTCATCGACTCTCTGCTCGGCGACGTCCCGTTCATCCCTCTCGGTCAGATGGGCGTCATCAACCCGATCGACGCCTTCGGCGGCCGCGACATCGGCCGCGGCTACGTCCGCCGCCGCCACGTCGGCCGCTTCAAGGCCGTGTATTCGCTGGAGCTGCGCTTTGAGCCAGTCGAGCTCAACATCCGCGGTCACCTGCTCGGCGTCGGCTTCAAGCTCTTCACGGACATCGGTCGGGTGGTTCAGCCGGAGGAGCGCCGAGGATCGAAGCTCTTGATCACCGGCGGACCTGGCGTCTACATCGCCGTCGACCGCTTCTCGATCATCCGCCTCGACGCAGGCTTTAGCCCCGAGACCTTCGGCCTCTTCGTCACCGGCGAGCACACCTTTTAGTGCGTCGACACAGCCGGCTCAAAGAGCCAACGCGCCTCGACCTCGCCGCGCTCGACGCGACCAGCGATCTGCGCCGCGATCGCCTCGAGCTCGCTGAGCGGGTGTACGTGCCCTTCGTAGAAGATCCGCAGCCCGCCACCCGGCTCGGCCTCGCACCAGCAGTCAAGATCCTCCATCGCGATGATGTGCCCCTGACGTAGCCGCGCCGCGATGTTCGCGGGCGTCATCGCCTCATCGAATTCGTCGCGGACCTTGCCGATCCGCCGCCCCTCCGCGCTGACGTCCTCCATCCGGTTCTCGATCACCGCGCCCAGATCACCCATCTCTTTGAGGCTCAGCACCTCACCCTCGCCCCCCCAGAAGCGCCCGTGGATGTAGACGTATGGGGGCACCATCACCCCGGTGAGCCCCGCGATCTGGCGGGCGGCTTCGGGCTGCTGGTGGAGGTTCATCCGTCGGATCTCGATCCCCTCCGCGGCGAAGAGCGCCCACACCCGCTGGGTAGCGGCCTCCTCCGGATACCCGAACACGATCACCTTCGGCGCGCGGCTCTCTTCTTCAAACTCGCGGCGCACCTCCTGCGGAGCCGGCGCCGCCTCGATGTCCGCCTCCACGGCCCCATCCAGCCACGGCTGCACGGTCGCCCGCACCGCCTCTGGCGCGCGCTCGAGGACGCGCTCTGCGAGCCTACGCCCGCCCTCGACCACCTCGGCGGGCAAGTGGCGGTCGGCGGCCTCCTGAGCCTTTTGGAGCAATCGCTTCAGCATCGTCATCAACCTCGCGGGCGCGACAATAAACGGCCGACGCGAGATCTGCCAGCGCCGGTCGCCGCCGAGCGCCGCGGAAGATCTGCAACGGACTAGGCTAATGCCCGGTCATGTGGCTACTATCGGCCGTCCAATGCGCTCGCCACTCCACCTCGTGCTTGCGACCGCGCTCGGCAGCGCCAGCATCGCGCACCCCGCACACGCAGCCCCATCGACCTCTCTCTACCAAGAGGGCCAGCGGGACTATGCAGAGGGCCGCTTCGAGGCCGCAGCGACCAAGCTCGAGCAAGCCTACAAGGAGAGCCGCGACCCGGTGATGCTCTACACGCTCGGGCGGGTCTATCAGGACTGGGCCAAGAGCAGCAACGACATCAAGCACCTCCGCAAGGCCAAGGATGCCCTGGAGAAATTCATCGTCGCCCTCGAGGCGGATCCCAACATCGGGGATCCCTCGGAGATCGAGCCGCAGATCGCTGAGTTGGAGCGCAAGATCGCCGAAGCAGAGGCCGCCGCCGAGCCTGAGCCCGAGCCCGAGCCCGAGCCCGCTGCCGCAACACCTCCCGCGGATCCCGGAAAACCCGCCAAGATCGCCGGCCTGACTCTCATCGGCCTCGGCGGCGCCACCTTCTTGGCCGGCGCAGGCGTCGGCACCGCGTTCGGCCTCAAGGGGCTCCAGCTCCGCGACGATCTCACGACCAACATGTGTTCGATGGCCAGCGCCAAGTGCGACGAGATCCGCGAGCAAGGCGCGAAGGCCAACACCCTGACGATCGTCGGCTGGGCCGCGCTCGGCGGCGGCGGCGCGGTGCTCGCGGTCGTCGGCGCCGTGCTCTACGTCAAGGGCCGCAAAAAGACCGCCTCCTGGCGAGCTGATGAGCAAGCGCGTCTCCGCGTCCTGCCGACTTGGGGCGGCCTCACCCTCCAGGGCCGTTTCTAGCGCGCTCAACGCTCAGGCGGTCGCCTGGCCAAACAGACCTGCGCGGAAGGTCAGACGGCTCGCGCCGCGCCGCGACGCCGACGAACAAACCACGGCAGCGCCAGCCACAAGAGGCCCCTCGCCCGAGGAGCACCGCTCGCGCAGGCGCAGCCCTCGTCCTCGCTCTGCCCGCCGGTCGCCCCATATCCCGGCGGCAACCCCTGGCCGCTGCCTTCGCCCGCGGACTCAATCCCCGACGTATCGCCGGAGCTGCTCCCTGTCTGCCCGCCGGTCTCGGGATCCGGATCACCGCTCGTCGAGCCCGTCGAGCCCGTCGAGCTGGTCTCGGGCGCGTCGAGCGGGCACAGCGGATCACCCTCGATCCCGCCGCTCGGGCAGTTCAGATCGTCGAGCACATCGACGTCGGGGCTCTCGCCGCGGATCGCGAAGATCAACTCGCGCACCGGCGTGCCGAGCTCGATCGCCGCCAGCTCGCTGGGCTCCCACACAGCCGCCTGCTCCGCTGAAAAGCCCCATACAGCCGCCGCCGTCGGCGTCACCAGCCGCCGCAGCCCCACGTCGATGAGCCACAGCTCCTCGCTCCCCTCGGCCCGGACCAAGGCCGGCGCCTCGTCGATCATGTGCCACGCGGGTACGCTCTGCAGCGTCGCTTCAGCGAGCCGCGCCACGTCCCAGAACGGATCGATCCCCCACGCCGCCAACGCCTCGCTCGAAGGCACTCGCCGACGCACCCCGTCCGGCAGCGGCGGCGGCGCGCACATCAACTGCTGCGGGCTCCCCATGAGCGGCACGGCCGCGTCATCGGCGTCATCGTGCGCATATGCGCGGATCGCGTGCGGCTGCCCATCACGCAGCGACCTCGGGATCGGCTGCGCGAAGCCATGGTCACACGAGCCCAACATCTCGCAGAGATCGGGCCGCGGCAGCTCCGCCGTCCCCCGCACCTTCACCGCCGCTGCGTCGTCGATCGCCCCGTCAAACGCGATCGTCACGTCGATCGACGCCTCCGGTATGTCCGGGTCCTGCGCCCAGCCGACGATCGCGTCGCAGCCTCCAGGCTCGAGCGCCCCCTCCGGCGTCGAATTCTGCGGCCCCACACACGGACCCTGCGCGGTCTGGATCTCGATATCGGCGCCGTAGAAGTAGCGCAGGATCTCTTTGTAGTCGTAGCCCTTGGTGTTCTCGAGGCAGCGCGCGCTCCACTGACCCATGCAGCCGCGGTTCTGCCCGTACCCGTAGGCGTTTGGATCCTTGAACTGGAAACCCAGCGTCGTCTCTTGCACCCCCGTCCACGTCTTGCCCTCGTTGTACGTCACGTATTTCTCGGTGGCTTGGTTCGGGTTCACCCCCTTACACGCAGCGCTCTGGTTCGAGTCGCCCGCGACATAGAACGCGTACGTCAACACCCGCCCCTTCTGGGTGTTGTTAAAGGACAGGTACATGCCCGCCGTCTCGGCCGCTGCTTGGTAGTGGATCGCCTGCGGCTGCGCCCCGCACGTGTAAACCTGACAGCCTTGGCCGTCGCAGATCTGCCCGTTCTCGGCCATCGCGTAGTAGGCGACCGAGCGCGCCGCGATCGCCTGGGCCTTCAGCGCCTCCAGCTTCGCGCCGCCATTCTCGCACGTGATCACCCGCGGGATGTAGTCGGTCTCGGTGTCCTTGAGCGCGCCGTTCACGTTGATCGAGCAGAAGGCCGCCGGCAGCGGCGCCGCCGTCACCGCCGAAGGAGGCGCGTCCGGCAGCGTCAGATCCGCCCCGGCTCGCGCCTCCAACAGCGGCTCTTGGCGCGGACCAGCGGCCAGCTCAGACGTGGGGTCGACGCCCGTCGGATCGCAGGCCACGACCGCGAGCAGCAGCAGCGCGAGGATCGGCTGAGGAGTCATCCCTTGAGTGCCTGTCATGCACAACACGGTGACACGCGCGAATACGCACAGCAAGTGCCGCCGGCCATGTATCTTCTGTATGCATCGCTACGCCTCAATCGCTCCCTCATTCCGCACTCGACGCCTCCCCAGTGTTCGCTCCTGCGCCCGGCTGTTAGCCTGCCTCGGTGATCATCTCACCCCGGATCGGCCGCTGCGGCCCGCTGCTGCTGTGCCTCGGCCTCGCGTGTGTCAACCAGCCGCACCGGCCGGCGGTCGGTCGCCCGCTCACCTGCCCAGACAACCCCTCGCACGGCACCGCCCCCGGCGTGCTCTCCCCTGACGCTATCAAGTGCTCGTACGACGACGCCCTCGGCAGCGCCGTCGTCCAGGTGTCCGGCAAGATCTTACTCGAGCAAGAGGTCGGCCCCGGTATCGGCCTCGCTGACGTCCCCGTGCGCGTGATCCGCACCGACATCAGTGACGCTCGCGCCAGCGACGCCCGCAGCGACGCCCAAGGCAACTACCGGATCCTCGGGATCTTCGCCCCCGGCGTCTACGCGATCACGGTCCACGATCAAGACGGTCGCCTGCTCGCCCACCGCCGCCTCGAGATCACCCCAAGCATGGTCGGCAAGATCACCGACCTTGCTATCGTGATCCCCCTCGACCCACGGCTACGAGGCGGCCCGCCGCCGCCCCCCCAGCCTGGCCTCCCGCCCGAGTGATCCCTCACGGCTTGACGAAGCGGAGCGTCATCCGATCGCTCTCGCCGATCGCCGCGTACTTCTCCTTGTCAACCTCACCGAGGCGCAGGTTCGGCGGCAGCGTCCACACCCCTTGTTCGTAGTCCTTGGTGTCCCTCGGGTTCGCGTTGATCTCGGACTTCGCGTCGAGCTTGAACCCCACCGCCTCGATCGTCGCGATCAAGGAGTCCTCGCGCACATAACCACCGTCGGCGATCACCTTCGGATCCCGCGCGTCGTCGGGCCGCGCTCGGTGCTGCACCACCCCTAACACGCCCCCTGGCCGCAGCGCGTCGAAGGCCGCCTTGTAGACCGCCGGCGCGGTGCCGTCCTCGATCCACCCGTGGCTGTTGCGGAAGGTGAGCACGAGATCGACCGAGCCCGCGGGGGCCAGCACAAAAGGCGCCGGCGGGCTCACCATCACCACACCCACCCGGTCATACAGCTCTGGTCCAGCCGCCAGCTTCTCCGCGAACGCCTTACTCACGCGCGCCCGGTAGTCATTGGGATCCGTGACCCCGCTCGCGTCGAAGTTGGTCGCGATCAGCTTGCCGCGCTCGCGCAGCGTCGGCGCCAGGATCTCCGTGTACCAGCCGCCGCCGCCGGGCCACAGCTCCACCACTGTCATGTCCGCGCGCAGGCCGAAGAAGCTGAGCGTCTCGATCGGGTGACGAGCGGCGTCGCGGGCCCGGTTCGCCTCGGAGCGGTGCGCACCGGCCAACGCGGCCTTCAGCGCGGCCATCGTCGCCTCATCGGTTCCGGCCGTCGCCGCCGCGCCGCTGCTCGTCGGCTCTTCGGAGGCCGCAGGTTTAGCCGCGCAGCCGAGCGCGACGCAGAGACCGAGGCTTAGGGTGAGGGCGTAGTTCTTGGTCGAGGTCATCGGCGGGCACATATAGCACCACCCAGCGAGCGCGCCCGATCCCGCACCAAATGGCGATCTTGTGGCCCCGGGGCGCCAGTGTTACGGATCCAGAGATGAAGCTCTCTGGTCGGATCCTGTGGCTCACCGAAGACCCCGCGCTGCTCGCTGGCCAGCTCGCAGGAGACGACCTCGACCTAGGCGCCGCCACCCCCCTGCACTTCGCCGTCAACACCGACGCGATGATCAGCGGCGCCGCCTGCACCCTCGGCTACACCGGCGAGATCCTCGGCCCCTACTTCCTCGAGAATTTTCAGGACACTGTCCGCAAGGACACCATCAAGGATGGCGGCTTCCAAGTCATCGTCGGCGGCGACGCTTACGGCTCTGGATCGAGCCGCGAGGTCGCCGTGGTCGCCCATCAGGGCGCCGGCGTCGAGCTCGTCATCGCCCGCTCTTTCCAGCGGATCTTCCAAGAGAACATGGTCTACTCGGGCCTGCCGTTCACCACCGACTTCGGCGTGATCGATCGCCTGCGCGCCGGCGAAGCCGTCGATCTTCCCGCCTTCGCCGAGCAGCTCCCGCCGTTCTTCAAGGCGGTCGCGCAGCGCGGCGGCCTGCTCCGCTACGGCAGCCTCCTCCTCGCCGGCGCGATCGAGCCCAGCTACGCCGTCGATCCCCCCAAGCGCCCGCAGAACTGCGTCGAGAAGATCATCGCCATGCGCGCCTGGGCCGGCCCGGGCCGCCCCGTCGGCATCAACGCCGTCTCCCCAGGCGATCAAGTCCTCTGCGAGGCAGGTTTTCGCGGCGTGCACGAGTACACCGGCGGCATGGTCATGGCCCTCTACGCGCAAGAGTGGGGGGACGCGCCGATCCACAACCCCGATCTCGTCGCCGCGTTCGAGGATCACTTCGTCCTCCTCGATCAACAGACTGTCCCTCTCCGCGTGAAGAACCAGCGCCTCGCCCCCGCCCGTCAGCTCACCCAAGAGATGGTCGAAGCCTGCGAGCGCAGCGGCATCCGCTTGCACGGCCCGGGCCGCCCCTACCCCGCCGGCGTCTGCCACCGGATCGTCGTCGAGGACTACGCGATGCCCGGCACGATCATCGTGCTAACCGACTCTCACACCCCGACCGCCGGCGTGCTCAACGCCTTCGCCTTCGGCGTCGGCTCGACCGCGATGGCCTTCGCGCTGCGCACCGGCATGATCCCGGTCACCGTCCCCAAGACCGTACGCGTGCTCGTTGAAGGCGACGGCAGGGGCCTCGTCTCGCCCAAGGATCTGATCCTCCACCTCATCGGCGATCCCTACTTCCGCGACGAGCAGTGGCGAGAGTCCCCCACCGACACCTGCGTCATCCAGCTCGGCGGGCCCGGCCTCGATCAGTGGAACGTCGACGAGCTGAGCGTGCTCACCAACATGACCGTCGAGGGCGGCCTCATGACCGGGATCGTCGAGCCTTGCGCGCCGCTCCGCGAATTCCTGAGCGCTCGCCGCGGCGCCGCCCTCGACATCGAGTCCACCTTCGTCTACCCCGACCCTGACGCCGCCTACGTGCGCACCATCGCGATCGATCTCGCGGAGGTCCCCCTCACCGTCGCCACCCCTGGCGACTCCCGCAACCGCCGGCCGCTCGATCAAGTCACCGGCACCCCGATCCACAACGTCGTGATCGCCTCCTGCACCGGCGGCTCGCTCGCCGATCTCCGGGCAGCGGCGGAGATCCTCCGGGGCCGCGAGCTCAGTCCAGGCGTCCGCCTCACCGTCACCCCCTCGAGCGCCGAGGTCAGCCGCGCAGCCGAGGAAGAGGGCCTCCTCGGGCTCTTCCGTGAGCTCGGCGGCGTCGTCACCCCCCCTGGCTGCGGCTCCTGCATCGGCAACGGCCCCGGGATCCCGCTCGACGGCGAGACCACCGCCAGCACCACCAATCGCAACTTTGATCGTCGCATGGGGGCGCCAGGCCCCGTCTATCTCGTCTCCCCTGCGGTCGCCGCGGCCTCTGCGATCACCGGAGAGCTCACCGATCCGCGCGCCCTCACACCTGCCCGCGCACAGCGCTGATCCACCTACCTCGCCCGAGACGGGCGCCTGCGTCGCGACTCGACAAACGGATCACGACGCGCCAAAGATCGTGATAGGTTGGTGTTGTGACGGTCTTCGCGCACGTCGCGGTGCTCCTCAGCGCGCTCCTCATGGAGCCGCCGATCACTGCGCCTGTCGCCTCGCCGGTCGCCGCGCCTCCCGCCGCGACCTCCCCTGATCTCCACGCGCCCGAAGCCCACGGCGAGCGCGTGGTCTTCGCCCACCTCAGCGATCTCCGCGATCCCTTCGCCAGCACACCGCCGCAGCACCGCCCCTCGAGCGGGCCTCGTACCGCGCCGCCCAGCGACTTGAAGGACCCCTTCGCGACCCCCACCTCCGACCCGCCCCGCCCGACGCCGCCGGCCCGCGACCGCCCCGCGACCGCCAACGACACGAGCCCCCTCAAGGATCCCTTCGCGGCCGCAGCTCGGGCCAATCCGCCGCCGATCCAGCGGCCGACTCGCGCCGTGACGCAGCCCGCTCGGCGTTGACCACAGCGAGTCGACATCGGCGGTCGACGCGAGTGTGTGGGATCACAGCACCACAGAGCCCGAGCCGCGTCGATCCGGGATAGCTTCACCGCGACTATGCGCACGCTCTCTAGCTATCTCCAAGGGGCCTGGCAACCGATCGCAGGCGAGCCCGCCGCCACCCTCGTCAACCCCGCGACCGAGCAGCCCCTCGCCCACGTCAGCGCGGCCGCTCACCTCCGCGAGGCCGCCGCTTATGGGCGCGACGTCGGCGGGCCCGCGCTGCGTCGCCTCAGCTTCCGCGAGCGCGGCGCGCTCCTCCAAGCGCTCGCCAAGCGGATCTTCGAGCACCGCGAGGCCCTGCTCGATCTCGCCGTCGAGAGCGGCGGCAACACCCGCGGCGACGCCAAGTTCGACATCGACGGCGCGACCGGCGTACTCACCGCCTACGCCGTGCTCGCTGAGCAGCTCGGCGACCGGCCCTGGATCATCGAAGACGATCCCGAGGCGTTGGTGCGCACCAGCAAGATCCGCGCGCAGCACATCTCCTTGCCGCGCCACGGCCTCGCGATCCACATCAACGCCTTCAATTTCCCCGCCTGGGGCATGATCGGCAAGCTCGCCGTCGCCCTCCTCGCCGGCGTGCCGGTGCTCTCCAAGCCGGCCACCAGCACCTGCCTGCTCGCCCACCGCATCGCCGAGATCATCACCGAGGGCGATCTCTTGCCGCCTGGCGCCTTCCAGCTCCTCGCCGGCCCGATCGGCGATCTGCTCGATCACGTCGGCCCTCAGGACGTCATCGCCTTCACCGGCTCTGCCGCCACCGGCGCGAAGATCCGCGGCCACGCCGCCGTGCTCGCCCACAACGTCCGGGTCAACATCGAGGCGGACAGCCTCAACGCCGCCCTCTTCGGCCCTGACCTCGAGGTCGGCTCCCAGCTCTTCGACCTCGCGATCCGCGACTGCGTGATCGAGATGACTCAAAAGACAGGTCAGAAGTGCACCGCCACCCGCCGGATCATCGTGCCCGCCGCCCTGCTCGCTGACACCCGCGAGCGCCTCAGCGAACGCCTCGCCGAGGTCGCCGCCCGCACCGGAGATCCCTCGGTGAAGGGCGTACGCATGGGCCCCCTCTCGACCGCCCAGCAGCTCGCCGACGCCCGCGAAGGCGTCGCCCGCCTGCGCCAGCGCGCCACGATCGTCACCGGCGATCCCGAGCGCCGCGCCTTCGCCGATCTTCCCGAAGGCACCGGCTACTTCCTCGAGCCCATCCTGCTCGAGGCGAGCGCCGAGGCCGCCCTCGATCCCAGCGCCCCCTTCCACGCAATCGAGGTCTTCGGCCCCGTCGCGACCCTGCTCCCGTACGACGGCACCCTCGCGGCCGCCGCCGCGATCCTACGCGCCGGCCAAGGTAGCCTCGTCTCCACCCTCTACAGCGACGATCGAGCCTTCACCGCCGCGGCCATCGCCGAGCTCGCCCCGCACCTCGGCCGCCTCGTGATCAACGACGAGAAGAACGCCGCGGGCGCCTTCAGCCCCGGCTGCGTCTTCCCTCAGGCCAACCATGGCGGACCTGGCCGCGCCGGCTGCGGCGCCGAGCTCGGTGGCGCCCACGGCCTCGGCCTCTACATGCAGAAGACCGCGATCCAAGGCGGCGCCAGCCAGCTCGCGCGGATCATCGGCAACCGCCCAGGCACCACCCAGAGCGCCTCCTAGCCGTCGACCTGCGCGCGATGGGCTTCATCGTCACCATCCTCATCGTGCTCGCTGCCAGCGGCTACGCGCTGGTCAGCCGCCTGCTCGCCCACAAAGAGCGCATGGCGGAGATCGAAGCGCGGCGGCCCAAGGTCGTGCTCCAACTCCCCGACGCCCCGCTGCTCGAGGGGGACGAGCTCAGCGCCAAGATCATCGAAGCCTGTCGCCAACAGGGCGTCGAGCTCGACGTCGAGCTCGAGATCGGCCCGCGCTGAGCGCGAGCGCGCTACTCGCTCTTCTTCTCCGTCGCGTCGACCTCGATGACCGAGCGGCGCCCGCCGCTCTTCGACCCGAGCTGCGTACCCGGTCGCGGCGCGCCGAAACCCGGAAAACCCGCGAACGGGTTGCCCGCGCCGGCGCCGGGCATCCCAGGCGAACTGGGCTTCCTCGGCAGCAGCAGCGCCAACGTGACGTAGCACAGCACCGCGCCCGCCAGGGCGAACTGCGTCCACTGGTTGGTCGCGCCGATGTTGCACGCGATCCCGAGGATCCAGAAGAAGGCCGCGATCTGGGCCATACAGCCTGCCCCGCGGGCCAGCCCCAAGAGCCCCATCAGGCCCACCCCGCCGCCGATCATCATCACCATCGTCGGGGTGTAGATCGGCCACTGATTCACCTTCGGATCGATGAGCGCGCCGACGATCACGATCACCACGCCGATCACGAAGAACCCCACGCGGCGCTTCAGCTCGCGCTTCATCTTGTCGAGCTGCCCGGGATCGAAGGGCAGGTTCATGCCCGGGGGGAACGGGCTCTGGGGGCCTTGATTCATCGTCACGAGCCTCTTCCTGGCGCCTCACGCGAACCGGCGCAAGATGTCCCGGCTGATCACGATCCGTTGGATCTCGCTGGTGCCTTCGAAGATCCGAGTCACCCGCACGTCGCGGAGCAGCCGCTCTACCGGGAATTCGCGCGTATAGCCGTAGCCGCCGAGCACCTGGATCGCGCGATCGCAGGCCGCGTAGCCGCGCTCGCTCGCGAACAGCTTCGCCATCGAGGCCTCACGCGTGAACGGCTGCCCCTGCTCCTTGAGCCAGGCGGCGCGGAGCACCAGCAGCCGCGCCGCCTCCATCTCCGTCGCCGAGTCAGCCAGCATCCACTGGATCGCCTGATAGTCGGCGATCGGCCGCCCGAACTGCGTGCGCTCGAGCGCGTAGTCGCGCGCGACATCATTCGCCTGCAAGCCGCAGCCGAGCGCCAGCGACGCGATCCCGATCCGCCCGCCGTCGAGCGCCATCATCGCGATCCGAAAGCCCTCGCCCTCGTCCCCGAGCAGGGCCTCGTCGCCGAGCTCCACGTCATGGAAGGAGAGCGGCGTGGTCGTACTGCCGTGCTGCCCCATCTTGTGCTCCGGTCGCCCGCGTTCGACCCCAGGCGCGTCCCCGTCGACGAGGAACGCCGAGATCCCGCGCGTGCCAGGCGCATCGCTCGTCCGCGCCCACACCACGAAGAGCCCCGCGTCGGTGCCGCTGGTGATCCACAGCTTCTGCCCGCTGAGCCGCCAGCCGCCGTCGACCCGCCGCGCCCGCGTCGTCATCGCCCCCGGGTCGGAGCCCGCGCCCGCCTCTGAGAGCGCGAAGCCGCCGACCACATACGCACCCGCGCACAGCCGCGGCACGTGCAGCTCGCGCTGGCTCGCCGAGCCGAACTTCGCGATCACCTCGGCCACCATATTCGAGACGGTGAGCGCGACCGTCGTGCTCGCGCACACCCGCCCGAGCTCGACCACCGCCAACGCATACGCGACCGCCCCAGCCGCCACCCCGCCCAGCTCCTCAGGGACGTTGATCCCGAGCAGCCCGAGCTCGGCCGCCTCGGCCAGGCTCTCGCGCGGAAATCCCCCCTCACGATCCAGCAGCGCGGCCCGCGGCGCCAGCGTACGCGCCGCGAATTGCCGCGCGGCCGTAACGATCGCCTCCTGCGCCTCATTCGGGGTGAAGTCGATCACTAGAAGGCCTCGCCCACCTTGCCGGTGTACGTGTGCTTGTACGTGATCTCCGGCGGTGGATCGAACTCCCACTTGAAGATCGCCTGCTCGATGCAGGGCCCGAACAGCTTGGCGCTGCGCGCCTCCTTCTGTCCCGGCGGCAGCCGGCGCTCCTTGATGTCTTGCTCGAGCAGCTTGGTCTCGATCACCTGCCCCTTCGTGTCGATCGTGAATTCCACCGTGAAGGTCCCGGCGATCCAGCGGTTCGAGTACGCCTCCATGTCTTGCTGGAGGCAACGCCCGAGGTCGCGCTCATACACGCTCGTAATCGTGTCCTGAATCGACGCCAAGCGCTCTGGAGAGACGCCTTGGCCCCGATCGGCGTAGTCCTGATCGCCCGCCTGGACCATGTCCTTCTCGTACTGCGAGCCGTCGTACTTGCCGAAGAGCTGATCCTCCTCGGAATTCATCTTGTTCAGCCGGCGCTTGGCGCAGCCGGTGGTGCCGACGATCGCCAAGCTGATCAACATCACGCCCAAAACTCGGATCTTCATCGGTCTCTCCCTCGGTCTCATCAGGTTAGTCGGAGCCTCATTTACGGCTCACGATCGAAGCGGCGATGACCACGCGCTGGATCTCGCTGGTCCCCTCGTAGATCTCGGTAATCTTAGCATCACGGAAGTGGCGCTCGGCCGGGTACTCGGTCACGTAGCCGTTGCCGCCGAAGATCTGCAGGGCGTTCTTCGCCACCTTATTCGCGGTCTCTGAGGCGAAGAGCTTGGCCATCGCGCTCTCCTTGGTGTGGCGAGCGCCGCGCGCCTTGAGCCCCGCCGCCCGCAGCGTCAGCAGCCGAGCCGCGTCGATCTCGGTCGCCATGTCCGCCAACATGAACGAGATCGCCTGGTGGTCGGCGATCCGCTTGCCGAAGGTCTGTCGGTCGGTCGAGTACTCCAAGGCCGCCTCGTACGCCGCCCGGGCGATCCCGAGCGCCTGCGCCGCGATCCCGATCCGACCGCAGTCAAGCGTCGCCATCGCCACACGAAAGCCGTCGCCGACCTTACCCAGCACCCGGTCCGCGGCCACGCGGTGGTCTGTATAAAAAATCTGGCACGAGTGGCTCGCCCTGATCCCCAGCTTGTCGTCCTTGGGCCCGCGGCTCACCCCCTCCTCGTGCATATCGATGATGAACGCCGTGATCCCTCGATGGCCAAGCTCGGGGGCCGTCATCGCGAAGAGGATCCCGACGTCCGCCTGCGGTCCGTTGGTGATCCAATTCTTCACGCCGTTGATCACGAAGTCGCCGCCGTCGCGCACCGCCTTGGTCTTCTGCGCCGCGGCGTCGCTGCCGGCGTTCGGCTCCGAGAGTTGAAAGCAGCCGAGCCGCTCGCCGCGGGCGAGAGGCCGCAGCCACCGCTCCTTCTGCGCCGCCGTCGCGAACTTCATCAGCGGGTCACAGACCAGCGAGTTGTTCACGCTCATGATCACCCCGGTCGACGCGCACGCCGCCGAGATCTCCTCCATCGCCAGTACATAGGCCACAGGATCCAGGCCCGAGCCGTCGAGCTCGGGCGGAACCTCGATCCCCATCAGCCCCAGCTCGCCCATGCGCGCGACCAGCTCGCTCGGGAAGCGATGGTCCCGATCCAGCGCCGCCGCGATCGGCTTCACCTCACGGCTCGCGAACTCGCGCACCATCGTCAACAACTGCTCGTGGTCATCCGTCGGCGAAAAATCCAAGTGAACCTTCCTTCCCGTGCCTCACGCGCCGCCTAGGCGCCTTTAAACGCAGCGCGCCGCTTCCCGAGGAACGCGGCCATACCTTCCCGCTGATCGCTGGTCGTGAACAGCCCCGCGAACGCCTCGATCTCGCGGATGTTCGCGTCAGGCAGCGGCAGGTCCGCGCCGCGGTGGATCATCTCCTTCGCGCTCGCGACCGCCAACGGCCCGTGCGCAGCGATCTCGACGATCACCGCCACGGCAGCGTCGACCAGCTCGGCCTGCGGCAGCACCCGGTTGCACAGGCCGATCCGCAGCGCCTCCGCCGCGTCGATGATGTTCCCGCGCATACACAGCTCGAGCGCCATCGCCGCGCCCACCCGGCGCAGCAGCCGCTGCGTGCCGCCGAAGCCGGGGATAACCCCGAGCTTCACCTCGGGCTGCCCGAAGCGCGCGTTCTCGCTCGCATAAACAAAATCGCAGGCGAGCGCGAGCTCGCAGCCGCCGCCCAGCGCGAAGCCGTTCACCGCCGCGATCACCGGCTTCGCCAGCGCCGACAGCATCTCCCCGAGCGCGTGCCCTCGCCCCGCGAAGGTGCGCGCCTCCTCGGGGCTCATCGTCGACATCGCCGCGATATCTGCCCCCGCGATGAAGCTCTTCGATCCCCCGCCCGTGATCACGAGCCCGCCGACCGTCGGATCGCCGGCGGCCTCCTCCACCGCCCCCGTCAGCTCGGCGATCACCGCCGCGTTGATCGCGTTCAGCACCTCCGGGCGATCGATCGTCACCACCCGCGCCGCCCCGCGGTCCTCGATCTTCAAGCACGTGAACGCAGCGCTCATCGCCCCTTAGCCCTTCCTGTAGTCGTAAAAACCGCGGCCGCTCTTGCGGCCCAGCCAGCCCGCGGCGACGTGCATACGCAGCACATTCGCCGCCCGGTACTTGTCGTCGCCGAGCTCGCGGTGCAGCACGTCCGCGATCGCCAGGCACGTATCGAGCCCGATCAGATCCGCCAGCTCGAGCGGCCCCATGGGGTGATTCAGCCCCAGCTTCGCGCCCGTGTCGATGTCCTCGGCCGCCCCCAGCCCCTCTTGAAGGGCGAAGCAGGCCTCATTGATCAGCGGGATCAAGATCCGGTTGACGATAAACCCGGGGCTGTCTTTGCTCGTGATCGTCGTCTTGTTCAGGCGCTGCGCCAGCCCCATCGTCGCCGCGTACGTCTGATCGGAGGTCTGCAAGCCGCGGATGATCTCGACCAGCTTCATCACCGGCACCGGGTTCATGAAGTGCATGCCGACCACCGACTCCGGCCGGCGCGTCACCGCTGCCAGCAGCGTGATGCTGATCGACGACGTGTTCGACGCCAAGATCGCCCCCGGCTTGACCGCGCGATCGAGCGCCTCAAAGAGCCGCTTCTTCAGCTCGATGTTCTCGGTCGCCGCCTCCACCACGAGGTCGCAGTCCGCGAGCCCCTCGACCCCGAGCGCCGGCACGATCGACGCCAGCGCCGCCTCGCGATCCGCGGCCGCCAGCTTCCCCTTGTCCACCGACTTTTGCAGGATCTTCGCGATCCCGTCCCGACCGCGGCTCGCCTGCTCGAGCGTCACGTCCGCGAGCTGCACCGCATAGCCCGCCTGCGCGGCCACTTGGGCGATCCCCGCGCCCATCTGCCCCGCGCCGAGCACCCCCAAGATCTTGATCGACTGGATCGGCTCGTTCATCGACCTACACCTCCACCATCAGCGCGACCGCCTCGCCGCCGCCGATGCACAGCGACGCGACCCCGCGGCGCTTACCGGTCTGGCGCAGCGCGTGGATCAGCGTGACCAGGATCCGCGATCCCGACGCGCCGATCGGGTGACCGAGCGCGACCGCCCCGCCGCGCACGTTGAGGCGATCGCTCGCGATCCCGAGGCGATCTTGGTTCACCAAGCTGACCACCGCGAACGCCTCGTTGATCTCCCACAGATCGACGTCGGCGACCGAGTGACCTGTCCTCTCGAGCAGGCGCTGGATCGACGCAGTCGGCGCGGTCGTGAACCACTCCGGCGCCTGCGCCGCGCCCGCTTGACCGACGACCCGCGCGAGCGGGGTCAGCCCCCGCTGCGCCGCCGCCTCCGCCGACATCACCACCAGCGCCGCCGCCCCGTCGTTGATCGACGACGCGTTGCCTGCGGTGATCGACCCGCTCTTATCAAAGGCCGGGCGCAAGGTGCCCAGCTTCGAGATGTTCCCGCGGCCGGGCTCCTCATCCGCGTCGAAGCGCAGCGGCTCGCCCTTCTTCTGCGGCACCGACACCGCGGCGATCTCCTCGACGAAGAGCCCCTCGGCGATCGCCGCCTGCGCTCGCCGATAGCTCTCTGCCGCCCACCCGTCCTGCCGCTCCCGGTCGATCTTGCACTCTCGCGCGCAAAGCTCCCCGGCGCTGCCCATGTGCGAGTTGTTGTACGGATCCCAGAGCCCGTCGTGGATCATCCCGTCCACCAGCGCCCCGTTGCCCATACGGTAGCCGGTGCGGGCTTGCGGCAGGTAGTACGGCGCGTTCGACATGCTCTCCATGCCGCCTGCCAGCACCACATCCGCCTCACCTGCGCGGATCGCCGAAGCCGCCATCATCACTGTCTTCAACCCTGAGCCGCACACCTTGTTCACAGTCACGCAGCCGACGTGATCGGGCACCCCGGCGCCGCGGCTCGCCTGCCTCGCCGGCGCCTGCCCCTGCCCAGCCGGCAGCACGCAGCCCATCAGCACCTCATCCAGATCGGCGCCCCTCAGCCCCGCGCGCGCGAGCGCCGCTTGGATCGCCACGCTGCCGAGCTGCGGGGCCGTGAGGGCGGCGAGAGCACCTTGAAAGCTGCCGATCGGGGTGCGGGCAGCGCTGACGATCACCACATCGCGGGACATCATGAGTACTCCTGGGCTGGATCTGGCGCCGCGACCACCCGGTCATCTGCGGCCCAGGAGCGCTAGGCGACGCCGGATCCGGCTTATCCAGGGGCATGCGGGGTGTCAACGCTTTTGTCACCGCCGTTGCGCTGGCTCACAGTTCGGCGCCTCCGCTCTCCCTGTTGACTTGTCCTGCGGATTTCGGTACGCACGGCCCCCCACGCCGGGGTAGCTCAGCTGGTTAGAGCGAGGGATTCATAACCCCTAGGTCGGCGGTTCAAGTCCGCCCTTCGGCACCAAAAATCGCGCGAGAGGCCGCTCTAACCGCCAGGTTCGGGCGGCCTCTCCGGCTTCGCGCCGCCATCGTCTTCGCCGCGGAGGAATCGAGCCGCGCGCTCTAGCACCGCTGGCCGATACTGAAGCAGCGTGTGTGAGCCGCCGATCAGCAGCGGCTCGATCCCCGGCAGCACCGTCTCGGAGAACCCGACGACCCCGTCGTTGTTGCCCGGGATCAGCTTGAGATAGCCCGCCTCCCCGCGCAGCCGCCCTCCCGCGAGCACAAGCACGGCCGTGGACGGCGGCGGCGGCGGCAGCTCCGCCACCCGCGCCGGCTGCAACTCCTCGGAAGCGGCACCGTACAGCCAGCGAAACGCCTTGAGATCGCGGAAATGCGCGGCCAAGTGCGAGCCCTGGTTCGGCGGCGCGAGCATCACCAACCGCTGGTGCTCGCTCTGCGCGCGCGCCTCAGGGCGCGCCAGATACGCGCGCGCGACCAGCCCGCCCATGCTGTGCGTCAAGATCCCGAGCGGCTCGAGCGGACGCTCCCCCCGCCACGCCTCGATAAATTCCGCGAGCGCCGCCCCGTGCTCCGCGAGCGTCGCGTTGCGCGTGTTGTAGCCGAACGCTCGCGCATCGAAGCCTCGCCCTCGCAGGTACATCACGGACGGCCACAGGCCCACGCGTGAGCGTAGCGCCCCATGGATGACCACGACCGCCGGCGCACGGACGCGCTCCTTCAACGCGCCTTCGCCTCTCCCACGGCGCGTCCTCGCGCGATCTTCGCGACCGCCGCGAGCACCCCTAGCAGCCCGAGCGCCGCCACGTGACCCCGCCGCAGCGGCCCCCACAGCGGCGCGCTCGCGTCGAAGCGCAAGGGATCCTCGATCACGAGGCGAGCGATCACCAGCGCCGCGAGCACCCCGAGGAACACTTGCCCGACGTAGCTCCGTCGCCGACGCAAGCGCAGCGCCAGGCCGAAGATCAGCAGCCCCATCCCTGCCGCGTAGAGCTGCACGGGGTGTACAGGCGCCGAGGCGACCTCGCTGACCGTCGGTAACCCCTCGAGCAAGCGCCGGTGCACCTGATGCGCCGGGGAGCCCGCCGGGAAGGTCACGCTGAGCGCGTAGCCCCACTCACCGGGAGCGACATAGCGGCCAAACTCAGTACCCGCGAGGAAGGCTCCGAGCCGCTCGAGCGTCCACCCGAGCGCCAACGCGGGCGCCAGGCAATCCAGCCACGCGAAGGTCGGGATCTGTCGCCAGCGACAGGCAGCGATCGTCACCGCCAGCGCCGCGAACGCCCCGCCGACCGCCGAGAGCCCGCCCGCCGGGAGTTGGATCAGGCTCGCGACGCTGACCAGCGCCTGCGGGTGTCCGACCAGCCACAGCGCGCGCGCGCCGATGATCCCGATGAACGCCGACGCGACAAAGATCGACCCGAGCGTCTCCGTCGGCAGCCCGTCTCGGCGCGCCCGATCGAGCGCCGTCCACCACGCCAGCAGCAGCGCGGCCCCCATCAGCACCCCATACGCCTGGAGGGCCCAGCCTAGGCCAGGCAGAACGAACAAGATCGGCCTCATGCCTCGCACCTCGCCCGGTCAACGCCAAGCACGCCCTGCGACCGCGGCCGCCGGCTAATCCTCAGCGTAGACCGCCTCTTCCTTCTCCTGCGCCTCCTTGCACTGGATGCACAGCGGCGCCTCCGGACGGGCTTGCAGGCGCTTGATCGAGATCGGCTCCTCACACTCCTCGCAGATCCCATAGAGGCCCTCGTCGAGCTTGCGCAGCGCGAGGTCGATCTTGTCCATCAGGTAGCGCTCGCGCCCGCGTAAGCGGAACGAAAAGGCCTGCATGTACTCGCTCGAGGCCTGATCGACCTCATCGAAGCGGTCATCAGGCGACAGGACCATGTCGCTCTCCAGGGTCTTCTGGGCCTGTTGGATCAGCGACTTGCGCTTCTCGTGCAGGATCTGGCGGAATTTCTCTTGCTGAGCTTTCGTCAGGGCCATCGGCGTCACCCAGGGTCTTTACTGCGCTGATTAAAATCAGGGCGCGGCAGGGTATCCGACCGAGCACCTCAGGTAAACACCCCGCGGACAAAGAACGTGACCAATTCGTCGGCGAGGCGCTCGGTGTCGCTCCACTCGGCCGCGGCGGCCCCTGCGGTGGGATCACGAGCGGCCAAGATCCGCCGAAGCACCTCACGAAGCGCGCCGAGCGCCGAGATCGCGATCAAGCGATCATCACAGGCCCGCGCGAAGCCGAGGCCACGACCCACGCGCACAGCGAGCTCGATCAGATCGACCACTTGGTTGAAGAACTGATCGAGCAACGCGCGGCTCTCCGCGTCGAGATCTCCCGGCTCACGCAGCATGATCGTCGCGAGGTCATCGTGCTGGATGACGGAGCTCATCACGCGTCTGAAGTTCGCGCGCATCTGATCGATCGGCGGCTCAGCGCCGGGATCGAGCGAGATCTTACGGACGCTGCCGCGGATGATCGCCAAGAACTCCGTCGTCAGCTCGGTGAAGATCTCACGTTTGCTCGTGAAGTAGAGGTAGAAGGTCCCGCGAGCGACCCCCGCGGCGTCGATGATGTCGCTGATCGAAGCCGCGTGATAGCCCTTCTCCTTAAACACCCGCGTCGCGGCGGCGATGATCTCACCGCGACGCTGCTCGCGTCGCTGGAGCGCACGCGCGCTGCGCCCGTCGCCGCCGCCCTCATCATCGCCAGCGCGGCCGCTCGTCTGTTCGTCTTCGGCCACCGTCTCCTGCCTCGCACTTTCACATCGACCGGCGCCCGGTTGACAGTCAAAGAGGGCCTAACATACCCTGAAAACCCCGGTTTTAACTAGCGGAGACCTCGCATCCATGGCCAGCTCGGACAAGCGCAAACAGTCGCTCTACTTCCCAGAGGCGATGCTTAAGGAGATCCAAGAGGAGGCTGCGCGCCAGGATCGCTCGCTCTCCTGGATCGTCCAAAAGGCCTGGAAGATCGCTCGCAAGGACATCATGAAGTACCCGAGCGTCAACGAGATCGCCGACGACCACGACGACGAACGCGGCCGGACCGAGCCCGCGGAGGAGTGACATGGGGGCGCCAGCGTGAGCGCCCACGAGGATGAAGGCCTGCGGCAGATCCAGCGCGAAGACGGCGCGCTCGTCTGTTATTTAGTCGCGGGGCCGACAGACGCGCCCCCCGAGGCGATCCTGATCCTCGACGGGATCGGCTGCTCTGGGTGGGCCTTCACCCGGATCGTGCCGCGCCTCGCAGCCACCCGTCGAGTCATCCGCCTCCACTACCGCGGCCATGGCCGCTCGCCGACGCCGCCGCGACCGTGGCGACTCGACATGGCGACCCTCGCCGACGACGCCGCCGCCGCCTGCACCCACGCGGGGGTGCGCAGCGCGGTCGTCGTCGGCTTCTCGATGGGCTTTCAGGTCGCGCTCGAGCTCTACCGCCGACACCGCGCCCTCGTCGCTGGCCTGATCTCCCTCGCGGGCCCGAGCGGCCGCGTCCTCGAGAGTTTTCAGGGCACTCACGCCTTCGCGCACGTGCTCCCGGTCGCCCGCGCGATCGTCCGGATCGCTCGAGATCTGACCGAAAAGACATGGAGGCGTCTGGTCCCCTCACCGCTCACCACCCAGATCGGGATGGCCACTCAACTCAACGCGGATCGCATCGCCGCCGCCGACTTCGAATTCTACACGCGCCAGCTCGCCGCCGTGAACCCCGAGCTCTTCCTCAGCATGCTCGACGAGGCGAACCGCCACAGCGCCGCCGACTTGCTCCCGCAGATAGACGTCCCGACCCTCATCGTCGCCGGCGCCCGCGACACATTCGTCCCGCTGCCGACCATGCGCGCGCTCGCCTTCGCGATCGCGGGCGTACGCTGGGAGGTCTTACCGGAGGGCACACACGCGATCCCAGCCGAGTACCCGGCGGAGATCGGCGAGACCATCGCCCGCTTCGCCGACGAGCTCGCCGTGCCAGGCGCACCTCAGGGCTTGCTCTCTCTCGCTGTAGGCGCCGCTGACGACGACGCCTCCTCCTTCTCGACGACATAGCGGACGAGCCGCTTGATCGTGTTATTGCGCTCGATGTTGCCGAGGATCTTCACCAGGTCATCGTAGGCCTTGGGATCCTTGAGCAGCTTGCCGACGGTACCTTCGCCGCGCTCAACCCCCGCGACCACGCGACCGAGCGACTCCAGCGTCGACTCCATCTCGTGCATCAACTTGCCGTCAGGATCGTAGAGCAGCTTCGCGGCGACGCTCTTGTTATCCGGGTCCTTCAGGTCAGCCAGGATCTTGTTCAGGTTCGCGATCGCCTGCCGCCCGTCATCCACCAGCGGCTGGATGTTCGTATCGATCTTCGTGATGCTGCTCTTCGCCCGCTGCACGAACGAGTCCAGCCCCGCCGCGGTGTCGCGGATCGAGCGCAACGTGGATCCGAAGTCCTTCACATAGGCCTCGTCGTTGAGCAGCGCGCCGACGAGCCCCTTGCCCTCCGCGATCTGGCGGGTCACCGTGTTGGCGTTCGCCAGCAGCCCCTGGACGTTCCGGACCGTGCGTTCGTCGCCGAGCGCCGCCGCCAGGCTCGAGATCCCGCTCACCGTCTCTTCGACCTTGACGAAGATCCCATCGACGCGCTCTCGGACCGCGTCGAGATCCTCCATCAACGACGGGGTGCTCTGGATCCGGCCCCCGTCCTTCACCGCAGGGCCGCGTCCGATCGAGATCTGGACGAGCTGATCGCCGAGCAGGCCGTTCTGTGAGACCGACGCGCGGCTGTCCTCGCGGATATGCTCGAGGCTCTCCGCGAAGACCCGGAGGCGCACGCGGATCCGCTTGTGCTGCGTAACATAGCTCGCGCACACCCCTGAAGATCCCGCCCAAGGGACGCGGCGATAGCGGCGCCGGAAGTCGCTGGTCACACAGACCTCGTCCTCCTCACACTGCGCGTCATCATCGCAGGGGGGGTGCAGCTCCTTGTTCGCTGAGTACGACTCGAGCTCCGCGCACTTACCTTCGGGCGCGCAGAACATCGTCGCCTCGCACGCGTCGGTCCGGCCCGCCCCGTAGCGCCCGCGATCCTCCGTCGCCGGGTTGCAGTCGTATCCGAGCTCGACGAACGAACGATCCTCGACGACGCCGATCTCGATCCCCTCGAGCTGCACCGGGCTGCCCTTCTTCAGGCCCGACACCGTGCGAAAGTCGGCCTCGATCAGGACCTTCTGCTTGAAGGTTCCCTTGCCCTGGCCGATCAGCACCAGCGAGATCATAAAGAGGACGCCGAAGGCGATCACAAAGACGCCGACGATGATATTGAGGCGTCGCTCATCTTTGCGCGCCATCGGAGATCCTCCCTTGAACGAAGTTACGGACCTCGGTCACCGCGTGGTGCTTGAAGTCCTCGGGCGTCCCGACGAACGGGAACTTGCGATCGTAGAGCATGGCGATCCGGTCGGACACCGAGAACGCCGTCGGCATATCGTGGGTCACGACCACGCTCGTCACCCCGAGCTCGCGCTGTAGCTTCCTGATCATCTCGTCAATTCTGCGGATATTGCTGGGATCGAGGCCGGTCGTCGGCTCGTCGTAGAAGATAACCTCGGGACGCACCGCGATCGAGCGGGCGATCGCCACCCGCTTGCGCATGCCGCCGCTCAAGCTCGCGGGCATCCGCGTCAAGATCGCGCGGTCAGCCCCGAGGCCAACCATCTCCAGGCACTCCCACGCCCGCTCCGCGATCTCCGAGTCTGACATCGACGTGTGCTCGCGCAGCGCGTAGCCGACGTTCTCCATGATGGTCATGGAGTCAAAGAGCGCGCCCCCCTGAAAGACCATCGCGACGCGTCGCCGCAGCTCGCGCTGCCCGTGATAGTCGAGCGCGCTCACTTCATCCCCTTTGAAGAGGACCGCCCCCGACTCCGCGTGCAGCAGCCCGAGCATCAGCTTGAGGCACACGCTCTTGCCCATGCCGCTGCCGCCGATCACCGTCAACGTCTCGCCGGCGGAGATCACAAGCGACATGTCTTGATAGACGACATGCTTGTCGAAGGCCTTGCAGACGCTCTTGAGCTCGTAAACCACCTCCATCGCTCATTGGACCGGCAGGAAGAGGGTCGTCAGGAGGAAGTCCATCGCCAAGATCGACACGGAGGTCGCGACCACTGTGTTCGTCGTCGCCAAGCCGACCGCCTCGGTCCCGTATTTGGTCGTAAAGCCTTGGTAGCAGCCGATCAGCCCCACCAGCACCCCAAACACCAGCGACTTCGCCAACCCCGACAAGTAGTCCGACGGCCACAGCTCGTCGACGTAGGTCTCATAGAAGTAGTCCGAAGGGACATCAAAGACCACGTCGGCGATCACCGCGCCGCCCGCGAGCGCGAGCACGTTCCCCCACACGCACAGCAGCGGCAGCGAGATCGTCGCGGCGACCAAGCGCGGCCACACCAGCTTCTTGATCGGATCAGCCCCGAGCGACGCGATCGCGTCGATCTGCTCGGACACCTTCATCGAACCGAGCTCGGCTGCCATACCTGTCGACATCTTCGCGCCCACCGTCAGCGCCAGGATCCCCGGGACGAGCTCGCGCACCAGCGCCAGCGCGGCGGCCTGCCCGACCGCGTTCTTCGCGCCGAAGCCGATGAGCGCCTCGCCGAACTGCCACGTGAGCACCATGCCGATGAAGATCGACATCACCGAGGCGAGCGGGAGGCTGCGCACGCCGAGCGCGACCACCTGGTACAGGATATCGTAGAAACCAAAGGGCCGGCGCAGCCCGCGGAGCACCGCCTGTCCGCCGATCCTGCCGATCCCGCCGAGCCACTCCAACCCCGACGTGATCCAGCCGCCGATGCTGGCCAGCGCCGCGTTCAAGGACTCCTGGATCGAGCTCGCCATCGCCTCAGCGTTCGACCGGAAACGAGAAACCAGCGACTACCTGCTGGAAGGCCGCGCGACCGCGCTCAAAGTGGCTGGGCGGCGCGATGTATTGCATGTCAAAGAGGCAGCCGTTCTTCTTGAAGACGAGCAGCTCCATCTTGGTCGCGACGCCGCCGTCGATCTCCGCGAGCACGATCGAGCGAAGCGCGTCGCGACCGGCCACCACCTCGCTCTTCTGCTCGACCACCTCCCACGCGCGAAAGTCGATCCGCAGGTGGTCTGTGAACGACTCCAACGAGCTGTCGCCGTGCATCTCGCACTGCGCAGTCACGTGGATCAAGGCCGGCACCGCCTCATGTATCCACAGCACCTGCGCGCCCTTCTGCTTGGCCGGCCGCCACTCGTCGGGCGGTAGTCCGACCCGGAACGTCGCCTCTTGGTTGACCTTCCAGCGAGGGCTCCAACGCCTGACATACGTGTCGCCGTGCCCGACCCAGCCACCACAGCCGGCCACGAGGGCCATGACCATGAACAGGCCACAGACGCCGGTCGTCCCGCGTGATTCAGAGGTCCGCACTGGCGAGGAGTGTAACAGCGTCCGCAGATCCCACCACCACAGCCAGCGAGCGAGCACCTACCACCGAGCGCTGTCCCACGATCCGCCTGGGAGGTCGCTGATCGCGCCGGCATCCTCATCAGCGCTGATCCACAGATCACCTCCCACGAGCACATGCTCAGCGGCTAGGTGATCCACGATCCCGTCGCAGAGCTCCGTCGGCGCGACCCCTGCCGCGCCCATCAACCAGACCCTCCGATCATGGAGCCACGAGAGCACGAGCGGGTGAGGATGACAGTAGGCGTTGCCGAACCCCGCGGAGACGACCACCTGCTCAGGATCGAGCGCCATCAACAGATCCGGGCTCGTCCCGTCGAGCGCGCCGTGGTGTGCTGCCCAGAGCACATCGACCGGATCCACCGCAACAGCGCTCAGGGCCGCCGCGGGGAGATCACCCTGCACCATCACGGAGATCTTACCGACCTGCACTCGGAGCGCGAGGCCACGCGAATTCTCAACCGGCGCCTCATCGGGTCCCGCGACCACCGTCACGGTGATCCCGCCACGCTGCCACCTCTCACCAGCGGCCACCGCGCGACGTAGCCCCCCACTCGCCGATACATACGCGGCCACGACCTCGGTATCCGGCAACTCGGAGAGCCCTCGGTCCCACAGCTCCCACACCCGCAGATCATCCTCAGATCCGGCCACGCCATCGACACCTGCGAGCGCTCGCGTGAACCCGCCCACGTGATCCGCATCGAAGTGCGTATGCACCCAAAGATCGATCGATGTCAGCCCATGCGCGGTGATCGCCGCGAGCACCGCCTCCGCCGCCCCCGCCGATCCCGAGTCGATCATCACCGACACGTCCGCATCGACGACCAAGAGCGCGCTCCCCTGGCTCACATCGATGAAGTGGAGCCCGCTCGGCCTCGCGCCCGACTGCGTCCACCCGGGCAGCGCTGAGACGCAGATCACAAGGAGCACGAGAAACAGTGAGGCGGCGACTCGATGACATCGACGGGTCATGCATCTCGCTCGGCCAACGCGCTCGAGCGTTGCAGCGCAACGACCGAGCGCCGCGGCCGAGAGGCGCGATGATGTACCTGCTCGTCGTCGCACTCTTCGCCCAGCCGCCGGCAACCGCGGCCCTCACCCATCATGGCGGCCCACAGGCGCCGCAGGCGTGGCTCGCCGCGGCCGACGCCCAGCTCTGGATCTGTTGGGACGGGCCCACCGCGCGAGACCACGCCCCCAGCGGCACCTGTTGGCTCCCGCTCACCCAGCTCAGCGGCGACCTCTCCAGCGTCCGCGCCTCCTTCCTCGACCCGCACACCCTCTTGCTCAGCGGTAGCGCCGACGATCGTTGGATCCTCCAGCGAGACGGCGACATCGCGCCGGCTCCTGAAGATCTCCCGCTAGACAGCCAGCTCGCCCCGCTCCTCGCGCGAACGTGCTCGACCACCGGCTGGCTCCCGACCTACGACGATGGCGAGTGGACCTGGCGAACAAGCCCCTGTGACTCACCCCACCCCTGCCCTCGCCTCCTCCTCCTCCCTCGCTCTCGACCCACCGGGGTGCTCCTCCGCCTCAGCCTCACCCTCACGTGGCGAACGCAGGAGCAGCTCCGCGGCAGCGCCATCTACATGCACGACCTCCAGCTCCTCGCTGCGCTCACGCTCGGCTTTGATCCGAACCAACACCGCGCCGCAGCAGAACAGCGCCGCGCCCTCACCCGCGCGGGTCGCCTCGAGCTCCGCAGTCCACCGCGGCCCAAGACCTACGGTGCGCTCGCAGAGGCAGAGCGACGGTCCCTCGCGAGCGCCGTATGCGGCGCCAAGGAGTCACTCTGATGCACCTCAACCACGCCTTGACCATCACCCTCTGCCTCGTCGCTCCCCTCCCCACATCGCACGCCCTCGCGGCGCCCCCACCT
Organism: Nannocystis sp.; assembly: GCA_016712315.1. GTDB lineage: Bacteria > Myxococcota_A > Polyangia > Nannocystales > Nannocystaceae > JADJRG01. The sequence continues at coordinate 332,446 of JADJRG010000029.1, read as the reverse complement.
CCGCCGAGCTCCACGTCCGCGGCGCCGGTCCGCCCGCCCTCGCCGAGGGACCTACCCACCGCGATGCCACGGCAGGGCATCGACGCCGCCCTCGCCCAACTGCCGGGCCCGAGCGTCGAAGAGGTCCACGAAGCCGCGATCAAGCGCGCCGCGATCGCACCAGAAGCAGCGCGCCGATGGCTGAAGCGAGCCCGCGCGGCGGCGGCGCTGCCCACGCTACAAACCGAGTTTGACCACAGCTCCGATCAAGGCTGGAAGCTCGCCCAAGAAGCGGGCACCGCCGACGAGTTCGCCCAGGATCTCGGCGCGGGCCGGCACTACCGAGTGCGCGCGACCTGGTCCCTCGATCGCCTGATCTTCAGCCCTGAAGAGGTCCGCGCTGCGCGAGCGATGCTCGACGCTGGCATCGCCCGCGAGCAGCTCCTGATCCGCGTCACCCAGCTCTACTTCGAGCGAGCTCAGATCCTCATCGAGCGCGACCTTGAACCCCCCGAGAGCGCCGCCGAAGCCTTGGCGCAGGAGCTCCGTCTGCGCGAACTCGAGGCGATCCTCAGCGGCCTGACGGGCTTGCGCTTCCGTCCTTGAACTACACCACAGATCCAAGCCACCGCCCATCTGATAACCTGACCGCGCGTGGGCGCCCGACAAGCACCGACCTCTTCTCGCTTCGTCTGTGACCTCGAGACCACCCTCGAGGTGGTCGGGCGCCCGCCGGTGGTTGGCCTCGCCAAGGACATCAACGCGGCGGGCATCTGTGTGCTCACGGAGATCCCGGTGCCGGCTGGTCAGCAGATCAACCTGCACCTCCGCCTCGTCCTCGACGGGGCTCAGAGCGACATACTCACCTTGCCTGCTCGCACGCTCTGGCTGACACGCACTGAGGGCCGCTTCCAGATCGGCGCCGCCTTCGCGCAGATGCCCGTCGAGCGCTGGCAGCGCCTCGACGTGATCCTCCGCTTCCTCTTCGGTGAGATCGCCTTCGAGCCGACGTAGCGGCTCAGCGCTACCAACGCCCGGCGAAGGCCACACGCGCCGGCCCCTGCATCACGACCTCATCGGCGGTGAGCGAGATCGTCAGCGACCCACCTGGGAGGTCGACCGAGATCGGCGACTCCGCGTCCATGAGACCAGCCAACCGCGCCGCCGCGACGGTCGCACAGGCGCCTGTCCCGCACGCATCCGTGATCCCGACCCCGCGCTCCCAGACCCAGAGCGTGATCTGCTGCGGCCCTTCAACCCGCGCGAACTCGACGTTCGTGCGGAGGGGGAAGCGCGGATCGACCTCAACGATCGGCCCAAGCAGCCGCGCAAGCGCCTCAGGATCTTCATCGGCGCCGACGAACGCGACCGCGTGTGGGTTGCCCATCGACATGACCCGAAAGACATGTCGCTCGCCGCCATCAGGAGCCCAGAGGCCCCCGTCGATCGCCGCGCCCATCCCGACCGTCACCGAGCCAGAGCGGCCATCCGGCGAGACCGCCTCGACCATGCACCGCCGGCGCCCCCCGTCCGTATGAACCACGAACGGCGCCCTGAGGCCTGGGCTGACATACAACGCGACGCAGCGCAGCCCATTCCCACACATCTCTGGCCGCGAGCCGTCGTGATTGACCACGATCATCGCGGCGATCGCATCACCCTCCCCTGGCGTCACGATCAACACCCCATCTGCGCCCACACCACGACGACGCTCACACAGCTCCGGCGCCAACACAGCCAACCGCGCGACCTCTTGGCGCCAATCAACGGCGCCGCGCGCGTCGACAAGTACGAAGTCGTTACCTAGGCCTTCGACCTTCAAAAAGTCGACCGAGTCCCGCATCGGTCCGCTCAGGGCGTGTCGCTCGCGGGCGTGTCGCTCGCGGGCGCGCCCTCGACCGGCTCGGCCGCAACAACCGGCTCCGCTGCGCCCGAATCACCCTCCGGCGCGACCTCACCGAGCGGCGCCGCGTCGACTGCGCTCGCGCTCGCGTCAACGACAGGCTCGGCCGCAGGCGCCTCTTCCGCCTCAATCGCCGTCGGCGCCGATCCGCCGGGGAAGGGCAAGACCAGCGGGTTCGGACCGATCCGCTCGTAGTCAATCGGCTGGTTCGGATCGGGCGCCTCCGCGACGTCCATCTCTTCGCTCTTCTCGCGCAGGCGCTCTGACCCGCCGTGAGCTGTCGCATAAGCGAGGAAGACCGCCCCGGCCATGAACGCGAAGGCGAACCCTTGGGTCAACTTCGCCATCACGTCCGAAGCGCCGCCGCCGCCGAACACCCCTTGGCTCGCGCCGCCGCCCAGCGCGGTGCCCATCCCCCCCTTCCCCGCCTGCAACAGGATGATCAAGATCATCACCACGCAGATCGGCACATAAGCGACGGTCACAACGGTTTTGAGGATTTCGAGGATGTCCATGGCTAGGGACCTGCGACGCTTTGGATGATCGAGAGGAACGCCGCCTGCTCGAGGGAGGCGCCGCCGACCAGAAAGCCGTCGATGTCCCCCGCCGCGATAAGCTCGGCCGCGTTGCTCGCCTTGACGCTACCACCGTACAGGATCGATCTGTCAGACCCTGCGGCACCAAAGTGCTCTCTGAGCCACGAACGGATCCTGCCGTGCATCGCGGCCGCGTCGTCGGGGGTCGCCGTGTTGCCGGTCCCAATCGCCCAGACCGGCTCGTAGGCGATGATGACGCGATGGTTCAGGGAGTCTTCCGGGAGATTGGCCAACGCCGCCGCCAACTGCCCGAGCACATGAGCCTCGTGATCTCCTGCGGCGCGCACCTCGAGCGGCTCACCCACGCACAGAACCACCCGAAGCCCCGCATCAAGGGCGCAGCGCAGCTTCCGAGAGACCACGGCGTCGCTCTCGCCGAAGAGCGCGCGACGCTCAGAATGGCCGACGATCGCCCCGCGGACCCCTGCGTCGATCAACATCCCCGGGCCGACCTCCCCCGTGAAGGCGCCGCTCTCCTGCGCTCCTACGTCCTGCGCGAAGAGGAAGAGCGGACCGGCCGGCCGACACCACGGCCGAACGACATCGAGGGCCATATAGCCGGGGGCTATACCGACCTTCACCTTGTCATCCGAATCGATGAGCGGATCGGGCAGGCCGCCGACCAAGCCGCGCGCCAGCGCCTCCGCCGGCCCGCGCAGCAGGTTCTGCTTCCAGTTACCGATCACCCAGCGCGCGCGCGTCATAGAAACCCCCTCCATTATCCCGCTACCCCTCTTCCGTCAAGACCGCGACGCCAGGCAGCACCTGACCCTCGATCATCTCCAAGGAAGCGCCGCCGCCGGTCGAGATGTGACTGATCTGCTCAGCGACGCCAGATGTCTGCACCGCCGCCACGCTGTCGCCGCCGCCGACCACCGTATAGCCGGGACACGCGGCCACGGCCGCCGCCATCGCCATCGTCCCTTGAGCGAAGGCGGGGCTCTCGAACAGCCCCATCGGCCCGTTCCAGAAGACGATCGCCGCGTCCTTGATCGCGGCCGCGAAGCGCTGCTCGGTGTGCGGCCCGATATCGAGCGCCATCTCATCTGCGGACAACGAGGCCTCGTTCACCGCGACCACGCGCCCCGAGGTCGCCTTGATCCCGTGGCCGACGCGCAGGTCGGAGGGCAGCAGCAGCCGCACATCACGAGCGCGCGCCTTGGCGAGGATCGTCCGGCAATCACCAAACCGATCCGGCTCATGCAGCGACCCGCCTACTTCAAGCCCCTCCGCCGCCAAGAACGTGTTCGCCATCGCGCCGCCGATCAGGAGGCGATCACCGGCCGTAAGCCGCTCGATCACCGCGAGCAGCACCGGCAGCTTGTCTGAGACCTTCGCGCCGCCGACGATCGCCACGAACGGGTGCTCTGCCGCCGCGACCACCCGACCGAGCGCAGCCACCTCCGCGTTGAGCAGCATGCCCGCCGCGCGCTCGCGGACCAACCGAGGCAGCCCGACGATCGACGCGTGCGCCCGGTGTGACGCGCCAAACGCGTCGTTCACGTACGCGTCGCACAGGATCGCCAGGGCCCGCGCAAACTCCGGATCGTTGCGGGTCTCCCCCGGGTGGAAGCGCAGGTTCTCGAGCAGCACGATCTGTCCCGCCCGCGTGTCGAGCACCAGCTTGGTGACGCCGTCGCCGATCACTTCATCGGGGAGTCGAACCTCGACACCGAGCAGCTCAGCGAGGCGCGCTCCGACCGGCTCCATCGAGTACTTCGGATCGTAGTCGCCGTCCGGGCGGCCCAAGTGAGAGGCTAGGATTAAACGAGCCCCGCGCTGCAGCAGCGCCTTGATGGTCGGTAGTGACGCGCGGATCCGGGTGTCATCACGGATCTCTGAGCCCTTGAGCGGGACGTTGAAGTCGACGCGGACGAAGACGCGGCGGTTCTCGACGTCGAGATCCTCGATCGTCAACAGCCGCTTGGAGTCGCGAGGGACGTTCGCCATGGACGAGACCCATACCGATCCCACGGGCGCAAGTCTACCCGTGCGCCGCGTGAGATTAAGGGGCTGGAGGCCAGCGCGCGGCTATTCCGCCGCCTCGAGGGTCGCGCCACGCGGATTTGCAGCCTTTAGATCGCTGCTGACAAGCGACAACAGCTCCGAGGAGAGGCCGACGATCTGCTCGGTCGAGTACCCCTGCTCACGCATCTGCCGGAAGAGCGAGCGAGCGAGGATGCTAAGGGCACGGGGCTTGGCGCTCATCTCTTCACGGGCGGCTTGCATGGCTGAAACCTCGGATCTGCGACAGGGGCGGGATCTGTCAAAGCAAAGCACAGACCGCCCTCCACGGCCCCGCGCGATCCTGATTTTATTCATTAATTACAAGCACCTGGGCGCCACCGCCCGATGTGCGCCGCGCACCCCTCTTCACAGAAATTGGCCCCAGAGATGCGCATTCGCCTGCACGCATGTGCAGCGCCAGCTGCACCTCGATCCGGATCCGCTCACACGGACAGCGAACCTTGCGCGCCACCGAGCGGCCCGGGAAGCGGCAGCCCCAGGTGCCGTGCAGCCTTCAGCGTCGCGACGCGGCCCCGCGGCGTGCGCAACAAGAAGCCTCGCTGCAACAAGAACGGCTCGTACACCGCCTCGAGCGTGTCGCGAGGCTCACCAAGGCTCGCTGCGAGCGCCTCCACCCCGACAGGCCCGCCATCGAAGCCCTCGATGATCATCGTCAGCAGCCGCCGGTCAGCGGCGTCGAGCCCTTCCTTATCGATCCCGAGCGAGTCCAACGCCCGGCTCGCGCCCTCCTCGTCGATCTCGGAGTCTCCACGCACCTGCGCGAAGTCACGCACTCGACGCGTCAATCGGTTCGCGATCCGCGGCGTCCCGCGGCTGCGACGCCCGATCTCGATCGCCCCCGCGTCCGCGATCGGAAAGCCGAGGATCGACGCCGTACGGCGAACGATCTGCGCGAGCTCATCATCACCGTACAGCTCGATCCCCTCGACGATCTGGAAGCGATCGCGGAGCGGACCGCTGAGCATCGCCGTCCGCGTGGTCGCGCCGATCAGGGTAAACGGCTGGAGATCGATGTTGATCGTCCGGGCTCGGCTCCCTTCGCCCACCGGAAGATCGATCCGTCCGTCCTCCATCGCCGAGTACAGGCTCTCCTCGACCGTCGGTGAGAGCCGATGGATCTCATCGATGAAGAGCACATCGCGCGCCCCGAGGGCGGTCAAGTGCCCCGCCAAAACGCCCTTGTGTTCGATAGCTGGCCCTGAGGTCAGGTGAATCTGCACGCCGAGCTCGTTCGCGAGGATGTGCCCCATCGTCGTCTTCCCCAGCCCCGGCGGCCCATGCAACAGCGTGTGATCGAGCGGCTCGCCGCGCGCCTTCGCGGCCGCGACGAAGACCTCGAGCTTGCGCTTAAGCGCGGCCTGGCCGATGTACTCCGCGAAATAGCGGGGGCGAAGGCTCGCCTGCTGCCCCACCTCACCCGCCGCCTCCGCCGGCACGACAACCCGCTCCACCGCGACCTCCGGCGTCGCCCGTCCGCGACGGCCGCGCTCACCACCGCCATCGCTCGCCCGCCCATCGTCGTCGTGAGGCACGCGCACGCGCTCACTCCCACTCGATCGTCGCGGGCGGCTTCGAGCTGATGTCGTAGCAGACACGGTTGATCCCGCGCACCTCGTTGATGATCCGGTTGCTCATCGTCGCCAGCACGTCGTACGGGATCCGCGCCCAGTCCGCGGTCATCGCGTCAGTGCTGGTCACCGCCCGGATCGCCAAGGCGTTCTCGTACGTCCGCGCGTCTCCCATCACGCCGACGGTCTGCACCGGCAGTAACACCCCGAAGACCTGCCACAGGCGGCGATATAGCCCCGCAGCGCGGATCTCCTCGAGGAGGATCGCGTCGGCCTCTCGCAGCACCGCGCAGCGCTCCGCGGTCACCTCGCCGAGCACACGCACCCCCAACCCGGGGCCTGGGAACGGGTGTCGCCACACCATCGCCTCATCGATCCCCAGCTCCACCCCGAGCCGCCGCACCTCATCCTTAAAGAGCTCCCGCAACGGCTCGACCACACCCATGCGCATTCGCTGAGGCAGCCCGCCGACGTTGTGGTGGGTCTTGATCGTCACGGACGCGCCGCGCACGCTCACGCTCTCGATCACGTCCGGATAGAGCGTCCCCTGGACCAAGAAGTCCGCGCCGCCGAGCCGCTGCGCCTCCGCCTCAAAGACCTCGATGAACGCCGCGCCGATCCGCTTGCGCTTCACCTCAGGATCTGTGACCCCGCGCAGCGCCGCAAAGAAGCGCTCCTCCGCGCGCACAACGATCAACGGGCAGCGGAGCTGCCCTGAGAACATCGCCTCGACCTCCTCACGCTCGTTCTTCCGCAGCAGCCCGTTGTCGACGAAGATGCAGCGCAGGCGCGCGCCGATCGCCCGCTCGACCAACATCGCCGCGACCGTCGAGTCGACGCCCCCGCTGAGGCCGCACAGCACCGTACCGCGCTCCCCGACGCGCGCGCGCACGGCCGCGACCGCCTCATCGACGAACGCTGCCATGCTCCAATCACGTCGAAACCCCGCCGCGTCGAGGAACGCCGCGAAGACCTCGTCGCCGCGCTCGGTGTGCGTGACCTCCGGGTGGAACTGCACTCCCCACAGCTGACGCTTCGGATCGACGATCGCCGCGAACTCGCAGTGCGGCGATCGGCCGACCGCGCGAAAGCCCGGCGCCAGCGCCTCGACCTTATCACCGTGTGACATCCACACCGGCACCTGCTCACCCGCAGAGAAGCGCGTGAGGGGCCCCTCGCTCGCCTCCACCAGCACGTTCGCGGCCCCGTACTCGCGCTCCTTCGCCGCCACCACGCGGCCGCCCAGCGCCGCCGTGATCACGTACAAGCCGTAACAGATCCCTAGCACCGGAATGCCGAGCGCCAGCACCTCTGGATCCAACCGCGGCGCGTCGGGTGCATAGATCGACGAAGGCCCGCCGCTCAAGATCAACGCCGCCGGATCGCGAGCCCTCAGCGCCGCGATCGGCGTATCGAACGGCAGGATCTCCGCGTACACGCCGAGCTCGCGGATCCGCCGCGCGATCAGCTGTGTGACCTGTGAGCCGAAGTCGAGGACGATCAGTGTTTGGTGGCCGGAGGTCATCGCCGCTACTCCAGGCGGTAGTTGGGGGCTTCTTTGGTGATGATCACGTCATGCACGTGGCTCTCGCGCAGCCCCTGCGACGAGATCTTGCGGAACACCGCGCGCTCGCGGAGCGCCCCGAGGTCACCTGCACCCAAGTAGCCCATACCTGAGCGCACGCCGCCGAGGATCTGATAGATGCTCTCCGCGAGCGGCCCGCGGTGCGGCACGCGCCCCTCGATCCCCTCCGGCACCAGCTTGCGATCGTCCTTCACCGCGCCTTGGAAGTACCGATCGCGTGATCCTGCCTTCATCGCCCCCAGGGATCCCATACCCCGATATACCTTGTACGTCCGGCCTTGGTAGAGGATCAGCTCCCCTGGCGCCTCGTCGGTGCCCGCGAAGAGCGAGCCGATCATGACGGTCTCAGCGCCCGCTGCGAGCGCCTTCACAACGTCGCCCGAGTACTTGATCCCGCCGTCCGCGATCACGGGGACGCCGTGCTTTCGGGCCGCCGCCGCGCAGTCGAGCACCGCCGTCACCTGCGGCACACCGACGCCCGCGACGATCCGGGTCGTGCAGATCGACCCGGGCCCGATACCGACCTTCACCGCGTCGACACCCGCCGCGATCAACGCCTCCGTCGCCGCCCCCGTCGCGACGTTCCCGGCGATGATCGACAGCGACGGGAAGCTCGATCGCACCTCTCGCACTGAGTCCAACACCGACTTCGAGTGCCCGTGTGCGGTGTCGATCACGATCACGTCGACCCCTTGATCCACCAGCGCCTGCACGCGCGGCATCGTGTCTGCACCTGTACCGACCGCCGCGCCGACGCGCAGGCGCCCGAGCTCGTCCTTGATCGCGTGCGGGTGCGACTCTGCGTTGAGGATGTCCTTGACCGTGATCAGCGCGAACAGCTCGCCGTTCGCGCTGATCACCAGCAGCTTCTCGATCCGGTGCTTGTGCAGCACCTGCTTCGCCTTCTCCGGTGAGATCCCCTTCTCAACCGTGATCGGGTTGCGCGTCATCACGTCCCCGACCACCTGATCCAGGTTTGTCTCGAACCGTACGTCGCGGCTCGTCAAGATCCCCACCGGTCGGCCATAGCGCACCACCGGGAGGCCGTTGATCCCGTGATCCCGCATGATCTGGAGCGCGCTGCGCAGCGTCTGCTCCGGCGTGATCGTGATCGGGTCCGTGATCATCGTGCTGTCGCTACGCTTGACCCGCCGGACCTCCCGCGCCTGCTCCTCCGGCGTCATGTTCCTGTGGATGATCCCAAGCCCTCCGCAGCGAGCCATACAGATCGCGGTCGCCGCCTCTGTCACGGTGTCCATCGCCGATGACACCAGCGGGATCCGGAGCGAGATCTGCCGGGTCAAGCGGGTCGCGACATCGACCGTCGTCGGCAACACCTCGCTGTAGGCGGGGACAAGGAGGACATCATCGAAGGTGAGTGCTTCGCTCAGGATCTCAGGTGTGACGCCGCCAGCCATATGCGCGGCGGAGTATAGGAGGAAGCGATCGCCCATGGCCACCGCCGCGCGGGCGCGCTGATCGGCGTGCGATCACGCGCTCGTCACCCCCCAAGGGCCCCACGTCACCGGAGATTTGCGCTACCATGGCCCATCTTCGCGATGCCCTCTCACCACGCAACGCGGCGCGAGCGGACGCGCGCGGCCTTAACGCGGCCGCGGCGATCCTTGGGTCCGGAGCGGCTCGGAGGCGCCCGTCGATGGCCCGTCTGAGCGTACCCGCGATCGTCGCGATCTTCGTCGCGGTACTCGCCCTTCGTCTCGGCCTCGCCCCCATCCTTAGCATCGAGGATCCTACCCAGCGGGTCATCGAGGCGATCCCGGCCATGTGCGCCGTCTTCGCCGCGTTGTCGTTCGAGCGAGGCGATCCGCCGCTGCGACCGTGGGTGCTCCTCGCGATCGCGCTGCTTGCCGTCCCGCTCGCCCGTCTCTCCCTCCACTTCGATCTCCGCCTCGGCGACGCCAAGGTCGGCCACATCTTCTTGATCGCCAGCAATTTCCTCTGCATCGCCGCTATCGCCGGCTTCCGGCGGGTGCTCGTGAGCACGGGGTTAACGGCCGAATGGTCCCCCACGGCTCCCTCTGGGAGATCGCTGCTCGTCCTCATGATCGCGATCGCCGCCGCGGTGCTCGGCCTCATCGTCGTTCAAGTGGTCGACCTGCTTCCCCTCTCTGCTCTCACCACTGGCACGGCGATCGCCGCGAGCGTCAGCCTCGTCAGCACGATCTGTGACGGCATCCTCTGCGCCGGCGGCCTGCTCCTCGTCTGGTTGGTGCGGCCGATGCTCGGCGGCAGCGTCGCCCTGCCCTACTTCCTCGTCGCCTTTGGCGGCGCCGTCTTCTTAATCGTCGACATCTTCCACGTCCTCTTGCACACGACCACCCAAGATCAATTCGCGAGCCCGTTACCGATCGGCGTCGCGACGATCGGCTGGGTCGCGCTCGCGCTCGCTGGGCTGTCGCAGCGGCTCCTGGTCCGCACCTAGCCTGTCACCTGTCCTTAGGGCCAGCCCCGTACGAGCGCCGCTCATCGACAATCTCCGAGCGCCGCCTCCGCCTGCTTTCGTGCGTCTTCACGCGGGTCTCCCGCCGAGAACGAGCGCAGCGCCGCCTTCGCCTCCTTGCAGCGCTTCCCCTCCGCGAGCGCCGCGATCTTACGGACGTGCGCCGAGGCCAGCTTCGGATCGAGCGTAATCGAGCGCTCCAGCCGCGCCAGCGCGCCCGACGGCCCATCCAAGCGCCCCAACTTCGCGAGCGCCGCGCCCAGCTCAGACCACACCTGCGCCTCCTCAGGGAGCGCCACAGCGAGCCGCTCGAGGTGGATGAGCGCCGCCTCCGCCTGCCCCGCGCGAGATAGCGCCCGAGCCAGCGCCAGCCGGGTGTCGTGATCCTCCGGCCGCGCCTCAACGACCGGTTTGAAGGCCACCGCGGCCGCTTCGTGCTCGCCGAGCCGTGCGAGCGCCAAGCCGATGCTACGCGACGCCTCGAGATCACCCGGTCGTCGCTCGAGCGCCGCCGACGCCGCCACCTTCGCGTCTTGCGCGCGGCCGAGCCGCAGCAGTAGGCCTGCCTGCGCGATGTACACGTCATAGTCCTGCGGAGCCAGGCGCTGCGCCTCCCTCAGGGACGCCAACGCCTCCTCCGCGCGACCGACCCCCTCGTAGGCCAGCCCGAGGTTATAGCGCGCGTCCGCGAAGTCTGGTCGCGCCTCGATCGCGGCCGTAAACGCCTCGATGGCAGCCGTGAAGCGCCCCGCATCCAGCTCAACCGCGCCGATCCCGTTCAACGCCGGGAAGAAACCAGGCCGCAAGGCCAGCGCCTCCCGCCACGCGGCCACCGCATCGTCTCCTCGCCCGAGCGTCTGGAGCACGACTCCGCGGCCGTAGTGCAGCTCATGATCCCCGGGGCTCCCCGCGATCGCCTCCTCGAACACCGCCAGCGCCTCTTCGGGACGCCCGGCCTGGAGCAGCGCCTGAGCGCGCTCCACCGGCCCAGGCGCCCTGATCATCGCCTCCTCCTCTGTATCTGTATCCTGTGGTGGCCGCACCGGCGCCGGCTTGCAGGCGAACAAGAGCGCGACGACGAGGAACGGCGAACAACCGCGCGTCATCCGCCAAGAGTGCCTCACGAGAGCGAGATCGGGAAGTTCTCGACGACGATCGAGCCGCCTCCGGAGAGCGCGAAGGTCACGGAGATCGCGCTGCGGCGCCCGAGCGTCACCACCTGCCGGAGATCCGCGAGCGCCGCGCCCAGCGCCTCGATCGTCGCCACCGGCCGGCCGATGACTGACGTGATACGCGCGCCGCGCAGCCGCGCCGAGCCGCGCCACGCGGCTATCTCGGACCCTTGCACGATCTCACGGACCCGACCCGTCGGATCGAGCTGAAGGCCGAGCAGCTCCTCCGCGTCGATCCGCGCCTGCTCCACCGCGTTCGCCGCGACGATCTCCAGCGAGAGAGCCACGACCTCCTCGCCACGAACCACGGTGATCTCCAGCCGCTCCTTCGGCATCAACGACCGAACCATGTCGACGAAGCTCGCGCCGAAGAGCTTACGAGCCTCCACGCCGCTGCCGAGCGCGTCGAAGCGGCGACCGCGCAGCTCGACGATCACGTCCCCGGATCGCAGCCCCGCCGCGTCGGCTGGAGATCCCGGATCGACGGCATCGATCACCAAGCCGTTGCGATATCCGAGGCGATACGTCGCATCCGACAGCTCCGTCGCCGGCAGCGCCTCGACCCCGATCCTCCCCGATCTCCGCGCGCCGCCCCCCTCGTCGATCGCCCGCAGCAGCCCCACGACATGATCGATCGGGATCGCGAAGCCGATCCCCTGAGCGCGCTCGACCATCGCCGTCGTGATCCCGACCAGCGCGCCGTCCAGATCGAAGAGCGGCCCGCCTGAGCTGCCAAAATTGATCGACGCGTCGATCTGGATGAGCGAAAGCCGCCGGTTCGCCAGCACGTGTGTGCGATCAAGGGCGGACACGATCCCGCTCGAGACGCTGTGCTCGAGGCCCATCGGCGTCCCCACCGCGAACACCGGCGCGCCAACGGCCAACGTCGCCGAGCGCCCGACGCGGGCCGCGGGGAAGATCTCCGCGCTGTCTGCGGGCTTCAGGCGGAGCAGCGCGACGTCGTGCTCACGCTCACCGAGCAGCAGCGCCGCTGGCAGCTCGCGGCCGTTCGCGAGGCGGACGATCAGTTGGCTCCCGCGCGCGCGCGCCAGCCCGTCCCGGCGCGAGTCGCCGAGCAGCGGCGCGATCACGTGGTAGTTGGTCAGCAGCACCCCTGACGCGTTGATGATCACACCCGCGCCGAGCAGCGCTGATCCGCTGCGCAGGGTGACCACCGTATCGCGGGTCCGCGCGACCGCGTCGATCAGCGACGGCCCGCTCGCAACAGCGGGCGCGAGCGGCCCCTCGCAGCAGATCGATTCCGCGCTCGCGAACGCCGGGCTGCTCGCGAGCTCCGCCTCTTCATGCCGCCCTTCGAGCGCCAGATACACCGCGGCACCGCCCATCACGACCCCGAAGACCGCGCTGCCCATGGCCATCCAGAGCGGATAGAGTGCGACGCGGTCGTGGTGCTCCGTTGTCTTTGGGGACATACGCGCCTAACCACTGTCTCACGCCGCGCATTCCATGACAAAGCAGCGCACCCGTGTTGACAACGCCGACGCCCCCAACTACTAGGCCATACCTCCGCCTGAGATGCTGGATCCTGCAAACACGACCACCTCTGAGCCGCCGGTCGGGGCCTTGTCCCACGGCGTCGCCTTAGTCCGTGAGGATCTCTCCAGAGTGGAGCGCGAGCTCGCGGAGATGCTCGGATCCAGCCTCCCTGTCATCGGCGAGATCGGCGGCTACATCGTCGGCGCGGGCGGGAAGCGCCTTCGCCCCCTCCTCACCCTGCTCGCCGCTGACGCCGCCGGCCTCACCTCGCCCGCGCGCCTCACCGTCGCCGCTGTCGGTGAGTTGATCCACACGGCCACCCTCTTGCACGACGACGTCGTCGACGGCAGCGATCTTCGCCGCGGGCGCCCGGCCGCGCGTTACCGCTTCGGCAACGGCCTCGCCGTGCTCGCCGGGGATTATTGCCTCGCCCGCAGCATCCAGGCGATCGCCCGCACCGGTCAACTCAGCTCGATCAGGGGGCTCGCTGAGGCGGTCACCGCCATGGCGGAGGGAGAGATCGCCCAACTCTCCCACGCGGGCGACATCGCCCTCGATCGCGCGACCTATTTGCGGATCATCGACGGCAAGACGGCCGCGCTGCTGAGCTGGTGCGCCGGCGTCGGCGGCCTCGTCGGAGCGCAGGCCCACGCGCCCCTCGCGAGCTTCGGACGGGAGCTCGGGTTCGCCTTTCAGATCGCCGACGACATCCTCGACTACGCCGCGGATCCGCAGCTCAGCGGCAAACCAGCCGCTCAGGATCTACGCGAGGGCAAGATCACCTTGCCGCTAATCCTCGCCTGTGAGCGCTCGCCGCGGCTCCGCGGGCGGTTGGGCGAGCTGCTACATCGCCGCCAGCCGCTCGCCGAATCCCTCATACGCCCGATCCTTGAGGAGGTTGTCCACGGCGGCGGACTCACAGACGCGCGCGTCATCGCGAGCACCCACGCGAGGTCCGCGATCGAACACCTCTCGCACCTCCCGCCTTCGCCTGCCCGCGACGCCCTCGCGGGGCTCGCGCTCGAGGCTGCGACCCGCTGCTCCTAATCGCTGACCTCACCGAATTGTGTCCTCCGCGACGCCACGCCCATGGCTGTGACCGCCCACACGCGCCTATCTCTTGGCCGCCGAGCGCCCTGGAGGCGAAAACATGGTAACCGCGCCTCTGCACCCGCCTGAAGGCGCTCGCGCGACGATCAACGCCCTCGATCAGGGGGCTCAGACGCCCGAAGGGCCACGCACTCTAGGGGACTACGAATGGCCGTACACAGGATCAAGAAGGGATTCGATCTGCCGATCACGGGGGATCCCCAGCAGGTCATCCACGACGCCAAGCAACCGTCGCGCGTCGCCCTCATCGCCGCCGACTACATCGGCATGAAGCCGCGTATGGATGTGAAGGTCGGCGACGCGGTGAAGCGCGGCCAGATCCTCTTTGAGGATCGCAAGACCCCGGGCGTCTTCTACACCGCGCCCGCCGCCGGCACCGTCGCCGCGATCAACCGGGGCGAGAAGCGCGCCTTCCAGAGCGTCGTCGTCGAGCTCTCCGCCAACGAGCTAGCCGGCACCCTCACCGCCGAGGACCACGCGACCTTCGCCGCCTTCACCGGCAAGGAGCCCGCGCAGCTCACCACCGAGGACGTACGCGCGCTCCTCCTCGAGTCCGGCCTTTGGACGGCGCTCCGCACGCGCCCCTTCTCGAAGGTCGCTGACCCCGAGACCACCCCCAAGGCGCTCTTCGTCACCGCCACCGACACCAACCCGCTCGCGCCCAGCATCGACGCGATCTACGCCGGCAACGAGGACGACTTCCACCGCGGCCTCGCCTGCGTCCAGAAGCTCTCGGGCGGCAAGACCTACCTCTGCACCGGCCCTCGCTCCAAGGTCGACGCTGGCGGCGTCGCTGGCGTCATCACGGAGACCTTCGAGGGCGCCCACCCGACCGGTAACGTGGGCGTGCACATCCACCTGCTCGATCCCGTCGAGCGAGGGCGCGCCGTCTGGCACCTCGGCCTGCAGGACGTGATCGCCATCGGCCGCCTCTTCCGCAGCGGTCAGCTCGACGTCGCCCGCGTCGTCTCGCTCGCCGGACCCGTCGTCAAATCGCCGCGGCTCTTGCGGACCCGCGTCGGCGTCGCCCTCGATCACCTCGTGCAAGGCGAGCTCAGCGACGGCGAGAACCGCGTGATCTCCGGCTCCGTGCTCGCGGGCCGCGCCGCGAGCGGAGAGATCTTCGGGTACCTCGGCCGCTACCACCAGCAGGTCTCCGCCCTCCGAGAGGGCCGCGAGCGCGAGTTCCTCGGCTGGCTCGGCCTCGGCACCGACAAGTTCTCCGTGCTCGGGATCTACTTCGGCAAGCTGCTGCGGCGGCGCTTCGACTTCACGACCACGACGCACGGCTCCCACCGCGCGATGGTCCCGCTCGGCCTCTACGAGAAGGTCACGCCGATGGACATCCACCCCACCTTTCTGCTCCGCGCCCTCGCGGTCCAGGACACCGATCGCGCGATCAAACTCGGCGCGCTCGAGCTCGACGAAGAGGACATCGCCCTCTGCTCCTTCGTCGACCCGGGCAAGGAGAACTGGGGCTCCTTGCTCCGACAGAACCTCACCATCATCGAGAAGGAAGGCGCATGAAGTTCCTCCGCCAGCAACTAGACAAGATCGGCCATCTCTTCGAGAAGGGCGGCAAGCTCGAGTCGCAGTACCCCCTCTATGAGGCCGCTGACACCTTCCTCTACACCCCAGGGCAGGTGACGAAGCCGAGCGGCGGCTCCCACGTCCGCGACGCGATCGATCAGAAGCGGATGATGATCACCGTCTTCCTCGCGCTGATCCCCTGCGTCGTCTTCGCGCTCTACAACACCGGCTACCAGGCCAACCTCGCCCACGCTGGCGGCGCGCCGCTGCTAGGCGGCTGGCGCACCGATCTCATGGGGCTGCTCGGGCTCGGCTTCAACCCCGCCGATCTCGTGGCCTGCGTCGTCCACGGCCTGCTCTACTTCTTGCCGGTGTACCTGGTCACCCTGATCGTCGGGGGCAACCTCGAGGCGCTCTTCGCGGTCGCGCGCAAGCACGAGATCACCGAGGGCTTCCTGGTCTCCAGCCTGCTCTTCCCGCTGATCTTGCCGCCGACCATCCCGCTCTGGCAGGTCGCGATCGGCATCGCCTTCGGGATCGTGCTCGGCAAGGAGGTGTTCGGCGGCGTCGGCATGAACGTGCTCAACCCAGCGCTCACCGCCCGCGCCTTCCTCTTCTTCGCCTACCCCGCTCAGATCTCCGGCGACGCGGTGTGGCGCGCCGTCGAGCCGACCATGCTCGCTGACGGCATGTCTGGAGCCACCTGGCTCGCCAAGGCCGCCACCGACGCCAACGCCCTCACGAGCGGCGCGATCACCTGGATGGACGCCTTCATCGGCGTCATCCCCGGCTCGATGGGCGAGACCTCGGCGCTCTGCGCGCTCATCGGCGCCTTCGTCCTGATCGTCACCGGCGTCGGCTCCTGGCGCACAATGTTCGGTGTCACCGTCGGCACCCTGCTCACCGCGACCCTGCTCAACCAGGTCGGCTCGGCCACCAACCCGATGTTCGCCGTCCCCTTCCACTGGCACATCGTGCTTGGCGGCTGGGCCTTCGGCGCCGTCTTCATGGCGACAGACCCGGTCTCCTCGGCCTTCACGGACCGCGGCAAGTACTACTACGGCTTCGGGATCGGCGTGCTCGTCGTGCTCGTCCGCGTGGTCAACCCTGCGTACCCCGAGGGCATGATGCTCGCGATCTTGTTCATGAACATGTTCGCCCCCCTCATCGATCACTTCATCGTCTCGGCCAACATCAAGCGGAGGATCGCGCGCCATGGCGCATAGCACCCCCTACACCATCGCCTTCGCGGCCGGCGTCTCGATCGTCTGCGGCGTCCTGGTCGCCGGCTCGGCGGTCGCGCTCAAGCCTCGCCAAGAGGAGAACAAGATGCTCGACCAGCGCAAGCAAGTGCTCAGCGTCGCCGGGCTGCTCAATCAAGGTGAGGCGCTCGCGCCCGCCGAGATCAACTCCCGCTTCGATCAGAGCATCATCCCGATCGTCATCGACCTGAAGTCCGGCGCGCTCGCGCCCGACATCGCCGCCGCGACCTTCGACATGCAGCGCGCGATGAAGGACCCCGCGACCAGCGAGAGCGCACCGGCCAACGACGCGAAGGTCTTCCGCCTCCCCAAGCACGCCCTCGTCTACAAGGTCGTCGAGGCCGGCGAGACCAAGGGGCTGATCCTACCGATCCAAGGCTACGGCCTCTGGTCGGTGCTCTACGGCTTCCTCGCCGTCGGCGCCGACGGCAACACAATCCAGGGGATCACCTTCTACCAGCACGGCGAGACCCCCGGCCTCGGCGGTGAGGTCGACAACCCCAAGTGGAAGTCCCT
Source organism: Nannocystis sp. (assembly GCA_016712315.1). Taxonomy (GTDB): domain Bacteria; phylum Myxococcota_A; class Polyangia; order Nannocystales; family Nannocystaceae; genus JADJRG01. The sequence goes on along the minus strand of JADJRG010000029.1, from coordinate 315,239 downwards.
CTGGCCCGGCCGCCGCGCCTACAACAACGCCTGGAAGCCCGCGATCCGGGTGATTAAGGGCCAGGCGGGCGCGCCGGACGCCGATCCGCACAGCATCGACGGCCTCTCGGGCGCGACCATCACCAGCAACGGCGTCACCGCGCTCGTCCAGTTCTGGCTGGGCGACATGGGCTACGGCCCCTTCCTCGGGGCCGTCCGTGAAGGGAGGGCGATCTGATGGACAAGAAGACCAAAGGCGCGTTAATCGACCCGCTCTTTAACAACAACCCGATCGCCCTCCAGGTGCTCGGCATCTGCTCTGCCCTCGCGGTCACGACCAAGCTCGAGACCGCGATCGTCATGTCGATCGCGCTCACCTTGGTGGTCGCGCTCAGCAACACCGCGATCAGCCTGATCCGCAACCATATCCCGGGCAGCATCCGGATCATCGTCCAGCTGACGATCATCGCCTCGCTCGTGATCCTCACCGATCAGATCCTGCGGGCCTTCGTCTTCGACATCGCCAAGCAGCTCTCGGTCTTCGTCGGCCTGATCATCACCAACTGCATCGTGATGGGCCGCGCCGAGGCCTTCGCGATGGCCAACGGCCCGCGCCTGTCCTTCATCGACGGGATCGGCAACGGCCTCGGCTACTCGCTGGTGCTCATCATCGTCGCCTTCTTCCGCGAGCTCCTCGGCGCCGGCAAGCTCTTCGGCGTCCAGGTGCTGCCGCTGGTCACCGAGGACGGCTGGTACACGCCCAACGGCATGATGGTCATGTCACCCAGCGCCTTCTTCTTGATCGGCGTCTTCATCTGGATCCTCCGCACCTACAAGCCCGATCAGATGGAGAAGGAGTAGACCATGCTCGAGCACTATCTCAGCCTCGCAGTCAAAGCCATCTTCGTCGAGAACATGGCGCTGGCCTTCTTCCTCGGCATGTGCTCCTTCCTCGCGGTCTCGAAGAAGGTCGAGACCGCGATCGGCCTGGGCGCCGCGGTCACCTTCGTGCTCGCCGTCTGCGTGCCGCTCAACCAGCTCTTGATCAACGGCCTGCTCAAGGAGGGCGCGCTGGCGTGGATCAGCCCGGAGCTCGCCACCCTCGATCTCAGCTTCCTCTCACTGCTCGCGCAGATCGGCACCATCGCCGCGGTCGTGCAGGTCGTCGAGATGGCGCTGGATCGCTTCGCTCCTGCCCTCTACAACGCGCTCGGCGTCTTCTTGCCGCTGATCGCGGTCAACTGCGCGATCCTCGGCGCGTCGCTCTTCATGGAGCAGCGCGAGTACAACCTCGGCGAGGCCGCCGTCTTCGGCCTCGGCTCGGGGATCGGCTGGGCGCTCGCGATCATCGCGCTCGCGGCGATCCGCGAGAAGATGCGCTACAGCAACGTCCCGCCGGCGCTACGCGGCCTCGGCATCACCTTCATTGTCACGGGCCTGATGGCGCTCGGCTTCCTGGCCTTCTCGGGCATCCAGCTCTAGGCCGCGTCTTCAAGGCGAGGAGTCACCACTATGACGACGACAATCATCCTCGGTGTGGCGATGTTCACCTTCGTCATCCTCCTGCTGGTCTTGGTGCTGATGGCGGCCAAGGCGAGGCTGGTGAACACGGAGGCGGTCACTATCACGATCAACGGCGACGCGAGCGCGGCGCTGCGCGTACCAGCCGGCACTACCCTGCTTAACACCCTCAGCGACAACAAGATCTTCATCCCCTCGGCCTGCGGCGGTAAGGGGAGCTGCGGCGTCTGCAAGGTGATCGTCAAGACCGGCGGCGGCGCGATGCTGCCGACCGAAGAGGGCCACGTCTCCAAGGGTGAGGCGCGCGAGGGCTGCCGCCTCTCCTGCCAAGTCAAGGTCAAGGGGGACATGGAGATCGAGGTCCCCCACGAGGTCTTTAGCGTCCGCAAGTGGACCTGCACCGTGCGCTCGAACCACAACGTCGCCACCTTCATCAAGGAGTTCGTGCTCGCGCTCCCCGAGGGTGAGACGGTGCCCTTCCGCGCCGGCGGCTACATCCAGATCGAGTGCCCGCCGCACGTCGCCAACTACAAGGACATGATCGTCGAGGAGGAGTACCGGGGCGACTGGGACAAGTTCAACCTCTGGCGTTATGTGTCCAAGGTCGACGAGACCGTCGTACGCGCCTACTCGATGGCCAACTACCCCGAGGAGTTCGGCATCATCATGCTGAACGTCCGGATCGCCACGCCGCCGCCGCGCGCGCCCGAGGGCACCCCGCCGGGGATCATGTCTTCGTACATCTTCTCGCGGAAGCCTGGCGACGAGGTCGTCATCTCCGGCCCCTTCGGCGAGTTCTTCGCCAAAGACACCGACAACGAGATGGTGTTCATCGGCGGCGGCGCTGGCATGGCGCCGATGCGCTCCCACATCTTCGACCAGTTCAAGCGGCTGCATACCGCGCGTAAGGTCTCCTTCTGGTACGGCGCGCGCAGCCTCCGCGAGGCCTTCTACGTCGATCACTTCGACGCGATCCAGGCCGAGAACCCCAACTTCAAGTGGCACCTCGCGCTCTCCGAGCCGCTCCCCGAGGACAACTGGACCGGCTACAAGGGCTTCATCCACCAGGTCCTGCTCGAGAACTACCTCAAGGACCATGAGGCCCCTGAGAACTGCGAGTACTACATCTGCGGCCCGCCCATGATGAACGTCGCGGTCATCAAGATGCTCGAGGGGCTCGGCGTCGAGCCTGAGAACATCATGATGGACGACTTCGGTGGTTGATCCGCTGGAGGCCAAGCTGGGTAGCAGGGCACGAGTCCTGCTGCCCATCGCTATTTGTACCCTCCTAGCGCTCTCCGCCTGGCGCCTCTGGCCGCGCGGCCCCGAGACCCTCACCATCGACGGCCCCACCATGGGCGCCACCTTCCGCGTCACGGTCGTCGCTGACACCTTCACCGCCGCGCAAGAGGCTGAGATCGCCGACATCATCGAGTCTGAGCTCGCGCTCATCGATCGTCTGATGTCCAACTACCGTTCGGACTCGGAGCTCACCGCGCTCAGCGAGCACCGCGACGCCGCCCCCTTCCCGCTCTCTCCCCCGCTCGCGGAGGTGCTCGCGATCGCCGCTGAGGTCTCAGAGCTCACCGAGGGCGCCTTCGACGTCACCGTGCCGCCGCTGCTGCGCGCCTGGGGCTTCGGCCCCGGGGCAGATCCCGACGCCCCCGCACCCCCCCCTGAGCAGCTCGCCCAGCTCGCCGAGCGCATCGGCTATCAGAAGCTCCACCTCGACCTCCGCGCGCCCAGCGCTCGCAAGGATCACCCCGAGCTCAACCTCGACCTCTCCGCGATCGCCCCCGGCTACGCCGCCGATCGGATCGCGAGCGCTCTCACCCAGCGCGGGTTCACCCGCCACTACGTCGACGTCGGCGGCGAGCTACGCGTGCGCGGCAACGGCCCCAGCGGCCAGCCCTGGCGGGTCGGGATCGAGCGACCCGCGACCAGCAAAGAGCGCGCGGCGGCCCTCCAAGAGATCGTACACCTGAGCGATCACGCCCTCGCCACCTCGGGCGACTACCGCAACTACCGCGAGCTCGACGGCCGCCGGATCTCCCACACCATCGATCCCCGCAGCCGCGCGCCGATCACCCACAACCTCGCCTCAGTCACCGTCATTCACCGCGACGCCGCCCGCGCCGACGCCCTCGCGACAGCGCTCACCGTCCTCGGGCCGGACCAAGGCATGGCCCTCGCAGAGCGTGAGGGCCTCGCCGTGTTGATGATCATCCGCGTCGGAGACACCTTCGAGCTGCGCTCTACCCCCGCCTTCGACGCCTTGCGTCGTCCTGCCAGCTCGGCCACGCTCTAGCCGTGCTCACCGTCGTCTTCTCGATCGCCCTCATCGGCGCTGTCATGCTCGGCATGGCGGTCGGCGTGATCTTCTCGAACCGACGTCTACGCGGCTCCTGCGGCGGCAGCGGTGAGAAGTGCGGATGCAGCGAAGGCGAGCGCGACGCCTGCGCTACCCCATCCAGTAATTGAAGCCGAAGATCAGCGAGTTGGTGAACGGTAACCCGCCGGTCAACGACCCGATCAGCGGCTGATACCCGACCACGAGCCCGACGCCGTGGAAGAAGCGGCGCTGCCTGGCGAGGCTCGCGAGCAGACCCACCTCGATGATCACGCGGGGCCCGTGCGGAGCGACGGCAGAGGGTTTTGTGGCGCCCGGATCGTTCGCCCGCGTCGGCACGTAGTAAAAATCGTAACCGACCCGCAGATCCGCGAATCCGTACTGCAACAGCGCCAGACGCCCCAGGTCGAGCGTCGGCCCGCCGCCAAACATGCCCGACGAGCGCACGCTGAAGTCCTCCTGAAGTCGAAGGTCTCCGACAAACGCCGTCACGGTGAGCGCGTACCCGATGCGATTCCACGACTGGCCGAGATCAACGCTCGCGCCGCCGAGGCGCCCGTTCACCGCCCGATCCTGGCTCGCAAGCACTGAGTATGTCAGCCGCCCGACCAAGGTGAAGCGCCCGGGGTTGTTCGCCGGGCGATAGATCGAGCTGTAGAACGCCTTCGTCGCTTCGGCCTCGCGGTCCGCCGCCTCCTCGTCCGTCGGGATCGGCCCCTTCGCCCGCGTCTCCGGGTGTTCGTTCACCGACGGCCCCAACAGCGCCTCTGCCAGGCCTGGCGGTTCCACTGCGACCATCGGCGCGGCTACCTCCGTCTCAGCCGCTTCTACCGGCTCCAGAGGGGCATCTGCCGCGAGCGGAGCCCTCCCCGTCGAGCTCTCGACCACGTCGCCCGCGGCCGGCTCGGCGGACGCGAGCGAGCTCCCGAGTAAGAACGGCGCGAGGAGAATGAGGACGACGGGGAGCCTCGACGAGGGCATGGGTGCAGGCTACTCCGGGAGGTCCTCACGGGCGAGCCGGATCTCAGACACGCGCGCGCCTTGACGAAATCACGCACATGGACCAATTATCCGCCACGTCAGCAGGAAACGCCCTCACGCGCCCCTGACCCTAGAAAACAACAGCACGGAGCTCCTATGACCCTCCATCGCCCCCGCGGCCGAACTCGCCGTGGCAATTGCACCGTCGCGCTCGCAGGCTTGATCGCCCTCCTCGGAGCCTGCGCGCCGATCGTCTTCGAAGATAAGAGCGCTCTGACCATCGTCGGCGACCCGCCTCCTCTGCCGCCCGAGCCACCACCGCCCGAGAAGCCGAAGCGTGTGGTCGTCAAAGACAACTCGATCGAGATCAACGAGAAGATCCAGTTCGACGTCAACAAGGCGACGATCCGCGAGGAGTCCAGCAGCCTGCTCAAGGAGATCGCGGACACCATCAAGGCCAACCCGCACATCAAGAAGATCTCGATCGAGGGCCACGCGTCAGCCGAAGGTGACGCGAAGAAGAACATGCGTCTCTCCCAGGATCGCGCCAAGTCGGTGCTGGAGTACCTCGTCAAGAACCACGCGATCCCGAAGGCGATGCTCAGCTCCCAGGGCTTCGGGATCACCAAGCCGATCGCCGACAACGACAGCGAGAGCGGCCGCGAGAAGAACCGCCGCGTCGAGTTCATCATCACGGACCAAGACATCACCCAGCGCAAGGTCCAGATCGACCCCGAGACCGGCAAAGAGACGGTCCTCGAGGAGAAGGCCAACTAGGGATCCACAGCCATGCGCACCACCATCACCGCAATCCTCTTCATCGCCCTCTCCGCGGTCGCCCCCGGCTGCTCTTGCGTCGCCCGTGACGCGGACACCTACCGCAAGGACACCCGCAGTCTGGTCGAGACGCGCAATCAAGCCATCAAGGACTGCTACGACGTCGCCTTGGTGACCGATCCGAGCACCGCCGGCGATGTCGTGATCAACTTCGAGGTCGAAAAGAAGACCGGGAAGATCATCAGCCCGAGCATCGACCCTCAGCGCACCACCGCCCCCGAGGGGCTGGGAAAGTGCATCGTCGACGCGATCGACGGCCTCGAGCTTGATCCAGTCGATCGCCGAGCTGGCCAGGCGTCCTTCACGTGGACCTTCCGCGCCAACCCCCCGCGTCCAGCCGCCTAATCGTCAGGGAGACACGAGGACGGGGTCGCCGGCGTTGTTCGGCGACCCCGCGCCTTCTCGAGGTGCTACACCGACGCCAGCGCCTGCTTCAGATCGTCCAGGAGATCCTCGACGTGCTCGACGCCGACGCTCACGCGGATGAAACCGTCGAGGATCCCCAGCTTCTCGCGGTTCTCCCGGGGCACCGACGCGTGAGTCATGATCGCCGGGTGTTCGATCAAGCTCTCAACGCCGCCGAGGCTCTCAGCCAAGGTGAACACCCGCACCGCCTTGAGGAAGCGACACGCCGCCTCGAGATCGCCGCGCAGATAAAACGAGAGCATGCCGCCGAAGCCGAGCATCTGCGCGCTCGCGAGCGCGTGTTGCGGGTGACTCTTCAGCCCCGGGTAGATCACCCGCTCCACCTTGGGATGTCCCTCGAGGAAGGCCGCCACGGCGTGCGCGTTCTGTTGATGACGCTCCATCCGCAGCGGCAGCGTCTTGAGGCCGCGCAGGGTCAAGTAGCAGTCATGCGGCCCTGGAACCGCGCCGCATGAATTCTGTAAGAAGGCGAGACGCTCCGCCAAACCGGCGTCAGCCGTGACCAACGCGCCACCGACGACATCGGAGTGGCCGCCGACATACTTGGTCGTGCTGTGCATCACCAGGTCCGCCCCGAGCTCCAGCGGTCGCTGAAAGATCGGCGACATAAACGTGTTGTCGACGCAGAGGAGCACCCCCCGCGCCCGACAGATCGCCGCGATCGCCGCGATATCTGCGAGCTTCAACATCGGGTTCGTCGGCGTCTCCAACCAGCACAACTTCGTACGGGGGGTGATCGCAGCCGCGACGCTCTCGGTGCGCGTCGGATCGACGTACGAAAAATCGTTCCCTCGCCGACGCATCACCTTGTCGAAGAGCCGGAACGTACCGCCGTAGATGTCGTCCCCAGCGATCACGTGATCGCCCGCGTCCAGGAGCTGGATCACCGTCGTCGTCGCCGCGCAGCCTGAGCCGAAGGCCAGTCCGAAGCGCCCGCCCTCAAGCGCCGCAAGCGCGCGCTCCAACGCGAAGCGGGTCGGGTTCTGCGTCCGGCTGTACTCAAAGCCGCTGTGCTCGCCCGGGCCAGCTTGCGCGTACGTGGAGGTCTGAAAGATCGGCGGCATCACGGCACCCGTCACAGGTTCGGGGTGCTGCCCGCCGTGGATCGCTAAGGTCTCGATCCGTGCGCCTGCCGGCAGGTGGTCCTTATCCTTGATGTACTCGGCCATATCTCGCTCACTTGCGCTCAGACGCGAGGTAGTCGATCAGATCGATCTTCGTCAGCACCCCGAGCAGCCGATCGCCCTCGGTCACCAGGACCACCTTCGCGTCGTTAAAGATGTTCTTCAGGAGCTGGAGGCGGGTGTGCGGCGACACCGTCGCGTAGTCGGATGAGACGAGATCGCCGATCTGGAGGTCGAGGCCGCCCTCGTTCTGCACGAGGTAATTGAGCAGATCGAGCTCGGAGACGATCCCGCAGTGCCGCTGGTGCTCATCAAGCACCGGGAGCTGGCTGATCCCGTGCTCCTTCAGGATGCCGATCGCCTGGCGCACCGTCGTCTTCGTATCGATCGTGATCACCCGCAGCGGCTTGCGCTTGAGGATGTGCGCGACCGTGCCGATCGTGTCGTCGTCGAGGAAGCCGTTCGACCGCATCCACTCGTCGCTGAAGATCTTGCTCAGGTACTTCCCGGCGCTGTCCGGCAGGAGCACCAGGATCCGCTTCGGCGACTTCAGCGCGCGCGCGTACTTGATCGCGCCCATCACCGCCGCGCCGCAGGACCCGCCGCAGAAGATCCCCTCCCGGCGCACCATCTCGCGGGTCATCATGAAGCACTCGCGGTCGTCGACCTGCACGATCTCGTCGAGCAAGCTCAGGTTCATCGTCGACGGCAGGAAGTCCTCGCCGATCCCCTCGACATAGTAGGAGAACGCCTTGGTCAGCCGCCCTGTCTTGACGTACTCGTAGTACAGGGAGCCGATGGGATCGACCCCGACGAGCTTCATGTCTGGTCGCCGCTCCTTGAAGTAGCGGCCGCAACCCGAGATCGTCCCACCCGTGCCCATGCCCGCGACGAAGGCGTCGAACTCGCCGCCCGTCTGCTCCCAGATCTCCGGCGCTGTGCTCACGTAGTGCGCCTCCGGGTTGGCCGGGTTGTGATACTGGTTCGAGTAGAAGGCGCCTGGTGTCTCTTCGACCAGGCGACGCGCGACCGAGTAGTACGAGCGAGGATCGCTGGGCTCTACCGCGGTCGGGCAGATCACCACCTTCGCCCCGTAGGCGCGCAGCACGTCGACCTTCTCCTGCGACATCTTATCCGGCATCACGAAGATGCACTTATAGCCGCGGGTCGCCGCGACCATCGCCAGCCCCGCGCCGGTGTTGCCGCTGGTCGCCTCGATGATCGTGCCGCCCGGCTGGAGCATGCCGCGAAGCTCGGCGTCGCGGATGATGTTGAGGCCCACGCGGTCCTTCATCGACCCGGCAGGGTTCATGTACTCGATCTTGACGTAGATCTCGGACTCGAGGTCCTCGACGACGTGGTTGAGGCGGACGATCGGCGTGTTGCCGATCGCCGCGGTGACGTCCGAGTGGGCGCCCTTCATCAGCGGCTTGGTCATGGCGCGGCTACTCTATTGGCTTTGCGCCGCCGCGGGAAGGGGCCTTCGCCTGCGATCTTCGCGGTCCGAAGAACCACCCCGCGGAGAAGATGACGACGGGGAACCAACGCACGCGATCGAGATCGAAGTGTCGGAGGTGCGTCTTCATCCCGCCGACCCGGAGCGCCAAGTTCAGGGCGCCACGATCGATCCGCGTAGTCACGGAGAGCTCGCCCGCGATCACGTGGTTGTTCGTGAGCGCGGGCTGTCCGAGCCCGCCGCGCCCGTTCGTCGCGTTCGGCGTCGTCGGGAACGGATGGATGTAGCTGTAGCCGAAGGCGGCCCCGAGGATCGCCCCTTGATAGCCGACATAGACGCCAGGCTGGATGATCGCGGGCATCGCCTGGCGCGAGTTCCCCGCGTTGCCGCCGAAGCCGAAGCTCGCGCGCAGCATCGCATACCGAAGGAACTGGAGCTGATACGCCAGATCGAGCAGCAGCGGCGCGAAGTGGAAGCGCTGACAGCCGTCACTCGCGGCGCTGCACGCCTGCGTCGCGCGGACATAGTCCGTGAGCAAAGCCAAGCGGAAGCGGTGGCGACGAGGTGGTGTCGGCGCCCGCGGATCGGCGATCCCCGCCCCTGCCAGCGCCTCTGTCGAGGGACGCTTGGCGAGGGCCGGAACCGACGCACCGAGCACCCCAAGCGCCCCTACGAGCGCGAGCGCGCGGCTACTTGCCAAGCCGCGCCTTGACCTTCGCCAGCCGCTCATCCGCTTCCTTACTCCCGAGCTGCTTCGCGACATCGTACTCGCTGCGCGCGTCGGCGTAGCGGAGCTGCTTGAAGTACGCATCTCCTAAGCGGATCCGATACGACCCGTTACGCGGTGACGCCTGCGCCGCCTTCTCGGCGAAGTTCACCGCCTGCGTATACTCGCTGCGATCGAAGTGGATGTCGCTGAGGCCGATCAGGGCGGCGCCGTTGCGGTTGTCGTACGCGAGCGCCTGGTGGAAGAGCCCCTCAGCCTGCTTGCGCTGCCCCTTCGCCAGCGCCGCGGCCGCCTCAGAGGAGAGCTTCCGCGACTGCTTCGGATCACGCCCGGTCGAGGTCCGTTTGATCTCTGGGCTGTCCCCTCGCTCGGTCCCAGCTGGCGTCTCCGCGGCGACGGCACCTGGCACGACCTCCTCCTTGGGCGCCGCGGGGATCCGCGCATCAGCCGCCTCGTCGCCCTCGTCGCCCTCGTCGCCCTCGTCTCCCCCCTCTCTGCCGCTCGCCAGACGGGCCAGCTTGCGCCGCTGCGTCACCGGCAGGCGGTTCGAATTCGCCAGCTTCTCCGCCCGCACGCCTTCGTCTGGCTCGGCCAGCACCGCGATCTCTTCTGCGACCTGCAGCTCATCCGCGCTGAAGGTCCCATCGGCCGCTTGCCGCTGGATCCGCGCGATCATCGTCTTCGTCACGCCTGCGCGCTTGAACGCCGCGTCAGCCGCTGCGGCGTCGATCTCAGCGTGGAGCTCGACCGCCTCATCGAAGGCGAACACGCTCGCCCAGGAGTAGAACTCTGCGGCGAACTCCCTCCCACTCGGTCGATCCCAGTACCGATCTCCCTGCTCGGTGAGCGCAGCGAAGAAGCGCGCGCGCAGCTCCCCTGCCCGTTGACGCGCCAGCTTCGCCGCGGGCCCCGTCGTCGCTTCCAACTCCAACACCCGGTGATAGGCGGTGTCGAGCGGGTCGCTCGCGGTACCGTACACCCAATGCGTGCGCGACCCCGCGTCGACGGCCGCCGCGACCAGATCCTCGACGATCTTCTCCTCACCCGGCTCAGGCGGCTTGTTCATCGTCAACAGCACCGCCAACGCGATCGCGAGGACCGTGCTCCCGAGCGCCAAGGCGGGCCACAGCCAGCGCCGACGCGGACCCGCGTCATCCCCTGCGCGCGGCATCTTGCTGAGCAGCAGCGCTCGGCGCTCGGGATCAACGTCAGGCAGCGGCAGGTCATCCCACGCAGTACGCAGGCCGGCCGCGATCTGAGCCTCACACAGCGCGGCCTCGAGGTCGCGCATGTCCGCGTAGCGTTGCCCGGGGCTCTTCGCCAAGCAGCGCAGCACAACCGCCTCGATCGCCGGGTGTATCGTCCCTTCAGCGACCAATCGGCTCGGCGGAACCGGCGCCGTATCCAGGTGACGCGCCAGGATCTCCTCGACGCCGCCCTCAGGGAACGGAGGTTTGCCGGTCAGCAGCTCGTACGCCATGCACCCCATGGAGTACATGTCGAGCCGAGAATCAGCGCCTTGGCCGAGGATCTGCTCCGGAGCCATGTACTGCGGCGTACCCGCGGCGGCGACGTCAGCGCTGCCATGCGTGAGGATCGTCGCGATCCCGAAGTCGACGATCTTGACAATATCCTGGCGCCCACCTTCAGCGACCAAGATGACGTTGTCGGGCTTGATATCACGGTGGACGATCCCTGCGTCGTGGGCTGCGGCGAGGCCGCGGCATACCTGCCGGAGGATCGCAATCAGCCGGGATTGGTCGATCGGAGCGCTCTCGACCTCGCCATCGAGGCCATGCCCCGCGAGCATCTCCATCACGAACATCAGGCGCCCGTCTGGGAGCTCGCCGAAGTCGAAGATCTGGACGATATTCGGCGAGCCGATCTTGCTCGCGGCCCGCGCCTCCTCACGAAACCGGGCCGCCTGGGCGGGATCTTCGCTCGCCTCATGCCTCAGGATCTTCAGCGCGATCCGCCGCTCGATATCCTCGTGCTCGGCCTCATAGACGACCCCCATGCCGCCCTCACCGAGCCACCGCACCAGACGATAGCGGGTGCCGGGTACGCGTCGACCCGGCAGCAGACGCACCGCGGGAGCCTTCGACTCGGTCGCGGGGGCGGTCGACGCGCCGCCGCGCGAGAAGCGAGCCGGCCGGGGCGTCACCTCAGCCGCGCGCCGGCCGGGCCGCGTTGAAACGTCCTCATCAGGATCCGCGAGATCGATGGTGAGCTCATCACCGGCGCGAGCCTCACTCGACGGGACTGTCACCTGGGGAGAGCGCTTCGCCACCGCGAGCTAGTTTCGCCGGCCCTCCGCTCGTGAACAAGGCCCGAGCAGCGGCCGCGCGCTCGAAATTGAGCCGGTCAGCGGTCGCAGAGCCGGACCTCATCGAAGCAAGAGTGATAGCCTACGGCCCGATGAGCGCACCGGTGCGGCTATGGCTCTTGCTCCTCCCCTGGATACTCCTCAGCGCGCCTGCCCGAGCGGCGAGCGCGACGGACAGCAAGATCGCGATCCTACCGCTCGAGGTGAAGGGGGCGCTCAGCGGTGACGCCCGCGATGCCCTCACCGCTAGCCTGCGGAGCGGCCTCGAGCGCGGCAATTTCACCGTGCTGCCGCAGAGCGACGTCGAAGCGCGCGCCGATAACCCCTGTGACCGCCAGGTCTGTTACGACAAGCTCCGGACCACCCTTGACGCCGGCTACCTCGTCCGCGCCAAGGTCACCGTGAAAAACCGGGACTATGAAGTCGCGCTCGAGCTCATCGACACCGAGAGCGGCCAAGTCGTCGCCAGCAGCAACGAGCGCTGCGACATCTGCGGCCTCGACGAGGTCGGCAACCAAGTCGCCTCGCAAGGCGCCTTGATGCGCGCCAAGCTGGACGCGATGGGCACCGGCCCAGCCATCCTCGTCATCGACAGCGCCCCCTCTGGAGCGACCGTCATCATCGACGGCGAGGCTGTGGGGACGACTCCGATCGAGCACCCGCTGGTCGCGGGGCTCCACCGCGTCCGTGTCACCAAGGTCGGTTACGTCTCGGACGAGCGAGAGATCACGTCCGTCGCCGGCGTCACCGAGAAGCTCAACCTCGAGCTGAAGCGGGGCGCGACCTCTTCCAAGATGCGAGCGATCGGCGCGAGCGCCCTCGGCGGCGGCGTCGCGGCCCTCGGCGCCGGCATCGTCCTGCTCTACCTCGACGACCACAACCAGATCGAGCCCAAGAGCTACTGCGAGGTCCCAGGCCGGCGTGACGCGATGGGCAACTGCGAGAAGGTCCTAAACACCTCTTGGGGCGGAGCTGCGCTCGCCGCTGGAGGCGCCGCGCTGATCACGGCAGGCGTGCTGCTCTTGGTCCGCCACCGCAAGCCGAAGTCCGAGAAGATCAGCGCGGCCATCGCCCCCACCGGGGTCTTCCTCCAAGGCCGCTTCTAGCGATAGATCGAGCCCTGACTGCGCGCCAACCCCGATTCGAACCGCTCGAGGCTGCTCATCAGCGGCCTCAGTTGCCCCTCGATCCGCGCGAGCTCTTGCCGAGCCTTCCGACTGACCCGGCGCAGCCCGTCGCTCCCGCCCAAGAGCGCTCGCGCCTCCCTGTCGGACAGCCCTAGCTCGTCGAGCCGCATGCGATCTGCCTCGGGCAGCGCCGCCACCGCCGAGATCCAGCTCCACACCGCCTGTCGAGCGTTGACTAGCGCGACATCGAAGTCGTCGCATCGATCGAGATCCGATCCATCCCCAAAGTCCACCTTAGAGAGGATCGGGCTGTCGTCCGCGCTGCGCCACGCGAGCGCCGCTTGGATCGGCTCCTCAAGCAAGCTCCGCAGCACCCGCGTCTCCTCAGCCAGACGCGCCAGCGGCGGCGTCAAGTGATGGAAGGGGTCCTCCCCAACCTCGTCGGACGCGGCGAGGGCTCGCTGCAAATTCGCGTGCTGGCGACGGGCCTCGATCAAGGCCTTCGCTGGGCGGCGGAGCGAGACCGCGAACATCAGCATGATCACCCCGTAGATCAAGAGCGAGAGCATACAACTGACAGCTACGCGAGCTCAGAGCATCTCGAGGATCCGCGACTTCTGACGCGAGAACTCCTCGTCGGTGAGCAACCCCGCGATCCGCAGCTCGTTGAGCTTCTCCAGCTTCGCCACCACATCCACCTGCGCGCCGCCGTCGCTCGGTCGACCGGCTGGTGGTAACGCCTGCTGTCCTCCAGGCCATGCCCCCTGGGGCTGCCCCGGGTGCCCAGGCTGCGGGTACTGCCCCGGGTGCGGGTAATAGGGTCCCGGCGGCGGCCCATAGCCGTACGGAGGCGGCCCGTACTGCGGCGGCGTGTAGTAGGGCGAGGGCGGCAACATGTTGACGATCATCGGCCCCGACGGCCCCAGCATGTGGCTCCCGTTGAATCGGCGGTTGAACTCATCCCGGTCCATCAACGCCAAGATAATGAACTCGACGAACGCGATCATCGACGGGATCAAGGTCCAACAGAAGATGAGATAGAGGACCCCGGCCCCGCTCTGCCCGAGATAAAACTTGTGGGCACCCGCTCCGCCGAGGAAAAACGCGAGGATCGCCGCGACGTTCTTATCCTTCATTCTTCGGTCTCCAGCGGCTCGGAGCGGCTCCGCCGCTCTTCGAGCATAAGCGAGGGAGCTGTCCCAGGCACCCCCTCGAGCTCCTGCGCGGCGTACACCCACTCGCCCGTGTCTAGGTCTAGATCCTCGACCAGCTCACCACGCTCCTTCATGAAGAGGAGCGCGGACAGCACCGCCTCGCTGGTCCAGCGGGTCACCTCCACCAGCCGCTCGAAGGTCAATGGAGCGCGAGTCTCCGCGAGGATCGCCCGGATCCGGCGGCTCCGCTCACGCAGCACTACCTGTTCCGAGGCGCTCAACGCGCGCATCGGCGGAGGCGCTGCGACCTCGAGCGCTCGCCGCTTGTGGAGCCCAAGGAAGACTAGACCACCGCCAGTGGTCAGCATCGAGGAGATCAGCGCCGTACCGAAGAAGCCCGTCGTCGTGATGTAGGCGGCCAACGAGCCGCCTAACGCCAAGGCGAGCCCGGTGCTGACCATAAAACCCCACGAGAGCGGCGAGCGCCTAGCCAGAACCTTCAGGTCCAACTCCGGACCTGCGGCGTCGACGTCGCGGACCGCCACCGGCTGCGAATCGACCACTAGCTCCCCGACACGGTGACGAGCCATAGGGTCACAAGGTAGCACTGGCGTCACGCTCGAGCGCTCGCCGATCGCTGCTCCTGCGTCTGTGCACGCCTCAAGGATCGACCGTGACCGAGGGTAAGTTCCGGCCAACCGGCTCTGCGTGCAGATCCGCGCCATCTGCGCGCTCACCCTCGACCGCTGGGATCCGCTCCTCCCCGTCTCCATAGAGATCCAACACAGCATCCCCCGCCGCCATCGCTCCAAGCTCCGCGTGATCAAGCGGCTCCGTGCCCGCGACGAAGTACTCCTCCATCACCTCATCTGCGCTCGGAGCGACCATGGAACCATCGGCCGCGACCACCAACGCAGGCGCCAACAGACCGCTACGTTTGTCGATCATCCGGACCTCTACCGACGCCGGCGGCACGAAGGACCGCGGCGGCGACGCACCCTCGGCCGCGCGCATCGCCGCCAGCCACACGGGCAGCGCCGCGCGCCCCCCTGTCTCGGCTTTTCCCAGCGCTCGCGGCCGATCGAAGCCGACCCACGCGACCGCCACATAGTTCGCCGTAAAGCCTGCGAACCACGCGTCCCGATGCTCCGCCGACGTCCCCGTCTTCCCCGCGACCGGCCGATTCAGCGCTTGCGCGCGTTGCCCAGTCCCTTCCTTAACCACGCTCTCCATCATGCTGGTCAAGACGAAGACCACGTCCTCGCGGAGCGCTTGCACCGGCTGAGCCTCCGATGTCCAAGTCTCCATCCCTGGCGCCTCGATCCTCTTGATCATCGTCGCGGGGATCCGCGAGCCCCCGCGTGCCAGCGTGAGGTAGCCGCCGAGCAGCTCGAGCGGAGTCAGCTCACTCACCCCGAGCGCGAGCGCCAGATTGGGCGACAGAGGCGATGTGATCCCAGCCGCGCGCGCGAACTCGTGAACCGCCTCGAAGCCGATCGAGTCGACCAATTTGATCGCGATCGTGTTGATCGAGTGCGTGAGCGCGACTCGAAGTCGGATCGCACCGCGGTACAACTCGCCCTCGAAATTCGTCGGCCTCCACTTCTCGTAGATCTCGGGTGAATCTTCGACCAGAGTCGCCGCGCTGAAGCGTTGGCTGGCCAGCGCGGCGCCGTAGACGAACGGCTTGAAGCTCGACCCTGGCTGGCGCTTCGCCTGTGTGAAGCGGTTAAACGAACCGCGAGCGTGGATCGTACCGCCGACCATCGCGAGGAGCTCCCCCGTCGCGTTGTCAGCGATCCCCACCGCCGCTTCAGGCCCTGACCCGATTGACCCGACCCACCAACCATCGGGCTGCCCGAGGCCGCTCTCCCTCGAGGTGACCTGCACCATCGTGATCCCGTCCGCCGGAAACTGCGCCGCGTGTTCGAGCTTGGGGTCGTCGTAGCGCGAGCCCGCAGGGATCACAAGCATCACCTTCTGCGCGCCGATCTGCACGGGCACCGCGTCGGGCGGGAGCGTCAGCGACGGATCTGGCGGCAGGATCACCGCAGGATAAGCGACCCCTAGCTCCAGCTCCCCTTCGACCTTCTTCAGCGCCGCCGCGCGCTTCTTCTCGCTCACCGCCTTGATCTTGTGGCCGAAGCCCTGACGCTGATCGAGCTCGATAAGCCCGCTCAACAGCCCCAGGCGGGCCTGGCGCTGGACCTCGAGATCAACCGTCGTCGTCACCGTCGCCCCGAGGCGAAGCAGCGTCTCCTCACCAAACCGTCGGAGCAGCTCATCATGTGCGGCGTCGACGAACTCTTGCCCCTCATCGAGGACGACATCTTCGCGTCCCGGCGGGATCACCTCGAGCGGCGCGTCGATGAACACCTGCGCGTCACGCGGCGCCGCGAAGCCGTGACGTACCATTTGTTTGAGGACATACACCTGCCGCGCCTTCGCTCGCTCAGGATCCTTGTGCGGCGATCCTTTGCTCGGCGCCTTCGGCATCGCCGCGAGCAGCGCAGCCTGCCCCAGATTGATCTCTCGAACGCTCCTCCCGAAGTAGAACCGACTCGCCTCCTCGATCCCGTAGCGCCCGTGTCCGAAGAAGATCTCGTTCAAGTAGAGTTCCAGGATCTGCTGCTTCGTCAGCGCTTGCTCGAGACGCCGCGCGAGGATCAATTCTTGCACTTTACGCTCAAAGGTCCGCTCCGAGCTGAGCAGGAAATTCTTCACCACCTGCTGCGTGATCGTCGACGCGCCCTGCCGGATCTGCCCGGCCTCGATGTTGCTCAACATCGCCCGCGCCATCCCGAAGTAATCCATGCCCTCGTGGTGATAGAACTCGGCGTCCTCGGCGGCGATGAAGGCGTTCTCGACGTGGCTCGGGATCTCGCCGAAGGCGATCAGCGTCCGCCGCTCCTTGAAGATCTCACCGAGCACCGTCCCATCCCGGGCGGTGATCCGCGTCACCTGGTACGGCCGATAATTACGGATCGTCGAGACATCGATGCCCTCGACCCCTCGTCCGTAGTAGAGGAACACGCCGACGATCGCTCCGACGCTCGCGATGATCCCCAGCGCCATCAACGCGGAGATCCACACGAGAACACGTCGGAGGCGGAAAAATTTCATGAAACGACCAGCTCAGGGGGCTTGAAGAGGGACGATAGCAGGCCGACCTGAGCATGGCGATTGACCCACGTCACGCCACCTCAACGCCCACTCTTGCCCCGATACTTCCTCGCGCGGACTCGAACGACCGCCGCTGCGAATTCACCAAGGGAAGCGCCCGGCGACGCCGATGAGCATGATCCCGGCCCCGCCCACGTATCCCGTCGACGGAGCCGATGCGGCCGCGCTCGCCCCCGGCACACGCCTGACGGCGAAGAGCCAGCCGACCCTGCCCGTCACGTCGAGGTGCCTCAACACCGGCACAGCGACCTCAGCGCTCGCCAACGTCCCGCTGGGATCGATCACACGAAACCCCATTCGGCCGCGATGAGCGAGTAGGATCGATAGTCGAACGACCTCCGACTCGACGCCAACCCGTGTCTCCCACGAGTGCCCCAGCGGCCCCGGACGGTAGCGATAGCCGGTCTCCATGAACACCCCGTCGTCGTGCGCGAAGCGGATCCCTCCGTAGCCGCCCACGCCTGACAGATCGTTCGTCGCGACGAAGCCTGCCTTCGGCAGCGCTGCCGCCGACAGATCGGCCGGCAGCGCCCCTGACGCGCCGACGAAGGGCACCTGCCAGCGCTGCGATCCATAGAAGACGTCGAAGTACGCCGGATCGTACCCGCGGTCGCTGGCTGTCATCTCGCCCCGGATCCCAAGCCGAGCTGCATGCCGCCGGCCCAGCGCCATCTCAGCGTCGACGCCGAGGTGCAACCCCTTCCCCAACCCTGGCATCAAGTTCAGATCCAAGTACGGCGTGATCAAGTACCGCCAGCGATCCGTGAACCGGTAGGACAGGTCCAGCCCGATCGCCGCCACACCGCGATCACCCGCGGCTACCGGCCGATTATGGCGATCGATCGCGATCCCACCTCCGACCAGATCGAGCTGACGCGGCGCTGACGGATCCCCGACGACAGAGAACCCGATCCCTGCCCCCGCCCAATCGGCCCCAACGCGTCCGCCGAAGATACCGCTGCCCGCTAGGTCACCGACGACCAACCCCATCTCCACCCCTGCCCGTCGCTCAAGGAGCGCCCCCTCTAGCCGCCCAACGAAGTCGAGGCCACTCCGTCGACGGTCGAGATCGAGGCCGTTCGCGTACCCCATCACCAGCGATCCATGTCCGAGCTGCACCCGCCCGAGCGAGCCAATCCGAAGGTCGAAGTCCGCCTGGCCATGTGCGCCGAACGCGAAGCTATCGACGTAATTCAGCGCCTCGAGGATCGCGACAAAATCGCCCGCCTCATCCCAGTCGGCGCCACGGACCACCTCCTCCTGTCGCGGGCTACGATCATAGAGTCGCAGCCGCAGCGGCCCTCCGAAGCGCAGTTGCATCGGCAAGATGTCCCGAAGATCCAACGCCAACGACGGCTCCACGCTCGCCATCGGATCTTCGGCGATGAACCCGACGCCGACGCCCATTCGCGCCTCGCCGTGGACGCTCCGCGACACATCCGAGGGAGGTCGGGCGCGCCGATCGGCGCTGATCAACGCCTCGCCCGCCAAAGCGTTGGAACCCGTCAAGGCCGCTGTCATGACGACAGCAGTGACGGTGACTCTCACATCGACTCCTCGGAGTGCATGAAATCATCCATCGCGGGCGCGCCCGGAGCGTCCTCCGCCGACGGATCCCCTAGCTCCTCAAAGGGTGAGTCATCAGGCGCCAGAGGTCCGTCGAGCAGCCCTGATCGCGCTCTCTGGCGCTCACCCGCCTCGAGCAGCCGCTTGATCTCGGCCAAGCACTCACGCTTCGATCCCAACTCCCGCCGATCAAAAACAATTTCGACCTCCTTCCAGGCCGCGTAGGTTTCGTCATCCAAGCGGCCTCGCTCGTTCATGTAGGCGAGGATCCGTCGATGTTTGGTTCGGAATTTCGAGTCGAGCGCGCCCTCACAGTAGTACACATGCCGCCTCACCGGAGTCGGCAGCATCAACGCGAGGTACGCAGCCTCAGGCGGGGTCAGCTCGCCAGGTTTCTTTCCAAAATAGTGCGCCGAGGCCCGCGTCACCCCGTAGATCCCCGGCCCGAACTCAACCACGTTCAGGTAGATCTCCATGATTCGCTCCTTCGAGAGCGCGCGCTCGACGTACCAAGTCAGGAACATCTCCTGAAATTTTCGAGCGAGCGTGCGCTCATGGCTGAGGAGCACGTTCTTCACCATCTGCATCGAGATCGTCGACGCGCCCAAGCGGATCCGACCAGCCTCTACGTTACGCCGAAGGGCCGCCTCGAACTGCGTCGGCAAGAACCCCTTGTGGCGCCAGAAGCCGCCGTCCTCCGTGGTCAAGACCGCGGCCGTCATGAACGGCGAGATCTCAGCGAAGCCGGTGAACGTCCCCGATCCTGGGTGCAGTTCGACCACGCGCTCTTGCCCGTCGCGCATCACCGCGCGATGGGTGAAAGGACCGTTGAGGCGGCTCGCCGCGACCCGCGGCGGCGCCTCCTTGACGACACACGAGTCGATCCCAACCTTCCCGCCGAGCCGCACGCGATCGAGCGCCGCGAGTTCAACGTTAGCCTCGACATCCATCTCAAATTTTCCGGCCAACTCGAAGCCTTGGAGGCTCGACGCCAACTCGACAGGAATCGCCGCCAACACGTCTTTGCAGGGCACCGAAGGGACTCGCACGTGCAGGCGATAACGCCGCCCCGCGAGTTCGCTCGGGTGGACCAACTCGCCGTCGAGCTCCACCGCGACCGCATCACGTCGAACAACAGCACGCGCCAGGGTAAGCGCCGAATTTGCAGGATCGATCGCCGCCGCGAGCTCGAGTGAGAACCCGACATCGCGAACGACCTCACTTGCGAGCATCGGATGGTTGATGTTCAAACCACGTACGTCGACCTCGCCGGCCGCTTCGATCTTTCCATCCTCGAAGTCTAGGCGCATGGTGCCGCCCACCGTCGCCGTCTCGGAGCTGACCAGCGGCAGACGATCAAGCACTTGAGGGACCTTCCCGAGCTCGAAAGCCGCCATCTCGAGCGCCACATGTCCAGAGCTGAAGTCTCGGCGAAGATCACCTCGGATCGACCAGAGATCGCCGACCTCCGACGCTTGATCTCCTCCAGCGAAGCCTCCACGAAGATCGATCGAGAGCGCGGCTGCGTCGCTATCCACGAGCGTGACGGTCCCCTTAGCGCCGGCGATCGAGATCTCAGGCGTCATCTGCATCGCCGCGCCGCCTAGCTCGAGCTCCACCGGGAACGAGATCTTCAACGGTCCATCCTGCGCTCGCGAACCCGACAACGCCAGCCTAACCGTATCCACGGTCAAGCCTCGGTCCCCCGTCGTGAGCTCGATCGCCGAACCACGAAGGTCTCCGGTCATCTTCTCCATGTCCACCGTTGCATCCAAGCGCCCGCGCAACGAGATACCTCCTGCTCGCGCGCTCGAAAGTTCAACGTGAAGGTCCTCCACCGCGAGCACTCGTGGGCGCAGCTTGATCCGCGAGGCTCCTCCCTCACCTCGACGGCGCAACCGATCGAGGGCGGATTGCAGATCCGACTCTGAGCCGCCCAGATAGCCTCCTCCTGCGCTCACCTCCACCACCTCGACGCGACGATCCCAGAGAGCGGCCTCGTCAAGCAGCACATCGACGCGCCTCAGAGTGACACGACCTTCCGCGCCGAAGTGGACCGTCAAACCATGGAGCACGACCCGACCGAACTCGATCTCTACGCTCTCAAGCGCGGCCTCACCGCCGATTCGTGCAGCCATCCGCTCGACGATCGCCTCCCGAAGTAGGCCGCGCCCCCACTGAGGGAAGGTCAGGACGGCGGCACCGACCGCCACCACGAGCGACGAGGCCCCGACCAAGACGTACAACCATCGACGAGACGCTCGACTACGACTTGGGCCTAGCGAATCCTTCATGGGCGCGCCGCAAGCTTACCCACAACGCAGTGATCGGACAAAGAACGCCGACAGATGCGCCGCTCGGGGCCGCGCTCTAGCGCACCGACCTAGAGTACGCCGCGACACTGGATCGCGAAGAAGATCTTGCCATCGGGGTGCCGCACGCCGCCGAGCAACAAAATCCCTGCGTCCTCGATCTTATAGTCGGTATCGACCAGCTTCTTGTCACCCGCCTGCAACGTCGCTCGCAGCTTGAGCCGCGTCTGTTCAGCGCCGAGGAGCGTGAGTTGGAGCCGATGTCCCGAACTCATGTCTGCGACCCCCGTCGCGCCAAGCTTGAGCTCCAGTGCTCGGCTCTCGAGCAAGCGAAAGCCCTTGAACGCAGCAAACCCGTCATCGCGCAGCTGATCGCCGATGAACTCGAGATCTGGCGGGATCGAGCCATCCCCGGTCTTCATCGCGAGCACCGTGTAGATCTGACAATTTGCCCCTGAGACATCCGCACGCGCGTCTTCAGGCGCGAGGAGCAGCACCGAGCCGAGCGCGAGCGCGAAGCCAGAGGTCGCGAGCTCCGAGGCCAGGATCCAATGAAACATCGACGTAGAGTACTTCATAGCGAACGCTCACTATTCTCGGTCGGATCATCCTCGGTGAACCAGATCACCGTCGTCGTCTTCCCGTTCTTGCCGTGGATCTGATCGATGCGTCCGCTCCGCCCGCCGAACTCGATGCGCTCGATCTCTGCCTCATTTTGTATAGGCAGCTCGACAGCGGCTGGAGCCGCGCTCACATCTGTCAGGGCCTGAGCCTCCTTGGACGCGACGACTGCGGCGCCACTCGATCGCTCATCGGGCCCACCGTCTTGAGTGACATAGAGCGTCAACGCAGCCGCTACTCCGGCGAGCGCCACCGCCGGCACCCACCGCGGACGCACGAACGCGACCACACGGCTCCACACCGACACGTTCGTCTCTGCCGCACGCTGGAGGCGGCGGTCACGCTCGAGCGTCCGATCGATCTCATCCCAGATCTGCTCAAACCGGGCTTCGGGCACACGAGCCGCCTCAGCATCAAAGCTAGCGACTGCAACCCCCCGCAGCAGCTTGAGATCCGCCAGCACCGAGCTCGCCTGCTCATCGGCCCCTACTTCGGCCTCGATCTGCTGGCGCTCCGCAGCGCTTACCTCTCCGTCAAAGTAGGCATGCAATTTTGTCACGCGCTCATGGTCAAGCTCTCTCATGGCATCACCGCCTCTACAGCCCCGAGCGACTCCCCGTCGCTGTCGCTCACCACCTCGGACGGCATGTATCCCAACCGTTCCGTGAGATGCCGTTGCATGTTTCGCCGCGCATGGAAGAGCCGGCTCATGATCGTCCCCTTCGAGCAGCCCATGGCCTTGGCCATCTCTTCGTACGAGAAGCCTTCAAGCTCCCGCATCACGATCACCGCGCGGTGCTTATCGCTCAGGCAAGCGAGGCCATTCTGAAAGGCGTCGAGGATCTCGCGGCGATGCAACATCTGCGCGGGATCACCGAGCCCCGAAAGAGGACGGATATCAGCATCACTCGCTGAATCAGCCTTCTCATCGTGGCGCAGTGAGTCGTCGAACTCGAACGCCTTGTACCGCTTGTTCTTGCGCATATGGTCGATACAGAGGTTCGTGACGATCCGGTAGAGCCAGGTGTAGAAGCTCGAATTGCCTTCGAAGTTCGCGAGGTACCGGTGGACCTTGATGAAGCTCTCTTGGACGACGTCCAAGGCGTCCTCCTGGTTGCGGAGAAGGCCAAATGCCACCGAATAGACCTTTCGCTGGTACCGCTGCATTAAGATCTTGAAAGCGTTCCTGTCGCCGCTGCGACAGGCTTCGACCAGTGTTAGGTCGTCGGCGTCCGGAGAAACCACGTTCTTCTTCGTCCCTTCGACGTGCGCTGCGGCGCCTTATTCAGGGCGCGAAACGCGCACAATTCCAGTAGTGATGAGGGTCGTTCGCGAGGCTGGGACGGAGCCCACACCGGCGACCTTCGCGCGGTGACGGCGGCTACCGCGAGAGTTATATCCATCGGCGTGTCCCACTTCTCCCACCTGCACCGGTTTCTGGCCCGGACGCGCATGATATCACTGCGTCGGGACTTCGCCGCATGGGCAGGTTGCGCGCTCGCCCTCAGCGCGACGACCGTAGCGATCGCGGCAATTTTGGCGGCCATGAGCGGACGTGGAGACCTCCTTTGCAGAGCAAGTTCCACCCTCATTCCGATAGCGCTCGCCATCGCCGCGGCCATGCGCGGCCGTCGCGCATACCACGCCTTCCGTGACCTCGCGGCCACCGCACGCACCCTCACCACGCGCGCCAACGCCCCTGCACGATCGTTCCGCGCTGAGACCCTCGCGGCCATCGAGCTAGCTGACCTCCTCGAGAGTCCTCGGGCTGCGACCAACCCATCCCGAGAGTTAGCCGAGGAGTACATCCGCCGGGTCGAGCGCCAGTTGATCCGGCCAACTGACGCCGCAGTACCATCCCGGACACGGGCATGGCTCATCACGCTCCCTCTGATCGCCACCGTCGCGCTCGGCTACCAGTTCTCCCCCTGGTATCGCAGCGGCGTCAACGCCCTCCTCGCTGCGCAGGACATCCGGCCGCCCTCACCGCCCGAGCCACTATGGTCCGCGCTCACCCTTCAACTCGATTTCCCGGAACACACGCGACGGCCCGCCAAGGAGCTCATCAACTCAAGCGGCGCGCTACGCGTCCCCGCAGGCACTCGCATGACCGTCGACATCGAGGCCCGTATACCTCTCGACTCGATCGAGATCGACGCGAACTATGACCTAAGAGACAGCCACCAGCACTCGACGACGGGCACCACGGCTCCGCTCCAGCGCGAAGGAGGGTCGCGCTGGCGCGGCTCGATCGTCATCTCCGAAGCGAACGCCTGGAGTCTCCTCGCGACCGACAGCAACGGAACAATCCGCCGCTCTGCCGGGGCCAGCATCGAGATCGAGCCAGACGCGCCACCCGAGATCGAACTCCTCCCGCTAGCCACTCACCAGCTCGATGTGAGCGAAATCGAGCTCGTCGAGCTCCGCTTTCGAGCGCGCGACGACTTCGGCATCACCAAACTCACCCTCATCTACACCACCGGCGAGGGCGAGCCCCTACGCGTCGAGCTCGGCCCACCGCCCGCAGGGGCGCGTCAGTGGTCAGGCCGACACACGTGGGACCTCTCGTCTGTTCCGCTCGCTGCCCGTGATTCGCTAGAATTCTGGCTCGAAATCCGCGACAACGACCCAGGACTTAGGCTCTCTCTCCCCCTCGCTTCGCCGGGCAAGATCGCCGAATCAACCCATCTCCGGCTCAACGTGCGCGACCGAGAGAGCGTACACGCCGCCAATCTGGTCGATCTCCAATCGATCCGTGACGAGGCCATCGATCACCTCGCTCACCGTCTGCTCGCCGCATCGTTCCGCCGTAGCCCCGCGACAGACGGCGCGGCGTCGCCGATCGAAGAGGCTCGCGCGCTCCATCAAGAGGCCGCTGAGTTGCTCGAAAGTCTCGCTCAGATCATCGATCAAGTGACGGTCGATCCGCTCACGCGCGAGCGCGATGCCGCCACGCTTGCGGGGATCCACCGCCGTCTCTTCGCCCTCCACCGCGCCGAGTCCGAGATCCACGAGCGCTTCCCGCCGGGGGCGGAGGCCGGCGCGCCCGCCCGACTCAGGGCGACCCTCGCAGCGCTCGCTGGCGTTCATCCTCGGCAGATCCAGCAGCTCGAGGACGAGATCATCCGCCTCGACGACATCGTCGACGATCTCCACATCGACCGCATCGATCTGCTCACCGACCGCCTCATGACCGCCCAAGAACGCCTCATCGAGCTCCTCGAGCGGCTGCGAGCGGGCGACCACACCGTCGAGCCAGAGATCTCCCAGATGCAGCAGCGGATCCGCGACGATCTCCGCAAGATCGCCGAGGCCCGCGCGCGACTCCAAAAAGAGGTCGGAAGCGACTACATCAACCTCGACGCGCTGCGGAGCATGCACGCCAGAATGGATCATCAAGAGCTGACAGAGCGCCTCCGTCGCGGCGACATCGCAGGCGCCCTTGAGCAGGCTCGCGGTGCCCTCGACGAGTTGCGTCAACTCCGGAGCAGCGTCCACGATCGACTCGCTGACGGGGCGAGCCCTCGCCTCACGCCCGAGGAGCGCGCGCGAATGGCGTTGCTCCGCGATCTGAGCCGGATCCAAGATGAAGAGCGCAGCCTCCGCGCTGACACCAATGCCATCCACCAGCTCTGGCGCTCTGCGGCGCGCAAGGGCACGTCGACGGCCGATCGTCAGCAGCCCCAGCGCAAGCATGCGGAGGCGCTGCGCCGCAGCCTCGAGGCGATCAACGACGCCCGCCTCAGCCGCCGCGGCCGGGACGCCCTCGGAGACGCCAAGGAGGGGCTCGATCGTGTCAGTAGCGCGAGCGATGACCTCGACGCCTACGAGGCCGCCGCCGCCGCCGCCGCCGCTCTCTCGCGCGCCCTCGCAGGCGCCCAAGATGAGGACGAAGCGAAGCCGCTCCGATCGCTCGTCGATCGCGCCGACCGCCTCGCGAACGAGCTCCGCACCGCACTCCCTGCGCCGCGCGAGATCTTCGACGCCGCCGCACAAATGCGCCTCGACGAGCTCGCACGTCGTCAATCTGCCCTCCGCGATCGCAGCGCAGCGGTCCTCGACGACCCCGGGGTTCAACAGCTCCCCGACCCAGGCAAACAATCCCTCCGCGCCGCTGTCGAGGCTATGGAGTCGGGCCGCGACCTCCTCGACGAGAGCGCGAGCGAAGGCGCCCTCGAAGCACAAGAGCGCGCCCTCGCCGATCTCAAGCGCGCGATCGAGAGCCTGCGTAGCGCCTCACCGCCGCCTTCAGGGCCCGCAGGAGCGCCAGCCTCGACCGAGAGCGAGCGGGATCGCAGCCTCCGCGATCAGCTCCTCGACGCCATGCGCGAGGCGCCGCCGGGCGCCTTCACCTCACCGGTGAAGCGCTACTACGAGGAGCTCCTGAGATGAGATGGCTCAAGGCTCTAGCGCTCCTTTACGTGGTCACGAGCGGCGACGCGAGCGCCTCTCCGCCTGCGCTCTCCGACATCGACGCTGACATATCAGCCTGGGATCTTACGCGCGCCAGCGTCAGTGTCTCGCTACTGCCTCAAGGGACAGATCGTCAGATCAAAGAGGGCGTGCTCGCCGTCTATGAGGCCGACTACGCGCGAGCTGAAGATCTCCTGACTCGCGCGCTCGCAAGCGACCACCTCGACCGAGACGCGGCGATCGCCGTTGAAGCGCGCCACTACCTCGCGCTCGCCCGCGGCGCCCAACGAGCACTCGCCCGAGCGATCACCCTCGTGAGCCCCGATCGCAGCGTCATCGCCGTGTTCGCGGATCCCAAGGACACGATCATCGCCCCTTATCTGTTCCAAGCGATGAGTGCCGCCCGCGTCGCGCTCGCCGACGACCTCGGGGTCACCCCGGATCACCCAGTACGGGTCGAGATCCTCGACGACCCGGCCAAGCTCGCGCTGGTCACGACCTTGACCCTCGACAACATCTATACGACCGGCACGATCGGGGTGACCAAGTACCGCCGCATCGTGATGACGAGCCCTCGCGTGCTCCTCCACGGCTACCCGTGGCTCGACACCGCTGTCCACGAGTACGTTCACTACCTCGTCACCCTACGGACCCGTAACCTCGCGCCGGTGTGGCTACAGGAGGGCCTCGCCAAGCTCTTCGAGGAGCGGTGGCGCAGCCACGGGCCCGCTGAGCTCGACCCCGCGGCGGCGCGCCTGCTCGCGCGCGCCCTCGATCGGGGCACGCTCGTCACTCTCGCTGAGATGTCGCCCTCGATCGCCATGCTCCCCTCGCAGGAGCGCGCGGCGCTCGCTTACGCCGAGGTCCAGACGATGCTGACGTTCATTCTTGAGCGACGAGGTCCGGCGGGGATCACAAGGATCCTCGATCGAGTCGCGGCCGGCGACACCGCCGAGGACGCGCTAGGGATCGCTTGGGGCGACACCTTTGATCACTTCATGGCCAACTGGGCGGGAGAGATGAAGCGTCGCACCGCCGGAGCCGCCGGCCGAGAGACGCCTCTTCGTCAGCGCCGCTTCCGTGATCCTGATGATGATGCGAACACAGCCGATCCGTCGCTTCTGGGCGACATCTTCTCCCACCTCGGTGGCGGTCGTGCACGCCAGCACGCACGCCTCGGCGTCCTGCTCACCCTCCGCGGCCACACACGCGCCGCGATCCAAGAGTACGAACGATCCCGCAGCGCCGATCCTCAAGCGCGCAAGGATCCCAAGCTCGCGCGTCGACTCGGGGAACTCTACCTGAGCGTCGGTCAACCGGAGAGGGCGTTGCCGCACCTCGATCTCGCCGCGTCGGATGATCCTGAGCAGCCGATCCTCGCGGCCGCACAGGGCCGCGCGCGCCTCCGCCTCGGCGATCGCGAGGGCGCACGCGCGGCACTATCGCGGGCGATCCGGATCAACCCCTTCATCCCGACCATCCACTGTGACCTCGCCGAGCTCGCGCTCTCTGAGGCCGAAGCCGCGAGGGAGCGCTCGCTCTGCGACGAGTGATCGAAGGAAATGCGCGCGTTTTGGCGCGACATTCTCTGCTTGCACAGATGCCCGCTTCACGAGGAAGCTAGTGTGCAAGCGACACGATCGCCGCCCTGCAGCTCGTGATGATCGCGCTCGCCAAGGAGGGCAAAATGTTGACGCTCACTCGCAAGGTCGGCCAAAAGATTCGCATCGGAGACGACATCGAGATCGTGGTCCGAGAGATCAGAGGCCGCCAAGTTCGCCTCGGGATCTCTGCGCCACAGGGGCTAGCGGTCTACCGCGAGGAGCTCTACCAGCAGATCCTCCAAGAGGGAGGGAAGCCCGAAGAGAGCGACGACGAGGGCTAGCTGCCCTCTTAAGCGACGACGCTCCAAGAGCCATCGCGCAGTTCGGCGCTCGTGACGTCGAGGCCGTCCAACCACGCCTCCGCGCGCGATGACGCGGCGACGCCGAGCAATACGCGTCGCGCTCCTTCATGCGTCATCGCCCGAGTCTCGATCAAGATCCTCCGGCCCTCCTCGGCGCGGCGCAGGATCCACGGCAACCACGCGCTCGGATCCTCGACAGCGACGACGATCACCCCGTCCTCTGCCAACGACTCCACTGCCGCGGCGGTGGAGGTCGGAGCGTCACCTTCTCCGATCACCAGCACCGACGGGTGAATGTTCCTGCCGATCGATGCTCCCAAGCCGATCCCCCAGTGGAGGAAACAGATCGTCCCGCGCTCGACCGCGACACCCAGGCTACGCGGCTCATGCGGCCTTCCCCTCGCCAGCGCGGCCGCCCGCGCCCGCGCCCGTCGCGCGCTTGGCAGGTGGATCGGCGGCGCCGCCTCGTCACCGCGCGGCTCGAGATCTCCGACGTCGATGTCGACCTCGATCACCTCGCCGCGCTCCTCATTCCCCCAAGCATCCGGGAAGATCACCACGACTTCGTCCGCCCCCAACCCGTCTTGCGAGCCCTGCGGCGAAGCGCGGATGATGATCTCATCCGTCGCGGTCTCGGCGATCACACGCCACGGTTGCGCGCCCGTCGTCAGCTCAAACTCGACCCGGCGCGCGACGATCAGCTCGGCCTGCTGCGTCGGCGTGAGCAGCTCACCGAGGGCTGCGTAGACGTCATCGTCTGAGACAACGCCTGCGACCATCCGAAGATCGCTACCGATGACGATCGTGAGCGGTCGCTCCGTCGCCACCAACACTTCGCAGGGCTCGTCCGCGGCGAAGCGGTCCAAGATATCCGCCAGCAGTCCCATGAGCGAAATAGTACCAGAGCGCGATCGCCCGTGCGTAAACGAGCGAGAGCAGGAGCCCCCTCTAAATAATGCGACAAAACTCACTCTCTGGGCACATTTTTGGCGAGCCCCTGTGGTTGGAGGAAGCTGCGCATACCCGCCACGCTGCGCGTGAATCCCAAGCCAGAGCGCTTCCAACCGACCCACGGGCCGCCTGCCGCGGTGCTGAGCCCGCGGTTGATCCCTATCATTCCCGCCTCGATACGCTCCGCGAGCGCGTCGAGTGCGGGCCCGGGTGCCCCCCAAATACTCGCGCCGAGCCCGTAGATGGTGCCATTTGCCAGCGCGAGCGCGTGTTCTGCGCTCTCGGCGATCTCGATCGAAACCACCGGGCCGAAGGTCTCTTCGCGCGCGAGCAACATCTCGGTCGTCACCCCGAGCACCACCGACGGCTCCAAGAAGAAACCCGCCGCGCTCGCGCGCCCCTCGACCAGAAATGTCGCCCCCTTCGCGCGCGCGTCCTCGAGCTGCGAGAGCACATGCGCGCGTTGAGCCTGGCTCGCCAGCGGTCCCAGGTCCGTGTGTTCATCGAGCGGATCTCCCACGAGCATCCCCTTCACGAGCGTCGCGACTCGCGCCGCGAATGGTTCAGCCAACGAACGCGCGACGATCACTCGCTCGACGCTGACGCACGCTTGACCCGAGTTTCGAACCGACTCGATCGCCGCGTAGCTCGCAGCCGCCTCAAGATCCGCGCCGGGAAGCACGATCATCGGGTCCTTGCCCCCGAGCTCGAGCACCAGCCTCTTCACCCCGAACGACGCCGCCCGCATGATCGCCTGCCCTGTCGCGATCGACCCTGTGAACGCGATCAACTGGACATCACCTGCGACCAGGGCCGCACCGACCTCCCCGCGCCCTTGTACGAGCCCGCAGACCCCCTCCGGTAGCGCCTCCGCGAGCGCCTCATGCAACAGCGCGCCAGTGTGCGGCGTCAGCTCGGACGGCTTGAACACCGCCGTGTTTCCGACCAGCAGCGCCGACAAGATCAAGTTCGTGGGCGTCGCCACCGGATAGTTCCAGGGAGCGATCACCGCGACCACCCCGAGCGGAGCCTGCCGCACACGGACCTCGATCCCCCCCTCCCGACTGATCTCATCGGCGAGGGCGATCCTCGCCCGCTCCCCGAACGTCTCGAGGCGGCGCCCGACGTTACGCACCTCCGACCGCGCCTCGCGGATCGGCTTGCCCATCTCCTCGCTGATCTGACGGGAGAGCCGCGCCTCAAAGGCCGGATCGGCCAGCCGCCGCGCGAAGCCCTCGAGCGCCGCGATCCGCCCATCGATCCCCCGCCGCCACCACGCTGCTTGAGCGGCCTGAGCGCGGCTGATCGAGCCCTCGATCTCCGCTGGCGTCGAGCAAGCTACCGCCGCCAGCGGCGCCCCATTCGCGGGGTTCTGCGGCCGAAGCGGCTCGCTCAGGGCATCAGACGGAGAAGAGATTGCGGCCATGCCCCGACTATACCGCCCCCACCAGGCGCTATGCTCGCGCTGTGCAAGGCTTCCTCGACGTGCCGCGCTGGTGGATCGAGATCGCCTTTGTCCTCTACGCGATCGTCATCACCGCGATCGTGATGCTCGAGCGTCGCCGCCCCTCTTCTACCTTGGCGTGGATCCTCGCCCTGATCCTCCTGCCAGTCGTCGGCCTCGTCCTTTATTTCTTGGTTAGCCGCCGCCGCGTCGCCCGTCGCCTCCGCCATCGAGAGCGCCGGTGGATCCGCCCTATCGACGCCACTCGCGGCCTCGCCTCCATGGAGATCTGCCCCGACGATCTCCCCGCACCACAACGAGGCCTCGTCCATCTCGCGCTGCGCACCGCCGCTGCGCCGCTGCGCCGCTGCGAGCGGGTCCAACTCTACGCGAGCCCCGCTGAGGCCTTCGCCGCGATGGAAGAGGCGATCCGAGCGGCCACCCGCGCGATCTGCCTCGAGTTCTACATCTGGCGCGACGACGAAACCGGTCGCCGCTGGATCGACCTCCTCTGCGAGCGCGCGCGCGCTGGCGTCGACGTCCGCCTGCTCTACGACGACTTCGGCTCGCTCGGCAGCGGCCACCTCCTCCGCCGCCTTCGCGAGGCGGGAGGCGAGGTCGTCGCCTTCGCGCCCCTACGCCTGCACCTGCGCCTGCGCCGCTCGCGGCTCAACTTCCGCAATCACCGCAAGATCCTCACCATCGACGGCGCGATCGGCTTCACCGGCGGCCTCAACATCGGCGATGAATACCTCAGCAGCGCCCCCGACGGCCGGCGTTGGGACGATCTTCAGGTGCGCGTCGAGGGCAACGCTGTCCTCGGTCTCGACGCGATCTTCCTCGAGGACTGGATCAGCGCCCGCGGCGAGGCGGTCGGCTACGACCCTGCAGACCCCCAGATCGCCCAACGTCTCGGCCTCCGCGCGCTCTACACCGCGCCGCAGCGTCGTTCGACCGGGCCCCTCGTCCAGATCATCCCGAGCGGTCCAGACCTCCCCAGCACCCACACCATCGCCGCGCAGTTCACCGCCGCGATCGCCGTCGCTCAGCGGATCTGCTGGATCGCCACCCCTTACTTTGTCCCTGACGAGCCTCTCATGCTCGCGCTCGTGACCGCCGCTTGGCGCGGCGTCGACGTGCGGATCCTCGTCCCATCGCCGACGAACAACGACGCGCGGCTCGTGAGCTGGGCAGCTCGTTCCTACTACGACGAGCTGCTCGCGGCCGGCTGCCGAATCTTTGAGTATCAGCTCGGCATGCTCCACGCAAAATGTATGACCATCGACGATCATGTCGCGGCGGTCGGCTCAGCCAACATGGATATTCGCTCCTTCTATCTCAACTACGAGGTCACGGCGATGTTCTACGATCCCATCGTCAGCGCCCAACTCGCGGAGATCTTCAGCGCCCACCTCCCGCACTCGGTCGAGATCCGCCCGGTCCAGCGCAGCCGCCTCAGCCTCCCCCACCGCCTCGGAGAGGCCGCAGCGCGCCTGCTCTCGCCGCTGCTCTGAGGCGACCACTAGCGATCGCTTGGGCGCACCAACGCCAGCGCCACGAGCGACGCCAGCGCCATGAACGCGCCCGCTGGCACCGCCAGGATCAGCGGGCCAGGATCCGTCGGCCCGTGCCACATCCCCCCGCCCACGAAGCCTAGGCCGACCAACAGGGCGCCTCCCAGCGCCGCTGCCCGGATCCGACTCGCCCACAGCGCTGGCGTCGCCAAGCGCTCCAACGCCCACGCGATCGCGACATTCACCAGCCCCAGCAGCCCGCCGTGCGCGTGGCCTAGGCGCAGGAACTCGCGCCGGATCGGATCATCCACCCACCCGCGCAGACGCAGCCCGTACATCGCCTCCAACCACAGCCCCACCGCGAGGAAGACCGCGATCACGACGATCGCCCGCCGCAGGTGCGTCTCGGCGCTCATACCGCCAAGCTAGCCGAATTCAGCGGCCACAGCACCAACCTTCACTCGCCGATCCACACGATCTGCCGCTCTTGCGCCGCGATCAGCCGCTCTACCCGCTCAGGGTGAGCAGCCAGCGGCCCCGGCCCGATCGCTCGACGGATCGCATCAACCGCCGCGACCCTCATATCCACCTCACCGAGGAAGTCATACGCGGCGAGCAGCCCCCTGAGATCATCACGTCCGGCGCGCTCGCTCAGCGTACGCAGCCCGCGCAGCGCGAAGATCCGGATCGCCGGGTACTCGTCCTCGAGCGCGTCGACTAACCAGCTCAGGCGCAGCGATGGGGAGACCGGCGCGGCCTCACGGGCGATCGCGTGCGCCGCCAACGCCCGCTGGATCGGGTCACCGGCGTAGAGATCCAGCAGCGCCCGCGACGCCCACGACTCCTCCTCTGCCGCCCTCTCCGCCGCGATCGCGCTACCCGAGAGCTTCAGCGCTCGCAGCGAACGAGCCGCCCACACCCGCGACCGATCGACATGGCAGAGCGTGCACGCGTCCGGCTGATCATCGCGGCCGATCCACGCGGCCGGATCTGGGGATGTGATCCGATGGCTGATCATCCCGTCCACCAGCCCGTACGTCGTCCGCGGCATGTGGCAGTCCATGCATGTGATCCCGCGGTGTCCGCCGTGCCCCTGCGGCACTGCCGCGTCATCGTGACAAGCGCGGCACGCCGCGTCCCCGCGCCGATCCTGGCGCACTTGCATCGATGGCTCTTCGCCGTGCATCGTGTGGCACTCGCCGCAGCCGAGCCCACCTACGGCGCCGTCCGCATAACAAGGCGAGAGCAGCAGCCCTTGATACTCATACGCGCTCAACCGCGGCGTACCGTCCGGCCAGAAGCGCTCGCCAAAGGGAGCCTGGGGCGGATCACCCAGCGTCGACCAGGCGAAGATCGGCCGCGAGGAGGCCCCCAGATCGGTACCCGGCAGGAAGCCATCCCCCTCACGCAGCACCGCGCCGACGTCCTTCGCGATCCGATTGCCATGGCAACGCCCGCAGATCGCGCTCTCCAGCGCGGGCGACAGCCGACTAGGAGCCGCGATCGATCCGTCGCCTGACGCGCCGGCATCAGCGACCCCAGCGAGCAGACGACGAAGCGGGTTCGAGTGACGCTCCGCGTGCGCGCTCGCCGGCCCATGGCACGCCTCACACGCGATGCCCAGCTCACCGACCTCCGTGTTGAAGCGCCCGTCCTCGCCCAATCCAGGCCGCGGCGCCGTGTTGTGGCAGAGAACGCAGTTGTCATTCCAGCGGCTGAAGTGCCGCATGTAGTCCGCCTCCTCGCCGCGCGCCCCTTCAGGCTCCAGAAAGGCCGCGTTCAAGTGGATCCAGCGCTCCTCGCCCAGGTGCCAGGCCACAGGCAGCCGCCACACATCCTCAGGCCCGCCGCCGCGATCGATGCGCGCCAAAAATTGCTGATATCGATGGCTCCCCACCGTCATCACCACGTCGACGTCGAGGAGCGCCGGAGCCGCATCGCTCCGCGTGATCCTCACGTGCGGAGCACCACGCTCGCTCCGAGTCATCGTCGCGCGAAAGCCGAGGTACTCGAGCGACTCACCGGCGAAGGGCGCGAGGATCGCCGCCCCCTCTGCCCGCTGCGTCATCGTCCGGTGATAGGAGGCGCGCCAGCTCCGGTGCTCGACCGGGTGACAGCCCGCGCAGGTCTCCGAGCGCACCACCACGCTCGCCGTACGATCGATCGTCGACCACGCCGTATCATCCACGATCGTCGCGCACAGGCCCGCGATCGCCGCGGCGCCCCACAACAACGCCGGGCCAAAGAGCCACATCGACGCGACGCGCCCGCTCATCGCCTCACCCTGGGAGCGCCTGGATCGTCACCTCGCGATTATAGAGCGAGAGCCGCGCCGGCTGCTCCCCCCGCGGCAGCGGCACCGCCACGCCCGAGGTCAGCCGAGCGCCGTCGAGGAAGGTCCCATTCTGGCTCATCAGGTCGGCCACCCACTTCCGACCGCGATGCACGTAGATACACGCGTGGAAGCGGCTCAACCGCGACGACGCGAGCACCACCTGGCAGCTCTCATGACGACCGAACACCAGCGGCCCGTGGCGGAGATCAAAGCGTTGGCTCGCGCCGCCCTCGATCGCCACCTCTAGGCAGGGCCGATCGAGCGGGTCAAAGAGCGGCTCCGGCGGGCCCTCGTGAAAGACCCCGTCGGCGAGCGCCGCCGCCCGAAATTCCGCCGACAGCTCGGCGCCGCTGTGATAACGCTGGCGCGGCTCCTTCGCCATCGCCTTGCGCATGAAGACATCGAGCTGAGGGGTCGGTTGGACCTTCGCCGACGCTCCTTCGTGCAAGATCCCGGTCGCGAGGCGCCGCGGGATCGCCAACGCCGGCACAGGCGCCTCCAGGTGCAGCCGCAACAGCTCAGGGATCGAGCGCCCCTCGAACGGCCGACGCCCCGCGAGCAGCTCGAACACCATCACCGCCAGCGCGTAGCGATCCGTGGCCGGCCCGACGTGCTTCGAGTCGCGGAACTGCTCCGGGCTCATGTAATAGGGCGTACCGAAGACAGATCCCGTCGCGGTCGCTGTCTCTTGAGCCAGCCACTTCGCGATCCCCAGGTCGATGATCACCGGCTCCCATCCGCGCAGCGATGAGCGAAGCAGCACGTTGTCCGGCTTCAGATCGCGGTGGACCACGCCGACGCCGTGCAGCTCATCGAGGCTACGCGCCACCCCGTCGAGGAAGCGATGCGCCGACCATCCATCACCGGTGGCGATGATCGACGACGGCGAGAGGCCATCGACGAACTCCATCGCCATCCACGTCCGGCCCACGTCATCGACCCCCCACTCCTCCACCCTGATCACCCCAGGCAGCGACACGCCCGCCATCAGCTCGGCCTCTCGGCGGAAGCGGCGCCCTGCCTCCGAGGTCGTCGAGAGCTCCGCCCGCAGCCACTTCACGACCACGAGGCGGCGGGCCTCGACATCGACGCAGAGGTACACATCGCCCACCGCGCCCTCACCGAGTGGGCGGATCCTCCGGTAGGGCGAGCCCGGCACCTCGTCAGTTTACTGAAATCAAAGCGATCGCGCTAAGGCAGGCGCACCGTCACCGCGGTGTACGACTCCGCGAGGAAGACCACCTTCTGCCGCTCGTACGTGATCGTCACCAGACCAGGCTCGCGCACGACCAGCGCCTCCGGAGCGCTCGCGCTGATCACGACCGTCTCATCCAGGCCACCAGGGCCGCTCACCTTCGCCTCGAAGCTACGCCCCTCGCTCACCCGTAGCGTCAGCTCCGTCGTTGGTTGGCCGTTAAACTCGACGGCGAAGGGATAGCGCTCGCTGATCGAGCGAGCGAGCGACTCCGCGCGCTCGACCGCGCCGGGGCCACGGAAGAGGTAATTCTCGCCCAAGTTCTTCGCCTGCTCGCTCGCCCAAGCGATCTCACTGAGCGCCTCTCCGTAGCGGAAGATCCCCTGAGCGTAGCGCGCGAGCCCCGACTTACGCAGCAGCGCCGCCTCCTTCTTGCTCAGGCCGAGGACCGGAGTCACCGCCAGGATCGCCGCGGCGGCGACATGGATCTCCGGCTGATCAGCGAAGGCAGCTTGTCCACGCCCGAGCGCCGCCTTCGCCCCGTCGAAGTCATTCGCCGCGAGCCGCTCAAAGACGACCATCGACTCGAGGATCGCCACGACCTCGCCGTGCCCGCGCGTCGCCTCTGGCAGCGCCTTCGCGACCTGGATCGCGCGATCCAGATCGCCCTGACCCGCGAGCGCCAGCGCCCGCAGCAGCTTGATCCCATCGTCCTCGCGGTCCAGCTCGCCCGCCTTCACCAGCGCGACGTCGGCCTCAGCCGGCTGACCTGCGCGGAGCAAGTTCGCCCCTTTCAGCGTGTACAAGCTGATCAAGAAGCGCTCGATCTCGGCCCGCCGGCTCTCGCTAATCGACGGACGGTGATCCTCGCCGAGGAGCGGAGCGACCTGCCTGATCGCTCCGTCGAGATCCATCTGACGTCGACGCTCGCGCGCGACCTTGAGGTGCAGGAAGTACCAAGCATCGCCCCCCGATCCCGGCGGGAACATGCTCATGTAGCGGTCGATCAGCGCGAAGTCGCCGACGGCCGCCGCCTTCATCACCGCCTCCTCGCGCACCTTCACGAACGCAGCCTGCGCCTGTTCGTCATCCTGGCGGATCCGCGGCACAGCCTCCTCGATCACCGCGGCCGCCGCCTCATCCTCGCCGCGGATCCGGTAGATCCTCGCCACAGAGAAGGCCGTCGTCGGGTCGGGGATGAGCTGCAGGGCGCGGCCATAGTCCGCGAGCGCGGCGTCGTAGTCCTTGCGATCCTCATGCCCCTTCGCGCGCGCCGCCAAGAGCACTGCGAGGTAGCGCTCACACAGGTCGCACTTGCCGTACTTCTCGCCGCCGAGCACCGCGATCGCCTCATCGACGCGGCCCAACGACGCGAGCAAGCGGCCGATCCCGTCCTTCGCCTCTTCGTCGTCTGGCGACAGCTCGATCGCCGCCGTGTAGATGTCGAGCGCCGCGGGCGGGTTCTCCTTCGCTCGCGCCTTCGCGCGGAGGATCATCATCGCGACCAGCTCCTCGCGCGCGAGCTCGCGATCAAGCGCCTCGCGGTCCTTGGCGATAGCGGTCCGGTACAGCGACTCCGCCTTCTCGTAGTCACGCTCATCCCGGGCGGTCCGCGCCTTATCGATGTATGAGGCGCAGCCGGCGGTGAGCGCGAGCACGAAGAAACAGAGCGCCCGCGCGTGTCGGAGAGCGCGAGTTGGAGGGGGGTGCCGCGGGGCCTTCGAATGATCGTTCATGTCGCGAGCGACAATGTACCAGCCCGACGGCGAAGCCAGAACTATTGCGGCCTCCGCCGAGCTCTCCGATCAAACGCGGCGCGTCGGCCTCTTACGGCGCGTCAACGCTCTGTTGAACGACCGACGATGACGCCGAGAGTGACAAAAAGATCAACGCGATCCACAGCCCGTTCGCCAGCAGCAGGTGGATGATCTGTAGCCAACCCGGCGCAGAGAGCAAAATATTGACCACGCCCGCCGCTACCTGAGCGATCACCAAACCCGCGGTCCAACGCGCCCAAAGTGCCACATCGGGCCGCTTCTGGCGATCCATGACCGCCTGCACGGCGACCAGCACATAGAGCGCGACCCCGACCGCCAAGATCGGGTGCATCACCCGCAGACGCTGGAGGAAGTGGGCGGTCGGCGAGTGATCCATGCTCATCGTCGCCGCCACGCCGCTGCCGTCCACCACCGGAAAGAGCGTGTCGCCGAGCGCAGTCACGGCGCCAGTGATCCCGACCAGAAGGAGGGCGACGAGCGCACCGACGAGCGACCACCCCGTCCTTCCGATCGATCGAAGCGACCGCAGCTCGCTCGCCCAGCAGGTCACCGCCACCGCGCCCGTGAGCAACGACGTGTTGATCAAATGGATCGCCATCCAGATCGCACGATCGACCGAGTCATTGTCCGCGACCAAGCCGAAGAGCACCAGCCGAGCGCCGACCAGCGCCTCCGTGATCGTGAACAAGAGCGCCAACACAGCCCCTCGCCGCGCCCAGCTCCCGCGCGCATGCCCTCGGAACGCGACGACCACCAGCGCCACGATCACCAGCCCATAGATCCCCGAGCTGAGGCGGTGGGTGAACTCGATCACCGTCGCCGCGGACGGCGCTCGTGGCACGAGCTCGCCGTGGCAGGTCGGCCAGTGTTGACCGCAGCCCGCGCCTGAGCCGGTGATCCGCACCCACGCGCCGAAGAGGACCACCAAGATCGTGTAGACGAGCGCGGCCCACGCGAGCGGGCGGAGCATACGAGCGCTGAGACGAGCGGAGTGCGGGGTTGAGATGGGCACGTTCGACCTCGGTCGCCCACAGATACGCGCATTCACGGCGGCAGGCCACCCCTGCGACCGGCTACCCCGCGTCGCCCGAGAACACGGCCTGGCGAGTGAGCCGACGGCCCAGCTCCTCGCGCAGCTCGGGGTGTCGCGCGAGCTCGGGATCCGCCGTGAGCACCTCTTGCGCGGCCTCACGAGCGGCCACCAGCAGGCGCGATCCCTCCCCGGCGAAGCCGTAGTAGCGCAACCTCGGGACCCCCGATTGACGGACCCCAAAGACCTCGCCGGGGCCGCGCAGCTCGAGATCCCGCTCTGCGACACGGAACCCGTCCGATGTCTCGACCAGCACCTGCAGCCGCTCACCCGCGTCCGAGCTCGCCGGGCTCACCGTGTGCAACAGACACCACGACCCCTCCGCCCCGCGGCCGACCCGTCCGCGGAGCTGATGGAGCTGCGCGAGGCCGAAGCGCTCCGCGTGCTCGATCAAGATCGCCCTGGCCGTTGGGACATCCACCCCGACCTCGATCACCGTCGTCGCTACCAGGATCTGCACCTCGCCGGCGCGGAAGCGGGCCATCACCAGCTCCTTATCGCGGCCAGCCATCCGCCCGTGGATCACCGCGATCGTCTGCTCAGGCATCAGCTCGCGCAAGGCCCCCGCGGTCGCCTCGACGTCGCTGACCTCCAGCGCCTCGCTCGCCTCGACCAGCGGGCAGACGACGTAGGCCTGGATCCCGCGGCGAACCAGCGCCGCCAGGGCCGCTCGCGCCTTGCCCAGCGCGCTCTTGCCGGCGTGCAGCGAGGTCACCGGCGGCGTGCGACCCGGCGGCATCTCATCCAGGATCGACACATCGAGCTCACCATAGGCCGTCAGCGCCAGCGAGCGTGGGATCGGCGTCGCGGTCATCACCAGCAGGTGCGGCGTGGAGCCTTTATCGCGGAGGATCGCCCGCTGTTCGACCCCGAAGCGGTGCTGTTCGTCGACCACCGCGAGGCCGAGCTGGCGAAACCCCACGTCCTCGACGATCAGCGCGTGGGTGCCGATCACGAGGTCGAGCTCTCCGCCGGCGAGCAGCGCCAGGAGGCTGCTTCGCTGCGCGCGCGGCGTCGATCCCGTGAGCAGGCCGACGCGTATTCCTGCCGCGCGACACCACGGAGTCAACGTGCGCAGGTGCTGCTCCGCGAGGATCTCCGTCGGCGCCATCATCGCCGCTTGTCCCCCCGCCGCGATCACCGCCTGACACGCCGCGAACGCGACCAAGGTCTTGCCCGCGCCAACATCGCCCTGCAGCAGTCGCAACATCGGCCGCCCTGCCGCCATGTCCGCCTCGATCTCCGCGATCGAGCGCCACTGCGCTCCGGTCGGCTCGAAGGGCACCGCCGCCCGGAGCCGCTCTCGCTTCGCCATCGCCTCGGGGACCAGCCCCAGCGCGCAAGGCGAGCGCTGCCAGCGGCTGCGTCGCCGCAGCAGCGCGAGCTGCAGGAAGAAGAACTCGTCGAAGGCGAGGCGACGATGCGCGGCCGACGTCCCCGAGCAGAGCGCGCGCAGCTCCGCGGCCGAGATCTCCGGCGGGGGCTCATGGAGGAGCGCGAGCGCGTCGAGTTGACCCGGTAAGCCGTGACGCGCCGCCAGCTCTGGCGGCAGGGCGTCGACATAGCCGGATCCGGGGGCCCGCAGCGATCCGATCGCCGCCCGACAGTAGCGAGCCAAGCTCCCGTCACCGACCCCCTCGACGTCTGGATAACGCACCGCGATCGCTGGCCCCGGCGCGTCGAGATCACGCACCTCGGGGTGGACCATCGAGACCTCACCGCGGTAGAGCTTCATCTGGCCGATCAGACAGACTGTCCTGCCCGGCACCAGCCGCTGCGACAGCCCCCCTACGCGGTGAAACCAGCGCGCCTTCAGCCGCAGCGACGACGCCTCAGAGCGCTCTTCAGCCTCGAGCGTCGCGAGGTAGCGGCCGCGAAAGAAGCCCTCGCGCAGGCCGAGCACAACGACCTCAACCACGCCGAACTCACCGTCCAGCAGATCGCTAAGGCGCCGACGCTCGCGTCGATCCTCGTAGGTCTTCGGCAACAGATAGGCGAGGTCCTCGATGGTCTCGACGCCCCGGGCCGCGAGCCGCTCTGCCGTCCGCGCGCCGATCCCCGGCAACGTCGTGAGGCCGCCATTCGCCCCGGTCGTCCGTGCCGTCGCCGAAGTGATCCGCTCCTTCGGCTCACGGACGACGCCCGGGTCAGCCATCTCGCGCGGCGCGCTCGGCTCGGGCGCCTCCACGCTCCCGCGTGTTCGCCCCCGCGCTGAGGAGCCCGCGATACTCGTCGCCGCGCGAGGCGGACCGAGATCGCGCGCAGGCGCCCGCGGCGCAGGGATCACGGGCGCCTGCGCGCGCAGCCCCGCGGCGATCCTCAGCCCATGAGCGACCACACGCGACCGATCATGGACGCCGCGCTCTTCAAATCGATCGAGCCCGCCCATGAAGTGATTGATCTGCTCGCGCCACGGCGACACCACCACGGGATCTTCGAGCAGCGCGAGGGCGGCGGAGCGCAGCGCCGCAGCGAGCCCGTCCGCCATGACGCCAGCGAAGCTCTCCGCGCTGGCCCCGCGGACGAGCGCCGAGAACCGCGCGAGCGCGTCGATCGGAGTAACCCTCGCTTGGTTCGTCATCGGCCCCCCGCCTGCGGGCCTCTAGGCGCTCACGCTGGCGCGGTGAATGAGAACCGGACCTCGTGCTCGCAGAGGTAGTAGACCGAGCCCTCGAGGATCTTGTGGTTGTCGACCCGCTCGCCGCCGAACTCGATCCCGTTGGTGCTACCGAGGTCTTTGATGAAGTAGTCGCCGCCACGACGGACGATCGCGCAGTGACGACGCGAGATGTTGGCGTCTTTGATCGGCAGATCCGAGTACTTGGCGCCGCGGCCGATCACGAACTCTTCCTTGTCTACGACGTACCAGTTGCCTTCAAACGCGAGGTAGAGCGGACGCGCCTGCTGCGGCTGAGCGGGCCGCGCGGCGCTCGCAGGCGGCGGCAGACGCGGCGCCGTTGAGGTCGCCGGGCGAGGAATCGCCGGCTTCGGCGCCTGACTCGAGGAGGCCGAAGGAGGAGGAGCCGCGTTTGGCCGCGGCAACCCCTTCGGGATCGGCCGAGTCCCAGTCGCAGCAGCGCTCGCGCCAGCCCCTGGAGGGGGCGGCGAGGCGGGCGCGGGCGCGGGCGCAGGCTTCGGCGTCGGCGCTGCGGCAGCGGCCGCGGCCGCGGCGGTCGAAGCCCGGGTGGGCGGCGGAGGCGTCGTCTCTTCCCGCTTCTTCGCCCCGCCCTTAAAGAGTTGGAGGAGCGCCGCCTGGATCACATCATCCGGCGTGATCCCCTTCTTCTTGGCGACGGCCTCGATTCGGGTCCAAAGATCATCTCGACATTGAAACTGACGCAGCGTCTTGCTCATGCGTTCCCCCGCGACTTCAGGGTCCAGAGAGGTCGAACCGCCCTTGAGCGGGACTCCCGCATCGTAGATTCGTCGCCGCGCAGGGTCAACGGGGACACTCCGCGAGCGAGAAGGCTCGGCCGACGCCTACGATGGGGGTATCCTCGCGGCGATGCAACAGCGCCCGAGAGCGCCCGGCCGCATCGGCGAGCCCTGGGCGGTGCTGGGCGCGGCCGCGGCCTGTGGCCTTTTTTTCCTCTTGGGAGGCGAGGCCGCGGCCTTCCCCGGGCAAGCCTCGCGCCTCGGCGGTGCAGATCCTCAGGGCGCAGCGACGCGCGCCCTCACCGCGATCCACCACAACCCGGCGATGCTCGCGACCATGCCTGGGACCCGCTACCACGGATCCTTCGATCTCGGCCTCGATCACCGCTGGATCCGCCGCTATGTCGCCGGCGAGGACGGGGTCGGCGGCGCCGATCTCGATGATCGCGTCACACTCTTGAACCCGACAACG
The DNA here is from genome assembly GCA_016712315.1 of Nannocystis sp. Taxonomy (GTDB): domain Bacteria; phylum Myxococcota_A; class Polyangia; order Nannocystales; family Nannocystaceae; genus JADJRG01. The sequence continues at coordinate 273,076 of JADJRG010000029.1, read as the reverse complement.
GGCTACTTCGCCGCCGCGAGCATCAACCTCGAGCCCTTCGCCGTCGGCGCGGCGATCTACGACCTCGGCAGCACGTACCTCCTCGACAGCCACCCGCAGCTCCGCTATCATCTGGCCCCAGAGCCAGATCGTCCGCCGGGCCTCTGTGGACGCGCGAGCGGCGGCGCGTGCGCTCTCAACGGCGGCGCCGCGACCGTCCGCACGGATCTGTCGCTCGCGGTCGCTTGGGACATCGTCGGCCGCCTGCGCCTCGGCTTGGGCGTCCACTTCCCGCGCCTGCGCAGCCGCTTCGCCTACGACAACAGCACGGTGATCGCCGGATCCCACGTCGCGGAGGCCGCGGTCCGCTGCAACTACGTCGAGAACCCGCGCTGCGCCGAGCGCCTCGGCTTCAACGGCCGCACCCGTTGGCTGCCGGAGACCGCCACACGCGCCGCCGGCTTCGACCTCGCGCTCACCTTGGGCGTCGCCTTCGAGGTCAACGATCGGATCACCCTCGGCGCGCGCTTTCGGACCCGCCCGCTCCTCCGCGGCGGCGAGATCACGCTCGCCGGAGACGCGATCGTCTGCCGCCCAGACGACCGCGATCTCGCCGACAACACCGAGGTCCAGAGCTGCTCGGTCGTCACGGAGATCAACGCCTCCTTAACCCAGCGGATGCCGCAAGAGGCGGCCATCGGCGCCTCGTTTGTGATCGGCCCGAGCCGCCTCCTGCGCCTCGACACCAACCTCTCGTGGATCGACCTCTGCGCCGACACGCTCGACGGAGCGAAGGGGGTGCGACGCTGCAGCGATCCGGGCACCCAGCGGCTCAGCCTGGTCGGCCTCGATCCCAACAGCGCCATCCTCCCCGAGAGCGTCCGCTACCGCGGCCTCCAAGATCGCTTCAGCCTCGACGTCTACACCTCCTATCGCCCGCGCTCGACGCTCACGATGATCATCGGCGGCCACACATCGACCCGTGCGGTCGCACGCGCCGCGACCTCCGCCGCGCTCATGGATGGCTGGCGCCTCGGACTCACGCTCGGGGCGGCGCTCCGGATCCGTCAGAGCAACCTGCAGATCATCCCCGGCTACGGCTTCGACTGGACGCTGCCCGCGCGCGTCCGCCCTGACGAGGCCGCGTACGACCCGACCGCGGGCGCCGCCTACGCCGCCGCGGGAGGCGACCTCAAGAGCCCCGCCGCCGCCGCGATCCTCGAGGGGCGAGGCCGACCGAGCAACGCTGGTTACTACAACGGCGTCGCTCACACCTTTATGGTCGCGCTGCGCTGGGCAGAGCGAGGGATCGGGGTCGACTGAGCATGAGGCCGCGGCTGGTCTCCACCGGCGGTCGCACGTAGACTGAGCGCGTGAGACTACGGCCCTTCGCCCTCGCCCTCCTGCTGGCCGCGCTGCCCGCCTGCAAGCACCGCCAGACCGCCGAGCAGGGCCTCGCGCTGCCAGAATTCACGATCCCGGCGAAGATCACCTCTCTCGACGAGTTCGCGGCGCTGCGCAACCATTTCGCCCTCTTGCACGACGCGCACCCGGATCGTTCGCGCCTCAGGAGCGCGCTGGTCGAGTTCCTGGCCGCGTACCTCCGCACCGAGCTCGATCGCGGCCGCGAAGAGGAGGCGACCAACGCCCTCCACTTCCTCGCCGGCCTCTTCACCCCGAGCGAGCTACGCAGCCAAGGACACGGACCGCTCCCAGCGATCGCCCACGGAGCCCACTCGCTCTACGTCGCCGCGGCCCGCCGTGGCAACGAGCCCCCGGCGATGTTCGCGTTGGCGCTCGGACAACACTTCGGGGACGCCGCGTCGCGCAAGCGCGCGCTCCGCGACTGGCGCGACCTCGAGGACTGGATCGTCCGCAACGGCATGTTCTCAAGCGAGCCAGTCCTCCGCCATGAAGAGCTCGAGGAGGCCCTCGAGGAGACCGCCGCCGTCTTCCCGTCCCCCTTCGTCGTCCAGCGCCTCGCCGATCTCTATGTCGCCCGCTTTGAGGCCGCGACCGCCGCCGTCGCGCGCGGCGCGGAGGTCGGCCTCGCGGCCCGCCAACGCGCGGAGATCACCGGCTACCTGCTCCTCCGCCTATACCTGCGCGCCGACGACTTCGAGGGCGCGATCGCGGCCCTTAGCAGGATCGAGCTCGACCTACCTACCCGCAAGATGATCGAGTTCGTCGAGCGTGCCCAGCACAGCGATCGCAGCGCTGGTCCATTGCTCACCCTCGCCGCGCAGTTCATCCCCGAGGGCCCCACCGACGAGTTCAGCCGGATCCCCCCCTCCTTCTTCACCCAAGGCTGGGGCATCGTCGACAACCTCGCCCGGCGGGCCGTCCGCGGCTTCCCCGACGATCCCTTCGCCCACATCCTCTTTGCCCGCAGCCTCCGCCAGGAGGGCCTCATCGACGCCGCGATCTTCCACTTCGAGCAAGCGTTGCGCCGCAAGGAGGACATCTTTGACGCCTGGCAAGAGCTCGCGGTCCTCCACCAGCTCAGCCTCGATCGCCTCAGCGAAGAGAGCCCCGACGCCGCGCTCACCCGCCTCGCGACGATCGAGCGCCTCCACACCCGGGCAGCCAAACTGTGGCGTGATCGACCGATCCGACCGAGCTTGCCTGAAGCGCAGGTGACGGCCGCGCAGTCGCTCTTCAACAGCGGCCGGATCGCGGAGTCCCGCGCGCTCCTCGATCGCAGCATCAACACGGAGCCGAGCGCGGACGCGCTGCATCTTCTCGGCACGATCGACACAAAGTCGGGCTCCCTCGACGCTGCGGAGCGCAGCTACCGCGCGCTCCTCGGGCTCCCCTTTGAGAACCAACTCGAGCGTCTGCGTTGGGAGCAGACCGCCAGCGCGAACCTCGCCCGGATCGCCAAGCGACGGGGAGATCTGCCGGCCAGCACCGAGCTGTCGCGCGCCGCGCTGCGCCAGCTCAACACACTGATCGGCTTCCCCAGCCTCCGCGAGGCGCAGCGTAGCCGCCTCCTCCTCGAGCGCGGCAGGCTCTTCGTCGAACTCGGCGAGATCAAGCTCGGGCTCGACGACTTCAAGCAAGCGCGCCTGAGCGCCCCTGATCGCCCCGACGTCTACACAGACCCGCTGATCGTCGTGATCAGCCACGGCTACTACGAGGAGGCGCGCGACATCTTCACGCAAGCGATGAGCCGTGATGATCTCCGCGACACCCTTAAGCTCTACTTCTCCCTCTGGATGAACGACCTCAGCCTCCGCCAGGGCCGCGACGGCGAGGCCGTGGCTATCGACTTCATCCGCGCCTACAAGGTCGAGCCTTGGCCCCGTAAGCTGGCGCTCCACGCCCAAGGCAAGCTCGGCTACGACGAGCTCTTGGCGGCCGCTCGCGATCGAGGTGAGCGAGCGGAGGCGCACTTCTACGAGGGGCTACGTCGCTGGCGGGCGGGCGACGCGAGCGCCGGCGCCGAGCTGCTGCGAAAGGTCATCGACAGCGACATGATGGGCTTCTTCGAGTACGAGATGGCCCGCTACTACCTCGACGCGGGCGAGCTCACTCCCAAGAAGTGAGCCCCTGGACTTTGAACAGTCTCAGGGGCTCAGAGGCCTGGGCCGGATTTGAACCGGCGGTGGAGCTTTTGCAGAGCTCTGCCTTACCACTTGGCGACCAGGCCGGGCGGAGGAGAGAGCTAACACAAGAACGGGCAGCCGAGCAAGACCTGCTCACGCTGCCCGTTCGGCTCTGCGGCTGGCTCGGCTCAGAGACCGTCGAGCGGATCGTCGGTCTTCTTGACCTCGATCCCAGGCTTCTTCGGCGTGATCGTCCCGCCGTCACCGGCTGGCTTCTTCCCGCTACCGCCGCCGCGAGTCTGCTTCGCCTGGTTGGCCGCGAGCTCCGCGTTCTTCTTGTCGATCTCCGCCATCAACCGCGCACGCTCGGCCTCGTCCGTGACCTTGTCGAGCTTCGCGTCGAGCTCAGCCTTCTCGCGAGCGAGGCGCTCTTGCTCGGTCTTGAGCCCCTTGAGCTCGGCCATCAGCGCCTCTTGCGCCTTCCGGTTCTCTTCGTCGCGCTTGCGGGCCTCGTTACGCTCCTGCTCCGCCAGTTGGTTCTGCTCGTCGATCGTGTTCTTGGCGACGATGCCGCCGACGATCAGGCCGATCCCGAGGATCACTGGTGTGACCTTCAGCCACAGCGGGCGCGCGTTCTTCTCGGTCATTTTGACCTGCGCGTCGAGCCGGATCTGCTCCTCACGCAGCAGCCGCTCTTGCTCGGCACGGGCGCGCAGCTCAGCCTCTTGCAGACGCAGGCGCTCTTCACGGTCACGGGCCTCACGCTCCGCCTGCTCACGGGCGATCCGCGCGGCCTCCTCACGGGCTTTGCGCTCCGCCTCTTCGCGGATCTTGCGCTCAGCCTCCTCACGAGCCTTGCGCTCGGCCTCTTCCTTGGCGCGGCGCTTCGCGTCCTCAGAGGCGACGCGATCGGCCTCGAGGTTGCGCAGCTCCGCGAGCGCGATCAGTGCAGAGTTTTCTTCGCGTTCGGCCATCTTCAATCCTCCTCGTGAGTCACTGGGCGTCGTGACATCATGCTCGCCGACCAACGCAGCAACGAGGTCGATCGGTCTGTAAAAACTTGCAGTCCGTGGAGGTTGACGACCCTCTCACGTCCGCGCCCACGAGCGTGCCGCAATTCGTCGCCGCTGCCTAGCCCAGATCTCACCCGCACCGCTCGTCGAGGCGCGCCTGCGCACGAAAAGAAGCGGGGACCGACCGCTCGTAGAGCGACGATCCCCGCACAGAACGTCGGTCGTAAGACCGATCAGAAACGAACAGTGACCTGAGCGCCTTGCTGTGGCGCCGTAAACTTCGGGAAGGTCGCGTTCTTGTACTCGCCAGCGACACACGTCCCGAGGGGACCGGAGTCGTCTGCGCTCGCCGAGAGCACCTTGCCGCTCGATCCCTCGATCGAGATCTTGACGGTGATCTTCTCGCCACCCTTCGACTGAGCCTTGCACTTGCTCTCCGCCGAAGACTTGGCCGAGGCCGTGCCTGCCTTGATCTGATCGGCCGTCAGCTTCTCGGGCAGACCGCTCTCGGCCGGCGGCTTGCTCGACCCGGAGCCTCCCGAACCTGAAGAGCCCTTCTTGCACGTCTCAGGGTTGAGCAGGCAGTCGACGCCGATGTCTTCCTTCTCTTCCTTCGGCGGATCCTTCTTCGTGACCGGGGGAGCATCACCCGTCTTCGTCTCAGTCCCGGCGTCCTTTGTGCCGGTCTTCGTCGTCTTCGTCGTCTTCTTCGTCGTCTTCTTGGTGGTCGTGTCCTCTGCTGCCGGGTCAGCCGCCACTTCCTCTTCTTCCTCCTCCTCCTCCTCCTCAGCGACCCGCTTCTTCCGCTTCTTCCGCGGGGCATCTTCTTCACCCTCATCGACGGCGCCAGCGACGATCACCTTCTCGACGATCTTCTGCGGCTCTGGAGGGGGACGAGTGACCACGAAGGCCACAACCCCGATGAGCCCAGCCGCGAGCAACCCGATCAGCGCGTACATCGGGCCATTGGAGGCCTTCACCGGCTCGGGCATCACAACGGCGCCATCTTGCCCGCCAGGTGAACCGATGCTCAGCGGCGCCGCCGCGAGGCCACCGAAGCCGCCACCAAAGCTCGGGATCGCTGTCTCAGCGAAGCCCGACTCAGAGCCACCGCCACCGCCTCCTCCTCCCGCACCGCCGCCGCCGCTATCGCCGCCGCTGCCGAGCATCGCGCTCATGGCTCGGATATCGATGAGGCCCGAGCCCTCCCCGGTCGCGGTCGTCGCTGCCGGGGCAGAGGAAGCTGGGGCCAACGAGAAACTCGGGCCTGAAGGAGCCGCAGCCGCCGGCGCGCTAGCACCGCCGCCGCCGCCACCGCCGCGCCCGCCCATCGCCACTGCCGACAGGCTGTCGAGCGAGAAGAGCACCGAATTCTCATTCCGAGCGCCGGTCAGATTGGACACCCGCGGCGTCGCGCCATGAGCTTCGGCCTTCGGCGAAGCGGCCGCCGCCGCTGGCTTAGACGCCGCGGCCTTGGCGGGCTCACGGGCAGCGGGAGCGGGCTCGGGCTCGGAGAAGCGGCCCCCATAGTCATCGCCTCCCCCATCTGCGAACGGATCCGCCGCGGCAGCGGCAGCGACAGCCGCCCCCGCGCCTGCGACCGCTCCAAAGCCGCTCGAAGCGCTCGAGGCGACCAGATCCGCGAAGGTCTCGACCTCACCGAGAGGCAGCCAATCTTCAAAACCCTCCTGCCAGATCGACGTGTCCTTGTCGATCTCACCGGCAGCAAAGCGATCTCGGACCTCCTGCTCCGGGACCGGCCCGACGGTCTCACCGTCGATGGCGAGGTGCCATCCGCCTTCATCACCGGCCGGATCGTTCGCCTCACCGGCGCCGCCGTCGGCTTCACCACCTTCCTTTTCACGGACGATGATGACGTTGCTGCACTTCTTGCAGCGAATTTTGAAGGTTTTGCCACGGACTTTGTCGTCCGCGATCGAGTACTTGGCTCCGCACTTGTCACATTCGATCTTCATGAGCGTGCTTCCTGGGAGTCGCCCTCGACGGGCATAACCCTATCGATCCCACCACGTCCGCGGGGCGGCCAGTATAGAGAAACCCGCCAGTGGGTACAACAACCCTCGCGGCGAGCGAACTTTGTTGCGCAGCGCCCGGCGGCGCGCGAGGACGGTCAACCACTCCTGTTTCACGCGGTCGCGCGAACTTCGCGCTACCGACGGAAGACCACGACGAGGCGCGCCCAAAAGAGCCTGCGAAACGCGCCATCGCCACTTAGAACGCCTCTTCCAAGAAAATGGTCTGCTCTCGGCTCGCACCGACCGAGACCAGCGCGAGTGGGACGCCGGTGAACTCGACGATTCGATCAAGATAGTCTCGCACGGGCGGCGGCAGATCCACTAGGCGACGCGCCAACTTCACCCGCTCGACGAGCCGCGGATCTCCCCAATCGCGGAGACGCTCGAGGACCGGGCGGGCCTGATCGAGCTCGTCGGCCCCTGGCGCGACACCGCCCTCATACGCAGCGCAGATCCACGCCTCGGGCATCGCGGCCAGGACATCGAGCTTGGTGACGCAAAGACCACTGAGGCCGTTCGTGCGGGCTGCGTAGCGAAGCGCCGGCAGGTCGAGCCAACCGCAGTCACGCGGGCGCCCTGTCGTCGCCCCAAATTCCCCACCCTCGCGGCGCAAGAGATCCCCGAGCTCCCCGTCGACGCGGCTCGGAAAGGGCCCCGCGCCGACCCGAGTCGCGTACGCCTTCGTGATCCCCCAAACTTTCTTAATCGCCATCGGGCCGATCCCGAGGCCTGCACACGCGCCGCCGGCGAGGGTGGTCGACGAGGTCACGTAGGGATAGGTCCCGTGATCCAGATCGAGGAGGGCCCCCTGCGCCCCCTCGATGAGGACTCGCTGCCCCGAGCGGATCGCGTCATCTACCAACGCGCCGACATCACAAGCCAGGGGGCGCAGCGACTGCGCCCAGCCAGCCGCTCGCGCCGCCTCAGCCGCGACATCGACGCCCGCCGACGGGCCTCCAAGGCTGATCAGCTCCGGATCGAGGCGATCGCGGTTGAGCTCGAGCAACGCGCTGACCCGCGCAGGCTGAAACAGATCCCGCACGCGGATCCCTCGCCGACCTGCCTTCGCCTCATACGCGGGCCCGATGCCGCGCCGAGTCGTACCGATCTTCGCCGAGCCTCGCCCGAGATCTTCCCGCAGCCCGTCGAGCCGGCGGTGGAAGGAGAAGATCACGTGGGCATCGAGAGACACGCGCAGCTCTCCCTGCTGCAGCATGCCGCCGCGCTGGAGGGCCGCGACCTCCGCGTGGAACACCTCGGGATCGATCACCATGCCCGCCCCCAACACGCACAGCGTACCTGGGTAGGCGCAGCCCGATGGGATCAGGTGGGTCACGATCTTGCGATCGCCCAAGACCAGCGTGTGACCAGCGTTGTTGCCGCCGGCGTAGCGCGCGACCAGATCGGCGCGGCTCGCCAACGCATCAACGACCTTGCCCTTGCCTTCATCGCCCCACTGCGCACCGACAACGACGAGCGTGCTCATCGGACCTCGCTCTCTGGCTGCCATCGCCCAGCCTCTGCGCGCCGCCATGAAGCGCATCGCGGGCGGCCATCGTCAACAGTGACTTGGATGATCCTCTGGGCCCCCGTGCGAACCGCGACTCGTTTCGCGGACGCGAACGGCAACGCCGCCGCCACACGCACAGGCTCGCCTGACCCGCGGGCATCCTCTGCGAGCCGCGCCGCGAGCGCGCCCGCCGCAGCGCCAGCGCCGGGGTCGACCGCCACGAGCAGACCGATCTCACAGCCGCGCTCATCCTCCGAAAGGCCGGCCGAGAGCGCCGCGTCCAGCGCGTCGAGCTCGATCGCGAAGCCCGTCGCTGGCGCGTCCACGCCGTAGTGACCGACCAAGTGGTCGTAGCGGCCACCCAGCACGACAGGCTGCGGCGAGCCAGGCAACCACACCCGAACACGGAGGCCCGAGTAGTAGTCAAACCCACGGACCTCTCCAAGATCGACCGAGAGCGCCGCCGCGACCGCAGGTGCGTTCTCACGGACCTGCTCGATCACACCGATGAGCTCGTCGATCGCGGCATGCACCGAGGGGAGCGGCAGCCGCTCCCGCGCCGAAGTGAGCACATCAGGCGATCCGTAAAGCTCGATCAGCGCGAGCACGGCGGCGCGCAGCCGCGGCTCTGCCGCCACATCATCCAACAACGACGCGACGGCGCCTGCGTCTTTGCGTCCAAGTCGAGCGACCAGATCGTCGCGATCCTCCGGCGCGAGCTCGAGCGCGTCGAGCAGCGCCCTCGCGATCCCCACGTGCGCGAGATCGAAGCGAGCCCCGGTCACACCGAGATCGATCAATACCGAGTGGGCGAGCTCAAGCAGCTCCGCGTCGGCTGCTGGGGAACCGTCACCGATCAACTCGACGCCGACCTGGTGATGCTCGGCCGCCGCGCGCGGTCCTTCGGGTAGGCGCACCACGTCCGCGGCGTAGGCGAGCCGAAGGCTCTCACCCCCGCGAAGGCGCTCTCCCAAGCGTTGCCCCGCGAGCCGAGCGATCTGCGGGGTCACGTCAGCTCGCAACGTCACGAGCTCGCCGCTCCCTGGGCTGATGAATCGAACGCAGCGCCCACGCTCACGCTCGCTCAGGCCTCGGCCAAAAACCTCGAAGTACTCCACCGACGGCGTCGCGACAGCCTCGTAGCCCCAGCCGCCGAAGATCGCGAGCAGACGCTCCGTCAGCGCCCGCCGCCGTCGCAACGCCGACGGCAAGAGATCGCGAGCGCCAGGGGGGAGCGGAGCGAAGCCGCGGCGCCCGACCGTCGAGATCAGCACCCGCTCCGCTCACCCGCGCCGACGAGCGAGTGGAAGACCAGCCCCGTCGGGATCTTCGGGTAGAAGAAGGTGCTCTTCTGCGGCATCACCTCGCCGCTGTCACAGACCGCCCGCACGTCGCTGACGGGCGTCGCGTTCATGAAGCAGACGAGCTGTACGTCGCTCGCGGGGTCACGCGCGACCGCGAGCGCCTTCTCCGTCGACTTGTAGTAGCGAAGGTTGGTCAAAGATGACTGCGCCTCGCGCGTGATGCCGAGCGAGCGCTCGAGGATCAGCTCGTGCAGCAGCACCACATCCAAGCGCTGGAGCGCCTCGGGCAGGTGGCCGAGGCCGATCGCGGCCGGATCTACTCCTGCCCTTAAGGTCAGGAGTATCATGACACCCGCGCCAGGAGAGGCGAGCCCGAAGCTGACCCCCCGTTCGCCCGCGGCGCGTAGGTGATCACGCAGCCCGATCGCGTCCTCCGGCAGCGGCAGATCGACCCGCTCAAAGATCCCCGCGAGCCCCGCCAACGCCACCTCGAGATCGAAGGTCGGCACCGAATGGACCAGACGATGCGTCGGCAGCACCACCAACCCCGGGTCATCGAGGTTCGACAGGTAGATCATGCCGAAGCGACCGTCTTCGCCTCGCCCGGCGGCCTCGAGCTCCGCGCGGAAGCTACACATCGTCTCGTAGCGATGATGCCCGTCGGCGATATAGATCGAGCGATCCGCGAGGATCGCCGCGACCGCCGCGACTGCCGCGGGATCCGTCACGCGGAAGAGCCGATGGTGCGCCCCGTCGAAGTCCGCGTCCAACACCGGCGCGCCGAGACCGTCCGCGACCGCCGCCTCCCAGCGACGGGCCGGATCTGCAAAGAGCCCGAAGACCAGCTCTAGGTGCGCGTCGCAGGCGCGCATCAGCTTGAGTCGGTCCTCCTTCGGCCCCGAGAGCGTACGCTCGTGCGGCAGCACAGGCCCCTCACCGAAGCGCGTCAGCTCGATCAAACAGACGAAGCCCTTGCGCGTATAGGTCTGCCCTTCAGCGGTGAACGTCTGGTGGTACACGTAGAGCGCCGGCTCGTCGTCCTGGGCGATCGACCCACGCGCGCGCATCGCCTCGAACAACGCCGCGCCGCGGCTGTACTTCGCGTCGCCATCGCCCTCCGGCAAGATCACGTGCACGCAATTGTCCGGCGAGCGCGCCGCCAGCTCCGCGCGCCCGTCCGCGTCGATCACATCGTAGGGGGGCGCGAGCAGCCTCTCCGCAGCGCCTGACCGAGAGAGATCGTAACGAAGACCGCGAAACGGACGGATCAGCGCCATCGCCTGCCCTCATACCGTGCCCGCGTGGCCGCGTCCACCACCCGCCTGTCGCTTCAGCCTCTGGCGCGTACGCCGATGTCCCGGCGCGCTTGAGATCCAGTGAACGAGATCTGGTCGCAAGCCGAGTACGCGCGCGCCAACGCCTCCTCCAACCGAGCACCCCGCGCGCAGACCCCGAGGACCCGCCCGCCCGTCGCCCACCACTGGCCGTCGCGCAGGCGCGTCCCGGCGTGGAAGATCTTGACATCCTCCGCCGCGGCCGCTGCATCGAGGCCCGTGATCGGCGCGGCGGCGCCGCTAGCGCGCGGATAACCAGAAGACGCCATCACCACGGTCGCTGCCGCGCGCCCCGCCAAATGCCCCGGGACCAGGACCCCTCGCGACGCGGCGAGCAACTGAGGGACCACCTCACCGCGCGCCCCGTAGAGGATCGGCTGCGCCTCTGGATCGCCGAGGCGGCAGTTGTACTCGATCACCCGCGCGGCGCCGCCTGCGTCGATCATCAAGCCCACGAAGAGCACACCGACAAAGGGGCGCCCCTCAGCGCGCAAGCCTGCGAGCGTCGGCTCGACGATATCCACCAGCGCTCGCTCGCGGCGGATCGAGTCGAGCAGCGGCGCTGGCGCGTAGGCCCCCATCCCGCCGGTGTTCGGGCCGAGGTCGCCGTCGAGCAGTCGCTTATGATCCTGAGCTGGCTCGAAGGTCAGCGCGCGCGTGCCGTCGGTCAAGACCAACAACGACACCTCCTCACCGTCGAGCCGCTCCTCGAGCACCACCGTCGCTCCTGCCTCACCAAAGACATGGCCTTCGAGGCAGTCTCGAAGCGCCGCCTCAGCCTCCGCGAAGCTCTCCGGCACCGTCACGCCCTTGCCCGCCGCGAGGCCGCTCGCCTTGATCACCGGCGGCGCCGAGAACACCGCGAGCGCCGCGAGGCCATCGGCGAGGCTGTACACCGTCTGCGAGGCGGCCGTCGGGATCCCGTGCCGCGCCATAAACGCCTTCGCGTCGGCCTTCGAGCCCTCCAGCCGCGCCGCCGCCGCGGACGGCCCCAAGGTCAGCACCCCAGCCGCGCGCAGGCGATCTGCGAGTCCATCGACCAGCGGCTGCTCCGGCCCGATCACCACCAGATCGACCCTCTCCGCGCGCGCCAGCTCGACCAACCGCTCGTGCTCGCTCGTTTGAACCGCCACGCAGCGGGCGTCCGCAGCGATCCCATCGCTCCCAGGCGCGACGATCACGTGGTGCCCCTCGACCACGCAGCGATACGCGAGCGCGTGCTCGCGGCCGCCGCTGCCGACGATCAAGATCCGCACCTCACTGCAACGACTGCTCATCGCTCTCCCGACTCAGTGCCGAAAATGCCGCTCACCCGTAAAAATCATCGCGATCCCGTGCTCATCGGCCGCCGCGATCACCTCCGCGTCGCGCACCGATCCGCCCGGCTGTACGATCGCCGTCACGCCCGCCGCGGCCGCCTGATCTGGGCCGTCGCGGAACGGGAAGAACGCGTCGGAAGCCAACGCCGCGCCTACCCCCTGCGCGCCAGCTCGCGCGGTAGCTTGTCGGACCGCCTCGACCCGTGAGGTCTGGCCGCCGCCGATACCGACGCTCGCGCCCCCCCGCGCCAGGACGATCGCGTTCGAGCGCACCGCCTTCACCACGCGCCACGCCAGCTCGAGATCGAGCGACTCAGCGGCGGTCGGCGCTCGCTTCGTCACCACCCGACCTGCCGCGACCCCTTCGCCGATCTGGTCCTCTCGTTGCGCGAGCAAGCCGCCCGCGATCGAACGCAGCCGCAGCGGCGGCGGGCCGCGCCTCGGCGCCAACATCCCCGGCACCTCGAGCGCCCGCAGGTTCGGCTTCTTGGCGAGCAGCGCCAGCGCGCCCGCCGAGTACGACGGCGCGATCACGACCTCGAGGAAGCCGCTCACCAGCGCCGTCGCGCACGCCTCATCGACCTCTTCGCTCAGCGCGACGATCCCCCCGAAGGCGCTCTCGGGATCGCAGGCGCGCGCCCGCTCGAAGATCTCCGCGATCCCTCGCGCGCGATCACCCACGGCGGCCCCGCACGGCGACACATGTTTCAGGATCGCCGCTGCTGGCCCGAGCGCCACGAGATCACGGACGAGCGAGAGCGCGCCGTCCGCGTCGAGCAGGTTGTTGTAGCTCAGCGGCTTCCCCTGCCGCTGGATCGCCGCCGCGAGGCTCGGCGACTCTCCGTCATCGACGGCGTAGAGTCGCGCCGGCTGGTGGGGGTTTTCGCCGTATCGAAGCGCCCCCGCCGCCTCACCGACCACGAAGATCTGGCTGCGAGGCGCAGCCGCGTCCACCGGCGCGCCTTCGTCGTCAAAACCGCACAGATAGGCAGCGATCGCCGCGTCGTAAGCAGCAGTGTGCGCGAAGGCTTTGCGTGAGAACGACCGCCGCAGCGCCTCTGGGACCGAATTACCGTGCTCGCGGAGCGCGACGCCGAGGCGTTCATAGTCTCCAGGGTCGACGACGACGCTCACCCTCTGCCAGCTCTTCGCGGCCGCGCGCAGCATCGTCGGCCCGCCGATGTCGATGTTCTCGATCGCTTCGTCGAAGCCGCAGCCAGGCCTGCGGATCACCTCAACGAAGGGATAAAGGTTGACGATCACGAGGTCGATCGCCGCGATCCCGTGGAGGCGGAGCTCATCCTCGTGCTCTGCGGTCGGCAGCGCCAGGATCCCGGCGTGGATCCGCGGGTGCAGCGTCTTCACCCGCCCTCCGAGGAGCTCCGGCGCCCCGGTATATTCGCTCACCTTCACCACCTCGACCCCGAGCGCCGTCAGGGCCTCGTAGGTCCCCCCGGTCGAGAGCACCTCGACCTGCGCGTCGATGAGGATCTGCGCGAGGCGATCGAGGCCTCGCTTGTCGCTCACGCTGACCAGCGCGCGCCTGACAGCCGAGCTTCGGGGCGTCGTTGAATCCACCGGCGGGCCCGTAGCATCACGGCCACGGCTGGGTCAACCACCCATCCGACCGCGGCTCACTCACAGCTCGAGAGGTAGCTCAGCATGTCTTCGCCGCCTGCGTCGCGCAGCTTCATCAGGCCGCGGACCTCGACCTGCCTGATCCGCTCGCGTGTGAGGTTCAAGATCTCTCCCACCTCCTCGAGGGTGATCCCGCCTTGGTTCGCGACGTCGAGCGCGCATGAGTGCGAGAGCTCCCAGACCTCGAGATCGGGGAAGTTGATCTTGATGCTCCCCGTGGTCGGGTTGACATCGATGTAGAGGTGGTACTTGCAGCTCACGTACGGGCAGGGGCGCGAGACATTGCCGCACTCCGCCCGAGTCGAGGGGCGCCAGTAGGAGCGCTCTGGGTAGAGCAGCGCGCCGATCCTCAGCTCCTCCTTCGTGAGGCGCTTCATGGCGATAGTCTTCGCGCGAGCGCGCCGGAGGATCGGCCGGGGATCGCCCGCAGGATCGTCGATCTCGGTCTCGACCTCAGCCTCGATGTCGGCATCGGCGTCGTTCTCGTCAAGTTCGGTGTTTTCGTGGTCGCTGAGCATGAGACTCCCTGACAGGGCCACGTGGCTGGCCCTTTGTGGCGCAATGAGGTTGTTGTGTCGGGCCCTGGCGCCCGACGGAGGCAGATCTCTACGGCAAGTTCTAGCGGGGCAACGTGAGCTCAGAGGAGCTCGGTCGGGCTCGCAGCGCCGCCACCGCGCGGGCGGTGGACAGCCTGGGCCGACATCAACATCTTCTCGATCCGATAGATCCCGGTCAGCAGATCACGGGCGGTCCCATGGATCGTCCGGATCTCGCTGTGGAGGTGATCGCGACGCGGCGACGGCGGCTCGACGTCGATCTTCTCCTGGAAGACGCGGAGCAGCTCATCAAGCGCCTCTTCGAGGGTCTCAATGCTGTCCTTGAAGGTCAGGAACTTCGCCTGGATCTCCTCGATCGTGTAGCGCTCGGCCATCAGCTTCTTGATGGCGTTGATCCGGCGGACGGAGCGGGTCGGGTAGACCCCATGGGAGCCGAGGTGCTTCCCTTTCGTGCCGACCCGTCGCGAACGCGGGACCAGACCGAGCTGCACATAGCGGCGCAGGTTCGCCTCGCTGAAGCGAACGCCGTTGTCCTCAAAGACCGCCACGAGCTGCTGCGAGCTCAACCCTTCCGGGTGAGCCGCCTCGATCTCGCGGATCTGGGCTTCGCTGAGGGCAGTGAGCGTGGTCATCGGGGATCGGGAGGACGGGTGGAGTCGGCGCGACTTGATCGTCTCGGACGATCGATGCTCACCGCGGAAAGCAATGTAGTCCACTCAGTAGATCCGAGGAAGCACTTTCACATCAAGAAGGCAACTTTCACTGGCCCAACGCACTGCTTTACCGTTCAGTGATCCGCCTCGATCGTGTGCTTCTCGCGGTCGACCACCGAGCCTCACGCGCCCGCGATCCGTAGCGCAGTCGCCTCGTGACGCCCGAGTTCGCGGCTTCTCTGAACATCGGTACAGACCCACCACCGATCGCGTCGCAATGCCTCGGCGAGATCTCATCACCGAGATCACCTCGCGAGATCTCAGGGAGATCACCCTCAACTCCGATCAGCAGCGCGATCGATTCAAACGATCGCCCGGGCTCACCTCCAAGCGCGCCTCACACCACCGGTGCGCAAGAATGCGCGTCGACAGGGAGATCTCCTGGTCAGGGCATCCCGAGGATCGGCGTAGCCGCGATGAGTCGCCACGCGACCGGATCGTAGCGCTCCGGGCCGCCGTACTTGTACGACTTCTTCTCGTGCTGCCAGATTGGCCCGCGGTCGGCGCAGCCATGGAAACGATCGCTCCGCGAGCAGAAGATCCGGAGGTGGAGGTGATCATCATGCGGCGGCGCGTCACCCGGCTGACGCATCACCACCTCGGCCAAGGCGACCACCCACTCAGGCCGCTCGCTCCGTCGCGCGTGCTCGACCAGGCGCTGCCGCAGCGGGTTGCTGATGAAGATCCAATGCACCCGGATCTCTGGGTCGACGAGGAAGGCCTCGATGAGCCGCCAGTTGCGCGCCGTATCAAAGCGACGCTTCTCCCACCCCTCCTCAGTGTAGGTGACCCGCTTCGAAGCGAAGGGCTTGCCCTCACCGTCGAAGCGGATCATCTCCTCCTCTGGAGGCGGCATCACGACCCCTTCGGCGTCGGTCGTGTAGAAGAGAAGATCCACGTCACGCCCGCTCTGGTGGCTGCTGTGCCATTTTGAGCGCCCGCCCGCGAGCGGGCTGAGATCCGCGACGCCGAGGATCACGCGCCGTGAACCGCCGCGCACCGCCCGCGCGGCCCGTTGGATCGCCGCCACCAGCTCATCCACGCCATAGTTGAAGCCGCGGTCCGACCACCGAGTCGGGACCTTGTACCCGACCCCCTCCGTCGGCAGGCGCGCAGGGCGACGGAGCCGGCCGCGGTTCGACGTGCCCGTCGATACGCTCGTGCCATCTGTCCACAGGTTGGGGCCCGCGCAGCCGGCCACGCCCACCACGAGCGCACCGCCGCAGACCAGCGCCCAGAGGCCGCGCATACCGGTCAGCATAATCTCCCTCGCGGAGGCCACCAAACAGAAGGCGCGGGCTCAACCCTCGAAGGGCTGGCCCGCGCCGCGCTCCGCATGGAGCCACGTGTGGTTAGTTCTTCTCTTCGAACTCGGCGTCGATCACGTCGCCGTCCTGGCCTTTGCCCTGCTCCTGCTCTTGTTGGCCGGCGCCGCCGGCCTCCGGGCCGGCTCCACCTGGCTGGCCGTACATCGCCTGCGCCAACTTGTGTGACGCCTTGGTCAGCGCCTCCTTGGCAGTGAGGACCCGAGCTGCGTCGCGGGAGTCGACCGCGGACTTCGCGTCACGGATCGCCGCCTCAACCTCCGTCTTCGAATCGGCGGGGATCTTGTCGCCGTTCTCAGAGAGGAGCTTCTCGGTCTGGATCACCATCGCCTCGAGGCTGTTGCGGTTCTCCACCTCTTCACGCCGCTTCTTGTCCTCGGTCTCGAACTTAGCGGCGTCATCGACCATGCGCTTGATGTCCGCCTCGGTGATCCCGGAGCCGACGGTGATCGTCACCTTCTGCTCCTTGCCGGTCGCCTTGTCCTTCGCCGAGACATTGACGATGCCGTTGGCGTCGATGTCGAAGGTGACCTCGACCTGCGGCACCCCGCGGGGCGCCGGCGGCAGCCCGCTGAGGCTGAATTTGCCGAGGGTGCGGTTATCCGCGGCCATCGAGCGCTCGCCCTGCAACACGTGGATCTCGACCGATGACTGGTTGTCCGCCGCCGTCGTGAACGTCTCCGACTTGCGGGTCGGGATCGTCGTATTGCGGGCGATCAGCACCGTCATCACGCCCCCGAGGGTCTCAATGCCGAGGCTGAGCGGGGTGACATCGACGAGCACGAGGTCTTGCACGTCACCCGAGAGCACACCCGCCTGAACCGCCGCGCCTGCCGCGACCACCTCATCTGGGTTGACGCCCTTGTTCGGATCCTTGCCGAAGAACTCCTTCACCCGGCGCTGAACCATCGGGATCCGGATCGATCCGCCGACCAAGAGCACCTCATCGATCTCGCTCGTCGACTTCTTCGCGTCCGCCAGCGCCTTCCGCACCGGCTCGATCGTACGATCGACGAGATCGCCGACCAGCGACTCGAACTTGGCGCGCGAGAGCTTGGTCTGCATGTGCTTCGGACCTGAAGCGTCAGCCGTCAGGAAGGGCAGGTTGATCTCGGTCTCGACCGCCTGCGAGAGCTCGATCTTCGCCTTCTCCGCCGCGTCCTTGAGCCGCTGCAAGACCAGCTTGTCCTTGCCGATGTCGATCCCGGTCTCCTTCTTGAACTCGTCGGTGAGCCAACGGATGATCCGGTCGTCGAAGTCATCGCCGCCGAGGTGCGTGTCGCCGTTGGTCGAGATCACCTCGACCACGTTCTCGCCGACCTCGAGGATCGAGATGTCAAAGGTCCCGCCGCCGAGGTCGTAGACGGCGACGATCTTGTCGCCCGTGCCCTTGCCCTTACCGAAGCCGTAGGCGAGCGCCGCTGCGGTCGGCTCGTTGACGATCCGCTTGACCTCGAGCCCGGCGATCCTGCCGGCGTCCTTGGTCGCTTGGCGCTGCGCGTCGTTGAAGTACGCCGGGACCGTGATGACGGCCTCCTTCACCGTCTCGCCGAGGTAGTCCTCCGCCGCCTTCTTCAGCTTCATCAGGATCCGCGCGCTGATCTCTGGCGGCGAGTAGAGCTTGCCGCGCGCCGAGATGTGCGCGTCGCCGTTGCTCGCGCGCTCCACCTTGTACGGGACCCGCTTGATCTCCTCGCCCGCCGACGAGTGGCTCATGCCCATGAAGCGCTTGACCGAGAAGATGGTGTTCTCGGGGTTCGTGATCGCTTGGCGGCGCGCCTGCTGGCCCACCAGCACGTTGCCATTGGCCTCGAAGGCGACGACAGACGGGGTGGTGCGACCGCCCTCCTCGTTGGCGATGACCTTCGGCTCATTCCCTTCCATGACCGCGACCACCGAGTTGGTCGTACCCAGATCGATTCCAATGATCTTTCCCATGAAGCTCGTCGTTCCTTTCGAAGTCTGGGCGGAGGGTAAGTCTCGATATTCAGGTGTCAATCGAGCCAAAATTCGTGAGCTGACTCGCGCCCGGCGGTCCTAAGGACCGCCTCGAGCAGCCCCGCGCGTCATCACTCGGAGCTCGCGTCATCGGCGTGGACGAGGACCCGGTCGAAGACGTCCATCACGTTCTTGACGTAAAGGATCTCCATCTCTTGGCGGATCTCCTCGGGCACATCGACGACGTCCTTCTCGTTGCGCTCGGGCAGGACGATCCGCTTGATCCCGGCCCGATGCGCCGCGAGCATCTTCTCCTTGATCCCGCCGACCGGCAGGACGAGACCGCGCAGCGTGATCTCCCCGGTCATCGCCACGTCCGGCCGCACGCACATCTTCGTCAGCAGCGACGTGATCGCCGAGAACATCGCCACTCCAGCCGAAGGCCCATCCTTGGGGATCGCCCCCGCGGGCACATGCACGTGGATATCGGCGCTCTCGACCGCGGAGGTCTCGATCCCCAGCTCGCTCAGGTGGCTCTTCACGTAGCTCATCGCCGCCTGAGCCGACTCCTTCATCACGTCGCCGAGCTGACCGGTGAGCATCAGCCCGCCCTTGCCGGGCATCCGAGTCGCCTCGACGAACATGATCTCACCACCAACCGGGGTCCACGCGAGGCCCGTCGCCACACCGGGCTCGGCCGTCCGATCGGCGACCTCGGGCAGGAACTTCTGCGGACCCAAGTACTCGTGCACGGAGCTCACGCCGATCTCAACCGGACCGGAGAGCTCGCCCTCGACCACCTTCACCGCGATCCCGCGGACAATCGCCGAGATCTCGCGCTCGAGGTTCCGCACCCCGGCCTCGTGAGTGTAGCTGTCGATCACCTCGAGCAGGCCCTCGTTCGTGAACGAGATCGCGACCTGGCCGCCCTCGAGCCCGTGCTCGCTGATCTGCTTAGGCAGGAGGAAGCGACGCGCGATCGCTAGCTTCTCTTGGCGCGTGTAACCCGGTAACCGGAGGATCTCCAGGCGATCCTTGAGCGCTGGCGGGATCGGGTCGATGTAGTTCGCGGTGGCGATGAACATCACCTTGGACAGGTCAAAAGAGACCTCCAAGTAGTGATCGCTGAACGTGTGGTTCTGCTCAGGATCGAGCACCTCGAGCAGCGCAGAGCCGGGATCGCCGCGGAAGTCGTGGCCGAGCTTATCGATCTCATCCAGCACGATCACCGGGTTACTCGTCCCGGCGCGCTTGATCCCTTGGATAATCCGCCCCGGAAGCGAGCCGACGTACGTCCGCCGGTGACCACGGATCTCGGCCTCATCACGCACACCACCGAGGCTGATCCGCACGAATTTACGGCCGATCGCCCGCGCGATGCTCTTGCCGAGCGAGGTCTTACCGACGCCGGGAGGCCCGAGCAGGCAGAGGATCGGCCCCTTCTTCGAGGCGTTGAGCTTCAGCACCGCCATGTACTCGAGGATCCGCTTCTTCACCTTCTCGAGATCGTAGTGGTCCTCGTTCAGCACCTCACGCACGGTGCCGATGTCGAGCTGGTCCTCCGTCGTGATCGACCACGGCAGGTCCGTGAGCCACTCGAGGTACGTACGCGTGACCGTGTACTCGGCGCTCGATGGCTGCATCGACTTCAAGCGGTCGAGCTGCTTGCGGGCGACCTTCTCGGTCTCCTCCGGCATCTTGGCCTCGGCGATCTTTCGCTGGAACTCCTCGACATCGCCGCCGTCGTCGTCGATCTCGCCGAGCTCCCCCTTGATCGCCTTGAGCTGCTGTCGGAGCACATACTCGCGCTGGCTGTGGCCCATCTCCTCCTGCACCTGCGAGTTAATGCGCTCGCGAACCTTGAGGATCTCGAGCTGCCGGGTCAGCAGCGTCAGGACCTTGCGCAGCCGCTCCTGCACGTGGTTCGTGGTGAGCACGTCCTGCTTCTCGTGGATCTCGATGTCGAGGTTCGACATCACGAGATCCGCCACTTGCCCCGGGTCGCTCACGCTGTCGAGCAACGCCGCGGCCTCGCGAGGCAGATCTGGGACCAGCGCGATCAATTTCTTCGCGATGTCCTTAATGTTCAGCGTCAACGCCTCGCACTCGATCTCGTCGCTCACCACGTCAGCGAGCTCGCTGACCCGCGCGCGCAGGAAGGGCTCATCGCCGACGATCCGCTCGATGCGGATCCGCGCGACACCCTGGAGGATCACGCTGTAGTTGTCCTTCGCGAGCTTGATCACCTTGAGGATCCGCGCCGCCGAACCGACGTCGTAGATGTCGTCCTCAGACGGCTCCTCGATCCGAGCGTCGCGCTGGGTGACGATGCCGATGATCGGGCGCTCGTTGGCGATCGCCTCCTCGATCAAGCGCACGGACTTCGGGCGGCCGACGTCGATCGGGATGATCGACCCCGGGAAGAGCACAGAATTGCGCAACGGCAGGAGCGAAAGAACCTCCGGGATCGCCGGAGATTCGCCCTTGACCACGGTTCCAGGCGAAAATGAAGGGGTCTCAGTCACAACGTGGCCGCAACCGTATCACCGGCCGCTAGCCTGTCAACCGGCCAATCTTCGCGCGCGCCGCGGCCTTCTCTTGCCCGATCGGCGCAGCGAGAGGTGATCCCGAGGTGCTCTTCCGCACAACAGTGAGCATGCCCTGCAACAGCGGTCGAGCACAGCCGACCCGCAAGGCGTGAAGCCAACTCAACTCCAGACCCACACAACGATCATCCTCGCGGCGACGCTGCTCGCTAGCTGCCTCAACCTCCCGGCGATCGAGGGCGACTCTTTGACCAGCACGACCTCGGATCCGGACGATTACGGGCTCACCTGGCCGCCGGATCTCGAGCTGCCTCAGACCTCCTTCGGCGGCACTACGAGCGCCAGCACCACCGGTACCTCGAGTTCGACGACCACGGCGACAAGCGCGACGAGCGCGACGGGCGAGACCACCTCCGCGGACGACACATCCGGCGCGGACGATCGTCCTCTCCCAGATCTCAGCGGACTGCGCCTGACGGAGCTCCTCGCCGATCCCCCAGGCAAAGACGGCGCCGCGGACGCGCCCGAGTACATCGAGATGGTGAACGTCAGCGACGACCAGCTCGATCTCACGCATCTCGTGCTCTACGCGCGCTCCTGGCCGCGCCTCAGCGCCGGAGAGATCGGCCTCACGGGGGTCCATCTCCCGCCTGGCGGCGTACTCCTGCTCCGCCGCCACACCAAGGCGGACGGCCCGGCGTCACCCACCGTCGAGGTCGATGGCGCCCTCATCACCGTCACCTTCGCGACCGGAGAGGGCCTACGTAACGCTGACGGCGCCGTCATGCTCCAAGGGCCAGGTGAGCACCCGCTCGACGCCGTGATCTATGGCGCGCCGTCCCCTGCTCCATACGACGACCCGGCGCTATGGCAAGGCTCGCCCGCGACCATCCCCATGAGCGGTAAAGCGCTCTGCCGAAGCGCCCTCGGGCCCGACACAGACACCGCCGCGGATTGGGTGCCCTGCGATCCAAGCCCAGGATCCCCGCCGATGCCGAGCGACCCCGATGGGGAGGCTGGAGATCCAACCACGGATGAACCTCAGGGAGAGGTCTTGATCTCGATCGTCGAGGTCTTCAGCAACCCGCCCGGCCCAGGCAACTCTGAGAAGTTCCTCGAGTACGTCGAGATCCTCAACTACGGCGCTGACCCGGTCGATCTCGCTGGCTGGACCATCGCCGACGCGCTCGCTGAAGACCCTCCTGGTGAGGATCCGCTGCTCTATTGGAGCGGCGACGGCGGCTGCGCCCCGGAGACCTGCTTAGCACCCGGCCGCCGCGCGTTGATCGTCGGCAACACCTACCAAGGCCCCACCGGCGGCGCCCTCGTGCTCGCCACAGACGACACAACCATCGCCAACGCCGGCCTCTCGACGAGCGAGCCGGTCGTGCTCCACGACTCCAACGACATCATGATGTCGACCTATCGCGCCTGGACCGACCCTCTCGCCGCGCCTCACCCGCTCTCGATCGAGGAGCCTCTCCATCGCGCCGCTCCGGACGCCGAAGACCACCCCGAGTCGTGGTCCTTTGGCGCGCCTACGCCTGGCAGCGAGTGAACGCTAGCGGCCGAGGGTCAATCCCAGGAGGCTCGGCGGCCCCGTGGACGCCGATCGAAGCGCTCTTCGTCGTCCAACTCGTGGAGGAGCTCGAGCTCATCTTTGCCGAGCTCTTCCCGATCGTGGAAGGACTCCCGCTTGAACTCTGCGAACGTGGTGAAGCTGTCGCGGTAGTAATGCATCCTGCTCTCCTGAAACGAAGGCTTGGCCAGCGGCCACGCCCTCACGAGTATCTGAGAGCCGACATGTAGGCAAAAAACCACCCCAGATTACCTGGTCGCAACCGTGCTCTGGAGCGCCCCCCCTGGTAAATAGTCGCGCGTGCCCGACGAGCCCAAGGACGCCCCCCCGCGCACGTGCCACATCATCGCGATCAGCAACCAAAAGGGCGGCGAAGGCAAGACAACCACCGCCGTCAACCTCGCGGCCAGCCTCGCAGCGGCTGAGCGGCGGGTGCTGCTCATCGACCTCGATCCGCAGGGAAACGCCAGCTCCTCGGTCGGTCACGGCCGCGGCCAGGTGATAGCCGGCACGTACGAGTTACTCCTCGGCGAGGCGAACCTCGACGACGTCGTCCAAGGGACCGAGCTACCCACCCTCTCGGTCATCGCCGCCTCCCCCGATCTCACGGGCGCCGAGATCGAGCTGGTCTCCGTCGACCGCCGCGAGTCCGTGCTCGCCCGCGCGCTCGCTCGCGCCGAGGCCCGCGCCCGTTGGGACTTCATCATCCTCGACTGCCCCCCGTCCCTCGGCCTGCTCACCCTCAACGCCCTCGTCGCCGCTGACGCCGTCCTGATCCCGATGCAGGCGCGTTACTTCTCCCTCGAGGGCCTAGGCGCCCTCCACGGCACGATTGAGGCTGTTCGCGAGGCGTTCAACCCTGGCCTCGCGATCGAGGGGATCGTCTTCTGCATGTACGATCGCCGCACCAACCTCGCTCAGCAGGTCGTCTCGGAGGTCGAGCGCCACTTCCCCGAGCATGTCTTCACCACGCGGATCCCCCAAAATATCCGCCTCAGCGAGAGCCCCAGCCACGGTAAACCGGCGATCCTCTATGACATCGAGAGCAAAGGCGCGATGGCCTACCTCGATCTCGCCAGCGAGATGCTCGCCCGAATGGAAGCGAGGGCGCAGCGGTGAGCCAGCAAGCCCCTAAGCGCTCCGCCCTCGGCCGCGGCCTCGGCGCCTTGATCCCCGGCGCTCGCGAGGGCCGCGAGAGCACGCTCGTCCCCGCCCTGCCCGCTACCGCGAGCGCCCACGGCCTGCGGATCCTCGCGATCGAAGCCCTACGTCCTGGCGCTGAACAGCCGCGCAAACGCTTCGACGCCGATCGCCTCCGCGAGCTCGCCGACAGCATCCGTCACCACGGGATCCTCCAGCCGATCGTCGTCGCTCCGATCGTCGGGGAGCCAGGCGAGTACACGATCATCGCTGGCGAACGTCGCTGGCGAGCCGCCCAGCTCGCCGGCCTCCACGAGGTCCCGGCGATCATCCGCGACGCCCCCGAGAGCGAGCGCCTCGAGCTCGCGATGATCGAGAACCTCCAGCGCCAGGACCTCGACGCGATCGAGGAGGCGCAGGCGCTCCGCCAGCTCATGGACATCAAGGGCTACACACAAGAGCAAGTCGCCGAGCGGATCGGCAAGGATCGCAGCACCGTCGCCAACACCTTACGCCTGCTCGGCCTACCCCTGCGCCTCCAGGGTATGGTCCACGACGGCCGCCTCGGCATGGGCCACGCCCGCGCTCTGCTCGGCCTCGACGATCTCACGGCCATGTCCGAGCTCGCCGACCAAGTCATCCGCGACGCCCTCAGCGTGCGTGCCGTCGAGCGCGCGGTCCGTCAGCGCCTCCGCGACCAAGAGGCCGATCCCGCTGCCCCCGAGCCCGGCTCTGACGCGGAGCGCCACACGATCATCGTCCGCGAGCTCGAGGTCCGACTGCGCAGGGCGCTCGGCGCCAAGGTCTCCTTGCGCGAGCGCAGCCAGAAGGCCGGCACGATCGAGATCCCCTACAGCTCCCTCGACGACCTCGATCGCCTCCTACGGCTGCTCCTCGTCCACGAGCCTGACTAGGGCGCCGGAGCGAGACCCGCCCGCCACGTCGCCGCGTCCACGCAGTTGCGCAGCAGGCACGCGATCGTCATCGGCCCGACGCCACCTGGCACCGGCGTGATCGCCCGCGCGCGCGCCCTCGCGCCTGCAAATTCGACGTCGCCGACCAGTCCGCCGTTCGCGCTCCGGTTGATCCCCACATCGATCACGGTCGCCCCCGGCGCGATCCACTCCCCGCGGATCATCTCGGGACGACCCACCGCGGCGATCACCACTTCTGCCATGCTCACCTCGCGCGCGAGATGCTGGGTGCGTGAGTGAGCGATCGTCACCGTCGCGTCCGCCTGGAGCAGCAGGTGCGCCATCGGCTTGCCGACGATCGTCGACCGACCGATCACCAGCGCTCGCCGCCCGCGCAGCTCCGCCCCCGCTGCCGCCAACAAGCGCATGCACCCCTGCGGCGTACATGGCACGAAGCGCGGCCGACCGACCATCAGGCGCCCCAAGTTCTCGGGGTGAAAGCCGTCGACGTCCTTGCGAGGATCGATCGCCAAGAGCACCGCCTCCGCGTCGATCCCAGCCGGCAGCGGCAACTGCACCAAGATCCCGTCGACCGCGGGATCCTCATTCAGCGCTCTGACCAGCTCGAGCAGCGCCGCCGTCGAGCTGGTCGCGGACAAACGGTGATCGCGGGTCGCGATCCCACACTCTGCCGCGCGCCGCTCCTTGTTCCGCACATAGACCTGCGACGCGGGATCCTCACCGACCAACACCACCGCCAAGCACGGCGCCACCCCCGCGCTCGAGCAAGCCTCCGCGCCCGCGCGCACCTCCGCCAGGAGGGCTGCCGCGACCGATTTCCCGTCGATAAGCGACGCCTCCGCGCTCATCAGGAGGCCGCCTTCGATCCGCCTGTACCCGCGCCGCCCGAGCTCGAGGACGCAGGCGTGCTCGCGCTCGCTGGCGCCGCGGAGGGGGTCGCAGCGGCAGGAGCCGCGGGCGACGCAGCACCGTCGCCACCACCGCCTTCGCTCGACGCGGGCTTGCTCGACGCGTACAGATCCTTGTACCAACCGCCACCCTTCAGATGGAACGCGGCGCTGGTCAGCTTGCGGTGCAGAGCGCCACCGCAGTGCTCACACGTCGTCATGGGTGGATCGCTAAATTTCTGGATGTACTCCTCATCCCGACCGCACTTCTCGCACTGGTAGGCGTAGATCGGCATAGTTGCGCGCACTGTAGGCTGATCGAGGCCCGGGTCAAGGCCCAGGCGCCGCCAAAATATTCAGCGGCCCGCGCGAATTCTCCGATCGAGGCGCGCGCGGGCCTGGAGAGCTCACTGCGGTACGATCGACTCGCAGCCGAACTTGACGTCCACCTGCGCGTCTGCGTTGCCCTGGATCTTCGAGCACAGCGCCGGGCAGGCGAAGATCTTCGTCGGCATCGCGTTGTTGTCGTAGTACCAGGCGTCGAGGCCGCCGCAGGCGTTAAGATCGTCCACCTTGGGGATCGCCTGCGAGCCGCCCTTACCGTCCAAGTAGTCGACGTTCACCTTGCCGAAGTCGAGCTCCATGCCCATCGGCTCCGGGATCGTCCACTCACACAGGATCGGAGCCTGCTCGATCACGTCCTTCGAGAGCGCGTCAAAGAGCTCGTTAAACTTCTGCTTGCCGCCCTCACACAGCGGCCCGAGCACCCCGCCGGTCATCGACACCAGCTTCTTGTACTCCTTCCCCTCGTCCGCGATCGTCGCGCAGCAGAAGGCGTCCGCCGCGCACTTGAGGAAGTCGCCGACATCCCACGTGCCGACGATCGCGTGGAAGTAGTAGCCCGCATAGGACGGCCCGAACGCCTCGAACATCGAGTGGAAGCTCGAGGCCACCACCCCGCTCGCGTTGTCGTCCGAGACCACGATCACGTGCTTCTTGCCGTCCGGTCGCATCGAGTCCTTCCACTGCTCATGCGTGCTGAGGATCTTCGCTAGCGCGTCGTTCGAGCCCACGCCGACGTTGACGTGCAGGTACTTCGGCGGGTTCGTGTCGTTCGGGCACTGCCCTGAGCCCAGCGGCGCGTTGATGCAGATGTCGTTGTTCGAGATCAACACCACATGCGCGTCGACGCCGCTCTGGATGATCTTGTTGGAGAAGACGTTCATGTTCGACTGAACTTGCGCCTCCTCGTAGTCCATGCTCCCGGAGTTATCGATCGCGAAGATGATGTCCGCCGGCGTCTTCTTATTCTCGGCCATCACCTTGACCTCAGCGCAGGCGCCCTCGCTGTCGCTGTCGCTGTCGCTGTCGCTCGATCCCGAGCTGCTCGTCGGTTCGCCGCTGGTCGTGCCGGCGCTGCTGCTGTCGCTGGTGTCGCCGCTCGAGCTGCTCGGGTCGCTGCTCGCCGCGCTCGTCGACCCCGCGCTGTCGCTCTCCGAGCCCCCCTGATCTCCCGAGCTGCCCTCTGACCCGCCCTCGGAGCTGTCCTCTGAGTCAGCTTGAGTGAGACCCTGGCTCACCGATGTGATCTGCCCCGACCCGGAGAGCGTCGCCCCGCTCGAAGCGGGATCACTGTCCGCGCAGCCAGCCAACAACAGGAGCACCAAGGAACGAGCACGTACGGTAGTCATCGCCACCAAGCTCGCTACCACTGCCAACTTCAACGCGCAAGGGAGCGACAGTCTTGATCCATGATCACTCAATGAAAAAAATGTTTCTCAACAAACAAAAAATCGACAGTGTGACGCTCACGGGGCCAGGCGCACCAGAAAGCGGAGCAGATCCGTAGACGTCACCAACCCCTTCAGCGCCCGCCGCTCATCGATCACCGGCAGCGCATGAAATCGGCCTGAAGCCAGCAGCTCTGCGGCCCTCAGGATCGTCTCGGTGCTGGTGATGGTCACCAGCTCGCGGCTCATGATCTCGTGGATCGGGTAGTGCGCGTCTAGATAGGCGTCGACGAAGCCCCTTCGCCCGCCGAGATCACCCACGCTCAGCCCCACCAGGTCGCTGCTGCTGAGCATACCTACCAGCACCCCATCATCGACGACTGGCACGTGGTGAAAGCCGTGCTCGTGGATCAGCCGCCTCACGTCGCTCACCGGCTGGCTCGAGCGCACCGAGTACACGGGCACGCTCATGATCCTCGCCACCGGATCGTCGATGCGCATCGCCGCGCATCATAGCCGACTCTCCGCCTAGCGAGGCGCCGCGCCGCCTGCTATGGACCGCTGCATGCGCTTCTTCGAGACCGTCCACGGCGTCTACTTCGACGATCTGGACGCCTTCCAGATCCTCCACAACGCGCGCTACCTCTTGATCTTCGAGCACACCATCGGCGCCTTCTGGCGGCACCTCGGGTGGGCCGGCAAGCTCGACTTCAACACCAACCCCGACCAGTTCCACCTCGTCCGGGCCAACCAGATCGAGTACGTACGCGCCGTCGAGGGCACGGGCCAGGTCCGAGTCCGCCTCTGGATCGAGCGCCTCGGCCGCACCGCCCTCACGATCGGCTTTCGCGTCCTACCGCTCGACCAAGATCTCGACCACGCCCGCGGCAGCCGCGTGCTCGTCCGCGTCGACCCGAGCACCCGTCAGCCAGTCCCCTGGACCGACGAGATCAGGGCCAAGCTCGCCCCCTACTGCGTCACGAGCGCCTAGAGATCCCAGCCGCAGCAAGCGAGCGCCGCGGCGGAGAGCGTCTCGAAGTCCTCGCAGGCGTTCACGCCGCCCATCGGCGGGCAGCTCTTCGTCTCGACCCCACCCTCGAGGCAGACGCAGCCTTGCTCGGAGCACTGCACCTCATGGTCGTAGTCCGGGCAGACTTCGTAGACGGAGCACGTCTCCTCCTCGATACCCCCGCCACCGACGCACTCGTCCTCCCCGCCGCCGCAGAGCTCTTGCACCGCCTCTTCCTCGGCCTCGCATGGGAAGTCCTCGCTCTCGAGCTGATCGCAGGTCAACGTGGCGAGGCACTGGTTGAACGCCACAGAGGCCCCCTCACACGCGGGATTCGGCTCGCGCGGGGTCGACTCGTCAATACATGTCGCGACGCACTCGTCGAGCGTCGGGAAGAGCGGAGAGCAGCCGAGCAGCACCTCGCACGCGTCCACGCAGCTCTCAGGGATGCCGGCGTCGCCGGTCGTGCTCGTCGCGGCGCCGGTCGAGCCGTCGCTCGTACCGTCGCTCGTGTGCGTCGCGTGGCTGTCGTGTGTCGCCGCGCCGCTGGTGCTCGAGCTCGTCTCACCGGCGGTCGAGCTGCCGGGGTCGCTGGTCCCCGTCGAGCCCGCGGTCGAGGTCGCTGAGCTCGAAGACGAGTCATCGCCCGCGCTGTCCGTCGTCTTCTCACCCCCGATGCAGCCGCTCAGCGCCAGCGCCGAGGTCATCGTCAAAGAGATCAGCAGGGAGGACTTGCGGGCGTAGATCATCGCGATGGTGCTCCGGGCGAGGAGAGGCGCCGCGCACTATCACGCACTCCCCTCGCCCGTGCAAGCCGGCCGCCCGCTACTCGACGACGAGCACCATCGAGCCTCTCGGCGGCAGCGTAACCGTCGGGCCCTGCACCGACTGCCCGCTGATCAGGTCCTTCAGAGCGCCGCCAGGCAGCCCTCCAGCTGAGTTCGCGACGTCCGAGCGGTTCAGCGCCACGTAGATCACGTCGCCGCCGGAGCTCATCGAGTAGGCCATCGTATCGTCCGTGACGCTCAGCGTCTTGCGCGTCCCCCGCCGCGTCGCCTCATGCTCCGCGCGGATCGTGTTCAGCTTCTTCACGTGCGCCAACAACAGCTGCTGCCCGCTCGAGTAGCCGCTCCACTGCATAAAGCGCCGGTTGTCGGGATCACCGCCGCCGGGCAGGCCGATCTCATCCCCGTAGTAGATGAGCGGCGCGCCCTTGGTCGTCAGCAGCAGCGTGAAGCCGGTCGCCATCCGCTCGAACGCCGAGCTCCCTCCTGTCAGCCCGGGGGTGTTCCCCCACGCCTTGTCCTTGCCGCTGTCCCACGGGCTCCCCCACATCGGCTGGTCCTCCGCGAGGTGGATCACCCGCGGGATGTCGTGGTTGCCGATGAACGTGCTCATCACGCCGATCCCATAAAAATTGTCGTTCGAGCCCATGAACGCCTCGAGGTCCTTGAGGCTGCCCTGCCGCATCAGCAGGTTCTCGGCGACCTTCATCCGCCACGGGAAGTCGAACTGGCCGTCGAGCATCTCCGGCTTGACGTAGTACTTGATCAGGTCGCGATCGCCCGTATAGGTCTCGCCGACCATGTAGAAGTGCTCCTTCGTCACCGCCTCGATCTCAGCCTTCACCCGCGCGCGTAGGTCGAGCATCCACGCGTCCTCGATGTGCTTGACCGCGTCGAGGCGGTAGCCGTCGATCCCCGAGTCGACGATCCACTTGATCGCGTTCGAGACCGAGAAGTCGCGCGCCGCTTGGTTGGTGAAATTGAAGTCGGGCAAGTAGTCGGTGAACCAGCAGCGCCGCGACTCCGCGCCGTCCCACGAGCAGCCGTCGCCGCACACGCAGTTCCCCCCCTTGCCGTTGTCGTTCGGCCAGAACCACCCGCCGTTCTGCTGGTACGTCGGCGACGACGCGTGCACGTGGTTCATCGCGTAGTCGACGATCACCTTCAGCTCGTGCTCATGCGCGACCTCGACCAGCGTCTTCAGCTCCTCGAGCGTGCCGAAGTGCTCCTCGGTCTTCTCGAGGTTCGCCGGCCAGTAGCCGTGGTAGGCGCTGTAAAAATTGTCATCACCGCCCACCCCCTTGCCCTTGTCGTTGGTGTTGTCCATCGGCACGCTCAGCCACAGCGTGTTGATCCCGAGCTCGTTGAAGTAGCCCTCCTCGATCTTCGCGATGATCCCCGCCCAGTCGCCCCCTTGCCAGTCCGCCGCGGTCGCCACGCCGATCGGCCCGTCGTTGCCCTTATCGCCGTTGTTGAAGCGATCGACGAAGACGAAGTAGATGATCGAGTCACGCCAGTCGAAGGTGCCGATGTTCCCCGACTCGCAGCTCCACCACTCGCACGTCATCGGCTCGAGCGCCGAGTTCACCCCGCCGAAGCCGTCATCGACCGTGTTCGGGTTGTTCGGGTCGGGGATCCACATCTCCCCGTTCAGCCGCAGCTTGTACTGCACGAGCTTCGACCACGGCACCGGCACCGTCGCCCGCCAGACCCCGCCCTGCTTCGTCATCGGGGCGCCCACCGTCCAGCCGTCCGCGGCGAAGTCGCCCATCACGTCCACCGACGCCTCACCGCCGTCTGGATACGTGAATTCATGGTCACAGCGCTTGAACGCGTCGTCACAGACCGGGGGCTCCGGCTCCCCCGTCGTCGTGCTCGGATCACCCGTCTCCGTCTCCGCGCCGCTGGTGCTGCCCGTGCCGCTCGATCCGCCGCTGCCGACCGAGGGATCGTAGGGCATCGTCGACGTCGGCGGCCCGTCGCTCGCGGTCGGGTCCGACTCGAGCGGCACGTCGGTGCACCCGGTCAGCGACCCGCTGAGGGTCAGGGCGAAGAGCGCAGCCAAGGTTGAGGGCGAGATCGAAGTGAACATCAAGGGCTCCTAGAGGCTTCGGTTGTACAGCGCAAAGATCATTCCGCACAGGGTGAGCTGCGCGGCAGCAGCACCCGCAGCGAGCGCGGCGGCATCGGCACCGTCACCCCGCTCCCGACCAAAAAAATCTCACCGGTGAGGCCGTCGACAAATTCACCGGCGCTCAGATCGGCGAACGGCAGCGACACGGACGACGCCGAATCGCTCGCCGAGACCACGACCACCGCCACCTCGCCCGCGCCCGCGTCGCGGACGAACGCGAACGACCCCCCCTCCGCCACCAGCGGCCGCCGCGCGCCGACTTGCAGCGCCCGCGCGCAGCGCCGCAGCGCCGCGAGCGCCTCCACCTTCGCGCGCAGCGCCACCTGCGGCGGCGACAGCGACGCGTCCGACGGCATCACCCGT
Source organism: Nannocystis sp. (assembly GCA_016712315.1). Lineage (GTDB taxonomy): Bacteria > Myxococcota_A > Polyangia > Nannocystales > Nannocystaceae > JADJRG01. The sequence continues at coordinate 241,754 of JADJRG010000029.1, read as the reverse complement.
CGACAATCCGGATCCGAAGCGCCCGCGAGCCCCACCTCATCACCGTAGTACAGCACCGGCGCCCCCGGCAGCGTGTACATCAAACCAAGCGCCAAGAGGTGCCGCTCGTAGATCTCGGTCGCGGTCGGCTGCGGCGGCGGAGACGCCCACGGATCCGCGTCCGCGTCCCCTGCGACCTCGGAGATGAAGCGTGTCGTGTCGTGATTGCCGATGATCAGCCCCAGAAGCGCACCGGAGCCGGCCAAACGCGCCTCGGTCAACGTCAAGATCGACTCGACCTCCTCAAAGCCGCGACCGCGCGCGATCACGTCCCGCAGCGCCCACATCAGCGGAAAGTCGAAGGCGCTGTCGAGCCCGTCCGGCCCCATGAAGTAGCGGTACGCGTCGATCCCCGCCGCCCCCGGCCCCGTGAAGATCTCACCGAGCAACAGCGCCGCCTCTGGCCCTGGCGGCCACGCCCGCGCCCGCACCTCATGGACGAGCCGCCGCGTCACCGCGCGCGGCATCATCGGCACCGCGTCGATCCGCACCCCATCCAGGTTGAAGCGCTCGATCCACCAGAGCGTGTCCGCGACCGCTGCCTCCATCACCGCGCCGACTTGGAAGCGCAGGTCCGGAAGATAGTTGGTGAACCAACACGTCTCGATGAACTGCCCCCAGTCGCACCCAGGATCCCCGCACACGCACAGCGGCTCCCGCGCGTTGAACCACCCCTGAGGCCACCCCTCCGCGACCCGCGGGTGATCCTCGTAGATATGGTTCGGCACCACGTCCAAGATCACCCGCAGCCCCCGCGCGTGCGCCCCCTCGACCAGCGCGCGCAGCCCCTCTTCTCCGCCGATCCGCGGCTCCACCGTCCGGCTCTCCAGCGGCCAGTAGCCGTGGTAGCTCTCGTAGAAGTGCCCATCGCTGCGCCCTAACCGCGCCTCCATCGGACCCAAGTACGCCGGCGAGAGCCACAGCGCCGTCACCCCGAGGCGCGCCAGCGACCCATCTTCGATCGCCGCCAGCAGCCCCGACAACGTCCCGCCTGCGCGACCTCCCGGGCTCGCTGGCGGCGCCAACCACGCGCCGTCGTCGCCGCGAAAGCGATCGATCATCACGTGATAGATCACCCCCTCCTCCCAGCGCCGCGCCGCGGGCTGTACCCACGCGACCGCCCGCGCCGTCGCTGTGCGCCCATCCGCGTCGTCCGCCGCGATCACGAGCTCATGGCGACCGCGCGGCAGCCCCGTCAGCTCCGCCGTGATCGACCCTGAGTCTCGATCGATCACCGTCGCTCCCACCGAGCCCGCCGACGTCACGCGCACGCTCGATGGATCGATCGCCGCGCCGACCTCGGACGCCAAGAAGCGCCCTGAGACCCGTACATCGCCGCTCACGGACGCCTCGATCTCGTGCACCTCGATCGTCGGCGCCGCGCACGACTCCACCTTCAGCAGCGACACCTCGAGCGAGTGCGCCTCCCAGAACGTCGTCAACGGGTTATACGGATCGACACGACCTTTTCCATCCTCGTAGATCAGATACCCGTACTCACCCGCCGGCAGATCGTCGATCACCCGTCGATGCCAACCACCGTCGCCCGTGCTCACCAGGGCTCGGCCAGGCGCCAACCACCCGTCCCAACTCCCGATCAAAGAGACCTGCGCGCCATCACTGCTGGCCCGCGCCCAGATCTCCTTGGAGCAGCTCCGCCGCGGGATCGTGTCTGTACACCCACCGAGCAGCGCGCCGACACCGATCCCCCAAAGAAGCCCCTTCAAGGCCCTTCTGAGGCGCATTCCACCAGCGCGGTGCCCACGTCGCTCGCCCACGGTCGGCCAACATAGCAGACCTTCGGAGCATCACGCGCACCAGCGCTGAGCTTTGTGTTCCACATCGACGATCGTTTGGTGTAGCTTCCCGGGTGAACGTGCCTGAATGTACTTGTCGTTCGTCGAGCCGCTCCTTGACCACGCCGCGCGCCGGTCGCCCCCCGCGGCTGCGGGCAGTTCCTCTGCTCTTCGCAGTATTACTGCCGAGCGTGGCAGCCGCGGAGCCTCCGGCGCAGCCGGCCGCGGAACCAACTGATCCAGCCACGGAGACCGAGCCGGCAGCGCCCGAGCCCGCGACGCCCGAGCCCGCGACGCTCGAGCCCGCCAGGTCGGCCCCGCAGACGGCCCCTACAGTCCAGCCCTCGAGCGAGCCCGCGCCTGCCGCCGAGCCGAAGGTAGTCCGCGCCCCACGCGATCCCAACGCGCCGCCAGACTACGCGCAGGGCTTCCACTTCGGCTCCTACGGCCGCGTCGTCGCTGGCGGCGACGCGACGGGCCGGCCGGGCCGCAACGCGGACATCGTCGCCCACGGATCACGCCTCGACGAGAGCACCTACGCAGAGCTCGAGGTCCGCCGCGAAGACTACTGGGAGGCGACCGGCACCTACACGCGCATGGTGATGACGCTCGCCTTCGCCAACCCGATCTTCCACTACAACGGTAAATTCGACGCCGCCTTGGCGATCCGCAACCTCTACATCGAGGCCGCCGACATCGGCGTCAAGGGCTTGAACGTGTGGATGGGCTCCCGCATGTACCGCGGCGACGACATCTACCTCCTCAATTTCTGGCCGCTCGACAACCTCAACACCATCGGCGGCGGCGCCTCCTACCGCCTCGCCAGCCGCACCGTCTTCAAGCTGCACGCCGGCCTCAACCAACCAAACAGCGGGTGGTTCCGCCAGACCATCGATCGCCCGCCCGTACACAACCAACTCGGCGCCACCGAGGTCGCCCTGCTCGATCGCCAGAAGCTCATCGCCAGCGCCAAGGTCGAGCACACCGTCCCCGTCGGCGAGAGCGGCGGCATCAAGGGGACCGGCTACGGCGAGCTCCACTACACCGGCGCCGGTCAACGCGAGCTGCGCGACCTCGTCTATGAGGATCTGCCCGCCGACAAGGGCTTCGTCGTCGGCGCCCAAGCCAGCGGCTTCACCGGCAAGCGCAGCACCCACCTCAACCTCATCGCCCGCTACGCCCGCGGCCTCGCCGCCTACGGCGAGTTCAACGCGCCCGTCCAGCTCGCCCTCGATCGCACCAGCGCCGGCGCCAGCGAGCTGCTCTTCGCCGCCGGCGGCAACTACGAGGCGGGCCCCTTCGGCCTGATGCTCGGCGCCTACTACCGCCGCTGGCGCAACGCCTCCGACGGCCTCGACTTCCACGATCTCAACGAAGGCATCGCGATCCTGCGGCCGCAGGTCTGGCTCGGCAAGAAGAAGATCGCCGGGATCGCCCTCGAGGGCTCCTACCAGGCCCAGCAGCGCGGCATCCAGCTCATCAGCGACGACGGCGCCCTCGCCCCGCTCTTCAGCCAGGTCGGTCGCTTCGGCGTGATTCCCTTCCTCTCCCCCGGCGGCCAAGGCGGCTTCACCCGCCCGCACCTCCAGCTCATCTACGTGCTCACCGGCCGGGATCAGCGCGCGCGCTCCTTATATGTACCCGAGGACATCTTCGCCCGCCGCGGCGTCGATCACCTCATCGCCATCACCGCCGAGTGGTGGTTCGGCTCCACCAGCTACTTCCGCGACTAGCGCACAAGGCCCACCATGCGATCTCGCCGCAACGCTCGCCTCCCCCTCGCCCTCGCCCTGCTCACCGCCGCCCCGCTCGCGGGCGGCTGCATGAGCCTGCGCGACCACGCCGAGCCCCTCCAGCTCGCCACCCACGTCGATGATTGGCGCGACGAGGTCATCTACCAGATCCTCGTCGATCGCTTCGCCGACGGCGACGACGCCAACAATTACAACCGCGACCTCACCGGCATGGCCCGCTACCACGGCGGCGACTGGAAGGGCATCGAAGATCAGCTCGACTACATCGAGTCCCTCGGGGTCACCACGCTCTGGATCTCGCCGGTGATCAAGAACGTCGAGACCGACGCCAACGTCGACGGTTACCACGGCTACTGGGCTCAAGACTTCACCCAGCCCAACCCGCACTTCGGCGATCTCGTCGCCCTGCGCTCGCTCGTCGACGCCTCGCACCAGCGCGACATCAAGGTCGTCATCGACATCGTGACCAACCACGTCGGCCAGGCGTTTTTTTACGACATCAACCTCAACGGCGTCGCCGACATCCTGATCCAGGGGGACGGATCAGGCGGTAAGTCCGGCGTCCGCCACGTCACCGAGTACGACCCCGACTTCGACCCGCGCGGCATCCAGGCCTTCACCTCGCTCGGCGAGGCCGGCCCGGCCCCCGCGATCTTCCAGTACGACGCCGCCACCAACCACATCCCGCCCTACCCGCCGCTCTTCGCCCGCCCCGAGGTCTACAACCGCAAGGGCCGCACCTTCAACTTCGACGTCCCCGAGCAGCTCCTCACCGGTGACTTCCCTGGCGGCCTGAAGGACATCGACACCACCCGCTGCGACGTCAAGCGCGAGATGGTCGACGTCTACGCCCGCTGGATCGAGCTCACCGACGCCGACGGCTTCCGCATCGACACCATCAAACACGTCGAGTACGAGTTCTGGCGCTACTTCGCGCAGCGCGTCCGCCAACGCCTCGCGCGCCAGGGCAAGAAGAACTTCCTCATGTTCGGTGAGGCCTTCGACGGCAACGACACGCTCGTCGCCTCCTTCACCCGTAAGGACTACTACCACCACTGGACCCCCGACAAGACAGAGACCGCCGAGGCGCTCGCCCGCGACGCGGAGTGCGGCGCCGACGGCCCGCCGCTCACCGGCGACCTGCTCGACAGCGTCTTTTACTTCCCGCAGCACTACCAGGCCTTCCGCGACGTGATCAGCAGCGGCGCCGCCACGCAGAAGATCGCCGACCTCTGGGCCGCTCGCCCGCAGAACTTCGGCACCGAGGCGATGGACGGCGGCATCGGCGTGCCCCCCCACAAGGCGCAGATCAACTTCATCGACAACCACGACGTCGCCCGCTTCCTCTTCTGGCTGCAAAACGAGCCGCAAGCGCGGCAGATCGCGCTCCTCCACAACGCGCTCCTCCTGCTCATGACCATGGACGGCATCCCCTGCCTCTACTACGGCACCGAGCAAGCGATGAAGGGCGGCAACGATCCTTCCAACCGCGAGGACATGTGGGACACCGGCTACGATCAGACCGGCGTCACCTTCAAGTGGACACAGCGCCTGATCAAGCTGCGCAAGTCCTACGTCGCCTTGCGCCGCGGCGACACCCAGGTGATCTGGGCGAGCGAGCGCACGGACGACGAGAGCGACGCCGGCCTCTTCGCCTTCGAGCGCTTCGGCGGCGACGCCGGCGACAACTACGCGCTCGTCCTGATCAACAGCCACAAGGAGCGCGACGCGGTCCCCGAGCACATGGGCGCGCGCATGCAAGTCTCCGTCGCCCCCGGCACCGTGCTGGTCGACGTCCTCTCGCCCGCCAAGACCGAATACACCGTCGCCCCCGACCGCTCCCTCGGCATCATCATCCCGCCGATCGCCGGCGCCGTCTTGGTCCCCGCGGGCGCCGTCGTCCAAGGGATCTGAGCTGAAGGCCCGAAGCGATGGTCGAAGTCAGCGTCCGCAACGTAAAGAAGAGCTTCGGCGCCACCGAGGTGCTCCGCGGCGTCGACGTGCTCGTCCCCGCCGGCGGCTTCGCCGTGCTCGTCGGCCCGAGCGGCTGCGGCAAGTCCACCCTGCTGCGCCTGCTCGCCGGCCTCGAGGAGGTCAGCGCCGGCACCATCCACTTCGGCGAGCGCGAGGTCACCCACCTCGAGCCGCGCGAGCGCGACATCGCGATGGTCTTCCAGAGCTACGCGCTCTACCCCCACCTCAGCGTCCGCGACAACCTGGCCTTCGGGCTACGTCTGCGCAAGACCGACGACGCCGTGATCCGCCAGCGCGTCGACGAGGTCGCCGGCATGCTCGGCCTCGGCGCCCTCCTCGATCGACTCCCCAAGGCCCTCTCGGGCGGCCAGCGCCAGCGCGTCGCCATGGGCCGCGCGATCGTCCGCCGCCCCGCCCTCTTCCTCTTCGACGAGCCCCTCTCCAACCTCGACGCCGCCCTGCGCGCCCAGGTCCGCGTCGACATCCGCCGCCTCCACGATCAGCTCGGCGCCACCAGCGTCTACGTCACCCACGATCAAGTCGAGGCGATGACCCTCGCCGACGTCATGTTCGTGCTCAACCGCGGCGTCGTCGAGCAGGCCGGCGCCCCCCTCACCGTCTACGACGCCCCCGCCACGCGCTTCGTCGCCGGCTTCCTCGGCTCGCCCGCCATGAATTTCGTCCAAGGTGTGATCGAAGCGAGCGGCGATCAGCTCCGCGTACGCGTCGGCGTCGGCGACGAGAGCCTGCCGATCCCCGCCGGTGAATTCACCTCCCCCGCGCTCATCCCCGGCTTACGCGTCGACGTCGGCGTCCGCCCCCACGACCTCGTGCTCGCCCCGCCCGGCGCCGCCGCCTTCGAGCTCTCCGTCGACTACGTCGAGCTGCTCGGCCCCGAGATCCAGGCCCACGGCGCCCTCGCCGGCGCCCCGATCGTCGCCGCCTTAGAGACCCAGAGCAACGCCCGCAAGGGCGACCGGATCCCCCTATCCGTCAAGCGCCTCCAGCTCTTCGACGCCGAGTCTGGCCGGTCGCTGCGATGACCGCCTCGCCCCCCCCCCCTCCGCCCTCTGCCACGACCTGTCCGCAAGGACAGGTCGATCCGCGCCGAACAAGCTGCCCTCAAGCACGGGCTACCTCTCACGCCCCACGTCGCCGCGCGCCCCCGCCCCGCCCCGCCCCCTTCGCCCTGCTCGCGCTCGCCTTCGCGCTCCTCCTCCCCGCTGGCGTCCGCGCCGACGACGCGGTGATCCACCTCTGGCACGCCTACCGCGGCGTCGAGGAGGAGGCGCTCGCCGCGATCCTCGACGCGCACCGCCGCGCCGGCGGCCCCCGCGTCGAGCTGCTCGCCCTCCCCTACGACGCCTTCGGCTCCAAGCTCGGCGCCGCGATCCCCCTCGGTGAGGGCCCCGACCTCTACATCGACTCCCACGAGCGCCTGGGCGACTACCAGAAGCGCGGCATCGTCGCCCCCGTCGCCGACGCCTTCGAGGGCCCGGCCGCCTTCTTCGCCAACACCATCGAGGCCGTCTCGCTCGGCGGCGCCCCCTGGGCCCTCCCGCTCAGCCAGAAGTGCGTCGCCCTCTACATCAACCTCGACCTCGTCGACGCTCCCCCCGCCACCCTCGAGGGTATCTCTGTCCTTCGGGATAGCCTGCCCCCCGGCGCCTTCCCCCTCGTCTACGAGTCACAGAGCGCCTACGCCCACGCCGCCCTGCTCGGCGCCTTCGGCGGCGCCCTGCTCGGCCCTGGCGACAGCTTCGGCTTCGTCGGCGAGCCCGCCGAGCGCTCCCTCGATCTCGCGCGCGCCCTCATCGATCAGCGCCTCGTCCCCGCCGACGCCGACGGAGCACTCGTCACCAACCTCTTCCGCGCCGGCAAGGCCGCCTACGCGATCAGCGGCCCCTGGCTCGCCGCCGATCTCGCCCTCGCCCCCGATCTCCACTACCGCGTCGCCCCCTTACCCGCGGTCGAGGCCGCCGGCGGCGCCCCCATGCGTCCTCTGCTCACCGTCGAGGCCGTCATGCTCTCGCCGCAGGGAGCCCAGCGCGCGGAGGTGCGCGCCCTCGCCCGCCACCTCGCCAGCGCCAGCGCCGCGCAGATCCGCCAAGATCGCGCCCGCACCCTCAGCGCCCGCGCCGACGTAGCCTTACCTCCCGGCGACGATCTGCTCGCCGCCTTCGCCGCCCAAGCAGCGGTCGCGATCCCCATGCCTAGCTCCCCGGCGATGCGCGCCACCTGGGAGCCCGCTCAGCGCGCCCTCAAGAAGGTCCTACGCGGCGAAGCCAGCCCACGAGACGCGACCGAGGGCGCCCAGCGCCGCTTCGATGATGTCCGCCGCCCGCCGCCGCCCGCGGCCTCGCCCACCCCTCTTCTTATCCTCCTCGGCCTGCTCTCGCTCGCCGGCGCCTTCGCCCTCGTCCGCCGCGCACGCAGCGGCGAGCTGCTCCCGGAGCTCCGCCGCTCCCTACCTGCCTATCGCTACACCGCCCACGCGGTCGTCATCGTCGGCCTGCTCGTCATCGCCCCGCTCCTCGTCGGCGCCGCCACCTCGCTCTTCGCCGGCCGCCCTCAGGACGGCCTCTACGTCGGCCTCGCCAACTTCGTCGAGATCCTCACCGCCCGCGGCGGCCCGCTGCTCGCCAGCGGCTCCTTCTACGTCGTCCTCCTCGTCACCCTCCTCTGGACCCTCACCAACGTCATCTTCCACCTCGCGATCGGCGTCAGCCTCGGCGCCCTGCTCTCACGCCCGACGATGCGCCTCCGCGGCCTCTACCGCGTCCTGCTGATCATCCCCTGGGCGGTCCCAAACTACGTCACCGCGCTCGCCTGGAAGGGCATGTTTCACCGCCAGTACGGCGCCGTCACTGGCCTCATCGAAGGCCTCAACCACCTCTTCGGCTTCAACCTCGAGCCGATCGCCTGGTTCAGCCGCTTCAGCACCGCCTTCGCCGCCAACTGCGCCACCAACATCTGGCTCGGCTTCCCCTTCATGATGGTCGTCACCCTCGGCGCTCTCACCGGCGTCCCCGCCGACGTGCTCGAGGCCGCCGAGGTCGACGGCGCCAGCCGATGGCAGCGCCTCTGGCGCGTCACCTTACCGATCATCCGGCCCACCCTCGCGCCCGCCGTCACGCTCGGCGCGATCTGGACCTTCAACATGTTCAACGTCGTCTTCCTCGTCTCTGGCGGCGAGCCCGACGGCACCACCGACATCCTCGTCTCCGAGGCCTACCGCTGGGCATTCACCCGCGACGCCCAGTACGGCTACGCCGCCGCCTACGCCGTCCTCATCTTCCTCATGCTCTTCGCGATCACCCGCCTGGGCGAGCTCCGAAGCGCCCGCCGTGCCGCCCGAGATCGCGCCGCCGCCGCCCAGGCAGGCGCTCCCGGAGGTGTCCGATGAGCCAGCCCGGAGATCGCCGCGTCCCCCTGATCGAGTCGCTCCTCTCGCACCTCGTCGTACTGCTCTTCGTCGCATTCTCCCTCTACCCTGTCCTTTGGGTCATCTCGCTCGCCTTCTCCGGCGCCGCCGTGCCCGAGGCGCGCGTCCTCCCGATCCCCCGCGAGCCCACCCTCGATCACCTCTGGGCCGTCGTCTCGACCACCCGCGAGCTCGAAGGCGAGACCGCCTGGCTCTTCGGCCGCCAGCTCGCCAACTCCTTGGTCGTCTCGCTCGCCACCGCCCTCGTCGGCGTGCTCATCGCGACCCCCGCCGCCTACGCGCTCGCCCGCTTCCGCTTCGTCGGCAAGGACGCCGGCCTGCGGGTGCTGCTCGCCACTCAGATGTTCCCCGCGGTCGCCAGCGCGATCCCCCTCTATCTCCTCCTCGACGCGCTCGGCCTCCTCAATTCACGCACCGGCCTCGTGCTCTGTTACGCGACCACCGCCGTGCCGTTCGCGATCTTCCAGCTCCGCGCCGCCTTCGAGGCGATCCCCGTCGATCTCGAGGAGGCCGCCATGGTCGACGGGGCCACCCGCGCGCAGGCCTTCCGCAAGGTCGTCTTACCCGCCGCCCGCCCCGCGATCGCCGTCACCGCGCTCTTCGCCTTCATGAGCGCCTACAATGAGTTCATCCTCGCCGCCACCCTGCTCGGCCGTGAGGAGATGTTCACCTTACCCGTCGTGCTGCAGCGCTTCATCGGCGAGTACGACGCCCAGTGGGAGGCCTTCGCCGCGGGCGCCCTGCTGGTCTCATTGCCCGTGATGGCGCTGTTTTACGTCACACAACGCCACCTCGTCGCCGGCCTCACCAGCGGCGGCGTCAAGGGCTGAGCCGCCGCTACGCGCGACCGCTCAGCCGGCGCTGAGCACGTCGCGAGCCAGCCGCAACATGTCCACGTAGCTGACGATCCCCACCAGCTCCCCTGTCGTCCGATCGAGCACCGGCACCGCGCCGACGCGATACTCGAGCATCACGTCGATCGCCGCGACGACATCCTCCGCCGAGTCGACGCTCACGACGTCGCTGCTCATCACCTCTGAGATCGGCACATCGAGCAGCGCGTCAGCCTGCTCAGGCGCCTCGATCTCGCGCATCACCGGCAGTCGGTACTCCCGCAGATCACGATCGCTGACCAAGCCGATCAGCCGTCGCTCCTCGTCGATCACCGGCAGGTGGCGGATCTCTTGATCCTCCAGCAACTGCAAGGCGCGGCGCACCGAGTCCTCAGGGCGAGCGGTCACGATCGTGGGCGTCATGATGTCGGAGATCAGCATCGCCGGCAGCCTGCAAGAGCCCGCCCCCGCTCGCAAGCGCAGAAAGCACGGGATCGGCCGCGCCGGGGCGGCCGATCCCCGCTCAATGGCGGAGCGTCAGCCGGCGGCTCGCGGCGCTGATCAGCGCCTCGATCTCCCCTGCGCCCTCGCCCGCGACGTCGCCGGCCAGACACACCTCGAAATCCGCGATCGCCCCGCTGTAGTCATGCACGTGAAGGCGCAGCAGCCCGCGCTCACGCTGGAGCGCCGCCGCCGACGGTGAGAGCAACAACAAGCGATCCAGCGCCGCGATCGCCCGCTCGTACTCACCGCGGCTCAAATAGATCGCCTTCAGGTTATTCAGCATCCGCCCGAGGATGTAGCGCTTACTCACCGGCTGGAGGCAGCGCGCATCCACCGGCGCTCGCCCGCGCGTCAGCCGCGCCAACAGCCCCACACACTCCGTCTCGGTCAAGCAGAGCCCACCATGAAACGGGTCGATGAACACGCCTGGCAGTTCGGGCGACGCCACCAAAAAGTGAGTCGGGAAGCCTACCCCCCTCAGCGGGATCTCCAACCGCCGCGCCACCTCGATCAGCACGACGGACAGCGAGATTGGGATCCCGATCCGCCGCTCTAGTACCCTGTGCAGGCAGCTATTCGCCGGATCGTAATAATCACCCTCATTACCTGAAAATCCCCACTGCTCGGCGAAGATGCCCCGCAGCCGATCCAAACGATCGGCCGGAGAACGCGCGCAACGGATCGCACCGCGAGCATCCTCAGCCAACCCATCGAGCGCCCCCAGCACATCCACGACCCGGCCCCCGCCCTCGTCTTCGAGGCCGATCAACGCCGCGGCCTCGCCCAGATCGATCGCCTCCTCCGTCGCTGCCGCGATCTCGGCGAAGCGTCCGCGCAGGTACTGTGGGTCGGCCGCGGTGCAGGCCTCTCCTCCACGGCTCAACGAGCGCTCGGGCGTGCAGGAGCGGGGGGTCGACGAAGCCATCGTCCTGCTCGTAGCACGTTCCCGTGGCCACGCACGACCCGCCCCCTGCGCCTCAGGGAGCGCCCGCGAGAGGGCTCGTCCTACCGTTGATCCGGGTGCTCATTGAACCAGGTCGTGATCGACTCTTGCGTCAGCTCCACCGTAAGATCCGCGGTCCCCACCCTCACCTGGCAGCCGAGGCGCGAGAACGGTCGCACATCAAAGGCCATATCCAGCCGATCGGACTCCGCGTCCTCCGCCTCTGGCAAGCTGGGCAGACCAGCCCGGATCCAGCAGTGGCAGGCTGAGCACGCGCACACCCCCCCGCAGGCCGATCCCATCTTGACGCCGTGCTCCTCGGCGACCTCCAGCAGCGTGTCACCCGCCTTGGCCTCAACCTCGAGGATCCGATCAGGCTCTATAAAACGGATCTTTGGCATCTTGCTCCTGACCTATCCCTCGATCGTCTCCGCCGAGTGCGCGCCGCGGCGCTCGTCGAGCGCCGCCTCCTCCACCGCCAGAGCCTGCTCGATCTCGTGGAGGCTCTTGCCCTCCATACCCGCGCGCAGCGCCCGCTCCATGCGTCGCCGAGCGAACGGCTCTGACGCCCGCTCCAGCTGATTGCGCAGCAACGTCAGCATATCCGCCGCGCTCTGCGGCTCGGCCATCGCCTCGTCCGCGAGCGTCAATTGCATCTCGACCGCCGAGCGCTCCGCCGCCGGCAACACCCCAGGCAGCCCGCCCACCTCGGCCAACGCCGCCCGCACCGCCAACACCACCCGCCCCAGCTCGACCCGCGCCTCCGCGCGGCTCCGCGCCGCGAAGTCCTCCGAAGCGTGATCCAGGCTCTCGATCACCATCCGGTCGATCTCTTCGTCGTTGAGCCCGTACGTTGGTTTGACCTCCACCGATTGTCGAACCCCGGTCATCAGCTCACGAGCGGTCACCGTCAGCAGCGCGTCCGCGTCGAGCTGGAAGCTCACCTCGACCCGCGCCATCGACGGCGGCAACCGCGGGATCCCGCGCAGCTCGAAGCGAGCTAGCGAGCGGCACTCGCCGGCCATCTCTCGCTCCCCCTGGACCACGTGGATCTGCATCCCGGTCTGCTGCTCCGAGTAGTTTGTGAACACCTGCCGGGCCGCGATCGGGATCGCCGCGTTCCGAGGGATGATCTTCTCGACCATCCCCCCCATCGTCTCGATCCCCAAGCTCAGCGGCGCCACGTCCAGCAGCGTCACGCCCTCACGCGCTGATCCTGACAGCACGTCCGCTTGAATCGCCGCGCCGTACGCGACGACCTTATCCGGGTCGATGTCCGCGAGCGGATGCTTGCCGAAGGTGCGCGCCACCGCCGCGCGCACCAGCGGCGTGCGCGTCGAACCGCCCACGAGCACCACTCCATCCAGCTCACGCGGCTGCACCCCCGCGTCGCGCAGCGTCGCCCGACACGCACGGATCGTCCGCTCGATCAGCCCGTCGATCAACCCCTCAAAGGTCTCGCGCCGCACCTCAAAGCCCTCGATCCCGCAGGCGGCGACGCTCACCCGAACCGACTCGCGCTCGCTCAGCGCCTCTTTCGCCGCCCGTGCCGCGATCCGCAGCAGCTCCTGCTGGTGCCGGCTCGGCGCCCCCTCGTGGCCACCTGCGGTGAACAAGTAGGCCGCGAGCGCGCGATCCAGATCATCCCCGCCCAGCGCCGAGTCACCGCCCGTCGCCAGCACCTGAAAGACCCCGTCATGCAGCCGCAGCACGCTCACATCGAAGGTCCCGCCGCCCAAGTCATACACGGCGAAGAGCCCGCGCCCTCCTCGATCCAACCCATAGGCCAGCGCCGCCGCGGTCGGCTCCGCGAGCAGCCGATACACCTTCAGCCCCGCGATCTTCCCCGCGTCGCGGGTCGCTTGCCGCTGCGCGTCATCGAAGTAGGCCGGCACCGTGATCACCGCGCCGTCCACCGGCCCCATCACCGCCTCGGCCCGCTCGCGCAGCGCCCGCAGCACCGCCGCCGACACCTCCACGGGGGTCACCAAGCGCCCGCCGCCGACATCCACGCGAAACAGCTCACCGCCGCCGCTCGCGCTGACCAATCGATACGGGTGCGGCCATGTGACGTCCGCGATCCCACGGCCCATGAACCGCTTCACCGACGAGATCACCGCGCACGAGTGCTCCTCCTGCGCCGCCATCGCCTCGTAGCCGACGACCACATCATCGCCCACGTAGGAGACCACCGAAGGCAGCAGCGCCCGCCCTGACGCGTCGCGCAGCGCCCGCGGCGCCTCACCGTGCGGCGCCACTGCGACCAAGCTGTTCGTCGTCCCCAGATCGATCCCGATCCCGCGCCCAGGCGCCCGCGGAGTCGCTTGTCGCCCCGTCGGCTCCGCGATCTGAAACAAAGCGCCGGTGTCGGCGATCATCGGCTCTTGCGTGCTCATCGGACCTCAGTGTTGAGCTCCGTCGATCTCGTCGAGGAAGCGCCGTAAATAGCGGTGAATGACCAGCGCCTCCGCCGCGTCGCGGATCATCCCGCCCTCCAGCGCCGCCGCCGCCGCCGCCAAGCGCTCCTCGGCGGCGGCCTCGATCTTCTCGCGCAGCGCCTCGCGCTCGCCGGGCGTCGTCGCCTCAGCGAGCAGCTCGCGCGCCTCGATCATCTCCACCAAGAACGCCTGGCTCGGCGTAGGCGCCCCGCCAGAGCGCGCATCGCTGTCCAGATCGATCCCGCCCAGCTTACAAAGGTGCTCGGCGCGGCGGATCGGATCACGCAGCCCGCGGTACGCCTCGTTCAGCGCGCTCGATCGCTCGAGCGCAGCGCGCCGCTCCGCGCTCGATCCGCCGATGAAGCGATCGGGGTGGAGCTCGCGCGAGAGCTCCAGGTAGCGCCCCTCGATCGCCGCGCGATCGAGATCGAAGCGCCGCGGCAGCCCCATACAGGCGAAGAAGTCGTCAGTCACCGGAGCTCACACTCAGAACGTGATCGACTCGCCGCAGCCGCAGGAGTCCTTGATGTTCGGGTTCTGGAAGCGAAACCCGTGCCCGCGGATCCCCGTCTCAAAGTCGATCTCGGTGCCATCGAGCATCAGCATGCTCTTCGGGTCGACGATCACCGTCACCCCGTCCTTGACGATCACGTGGTCGCTCGCCCGCGCCTCACGATCCTCGAACTCGAAGAGGTACGAGTAGCCCGTGCAGCCGCCCCCGCGGATCCCGAAGCGGATCTTCGCGCTCGGCGTGCCGCGCCGCGCGAGCTGATCGCGCATGACCTTCGCGGCGCGTGATGTGACGGTGATCGCTGGCATCGGCTGAAGGTTCATCGCTGCGGACATCATGATACCTCGTCCATCTCACTCTGCGGCGCTCACCGCGGGCTTGCCTTGCTTCTGCTGGTAGTCGAGGATCGCCGCCTTGATCGCGTCCTCAGCCAGTACTGAGCAGTGAATCTTCACCGGCGGCAGCGACAGCTCCTCGGCGATCTGACTGTTTTGGATCTTCATCGCCTGCTCGACGCTCATGCCCTTCACCCACTCGGTGACCAGGCTCGAGCTCGCGATCGCCGAGCCGCAGCCGTAGGTCTTGAACTTCGCGTCGGTGATCACGCCGTCCTCGACCCGGATCTGCAGCTTCATCACGTCGCCGCAGGCCGGCGCGCCGACGATCCCGGTCCCCACCGACTCGTCGTTCTTGTCCAGGCTGCCGACGTTGCGCGGCTGCTCGTAGTGTTGAATGACCTTATCACTGTACGCCATGTTGCCTCTTCTCCCGTCGTCGTCGCCTCTTGCTCGCTCAAACAACGATCAAACCTGCCGCTAGTGCGGCGTCCACTGGATGGTGCTCAGATCGATCCCGTCCTGCACCATCTCCCAAAGCGGAGACATCTCGCGCAGGCGGCTCACCTGCTCCTCGATCCGATCGGCGAGATAGTCGACCTCCTCGAGCGTCGTCGGCCGCCCGATCGTGATCCGCAGGCTCGAGTGCGCGAGCTCGTCATCGAGCCCCATCGCCTTCAGCACGTAGCTCGGCTCGAGGCTGGCCGAGGTGCACGCCGACCCCGATGAGACCGCGATGTCCTTCAGCCCCATGAGCAGCGACTCCCCCTCGACGTACGCGAAGGAGATGTTCAACGTACCTGGCAGGCGGTGCGCCAGCGACCCGTTGAGGAACGAGTGCGGGATGGCCTCGCAGAGGCGAGTACGCAGGTGCTCACGCAGCGTCAAGATCCGCGCTGACTCCGCCGCCATGGACTCTCGGGCCAACTTCGCCGCCACCCCGAAGCCGACGATCCCCGGCACGTTCAAGGTCCCAGAGCGGTTCCCCCGCTCATGGCCGCCCCCGTGCATCTGCGGGGCGATCCGCACCCGAGGCCGGCGCCGACGCACGTACAACGCGCCGACCCCCTTCGGTCCGTAGATCTTGTGCGCGCTCACGCTGAGCAGATCGATCCCCATCGCCTCGACGTCGATCGGCACCTTGCCGAACGCCTGCACCGCGTCCGTATGCAGCAGCACCCCGCGGCGATGGCACAGCGCCCCCAGCGATCCGTCGACGAGGCACGGCTGGATCACGCCCGTCTCGTTGTTCGCGAACATCAACGAGACCAGGATCGTCTCCGGCCGCATCGCCGCCTCGATCTGCTCCAACGTCACCAACCCGTCCGCGCTCACCGGCAGGTAGGTCACCGAGTAGCCGTGGCGCTCGAGGTGCTTGCACGTGTCCAGCACCGCCTTGTGCTCGGTCACCGCGGTGATGATGTGGCGGCCCTTTTCGGCCAAGAACTCCGCGACCCCCTTGATCGCCAAGTTGTTCGACTCTGTCGCGCCGCTCGTGAGCGACACCTCCTTCGCGTCAGCGCCGATCGTCGCCGCGATCTCCGCCCGCGCCGCCTCTACCGCCTCCTCCGCCTTCCAGCCGAAGACGTGCGTTCGGCTCGCGGCGTTGCCGAAGATCTCGCTGAAGTACGGGATCATCGCGTCGACGACCACCGGGTCGACCGGACAGGTAGCGGCGTAGTCGAGATAGATCGGGGTCTTGACGGTCATCGTGGCCTCCATTGAAGTTCAGGGCTAGTGCCCGTGCTGTGTCCCGCGCTGGCCAGCAGGTCCGCGGTGGATCTGCGCGACCAGGCTCGGCGTCGGTTCATCCGAGCGGCGCTCGCTCGTGCATGAGGTGCACACCTGCGGCGCCGCCGGCTCGCGGCACACCCGGCATCCTTCCAGGTAGCTGAGGCTCTCCACCAGATCGCGCTCGAGCTGATACAGCCGCAGCACCTGGGCCCGCGTCTCGTCGAGCTTGTTACGGAACAGCTCACGCACCCCTAGCATCGCCTCCGGCGCGGTCGCCGACGCCGCCACGGACGCGAGCAGCGCCTGGATCTGCGGCAACGAGAAGCCCATGTCTTGCAGCTTCGTGATCCAGTAGACCCGCGCGACCTGGTCCGAGCCGTAGAGCCTAAACCCGCCCTCTGAGCGCTCAGCCGGCTCGAGCAGGCCCATCTCCTCGTAGAGATGAAGCGCGCGGGCGGTCTTACCCGTCTTGCGGGCGAGCTCACCGATCTTCATCTGCGCGGTCTTGGTCATCGCCTCACCACGAAACTCTACACCTTACGTAAGGGTTCGTTTCGACGAGCATGTAGTTGCCACCATATCCGCCGCCTGTCAAGCCAGCTCAGCGCGTTCCTTCCGAGCCCGCTCCATCACCCCTTTGCCGGCCAGGATCACCAGTGACGCTCATCGGCCCACGCAAGGGCCCAAGTGACGCTGCGCGTTGTCGCCTGAGCTCGCGATCTCATACTCCGACGTAAGAGTCAAAGCGCTGCCACGCGCGGAGCCGAGCCCCGTCTTGTGCGATGCTCCGCCGCGTGTTGAACCCCAGCGCTCGCCATGCCTTGCTCGCCCCTCTCGCCGTCCTGCTCGGCTGCGCCCCGCCGACGGACAGCTCGCTCGAGCGCCGCGCGGCCGCACCGACGCCCGCCGACCCTCCGATCACCCCGACGACGATTCAACCCGCGCCCACGCCCACGCCCACGCCTCGACCACAAGCGACACCCACGCCAGTGGTCGATCCCGCCCCCGGCGCCGGCGAGACCGTCACCCTCCGCCTCGCCCTGCCCGACGGCGCTCACTACCGGATCACCACCGTAGGCATGGTCCAGTACCCGATGATGCCCAAACAGACCGGCTTCGCCCGCCAAGAGGAGCTCCTGCTCCGCGAGTGCAGCGGCGAAGGCAGCGACCGCGCCTGCCTGCTCGAGCATCGCACCACCGCCTTCGAGGCCGAGCCCCCGTACGGCCGCTTCATCGAGGCCGACGAAGCCCCCGTGCGCCCCTTGATCACCCGCCACCGCATCAGCGCCACCGGCGAGCGCCTCGGCGACACCACCGTGGACGGCCCAGCCGAAGCGCTCGCGACCCCCGCAGCCCTCGCCCTCACTGGCCTTCATCGCCTCTATTGCGTCCGCTTCCCGAGCGAAGCGATCGCGGTCGGCGCCTCCTGGACCACCACCTGCGAGACCCGTATCGACGGCCGCATCGCCGCCCGCACCGTTCGCTGGCAGCTCACCAACATCGATGAGGATCCCCAAGGATCTGGCAAGCGCGCCGAGCTCCGCTACGAGGGCGGCTTCCGCAACCTCAGCGCCGAAGGCGGCGTCCGCGAGGGCACCTTCGGCGGCGTCCTCTACTTCTGGGTCGACCTCGGCGAGCCGCACATCCTCCGCGAAGGCATCATCGCCGACGTGGTCGCCGAGCAAGGCGCCACCACCCGGACCTCTATCAACGTCCAGTTCACCAAGGTCGATCCGCTCGACCCCACCAAGATCACCCAAACCGACGGGAAACCCCTGCCCGAGCTCACCAACGCCCCTATCGAGCAGGCCGCCCCCGCCGCCAAACCCCTTCAGTAGCCCCCCAGAGCTAATGCAGCGGCGCCGAGCTCACCCGAGCTCCGCCGCCGACCTGATCGATGAACCCCTTACCTGCCACTCCGTGGTTCGTAAAACACTCCTCCAAGATCTCGAGCAGCGCCCGGGCCCGCGCCTCGTCGTCGCTGAACGCGAAGGTCGTCGGCCCCGAACCACTGATCGAGCAGGCGAGCGCCCCCGCCTCCAAACACGCCGCCTTCGCGTCCAGGTACCCCGGGATCATGCCCGCGCGAACCGGCTCGACAAGCTCGTCGACGATCGCCTCACCCAGCGCCGCCAGATCGCCACGGTGCAGCGCATCGATCAGCATCCCCAGACGCGCTGCGTTACGAACACACGCGTCGAGAGGCACCCTCGCGGGCAGCGCAGCCCTCGCGGCCGCCGTCGACACCGAGCAGCCCGGCGTATACACCGCGATCCACAGCTTCTCCGGCCGCGGCAGCGAGATCATCCGCAGCGGCGCGACGCTCGCGATCAGCACCACACCACCGACGATCGACGGCGCGACGTTATCCGGGTGCGCGGCGCCACAGGCCACGCGCTCCCCCTCACGCGCGAGCTCGACCAACTGATCATGTCCCAAGCCCAGCCCCAGCGCCGCGTCCGCCGCCACCAACGCCGCGCACGCGCTCGCCCCGCTCGAGCCGAGCCCGCTCCCCAGCGGCAGCCCCTTCTTGATCGTCACCTCCAGCCCCGCCGTCGGCGCGTAACGATCCAGCATCGCCAGCAGCGCCACGCCCGCGGTGTTCGCGGTCGGATCGTGAGGCAGGCGCCCCTGGTCCCCCTCGATCGCCGAGATCGTCACACCGGGCGCGATCGCCCGCCGCACCCGCACAGAATCACCCAGCTTGGTCAACGCCAAGCCGAGGCAGTCGAAGCCTGGACCGAGGTTCGAGATCGTCGCCGGCGCGAACGCCTCGATCCAAGGCTGTGGCCGCCGCTTCACCGGCGGAGCGCGTCCTCGATCCACCCAGCGACGCTGCCGCCGAAGAGCAGCGGGTTGAAGTAGCGGCCGTTGACGAACACCGCCGGGGTCCCCGAGATGTCGATCGCATCGCCCTCGGCCCGATCGGCCTCCACCACGTCCTTACCCACCTGCGCCTTGTAGTCCGCCTCAAAGCGGGCCACATCGAGCCCCGCGCGCCGGGCATACACCATCAAGTCGGCGTCCTCGAGCGCCGTCTGGTTCTCGAAGACCAGCGCCGAGAACTCCCAAAATTTACCCTGCGCGTGCGCGGCCATCGTCGCTACCGCGGCCTGTTTGGCCCGCACGTGGCTCGGCAGCGGAAAATGTTTGAACACCAACTTCGCGCGGCCACGGTACTGCTCGACCGTCTGCTTGAGCACCGGCGCCTCCGCCCGGCAGTGCGGGCACTCGAAGTCCGCGAAGACGACCACCGTCACCGGCGCGCGCTCATTGCCGTAGGTCGGCCGCCCCTTGATGTCGATCTCACGCACCCGCAGCGAGTCGACCACCTCCTCTAACGCCGCCTTGATGTCCGTCGGCGTCGCCCCTTGCGCCAGCGCGTCCGCGACGAACTGCGAGACGCTGAGCGAGTCGCGGCAAGAGGCGTCATCACGCAGCGAAGCGGCCAGGCTCTCCGCCTTCCCGCAGGCGCTCGGCTCGCTGTTGATGATCTGGAAGAAGCTCGTGCGCTGAACCTCTGTCAGCTTGCTCAGGTCCACGCCCTTCGCCTCGGTGATCAGGGGCCCGCTCGGCGCAGGCGTCGTGACCGCGGGGGGCTCGCTCGAGGCCGCTCCCCCAGGCGGGATCGGATCGGAGCTGGTGCATGAGGGGCTACACGCCGTGAGCATGAGCAAGAGAGGCGCGAGAGTGCTCTTCGACGAGTTCATCCCGAGATCCCGTGTTGACCTGCCAGCGCTCACCGAGGCGACGATCGCCTGGGCGCGGCACGGCGCGTCGGCCACGCTATCGCACCCCATCCGCACCTGCAAGCCGCACGGAGCCCCGCCTGCGACCTGCGACCGTAGACGCCCAAAGTCGATTGACGCCCCACCCCCCCCGCGATACACCCCAGGCCCCAGGAGGAGCAAAAACGTTGAAGATCCTCGTCACTCTCAAGCGGATCCCCAACCCCGATGAGCCCCTCAAGTTCACCGTCGGGGGTCTCGATTATTCTTCCCACAAGTGGGTCCCCAACGCCTTCGACGAGTACGCTGTCGAGGCCGCCCTCCGCCTCGCCGAGAAGGTCGGCGCGCCTGACCGCCTCGCAGAGGTGATCGTGCTCAGCATCTGTCCTCAAGGACAGCGCCAGCACCTCATCCAGTTCCTCGGCATGGGCGCCGATCGGGCGATCGTCGTCGACGCTGACGAGGACGCCTTGGACACTGGCACCGTCGCCAAGGCGATCGCCGCGGTCTACAAGCGCGAGGGCTGCGATCTTCTGATCGCCGGCAAGCTCTCCCAAGACAACGAAGGCAACCAGATCGCCCAGCGCGTCGCTGGCATCCTCGGCGCCCCGCAGGCCTGCTTCGCCGCCACGGTCGAGTGGGACCGCGGCCAGCGCGCCCTCATCGTCTCCCGTGAGGTCGACGACGGCGTCGAGGTGAAGCGCATCCCCTTGCCCGCCGTCGTCTCCGTCGATCTCCGGATCGTCCTGCCGACCAGCGTGCAGAACGGCGCGACCCCGGCCAACCACGCGTACAAAGAGGGCGCCCGCCTCGCCTCGCTGCGTGGCATCACCCTCGCCAAGAAGAAGCCCTTCCAAGTGCTCAGCCTCGGCGACCTCGGCCTCGGCGGCCCGGCCAACGAGCGCGCCGTCGCCGTCAAGGCGCCCCCTGCCCGCAAGGCCGGCCAGATCGTCGGCTCTGTCGATGATCTCTTCGACAAGCTCACCAAGGAAGCGAAGGTTCTATGAGCAAGGTACTCGTCGTCCTCGAGACCACCGCGAGCGGCCTCCGCTCGCTCTCTCTCCCTGGGATCACCTGCGGACTTCAGGTCGCGCGGGCCAGCGGCGGAGAGCTCCACCTCCTCATCTTGGGCGCCGCCCCGCAGGCGGTCGCGCAGGCGGTCGCGGCCGCCGGCTACGGCGCAGCCGCGGTCCACGTCCTCGCCGATCCGGCGCTCGAGCCCTTCACCGCCGAAGCCTGGGCGGACGCGATCGTGCACGCGGCCCGCACCCTCGGCGCCACCCACATCGGCGGCACCGCCACCTCGAGCCTGCGCGACGCGCTCCCCCGCGCCGCCGCGATCCTCGACGCCCCTTTGCTCCCCGAGGTCGTCGCCGTCAAGACGGGCGACACCTTCACGCGCCCGATCTCCGCCGGCCGCGCCCTCCTGGACGCACAAGCCAGCGGCTCCTTGATCTTCTTCACCGCGCGCGCCACCGAGTTTGAGCCCCCCGCCGTCGGCGCTGCGGTCGCAGTACAAACGATCGCCAGCCCCGGGCTGAACACCCGCGGCGCCCAGGTCCTCTCCGTAAAGAAGACCGAGAGCGCCCGGCCCGCCCTCACCGAGGCCCGCATCGTCGTCTCTGGCGGCCGCGGCATGGGCAAGGGCGAGAACTTCCAGATCCTCGAGCAGCTCACCGACATGCTCGGCGGAGCCCTCGGGGCCAGCCGGGCCGCCACGGACGCCGGCATGGTCCCCGCCGATCTACAAGTCGGCCAGACCGGCAAGATCGTCGCTCCGGATCTCTACATCGCCGTCGCCATCTCAGGCGCGATCCAGCACCTCGCCGGCATGAAGGGCTCCAAGACGATCGTCGCGATCAACAAGGAGAAGGAGGCGCCGATCTTCCAGGTCGCCGACTACGGACTCGTCGCCAAGTGGGAGGATGCCCTCCCCCGCCTCATCCAGCTCGTCCGCGCGCACAAGAGCGCCACCTGATCCCGCCGCACCGCGGCGCCGAGCGCGTGCTCCCGGTTCCCTGGAAGCGCGCGTTTTTCATTGGTTCACGGCCGCGGGCCAAGGCTCGAATTCGCAACATTCAATGTTTTATATGTAATCCAAGATTCATTTTATTCATCTCTGATAGGCTCCTGAACTTATGGAGCGAACACCCCAGAAGCAGCTCCAAGGCGGCCTCGCAGGTGCTCCTCGCTCCGACCAGCGCGTCCAAGCGGTCGAGCCTTCCCATGATCTGATCCCGGTCGCCGCTGCCCTCGCGCGCGCGCTCCACGCGATCAAGGTCTCCTCAGCTGCGCCCTCGCTGCACGTCACCCTGGCCCCCGGCCTTCCTCCCGCGCGCATCGACCCAGAGCACCTCCACCAGCTCCTGCTCCGGCTCCTCACGATCACCCGCCCCTCGGGCGCACAGACGCAGCTCTCCTTGCGCATCGGCCTCACCACCGACCCTCGGCTGCTCACGCTCACGCTCACCGTCCCCACCAGCGCGACGGAGGTGGACCACAGCCTCCACACCCAGCCCACCTTCATCGCTCAGCTCGCGCTCATCGACCGACTCGCGCGCCCGCACGGCGCCCACCTCCAGCTCGTCCCGCGCGGTCCGGAGCTCCATCTCCAACTCACCCTACCAGTCGCCCCCTCTCGCCCCCTACGCGTGATCGAGCGCCCGCCGCCCGCCGCCTGAGGGGCGATCTGCGGGCCTGGCGAGGCTGCGCGGCCTCGCCGTGCTACTCCGCCGCCGCATGTTCTCACGCCGGACCGCCTGGTCGACCACCCCGAGCCCCTTCAGCGCCGCCCTCGATCGACTCCGCGCCCGCGCTCCCCTGCTCGATCTCACCGTCAGCGATCCAACCCGCGTCGGCTTCGATCACCCGCCCGAGCTCTACCGCGCCCTCATCGACGATCGCAGCCCGATCTACGAGCCCGACGCGCTCGGCCTGCCCGCCGCCCGCGAGGCGATCGCGGCCCGCCACCGCGCCCGCGGCGATCAGCTCGACGCCGCTCAGATCTGCCTCACCGCCAGCACCAGTGAGGCGTACGCCTACCTCCTCGCCTTGCTCTGTGACCCTGGCGATCAGGTCATGCTCCCGAGGCCAGGTTATCCCCTCCTCCGCTACCTCGCCGATCTCAGCGCCGCCCGGCTCACCGCCTACCCGCTCGCCTACGACGTCGCTTGGCACATCGATCTGCCCGCCTTGCGACGCGCCCTCGAGGCGGCCCCCCGCGCCCGCGCCCTCGTCGTCATCGCCCCCTCCAACCCGTGCGGCAACTACCTCGATCCTGATCAGCTCGAGCAGCTCGACCACATCTGCGCCGCCCGCGACCTCGCCTTGATCATCGACGAGGTCTTCTACGACTACCCCCAAGGCGCCGCACAGCCGCCGCCGAGCCCCCTCGCCACGCCGCGCCGCGCCCTAACCTTCGTGATCTCCGGCCTCTCTAAGGTCGCGGCCCTACCCCAGCTCAAGCTCGCCTGGACGATCGTCGCCGGCCCCGCCGAGCTCCGCGACCGAGCCCTCGCCCGCCTCGAGCTCATCGCCGACGCCCACCTCAGCCCCAGCACCCTCGTGCAACGGGCCGCCCCGCGCCTGCTCGCCGCCGCACCTGCACTTCAGGCCAGGATTCTCACGCGCACCCGGACCAACCTCGCCCACCTCCGCGAGCACCTCCGCGGCAGCGCCGTCACCCTGCTCGCCGTCGAGGCCGGCTGGACCGCGCTGCTGCGGCTGCCCGCCATAGACGATCTCGACGACGCCGCGTGGGCCTTACACCTCGCCGCGGAGCATCGCACCCTCTTCCAGCCCGGCTTCTTCTACGACCTCGAAGGGGTCCACCTCGCCCTCTCCTTGATCACCCCCGAACCCGACGTCATCGAGGGAACCCGCCGCCTGCTCACTGCCGTCGCCTCCCACCTCTGACCTTGACCCGCGCTACTCTCCCCGCATGCAGCACGAGCTCACGCTCTTACCCGAGGCGATCGCCACCTACGTCCGCGAGCACACCAGCGACGAGCCCGAGCTCTTCGCCCGTCTGCGCGCCGAGACCCAGGCCTCGCTCGCCGACCCGCAGATGCAAGTCGGCCCGGTCGAGGGCGCCCTGCTCCGCCTGCTCGTCCAGATTAGCGGCGCCCGTCGCGTCCTCGAGATCGGCACCTACAGCGGCTACTCCGCCCTCGCCATGGCCGCCGCGCTCCCCGAGGGAGGCACGCTCACCACCTGTGACCGCGACCCGGTCGCCACCGCCGTCGCGCGCCGCTACTTCGATCAGAGCGACCATGGCTCGAAGATCACCATCGCGCTCGGCAACGCCCTTGACACCCTCGCCGCGCTCACACAGGCCGGCGCTCGCTTCGACCTGGCCTTCATCGACGCCGACAAAGAGTCGTACATTGACTACTGGGAGGCCGTGATGCCGCTGCTCCCTCTCGGCGGCGTCATCATCGCCGACAACACCCTGTGGAGCGGCCGCGTGCTCGCCCCGCGCGATCCTAGCGACCACGCGATCGTCGCCTTCAACGCCCACGTCGCCGCCGATCCTCGCGTCGAACACGTCCTGCTCTCGGT
The DNA here is from genome assembly GCA_016712315.1 of Nannocystis sp. Classification (GTDB taxonomy): domain Bacteria; phylum Myxococcota_A; class Polyangia; order Nannocystales; family Nannocystaceae; genus JADJRG01. The sequence goes on along the minus strand of JADJRG010000029.1, from coordinate 217,160 downwards.
CCGTGACGGCGTCATGCTCGCCCGCAAGCGCCGCGATCACCGCTGACGCATCCTCCGGCCAGCCCGGCAAACCAGCGCGCGCCCCCCTGACATTTTGTCAGCGATCGCGCAGCAGGACCCACCCAGCCCCTGTTTTTGGCCAACAAGGAGCCCTGTCTCACCTGGCACCCTGGTTGCAAGCCTCGCGGCGATGCAAGATAGTCCCGAGGTCGCATATGCCATCTAGCCCTGTGTTCGCGCGCTCCGCCGCCCCGCTCGCCCTCAGCGCGCTCCTCGCCTTTGCAGCCGCCCCTGCCGGCGCTCAAGAGCCCGTCGCGCCGGGTGCGGACGCGTTCTCGATCCTCTACTACCTCACCGACAGCGCCGGCGATCGTGGCCGCCTCATGACCACGTACGACTTCCAGCGCTTCGCCAACATCGCGCGCTGCGAGTGCGGCCAGCGGATCGAGGCCTTGGTCAGGATCCTCAACAAGAGCGGCACCACATACAGCAACGTGCCGATGACCGCCTACGTCGGCTCCACCTGCTCGACCATCGAGAACACCGTGAACTCGACCTTTCGCCGCTGCGCGATCGGGGCCAACGGCTTCACGAGCGACTTCCAGTACAGCGGCCAAGCCGTCAAATTTAGCCCGCTCTGGCTCTACCGCGGCGTCGACGAGAGCCTCGGCGATCGCAACCTGAGCGACGCCTTCGCCGCCGGCGATTGTCGCGGGGGGATCGGCGCCGCAGGCGTCTGGGTGTGCGCCCAGACCGACTCGCTCTCCGGCTGCCAAGACGGCGAGTTCATCATCACCGGAACGCAGCAGAACAACGTCCTCCCGGATCCAATGTCGACGATGCCGGTGAACGGGATCGCCTTCGACTTCGTCCCGCCCGCGGTCGACATCACCTCCATCGACGCGGTCGTCGGCGACGGCGCCGTCGAGGTCCGTTGGGGCCTACCGCAGGTCAACCCTGACATCGCCGGCTACCGAGTCCTCTGCGAAGAGGCTGCCACTGGCCTCCCCGGTCTGCCGGATCGCAACACCGATCTGCTCACCCGGCCGCCTGTGATCCCAAACCGTCTCGACGGGACCCTCTACTTCACGAAGGAGAACCTCTGCCCGGACGGCCCCTTCTGGTCGCCGCCCGGCTGGAGCGAAGAACCAGACACGACCTCCACCGGTGGCGACACCGACGCCACCACAACCACCGACGCCACAACCACCGACGCCACAACCACCGACGCCACAACCACCGACGCCACAACCACCGACGCCACAACCACCGACGCCACAACCACCGACGCCACAACCACCGACGCCACAACCACCGACGCCACAACCACCGACGCCACAACCGACACCGACACCGACGGCGTCACGGAGAGCGCCTTCTGCCCCGGCGAGCGCCCGAGCACTGGCGTCTGCTCGCTCAAGTGGGACTACGTGTGCAGCCTGCACATCGGCGGCGCCTCAAAGTCTGTGCGCATCTCCGGCCTCAAGAACGACACCCCCTACAACTTCCTCCTCGTCGCTTACGACTCCGCCGGCAACCCGATCGAGGCCGGTCTCCTGAACGACGTCGCCCCCCGCGCGACCAACGATTTTTGGGACCAGTGCGTCGACGACCAAGTCTGCGGCAACGCCGGCTTCTGCCGCGTCGAACCCCAAGCGCCGAGCGGCCTGCTCGGCCCGCTCGGCCTCGCCCTCGTCTTCCTCGGCGCAGCTCGTCGCCGTCGTCAGGGAGCAGCGTGCTGATCCTCCTCACGCTGCTCACCGCGGCGCCCGCGGCGCCTCTCGATTCACCTGACGCTCCCATCATGCCCGAAGAGCCAGGTGCTCAAGCGGCCGCGGAGCCCAGCGCCGAGCTCGTCGAGGAGGACCCTTGGGCGCCCAACCCCCAGGCGGAGCAGAGTCCGCCGCCGGAGGCCGCCGTCCGCGCCCAGTTCGACGCGGATCTCGGCCCCGCCGACACCCGAAAGAAGCGCCGCCAACGCGGCCGCGAGGCCTCCTACGCCCGCTTCGAGTCGCCACAGCGCTTCGCCATCGAGTTCAAGCTCGGCCCCTACCTCCCCGACGTCGACCGCGCCTACCGCGGCGCTGATCCCTACGGCCCCTACGCCAAGATCTTCGGGCTCACCGATGAACGGGGCGAGACGATCGGCGCCCCGAAGAACGTCGTCATGCCGGTGCTCGGCTTCGAGTGGCAGTTCTTCAACCCCGCGGAGCTCGGCCCGCTCGCCCTCGGGCTCAGCGGGGGCTTTATGCGCGACAGCGCCAAGGCGCTCTTCGCCGATCCGCCCAGCGATCCCGAGGCGCCGCTGCGCAGCGAGGCCGACACCATCAGCTTCACGGCGATCCCCCTGGCCCTGCAGGCGGTCTTCCGCCTCGAGATCATCCCGGATCGACTCGGCATCCCTCTCGTCCCCTACGCCAAGGGAGGGCTCGCCTACGCGATCTGGTGGTCTCGCAACGCAGATCGCAAGCTCTCGCGCAGCGACAGCGGCGACAAGGCCTTGGGCGGCGTCTGGGGCTGGCAGGTCAATTTCGGCGGGATGCTCCGCCTAGACTTCCTCGACGTCGGCTCGACCCGCAACCTCGATCGAACCACTGGCATCAACCACACCTATATTTTTGGCGAGTATCAGCTCTCCCGGATCAACAACTTCGGCCGAGCCGGCAGCCTCAACTTGGGCGACAGCACCTGGTTCGCCGGCCTCGCCGTCGAGTTCTAGCGCGCCGCGAGCGGCTCTTCAGCCGCTCTTCTTCGCGCGCCGCACTAACGTCACCTCCGTGCGACGCCGCTGGATGTTCGCGTCCACCACCTCGACCGTAACGCGGTCGCCGACGCAGAGCGCGAAGCCGCTGCGGCGCCCTACCATCCGCACGCCGTTCGCCTCCACCTCGAACGAGTCCCCCTGCCCCTGCTCTAAGCTCGCCACGCGGATCATCGCGTCCACGTACGGATCTTCGAGCGCGACGAACACCCCGCTCTGCGCCACCCCTGAGATCGTCCCCTCGAGACGATCGCCGATCCGCTCGCGCATAAACGCCGTCGCGAAGAGGCTCTTCGTCTCCCGCTCCGCGCTCATGACCTCGCGCTCGCGTTGGCTCGCCCGCACCGCCTGCTCCTGCGTGTTCTCGATCGCCGGCATCGTCGGCACCGGATCGCCGCCCGCCGGCAGCCCTTCACGAGCGAGCAGCGCCTTCAGCACGCGATGCGCGATCACGTCGGGGTAGCGGCGGATCGGCGAGGTGAAGTGCACGTACGCGTCGCTCGCCAGCGCGAAGTGGCCGATATTCTCGGTGCGATAGTCCGCCTGTGACATCGCCCGCAGCATCAACATATTCAGCGGATACGCCTTCGGGTGGCCCTCCAGCTTGCGCAGCATCGCCTGCACCCCACGCGGCGTCCGCAGCGGCTCAGGATCGACGTCCAACCCGAGCACCTGCGCCGCAGCCGCGAAGGTCTCGAGGCGCTGCTCATCTGGCGGCGCGTGCGCCCGGAAGACGATCGGCGCCCGTCGCCGCACCGCGATCGCCGCGGTCGCCTCGTTCGCCGCCAACATCAGCTCCTCGACCAAGTTGTAGGCGCGGCCGATCTCCGGCGACGAGCGCGTCGGCTTGATCTCACGGATCCGCGTCGGGTCATCTTCATCCAAGATCACTCGGATCTCGGGGAGGGTCAGCTCGACCGCTCCCCGCGCCAAGCGGCGACGACGAAGCCGATCCGCCGCGGCCCGCAGCGTATGGATCCGCTCGGCGACCGCCTCCGCGAGCTTGCCCGGCGCCGCCATCTCGCCGGCGACCGCCGAGTAGGTCAGCCGCGCGTGGCTATGGATCACGGCCGCCCGCACGCTCACATCATGGCTCTCACCCGACGCGTCCAGGCGCATGCTCACGACCATCGCCAAGCGATCCTCGCCGGGGACCAGCGAGCAGATCTTCGAGCTGAGCTGCTCAGGCAGCATCGGGATCGCCCGATGCGGCAAGTACACCGAGAACGACCGCCACGTCGCCTCTCGATCGATCGCCGTCCCCTCGCGGACATAGTGCGAGACGTCCGCGACGGCCACGTGCAGCCGCATATCGGCGCCCTCCGGGTCTTCTCCGAGCAATTCCACGCACACCGCGTCATCGAAGTCGCGCGCGTCCTCTGGATCGATACTCATAAACGGCAGCGCCCGCAGATCGACGCGACCCGCCCGATCCTCCGGCCTCACCTCGCTCGGCACCGTCGCCGCCTCAGCCAACACATCGTCCGGGAACGTATCGTCGATCCCGAACTCGATGAGCACCTTCGCCTGCTCGGTCGTCAGCGTATCGGGGGCGCCGAGCGTCCGCTCGATCGTCACCGTCATATCTCCGCGTGCCCCCTCGGGGTAGCGCTCGATCCGCGCGACCACCACCACCGAAGGATCCACCCCGCTCGCCCCCTGCATATCGATCCGTGCGGGCCACAGGATCCGCGGATCGTCCGGCTCGAGCAGCCACTGCTTGCCCGCGCGCCTCGCCATCCCGGTGATCCGTGTCCGACGACGACGGACGATCGCGACGACCTCCCCCTCTTCGCCGCGCTCTGCCGGCCAGGACCGCACCTCCACCTCATCACCGTCGAGCGCCGCGCCGATCCGAGTCGGCGGGATGAACACAGAGCCCTCGCCGTCGCTACGCAGCGCGAACGCGAAGCCGGAGGGGTTCACTTGCAAGCGCGCGCGCACAATCGACGGCCCACCATTCCTTTGTTTGTTCACAGAAGACACTGCGCGCACCTTGCCCGGCGTGACCGCCCGCTGCAACCCGCGCAGGGTGTCTTCACGCACGTCATCGCAGCGCTCGCAGCACCCCGTCATCGCAGCCGACGATGAGCGATCCGTCCGCGGCGATCGTCACGGCCGCGTCCACGTCCTCGGGCAGCGGCAGCGCCCACAGCGATCGACCACGCCGATCGACCGCATACACATGCTCATCGCGGCTGCCAAAGAAGATATTGCCGGCCGCGTCGATCGCCGGCGCCGCCGCCAACGGACCACGCGTGGAGAACGACCATCGCAGCGCCCCGTCGGCCGCGAGCGCGTACAGCGTCCCATCCATCGAAGCCGCGATGATCACGCCCTCCGGGGTCAGCGCCAGCGGCGCCCGCACCTCGCCGCCTGCCTTGAAGCGCCAGCGCTCCGCCCCCGCCTGATCGAACGCGAGAATCGCCCCGTCATCCGCGCCCACCACCACCACCCCGTTCGGCAGCATGATCGGCGCGGCGTCGACATCCGGCCCCAGCGCGATCTGCCAGCGCAGCGCGCCGTCCGCGTCGATCGCCGTGAAGCTCCCGTCCCAGCCGCCGAAGTACGCGCTACCGTCGCGGCCCACCAGCGGCGCCGCGAACACATGCAGCGGCCGCGGCGTCGCCTTCGGGTCAGGGAACCGCCAGCGGATCTGCCCCTCACGATCGACGCGATAGATCCCATCCGCGCCCACCCATAGATCGCCCCCCGGTCCTAGCGTCGGCCCGCCATCGGCATCGCAGCGCACCCCCTCAGGCCCTGGCGCGCGCGCCGGCTCGCACCCGCCGAGGCGCAGCGACCACACGATCGAGCGGGCCCGCGGATCGATCGCGTACAGCGTGTCGTCATCGGCGCCGACGTAGAGCCGGCCGCTCGCGTCGACCGCCGCGCTCCCGCCGATGATCCCGGGTACGCTGAGATCGAGCGCGATCTGCCCCGCGCGTGCCCCCCCGATCGTCACCCCGACGAAGCGCCCCGCGTGCGATCCCACGAACGCCGCCAGCTCCCCCTCCGCGCTCACAGACAGCGCGGCCGCGCCAGTGATCACCGCCCCGATCTCAACCTCCCACACGATCGCAGGCGTCGTCGTCGGCCCGGTCCCGCGGCTGGCGAACCCCAAAGCGCCACCGCGCGCCCACGGCCCGTCGGAGATCGGCGGATCCGCGATCGCCCATGTCGGCCCGATCTCGCCCGAGCGCTTCTCCTCACAGCCCGGACAAGCCTTCGGCGGCGGACAACTCGCGCCTTCTGGGCACAATGGAGGGGAATCCCGTGGTGAATCCGCCAGCGAACACCCCACAGATCCGGCGCACAATACACTTGCAAAGAGCAGCGATTTAGCGTAGCGCCCTCCTAGATTGAGCCTATGAGCCGCCCTTGATCGCGCCATCAGCCCACGGGGTCTTATTTAACCGCCGCGATGTCAAGCAAGTGCTTTGACATCGATAATTGTCAGTGGTAGTCGTAAGTAACGCCAGCGGGCGCCTTGCTTGACGTGTATTTCGCCCCTCAACAGGGGCGCTGGGCGTTTCGCGCATCTTTTTCAGGAGTTCCTATGTCTACCCAAGAGGCCGCGCGATTGCCGCGCGCAGATGAGCCAGTCGAGGAGATCTACTACCGCAAGGGTGACATCGACTTCTGCTTCCTGCTCAATCGGCGCCATCACAACCTGCGCGTCTTCGACTACCGCGTCGGCAACTACCAGCAAAAGCGCGACTTCTTCGACCGCATCGCCCGCGCCGAGGGCCTGCGCAAGGTCTTCACGGTCGTCGAGAAGCAAGACTCAAAGAGCTGGCGCAGCGTCGGCTTCTCCCGCGAAGGCGCGATCCCCGGCTACTTCCGCACCGCTGACGCCTACATCATGAGTCGAGTCTACACAGAGGATGGCGAGCCGATCCAAGGCGGCGCCCCCAAGCTCAACGCACCCACCGCCGGCAGCAACGCCAAAGAGAAGTCCGTAACCAAGCCCCGCGGCCTCGTTGTCGAGACCATCACCGACATGGCCCGCCTTGAGGCCGTGATCCAAGAATTCGGCGACGACTCCGCCTACGCCCCCTTCCGGCGCGGCGTCTTCAACCCCGACATCGGCGTCGTCTCGCAGCTCGGCAAGGCCGAGTACTGGGTCGGCGCCGAGACCGACTCGAGCTTCGGCCACGCCAAGGTCGACATGATCACCCGCCCCAACAAGGAGGCGGACATCCCTGTCCTCGAGTTCACGCTCAAGGTCTTGATGGAAGATCTCTCGCGTATGGAGACCGCCAGCGTCTTCGCGGTCTGCCCTGCGGACTGCGCGCTCTCCAACCAGATCTACAGCGAGCTCGGCTTCAAGGTCACAGCTCGCCTCACCGACCACCTCACCCGCGAGGACGAGTTCGTCGGCGCCCAGATCTGGCACCGGCGGATCAACCCGGCCAACGCCGGTCGAGCCGCCGCCCTCGGCTGAGAGCCCCCTTGACGCCCGCGTGACCCAGCTTAGGTTCACGCCCCTGTGGCTCAATCGACACCGACCCCCCACAAGCACGAGTTCAAGGCTGAGGTCAGCGCCCTCCTCAAGCTGGTCACCAACTCGCTCTACACCAACCGCGAGATCTTCCTCCGAGAGCTGATCTCCAACGCCTCGGACGCGCTCGACAAGGCGCGCTTCGAGGGGCTCACGCGCCACGACATGCTCGGCCGCGACGCGCCCCCCGAGATCCGGATCGAGGCGGACGCGGCCCGCGGCGTCTTGGTGCTCGAGGACAGCGGCATCGGCATGACCGAAGAGGAGGCGACCCGCAACCTCGGCACGATCGCCCACTCCGGCACGCTCGAGTTCCTCCGCCGCCTCCGCGAGCAGCAAGACAGCGGCCAGAAGCCCGACGTCAACCTCATCGGCCAGTTTGGCGTCGGCTTCTACAGCGCCTTCATGGTCGCCGACCGCATCGACGTCTACAGCCGCTCGGCCCACCCCGAGCACGCCGCTGTCCACTGGAGCTCCACCGGCGACGGCACCTTCACCACCGCCCCCGCCGAGCGAGAGCTCCGCGGCACCCGCATCGAGCTGACCCTCAAGGAGGAGGCGCGCGAGTACCTCGAGCGCGTCCGCCTCGAGCACATCATCCGTCGCTACTCCAACTATGTCATGCACCCGATCAAACTCGCGGTGCGCGACGACAAGGGCGACCTTGACGGCGAGGAGCGCCAGATCAACGAGGCCTCCGCCTTCTGGGCGCGCTCCCCCAAGGATCTCAGCGAGGACGACTACAAGTCCTTCTATAAGCACGTCATGGGCGGTTTTGTCATGCCCGGCGACGAGCCCATCGCCCACCTCCACTTCTCCGCCGACGCGCCGATCCAGTTCCACGCGCTCCTCTACGTCCCCGGCCGCCCCCCCGCCGATCTCTTCATGGAGGATCGCAAGTCCCTCCAGCTCTTCGCCCGCCGGGTGATGATCATGGAGAGCTGCGACAAGCTACTCCCCCTCTACCTCCGCTTCGTCCGCGGCGTCGTCGACAGCGAGGATCTCCCGCTCAACGTCTCGCGCGAGATGCTGCAAGAGGACCGCACCCTCACCGCGATCCGCAAGCAGCTCACCCGAAAGGTGCTGCGCCTGCTCGCCGATCTCGCCAAGGACAAGCCGGAGGAGTACACCCGCCTCTGGCGCAGCTTCGGCGCCGTCCTCAAGGAAGGGATCCACACCGACACCGGCCACCAGGACGAGCTCGTCGAGCTGCTGCGCTACAAGACCTCGACCAGCGGCGATGATCTCGTATCCCTCGCCGACTACCTCGCCGCCATGCCCGAGGGGCAGGACGCGATCTACTACCTCACCGGAGACAACCCCGACGCCCTCGCCCGCTCGCCACACCTCGAGGCCTGCCGCGGCCGCGGCTACCAGGTGCTCTTCATGACCGACCCGATCGACGAGTGGGTCGTCCAGGATCTAGAGAAGTACAAAGACAAGCCCCTGCGCAGCATCTCCCAAGGCGAGCTCGACCTCCCCGAGGAGGACAAGGACGCCGAAGAGGCCACCAAGGAGTTCGCCGGCACCCTCGAGCGCGCCAGCGAGCTCCTCAAGGAGCAGGTCAAGCAGGTCCGCGTCTCGCGCCGCCTCACCGAGAGCCCCTCCTGCCTCGTCGACGACGAGGGCGACCTCAGCCGCAACATGGAGCGGATCCTCAAGATGGCCAACCAGCAGGTCCCCGGCCGCAAGCGGATCCTCGAGATCAACGCCAAGCACCCCTTCGTTCAGGCCGTGCACCGCCTCAGCGCCGAGCAGCCCGACGACCCCCGCGTCGCCACCTGGATCGAGCTGCTCTACGACCAGGCCGCCCTCGCCGAGGGCCAGATCGCCGATCACGCGGGCATGGTGCGCCGCCTCCAGTCGGTGCTCAGCGAGGTCGCCCGCCGCACCTAAGCGCCGAGGCTGCTGAGGGGCGAGCGTCCGCCGCGGCGCTCGCCCTCTTCCTGCTTCTCAGGCCGTCGCCGCCAGCAGCGGCACCACCCCGTGCGCCACCGCCATCGCCTCTTGCCTGCGCCGGAGCAGCTCGCCGAGCGTCGCCGCGAGTTCGTCGTAGCTCGGCCGCATCACCGTCGTTAGGTAGGTGTAACCGTGCGTCTCCAGCTCGTCGTCGGGCTCGGAGTGGCACACGTACCCCCGGCGATCGAGCCACAGGGTCCGATACCCGTTGTAGAGGCGGAGCTCGTCGACCAGCCGGGACACCTGCGCCGAAGCCATGCCCCGACCCTCGCACGGCCCCCAATCCTCGCCAAAATTTCAAGAATTTTTCGTCACGCCGCCGCTACGCCTCGCCCGCCAAGCTGCGGATCGCCGCGGCCATGATCCGCGCCGCCTCCAACATCCGAGGCCCCGGACGCCCTGAGTAGCGCTCGTCGAGCGCGAACACCCGCCCCCGCCGCGCTGCCTCCAGCTCCTCAAGACCTGGTCGTCGGATCAGGTTCTCGGGGTCCAGCTTCGCCAGCGCTACCCCACACCACGAGACGAAACAAAGATCGGGCGCCGCTGCCACCAGCTCCTCCGGACGCACCTCCACGCTCGCCCCAGGTCGATCCCCAAACACATTCACCCCGCCCGCCAGCCTGATCAGCTCGTTGCTGTAGCACTGCGCCGCCGGCGAGAACATGGGCCGCGGCCACCACTCCAAGTACACCCGCGCTGGCACCTTGGGCCGCTCTGCGAGCAGCGCCGCGCGCTCCCCCTCGATCTCCTCACAAAGCGCCATCGCTCGCGCCTCCACCCCGAGCATCGCCCCCAGCGCCCGGATCTCCCCCAACACCTCATCCACGCTGCGCGGCGCCAGCACCACCTGCGGGATCCCCCGAACCCGCAGCCCCGTCACCACCCGCTCCATGCCCGGCACACTCAACGATGAGACCACCAGATCCGGCCCCAGCGCGGCGACTCGCTCCAGATCCGGCCCCAGATCCGGCCCCAAGCGCTCCAATTTCGCCACCTCGGGCGGCCAATCGGAGGAGGTCTCGCACGCGATCACCCGCGCAAAACACCCGAGCCCCGCCACCATCTCCGCGTTCGACGGGCACAGCGTGATCAGCCGCGTCGACCCTCCACGCAGCGGATCCCCCAGATCGGCCACCTCAAAATCCGCCGCCGACACCGCCTCGCCTTCGCCCGTATAGAGGTTGATCCGCCGCCCACCGCGCGCCGCCAGCCACGCCTTCACGGCGAAGATCAGCCCTGGATCCGCCCCCAGCGCCGCCGCATCGACCACCTGTTTCTCCAGTGAGAACCACGCCGTCGCCGCCTCGCCACCCGCCCTCGGCTCTAAGACAAAACGCTGCGAACCGGCCTCGTCTTGCCCGCCAGCGTTGTTCTCAGCCCGTCGCGCGATGAAGCGCTCGCTCTCCCATTGCTGCTCCGGTCTCCGCATCGCGGGCACCATAACGCCAGGACTCGCGCTTTGCCGAGTACGGCAACGACCCGCAGAAAGCTTGCCAAGCGCGGCAACATCCGGCATCCAACGCCCATGGAACTCAGCATCCGTGAAGCCGCAGAGCTGCTCGGCCGCAGCGAGCGCACCCTCCGCCACCTCGCTCAAGGCGGCCGCCTGCCAGCCCGTCGGATCGGCGCACGTTGGGTGATCCGCCGCGACGATCTCGAAGAGTGGGCCCGCACTGAGGCCTCCGCGACCGAACGCGCCGCCGAGGATCTCACAACGCACTCCTCCACGATCCCTGACGCAGACGAGACGACCCCAACGCTCACAGGGGCCGTCACCGAGCCCGCAGTGGAGGCAGCCGAGCCGCGCCCGCGCGCCCGCGCGGCCCCCCACACCCCATCATCCAGCCCGCCCGAGCCGGCCTTCACCGTCTCCTTCGAAGCCCTGATCCCCTCCGCACCTGGCGCCCGTGAACCCGGCTCCGCCCGCGATCTCGACGCCTTCGCGATCGCCACCGCCCTGCTCAGCGAGCTCACCCACGCGCGCAGGCACCCGAGCGCCGACGCCTCGCTGCTCGCCGACCCAGAGCGCGCCCTCCTCGACTTCCTCCAGCTCATCGCCGACGGCGCTCATCACCGTGATCCGCGTCGTCAGAGCGAGCGCTTCCGCGAGGCGCAATCGCGCGCCTGCGCCGCCCTCTCCGGCCTCGTCCACTACAACATCGCCCACGACCAGCCCGATCTCTCGGCCCTCGCCGCCCAGATCGACGGCCCCCTGCTCTCTGCCCTCCACGAGCTGCAGGCCGCCACCGCGCGGCGCCTCACTTGGCGAGGGCGCCTCGTCACCGCCGCCGAGTCTGTCGCCCACCGCCTGCTCGACCGAGCGCGCCACCTCAGCGGCAGCGAGCGGCTCAGCCAGCACCTCGATGACTTCGAGCGCTCCTTGACCCGCGCCCTGCGCTACGCCCTCTGAGCGCCTCTACGTGATCTTGTCGCCGGGTCGGCTCCGCGGATCCAGCTCGAGCACCGTGATCGAGTCATCCGCGGCGCCGGCCGCCAGCACCATGCCCTCGCTCACCCCGAAGCGCATCTTCCGCGGCTTCAGGTTCGCGAACACCACGACGCGTTTACCCACCAGCGCGTCTGGCGGGTAGCTCAGCGCGATCCCACTAAAAATCGTCCGCTGTCCCAGCGGCCCCAGATCGATCGTCAAGCGCAGCAGCTTGTTCGAGCCCGCCACCGCCTCACACGCGAGCACCGCCCCCACCCGCAGGTCCACCGCCGCGAACGCCTCGATCGACGCCTCCGCGGCCAGCGGCGGCACCTCGTACGCGGGCGCCGCCGCCACCTCGCTCGCGCTCACGGGCGTGCTCTCGCGGCTAGCCTCGATGATCGCCGCCAACTTCGCCGGATCGAGCGGCTCCGCCAGCGTCTCGTACTCACCCAGCACCAGCCCTGGCGGCAGCGGATCCGCGCCGCTCTGCAGATCCAACGGCGCCGCCAGCTTCAGCATACGCGCCATCTTCTCCGCCCACGCCGGCACCACGGGCGCCAAGATCGCCGCGATGATCTTGCTCGCCCACACCACCGCCGAGCACACCGCCCGCGCTCGCTCTGGATCGGCGCCCACGATCTTCCACGGCGCCGCCTCCGTCAGGTACAGGTTGAAGTCCTCCGCGATCTCGATCGCCGCCCGCAGCGCCCGCCCGTGCTCGAAGTCCAGGTACAGCGCCCGCGCCTCGCCGAGCCGCGCCTGCGCCCGCGCCAGCAGCGGCTCAGCGTCCGCCGCCGGGGCCCCGATCTGCCCGTCCAGCCGGCTATTCACGAATTTGATCGCCCGGCTCGCCAGGTTCGCCGCCTTCTTCACCAGGTCCGCGTTCACCCGGTTCGCGAAGTCCTCCATGCTCAGGTCCATGTCCCCCTGATCGCCGCTCAGCTTCGCCGCGAAGTAGTAGCGCAGGTAGTCCGGCGGCAGGTGGTCGAGGTAGGTCCGCCCGAGGATGAAGGTCCCCCGCGTCTTCGACATCTTCTCGCCGTTCACCTGCAACCACCCGTGCACCTGCACCCGCGTCGGCGTCGTATAGCCGGCCGCGTGCAGCATCGCCGGCCAGAAGAGGCAGTGGAAGTAGACGATGTCCTTGCCGATCACGTGGATGATCTCCACGTCCTCCCCCGGCCGCTTCCAGTACTCCGCCGCGTCCTCGCCGTGCTCCGCGCACCAGCGCTCGGTCGCGCCGATGTAGCCGATCGGCGCGTCGAACCACACATAAAAGAACTTCCCCGGGTGACCTGGGATCTCGAAGCCGAAGTAGGGCGCGTCGCGCGAGATATCCCAGTCGCGCAGTCCCCCGTCGACCCACCCCTTCACGTAGTTGCGCACCGTCGGCTGCAGCCGCGTCGCGCCGCCGTCCTCCGGCGATCGCAGCCACTCCCGCAAGAACGCCTCATGGCGTGACAGCGGCACGAAGAGGTGCTCCGAGCTCGCCAGCGTCGGCGTCGTCCCGCAGATCGAGCAGCGCGGATCACCCAGCTCAGTCGGCGCGTAGGTCGCCCCGCAGCGCTCGCACACGTCCCCGTACTGATCGGCCGCGCCGCAGCGCGGGCACACGCCGCGGACGAAACGATCCGGCAAGAACATCTGGTCATGCGGACAGAAGAGCTGCCGCGTCTCCTTGCTCAAGATGTCGCCGCGCGCGGCCATCACCCCGTAGATCGACTCGGCGTGCCGCCGCGTCTCGGGCGAATGGGTCGTGTAGTAGATATCGAACGCGATCCCGAAGTCGCGGAACACCGCCAAGTGATCGGCGTGCGCCCGCTCGATCAGCGCCTCCGGCGTGATCCCCTCGCGGCGCGCCCGCAGCTCGATCGGCGTGCCGTGGGTGTCCGCCGCCCACATAAAGCGCACCACCTCGCCCGCGAGGCGACGCGCCCGCACGTACACGTCGGTCTGGATCGCCTCCAGCAGGTGTCCGAGGTGGATCGAACCATTCGCGTAAGGCAGGGCTGCGGTGACCAGGACCCGTTTCGCCATGGGCGGCGCTTGTAGCACGCCCGCGCGTCGCCGCCCAGCCGGCCGCTCAGGGCGACTCGTCCTCCTCGGCGAGCATTGCCCGCGCGCCCGAGCTCCTCGCGCTCATCGCCTCGAGATCCCCCAGCAGCGCCCGCGCCGTCGCGCAGCGGCGCTCGATCGCCGCCGCCATCTCGTCGATCTGCCGCGAGATCGTCGCGACCAGCTCTGGCAGCACGTCCACCGCTGCGTGGCGCAACGGCCGCGGCGCGACCATCAGCGGCGTCACCGCCCCGCCGTCGCCGCTGACGACCTTCGACTCGAGCACCTTCATCGTCTTGATCGCCAGGTGGTGCTCGCCGCGGATCTTCAGGTATCCGAGGTACGCCAGCTCGATCACTCGCTTGCCCTCGCGGCCGACGCTCGCGCTCTCGTGCAGCGGCCGCGGGTGCAAGAACTCCATCTCGAGGCGCAGCTCGCCCAGCGCCCGATCGATCGCCGCCACCAACGAGTTCAGCTCATCGGAGCTGTCATTGAGCTGCCGCGCCGACTGACCAAGCTTGTTCAATTGCTCCGTGATCGCCATCGCCGCCTCTCTGCGATCCTACGCCCCGAGCCGCGCGACTAGAAGTCGATGTTCTGCTCGAAGCGCGGATCCACCGCGTTGGTCCAGCGCGGCAGCGCTCCCTGGTACAGCAGCGAGTAGATCGCCTGCGTCTCGAGCACCCGCCGCATATACCGCCCCGTCTCGGCGAACGGCACCTCCTCAATATACACGTCCAGCGTCAGCGGCTGCGGCGAGCTCGACTTCGCGGCCAACCAGCGGGCGATGTTGCTCGGCCCGCCGTTGTAGCTCCCGTACGCGAAGGCCGCCTGGCCGTGAAATTTCGCGAGCAGCTCCGCCACGTAGAACGCCGCGAGCCGCACGTTCACGTCGATCTCAAAGAGCTGATCCGCGTCGAGCGCCCCCTCCTCGAGCTCACCAAGCTGCGCCATCAGCTGCGTGCCAGTCCACGGCATGATCTGTAGCGGCCCGCGCGCGCCCACCGGCGACAGCACGTATTGGCGGAAGCGCGACTCCGTGTACATCAGCGCCCACAGGTGGCTCGGATCGAAGCCGCGCGCCGCCGCCTCGCGCTCCACCGCCGCGCGGAACGCCCGCGGATACCACCGCGACTTGCTCGGCCCGTCCGCCTGCGTCGACAGCTTCGCGACCCGGTGCGGCTCGTCCAGCGCCAGCGCCAGCGCCCGCAGCCCCGCGCGTAGCCCCTCATCGCCGCGACGCAGCCGCGCCCGCGCCGGCCGCGACGGCGTCAACTTCGGCTGCTGCCACGTACGCCGCCACGACAGCCCCACATAACGATCCTCGTGGTGCGGCTCGTAGCCGAGCGACCCGCTCGTGATCAGCAAGAACTCATCGATCGCGACCCGCAGCTCCCGCCGCGCCTCATCCACATAGCCGCAGCGGAGCAGCCCTGCCGCGCGCCGCAGCCCCGGCAGATCTTCGCCGAAATCCGCGCTCAACCGCCTCAGCAGCGCGCGCATCGCCGCCTCATCGACCGGCGCCGACTCGTCCACGATCGGCCGCAGCTCCGGCGGCGGACCCGGGTCGATCCCCGCGTCTAGCAGCCGCTGCCGCGCCATCAGCCCGTAGTACTCCAGCCCCTTCGACCCGACCATCTCGCGCAGCAGCGCCTGCCCCTCCGCTCGCTCTTCCCCGATCGTCGACTCGAGCAGCAGCCGCCCGCGGAAATAGCTCGCCCGCGTCGCCTCCGCGCGCTGCGTCCGCTCGATCTGCGCCAGCCCCTCGATCGCCGCCGCGCGCTGGCCCAGCCGCATCTTCACCCACGCTTCCAACCACGCCCGCTCCGCCTTGAGCCCCTTGTACTGCCGCTCGTAGCGCCCCAGCAGCGCCGCGGCCTCCTCATAGCGCCCGCCCCGGATCGCCTGTCCGATCGCCGACCACAGCGCGGGACGCCCTCCCGGCCCCTTCTTGGGCACCTGCGCCGTCCACAGCGCCATCGCTTCATCATAGAAGCCGCCGCGGTCGAGGCAGCGGCTCAAGAACTCACGCCCCTCGCCGCTCTGCCCTTGACCGGTCGCCTTCAGGTCTTCGACGCAGGTCGCGAAGTCGCGCTGCTTGTACGCCGTCCACGCCCGCGAGCGCCGCGCCTGCGAGCGGATCGCCGGCGGCGTCGTCGGCGTCTCGATAATTTTGTCGAGGATCGATCGCGACAGCTCCACATAACGCAGCCCTCGCGCCGCCTCCGCGCGCGCCAGCTCCTCGCTGAGCGAGAACGGCGCGACGCGCCCGCGGTAGTGCTCCTCCGCCAGCGACTGCATGGCCGCCATCGCCGCCGCCGCCTCGGGCGACCCTGCCCGCCGGATCGCCAACGATCGCAGCGCCGCAGCCCCATCCTTCAGCTTGCCGGCCCGCACCTGCGCCTGCGCCTCTGCCAGCATCAACGCGCCGATCTCCGGGTGCTCCGGGTAGTCCGCGATCACCCCCCGCAGCGCCTTGATCGCCTGCAGCGCCGCCCCTCGCTGCCCCGCCTTCGAGCCGCCATCGACGGCCGCCGCCAGACGCGCCTGCGCCACCCTGATCGCCGCCAGCGAGCGGATCGGCCGCATCCCGCTCGCCCGCGCGAGCGCCTTGATCCCTTGACGACGCCGACGATCCGCCTCTTCTAGCGGCAGCTCGCCGCTCGCCGCCCACGCCTCGAGCGCGCGCGCCAGCTCCATCAGCACGATCTCAGGCGGCAGCAGCTCCGCCAGCCGCCGCTGCTCAGCGATCGACTCGAGCGCCGCCACCGCCCGCGCCGGATCGCCGGTGAGCCGCGCCGCCCGCCCCTTGATCGCCCCGACCAACAGCCGCTCATCGCCGTCGCTCACTGGATCTGGCTCTTCAGCCAGGATCTTTAGGGCAGCCAACGGGTCACCTCGACCCAGCGCCGAAGCAGCCCCGTCGATCCCTGTCAGCGGCGACGCGGGCGGGCTCACGACCATGGGCTCCTGCGCAGGGACCTGCACAGGCGCCGACATCAGCGCGTCCTCGGGCTCGGCGGCCGGCGCTCGCGCGGGCGCGAGAGCGCGCGACCCCGCGTCGTCGACCGCCCCTGCCCCGGTACGGCACGCAGCGACCGCCGCCATGAGCATCACGGCGCGCGCTGACCAAGCTCCGAGGGGCGAGCGAGAGATCTTCATCAGGCCAGCGCCACGCTAGCACGCTCGCCAAGAAAGCCGCGCAAATCGCCGATCGCCTGCTGCCCATCGCAGCGCCGATGATCTACTGTGCGCCCGTGACATTGCTGCGCCCACCTCACCAGCTCACCGCCACCGTCCTCGGCGCTGGCACCATGGGAGCCCAGATCGCGGCTCACCTCGCCAACGCAGGGATCCGCACCCACCTCCTCGACATCGTGCCCAAGGGCGCGCCGCCGGCCGCCCGCAACGCCCTCGCCGCCGGCGCCATGAAGATCATGGCTGGGGCCAAGCCCCCTCCTTTTATGGAGTCAGCCGTGGCGGCGCGGATCAGCGTCGGCAATTTTGAGGACGACCTCGAGCGAGCCGTCGCCGCCAGCGATCTCGTGATCGAGGCCGTCGTCGAGCGCCTCGACGTCAAGCAGAAGCTCTTCACTCGGGTCGCCGCCGCCGCGCCCGCGCACGCAGTGCTCGCCTCCAACACCAGCGGCATCGCGATCACGGCGATCGCCCAGGGCCTGCCCGAGCCTGCGCGTCGCCGCCTCTGCGGCATGCACTTCTTCAACCCGCCGCGCTACATGCACCTGCTCGAGGTCATCCCGGCCGCGGACAGCGATCCCGCGATGATCGCCGAGCTCATCGACCTCTCTGATCGCGTGCTCGGCAAGGGCGTCGTCGTCTGCCGCGACACCCCGAACTTCATCGGCAACCGCGTCGGCATCGCCGAAATGCTGCTCACCTTCGCCGCCACCGCCGCCGGCGGCTTCACCGTCGAGGAGGTCGATCAGCTCAACGGTCCCCTCATGGGTCGCCCGCGCACCGGCTCCTACCGCCTCGGCGACATGGTCGGGCTCGACATCGTCGCCCACGTCGTCCAGAACCTCCAAGACGCCCTCAGCGCTGATCCTCAGGCCGCCAACTACGACGCCCTGCACGACCTCATGCGCGTCCCCCCGCTGATCGCGAAGATGCTCGAGAGCAAGCGCCTCGGCGACAAGACCGGCGGCGGCTTCTACCGCAAGGCGACCGGCAAGGGCGGCGAGCGGGTGATCGAGGCGCTCGATCTCACCACCCTCGAGTACCGCAGCTCCCAGCCGGCGCAGCTCCCTGAGCTCGCTGAGGTCGCCAAGATCCGCGACCTCCCCGGCCGCGTCCGCGCCGCCCTGCGCCTTCCTGGGCGCGTCGGCGACTTCCTCCGCGCCGTCTACCTCACCCTCTTCGACTACGCCGCCCGCCGCCTCGGCGAGATCTGCGACACCCCCGAGCAGATCGACCAAGCCATGGTCTGGGGCTACGGCTGGGAGCTCGGCCCCTTCGCCCTCTGGGACGCCGTCGGCGTCGCCTGGAGCCTCGGCGAGCTCGAGAAGCTCGGCAGAGAGCCCGCGGCCGCCGCCCGCGCCCTCGTCGCCGCGCAAGGCGAAGACGCCCGCTGGTACGGCGGCCGCCCCAGCGCCCCCACTGTCTTTATCCCCGGCGAAGGCCCGCGCCCCCGCCACGCCCCGAGCGGCGTGCTCCTCCTCGACGCCCGCGCGGACGAGGTCGGCCTCCTCCACCGCACCGCCACCGCCCGCCTCATCGATCTCGGCGACGGCATCGCCTGCGTCGACCTCCACTCGCCGCGCATGAACATCCTCGACGACGGCGTGCTCACCATGCTGCGCGAGGCGATCCCCCGCCTCCAGCAGCTCGGCGGCTTCCGCGGCCTGGTCATCGGCGATCAGAGCGCCAACTTCTGCGCCGGCGCCGATCTCCGGCAGATCCTCGCCTGGTCCAAAGACCAGGACTTCAGCGCCCTCGAGGCCGCCGTCGCCGCCCTCCAGACCACCTTCATGGATCTGCGCCACGCCCCGATCCCCGTGGTCGCCGCGCCGCACGGCATGACCATGGGCGGCGGCGTCGAGCTCTGCCTGCACGCCGCCCAGATCCACGCCGACGCCGAGCTCTACATGGGCCTCGTCGAGGCCGGCGTCGGCCTCATCCCCGCCGGCGGAGGCCTCAAGGAGCTGTGCCGCCGCGGCTCGGAGTGGGCCGCCCAGGTCCCCGGCGCCGATCCTTACCCGTTCATCCGCCGCGCCTTCGACGTCGTCGGCGGCGCCAAGGTCTCCGGCTCCGCGCTCGAGGCGCGCAGCATGGGCTTCCTCTCGCCCGGCGACGGCGTCTCCTTCCACCGCGCTCGCGTGATCGCCGACGCCAAGCGCCGCGCGGTCGCGCTCGCGGAGGCCGGCTGGGTCCCCCCGGATCGGGGCGCCCTCATTCAAGTGATCGGCGCCCCTCAAGGCGCCAGCTTCATGCTCGGCGCGCAGCTCTTCGCCTGGGGCGGCTACATCTCCGATCACGACAAGCTGATCGGCCAGAAGATCGCCCACGTCCTCAGCGGCGGCATGTCCCTCACCCCCGCCGCGGTCACCGCCCAGCACCTCCTCGATCTCGAACGTGAGGCCTTCGTCAGCCTCTGCGGCGAGGAGAAGACCCGCGCGCGGATCGAGCACATGCTCGTCCACAAGAAGCCGCTCCGCAACTGAGCCTCATCTCCGACCCCAGAGAGCCACGCCATGCCAGAGATCAGAGACGCAGTCATCGTCGCAGCCCGCCGCTCGGCGGTCGGCCGCGCCCAAAAGGGCACCCTCCGCAACACTCGCCCCGACGATCTCGCCGCGCAGGTGATCGCCGGCGCCCTCGCCGAGCTCCCCGGCCTCCCGCGCGATCTCATCGACGACGTCGCCCTCGGCTGCGCGATGCCGGAGGCCGAGCAGGGGCTCAACGTCGCCCGCGTCGTCGCCTTACGGGCCGGCCTCCCCGACAGCTCCTCCGCGATCACCCTCAACCGCTTCTGCGCCTCCGGCCTCCAAGCGATCGCCACCATCGCCGAGCGCGTCATGGTCGGCGCGATCGACTGCGGCATCGGCGGAGGCCTCGAGTCGATGAGCCTGATCCCGATGGGCGGCCACAAGGCCCTCTTCGATCCCGCCGTCGTCCGCGAGCGCCCGGAGCTCTACATCTCCATGGGCCTCACCGCCGAGAACGTCGCCAAGCGCTTCGAGGTCAGCCGCGCCGATCAAGACGCCTTCGCCGTCGTCTCGCACCAGCGGGCGATCGCCGCGATCTCCGCGGGCAAATTCACGGGCGAGATCGTGCCCGTGCGCACCGCCGAGGGCGGCACCTTCGCCGTCGACGAGGGCCCCCGCGCCGACACCACGCTCGAGGGCCTCGCCAAGCTGCGCCCGGTCTTCCACGCGCGCGGCAGCGTCACCGCCGGCACCTCCTCGCAGATGAGCGACGGCGCGGCCGCGGCCGTCGTGATCTCCGCCGAGCGGGCGCGCGAGCTCGGCCTGCGCCCCCTCGCCCGCTTCGTCGGCTTCGCGACCGCTGGAGTCGCGCCTGAGATCATGGGCATCGGCCCCATCGAGGCGATCCCCAAGGTGCTCCAGCGCTGCGGCCTGCGCCTCGCCGACATCGACCTCATCGAGCTCAACGAGGCCTTCGCCAGCCAGTCGCTCGCGGTCATCCGCAGGCTCGGCCTCGACCCTGAGCGCGTCAACGTCAACGGCGGCGCGCTCGCCCTCGGCCACCCGCTCGGCGCCACGGGGGCGAAGCTCACCGCCTCCTTGATCGCCGAGATGCACCGCCGCGGCAGCCGCTACGGCATGGTCACCATGTGCATCGGCGGCGGCATGGGCGCCGCAGGCGTCTTCGAGCGCATGTAGCGGGCGCGGCCCGGTAGGCGCGTCGATCGAGCGACATGGTCGATAGGCCATGTCCTAAGGAGATCTGCCGGCGCCGCCGTCATCGCCGCGCTCGCGGAGCGAGGCCACGCCGACCGCCGCGTCCCCCGTGATCGCGCCTGCACGGCCCCCACGCCGCCTAGGAGCCCGATATCCTGCCAAACGCCGCCAGCTCGCGGCAGAGAGCCTCGCGGCGGCGCACCCAACCGCGGGGCCGCGTCCATTTTCTCCCGTTGACTTGAGACGTGTTCGCCGCCAAACCTGAATACGTGGGATCTGAGGGCAAAGGACGGCTATCACGGCGCATGGACGCGCGCCGACGCGGCGGTGACACGACCAATTTACGCCCTTCCGCCGCTACGGAGGCGCGGCGGCGGAACCAGGCGGTGTCACAATCGCGGACGATCGAGGGCGCGTCGGCGCGACGCCGGCGCCCCTGCTCGCGACCTGACCGGATGGACATCTTCTGCTCCCCAGCGCTCGCAAGGTGAGGCGCAAACGAGCGGGCACGGCCGTGGTGGTCGTGCCCGCTCTATCTTCTTCGCTGTCCGATCCTCGCCGAGCGATAGTGACAGTGCGTGAATTCACCGGCCGGCTGCCTCACCGCGCGCGGCGGCGCCACCACCAGTACACAGGCGCCCCCGCCGCGATCACCCCTACGTTCAGCGCGAAGACCCCCGGCTCGGTCAACGCGTAGCTGCCCAGCAGATACACCGACGCGACCAAGAAGATCAGCGGCACCAGCGGATATCCGATCACCCGGTACGGACGCGGCAGCGCTGGTTGGCGGCGACGGAGCACGAACACCGCGGCCACCGCCAGCGCGTAGAACGGCCAGATCCCGATCACGAAGCCCTCCGCGAGCTGCGCGAAGCCCTGCGACGACACATAGATGACCCCGAGCGCCGCCGACAGCCCGATCGCCGCCGCAGGGGTGCCGTAGCGCGGGTGCACAGCCGCGATCCTGCGAAAGAACAGCCCGTCCTCCGCCATCGCGAAGAACACCCGCGGCCCGGTCATCATCGACCCGTTGAGCGTCCCGAAGGTGCTCACCATCACCGCCGCCGCGATGACGGCCTGGCCGATCGGCCCGATCAGCCGCTCCGCGACCGTGGCCGCGATCAGCGGCGCGCCGACCATCTCGGCCAGCGGCACCACCGACACATACACCGCGTTCGCCGCCAGGTAGATCGCCACCACCCCGGCTGTCCCGAGGATGAACGCCCGCGGCAGCGCCCGCTGCGGATCCTTCACCTCACCGCTGATAAAGCCCGCGTCACACCACCCGTCGTAGGCCCACAAGATCCCCACCATCGCCAGCCCGAAGCCGGCCAGCGTGCCCTTCGTCGCGCCGGTCGCCGCGGCCGCTGGCGCGATCGTCGGCGCCGCCCAGACCCCGACGATCACCAGCCCGAGCAGCGCGCCGATCTTCACCACCGTCGAGATGTTCTGCACGATCGCCCCCAGGCGCACGCCGCGGGCGTTGATCGCCGCGACGGCCGCGATCATCGCCGCGGCCGTCGCCTGCGCGCGGCTCAGCGGCGTAGTCCCGAGCAGCGCCGCGCCGTCCGCCCCCAACAGCCGCCACAGGTACTCCGCGCTCGTGATCGCCACCGCGCCATACGCTGAAGGCCGCAGGATCAGCAGCTCCGCCCAGCCGAGCAAGAACGCCGGCAAGCGCCCGAACGCCTCGCGGATATACACATAGATCCCCCCGCTCCTCGGGATCGCCGCCGCCAGCTCCGCGACGGTGAGCGCCCCCGCGAGCGCCACCACCCCGCCGATCACCCACGCGAGCGCGAACATCGGCAGCTCCGGCACCCGCTCCGCGACCACCGCCGGCGTCCTGAAGATCCCGCTGCCGATCGTCGATCCGACCAGCACCGCGACCGTGCTCCACAGCCCGAGCCGCCGCGGCAGCCGCTCACCCCATGGATCACGCGACGCGCTCACCCGGCCCGCATACCGCATTCTCCTGGCCGTCGCACGCCGCGGGCGTGACACCATCCCTGGCATGGAGAGCGAAGCAGCGATCCACACCCTCACCCTCCGCCACCCCTTCGGGCTCTCGCGCGGCAGCGTCGACGCGCTCCCCACCGTGCTGCTCCGCCTCACCATCGGCGACCAGGCGCCTGGCTACGGCGAGGCCGCGCCGGTCCGTTACCTCGGCCAGACCGCCCCAGCGGAGCGCCTGGCCCTGCTCAGCCTGCTCGCCGAGGTGACGCGCGATCCTACTCTCCTCGACGATCACCCGCGCCGCGCCGCCTGGGCAGACCAGCGCGCCCCCGAGCACTCGGCCGCCCGCGCCGCCCTCGACATCGCCGCCTGGGATCTCGCCGCCCGCCGCGCCGCCCTCCCCCTGTACGAGCACCTCGGCGCGCCCGCGCCCGGCGCCGCCGCCGTCACCTCCTACACGATCGCCCTCGACGAGCTCGACGCCATGGAGCAGCGCGCCCGCGAGGCGTCCCACCTCCCGATCTTGAAGATCAAGCTCGGCCGCGACCCTGCGCACGATCGCGCGGCGATCCGCCGGATCGCCGCGGCCGCCCCGCGCGCCCGCCTCCGCGTCGACGCCAACGGCGGCTGGTCCTTCGGACATGCCGAAGAATTCATCCCAGAGCTCGCCGAGCTCGGCGTCGATCTGATCGAGCAGCCCCTCCCCCGCGGCGCCCACGACCAGCTCCACCTGCTCCGCGGCCGTGGCCCCCTGATCTTCGCCGACGAGGACGTCCAAGGCCTCAGCTCGCTCCTCGCCCTTCGCGGCCGCGTCGACGGGATCAACATCAAGCTCATGAAGGCCGGCGGGATCACCCCCGCGCTCGACATGATCGCCTTCGCGCGCGCCGAAGGCTGGAAGATCCTGCTCGGCTGCATGATCGAGACCCGCATCGGCCTCAGCGCCGCCGCCCAGCTCGCCGGCCTCGTCGACGCGCTCGATCTCGACGCCCACCTCCTCACCGTCGACGACCCAGTCCCTCCCGGCAGCGCCGCCGCGCTAAGCCCCGAGCTGCCGCTCTCCCGCGGCCTCGGCCTCGCCGCCGAGCTGCCGCGCGCGCGCGAGCTTCATCGCCGATCCGTGCGACCTGTCTGATCGAGCCAATTCGCCCACCACGCGCCGACACGCGCCCCTGCGCGCCCTCCTGAGGCGCGACGCGGCGGCGAGACCCGCCGATCTGGCGTACGATCCTCGGCGCATGTCCCTGATCAACAGGCGGCGCAGCCGACCGCACTGGACCCTGCCCGCGCCGCTCCGCGAGCACATCGAGCGGGCACTCGCCGACGCTCGGCCACACCTCACCGCCGCGACCGCCGCCGAGCTCGATCACCTCGCCCGCCTCGTCAGCGCCGGACAAGCCAACCCGGAGCGCCTCCTGGACCGGCTCCGAGCGCTCACCCCTGCCGCGACGCTCGCCGCTTCGTAGGTCTTTCGCCCGCGCTGCGCTACTTTCGGCCGCGATGAGCGGCGACACGCGAGCGGATCCCGGAGGCGGCGCCGAGGCGCCCACGCCCGCCCGCATCGGCCGCTACGAGCTGATCCGACGCGTCGGCGCGGGCGCCACGGGCGTCGTCTACGCCGCCCGCACCCGCGACCAAGGCGAGCTCGTCGCCCTCAAGGCCCTCCACAGGCTCGACCCGCGCGCCCTCTTCCGCCTCAAGAACGAGTTCCGAAGCGTCGCCGACCTCCACCACCCCAACCTCGTCGCCCTCCACGAGCTGGTCTCCGAGGGCGATCAATGGTTCATCACCATGGAGTACATCGAGGGCGTCGACTTCACCGCCTACGTCCGCGGCGCGCCCGCGCGGCTCGCAGAGCGCGCCCGCCTCGCCCTCCGCCAGCTCACGGCCGGGCTGCTCGCCCTGCACGCGGCCAGGCGCCTCCACCGCGACATCAAGAGCGCCAACGTCCTCATCACCCCTGACGATCGCCTCGTGCTCCTCGACTTCGGGCTCACGGGCGACGACAACAGCGACGAGATCGACGCCACACTCGAAGGAGACCTCGTCGGCACCCCTGCGTACATGTCCCCAGAGCAAGCCGCGGGATCGCCGACCACCACCGCCAGCGATTGGTACTCCGTCGGCGTCATGCTCTACGAGGCGCTCTCTGGCCGCCTCCCCTTCGTCGGCCCGCCCCTGCGCGTCCTCGCCGCCAAGCAGCATGAGGACCCACCGCCCCTGGATCCGCGCACCCCAGGCGTCACGCCTGATCTCATCGAGATCTGCCGCGGCCTCCTCGAGCGGCGCCCAGAGCGGCGTCTGGGCGGCGATCAGCTCCTCCTCCTCCTCAGCGACGACGCGGCCGGAGCGCTCGACCGTGAAGACCCGCGCCCCGTCCCCACCAGCCGCCGCATCATCGGCCGTGAAGAGCAGCTCGCCGCCCTCGACGCCGCCTTCATCGCCGCCACCGCCGCGCCGATCCTCCTCGACCTCCACGGCCCCGCGGGGATCGGCAAGAGCGCGCTCGTCGATCACTTCCTCGCCTCGATCACCGCGAGCGGCGCCGGCCTCGCCCTCAGCGGCCGCTGCTACGAGCGCGAGTCTGTCCCCTATAAAGCCTTCGATCACCTCCTCGACGCGCTCAGCAACCACCTCCGCGGCCTCTCCGACGCCGACGCGGCCGCCCTGCTCCCTCGCGACATCCACGCCTTAGCGCGGGTGTTCCCGGTCCTCGATCGCGTCGCCGTGATCCGCGAGTCAGCGCGCCGCAGCTTCACGGCGCCTGATCCCCAGGAGCTCCGGCGCCGCGCCTTCCGCGGACTGCGCGAGCTGCTCGCGCGGATCGCTGATCGTCACCGCCTGGTCCTCGTCCTCGGCGACATCCAGTGGGGCGACGAAGACAGCGCCCGCCTCCTCCAAGGGCTCCTCGCCCCCCCTGACCCGCCGGCGCTCCTGGTGATCGGCGTCTACCGCAGCGACGAGGCCGTCAGCTCGCCGATGCTGAACGAGCTCCGTCGCCTGCTCCAGCAGCCCGAGCTCCGGATCGATCGCCGCGAGCTCGCCCTCGGCCCCTTGAGCCACGCCGAGTCGCAGCGCCTCGCCCTCCACCTGCTCGGTCAACGCGCCGATCCAGCCGACGCCGAGGCGATCGCCCGCGAGTCCGCCGGGTCGCCGCTCTTCATCGAAGAGCTAGTCTGGCAGCTCCAGTCCGCCGATCATCCCGCGTCGACCCCGCGGATCTCCCTCGACGGGGTCGTGCGCGCGCGCGCCCGTCACCTCAGCCCCGGCGCCCGTCGCCTCCTCGATCTGCTCGCCATCGCGGGTCGACCGCTACCCAGGCACCTGGCCTTACGAGCAGCCGAGATCGGCGAAGGGGCCCACGCAGCGATCGCCCAGCTCACCGCCGCCCACCTCATCCGCGGCCGCGGCCGCGCTGACGACGCCTCGCTCGAGTGCGCGCACGAGCGGCTACGAGCCGCGATCATCGCCGCGCTGCCGACCGAAGCGCGTCAGGCTCAACACCGAGCGCTGGCCGCGGTGATGCTCGCAGGCGGCTGGGACGAGCCCGAAGAGCTCGCGCAGCACTACTTCGCCGCTGACGAGCGCGAGCGCGCCGCCTACTTCGCCGCCTTGGCCGCCGAACGAGCCGCCGCCGCCCTCGCCTTCAACCGAGCCGCCGAGCTCTACCGCCTCTCGCGCGCGTGGCTGCCCCGGCTCGGCGCCGCCGCCCAAGACCTCCTGATCCGCCACGCCGACGCGCTCACGCGATCTGGCCGCTGCAGCGAGGCCGCGCCGCTCTATCTCCAAGCCGCCGAGACCGCCGCGGCCCCGCTCGCCATCGAGCTCCGACGCCGCGCGGCCGAGCAGCTCCTCGTCAGCGGCAGCACCGACCACGGCCTCAAGATCCTCCGCCCGCTGCTCGCCTCCGTCGGCCTCTCTCTCCCCTCGACCAGCCAACGGGCGGCCCTCGCCATCGCCGCCCGAACCGCCCACCTCCGGCTCCGGGGCGCCGCCTTCGCCGCGCGCTCGGCCGCCGACTGCGACCCCCGCGATCTCCAGAAGATCGACGTCTGCTGGTCCGCGAGCCGCTGCCTCTGCTTCCTCGACCCCGCCCGCGGGCACGCCCTCGCCCTCAAGGGCCTGCTCCTCGCCCTCAACCTCGGCGAGCCGACAAGGGTCGCCCGCGGCCTCGCGACCGTCGGCATGATGATGCTCGCCGAACGCGGCGAACGCAGCGTCGTACGCGGCGCCAACCTCCTGCGTGAGGCGGAGGCGATCGCGGAGCGGCTCGCTGACTCTTACCTCATCGGCCTCGTCCACACGATCGACGGCCTCGGACAGATCAGCCTCGGCCGCTGGCACGCCGCCCTGACGCGCATCGATCGCGGCGACCAGCTCCTCCACGATCACGGCGCGGGGATCGCGTGGGAGAGCAGCGTCGCCCAGCGCGGGACCATGCGCGCGCTGCTCGCCCTCGGCCGACTCCGCGAGCTCCGCGCCCGCGCTCAAGCCTGGCGACGCGAGGCCGAAGACGCGGGCGATCGCCACGGCGAGATCTGGGCGATCCTCTTCTGGTCTTACACGCAGCTCACGGCCGGTGATCCTCGCGGCGCCCGCGACAGCGCCCGCGCCGCGATCGAGCGCTGGACCGACGAGGGCTTCCACTTCCAGCACCTCCTCGCCCTCGCCGTCGAGGTCTACGCCGATCTCTACGAAGATCGCCCGCTCGCCGCCTGGACACGCCTGAGCCGCGCCTGGCCCGCGATCGAGCGCTCCCGGCTCCTCGGCTGGAGCTCGCTGGCGATCTTCGCCGTGCAGCTCCGGAGCAGCGCCGCCCTCGCCGCCGCTAGCGCCAGCCCTGGACACGCCCGAGAGCTCCTCCAGATCGCCGAGGAGGCCGCCGACGCCCTCCGTGATCACAGCGTCGAGCGCAGCGACGGGCGCGCCACCGCGTCGGCGATCCGCGCGTGCGTCGCCGCGATCAACGGCAACCGCCGCCGCGCGCTCGATCGCCTGAGCGACGCGCTCGCCGCCTACGAGGCCGCCGAGATGTCGGTGCACGCCGCCTGCGTCCGCCGCCGCCGCGGCGAGTGCAGCGACGATCGCGCCGAGATCGCCGCCGCCGACGCCATCATGCGCCGCGAGGGCGTCACCGACCCGCGCAAGCTCGCCAGGATCTTCCTCCCTGGCTTCGCCGATGAGCCTGTCTGATCAAACATTCCTTGAAGGACATGTCTTTATAGTCATATTCATGGTCGCCCCTCGGGCGTCCTACGTAGCGAGGCCGAGGGCCCGGCGTGTCCGGATCCTCGGCCTCTTGATCGACGCGCTCACCGCTGAGCGCCGCCGCGCTCAGCCTGGCTCGAGCACGAAGGGGTAGGTCACGATCACCGAGCCGCCGCCTTGCGGCTTGGGGAACTTCCAGCGGCGCACCGCTTGGGCGATGCAGTTCGAGACCGACGAGTCCTTGATGTCCGAGTCGGCGACCACCGCGGACGGCACGTTGCCGCCGCCGCCGATGGTGAACTGGATCGCCACGCGGCCCTTCAGGTTCGGGTCCTTCGCGAGGCCTTGGTTGTAGCAGTGGCGCACCTCGTTGATGTGCGCGCGCACGATCCGGCGGATGATGTCCTTGTCGAGCGCGCCTTGCACCTCGGCCTTCGCCTGGCGCACCGTCGGCACCCGGCTGCCGCGGCCGCCGAAGCCAGCGCCTGCGCCCCGGCCGTAGCCCGAGCCGGTGCCGCCGCCGCCGCCCTTGCCGATCAGGCCCGTGTTTCCGAGACCGATCGTGCCCTCGCCGGTGCCGCCGCCGCCGCGGCCGGTGCCGACCAAGCCGAGGCCGCCGACGCCGAACGCCTCGCCGACCTCCGTCCCGGTGAGGCCGCCCCACACGTCGCCGTCGTCGTTGCCGACCGCGAACGCGCCGCCGTACGGCGAGGCCAAGAAGTGGCCGCTCTGCGCGCTCATCACCCCGAGGATGCCCGCTTGCCGCGCGGCCATCTCAGGATCGAAGTTGCGGGCCATCTGCGGGATCGCGTCCTTCGGGCCCTTCATCGCGTACAGGCCCGACTTGCTCTTCGAGGTGGGCTTACCCATCTTGCCCTCCTCGCCCTTGTGGCGCTGCCCGCTGCCGCCCGCCTCATCGTCCGGATTCTCCATGTCTTCGGGCGGCGGCGGCTCCTCCTCCGGCGGCTTATCGGGCTGGTTGAGGTAGCCGACGAAGCGGTTGTCCTCCATGAGCTCGTCCATGCTCAGCTCCTGCGCCTCACTCGGCACCATCTGGGAGAGCACGATCAGCGAGCCGATCACCGCCAGCGAGCCCGCGTTGTAGAACCAGAACGGCTTATCCGTCTCGCTGCTGCCGGCGATCACGGCCCCTGGCGCGACCAGATCACATAGAAGGTCACGTCCTGGTACGTCACCCGACAGCTCGACCCTGGCGGCAGCGGGAAGGTGTAGTGCGAGCCCGCCGCGGCGGCGCGGCCGCTCGCGACCAGCTGGCTCAGCGCGATCGTCTGGCCGTCGAGGGTCACCTCGCCGGTCATCCCTTGCGTGAAGTTCAGGGCGAACTCCGCGTCCGATCCGCGCACCAGCGGGAAACCCGACGGGCTCGGCAGCCCCGCGGGCGGCACGTGGAAGGTCGCGTCGTGGCCCTCGCCGATCGTGTAGTCGCGCGGCGCGAAGTCCCCCATCCGCATCATCCCGATCCCGAAGGGGATCAGGCCCAGCAGCGCGAGCGCGATCCCCACGCCGCCGAGGCCATTACCTGGCTTTTGGGGCATCACGCCGCCGCTCGCCTGCGCCTCGATGATCTTGTCCTTGTAGCCGCCCCAGTCCTCCGACGCCTCCATGCCGAAGAGCGCGATCCCGCCGAGGATCGCCGCGCCGCCGATCGCCAGCCACAGCGGCCCCTGGCTCTTCCGGTTCTTGAGCTGGCCGACGTGCTGCACGTCGAGCACCGTGGTCCCGTACATCGCCACGACCTCGGCCACCCGCGAGCCGTTCTGCACCTCGAACTCGCTCGCGTCGATCTGGATCGGCGGGCGCGCCATCATCACCGGCGCCGCCGCTGCCGCCGCCGCCGCCGCCATCATCGGCGCCGCCACACCCGCCGCCTCTGGAGCGGCGGCCGCCTGCTCCGCGACGAAGCCGACCTCGAGCCGATACGCCCCGAACTCGAGCACATCGCCGTCGCTGAGCGCCGCGTTCTTGTCGATCCGTTGGCCGTTCAGCACGGTGCCCGAGCTCGAGCCGAGGTCGATGATCCGCACGTCCTCCCCGGATACCTCGATGACCGCGTGCATGCGCGCCACCGACTCGTCATCCAGGCAGAGATGGCTGCTCTTCAGCTTGCCGATCTTGATGACGTCTTGAGCGAGGGTCTTGGTGTCGACGAGCTGGTCGCCGTAGAAGATCTTGATTGCGAGGGTCGTGGTGGACATGGGCTTCGGGCCTCCCTATGCGAGCGTTACGGGCTCAATGACAGCGCCCCGCTGGGCGGGTTCCTCCGCCGCCCAAAAATTCTCGCCAGCCCGCGCAGCCCCTCACCCCCCGAAGAGGGCGCCTCCGAGCCCCCGCAGCGCCGCCACCGCCCGCCCGATCGGCAAATTATGGAGCTGGAAGTCCTCATGCAGGGACGCCTCCAACGCCGCGAGATCGGCCAGCTTGCGCGACTCACTCAGCTCGTGGCGCGCCAAGGTCACCACATCATCGCTCAACGAAGCCCGCCGGCTCGCGAAGATCCGCGTGATCTCGAGGTGCCGAAGCGCCGGGCTGACTGGCGCATACGCGGCCTCGATCGCCGCCTCGAACTCGCCTAGCCGGCGCGGCGTCGGTCGGATCACGTAGCTCGACCGCTTCACCCCGGCAGCGGATCTGCTCACCTCAAAGCACCCCGCGTCCGCGTGCTTCGCGACCGTGAAGCTGAGATCGCCGCTCTGCGCCCGATAGGGCAGCCCCGCGTCGAGCGGGATCGGCTCATAGAACGGCGCGCCGAGGCCGACGTCGACCAAGTGAGGTCGCCCCTCGTGCAGCACCTGCACCACCGCGTGCATCATCGGCGCGCCGTTCAAGTCCGCGCCCAACAGCTCGACGTCGTAGTCGAGGTAGCGGAGCAGCTCGACGAAGTAGCCGTTATTCGTCAGCGCGCCGCCGCCGAGGTCGTAGCGCTCGATCCCGCCCAGAAACGCCTCAATGTCTGGGATCCCGCTCAGCCCCTCTGAAGCGCGCAGGATCGCCGACACGTTCTCGACCGGCACCTTGATCAAGTGGGTGCGCACCAGCTCAAACAGCCCTGGATCGCCGATCCACCCCAGACAGCTCATGTAGCGGCGAAACAGACGATCGGCTCCCTGCAGCATCACGACCTCACTCCAGCCTCGCCATCACCGGCGCGCGCGCAGATGGTACCAGCACATCGCGCTGATCCGGGCGCGCCCTCGCCACCGCGCTCGATGTCGCGCTCACCTCCGCGAAGAAACGTGCTAACCCGGCCCCATGAGCACGCGCGTCGACGATCACGCCGCCCCAACTCCCCGCCTCATCGAGCGCCGCAGCCCCACCACCGGCGGACCGCTGCGATCGATCGCCATCACCGAGCCCGCCGCGCTCGCGGCCGCCGTCGCCCGCGCCCGCGCCGCCGCACCTGGCTGGAGGGACACCCCGCTCGAGCGCCGCCTCGCCCACCTCGAGCGCCTCCGCTCGCTCGTCCTCGCCCGCGCCGACGAGTACGCGCGCCGCCTCAGCGACGAGACGGGGAAGCCCTGGATCGAGACCCTCGGCCACGAGCTCCTCTTCATCCCCGTCTTCCTCGACTACCACCGCAAGAACGCCGCCAAGGCGCTCGCCCGTCACAAGGTCAAGACCCCGATCCTCTTCCCTGGCAAGGCGAGCTACATCGAGCGCTTCCCTCGCGGCGTCGTCGCCATCATCGCCCCCTGGAACTTCCCCTTCCAGCTCGCGATCGTGCCGGTCCTCCAGGCCCTCACCGCCGGCAACACGGTCGTGCTCAAGCCCTCTGAGATCACCCCCGAGAGCGGTGAGATCATCCGCGAGCTCGCCGCCGCGATCGAGCTCCCCCCTGGCGTCGTCGAGGTCGTACAAGGGGACGGCGCCGTCGGTGCCGCGCTCTGCCGCGCCGACGTCGACATGATCTTCTTCACCGGCTCAGTCGCGACCGGCCGCAAGGTCATGGCCGCCGCTGCGGAGCGCCCGATCCCCGTCGAGCTCGAGCTCGGCGGCAAGGACGCCATGATCCTCTGCGCCGACGCGCCCCTCGAGCGGGCCGCCCGCGCCGCCGTCTGGGGCGGCCTCGCCAACGCCGGCCAGGCCTGCATCTCTGTCGAGCGGATCTTCGCGGTCGAGTCGATCCACGACCGCTTCATCGAGCTAGTCGAGCGCGAGCTCGATCAGCTCCGGCAGGGCGCCCCCGAGGACGACGCCGACGTCGGCCCGATGATCTTCGAGGGCCAGCTCCGGATCGTCGATCGCCACGTCCGCGCCGCCGTCGCCGACGGAGCGCGCCTGCTCCGCGGCGGCCAGCGCCTCGATCGACCCGGTAATTTCTACGCCCCCACCCTGCTCACCGGCGTCCGCCCCGACATGGAGATCTACCGCGACGAGACCTTCGGACCTGTCCTTCCGGTCATCAAGGTCCGCGACGAAGAAGAGGCCCTCCGCCTCGCCAATGACCACCAATTCGGCCTCAACGGCAGCGTCTGGACCCGCGACGTCAAGCGCGGCCTCGCCCTCGCCTCGCGCATGGAGTGCGGCCAAGTCACCGTCAACGACCTCTTCATCACCGCCGCCAACCCTGCGCTGCCCTTCGGCGGGATCCGCTCGAGCGGGATCGGCCGCTACCACGGAGAGGCTGGCTTGCACGCCTTCACCCACACCCGCGCGATCATGGTCGACCGCGCCTTCATGAGCGACGAGCCCAACTGGTTCCCCTATCGCGGCAAATACCCCGGCATGCTCGACCTCTTCGAGGGGTACGCCACCAAGAACCTCCTCAAGCTCACCCGCGGGCTGCTCCGCCTGCGCCGCGCCGGCAAGCGCGACGCCCCCTGATCCCGCCGCACCTGGCTCCGCTCATGCTGGACGCTGACGCCGACGCCAGCCGATCAGCCCCAGCAGCGCCCCCAGCGCCCCAAAGCCGCCCCCGCCGTCGCTCCGGCACGCGCAGCCGCCGTCCTCGCCGTCACCGCTCGTGACCCCTGCGGTCAAGCTCGCGCCGCCTGCGCTGCTATCCCCGACCCCGTCCGTGATCGTCAAGTTCATCGTCGACGATCCCTCGCTCGAGGTCCCCGCGTCACCGCTCGTACCGCCGCTGCTCCCGCTGCTCTCGCCGCCGCTCGTCTCGCCGCCGCTCGTCGACGTCTCGCCCTCATCCTCCTCTAGAAAATACGCCCCGCACGCCGGATCCTCCGCCCCAAATTCCCCCGACCGGTGCGCCAGCGCCAACGCGAACGCCCCCGCGCCGAAGCCCACCATCGGCGTATTAAATTTATAAGTCCCGTCGTTCTCCTCGAACGTCTCCGCAACCATCAAGTAGTTCGCCAGCGCCTGCTCGCGCACCCACTCGATCAGCGCCTCTGAGCGCCCCTCTGCCCCCAACATCCGCGTCGCGATCGCCCCCCGCAGATCCGTGATCACCCACTCGGCGCTGTCGTAGTCGCTCCCCCACGGGCTCAGGTCTTCGCCCCCTTGGTGATCGTAGCGATCGTCGTTGCGGCTCCAACCTGGCCCTGCGGCCACTTGAAGGTGGCTATCCAGCCCCGCCATCGTCGCCGCCGCGATCTTGCCCTTCGGATCGAAGAGCCCCATCGACACCGCCTCGATCACCGCCGCGTCCCAATAGCCGGTGCCCGCTTGGATCTCCTCGTAGCTCGCGCCGACCGCCCCGTCCGCGTCCGTCAGCCGCTCGGCGATCGCCGCCCGCAGCCCCAGCGCCGTCGCCTTATAAGTAGCGGCCCGCTCCGTATCGCCGATCCGCTCCGCGATCGCGGCCGCGTCGCAGAGCCCGCGCACCGCCGTGATGCTCGTGTACGCGAAGTAGCGCTCGCGCCCCTCCCAGTGCGTCTCCCAGATCGACGAGTCGCGGCGGATCAGCCCCGTCATCGGGTCGACCAGCGCCACCAACACATCCCCCACCTCGCCCGCGATCAGCGGCCAGTGCTCGTCGGCCACCGACGTGTCGCCGGTCAAGCGCTCGTACGCGCGCAGCGCCCACAGGAACAGGCCGAATCCGTCGAACTCGAGGTTCGGCCCGTAGCTGTTAAAGTCCGTCTCCTCGACCCCGAAGCCGTAGTAGCGCACCAGCGTGATCTGGTACTCCGGCATGCCGTAGCCGGACAGCTCTTGCCAGTCCTTGAAGCGCCCCGCCTCGGCCCGCAGGTAGAAGAGCAGCGACGCCCGCGCCGCCTCCTTCATGCCGAGCAGCGCCATCGCCACCGTCGCGTACGCCCCGTCGCGGATCCACGAGTACGTCCAGTTCCCCGGCGGCAGGCTCGCCACCACCGCGCCTCGCCCGAGG
Organism: Nannocystis sp.; assembly: GCA_016712315.1. Classification (GTDB taxonomy): domain Bacteria; phylum Myxococcota_A; class Polyangia; order Nannocystales; family Nannocystaceae; genus JADJRG01. Next base: position 183,098 of record JADJRG010000029.1, on the reverse strand, counting down.
TGCTTCACCACCGCCGGCAGCGTCACCGGCTGGTCGTCCACGCCCTTGAAGCGCGTGCGCCGCGGCTCCCCGTCCTTCGTCCACCACTCGCGCAGGAACGACCTGTCCTCTTGGACCTGTCCCATCTTCAGCCACGCCGCCGAGTGGCGGATCAACGCCTCATCGCTCGGGCTCGCCCCCTTCGGCACCTTGATCTCCGCCTGCAGCGCCGCCCAGCCGGCGATCTCCGCCTCCAGCAGCGCCTTCGGCCCCTTCCCCGCGACGTACGCGTCGAGCCAGCCCTGCGCCGTCTTATCCGCCTCGGGATCGCCATAGTGAACCAGCGCCACCCCAGCCCACGCCTCCGCCCCCGGCGCCAGGGTCCCCAGCGCGAATTGATACGCGCCCACCGCCCCGTCCACCGCGGCCGCTGGCGGCTGATTGTCCGGCAGATCCACCTTCGCGCCCCCCGCCACGATCCCGTACACGTCCGCCCAAGGCGCCGCCCCGAAGTGCGCCACGTCCCCCAGCGGCCGCGCCACCACCGTCCCAGCGAAGCCGCGCTCCACGAGGTCGCCGTCGCCCTCGTGCACCATCGTCTCCCCGTTCTCACCGATGTCTTTTGGGACATCCCACGGCGACATCGCGCGCCCGTAGCCGAGGTGCAGGTTGTGGATCGAGAACCCCTCGATCCCGCTGAGCGCCTGCGCCCCGGTGTTTCGCACCTTCAGCAGCATCACGAAGCCCGCGTGCGGCAGCCCGACCGGCGTAAAAAAATAGCTCGTCGCCTCGAGGTCACCGACCGTCTGGACCATCGCCACGATCCCCGTACCGCCGCGCTCTCCCGCCTTCCAGCCGACATAGCCGCTCCGATCCAGATCCACCGGCGCCGCCGTCAACCACCGCTGCTCATCCGGCGTACGCAGCCCGAAGTACGCGTCGAAGAGCAGGTCCCGCGTGTAGATCGCCTCAAAGTCTCCTCCGCCCCACACCTCCTTCCCCATCGCGTCGAGCGCGGGCTCCTCGACCGCGAACAAGTGCTCACGCAATTGCGTCGCGCGGCGAGCTTGCAGGTCCACCAGCAGCGCGCCGTGGCCGTTGCTCGTCGGCAGCTCGAAGCGAGTCCGCTGGATCGGCGCCGCCGCCGCTGGAGTGGAGACGAGCGCCGCCAACGCGACCGCAGTGGCGAGTACAGAAGATCGGGTGCTCCGCAGCATCACCTCGACTCTACTGGACCTCACCCTCGCGGTTCTACCGCCGTGATCCCCAGCGCAACGTCGGACAATCAGTCAAAGACCTCGCGTCGATCCGATCCATCCTTTACCCTCGGCTGAGCTGCTATGACCCACCGCGCCCCTCGCTCCGCCCACCTCGTCGCCCTCGCCGCGCTGCTCACCGCCTGCTCCACCGGCTCTGACCCGGGCGTCACCGAGACCAGCGGCGTCGACCCTAGCGGCCCGACCAGCGCCACGCCGACCAGCGGCCTCACCCTCACCACCGTCGATCCCACCGCCGCCACCGAGACCACCACCACCGACAGCGCCAGCGCCACCGATCCCACCGCCGGTCCAACCACCGATCCCACAGACACGACCACCACCGATCCCACCGGCGGCGACGATCTTCTCTGTCCCACCGCCTTCCGTTTCAAGCCGACGGGAGGCCTCAGCGCCCCGCGCGTCGCTGGCGAGTGGCACGGCTTCGATCTCGCCAGCGCCGCCGCGATGAGCGGCCCCGACGGCGACGGCCTCTTCACCGCCATCATCGATCTCCCCCCTGGCCTGCACGCCTACAAGCTCGTCGTCAAGCAGGGCGGCGGCGACGCCTGGATCTTCGATCCCACCCAGCCCCGCCGCAAGTACGTCGGCGACACCGAGAACAGCGCGATCAAGGTACCCGACTGTCGCCTACCTGGCCTTAAGGTCAGTGAATCCGCTACCGCCCGCCCAGGCCCTGGCCAAGGCAGCTACGCCGCCGTCCTCGACTTCCTCCCCGGCGTCGACGGCGCCCCCGCCGATCCGCCCGCCTACGAGGCGATCCTCGAGCATGAGGACGAGCAGCGCGGCCTCACCGCCCAAGAGCTAGTCGTCGACCCTGACGGCCACGTCACCCTCGCGATCGGCGAGCTCAACGACGGCAAGTACACCGTCCGCCTGCGCGCCGCCGCGCAGGACGGTCTGCTGAGCGAGCCGCTGCGCCTAGTCTTCTGGATCGAGGCGCAGCCCTTCACCTGGGACGGCGCCCTCGTCTACATGGTCCTCACCGATCGCTTCCGCGACGGCGCCCCCGGCAACAACCCGGGCCCCACCCCGCTCGCCGAGCCGCGCGGCGACTGGGCCGGCGGCGATCTCCAGGGCCTCACCGCCGCGATCGCCGACGGCACCCTCGACCAGCTCGGCGTGCGCGCGATCTGGCTCACCCCCTTCCAGACCAACCCGAGCGGCGCCTATATCGCCGGCGACGGCGTCCACTACGTCACCGGCTACCACGGCTACTGGCCGATCAAGGCGCGCGAGGTCGATCCACGCCTCGGCGGTGAAGCTGCCCTGAAGGCCATGGTCAAGGAGGCCCACGCCCACGGCATCCGGATCCTCCAAGACTACGTGATCAACCACGTCCACGAGGATCACGAGTACGTCCAGCAGCACCCCGAGTGGTTCCGCACCGGCTGCGTCTGCGGCACCGAGGGCTGCGACTGGACCAGCAAGGCGCTCGAGTGCATGTTCGCGAGCTACCTCCCGGACATCAACCACAGCGTCCCCGAGGCCAACGCCGCCTTCACCGACGACGCGATCTGGTGGCTCGACACCTTCAACCTCGACGGCCTCCGCGTCGACGCCGTCAAGCACGTCGAGGAGGTCTCGACCCGCAACCTCGCCGCCGAGGTCCGCGAGGGCTTCGAGGCCGCCGGCGCCCACTACTTCCTGATGGGCGAGACGGCCATGGGCTGGAGCGACTGCGGCGATCCCTGCAACGACGAGAACTACGGCACCATCGCCCGCTACGTCGGCCCCTACGGCCTCGACGGCCAGTTCGACTTCGTCCTCTACCACGCCGTCGCCTACCGCACCTTCGCCTACTCCGAGAAGGGCATGCTGCACGCCGACTACTGGCTGCGCCACGGCCTCGAGAAGTGGCCCGCCGGCGCCGTCATGACCCCGTACATCGGCAGCCACGACACCCCCCGCTTCGCCTCGCTCGCCGACTACCGCGGCCAAGACGCCCAGCACGATCCCGGCGTCCCCGGCAACCAGTGGAACAACGTGGCCCAAGAGCCAGGTGATGACGAGCCCTACGAGCGCCTGCGGATCGGCATGACCTGGCTCTTAGGCCTGCCTGGCGCGCCCCTCCTCTACTACGGCGACGAGTACGGCCAGTGGGGCGGCGCGGACCCTAACAACCGCAGGATGTGGCGCCCCGAGGCCCAGCTCACCGCCGCCGAGGCGTCCACCCTCGCGCACATCCGCAAGCTCGGCGCGGCCCGCCGCGATCTCCCCGCCCTCCAGCGCGGCGCGTATGTCCCCCTCGACGTCGACGAAGACACGCTCGTATTCGGCCGCCTGCTCGCCCCTGGAGACGCCGCGATCGTCGCGCTCACCCGCGCCGGCGCGCCCCAGCAGCGCAGCGTCGACGTCAACGCGCTCGGCCTCAAGTCCCAGACAACCCTCACCGACGCGCTCGGCGGCCCCGACGTCGCCGTCTCCGTCTCCGGCAAGATCAACGTCACGATCCCGGCCAAGGGTGCGCTCGTGCTCGCCCCCAAGTAGCGCGCGATCACCCTCGCAATCGAGCGGCGCGCCCGCGCTCGCCCACTTTGTCGCCGGTGATGCGCGCCGCAGATCCTCGAGATCCCATAACATCGACGAGGCCGCGACGGATCCGCGGCCAGGGGTTGATACGTCGATGTCGAAGGGGCAGCTCGTCACACTCTGCGCGCTAACGTCGTTCCTCACCGCCTGCGCGGAGGGCACGCTCGGCTTCGAGTCGGTCTCGACGACCATGACCACCGCCGCGACGATGACCACCGAGGATCCGACCGCGACCACCTCGACCACCTCGACCAGCGGCAGCACCACCGCCGGCACCGAGACCGACACCGACACCGACGGCACCACCGACACGGACACCGACACGGACACCGACACCGGCGAGATCCCGCCCGATCTCGACGCGCCCAAGGCCCGGATCTACCAGCTCACCGTCCGCCTCTTCTCCAACACCAACACGACCAACCAGAAGAACGGTGACCGCACGACCAACGGCGTCGGCAAGTTCGAGCAGATCGACGACACCGCCCTCGCCGAGCTGCGCAGCATGGGCTTCAGCCACATCTGGCTGCACGGCGCCCTCCAGCAGGCCACCAACACCGACAACGGCATGGGTGAGCCCGCCGACGACCCCGACGCGGTCAAGGGGCTCGCGGGCAACTACTACGCGATCCGCGACTACTACGACGTCTGCCCCGACTACGCCTCGTCGCCGGACAAGCGCATGGCGGAGTTCGAGGCCCTCGTCGACCGGATCCACGCCAACGGCATGAAGGTCGTCCTCGACTTCGTGCCCAACCACATCGCCCGCGTCTACCGCACCAACGTGCAGGGCAAGACCGACTTCGGCCTCGGCGAGCCCAAGACCGCCTTCTTCACCCCCACCACCAGCCTCTTTTACCTCGTCGAGCCCCCCGATCAGGTCCTCACCCTGCCCACGCCTGACTGGTGGACGCCGCCCGGCACGCCCGACGGCACCCTCGACTCGGAGAACGGCGACGACAGCCCCGTCGGCGACGTACCGCGGGCCACCGGCAACAACGTCAACTCCCCGACGCCAGCGATCACCGACTGGTACGACACCCTCAAGCTCAGCTACGGCTACAACTTCATCGACATGACCGGCGAGGGCGCGTCCGACCACCCGACCTGGAAGAAGATGGACGACATCCTCAAGCACTGGCAGCAGAAGGGCGTCGACGGCTTCCGCGTCGACTCCGCCCACTACATCCCCATGTCTTATTGGACATGGCAGATCGAGCAGGCGCGAAACCGCGACCCTGACGCCCTCTTCATCGCCGAGGCGATCGAGGGCCCCGAGGCCGTCCCCGGCTTCAGCTTCGCCGAGCTCCTCACCAGCGGCTTCGACGCCGTCTACGACACCAAGGCCTACGACATCGTCAAGCGCGTGCTCTGCTGCAGCGGCAACGCCAACGATCTCACGGTGCACCTCAGCAACACCGAGGCGATCCGCGATCAGCTCGTCCGCTACGCCGAGCACCACGACGAGCGCCGGATCGCCTCTCCCAAGGTCACCGGCCTCAACCCCACCGCCTCCGGCTTCGGCAGCGCCGTCGCTGGCCGCCCCGCCGCCACCCTCCTCTACCTGCTCACCCGCGGCCCCGTCGTCGTCTACAACGGCCAAGAGGTCGGCGAGCCTGGCGCCGGCGACGAGGGCTACGGCCGCGACGACGGCCGCACCACCCTCTTCGACTACTGGTCGATGCCCGAGCTGCGCAAGTGGGTCAACGGCAACAATTATGACGGCGGCGACCTCAGCCAGAACCAGACCGCCCTGCGCGCCTACTACCGCAGCCTCCTCGAGATCGCCACCTTACCCGCGATCGCCGAAGGCGAGCTGCTCAGCCTGCAAGAGGCGAACAAGGCCGGCAGCACCTACTGCTCGCTCGGCCGCTGGTGCTACACCTTCCTCCGCTACACCGAGGACGGCAGCCACGTCCTCATGGTCCTCGCCAACCTCAACCCTGAGAACACCTACAAGGCCTTCGTCATCGTCCCTCAGCAGGCGCTCGACACCGTCGGCCTCGACGGCGCGACGACCATCACCATGCGTGACCGCCTCGACCCTGACACGATCATCACCGCCGACGTCGCCAAGCTCACCAGCTCCGGCGTCCAGATCGAGCTCAAGCCCTCGCAAGCGCGGGTGCTCGAGCTCAAGGCCGCCCCCTGATTGACCGAAGCTCCCCGCTGCGCTCTCCTCCCTGTAGGCCCCCGATGAAGAAATACCGCTGCACCGTCTGCTCCTACGTCTACGACCCCGCCGAAGGCGATCCTGACGCCGGCATCCCCCCCGGCACCGCCTTCGAGGACATCCCAGCCGATTGGTGCTGCCCCGACTGCGGCGCCACCAAAGAGGACTTCGAGCCGTACGAATGATCACGGCGTCGGGCCTGGCAGCCCCATAAACAACGACAGCGGCAGCTCCATCCGTTCGCCCCACGCGCCCTCGTTGTGCGCCGCGTCTGGCATAAACCAGTGCCACAGGTCGACCCCGAACTCGTGGCCGATCGCCGCCAGCGTGTCGCGCATCTGCACGTTCTCGCAGTAGTTGTCGGACGCCGCCGGGTTGTCGTCCTTGATCCCGTCCATGTCGGCGTCGACGCACGCCATGCCCCCGTCGCCGCCGCCTGAGTCGAGGTAGATCGCGAACGGTCGCCGCCCCTTCGCCTCGTAGATCTCGATCATCGTCGGGTTGTTCAGCGCTCGTGATCCCCAACCAAGCGTCGCTGACATGCTGATCACCATGTCGTAGCGCTCCGGGTACAGGTCCGCGATGTGCAGCGAGATCAGCCCCCCCAGCGACGATCCCAACAACCCCACCGTCGGCGCGGCGCCGTACGCCGCCTCGATCTTCGGCCGGATCGTCTCCTCCACCAGCGCCGCGTACGCGTCCCCCTTCCCGCCCATCGTCACCCCGTTGATCACGTCCGTGGTGTGCGTGTACTCGTCGATCCGGTCGCTCCCCGTGTTCGCGATCCCGACGATCAGCAGCCCTGGCGGCGCCATCTCGTGCAGCTTCCACGTCATGCCCGCGACCCCGAACAGGTTCTGACCGTCGTGCGCGAAGAGGGCGCGTGACGGCGCGCCTGGCCCCGGCACCCACACGTACAAGCTCCGCGGCGCGAGCCCCTCCCCGCTGATCCCATACCAGCGCTCGCGATGCGGCGCCGTCGAGCGCACCAGCGAGAACTCGCCGAAGTCGTCATAGCCGTAGCGGCGCGCCCACGGGTCCGCCTGGTACAGCGCCTCGCCGTCGAAGAATTTGTACTTGCTCTCCTCCGGCGTCGCGATCGCCTGCTCCGCCCACCACAGCGCTCCTGAGAGCGTCATCGCGCCCCCGCTCCAGCCGTTATGATCCCCCACCGTCTGCCACGCTCCGTCGCCGCAGAGGCACGCGAACAAGAACCCTCCCGTCGAGGTGAGCACCGGCAGCCCCCCGCGATCCGCCACCGTCGCCAGCGCCTCCGCCGGATCCACCTCGCCCGCGATCGCCTGGCGCAGCAGCAGCTCGTCCTCCGAGAGGATCGGCCCGCCGCTCGTCGACTCGCCCTCGCTCTCGCCCGTGTCCGCGCTCGTCGTCGCGGCCGTCGTCGACGCGTCGCTCGCGTCGCTCGTCGAGCCGGTCGAGCTCGCGCTCGCCTCGCTGCTCCCCGCCTCGCTCGCGCTCGCGCCCCCCGAGTCGCCGCCGCACCCGACCTGTCCCGAGAGCAAGACGAACAAAAAAAGCGCCAGCCTCGATCGAGGGAGGCGGCCAGAGGCGCGGAGCATCGACGATCGTCGCACGGCGCGGACGGTATCGCGCATCCCTCACCCCGTCGACACACACCCCTCCCAACCCGCCTCGGGTCCACGCAGGAAGATCGCCCCCAGCGGCGGCAGATCCACGACGATCTGCGCCGGCATGCCCTTCAGCGGGCCCGTCTGCGCCGTCATCACCGCGCCCGCGTCCACCGCGCCTGTCCCGCCGAAGATCCCCTGATCGCTCGACAGCGCCACCTCCCACGCCCCCGCGCAAGGCGCCCCGATCACGTAGCCAGGGCGCGGCACCGGCGTGAAATTCAGCACCACCAGGATCGGCGCCCCCGCGGCCGCGAGACGGACGAACGAGGCCACGCTGTGCGCCGCGTCGTCCGCGTCCACCCAACAAAACCCGCGCGGATCGAAGTCCAACTGGTACAGCGCGGGGCTGCGCGTATAGAGCTGGTTCAGCGCCGCCACCCACGCCTGGATCCCGCGGTGCTCTGGCCGCTCGAGCAGCGCCCAGTCCAAGGATCCCTCGTGGTCCCACTCCCGCTCCTGCGCCAGCTCGCCGCCCATGAACAGCAGCTTCTTCCCTGGCATGCCCATCATGTACGCGTAGAGCAGCCGCAGGTGCGCGAGCTGCTGCCACCGATCGCCGCACATCTTCCGCAGCAGCGATCCTTTGCCGTGCACCACCTCGTCGTGCGACAGCGGCAGCATGAAGTCCTCCGCGTACGCGTACATCATCCGAAAATTGATCTCTTGGTGGTGATGCTTGCGAAACAGCGGATCGCGGGCCAGGTAGCGCAGCGTGTCGTGCATCCACCCCATGTCCCACTTCATCGCGAAGCCGAGGCCGCCGTCGGCGACCGGCCGCGACACCAGCGGCCACGCAGTCGACTCCTCCGCGATCACGTGCACCCCCGGGAACCGCTCCGCCACCGCTGAGTTCAGCCGCTGAAGCAGCTCCATCGCGCCCAAATTCTCGCGCCCGCCCGCGTGGTTCGGCACCCACTGGCCCTCGCGCCGCGAGTAGTCCAAGTAGAGCATCGACGCGACGGCGTCGACCCGCAGCCCGTCCACGTGGAATTTGTCGAGCCAGATCATCGCCGAGGACAACAAGAACGAGCGCACCTCGAGCCGCTCGTAGTTAAAGATCAGCGTGTTCCAGTCCGGGTGCACCCCTCGCCGCGGATCCTCGTGCTCATACAAGTGCGTGCCGTCGAAGCGCGCCAGCCCGTGCGCGTCGTTGGGGAAGTGCGCCGGCACCCAGTCCAGGATCACCCCGATCCCCGCGCAGTGCAGCTCATCGATCAAGAACATCAGCTCCTCGGGCGCCCCGTAGCGGGCCGTCGCCGCGAAGTACCCCGTCCCCTGATACCCCCACGATCCATAGAACGGGTGCTCCGCGAGCGGCATCAGCTCGACATGCGTGAAGCCCATCTCCTTCACATACGCCGCCAGCCGCGGCGCGAGCTCGCGGTACGTCAACCACCGCCCCCCCTCCTCGGCGATCCGCATCCACGAGCCCAGGTGCACCTCGTACACGCTGATCGGCTGATCCTTCGCCTGCTTCGCCGCCCGCCCGGCCATCCACGCCGCGTCGCGCCAGCGATGGCCGTCCAGCGACCACACCTGCGAGGCCGTCGCTGGCGGCAGCTCCTGCCGCAGCCCCACCGGATCCGCCTTCTCCAGCACCTCCGCCGAGAACAAGCTCTGGATCCGATACTTATAGAGTTCCCCTCGCCGCGCCTCCGGCACGAAGCCCGCCCACACCCCGGAGGCCCCGCGTCGGTGCAGCGGGTGCGCCATCGCGTCCCAATGATTGAACTCGCCGATCACCGACACCCGCGCCGCGTTCGGCGCCCACACCGCGAAGTGCACGCCAGGGCGCGCCGGATCGCCGCTCACCTGCGCCCCCAGCCGATCGTAGATCGCCAGGTGCGTGCCCTCATTGAACAGAAAAAGATCCGCGTCGCTCAGCGGCGAGCCCGCCGCCCGCGCCGCATCCACCTGCTCCAAAGTACCTGTCTGGTCCGACATCACGGCCTCCTCGCGCGGCCTCGCCGCGCCGACGTCGCTATGCACCGCCCTCGCCTCGCGCGCCCGCTCCGCCGCGCGCGCGCGCGCCCGCGCCCGCGCCGCCCCGCGCCGGCTCACCGCGCCACCTCATCTGGCGCCAGCAGCGGGCACATCCGCATCAGCACCAGCGATCGCTCCCCCAGCTCGTGCCCACGATCGCTCGCCGGCAGCCACCGCTCCCCGCCCTCGGGATCGCGCGAGTCGAGCAAGATCTGCCAGCGCACCGGCCCTCCTGGCAGGTGCGGCAGCGTGAAGCAGATCGCCCCGAAGCTGCCGTTGATCAGCAGCAGCAGCGTATCGCCGGCCGCGTCCCCGGCCACCGCGTCGCCGCTGATCAGCATCCCCAGCGCCCGCGTGTACGGCAGGTTCCAGTCCGCCGCGCTCATCTCGCGGCCGTCGGGTCGCAGCCACATCACGTCCTTCAGCGCCCCGCCTGGCGGCTGCGTCCCCGCGAAGAAGCCCACCCGCGCCAGCGCCGGGTGAGCGCGCCGCAGCGCCAGCAGCCGCCGCACCCAGCCGAACAACGACGCCCCCTCCGCGCTCATCTGCCAGTCCACCCACGAGATCTCGTTGTCTTGGCAGTACGCGTTGTTGTTGCCGCCCTGCGTCCGCCCGCGCTCGTCGCCCGCCAGCAGCATCGGCACCCCTTGCGACAAGATCAGCGTCGCCAACAGGTTCCGCTGCTGCCGCGCCCGCAGCCCCGCGATCGCCCGATCCTCCGTCGACCCCTCGACCCCGTAGTTGTGGCTGTGCTCGTGATCCGAGCCGTCGCGGTTCTCCTCGCCGTTCGCCAGGTTGTGCTTGCGCGAGTACGACACCAGGTCGCGCAGCGTGAAGCCATCGTGGCACGTCACGAAATTCACGCTCGCCTGCGGCCGTCGCCCGCCGAACAGATCCGAAGATCCTGAGAGCCGATACCCCAGCTCCGCCGCCTGCCCCTCATCGCCTCGCCAGAAGCGGCGCACGCAGTCCCGATAGCGCCCGTTCCACTCCGTCCACGGCGCTGGGAAGCCCCCCACGCGATACCCCCCGGGTCCGACGTCCCAAGGCTCCGCGCACAGCTTCACCTGCGACAGCAGCGGGTCTTGGTGCACCGCCGTCAAGAAGCGGCTGTGCCGATCAAACTCCCCCCGATCGCGCGCCATCGTCGGCGCCAGATCGAAGCGAAACCCGTCCACGTGCATCTCGCTCACCCAGTAGCGCAGGCTGTCCATCACCAGCCGCAGCGCCGGCGGGTGCCCGACGTCCAGCGAATTCCCGCAGCCGGTCGTGTCCAAGTAGAAGCGCGGGTACCCGGGCACCAAGCGGTAGTACGCCGCGTTATCGAGGCCCCGCAGGCTCAGCGTCGGCCCGAGGTGGTTGCCCTCGCACGTGTGGTTGTAGACCACGTCCAAGATCACCTCGATCCCCGCGCGGTGCATCGCCTTCACCATCTGCCGGAACTCGCCCACCTGCTCCCCGCGGCCCCCGCTCGCCGCGTAGCGGGCCGCCGGCGCGAAGTACCCCAGCGTGCTGTACCCCCAGAAATTCCGCAGCCCGCGGCGCGCCAGCGCGTGCTCGTCGGCGATCTCATGGATCGGCAGCAGCTCGATCGCCGTCACCCCCAGATCCTTCAGGTACGCGATCAGCGGCGGCGATCCCAGCCCTGCGTACGTCCCACGCAGCGCCGGCGGCACCTCTGGGTGCTGCATCGTCAGCCCCTTCACGTGCGCCTCATAGATCACCGTCTCGCGCCACGGCGTCTCGGGCCGCGTGTCCCCCTCCCAGTCGAACACGTTGTCGACCACCACCCCCTTCGGCACCCCCCACGCGTCATCACGACCGTCAAAGACCAGATCCCCCGCCTCATTCCCCGGCGCGTAGCTCCACACCGGCGCGTCGTAGTTCACCTGCCCGCAGATCGCCCGCGCGTACGGATCCACCAGCAGCTTGTGCGGGTTGTAGCGGCGGCCGCTCGACGGATCGTAGGCCCCGTGCGCCCGCAGCCCGTAGAGCTGCCCAGGCCGCAGCCCCGGCGCGTACCCATAGAAGACCCCATCGCTGCGCCCTGGCAGGTCGAACACCGCCGTCGCTCGCGCCGCCCCCGGCTCATCAAAGAGGCACACCTCGACCCGCGTCGCCCCGCCGGCGAACACCGCGAAATTCACCCCGAGCCCGTCGTAGATCGCCCCCAGCGGGTAAGGCTTACCGGCCCGCACAGGCGCGTTCATGCCCGGCAAGCTACAGCGAACGCGCGCGCCTTGGGAAGTCCCGCGCCTGGGCGCCCCTTTCCTTCTCCACGCCGCCTTGCTAGAGGCAGTGTAGATGCTCCCCCAAGCCGCCCAAGCCGGCCGGATCGCCGGCGTGACGATCCCCCTCTTCTCGATCCGCACCCGCCGCTCCTGGGGGATCGGCGCGATCACCGATCTACCGATGATGGCCGAGCTCGCCCGCCTCGCCGGCCTCGGCCTCATCCAGCTCCTCCCCGTCGCGGAGGGCTCCGGCGGCTCCACCTCGCCCTACTCCGCCTTATCCGCCTTCGGCATCGACTGGATCTACCTCGACTGCGAGCAGCTGCCTGGTCTCAGCGCCGAAGACGCCCTCGCCGCGCTCGGGGCAGCTGGCCGCGCCGCCCTCGCCGCCGCCCGATCTCGTCCGACCATCGACTATCCCCTCGTCCGCGAGCTCAAGCGCCGCGCCCTCCGAGCCGCCTTCGACGCCTTCTGGGCCCGCGAGTCGCGCGAGCAGGGGCCCCACGGCCAAGCCTTCATCCGCTTCATGAGCGCCAGCGCCGACTGGCTCGACAACCTCGCCCTCTTCTGCGCCCTCAAGGATGCACACGGCGGCGTCGCCTGGTGGCAGTGGCCGCAGGCGCTCCGCGATCGCCACACCGACGCCCTCGCCGCGGCCGCCCGCCAGCTCGACCGCGAGGTCCTCTATCACAAGTACCTCCAGTGGGCCGCCGAGCTCCAGTGGATGGAAGCTCGCCGCCGCGTCCGCGCCCACGGCGTCGAGCTCATGGGCGACCTACCTTTTATGGTTGATCGCGACAGCGCCGACGTCTGGGCCAACCGCGCGCAGTTCCACATGGACATGTCCGTCGGCGTGCCCGCCGATCAATTCGACGAGGACGGCCAAGACTGGGGCCTGCCCCCCTATCACTGGGAGCAGATGGCCCGCGACGGCTTCCGTTGGTTGCGCCGCCGCTGCGCCTACGCCGGCCACCTCTACGATCGCTTCAGGATCGACCACCTCGTCGGCTTCTACCGCACCTATATGCGGCCCTACGACCGCCGCCGCGACGCCCGCGGCAAGCTCGTACCCGGCGTCTTCAACCCCGCCGCCGCCGCCCAGCAGCTCGCCCACGGCGAGAATGTCCTCAAGGCCATGCTCCTCGGCGCGGCCTCCACCGGCGCGCGCCTCATCGCCGAAGATCTCGGCGTGATCCCTGACTACGTCCGCCCCTCCCTCCTCCGCCTGCACGTGCCCGGCTACAAGGTCTTGATCTGGGAGAAGGACAAGGCCGGCGCCTTCCTCGATCCACGCGCCTACCCCGCCCTCTCGGTCGCCTGCTTCGGCACCCATGACACCGACTCCGTCGTCACCTGGTGGAGCGCCCTGCCGCCCGCCGAGCGCCAACAGGCCGCTCTGCTCCTCGGCGTCGAGCCCCACAAGGCCTTCACCGCCCCCCTCCATCGCGCCCTCACCCAGACGATCCTCAGCGCCCGCTCCGAGCTGGTCCTGCTCTTGATCCAAGACATCCTCGGCGCCCGCGAGCGGATCAACAAGCCCGGCACCCTCGGCGATCACAACTGGAGCTACCGCCTGCCCGCCCCCATCGAAGACCTGGTCCGAGAGCCAGCCGTACGCGGCAAGCTCGCCATGCTACGCGAGTGCGTCACCGCCGCCCGTCGCCTGCCCGCCCGCTGATCGCCTCAACGAGCGATCAGCACGATCAGCGCCACCGAGCCCGCGCGCGCCCCCCCCTCAAACACCGCCACGCCCAGCCCCACGGTCTGGATCGACGGGTCGCGCCACAGCTCCAGCCCCACCAGCCCGCGGAACTCGCTCGAGATCACCTGCTGGCTCTCGACCCGCGCCAGCGACGTCTTCTCCAGCTCCTTCGCCATGATCTTCTGCGACCCCGCCGAGTCCCCCGCCGCCACCGCCTTCGCCATCGCCGCCGCCGCCCGCTCCAGCGTCGGCTCCCAGCGCAGCGGCCGCGCCTTCGCCTCCGCGCGGATCCGCTCCACCTCCGCCTTCAGCGCCGTACCTGGCTCTTTAGGCAGATCCGCGCCAGGCGGCGCATAAAAATTTTGAGTCAACAAGATCGGCCGCGCCGCCCCTGGGCTCGTCGACTCCGGCGCCCCGATCACCGCCCCGATGCCCACCATCGTCACGTCGTCCGCCAGCATGTTGATCCGGTGCCCCGGGCTGTTCATCAGCGCCTCGTGCATCGACCGCGGCCCGTACCCGCGCGCCACGTTCTCCCGCAGCCGCGCCGCCGTGATCCCCGCGACGCGGAAGCGATCGCTCACCTCCCCCGAGCTCGGCGAGCGATGCCCCAAATAGTTGTTCTCCACCATGTCGCGGCTATGCGCCCTCGCGGCCGCCGCCGCCGCGTTATCCCAGCGCAGCGGCGCCAGCCCGCGCTCGGTCCGCGCTTGGTTCAGCGCGTCGAAGTTCGCCCGCTCGATCGCCCCGACATCCACCTCCGCGCCCACCTGCTCGGCCGTCACTGTGATCGCCCGCGGCGCCGGGCTCCCGCAGAACAGCGGGAAGTTCGCCGACACCTCCGGCCCATGCGGCCCCTCCGCCAGCACCTCCACCCGCAGCGCCCCCTGCGTCGCGCACACGAACGTCGCGCTCAGCTCGCCGCCGCGCCCGGCGTTCACCGCCACCTGCCGCCACTGCCCGCGCGCGTCCACCGTCTCCACCCGCGGCTGGCTGCGACCGCCTAGAAGGCGCCCCTTGAGCGTCACCGAGGCGTTCAACGCCACCTCCGCGTCGATCGGATCCAGCGCCACCGTCCGCTCCGTCACCGCCAAGATCAGCCGCGACGCGCCGCCCGGCAGATCCGCGATCCCCACCCCCACCCAACCATCACCTTCACGCGGCAGCAGCCCCTCGATCTCGCTCGCGAGCGCCGCGATCGCCTCGGGGCAGCCCTGCGCCCCTGGCGTCGCCGCGCACGTCGCTCCCACCTCCACCACCCCGATCCGCGGCGGCGGCTCCACCAACCCCGACCACGCCATCAACCCCTCGATCAGCCCCGCCGGGATCACCTGGTCCACCGGAGCAGTACGCGCCAGCTCGCGCGCCATCCGGCTCAGCCCTGGCTCGTGGCGCAGCGTCCTGCGGCTCACCTTCGCCAGCAGCGCCGCCTCCCCTTCGCTCAGCGTATGGCCCGCCTGCGCCCCGTACCGCGGCTGTGGACCTGTCGACGGCCGGATCGTCAGAGAATCCGTCCGGATCCCCGGCGACGCCGGCGCCCCTGATCCTGTCGCCCCGTCCGGCAACGTCACCGCCGCCGCGCCGGGCCGCCCTTGCCCGCCGCCCGGCGCGGGCTGCCCCGCGCACTGCGTCAACCCCAGCGCGCACGCCACCACAGCTCGCCGCGTCATGATCATTCCAGCTCCAACCATCCCGCGTTCGCCCACGCGTGGAAGTCTGGGGTCCGAGTCGGGCTCAGCGCCATGCCGATCGCCGTCCTCCGCCCCTGCCGCTCGATCCTGAACACATTCACCCGAACGCGCTGACCCGCCTGCGGAGGGCACGCCGCCGCCGCGTACGCGCACAGCTCCGCCCACGGGATCGCCGCCTCCACCGCCCACCCGCGGTCGCGATCGCCCCCATCATTGACTGTCCCATCGGCCAGAACCGCCACCTCCCAAGCCGAGCTCCAGCCCGGATCACCCTCCCGATACTTCTTAAAGCTCGCGTCAAAGGTCACCCCACGCGGCGACACCCCGAGCTCCACGTACTCGCCGACGGCCCCGTCGGCGCCTGTCCCAGCGACCATGATCTCAAGGACCTCCTGCTCGTAGATCGGATCGTCGTGGGCGGAGAGCGTGCCCCAAAGATCCTCATCCGGCAGCCGCGCCGCCACATACAGCCGCGCCTCGTCCCACGCGAACCACACCTCGCTCGCCGCCCCGACCAGCGGCTCACCGCCCAAGCTCTCCACCAGCGCGTCCCCGCGCCGCTGCCAGAGCGCCTCGACCAAGGCGCCGTCGATCCGCGGGGCCACCTCGGCCCGCAGCGCCCGCGCCTCCGTCGGCCTCGTCTCGACCGGCACCAACGCCAGCGCCGCCCGTCCTCCAGCGCTGCGAGGCCCCGAGCTCGCCTCGATCCTCGCGCCACCCCGCAGCAGCTCCCCCTCGATCACCACCGACCGCGGGTGCCACGGCGAAGGCAACACCAGCCGCACCTCCATCAGCCCATCCTCGACCGCCGCGCGCCCCCGCTGGTCGCGCCGATCGACCCGCGTCGCCCCGCGATCGCGGGGATCCTCGAAGCTCGCGGCTCGCGGCGCCCGCAGCCCCACGCTCAATTCCGCCCCTCGCGCGCACCCACGCCCGCGCGCCGCCACGATCACCGCCTCACCCGGCCGTACGCGCGCCGGCGTCACCGTGACCGCCTCCAACGAGCAACCATCCGCGAAGCCGACGCCGCTCACGAAGCGGATCTTCCCCGCCTCCTCGATCGCCCCCACGAGCTCGCGCCCCTCGCTCACGTCCTCCGCCGCCGCTGGCGCGCAACCAACCGCGCTCGCGATCAGCCCCACCCGAGCCGCCCACGAGCCCCACGACCGCTCAGAAGCGCAGGTGCAGCCCGCTCTGCGGCGCCGGCGATCCCCCGCCCCACCCACGTGACAGGTCATCGGCTTGCTCCTCTTGCGCCGCCTGGATCGCGATCCCCGTGATCGCCCCCGCCGACGCGGCGATCGCCGCCACTGTCAGCCAGAAGTACCACTTCGTGATCACCCGCTCGCGCGGCGGCGGCGGCGGCGCGGCCGGTTTGGGCGGCGGGGCCTTCGGCCGCAGCGCCGCCAGCCGCTCCGCGCGAGCGGCGTCGAGCGCCCCTCGCTGCGTCGAAGCCGGCTCGTCCGCCCTCGCTCCTCGCGCCTCCTCCTCCAGCGCCGCGATCTTCGCGCTCGCGCTCGCCCGCGCCTCGCTCGCCCCCGCGGGCAGCGCCTTGCGGTGCCTCTTCCACGCCTTGATCGCCGCCCCGAGATCCCCCGCGCGCTCGTGGATCGCCGCCTCATCGGCCCAGCGCGCCGCGCTCGGATCCGCCTCACGCGCCGCGATCGCCAGCGATCGAGCCGACTCGAGGTCGCCCTCTTCCAGCGCCGCGTCCGCGCTCGTCGGCGCCGCGCTCGTCGCCTCACCGACGACTGGCGCCGCCGCCTGCGCCGGCGACGACGCCAAGAGCACGCACGCGGCCAGCGCCCCAAAGGAGCAGCGGGGCGCTAGACGGGTCGTGGAGGCCTGAGACGAGCGGATCATCGCGGAGCCGCAGGATACCACCACAGCCAGCGCGCGGGGCTATCCGTGCTCTGCCAGCAGCGCGTGGATCTCCGCCGGCAGATCCGCCAAAGGCGCCGAGTCTGGGCGTCGCCGCGAGAACACCAGCCGCCCCTCACGCGCCCGCTCATGCCGATACCCGAACAAGTGGAACACATCGATCGCCCGCGGCCGCCCCGCCGCCACCAGCAGCTCCCCGTCTGCGGCGCCGCGCGCCACCCCAGGCAGCAGCCGCACCAGCCGATCCGCCCGCGCGCGCCGCAGGCCCGCCGAGATCGCCAGCCACACCGGAGACACCGCTCGCGCCAAGAAGTACCCGTCCTCACCTTGCCCTTGGTACCGCGGCAACATCATCACCCCGCCCTCAGGCGTCATCACCGGCCCGCCCTGATCATCTGCCACCGCCTCGCCCGCGCGCACCGGCTGGAAGTTCGCGTAGCCGGGCCGCATCACGAAGTCATCGGACTCCTTCACCACGTGGCGGTGGCGGATCTCCAGCACCCGCGGCAGCCCCGCGGTCGCCGCCGCCAAGCGCCCGTGGTGCAGCGCCAGATCCCCCACCTGCTCGCGGCGCAGGCACCCAGCGGCCACCAGCGTCAACCAGATCGCCGCCTCATGGTTCGCCTGCGTCCGCGGATCGTCGTGCTGCCCGCCCTCGACCGCCACCCCCACGTGCCCCAGATCGGAGAAGAAGCCCAGCATCGATCCATCGATCACCTCCTCCAACCCCAGCACCACCGGCACCGGCAGCGCGAACGCGATCTTCCGGTTGCGCAGCACGTCCGCCATGCACGAGAACGGCGCCCCGTCGCCCGACATGCTGTGCAGATCCAAGAAAGTGATCGGCGCGCGAGCCTTCGCCAGCAGCGGCGCTAAGGCGCTCAACAGCTCGCGCTCCTCCCGATCTTCGGGGCACGAGCGCTCGCTCGCCCGATCGCGCGCGAGCATCGCCACGATCGCCGGAGCCTGCCAGCTCCGGTTCAGGTCGCGCGCCTGGTAGCGCACCCCCTTCACCAGCCCCGCACAATTGCCGCGCAGCCCGAGCACCCGCCCGCGCAGCGGCAACCCCCGCTCTTGCAGCGCCGCCAGCACCGCGGCGATCGCCGCCACTCCGGCCGGCTCGTTGCCGTGGATCCCGCCAAAGATGACCACCAGCGGCCCCGGCCGGCCCGCGTCGTACGAGCCGATCGAGCGCGCCGCCCGCGGATCAGCGGCAGGATCAGGCGAAATAATTGGTGAGGAGCTTCTCTGAGGCATCGATCAGATCGCGCCCGGTGATCATCCCGACCAGCCGCCCCTCGTCGACCACGAGCAGGCAATCGGTCTGATGCTCACGCATCTTCGCGAACGCCTCGAGGAGCGTCGTATCGGGGGCGATCGTCACCGCCACCGGGCTCATGATCGAAGATACCACCACGGCCTCGCCCCCTCGCGCCGCTGAGTTGATCGCGATCAAGCGCAGCAGCTCGCGCGGGGTGATCATCCCCACGATCGCCCCGTGCTCGTCCTCCACGGGCACGTGGCGGATCTGCTCCCACTCCATCACGTTGGTCGCCAGATCGACCACATCCCCCGGGCGCACCGTAAAAAGATCGGTCGACATAAACTGGCTCACCGTCCGGAACGAATCACGCGGGTCGCTCTCCGTCTCGCCGGCGCCCACCAGCTCCCACTCGTGGATCGGGATCTTCAGCGCTTGCCGGTGGATCAGCCCTGCCACCACCCGCCGCAGCCGGTCCTCCTGCTTGCCTTGCCCCTCCATCGCCGACAGCGACTGGAGCACCCAGCGCGCCCCCGTGCGGTTCATCCGCACCCGCTCCTCGAGCACCCCCAAGTACAGGTCCACGTCCTCGCTCGCGATCTTCGACTTCAGCAGCCCTGCGCGCGCGTGCGGCAGCAGCTCGCTCAGGATCAAGTCCGCCGCCGTGATCGTCTTATCGCCGAACCACGTGAACTGCGCCGCCAGCCCGTGCCGCGCCGCCGCGAAGAAGTTGCTCTTCGCGTCATCGAACGGCATCTCCTCGTCGATCTTCGGGTGCTCATCGGCGTAGATCGCCATCAGCCCGAAGAAGAAGGCCGCGTTCGCCATCTCATCGCGGATGCTCGGCCCCGCGGGCAGCCCGCGCATCTCGATCCGCAGGTGCGGCTTGCCGTCCGCGCCGATGCCATAACAAGGCCGATTCCAGCGGTACACCGTGCCGTTGTGCATGCGCAGCGCGGAGAGCTTTGGGATCTCCCCGCGCGCCAGCACCGCCATCGGATCCTCATCGAGCTGCCCTGCCAGCATCACTCGGAAGCGCGCGATGTCCTCGCGGAACAGCTCCAAGATCCCCTGCTTCACCCAGCGATCGCCGAAATGCACGCGAGGCCGCCCGCCCCGCGAGTGATCCGCTTGCGAGCGCGTGTCGATCGACTGCTGAAAGAGCGCGATCCGGGTCTCCATCCACAGCCGGTGGCGCAGCAGCACCGGCGAGTTCACCGCCGCCGCCAGCACCGGCGCCGTCACCGCCTGCGCCAAATTATAGAGCTTAGCGAACTCCTCCGCGCCGACCTGGAAGTGGATCTGGAAGCTCGTGTTACACGCCTCCAGCATCACGTTGTCGTGCGTCGTATCGAGCTCATCGAGCCCCTTGATCAGCACCTTGAAGCCGCCGTTACGCAGCCGCAGCAGCGTCCGGTTCAGCTCGAAGTAGCGCGGCATCGGCGACATGTTCTCGAGCGTCAGGTCCGCCTTGCGCAGCGTCGGCAAGATGCCGCACAGCACCACGTCCGCGCCCACCGAGCGGGCCCCTTCGGCCGCGCGGTCGACCACGTAGTGCAGCTCCTTCTCCATCTCGCTGAGGCACGCGCCGCCGAACAGCTGCGGCGTCAGGTTCGCCTCGAGGTTGAAGCGCGCCAGCTCGGTCGTCAGGAACGGCTCGCGCACCGCCTCGAGCACCTCCATCGCCACCGGCGCCGGCCGCATGCTGCGGTGGTCGACCAGGAACATCTCCTGCTCCGCGCCGATCCGGCGGACCCCGCGCTCGATCAGATCGCCCGCGAGCATCATCTCGAGCGCCTTCACGTCGGCGATGATCGCCTTCGTGAACGCGCGCAGCCGTTGGTCATCCGAGGTGCTATCGACCGTTTGTTCGCCCATGGGGAGTTCTGGGAGCGCACGCTATCGGCTCTCCCGTGGATAGGCAACATTTGCCGCGGGGGGGCGTACCAAGCCGAGGCGCGGGGTGCTATACGCCCCGCCGTGGCCCAGGGAATCAACAAGATCGAAGCCCTCGCCGAGCTCCTCGAGCGCACCGGAGGCGACGCCCAGCGCCTCGAGGTCGTGCGCCGGACCCAGCGCTTCAAGCGCTCCTGGATCGAGCTCGCCGAGACCCTCGCCCGCGTCCGCAGCGACCGCGCCTACACCCGCTGGGGGTTTAACGATTTTTACCGCTACTGCGCCGACGAGCTCACCCTCAAGCGCCCCACCGTCGACAAGCTGATCCTCAGCTTCAGCACCATCCAGAGCCACGCCCCGGAGGTCTTGGAGTGGGACGGCGTCGCCAAGGTGATCCCCAGCTACGAGGCCGTCGACTATTTTTCACGCGCCGTCGGCAAGATCTCGCCCGACGACAGCGAAGCTGAGGCCGCCTGGGACGCCAACGAGGGCCGCCACGACCCGGGCGAAGTCGCCCCTCCCCGGACCAAGCGCCGCAGCGACGAGGACGCCGAATTCTTACAGACAGTCCGCCACGCGGTCTTCGACGAGGGCCAACCCGTCGCTGAGCTGCGCAAGCGCTTCGACCCCGTCCTCTACCCCCGCCCCAAGGGCGCCGAGAAGCTCGAGATCCTCCAAAAAGCCTCGGCCGCCGCGCGCCGCCTCGCCGAGCTCTTACCCGACATCGACGGCATCGAGCCCAAGCGGATCCAGCGCCTCGAGGTCGAGCTGGGCGGCCTGCGCGAAGAGCTCGACGCCCTCGCCGAAGAGGTGCGCAAAGGCCTCGAGCGCCCCGCGAAGAAGAAGCCGCCCCGCCTCAAGGTCGCGGCGCCGGTTTGAGGCGTATCATCGCGGCTGAGATGGCCGACCAGCCTCAGCCCGAGGGCGAAGAAGCGCCCTCGCCGCCGTCGCCCCCTCGCCGCCCGATCAGCGCGCGCGCCCGCGCCGCCTTCGCCGCCGTCCGCGACTACCTCTCCCCGACCGAGCCCCAGCCCCACGCCGCCGGGGCGCGCCGGATCTGGCTGATCATCGCCTACACCTTCCGCCGCTGGCTCATTGAAGATCGCGCGACCGCGCTCGCCGCCAGCCTCTCCCTCCAGACCCTGCTCTCCGTCGTCCCGGTCGCGGGGCTCCTGCTCACCGGCATCGGCCTGCTCGGCGAGGGTCGCTCACAGGCTGTCTTTGAGGACATCTCACGCCTCCTCATCCCAGATCCGGAGCGAGCCCACCGGATCACCGAGGCGATCCTCGGCCTCGCCCACAACATCTCGGTCGAGCGCCTCGGCGTGTGGGGCTTCCTCAGCGCCCTCGTCGTCGCCTCCTTGGTCTTCACCACCTTGGAGAAGACGGTCAACCGGATCTGGAGGGTGACCCGTCAGCGCTCCACGGTCTCGCGCTTCACCATGTTCTACACGCTGGCCACCCTCGGCCCGCTGATCGTCTTTTACAGCCTCGCGCAGCCGGTGTTCGCCGCGATCGATCGCATGTCGCTCGCCTTCACGCCGATCCTCACCACCAGCGTCGGCCTCATCCTCTTGAACCGCTTCATGCCGGCCACCTCGGTGCGCTGGAGGCCGGCGCTGATCGGCGGGCTCGGCTCCGCCGTGCTCTTCGAGATCGGCAAGCGCGGCTTCGCCGCCTACATCTCGGTGATCGCCAACTACGAGAGCGTCTACGGCTCCCTCGCGCTGCTCCCGGTCTTTATGATCTGGACCTACTGCTCGTGGCTGCTCATCCTTTTGGGCGTCGAACTCGCGCACGTCGCCCAGCACATCAACGTCGTCGCCCACGACGGCTACGTGCACGCGAGCGCCCGCAGCGGCGCCCACGGGGACATCGGCGCCGGCCGGATCGCCGCGCGGATCATGCTCGCGATCTGCGATCACTTCGATCGTCACCACGCCGGCTCGACCATCCCGCAGCTCGAGGCGCGCTACCAGATCGGGTTCACCCGGATCGCCGGGATCATCGAGCGCCTCGCGGCCGCCGGCTTCCTGATCGAGACCAGCGCGGAGGAGACCTCGTTGATCCCCGCCCGCCCCTTCGACCAGATCAAGGTCAGCGAGCTGCTCGCCCTCTTTGAAGGCGGCGACGTCCCGGGGCTCCGCCAGGGTGATCCCCTCACCGAGCTCTTCCTCCGTCGAGACGCGCAAGACGCCGCCCTGCTCGGCGGGCTCACCTTCCAGGATCTCATCCTCCGCGCCCGCCGCGATCGTCAGCGCCCCGGCCCGTAGGTCGCCGCTCAATACCAGTTGAACGACAGCCCCAGGCCGATCGTCGCCAGCCGCCCGCGCCCGCTCAGCGCCCCGATCGTCCACAGATCAAACCCCACGTTGAAGCGGCGCAGCACCCACAGGTCGTAGCCGATCTCGCCGGCCAGGCTCAGCGCCGGCGCGGTCGTCCGCTCCCCCGGCGGCGCCGCCTGTTGGCTCAGCGCATACACCACCCCAGGCCCGAGCCCGCCGCTGATCCGCAGCCCCTTGTCGCGCTTCGCCAGCGGGAAGAACAGCGCCTCGATCATCGCCCCTGACGATCCCAGATCACGGGCGCTGCTCGAGAACAGCCGCGCCCCGATCGCCAGCGAGTCGCGGATCCGGCCGCCTGCGTGCAAGAAGCCGCCGCCGCCGCCGCCGACCGCCCGCCCGCTCCCGGGCACCGTATCGAGGCCCACCCCAGCCCCGAAGCCGAACCCCACGTACCAATCGTGGCGGACATGCTTCTCTCGCGGCGTCACCTCGACCATCGGCGCGGCCTCGGTCACGGCGGCCGGCGCGGACGCGGCTGCTGGCGCCGGAGCTCCCGTCGCCGCCTCCGCCTCGGCTTCTCCCGCGGCCTCCACCGCGGCCGGCTCGCCCTCGGCGGCCGGCTCAAGCGCGACAGCCGTCCCCTCGCCTGCGATCACCAACGCCCCACAAAGCAGCCATCGAGCTTGCGACACCGGCCCAGCATACCAGCGAGTCCAGGGCGATGAGCGACCCCCTGAGCCTGCTGCCGCGGCACGCCGCAGCGCGCCGTCGCCTCCCGCCCCCACCCGAGCGCTCTCGCGCAAAACCCTCCCGGTGCGCCGCGGCCCTGTGATAGCCTCGCCTCTTGGAGTACGCCACGTGATCGGAGCCCGTACGATGCACCGCCTCGCCCTCCCCGCCCTGCCGCTCGCCCTCATGCTCGCGTGCGCGGGCGACGACGCAGCCACCGCCACGGACGCCTCCACCACCGACGCCTCCACCACCGACGCGACCGGCGCCAACACCGGCGAATCCAGCGACTCCGAGACCGGCACCACCGGCGCGCCAACGAGCGCCGCGCCCCGTTATTTCCTCCGCATCGACGACGATCCGGTCCCCCCCGTCGTCCTCGAGATGGACAAAGAGAAGAGCCTCGAGGTGTTCGGCGAGGCCGCCGCCCGCGATCTCGTGCTCCTCGAGGTCGACACCCAGCCGATGCTGCTCAACGCCCTCGCCGCGATCCAGGGCGCCTGCGGCACCCAGTGGAAGAACAACAGCGCCGATCCCAAGCACAACTGCGGCCTCACCGAGCTGGGCAAGAGCTTCGGCACGCAGTGGAAGAGCAGCTCCGAGTTCTCGATGGTGCGGATGTTGACGATGACCCCCGCCAACGCCGCGATCAAGGGCACCTCGCTCGAGCCGATGTACAACGTGCTCGCGCAGATCAACGATCCCAACCTCAAGTTCTCCAAGGTGCTCGCGGCCACCCTCGGGATCAAAGAGACCGACACCTTCCTGTCCCTCGCGCAGCTCGCCACCGCCCTGCGCCAGACCCTGCTCGCCAGCCACCCCAACGTCAACAACATCGAGGGTCGCCTGCCGATCACCCTCTGGGACGCCGCCAACGACATGGCCCCGCTCGCCGAGCGCTTCGGCCCGGTCGGCGGCCACCCGGGCGTCCTTGATCCCAAGATCCCCACCAGCAGCGACGCCCTCACCCCTGACTTCAAGATGAAGGTCATCGCCGAGTCCAACCTCCGCTGGGTCGACGGCATCGACCTCTCCGAGGGGGGCGGCGACATGTTCGTCGTCGAAGGCGGCTCGATCCTCACCTTCGACTTCCTCGACCCGAAGAAGCTCGAGATCGTCGGCATCGCCCCTGAGCCCGCCGTCGACATGGGCTTCGGCATCATCGAGCACGACGGCTGGATCGACTCCTGCGAGGACCACGGCGCCTGCACCGGCAATTTCCCCGCGCAGTGGATGACCGAGTCCGGCGAGATCAAGGACGGCGCGCCCGTCCCCGGCAAGATCTGGGACTTCGCCCCCTACCTCATCGAGCACATCGTCGCCCGCGCCGCGCTCGTCGCCTTCGCCGAGCTCGCGTACGAGAAGTGTTTGATCTTCAACTACAACAAGACCAAGTGTCAGGCCGGCATCTGGATCGGCCCGGTCGCGGACGCGGGGCAGCTCCGCCCGCCCGAGTTCCCACCCGGCCCCGTCGGCTGGAGCGCCTTCCGCGCCTACGACGAGCCGGTGCCGCCGCCCCAGTTCATCTGGGAGCTCTTCCTCGGGATCGCCCAGGTCGCCCTCCACGACGTGAACGGGGACGCCGCGCCGAACGACCCGAATGACATCCCCGAGGGCGCCCTGAACCCCGTCTTCCAGCTCAAGGGCGTCAAGATCGGCCTCACCGCCGAGCAGATGATCGAGCAGATCCGCCCCTCGCTCCAACAGCAGTCGGACAAGCTCGCCGACGTCATCCTCGGCAAGTACTGGAAGAACAACAGCCACCTCGACTTCTACTACCGCCGCGCCGCCGGCGACGGCCCTGACGCCGGCGCCCCGCACCTCTTCTTCGTCGCCCCGAGCGACAAGCGCCCTGATCCCGAGGCCCCCGATCAGCTCGCCGCCTACAATTATCCGCGGCCCGGCTTCTTCAACTGCCCCGCTCTCAGCGACCCCTGCAAGATCTCGCAGACGGTCGTCCCTGGCCTCGCGGACAGCGAGCACGAGAAGCTGCGCCTGAGCCCCGGTGAGACGACCGTCTACGTCCAAGACGATCGCGGCGACACCTACGAGGTCGTGTTCTTCGTCCCTGCCTCGCAAGATCCGCGCGAGATCGTCGCCCACCCCCGCAAGCTCTAGCCCGCGCCTCCCACCGCCTCACCACCTCCGCTGGCCGACTCATGCACCGCCACCTCACCCTGCTCGCCCTCCCGCTCGTCCTGCTCGCCGCCTGCGTCGAAGAGGTCGCCCTCGTCGAGGCCCCCGCGGCCACGCCGATGCAGCCCGAAGAGACCCGCGTCGTCGAGCTCCGCTTCCTCCGCACCGACGTCGAGGGCTTCGGCCTCACCCTCGGGCTCGAGGAGATCAAGGCCTTCCCGCCGGCGATCCTCGACAACACCTGGCTGCTCGATCTGCACGCCGAGCCGCTCGTCTACAACGCCCTCGCGCAGCTCCAAGCCACCCCGACCGACGAGGCCTACGCGCTGCCGACGTCGGCCCACAACATGTGGAAGCTGCTCACCATGACCCCCGACAACATCGTGCTCGACGGCACCAGCCTCGGGCCGCTGCTCGGCGTCGGCAAGGCCGTCGGCATCCCGCCCGCGCTGATCCTCGGCGATCTGATCGGCGTCGGCCGCAACGAGCCCGCGATCACCACCGAGCTCGCCACCCGCGCGATCCTCGACAACGTCATCGTCACCCACCCCAACGCCCGAGTGCGCCGCGGCCCCGTCACCCCCGCGCACCCTGACGGCCTCTACCCCGTCGCCCCCGACTCGATCCCTGTCTACCTGAACGACGTCGTCAACGACTTCAAGACCCTGCCTGTGTCCTTCGGGCCAGCCGCCGAGGATCCCGCCGACCCCGGCGCGGCGCGCCACCCCGGCTTCGTCAAGGCCACCTCGGGCCTCCAGGCCGCCCTCGACGACTTCAGCATGACCGTGCGCGTCGACCTCAACGCCCTCCCCTACAAGGGCGTCGACCTCACCGACGCCACCATCGGCAGCGTCAACAGCATCCACAGCCAGGTCGAGGAGCTCTTTGATCCCGCCGATCCCACCTGGCTCAGCATCGAAGGTTTGAACCCCGACCTCGTGATCCCCGAGCTCACCATGGCGATCTTCGAGGCCCCCACCTTCATCGCCGGCGGCGACGCGCGCGATCCCGCGCCCCTCGGTAATTCCCCCGCCTGGCAGCTCCCCCCCTGGCAATTTGAGCACCTCATCGCCCACCTCGCCCGCCTGCGCACCGCCGAGATCCCCGCGCAGTGCACCGTCTACAGCCCCCAAGGCCAGGTCGAGATGCCCCTCGAGGCCGTCGAGGTCTGCCTCGCCGACGACGGCTGGACCACCATCACCGTCGACGACAGCGTCCTGCTCGACACCCCGCCGCCGCCGCCCTCGTATTTTTGGGACGTCCTGCTCGAGGTCGCGCAGGTCCGCCTGCACGATGGCGGCCTGGCCGAAGGGCAAGGTGACGTCGAGCTCACCCTGCGCGACGTGCCGGTCGGCGTCACCACCGAGCAGATGGTCGCGCAGATCCGCGACAACTTCGCCGCCAACCCCGCCGCCCTCATCGACATCGCCGAGCGCGTCAACGACACCGCCGACGGCGCCCCCGACTTCTACTACTACCAGCCCCAGGACCCCGCCCATCCGGGCGACTGGCTGTACTTCGTCACCCCGCTCGACATCCGCCGCGACCTCCAGAACCTGCCCGCCCGCGACTACAGCGCCTACACCAAGATCGGCTTCTTCGCCGATCCTGAGCTCACGGTGAAGCTCTCGACCACCCAGACGATCGACGGCGACGTCACCCACGAGAAGATCAAGATCACCGAGGGCGACACCCTCTACATCCAAGACGACGAGGCCCGCCGCTACCGCCTCGTCGTCCTGCCCAAGCCCACCCTGCACCGGATCAGCCTCGAGATCACCCGCCTGGAGTAGCTCATGCGCCCTCGTCGCCTCGCCCCTGCCCTCCTCACCTTGCTGCTCGCCGGCGCCGCCTGCGTCGAGGAGGTCACGGTCACTGAGCCGCCGCCCGCCAGCCAGCTCACCCCCGGCGAGGTCCGCACGGTCGAGCTGCGCTTCCTCCGCTTCGACGTGGACGGCTTCGAGGAGGAGATGACCATCGACGACGTACGCGCCCTGCCCCAGCGCACCCTCGACTCGCTGTGGCTGCTCGACTTCGGCCTCGGTGACACCCTCGACGCCGTGCTCGCGCAGCTCCGCGATCTGCCGCCCGCCGCCGCCGATGAGCTGCCGCAGGCCGCCAAGAACATGCGCAACCTCCTCAACATGACCCCCGACAACGCCTCGTTGGTCGGCACCAAGTTAGAGGAGGCGATCGGCCTCGCGGGCACCGTCGGCATCCCGCCCGCCAAGGTGCTCGCCGCGATCCCGAAGATCGAGGTCACCGACAACCTGGTCCCGCCCGCCATCATCAGCGACGTGCTGCTCGACCTGCTCGTCGGCTCGCACCCCACCGCCCAATTCCGCGAGGGCCCCGATGGCCCGATCCCCGTCGCGCCCGGCTCGATCCCGATGACCCTCGGCGACCTCGCCACCAACTTCGAGTCGCTCGCCGATCGCTTCGGCCCAGCCCCCCTCGATCCGAACGATCCCAAGAGCCCGATCCACCCCGGCTTCATCAAGGCCGCGCGCGGCATCTCGATCGTCGAAGATGAGTTCCGCATGGCCGTGCGCGTCAGCCTCAACGCGCTCCCGTTCAAGGGCGTCGACCTCGGCGACCTCAGCGTCGCCAGCGTCAACAGCGTCGCCAGCCAGGTCGACACCATGTTTGACTTCGACGATCCCGACTGGATCCGCGTCGAGGGCCTCGCCGAGCAGATGGTGATCGAAGAGCTCACCATGACCGTGCGAGAGAACTCCCTCTTCCTGGCCGGCGGCGACGCCAAGGAGCCCGCGCCGACCGGGAATTCCACGATCTGGGACCTGCCGCCGTGGGAGTTCGAGCGCCTGATCATCGAGTCCGCGCGCCGCACCACCGCCGCGATCACCCCCCACTGCGACGAGTACAAGCTCGCCTCCAACGCCCTCGCCTTCAGCGCCTGCATCGACGAGACCGGCTGGACCGAGCTCACGACCTTCGCGGACATCGGTAACCCGCCCTCGCCCTCTTATTTCTGGGACATCCTGGTCGAGGTCGCCCAAGTGCGCCTGCACGACGGCGGCCTCGCGGAGGGGCAGGCCAACGTCGAGTTCACCCTGCGCGACGTCCAGATCCCCGTCGACACAGACGCGATCCTCGAACAGATCAAGAAGAATTTCGAGGCCGACCCCTCCGCCCTCGCCAGCGTCGCCGAGCGGATCAACGACGCCGCGGTCGGCGACGCCGACTTCTATTACTACAAACCAAGCCCCCAGGCCCCCGCCGAGCTCCAGGGCGACTACCTCTACTTCGTCACCGCCGTCGACATCCGCAAGGACGCAGACGCCGCCCCTGTGCGCCCCTACAGCTACAAGAGCCCCGGCTTCTTCGCCGATCCAGCCCTCACCACCAAGCTCTCGAGCACCCTCGAGATCGACGGCGACACCACCCACGAGAAGCTCAAGATCTCCCCCGGCGACGCCTTCTACCTCGAGGACGACGCCGGAGCTCGCTACAAGGTCGTCGTCGGCGACAAGCCAGGCCCGAGCCGGATCCGCCTCGACATCTCCCGCGGCTGAGCCGATCCTGGCGGCGCCCGCTGCCGTCGGTCGCGCTCCGACCTGTCCTGAAGGCCCTATCCTCACGTACCCTCACGATCGCGCCAGCCTCGCGCGCCTGCTCACCCAAAGCCTCCCCTGATCCAACCATGCCCGTGCGACCGCGTCAGCGACACCTCGTCCCCACCCTCGCCCTCGCGGCGGCCCTGCCTGCCCTCGCCCTCGGCGGCCAGGCCCACGCCTCCGGCCTCGACGCGCCGATGATCGGCACCGGCCAGTCCGGCCCCGTCAACCGCGACGCCGCAGCCGTCTATTGGAACCCCGCCAGCCTCGCCTATCTCCGCAAGGGCGAGCTGATCATGGGCGCCGGCCTGATCATGGGCGACATCCGCTACCAGCGCGACTACCGCGGCACCTACCAGACCCCCGACACCTTCCAGTTCAAGTCGCCGATCGACCCCTCGGTGATCGACAGCACCAAGGTCGGCCAGCAGGAGCAGGTCAAGACCAACCCGATCGCGCCGATCGGCGGCCTCTTCTTCGCCTACCCCGTGATCCGTAATCGCCTGGTCCTCGGGGCAGGCGCCTACGCCCCCGCCGCCGCCGCCCTCAAGTTCCCCAAGGCCGGCCCGCAGGCGTGGCAGGTGCAGGAGGCCTTCATCCTCGCCGGCAACATCACCGGCAGCGCCGCCCTGCGCGTCAACGACTACTTCTCCGTCGGCGCCGGTCTCTCCTACGTGCTCGGCTTCGCGGAGCTCTCCAAGCTGCAGGACTTCGCCAGCGTCGGCGAGTTCGGCACCGGCCTCGCCAACCCGCCGATCGGCCAGGCCAACGACTTCGGCCCCAACGCCCCCTCCGAGGTCCGCGAGCTCGAGGTCCTCTCGCGCCCGATCTCCCTCAAGCGCGCCTTCTCGCACGGCGTCACCTTCAACGCCGGCGTCAACGTCAACCCCACCAAGAAGCTCCAGCTCGGCCTCGCCTACCAGCACAGCTCCAACATGGAGTTCAAGGGCCGCTTCGCGATCGACATGAACGATCCCTTCTTCACGCAGGACCTCGCGGCCCAGGGCGTGCAGTTCAAGCCGCTGGTCACCGGCGACGCCGTCCTCCGCTTCAAGCTCCCCAAGCGGATCACCCTCGGCGCCGGCTACGACATCAACGACCGCTGGCGCGTCGATGGTTTCTTCTCCTACATTCTCTACTCCGAGGTGAAGACCTTCGAGGTCCAGACCACCTCGCCGGATCTCGCCCAGCCCGCCCTCGGCATCGGCGACACGATCAGCGTCAACCTCGCCCGCAACTGGCGCAACACCGTCTGGATCGAGGGCAACGCGCGCTTTCGCCCCACCGATCGCCTGCTCCTCTCGGCCACCCTCGGCTACCAGAGCAGCGCCTCGCCCAACAGCACCGTCGACACCACCTCACCGGACGGCAACCGCCTGATCGGCGCCCTCGGCGGCGTCCTCCGCGTCAGCGATCGCCTCGCCTTGCTCGCCGACGCTCGCCTCCAGGGCATCATCCCCCGCACCGTCACCGACTCCGACTACGACCTCGGCAACGGCACCTACAAGCTCTTCATCGCCGCGATCGCCGGCCACCTGAAGATCGGCTTCTAGCCGCGCTCAGGCGAGGAAGCGCAGCCACACATAATAGGCCGCGAAGGCCGCCTGAAAGACGATCCCGGCGATCGACATCCCCATCATCGCGCGGCTCGGACGGCCCGCGATCGGCATCGCCGGCGAGCGCATGGCCCGGTGGTTGAGCACTGAGAACACCGGCGCCGTCAAGAACGACAGCGTCGTCGCCAGGTCGACCAGCGCCCGCAGCCCGCCTTGGAACGCCCCCAAGATCGCCAGCGAGCCCACACAGACGAGCGCGAGCGCCGCCCTGTAGGTCGTCCGCGTCGCCACCTCCACCGCCCCCGGCACCTCAGGCGCGCGCAGCCGCTCGCGCAGGGTCGCCAGCGCCCGCGGAAAACCATCGGTCACCGTCAGCACGGTCGACAGCATCACCGCGAACGCCGCCGTCGCGATCATCGGCCGGCTCCACGCCCCCAGGTTCTCCGTATAGAGCGCGATCACCTGGTTCGCGAAGCCACCTGGCGAAGCGGCCAGCTCCACCCCCTGGCCAAAGAACACCCCCGCGCCGAGGAGCACGAAGCAGATCGCCAGCGCCGCGGTGCCGACGTAGCCGATATCAAAGTCGATCAGCACCTCCCGGATCGTCGGCGCGTGCCCCGTCTGCTGCCGGCGCGCCAGCGTCCACAGCGAGTGCCACACCCCGATATCGAGCGCTGTCGGCATCCACCCCACCAGCGCCGCCGCGAAGAAGATCGTCTCGCGATCCCAGCCGCCCGCCCCGATCGACCAGGGCATCGCTCCCCACGGCAACGTCGGGATCACCAGCGCCGTCGCCGCCAGCGTCGAGATCGTCAGCACACCGACGATCGCCTTCATCACCCGGTCCAGCGCCGCGAAGCCGCCCACCACCGTCACCAGCGCGCAGAACCCCGTGATCAGCGCCGCGTAGCTCAGCACCCCCAGCCAGTCGCCGAACAGCGCCTGCGCCAGCCCAGCCGCCACGATCGTCACCGCCGCCTGCACCGTGAACATCGTCCCGAAGGTCACCAGCGCGTACAGCCCCAGCGCCCAGCGCCCCTGCTGGCGATACGCCTCGAGCAAGCTGGTCCCCGTCGCCGCCGCGTAGCGCGGCGCGAACGCGAACGCCGGGTACTTAAAAAAATTCGCCGCCACCACCAGCCCGAGCATCGCCAGCCCGTACACCGCGCCTGCCCGGGTCGACTGCACCAAGTGCGAGACCCCCACCGCCGCCCCCGCGAAGAGCAGCCCCGGCCCCAGCGCCTGCAAGACCCCCCGCGTCCCCGCTCGGCCCCGCTCAGCCATCACCGCACCTCCTGTCTCTCCAGACATGTCTCACCGATCCGCCGAGCTCACTCGTCGCCGACCTCGCGCGCCATCAAGCGCTCGACCACCTCATCGCCGCGGATCTGCCCCTCCAGCGCCCCCGCGATCATCCGCAGCAGCGGCGCGGAGATCCCCGTACGCTCGATGTAGCCGGCGATCCAGCGGGCCACCGTCACCCCCTCGACGTACGCCCCCGCGAGCTCGCTCACCGCCGCCCGCGAGGCCCCGCCAGCCAGCGCCTTGCCCACCGCCACCTCGGGCCGGCCGTCATCGGCGAACGCCGCCAGCAGATCGCCGATCCCCGCCAGCCCCTGGAACGTCTCCGCGCGCGCCCCCAAGCTCACCCCGATCCGCGTCGCCTCCCCCAGCCCCCGCGTCGCCATCACCGCCAGCGTCGCCGCCCCCATGCCCATACCCATACCGAAGCCCAGCGCCAACGACAGCAGCCCCGCCAGCGTCGCTCCCAGCTCGACCCCGAGCACATCATCCGTGCTGTAGATCCGCAGCGAAGGCCCGCCGATCGCCGCCCGCACCGCCGCCCGCACCTCAGGAAAGCGCGTCCCGATCACCGCCCCGCCCGGCGCGCCTGCGCTCAGCGCCGCGGCCACCAGCGGCCCGCCCAGCGCCCCGATCCGCCGGCAAGGCGTCTGCCGGCGCAGCACCGTCGTCAGCGTCGCGAGCTGCTCGCCGACCACCCCGCGGCTCACGTGCACCAAGAAGTGTTGCCCGTCGAGGTGCTCGCCCAACGACCCCGCCACCTCTGCCACGTAAGGAGAGGGCACCGCCACGAAGATCAGCTCGGCCGACGCCAGCGCCGCCAAGTCCTGCGTCACCGTGATCGCCGCTGTCGCCTCACGCTGCGGCCTACGGCTCCACAGCAGCACCTCACGGCCCGCTCGCGCCGCCGCGTCCGCCAGCCCCCAGCCGAAGGCTCCGCCGCCGAGCACGCCTACTTTACCGCCAACGATCGTCTCGCTCATCGTCGCCCCTCCAGCGCCGCGATCTCGCGCGAAGCCGCCAGCGTCTCCGGCCGCGCCAGCGCCTCTGCGAAGCCCACCAGCCGGTTCTGATAGAACAGCAGAAGGTTCGGATCCTCGATCACCACCTCATCGCCGTGCGCCGTCGCGATCGGCCGCGTGTGGTACCCGCGCCACGCCTCCAGCGCCAGCGTCACCGCCGACTCCGCGCTCTCCGCCCGCAGCACCGGCCCCAGCCGCACCTGCCCCGCCAGCTCGAGCGACAGCAGCCGATCGCGCGCCTCCTCGACCTCCGCGATCAGCTCCGCGCGCGGCATCATCACCTCGCCGCGGCGGCGCTGCCGGCCGAAGAGATCGATCCCCGGGCTCTCTACCACCAAGCGGCGGTAGAGCACGTGCGCCACCAGCTGCGTCCACATGATCACCGTCTCGCGCGCGTAGCGGCCCGGCAGCGCCTCGCCCAGCTCGCGCGTGTAGCCGGCGTCGCGCGCCGCGTCTACGGAGGGCACCCCCCCGCGGCTCACGTAGCTCGCCGGATCGATCACTCGCCCGCCCGGGGCCAAGCTCCGCCCCGCCTCGTCCACCTCGTTCCCGAACGGATCGATCGGATCCGCGAAGCGCACCACCGCCGCGCTGCGCAGCGCCGGCAGCTTCTTCGCGAACGCGAGCACCCGCTCGTAGCGCGAGAATTCGTCGTCCTCGATGATATAGCGGGCCTGCCCTGCGCCCTTGAGCCAGTCCTCGATCAGCGTCTCCGCCTCGAGCACCAGCGCGTAGTTGATCGTCGTCGGCACGATGTACACCGGCCGCCGCACCCCGCGGGTCAGGTTCCGCGCGAACGCCTCGATCGCCGTCCCGGCCAGCCCCAGCTTGACCCGGCTCTCGACCATACCGGAGCGCGAGCGCGTGCCGCCGGGGAAGAACAGCGAGTGATAGCCGCGCTCGATCATCAAGCACGAGTAGGTCTTTAGGACATCTTTGTAGAGGCGCGCGCCGATCCGTCGATCGATCCGGTACGCCCCCAAATTGTGCATAAAGAACGACACGATCGGGTTCGAGAAGAGGTTCTTGCCGGCCCCGTAGACCACCGGCGGCAGCCCCTCGCGATCCACCAGGTACCCCAGCGCGATCGAGTCGAGGTTGGACGAGTGCGTCGGCACCAGCACCAGCGTGCCGATCTTCGCCAGCGCCTGCAGCTTCGCCACCGGCCCCTCCACCGTCGCCAGCGCGTCCAGCCGCGGCCAGCCCGCTCGCAGCGCCTCGTGCGGCAGCGCCGAAGGATCCATGATCGCCGTCAGCACCCCTGGCACCAGCCGCCGCGTCGTCCGAAACACCCGCACGTCGAAGTTCCCGGCGATGTCCCGCGCCATCACGCGCACCCGCTGGCGCAGCGCCTCTCGGCGATCGTCGTCGCTCATCTTGCCGAGCCGGCGCAGCAGCTTCTGCCAGTCCGCCAGCGACAGCTCCGCCTCCGCGTCGCGCTGGCTCGACAGCCGCCGCACCTCCAGGTTCGCCGCGTCGTTGAGCAGATAGAGCAGCCGCCGCGGATCGCGGCTGTGCTGCTCCACCGCTCGCGCGACCACCTCATCGATGATCTGGTCGCGTTCATTGTTGAAGGTGAAGATCCGCGGATCGTCGGGGCTCACCCGCGGCGAGAAGATCTGCGGCATACGCAGCGGTCGCGACGGGATCAGGCGGCTCAGCATGGACATCGGCGCCGCCAGCATACGATCGCCCCGCCGCCGCCGGGAAGCGCGCTGGCTCGCGAGCCCGCGCGATCGACCTGCCTACGGGCTGACGGGCGTGCAAAACAGCGAGTACATCTCGTTCGAGTGGCCGGGCCCGCACAAGCACGCCGGCAGCGAGCTCTCGGGGTCGACATAACACTCGCCCTCGCCGCCGCAGTAGATCCCCTCGCAGGGATCGTTGATGTCATAGCAGTAGAGCCCCTCCGTGTTGCAGCGCCAGTCGGGCTTGTAGCAGGTCGCCGCTTGCAAGCAGAAGCCGCCTGGATAACCCGGCGGGGCCTCCTTCTCGCGCTCTCCGCCGGCGTAACAGCCGACGACCAAGAGCCCGACGAGCAGCGACATGCACGAGGAGACGAAGGGACGGAGCACGACGCGACCATAACAAGCCCCATGGCCGAGCGCGACCCCAACCACCCACAGCCGATGAAATTCATGCGACTCGCATTACCTATCTTTGAGCCCCGAGGACGTCACACGAGCCGTGTTTGTCAAGCGAGCCTCCTCCCTGCTAGCGTCCCCTCGTGACCTGGCTGCGCCTCCCTACCCTCGTGCTGGCTCTCTCTCTGCCGCTGACCTCGCTGCCCGCGCCCGCGTCAGCCTCCCCGCTCACCTCGGTCTGGGCCGCCGCAAAGAGCAAGCCCAAGAAGAAGCCCAAGCCCGCCTCCAGCGAGCCTGATAACAGCCTCAGCGCGGCCGAGGCCGAGGAGGCCCGCGAGCCCGTGCAGGCCCAAGCCAAGGTCAGCGCCGACGCGGGTGATCACCTCGCCGCCGCCGAGCTGCTCGCTCGCAAGGCCCGCGAGCTCTCTGACCCGATCCTCTTCCTCGACGCCGCCACCGCCTACAAGAACGCCGCCGACTCCAAGCGTGATCGAGCGCTGATCGCCCTCGCCGTCGAGGAGGCCCGGATCGGCCTCGACATCCTAAATTTTATGCAGGACGCCCGCTACGACGCCACCTGGGAGGTCATCCCGGCCAGCCAAGTCAGCGCCGAGAGCAGCCGCGGCCGCGAGCTCATCGACGCCTGTGAGACCCTCGACGAGGCGCTCCAGCGCGAGTCGGCCGCGGGCAGCGGCGACCCCCCAAAACCAGCGCGTGAACCGACGCCAAAGGACGGCCGCGGTCTGATCGCCGCCGGCTCTGTCTTCACCGTCGTCGGCCTCGGCGGCCTCGGCCTCATGGGCGCGGGGATCGCCATGGGCGTCGACGCCCAGAAGACCGTCGAAGATCCCGCCACCTACGGCGACGCCTTCGACGAGGCCGACGCCAAGGGCAAGCGCGGCAACATGTTCGCGATCATCGGCGCCAGCGTCGGCGCCGTCGGCCTCATCACCGGCGTCACCCTCATCGCGATCGGCGCCAAGAAGCGCAAGAAGTACCGCGAAGAGAACCCCGTCGCCCAGCTCCGCCTCACCCCCACCTTCGGCCAAGGCCGCGGCGGCCTCACCCTCACCGGCCGCTTCTGAGCCTCGCCCTCACCCACCGAGCCACCTTATGAACCGCGCGACCGTCCTCCTCCTCCCCCTCGCCTTCAGCCTCAGCTTCGGCCTCGCCGACGCGCCCCTCGCCCGCGCCGCCTGCACCGACGGCAGCGGCCTCTGCGTCAACGACGGCGCGGGCGTCAAGTGGAAGCCCGACGCGACCCTCAGCGCTGCCCAGCTCAAGAAGGAGGAGAAGAAGCGCAAGGGCGCCAGCGCGCGGCTCAACCTCGTGATCGAGGGCGGCCGCGGCTCCGTCTTCATCGACGGCCGTTATGCCAGCACCGCGCCGCTCAGCCGCTACATCCTCGAGCCAGGCGCCCACGACGTCCAAGTCCGCGACGGCGCGCGGATCCTCGCCGAGGGCGTGCTCACCGTGCCCGCCGGCGTCGACGTCGAGATCTCTGTCCGCCACTGAGCGGACGCCCCCTCACCGAGAGGCCGCGCCCGCCGCGGCCTCTCTCTCCACCGGCAGCTCAACCGCGTCGGCGACGACGCAGCGCCACGACCACCAGCAGCAGCGGCGCCCCCGACAGCGCGGGCGCGTCGCTCCGGCACGCGCAGGCGCCAAAGTCCTCGCCGTCGTTCTGCCCGTACCCCGGAGGGAGCGCAGGATCGCCCTGCGTCGCCGAGTCACCGCTCCCGCCGTCGTCCGCCCCCGTATCATCTTCACCGCCGCTCGTCGGATCGCCCGAGCCACCGCCCCCGCCGCTCGATCCCCCGCCCGTCGTCTCCGCGCCGCTCGTGCTCGTGCTCGTGCTCGTCGAGCTCGCCGGCACAACCGTGAAGTTCACCGTCATGCTGGTCGCCATGTTCGACGAGCCGTCGATCGCGATCGCGTAGAAAGAATAGTTCGCCGGCTGCACGTTGCTCAGCTCGAGCTCATACGGCGGCCCCAGCAGCGTCTTCACCTTGCCGCCGTTGTAATAGACATCGACCGTCGGGTCCCCCTGATCGTCGCTCGCGCTGATCGTCAGGTTGAACGTCTCGCCCGCCTCGAAGATCGCCCCGTCCATCGGGTAGGTGATCGACACCGTCGGCGGCGCCACGTCCGGGTTCGACGCCCCGAAGAAGCCCAGCAGCTCTTGATAGGAATTCTGCGACGTCTGCGCCCCGCAGTACGGCACGTGCTGCGAGCCGCAGACGATCCCGTTGCCGCGGCCGTCGATCACGATGCACTGATCCATAAAGGTCGGATCGGCCCCGGCGTTGTACGGGTTCATGATGTCCTGCGGCT
Organism: Nannocystis sp.; assembly: GCA_016712315.1. Lineage (GTDB taxonomy): Bacteria > Myxococcota_A > Polyangia > Nannocystales > Nannocystaceae > JADJRG01. The sequence goes on along the minus strand of JADJRG010000029.1, from coordinate 145,817 downwards.
CCTTGACGTGCTCGAGCCCGAACGCGTGCGCCAGCTCTTGGCTGATCGTCGTCGCCTGGGTCGCCGCGGTGAACTGGTCGTTCGCCGTGTGGAACGCGTAGACGACGTTGCTCTTCTGGTTGTCGTCGCAGTCCAGCGGCGCGATCCCCAACACCCCGTTCGGCAGCCCGCCGCCCTTGCCCGGCCCTGTCATGCACATGTGGTACGCGCCGCCCGCCGGCCGCTTGTCGGTGACCAGCACGTTGAACGGCATCCAGTCCTTCACCACCGCCTGCAAGGTCGCCGCCCGCTTCGGCCCGTCGCCGTACGCCGGGTAGTTGAACAGCACGTACTGCGAGGGCATCTGCGTGGTGTTCGTCGGCGCGTTGTCGTTGCCCCCCTTCAGCGTCGCCCCGTCGAAGTTCACGAACAGCGTCGCGCTGACCGCCGCCAGCGGCTCCGTGTCTTGATCCTTAAGCGCCTCCGGGGTCAGGTGCTCGGCCGGCACTGGGATCGGATCTGCCCGAAAGAACTCCGGCGCCTCCGCCGGCGGCTCGCCGGAGGACAGCGCCGCCGCGTCACCGGGTGCGAAGGCGAGCGCCACGGCGGCGACCAGCGCGGAGGACAGAACAGGAGATCGACGCGTCGCAGGATCGTAGGTCATCGCAGGGCTCCATCGACGCCGCGTGGATGATCGGCGCATCGTCACCGTAACGCTAGCCGCCCTCCTCGCTCAAGGGCTCGGCCCCACAAAGATCGTCCGCGTGTACATACAGCGCGCGGCCGTGATGGTGGCGTCCCCACCGCGCCCCGCTACAATCCCGCCGCCATGGCCGCCCCACTCAACATCATCGTGATCGGCTGCGGCGTCATCGGCCTCACCACCGCCCTCGTCCTCCGCGAGGCCGGACACCGCGTCCGGATCTGGGCCCGCGATCGCCCGCCCCACCTCACCTCCAGCGTCGCCGCCGCCTTCTGGTACCCCTACCGCGTCTCGCCGGAGCGTCGCGTCACCCCATGGGCCCGCCAGAGCCACCGCGACTTCAGCGAGCTCGCCGCGCAGCCCGACGCGGGCATCCTCGCCCGCGAGGCCCTCGAGCTCTTCCGCGTCCACGGCCCCGCCGCCCCGACCTGGGGCGCCGCCCTGCCCGCGCACAGCCCCGCGCCCCCTGATCAGCTCCCCCCCGGCTTCGCCGCGGGTGTCCTCTTCTCGAGCTTCGTCATCGAGACCCCACGCTACCTGCCGTGGCTCAGCCAGCGCCTCCTCGACGCAGGTGGGGTCATTGAACCCCACACCCTGCGCCCGCTCGACCCCCACCGCGACGATCCCTGCAACAGCACCGATCTCCTGATCGACTGCGCCGGCCTCGGCGCCCGCGAGCTCGCGCGCGATCCCGCCGTCTACCCGGTGCGCGGCCAGCTCGTCCGCGTCACCAACCCGGGCCTGGAGCGCGTGATCCTCGACGAATCCGGCCCAGCGATCACGTACATCGTCCCGCGCAGCGCCGACGTGATCCTCGGCGGCAGCTCCGACGAGGGCGCCGAAGACACCGCCCCGGATCCCGAGCTCGGCCAGGCGATCCTCCGCCGCTGCGTCGAGATCGAGCCGCGCCTCCGGTCCGCGGCGGTCCTCGGGCACCTCGTCGGCCTCCGCCCCTGCCGGCCCGAGCTCCGCCTCGAGCTCGAGCATCGCCCCGGCGGCCCGCCCGTGATCCACAACTACGGCCACGGCGGCGCCGGCGTCACCCTCTCCTGGGGATGCGCCCGCGAGGTCGCCCAGCTCGTCGCCCAATTGACCTGACCCGAAGGTCAGACGCCGCCGCCGCCGCCCAGACGCCGTGCTATCGTCGCCGCCGATGCCTCGCCCGCGCCACCACGTCGCCCTCGCCGCCCTCGCCGCCCTCGCCGCCGCCCAGCTCCTCGGCTGCCCTGCCGACGACGGCGCGAGCGAGACCGACACCACCACGAGCGGCACCACCGGCACCACCACCTCATCGACCAGCGGCACGAGCACCCCCTCGACCACCGACGCCGAGACCGACGCCACCACCACCGAAGCCACCACCACCACCGGCGGCGGCACCACCACCACCGACGGCACCACCACCGACGCCAGCACCACCGACGACAGCACCACCGGCGTCCAGGGCCCACCTACCGTCCTCCTGCCCAAGCTCGGCCTCGCCCCCGAGGAGCTCGCCGTGCTCGTCAACACCGAAGATCCCGTCTCCGTCGAGGTCGCGGCCTACTACCTCCAAGCCCGCCAGATCCCCCCGCAGAACCTCCTCGAGCTGTCCTTCCCGACAGGCGCCGTGCTCACCCCCGAGCTCTTCGCCCCGCTCAAGGCGCAGGTCGACGCCCTCGGCCCGCAGATCCAAGGCCTCGCGCTCACCTGGACCCAGCCCTACCGCGTCGGCTGCATGTCGATCACCACCGCCTTCGCGCTCGGCTTCGATCCCAAGTACTGCTCGCAGCCCTGCAACCCGACCGCGCCCTCTCCTTATTACAACTCCGAGTCGCTCGCCCCCTTCACCGATCACCAGCTCCGCCCCGCCATGTCGCTCGCCGCCGCCGGCCTCAGCGACGCCCTCGCCCTCATCGACCGCGGCGTCGCCGCGGACGACACCTTCCCGACCGGCGACGGCTATTTCCTGCGCACCACCGACGTCCCCCGCAGCGTCCGTTACCCCGACTTCATGGCCACCGTCGCCGCTTGGAGCCAGTCCGGCGCCCTCGACCTCACGTACAACGACAACGCCGACGGCCAAGGCCAAGACTACCTCAGCGGCAAGCAAGGCCTCCTCTTCTACCTCACCGGCCTCGCCAGCGTCCCCGAGATCCAGAGCAACACCTTCCTCCCCGGCGCCGTCGCCGATCACCTCACCTCTTACGGCGGCCAGATCCCCGACTCAGGCCAGATGAGCGTCGTCCGCTGGTTAGAGGCCGGCGCCACCGCCAGCTACGGCACCGTCGTCGAGCCCTGCAACTACCCGACAAAATTCCCGGCCGCCAGCGTCCTCCTCCCCCACTACTTCCGCGGCCAGACCGTCATCGAGGCCTATTGGAAGTCCGTCGCGTGGCCTGGCGAGGGGATCTTCGTCGGCGAGCCCCTCGCCCGCCCTTGGGGCCACCGCACCGCGTTCGAGGGCGGCGCCCTCACCATCACCACCACCGCGCTCTCCCCCGGCAAGATCTATCAAGTCGACGCCGCCCCCGCCGCCGACGGGCCCTGGGAGCCTGTCCTCAAGGACATCTCTGTCCCTACCTACAAGCGCCTCGACCTCCTCATCGACCCGGCCACCAGCGCCTACTACCGCCTCGTGCTCGCCGACTGAGCGGCGCGCCGTCGCCTCCGCACCACGACGACGTACCCCGCAGCCCCGCGCCTCATGACCGCTACGCCCCCCGATCCTCGCGCCGAGTACCTCCGTCGTCGCGACGCCCACCTCGCGGGCCTCGCCTACCAAGAGCGCCGCAGCCGCACCCTCTCCAACCTGCGCGTGCTCGCCTTCCTCGCGATCCTCGCCGTGCTCGCCGCCGTGCTCGCGCACGCGCCCCTCCACCCCGCCTGGCTGCTCGCCCCGATCGCCCTCTTCACCGCCCTCGTCGTCCGCCACGAGCAGATCGAGCGCGCGCGCGCGCGCGCCCAGGCCGCCGTCGATCTCTACCGCCGCGGCCTCGACCGCCTCGACGAACGTTGGCCCGGCGGCGGCCGCCAAGGCCGCGGCCTCGCCCCCCCCGATCACCCCTACGCCGCCGACCTCGATCTCTTCGGCCCCGCCTCCCTCTTCGAGCGCCTCGCCGGCGCCGCCACCCCCATCGGCGAGCGCACCCTCGCCGCCTGGCTCTTAGCACCTGCCCCGATCGCCAGCCTCCGCGAGCGCCACGCCGCCCTCGACGATCTGCGCGCCCGCCTCGATCTCCGCGAGGATCTCGCGCTGCTCGTCCTCGATCCCCAGCTCGCCCTCGATCCCGCCGCCCTGCTCGCCTGGGCCGAAGCCCCCCCGCTGCTCGAGCCCGCGCGCGCCCGCCGCCTCCACCTGCTCGCCGCGCTCCTCACCCTGCTCTGCCTCGGCGCCCTCGCCCTCGCGATCTTCAGCGACCACGGCGCCCTCCCGCTGCTCGCCTGCGTCGCCCTCAACGCGCTCGTCGGCCGCCGCTACGGGCCCTTCATCGACGCGGCCAGCGGCAGAGTCGCCGCCCCGCGCCGCACCCTCAGCGTGCTCGCCCGCCTCCTCGATCGCCTCGATCGCGAGCGCTTCACCGCCCCCTATCTCCTCGATCGCCAGCGCCTGCTCGCCGCCCCGCCCGACGGCGCCGCCGCCGCGATCGCCCGCCTCGTCCGCCGCGTCGACTGGCTCGAGGCGCGTCAGAGCCCCCTCTTCGTCGCCGTCGAGTACCTCGCCTTGTGGTCGCTCCACTGGTCGCTCGCGATCGAGCGCTGGCGCCGCGCCCACGGCCCCGCGATCCCCGCTTGGTTCGACGCCCTCGGCGAGATCGAGGCCATCACCGCCCTCGCCGCCTACGCCTACGAGCGCCCCCTCGATCCGCTGCCCGAGCTGCTCGAAGGCCCCCCGCGCCTCCTCGGCGACGAGCTCGTGCACCCGCTCTTACCGGGCTGCGTCGCCAACTCCATCGATCTCGGCGCGCCCCGCCGCGTCCTCATGGTCAGCGGCTCCAACATGTCCGGCAAGAGCACCTACCTGCGCACCGTCGGGGTCAACGTCGTGCTCGCCCTCGCCGGCGCCCCCATCGCCGGCCGCCGCCTCGCCCTCACGCCGCTCGCCCTCGGCGCCACCCTGCGCGTTGAGGACTCCCTGCGCGACAACGCCTCGCGCTTCTACGCCGAGCTCGCCCGCCTCCGTCACCTCATGGATCTCGCGCGCCGCGGCGCGCCGCCGCTGCTCTTTCTCCTCGACGAGATCTTCCACGGCACCAACTCGCATGATCGCCGGATCGGCGCCGAGGCCCTGCTACGCGCCTTCGTCGACGCAGGCGCGCTCGGCCTCTGCACCACCCACGACCTCGCCCTCGCCCTCGCGATCGAAGAGCTCGGAGAGCGCGCGGAGAACGTCCACTTCCAAGACGAGCTCCTCGAAGGTCGCCTGCGCTTCGACTACCGCATGCGCCCTGGCGTCGTCCAGCGCAGCAACGCCCTCGCGCTCATGCGCGCCGTCGGCCTCTTACCCGCCGAGGGCTGAGCCGCTCAGAAGCCCTCGTTGTCCGCGGCGATCAGCTCCTTGATAAAATCCCGCGCCCGATCCCCCGCGCTCTTGCCGAGCGACACGCCCTCCTCGTAGTTGTCGTTCTTCCCGGTCTGCCACTCGTCGCTGGGGATGAAGTAGCCGAGCGCGTCGCCGGTGTTGCCGAGCACCATCCTGTGCGGCGCCTTCATCGCCTCTTTGATCGCCATCCCGTTGCGCGTGAGCGACTCTCCGGGGAAGCCGACCCCTTGCACCTGCACGCCGAGGCGGAAGTAGGTCGCCTGCGTCGTCACTGTCTTCTCGAGCAGGCCCTCGCCCTCGAAGTCGTACTGCAAGATCCCGACCTGCGCCGCCAGCAGGAAGAGCTGGTTCTCGACCTTCTGCACCCACTTGCGCTCGCTGAAGCCGACGTACGGCGCCACCAGCTCGGTGCTCGTCGTGATCTCCGCCGCGATCTCCGCCAGCGCCGCCCCGTACGCCGCCGCGCGATCGAAGTCGTCCGCGTAGTCGCCCGGCGGCGTCTTCGGCGTCGCGTCCCCCAGCGTGCCGTTAAACAGCGCCACCGGGGCCCCCAGCTCGTCCTCGAGCGCCTCGATCACGTAGCCGGTGTAGTCGCACGAGATCAGCTTGTTCTCCTCGCCCAGGATCACCGGGTGCGCCGCGAAATTCACCAACGTCCCGATCCGCCCCCCCTGCAGGTCGAACGCGTCGAGCACGATCATCGCGTCATCGGTGTACCCCCAGCCGCGGCGGTTATTCGCCGGCGCCGTGCCCGTGCCCACCCGCAGCTCCGCCGACTGGCGCGACTCCCACGCTGAGGCCATCGACGCCGAGGTCTCTGCGAGCAACCACTCCCGATAGTCCTTCGGCACCCCGCCCCACAGCCCCATCAGATCGGGGCTCGAGTGCGAGTGCGTCGAGCCGATCAGCACCTGAGCCTCGCTGAGCCCCGTCATCGCCGCGACGCGCTTTCGCACCTCGCGGGTGTTCTGGTTGCCCATGCCCGGCAGATCCACCACCGACATCAGCAGCCCGACCCCGCCCGCCTCGAACGCGAACGAGCGCGCGAAGATCGGATCGTGCACCCCCTGCGCCGGACCCCGCGACATCGGCGCGCCGTAGGCCCCCATATAAAGATCCTTGGTCGCGATGAAGGCTCGATCCGGTGAGATGTCGGTGACATCCACCCCGATCCTGAAGCCCTCCTCGCCGCCCGTCGTCTCCGAGGCGGTCGTCGTCCCCGGCTCCGTCGCGCTCGTCGTCGCCCCCGTGCTCTCGGTCCCGGTGGACCCCGTCGTCCCCGTCGTCCCCGTCGTCCCTGTCGAGCCCGATCCTTCGGCCGTCGTCGCCATCGAGCCCGTCGACGACTCACCCGAAGACGTCGCCGAGGTGCTCGCGCCGTCATCACCGCACCCGGCGAAGATCAGCGCGAGGACAGACACAGAAGCCACGAGCGAGGGGCGAGGCGATACGTTCATCGGCGACTCCAGCGGGCGCTTATGCACCCATGCTCTTGTAACGCGCGCGCCCACGGACGTCCAGGACCGGCCACGACGATTGCCAGGCCCAAGCGGGCCCGATAGCCTCAATTCGTGCTCGAGTCTTCGCCCGCTGGGGTCGCCGACCCCCGCGTCACATCCGAGCCCAGGTGGCTGGGCAAGTACGAGCTACTCCACCGGATCGGCAGCGGCGGCATGGCCGAGCTCTTCCTCGCCCGCACGACCTCGCTCGGCGGCTTTGAGAAGTTCGTCGCGCTCAAGCGCGTGCTTCAGGTGTACCAAGGCAACAACGAGCTCGTCGAGCTGCTCCTCGGTGAAGCCCGCCTCGCGGCCACCTTACAGCACCCGAACATCGTTCAGGTCTACGACGTCGACGAAGACAACGGCACCTACTTCTTCGCGATGGAGTATGTCCAGGGCAAGAACGTCCGCGAGATCATCCGCGCCGCCGCGCGCCTCGGCAAGTGGCTCCCTCTAGAGCACATCGTGAACCTCGTGATCGGCGCCGCTGCCGGCCTCCATCACGCGCACGAGCAACGCTCCGCCGACGGTCGCCCGCTCGAGATCGTCCACCGCGACGTCTCACCCGCCAACATCCTCATCAGCTACGACGGCACCCCCAAGATCGTCGACTTCGGGATCGCCAAGGCCGTGACGGTCCGCGACGGCAACGAAGAGACCCTCAAGGGCAAGATCCCGTACATGTCGCCCGAGCAGTGCCGCGGCGAGCCGCTCGATCGCCGCAGCGACGTCTTCTCGCTCGGGATCGTCTTCTGGGAGCTCTGCCTCGGCAAGCGCCTCTTCACCGGTCTCAAGGGCCAGGAGCTCGTCGAGCACATCGCTCACTCGAGGGCCCCAGCCCCCTCCAGCATCCGCCCCGACTTCCCCCCCGATCTCGAGCGGATCATCATGCGCGCGCTCGAGCCGAGCCGCGACCGCCGCTACCCCGACGCCCGCGCGCTGCAGCTCGATCTCGAGGAGTTCGCGCGCGAGCGCAAGCTCTCGATCTCCGCCGCCCGCCTCGCCGAGTTCATGCGGAGCCTCTTCTCGATCGAGATCGCCGAAGAAGAGGCGGCGATCCGCCAGTACATCACCCTCACGCCGAGCGGCCCCTCGCCGCGTGATCGTCGGACGCAGACCCAGACCGCGCTGACGCCGACGGTCCAAGCGCCGCTCGACGTCCCGATGCCCACCGTCACGCCGTGGTGGCAAGAGCCCAAGATCATGCTCGCGGGCGTCGGCTGCCTCGTCGTCCTCCTCATGGTCGCCGCGCTCTTCGCTGGCGGTGACCAACCCACCACCACCCCGCCGCGGGCCCGCTCCGGCGGCGCGGTCGTCTGGGAGGACAACATCGAGGCCCTCCAACCCAAGCCCGTCAGCCTGCCCGAGCAGCCGCGCCAGATCGTGATCCACGAGCCACAACCCGCGCCGACGACCACGAAACCCACCGACCCACCTGGACCCGGGCCGACGAAGAAGAAGACCAAGACCAAGACCAAGCTCCCTGACGACTGGGACCCCAACTCCCCGCTGCCACCTCCGTAAGGGCAACCATGCTCGGCGCCTCCTCCTCGACATCGGCCACGACCCCCTCGCACGCCGCGCCCCCGCGCGCGCGGACGCGTCCTCTGCTCGCCGCCTTGCTCGCCGTCCTCCTCGCCCCGACGCCCGCCTACGGCGAGCCCTCACCGACGACGCTCGATCCCGAGGCCAAGCAGCACCTCGAGCGAGGCCTCGAGCTCTACCAAGCGGGCGACTATCCCGCCGCCATCGAGGCGTTCAAGGCCGGCTACGCGCTCGATCCTCGCCGCGACTTCCTCTACGCGTGGGCCCAGGCGGAGCGGCTCAGCGGCGACTGCATCACCGCCACCGAGCTGTACAAGCGCTTCATCTCCCTCAGCTCCTCGGGCATGCAGGTCGCGGCTGCCGAGCAAGGCGTGGAGCTCTGCGCGCGCGCGATCAAAGAGCAGCGCGAGCGCGCCGCCCAGAGCGAAGCCGAAGCCGAAGCCCGAGCCGCGGCCGCACAGGCTGAACGAGACGCCGAAGCCCGAGCTCAAGCCGAGGCCCGAGCCGAAGCCGAGGCTCGAGCCGCCGAGCAGGAGCGCGCGCGGCGCTTCTACCTCGATCCCCTCGGCGGCGCCTTGGTCGGCGGCGGCCTCGCCCTCGGGCTCACGGGGGGCGCCCTACTCACCGCCGCGCAGGTCAAACAGAGCCAGCTCGTCGACGCTCCCACCTACGGCGACTTCGCCGCCAACTACGACGACGTCGCCGGCGGCGCGCGCAGCCTGCGGATCGCCGGCGGCGCCCTGCTAGGCGCTGGCGTCGTGTTGATCGCTGGAGGCGTCGCCCGTTGGGTCATCGTCCGCGGCGGCCGCGGCGCCGCCAAGGGCAGCGCCTGGATCAGCCCGCAGCCCGCTGGAGTGACCTTTGGAGGGAGATTCTAGCCATGCTTCGGATCACGACCGCCCGCGTCACAGCGCTCGTATTCGCGCTCTCCCCTCTACTCGGCGCCTGCGCCCCCACACGCGCCTTCCCGTGCAGCGCGGATGAGCAGTGCGTCGACGGCGCTGCCCGCGGGCTCTGCGAGGCTGAGGGCTACTGCTCCTTCCCCGACGACACCTGCCCCAGCGGCAGACGCTTCGGCGCCTTCGCCAACGAGGGGCTCGCGAGCGCCTGCGTCGACGGCGACTCGATCACCACGACGACCACGGCGACGAGCGCGACCACCGACGCGACCACCGACGCGACCACCGGCGGCGCCTGCGTCGACCAAGGCGGCCTCTGCGGCGACTCGAGCGAGTGCTGCGGCTCCTGCGTCGCCTGTGAAGGTGGCACCTGCCAGCCCGCCGCCGCTGGCGCCCCCTGCGTCGTCGACTGCGCCACCCTCGTCTGGGGCGATCAACTCCAAGAGGAGTCCGTCACCTGCTATCGCATGGCTGAAGGGACAGCCGCAGGCGAGTGCGCGCCCGACGGCAGCTGCGCCCTCCCCGACGCGACGCTGTGCAGCGGCCCCGGCGCGCCGCTGCTCACCTGCTCGCAGCGCTGCCACCTCAGCCCCAGCGGCTGCGTCGCGGGCGCGAGCGCTGACACGATCGAGATCAGCGATCTCTGCGCCACAGACGCCGTAACCCCGCTCTGTCGCCCCACCTGCGACCCTGACGGGCTCGACCGCCTCGACGCCGCCTGTGACGCCGTCGGCGCCTGCATCGAAGACCTGAGCACCTGCGCCCCCTACCTCTGCGCGGACGGCGAGTGCACGAGCTCCTGCGTCAACACCAAGGACTGCGCCCCCGACGCGACCTGCACCATGAAGATCTGCAGCTAGCCGCGCACCGACGCGAGCGCCGAACGCAGCGCCGCCAGCAGCGCGTCGATCTCCGCCGCGCTCGTGTCCTTACCCGTCGAGATCCGCAGCGCCCCCCTCGCCTCCTCGGGCGAGCAGCCGAGCGCCAGCAGCACCGGCGAGGGCTCCAGCGATCCTGAAGAGCAAGCCGCCCCTGTGGACACCATGATCCCCGCGAGGTCCAAGTGGATCAGCAAGAGCTGCCCCTCTGCCCCCGTGAACGCCACACACACCGTATTACCGACCCGCGCCGCCCGATCTCCGAAGATCTGCGCCCCACCGATCGCCTCGATCCCCGCGATCACCCGCCCGGAGCTCGCCGACATCGCCGCGGCTCGCTCGACCAGCTCCGAGGCCGCCAGCTCCGCCGCCAAGCCGAAGCCCGCGATCAACGCGGGCGACTCCGTACCGCCGCGGCGCCCTCGCTCTTGCGGCCCGCCATGGATCAACGGCGCCAGCTCCTGGTGCCGCCGATGGATCAGCGCGCCGATCCCCTTCGGCCCGTAGATCTTGTGCGCCGTCACGGACATCAGATCCACATCCCACTCGCGGACATCGATCGCGACCTTGCCGAGCGCCTGCACCGCGTCCGTATGAAACAGCACCCCAGGACGGGCCGCGCGGGCCGCCGCTGCCAGCGCGGCGATCGGATAGAGGTTCCCGAGCTCATGATTGGCCGCGGACAAGCTCACAAGACCGATCTCTGGGCGCTCGGCGAGCGCCGTCGCGAGCGCCTCCGGAGTGATCCGCCCGAACGCATCCACCGCCACCCACGCGATCGTGTGCCCCTCACGCGCGAGCTGCGCGCAGGCGCTCAACACCGCGGGGTGCTCGATCCGCGAGCTCAGGACCCCGCACGGCTGCCCAGCCTGTCGCAGCGCCCTCGCGCCGCCGAGCACCGCCAAGTTGTCTGCCTCCGTCCCTCCCGACGTGAACGTCACCTCCAGCGCCTCACAGCCGACCGCCGCTGCGACAGCCCGACGAGCGTCCTCCACCACCGCCCGGGCGCGTCGCCCCCACGCATGGACGCTGGAGGGGTTCCCTTGGCCGTCGGGATCACTCAGCACCGCGATCACCCGCGCCCTGACCCGCGGATCGAGCGGCGTCGTCGCGTTGTGGTCCAGGTAGATCGGAGGGGGCAACGTGCCCCCACATAGCACGGCCGAGGCCGCCAACGCTGTTCACGCGCCGCTCGCGCGCTCCCCAACAGAAGCTGTGACTAGACATTGACTGTGCGGCGCTGGCGTTCGATTATGCAGGCCCTTGAGTCTGCTAGGGACCATGATGCTCCGGGCTGGCCTCCTCACGGATGTCCAGCTCAAGGCCGTGCAGGCGCGAACGACCGAGGCCAAGGTCTCCTTCGTCGCGGCTGCCATACAACTCGGATTCGTGCAAGAGGACAGCTTCGCCGCCTTCCTGCACAGCAAGCTGATGATCCCGCGGATCTCGACGGCAGCGCTCGAGTCAGTCGACTCAGCCGCGATCGCCAAGGTCTCCGCCGATCTCGCGCGCAAGCACAGCGTCTTGCCGGTCAGCCTCGACGGCGACGGCAACTTAACGATCGCCATGTCTGACCCAACGGACATGAAGGCCGTCGACGCGATCTCGGCCTACACGGGATCCTACCTCGTGCGCGCGGTCGCCTCCCTTACGCCGCTGCTCAACGCCCTCGATCGCTACTATCCCCCACCCAAGGCCACCCCGAGCGCGCCCGCGCCCGTCGCTGCCCCGAGCGCCCCCGCGCCCGTCGCTGCCCCGAGCGCCCCCGCGCCCGTCGCTGCCCCGAGCGCCCCCGCGCCCGTCGCTGCCCCGAGCGCCCCCGCGCCCGTCGCTGCCCCGCCTCTCGCCGCTCCACCGCTCGCCGCACCGCCGGTCGCACCGCCGGTTGCCTCACCACCGGTTGCCTCACCACCGGTTGCCTCACCGCCGGTCGCTGCACCGCCGATCCCCGCGCCGCCGGTCGCCGCACCGCCGATCCCCGCCCCGGTTGCTGCGCCGCCGGTCGCCGCACCGCCGGTTGCCGCACCGCCGATCGCCGCACCGCCGATCGCCGCACCGCCGATCGCCGCACCGCCGGTTGCCGCACCGCCGATCGCCGCACCGCCGGTTGCCGCGCCGCCGGTTGCCGCACCGCCGATCGCCGCACCGCCGGTTGCCGCACCGCCGGTTGCCGCGCCGCCGATCGCCGCGCCGCCGATCGCCGCACCGCCGATCGCCGCACCGCCGATCGCCGCACCGCCGATCGCCGCACCGCCGATCGCCGTACCGGTCGCTGCACCGCCGGTTGCTGCACCGGTCGCTGCACCGCCGGTTGCTGCGCCGCCGATCGCTGCACCGCCGATCGCCGCACCACCGATCGCTGCTCCGATTCCAGCCCCGCCCACCCCGGCGGAGCATCCCATCGCGCCGCCGCCGTCCTTTGGGGGCGCACCCGAGCCGGCGCAGCGCCGCCAGCAGGTCGTATTACCGGCGGCGGTGATCACACCTCTCTCAGGCGAGGCATTTTCGCGGTTTCTGCCGCGTTTTGCGGTCGTACGCAGCCGCGACGAGGTCACTGATCTTATCCTGGACTTCCTCGCCGAAGGGTTTGTCCGGGTCATCATGTTCCTCCACGTCAAGGGTGAGATCCGCGGCCACGACGCCAGGGGAGAGGATCTGATGCTCGACGCTGTACGTCAGATCCGGATCCCGGCCACGGGCCCTTCGGTCTTTGCCAGCACGATCGAGCGCCGCAGCCCTTATCTCGGCCCGATGCGCACCGACACAGCCATTGACACGGCCTTTGACGCCGCTCTCGGTGGAGTTGAGGGCAACGTCTTGGTCTTACCGATCCTTCTCCGCGACAAGGTCCCGATCGTCGTCTTCGCCGCGACGGCTCAGCACCCGGTCGATCCGCAGACGGTCAAGGATCTCACGGAGCAGGCCAGCGCCGCCTTCGAGCGCCTGATCGTCGCCTCCAAGCGCACCTAGCCGTCCAACTCACCCGAGTCCTCAGCGCGTCTCTCGCCTGACGCGCGAACCGGGTCTAGTGAACGATGGGGCCCCCCCTGCGGGGCGCCATCCTCAGCGCGTCTCTCGCCTGACGCGCGCTCCGGGCCCAGTGAACGATGGGCCCCCCCCTGCGGGGCGCCATCCTCAGCGCGTCTCTCGCCTGACGCGCGCTCCGGGCCCATCCCCGCTCTCACACCACAGCGTACGAGCCGGGCAGGCGGCGGCGGTGGGACGCCAGCGGAGGGGGTCCCCCGCGATTGTCGGACGTCCGCCGCACCGCCGCTGTTGCGGTCTTTGCCTCGTGCATGGTCTTTGGGCCATCCGCGGCGCACGGCCGAAATCGTGGGGGAGGCGCCGCGCCAGCGAGGGACCCACCGCCGCCGCCTGCCCGGCCCGCCCCAGCGGCCGCCAGCCCGCCAGGCCCCAGCAGCCGCCAGGCCCGCTAAGGAACCCGCCCCAACCGAGCACAGTGCCCCAAGTGCGCCTTCAGGTACTTGCTCGGCAGCTCGCGCGCCAGCAGCCCGGTCAACCGCGCCGAGATCCGCACCAACTGGTCCAGATCCACCCCTGTCTCCACCCCCATCCCGTGCAGCATGTACACCACGTCCTCCGTCGCCACGTTGCCTGAGGCACCTGGCGCGTACGGGCAGCCCCCCAGCCCTCCGATCGCGGAGTCGATCGTACGCACCCCGTACTGAAGCGCCACCGTGATGTTCGCCAGCGCAGTCCCTCGCGTGTCGTGGAAGTGCACCGCGAGCTGTTCCAGCCCGATCCCTGAGCTCAGCAGGCTCCGCATCACGTGTTCGACCTGCAGCGGAGTCCCCACCCCGATCGTATCGCCGAGGCTCAGCTCGTACACGCCCATCTCCAGCAGCGCCCCGCCCACCGCCAGGACCTGAGCGATCGGCACTGAGCCTTCGTAGGGGCAGCCGTACACGCAGCTCACGTAGCCGCGGATCCGCATCCCGCGCGCGAGCGCCTCACGGGTCACCTCTCCGTAGGTCGCCAGCGCCTCTTCTGTGCTCTTGTTGATGTTCTTGCGGTTGTGTGTCTGGCTCGCTGCCATAAACACAGCCACCTCTTCCACCCCGGCTCTGCTCGCTGAGTCGAGCCCTCGCATATTCGGCACCAGCGCGCTGTAGCTCACGCCATCCCGGCGGCGCACCCCTGTCGCCACCGCCATGTGGTCTGCCAGCGCTGGGATCCACCGCGGGTTCACGAAGCTCGTCATCTCGATCCGACGGATCCCTGCGTCCACCAGCCCCTCGATCATCTCGATCTTCTGCGCCACTGGCAGCACCGTCACCTCATTCTGCAGGCCATCGCGCGGCCCGACCTCGTAGAGCGACACGCTCGCGGGGGCGTTGGTGAACAGCGAAGCGGGGGCGGAGAGCACGGGCGGGCTGTCGTCGGTCACGGGTCCTTCCTCCGCGGAGCGCCTGGGGGTCTCGGCAGCTCGAAGTGCCGCTCGGTCGTAGTGTACGCCATCCCACCCAGCCGCCCGAGCGCCCCCAGCGCGGCTGGCGAGATCGGCAGCAGCCGCCCGCGGGGATCTCGGCGCACCAGCCCCTCATGCACGTGGAAGTGCAGCACCTCTGCGATCACCAGCGTCGTCGACGGGGCCCCGCCCAGCGCGCTCAGCCCCCCTAGCGGCAGCGCATGACGAAGCACACACTCGAGGCTCGCGTGGGAAGAGGCCACCCTTGGGGGCCGCACCCGCAGGGAGGGCGCGGGCGCGACCGCGCACATCTCCCACTCGGACACATCGTGCGCGAGCTCCATCGACGTCGCGTTCATCGTCGCCGCCTGCTCGACGTGCACGTGGCTGACCACCAGCTCGTGCGTCGCCAGGATGTTCGCCAGCGTGTCTTTGGGCCGGCCCTCGGGGCCGGAGGCGATCGCCAGCGTTATCATCGGCGGCCGCGAGCAAACCGCCTGGTAGTACGAGAAAGGCGCGAGGTTGCCCCGCCCCTCCTCATCGATCGTCGACACCCACGCGATCGGCCGAGGCGCCACCAGATCGGTCATCAAGCGGTACGCGTCGGCCGCTGAGAGCTCGGACGCGGGGATCTCGACGTCGGCCATCTCTAGCCCTTAGCAGATCGCGGCGCCGGCGACGACCGCTCCGCCGCACCTGCGGCCGCGCGCTCTGCCAGCATCCGCGCCAAGAAGCTCCCTGTGTGCGACTTCTTCACCTTCGCCAGCCGCTCTGGAGTCCCCTCGGCGACGATCCTCCCGCCGCCTTCCCCGCCCTCCGGCCCCAGATCGATCACCCAATCGGAGCACTTGATCACGTCCAGGTTGTGCTCGATCACCAGCACCGAGTTCCCCGCGTCGACCAGCCGCTGCAGCACCTCGAGCAGCCGTCGGATGTCCTCGAAGTGCAGCCCTGTCGTCGGCTCATCCAGCACGTACAACGTCCGCCCGGTCTGCACCTTCCCCAGCTCGCGGCTCAGCTTCACCCGCTGCGCCTCGCCCCCGCTCATCGTCGTCGCCGTCTGTCCGATCTTCATGTACCCGAGCCCGACGTCCAGCAGCGTCTGCAAGATCCTGCGCAGCCGCTTGTGGTTGGCGAACAGCTCGAAGCAGTCGTCGATGCTCATCTCGAGCACGTCCGCGATCGATCGCCCCTTGTACGTCACCGCCAGCGTCTGCGCCGAGTAGCGCCTGCCCGCGCACACGTCGCAGGGCACGTACACGTCCGCCAGGAAGTGCATCTCCACCTTCACCACCCCGTCGCCTTGGCAGGCCTCGCAGCGCCCGCCCTTCACGTTGAACGAGAAGCGCCCGCCCTTCCACCCGCGCGTCAACGACTCTGGGAGCTGCGCGAAGATCTCGCGGATCTCATCGAACGCCTTTGTGTAGGTCCCTGGGTTTGATCGCGGCGTCCTGCCGATCGGTCGTTGGTCGATCGCGATCACCTTATCCAGCGCCTCCAGCCCCTCGATCCCCGCGTGCGCCCCCACCCGGTCGCTGCTCTCGTGCAGCCGCCGCATCAGCGCTGGCAGCAAGATCCCGTTGATCAGCGAGCTCTTCCCTGCCCCGCTCACCCCTGTCACCGCGACCAGCACCCCGAGCGGGATCCGCACGTCGATCTTCTTCAGGTTGTGCTCCTCAGCCCCGCGGATCCACAGCTCCCCCTTCCCCTCGCGGCGGCGCGCGGGCGCCTCGATCTGCCGGCGACCGCTCAGGTACGCGCCCGTCAGGCTGCCCTCGTGCCGCGCCAGATCGGCCGCCGATCCGGCGAACACCACCTCCCCGCCCAAGTGCCCCGCCCCTGGCCCGAAGTCGACCACGAAGTCCGCCGCGCGGATCGTGTCCTCGTCGTGCTCGACCACCAGCACCGTGTTGCCCAGATCGCGCAGCCGCTGCAGCGTCGCGATCAGGCGCTCGTTATCCCGCTGGTGCAGGCCGATGCTCGGCTCATCCAGCACGTACATCACCCCGCTCAGCTCGGATCCGAGCTGGCTCGCCAGCCGGATCCGCTGCGCCTCACCGCCGCTCAGCGTCGGCCCTGAGCGGTCCAGCGTCAGGTAGTCGAGCCCCACATTTTGGAGGAACCCGAGCCGGTTCTCGATCTCCCGCAGCGCCCCCGCCGCGATCGTCTGCTGGCTGCCGCTCAGCGTCACCCCCTCGTTGAAGTGCGCGCGCGCGGCCGCCACGTTCATCGCCGTCACCGCGTCGATCCCGAGCCCCGCCAGCCGCACCGCCAGGCTCTCGGGTCGCAGCCGCCGCCCCTGGCACGCCTCGCACGCCCGCTCGACGAAGTATCGCCGGTAGTAGTCGCGCGCCATCTCCGACTCGGTCGCCGCGAAGCGCCGCTGCAAGCTCGGGATCACCCCTTCAAAGCGCATCCCCCAGGTCCCGTGGCTCGCCGACTCCTCTGAGCCGAATTTCACCGCCAGCCGCTTGCCCTCGACCCCGTACAGCACCGCCTCCCGCTTCTTCTTCGGCAGCTTCGCGAACGGCACGTCCAGATCTACGTCACACGCCTCTGCCAGCGCCTCCGCGATCCGAAACGTCCACCCCTCCCCGCGCGCCATCGCCGAGGCCCACGGCGCGATCGCCCCGTCGCGGATCGTCAGCTTCGGATCGGGGATCACCAGCTCCGGATCTACATCCAGCCGCGTCCCCAGCCCGTTGCACGTCGGGCACATGCCCAGCGGCGAGTTGAACGAGAAGCTCTGCGGGCTCAGCGCGGGGAACGTCGCCCCGCAGCAGGCCCGCGACTCTGAGAAGCGCAGCCGCGGCCCCTCCGCCTCGATCGACTCCGCCCGCAGCTCGCCCGCCCCCTCCTTCAGCCCCAGCTCGACCGACTCCGCGATCCTCGCCCGGTCGTGCTTACGCACGTGGATCCGGTCGACCACCAGCGCGATCGTGTGCTTGATCTGCTTGTCTAGCTTCGGCGGCTCCTCCAGCCGGTGCACCTCGCCGTCCACCTCCACCCGCAGAAAGCCGCGCCCGCGCAGCTCCTCGAACAGCTCGCGGAACTCGCCCTTGCGGTGCGTCACCAGCGGCGCCAGCAGCAGCAGCTTGTGCCCCTCCGCGTCGCGCAGCAGCTCCGCCACGATCTCCTCCGAGGATCGCGTCGCCACCTTCTTCCCGCAGAGGTGGCAGTGCTGCACCCCCACGCGCGCGTACAGCACCCGCAGGTAGTCGTAGATCTCCGTGATCGTGCCCACCGTCGAGCGAGGGTTCGACGACGCGCTCTTCTGCTCGATCGCGATCGTCGGCGAGAGCCCCCGCAGGTGCTCCACCTTGGGCCGCTCGAGCTGCCCCAAGAACTGCCGCGCGTACGACGACAAGCTCTCGATGTAGCGGCGCTGCCCCTCGGCGTAGAGCGTGTCGAACGCCAAGCTCGACTTACCCGACCCGCTCACCCCCGTAAACACCACGAGCTGCCGCTTCGGCACCCGCAAGAAGTCGATGTCGAGGTTGTGCTCGTGCGCGCCTGTGATCTCGATAAAATCAGGCTCTGCGGCGGAAGAGACCGTCTTGGCGGCGATCGGCGAATTCATAGCTCAGCTCCGCCGCCCTCATAGCACGCGCGCGACCACGCGCACCCCTACGCGCGATCGCGCGCACCCCGCATCCCCACGAACAGACCTTTTGTGGCATATCCCCAAAACCCGCCCGGGTGGTGGAACAGGCAGACACGGGGGACTTAAAATCCCCTCCGCAAGGGTGCGGGTTCGAACCCCGCCCCGGGCATCTTTTCAAAAAATTTCAAAGAGGCGGGCGTTCACGCCGCGGCCCGTTGGGCCGCACGCCACGGCGGTCCGTCGTCTGCTGTCACGAAGCGCGAGCGCTACACCTCCCCGCACAGCCGCCGCAGCCAGCCCGCGAACGCCTCGCCCTCGACCAGCGCGCCTGCCCGCTCCCGCGCCCGCGCCTGCACCAGCGGCCGCCACACCTCGACCAGCCCCGATCCTTCCAAGATCGCGCCCACCGATCGATCACCGAGCGCCTCCACCACCAGCGCCAACGCCGCCGCGATCTCCTGCTCCAACGCCGGCCACGAAGCCACCGCCTCGAGCACCACCATCACGTCCGCCGCCGCCTCCTCCACCTTCAACTTGTGCAGCTCCGCCACGTAGAGCCGCTGCGGCTGCGCCGCCATCGCCGGCACCAGATCCGCGCGCCACTGCGCCATCTCCCCCGCGAAGCGAGGGTCTGAGATCCGCTCGACCACCATATCGAGCGCCGTCACCAGCGCGCCGTCGACGAACACCCGCACCCGCTCCTCCAGCATGCTCTCCGAGCCCACCGCGCTCGCCACCCCCTTCGCCACCCCGACCAGCTTCGAGCGCAGCCCGGCGCCCGGGATCCAGCTCGTATCCGGCACCGCCGACCACAGCTTCTTGCCGAAGTCGAGCAGCGTCGAGTGCAGGATCGATCGCATCAGCCCGCGCATCGCCGCGTGGTGCACCGCCGCTCGCACCAGCTCGCGCCCCGGCGTAAACGGCCGGCGCGCCGCCCCAGCGAGCGCCCCTGGCAGCGCCGGCGGCCCGAACTCGCGCAGCGGCCGCTCGCTCGGCCTCACCAGCGCCAGCGCCGCCGCCAGCTCCCGCTCGATCCACGGCCGCAGCCCCGCGCTCGCGATGCTGTCCCGAAGACCAGCAGCCAACGGGCCGGCCAACGCCGCCGGATCCACCAGCGCGCGCGCCGGCGTCGCCAACAGATCCTCAAGCGCGAGCTCGACCAGCGCGTCCACGTGTGAAGGCTCGGAGCGGAGTCGTTGCAGGAGCGTCGCTGCGTCGTTCATCGGCCGCGAAGCTAGCTCGAATCGCGCCCTAGGTCATCACGCCTGCGCGGCGCGTCACCGCGTGGATGCGCCGCGCAGCGACCCGGGCGACACTCTCGGCGATGGATCGGCTCATGCGAAAACGACTCGGGTGGGGAATTTTGGGGATCTTGCCGGCGCTGCTCGTCGGCTGTAACGGCGACGACGGCGGCAGCGGCGGCTCTGCCACCGAGAGCGGCTCCTCGACCGTCGACACCGCCAGCGCGAGCACCAGCGCCAGCGGCACCGCGACCACCAGCGGCGCCACCGACAACTCCGGCACCGCCTCGATGAGCGCCAGCTCGGGCACCGAGAGCACCAGCGTCGGCGAGACCGATCCTGGCACCACGACGATGAACGCCAGCGCCACCGCGGCCACCGACCCGACGATGGGCACCACCAGCGACACCGGCAACACCACCGGCGACGACGATCTCTGCGAGGGCGGCACCCTCTGCGGCCAGCCCGCCGTCTGCTGCCCCGCCGGCAACGAGTGCGTCGAGGACGCGTGTTTACCCGAGTGTGCCAGCCAGATCCGCTGCGGCCCCATGCTCGAGATCTGCTGCGACGACGGCCAAGTCTGCTCGGGCAACGCCTGCGTCGCCCCGGGCGCCCCCTGCGTCGACTCCTACGACTGCGACCCCGGCGAGTACTGCGAGCAGACCCTGCAAAAGTGCCTCCCGCAGCCTGATCCGCTCACCTGCGAGCTGGTCCCCGACTTCGACAAGCTCGACGCCGTGCTCGAGTGGAAGTACGACCTCGAGCACATCATCTCGATCCCAGTCGTCACCGATCTCGACGGCGACGGCTTCCCCGAGGTGGTCGTCAACGCCACCCAGAAGGACAGCCTCTCGTGGGAGGGCGGCCACATCATCGCCCTCAACGGCGTCACCGGCGCCGAGATCTGGCGCGTCGACCACAACCCGGCGATGAACAAATTCGGCTCGCACGGCCGCTCGACCATCGCCGTGGGCGACGTCAACGGCGACGGCCTGCCCGACGTCGTCTACGCCGGTCGCCCCGCCGGCGGCCGCTCGCGGATCTACGCGGTCGACCACACCGGAAAATTCCTCTGGGCCTCACGCACCGCCAACAACCAGCCCTTCACCACCCCCGTCAACAACGGCGCCGCGACGCTGGTCAACCTCGACAACGATCCCGAGGCTGAGATCATCTTCGGCGCCGCCGTCATCGACAACGACGGCCTCGGCGTCTGGGATCAAGGCGGCGCTGGCGGCAGCTTCGGCTCGCCTGTCAGCTACCCCGGCGGCATCTCGGCCGCCGTCGATCTCGACGGCGACAACTATCCTGAGATCGTCTCGGGCCGCCACGCCTGGAAGGTCGACTGGAAGGTCGTCAACAACGCCCCGCAGGTCACCCTCACCCAATTCTGGATCGCCGCCGGCAACGATGGTTGGCCGGCGATCGCCGACCTCGACAGCAACGGCACCCCCGAGGTGATCCTCGCCGCCAGCAACACCGTGCGGGTGCTCGAGGGCGCGACTGGCAAGCTCTGGTGCGGCATCGATCCCAGCGGCGTCGCCTGCCAGAACAACGACGCCGCCCGCACCCCGGCGATCCCCGTGCGCGGCGCCGGCCTCGGCGGCCCGCCCACCGTCGCCGACTTCGACGGCGACGGCCGCCCTGAGGTCGGCATCGCCGGCGCCAGCGCCTACGCCGTCTATGACTTCAACCGCGCGGGCGAGCAGATCGTCAAGCCCAACGCCGATCCCAACCCGGCCAGCGGCGCGATCTTCGTCAAGTGGTTCAAGGCCACCCAAGATCAGTCCTCCAACGCCACCGGCTCCTCCGTCTTCGACTTCCAGGGCGACGGCGCCGCCGAGGTCGTCTACGCCGACGAGTGCTACATGCGGATCTACTCCGGCACGGACGGCACCGTGCAGCTCCAGATCCCCAACTCTACCGGGACGATCCACGAGTACCCGCTGGTCGTCGACGTCGACGGCGACGGCAACTCCGAGATCCTCGTCGTCGCCAACAACCCCGCCAACCCCTGCGGCGGCATCCCCAACTACCAGACCCGCCGCGGCCTCTACGTCTACGGCGACGCCAACGACGCCTGGGTGCCCACCCGCAGGGTCTGGACCCAGCACACCTACCACGTCACCAACGCGACCGCGCAGGGCAACGTCCCCGAGAAAGAGACCGACAACTGGACCACCCCTGGCCTCAACAACTACCGCCAGAACAGCCAAGGCGAGGGCGTGTTCAACGCCCCTGACCTCACCGTCGACCTCGCGATCGGCCTCGACGGCTGCTTCGCCAAGCTCGAGCTGCGCGCCACCGTCTACAACAAGGGCGCCCTCGGCGTACCCGCCGGCGTCGAGGTCTCCTTCTACGAGGGCAAGGACGCGAGCGGCAAGCTGCTCGGCACCCTCGTCACCGACAAGGCGCTGCTGCCCGGCGGCTCGACCAAGATCTCGCTGGTGATCGACGCCCCCGTCGCGCCGACCGACTACTTCGTCGAGGTCGATAAGGCCAGCGAGGGCGGCGGCGACGTCGCCGAGTGCGACGAGGACAACAACACCGACGGCGTCGACGCCGCCTTCTGCCCGATGCCCGCCTGAGCCGCGCCCGCGGGGATCGCCTGTCCTAGAGGTCAGACGAGCCTCAGCGCGGCGCCCAGCGGGCCAGCCAATCCGCGCCTGGCCGATCGGTCAGGCGCACCGCCTCACCGTCAGCGATCGCGATCCCGTAGAGCTCGGGGTCGCCGCTCCGATCCGAGGTGAACGCGACGAACGATCCGTCCGGCGACCACACCGGCGCGCGATCGCTCGCTGTCCCTGAGGTCAGCGCCCGCGTCGCCCCGTCCGCCACCAGGGCCACGCGCAGCCCCGCCCGCTGCGCCCCTGTACGCGCGCTGAACGCCAGCCATCGCCCGTCCGGCGACCACGCCGGCTCCGCCTCGTCTGCGCTCCAGCCTGGTCCAGACGCCGCCGCATCCGCGCTCAGCCGCCGGAGCTGCGAGCCGTCAGGATGACAGCCGTAGATCCGCTCCACCCCCTCACGCCCGCTGATGAACGCGATCAGCGAGCCCTCGGGCGACCAGCTCGGCGCGTAGTCATCCCCTGGCGAGGCCGTAATTCGCCGCGCCTCCCCCCCGTCACGCCCGACCACATAGATCTCAGGGTCCCCGTCGCGGCTCGACGTGAACGCGATCTCCCGCCCATCCGGCGACCACGACGGCTCATAGTTCCCCGCCGCGTGATCGGTGACGCGGTGCAGCGAGCTCCCTCCGTCCGCCTCCAGATCCACCAGGTACAGATCCCGAAAGCTCTCAAAAGACGCCTCAAACGCCAGAGAGCGCCCGTCCGGCGCCCAGCTCGGGTTTCGCACCTGCGGCGCCACATCGGATCGCCACCGCGGCGCGCCCAGCCCCTCCGCCGTCAGCGGCCGGATCTCGATCACCTCCAGGTGCCCCGCCACCGAGTCGTCCGCCTCGATCACCACCAAGTGCGCCCCGTCCGGCGACACCGGCCCGGGGAAGATCGACGGCCCCTCGCGGCGCATCGCCCCCGCCAGCAGCGCCTTTGAGCCCTGTCCTGAAGGCAAGATCGTCCGGATCTCGACCGTCTCCGCGCCCTCCGCCAGGTAGATCAAGCGGCCCGGCGCCGCCAAGCCCGCCGCCGCGACCGCCGCCGCGCCCACCTCACCGGACCGCCCCTCACCGGCCCCGCACCCCACCAGCGCCCCAGCGACGGTCCAGAGGCGAATAAGACTCAGCGGCGGTCGAGCGCGAAAAAGCACACGGCGACCTTACCCGACCTGAGCGCGCCCGCTCAAGCGAGCGCTCGGATCATCGACAACATCTCGCCGGGCTCCGCCGCCGCGGCCGCCAGCACGCCCCCCATCATCGCCCCGATCACCCCCACCGTCGCGACGTCGCTGCCGGCCGTCAGCAGCCCTGGGATCGGCGTACGGGGCCGCAGGTGCTGGTTTTGAAAGCGCGCCGGGCCTCTTGGACGTCGCCTTTCGCGCTCGCACTTCAGCCGGCCTCGCCGGTCGGCGGTCCGTCATAGACGATGCGGCCGTCGACGAGCTCGACGATGCGGTCGCAGCGGCTCGCGATCCGTAGATCGTGGGTGACGATCAGGAACGCGATGCCCTGCTCCGCGTTGACCTTGCGCATGAGCGTGAAGATCTCGTCGGAGGTCTTGGTGTCGAGATTACCCGTCGGCTCATCGGCCAGCACGAGCGGCGGCCGACGGACCAGGGCCCGCGCGATAGCGACGCGCTGCTGCTGCCCGCCCGATAGGCGCCGCGGATCGGCGTCGACGCGATCGCCGAGGCCGACCGCGGCTAAGGCTTCGGCGCTGCGCTGCCGCATCTCGCGGGTCAGGCGCGGCTGGTCGGACGCGAGCGCCATCATGACGTTCTCGACGACGGAGAGCGCGCCGATCAAGTGGTGAATTGAAACACGAAGCCGAGGCAACGCGCGCGCAGGGCGGTGCGCTCGTCGTCTGCGAGCGCGTCGGTGCGCTCGCCCTGGACCCGCACTTCGCCTGAGGTCGGGCGATCGAGCAGACCCACGAGGTTGAGCAGGGTGCTCTTGCCGGAGCCTGAGGGTCCGATCAGGGCGGCGAACTCACCTGGCATCACGCGCAGATCGATGCCGTGCAGCACGCGGGTCACGACCGCGTCGCCGAACTCCTTGATGACCCCACGCAGCTCGAGGACCGGATCAGGCATTGCGGATCGCCGTCACGGGGTCGAGTTTGGCCGCGCGACGGGCCGGCATCAGCGCCGCCAGCAGGCCGGTCGCGGTCGCCACAGCGGCCGCGAACAGGAACAGCGGCGCGTCGAGCACGACGGGCAGCAGCGGCTCGCCCCTGGCGTCGGTGACGGCGTGACGGAAGACGATCGCCAGCGCGGCGCCGAGGCCGGAGCCGAGCAGCGAGCCGCCGACGCCGACCAGTCCGCCCTGGATCAGGAAGATCCGCATGATACGGCCGCGCGTGGTGCCCATGGCGCGCAAGATCCCGATCTCACGCGAGCGCTGAGTGACCGAGACGACCAGCACGCTGGCGATGCCGATCGCTACGGCGAGGATCACAAAGACCTGGATCACGCTGCTCGAGGACGCCTGCGAGCGCAGGGCGACCAGCAGCTCGGCGTTGGCGGCCATCCAGCTCTCGATCTCCAGGTCGCTGCGTCCGCGCAGGCGGGCGGCGAGGGCCTCGGCGGTGAACAGGTCCTGCGTGCGCAGCTCGATCACGGACACCCCGCCGGTCAGGTCGAGCAGCGTCTGGGCGTTGCGCAGCGAGACCAGCACCCACACGTCATTGGCTGCGCGGTTGCCGACGTCGAAGAGCCCGCGCACGTCGAACAGCTCGCTGGTGCCGTCAGCGGCCTGCAGGCGCAGCCGGTCGCCGACGTCGATGCCGAGCTTCGCCGCGAGGCCGACCCCGATCACCGCGCCGCGGTCCGTGACCGAGAGCTCGCCCCGCTGCATGCGGTCGCGGATGGCGATGACGCGCGCGAACCGCTCGGGCGCGATGCCCTTGACCACCACCGCCTCGGTGCCGTTGCCGCGGACGGCGAAGACCGGGGCGGTGGCGCTGGGGGAGACGGCCACGATCTCGGCGTCGTCGTCGAGCGCGACGATCAGCTGCTGCCAGCCGTCGATCGAGCGCGTGCGCTGGGCGCTGGTCTCGATCCGGCGCACGACCTGATCGCCGAGCAGAGGCCGCGCGCGCTCCTCCGCGGGCCTGATAATGACGTGGGCTTGGGCGCCGAGGGTCTTGTCGAGCAGGCTCACCTGCAGCCCAGTGATGAGCGACGACAGGAACACCATCACGGTCACGCCCATGGCCACGCCCGCGATGATCAGCAGGCTCTGCATGCGCGCGTCACGGAGGATCCGCAACGCGAGGAACCAGTCGACCCACATCAGCGGCGCTCCGCAGCGATCCGCACGCGCTGGCCAGGCGCGACGGGGGCGGACGCGGGGATGACGGCCTCACCAGGCCGGGCGCCCTGAAGGATCTCGACGCGAACGTCTCCAGTCATGCCGATCTCGACGTCACGGCGCCGCGCGACTCCGTCCTCCACGATCAGGATCCACGGTTGATCCGCGGCGAGCCCGCGCACCGCGTCGGCCGGCAAAATCGTGGTATCCGCGGCCTCGGCGACCGTGATCTCCACCGATACGGTCATATCGGGGCGCAGATACTCCGGCGGCTCAGGCACCGAGAGTCGCACCTCGATGGTCCCGCGGCGCGGGTCGACGACAGGCGCGATATAGATGACCTTCGCGGCGAAGCGGTCGGCGGGGAAGGCCTCCGAGGAGGCGATCGCCAGCTGCCCCACCGCGAGCAGCGCGAGGTTTCGCTCGTCGGGCTCGACGATCAGCTCGGTCTCTCCCTGGCGGACCACGACGAAGGCCGGCATGCCGGCCTGGACGACGTCACCCTGCTCGACCAATCGCTCGATCACCACGCCCTCGAAGGGCGAGGTCAATCGCTGGTAAGAGAAGCGGACCTCGGCCGCGGCGAGCGCCGCCTCGGCCTGGTGTTTTGCCGCGTTGGAGCCCGCGCGGCGCGGGCCGGCGACATCGGCCTGCTGGCTCTGCGCCGCGCGCAGCTCGCTCTCCGCGAGCGAGAGCGAAGTGCCCGCGTCCTCGAGCGTCTCTCGGGGGACGGCCCCTGAGGTGAAGAGCTGCTGGATGCGCGCGTGCGTGCGCTGGGCCTCGTCGAGCCGGGTCTGCGCGCGGGTCACGGCCTCGCGCGCGTCCTTGACGTTCACGGTGCGGACCTGCCGGTTCTGCGCGCTCGCGGCGTCGACCGCGGCCTTCGCCTGGTCGAGGGTCGCCTGCGCCTCGCCGTCGTCGAGGCGCATCAACGCCTGACCCGCGCGGATCTTTTGCCCCTCGTCGGCGTCGATGGCGGCGACACGCCCCGCCACCAGCGTGGCGAGGGTGGCTCGCGCCGGCGGTCGCACGCGACCCGATGTGACGATGGACTGCACGAATCGTCCGCGCTCGGCTACCACGACCTCGACCTCGGGACCGACCAGCCGCGGCCACATCAGCCCCACGCCGGCCGCGGCCACCAGAACGCTGGCGACCAGCCAGACGGCGACGCGACGCAGGGTTCTTCTTCGACTCATGGGCGACGCTCGATCCGGGCAAGCTTTGCCACAATGCGAGCGCCGTTACAATGTAAGGACGGCGCTGCGTCGTCGATCTCGCGGTCGCTTCAATCGCCGAGGAGCGGATCCCAGAGCTCGCACTCGGCGACGCGTACGCCCTCGCCGACGCTCGCCGGGGCGAGCAGCGGACCGGCCCTCACCGGCGAGCGCGCCCGCTCAAGCGAGCGCTCGGATCATCGACAACATCTCGCCGGGCTCCGCCGCCGCGGCCGCCAGCACGCCCCCCATCATCGCCCCGATCACCCCCACCGTCGCGACGTCGCTGCCGGCCATCAGCAGCCCTGGGATCGGCGTACGGGGCCGCAGGTGCTGGTTTTGAAAGCGCGCCGGGGTTGGTTCGATCCCATAGATCGACCCGCGGCTCGGCCGCACGAAGTGCTCCGTCGACAGCGGCGTCGACAGCTCCGCGTGATCGATCAGCGGCGCCAACGCCGGCATCTTTTCAGAGAATTGCGCGAGCAGCCGCGCCTTCAGCCGCTCCTTCAGCGCCTCATAGTCCTCCCCGCGCCGCTGCCAGCGGCTCCCCGACCACGCCGCGAAGCGCTCCCACGGCACGAACGTCACCACCTCCCCCGTGTGTCGCGATCCTGGGCCCGCCTCGTGCAGCGGGTCCTTCAGCGACGGGAACGAGCAGTACAGCACCGGCGCTGGCGGCGGCGGCCCCTCCCCCTCGATCGCCCACGACTCGATCTCATTGTCCCACGTCTCGTAGAACCACCGGTTCGCCGCGCCCGCCCCTGCCGCCCGCACGTCCCCGCGAAAGCCCAGGTACAAGCACACGTGCGCCGGCGCCGGCCGCAGCCCCGCGATCGACCGCGCCCAGCTCGCCGATCGCGCTGACTCCGGCAGCAGCCGCGTCGCCGTCGCGATCGCCCCGGCCGCGCTGATCACCCGCCGCGCCTTGATCACCTCGCCGTCCGCCATCTTCACCCCGATCGCGCGGCCGCCCTCGATCACGATCGACCGCACGTCCGCGCGGATCCGCGTCCAGCCGCCCGCGTCCGCCACCGTCTGCAGCAGCGTCCGCGCGATCATCTTCGAGCCGCCGATCGGGTAGTACGCCCCGTGCATGAAGTGCTTGCAGACCAGCGCCTGGATCGCGAACGAAGATCGGCTCGGCGGCGCCCCGTAGTAGCCCCACTGCGACGCCAGCACCGCTTTCAGCCGCGGGTTCGGCGTCAACGAGTCGAGCGCCGCCTTCGTGCTCGTCTTGAACGCGCGCTGCGCCGCCCCTGCGAGCAGCATCTCCGCGATCTGGCCGCTCTTCGCCGGCAGCAGCCGCGCCATGTAGTACGAGCGCATCGCCCCCGCCACCTCACGCACCTGCCGCAGATAGCCGCTGATCGCCGCCTCCTCCCGCGGGAACGCCTCGATCAAATTCTCGCGGAACGCCGCGGGGGAGTCCGGGAAGTCGATCTTCACCCCGTCTGGAAAATCGAAGCGATCGTACGCCGCCCCCAACGAAGCCCAGCGCAGCGCTCCCCCGCTCAAGTGATCCAGCAGCCGCCCGGTCAGGGTGTGCCGCGTCACCTCGCCGACCGCGTGCACCCCCACGTCCCACTCGTACCCGGGCCGCTTAAACGCGTGCGTGAACCCGCCCGGCACGTAGTGCTGCTCCAGCACCAGCACTCGCTGCCCTGCGCGGGCCAGCATCGCCGCGCAGGTCATGCCGCCCATGCCCGACCCGATCACGATCGTATCCCAACCACCCGCGCCGGGGCGCCCCGGCGGCAGATCACGACTCCACGGCTTCGCCTCCGACATCGCCGGAGAGCGTACCAGCCGCGGCGCGCCCCCGCAGGGCCCCGCGGATCTTCACCAGCGCCGCCGGCAGGTGCTTCTTCGGCACGCTCACCCGCGTCGGCATACCGCCGCCCAGCCCCAACAGATCGACAAAATTCAGGCCGCTCGCATAGCTCGCCGCGATGCTCACGTTGTGCCCGTCGATCACCACCGACACCGTCGCGAGCTCCTGACCGAGCAGCAGCAGATCGGTCTTATCGAAGCTCGGCGCGCCCGGCGGCACCTCCACCTGCGCGATCTCGCCCTCGACCTGATACCCCTTCGCCAGCGCTCGCGCCGCGGCCGCCATCTGATCGAAGTCCGCGGCAGCCGCCGTGATCGCCGCCTTCTCCAGCCCGTTCGGCAGCCCGCGGGTGAGGTAGTTGAGGATCTGATTCTTCAGCACCGGGTCCTCGTAGTGGGCCC
This sequence comes from Nannocystis sp., assembly GCA_016712315.1. Classification (GTDB taxonomy): domain Bacteria; phylum Myxococcota_A; class Polyangia; order Nannocystales; family Nannocystaceae; genus JADJRG01. Next base: position 117,140 of record JADJRG010000029.1, on the reverse strand, counting down.
GCAGCGCCTTATCGATCTCCGCGCCGAGCCGCCCCGGCGCGCCGATCCGCGTGTCGACCGCGCGCGCGTCGTCGTCGGCCCCCGGGTAAGGCTCACGCCCGCGCAGCAGCCACTTCGCCGCCGCGTACACCCCGTCCAGGTCGAAGTGCGTGACGATCGTGTCGATCGGACCTGTCTCTGCGACCATCTCCGGCGTGATGATCTCCGGACAAGCCCCGTGCTCCGCCTTCGTACAGAGCACGAAGCGCGGATCATGGCGGAAGTCGACGTGGCGCTCGTGATCGTGGTGATCGACCCAGCGCGCGAGCCGCGGCCCCAGCTCTTGGATAAATCGCCCGGTGATCTTCACGAAACCCGCGCCGAGCGCCTCCGCGGCGAAGGCCAGATCGAGCACCACCACCCGCCCGCGCAGCGACCCAGCCCGCGGCAGCTTGCGCGGGCTCGCGAAGATCACGTCGATCGGCGCCGAGCTCACAAGAGCGCCGCCCGCGCCGCCTCGAGCTCGCCCAGCGCGTGGCTGTCGCCCGCCGCCGAGGCCGCCGCGATCCCGCGCTCATACGTCGACATCGCCGCGTCCCGATCGCCCGCCTCGACCAGCGCGTTGCCGGCCATCAAGTACGCGGCGATGTAACGCGGGTGCCGCTCGATCAGCGCCGCGAAGGCGGCGTTCGCCTCGGCCAGGCGACCGAGCTTCCGCAGCTCCATCGCCAGGCCGTAGTGGGGGAACGGTTCACCTGGCTTTTCGGCCACAAAGCGCTGAAGCAGGGTCAGTCGATCCATCGCCGCCCTCCCCGCTCAGGACGCCTTCGCCGGCGCCTCGACCTGCGCCGCCGCGTGCGCCGCCGCGGCCCCCTCGTCCATCCCCAGCGCCACCAGCACGTCGGTCATACGATCGAAGACCGGCGTCTCTTGCATGTGCCCGATCAGCAGCAGGTAGGTCGCCACCTCATGGCGCGGGTACTTCGCGAACAGCGCCTGCGCGCCGGCGTGGAGCTGCTCCAGCTCGCGGGTCGCGCAGAAGTCCTCGTCGGTCTCGCCCATCGTGTGCTTGACCCCGAGGAAGTCCAAGTAGTCGACCAGCATCGATCGGTGGTGGCGCATCAACCACTCGAGCAAGAAGCCCAGCGCCAGCCCCTCGTTCTTCTGCGCGAGCTCGGTCTCGAAGCGGCGGCGCCAGATCTGGCGGCGAGCGCTCTGCGTATAGGCGGTCGCCGGCACGTTCGGGGAGATGTTTCCGGCCAACAGCAGCGCGCGGACCTCCTTCCCGGAGAGCTCGCCAAAGTAGGCGTCGACGTGCGTTGAACCGAGGGTTTGACAGATAAGAAGCGGCTTCACAGGTGGCGGATCCTCAGCAAAAGTGGCCGGACCCTACCCCTAGGGGCGCGCCAACGCAACGGTTAAGGCGCGCCCCCTGCTCACGGCGCCAGCGTCAGCGGACGCGCCCGCCCGACCATCGGGTCCTCCGCCCCTAGCAGCTCGAACGCCAGCGGATCCCCCGCAGCCAGGCGCCCCGGCGTCACCCCGTCGCCGATCAGCTCGATGATCCCGCGCCGCGATCCGTAGTAGTTCCCCGCCTTGTGGTCGGCGTCGTTGATGCAGCGGCGGACCAGCGAGCGCGAGATCTTCGGCAGCCCCAGCATCGCCAGCGCCATCTCCCACAGCCCGTCGATCATGTTCTGGTCGGCCGGGAACTCGAGCAGCCCCGCGAGCAAGATCAGCAGCCCGCCGCGCCGCCCCAGCGGCGTATCCAGCGGCGCCCGCCCGCCCAAGTGCCCCAGATCGATCGCCTGCCAGTACGCCGCCGCCGCGCACAGCAGCCGCTTCAGCTCCTGCGCGCTGTGGCTCAGCCACGCGTGGAAGAGCACCTCCGCGCTGATGCTCCGCCCCTCCGGCAGATAACGGACCAGCGCCGGCGCGATCGACACGTCGATCACCGGCCCTGAGCCGCGCGCGATGTCCTGCGGCGGCTCGGCCGCGCTGAAGAACCCGCCCGAGCGGAACGCATAGAAGATCGCGCTCTGCCCCGGCATCTCGTCCCACAGCTCGCTGTACTGGGTCACGCGGTTCAGGCTGCCGACCGCCCAGCCGAGCCCTGTCGCCGCCGCGCCGGCGATCTGCGAGCCTGCCGCGCCCGGATCTTGCGGCGTCGCCGAGCGATGGATCTGCTCCGCGATCTCCACCAGCCGCAGATCCAAGAAGCCGTCGTAGAAGTCCGCCTTGCCGTCGCGGTTCACGTCCTCGTAGCGGCGCGTCACCAGCGGGTTCGCCGGCCCGATGAACTGCACGAACTCCTTGTTGCGGTTCTGCGGGTGGTACCACTGCGCCGCGCGGATCCGCGGATCGATCGCCGCGAACGACTCCCCCGCGCTCATGCCTCGCAGCACCGCGACCAAGCAGTCCACCCCCTCCGACGCCGACAGCTCCCCGTCCGGCCCGGTGCGGAAGTACGTCGAGTCCCACGACGAATAGATGTCCGCGTCCGGGAAGATCCGCGAGATCGCGAAGCGCGTCGTCAAGCCCGCGCACTGCGCGTTGAACATCAACTTGTAGCCGCGCTGCTCGACCTCCAGCAGCGCCGCCGTCATATCAGCCGCGCCGAGGTTCGCGTGGCGGTTGATCATCAACCCGACGAAGTACTCCTCGCCCATCTCCCAGTTCTCATTCCGCGGGCTCGCCGAGCGCGCGAACACCTGGATCCGCTCGCCCTTAGGCCCCACGAACGGCGCCTCGACCACCGTGTAGGCCCGCCCGAACGCCCCTGGCGGGGCTGGCGCGTCGCTCGGCGCCTCGACCTCTTTGAAGCCGTGCTGCGAGACCAACACGGCCACGCTGCCGCGCACGAAGTCATGCGCCGCGCACAGCGCGAACCGCCAGATCTCTGGCAACGCCTCATACGGCGGCGCCCCCCGCACCATCCCGCGCAGCAGCTCCTGCACCGCCGCCTGCTGCGTCGGGCTCAGCGCCGGCCCTCGCTGCGACAGCAGCGAGATCGCGTGCGCGCGCAGCTCCGGCCACGCGTGCTCGCCGTGCTCCGCCGCGATCATCCCCGTGATGATCGCGAACGCTTGGTCCGCCGCCGCGCGGAACTCGGCGTCCCGAGCCGCCGTCGCGATCACGTGCGCCAACACCGTCAGGCACGCCGATCGAAGCTGCGCCGAGTCCACCCCCGCCGCCGGCCCGACCGCCGCCGCCGCGACGATCGCCGCGAGCTGATCGACCAACACCGCCGCCTGCGCCGCGCTCAGCCGCTCCTCACGGATCGGCGCGTCCGGGTGGAAGGCCGAGGGCGGAAAGAGCCGCTCGAAGCTCGACGTGCGCCGCGACGACACCCACCGCGCCGCCGTCACCATCACCTCGAGCGCGTCCATCCCCCGCGGCGCCGGCCCCTCCGCCGACCCCGCCAGCACCCCGCTCGGCAGCAAGAACAGCGCCCCCACGCCAGACGTCGCCGCGGTGAGCGCCAGCGGCCCCACGCTCGCCACGGCCGGCGCCTCCTCCCCGGGCAGCGCCGGCGCCGCGCCGCCCCCCGTGATCGCCGCCAAGCGCCGCCGCAACGTCGACCGCGCGCCCCTGAAGCGCAGCGTCACCCGCCCCCCGCGCAGCAGCTCCAGCAGCGCCCGCTCCGCCGCCGAGGGCGCCGCGTCGAGCACCACGTGGAAGTCGCGATCGCCGTCCAGGAACAGGTGCACGCCCGCGGCCGAGCGCGCCCCGGCGAAGCTGCGCGCCGCCCCCTCGCCCGCCGTGATCAGCGTCGCAGCCAGCGTCACTCGAGAATCATTGGAGATCAAACGAACAGTCAGCTTCATCGAACGCGCACGCCTCCGCCGCCGACGCTACCACAGCCGCCCGCCCTCGCAGACGCCGCCCGCGCGCCCCTACGCTCGCGAACGCGCCCCTACGCTCGCCCGCGCCCCGCCGCGATCGCCGCCACGTAGGCCGCGTAGCGCTCGTGCAAGCGACGCGTGATCGGCCCCATGCCGCCGTCGCCCACCACCACCCCGTCGAGCCGCGTCACCGGCATCAAGCCGCGCACCGACGACGACAAGAACACCTCCTCCGCCGCCCGGGCCTCCTCCGGCCAGATCGTCGCCTCCTCCGCCGCGATCCCCAGCTCCGCCGCCAGCTCCAGCACCGTCGTCCTGGTGATCCCTGACAGCAGCCCGGTCTGCAAGCAAGGCGTGCGCAGCCGCCCCTGCGCGACCACGAACACGTTGCTCGTCGCCCCCTCCGCCACCGCCCCGTCCAGGCTCAGCATGATCGCGTCGTCCGCCGCCGCCCCCGTCGCCTGCCGCAGCGCCTGGATCGAGTTCAGGTAGTTCCCGGTCTTCAAGGTCGGGTCGAGCGAGCGTCGGCTGACCTTTCGGACATCCACGATCATCGCCGCGATCCCTCGCTCGTACTCCGCCGCCGACGGCACCCGCAGCGCCTTCGCGATGATCACCAGCAGCGGCGCGCCCGCCTGCCGCGGATCCAGCGCCAGCTCGCCCGCGCCGCGCGTCACGATCACCCGCACATAGCAGTCGACCTCGCCGCTCGCCGCGCAGGTCTCGCCGGCTGCCGCCCGGATCGCCTCATCGTCGAACCCGATCTCGAGCCCCAGCCCCTCCGCCGAGCGCCGCAGCCGCGCCAAGTGCCGCCCCATCTCGACGAAGCGCCCGCCCGCCGTACGCAGCGTCTCGTAGACGCTGTCGCCATAGAGGAACCCGCGATCAAAGACCGAGATCTTCGCGTCCTCCGGATCGACCGGGCGACCCGCGCTGGAGAGGTAGACCTTAGTCGGCATCGCCCCCGAGTCTTACAGGATCGCGAGGGGAAGGTCAGCGCGCCCGACGCAGCCGCCAGACCAGCGCGAGCGCCTCGATCATGATCGCCGCTGACATCTTCGACGCCCCGCGCTGGCGATCGGGGAACGTGATCGGCACCTCGCGCACCGTCAAGCCCGCGCGCACGCAGCGGTACTTCATCTCTATCTGGAAGCCGTAGCCGCTCGCCGCGATCTTCTCCAGGGGCAGCGCCGCGAGCGCCGCCCTGCGGTAGCAGACATAACCCGCGGTCAAGTCACGGATCTTCACCCCCAAGATCAGCCGCGCGTACAGCCCACCTGCACGAGAGAGCAGGCGCCGACGCGCGCTCCAGCCGACCGTCGCGCCGCCTTCCACATACCGCGAGCCGACCGCCACGTCCGCGCCGCCGTCCGCGCACGCCGCCAGCAGCGCGCCCAGACGCGCCGGATCATGCGAGAAGTCCGCGTCCATCTGGATCACGTGGCTGTAGGCGCGCCGATCCGCCAACACCTCGCGAAAGCCCGCCAGGTACGCCCGCCCCAGCCCCTCCTTGCCCGCGCGGTGCAGCACCGAGATCCGCCCATCCGCGGCCGCGAGCCCGTCCGCCAGCGCGCCGGTGCCGTCGGGGCTCGCGTCGTCGATCACCAGCACATCCATCGTCGGCGCCGCCGCGTGCACGGCCGCGACGATCCCCGCCAGGTTCTCGCGTTCGTTGTATGTCGGGATGAGGACGACCGCGCGCGGGGGCGTCCGCCCCTGCTCGGCCGCGCCGCTGCTCGCCGCGTCTCCGTCTGTTCGCGTCATCAGCTCGCCGCTGGCGCTTTTCGCCGATCGATCGTCCGCTGACAAGCCCGCTCGCTTGCAGCGGCTCGCCGGCGTCGTTACCATCCGCCGCCGGCAGCGAGCCGGGATGAGCGTACAGTGCGAAGGATCCGCTGCCACTACCCCTCGGGGGAGGCGTTCCTCGAGGCGTTCCGCGCGCCTGGCGAGGACAACGCCCTCCAGGTCTTCACCACCGAGCGCTTCGAGCCAGGCGAAGAGCTGCTCGCGGAGCTCTTCTTCACCGGCTTGCCCGGCAAGATGATCGTCCGCGCGATCGGCAAGAAGTGGCAGAACGCCCGCCCGCGCCTCCGCGTCCGCGCCGCTGGCGTGCTGCGCTGCACCGGCAGCGAGTGGCGCAAGGTGCTCTTCCTCCGCGAGGTCGCCGCTGGCAACCAGACGATGCTCCAGCGCCGCCGGCACGTCCGCCAGCCCGTGCTGGTCGAGGTCCGCTGGCGCCGCGCCCGCGATCCCGACTTCGTCGCCGCCAGCGTCTCCGAGATCTCTGAGGCAGGCGCGCTGCTCCTCACCCCCGAGCCCCTCGAGATCGCGGAGGAGATCATCGTCGAGATCGCGCCGCCCGGCAGCACCCGCCCCCTCGAGCTGCAAGCGGTCGTCCGCAACAACGACAACCCCGACGGACCTGGCGTTGAGTTCGTCGCCCGAGACATGGGCGGCGTCCATCGGATCCGCGAGGTCATCCGCCGCTTCGTCGACGAGTAGCCGCGCCGAGCGGCCTCGCCGAGCTCCGCAGCATGCTCTCCCTCGCCCTCCCCCTCGCGCTCGCGCTCGCCTCCGCGGCCGCACCTGATCCTCTCTGCAGCGATCCCGCCCTCGCCCCGCTGCTCTGCCTGGAGCGCCCGAGCGCCCCCCTTGATCTCCGCGCCGAGCTGCTCGCCGCCGACACGACCGCCGCCGTCGCAGCCCTCATCCCGCGCCTCGCCGCCGCCCCGGATCTCCAGGGGATCGCCCGGCTCGTCGCCCTCGATCGCCCCGGATCCCCCCAGCCTGAGCACCTCGCCGATCCTGTCAGCGCTCAGCTCTCACCGATCGGCGACGCCGCCCTCAGCCAAGCGCTGCTCGCGCTCCGCCTGCGCTACACCAGCGACGCCCCCTACGACCGGCGCGCCCAGGCCACCGCCCTGCTCGCGCGGATCCACGGCGAGGCCTACGAGCAGCTCGGCCTCGCCGACGCCGGCCCGCTCCCCCCCTTCGCCCGCCTGCTCGCCGGCCGCGCCCTCTACTACCAGCGCGAGCTGTCGACCATGTACTGGCAGCGCCGCGTCGCCGGCCTCGAGGGGCTCGTCCGCGCCAGCGAGCTCCGCCTCTTTCGCACCTTGCTCGCGGTCGAGCGCAGCCCCCACCACGGCGACGACGCCTTACTCGCCAGCGAGCGCCACCGCAGCCGCCGCTACGTCCTCCGCGGCGGCCCACGCCAGCGGATCGACGCCGCCCTCGCCGCCAGCGCCGGCCCCCCTCCTGCCGATCTCGATCCCATCGATCCCATCGATCACCTCGCCGCCGAGCGCGAGCTCTCCTTCCCCGACGAGCTCGATCGCCTCATCGACCACGGCTCCTACGACCTCGCGCTCGAGCGGACGATCGGCGAAGCCAGCGCCCTCGGCCTCGACCTCGCCGAGTCGCTCCTGCTCGGCGCCCTCGAGGCGCACCAGCTCCCGCACGAGCTCGCCCGCGCGCGCGCCCGCCTGCTCGAGCTCCGCGGCGGCGAGGGCGCCCCGCCCGCCCTCGGGGTCGCCTTGCCGCGCCCGCGGCGCCCACCGACCTGGCCCGACGGCCATCTCCTCGCTGAGCGCCTCGCCGCCCAGCTCAGCGCCGCCGACGACGAGCGCGGCGCCCTCGCCCTCGCCCTCGCCGCCCTCCGAGATCGCCCCGACGCCGCCCGCGCGCTGATCGCCGCGATCGTCCCCAGCAGCCCCGGCTCGGCCGCCGCCCGCCGCTCGGATCTCGTCCGCTACCTCCCCGCCCTGCTCAGCCGCCTCGCCGCCGATCTCGGCGATCCGCAGCTCCGCCTCCCCCTGCACCTCACCGCCGCCCGCCTCATCGCCAGCGATCAGCGCGACGAACAAGAGTCGCAGCGCCGCCGCGCCTTCGCCCTCGCCGCGCGCGGCCGCTGAGCGCGGCGCAGCTCGTCACCGCGCCGGAGCGCGCATCTCCTCGAGCCGTCGGGTCAGCAGCGCCCGCAGCTCGTGGTCCTGCAGGCCCTCGATCGCCGCCACCGTCGCCGGCTCGAGCGGGCCCGCGAGCGGCGGCGGGATCGACGGGGGCGCCGGCGGCAGCTCCAAACGCCGCGGCATCGGCGGCCGATCGCGGCTCGCCAAGCGCAGGCGCAGGCGGCTCAGCGGCAGGTGCGGGCACAGCAGCGCCAGCTTCTGCAGCAGCGCCTGCCGCATATACGTCAGCTCGTGCAGCCACTGGCTGTCCTGCACGTCGATCACCAGCTCGTCGCCGTGCAGCGCCGCCGGCCACGCGTGCTCGGTCAACGCGCGGTTCGCGACCTTCGGCCAGATCTCGCGGATCCGCAGGATCTGGATGGTATCTTCCGGCACATGTGTGCGCACCAGCGACCAGATCGCCGGCCCGATCTGGATCGGCTTGCTCGGGACATTCGGGCGGCGCCGCCGGGCCATCGCCGCGCAGTGTGCCACAAGCGCGCGCCGACCCGCGCCCTCCTCCACCTCACGCCCCTCCTGCTCGCCCTCCTCTTCGTCGCCTGCGCCCCGCGCAGCGGCTGGCAGCGGACCGCAGCGCGCGCTTGTGAGCCTCGCGAACCCGCCCGGGTCTGCCTCATCGCCGACCCTGATCGCCCCCTCACCCTCTCCGTCGGCGACGCCCGGATCATCCCAGGCGAGTGCGCCCAGGCCCCCCGCGGCGGCGGGCTGCTCCGCGTCGACCTCCACGACGGCCGCGACCATCGCCACAAGCGCCGCACCCTGCGCGCCCGCCGTGGCCACACCCAGCGCTTCGAGGCTGACGCCGCGCTGCGGCTCCGTCTGCGTCAGCGACAGCGCTGCGATCGCCGCGCCGCAGAAGTGTCGACTTCTGGCGATGGCTGCTAGTTTAGGCCCGCCGTGCAGCCATCAGCCCTCGCGCTCGCCCTCGCCCTCATCTCCACCGCCGCCTGCGGCCGCAAAGAGGCGGACGCCGCCGAAGCTGCGCCCGCGCCGCCGTCTTTCCGCGAGCCCAGCGCGGGCCCCAGGGCCCCCAGCGCGCGCGCCTTCGGCCTCGATCTCGGCGCCGCCACCTACGCCGACGTGCAAGCGCACACCAAGCGCCTCGGCCTCACCTGCAAAGACACCTCGATCCGCGCCCTCATGCAGGAGAAGCGCGAGGCCGAGCTCGCCAAGGCCGCCGAGCGCGGCGAGGACGCCGTCTCCTCCGCCTCGTGGGTCAAGAAGAAGAGCAAGCGCGAGGGCAACCCGCAGATCCGCTTCAGCTGCCCCGACACCCCCGCCGCGGTGCTCAGCGATCGCCCGCGTCCCACCTCGACCGGCCGCTTCCTGCTCGTCCTCGACAGCGACGACTTACCGCTGCGCCACGCCTCCTACCAGCGCACCCACGACGACCACGCCGCCGCCCTCGCCGACTTCGAGGACGCCGTCGCCGCCTTCAGCGCCACCTACGGCCCCCCCACCGGCCGCGTCGGCGAGCTCCCGCGCCCGGACGAAGGCGGCAAGGTCCACTTCCCGCCCGCGCAAGCCTTCGAGGCCCGCTGGGAGTACGCGGATCTGCTCATCAAGGTCACCGCCCTCCAGTTCGGCCGCCACCGCGTCACCATCGGCGAGCGCGTCGAGGTCCCCCACGGCGTCCGCCCCGACGCCCCCGCCAAGCCCGCCGGCTGATCCTCACACGAAGCCCCGCTGCGTGAGCGAGATCGCGCGCGCGACGCGGCTCGACGAGCGTCGGCCGTGATAACTCAGCTTTATGAGCTCACGCCTACCTCGACTCTCCGCCGCCATGGTCCTCACCCTCGCCGCCTGCACGGGCGACGACAGCGGCGGCACGGACACCAACACCGGCACCAGTACCACCAACACCAGCGTGGGCACCACCTCCACCACGAGCGGCACCACCGCCGGCACCACCGCCGGCACCACCGCGGACACCACCGCCGGCACCGAGAGCAGCGGCCCTGGCACCACCACGGCGACCACTGCCGACACCGATCCCACCACCTCCACCACCGCCGACACCGATCCGACCACCTCCACCACCGCCGTCGATCCCACGGAGGGGACCACGGGGGACACCACCGACGGCACCACCGACGGCACCACCGACGGCACCACCGGCGATCCGCCCTGCGCCAAGGACACCGTCATCTGCGACGGCGACACCGCCAAGGTGTGCGACGGCATGGGCGGCTACAGCTCCGAGGAGCTGTGCGCCGACGAGTGTCAAGGCGGCCTCGGCTGCGTGCTCTGCCTGCCAGGGTCGGTCAAGTGCGACGGCAAGCAGGTGCAGGTCTGTAGCGGCATGGGCGACGCCTGGATCGCGGGCGACACCTGCGACGACCTCCAGGGCCTCGTCTGCGACGCCGATCAAGGCGGCTGCGCCGGCACCTGCGCCAACCTCGGCCTCAGCTACGTCGGCTGCGACTACTACGCCTCCGTCACCCAGCAGATCGACGCCTACAACACCGCGCCCACCTACGTGTTCGCGGTCGCCGTCGCCAACACCGCCAACCAGACCGCCAAGGTCACGATCACCCGCGGCGCCAACACCGTCTCGGTCACGGACGTCGCCGCCAACTCGGTCAAGACGATCGTCCTGCCCTGGGTGAACGAGCTGACCAAGGGGACAGGTCCTACGGTCAAGGTCGTCGACGGCGCCTACCGCGTCCGCTCGAACAACCCCGTCACCGTCTACCAGTTCAACCCGCTCAATGCGACCTTCACCAACGACGCCTCCTTGCTGCTCCCGGTCAACACCTGGGGCGACAATTACCTCGTCGCCACCTGGCCGCACTGGAGCTCCTACCCCAGCTTCTACGCGGTCGTCGCCCGCCTCGACGACACCACGGTGACCCTCGCCCCCTCTGCCACAGGCAAGCTGATCCAGGCCGGCGCGGGCGTCTCAGCCGCCGGCACCGGCGTCATCAAGCTCGACGAGGGCGACGTGCTCCAGGTGATCTCCTCGGCCAACGGCGATCCGACCGGCACGATCGTCAGCGCTGACAAGCCGATCGAGGTCTTCGGCGGCCACGACTGCACCAACATCCCCGCCAACATCACCGCCTGCGATCACCTCGAGGAGGCGATGTTCCCGATCGACACGCTCGCCAAGGAGTACATCGTCGTCCCGCCGGTGCAGGTCCCCAACAACAACCTCGACAAGGCGCAGATGGTCCGCGTGATCGCCAGCGAGCCCAACACCACGCTCACCTTTGAGCCTGACCAAGGCGTGCAGAAGGTGCTCGTCAACGCTGGCGACTTCGTGCAGCTCAGCATGACCACCGCCGCCTTCAAGGTCTCCGCCGACAAGAAGATCCTCGTCGCCCAGTACATGGTCGGCCAGAGCGCCGGCTTCGGCACCTCGGATCCGTCGATGCTGCTCACCGTGCCGACCGAGCAGTACCGCACCAGCTACCTCTTCTTCGCCGAGAAGAACTGGGCCGCGAATTTTGTCGACATCATCGCCCCGCTGAACGCGGTCGTCCAAGTCGACATGGCCCCCGTCAACGCCTGGAAGCCGATCGGCGCGACGGGCTTCCAGGTCGCCCACGTCCCGCTCTCCAACGCCGGCGACGGCACGCACCGCGTCAGCGCCGACGTCAAGGTCGGGATCTCCGTCTACGGCGTCCAGAGCGCGGGCTCCTACTGGTACCCGGGCGGGCTCGACCTCGAGGTCATCCCGCAGTGAGCCGCTCCTAGCGGCCCTGCTCGCGCCAAGGCCCGCGGCGCCGCCGCTGCGGGCCGCGTGCGTGGAAGATCGGGTCGACGTCAGGCGCTCAGTGCGCCATCATGGCGGCCGGCTCGGTCATGGACGAATTCATCAGCACATTCAACCACGTCCTCACCGCGATCAACGACGTCCTCTGGCACGAGTCGATCCTCTACGCGGTGCTCGGCGTCGGCGTGCTCTTCACCCTCTGGAGCGGCTTCTGCCAGTATCACGCGCTCACCCACGGCGTCGCGGTGATCCGCGGCCGCTACGACGACAGCGGCGACCCAGGCGCGATCAACCACTTCCAGGCGCTCTCCGCCGCCCTCTCCGCGACCGTCGGCCTCGGTAACATCGGCGGCGTCGCCGTCGCGATCGCCCTCGGCGGCCCCGGCGCGATGTTCTGGATGTGGGTGATCGGCGTCGTCGGCATGGCCCTCAAGACCACCGAGGTCACCCAAGCCATGCTCTTCCGCGACACCAGCGATCCGGACGAGCCCCACGGCGGGCCGATGTGGGTCGTCGAGGAGGGCCTCGCCCGCCGCAACCCGCGCCTCCGCGGGCTCGGTCGAGCGATCGGCGCGCTCTTCTGCGTCACCCTCCTGATCGCCACCATCACCGGCGGCAACATGTTCCAGGCGTGGAACGTCGCCGTCGTCACCGAGGACGGCCTCGGCATCCCAGGCCCCCTCGTCGGCGCGATCCAGGCCGTGCTCGTCGGCCTCGTCATCCTCGGCGGCATCAAGCGGATCGGCGCCGTCGCCGGCCGCGTCGTCCCGGCGATGTGCGCCGTCTACCTGATCGCCGCCTTCTACGTGCTCGCCGTCAACTACGCCGAGATCCCGGGCGTCTTCCGCCTCATCTTCGCCGCCGCCTTCAACCCCGCCGAGGCCGGCGGCGCCTTCGTCGGCGCCACCGTCGGCTTCGCCTTTCTCTGGGGCATGAAGCGCGCCCTCTTCTCGAGCGAAGCCGGCCAGGGATCCTCGCCGATCGCCCACGCCGCCGCCAAGACCCACGAGCCGGTGCGCGAGGGCGTCGTCGCCGGCCTCGAGCCCTTCATCGACACCATCGTCGTCTCCACCCTCACATCCCTCGTGATCCTCACCAGCGGCGCCTGGAACCGCGACGGAGAGGCTCACTTCGCCGCGCCGCCCGCGATCGTCGCGGCCGCCACCGCGCCCGACGGCGGCGCGCGTTGGGCCCCCGAGCCGACCGAGGTCCCGCCCAAGCTCCCCGCCGCCGAGGCCATCAGCGGCCCGTGGAAGGCCGGCGACGGCGTCTTCCTGATCGCGCGCTTCACCGACGTGGAGAAGGCCACCGGCACCGCCCTCCGCCGGATCACCGGCACCGTCACCCCTGCCCCTGACGGCGCCGCCGGGTGGGCGATCCAGTGGACCCCGGTCGACGGCCCTGCCGCCCCCGTCGCCGTCAGCCCCGATCTCTACCGCGACTACGTCGGCGCCGCCCTCACCAGCCACGCCTTTGATCGCGTGCACCCTGGCCTCGGCAAGTGGCTCGTGATCTTCGCCTCCTGGCTCTTCGCGATCTCGACCATGATCTCCTGGTCCTACTACGGCGAGCAGGGCGTCATCTACATCGCCGGCGCCCGCTGGGTCATCCCCTACAAGATCTTCTACTGCGCCGCGATCGTCGTCGCCTGCCTCGGCTTCATCACCACCGAGACCGAGCTCGACAACCTCACCTCGTTAGGCACCGGCGTGATGCTGGTCGTCAACATCCCGATCATGCTCATCTTCGGCGGCACCGCGATGAAGGCCTACCGCTCCTACATCCGCCGCCTGCGCGCGGGCGAGTTCGAGCGAGGGCGCGCGCGGCCGCTCCCTGAGCTCGTCGCCGGTGACCGCGAGTGATCAACACCGCGCGATCAGGCGGCGCTCGCCCTGCCGCTTGACGCCGCGACCGCTGCTGAGTGCACCATGAACAAATGCACATCTCTATCGTGACAGCGCTCCGCGGCCGGATCCGCCGCATGCAGGCGCCCATCGCCCTTCTCGCGGCCCTCACAGCGTGCTCCGGCGACAGCGGTCAGAGTGACACCAGCTTCACCGCCACCGCCACAACCACAACCACCAACCCCAGCACGACCGACACGACCGTCGGCACCACCGACGACGCCACGACCTCGAGCACAACGACCACCTCGACCACCAACGCGGTCACGGACACGGACCCAGGCACCGAGAGCGACACCAGCGTCATGCCGCCCGCCTGCGGCAACGGCGTCCTCGAGGCCGGCGAAGAGTGCGACGACGGGCGGGGCAACGGCGACGCCAACGCCTGCACCGCCGAGTGTAAGACCGCCGCCTGCGGCGACGGCTTCGTCCACGACGGCGTCGAAGAGTGCGACGACGCCAACCCGGACAACGCGGACGCTTGCCTCGACACCTGCAAGGCCGCCGCCTGCGGCGACGGCTTCGTCCACGAGGGCGTCGAAGCCTGCGACGACGGCAACGACGACGACACCGACGCGTGCTTGAGCGCCTGCGAGCTCGCCGCCTGCGGCGACGGCTTCGTCCAAGAGGGCGTCGAAGCCTGCGACGACGGCAACGACGAGGAAGACGACGAGTGCACCACCAAGTGCGCGCCCCCCTCCTGCGGCGACGGCCTCGTCCAAGCCGGCGAGGAGTGCGACGACGGAAATGACATCAACACCGACGCCTGCACCGCCCTCTGCCTCAACGCCAAGTGCGGCGACGGCCACGTGCAAGCCGGCGAGGAGTGCGACGACGCTAACCAGTCCAACACCGACGCCTGCACGAACATGTGCAAGAGCGCCAAGTGCGGCGACGGCTTCATCCAGGCCGGCGAGGAGTGCGACGACGGCAACAGCAACAACGACGACACCTGCACGAACATGTGCAAGAACAACCAGTGCGTGCCCAGCGGCCAGCGCGCGCCCCTCAACAACATGTCCCTCGACAGCGCCTCTGGCTGCTGGAACGGCAACCCCTGCGACCAAGACGTCTGGAACTGGAACGCCGACGGCCAGAACTTCCAGAGCTTCGGCGAGGCGATCACCTGCTCGGGCGCCGAGACCTGCGTCCAGAACGTCGGGATCACCACCTACGCGAGCACCAACGTCTGCGCCGGCTCCTGGGACATCTACTGCGACGGCGTCAAGGCCGGCACGATCGTCACCAACGGCAAGCAGTGCATCGACTCGGCGATGAGCAACGGCTGCAAGGTCACCTTCACCCCGCGCAAGTGCGCCGCGATCGAGCTCCGCGCGGTCGAGGACAACGACCAGACCACCGGCTGCTGCGGCGGCAACAACCCGGACTCGATGATCATGTCTGTCAGCGCCTGGTAGGCGATCACGCCGCTCAGTGCGGCCACAAAGCCGACGGCGGCTTCCCGCCGCCAAACCCCTGCGCGCACGCCATCCCGTCCGGGCAGGGGCGCTCGTTCGCGCGCGTCGACGCACGGATCGCCCGGCGCCGTACCAGCGCCACCGGCGGTACCGACACATCGTCGAGGATCTCCTCAGCCCAGCCCGCGTCGCCCCAGCGCCGCCGCCCGCGCCCGCACCGTCGGCGCCGCTCGCCCTGGCCGACGCGCCGCGATCGCCCCCGGAAATCCTGAACCAAGGGACATTTTGGTGAAGAACCACGCCGAAGGGTCGTCCGCGAAGCCTGGCGCGAAGCGGATCTGATCGCCTGTCGCGGCGATCGTCGACCAACCATCGGCCCCCGCCGGCGCAGCGCTCACGTCGGTCGGATCAGCTCGTCCCAGATCAAACCAAAAATTATCGAGCCCCAAGCCGACCCCGACCCCGACCCCCTTGATGTACGCCTCCTTCAGCGTCCAGTACGCGAAGAAGCGCTCGCGCTGGGCCGCCTCGTCGACCAGCCCGCGCAGCGCCGCCACCTCGGCCGGCGCGAAGAAGCGCTCCGCGATCTTCGCCGGCTCCCCCTTGCGCGCGCTCGCCTCCACGTCCACCCCGATCTCGTCGCAGGCCACCGCCAACACCGCCCGCCCCTCCGTATGCGACAGGTTGAAGCGCAGCCCCGCCGCCGCGCCCGCGCACCCTGGCGCCAGCGCTGGCCGCCCGTGCGGCCCCGCGGAGAAGCGCAGCCCCGCCGGCTCGATCCCTGTGTAGCGCGCGAGCACCCCCCGCACCAGCGCCCGCGCGATCAAGAAGTCATGGCGATGCCGCTCAAAGACGAAGCGTCCGCGCCGCGCCACCTCGTCCGCGCTCAACCACGCGGCGAGGCGCTCGAGCGCCTCCGGATCCCGGATCTCACGCGGATCGATCCACCACAGATCGACCCGATCCTCATCGACCACGAGCGAGCTCGGCAGCTCAGGGATCACACGCCCACCTCCTCGCGCCTTGCGCCCGCGCGCGACCGGCGACACCATAGCACCGCGCATGACCGCCCCCGTGAAGCTCGGCGTCCTCCTCGTCAACCTCGGCACCCCTGACGCCCCTCACGCGCCCGAGGTGCGCCGCTACCTCGCCGAGTTCCTCGCCGATCCGCGGGTCATCGACATCCACCCGGTCGCCCGCTGGATCCTCTTACACCTCATCATCCTCCGCCTGCGCCCTGCCCGCTCCGCCGAGGCCTACCGCAAGATCTGGACCCCCGAAGGCTCGCCGCTGCTCGTCCACAGCAAGGCCCTCGCCGCCGCCGTCCAGGAGCGCCTCCCCGAGAGCGAGGTCGCGCTCGCCATGCGCTACGGCGCGCCTAGCCTCGCCGACGGCCTACGCGCCCTGCGTGATCGCGGCTGCGATCGCCTGCTCGTCTTCCCCCTCTACCCGCACTACGCCGCCTCCTCCACCGGATCGACCCTGGAGGCCCTCTACAAGGCCGCCGGAGAGCTCTGGAACACCCCGTACCTCTGGGTCGTCCCCCCATTCTACGACCACCCCAGCTTCATCGACGCCCTCGCCCAGCGCGGCGCCCCGATCCTCAACGAGCTGCGCCCGGATCACGTCGTCTTCTCCTACCACGGCCTGCCTGAGCGCCACATGCACAAGAGCGACCCCAGCGGCCAGCACTGCCTGCGCCAGAGCGGCTGCTGCGACGCGATCATCGACGCCAACCGCAGCTGCTACCGCGCCCAGTGCTACGCCACCTCACGCGCCCTGATCGCCCGCCTCGGCCTCGATCCTGCTGGCGTCTCCACCTGCTTCCAGTCGCGGCTCGGCCGCACCCCCTGGATCCGTCCGTACACCGACGAAGTCCTGCCCGAGCTCGCCCGCCGCGGCGTCCGCCGGGTCGCCGTCTTTTGCCCTGCCTTCGTCGCCGACTGCCTCGAGACCCTCGAAGAGATCGGCATGCGCGCCGACGAAGACTTCCGCGCCGCCGGCGGCGAGGCCCTCCGCTTGGTCCCTGGCCTCAACAGCGAGCCTCACTGGGTCGACGCGGTCCTCCGCATGATCGGCGAAGCCGGCGGGATCGCCCCGAAGCTGCGGATCGCCGGCTAGAGCGCGTCGCCACCGACCTGCCTCTTCAGCCAGCTCATCCCGACCCCGTCGCCCTGCCCAGCTCGAGCACCCGCGAGAACTCCCCCGCGGTCACCGGCTGCACGCTCAGGCGCTGCCCCTTCTGCACCACCAGCATGTCCTTCAGCGCCGGGTCTTGTTTGAGCGCCGCCAAGCTCACCGGCGCCGCCAGCTCCTCGACGAACTCCACATCCACCAGGAACCACCGCGGCGCCTGCGGATCCGAGCGCGGATCAAAGCCCGCGTGCTTGGGATCCAGCGCCGTCGGATCTGGACGCGCCGCGCTCGCCACCCGCGCGACGCCGACCACCCCCGGCGGCGACGCGTTCGAGCGGTAGAAGAGCGCCAGATCGCCGACCTTCATCTGGTCGCGGATGAAGTTTCGGGCCTGATAGTTGCGCACCCCGTCCCACGGCGCGCGCCCTGCGGACCTCAGATCGCCGATCGAGAACGCCTCCGGCTCGCTCTTCATCAACCAGAAATTCGTCGGTGCAGGCGCGGACATGGCCGCCATGCATTGCCCGATCCCGCGCCGCCTGGCAACGCCATCTCCGGCCCTCCGCCCCCGAGACCCTGGCTGAGGCCGCGCCCGATCCCGCGCTCGGGGGCGCGCCCGTGGTACGCTCGGCGCGCTCGTGGTCGCCACCTCAGCCCGCCTCCGCGGCCTCCTCGGGGCCCGCCTCTTGGCCTCGCCTTGGCTGCGCCGCCTCGGCCGGATCTCGTTCCTCGGCACCCTCGATCGCCACCCGCAGAGCGCGCGCGCCCCTGATCGCCTCCAGCACTCCCTCGGCGTCGCCGCGCTCGGCCTCGACCTCGCCGAGTCGATCGAGCTCAGCGGCGAGGCCAAGCGCGTCTTCGTCGCCGCCTGCCTGCTCCACGACATCGGCCACTACCCGCTCTCCCACGCCGCTGAGCCCGGCTTCAAGCGCGCCCTCGGCGTCGATCACCACGTCATCTCTCGCTGGCTGATCCTCGGCGACGGCCCGATCCCCGCCGCCCGCTCGCTGCGGCCTGACCTGCTCGCCGCCGGCGTCGATCCTGAGCGCACCTGGTCGATCGTCCAGGGCGAGCAGCAGGACCCCGAGCTCGCCCCCCTCGCCGCGCTGCTGCGCGCCCCGATCAACCTCGACACCCTCGACGGCATCACCCGGGCCGCGCGCGCCTTTCGGATCCCCGGCCTGCGCCTGCCGAGCGCCCCTTTCCTCCTCCGCCGCGGCCGCCTCTGGATCGCCGCCGAGGCGCTACCGCACCTCGATCGCTTCTGGGCCCTCAAGGATCGCGTCTACGGCGACATCATCAACCTCCCCTCCAACATCCTCTGCGAAGCCGGCCTCTCCGCCGCGGTCGAGGGCCGCTTCGATCGCAGCGTCTTCGAGCAGCTCGAGGCCTTCGACGATCGAGCGCTCGCCCACCTCGTCGACGAGCAAGCCCACGCCAGCGGCCTCTCCTCCGGCGGGGACAGCCGCTACCGCCTGATCCAGCAGGGCCTCGGCCCCTTCCTCCTCCGTCGCGCCCGCAAGCGCTACTTCCTCGACCGCAGCGTCATCCCGGGCGCCGATGGCCTGCCGATCGAGGCGTGGCCGCAGCGCTACCGCCACGAGCGCCAGGTCCTCGTGCTCGTGCCGCGCCACAGCCACAGCCAGCTCGTGCTCCCCGGCTTCAGCGACGGGCTCAGCGGCGACGACGCCCCGCCCCTCGAGGCGCCCGATCTATGAGCGCCCGCGCCGAGGTTTCCCAGCCGTGAGAGCCCCCGTCGACTACGCCGCGCTGCTCCCCCAGGTCGGCCTCGCCGCCGCGGACGGGCCGCACCTGCTCGCCGCCGCCGCCGGCTCGTGGGCGCGCCTCTGCGCCGCCCGTCATGACCTGTCCCAAGAGACATGGCCGGAGGGCCTAGCGATCTTCGCCCTCGGCTCGCTCGGCCGCCTCGAGGCCTCCCCCGCCAGCGACCTCGACCTCGCGGTCGTCTACCGCCGCGGCGCCTGCGATCACGACGCCGCCGAGCGGGCGCGCCCCCGCGCCGTCGACCGCCTGCGCGCGCTCGGCTTCGACGTCGCCGACAAGACCTTCCGCCGCCCGCTCGCCCTCGAGGCCCTGCTCGGCGAGATCGGCGGCCACGGCGACAGCAACGAGCACCTCACCTACCGCGCCCTCCTGCTCACCGAGGGCGCTTGGCTCGCCGAGCCCGCCCAGGCCCGCGCCGCCGTCGACGCCCTCTTCGGCGCCTACACCCGAGACACCATCGCCCGAGGCCGCTACCTCAGCGCCCTCAGCAACGACCTCCAGCGCTACTATCGCACCGTCTGCGTCGACTACCGCTTCAAGGTCGACGTCGTCGGCAAGGCCTGGGCGCTGCGCAACCTCAAGCTCCGCCACTCGCGCAAGCTCTGGCACCTCGCCAACCTCGTCCTCTTCTGCTGGGCCGCGCAGCAGCCGGACGACGACGCCCGCGAGCCGCTGATCGCCGCCCACCTCGGCGACCCGCCCCTCGCCCGCGTCATCCTCGGGATCAGCGCGCTCGGCGGCGCGCGCCTCTGCGCCCCGCTCTGCGCCAGCTACGACCGCTTCCTCGGCGCCCTCGCCGATCCAGCGCGCCGCCGCCGCCTCGACCTGCTCAGCCACGCCGAGCGCGCCCGCGACCCCGACTACCGCGAGCTCCACGCCAACGCCGAGCGCTTCGACGCCGCCGCCCAAGCGATCCTCGCCCACCTCTGGGAGCACAGCCGGGCGCACCTGCTCCGCTTCGGCCTGCTCTGACCGCCCTGACCGCCGCGTATGCCCCCCGCGATCGTCTTTGATCTCATCGGCGTGCTCGCCGAACCATCCTGGCGCGAGCTAGCGCCCGGCCGCCTGCTCGCCCTCCGCCCCGACCGCGCGCAGCTGCTGGAGCGCCTGCACGCCGGCGGCCACCGCCTGCTCGTCGCCAGCAACCTCTACGCCCGCTGGGCCGATCACCTGCGCGCGAGCCCGGGCCCGCTCCGCCGCGTCGACGCCTGGCTCTTCAGCTCGCAGCTCGGCGTCGCCAAGCCGGAGCCGGCCTTCTTCGCCCGGCTCCTCGAGCATGTCCCAAGAGGCAGCCTCTTCATCGACGACACCGCCGCCAACTGCGAGGCCGCCGCCGCCGCCGGCCTCGCCGCGCTGTGGGCCTGGCCCGGCCGCGACCTCGAGGGCGCGATCGATCGCGCCCTCGCCGCCCCCTGCGGCGCGCCTACTTCTTGATCTGCAGCGACGTCGGCACGCCGTCGTCCTCGTTGAATTCGAAGTTCACGGGATCACCCGGGGCGCGTCGGCGCTTCATCGTCACCTTCACCGGCGCCATCCCCTCGACCACCGTGATCGTCTTCTCCCACGGCATAAACCCCTTCGCCTCGATCCGCACCGCCTGCTTGCCGAGCGGCAGCGCGACCTTACCCGGCGCGGATCCTACGGACTTGCCGTCGAGCATCACGGTCCCAGCCTGCGCGACCTTGAATTCGACCCACGCGGTCACGCCCGCTGGCGCAGGCGCCTCGCCCGCGCTCTCGCCCGCCGGCTCATTGGCGCCCGCGCTCGCCTCGCCCGCGCTCTCACCGGCCGGCTCGTTCGCGCCCGCGCTCGCCTCGCCCGCGCTCTCGCCGGCCGGCTCGTTCGCGCCCGCGCTCGCCTCGCCCGCGCTCGCCTCGCCCGCGCTCGCCTCGGCCCCTACGCTCGCTGCGCCCGCGCTCGCGTCAACGACAGCGACCTCGCCCGCGCTCTCGCTGGGCGCCGTCCGGGCAGCCAACGCCGCCAACGCCTGCTGCGCGCCGGCGTGGCTGGGATCGATCGCCAGCACCTTCCGGTAGCCAGCCTCTGCGCCGGTCCGATCGCCCGCAGCTTCGCTCGCCTGCGCGGCGCTCAAGAGGCGCGCGAGCTCCGAATCGGCCGCCGCCACCACCGGCGCCGCCGCAGGCGCGGAGACAGGCGGGCGGGTCGGCTGCGGCTGCGCCGCCAGCCCCAACAGATCGGGGCGCAAGAAGTACAGCGCGGCCAAGCCGCCGAGCGCCATGAGCAGCAGCACGACCACCCAGCCGCCTCCGCCGCTCTTCGCGGTCGTCGCCGCCGTCGGGGCCGGGCTCTCCTCGGCCTGCAAGTTCCAGCCGCTACGTCCGGCCACCGGCTCTGAGATCGCCAAGGCGCCGATCACCGGCGCGACGCGGCGCATCGAGCTCGACTCATCCGCCGGATCTGCCTCGACGGGCAGCGTCACCGCCCGCACCGGCGGCGCCGGTCGAGGCGGCGGCGGCCGCGAGCTCACCGGCATGATCACCGGCGCAGCCGCCTCCTCCTCAGGCTCTGCGCCGAGCGGCGCTGGCACCGGTAAGCGGAACAGCGCCGCGGGGACCGCGTCGATCAACCGCTCCACGATCTCATTGGCGTCGACGGGGCGCGCGTCCGCGTCCTTGTGAATACAATCGAGGATCAGCTCCGCCAAGTCCTCGGAGACGCTCGCGCCCGCCGGCATCACCGCAGCCAGCCGCTTGGGCTCGTCGTGCACCTGGCTATAGAGGATCTGCGCGTCATTGCCGGAGAAGGGCGTCTTACCGCTCAGCATCCGATAGAAGAGGCAGCCGAGCGCATAGGTGTCGGTGCGAGAGTCGAGCGGCCGCTGCGTGATCTGCTCGGGCGCCTGGTACGCCGGGTCGCCGACTACGGGCGCCTCGACCCCGCTCACATGCCCTTCAAAGAGCTGGACCAGGCCCAAATCGAGGATCTTGACCTGCCCGCGATCCCCGTCGCTGCAGATCATCACGTTTGCCGGCTTCAAGTCGAGGTGGAAGAGCCCCCGCGTGTGCGCCGCGCCGATCCCTTTGAGGATCTGCGAGGCGATCGGCACGAACAGTTCCACCGGCAGCGGCCCCTCGCGGACGAGAAATTTCTCCAGCGTCTCGCCCTCGGCCAGCTCGTTGACGACGAAGACCCCGCGACCGCCCTCCCGCCCGAAGTCGATCACCGCCGCGACGTTCGGCGCCTCCATCGTGCTGAGGGAGCGCGCGGCCGCCTCAAAGCGGGCCACGGCCTCTGGATCGCCGGCCCACGGCACATCCAGCAGCTTGACCACCACCCGTCGGTGCAGGGTGCGGTGCTCGGCCAGATAGGTGGTGCTCCGACGACCGCGCCCGAGGAGCTGCTGCACGACGTAGTGCGTGCCGACGGTGCGACCGAGCATGAGGTCTGGGGAGGTCGAGGATCGGCTTGCCGCGGTCATGCGATCTCGCAAACGAGCGACGCCCCACAGGGGCCTGGACGGGGTTCTCCAGCGCGCTGTTGCCGAGAGAAGGTAACACACCCGCGCCGCGAGCCCGCATGGGCGGCGAAATCCCGGGGAGCGATCCGCGATTTCGCGCCTTCGCGGCCGCACGACCGCCACCCTCACGGCTGCCCGCGACCCGCGCGAGATCGCCCCGGTCGCCCCGTCGGTGTCTCTGAATACTCAAAGTACACGACCCATTGATCATAGTGCCCCTCGATCCCGCCATTGAACCTCGATGCGTGAGACAACGGGCTCCGACCGCCGCAACGCCGACACCTCGTCGACCCCTGAGCGCTCTGGACCGGCCGCAACACGCGGCGGCGCGTGTCGACCTCCATCCGCAAAATCCTCGAACTCCGGCCGCCCAATGATGAGTTTCTCCACTAGGCTCTCCGCACCTGGAGCGCCGACGCTCCTCCCGCGCTGTGCCCGGCGCATACCTGCTCCAACGCGCAGGCCCCCCTCACCCGCCCTGACCGCTCCTCCCCGACCTTGATCATGCTCAGCCGCGCCCCCTGGACCGCCGCCGTCCTGCTCGCCAGCCTGCTCTTCCTGCTGCGAGGGCTCTCCCCCGGCGCCGCGCTCGCCGCTGGAGAGCGCGAAGATCGCCACGACCCGAGGCACCTGCTCGCGCTCCTCCAGATCGCCAAGGTCGAGCTCGCCGAGCGCAGCGAGCAGTGCCTGCCCCCGGGCGTCGGCGGCGGCGACCTGCGCGTCGAGGAGGACTCGGAGCGCGCCTTCGCCGGGATCGCCCAGCTCTTCGTAACGTTCCTCACCTCGTTCCCCTACACCCCCGTGAGCGAACAAGAGCGCACCGAGCACGTCCACGAGGCGGCGCTCGCCTATGAGCGCGCCTTTGAGTGCGCTCCTGGGTGGGAGAAGCGCCACTACATCGACCAAGCGACGGCCCTGCTCGAGGCCAGGATCGCCTCACTCGCCGCAGATCCTCGCCCCGAAGCGCCCGCCGAGCGCGAGCGCCTCGCGGGCGCGCGCCAACGCCTCCTGGGGCGCCTGCTCCCGCTGCACCCTCCGCCGCAACCCGCCGAGCAGCCCGAGCCGCCGCCGCCGCCCCCGCCCTGCCCGCAGCCGATCCCCGGCCGCGGCGATTGGGCCCCGCGGCTCTCTCTCCGCCTCGAGCTCGGCGCCGGCTCCGTCCGGCTGCAACTACCCAGCGGGGGCAAGGGCGACGCCCTCGCGCTCAACGTCGGCGTCGCCGGCGGGGTCCGCCTGCTCACCCGCCCGAGCCGTCACCAGCGCGTCCACGCGGGCCTCAGCTACGGCCAGTTCCTCTTCCGCCCCGATCCCAACGGCGGCCTGCACACCTTGCACGTGCTCCAAGTCCGCCTCGAGTACGGCCTCCACTTGGCCCGCTGGCTCAGCGCCCAGATCGCGTTTGAGCCGGGCCTCGAGGTACACCCCACGAGGGAGGTCTTCGGGAGGGGGATCCTCGGCGGCTCCGCCGGGCTCTGCACCCTCGGCGAGCTCCTCTGCGCGCGAATTCGCGGCCACATCGCCCCCAACGAGGTTAGCTTCGCCAACGCCCTCGTCGGCCTGCTCAGCTTCGACCTCGTCCGTCTCATCGACGACACCACCCGCCGCCGCCGCCGCCGCGCCGGCTCTTGAAGCACACACCGCTCACCGCTCTCACCCAGGGCTCCACGACCATGAACCAAGGCAACCTCTGCGCGCGTCTCGCCCTCACCGCTCTCACGCTCACCCTGAGCGGCTGCACGGCCCCCAACGGTCCAGACTCCGCCACCGACACCGACACCTCGACCTCCACCTCCACCTCGACCTCCACCTCCACG
The DNA here is from genome assembly GCA_016712315.1 of Nannocystis sp. GTDB lineage: Bacteria > Myxococcota_A > Polyangia > Nannocystales > Nannocystaceae > JADJRG01. The sequence goes on along the minus strand of JADJRG010000029.1, from coordinate 93,092 downwards.
TCCACCTCCACCTCCACCACGTCCACCTCCACCACTGGCAACGCCGAGACCACCTCCCCCGACCCCTTCTGCGGCGACGGCGTCCAAGATCCCGACGAAGAGTGCGATGACGGCCCCCGCAACGCCGACAACGCCGCCTGCACCGCCGCCTGCACCCTCAACATCTGCGGCGACGGCCTCCCCCTCGCAGGCGTCGAGCAGTGCGACGACGGCCCGAGCAACGCCGACAACGCCGCCTGCACCGCCACCTGCACCCTCAACGTCTGCGGCGACGGCCTCCTCCACGAGGGCATCGAGGCCTGCGACGACGGGCCCGACAACGCCGACAACGCCGCCTGCACGGCCACCTGCGCCGTCAACATCTGCGGCGACTTCCTCCTCCACGAGGGCGTCGAGGAGTGCGACTTCGCCCAGATCGACGGCTGCGTGAGCTGCAAGCTGCTCCCCCTCTTTGTCTTCGTCTCCAGCGAAAAATTTGAAGGTGCCCTCCCCTCCATCGACAGCTTCACCGGCCTCGACCTCGCCGACGCCCACTGCCAGACCATGGCGATCAACGCCGGTCACCCCGGCAACTACCAGGCCTGGCTCTCCAGCGCCGATGAGGGCCCCGCCGATCGCTTCGTCCTACCGCCGGAGCCCCGCCCTTCCTCCTGATGGACAACCAGCCGATCGCCCAAGACTGGCAAGATCTCACCGACGGCGCCCTGCTCCGCCCGATCAACCTCGACGAGGACGGCCTCGAGGTCGGATCCGCCCTCGTCTGGACCAACACCAAGCCCGACGGCACGCCCGCCTCCGCCGATCACTGCAACGTCTGGTCCACCACGGCCACGCTCACCCAAGGCCGCGTCGGCGCGACCGAGTTTAACGACGCCGGCTGGACCAACATCACCAGCACCTCCTGCGCCGCCGCCGCTCGCCTCTACTGCTTCCAGGTGACGCACTTCTAGCCGCGCGCCGCCGCGCCTGCGCGAGATGGAGCCAGCCTACGCGCTCCGTCCAGGCGCGCAGGGATCCCCCTGTCAGCGGCCGCGTAATTCTGCTCTGCTGGGACTTCTGCGTCAGCCCGGAGCACCCCATGATCTCACCACCTCAGCGCCCCACGACCTCGATCCAACTCCTCACCGCGCTCACGCTCGCCCTCGGAACGGCGTGCAGCGGTGATGACACCAGCAGCGCAACCGACGACACAACCGCGACCGCGACCACCGCCGGCACTACCGCCGCCGCTACGACCGCCGGCACCACCGCCGGCACCGCCGGCGAGTCTGACACTGCGACCACCACCGCCGGCACTGACAGCGACTCCGCGACGGACGCCACCACCTCGACCACAGCGACCACCGCCGTGACCGACAGCGACTCCGCGACCGACGCCACCACCACAGCGACCGGCTCGACCACCGAGATGGTCTCGACGAGCGACACCGACGCCACCACCGACGCCACCACCGGCGATCCGCCGCCCGCCTGCGGCGACGGCAGCGTCGACGACGGCGAGGAGTGCGACGACGGTAACCAAGTCGACAACGACAAGTGCTCCAACGCCTGCACCAAGGTCCCCTGCGACCAGCAAGAGGGCGGCGGCGGCGGCGAGCTCCTCTCCTTCATCTGGATCGCCAACTCCAGCCAGAACACCGTCTCCAAGATCGATACGGGATTGGGCCGCTACGAGCCCGTTAACGCGGGTTTGGGGCGGTCGTTGCCGGCGTTGCCAAAGCGTTGCCAAAACCGCCGGCTGCCGTCGCTCGGTCGAGCAGGTTCGCGGCCTCGCGAGAGAGGCCGGTCTGCTGGGTGTGCAAGTAGACCTGCGTGGTCTGTAGGTGCGCGTGTCGGGCGACCGACTGGACCACGTACACGCTCGCCCCCAGGTTGGCGAGCCGCGTCAGCGCCGTGTGCCGCAGCAGGTGCGGCCCTGCTTTTTTGAGGCCGAGCTCCGCCTGGATGCGGCCGAGCACCGTCCAGATCGTCCCCGGGTTGTGGGGGCTCGTCATCGGCTTGTTCTGGCTCGGGCGCCGGTAGACCACCAGCGGCCCGTGACTCACCTCGAGGCGGTGAGCTTCGAGCGCCTCACGGAGCGCGCGCGTCAGCGCGAGCTTGCCGATCGTGCCCTTCGGCGTCTGGACCACCCCCTCGTAGACGCTGCGCTGGATGAGCACCGTGCCCTCCTTGAGGTCGATGTCGCGCCACTCGAGCGCGCAGATCTCGGACACCCGCAGCCCCGCGTCGAGCGCGAGCAGCAGGATGACCAGCGCGTCCGTGCCATGTCGGCGCGCCACCGCCATCATCGCGGCGATCTGCTCCTCCGAGTACACCTCCTTGGGCCGCCTGCGCGGCTCGGGCAGGCGCTCGAAGATCGGCACCGTCTCGATCGCCCGCATCTTGCGGGCGAAGCGGAGCATCAACGCCACCTTGGAGAGGACGATGTTGCTCGTGCTCGCCGCCAGCTTCTTGCGGAGCCCGGCGCGGAACGCCGAGATCCGATCGTCGTCGATCGCGACCAGCGGCAGATCGCCGAGCATGGGGCCGATATAGAGCGCCCACGCCTTCCGGTAGTAGTCGCGCGTGGCGGGCTTGAGCAGCTCCACATGTTCGGGTTCAAAGCGCGTCTTGTAGAATTTGTCGAGCGTCATCGGTCGTGAGCCCGGCCTCTCCACCTCCTTCCTTGGAGCCCACTTCGTTGGAGCTCCTACGTTGTTCGGCGCCGGCGCCTCGACCTTCGCCCCCTCCCCGACCAGCTCGCGCAGCAGCGCCGCGACCTGACGCTCGCCCCAGGTGCGGGCTTGCTTCTGGTCATGTCCGCCCGGCGCGACCATGCGCCGACGGATCTCGGTCTGAGGCTGAGAGGGGTTCATGAGGCGGATGTCGATCTGCCAGCGGTTCTTGTCTTTCGCGTAGGGACGCAGGGTGATCTTCACGTCGACCGTTCCTGCCGCCCGACCGCTATCCCGCAGCCATGCAAGCACGACTTCGCGCGTCCACGCAAGCGCGCGCCCGAGCTTCACCGGCGGCGGAACGAGCCCGCGGGCCGCTCTGTGTCGCACAGCCTTCTCCGAGATCCGAAGGAGCGCCGCCAGGTCGGGCACATAGAGCACCGCCGGCAACGCCTCCGCCTCCGCCCGGCTGTCCACCGCCTCCCTCCGAACCCGCGCCACCATCGCTCCCCCCCCGCCCAGCGCCCAAGTCAGGCCCCAGCTTTGGAGACTAAACGGCCTGGAAACCGGCGTCAGCGGGAGAGTTCGCCCAGGGAGCTATCGCGCGGGGAGCGACCGGGTTGTGGCGTAGGTGCCGCCGGCGAGGAAGCCCGCCCGGAGGCCGACGGCGGTCGCCGTCCCCCAGTCGGAGAAGGTCATCGGCACCGGCGCTGCGCGCGTGACGCAGCGAGCGCGTCGCGCCCCGTAACTTTCATAACACCATCATGCATGGCAGCGTATCGAGGTGGAGACGTGCCGTCGTCCGCTGCGCTAGAAGTTGAAGGTGAAGCGCTCTTCTTTGAGCGTCTTCTTGTCGCCGGCCACCTTGGCCTTGAGCTTGAGCTTGAGCCTGCCGCTGCGCGGGCCGACCTGCTCGATCCGGCTCAGCTTGAAGCCGACCCCAGTGCCCGCGACCTGCTCAAAGTGCTCGTAGGCCAGGCCGACGTGCTTGGCCAGCACCTCGATCCAGTCGCTCCCGGGGACCTTGCACTCCGCGGTGATGTGGATCGAGGAGTTGATCGCGTCGAGCCAGTCCGCCGTCGACGTGTCAAACCGCGCGACCACGCGGACCCCGAAACCATCTTTTGTCAGCCTCTCATCGAACACTTTCTCCACAGCTCGCTCCATTTTCTCGGTCTATGACCGTGCTCGTGCCTGTCGTTGAGTGAACACGCGGTGTGTCGGGTCGGTTTATGCGCGTGATCTTGGGTCACGTTGGAAGCGGGATTTAGGAGGGGTTTGGGGTTGCTTGGGGTGATCGAGGTGGAGGAGGATGAGAGCGGAGTTGATGATCGAGGCGTCGATCTGGGGGGAGGCGCGCTCGTCGGCGAGGAGGAGGGCGAGGCGGAGGAGGTGGCTGAGGAGCCGGGGGAGGCCGCGGGCGGCGTGGAGGAGCGCGGCGCGGGCGTCGTCGGTGAGCAGAGCGGGTGAGGCGCCGGCGTGGGTGAGGCCGTGATCGAGCATGTCTCCAAGGACAGATAGGTCGGTCTTGGCGACGAGTGGGAGGTGGACGAGGACGCGCTGGGCGAGCGCGGTGTGCTGCTGGAGGCGCAGGCGCCTGCTCAGGGAGGGGTGGCCGACGAGCCAGAGGGGTGAGGTAGTCGCGGCCGTCGAAGTCGAGGCTACAGAGGCCGTGGAGCTCGTGGAGGAGCTCGTCGCGGAGTCCTTGAGCTTCGTCGAGGACGACGACGGGGACGATCCCGCGCTCGTCGACGAGGGTGACAAGCGCGCGTTTGATGTCGGCGACGATCTGCGCGCGCGCGCTGGGTCGTAGGCCGAGCTCGGCGGCGAGCATACGGTAGAGATCGAGGGGCTTGACCGCGCAGTCGGAGAGGTAGAGGACGCGGTGCTCGTCGGGGTGGAGGGCGCGGCAGAGGTGGCGGATCGCGGCCGATTTGCCGACGCCAGGCTCGCCGGTGAGGACTCCGAGGCCAGGCTCGGTGGCGAGCCAGCAGAAGGCGCGCGCGCGAGCCGCTGATAGTGCGGATCGCGCTCGAAGAAGCTCTCGCCCGCGGCGCCGCGGGGAGCGGCGCGGTGTGCATGCCGAAGCGCTCGCGCCAGGTCATGGGATGTCCTCTGGGTCAGATGATGAATCGATCTCGTCGCCGAAGGCGCGGAGCAGCGCCTGGTACTCGTCGTCGATGTAGTCGAGGGGGCCCTTGAGGACGCGGGGCGGGGCGGGCTCGGGGCCGGGCAGCTCGCGGCGTGGGCGGCGGTGGTTGGCGAGGCGGTTGAGCGGGAAGACCTCGGTGACGCGCACGCCGTCGACGTAGAGCAGGAGCGGGAGATCGGGGCGGAGCGGGGCGAAGCGCAGCTCGACCTTCTCGCCGACGTACTCGCCTGGGACCTCGTAGAAGCCGCCCTCCCAGCGGATCGTGCCGTCGGCGCGGACCGTACGTCGCTCGCGGTGCAGGAAGATCTCGTCGATGTTGATGTCCTGAGGGACATGACGCAGGTGCTCGGCGCCCGCGAGGAAGCGATCGCGGGGGCTCTGGCCGGTCGCGGCATGGACGCGCCTGTGGTACTCGCAGGTCATCCAGGCGGTGTGGAGGCGGTTGAGCTCGGCGAGCGGCAGCGGATAGGACGGCAGCTCGGCGCCGACTTCGGCGCGCCAGGTCTTGTGGAAGCGCTCGATCACCCCCTTGGCGGCGGCGTCGCCGGGGCCGGCGTGGAGGAGAAAGATCGCGAGCTCGGCGCAGATCTGCTTCAGCGAAGCGGCGACGTAGGCGGCCCCGAGGTCGACGTAGTAGGTGCGCGGCGCTCCGTGGGCGACGATCGCCCGGCGAAGCCCCTCCTCGTGGTGCGCAGCGTCTTCGCTCAAATAAAATTCGGAGTGGGGCACGAAGCGCGACGCGACGTCGATCTGGCTGAGCAGGTAGCATTTTTTATAAATCACGCCGTCCGGGCCGATCACCGGGGGCCGTGCATGCTGTCACCCATGGTGAGGTCGCCGGGGTGCTCGGCGGTGAAGGCCCGCCGCTCGCGCGTGGGCAGCTGTGTGGGCCGCTTCGAGAGGCCGTGCGCGACCAGGAGACGCCGGACGGTGGACGGGGCGAGCGTGCCAGGCAGAACGTCGTTGGCGCGCTCGAGCGCCTTGATGAGCGTACGGATGCTCCGACGCGGCTGCTCGCGCCGGAGAGCGAGGAGCTTGCGGGCGACGAGCTCGGGGATCGCACGACACGTGCCCGCGTCCGCGCGGGTGTGAGGCTCGAGAGCGCTCAGTCCACCTGCGCGATAGTCGTAGCGCCAGCCCTCGAGCGTGCGCCAGCGGAAGCGCCGCGGCTGACCATCGAGGTAGATGTACGAGCGAGCCGCGGCCTCCTCCAGGAGCTCGCGGATCTCGCCGTGATCGAGGCGCGCGCTGATCAGCGGGCCGAGGATGGAGAGGCGCCACTCGGCCACTTCTCGTCGCTTGTTGGGATCCATGGCGACCTTCTACCGCCTGGGTCCGGCCACTTCGGGTGGGATCGCTCGCAGGACGATCTGTCTGAAGGGATATGTCTTTTGGGTCACATGATACGCAGCCCGGGCAGTAGGAGGTTTAGGAGGTTCGCAAGGAGAGCGCAGGCGCCGAGCGCTGAGGCGAGCGGGCGAAAGGCCGCGAGAAGGGCGCCACGGGTCGCATCGAGGCCGATCGCCGCGAGCGCCGTCGCGATCCGCGGCACGCGCTCCGCGCTGAGCGTGTGCAAGGCGAGACGCGCCGGCTCCTTCGCCCTCGCCCGCCAGCGCCGCCGGGTCCTCGGCGCGATCCTGGCGGCCTTGGGCGGGCCTTCCGCGCCATCGACGACGACAGCCTCGACCGCGGGCCAGCAGCGCCAGAGGTGGCCCGCGAGGAAGGCGGGCACGATCTGGACGACGCCACCGCACCGAGGGCAGATGTAGCGCCGGATCTCGAGCGGCGCCTCACCGACTGGCCTGCGCGTGCGTGTGCCGTGCGCGTGCATCCGCCGACAGCAGCTCCGACACTGCTGCGGCCGATACGCATCCGGATCGGCGAGCCGCCTGGTGTGCTCGTGACGATCGTGGACGTCGGTGGCGATCACGGTACCCCCCTTCACGCTCGACGGGTAGCCTGCGTGCATGTACACTCGGCCTCGCGGTGGCTCGGGGGCGGGATGGTCCCGCCCGGTTGTTTTTGTTTCACACCAAACGTATCCGCCCGATCCCACCGCCTTGACCAGCTCCTCGACTCAATGCCGACGAGGTCCTGCAAGATCAGTGTGGAATAATTAGTAAATTTCTACCGGTGATCGACCCGCGGCACGGTAACGCGGCTGAGCGCCGCTGAGCGCCGCTGAGCGCCGCTCCCGTGCGTTGATCCGCCCTCGATGCGGAGAGCCGCGCCACGATCCGCCCGTGCTCTCAGAGGGTTAGTCCCCGCTCAGAGCGTGAATCAAACAGTAGGGAGCCCCCGTGTGGAGAGCGATGCGACACACGCGGGGGAGAGAGTCGCCGACGCGGCGCCTCGGCGCGATGACCCGTCGAGCCGCGAGCGATGACCATTTCGGCCAGCCCCGGAGCGCGGATCAGGCCCGCTGCGCTCGCACGAACGCCGACGGCGAGCAGCCGAACCACCGGCGAAACGCGCGGTGGAACGCGCTCACCTCAGAGAACCCGAGCTCACGCGCGACCACGTGGACCGCCCGCCCCTCCTCGAGGGCGCGGCGAGCGAGCGCTCCCCGGATCTCATCGCAGAGCGCGCGATGGGAGGTCCCAAGCTCTTGCAGCCGGCGTGAGAGCGTACGGACCGAGATCTGAAGCGCCTCGGCGATCGCCTCGGCGCTCGGGTTGCCCCCGCCGAGCTCGGCGGTGATCAGCGCTCGAACCTGATCGACCAGCGAGCCGAGCGGCGGCAGACGGGCGAGAAGCTGCTCTCCTTGGCGCTCGAGGCCGGCCAGCAGCACCGGGTTGGGCGCCCGGATCGGCGCAGCGAGGTCACGGGCGTCGAGGGCGATCAGGCTGCCCTCTGCCGCGTAATCGGGGCGCACCGGCAGGATCCGATGCGCGGAGTCGAGCGAGCTCGGCGCGGCGTGGGCGAAGGCGATCCGGCGGGGTCTCACCGGCACCGCCGCGACCTCGTGGATCAGCCGAGCGAGCAGGCCGAGGATGAACTCCGCGAAGCTCCGCGGGAGCTGAGGACCGCCGAGCACCCGGTGACGGATCTCGACGACCTGGGAGGCGCGAGTGAGCGTGATCTCGGACCCGTAGAAGGTCGCCGGGAAGTAGCGGGCGAAGCGGGCGAGGCCCTTCTCCAAGGTGGAGCTGAGCACGAACATCTGGAGCACCACCCACTCGGTCTCGTGCTGCACCCGCTCGAGCAGGCGCAGCTCCAGCCGCTCGAGGACATGCAGGCCGAGGCTCGGGTCCTGCAGCCGCTCCTCGGCCCGGCGCCAGATCTCCAGGTGCTGCGGCATCGGGATCGACGCCCCAGGAGCGAGCAAGCCGGCGAGATCGATCCCCAGCTCGCCGAAGAACGCCGTCGGATCGACGCCGACGGCCCGCAAGTGCCCCGCGAGCGGCCGTAGGGTCCGCAGGGCGACCCGCGAATTACCGACGGCGCTCGGCTGCTCCGCGCCAGCGGGCGACCTTGAGCGGGTACGAGGCGCCGACACCGCGGACGATTGCAGCGGATCTACGCAGGCACTGTCAAGCGCGCGTGCACTCTGAGCGCCTGCCGGACGGTGACGGCCGCGGGTCGACGCGGTAGACATCCTGCGGATCACGAGGCCGCCGCGAGCGACGCGCAGCTCGCAGCGATCGACCTCAACGACGGAGATGGAGCGACGTGAGCGACCGCCAAGCCACCTGGGTTCGAGACCACCTCGCGAACGAGCGCACGCTGCTGGCGTGGGTACGGACCGCCATCGCCTTTATGGCCTTCGGCCTCGGCATCGCGAAGCTCAGCGTGCTCCTCGCCATCCACGCGCTCGAGCAACCGGCGATCGCCGAGAGTCTGCCCAGCGCGCGGGTCTCGCAGGCCGTCGGCGTGCTGCTCGTGGCGCTCGGCGGCCTCATCGCGGCGGTCGGCGCCTTTCAGGCCCGCAGGTGGGCGCGAGAGATCGCCGGTGATCCGCCGAGCGCAGGCGCTCTCGTCTTCACGATCGGCGTCGTGATCCTGATGAGCGTGGGCCTCGTCCTCTATCTCCTCGCCTGACGCCGACCTGGCAATCAGCTCGCCTTGATGGCCCGCCCCTGCGTGTTCCCAGCCACCACCTCTCGCGGAGCGATCTCTCCCGCTGACGGCCCGGCGCCGCTCCGCTCTTGTTTAGCGGCGGGTCCCCGCCACCGGAGCGCCCGTTGGGCGTTCGTCCACTCCCTCGGCCGGGTCTGAGTTCGCGGCGAGCCGATCGAGGACGGCCCGGCGCCGGGCGCCGCCGAGGACAGCCTCCGAGGTCGCCGTAGCCGTCAAGAGCGATGACGCGCGACGAGCCCGCCCGGCGGTGGTCGTGGCCGACGCCAGCCGCCGCCGAAGGCTCAGCCGCTCAGCTTGTACCGGGTCGCATCGCGCTCGCCGATCCGGGTGATCATCCCCTCGGCCGCGAGGCGGCTCAGTCCCAACCGCAGTTGATCGCTGCTCCCACCGACCTTGGCGCGGAGAGCCGTCCCCGAGATCCAGTCACCCGCCTCACGCAGGGCCGCGACGATCGAATTGCCGTAAGCGATCCTGCCCTCCGCGGTCCGGGCGGAGACCTCGCGCGGACCCGTCGCCTGCGGCGGGGTGCTCGATGCCGCCGCCGCGCCCTTGCGACCCTCGGCCGGGGAGCTCGGTGTCGTCGCCGGCTTCGTCGACGCCAGGGCCTTCGTGGTCTTCTTGGCCGCGGTCTTCTTCGTCGACTTCTTCGCCGAACGCTCAGCCTTCGAGGACTTCGCAGCGTTGGGCTCCCGGGGGTTGCTGGGCTTCGCTGCCTTCCCCTTCGCCTTGCGGTCTGGCTTCGCGCGGCTCGATTTGCTCGCCTTCTTGGACGAGGTCTTCGCCGCCTTCGGAGCAGCGGGCGAGGTGCGCGTCTCCTCCACCGCGGGGGTGGTCACGACGGTTGGAGCGCTCGCGGTCGCCACAGCGAACGCCTCGCTCACCTTGACGGCGGCCAGCTTCTTGCCGAGCGGACTGGTGATCAGCGCCGCGAGGTCCCCGAAGGTGAGATCGCCGAGGCGACGACGGAGGACCTCGAGGAGGAGCTGAGCCTCGCGCTCGGCCTGGACCTTGCGAAGCTCGTCGGTGAAGGACTTGAGGATGCCCATGGCGCCGAGCATGCCCATGGGCCGGTCGGCCCGTCAATCTGGGGTCGGCGCCGCTCGGCGGGGCAAGGCGCGCCTGCTCGAGGATCGTCCGCCGCCAACAGTGACAACCTCGCCGGGTTGTGGCGCAACCTCGAGGCCGCTCTGCGGCAGCTCGAAGAGCTCAGGCTGCTACCCGCTGACATGCGACGTCAGGCGCAGCAATGGTTCGTTACTTCGCCGGACGAGTTGTTGTGGGCGCGGGCGCGGCCCGCCGGCCCCCGCGCGCGGCAGACGGTGTTCAGCCTGAGCGGTAGGATATACTCGCGCTCCCATGGCGAAATTGATGCCTCGACCGAAGGTCCCCCTGCTCGTCCACGTGCTCAGCGTCGGCGCGCTCGTGACGCCCAACTTCGCCTGCATCGGCGTGGACCCCCCTACCGCTTGCCATAGTATGACCTGTGATGAACCCGAGCCGACTCTGACCTCGAGCACGACCAGCCCGAGCACCGCCACCAACGAGAACACAACCGATAGCACCGACGCGACCGGGACCGCGAGCACCGGCGAGAGCACCAGCGAGAGCACCAGCGCGAGCACCCAGAGCACCGACGCGAGCACCGACACCAACGACTCGAGCACAACCACCGGGACCACCGAGGGCACATCCCGCGGCGGCAGCACGGCGTAGACATGACCGACCCCGGGTTGGTGCTGCATCCTCGATGGGTCGCGTGGGCGCTCGAGAGCTTGGCCGAAGGCGCGGTCGTCGAGGATCTCGTGGAGGCTCTGACCGACGAGGGGCTCCCGGAGGAGCGCGCGCGCGGCGAAGTCGAGCTGCTCGCCGCGAGTCCGGCCCTCACCGGCGTCTGTATGCTTGTGCGGCGGATCCGGGCCCTTGAGCAGGCGCTCCGCCTGCGGCTGGAGCATCGGCGCGCTCGACCCGAGGGCTCTACATCGCTCGCGCGCGGGCCCTTCCCGGGCGTGACGCGCTTCCTGGCCGAAAACTGGGTCCCGGGAGTCCCGGCGGTGTTCACCGATCTCGTAGCGACGCCGGGGTGGACCCTAGAGTCCCTGGCCGAGCGCCACGGCGACGCGCTCGTGGAGGCCTGTGTGGGGCGCGGCCGCTCCGCTGATCCCGAGTGCGAGTGGCAATCTCTCCGGCGGGAGCTGCCGCTGCGCGAGCTGGTGCGCCATTGCCTGTCTCCAGAGACAGGTAATGACATCTACATGTTGGCCAAGAACAACGCGACCCAACGCCCGAGCCTCGCGGCGCTGCTCGCAGAGCTCGTCCTGCCGCCCGTCCTCTTCGGCCAGCAGGTCGACCCCCGGCGCACGAGCCTGTGGATCGGCCCTGCCGGCACCCACACCCCCCTGCACCACGACATCGACAATAGCCTCCTCTGTCAGATCTCTGGGCGCAAGCGCGTGCGCCTCGCCCCGCCCGAGTCTGTCGCGCTGCTGGCGCTAGCACGCGGCGTCTACTCGCGGTGGGATCCCACCTCGGCCGACGAAGCAGACGCTCCTGAGCGCTTGATCGAGGCCGAAGTAGGACCCGGCGAAGCCCTCTTCATCCCCGCGGGGTGGTGGCACCAGGTCGACGCCCTCACCCCATCGATCACCGTGACAGCCCTCGGCTTCGTCTTCCCCAACGACCACGCCTGGTATCGCCCCGGCGCGCTCATCTGAGCGCCGGGGACGGTCAGGTCGGCAGACCAAGCTGCCGGCAGATGCCCTCGATCTGGCCCGCCTCGACCGGGAAACCGTGCTTGCGTGCGGTGGCGGCGTCTTCTTCGACCATCCGCTTCACAGCTCATGCGCAGCGGGAGGGACCCATGATCCGTCGGGGAGCGGCCACTACTCGCTCGTCCACGGGACCGCGCCGGGGAGCCACTTCCAAGCGGGTTGGGTCTGGTGCAGCGCCTGCGGCGGGCTCCACTTCGCGGCGTCGGCCGCGAGCGTCTGCCCGGCCGGCGGGCGCCACCAGACCCAGGGATCGTCCCCGCCCAGAGTAACTGTACAGTGCTATCCTGCCACCACCTGTTTTACATCGAGTCGGCCGTGTAACCGCCGACACCGATCCTTCAAGCCGCCAGCAGCGAAGCGAAGCGCTCCGCCAGCGCCGCCACCTCGCCCGCCCCCAGCCGACCGAGCTCGCCAGGCACGCCGACCTGCGCCGCCGCCGCGCGCGCCTCCAGCCCCCGCAGCGCCGCCGCGCGCAGCGCCGTCACCTCAGCCGCCTCCTCCTCACTTAGCTGTCCCAAGAGCCATGTATGTAGATCCCACGCCAGCTCCCCGTGCCGCGCCTCATCCGCGGCGATCCGCGCGAAGATCCGCCGAAGCCCCCGCGCCTCGGCCGTCTGCGCCCGCACCGCCGCCATCAACGCCGCGAAGCACTCGTGCACGCAGCCCTCCACCGCGTTGTGGCGCGCCACCTCGATCGCCGTAGCCACGCGCGCCTCCGTACGCGTCAAGCGCGGCGCCTGCCCCCCGTGCTGCTCGGCCAGCCGCGTCATCCACCGCGTATGCAGCCGCTCATCCGCCGCCGCCGCCTCACAGCGCCTCACCAGCTCTAGCGGCGCCCCGCGCTCGGTCAACCACCCCGCCAGCTCCTCGAACGCCGCCACGGAGGAGGCCTCTAAATAAGCTACCGCCGCGAAGTAGCGACCCAACGGATCCGCGCAGCCCTCGTCCGCTGCCTCCACGTGGTCCAGCGGCCGGCGTCCCTCGCAGTAGTACTCGATCCCCCGGCCTGTGCAGGTGATCCGCACCTCTGCGCCCGGCCCGTCGGGATCTTCGGGCAACACCAGCTCGCAGCTCGTCACCTCCATCACGCTCCAACCGCGGCGGCCCGCATACACATGCCTGCACGCCGACTCGCAGGTCCATCCCGCCCAGCTCGTCTCTGACGGCGGCAGAGGTCGACCGCCCGGAGGCGAGCTACAGCACGGCTCATCGATGAGCTCAAAATTCTCCTGCGGGGGATCACACTCACCCCAGCAGCCGTAGGCCGCGAGCGTCGGCAGGAGCGAGAGCGTCGAGAGCAGCGCAGCATGGACCCGCATCCGCTCATCCTACCCCCGCGCCTCCGCGTACACGAGCACGACCCGCCCGCGCGATCGCCCCCGCCGCAGCCAGCAGACCTTGCGATCCACCGGCGGCTCCTCGCACGCTGTGCTCGTGCACCCAAGCCCTCACCTGCTCCCCGCGCTCCTGCTGCTCGCGGCCTGTAGCGCGACCTCGACCTCGACCGCCCCGCCACCGCCCAAGCCGATCGCCGAGCCCGCGCCCCTCGTCGCCGAAGCGCCCGAGCCCGCTCGCGTCGTCGCCGAAGCGCCCGAGCTCCTGCGCCTCAGCGGCGCCCTCGAGCATCAGCCCTACGACGCGCGGCGCAAGTCCATCGAGTCCTACCTCGGCGCAGAATTCTTCCTCAACGCAGCCGACGGCGCGCGCCACGTGCTGCGGCCCACCGCCGCTCACCCGCGCGAAGAGCTGCTCCGCTTCGCCGGCCAGCGCGTCGAGATCGCCGCCGAGTACACCGAAGGCGAGCTGCCCGATCCCAACGAATCCTACCCGACCGAGCCAGACGGCGCGCCTCTGCGCCGAGGCGCCGGCATGCGTGTGCTCGAGATCCGAGCGCTCCCCTGAACCACCGCGCCTACTTCTTCGCGTAGTTTACAGAACACCCCCACGCCCGCGTCTCGGGGATCGCCACCGCCACCCCGCCCGCCAGCGCCGCCAGCGTGTCCTCCAGATACGCGATCCTCGCCCCGCCCTCCGGCTCGCCCATCGGCGCGTTATCGAGCGCCCGCGGTAGACCAGCGCCCCCGCCTCATCGATCACGTACACATGCGGCGTATTGCTCGCCCCGTAGGCTTGGCCCACCGCGCCGCTCTCATCCAGCAAGATCGGGTGCGTCAGCCCCCAGGCCGCACCTGCCTTTTGGTTCAGCTCCGCGCCGTGCCCTTGTTTGCCGGGCGCCTCGCTGTTGATCGCCAACCACACGATCCCCGCCGCCGAGCTGTCTCGTCACGGATGGCGCCTTCGAGCAGGCCGGCGAAGGCCGGCGTTTCCTGCCCGCGCGGGCGCCGACACCGCAGCGCATGACGGCCGCGCTCGCGCAGGTCCACAAGGCCGTCGCCGCGGGGTCTGGGGGCGAACACGACCTCCCGCCGCCGCCCGCGAGCACCGACCGGGGCCGGCGAGGCGCGGGCGGTGAAGATGTTTGAAGAGACAGGTGACGTCGTCGCCGCGCCGAGGGCTGCTAGAATTGCCGTCGACGTCGCATTGACGCCCGGTCGGCGGCGGGTTCTCCTGGTGTCATGATCTGGTCGACCTGGGCTGTCCTCGGCGCCCTCGGGCTCCATCCCTCTCCTGACGTCGTCGGCGAGCGCGAGGCCGATCGCGCCCGCATTCAGCGGCACCTCACCGACGTCGAGGCGGAGCTCCGAGCGCGCGATGTCGCGCACCTGCCGGCGACGCTCCAGGAGGCGCGCCGCCGCAACCTGGAGCGCCTGCGTGCATACCGGCTCGCCGGAGAATTCCCGCGCAACAGCGACTTCCCCGGCGAGCGCATTCCGTACTTCATCGACGAGGACGGGGTCCTCTGCGCCGTCGGATTCCTGGTGGTCGACTCGGGCTCCCCCGAGGTCGCGCTCGAGATCCAGGAGACCGAGAACAACGCCCGCTTGCTCGATATGGTTCACCCGGCGCTCCCGGCGTGGATCGCCGCCAGCGGGCTGACTGCCGACGAATGCGCGCGGATCCAGCCGGCCTATTGCAATTGCGGCAACGAGGACGCGCCCGTCTGTGGCGTCGACGGCAAGTCGTACGCGAACGCCTGCTATGCGCAGACATGCGCCTGGCGGGAGATCGCCCACGAGGGGCTGTGCATGGGCCCGGGGACCACTGGATGGCCGCTTACGGGCACAAGCGGCGGCGAAGAGACCGACAGCGGCACGAGCGGGACGACCGAGGGCGCGGACACCAGCGGCGGCGCCGGATCGAGTGACGGAACCGGCGAGGAGCCGCCTCGCGAGAGCCGCGAGGGGTGCGAGGGTTGTCGCGCCGGGGTGGCGTCCGGCCCGGCGGCCCTCGTCGGCCTCCTCGGCCCCTTCGCGCTGCTCCGCCGACGGAGGGCGCGCGCATGAGACCCGTCGGCCCCCCCATCAACCTCGTCGCGGCGATCGTCGCCTGCGCACCGCACTCGTCGTCGCCCACCGCCGCGGACGCGACCGACGCGTCCACCACCAGCGGCGAGGTGGCCACGACCACAGACGACGCGACGACGACGGAGGAGACCTCGACCACCGGCGAGCCGTCCTGTACCCCGGGCTCGGGCGAGCCCGGCGGCACCCTGCTGTGGTCGCGCAGCGGCCCGGATCTCTCGTTCCCCCCTCGATTCGCGGAGATGAACGCCGCGGGTGAGCTCGTCCTCGTCGGCTTCGACGGGAGCGACGTCCTCCTCGAGGTGCGCGACGCCGCCTGGAACCTGCGATGGAGCGACGTCTACGCCGGGGTGAACGGCCTCGAGGACCGCCCGCTCGCCCTCGCGGTCGACGCCGAGGGCTTCGTTCACGTCCTGTTGAGCGAGACGATCCGGATGGTCCACAAGGAGACTTTCCCCGAGGTCGACGCCCGACTCGTCCTGCTGCGCTACGCGCCCGACGGCGGGCACGTCTGGCGGTGGGAGCAGACGCCGCCGCCGCCCACTGGCTTCCTCAACGAGGTCATCCCGGCTGGGATGGTCGCCGTCGAGGGCGACGAGGTCCGGGTGATCGATCACTCGTGCTGCGGGCCGACCACGTCGCTTCGGCTCGATCGCTTCGGCAACCTCGTCGAGACGATCGTGCTCGACGCGCCGACGGACCTCCTCCGCTCGCGCTACGCGTTCGCCCGGGATGGGGGGCTCCACGCGGCGGTAAACCACGAATACGCGGGCGGAGAGCATGCGCTCTGGGTCGGTCGATTCGCGCGCGACGGCGCGCTCGAATGGAGCGATCAATTCGGTAGCCTCGACGACCGCCCGGCGGCGCTGGTCGCCGGACACGAGGGCGACGTGTACCTCGCGTGGAGCACCAGCCTGGCCGCGGGCATGGTGCATCACCTCCGCCGCTACGACGCCGGAGGAGCCGAGTCCTGGACCGAGAAACTCGCGCTCACCGGGCTCGACGTTGGCGTCGCCTCGGGCGTCGTCCGCTGTGACGGAGTCCTGCTGATCACCGGCGCCACAGAGCAGCCGCTCCTGCCCGGCGGCGAATTGTTCGCGCGCAAGGTCCTCTGGGCCGCGGCGTTCACCGCCGCGGCCGGGGAGGCGTGGGCGATCGAGCACGCGTTCGGGCCGGTCGACAGCTACGGCGGAGGCGGCTTCATCACCGCCACGCCGGAGGGCGACGCGCTGGTCCTCGGCGACTTTCTCGACGCGGAGACCGAGGAGTACGCGCCGTGGATCGGCCGCTTCGCGGGGGGCTGAGGGGTGGCCTTCGGGCGCGGTTCGGCGCGGAGGCGCCCGGAGCGAGGCGGCGCTGCTCCACATCTCGGGGCGCATGGACCTCGACGCGCTGGCCGCCGAGTACAGGGAGTTGCCGGGCGTACACTGGTCGGAACCGAACGGGGCGGTCGGCGACGGCGACGACGTGTGCCTCCAGATCCTCGGGACCGACCACGCTTACGTGTTCATGCGGGGCGGCGGCGACTGCCCTGCGGGATGCAACGAGAACCAGTACTGGGCCTTCCGCGTCGACGCGGCGACGACGGTCACCGAGCTCGGGTTCTACGACAACACGCTGGGGATGCCGCCGCCACCGTGGTGGACGGAGCTGGCGGAGTGCATCAAGCGGCTGTGAGGGGACCCGGCCCGGTACCTGGGGTTTGATCGGATCTCGCGAGACGGGTCGCCGACGACATGGATGGCATGCTCGGTGGCAACCACCACGCGGCCCGAGCTCGCCGCGAGCTCGGCGAGCGAGGCCGGGATGCACGTCGAGGCCGAGGACGCGCACCTCTATCCGTGGTTCGAGCGCCAGCAGCGCGGGCCGTGAGTGCGTCGAGCACAACCCATCCGCGCTGCCCCACTGTGCACACCGCGGCCAGCAGAGTGGGCACAGATTAAAAGGTCCGAGGATCTGCGGATGTGAGGCGGTCGGCCGGCGCCGGTGTGGTACCATGGCGCGATGTTGCGGCCGAGAATACAGGTGAGCATGCTGGGGGCCTCGCTGGCCGTCGCGGTCATGATCGGCAGCTGCGGCGGCGGCGTCGGTGGCAGCGCTTAGCGGGAGCGGCGGCGGCGAGACGTGCGACGACCTGACCGAGCCCGGGCCGGGCGAACCCACGCCGGTCGGCGTCACCCTGCGCAACGACGGCGCCGCGACGATCTACGTCCTCTCGTCCTCGACCTGCCGCCTCGAGAGCTACCAGGTCGCGACGGACGTGCTCGGCGCGGGCCAGTCGCTCGGCCGGGGCGGCTGCGGCCGCTCGTGCGGCAGCCTTTTGAGCGAGGACTGCGGCCTGTGCGAGGGCGACGGCGCGTGCCCGCCCGACCCCCAGGTGATCGTGCTGCCGCCCGGGACCACCTACGTGGCCGAGACCTGGAGCGGCGTGGTCCTCGAGTCGCGCGAGATCCCCGCGGAGTGCGTCAAGTTCCCGCACTGCGCCGACAGCTGTGTCGTCACCGCTTAGGCGCGCCGGGGCGACTACGTGTTCACTGCGTATGCCTTGCCGACCTGCACCGGCGACCCCGCCGTCTGCGACTGCCCCTCGGCGACGGAGTCGTGCGTCACCTCGCCCGGCGCCGCGCTCTCGGGCGACTCGCGGGTGGTGTCCGCGACGATCGCCGTGCCGACGGCGGCCGCCGTCGAGCTCGTGTTCCCGTAGCCGCGTCGATCGATCGCCGGTCAGTGCGCCTGGGCCCAGGTGTCGCCGACCCCGACGTCGACCACCAGCGGCACGTCGAGCGGATACCCGCGCTCCAACTCCCCCGCCCGCGATGACGAAGGGGCGCGGCCTGCCGCCGTCTGCCACCCAGGTGAACGGCGGCTCGTCGCGCGCGGAGTACGGGCGCTTGTCGGGCCTCCTTTATCCGACCAGGCCCGCGACCAGGCGGCCGAGGGTAACGCGCAGGCGCGGGCGGGGCAGCGCGGCCAGGGCCGAGCCGCCGCCCATGGCCCCATCGACCAGCGACACGAGCACCCGCGCGGTCGCCTCGCTGTCGACCTCGGCGGCGATCTGGCCGCGGCCGCGAGCGCGGTCGAGGGCCAGGGCCACCCGCGCAGTCACGTCGTTGATCGCGCGCGTGAGGACAGCGGCGATCTCAGGGTCGCGGTAGGACTCAGCTGCGATCTCAATCGCTAGCTTCGCGTAGCCCTCGTCGCTGACCTCGACGATCCAGTCGGCGAGCAATTCGACGAGCGCGGCCGAGAACTCGTCGGCCCCGTCGAGCGCGTCGAGGAGCGCGATCGACTCGAGGCCGTCGCGCTCGACGATCGCGTGGATGATCTCGGTCTTCGAGCGGTAGTAGCGGTACAGCGCGCCTGGGCTCATGCCGACCGCCGCGCAAATCGCGGCGACCCCCGCCTGGTGAAAGCCGTGCTCGGCGAACAGGGCCGCGGCGGCCTGGCGGATCTCGGCTCGCTTGGCCTCGAAGGCCGCTTCGTCACGTCTTCTGGCCATGGCGCTTGCGTTGGAGCTTAGCCCAGATTAAAAGAGCGAGCGATCACTCTCAGAATCATGGAGGCCTTGATGTTGCCCGAATCCGCCCTCGACATCCCCCCGATCCTCAGCGCCCCAGCCGGCTTGGCCGAGGCCCTGGCGTGGGCCAGCGGCGTGCTGGTGATGGTCGGCGTACCCATGTTTGTGGTCGAGCTCGTCAGCCTCTCGCGCGAGCGCCGCCTCGATCGTCGGCGGCTGCTCGGGCTGTTGACTAGCGCATTTTGCCTGATCCCCGCGACTGCGATCGAGATCGCGCTCGGAGGCGCGCTCGTCCAGGGCATCGAGAGGATCGGGGCGCTCGCGCCGTGGTCGATCCCGACCACCTGGGCGACCGCGCTCGCGTGCTTGGTCCTCGCCGACCTCACCTACTACTGGGAGCACAGGGCCGCGCACCGGATCCACGCGCTGTGGGCCGCGTATCACTCGGTCCATCACTCTGCCGGTCACTACGACCAGTCGATCGGCCTGCGAGTGAGCTTTATGGACTTCTTCTTCACCCCGCTATTTTACCTGCCCTTGGTCTTGATCGGCTTTCACCCGCTGCTGGTCCTCGCCTGTCTGGTGCTGGTGCTCGCCTGGCAGCAGTGGATTCACACCGAGGTGATCGGTCGGCTGGCGTGGCTCGACCCGTGGCTTAATACCCCGTCGAATCACCGCGTCCACCATGGCCGCAACCATGACTATCTTGATCGCAACTATGGTGGCATCTTGATCGTCTGGGATCGCCTGTTCGGCACCTACGCGGCTGAGCGCGAGCGGGTCGAATACGGCCTGGTCGAGCCGCTGGTCGGCCAGGATCCGCTCGCTGTCCACTTCCATGGGCTGGCCAAGCTCGGCCAGCGGCTGCGCGCGAGCAAGGGGATCGGCGAGGGAATGAGGGCGCTGCTCGGGCCGCCCTAAGCTGACGGGATCCACCCCTCTACGCCCCCAGCACCGCCGCCAGCCCTCCGCCTTTTGGGCTCTTCTAACATGTTCGTGGATCCAGGATGGACCCCAAGGATGTGTTCTGCCGCGTGAAATCTCGGTTGTCTGGCAAACAGGTCGTGGCTGCGTTCGCGCACATCTCTTGGGGCCAGTTTTTACTGGCACAAGGGCCGCGCGGGATCGAGCATCTGGGCGTGCGCATCACCACGTTTCTACGACGCCTTTTGGGAATGGAGCAGGTCCGTGTCCTCGGTGCTGAGTTCGAGGAGGACAGGCTTGTCATCGACGTCGCGCCGAGCTGGACGAAGGGCCGCTGCTCGACCTGCGGGGCCACGGGGCCGATCCGTGATCAGAGGGTGCGTCGGTGGCGGCACCTCGACGTCGGGGGGGTCGAGTGCGAGCTGCGTTACTCGATCCGCCGCGTCGAGTGTTCGTCGTGCGGCGTCAAGGTCGAGCAGGTTCCCTGGGCGGAGCACGACACGGGCTTCACGAAGGGCTTCGAGGACTTGATCGCTTTGATGGCCCAAAAGACAGATAAAACGACCGTCGCGCGGCTCTTGCGGATCGCCTGGCTGACGGTCGGCCGCGTGATCGAGCGGGTGGTCAAGCGCTACGGAGGAGACCCCAGCGAGCGCCTCCGCGGGCTCCGTCGGATCGGCATCGATGAGCTCTCTTACCGCAAGCACCACCGCTACGTCACCGTCGTCGTCGACCTCGACACACGCCGCGTGGTCTGGGTCGCCGAGGGCAAGGACGCCGCCGCGCTCGACGGCTTCTTCGAGGCCCTGGGGCCCGCTGGGACGGCTGCGCTGAAGGTCGCGTCGATCGACATGTCGGGAGCCTTCAAGAAGGCGCTGCGCGAGCGGGCGCCCCACGTCCGCGTCGTCTTCGATCGCTTCCACGTCCAGCGCTTGGTACACGACGCGCTCGACGAGATCCGCCGCGGTATGGTCGCTGAACTCCGCGACCCCGCCGAGAAGCGCGCCCTCAAGGGGACCCGCTTCGCGCTCCAGCGCTCGCCCTGGAAGCTCGACGCCGTCGCTCGCAACAAGCTCACAGAGCTCGAGAAGGAGAACCAGCCGCTCTACCGCGCCTACCTTATGAAGGAGTCCCTCGCGGCGATCTTCGACACCGCATCTCCAGAGTCGATCCACAGCGACCTCACAGGCTGGCTGCGCTGGGTCGAGGCCGAAGGCTTGCCCCCGCTTGTCAAGGCCGCTGAGACGATCGCTGCGCACTTCGACGGGATCACCGCCTACATCACTGTCGGCGTCACCAACGCGATCACCGAAGGCTTCAACCGCAAAGCCCGCGTCGTCACCTCCCGCGCCTACGGCTTCAAACGTCTCTCCAGCTTCGCCGCTATGCTGCTGCTCTGCTGTGGCGGTCTCTCCATTCCTTGGCCTCATGTGATGCCTCTTTAACCCATGAATGTGTTAGGAGAGCCGGAGAAACGAAGTGAATAGATGCATCGAATACGTCGATTATCTGGCCTCGACCCAGGACGCCCTCGTGTCCGGCCGCCAACAGGTGGGTGTCCCGCTGCCCAAGCACGGCAGCGCTGCGGGGATGAAGCCTGTCTATACCGAGACCGATCTCAACGCGCAGATCGCCGCCTTTCGGGCCGAGTACGAGGCTGAGCATGGATCTGCAAGCCCTGCCCGCCGCGATCCTCACCTACGAGCGCGCTGACTCCCCGGACGCTGGGATCGTCCGCGTCGACCTCCAGGCCGCAGCCGGCGCTTCGACGCCCGCGATCGATCGCCGGCGCCTGCCGCCGTGGATGGCCCACGGCCCCGCGAGGATCGCCTAGACTCGCCCTATGAGGAAGCCTAGGCTGTTTCTTGGTGTCGCCGCCCTCTCGCTCCTCGGCTGCGCCTGACGACGACGGCGGGGCGTCGGCGACCGAGTCGGCGTCGACCACCGGCGACACAGGCACGACCGCCGCGTCGACGTCGCCCAGCACCACGGGCGCGTCGACCACCGCGCCGACCGGCGGCGAGACCGAGACCGGCGCGAGCGGGAGCGCCACCGACACCGGCGACACGCCGGGCTGCGTGGTCCACGTCGACAGCCGGAGCGGCGACGACGACCACGCCGGCGGCTCGTGGCTCTTCGCCAAGCGGACGGTCAACGCCGGCCTCGCCGAGGCCGAGGCGCTCGCGCTCACGGGCCGCGGGCCGTGCGCGGTCTGGGTCGCCGCCGGCACCTACACCCCGAGCGACGCGCTCGCCGTCGACGCGAGCTTCACGCTGCGGCAGGACATCGCGCTCTACGGCGGCTTCGCGGGCGACGAGGCGGCGCTGGACGAGCGCGACTGGGTCGCCAACCCGACGATCCTCAGCGGCGAGTACGGGGATCCCGGCGACCTCGAGGACAACGCCCGCCACGTCGTCCTCGGGGCCGACGGCGCCCGCGTCGACGGGTTCACGATCACCGGCGGCCACGCCCGCGGCGACGCCAGCCAGCGAAACGGCGCCGGCGTCATCTCGCCGGGCGGCGCCCTTGTGTCGGGTCGGTTTATGCGCGTGATCTTGGGTCACGTTGGAAGCGGGATTTAGGAGGGGTTTGGGGTTGCTTGGGGTGATCGAGGTGGAGGAGGATGAGAGCGGAGTTGATGATCGAGGCGTCGATCTGGGGGGAGGCGCGCTCGTCGGCGAGGAGGAGGGCGAGGCGGAGGAGGTGGCTGAGGAGCCGGGGGAGGCCGCGGGCGGCGTGGAGGAGCGCGGCGCGGGCGTCGTCGGTGAGCAGAGCGGGTGAGGCGCCGGCGTGGGTGAGGCCGTGATCGAGCATGTCTCCAAGGACAGATAGGTCGGTCTTGGCGACGAGTGGGAGGTGGACGAGGACGCGCTGGGCGAGCGCGGTGTGCTGCTGGAGGCGCAGGCGCCTGCTCAGGGGAGGGGTGGCCGACGAGCCAGAGGGTGAGGTAGTCGCGGCCGTCGAAGTCGAGGCTACAGAGGCCGTGGAGCTCGTGGAGGAGCTCGTCGCGGAGTCCTTGAGCTTCGTCGAGGACGACGACGGGGACGATCCCGCGCTCGTCGACGAGGGTGACAAGCGCGCGTTTGATGTCGGCGACGATCTGCGCGCGCGCGCTGGGTCGTAGGCCGAGCTCGGCGGCGAGCATACGGTAGAGATCGAGGGGCTTGACCGCGCAGTCGGAGAGGTAGAGGACGCGGTGCTCGTCGGGGTGGAGGGCGCGGCAGAGGTGGCGGATCGCGGCCGATTTGCCGACGCCAGGCTCGCCGGTGAGGACTCCGAGGCCAGGCTCGGTGGCGAGCCAGCAGAAGGCGCGCGCGAGCCGCTGATAGTGCGGATCGCGCTCGAAGAAGCTCTCGCCCGCGGCGCCGCGGGGGAGCGGCGCGGTGTGCATGCCGAAGCGCTCGCGCCAGGTCATGGGATGTCCTCTGGGTCAGATGATGAATCGATCTCGTCGCCGAAGGCGCGGAGCAGCGCCTGGTACTCGTCGTCGATGTAGTCGAGGGGGCCCTTGAGGACGCGGGGCGGGGCGGGCTCGGGGCCGGGCAGCTCGCGGCGTGGGCGGCGGTGGTTGGCGAGGCGGTTGAGCGGGAAGACCTCGGTGACGCGCACGCCGTCGACGTAGAGCAGGAGCGGGAGATCGGGGCGGAGCGGGGCGAAGCGCAGCTCGACCTTCTCGCCGACGTACTCGCCTGGGACCTCGTAGAAGCCGCCCTCCCAGCGGATCGTGCCGTCGGCGCGGACCGTACGTCGCTCGCGGTGCAGGAAGATCTCGTCGATGTTGATGTCCTGAGGGACATGACGCAGGTGCTCGGCGCCCGCGAGGAAGCGATCGCGGGGGCTCTGGCCGGTCGCGGCATGGACGCGCCTGTGGTACTCGCAGGTCATCCAGGCGGTGTGGAGGCGGTTGAGCTCGGCGAGCGGCAGCGGATAGGACGGCAGCTCGGCGCCGACTTCGGCGCGCCAGGTCTTGTGGAAGCGCTCGATCACCCCCTTGGCGGCGGCGTCGCCGGGGCCGGCGTGCAGGAGAAAGATCGCGAGCTCGGCGCAGATCTGCTTCAGCGAAGCGGCGACGTAGGCGGCCCCGAGGTCGACGTAGTAGGTGCGCGGCGCTCCGTGGGCGACGATCGCCCGGCGAAGCCCCTCCTCGTGGTGCGCAGCGTCTTCGCTCAAATAAAATTCGGAGTGGGGCACGAAGCGCGACGCGACGTCGATCTGGCTGAGCAGGTAGCATTTTTTATAAATCACGCCGTCCGGGCCGATCACCGGGGGGCCGTGCATGCTGTCACCCATGGTGAGGTCGCCGGGGTGCTCGGCGGTGAAGGCCCGCCGCTCGCGCGTGGGCAGCTGTGTGGGCCGCTTCGAGAGGCCGTGCGCGACCAGGAGACGCCGGACGGTGGACGGGGCGAGCGTGCCAGGCAGAACGTCGTTGGCGCGCTCGAGCGCCTTGATGAGCGTACGGATGCTCCGACGCGGCTGCTCGCGCCGGAGAGCGAGGAGCTTGCGGGCGACGAGCTCGGGGATCGCACGACACGTGCCCGCGTCCGCGCGGGTGTGAGGCTCGAGAGCGCTCAGTCCACCTGCGCGATAGTCGTAGCGCCAGCCCTCGAGCGTGCGCCAGCGGAAGCGCCGCGGCTGACCATCGAGGTAGATGTACGAGCGAGCCGCGGCCTCCTCCAGGAGCTCGCGGATCTCGCCGTGATCGAGGCGCGCGCTGATCAGCGGGCCGAGGATGGAGAGGCGCCACTCGGCCACTTCTCGTCGCTTGTTGGGATCCATGGCGACCTTCTACCGCCTGGGTCCGGCCACTTCGGGTGGGATCGCTCGCAGGACGATCTGTCTGAAGGGATATGTCTTTTGGGTCACATGATACGCAGCCCGGGCAGTAGGAGGTTTAGGAGGTTCGCAAGGAGAGCGCAGGCGCCGAGCGCTGAGGCGAGCGGGCGAAAGGCCGCGAGAAGGGCGCCACGGGTCGCATCGAGGCCGATCGCCGCGAGCGCCGTCGCGATCCGCGGCACGCGCTCCGCGCTGAGCGTGTGCAAGGCGAGACGCGCCGGCTCCTTCGCCCTCGCCCGCCAGCGCCGCCGGGTCCTCGGCGCGATCCTGGCGGCCTTGGGCGGGCCTTCCGCGCCATCGACGACGACAGCCTCGACCGCGGGCCAGCAGCGCCAGAGGTGGCCCGCGAGGAAGGCGGGCACGATCTGGACGACGCCACCGCACCGAGGGCAGATGTAGCGCCGGATCTCGAGCGGCGCCTCACCGACTGGCCTGCGCGTGCGTGTGCCGTGCGCGTGCATCCGCCGACAGCAGCTCCGACACTGCTGCGGCCGATACGCATCCGGATCGGCGAGCCGCCTGGTGTGCTCGTGACGATCGTGGACGTCGGTGGCGATCACGGTACCCCCCTTCACGCTCGACGGGTAGCCTGCGTGCATGTACACTCGGCCTCGCGGTGGCTCGGGGGCGGGATGGTCCCGCCCGGTTGTTTTTGTTTCACACCAAACGTATCCGCCCGATCCCACCGCCTTGACCAGCTCCTCGACTCAATGCCGACGAGGTCCTGCAAGATCAGTGTGGAATAATTAGTAAATTTCTACCGGTGATCGACCCGCGGCACGGTAACGCGGCTGAGCGCCGCTGAGCGCCGCTGAGCGCCGCTCCCGTGCGTTGATCCGCCCTCGATGCGGAGAGCCGCGCCACGATCCGCCCGTGCTCTCAGAGGGTTAGTCCCCGCTCAGAGCGTGAATCAAACAGTAGGGAGCCCCCGTGTGGAGAGCGATGCGACACACCCTGACCATCGCCAACTGCCGGATCACCGGCAACGTCACCGGCCCGGGCGGCGACGGCGAGGTCAACACGGTCGGCGGATCGGGCGGACTCGGGGCGGGCGTCTACGTCGCCGGCGGATCGCTCACCCTCGTCGACTCGACGGTGAGCGGCAACGTCGGCGGCCCCGGCGGCTTCGGCTCGGCGGTCGGCGGGGTCGGCGGCGAGGGCCCCGGCGTCGCCTTTGTCGGCGGCGCCGCGCTCCTCGTCTCCGGCGTCACCTTCGAGGGCAACATCGGCGGCCAGGGCGGCGAGGGCGGCGACGTCGGCGGCCCCGGCGGCGGCGTCGGGCTCCTGGTGATCGCCGCGACCGGCGAGGTCCGGATCGAGCGGAGCACCTTCAAAGGCAACGTCGCTGGCGCTTAGCGGGCCCTCCGGCAACCTCGGCGGGCCCGGCAACGGCGGCGCCCTGACCATCACGGCGGGCGACGGCGACGTGATCGTCGATCGCTGCGTCATCGAGGGCAACGAGGCCGGCGCCGGCGGGCCCTCCGACAACCTCCCGGGCCCGCGGGGCGGCTTCGCCGGGATGCTCTACGCCGGCAACACCGTCGGCGCTTGCGGCGTCGTCATCGTCAATTCGCGCTTCGTCGGCAACAACTCGGACTTCGGCGCGGGCCTCGGCCTGATCGCCGACCCGGCCAACCTCGCCGGGCCGGTCGTCCTCGTCAACTCGATCATCGCCGGCAACACCGCCAACACCGCCAGCGGCCTCTACCTCCGGCACAACGGCGCCCGGGCGCTGACTGTCGCCAACACGACGATCGCCGGCAACACGGCGATGAGCCGCAACGCCGGCCTCTGGTACCAGTCGCAGGAGTCCGCCGGCGCCGCGCCGGCCCGGATCGTCAACACGATCCTTTGGGGCAACGACGCCCCGCAGGACCCGGAGATCGTCCTCAGCGCCTTCAACGTCATGGTCCCGATCCCCGTCGAGATCGCCGCGAGCGTGGTCGCCGGCGGCTGCCCGGCGGACCCGCTGATCGCGTGCAGCGGGGTCCTCACCGGCGATCCGCTCTTCGTCGACGAGGGCGGACTCGACCTCCACCTCGGACCCGCCTCGCCGGCCGCCGACGCCGGCGACGCCGCGGCCCTGCCGGCCGACGCCGCCGACCTCGATGACGACGGCGACCTGGGCGAGGCGACCCCGCTCGACCTCGACGAGCTCCCCCGGATCGTCGGCGGCGCCGCCGACCTCGGCGCGTTCGAGCGGCCGTAGAGCGAGCGCCCGGCGCCGCGCCGCGCCCCACCGCAGCGCGCTGCGCCCCCTGCTCGCCCCCGGGGGTGCGACAGCGGCCGCCTCAACGGAGGACGAGGCCGAGGAAGCCGCCGAGCATCGGCACCGGCGCCTTCTCCAACGAGGCCGCGTTCCAGCCGAGGCGGAGCTTGAGGCCGACGACACCGACGACGCGGCGTCGCGCGCGGTGGCGGCCGAAGAGATAGCCGAGCTGGCCCTCGGCTTCGGCGACGGAGGGGCGCCAGCGGGCGGGGATGTCGACGCCGTTGAAGATCACGAGGCCGCCGCCGAAGGCGAGGTGCAGGCGCGGGTGCAGGCCGCCGTGCGAGAGTGCCATGAGGTGGTGGCGCTGCGTGAACATCCCGGCGAGGTATCGATCGGCGCCGCCGACGGTGAAGGTCGGCTGGTAGCCGATCGCCCAGCGACGAGCGCCGTGGGCGCGCGCGGGCATCGCGTGGCCGAAGAAGAGCGTGAGCTCGCCCGAAGGGGCGGCGTTGAGGCCGAAGCTGAGGCCGTAGTGGTTGGCGAAGACGAAGTGTTTGCCAGGAGGTACGGGATCGTCGGCGGCGGGGAGCGGGGCGCCCTGGGCGGCCGGGGAGGGCGTGAGAGGGGCGCTGGTGAGGGCGAGGAGCAGGAGGTGGGGCGTGATCATGCGGCACCTCCGCGACGGCGACGGGTGCCCCAGAGGAGCCAGAGGAGCGGCAGGGCGAGCCAATAGCCGAGGGCGCCGCGGCCGCGGCCGATCTGACAGGGGATGTAGATCAACTCCTCGCGGATGGTGCCTTCCGTGATCGTGAAGGGCGCGCCGCGGACGCTGTTACCGGCGACCGGGGTGACGACGATGTCGCCCTCGACCCACGGGAGCACGAAGTCTTCGATGTAGATCCAGGGATCGCCGCCGCGGGCGAAGCGGACCTCTAACGCGCCCCCGTCGGCGAGGAAGGCGTCGAGCTCGGGGGCGTCGAGGGGGAGCTGGAGCTCGGTGCGCAAGGGATCGTCGGTGCAGCAGCCGGTGTCGTCTTGGCGCCTGAGGATCGCGCCGAGGCCGGCGAGCGGGGGAGGCGGCAGCGAGGGGGCGAGGGAGGGGCGCGTCTGGACGCCCACAGGGTCGTCGCTGAAGTACAGCCACTCGGAGAGGATCGGCGTCGACGCGCACTCGAGGGTGTAGAAGCGGTCGGGCAGCAAGGGGCGCGCGGGCGCGAGCCGGAGCAGGCGGAGCGCGTCGTCCTCGCAGATCTGAGCCAGGTCGTTGAGGCTGACTGGGACGACGTCGCCGGCGTCCTCGGCGATCAGGGCGCAGTCGAAGGGCTGCTCGGGCGCCGCGCAGCGGCCGTAGAACCATGGGTGCGCGTCGGTGGCGATCGGCTGACGGGCCAGGCCGAGCGGCGAGCGCACGTTCGCGCCTTCTTGGGCGGTGAGCTCGCAGCCAGATGAGATGGCGCGCGCTTCGCCGGTGGTGAGCAGGAGCGCCGCGCTGAGGACGAAGCACGCGCGGCGCGGTGTGGGTCGAGATCGAGGCATGTCGGGTCGGTTCGTTGGAGCGGCGGCCTGCGCGCGGTTTCGCGTCCACCGTGGATGCGTCGCGAGGACCTCCATCGGATCAGCGAGACCTCACGCAGGGTCCGCTCAAGGCGTGCCAAGTAGTCATGGAGTCTATCGACCACAGGCCTTCCGCGTGTCGCTTTATGGCATCCAGCAGCTCACCGTCGACCCGCGAGCCGCTCCTCCGCATCGATCCACTGCCGCCGAGGACCGCCGCCGCTCGTCCTGGCTGAGCGACGAGCGGCGGCCGGCGGCTGAGCGTCGTGGGCTACCGACGACGGACCTCTACCACTCCAGCTCGTTCGCCTCCATCAAGTCCTCGAGCTCGCCGAAGAGCATCGCGCGAGCGGCGAGCTGCTCCCGCCAGTACGCCGGCGGCTTCTCGAACACCGCGGCGAACACGGTCACGCCCTCGTCCTGGAGGAGCGCTTGCAGGGGCACGCCGAGCTCACACTCCCACGGGTCGACCTTGAGGGAGTCGGCCTTCGCGGCGCTCTCCCAGTCGAGGCCGAGATCGGCGATGTAGTCGACGAGGTCACGGGTGAAGCCCCTCGCGTCGACGAAGACGCCGACCCAGTGGTCCCTCCCGAGCGCGGCGGCGGCGTCGAACACCTGCTCTGACATGACCGGGATCGCGCTGAAGACCGAGATCATGCAGAAATGACCCGCGGCGGATGAACCGTCGCCGCGGATCGGCGACTATCGTCCCATGCCTCACTTCAGCACCCGCCGGGCCGGCCTCGCCACGCTCGTCCTCGTCGGCCTCCAAGGCGCGCCTAGCCCCGCCCGCGCCCTCTCCTGCGGCGACTACTTCGGCTCGTACTACGCCTTCCGCAGCGGCGGCACCTTCGCGGTCGATCGTCAGGTCCCCCTCGACGTCCGTCCCTGGCACTACTTCAGCTGCGGCTGGTCCCCGGAGAGCTGCGCGCTCGTAGCCGCGGACGACGTCGTCCAGCTCACCATCGAGCGGAGCGCTTGCACGCAGGGCGCCGAGCGCGTCGTCTTCACGCCGGAGCGCCCGCTGATCGCCGGCCAGGCCTACACCCTCGCCTGCGAGGGCCTGGAGGACGACCCCTGGGACGGCGGCGGCGCCCAAGCGAGCGACGGCGCGATCACGGCCGTCGATCGCCCCGCCGTCGCCCCGATCAGCCTCCGGATCGCGGACAACCGCCTCACCCGCGACGACGACGGCTGCTGCAGCGACGGCGGCTGGTTCGCGCTCGAGATCGACGCCGTGCTCGGCGACGCCGCCCCGGACTTCTTCCGCGAAGGCGGCCGCGTCGACATCAGCGGCCCTGACGGCGAGGTCGGCTCGGTCGACGTCGAGGACGCGAGCTGGGTGCTCCCGCCCAGCGAAGGCAAGCACACCTTCACCGCCGTCGCCGCCGACGGCGCCCGCGGCGAGCCCGTCATCCTCCCTGAGCACAACATCAACCGCGAGGCGGTCTACATCCCCTGCGCCGTCAGCTCGCGCACCACCGCGCCCCTCGCCATGCTCCTCCCCTTCCTCTGGCTCGCGATCGGCCGCCGCCGCGCCGTCAGGAGCGCCTGAGCCATGCCGAACGCCCTCGCCCTCGCCACCCTGCTCGCCGCGCTCGCCTTCGAGCCTGCTCCTCAGGACCTGTCGCAAGAGACACCTCAAACAGATCCGTCCGAAGACCAGCTCCCCGCGCCGGAAGGGCCGCAAGAGCTGCCCGAGCCCGACCTCGAGCCCGAGCGCCCAGCCGCCGCCACGGCCTCGACCGCCGAGCCGCCGGTCGCCGAGCGCGCCCACTTCGTCTTCGCCAACTACTACGGCCTCACCGTCGGCGTCTCGCCGCTACCAAGCTTCGACCAGGTCCTCTTCCTCGGCCGCGCCTTCGCCAGCAAGGCCCCCGGCGCCCGCCGCCTCGCCCTCGGCTACTCCCTCACCCTGTCGCTCGGCGGCGCTGATCGTTACACCAGCGGCATCATCGCCACCCGCCACCACATCACCGCGAAGCTCTACGGCGGGCGCCGTGAGCGCCTCATGCTCGCGATCGGCGGCGGCCTCGCGCTGCACGCGATCATCGCCCCTTCCGTCGCCGAGGCGGAGGCGAGGATCGGCTACCTCTTCGGCGGTCGCCTCCAGCGGCGCCGCGCCGGCGTCATCGGCCTAAGCGCCCGTCTCGGCTGGAATTTCCGCCAGCGCGAATACGCGCCGATGCCCCAGATCGGCGCCTTCATCGGCCTCCTGCTGCGCTGAAGGGGGCCCTCGATCGAGGCGACGCGGACGATCAGGGCGGAAGAGGCGGGCCGCGAGCGGCAGGTGAAGGACTGAGAAGCTGCGACCGCGCCGCGTCGCGCGTTGCCAAAGCGTCGCCAAAACCGGGTCCATAGCGGTCCATAGCGGTCCGATCTGGTCCCTCGCCCTTCCCCTCTAAACCCCTGAGATGATTGGGATTACGGCCGCGCGGCGCGGTGAGCGGGGTTCGTTGGGGAGAGCGAGGGTCGTTCAAGATCAACACCAAGACCGGCGTCGAAGAGGGTCGCTACCAGGTCGCCGGAGGGTCGCCGTCCCGCACCTCGGTCAACCTCCTCGGCGACGTCGCGGTCTCGAGCCGTGATCCTGGCGCCGTCACCAAGATCATCAGCAACAAGGAGAAGTGCCCGGACAAGAACAACGACGGCATGATCACGACCTCCACCGGCCCCGGCGACATCAAACCCTTCGGCCAGGACGAGTGCGTCGAGTGGTCGATCAACGTGCCCTCGAACAGCTACACCAACGGCCCGCGCGCGACCGCCTGGCAGGGCTCCCAGCCCGACCCTGACACCTGTGAATTCCCGACCCCCAACCTCTGGTTCGCGTGGCGCGACAACGTCGGCAACGGCCGCTTCCAGCTCGTCAACGGCGCCAGCGGCGCCTTGATCAACGAGGCCAGCTTCCCCTGGTCGGGCAACTCGAATTTCTCCCCCTACGGCGGCGCCGTGAACGCCAAGGGCGACTTCTTCGCCTCGGGTCTCGGCAGCGATCCCGCCGTCAAGGTCGACGCCCTCACCTTCCAGGTGACCAACCTCGGCAACCCACCTGGCGGCTGCAAGTACGGCATGACCCTCGACGAGAACGGCGATCTTTGGGCCGCTGGGTACTGCAACAACGCGGTCTTCCACTACAGCGCCCAGAACAACCAGTGGACCCAGGTCTCTGGCTCCGGCGGCAATTGGGTGCTCGGGGTCATGGCGGACGGCGACGGCAGCGTCTGGGGCGCCGGAGTCCAGCCTTGCCGGCTCGTCCGCGTCGACGTCGCCAGCAAGACCTTCGTCAACAACAACATCGCCCTCCCCGGCTGCTCCGAGCCGTGGGGCGTCAGCATCGACTTTGAGGGCAACGTCTGGGTCGTCGACAAGGCCAACAAGGCCTTCAAAGTCGACTCTGACACCTATCAGGTGCTCAGCGTCGTCGAGGGCCTCGTCGGTCCCTACACCTACTCTGACATGACCGGGATCGCCCTCAAGAACGCGATCATGCCGCAGTGACCGCGCCCCCGTGA
Organism: Nannocystis sp.; assembly: GCA_016712315.1. GTDB lineage: Bacteria > Myxococcota_A > Polyangia > Nannocystales > Nannocystaceae > JADJRG01. Next base: position 61,461 of record JADJRG010000029.1, on the reverse strand, counting down.
CGTCGCTGCGGCGCCTCCGGGGTCGACCTAGTCCCCCCGCGTGGCGCCGCTCGCCGTCGATCGCAGCGCCCCCTCAACGCCCCCCGGGCGACCGGGCGCCGAAGCGCGCCAGCGCCTCCTCCAGCGTCCTGGGGTCGATCGGCTTGCTCAAGTGGCCGTCCATGCCGGCGTCACGGCAGCGCTGCACGTAGTCGGCCATGGCGTTGGCCGTCAGGGCCACGATGGGCACGCGCCGCTCGCGGCCCGCCTCTTCCGCCCTGATCGTCCGCGTCGAACTCGCCGCGCCGCCACATGGCCACCGCCGCCCCCCCGTCCGCGACCCGCTCCGCGCTGTGCCCGAGCTTCGTCAGATAGTGCTCGATGAGCAGGGCGCTGATCTCTTCGTCCTCAGCCACCAGGACCCGCAGGCCCGGCGCTGCGAGCGGCGCCGGCGCTGTCATCGGCGCCTCCGCTGGAGCCGTCGCCGCGGGCAGATCGAGCGTGAAATGGAACACGCTGCCGCTGCCTGGCGCGCTCTGCACGCGCAGCTCGCCGCCCATCAGCCGGACCAGGTCGCGCGCGATCGTCAGCCCCAAGCCCGTCCCGCCGAAGCGCCTGGTGGTCGAGTCCTCTGCCTGCATATACGGCTCGAAGATCTGCTGCTGCCGCGCCTCCGGGACACCGACGCCGGTGTCGATGACGCGGAAGTGATAGCGCCCCTCGCCCTCGCCCTCCACGCGCAGCGTCACGGCGCCGCGATCGGTGACTGGAGCCCGTTGCCCAGCAGGTTGAGCAGCACCTGGCGCAGGCGCACCGGATCCCCGACGCAGCGCTCCGGCCCGTCCGCGGGCAGCTCGCAGCGCAGCGCCACGCCTTTGGTCCGCGCCGCCAGCCGCAGCACGCTCAGCGCCTCCTCGCAGACGACGCGCAGCGCGAAGCTCGTCCGCTCGAGCGTCATATGCCCGGCTTCGACCTTGGATAGATCGAGCAGGTCGTTGATGATCCCCAAGAGCCCCTCGGCCGAGCTCAGGACGATCTGCATCTTCTCGCGCTGATCCGGCGACAGCTCGCCGTCGAGGAGCAAGCGCGACATACCGAGGACGCCGTTCATCGGCGTGCGGATCTCGTGGCTCATCTGCGCCAAGAACCGGCTCTTGGCCTGGCTTCGGCCCTCGGCCAGGTCACGCTCGCGGGCGCGCTGCTCTGCCAGCTTCTCGCTGGTGATGTCCACGGAGACCCCTACCACCACGGTGCGCGCCCCTTCCGGCCGACGCAGGTGGCAGCGCACCCAGATCTCTCGCTCATCAGCCCGCACCAGTCGGTGCTCGAGGCTGCTCCGCTCCCCGGGCTTCAGCGCGCCGCACGCCGACAAGAACCGCGATCGATCCTGGTCCGGGACGCGGTCCACGAGCGCGCCGCACCTACCCACGTAGAACACATCGCGGTAGCCGGTCAGCGCCAAGGCCTGGGCGGACATCAACTCGACGGTCCATGTCGACGTATCCATCTCCCACACCGCCGCGTCCACCGCGTTGAGCAGCGCGCTGTAGCGCTCCTCGTTGCGCTCGACCATCGAGGCGAGGCGCGCGAGCTCCGTGATGTCCTCGATCATGAGGGCCACCGGCCGCCCTGCCGCCATGCTCCACGGCTCCAGTTGCACCACGGTCAAGCGGCACAGCCGCTGCCCGAGGGGCGCGCCGATCGGGATGCTGAGGTTGAGCACGGCCTCCGCCCTGGGCAGGGCCTCGGCGCGCACCCTCTCCACCAGCGCCTTGACCGCGGGCAGCGGAACGGCCTGCTCCAAGGGCATGCGGTACAGGAGGCCCGGTGTGATCCCCAGGAGGTCGCGCATCGTCGGGTTGATCGAGACAAGCCGGCTCGAGGAGTCGATGATCGCCACGGCGGACGACAGCCCGGCCACGAGCTGGTTCGCGTAGCCGTCCGTGCGCAGGAGGGTCTCCGCGCGCGCGTCCAAATACGCCTCGATGACGTACGTGACGTCGAAGAAGACGGCGCGCAGGAAGGCGGACAGCGCCGCCTCCGGATCGGGGTGGGCCGCGGCGATCTCGGTGACGAAGAGGGCGACCTGGCGCGCCAGGCCGGTGAGGTACCAACGCGGCCCGAGTCCGATGCGCTCATGCACCATCCCGATACGCATGCGCGACGCCCCGTAGGGCCGATCAAAGCGGCTAATGGCCAGCTCCTGCCAATAGGAGAGCACCTGCTGGCGCAGGCGCTCGATCGCGGTCGGGGGCACCAGGGCCGCCGTCTCGGGCATCGAGGAGAACATCGCGTAGAAGTCGGTCAGGATGGCCGGCGCGGCCTCGGTGATGATCCCCGCCAGGGTGGGCAAGATCCCCAGGAACGAGCTGTCCAGCCCCAGATAGTGCCGTCGCCGCTCCATCGACTCGGTGGTCACCGTGATCTGCGTGAGGGTGGGGCTGCGCGTCTGCGGGGCGCGCATCGGCTCCACGCGGTCGTTGCGGTCAACCGCTCGGGTCACCGTCGACACGCTCTGGGCGCCGGCCCGCGCGCGCATCGAGATCTCCTCGGTGAGGCCGTAGGCGTCCAGCGCGATGATCGCGTCGAAGAACGCGGCGCGGACGAGGGCCACGACACGGCGCGCTCCTTCCTCGGCGGAGGGCGCCGAGCGCAGCACCACCGGCACGTGGTCGCACAGGAAGTGGGCGTAGGTCGCCAGGTACCACTGCGGCTTGAGGTGGACGCGGTAGTGGACAGCGCCGATCCGGAGCTGTCGCAGCACGTAATCCCAGTCGCGCGGGCAGAGGAGCAGATCGCGGAAATACCGCCGCTGCGCGGCCTTGAGCCTGGCGATCTGCGCGTCGCCGACGAGCAACGGCGCGAACTCCGGCTGCGCGAGCAGTCGTTCGTAGAGGGAGTTGATGAAACGATCGAGGTTAGCGCTGACGCTCGGCTCGATGGCGGCCAAGCAGCGCAGATCGTCGGAGGTGAGGCCGACCGCGACCATCCGGGTCGCCACCGAAGCGGGGCTGATGCCCAGAGCCCTGACGAGCTCGTCCAATTCAGCGTCGAGCACATGAGACATGACGGCGACCCCTCACCCGCCGGCAACTCTATCCGATCGGGTGTCCGAGGCCCTGCACCGCCCCCGCCGCGTCGGCGCGTGGACCTCAGCGTCGCCGAGAGCATGCGCGCCGACGCCCGTGTGAGGCGACCTCGCGCGCCCCTCGCAGCCGCGCCCGACAAAGCGCGCCGCCATCCATAGTTATGAAAAAACATGGGGCGTCCACGATCACACGCCCGGCGGCTCCCGAGCGAGCACGGCGGGGCGCAGGATCGCGTGCGTCGGGCCGCTGAGCCCGCCGCTTGGGCCGACGCGGGTGCCCCGGTGAGCGCCCGTAGCCGGGTCGAAGGCCTCGACGGTGCCGAGGCCGAGGCTGACGACCAGCAGATCGCCGCCGGCGCTGAGCACCATGCCCGCGGGCTCGGGGATCCCGCCGGTGAGCACGTCGACGAAGTCGCCCGTGTCGGCGCGGAAGCGCACGACCTCGCCGCTGCGCTCCGACGTGACCAGCAGGTGGTCGCCGTCGAAGAGCAGCGTGCGGGGCCCGTCCAGCGCGCCGTCCGCGGGGGTGAAGGCGCCGATGAATTCGCCGGTGACGCCGTCATAGCGGAGCACCGCGTCGCCGTAGTAGCTGGGCACGAAGAGATCACCACCTGGTCCAAAGACCATCCCTGCGTCGGGTCCGTCGAGGCCGCCTGCGCCCGCGGCGACCATCACGCCGAGGTAGGCGCCGGTCGCCAGCTCGTAGCTGAGGATCGCGTCGCTGTCGAAGCTCGAGACCAGCAGCTCGCCGGACGGGGCGATGAGGAGCGCCCCCGGGCCGTCGAGGCCGCCGGACTCATCGTCGGGGGTGCCGGGGTCGTCCGCCGCGAGGATCTCGAGCAGCGCCCCGCTCGCGCCGTCGAGGCGGAGGACAGCGCCGCTCTCTTCACTGGCGACGAGGACATGTCCGTCGGGTTCAATCGCGAGGCCGAGCGCGCCGTCGAGCCCCTCGGGGGACCAGGCGGCGAGCAGGGCGCCGGTCGCCGCGTCGAAGACCCGCACGTCATCGCCGACGAACGAGGCGACCAGCAGCTCTTCGCCGGCCGGCGCCGCGCCGGTGCTCTCTGCCTCGCCCGCGGTCTCTGGCTCGCTGGTGGTCGCGGAGGCGGTCGCGTCGGCGCTCGTCCCGGTCGACGAGGACGGCGGGGCGGTCGCGACGGTCGCGGTCCCCGCGGGATCGGGCGCGCAAGCGAGCGCGGCGAGGCACGGGAGCAATAGAGCGGCGCCGCGGTGGGACATGCCGCTTCGACCCGGGGCGAGAGCCTGTGGTTTTCGGGCCCGCTCGCCTACCGCCTCACTGCGGCTTCAGCTTCGAGCACCCGGCGAGGTCGGCGGTCCCGCTGTTGGTCGGGATCGGATCCGGGTAGAGCAGGCTCTCGTTGAGCGTCGGCGGGGCCGCGAGATCGAGGATATAGATGTCGTCCACCCCGCGGATGTCCATCGCGACGATCTTCTGCTCCTCGCCCACAAACACGATCCCGGCCGCGTAGATGTCGTCGGGCCCCTCGACCGCCGAGAGCACCGTCGCGTTGACCGGGTTCACCTGCAGGTAGCGGCTCGCCGGCTCCGGCGGCGGCGGGCCGGGCTCATTCGCCGAGATGAACATGGCCCCGTCGAAGCGAAACGCCACGTCGCTGACGTGGGTCGACCACACGGTGACGGGCTTGCCGCCCTCGGTGAGCGTCGTCGGACCGACCACGAACTCGCCCGAGATCGGATCGACCTTCGCGAGCAACACCTGAGTGTTCTCGTTGCGCTCGTAGGTGTCGAAGACGGTGACCCACAGATCCGCCCCGTCGTTCATCGCCGCCCCCATGACCCACAACCCGAGGCTAGGGCCGATCGGCGTCATCTCGCCGCTCGCCGCGTCCACCGAGACGAGCTGGCTGCCGCCCTTGATGTCCTCCGTGTCCCCCGCGAAGCCGAAGAGCGCGTTGCTCGGATCGGTGTACATCGCGTCGAGGTGGCGCGGCTGGCCGTTGATGCTCGTCTCCGGGCTGAGCGCGATGTAGCTCCCGTCGACCGAGAGGGTGGCGAGCCGACACACGTTCGCGAGCGGGCTCGCCTGGCCGAAGGGCGGGCCCGCCGACGCGCACTGGACCGCGTTGAAGCCCGAGATGCACGCCTCGCCCGCCTCCAGGCACAGATAGCCGCACTCGATCACGCAGCTCGACGCGCAGCCGTCCATGGACTCGACGTTCCCGTCGTCGCACAGCTCGCCGGGGTCGATCACGCTGTTCCCGCACAGATCATCGCCGGTGGTCGTATCGGTCGTGCCCTCGGTCGTGCCGCTCGTCGTGCCGCTCGTGTCGGTGGTCGTGCCCGTCGCGTCGGTGGTCGTGCCTGTCGCGTCGGTGGTCGAGCTCGTCGCGTCCGTCGCGCTGGTCGTCGTGTTGGTCGTATCCGCGGTCGTGCCAGCGGTGTCGGTGCTCGTGCCGGTCGTGCCGGTGCCGGTGCTGTCCGCGGTCGTCTCACCCGCGGTCGCGGTCGAGCTCGTCGAGTCCGAGGTCGACGCGGTGTCGGTGGCGGTCGCCGTCTGACCGCCGTCATCGCCTGGCGCAAGCGGACACGAGCAGCGCGAAGGACAGCGGGATCAAGCGGGCGAAGGGGACACGGCGGCGCATCCGTCTACCGTATCTGGACCGGCTCGCCGCCGTCGAGGCTGTGGCCTGCGCGCGCGCCGATCTGCGCGTGATCGGCGTTAAACCGCCCGCAGCTCCACCTCGCCGCTGCGCAGGAACATCACCTCAAAGGCCGGCAGCCCGTTGGCCAGCCGCTCCAGCGTCCTCGAGATCTGGATCGTCCCCAGCTCGCGCATACGCTCGTGCAGCGCCTCATGATCGCCCGGCTCGAGCCCGAGCCCGGGCACCTGGCAGACAAAGCCGGCGAGCTGGCGCCGCAGGTAGTCCACCACCTGCGGGTGGTTGACGAAGATCTGCGCCCCGCCGCACGCCGGGCTCAGCAGCGGGATCTTCGTGAAGGGCCACAGCTCCTCCTCCACGAGCACATTCACGACCGCGCCCTCTTGGTGGCCGCCGCCCAAGATCACGTACTCCGCCTCGATCGCGCCCGCCCAGCGCAGCCGGAAGAACGCCCGCAGGAACGACTCACACAGCCCCCGCCGCGCCCCGTACGCCTCGCTGTTCTCCATCATCAGCCGCAGGTGCCCGCAGCCGACGTGCGCGGGCTGGATCAAGTGCTCCAAGATCCGCTCGTGATAGGCGGCCGGCGGCGCCGCGTTCCATCGCCGCCACACGTCCGGCGCTGAGTCGCGCGGCGGCAGCGCCTCGGCCAGCGCCGGGTCAGCCCGCATCGAGGCGATGAAGCGGTTGATCGCCGCCAGGTCCGTGTGCATGTAGAAGCGCCCGAACGCGTCGAGGTGGCCGATCAGCAGCCCCTCCACCTGCGCCTCGGTGAGCCGGCGCCCGGTCATCGCCTCGACGGCCGCCAGCTTCAGCAGCATCTCCCCCGCGTCGCCGCCTGGCGTGCCGATCACCTCGTGTTGATCGCGCCCGTCGACGCACGACGCCTTCGTCTGCAGCAGCAGCGCCGCCACCCGCACCCGCTTGATCGCCGCCGGATCGCCCACGTGCGCCCGGATCGCCGCCACGTCCAGCGCCGCCCCGTCCGCCGCCACGAAGGCGCAGCGCGGCCGCGTGATCTCGCGGCTCACCCCGATCATCTCGCGCGCGCTCACGAACCCCCCCGCCCGCCACGCAGCCATCCCGCCCGCCATCGACGCCACGTAGCGCATACCCAGCGCCTCCAGCGCCAGCGCCGCCGCCGCCGAGCGCTCGCCGTAGCTCGAGATCAGGATCACCGGCGCGTCCGCGTCCAGCGCCGCCGCGACCGCCGCGATCTCCCCCGCCGGCACCCACGTGATCCCTGGGACATGTCCCATCGACCCGATCAGCTCCGCCTCCCCGCGCACGTCCACGAGCAGCGCCGAGCGGCCGAGATCCAGCACGACCTCCGCCGGCAGCGTCGGCGCGCCGCCCTCGCCGCGGCGCAGCGCCGCCCGCCACGTCACCCGGAACAGCCGCTCTGCCGCTGAGACCTCTGCGTTCGACATCGCCCTAGACTACACGAGCCCGCTCGCCTGCCCGAGCGGACGCCTCTCGGCCGTCACCACACGCGAGGACCGGGGCGCCGCGGTGATGCGAGCTCCTGAGCGGCTCGCGACCGATCGACGCAGGCGCGCGGATCCTCGCATAATCTTCGTGTCGGAGCCGCCCCCGGGACACCCATCCTCCCCGAGATGCGCCCTGTGGTCCGCCTCCCCCCCGCCTGCCTGCTCTTCCTCGCTTGTAGTGCTCCGACGCCGAGCGCGACCGAGACAGAGACCGCCGCCGCCACGACCTCGACAGCCGCGACCGACAGCGCCAGCAGCGGGCCCGCCACGACCCACGACCCCACCGACGGCGAGAGCAGCGGCGGCGACAGCGGCGGCGAGAGCAGCGGCGGCGCGACGGCGCCAGGCTTCGACCTACCCGCGCTGGCCGAGCTCAACACCGACCTGCTCGCGACCTCCCCGATCTGCGCCGAGTGCCACGCCAACGCGGACGGCGCGACGGCGATGCGCGACGCCAAGAGCCGGCCGGTCGCCCCCTTCGATCTTTGGCGGGCCACCGCGATGGCGAACTCAGCCCGCGATCCCTTCTGGTGGGCGATGATGTCCGCCGAGGTCGCCGCGACCCCCACCGCGCAGGCCGAGATCGAGGCAACCTGCCTCGGCTGTCACGCGCCGATGGCCAAGGTCCACACCGACCTCAACGGCCTGCCCGCGCCGGCCCGCGCCGACCTGCTCGGCGACAGCGCCGCCGGCAAGCTCGGCATCGACGGGGTCGCCTGCGCGCTCTGCCACCAGATCCAGCCCGCCGGCCTCGGCACCGACGCGAGCTTCACCGCCGGCTTCGTCATTGAACCGCTGCGGCAGATCTACGGCCCCCACGCGACCCCGTTCACGATGCCGATGCAGAGCCACACCGGCTTCACGCCGACCCAGGCCGATCACGTCACCTCCGCGGCGCTGTGCGGCAGCTGTCACACCCTCGAGACCGAGACCCTCGACCCGGACGGCACCGCGTTGCCCGGCCTCTTCCCCGAGCAGGCCACCTACCTCGAGTGGCGCAACTCCGACTTCCGCGACGAGGGCTCGCCCGGGTCACAGGCCGCCGCCTGCGCGGCCTGTCACATGCCCACCCGAGACCTCGACGGCGTACCGATCTCTACCCGCCTCGCCCGTCGCCCGAACGGCACCGACTTCCCGCCGATCGCCCCGCGCGATCCTTACGGCCGGCACCTCTTCGTCGGCGGCAACACCCTCCTCCCAGCGCTCCTCCGCGACCACACCGCCGCCCTGCGGCCCAACGCCGACGCGGCCGCCTTCGACGCCGTGATCGCCGGCGTGCGCGCACAATTGGCCGAGCGCACCGCCACCGTCGAGCTCGCCGTCGCGCGCGTCGGCGACGCCCTCAACATCGACGTCTCGGTCCACAACCTCGCCGGCCACAAATTCCCGAGCGGCTACCCGAGCCGGCGCGCCTGGCTGCGCGTGCGCGTCACCGACGCCGCGAACGCGCTGCGCTTCCGCTCCGGGGAGGTCGACGCCGAGGGGCGCCTGCTCGACGGCGCGGGTCAGCCGCTCGCCAGCGAGCTGCTCGGCGGCCCTGTGCAGCCGCACCACCTGCAGATCGACGGCGAAGACATGGCCCAGATCTACGAGTCGGTGATGGCCGACAAGGACGGAGCGCCCGCCTTCCGCCTGCTGCGCGCGCGCAGCTTCGCCAAAGACAACCGCCTCTTGCCCGCCGGCTGGAGCGCCGAGCACCCCGACGCCGCCCGCACCAGCCCAGCCGGCGTCGGCGCCGATCCAGACTTCATCGCCGCCGGGGACACCACCCGCTACATCGTCGCCGCCCCTGCCGCGGGCGGCCCCTACACGATCTCCGTCGAGCTGCTCTACCAGCCCCTCGCCCCGCGCTTCGCCGCCGAGCTCTTCGCCATCGACACCCCGGAGGTGCGCGCCTTCGAGTCCCTCTACGACGCCGCCGAGCACGCCGCCGAGCACGTCGCCGCCGCCACGCTCGTCGCGCCGTGACGCCGCAGAGCGCGCGCGCATCCGTGCCGAGCCGCTCAGCGCCGCGCGGGTGAATACGCCCTGCGACGACCTGGAGGGCCGGCTGTTACCCTCGAGGCCATGCCCGCCGCGCCGGATCGCGACCCGCGCCCGCTCACCCGCGGATCTGCCGCTGATCGAGGCGCCATCGCCCTTGAAGCGACCCACGCCGCGCCGCCGGAGCTCGCGATCGGCGCCACCCTCGCCGCCAGCGGCCCCTCGCCCTTCGCGATGGGCGACACCCTCGCCGCCAGCGTCGCGCCCGCTGGCGCGCCGAGCCTGCTCCCTCGCGGCGCCGCGCTCAGCCGCTACCTCGTGCTCGAGAGCCTCGGCGCGGGCGGCATGGGAGTCGTCTACGCCGCCTTCGATCCCGAGCTCGATCGCCGGATCGCGCTCAAGCTCGTCCGCGCTGACGTCCACGGCGCGACCGCTGAGCGCCTCCTCCGCGAAGCCCAGGCCATGGCGAAGCTCACCCACCCCAACGTCGTCACCGTGCACGACGTCGGCGTCGCCGATGGCCAAGTCTTCTTGGCCATGGAGATGATCCACGGCGTCACCCTCGGCCAGTGGATCACCCAGGCGCCACGTACGTGGCGGGATCTGCTCGCGGTCTTCATCCCTGCCGGCCGCGGCCTCGCCGCTGCCCACCGCGCTGGCCTCGTCCACCGCGACTTTAAGCCAGACGGGGATCACTCCTCCCTTCAGAAGCCCCCACAGCCCGAAACGCCGTGGATCTCCCAAAATCGGGGCTTCTGAGGGAGGGGTGATCGAGCCCTGGACGTCTATTTTGGGCCCTCGAGGCCCAAACGGGGCCCAAACTTCGGCGCGACTTAAGCCCTAAGCACCAGCAGCGGGCGCGTCTTCGCCCTACTCTGCCCGCGGGTGTGCGCCGGCCATCAACTCCTCAGCATCGTCGCCCGGAACCAGGCGGGACCGGCATCATTTCTTGTCGGTGGCCATGCAACAGCCGTCGGATCTGCTCGCCGGACGATGAGGTCCTACTGGTGGCGGGCGGCGAGAAGACGTCGACGCCGCTGCGCTGATGGCGCAGCGCGCGAAATCGACCCTAGTCCTACTGGTGGCGGGCGCGGAGAAGACGTCGACGGGCCGGCCTCGGATAACCTTTCCCTGCGGCGCATTCAGCGCCGTCGGCGCGGCTCTACGTCGGCTTGTCTTCACCTGGCCGCGTAGATGCGGTAAGCGACGACATGCCGAGCGAGATCACCACGCCGCGCAGCGACGGCGCCGGGGCCGCGACGCCCAGGGCGCTCGGCAACGCCCTTGGCCCGGCGACCGCGACACCCCGCGAGATCGCCCCGCAATCCGGCCGAGCCGATCCGCGGGAACTGCGCGCCCCTTGCCGGGCGCTACCTCCCCGTGGTACCTAAAAAACGCACGCGGGCTGATGATGTCGAAACTCCCGGCCTTGCGTGCAAAATGCCCTACAGCCCCTCGGAACCCGGGCAAAACGCTGTTTCAAAATTCGCCCCGACGAACAAGAAGCCTAGAATTCGAGCGCGAATTCGCCCCGCGTGCGTCCCCCCGAAAATTCCCCTGCGATCCAGCACGCCTGGACGAGGGGGTCCCTCCTCCCTCCTTTAGGGGCCCTTCCTTTAGGGAGGCCCCATTGAAGCTCGTCCCCGCCGGCTTCAGCTCTTGCTGACGGGGTCGCCCTCCTCCCTTCCTTTAGGGAGGCCCCATTGAAGCGGAGGTCGGCGCGGGCTTAAGCCGCGCCCGCACGGCGCCCTCCTCCCTTCCTTTAGGGAGGCCCCATTGAAGCGTGCCGACCCGAAGCCGGTCGCGGTCCAGCTTACCGCCCCTCCTCCCTTCCTTTAGGGAGGCCCCATTGAAGCACCCGCGGTCGCGCACCGAGCGGGACCTCGACTCCTACCCTCCTCCCTTCCTTTAGGGAGGCCCCATTGAAGCCAGATCGAGAGCAGCTCGAGCGCGAAGGCGCCGTCTCGCTGGCCCTCCTCCCTTCCTTTAGGGAGGCCCCATTGAAGCCTCGCCCTCGCGCGCAAGCCAGAGATCGGCGCGCGCACCCTCCTCCCTTCCTTTAGGGAGGCCCCATTGAAGCGACGGCCCCTTGGCGGCGAGGTTGCCGCCACCGCCCCTCCTCCCTTCCTTTAGGGAGGCCCCATTGAAGCACCTCGACCTGCGATAGCCCTAGCCCCGTACGGAGCTTCCCTCCTCCCTTCCTTTAGGGAGGCCCCATTGAAGCACGGGCCCGGCCAAATCGGGACTGTGACCCTCGGGGCCCCTCCTCCCTTCCTTTAGGGAGGCCCCATTGAAGCTCGGGGGCCGTCTGGTACTGGAATGGGCCACAGGAGGCCCTCCTCCCTTCCTTTAGGGAGGCCCCATTGAAGCGTGTAGGTGCGACCCGAGATCGCCGTCCAGCGCATCCCTCCTCCCTTCCTTTAGGGAGGCCCCATTGAAGCAGTGCGGCGAGCTCTTCGAGCACCTTGAGCTTGTCGCCCTCCTCCCTTCCTTTAGGGAGGCCCCATTGAAGCATCCGTCACGACCGCTGGGGCCGGCGTCGACCCGCGGGCCCTCCTCCCTTCCTTTAGGGAGGCCCCATTGAAGCGCTTTAGGATCGAGATCGAAGGCTCGCCACCGCGGAAGACCCTCCTCCCTTCCTTTAGGGAGGCCCCATTGAAGCATCAGCATAGTGCTCTTGTCTGTGGTCATACTTCTCCCTCCTCCCTTCCTTTAGGGAGGCCCCATTGAAGCACGAGGCGCCCGTTCGCGAGCTTGTGCCGCGTGTTCTTCCCTCCTCCCTTCCTTTAGGGAGGCCCCATTGAAGCACGAGCGCAGACACAGCCTTTGGCACAAAGACGCCACGGTCCCCTCCTCCCTTCCTTTAGGGAGGCCCCATTGAAGCAAAGCACCATGCGTTACTCATGCACAATGCGATCGTAGCCCTCCTCCCTTCCTTTAGGGAGGCCCCATTGAAGCTCCCCAACGAGGTCGGCGAGTGCGCGCTGAAGCGACCCTCCTCCCTTCCTTTAGGGAGGCCCCATTGAAGCTCATGGCCTGCGGGTGGCGCTCCCAGGTCTGACGCAGCCCTCCTCCCTTCCTTTAGGGAGGCCCCATTGAAGCCGAGCGCTCGCACTGCGGGCCGCCAGCGAACACCACCGCCGCCCCTCCTCCCTTCCTTTAGGGAGGCCCCATTGAAGCGCATCGCCTCGGCGTGGAGGCCGCCGGCCTTCGCGACCCTCCTCCCTTCCTTTAGGGAGGCCCCATTGAAGCACCTCGCGCGCCCGCTTGGCGGCGAGGGCCTCGTTCGGCCCTCCTCCCTTCCTTTAGGGAGGCCCCATTGAAGCCCCGGTGCACCGCCCCAGGGCTCCCCAGGTCGGCGCGCGCGCCCTCCTCCCTTCCTTTAGGGAGGCCCCATTGAAGCTCGTCGTCATGACCAGGCCCGCTACGTCGTAGCCGAGCGGCCCTCCTCCCTTCCTTTAGGGAGGCCCCATTGAAGCCCGCCGCTGCGACGGGCCACACAGCCCCGAAACTGCCCCCCCTCCTCCCTTCCTTTAGGGAGGCCCCATTGAAGCAAACACTCAAACGTCACCAACGCCCCCATCTTTTCCGCCCTCCTCCCTTCCTTTAGGGAGGCCCCATTGAAGCTGGCTGCTTCGATGCGGCGCAGGAGGTCCGCCGCTCCCTCCTCCCTTCCTTTAGGGAGGCCCCATTGAAGCCGATGCAGTTCCGCCGCTATGACTGTCTCCCGGATCCCCCTCCTCCCTTCCTTTAGGGAGGCCCCATTGAAGCGACGCCGGGCGGCTCCTTGCGCGGAGCGATCGAGTGGACCCTCCTCCCTTCCTTTAGGGAGGCCCCATTGAAGCGTGCGAGAGCGGGTGTTTCTCGTGTGGCAGGAGCACCCTCCTCCCTTCCTTTAGGGAGGCCCCATTGAAGCATCTCGGTGCGCAGGGTGATCGAGATGTCGCTGGCCACCCTCCTCCCTTCCTTTAGGGAGGCCCCATTGAAGCCTCATGGTGTTTCCTTAACGGACCGTAGCCGAAGGCCCCCCCTCCTCCCTTCCTTTAGGGAGGCCCCATTGAAGCGAGGTGGGATCGTCCTACGTCAGACGACTCCTCGCTCCCTCCTCCCTTCCTTTAGGGAGGCCCCATTGAAGCATGTCGCCGAGCAAGCGGAGCACCTGGTAAGCATCGGCCCTCCTCCCTTCCTTTAGGGAGGCCCCATTGAAGCCCGTTGGCCTCCATCGCGCGACGCATGGCCACCTCCCCTCCTCCCTTCCTTTAGGGAGGCCCCATTGAAGCCTCTCGCGCAACCCGGCACACGCGACGTAGCTGCTCGCGCCCTCCTCCCTTCCTTTAGGGAGGCCCCATTGAAGCAACAACCCGATCGCTCGGTCGGCCGACTCGATCAGCCCCTCCTCCCTTCCTTTAGGGAGGCCCCATTGAAGCTCCAGTCCCCAATCGTCCCCAAGGTGTCCAACCCCCTCCCTCCTCCCTTCCTTTAGGGAGGCCCCATTGAAGCGTGCTGGCCGGCGACGATCGCCACCTGCGGGCCCTCCCTCCTCCCTTCCTTTAGGGAGGCCCCATTGAAGCCGTTTCCCCTCTGGGTATTTCCCCAGAGGGGGAGTCCGTCCCTCCTCCCTTCCTTTAGGGAGGCCCCATTGAAGCTGCGAGCCGAAGGTGCGACCGCCGAAGGCGAGGATCCGCGCCCTCCTCCCTTCCTTTAGGGAGGCCCCATTGAAGCATGTCGATCGCCGTCCCGTCGCTGGCCGCCTGCTCGGTCCCTCCTCCCTTCCTTTAGGGAGGCCCCATTGAAGCACGCCGCGCCCGCCTTCTGTGCGAAGCGCTCGGCCCCTCCTCCCTTCCTTTAGGGAGGCCCCATTGAAGCTCGAGATCCTCCGTCGCGCGCAGCGCGAGCGTAGTCGCCCTCCTCCCTTCCTTTAGGGAGGCCCCATTGAAGCGCTGCGGCGCCAACGCCGAGGAGGAGACGACGCTGCGCCCTCCTCCCTTCCTTTAGGGAGGCCCCATTGAAGCGGCGCCAATGCCGACATGTCGCACCTGGTCTGCTACGGCCCCTCCTCCCTTCCTTTAGGGAGGCCCCATTGAAGCGAGCACCTTGAGCTTGTCGTCGGCGCTCGGCCGCTCGACCCCTCCTCCCTTCCTTTAGGGAGGCCCCATTGAAGCCGGCGTACGCCTGGACAAGCCGTCTAACGCCTCCAGCCCTCCTCCCTTCCTTTAGGGAGGCCCCATTGAAGCACCTGGGGGCGGCCCCGCAGGGAGGACCTCTCCTGGACCCTCCTCCCTTCCTTTAGGGAGGCCCCATTGAAGCAAGCAGCGGCTCGACGCTGAGAAAGCGAAGCGCCGCGGGGCCCTCCTCCCTTCCTTTAGGGAGGCCCCATTGAAGCCTCGCGGTGCCTGAGTAGACAGTGGTCACCGATCCGGTCCCTCCTCCCTTCCTTTAGGGAGGCCCCATTGAAGCGAGATCGACTTCGAGGTGTCTCGCGACATGACGCCACCCTCCTCCCTTCCTTTAGGGAGGCCCCATTGAAGCACAGGGCCAGCGGCGGGGTGTAGAGGACACAGGCCGCCCTCCTCCCTTCCTTTAGGGAGGCCCCATTGAAGCCTTGCAGGTGAAGTCAAAGGCATAGTGAACCTCGCCCCTCCTCCCTTCCTTTAGGGAGGCCCCATTGAAGCGGATCTCACCCCCCAGATTGGTCATCTTGTATTCTTCCCTCCTCCCTTCCTTTAGGGAGGCCCCATTGAAGCTGTCGAGGTTTAGCGGACTTTGCTCGATCTTGAGCACCCCTCCTCCCTTCCTTTAGGGAGGCCCCATTGAAGCGAGGGTCCACCCCGCCCGCCTCTCCGCGGCCAATGCCCTCCTCCCTTCCTTTAGGGAGGCCCCATTGAAGCCTCCGGGTCGTGTACGACGGCAACGGCGTGCAGCTCGGCCCTCCTCCCTTCCTTTAGGGAGGCCCCATTGAAGCGGGGCACCTCACGGAGCCGATGATCTTGCGCGAGGTCCCTCCTCCCTTCCTTTAGGGAGGCCCCATTGAAGCGTACCTACTCACCGCATTGACGCGCCCGCCTGCTACGTCCCCTCCTCCCTTCCTTTAGGGAGGCCCCATTGAAGCAGGTGGGGGTGCCGGATCACTTCGTCCGCAACGTGTTCCCTCCTCCCTTCCTTTAGGGAGGCCCCATTGAAGCTACGCGGCCGATCGCTGTCTCGCCGTCGAGGTCTACCCCTCCTCCCTTCCTTTAGGGAGGCCCCATTGAAGCGGGGGCACCTCACGGAGCCGATGATCTTGCGCGAGGTCCCCTCCTCCCTTCCTTTAGGGAGGCCCCATTGAAGCCACAACTACCGCGGGTGAGGGGTTAGTCGTGGCCGCTCCCTCCTCCCTTCCTTTAGGGAGGCCCCATTGAAGCCGCGAAGTCCTCCCGCGTGACCATCCCGAGGACCTTCCCCCCTCCTCCCTTCCTTTAGGGAGGCCCCATTGAAGCTAGGTGTGGCCGTGGGCGGTGATGGTGACGGTGATGCCCTCCTCCCTTCCTTTAGGGAGGCCCCATTGAAGCTGTCGACCTCACGCTCACGTGTCACCGCGGCACGGAGGAGCCCTCCTCCCTTCCTTTAGGGAGGCCCCATTGAAGCAGCTCGGCGCTCCGATCGCCGACTACTCGATCGCCGCCCTCCTCCCTTCCTTTAGGGAGGCCCCATTGAAGCTGAGGTTTGGCCGCACGATGCGCGGCCGGTTGAAGCCCTCCTCCCTTCCTTTAGGGAGGCCCCATTGAAGCCCCGCGCTCGAAGCCGACGACGAAGAGGCATTTGCCCTCCTCCCTTCCTTTAGGGAGGCCCCATTGAAGCCCCAATCCGCCGGAGGCGTGCCGGCCGTGGTCTCAGGCCCTCCTCCCTTCCTTTAGGGAGGCCCCATTGAAGCTACGACTCCGCCACGGCCGAGGTCGTGTTGCAGCGCTCCCTCCTCCCTTCCTTTAGGGAGGCCCCATTGAAGCCGAGGTAGCGATTTTATATAATATTCCGGAGTAGATCCCTCCTCCCTTCCTTTAGGGAGGCCCCCTTGAAGCCGACGACGTGCGATGATGTAAATCTTGAGGTTTTGACCCTCCTCCCTTCCTTTAGGGAGGCCCCATTGAAGCCTTACCACGGCGGCGGGGAGCCTGGATGCGAGCGATCCCTCCTCCCTTCCTTTAGGGAGGCCCCATTGAAGCCAGCGCGGCGCCGCTGTGAAAGAGCGCGTCAGCCTTTCCCTCCTCCCTTCCTTTAGGGAGGCCCCATTGAAGCTCAGAAATCGACATAAGGCGAGCTAGCTAGGGTTTTGTCCCTCCTCCCTTCCTTTAGGGAGGCCCCATTGAAGCAGGACGACCAAGGTCTTGATCGAATGGAGTTCGATCAGCCCTCCTCCCTTCCTTTAGGGAGGCCCCATTGAAGCACAAAGCGCACCGCGCGCCCATTTGCGCCCCGCGCCTCCCTCCTCCCTTCCTTTAGGGAGGCCCCATTGAAGCACGTAGCCCCACATGGGGTCTTGCTCGAGCACGACCACCCTCCTCCCTTCCTTTAGGGAGGCCCCATTGAAGCGGCGCCCGCGGGGCGGTCGTCCGCACCCTCGGCTGCCTGCCCTCCTCCCTTCCTTTAGGGAGGCCCCATTGAAGCTATGAAAGACGAGATCGATCGCGTCGTCGCTGAAGCCGCCCCTCCTCCCTTCCTTTAGGGAGGCCCCATTGAAGCGCGCTCGCCGACGCCGACGCCGCCCGGCGCCGCGGGGCCCTCCTCCCTTCCTTTAGGGAGGCCCCATTGAAGCTCGAAGCGCCTCAACTGGTAGTTCACGGCGATCGACGTCCCCTCCTCCCTTCCTTTAGGGAGGCCCCATTGAAGCCCTCGCCACCTCCGAGATCTTACGCTGCACCTTCACCGCCCCTCCTCCCTTCCTTTAGGGAGGCCCCATTGAAGCTGGCCGCGCCGCTGACCACGGCTGTCAGGCCCCCAGCCCCTCCTCCCTTCCTTTAGGGAGGCCCCATTGAAGCTTCAAGCCCTAGGAAGGTTTTCATGCTGAATCTCGACCCTCCTCCCTTCCTTTAGGGAGGCCCCATTGAAGCATAGAAAACGAAACAAAAGCCGCGCGGCAGCTCACGCCCTCCTCCCTTCCTTTAGGGAGGCCCCATTGAAGCCGAAGCGGAGCATCCACCGACGCTCCAGTAGATACCCTCCTCCCTTCCTTTAGGGAGGCCCCATTGAAGCGGACAGTGTCGGCGCGGGCCTGAGTCGCGCCCGCAGCCCTCCTCCCTTCCTTTAGGGAGGCCCCATTGAAGCAGCAAGCAGCGCGCACACCACATTTACAAGACATCAACCCTCCTCCCTTCCTTTAGGGAGGCCCCATTGAAGCCCCTCGTCGCTGCCGCGGAGCGCGGTGAGGGTGTACACCCCTCCTCCCTTCCTTTAGGGAGGCCCCATTGAAGCGTGCCCTGCCTTGGCGACGGCGAATGGGGCACGAGCTTCCCTCCTCCCTTCCTTTAGGGAGGCCCCATTGAAGCTGTGGCACACCTGGGGCACGATCGGCGCTTCGTAGACGCATGGACAAGTCCCGGAGGTTGTCCTCCAGGCGCTCGCCGTAGCACCTCCACGTCTCACCGTCGATCCCCGCTGCCGCATCCCTCTTCAGTGCGAGGTAGGCGAGCCGCAAGTGCTCGATGTCGTAGATGTGGTGCAGGAGCGCAGTGAAGCGCTGTTTCCTGTCCCTCTTCGCTGCTCGACGTACCCGCAAGAGCGCGCTTTGCGTGCATGTCCGGCTCTGCGTCCGGGGCGCGTTACGCTCTCGCGAGTTCCCTTGGCCAGGGTCCTTTCCTCCATCACCTCCGCGGCCGGTGTGCCGGCGTTGTTCGGCGACTTCCTCGGTACTACGACCCTGTCCGACTTCTCACGTCCGTGCGTCATCGGCGTACGTCCTCAGACTTCCCGATGCGGCCTGCGTTTTCGCAAATCACAGGCGGGCGCGAGATCTCCCGGTTTCCGCGCGAGGTGATTCGGTACGTGCTCGGGGTCTCTGACCGCGCGGAGTCCGGTCGCACCTCGCCATGACGGCGCGCCCGGTGTGGCCTTCCGCATTCTCCCACTGCGTCGGCACTCCGAAGGGCCTCGCGCTCGCGCTCGAGGGCATGTCTTTCGCGGCTCCATACCCGGCCCGCACCTCCCCTGTCAACGCTTCGCCGCCGCCCTCACGGGCGCCGACGCATGACTCGGGGTCAACGTGGCTGGCTCTTCCTTTCGTTGTTCGGACTTTCACCTGTTCACCTCGCCGGCTTTGACCGGCGCACGGGAGGCCCCATTGAAGCGGCTCATATTCAGCAGCTCGCCCGCCTCTCTCCTGGCCCTCCTCCCTTCCTTTAGGGAGGCCCCATTGAAGCTTACCCGTGCGAGGTGATCACGGGGGTCGACCTCGGCCCCCTCCTCCCTTCCTTTAGGGAGGCCCCATTGAAGCTCGAGGGCGAGCCCGATCCAGTGCTCGATGAGCATCCCTCCTCCCTTCCTTTAGGGAGGCCCCATTGAAGCCAGGCTGGGCGTGTGGTGCCCGGCCACCCAGCGAGTGCCCCCCTCCTCCCTTCCTTTAGGGAGGCCCCATTGAAGCACACGCGCGGCCGCGGCTCATACCGTGGCGATGCACCCTCCTCCCTTCCTTTAGGGAGGCCCCATTGAAGCTTTTCATATCCTACTCTGGCAGACGATGCAGCGGCCCCCTCCTCCCTTCCTTTAGGGAGGCCCCATTGAAGCCATGGCCCGGTGGTCTGTGGCCTACAAGTTTTCACGCCCCTCCTCCCTTCCTTTAGGGAGGCCCCATTGAAGCGGCGAGGACGGGGTAGCTGAGCGACACGACCCCCGGCTCCCTCCTCCCTTCCTTTAGGGAGGCCCCATTGAAGCGATCCTCCTGTGGGTTGCCGAGGATCGCGTGCTTGACACCCTCCTCCCTTCCTTTAGGGAGGCCCCATTGAAGCAACCGCTTCTCACGAAGCAGAGAGAATGCGATCGGGCCCTCCTCCCTTCCTTTAGGGAGGCCCCATTGAAGCAGCTGTATTCGGAGCGAAAGCAAATGCCCAGCTTCACCCCTCCTCCCTTCCTTTAGGGAGGCCCCATTGAAGCCCAATGTTGTAATTGTTGGTCTGGATGCGCCCTGATGGGCCCCTCCTCCCTTCCTTTAGGGAGGCCCCATTGAAGCGGGGTCCACGATTTGATCGTGTCGCGTAACACGATCCCTCCTCCCTTCCTTTAGGGAGGCCCCATTGAAGCTGACGCGCAGCCTTGGCGCCGGCCCGGGCGCCCTTCCCCTCCTCCCTTCCTTTAGGGAGGCCCCATTGAAGTCGGCCGACGTTCGAGTGATGGCGCCCCCCACCGTGAAGTGCCCTCCTCCCTTCCTTTAGGGAGGCCCCATTGAAGTCCTGGCGTCAGGAAACCCCTGGTCGCCAGCGTCGCGCGGGCGACGGTGTACCGTCGTCGCCGCGAGACGCCAGCGCCTCGCAGGGGCCCACGCAGAAGCCCTGAGCGGGCACTGGATGCGGCCGAGCGCGCGACCGTCCTCGACCTCCTGCACAGCGAGGAGTGCGTCGACAAGGCGCCGGAGGCGATCGTGGCGATCCTGCTCACCCGAGGCCGGTGGGTGTGCAGCGCGCGGACGATGTACCGGCTCCTCGCCGAGGAGGGCGACACGGAGCTCTGCTCCGCGGCATGGCGCGCGTACACGAGGGCCTCATGGTCGGCGCAGTCACGCCAGGCGGTGAGGCTCGCCTTGCTCTCACCGCCGCGCATCAGCGGCGCGCCCTCGCGGCGGCGCTCGAGATCACGCCGGGTCGAAGGCCGTCGCCGTAGCGAAGAGGTCGCTGGCGCCGGAGGCCCGCGGTCAAGGCGGCCTGATCGTCTCCTGGTGGTGCTAGGGTGACGACGAAGGTCAGTGGCGCGACGCCAGAGATCGAGGAGTCTTCTGGGGTCGACGGGAGGGCACGATGGAGCACGATCGAGCTATCGGCGACGCGACCGGCCCAGGCGAAGCGCTCGCGGCGACGCTGGTGGGCGACGAGGCGCCCCCAGAGGCGCTCGTCGCCGCGCCGAAGGGCCCGCGACGGAGCGCGAGCAAGGCCGCCCGCCTCGCGCTCGGCGCGGTCGTCGGCCGCTACGTCGTCGTCAGCGAGCTCGGCGCGGGCGGCATGGGTGTCGTCTACGCGGCCTACGACCCGGAGCTCGATCGCAAGGTCGCGCTCAAGCTCCTCAGCCCCCAGCTCGCGGGCGGCCGCTCGCGCAGCCACAGCGAGGCGCGCGCGCGCTTGATCCGTGAGGCCCACGCGCTCGCCCGGCTCGCGCATCCCAACGTGGTCGCGATCTACGACGTCGGCGAGGCTGATAGCTGCGTCTGGCTAGCGATGGAGCACGTCGACGGCCTCACCCTCGACGCCTGGCTGCAGGCGGCGCCGAGGGCGACGGCCGAGGTCTTGGAGGTCATGATCGAGGCCGGCCGCGGGCTCGCGGCCGCGCACCTCGCCGGGCTCCTCCACCGCGATTTTAAGCCGCTATCAGCCCCGCCCCCCACCCGAACGCCCCTCAGCCAACAGATCGGCTGCAATCCCACGAATTCGGGCGTTCTGGCGGGGGTCGCCTTTTCCCCCGAGGGGCTCCGAGTTCCCGCCGTTTGCCCAGAACCAGGCAAAAACCAGGCAAAATTGAGAGTGTCGACGCGATGGTGCCGCCGCGGACGATAGCGTATCCTCGGCCTACCCTAGCGGCACCCCCGTGCACACGGGGATCGACCCAACCTCACGAGCGCCTTCGCCCTCCCCCGTGCACACGGGGACCGACCCTCCCGCGCTAGCTCGTGTCGGACCAGCGTGTGGCAAGGGTCGATCCCCGTGTGCACGGGGGAGCCGCGGGACGCGGCGCCCGCCGTGTGGCAAGCGCTGTCGATCCCCCGTGTGCACGGGGGAGCCTGGCGCGTCGCCGACACGACGATCAGGGTGTCGGGTCGATCCCCGTGTGCACGGGGGAGACGCCCCATGGCCCCGCGTGTTGTCCCAGCCGAGCGGTCGATCCCCGTGTGCACGGGGGAGGGCGAAGGCGCTCGTGAGGTTGGGTCGATCCCCGTGTGCTTGGCGAAGGGCTGCTCACCGGCCGCAGATGGCTGGCCGAGGTAGGCGAGGAGGCCGCGGAGGGCAGCCCTCAGGGGCTCGCCGAGGGTGCGGACGAGGTCGGCCTGGAGGAGGCACAGAACGGGGATCGACCGACGGTCATCGTCGACTGGACGATCGGGCGCGGGGCTCCCCCGTGCACACGGGGATCGACCCCCCGCGCCCGCGCGCCGGCCATTGCCCCGGGTGGGATCCCCGTGTGCACGGGGGAGCCTGGGCGTCGGTCGGGTGCGGAGGGGGCTCGCCCGGTCGATCCCCGTGTGCACGGGGGAGCCCGCGGATCGGAGCCCTCGTCGCCGCCTCGCGAGACGTGATCGAGCACGGTCGATCGACGGTGCCGATCACGGTCGATCCCCGTGTGCACGGGGGAGCCGCAAGCCCCTGCGGCGATCTGGATAGCGGTGCGGGTCGATCCCCGTGTGCACGGGGGAGCCCGATCACTGGGATTGCCCCGAAAAAGTGGACACCGTGGTTATGCCGCCTGCTTCGCCACTGTCCCGGCGTAGAAGCTCTCCTCGAAGGCGACCGGGGTTGAGTATCCGATCGTCGAGTGGCGACGCTGGCGGTTATAGAACACTTCGATCCACTCCGCAATCGTCGTCTTCGCGGTCGCTCGCGAGAGGAAGATCGTCCGGTGGACCAGCTCCGTCTTGAGCGTGCTGTTGAAGCTCTCGGCGACGGCGTTGTCCCAACACTCGCCCTTGCGGCTCATGCTGCACTCGATGCCCGCCGCGCGCAGGGCCTCGCGGTAGTCGTTCGCGGCGTACTGAGAGCCCCGGTCCGAGTGGAAGAGGAGCCCATCCTCCGACCGCTCACGATGCCCCAGGGCGGCCCTCAGCGCGTCCTGGACCAGCTCGGCGCGCATGTGTTCGGCCATCGACCAGCCGACGACGCGGCGCGAGAAGAGGTCGATGATCACCGCCAGGTAGAGCCACCCCTCGAGGGTCCAAACGTACGTGATGTCGGCCACCCAGACCTTGTCGGGCTTGTCGACGGTGAAGTTGCGAGCGAGGACGTTGTCGGCCACGGGGTGTTTATGGTTCGAGTCGGTGGTATTCCTGAATTTTCGCTTCTGGCGGCCGTAGATGCCCTTCTGCCGCATGATCCTCGCCACTCGTTTGCGGCTGACCTTGCGACCGCGTGCGCGTAGCTCCTCGCGGATTCGCGGGCTGCCGTAGGTCTTCCTGCTCTCTCCGTGGATCACTTCGATCTCCTTGGTCAACGCCTCGTTCTCCTTCGCCCTCTCCGAGGATCGCGCCCCTTCCACGCGTAGTAGCCGCTCCTCGCGACCTCGAGCAGCTCGCACATCATCTTGACCGGGAAGTCGGCCTCCTCCGCCGCGATCACCTCGAAGATGCTCACGTGTCCCTGGCGAAGAAGGCCGCCGCTTTTTTTAAGAAATCTCGCTCCATCTCGACCCGTTTGAGCTCCTTGCGCAGCCGGGCGAGCTCGGCCCGCTCGTCCGTCGTCAGCGGTCCCTGCGGGTTCGGGTTGCGGTTAATCTCGTCCTGCCTCACCCAGTTCCGCAGAGCGGTCTCTGTCAAGCCCATCTCGCGGGCAACCTGCCCGACTGGCTTGCCCGCGGTCCTCACGATCTTGACCGCCTCGGCCTTCTGCTCCGGCGTGAAAATTCGTCTCTTCTTCTTGCTCATGGCCTTGCACCCTCTCTACTTCCGACTCATCGAGGGTGTCCACTGGATCGGGGCAGGTTCACACCGCGTGAATGTGGGCGTGTGCGCCCGGGTCGATCCCCGTGTACACGGGGGAGCCGGATCTGACAGCCGAGCACGCGCCCGCGGCGGCGGTCGATCCCCGTGTGCACGGGGGAGCCCCCGAGCGCGGCCGCGGCGCGCTGGATCCCCTGGCGGTCGATCCCCGTGTGCACGGGGGAGCCCGGCGGGGGTGCGTGATGGCGCTTTAGTGGCGGTCAAAAGCTGACCCACCTGACGGCGACGAGCTGACCCACCTGGACCCTCTGACCGCCATCGACTGATCGCGAGGAGGTGGGTCCGCCGGTGGCACGGAGGTAGGGCCGGAGGGGTTTCGACGGCGGGGGCGGCGAGGGTGTGGAACCTGAAGGGATGAGCAGGGCCACGCAGGGAACGCGTAGCAGGTGCACGGAGTGCCGGGGTTGGTTTCACCCTGAGGCGAGGACAGGACCGCGGCAGCGGGTGTGTTCGGTGAGGTGTCGGAGGTCGCGGCGGGCTCGGCAGGAGCGGCAGCGGCGGGCGATGGCGCTAGAGGAGTGCCGCGAGGACGAGCGCGAACGGAAGCGAGCGAGTCGGGCGGCGGCGAGACAGACGGCCGCCGAGGGGACCTGTCCGCCCGAACAGCCTCCGGCGGCCTGTCCGGCCCCAGCCGCGGCACTGGCACCGGCCCCAGCCGCGGCACTGGCACCGGCCCCATCCGCGGCACTGGCACCGGCCCCAGCCGCGGCACTGGCACCGGCCCCCCTTGCACGGTCGATCCCCGTGTGCACGGGGGAGCCGTAGATGTAAAACTTTTTCATGCGCTCATCTCCGGTCGATCCCCGTGTGCACGGGGGAGCCTCGATGAGATTGATCTCCAGGGTGCCCGGCTCGGGTCGATCCCCGTGTGCACGGGGGAGCCTCTCCTCGCCCAATAACGTGCTCGCGGTCCGCCGGTCGATCCCCGTGTGCACGGGGGAGCCACGGCCCGCCAACGGTCAGCGACCCCGGAGCCGGGTCGATCCCCGTGTGCACGGGGGAGCCGATCTTACCGCTTGCGGCGCGCGACGAGATCGGGGTCGATCCCCGTGTGCACGGGGGAGCCGGATGGGGAGAACTACCAAGCGATCGCCTCGTGGGTCGATCCCCGTGTGCACGGGGGAGCCCCAGCCCCCACGGCTGCGGTACCGAGAAGAAACGGTCGATCCCCGTGTGCACGGGGGAGCCGTGGTCTCTACCCACAACGGGGACCAGAACCCGGGTCGATCCCCGTGTGCACGGGGGAGCCAAGCGCAAGAAGACCGCAAAGGGCAAGGGGTGGGGTCGATCCCCGTGTGCACGGGGGAGCCCTCGCCTCCTGGGGGGCCGGCCGGGCCATGCAGGGTCGATCCCCGTGTGCACGGGGGAGCCGCCTGGGCGTGGCTGGCGTGGTCGGACTCGGCCGGTCGATCCCCGTGTGCACGGGGGAGCCTTCATGCCGCCCTTGTCGCTGCTGGCGGGACCCGGTCGATCCCCGTGTGCACGGGGGAGCCATCCTCGCGATGTCGCCGCGGGACCCGAGCGACGGTCGATCCCCGTGTGCACGGGGGAGCCGGCTCATCACCTCCCACGATCATCGCTGGGTACGGTCGATCCCCGTGTGCACGGGGGAGCCCTTACGACGGTACACGTACGGGGCCCTAGTAGCGGTCGATCCCCGTGTGCACGGGGGAGCCAGAGGAGGAGACATGCGAGCTGTATCAGCACTGGGTCGATCCCCGTGTGCACGGGGGAGCCGCGCCGATCCACGACCATCGAGGATCGGCCAGCGGTCGATCCCCGTGTGCACGGGGGAGCCGCGATCATCTTGAATTCCTCGCCGGGCTTGCCGGGTCGATCCCCGTGTGCACGGGGGAGCCCCTAGTAGCCTCGCTAGCCTGACGGCCACCACAGGTCGATCCCCGTGTGCACGGGGGAGCCACGAGGGCACCGCGACGATCGGCGATGTCGTCCGGTCGATCCCCGTGTGCGCGGTCGATCCCCGTGTGCACGGGGGAGCCGGCGAGTCACCAGAGCGGGCGCTCTTGCGGCGCGGTCGATCCCCGTGTGCACGGGGGAGCCGAGGAGGCCCGGGGCTCACTCTGGTATCACCTGGGTCGATCCCCGTGTGCACGGGGGAGCCATCGCGATGTCGGTGACATGGCCGCAATTCTCCGGTCGATCCCCGTGTGCACGGGGGAGCCTCGCGCGTGCCTACCAGATCGACGTGGGCCACCGGTCGATCCCCGTGTGCACGGGGGAGCCAGCAGCGGCGAGCGCACGTATCAGCGCTATGAGGGTCGATCCCCGTGTGCACGGGGGAGCCTTTTTCTCTCAGCCGCGCGCCCCGCTGGAGATCGGTCGATCCCCGTGTGCACGGGGGAGCCACGGCCGAGAGCCCCGCGTTGGTGCCCCATGCCGGTCGATCCCCGTGTGCACGGGGGAGCCGCACCTCCGCGACCGCCGCGGTATTCGGCCCGCGGTCGATCCCCGTGTGCACGGGGGAGCCTCCGTATCGCAGCGCTGGAAGCTCTCCTCGCGCGGTCGATCCCCGTGTGCACGGGGGAGCCCGTTGGGGGCTGGCCTACGCCAGCTACCAAGCCGGTCGATCCCCGTGTGCACGGGGGAGCCGAGGCGTATCGCAGCGGCGCCGTGCGGGACACCGGTCGATCCCCGTGTGCACGGGGGAGCCCGGATCACGCGTCGCTCGTCGACGGTCGGCGCGGGTCGATCCCCGTGTGCACGGGGGAGCCCCAAGACCACCTCCATTATCGCGTATACGAAGGGGTCGATCCCCGTGTGCACGGGGGAGCCTCCTCGTCGCGTCGACGACGCCGCCGGAGCGCGGGTCGATCCCCGTGTGCACGGGGGAGCCCTCCCCAAAGCGCGCAGACAACGCCTCGATATCGGTCGATCCCCGTGTGCACGGGGGAGCCGCCAACCCCGAGAGCCCCAAGGTGCGCGACGTCGGTCGATCCCCGTGTGCACGGGGGAGCCCGCGGTCGGGTCGCCGAGCCGGTGACGCTCTCGGGTCGATCCCCGTGTGCACGGGGGAGCCTGCCACTCGGTCTCCTCCTTCGCGTTCCCTTGCGGTCGATCCCCGTGTGCACGGGGGAGCCCACGATGGCTGCGGTGACCGCGGGGCTGGCGATGGTCGATCCCCGTGTGCACGGGGGAGCCCGGCTACTCCTACGAGGGCCCCGCGCGCGAGCGGGTCGATCCCCGTGTGCACGGGGGAGCCCTCGGCCCCGCGCCCGCGCTCACCGCCCTGGGCGGTCGATCCCCGTGTGCACGGGGGAGCCGGCCGACATCGATCACCGCAGGGGTGGGCCCGCGGTCGATCCCCGTGTGCACGGGGGAGCCGAGCAGTGCGCCTCCGAGTATGCGGCGCACAGGGGTCGATCCCCGTGTGCACGGGGGAGCCGGCATGCTGCGCGCATCCAGCGCCGTCAAGGTCGGTCGATCCCCGTGTGCACGGGGGAGCCTCCGCCTCTGTGTCCTCGCGGCTGATCCACGCGGGTCGATCCCCGTGTGCACGGGGGAGCCACCGCCCGAGCTCGGGAAGAGGCTCTAGGGTGAGGTCGATCCCCGTGTGCACGGGGGAGCCGTCCGCCGCCGCCGCCTCGCGTGCGACGTCGGCGGTCGATCCCCGTGTGCACGGGGGAGCCTCGCGGCAGACACCCGCCATGGGTCACAGCACGGGTCGATCCCCGTGTGCACGGGGGAGCCGGAGCGCGGTGCGGAGAGAGGGCGTCCGCATAGGGTCGATCCCCGTGTGCACGGGTGAGCCGTTCGGGCATCGACGTGCCTCTCGCACCTGCTCGGTCGATCCCCGTGTGCACGGGGGAGCCAGCTCCATAGCGGAGAGCCCTGGTCCCCCGATGGGTCGATCCCCGTGTGCACGGGGGAGCCCACCGCGACGCTCAGCGCTTCCCCTTCGCCGGCGGTCGATCCCCGTGTGCACGGGGGAGCCGCCCAGCTCCGCGTGATCTCGCTCTCGACCGAGGGTCGATCCCCGTGTGCACGGGGGAGCCCTGACTGTCGGTCTGCTCGCCCCATCGGGCGCGGGTCGATCCCCGTGTGCACGGGGGAGCCACGTTCCCCGGCGGGTCGGGCACCAACACCTGCGGTCGATCCCCGTGTGCACGGGGGAGCCGTGTCCTCCATCCCCCGCCGACCTGTCCCGTCGGGTCGATCCCCGTGTGCACGGGGGAGCCCACTAACTCATGCCTGCGAGCGCGAAGGACGAGGGTCGATCCCCGTGTGCACGGGGGAGCCGCGTAATTGTAGTTCGTGCCGACGCCGTAATACGGTCGATCCCCGTGTGCACGGGGGAGCCGCGCTCTGCTGCATGGCGACGCTGAATAGCTCCGGTCGATCCCCGTGTGCACGGGGGAGCCGCGCTCCGCGCCTCTTGATAGCGGTGATGCGCGGGTCGATCCCCGTGTGCACGGGGGAGCCCTGTCCCTCACGGGCATCGACGGCGCGCCTACCGGTCGATCCCCGTGTGCACGGGGGAGCCGGCTGGGGGCTACGCCCCAGACCCCGTTCTAGGGTCGATCCCCGTGTGCACGGGGGAGCCGAGACCCGCGTGCGGGGTCATTGGCCCTCCTCCGGTCGATCCCCGTGTGCACGGGGGAGCCCCCGACCACCCGGACCTCATCGGGCTCAGGGCAGGTCGATCCCCGTGTGCACGGGGGAGCCGCCTCGCGAGAGGTCCCGCCGCCCCAGCAGCGAGGTCGATCCCCGTGTGCACGGGGGAGCCAACGACCGCGCCAAGGCCCTGCGTGCCCTCGGCGGTCGATCCCCGTGTGCACGGGGGAGCCGCCGCCGCCAGCGCAACGATCTCCGCGATCATCGGTCGATCCCCGTGTGCACGGGGGAGCCCGCGCCAGCCCCTTCTGAGCTGACCCCGTGACGGGTCGATCCCCGTGTGCACGGGGGAGCCTGAGCAACACCAACGAGCTGAACCTAGAGCGTCGGTCGATCCCCGTGTGCACGGGGGAGCCCGCCAAAAGCTCGGGGGTGATGAGCCCTGGGAGGGTCGATCCCCGTGTGCACGGGGGAGCCACCTCAAGGACGTCGACACGTACTCCAAGCGCCGGTCGATCCCCGTGTGCACGGGGGAGCCGTCGCGGCATCCTGCGCCGCCTTGATCCCAGCCGGTCGATCCCCGTGTGCACGGGGGAGCCTTCACCCTGGCTCCTCTTCTGGCCCATGGGCCGGGTCGATCCCCGTGTGCACGGGGGAGCCAGCCCGCCCGCATCGGCGCTCCAGTAGATACAAGGTCGATCCCCGTGTGCACGGGGGAGCCCGGGCCCTACCCCCCGAAGGTCAACTACGACTAGGTCGATCCCCGTGTGCACGGGGGAGCCCCGCCGTGGGCCCCGCGCCGAGATCCCCGACCGGGTCGATCCCCGTGTGCACGGGGGAGCCTGCGCCCATTCCGGGATCGAGAAAACGCCCACGGGTCGATCCCCGTGTGCACGGGGGAGCCGCCGGTAGAAGAGTGCGTGTCGACGTCGCGGCCGGTCGATCCCCGTGTGCACGGGGGAGCCGCCATGATGCCGAATGCCGCCGCTATCTGCTCGGGTCGATCCCCGTGTGCACGGGGGAGCCTGTCCCCACAGCAGGCGCTCGGCGAGCGCTGGGGGTCGATCCCCGTGTGCACGGGGGAGCCCCAAACCTGACCGTCACCCGGGCCGCGAACGGCGGTCGATCCCCGTGTGCACGGGGGAGCCCCCGGCGTCGACGCGGTCGCGGACCTGCGCTCGGGTCGATCCCCGTGTGCACGGGGGAGCCCTCGGCGCTGGCGTCGATCACACCGCGTCGGGCGGTCGATCCCCGTGTGCACGGGGGAGCCGCGACGCCCGCACGGTGTCGCTGACTTCGCTAAGGTCGATCCCCGTGTGCACGGGGGAGCCTGCACGAAGGGGCGGCTGTACACCCCCTACCCCGGTCGATCCCCGTGTGCACGGGGGAGCCCGCCGCCGGGCGGAACACCCTGACCTCCCTCAGGGTCGATCCCCGTGTGCACGGGGGAGCCCGTGCGGATGCTGCCGGAAGTGCGGCGCTCGCGGGTCGATCCCCGTGTGCACGGGGGAGCCCGGCGATGGCGGGGGCGGGGAGGGCGATAAACCGGTCGATCCCCGTGTGCACGGGGGAGCCTCGGCGAGCATCGCCCCCGCGTGCCGCGTGTGCGGTCGATCCCCGTGTGCACGGGGGAGCCTACCGCTGGGACTGTGCGAATCCGACCGACTACGGTCGATCCCCGTGTGCACGGGGGAGCCACCTCAAGGACGTCGACACGTACTCCAAGCGACGGTCGATCCCCGTGTGCACGGGGGAGCCGACTCCTCCTCCCCACGCGTCCAAGCCGGGGCCGGTCGATCCCCGTGTGCACGGGGGAGCCGCTCCGCGGCCGTGAGGCAGGGCCGCGAGGTGAGGTCGATCCCCGTGTGCACGGGGGAGCCCCATCATAAGATCTACTCTTATTAAGGGTATTAGGTCGATCCCCGTGTGCACGGGGGAGCCCGCCACCAGCTCACAAACCGCCACTTGGCCGACGGTCGATCCCCGTGTGCACGGGGGAGCCACGCGCGGGGCGCCTCGGGTAAGGAGACGCTGGGGTCGATCCCCGTGTGCACGGGGGAGCCACACCTGGGGCGCGTTCGCGGCGCGCAAGTAGGGGTCGATCCCCGTGTGCACGGGGGAGCCGGCGCTGGCGCGGCCCCCCTGGAGTCGAGGTGGGGTCGATCCCCGTGTGCACGGGGGAGCCGGCCAGTAGCTCCTCTAGTGCGTCGGCCCCGGCGGTCGATCCCCGTGTGCACGGGGGAGCCCCGAGGACAGCGAGCAGACCGGCCGAGCTGGTGGGTCGATCCCCGTGTGCACGGGGGAGCCCGCTACGGTGCAGGCGACGCACCCGAGCTCGGCGGTCGATCCCCGTGTGCACGGGGGAGCCTCTGGGCCCGTCGCGACGGCTGGAGCCTCTCGAGGTCGATCCCCGTGTGCACGGGGGAGCCGCCTAGGAGGGTGAGGATCTGATCTGGGGGGCCGGTCGATCCCCGTGTGCACGGGGGAGCCCGCGTGTAATCCACGACGGGGCTCAGGGTCCCGGGTCGATCCCCGTGTGCACGGGGGAGCCGGCTAACGCGCATCCAGGTCCACGTCGGGCAGGTGGGCCGCAGCGAGTGGGGCGAGGTCGATCCCCGTGTGCACGGGGGAGCCCACTTTCTGCTGCAATACATCGCCCAAGACGGCGGTCGATCCCCGTGTGCACGGGGGAGCCACGTGCTAGTGCTCCAGGCTGGACGGAGCGAGCGGTCGATCCCCGTGTGCACGGGGGAGCCCTGCTCGACGATCGGCGGGCGTCGGCGCAGCTCGGTCGATCCCCGTGTGCACGGGGGAGCCTGCTTCGGCTCCTTCGGCTTCTTCTTCCTCCCCGGTCGATCCCCGTGTGCACGGGGGAGCCGAGCCTGCTCCGCGCGGTGCGGATATCTCCCTGGGTCGATCCCCGTGTGCACGGGGGAGCCCCCGCTGTTCTGCTCGCCAACCAGAAGAACGTGGGTCGATCCCCGTGTGCACGGGGGAGCCCGCGGATCCCGACGACGCGCCAGCTCGGCCCGCGGTCGATCCCCGTGTGCACGGGGGAGCCACCCGCAGGTGTCTCTCCAAGCTCGCCTGCGGGGGTCGATCCCCGTGTGCACGGGGGAGCCGTCGCTGTCGTCGCCCGGCTCACGCGCGCCCGCGGTCGATCCCCGTGTGCACGGGGGAGCCGACTAGCGACCCGTGCGCGTCGAGCCGGACCACGGTCGATCCCCGTGTGCACGGGGGAGCCAGCTGGTCGACGACCGCCAGCGGCCCGAGGGCCGGTCGATCCCCGTGTGCACGGGGGAGCCCTCATTCACGCTCGCGGTCCGGTGGCGTAGTGGGATTGCCCCGAAAAAGTGGACACCGTGGTTATGCCGCCTGCTTCGCCACTGTCCCGGCGTAGAAGCTCTCCTCGAAGGCGACCGGGGTTGAGTATCCGATCGTCGAGTGGCGACGCTGGCGGTTATAGAACACTTCGATCCACTCCGCAATCGTCGTCTTCGCGGTCGCTCGCGAGAGGAAGATCGTCCGGTGGACCAGCTCCGTCTTGAGCGTGCTGTTGAAGCTCTCGGCGACGGCGTTGTCCCAACACTCGCCCTTGCGGCTCATGCTGCACTCGATGCCCGCCGCGCGCAGGGCCTCGCGGTAGTCGTTCGCGGCGTACTGAGAGCCCCGGTCCGAGTGGAAGAGGAGCCCATCCTCCGACCGCTCACGATGCCCCAGGGCGGCCCTCAGCGCGTCCTGGACCAGCTCGGCGCGCATGTGTTCGGCCATCGACCAGCCGACGACGCGGCGCGAGAAGAGGTCGATGATCACCGCCAGGTAGAGCCACCCCTCGAGGGTCCAAACGTACGTGATGTCGGCCACCCAGACCTTGTCGGGCTTGTCGACGGTGAAGTTGCGAGCGAGGACGTTGTCGGCCACGGGGTGTTTATGGTTCGAGTCGGTGGTATTCCTGAATTTTCGCTTCTGGCGGCCGTAGATGCCCTTCTGCCGCATGATCCTCGCCACTCGTTTGCGGCTGACCTTGCGACCGCGTGCGCGTAGCTCCTCGCGGATTCGCGGGCTGCCGTAGGTCTTCCTGCTCTCTCCGTGGATCACTTCGATCTCCTTGGTCAACGCCTCGTTCTCCTTCGCCCTCTCCGGGGATCGCGCCCCTTCCACGCGTAGTAGCCGCTCCTCGCGACCTCGAGCAGCTCGCACATCATCTTGACCGGGAAGTCGGCCTCCTCCGCCGCGATCACCTCGAAGATGCTCACGTGTCCCTGGCGAAGAAGGCCGCCGCTTTTTTTAAGAAATCTCGCTCCATCTCGACCCGTTTGAGCTCCTTGCGCAGCCGGGCGAGCTCGGCCCGCTCGTCCGTCGTCAGCGGTCCCTGCGGGTTCGGGTTGCGGTTAATCTCGTCCTGCCTCACCCAGTTCCGCAGAGCGGTCTCTGTCAAGCCCATCTCGCGGGCAACCTGCCCGACTGGCTTGCCCGCGGTCCTCACGATCTTGACCGCCTCGGCCTTCTGCTCCGGCGTGAAAATTCGTCTCTTCTTCTTGCTCATGGCCTTGCACCCTCTCTACTTCCGACTCATCGAGGGTGTCCACTGGATCGGGGCAGGTTCATAGCCAGGTCGATCCCCGTGTGCACGGGGGAGCCTCGACGCCCCAGCGCATGTCTTTGCGGCGCCGCGGTCGATCCCCGTGTGCACGGGGGAGCCCCTCCTCGGGCCGCGCCTCCGACGTGGACGTATGGTCGATCCCCGTGTGCACGGGGGAGCCTCTGCGCGAGGTGCGCGGGACGGTCGCATGGAGTGTCGTTTGCGTCAAAAAAATTGTCAGGTTGCGGACGGCGGGATCTGCGCTTAGCGTCGGAACGGACGTAGCCATGCCTGGCCTGCGTCGGTGGTCCACGCAGACTTGACGATGGTTGCGCACGCCTCGGCGTCGGAGCGGGGATCGTGGTGCTGTAGCGGGATCCCGAGGTGGCGGCAGGTGTGGGCGAGACCCGCTGGCGCGAGCGCCCAGATGCGGCGTGCTAGCGCGAGGGTGCACACCCAAGGGCGATTTGGATAGACAAGCCCGGCATGCGCGCAACTGGCGCGGAGGACGGCCATGTCAAAGGCCGCGTTGTGCGCGGCGAGGAAGTAGACGCCCCGGAGTAGAGAACTGAGCTCGGGCCAGGCGGTCGCGAAGTTTGGCGCTTCGGCGACGGTGGCGGCGTCTATGCCGTGGATCTTGCGGAACTCATAGGAGCGGGTCGGAGGGCGTAAGAAAGTGGCGCGACGCGCTGCGACCTCGCCGCCGCTCACGCGCACGAGCGCGACCGCGACCGCGGAGCGCGGCGAGCGGTTGGCGGTCTCGAAGTCGATCGCCACAAAATCAGGGACAGGTCCGCCGTCCAGACCGCTCATGAGGCCCGCGGCGTGGCCGGCGGGCCAGAGGAGGGCTCCGCCGGCGGCTGGTTCGGCGACGGCGGCCATCGCACGAAGACCATCCCGTCGTGGGCGACGAGCTCGCGCTTCGGAAGACCGAGGGTGAGCAGCCCTTGGCCGCCCGGCTCCTGTTTGCTCGGCCAGGTCATCACGATCGAGCCGCCTGCGGGGAAATGGGCGAACCAGTCACACAAGACGTCCCAAACGCGCTTTCGGACGCCGTCGTTCATGTTGGGGGAGGTGAAGACCCCCGGGGCTATCTCGCACATGCACGAGGCCAAGAAGCCGCGGAAGCGATCAGGAAGGGCGCTCGTCACCACTACCGTCATCGGCATCGAAGAGCTCCTTAATCCGGTCGATCATCTGAACGACGAGCTTGTCCTGGCGAAACCTCTTTCCGGCGAGGCGGCGGACGGTGCGCTCGAGGGGCTCGTCCTTGGCCTCGCTGCTGCTTCGCTGCTTGACGGCGGCGAAGGCGACCGGAACGGTGACGCTGTCGCGAAACAGATCGGCGATGTCGAGCGGCAACGCGAAGCCCGAGTCCTCGTGGATGAAGCCGAGCTGCGGGATCGTGCCGGTGATCGCGACGGCGAGCTGGGCGAGGCCGAGGACGGCGGTCGAGGCGTGGTTGATCGCCTGGTTCGGGTGGTCGGCGGCGTCGGGATCGGCGCGGTCGTAGCGACGGCCGCTCCACTGGATCCCAAACTGCTGCGCGAGTCGCTTGTAGATCGCCTTGGCGCGGGCCCCCTCGATGCCGCGGAGCACCGTGATCTCATCGTCGGGGAGGATCTCGCCGAGACGCCACGCGTACATCCGCCGGACCACTGTGGAGCGCTTGACCGGATCGGCCCACATCCGGGCTTGTGCGCGCGCTCGTGTGGCTTGATCGGGCTGCGGCGGGAGGCTGGCGTAGAGGCGAACGCCTCCCTCGCCGACCATCGCGAGGCCGGTGCTGTGCCGAGCGAGGATCCGCGCGGCGTCGTGGCTGAGGGTCGCGCCTGGACCGAGCAGGATAAACGAGACGGTCTGGTGAGGGATCGCGTAGGTGCCCGGCGGCAGATCGGCGAAGCCGGCGGTGCGGAAGCTGACCGTGCCATCCTCGGCGACGAGGTTGCCGCGCTCGAGCCAGCAGAGACCATGACGGTCGCTGTGGGGGATCCGGGCGGTCTCGAGACCGAGGCGGCCCTTTAGCACGGGCGACGCTCCGGCCGGAGGAGCAGCATGCCGAAGCCGAAGGCGCGGTGACGGCCGACACCACGACGGAGGAGAGCGTCGAAGCCGGCCGGGTCGGTGAGCGTGAGGGCGCCGGAGAGGATCGCGTCGGGTTTGCGGAGGTTGGGGCGGGCGCGGCGGTCGTCGCCCTGGGTACGGCGGAGGATCGGCTCGAGATGGAAATTTTCGAGAGTGGCGTGCTCGAGCTTGGCCGCGCCGTTGCGGGTGAAGGCGGCGGCGAGCCAGTCGCGGTAGACGGCCTCGCGGTCGACAAGAACGTCAGCGTCCGCGCGCCAGGTGGCGGCGATGTAGGCGTCGACCTCGGCGCCCTCGCGGTGGTGAGGACCGGATTTCGCCATGCGGACCGTGGGGCAGGCGCGGACGTGGAAGCCGAGGCGCTGGCCTTCGCGCCATGTCGCGGGCATGGGCTTGCTGGCAGCGCGCTCCCAATCGATGAGGCGATACGCCGAGGGGTCCGCGTAGGTCTGCGCGTGCTCGCGGAGCGCGGCCAGGTCGTGCTCGCTGTAGGCGAGGACTCGCACGCGACGGGTGTCGTGCGCAGAGGCGCTCGGATCTTGGGCGAAGAGCTCCGGGTGGTGCTCGCCGAAGAGGGCCATGAACGCCGCGTGCAGGACGTAACCGAGGTCGCTGGTGAGGACCGGGCCGCGTCTGCCGGGGTGGACGAGGCCGTGATCGCGGGCGAGGCCGTAGAGGCTCGGGACGTCGAGGTCGAGGCGGAGGAGGTGGAGCGGCTGAGAGGTCATGCGCGGGGGGCCTCCGGGGCCTCGAAGTGGCCCTCGTACATCGCGTAGGTGCCGACGTGGATCTGGTTGTGCCAGTCGCGTTCGTCGGTGAAGGTGATCCGGTGGCCGTGGAGATCACGGCGTTCACCTTCGCGCTCGGGCCACCACAAGCGGGTCTGGCCCTTCGGTCGCGCGGGCGCATCGCGGACCGCATCGACGAGGGTGGCGGAGCGGCCGCGCGCGATCAAGATCCGCTCGGCGGGTAGGCAGTTCTTGCGGCCGATGAAGAGCGGCCGCGCGGGGCGTTGGAGGGCGGCCTCGAGGGCGCTGAGGTCGGGGACCTCGTCCGCGGGATCGAGGGTGAGGGCGATGGTGAAGGCGCTGTCGACCAAGTAGTCGCGGTGGCGGATGTGGGTGCCGACCTTGTTCTCGGAGCTGCCACCGCGGGTGTCGAGGCGACCCCAGGTGGTCCAGGCGACCTCGTCGAGGAGGAAAGGCTGGCCGAGGTCGACCGTCTGGTAGTCCGTGCGGATCTCGCCGCCGCGATCGCGGCGGACAGCGTGGAGGATCCGCGCCTGGAGGCGGGTGAGCGCGTCCGCGTCGCGGTGGTCCCAGCCGAGGGCGTTGCCGAGCAAGCCGGCGAGCAGAGAGCGTCCGGGGAAGGCAGCAGTGTGGCCGATCGCGTCGACGGTGACTGTCCCGAAGGACATCATCGGCGCGTCGAAGCGGAGGAGGAGGAGATCGAGCATCGGCTCATCCCCCCGCGGCGGCCGCCCACTTGGCGAGGTCGGCGACGGAGAGGCGCTCACCGGCGGTGGTGCTGAGGGAATCGGCGTCGAGGCCGGCGAAGCGGCGCTCGGTGGCCTTGCCGTACATCTCGTTCAAGCCGTCGATGTGGCTCTTCAGCGCGGCGTAGGTAGAGGCTAGGAGGTCCTCGCCGTTGCGCGGGCGCACGGGGTTCAGGAAGGCGTTGGCGAGGGTGCGGGGTTGCTCTTCGCCGAGCTCGGCCATG
This sequence comes from Nannocystis sp., assembly GCA_016712315.1. Taxonomy (GTDB): domain Bacteria; phylum Myxococcota_A; class Polyangia; order Nannocystales; family Nannocystaceae; genus JADJRG01. The sequence continues at coordinate 25,448 of JADJRG010000029.1, read as the reverse complement.
ACGAAGTGAGCGTAGGCGTGCGGAGCCGTCGAGCCGAGCTTGGCGCCGGGCGAGACCGTCGTGACGAGGTGGATCAGACGACGGATCACCTCCGCGGCGAGCGGACCGCGGTGGGCGAGCCAGTCGCGCCGCTCGACGCCGGTTAGGTTGGAAATAAGGAGCGGGAGGTCGACGGCGATATAGCCGTAGTAGAGGCCGGTGGTGAGCTCCGCGCTGCCGATGTGGCCGCTGCCGAGGGAAGAGTCGTCGCGCTCGCGCTCGAGGTCGTCGACGGCGGAGAAGAAGTCGGCCTCGGTTTGCTCTTCGTGGACCGTGAAGGCGTGGGCGACATGGATCGCCGCGTCGGTGCGGGCGAGGATGTCGCTGGTGACCATGCGACCGAAGAGCGCTGCGTCGAGGCCGGCGCCGAGCTGGAGGGCGCGGAGGTTCTTCTTGCGGTCGGCGTCGAAGTGCTTCTTGGCGGCCTCGGCGACCTGCTTGGTGAGATCGGCCTTCTTAGCCTTGGCCGCGCTGACGGCGGCGGCGAGGGCCTTGGCTTCCGCGAGGAGGAAGTCGACCTCGGGGCGGCCTAGGACGGTGAGCTGTGAGGTCTTACAAGAGTCGTCTTTGGCGTCGGCGTCAGCTTCGGCCTCAGCCTCGGCGGCCTTCTTCTGCTTGGCCTTGGCGCTCTCGCCGAGCAGCAGCACCATGATCTGCTCGGTGACAGCGGTCGCGAGCTCTGGATCCACGCCGCTGGTGATCAGAGGGTCGCGCACCTGACGCTGGAACGTGATGCGGGAGCGCACCGACATGCCGATGGGGCCCTGGCCGAGATCGATGGCGCTGAGGGCGTGCAGGCCCTGATGGGTCCGCCAGTGGCGCTTGAGGCACTGCGAGGAGACGCGGAGGCGCGGCACGGAGCCGAAGGGGATCCGCTTGGCGAAGCCGACGTCGTCGCGGTTGAGGAGCGAGGCAGGGTAGGAGGTGAGGGTGTGGATCTGGAGGAAGGTTGGGGCGGTCATGCGGTCGGCTCCTTCTTGGTGGAGGACTTGTGGAGGGTGGCGTAGTAACGCTGGGCGAGGTGGCGCCGGACGTCATCTTCGTTCGGCGTGCCGTCGCTGAGGATGAGGCGGACGACATCGAGCCAGTCGACGGACTCGCCCTTCGCGACGAGTTGATGGGCGAGCGGCTGGATCAGGTCGAGGAGGGCGTCATCGTGGGCCCGGAGGAGCCTGGTGAAGCGAGCCTCGAGGAGCTTGGCGGCGGCGGCGGCTTCGCCGAGGGGGCGGCCACGGCGATGGAGGCCGGCGCCAGCGACCTCCGCGAAGCCGGCGAGGAGGGCGGCCCAGCGGCGTTCGTCGCGGCCGCGCTCAGGCTCGTGGTCGGCGATCACGCCGTCAAGGTCGCTGACCACGATCTTCCAAAACGCTGGGGCGTCGGGGAGGGCGTAGTTGAGGCGACGGAGGGCGGCGCGATCACCGATCGCCGTCTTGCTGGCGAGGCGCTCGCCGATGATGCGGACTGCGTTCTCGATTCGCTTCCAGTGGTCGGGCTGGGTCATGAGGTCACGCTCCTGGTTGCATGTCGAGGTCGGGGGCGCTTGATGGTTCGGTCTCGGGCTCACCGCGCCTGCGCCGCTCGTCGAGCAGGCGCTCGAAGACGCGGCGACGAGCGCTATAAAAGCGCCCTTCGGCGGCGACGACGATCGGGAAGCGATGCACCGACGGGATCGGCGCCTCCGCGAGAGCCTCGTGGAAGGTATTGCGGGCGAACTGTTCGAGGTGGTCGTCCCAGGCGAGGGCCGCTTGATCACCGTCTTGGTCGATGTGCTCGAAGAGTGTGGTGAAGAAGGCGTCGTCAATGCGGGTCTCGAGGCGATCGAGCCAGGTGTCCGCGCGCTCGTCGCGGAGATCGAGCTTGTGCTCGGTCGCGCCTTGAAAGAGGGTGAGGATGGCGGGTTTGAGGGCGTCGCGGGCTTCCTTGGCGCGCAGGATCATCTCCTTGGCGCGCTTCCCGAGGATCTCTTCCGGGCCGAGCTTTCGGAAGAAGCCGCGGGCTTTCATGGGGATCGGGATGATGCGCTCGTGGTAGCCCTCGGTCTTACCCTGGCCGCGGACGAGGGCTTGCGCGATCACGATCGGCGCCGGGCGATCGTCGTCGCGTAGCTCGAGAGCCGCACCGCGGTGCCACTTCTCCTCGAACAGGAGCTCGGCGATTTTTTTGTAGGTGAAGCCGGTTGCCGGGATCGTCAGCGAGGCGGCGCCAGACTTTTTCGGGGACTGCTGGGTGGGGGTCCAGATGTCGCCGGTGCCTCCCGCGTGATCGGTGGCGTCGATCCGGGCGACCTGCGAGGTGCCCATGTGAGCCGCGAGGGTGTCGCCTTCGGCGGTGAGTCGGATCCGGCGGCAGACCTCGATGAAGAAGGGATCGAGGCTCGGGCGGAGTAGGCTCTCGGTGCCGTCCCACGGGAGGAGCCAGAGGAGCGCCGGGCCCTTGGGGTCGTAGCCGTAGCCGTCGATGAGTTTTTTGCGATGATCGAGCCAGACGTGGACGTCTCGGCGGAAGCGGGGCGCCCAGGAGCGGCTCGGCGCGAGTGCGACGCAGGGGCGGTTGGCCTGGCCGCCGTTCATCCGGTGGATCCCGTAGTTCATCTTGCCGGAGTAGCCCTCGAAGGTCTGCTTGGTGACCAGGGCGAAGAGCCAGTGCTCGGGCGAAGAGCGGACCATCCGCTGCGACTTGAGGTCGAAGTTGCGGGTAGTGAGCAGGATGTCGAGGGCGTCGGGCGTGGAGAGGAGGTTTTTGAGGGGGTCGAGGGTCTTCTCAGGGACCGGCGGCTGAAGCAGCGCGGGCTTGGAGAGATCCTCGACGACGAGGGACCACGGCTCGTGGGCGCCGTCGGTGAGCGCGAGCAAGAGCTTGCGCCACTCGGCGGGATCTTCGGGGAACTCGGCCTGCTTGGCCCGCGAGAGGGCGATCGCGGCGAGTTGGACGGTGAAGGCGTGCCACGGGTGATGCTGGTGGGGCTGAAGCGCGGCGAAGACGACCTCGTGCGCGCCAGAGAGCCACGCGAGGACGTCAACGAGCGAGCCGCGGCAGCGCGCGCCGTCGAGCGTGACGGTGATCAGCCGGGCGGTGAGGATGTCGCTCGAGTCCATACGTGCTCCATTCCCTGTTACCGGGAAGTCGCAGGCCGAGCGCTTTCGATCCCTCGACTTCGTGTGCAGATACTCTGGACGGTAGACGTCCGCGGGTGTTGTGTCCAGGTCATTTTTGTCTCGTTCGCGTCGGAGTCCCCGCGAGCGCGGGGGAGCCATGACCGCGCCACTTGGCGAGTCGGTCGCGGGCGGTCGATCCCCGTGGTGTCGGGGGAGATGTTTCGCGCGTATCATGTAGGGGATGATCGGACTAGCTGGTTGCGGAAGATGCACGGACACCAGGGAGCGACCTCATCGCCGGTCATCGATTGAGGAGGATCAAGGAGTCGCCCGGAGCCTAGGCAATCGGGGCAGTCCTCATCTGTGGTTGGTCCGTTGTTTTGGAAACTCTTGTCCTTAGCACCACACGGCGAATCAGTGGCGGGGTTAAATGGAATTAACTTCACCCGCCGATGCTAGGGTAGTTTGCCAAGGTGCGCAAGAGAGCCGCGCTACGTCGGAGGCGCGCGTGAACGCGCGCACCTATCGCTGTGTCTGCCGTCTCAGACCGAGGCGGTCGTAGCGGTAGGAGGCATCGCCGTAGTGAAAGGTGAGGCCGCCGGGGTGGGCGGTGGCCGCGATGAGGGCGAGGGGGTCGTCGGGGGCGCCGCGCAGCATGTGGTGCGGGAGGACGAGGGCCTGGACCGGCTCGGAAAAAGGGCCGGGGACCGGCTTGGTGAAGGTGATCGCGCGGTCGTCGTCGCCGAGGCGGCTGGTGACCTTGCCGACCTCCTCCTTGTCGAGGAAACGGGCCTCACCGAAGAGTAGCGCGCGGTTGATGAGGACCCTCTCGGCGCAGCCCCGGTCGGTGGCTTGGCCGCCTCGGAGGTGGATCTTGTGCTTCTCCCAGCGGTCGCCGAGCTCGCTGGTGATCGCGTCGAGGGCCTCGGGGTGGGTGGCGGCCTCGACGAGGCGGCGGTTGTCGGCGGGGATCTGGAAGGCCGGGTTGGAGGCGCATGCGCGCCAGGTCGCTTCGAGCACGCGGAGGTCGTCGTAGACGGTGCCGTAGCCGTGGGGACCGAGCGGTTTGCCACTCTGGGGTAGGATGAAGGTCCCGAGGTCGCGCTCGCGCGGGACGAGCACGCCGACGATCGGGGCGCGGTAGGCCAGCGGGCGGGCCTCGGGCGGGCGTTCGTGGCGGTGGAGGCGGCCGATCCGCTGAAGGAGTACGTCCATCGGGCAGAGGTCGGTGAGCAGCAGGTCGGCGTCGAGGTCGAGGCTCTGCTCGACGGTCTGGGTGGCGACGAGGACGCAGCCGTGGCCCTCGGGGCGACCCTTGCCGAAGCTGGCCTCGACCGCGCCGTCGAGCAGGCGGCGATCCGCGCGGGCGAAGCGTGAGTGATGAGGAGCGACCACGTCACCCACGCGAAAAAGGAGGTGTCCCTCCCCTGCTCTCTCGGCGGCGGCCTCGAGGGCCTCCTGAGCGGCGACGCATTCACCCACCAGGTTGCGGACGACGAGCACACGGGCGCCCTCGCGCGCGGCGGCGAGGGCCTCGGCGGCGATCGCCGCGGGGTCGGCGGCGATCGGGAGGAGGCGCGGGGTGATCGTGCGGGTGCGGCCGCGGTGAGGGACGGCGATCGCGACGGCCGCGGCCCCAGGCTCGAGGTGGGTGAGCAGCGGATAGGGCGCGACGGTGGCGTCGCGGTAGGGCGGTGGTGAGCTCGCGGCGCCGACAGCGTTGAGAAGACGGGTGCGCGCGTCCGCGCCGAGAGTGGCGGACATGAGGAAGGCGTGGCCGCCAGCGCGGAGGTGAAAGGCGAGCACTTCCTCGAGGAGGCGGTTCATGTAGGCGTCGGAGGCGTGGACCTCATCGACGACGAGGAGCTGGCGGGTGAGCGCGGTCGCCCGCAGGTGGGCGTGCGAGGTCATGAGCGTCGAGAGCAGGACCTGGTCGATGGTGCCGATGACGACCGCGCCCGCGAGGTAGCGCTTGGTGTTCTCGGCGGCCCAACCGCGGTAGCGCATGCGCTCCTTTTCGTCGTCGTTCCAGAGGACGCGGAACTCGGGCAGGCGCTTGCCCTCGTGGTCGTCCACTTTGAGGTAACCGGGGACGGCGAGCAGGACCGGTGGCGCGTCGTCCCCCGGGAACGCACGCCGCACGGCGTCATGGACGCGGGTGTGGATCTGGGTGGCGGCGGTGCGGGTGGGGAGCGCGAAGTAGAGGCCGTCGACGCTGCCGGCGTGGAAGAGCTGCGCATAGCGGAGGAGCGCCGCTTCGGTCTTGCCCGAGCCCGTCTCGGCTTCGAGGATGGTGAGGCTGCCGCCGGTGGCGAGCGAGAGCTCACCCGTGGCCTCTTGGGCGGGCTGCATCGTCGGATAGGGGCTGATCGATGCGAAGGTGGGCCGATTCGGGCCGAGGAGCCCGCGCGCGAGGCTAGCGTCGAGGCCGGTCTCGCTGAGGGCGAGGTGTGCCCGCGCGCGTGCGAAGGTCATACGATCGGCGTTGATGTCATCAGAGAAGGGGAAGAAGTCGCGGTGAGAGCCGAGCCAGTCGGCGAGCATGACGAGGCCCGCGTAGCCGTGCTGAAAGTCAGGATCAGGGGGGAACGGGGCGCCGCCAGGCTCAAAGGCGCGAGGGAACCATCGACGGGCGGCAGCGACGAGGTCAGCGATCCCGACGAAGGGGTCGCCGAGCGGATGCGGCTTCCAGATGTTCTCGTTGAAGTTTGGGGGCGGCTCGCAGGCGTAGGGGCGACCGTGGTGGGAGATCGCAGCGACGAGGAGCTCAAAGGCGGTGCACGGCGAGGAGCCCCAGGCTTCGAGCTCCGGGGTCGGGAGCGCGTCGACCAAGCGGCCCTGGTAGGCCGCAAAACGATCATCCGTGAAGAGGGCGAGGACCTCGCGGACGTGGCCGCGCTTGGTGACGACGGGGAGATCGCCGCATTTCGCTTGAAATCCGTGGTTGAACTTGCCGATGTCATGAAGCGCCGCGAGCACCGCGAGACGAGCGACCTGGACTTCGTCGAGTGTACGGAGACCACCGGCGAGCCGGGCGAGGCGATCATTCAAGACGGTCCGGTCAAGGAGAGCCTCGGCGCAGGCGGCGACGTCAGCGCAGTGATGGAGGAGCGGGTGCCACTCGCGGGGCTGACCAGAGGTTTCAGCGAGCTTTCCCCAAAATGTCGTAATCGCGCCGAGCATGAGCGAGATGTGGATGTATCCGTGAGGGTTGTCCAGGAAGTAGCGGAGTCGCGCCGCAGGCTCGGTGGCCTCGGGCGAGCTGACCCCAGATTGACGGGCCGACCGGCCCGCGGGCATGCTGGTCGTCATGGGCGTCCTCAAGTCCTTCACCGACGAGTTGCGCAAGGTCCAGGCCGAGCGCGAGGCTCAGCTCCTCCTCGAGGTCCTCCGTCGTCGCCTCGGCGATCTCACCTTCGGGGACCTCACGGCGCTGCTCATCAGCCCGCTCGGTAAGAAGCTCGCCGCCCTCAAAGTGAGCGAGTCGTTCGTCGCTGCGGCCCCCGCGAGCGCCGCGGCCCCTGTCGCGGAGAAGACCTCGTCCAAGAAGTCGAGCCTCGCGAAGGCGAAGGCGACGGCGACGTCGACGGCGACGAAGCCCCCCAAAGCCCGAGAGCCGAAGGCGACGAAGCCCACCAAGACGGTCAAGGCGACGAAGCCCACCAAGACGGTCAAGGCGACGAAGCCCACCAAGGCGGTGAAGGCCCCGAAGACTGCGCAGGCCCCGAAGGCCCCGAAGACGACAGCCGTGAATAAGACCACGAAGGTCCCGGCGTCAGCGAAGCCGGCGACGACACTGAGCTCCGCGGCCGAGCACAAGGTCGCGGCGCCGGCACCGCCCCAGGCGTCGGCGACGGGTCCGCGCAAGGGTTCCGCCCCGTCTGAGGAAAGCCGCATCGCTTACGACCAGTCGATCGTCGCGGCCCTGCGTGAGGCGGGTGACTGGACCGCGGCGACGGAGCTCCGCGCCAAGGTCGGTGGGACCAGGGATCAGATATGGCTCGGCCTGCGCCGCCTCACGGCCGAAGGCATGATCACCCGGATCGGCGAGCGCGAGGCGACCCGGTACAAGCTGGCCGGCTGAGCCTGCGGCGGGGGCTCGTTGGATGGGCCCGCTTCGGGGCCACGCCCGAGACCGCTTCCGTACTCGACGTCAGGACGCGCTCCCGGCGAGCCGTCGCACACGTGCCCCTTGCCTAGCGCGCGCGAATCAGCGCATGCTCGCAACCGCGCCTACCGCTGCGCGTCCAGGAAATCTCCGCATGCGTCGACCCGCCCACGTCCTCCTCCTCGCCCTCGTACCCGCCTGCTACGACCCGAGCGGGTACGAGACCTTGCTGGAGTACTACACGACCGAGGACAGCGACAGCGACAGCGGCAGCGACGGCTCCGCCAACAGCAGCCCACCGATCAGCACCGTCACCACCGAACCGCCGCCGCACGGCTCCGACAGCGACAGCGACGCCTCCTCCGCTGGCGACACCGGCGACGACACCGAAGGCGCCCTACCAGCCCCGCAGATCATCGAGCACGAGTTCACCCCCGGGCCGATCATCTTTAAAAACGGGCCGCTCACCGTCACGGTCACCGCTGAGGGGGCCGAAGGCGTATCGATGCAGCTCGAAGATGGATCCTTGATCCAGCTCGATGCCCTTGACCCCGACCTCGAGCACGATCGGGACCCCGTTATTTTTCAGGGCGAGCTCGCCGTCAATACCGGCCTCGCCAACGGCACGCAGTTTCTCAAGCTCACCCCGTGGCGCGGCGATCTGGCCGGCGACACAGTGACGACGAGCTACACGATCGACCTTCCGACGCCCGGCGAGGAGATCTTTTGGGAGATCAACGAGCTCAGCGGCAGCGGGATCGTGAAGGCGCTCGGCGTGTTGCCGAGCGGCGATCTCGTTGAGTTCGGCCAAGACACGCTCGCCGGGGATAGCCGCTGCTACCTGCGCCGTCGCAACCAGGGCGGATGGAGTTCGTTCCGCAGCGTGCTGCCCGGGTTAACCTGCGCCCCCATCGACATGAAGATCGACGCCGACGGCGCGATCAACCTCCTGGCCTACCGGACAGGTGTCGGCGGAACCGAGTGGTGGCTCGGGCAACTCAGCTCGTGGGACGCCGGCGTAACCCCCCGCGGCCTCGGCGGAAAGGACGAGCTCGCCCTCGCTCTCGGCGCCCACCCCTCCGGCTTGATCGCCGTCTGCGGCGCCGCACCCAGCGGCCACCCCGACGCTTGGGACGCCGCCGCGTGGATCTACCGGCCGAACCAGTTCGGCGAAGCGCGGATCTTTGACTACGTTCCCGAGGACGATAAGCCGCACAAATTCACCGAGATCGCCCGAGACTGCGCGTTCGCGGGCGACACCCTCGTGATGGTCGGAGAGGCGAACGGAAAGCATGAAAAATTCCTACAACTCAAGCGCGACCGCCACTTCACCCTCGAGTTCGACGTGATCACCAAGGCTCACAAGTGGAAGGTCGGCGGCATCGAGGGAGATGCCCAGACCGGGGGGCGGGCGCTCACGATCGACGACCAGGGGCGCTACATCACCGCGGGATTCATCTGCGGCGATGACTGCGATCCAAAGGCGACCCTGCTTGTCCACGATCCGAAGGGCGGCGACGATTGGTTCGCGCCGATCGGTGATCTGCCGAGCCTGTCCTATGGGCCACATGATATCGCCTGGAGCCCGGCCGGCTACGCCGTCGTCGTGATGGGCGGGGCCAAGGGCAACGAAGGCGCCTTCTGGGTGCGAGCGTTTAAGCCTGGATCAGCGGCGCCGCTGTGGACCTACAGTCGCGAGGACAACAAGAACTTCCACATGGCGATCGCCGTCGCGATCGGCGCCTTCGGCGAGGTGTACGCGGGCGGCCTCGGCAACAGCGGGTATCCCGCGGTCGCTTACATCGGCGGCTGAGCCCGTGCTCAGCCCGGGATGAACTCGGCGCACGCCTCTGCGACCAGATCGGTCGCGGCCTCGAACGCATCAACGAAGTCCAGGTTGCCGTCCGCAACCATGTGGTACGGGAATTTCTTGACGAGCTCGCAGATCCGATCGGGCGCTGGACAGTCGGGGTTGAGGATGCTCAGCATCACCACCGCGCCCGGATCACCGCCCTTGGCCGAGAGCACACGATCTGCCCACAGATCCGGGTTGCCCTTCGAGTCGTAGTCGTAGCCGCCGAGAAAGGTGACCATCAGCAACGCATCGTCACGGAGGAAGCCGGCGTTGCAGCCGCCCGGGGCGTTCATCTCCGGCTTCATCGCGGCGCTGAGCGCTTGACCCATGAGGTCGTAGCCGCTCGTGCCCAGCTTGGCGACGCAGGAGAAGGTCTCGGCGAGGTTCGGCTGCTCGTTTGTCAAGTAACGCCGCCCGCCCGCGATCTGGCACGGCTTGTTGCTGGCGCTCCCACCAGCGGCGAAGACGTTGCCGGCGCCGATCGTGCGATCGCAATCGGTGACGAGGTGAAGTAGGTCACAAGGGTAGTCCGGGACCACGCCACAGGAACCCTTCATCTCGCAGTCGTTGTCGCAGGTGATCAGGCCCCACTCGGTGTCACCGTCGACGACCATGATGTGGTAGTCAAAATCCGCGAATTTCGCCTGGATGGTCGCGATGAAGCCGGGGAACGCCGCGAGTAGCTTCTCTTGGCTGCTCTTCATCGATCCATCGCGCGACAGGACAAAGAGCAGGTCGATCTTGCCCTCGCACCCCGCCGGCTTCGTGTCGCTGCCGGTGGCGGTGTCAGTGTCGGGGCCGACGTCGTAGAGCAGCGTCGTGTCGCCGGTGCCCACGCTCGGGTCCGCGGACGAGCTCGCGTCGCTCGCCCCTCCGCCCGAGCTCCCTTGCGACGCCCCCCCGTCGCTGCCGCCGCTCGTGTCCGCCGCGCTGGAGTCTGATCCCGAGGGAGGAGGTGCCGTCGTCGGCACCGACGCGAACGACGTCGTCTCGCCCTGCGTCGGCTGGCAGGCGAGCCCGAGCCCGAAGGCGAGGAGGAGCCGGATCCGTGGCGCCATGGGTGGGATCCTACTCTTGGGAGGGCGAGGGGCGCCAGCAGGACCAGCTCTTCCTGGGTCAAGGGCTATGTGAGCGGCGCGGCGGCGGCGGCGGCGGCGAGCGGCGGCTCGCTGACATTCTGCGGTCGAGGATCATTTGTCGGAGCGGCGGCGGCGACGAGTGCCGCACGCAGAGTGTCCCGGAGGAGTTGTATCTCTTCGAGTCCCTCGCGTACCGCGGCCTCCAAGAGTGTCATGCGCTCCTCCGCCGCGGAAGTAGGCGCAGCGGGGCTGGAGGGTGCAGTCGGCGTCGCCGAGAGATTTCCTGCGGCCGTGGCCACGGGCGGCCGGGTTGAGCTGTAGCCTCTGGCGGGGGCGGCGGGCGCCTCCGGTGGGTCGGCAGCGGGGGCTTCGGGGGCGATGATAACGGGCGTCGCGGGCGCCTCCAGCGGGTCGGCTTCGGTGGCGGCAGCGTCGTCGCTGATGGTGCTCGCCACACTCATGGTCTCGTCGTCAGCGGTCTCGTCGGTCATGGTGCTCGCCTCGCTGTTGGTCGCGTCGGAGTCGACCGCGGCCGCCGCATCCGCCGCATCCGCTGCATCCGCCGCGCCCTCTTCGTGGGTCATGGTGCTCGCCTCGCTGTTGGTCGCGTCGGAGTCGACCGCGGCCGCCGCATCCGCCGCATCCGCCGCATCCGCCGCGCCCTCTTCGTGGGTCATGGTGCTCGCCTCGCTGTTGGTCGCGTCGGAGTCGACCGCGGCCGCCGCATCCGCCGCGGCTGCCGCATCCGCCGCATCCGCCGCATCCGCCGCGCCCTCTTCGTGCTCCCTCACCTCATCGACCGTCGCCTCCGCCGGCGCCGCCGTCGCCTCGGCCGCGCGCGCGGGCCGACAGGCGCGGGGTGTCTCTCTTAAAATTCGCGATGGAGCTGCGACCACGGGTCGCTCAGCTCTTCGAGGCGGATCGTCCACGTATGGCCCTCGCGCACCATCAGGCACGTCTTCGTCGCCAGCAGCAGTTGCAGCGCGTGGGACAGCGTCCGCGGGGAGATCCTCAATTTCAGCTCGCCGGCCACCTCTTGGAGCTTCTTTAAGATCCTACCCGTAAGCCCCACCAAGTCCTCGGCTCCTCGCAGCGCCAGCTCGCACAGCAGCCGCGTCACCGTCGGCAGCGCTTGTCCTCCGCGGGAGCGATGCTCCTCCTTCACCTTCGCCTTCTTCGCCCGCCGCAGCAGCGCCTCAAAGCACCCACGCAGCGCGCTCGATACTCGCGCCTTGTCCTCTGGCGCCAGCCGCTCTCGGGCGAGAATTGTTGATCGCCCTGGCAGGCGCACAAGATGGTGCCCGTTGACAGCGTAGCCACACCGACAAGAACCGCCCCTCCCACCAGCCTGAAGAACCGCTTCACGCCCGCCTCGGTCACAACAGGTACAGGCACAGCAGCGGCGTTGTTGCCCTGTTGGAAGAAGAGGAGGGCCTCGTCCACGGCGCGCCGCGACCCCGCCGCAAGCGGCGTGACGAACTCTTTCTCGCGCAGGAGCACCGCGTACGACCTCTCGTAGCGGCCGAAGGTGCAGAGCTCGCCCGCGTGTGTACGCGCCACCACACGACCCCCCGACGCCAGGTCCTCGCCCGCCAGATGCGCCGCGTACTCCCCGACCAACTGCCCCCACCAACGATCGCCGTCCATCGCAGCCTCCCTAAAGAGGATCGAAGTTACTACGGCGGACCCCAGCTCGCGCAAGCGGTAACCTGGGGGGCCACGAACCCCACGACACGGGCCCCTACACCCAAACGCCAGCGGGCCATCGACCTAGCCCTCAGACCACCCGGACCAAACCAGAACGACGCGAGCCCAATGCCGCAAGAACGTTGTTTACCCTGACCAATTCGAAGGACACCGCGACCAATCGACCAACAAACCGCCGCGTCTCGAGAGGCTCTCAACCGCGCATTGAGAGGCTCTCGTGCGCGACCAACCCCCAGCGCGCCGGGTCGCTGCCCCGATCCGCCAGAACAGCCCCGATCAGCGCCACAGACTCGCCCCACGGCTGCCCGCGCAGTAACGCACGCGCCGATGACCACGCTACGATCGCGCGATCACGGCCACTAACCCGCACGCGCGGCATCGCCATTCGAGCATGCGAGAGATCATCATGTGCACGTATTCGAGCCTGCGACAGGGGCGAAATAATTCATTGCACCCCGCGAGAGAGCTCGCGTACCCCTGAGCTGACGGCTTGTTGCCGAAGGACGGTGGGTGGATGCGGCGGGTTTTGATCAACGGCAGGGTGGTGGTGGCGGACGAGGCGACACTTGCGGGCCTCCAAGCTCAAGGGCTGTTGGTGCAGGAGCTCGGAGGGGGGTCGTTCCCGCCGCCATCATCAACCTTGCCGGTGGGACAGTTCCGAGACGTCGCGAGCTTGATGATCGAGGTGCTCGGCGACGTCCGAAGACTCTCGGTCACTCAAGCCTCCGACATGAACGAGCTCAGCCAGGCGTTCGGGATCCTCATGCTCGAGCAGACGAAGCGCTTCACAGAGGAGCTCGCCCGGGCGAGAGCCGCGAGCCAGAAGAGCCTCGGCGACGTCGACATGCTGGCGCGTGCGATCGTCGCCCACAACTTCGGACAGGCCACCGTACAGGGACAGGCCACCGTCGAGACTACGCCGGAAAAACCGATCATCGCTAGAAAAGTCCACTGAGGGAAGGGGCAGGTATGGAAACAGCAGGAACAATCCTGGCGCAGGCGGAGGGGCACCTCGGCCTGGCCATAAAAAACAGTGTCGACCACTTCTACCAGGGCCATGACCGTGAAACGGCGCGGCTCATCCGCAACGCGACGGAGGATGAGGCCGCGCGGCACGTGGAGGCGCTGCGTCGCGGCAGGGCACTCGAGGTCCTACTGGTCGGCGGCAGCGCTGTCCTGGGGGTCGTGTTGGGCGCGGTCGCTCAGGGGGTCACCAACAACTTCACGATGCGGGGCGTCCCCGTGATGGCCCCTGTGGGCTTCACGGGGCTGGCAGGACTCGCCCTCCCGGTCGGCCTCTCCGGGCGTACCATGGTCGTCACTGGGGGTCTCGCGTTCTCCGCGGGCGCGGCCCTGTATCAACGCCTAGCAGGCGAGAGCCCGAAGGTGACCCCGTGAGCGGCACCGTATTAGCGGCCGTGAGCCGCGTGGTCCTCGCGGACGGGCGAGCCCTCATCCACGCGGACGGCATTAAGCTCGAGGTAGACGCCGAGCTCGTCCGTGGGCTCGTGGGCGACGGCGGAGGCCGGCGTGCGCTGCTCCTGGCCTGGTCGCTTCACGATCTACCAAGCATCGACGCCCTCGCCGCCTCGGTTCCCGAGGACGAAGCCCCAGACCAAGCCCCCGACAACACGCCCACGGAGGCGCCTGTCGCCCCCTCTGACCAGCGCCGCGTCGACGAGGAGTTCAGTGCTCTCTTCCGAAGCGCGCCCGTTGCGTCGGAGCCGAACAGCGCGGTCCCGACGGTCCCGACGGCCGGAGCGTCCCCCCTCGAGATGATCTTCTCGATGCTCAAGCCGAGCTAGCCAACCCCAACTTTGACCAGCAAGAAGGAGAAATGTCATGAGTAGCAGTTCCGTCGTCCAATTCCTCCCTGAGAACTACAACCAGAAGGCGATCCTCGATCTTCTCCACGCGCTCTCGTGTACCCCTGGGCTCACGGAGCGCCTGATGCGTTGCCTCGAGCGCTTCCCGGACTTGGAGCGCCAGATCGGCGCCTTCGAGGACAGGTGCCGGACCACCGTGCAGCGGTGTGAGGCCACCGAACGGCTCTGCCAAGCCTACATGTGCCCTGGCAACGTCAACTTCTCCCAGCGTACGCTGGACGAGTACAGCAACCGCTCCCTCGTCAAGCTCAAAGAGCCGGTCACGGGCCTCGGGGGCGACTTCGTGAACGCCTTCCCCGTCCCCCCGGGCAAGAAGATCCGGCTGACCCACCCGGCCCGCCCTGGGTTCACGCCCACCCGCATGAGGGTGGATATGAACATCGCCGGCGGTGGTAACAACTACTCCGACTTCACGCTGCAATTCTACCTCGTGCCGGGCGGCGTGAACTCGGACCAGGGGCTCGAGGTCGGCAACAGCAACGACGGGAACATGTTCCTCAACAAGGATGGCTCGCAGCTCGAGGTCCAGTTCCCGCAGTACCGGGGCAACCCCTCGACATCGGCAGCCTCGAAAAGCTCGCCGTCGTCATCACCAACAACGGCGCGGTGAACAACCTCGACAGCGCGCACGTGAACGTCTGGTACGACAACGACCAGTTCTTCGAGCTCTGCAAGGCCCGTTGCGGCTGCTGATGATCCACCGCGAAGGACCTAGTCAGGAGCAGCATCATGTCAGAATCGATCACCCTCGAGATCAACGCCGAAGGCGATTGGGACGGCAGCACCGAGGTCGCGCTCAATCGCGACAACGCTGTGGTCACCAGCCGGCGTTACTACAAATTCAACCTCAACGGCCCTCACGGGGTCCTCCGCGCTGACCTGGGCGGGATCTTCTCGCCGGTCAGCATGAAGCTCGTCGGCGTCGGGTACAGCTCGTGGAACCCGGAGTCGAAGGGGCGCGTCATCGCCTCCGATGCCACGGGCAGCTTCCGCCAGGAGATCACGCTCAAACCCGCGATGCAGTTCGTCGTCATGTACCCCGGGGACAAGCTCGCGTTCAGCACTCAGGATGAACGTGGGCAGCTCGTACTGGTGGTCAACGAGCTGAACGAGGCGGAGGCGGTGAAGTGGGGGCTCGGCCACCAGCCGTTTGTCATGGCGACCCGCTTCAGGATCATCCGGAACACCGGCACCCCATTCCTGCCGAACCCCACGATCACCTGGCAGCCGGACTTTCACTACGACCCCAACTCGGGTGTGCTCGTCGCCACGGACGACGGCACCGGCGCGATCCCGGCCAGCGCCCTCTGTCTCTACCCGCGCTGGCAGGGATGCTACGTCTCCGCCCGCTTCGCTGGGTCTGACGGCGTCGGTCGCTTGCGGATCGTCGACAACCTCACCCGCAACTCCTGGCAGGTCCCTGGAACCCCCGAGGACGTGCGGTGGAGTGCCGCGGCCTACATCAGCCACGACGACCTGATCGCGCTCGAAGCTGCCCCAGCCGTCCCGGGTAACTCGATGGTCTGTGACATCGAGGTGAGCCTCGTCTTCCCCGGCAACCGCCTCGCAGGGCGATACCAGGAAGGGACCTGAGACATGCTCGACCGGCACCGTGTAACTCAGCTCATCGAGCTCGTAGCCCACGAGCGCGCAGCTCGTGGCCCCGAGCGCTCTCTCCGCGGTCGCGACGTGGAAGTCTTCTTGAGGGCCGCCTACGACGACGCCACCGCGCCAGCGCGTGCCAAGTTTATGGAGCGGATGCGCGCGATGCCGTCGAGCGACTGGCCGTGGTCCACGGTCCAGGCGCCTCCGTTCATGCAGACACGCGGCGGCAGTGGCGGCAACGTCGCGCAGCTCGTCGCGATGGGCGGGGCTGGACCCGTCGCCGCGAGCAGCTCTCCTCCTGCGCTCATCCTCTTGCTCGGCCAAGCTGACTCGATCGACAGCGATCCGGGTGACCGGATCCCCGCGCGCGGCACGCCCGAGGCCGTCCGCTGGGAGCCCCTCTACCGAGCGCTCGAGGCGTGGGATACCGACACGATCCAGCGCTGGATCGGCCCCGTCGGGTGGAGCGTGCCGGGAGAGGCACCACCACCCCGCGACACCGACGCCAACGCCGATGGCGCTGGCGATGGCACCACCGCAGGCGCTCCCGCAGACGGCGGCGCAGGCGCTCCCGCAGACGGCGGCGCCGCCCCGCCATCGACGACCGGCATGCAGCCCACCGCAGGCCGATCCCGCCTGACCTACATCGCGGCGGCTGCGGGTGTGGCCGCGGTGGTCGGCGGCATCACCGTGGCCGTGCGGGTGAACCGGGCCCGCAACCTCCGCCGTCTGAGCGACGCCATCCGTGCGCAGCAGCAGGGAATCGGATGAAGATCTCGACCGCCATCGCGGGCGCCGCGGGCGTCGTCGGGATCGCCGGGCTCCTGCTCTACAGCGGGCGCGCGAGCGCGTCCAGCTCGCCCCCTGGAGGAGCTCCGCCGCTTGGTGGCGACACGCCGCCCCCGGGCGGCGACACTCCGCCCCCGGTCGGCGAGCTCGCCCCGCTCCCCACAGCCGCCGACGTCAGCGGCAACCTCACCAAGTGGGGCGAGACCCCCACCGATCTGCGCCCTCTTTTTGTCCTCATGGAGGAGACCTCCAAGATCGCGGGCTCGGCGAGGATCTTCGCGGTCATCGCCAGCCGCGAGTCGAAGTTCGACGTCGCCGCCCACAACGGCGACGGCGAGCACGAGGCGGCCGAGCGCGCCGCTAGCCGCCGCGCCTACGACAACAACAAGGGCCGCAACCCCGCGCTGCGTCACGGCGAAGCCGCCGCGGACTTCGGCAGCGGCGGCCTCTTCGGCGCGCTCGCCCCATATTTCCTGTGGACCGGCGTACTCGAGCTCAAGAGCAAGGCTCCGCTGCTCAACGCGCCGCCCGAGCTCATGTTCCAGCCGCGGGCGGCGGCCTTCGCCGCCTGCGTCTACCTGCAACGGCTGCTCGCCCACTACCGCATCGACGATCACGCCGACATCAAGGCGGGCTGGGCCAGCCCCTCGCTGCTCACGGGCGATCGCAGCGCCAAGACCTACCTCGACGTGCGCGCCCGCTTCCTCGCCGACGCCCAGGCGCTCGGCGTCGACCTCCGCGACCCCACCACCATCCCGATCAAGCTCAGCGCGTCCGCGTGGCCCGGCGTCAGCGCGGTGTTCTCCAAGCTGGTCGGCGCCTTACCCCAGGAGCTCGGATGACCGCAGACCTCACCTGTTACGGCGACCTCACGCCGCTCCACGGCGTCGTCGGTGACTTCGACCTCCGCTCGCCGATGGACGTGCACACCTGGTATCACGACCAATGGCGCTCGATCGCCGATCCTCTCGGCTTCACGCAAGCGCACGAGGCCGAGCTCAGCCGCGTCAGCGCCTCCTCGATCGACGTCAACACGAGGATCCGCGCGAGCAACACCGCCGGCATCAACGCCTTCGCCCGCGCCCTCCGCGATCGCGACGACGGCGTCACCGCCGCGCACGCGCGCGTCCAGGAGGGCGTGCTGCGGCAGCTCCTCGTCGACGGTCAGACCAGCGGCCAGCTCTGGCGCGTCACCGCCGACCCGATGACCGTCACCGCAGGCGCCTGCTACCCCGACGCTGACGGCCAACTCTCGCGCGCCTTCTACCCCGATCCATCTCCCGGCTACTTCGGCGACGGCTGGCGCGGCCCCCCACCGCCGGCCGAGAGCGCCTGCGGCTGGACCACCCCGCTCACCCTCCACCTCGGCACCTTCCCGTGGGTCTACAGCACCCGCCTCGAGAGCTCGCCAGCCGCTCTACGGTGGACCCACTCGACGCTCCAGCCCGCGATCGTCGGCATGACCGCGCTCGCCCACCTCCTCGAACCCGCAGGCAACCTCCGCCAGGACGCCAGCCAGGTCGCCGCGATCTACCAGCACTTCCGGGCTCAGACCGAGCCTCTGATCCTCCGTCTGCCGCAGTGGCAGGTCGGCCGCGCGCAGGCCGGCACCCTGTACAGCCGCGCCGGCCGCCTCCACGTCCACCAGGGGAGCACCCAGATCGCCGGTCTCATGGGCCCCCGCGGGTGGATCTCCGCGCCGGCGTACAACTACTGCGTCACCCGCTTCGCCGCTTTCTTCGCCCTTCGCCGCGCCATCCTCCGGGCCCTGCCGGCGTTTCCCGAGCTGCGCCAGCTCGCCGCGAGCTCCCCCGACCCCTGCCTCCACGCGCAGCTCAAGGAGGCCCGCCTTGCTGTGTGACCTCAGCTTCCTGGACGCAGGCTCGACGTGCACATCCGCGCTGGATTACCCTCCGGCCATGTCGCACACCGCCCTGATCCCCGCCCTTTTTCTCCTCGTGCTCACCGCCTGCAAGGAGCCCGACCCCGAGCCCAACCTGCCCGGTGAGTTCGGTGAAGCCTGCATCCCCGGTGAAGCCCAAGACTCCCCCGACGGCTGCGTCGAGGGCAACCAGTGCGAGTTCCATGTCTGCACGCCGGAGTGCATCAAGGACGAGGACTGCCCCCCTCTTGACGGTTTTGAGCACACGTGTGCAGCGGGAGGCTGCGCGATCTACTGCAACGCCGCGAATGAGTGCCCTGAACTCGCAACCCCGGTTCGCTGCCGCCCGTTCGGAAGCGCCATGCGGTGTCTCGGAGATCCGCCGGAATGAAGCTCGATCCCAACAGTCGCATCTTCGATCGGGTACCAGCGCTCTTTGTGAGCCCTTTCCCGGCCGCCGATGCCTTCGCCGACGATGCATTCCAGGCATTCATCGCGAAAACGAGCGGCGAGCAGACTGTTGGACAGGCGCTTCTAACTCAGGCGGCCGGCCAGGCGTGGAATCACGCCACGCAGATGATGTGGAAGGCCAAGGCCACGCAGGCAGGCGACCTCTTAGGCGATGTTTGGGGCCGGATTTCTTGGATCAACGAGAAACGGGACTCAATCGCCGGCATCCTCGCCGAGGTTCCGTTCCCCCTCACCACGGATCCGAGCGCCCTTGTTGGGGCGATCGTCAACGTCGGGCTTGACCTCGCCCTTGACGCCGTCTCTGCCGTGCCTGTGGTCGGTTGGGTCGTCGGGATCGCGGTCGGCATCGGGCGAGCTATGGCCCCGGTGTTCGCTGCCAGGGCGGAGGACAAGAATGCCCGCCTCCCCATCGAGATCCTTCCATGGCGTCGCTACAGCGAGGCATCCGACCAGGCATTCGTTCGGGCTCTCCTGGAACGAGACACCCCCGGCGCCGACTGGACAAACGCCTTCGCCCCGCCCACTGAAGCTACTCCCTGGAAGCGCGCCGAAGGTCTAGACCCGAACGGCACCCCCGTCGGCCACGTCTTCGCCCCCTTCGCCGACAAGAAGCAGGCGGTGGCCTGGAACGGCGGCTACGGCTGTCTCCCTGGCACCTTCCGAGTCGCCGGGATCTTGCAGCACCGCGAGCGACCCCAGCCCGAGACCGCCGCGCTCCGTTTCTACCGCGACGGCACCCTCATCCAGCGGCACGGCGACTTCACCCAGACCGGCGATTTTTTCCCTGCGCTCCAGCAGGTCGCCGGCACCGCCTGGCAGCAGGTCGCCGCGGGCGGCCCCGACACGTTCAAAATTGACACCGTCGCGCTCACGACTCTCTGGCGTGACTGGTTCACCGCGCTCTACACCTCCGCGATCGAGCAGAACCTCGGCGTCTGGCTGCTCCAGTACCTCGCCCGCGAGGTCCACGGCGAATGGCGTCTCGGCACCACCGCGGCCGGCGTGTGGAAGCCCCAGGCCGTCGACGGTACCGACGTCCCGCTCGTCACCGGCGGCGTCTTCCGCCACGGCGGCCTCGCCACCCCGCGCTCGCGCACCACCTGCCTTTACTCCGACTACGTCAAAGGCAGCGCTCGCAGCCAAGCCGGCATGCCCACCAAGTGGACGCGCGAAGGAGCCGACTACATCGCCGCCTCTCACGCCGACTTCGAGGTCAGCGCCCGCGTCCAATGCGTGCCGTGGCCCCCTGGCGAGCTGCTCCTGAGCACCTACGGCCGCGCCGACGATAGGATCGTCATCCCCGCGCTCAAGGCCGTCGCGCAGCTCCAGCGCGTCCGCCTCGCCCGCAGCCTCGACGCCGCCTATGTCCGCCCGGAGCCCGTCGGCGACAAGCCCGCCTATGCCGCCTTCCGCGACCCCGAGCTGCGGGCCCTCGCCCTAGAGCTCCGCAAAAAACTCCTTCAGCACCCGTCGCGGATGCTTGTCGAGTACGAGACCGCCCGCGAGGTCGACCCCGAGTACGCTGCCGCGCTCAAGGCCGCTTACGTCCCCACCACACCCGCTCAACGAGCTGCTGCGTTGTTCAGCATCCGCGGCGAGGCCGCGACCGCCGAGCCGCTCGATCCGAAGGTGCCGGCCCCGCCGCCGCCGCTGCCGCTGCAAGGTGGCCTGCCCTTCGAGCCAGATCCTAGACCAACGCGCGCCTCCTGGCTCGGCCCGGCCGTGCTCGGCGGAGCAGCCCTCTTGACGGCGATTGGCGTCGCCGTCGGGGTGTCGCGTCATCGGAGAGCTCATGCACGGTAACGAAGCGATGGAGGTGGGTGGTGAGGGGAGCGCAGAGAAACCAAGGGACATCGAGCACCACTGCGCCTGTGCGCAGGCCTCTCAGGTGGACGCCTGTGGAGGACAACGGCTACACCGGCTTCGCCGCATCCGCCCCGAGCGGCGGCTACAAGGCCCTCGTCAGCAAAGGATCGCAGTGGGCCCTCTTTTTGAGAGCCCCCGCACCCGCCCGCCACCCCTCGGATGCTTTGGCGATGCCGAGGCGGCCAAAGACATCGCCCAACGGCTGCACTCGTCGGGCTGGCCAGAGACCGACGTCGGGCAGAGCCGCCCGGAACCTGCCGCAGCCCCGGACCTGCGACGTACGGTCGTCGGCCGCTACACGATCGAGTCTGATCCGATGGAAGCCGGGATCACGTGGGACGACGACCACGTGGATGTCTACCTGCACCCCTTCCGCGAGCCGGGGGCAGAGGAGCGACAGGCGCTCCGCGCCGAAGGGATCGCCGAGGAGGACCTGCCTGCGATCCTCGCGGTGCTCAGGACGCATGCGCGCGAGCTGAACGCCTTTCGTCCCCCGACTAGGTCGTCTCGTCGGCGCGATTACAAACAAAGCGATGGAGGTGGGAGATGAGAGCGAATTGGGAGTGCAAGAAGTCAGGATTGTCCTGAACACCGGCGAGACCATGGTTTTCGAGCAGGACGCGGACGGTAAGGTCCGATGCGGAGGCCGGAGCGAAGCGCCCGAGCCCAAACCCAAGCCCAAGAGCGAGCAGAAACCCGAGCCCGAGCCCAAACCCAAGCCCAAGACCAAGAGAGAGCAGCAGTCCGAGCGCGAGCCCGAGAAAAAGCCCGAGCGCGGAGCCAAGCCACAGCGCAAGTCCAAGAGCGGTAAGGCGCCCAAGAGCGAGACAGCTCCAACTCCTCAGCCGCCGCGGAAGGAACCCGAGATGTCGCAGGGCGCCGGCCCCCTCGACTGGCAAGAGACGGAGGACAACGGCTACCGCGGGGTCTATGCGGTCTCGGGGATGGCCACCTGGAAGGCCCTGATCTCAAGGGGCTCTATTTGGTCGCTATTCCGCGAGCGCGGCAGATCGTTTGGTCAGCCGGACCACTACGGCTGCTTCCGCTCCCTCGCCGAGGCTAAGGCCGCGGCGGAGGCGTTCCAAAAGTCCCTGAACCGGGCGGCTCGGGGCCTCACCTTCTGCCCCGTCCCGGAGAGCGGGCTCAAAACCCCGGTGGGCCCCCTACACGGTGGAGTCGGACAACGTCTATGCGCGGATCACCGGCCTGCCAGAGCCGCTCGTCGTCGAGCTTCACCCGTTTTTGCGCCTCCCCTCGACCAAGCCTACGCGCTGCTCCCGGGCATCAGCACCACGCACCTGGACGCGGTCGTGGAGGCCCTAGTGACCCATGCCTACGCACTCGATGCACGCCCCGCTCGCGCATCGGACCAGCCCGAGAAACCCAAAATGACAGAAAAGAAGACCTCGAAGGACGACCGGCTCCTCAAGGGCGCGAAAGACATGGTGCCCGTCGGCGAGAAGCCACTCAAAGACAAAGACAAAGACAAAGACAAAGACGAAGCGCCGGCCAAGAAGGTCGAGCCAACGGTAGCCGACAAGGACAAGGAGCTACTCGCCAGCTTCGCCGCCGAGCTCGACGCGATGTTCGACGACGAGGAGGCAAAGTGATGCCCGGGTCCATCTACAAGATCGGCGCGCGCCACTACGTGGACAGCCAAGCGCTCGCCCTCCTCGCCGACGCGTACGAGCTCGTCCCGCAGGCCGGCGGGTGGCGCGTGCTCGCGGGCCGCGGCGCCGTGCACTGCGCCCTGGTGGAGGGCCGTCCCGAGCTACCGCGCCAGCGCGGCGCTCTCTACGAGATCCACGCCGCGGGTGGCGCGGATCTTAAGGCCGAGGGTGCGAAGTGGCTCGCGGCCGGGCACGTCGCCCCGCCGGGAAGTACGAGCAGTGGCCAGGGTCGGCAAAGGGCGGCTGTAGCGGCTCCACCTGCGGCTGCGCTCCCCTGCCGCCTCCGGCACCACCCCGAGCACGCAGAGGCGACCCGATGAACGCCGCAGAAGCACTGGAGAAGCTGATCCCGCGCTGGCGCGCGAAGATGCTGGCGCGCGAGGAGCCCGAATTCCTCGACGGCTTCATCAGCCGTAATCGCAGCGCGCTGGAGGGTCTCGTCGAGCGCGCGTTGATGCAGCGTACCGTCAAGCGCGGCATCCCGCCGCAGACCCCTGACGCGTGGGCCGCCTACCGCCGCCTCGTCCAGCGCGAGCGGAAGTCGATCGCCAGCAAGGGAGGCGAAGCGGCCTACACGACCCGCCTCGAGCGCTACCTCGAAGCGGAGCTGCTCGCCGACACCAGCCCCGAAGGACAGGAGTCCGCCTACCGCCTCGCCCGCACCTACGTCTATCTCCGCGCGGAGGCGATCTTGCTCAACGCCAACGGACAAGAGGCCGAGCCTCTGCTCCTGCGTCGCCCCGCCCTCGCGCTCCTCAACGGCGACCTTGTCGTCGCCGTCCGCGACGCCGACGGTTTCCTGCACCTCAACCCCGCCACCGACGCTGACGCCCTCCGCCCGGGCTTCGCCTACGCGCATCAGCGCGTCTTCGAGATCCGCGACCAGGTCGCCGACAGCGCCGACATCGGGCGTTATGCGACCTCGATCTGGTCGCGCGTGCGCGCCGACGTCACCCCCTCCGCCCCGACCGTCGAGATCGAGTCCCCCCCCGATCTCAAAGACAAGCCCTGGCGCACCGAGGCCAACCTCCAGGCGATGCGCCTCGTCATGGCCAAAGAGCCAGGCGAGATGACCTCGGGGGATCTCCAGATCCTCACCCGCTACTCCGGCTGGGGCGGCCTCAGCATCGACAAGGTCCAAGATCAATTCCCCGCCGATCCGTCCCCGAGTCCTTCGGCCTCATCCACGAATATTACACCCCCCACCGTCATCGCCGACTCGCTCGCCGAGGTCCTGTGTCCCTTCCTCCCCGAGCTCGCCGGCCGCGACGGGATCGTCCGCGCCCTCGAGCCCAGCGCCGGGATCGGCCGCCTCATCCGCGCCTTCACTCCTCGCCGCTGCCTCGCCCTCGAAGCAGGCGGCCAGATCAAGCGGATCGAGTGGACCGCCGTCGACTTTTCCAAAGTCTCCTCCACCCTGCTCCGCGCCCTCCGCGGCGACATCAACGTCTTTCACATGCCCTTCGAGCGCTGGGTCCGCGAAGAGGGCTCGCGCTACCACGGCACCCTCGGCCTCATCCTCTCCAACCCGCCCTACGGCGAGCGCGGCGCGTTCGCCCGCGAGGATCGCGACGAGTTTTATTTTGAGAAGCGCGCCTACGCCTACTTCATGCGCCGCGCCCTCGATCTCCTGATCCCGGGCGGGATCGGCGTCTTCTTGATCCCCGCTGGTTTCGTCACCGGCAAGACCAACCGCCCCCCTCCGCGAAAAGATCCTCCTGCGCCACCACTTCCTCGGCGCCTACCGCCTGCCCAGCCACGACCTGCGCGGCCGCGAGAACGTGCCGGGCGCGGGGCTCGTCATGGACATCGTCTTCTGGCGCAACCGCGGCGGCGAGCTCCGCGAGATCGACGAAGCCGACACACATCCTCGACGGCGACTATTTTGAGCGCCACCCCTCGCACATCCTCGGCGCCGAAGATGGAGCCTTCGCGGGCGATGAAGGTCGAAGCTGGCGCTACAAAGTCACCGGCGAGCTGCGCAGCCTCCGCCCCTCGATCCGCGCCCGATCTGCACCGCCTGCGTGATCGACACCATCGCCCGCTCCGCCGACCTCGGCGCCCTCAGACGGTCCTGCGCGACGAGGACGAGGTCCCCAGCGGCATCGACGACGCCCTCCGCCCCGCGCTCGAGCTCGGCCGCCGCGTCGGCCGCTACCTCGCCGCCGTCGGCGCCGATGATGCGCCGAGGGCCGCCGCCCTCTGGCCCGAGCTCCACGCCGCCCTCTTGGACCTCGCCAAGACCCAAGGCAACCCTGGCAGCGCAAGGAGCTCCGCGCTCGCTGACAACGGCGTCAGCGCGGCCGAGCGGATCCTCAACGCGTTCACCCGCAGCGGCGAGCTCATCGCGGCCCTTAGCGCCCCGCCGGTCGTCGAGCCCAGTACCGGCCAGCCCGACGACGTCGTCGCCCAGGCCGAGCTCCTCTTCCGCCAACGTCGCCACCTCAACATCGAGACCCTCCACAAATCCCACTCTCGCAGGGCGGAGCGCGGACCAGGCCGACATCGTCTCCACGCTGGTCGCGAAGGGATGGGCCCTCGACGGCGAAGCCTGGGATGAGCTGCTCCCCGAAGACGCCTATCTCACCGGCATCGACCTCTGGGCCGAACACGACCGCGCCCAAGCGCGCGCGCAACAAGGTGACCTTATCGCCAGGTCGCAGGTCAACCGCCTGCTCGCCGCGATCGACCCCGTCGTCTTCGACGACTTGACCGAGCTGCGCCCCAACGAGGGCTGGGTCCCCATCGACGTCGTCGCCGACTGGCTCACCGAGGAGCTCAACGGCCGCTACAGCCCTCTCGCTCATCCGCGCCGATGGCCTCTACGAAGCGCGGACCGCGAAGGCGGCCCCCGCCCCGTGCTCGCGCCCGCCACCGCGGCCTTCCTCGGGTGGCTCAACCACGATCTCGCCACGTTCACCCCGCCGAAGCGGTCCAAGCTGGACAGCGGGTCGCGCAGCCGAAGACAAGTCGCTGAAAAGAGGTCCCGCGCTGAGGAGCGCCTCAAACTGCAAAAGCAGTGGTCCGACGCCTTCCGCGCCTGTGTCGCCCGCGATGACGACCGACAGGCGCAGATCGTCCACGCTTATAAACTCGCAGCCTGCGGCCGGATCGTCCCCACCTACCCCGCAGAGAACCTCGAGATCGCGCGCTGGGGCCCGGGCGCGCCGAAGCTCAAGAACCACCAGATATCGCTTACGGTGCCCGCCGCGTGCTCGCCTGCGCGGCGGCCTGTCGTTTTCTGACGTCGGCGTCGGCAAGACCACACCGCCCTCGCGATCGCCGCCCGCGCTCGCCAAGAGGGATGGGTGCGCCGCCCCGTCATCCTCGTCCCCGGCTCCATCGCCTGGAAGCGGCACGATGACATCCTCTGCACGCTCCCCGACTACCGCGTCG
>JADJRG010000028.1 GCA_016712315.1 Nannocystis sp. | reverse complement strand
CTCGTCGTCGAGCTTCACCCGTTTTGCGCCTCCCCTCGACCAAGCCTACGCGCTGCTCCGGGCATCAGCACCACGCACCTGGACGCGGTCGTGGAGGCCCGGTGACCCATGCTTACGCACTCGATGCACGCCCCGCTCGCGCATCGGACCAGCCGGAGAAACCCAAAATGACAGAAAAGAAGACCTCGAAGGACGACCGGCTCCTCAAGGGCGCGAAAGACATGGTGCCCGTCGGCGAGAAGCCACTCAAAGACAAAGACAAAGACAAAGACAAAGACGAAGCGCCGGCCAAGAAGGTCGAGCCAACGGTAGCCGACAAGGACAAGGAGCTACTCGCCAGCTTCGCCGCCGAGCTCGACGCGATGTTCGACGACGAGGAGGCAAAGTGATGCCCGGGTCCATCTACAAGATCGGCGCGCGCCACTACGTGGACAGCCAAGCGCTCGCCCTCCTCGCCGACGCGTACGAGCTCGTCCCGCAGGCCGGCGGGTGGCGCGTGCTCGCGGGCCGCGGCGCCGTGCACTGCGCCCTGGTGGAGGGCCGTCCCGAGCTACCGCGCCAGCGCGGCGCTCTCTACGAGATCCACGCCGCGGGTGGCGCGGATCTTAAGGCCGAGGGTGCGAAGTGGCTCGCGGCCGGGCACGTCGCCCCCGCCGGGAAGTACGAGCAGTGGCCAGGGTCGGCAAAGGGCGGCTGTAGCGGCTCCACCTGCGGCTGCGCTCCCTGCCGCCTCCGGCACCACCCCGAGCACGCAGAGGCGACCCGATGAACGCCGCAGAAGCACTGGAGAAGCTGATCCCGCGCTGGCGCGCGAAGATGCTGGCGCGCGAGGAGCCCGACCTCGACGGCTTCATCAGCCGTAATCGCAGCGCGCTGGAGGGTCTCGTCGAGCGCGCGTTGATGCAGCGTACCGTCAGGCGCGGCATCCCGCCGCAGACCCCTGACGCGTGGGCCGCCTACCGCCGCCTCGTCCAGCGCGAGCGGAAGTCGATCGCCAGCAAGGGAGGCGAAGCGGCCTACACGACCCGCCTCGAGCGCTACCTCGAAGCGGAGCTGCTCGCCGACACCAGCCCCGAAGGACAGGAGTCCGCCTACCGCCTCGCCCGCACCTACGTCTATCTCCGCGCGGAGGCGATCTTGCTCAACGCCAACGGACAAGAGGCCGAGCCTCTGCTCCTGCGTCGCCCCGCCCTCGCGCTCCTCAACGGCGACCTTGTCGTCGCCGTCCGCGACGCCGACGGTTTCCTGCACCTCAACCCCGCCACCGACGCTGACGCCCTCCGCCCGGGCTTCGCCTACGCGCATCAGCGCGTCTTCGAGATCCGCGACCAGGTCGCCGACAGCGCCGACATCGGGCGTTATGCGACCTCGATCTGGTCGCGCGTGCGCGCCGACGTCACCCCCTCCGCCCCGACCGTCGAGATCGAGTCCCCCCCCGATCTCAAAGACAAGCCCTGGCGCACCGAGGCCAACCTCCAGGCGATGCGCCTCGTCATGGCCAAAGAGCCAGGCGAGATGACCTCGGGGGATCTCCAGATCCTCACCCGCTACTCCGGCTGGGGCGGCCTCAGCATCGACAAGGTCCAAGATCAATTCCCCGCCGATCTCGTCCCCGAGTCCTTCGGCCTCATCCACGAATATTACACCCCCACCGTCATCGCCGACTCGCTCGCCGAGGTCCTGTGTCCCTTCCTCCCCGAGCTCGCCGGCCGCGACGGGATCGTCCGCGCCCTCGAGCCCAGCGCCGGGATCGGCCGCCTCATCCGCGCCTTCACTCCTCGCCGCTGCCTCGCCCTCGAAGCGGGCGGCCAGATCAAGCGGATCGAGTGGACCGCCGTCGAATTTTCCAAAGTCTCCTCCACCCTGCTCCGCGCCCTCCGCGGCGACATCAACGTCTTTCACATGCCCTTCGAGCGCTGGGTCCGCGAAGAGGGCTCGCGCTACCACGGCACCCTCGGCCTCATCCTCTCCAACCCGCCCTACGGCGAGCGCGGCGCGTTCGCCCGCGAGGATCGCGACGAGTTTTATTTTGAGAAGCGCGCCTACGCCTACTTCATGCGCCGCGCCCTCGATCTCCTGATCCCGGGCGGGATCGGCGTCTTCTTGATCCCCGCTGGTTTCGTCACCGGCAAGACCAACCGCCCCCTCCGCGAAAAGATCCTCCTGCGCCACCACTTCCTCGGCGCCTACCGCCTGCCCAGCCACGACCTGCGCGGCCGCGAGAACGTGCCGGGCGCGGGGCTCGTCATGGACATCGTCTTCTGGCGCAACCGCGGCGGCGAGCTCCGCGAGATCGACGAAGCCGACACATACATCCTCGACGGCGACTATTTTGAGCGCCACCCCTCGCACATCCTCGGCGCCGAAGATGGAGCCTTCGCGGGCGATGAAGGTCGAAGCTGGCGCTACAAAGTCACCGGCGAGCTGCGCAGCCTCCCGCCCCTCGATCCGCGCCCGATCTGCACCGCCTGCGTGATCGACACCATCGCCCGCTCCGCCGACCTCGGCGCCCCTCAGACGGTCCTGCGCGACGAGGACGAGGTCCCCAGCGGCATCGACGACGCCCTCCGCCCCGCGCTCGAGCTCGGCCGCCGCGTCGGCCGCTACCTCGCCGCCGTCGGCGCCGATGATGCGCCGAGGGCCGCCGCCCTCTGGCCCGAGCTCCACGCCGCCCTCTTGGACCTCGCCAAGACCCAAGGCAACCCCTGGCAGCGCAAGGAGCTCCGCGCGCTCGCTGACAACGGCGTCAGCGCGGCCGAGCGGATCCTCAACGCGTTCACCCGCAGCGGCGAGCTCATCGCGGCCCTTAGCGCCCCGCCGGTCGTCGAGCCCAAGTACACCGGCCAGCCCGACGACGTCGTCGCCCAGGCCGAGCTCCTCTTCCGCCAACGTCGCCACCTCAACATCGAGACCCTCCACAAGTTCCACCTCTCGCAGGGCGGGAGCGCGGACCAGGCCGACATCGTCTCCACGCTGGTCGCGAAGGGATGGGCCCTCGACGGCGAAGCCTGGGATGAGCTGCTCCCCGAAGACGCCTATCTCACCGGCATCGACCTCTGGGCCAAACACGACCGCGCCCAAGCGCGCGCGCAACAAGGTGACCTTATCGCCAGGTCGCAGGTCAACCGCCTGCTCGCCGCGATCGACCCCGTCGTCTTCGACGACTTGACCGAGCTGCGCCCCAACGAGGGCTGGGTCCCCATCGACGTCGTCGCCGACTGGCTCACCGAGGAGCTCAACGGCCGCTACAGCCCCCTCTCGCTCATCCGCGCCGATGGCCTCTACGAAGCGCGGACCCGCGAAGGCGGCCCCCGCCCCGTGCTCGCGCCCGCCACCGCGGCCTTCCTCGGGTGGCTCAACCACGATCTCGCCACGTTCACCCCGCCGAAGCGGTCCAAGCTGGACAGCGGGCCGCGCAGCCGCGAAGACAAGCTCGCCGAAAAGAGGTCCCGCGCTGAGGAGCGCCTCAAACTGCAAAAGCAGTGGTCCGACGCCTTCCGCGCCTGGGTCGCCCGCGATGACGACCGACAGGCGCAGATCGTCCACGCCTACAACCGCAGCTTCCGCGGCCGGATCGTCCCCACCTACCCCGCAGAGAACCTCGAGATCGCGCGCTGGGGCCCGGGCGCGCCGAAGCTCAAGAACCACCAGATCGCCGGCGCCCGCCGCGTGCTCGCCCAGCGCGGCGGCCTCGTCGCCTTCGACGTCGGCGTCGGCAAGACCTACACCGCCCTCGCGATCGTCGCCCGCGCTCGCCAAGAGGGATGGGTGCGCCGCCCCGTCATCCTCGTCCCCGGCTCCATCGCCTGGAAGTGGCACGACGACATCCTCTGCACGCTCCCCGACTACCGCGTCGCGGTCATCGGCTCCAAGCGCAAGATCATCGGCCGCGGCGCGCGCAAGGGCCTCATCACCTCAGAGCCCGAGTCGCCCGAAGAGCGCGCCCAGAAGTGGATCGCCCTCCAGACTGGTCAGCTCGACGTCGTCATCCTCACCTACGAGGCCCTCGCCCGCACCAAGGTCAACACCAAGCCCGTGATGGCCTACATCAAGCAGGTCGAGGCCATCGAGCGCACGCTGACGCTTCGCCGCCGCAGACTCGAGGAGCAAAGCAAGACCCCGGGCGGTCGCGACAAGATGACCGAGCGCCAGCTCGCCCTGCTCGAGCACGGCACAAGGGCGTGGGTCGAAGAGCTCCTCGCCCTCCCCGAAGGCTGGGAGTACGACCCCGGCGTCGCCTGGGACGAGATCGGCATCGACATGCTCGTCGTCGATGAGGCCGCCTCGTTCAAAAACCTCTACCTCCCGCAGCCGCGCGAGGACGGCGGCATCCCGAAGTTCATGGGAGGGAGCGGCGACGGATCGAACCGCGCGTGGCAGCTCGACTTCCGCGCTGCCATGGTCCGTCGTCAAACCGGCGGCGCAGGGGTCGTCCTGCTCACCGCAACCCCCGCCAAGAATTCGCCGCTCGAGCTCTACAACCTGATCCAGTTCATCGACCCCACCGCCTTCTACAGCGCCGGGATCTACGACCCCGAGCAGTTCATCGATCGCTTCATCAAGATCGAGCTCCGCGACGTCCTCACCAGCGACTTCAAGATCGAGTCCGCCAGCGCCGTCACCGGCTTCCGCAACCTGGACGACCTGCGCACCATCATCTTTAGCAAGAGCGAGTTTCGATCCGCCGCCGAGGTCGGCCTCCAGCTCCCGCGTCCGATCGTCGAGACCGTCACCGTCGCCATGGACGAGCTGCAAGAGGCGAAGTACGACAAGTACGTCCGCGAGATCGAGAGGATCCTCGCCGAGCCGGCCAAGCCCGACAGCGGCGGCCCCTCCAACGTCATCGTCGGCCTGCTCGCCCGCCTCTCCCTCGTCGCCCTCCACTCCGGCCTCGACGAGGGGTACAACTTAAAGAACGCGCTCGATGGCGGCGTCGCCACGCGCAACGTCTACGACCCGCGGACGGGCGAGGTCGAAGAGATCACGGTCACCCTCCCGCGCCCGATCTACGAGAGCCCCAAGCTCACCGCGTGCGCCGAGCGGATCGTCGCCAGCCCACACTGCGGCCATATCATCTTCGTCGAGCCCACCGCCGTGCACATGTGGATGCGCGAGGTCCTCGTCGCGAACGGGATCCCGCGCGAGCGGATCGCCATCCTCAACTCTGAGGTCTCCACCAGCGAGCGCGCCACCATCGCGCGCGAGTTTAACGGCCTCTCCAGCGCCCCCGCCAAGCCCGGCGCCTGTGCCCGCCCGAGCGACTTTGCCACCGCCCCCAGTACGACATCGTGATCGCCAACTCCGTCGCCTACGAGGGGATCGATCTCCAAGTACGCACCTGCGCCATCCACCACGTCGACCTCACCTGGACGCCCGCCGACCTCGAGCAACGCAACGGACGCGGCGTACGCCAGGGCAACACCCTCGGCCTCATCAACATCTACTACTACTTCGCCGACGGCTCCACCGACGGCTACCGCTTCAGCCTCATCGACGGCAAAGCCGGGTGGCTCGGCCAGCTCCTCACCAGCGCCGTGCGCGACACCAACAACCCCGGCGCGCAGCAGCAGCTCAGCCCCGAGGACGTGCTCATCATGATCTCGCGGGACAAAGAAAAAACCCGCGCCCTCATCGAGATGAAGCGCTCTCAAGCGATCGAGGCCGCCCGCGCCCGGATCGCCCGCGAGGCCAACCGCGTCCTCCGCCAAGCCGTCTCCCGCTTCGACCGCGCGCGCGACGCCGACGATCCCGAACACGCCGCCCGCCTCCGCGAAGACGCCGAGCAGCGCCTCAGCGATCTCAAGACCGTCGATCCCGCCGCGTGGCCTTGGTACCCGTGGATCCACGTCGCGCGCGACGTCGACATGCTCGTCCCGGAGCTCGGCGCCCCCGTCTACGAGGGCCTGCGGATCACCCGACCCCGCGTCGGCGATACCAGCCAGCTCGATCACTTCGAGTTCGGCGCCATCACCGACCCGAGCGGCCCCAAGATCGGCCTGCGCCTCGCCGGCTCCGCCACCTGGCAGCTCCTCACCTACGAAGGCGACCTCGCCGGCAAACCCCTCGATCCCGCCGAGTTCCCGCGCGAAGGCGGCCCGGTCTGGCCCCTCGACGACGAAGACCGCACCGCCGCCGCCATCGCCCTCAAGCTCGGAAACACCAGCTTCGTGCGCAGCCTCGACGATCTCGGCTGGCTCGGCGCCAGCGATGCTTTCCTCGCCAAGTGGTGGCCCCGTTTCAACGACAAGATCGCCGAAGCCTTCGCAAACGCCTGGAAACCCTCCTCCGTCCCCGTCGTCGACAGCGAGGGCCTCGCCATCACCGCCGGAGCCGAAGTACGCGGCGCCCGCCTGCTCCCACCCACCCTCGAAGGCTGGCGCGAGTACCTCGCGCTCGCCCCTGCCAGCGGCGAGTCCTACACAACCCTCCGCGAGCTCGGCCTCGCCTGGTGGGGCCGCAAGATCCCCAAGCGCCTGCTCGCTGACGCCGCAGACGCGGACGACGCCGATAACGCCGAGGACAACGCCGACAACGCCGACAACGCCGACAAGCCCTCACCGCCCGCCACGCCCTCACCGTCCCCCCCGCGCACCACGCCCCCCGCGCGCGCCCCCGTCGCGCCCACGCCCACCACCACCCCGCCCACCTCGACCCGTTCACGCCCAGCCGCCCAACCCTCCGCCTCGCCCGCACCCTCTGGCGCGCCAGTCCTCGACGACGAGGCGCGCAAGGAGGAGGAAGCGCGCGCGCAGCTCGCTGTGATCCTCCGCGAGTATCCGTCGACCTTGCCGGCGGCCGCTACGACGCAGGAGCGGAAGCTGGCGCGGGACTCTGCCGAAGCGGTCACCCTCGGGAACGTCGAGATACCTCGCCGATGGACCCGCAGCGCGGTCACGGAGGCGATCGCCGCGGGGATCCCTGGCGACGCATGGGATGAGCGCGGCAACATGATCGCGCCGTGGGACGAGCACCTCGACGCGTGGGCCGACGCCTGGATCGCCGTCGCGGGCGACTCACCAAAACCATCGCCCCCACCCCCGTCACAAGCCGCCGCCTCGCCCGCGACCCCAACGACTGAGCCTGCTGCCGAACCGCCGCCCGACGTCATCCGCCTCAGCGACGGCGCCAAGGCGCGCCGCGCCAAGGCTGAGGCCGAGGAGATCGCCCGCATTGAGCGGATCGCGGGCAACGACGCCGGCCTCCGCGATCTCGCCCTCCAGCTCGGCAAGCTCGCCGACCCCATCGAGAAGACGCCCCGCGAGATCGCCTGGTGGTTCCGCGCGGAAGGCAACCGACATATCGCGAACATCATTGAGAGCTACCTCGAGGAGGGCGGCCCCTTCGGCCGCCTCTTGGAAGACATCGCCGAGGATCTCCGTGAAACCAGCGAGGAGCACGACGTCGACGCCCGGGATGGAAGACTGATCGTCTCGCCCGACGTGATCCTCAAAGATGATCATGGCGAGTACGTCCTGCGCGAGGATCGAGAAGGGGTCTCCCGTCGCTACATCGTGCGGGTCAGCCCCATCGTGGACAAGGACGGTGATCAGATCGCCGTCCAGATCCGCGACACCGACCAAGCCCGCAGCGAAGGCGAGCCGCTTCAAGGAGGCGATCACCTCCTCAGCTTCTATTTCACTCGCCTCACTGAGGCTGCGATCCGCGAGCGCTGGCGTCACTTCGGCATGTTGGCCAAGGCCCTGCGCCGCGGCCCCATGGAGATCGAGCGCACCCGCCAGCTCCTCGTTTACGCCGCTGTCCTCGTCCGCGCCCCCAAGTGTCGAGGCGACGCCCGCGCCTCCGCCAAGCGCGCCCTGGAGGTCGCGATCCGCGAGCACCAACGGGCGGCCAAGGCCCTCAAGTCGACTTCGACGAGCACATCGAGCGCGTCGCCCGCGTCGCCCGCTACCTCGCCCGCGTCGCCCACACCGTCGCTCAAAGCTGCGCCGAAGGCCAGACCGTGCTCGCGGTCTCCGACTTCACCGCCCCCAACAACATCGACCCTGAGCTAGACAAACCTACCCCGCTCGAAGAAGCGTCCCGCGAAGACGACGACGACGACGTGTACAGCTCGATCGCGCCGCCCGGACAGGAGGTCGGGTGATGGCCCGCTCCTCCGATTGGGAGAAACCAGCGATGGCCGGCGGCGCCTCCGATCCTGCGTGGCCTCTACCCACCGTCACGCCCAAGTTCGCGACGTGGAGCTTTGGCGGCGGCCGCCCCTTCGGCTGCGAGCACGACAAGTGCGAGCGCTGGCACGCGGGCATCGATCTCACCGGCGCTCCCGATGGCGCTGTCATCGTGGCGCCCGAGGACGGCGTCATCGTCGCCATCGACCGAGGCTGGAGCTCCGGCTCCAAGGCCGCCTTCCTGCGAACCGACTCCGGTCTCTTCCTCGTGCTAGGCGGCTTCAAGGCCGGCTCACACAAGGAATTCAACGTCCAACCGGGCCAGCCCGTGCGGCGGCGCGACCAGCTCGGCCGTGTGCTCGGCTCCTACGGCATGATCCACCTCGAAACCTACACTGCCGACGATCGCAAGGCCAACTCGGTGTGGTGGAAGGGCGAGCCGCCGCCGACCGGACTGCTCAACCCCACGCACTACGTCGAGCGTATGGTTGGCGCCGCGGGATCCCTGCTCCAGGCTCGCCAACGCCACGAAGCTCTCAAGACGCTCGGGTTCTACGCGGGAGCCGTCGCCGCCCCGTGGAACGCCGCCTCCACCGACGCCCTCAAGGCCGCTCAGAAGGCGCTCGGGCTCACCGTCGATGGCAAGTGGGGGCCCCTCACCGAAGACGCGATCCAGCGCGCTCTCGCGGCTCCTCAGCCCGACTGCGCTGACGGCCCCTGCGTTCCTGAGAGCCCCACACCTGCAACGGCCGCTCCGTCCGCGCCGCTCTCGTGGTGGTGGATCGCAGGCGGCCTCGGCGCCCTGGTCGCAGGCGCCGTCTGGATCAGCCGAAAGAGGCCCGTATGAAGAACACCACAGCAGCCGCGATCACCCTGCTCGCCAGCACCGCCGTCTTCGGGGCAGGTGCGCTCTACCTCAACAAGCGGCGGCCTCAGACGCTCCGCGCGCTCCCGGCCGACGCGACCGTCAGGCTCGCACGGGCGGGCATCATCCCGATCATCGAGCCCACGATCGATCTCGGGGTCGCCGAGCGCGTGCTCGGGAACCTCCGCCAGGTAGTCAACACCAATGAAGTAACAGTGCTCCTGCACACCGCAGGCGGCAGCGTCAGCGCGTGCGTCATGATCGCCAACGCGCTGCGCGAGGTCCCGCGCACGACCGCGATCGTGCCCTACATGGCGCTCAGCGGGGGCACGCTCATTGCCCTCAACGCCAGCGAGCTCCACATGGGCCCGAGCGCGTCGCTGTCCGCCCTCGACCCGATCGTCTGCGGTGAGCGTGTGCGCCACCTCGCCGACGGCGCGAGCGGCCCCGCCGCGGAGTACGAGCGAGCCGTACGGGCGTACCTGAGAGAGACCCTCTACCGCCAACAAAATCAAGAGCTGCTTCAGCCGATCGAGTTCCGTCGCGAGCTCTTGATCGACGACCTGCTCGGCCTGCTCATGGGCCACGACAGCCCGCACGACTGGCCGATCCAGCGCCAGCAGCTCGCGACACGCGGTCTACGGGTCTACCCGGCAGCGCCGAAGTGGGCCGACTACATCGATGGCGAGCTCGCCCTGGAGAACCGGAGATGATGCAGCACTCACTGATCACCCTCCTCGCGGGGCGACGGCACCAAGTGTCAGCCCTCGTGCTCATGCGCGGGCAGACCCTCATGGAGACCCTCGAGCCCGGAAATACCGCGATGCTCGTGCTCTTCCGCGGCGCCGCCACCATCTCGCGCCGCCGTGTGGACGAGCACGTCGGCATCCATCTCAACCCACGCCCAGGCGAACCCGTCTGGCTCACCCACCCCGGCACCTACGCGATCGTCGCCAAAGACAACGTCGTCGGTGTGCGGCTCTTACAACACGGAGGAGGCGCGAAATGACCGCAGAGAGCCCCAAAGAAGAAGCCTTAAACCCCCTCGCGAACAACCCATGGGTGATCGCGATCAAGCCGTGGCTCCCGCTGATTCAGTGCGGCGTGCTCACCGTGGCCAGCTTGTATGAGAAGTCCACGGAGATCAAACAGACGGAGGCGCGGATCGGCCGGAGGCTGACCTTCGCCGAGACCTGCGCGACCGCCGGCCTCCACATCCCGAGCCTCCAAGAAATTTTCGGATCCATTTTGGATGACGGAACACAGGCGGCTCCATCCCCCGGACCTGCGCCAGGGCCAGCGGGTCCGGCGCAGCCTGGCCCCGCGAACGCGCCCCAAACCGGCCCGACCCAGCCGCCTCAAGCCGACCACCTCGATCTCTTGCGGATGGCGCAGCAGCAGCAGCAGCAGCAGCAGCAGCAGCAGCAGCAACAGCAGCAGCAGCAGCAGCAACAACAGCAGGCAGCCGCCTTCGCCGCGAACTCTCCGCACGGCTTCGCCGGCCACCCCGGCCAGCAAACCGCGGGACATCCGTCGCCCGGGTACGACCCGGCGTATGGGGGTTATGCCGCCTACGGCCACCCCGGCCACCCCGGCCAGCAGACCGCCGGAGCTTCGTCGCCCGGGTACGGCCCGGCGTATGGGGGTTATGCCGCGTATGGCCACGCCGCCTCACCGCCGCCGACATACGCCGGCGTCCCGCCCGGTTACCTACGGCTGGAGGACACTGGCGAGCTCCTCTCCGGCGAGGAGTTCCTCGCGCGTGCTACGGGCTGGCGACCCGCCGCGCCTTCGCCCTCGCAAGCTCATCCGCCCGCGCAGGAGCAGGAGCGAGTAGCGCACGACCGCAGCACCGAGGAGCGACTGCTCGCGCTCGAGGCCCTGGTGCAGGATCTCCGTGAGCAGATCGCCCAAGTGAACAAGACTCTGGAACACCTCCTCCTTGCCCACAAGCTCGAGGCCAACCGGCGGCGCGAGGACGAGGCCAACCGGCGACAGATCTCCGAGTTTCTCTCGGTGATGGCCAGCGGGTTAAGAAATCACTCGGCGCAGCCGACTACGCCGCCAACATCATCACCGACACCGACGGTCACACCGACCGAGCCCGCCACCACCGCGCCCGCCGACATGCCAACCGTCAGCGCGGCGAGCACCACCGAGGCGGCGAGCACCACCGAGGCGGCGAGCCCCACCGAGGCGGCGAGCCCCACCGAGGCGGCGAGCACCACCGAGGCAGCGAGCACCACCGAGGCAGCGAGCACCACCGAGGCGGCGAGCACCACCGAGGCGGCGAGCACCACTGACGCGGCGAGCACCACCGAGGCGGCGAGCCCCACTGACGCGGCGAGCACCACCGAGGCGGCGAGCACTACCGAGGTGGCGAGCACCGTCGACGAGCCCGCGACCAGCATCACCGACGAGCCCGCGACCAGCATCACCGACGAGCCCGCGACCAGCATCACCGACGAGCCCGCGACCAGCATCACCGACGAGCCCGCCATTGCGGCGACCGACGTCTCGCTCACGAGCGCGGCGAGCACCACCGACGAAGTCGGTCCCGACGAGCCCGCGACCAGCATCACCGAAGAGCCCGCCATCGAGGCGACCGACGTCTCGCCTGTCGGCGCGGCGAGCACCACCGAGGCGAGCACCGCCGAGGCGACCGACGCGGCGAGCATCCTCGCCGACGAGCTCGAATCCGACGAGCCCACCCCCGGCGACGTCTCGCCCATCAGCGCCGCGAGCATCTTCGACTTCGACGACTCCGATGACGTGCTGAGCAGGCTGAGCCGGAGCGAGTTTCAGGCCGTGCTACGCGAGCAACAGGAAAACCTCAAGCAGGGACGTGAGCTCCAAGCGCAGTTCGAGGCCGCGAAACGCGAGAATAACCTCGCAAAGATGGACCAGCTCGCGTCGGAAATCGCCAAGAGGTTAAAGTGCCACCTGTAAACCTCAGAGCCATCGCGGGCGTCGTTCTCGCCTACACGGGGCTCCTGGAAGGGGCAGCCGCCGTCGTGCGCCTCCGCGAGCGCACAGCGGCTTTCGATGCGGCGTCTGAACGAGCGACTGCGCTGGGTCGACGTCTCGTCGTCATCGGTGACCCCGACGCAGGCGCGTCCACGCGGATCATCCGCGCTGCGGGGTGTGGGGACGTCTGTGTGGACATGAACGGGTGCCCTCGCTGCCCCGTAACCATCGTGGCGGACATCACCGGAGGACCGATCCCAGGGATCGCCGACGACTCCGCCGTCGTCTTCGTCTCCTGCGTCCTCGAGTACGTCCAGGACCTCAACGCTGCCCTCGCAGAGATCGCGAGGATCGCCGGGAGCGCGGAGAATCTCTTCGTCGTCAACGTCCAGCCGTGGACGCTGACGGCCCGGCTCTACCCTGGCGCGCGCTGGCGCGGGAGCGTGGTGGCCCAGGGCGGCAGCCAGGTCGTCAACATGAAGGCGATCGAGACCGAGGAGAAGATCCTCGCCGCTGGAGCACTCGGCCTCGCGCTGGCCTTTGTCTTCTGGCCACGGGGGCGCCGATGAGCAGCGTTCAGAACTCGCCGGAGGCGCTCGAGCAGGCGCGTGCCGAGGTGCGCACGCTCAGCGACCAACTCCGCCAGACCCGCGCGGACCTCCATCGGCTCGGGGTCGCTGACCAGAACCGGGCCCTCATCTATGCCGCGATCTCCGGCGCGGTGGGCATCGCCGTGGGGTTCGGCCTCGGCATGAACTTCAGGATCAAACATGACGGATCAAAAGCAACTCGACCAGCTACGCAGTGATCTGTTTAGAGACACCGCCGCATTCTCGGAGAAGCTCCGCGCGGCGGTCGACAAGCAGCCCCTCCGCGAGCACGCCTGGCAGCGCCTCCTCGATCTCTTCCGCTACGCCGGGGTGAACGGTCGCCGTGGTTTCCTCGACGCCATGAAGCTCCCCGGCGCTGACGCCGAACGTCGCCGCAACTTCGAGATCTGCACGCGTGCCGGCAAAGATCGTGAGACCTGCCAGAACGAGATCGCGAGCATCCCGCTCTTCCGTGACCTCTTCGCCGCCTACCCGGTCAGTCACACACCGAAGGACTGGTGGGACGCCCCGATCTCCAAGCTCATCGCCGACTACGACCCGAACAACCCGCCCGCCGATGAGCTCCGCGGCTGGGAGCACCAGCTCCGCCTCGAGCACGGCAAGACCACGGCCGAGCTACTCCTCGGTGTCGGCGCCGCGTTCGAGGCGGCAGAGGAGTCACTCGTCGGCGCCATCGACAGCACCACGGAGGCCCTGAACGCGCCTCCAAAGCCCAAGTCGTTCCCCTGGATCAAGGTCGGCCTGGGTCTCGGCGCCGCCACCCTCGTCGGCGCGCTCGCCTATCGGATCGCCCGCAAGTAAGGAGACCTCATGAAAGAACAAGAACTCGCCTTCGTGCTCGAATCACTCTCGGACATTCTCGGACAGGCTGCCCGCCGGGCGAGGCGAGGGGACAACCCCTTTCAGATCATGGGCGCCTGTATGTTGTCCGTTGGTGACAAGATGGCCAGTTACCCGTCGCCTCCAGCCGCCAAGGCTGGCGTCGAGCACCTCACGATCATCCGCGTCGATGACAACTAGGAGCGAACCATGGCGGACTACGGGAGCTCGGCCACCTTCAACCGGGCGCTCACGCTGCTGCGGCGCAAGCACCCACAGGCACAGACCGCGATCGATCGCCTGGTCCCGGCCTTGGAGGAGATGTACCGCCTGCGGAGGGGACCCAAGCCTCGCAGCCCCAACTGGTTCGAGCGCTACAACCCCCAGGCTGGCGTCCCGCGCACCTCCACCCCCGCGTGGCGCCGCGCTCTCGCCCTCGCCGAACGGATCTACGCCAACGTCCTCTGGCTCATCGACCAGCCCCCGATCGACCTCGACATCAAGCCCGCGCTCATCGAGCTAGGTTCCTTCCCCTACGACACCGTCCTCGCTGACGACGACGACTCGCCCGACGACTACGGCGTCCGCGTTCCCGCGGGCGAGCTCCCGCAGCTCATCGGCACCGGCGCCTACGGCTGGTCGCCCGAAGAGACCGGCGACCTCATCGTTGACGCCCTCAGCAGCGAGTCACGCGGCGGCCACCTCAGCGACGACCAGATCAAACAGACCATCGCCGAAAAGATCTGGAGCACCGAGGGCCACCTCGATCTTGTCCCCATCGACAAGATCGTCGCCTGCGACTTCATCGCCAAGCACCACTCCGCGCTCCCCACCTGCAACCCGCGCGGCATGCTCTACGCGATCGGAGCGCGCTACCGCGGCCAGCTCGTCGCCGTCGCGACCGCGGGCACCCCCACCGGCCGCTGGGGCCCCGGCGCCGACTGCCCCGTCGACGGAATTTTAGAGCTCACCCGGATCGCCTCGATCGGCGGCCTCACCCGCACCGATCGACGCGGCCGCACCGTCCCCCTCAGCGCCAGCTCCGCCCTCGCCGCCCGCGTCATCGACCTCCTCCCCGCGAGCGGCCGCGGCGTCCTCGGCTGCCGCTTCATCACCTACAGCCTCACCAGCGAGCGCGCCACCACCTACCTCAGCCTGATCTCCAAGGGCCTGCGTCCCGTAGCACGCAGGGCAGGGCGCCCCCCCTCCGGCGCCCGGAGCTCCCGCGCCGCGCTCCCCGACCTCGACAAGATCCTCTGGGAAGCCGGCCCCGCCGCGCGCCCCCCCGATTGGACCCTGATCCCCGAACAACGCCGCCCCGGCGCCATCCGAGCCTTCGGCGCCGCCCGTAGACCGTGAGGAGCAAGCCATGAGCAACATGTTTGAAGAGGCATACGCCGCATCCCGACATCTCGCCGGTCAAACCGCCGCGCCCAAGAGCCGCGAGGAGCTCGCCTCCAAGTGGCGCAACTACGCCGCCGCGCTGCGCCGCATTCATGCGATCTGGGGGCTACCAGCGGACGCAGGGCGGCAGCTCGGCGACGCGATCGCCGCTGCGGTCGAAGCCGAGGCAGCGCTCAGGGACGGCCGCTTCGATGACGCGCAGGCCCAACTCGATCACCTCGAGATCAGCGCCGCGCCGCTCCTCCTCAAGATCCAGGCGCAGGTCGCCCGCCGTGACCGGCAGGTCGCCATCGCCACCGGCATAGCCGCCCTCGTCAGCGTCGTAGGTCTCACCGCGACCCTCGTCACCCGCAAGTCCTAGCCACACCAACACCAACGCCAACAACAGGCAGCACGCAACAGGCAGCGCAAGAAGGAGCACCATGATCATCGCCGTTCACAATTTCAAAGGTGGCATCGGAAGCACCACGATCGCCCTACACCTCGCCTATCTCGCACAAAAAGCCGGGCACAAGGTCGGCGGGGCCTCCGTCGACTTCAAGAAGGATCTTGAGCGCTTCCTCGTCCCCCTCGGGATCCCCTGCGTCGACCCCAACGACGAGACCAGCGAGCTCGACCACCTCATCATGGACGTCCATTCTCACACCGAGATGCCGTTCGGAGCCGACGTCACCGTCGCCCCGATCACCGGGCGGATCTCGGCCGAGCGGGCCCTGGAGCTCTCCGATCGCACGATGGACCAGGTTCTATGGGTGAGCAACATGGGCGGCACGGTCCCCAAGATCCCCGAGCACCTCACGGGCAACACCAAGGTGCTCGCGCCGATCCCCTTCAGCCACGCGATCGCCGCCTGCCCCGAAGGCAGCATCATCTGGGAGCACCCCGATCTCGCGGACAGCCCCGGCGCGCGCGCCCTCCGAGTGAGCCTCCTCGAAGTCCTCGCCATCGCCTTCGAGCACGACCCGAACAACGCGGTCGAGCTCGAGTAGCTCTGCGTCGTCTCATGCCGCGATCCGCGATGGCGAGTTCATGCTCGCCATCGCCTGTACGAATGACCAGGTACCAACCGAACGAGCGCTCCCATGACTGAACCAACCTCCATCCGCCTCACCGCCACCGCGCCCCTCAACGGATCCGGCACCATCCCTCTCACCCGCGACAATTTCGCCGGCACCAGCCGCCGCCTCTACAGCGCCACGATCCCCAGCGGCAGCCGCCTCACCAGCGACATTTTTGGAATCTTCTCAAGCGGCGCCCACACCTCGATCACCGTCACCGCCTCCACCGACAACCCCCGCGACGTCCTCCGCGTCTACCTCGGCGCCACCGTCCGCAGCGAGCACCGCCTCGCTGGCCCCCAGACGATCACCCTCGCCCCCGGCGAGGAGCTCGCCTTCATCACCGAGGCCCCCACCGTCCTCCTCCTCGTCGTCAACGAGCTCGCCGAAGCCGACCAAACGATCCGCCTCGATCGCTCCCCGCCCGCCGTCATCCGCGCCCGCCTCACCCGCAACGCCGGCTTCACCACCACCGGCGTCATGAACGTCGCGCTCCACTGGTCCACCAGCGCACATGTCCTCGAAGCCACATCGAGCGCCCCCGCGGGCGCCCTCCCGCTCGAAGCCCTCGATCCTCGTCAATCCCGCTATGCCGGCTACTACTGGCGCGTCCGCGTCTCCGGCTGCGACGGTCCCGCCCTCGTCGGCCCCGCCAACCGCCTCACCGGCGACGCCTCCCTCGAACAGCTCCTCCCCGGCCAGTGGTCCACCCCGCGCCGCGTCAGCCACGACGATCTGCTCGCCGTCTTGAGCCCGCCCGTCCGCGCCGGCTGCCCGACGGTCATCGCCGAACACGAGCTGCTCCCCGTCACTGAAGCCCAGCACCTCGCCAACGCCGCCGCCCCCACAACGCCTCCGCTCACCCAGCCCGCAGGCGCCATCCCGTGGGCCACCTTTAGCGACTACAGCGTCAACGCCGCCGGCGCCGATCGCCACGAAGCCGGCTACCTCATGTGGACGCACGCCATCACCGGCAACTCCAACGTCATCGGTAACAAGGGCTTTCACGGCATCGGCACCGGCAACAAGGCCATGCTCGGCACCGACGCGCCCGCCTTGCTCGGCCTCCCCCTCGCCCAGCTCACCGCCCTCAGCGCCCGCTACGCCCTGCGCACCGCCGGCAACACCCACATCCTCAATCGTCCGTACATCAACATTCTCATCGACGTCAACGGCGACGGCACTCTTTACAAGATCGGCGTCCTCGATCGCGATCCCAACCCCGCCCTCAACCTCCTCGTCGACGTCGCCCAGGCCGACCCCACCGATCACGAGTACCAGCTCTCCTGGATCGGCGCGGGCAAGCTCAAGATCGTCAACGAGCTCCCCGGAGTCACACCCGCCGTCGACCTCGGCGCCGGCTGGCACAACAAGATTTTTCAAGTCAGCGACATCCTCGCCGTCTACCCCGACGCCAAGCTCACCCGTGCCTTCCCCGCCGACAACGGCCTGCCCGCCGATCTCACCATGCCCCCCCTCTGGATCGTCCTCGGCGACTCCACCTATACCCGCTACAGCCGCGTCCTCTTGCGCGAAGTCCGGCTCAACAGCTAGGGTCCGGCTGTATGTCGATCGCAGACGAACGACAACGAGTCCTCGAGATGACCGCCCGCGTGGGCGCGGAGATCGAGCGCCGCGGAGTTCGGAGCCTTCGTGACGCATGGATGCGCGAGAGCGTCGCGACGACGGACGACAAGGTGATCGCCGCGATCCGGCCGCTGACACCGCCGGCCTCCCTCAAGGCGACCTGCTCGAAGGACGCGCTCGGCCAACTTCGCGCCTTGCTCGATGAGATTCGGGCATGGGCAAGCGGCCTCGTCGGGCTCGGCAGCATCGAGGCCGACGCCCTCTACAACGGCGACCCCATGGCCGTGTTGCTCCGCGACGAGCTGATCGCCTGGGCGCTCGCGCATGCTCGCACCCGCCTCGAGAAGCCAAACCCCAGGGATCAGGACGACCCGTTTCGCAAGTGGATCCGCCTCAATGTGGAGATCTGCGGTTGGCTCGAGGAGCTCTGCCTGGAGCAGGGTCCGCGGGTCGCGCTGGAGGATGTCCCTGATCGCATCGCCGCCGAGATCTGGGACGCGACAGTCGGCGCCGAACTCCGCATCCAGTCCGACGAGGGCGGGATGAGGGTCGACTTCGGCCGGATGGATCCGATCTGGCACGAGGCCATCCGTCAGACGCTCATGCTCTATGCGTGGAACGAGGCCGACGCCCTGCCGCGCGCGCGTGAGCAGTTCCCGTCGCGCACGCAGGGGGACCCCGACGATCTCACGCAGCGCCGGCGCGCCCTCGCCGAGGACATCGTCGAGGCCCGCGCTCTCATTATCGCCGGGTACGACGCGGCCTCGATCGCCTGCCCACAGACCGGCGGATGGACGACGTTCGAGTGGGACCTCCGACACTCGACCGGGCTGATCCTCGTCGCACCGACACGCGAGCAGCTCATCGACCAGGACGACAAGGGCCTCCTGCAGCGCCCGCTGCGCGTCCTCCCGGACGGTCGTATCGCTGGCTACGTGCGCTGGTGGGAGCCGGCTGACGATCCAGCGTGGGAGGTCGCCCTGCTCGAGCCGCTGCACGCCCGAATCGTGGAGGCCTGGCTGGCTCGCGCGCCGTCGAGACCACCCGAGGAGGAGCCTTCGACGGCGGTCGCGGCGGTCGCGGCGGTCGCCGATGCCTGCCAGCACATCGCCGAGACGATCGAGGGCCACCGGATCCCCGCGGTTCGCATGCAGACGCTACTCCGTCTGCTCGAGCGTCGGCTCGGCTGTGAAGTCGCCTCCGGCAAGGGCAGCGAAGTCACAGTCTACCGCCCCGGCGCGCGCAAGTTCACGCTCGGTCACCACACCCGCAATACCCACGTTCCTGCCCATGTCGTCCGGGCACTGCTCAAGGCAGTCGGCATCTCTGTGGCGGAGTGGTGGCGCACTTGCGCCGGGTGAGAGATGGTCGCCGACTCCATGGCAGAGGACAGCCTGATCGCCTCAGCGGTCGAGAGCGTCGGGCCCGTTGAGATCGTCGATCATGTGGCGCTCCCTCCATACTGGTGGCCGCGCTAGACTTCATCGTTCCAGCGCCATCCCGCCGCGCGGCGCCTCGGCGATCCTCTTCAGCGCCTCCCCGTCGGCGATCACGAGCCGTCGATCAACCACCTTCACCCAACCTCGCCGCTCGAAGGTCTTCAGCGTCACCGTGATCGTCGTCCGCGTCGACGCGATCATGTCCGCGAGGTCATGTTGCCGCGTCCTGCTCTCGATCCGCACCCCCTCCGCGCACGGCGCCCCGTAGCGCTCCCCCAGCTCGATCAACACCGCCGCGAGCCGCGCCGGCACGTCGTGCATGACGAGCAGCTCGCAGCGGCGCTCGATCCGCCGCCGCCGCTCCCCCATCATCGCCGCGAAGCGGAACGCCAGCGCAGGATCCGAGCGTAGCAGCGCCACAACCTTCGCCTTCGGCAACTCCGAGATCAACGATCCCGCCGTCACCTCCGCCATCTCATCGCGCGGCGCCCCGTCGAACACACACATCTCGCCGACCAGATCGCCGGC
Organism: Nannocystis sp.; assembly: GCA_016712315.1. Taxonomy (GTDB): domain Bacteria; phylum Myxococcota_A; class Polyangia; order Nannocystales; family Nannocystaceae; genus JADJRG01. Next base: position 337,914 of record JADJRG010000028.1, on the reverse strand, counting down.
CTCACGGTACGCGAGCGTCAGCACCCGCCCGTCGCGCAGCGCCCGCGAGCACCGCACGCGCCCTCCATGCACGACGAACACGCGATCCCCAGGATCGCCGTCCAAGTACAACATGCGCCCGGGCTTGGCCTGCTGGATCACCACCCCCTCGGCGAGCTCGTCGATCTGCGCCTGCGGCAACGGCTGAAGCAGCGGCACCCTGCTCAAGTAGAGTCGCGCGCTCATCCCCGTCATTCGGACCTCCGCCGGGCCGACAGCTCCGCCCGCTCGCCTTCACCGCCGCCCCGGCGAAGCCCCAGCGCCAACTCGGCGCCCCTCAGCTCCAGCGCTGGACCCGTGACCCCCGCGTCCAGATCCGCGCCTGCGCTACCCTCACCCTCGCCCTCTGGGGTCGGCGCGCGGTAACGCCGGATCCAGGCGATGAACGGCTCAAGGAAGCTCTCGGCCGTGGGAAAGAGTGCGGTCTCGCTCGGGCTCGCGCCAGAGGGAGGCGTGCTCAGCCAGGTGCGCACGAGGACGCCCTTGGCGACCGAAGTCTTCACCATCACGGCGCGGGCTGGCATGCAGATGTGAACCTCCCCGCCGCGGAACCGGAGGGAGATGTTGAGGTTCCGGGATTTTTTCATTTGGTTATGAAAATAAAACCGGCCGCCCGGGTCAACACCACCGGATGGCAGCGGTCGCGCAATCGGCCCGAATCACGTCCAGACCAGGGCCATACGCCCCTCTACGCTCAACGTTATGAAAATCACGGGGCGCAGTCGCGCTTCGCGCTTGCTCTTGAGCCCGAGCGCCTGGCGGCGAGGAGCGATCACTCCCGCTGACACCGGCCTAGCGACCGTTTACCATTGAAAAATGGGCCTCTCGACGGGCCCCAGCGGAGGTATCGGATGGAGGGGGCGGTCTTGCGGGTGGATGAACTTGCGCAGCTCTTGGGGTGTACGCCCAAGGCCGTGCGCCAGCGAGTGGCACGGGGGCAGGTGCCGCCGCCGTTTAGGTTCGGAAGGGCGCTTGCGTGGCTGCGCGAATCTGTGCTTGAGTGGCTCCGGGATTGCAGCCGGTCAGCAGGACCGGCGCAGATGAACATCCACCTTCGACCCTACAAAAACGACCCCACCCGCTGGACCGTCGACATCAAGCTCATGCACCCCGGCACACAACGAGAGATCCGCAAGCGCATGGTCGCGCCCGTCGGGCTGAGCGAAGCTCAAGCCCGCGCGTGGGGCGAACGCCAGGTGCCCAAGATCCTCGGCGCCGCGCTCGGGGCGCAGAGCGAGGAGCCGACACCACGTCCGGAGCCCAAGAAGATCAAGGAGGCCCCAGCCGCATCACAACCTGTCCCCAAAGCTATGACTCTCGAACGCTTCTACTACGAGCGCTTCGAGCCCGAGCACGTGAGGATGCAGAAGCCGGCGACCCGCGTCAGCTACGACACGGCCTTCCGGAACCATCTGCGCCCCCTCCTCGGCGCTCTGCCGCTCGCCGTGATCGACGAGGATCGGATCTCCGCCTTTCGGGCGCAGCTCCGCGAGCACCTCAAGGCCAGCTCGTGCAATTCCATCCTCGGCCAGCTCGCGAAGCTGCTCCGCGTCGCCAAGCGGATGCGGCTGATCGCCGTCGTCCCCGACGTCGAGAAATTTCGCGCGCAGCGTGCCCGACCGAAGCCCGTCTACACCGACGAACAGATCGTCGATCTCCTGCGCGCGGGAGCAGAGCTCGGTGAGGAGGTCGAGCTCATCATCCTGCTCGCGCTCGACGCTGGCCTTCGGGTCAGCGAGCTCTGCGCGCTGGAGTGGGCGGACGTCGATCTCAAGGTCGGCAGCGTGATCGTCCAGAACAACATCTACCGCGGGATCAAGCAGACGCCGAAGGGCACGATCGGCAAGATCGTGCTGACCAACGCGCTGCGGCGCGCGCTCGAGCAGCACCGCCGGCGCGAGCCGGTGGGCCCGCTCGTGCTCTACCGCCGCTCGACGCACACACGCGACGAGTGGGCGCCGCACACGCCCGCCTCGATCACCTACTTGCTCAACGAAGCACAGAAGCGCGCGGGCTTGGCGGAGAGCGGTCCTCACCTCCTCCGTCACACCGCGCTCACCCGCCTCGCCAACCTGGGCGCGAGCGTGTACGTCATCCAAGCGGTGGCGCGGCACAGCCGCCTCCAGACGACCGCGGGCTACTTGCACACCCAGCAGGTCGGTCTCGCGCGAGAAGCCGCGAACCTGCTCGACCTCGCGGCGAGCCAACGGCCAGGCGAAAACCAGGCAAAAACCTCGAATTCGGGCTAGAATCCCGGAATTCGCAGTCTTCGGCGCGTCCGCGATTTTAAGCCGGAGAACGTGATGATCAGCCGCGACGGTCGGACGCGGGTGATGGACCTCGGGCTCGCTCGCGGGGCGGGGCAGGCCAGCGACGAGGCGACCGCCCCGCCCTCGGCCAGCCACACCTCCGCCGCCACCGCCAGCGACGTGCGGGTGACCCAAGCGGGCGCGCTGGTCGGGACGCCGGCGTATATGAGCCCAGAGCAGTTCACCGGCCGCGAGGCCGACTTCCGCTCCGACATCTTCGCCTTTAGCGTGACCCTCTACGAGGCGCTCTACGGCGAGCGGCCCTTCGCCGGGGAGTCGCTGGTCGCCCTCGCCGCGAACGTCCTCGCCGGCAAGCTCGGCCCCCCGCCCCGATCGGGTCGATCGGTCCCTGGGTGGCTTCGTCGGGTCTATACCCGCGGGCTCGCCGTCGATCCTGACCAGCGCTTCGCGTCGATGACCGACCTCCTCGCCGCGATCGAGCGCGGGCGGGCGCGGGCGCGGCGACGCCGGTGGCTGGGGGGGGCGCTCGCGGTGGCGACGCTCGCTTAGCGGAGCGGCGGGTGTCGACCACTACGACATGTCCCAAAAGACATCTTCATGTGCGGCTCAAGCGGCGGAGATCGACGCGGTCTGGGACGACGCGGCGCGGGCGCGCGTGCGCTCAGGGCTCCTCGCGAGCGGCGGACCCACCGCCGCCCACAGCCTCGGGATCTTCGAGCCCTGGCTCGACCGCTACCGCGAGGCGTGGAGGACCGGGCGCAGCGAGGCTGCGCGCGCGCCACGATCACCCGCGAGTGGGACGACGCGCTCTTCGATCGCTCCGCGTGGTGCTTCGAGGATCGCCGTCTCCAGCTCGAGGCGACGGTCGAGCAGATCGCCACCCTGAACCGAGCGTCAGCTCGCCGGGCGGTGCGGATCGCCTCATACCTCGACCCTGTGGCGAGCTGCCTCGATCCCAACCTCTTGCAGCGCCTGCCTGCGCCGCCGCTCGCGACGCGCGACGAGATCCGGGCGATCCGGGCGACGATCTCCGAGTCCGATCAGCTGCGCCACGCCGGCCGCTTCGGCGAGGCGCTCGCGGTCGCCGCCAGCGCCCGCGCCCGCGCGGAGGCGATCGCCTGGTCGCCGCTCCTCTCACTCACCCACTTCGTCGAGGGGCGCTGCGCGTACGAGGCTGGACAGACGAAGCGAGCCGACGACGCCCTCCTCCGCGCCTACTTCGCGGCCCAGAACGACGGCTCGACCGAGGTCGCGTTCAGGGCCGCGCGCTCGCTGATCATCGTCTACAGCGAGCTCCAGCGCTACCGCGAAGCCGAGGTTTGGGCGCGCCACGCCGACGTGCTCGCGGCCACGCGAGAGGACCCGAGCGGCCTCGACGCCGCCGAAGGGCACTACCTCCTGAGCAGCGTCCGCGCCGGCCTCGGCGACTACGACGCGGCCGCGGCCGCGGGCGAGCGGGCGTTGGCGATGCGCCGCGACGCGCTCGGGCCCGACCACCCGATCACCGCGGCCTCGAGCCGCAGCGTCGGCATGATCTACCTCGCGCAGGGGCGCTATCGCGAGGCCAGCGCGCTCCTCGAGCGGGCCAGCTCGATCTGGGAGGACGCGGTCGGTCACGAGCACCTCTATATCGCCCAGATCGCCACCCTTCGCGGTCAAGCGATCTGGTCGATTGGTCAGGTTGATGAGGCGCTCGCGCTCCTCCGCGAGGGGCTGGCGATCATGGAGCGGGTCGTCAGCGCCGATCATCCGAAGGCGCTCCGCTCCCGCGACGCGCTCGGCAGGGTCTTGCTCGCGCTGGAGCGCGTCGACGAGGCCGAGCCGCTCTTGCTGCAGAACCTCGACGCCGCGCGCGCGCAGCGCGGGGTCCGCCACCACGGGTACGCCGAGGCCCTCCTGAGCGTCGCCGAGGTCGACCGCGCCCGCGGGCGCGAGGCCCTCGCGCTCGCCCGAAGCGCCGAGGCCGTCGAGATCCTCGAGAGCGCGCTCGCGCCCGAACACCCCGACGTCGCGGCGGCGCTGGAGCGCGTCGCTGACATCTACCGGGCGCTCGGACGGGTCGACGAGGCGATCACCCAGCGACGCGAAGCGCTGGCCCGACGCGAGGCGTCGCTCGGCCTCGATCACGGGCAGCTACGGGCGCCCCTCGAGGCCCTCGGCGACGCGCTCGTCGAGGCCGGCAGCCGCGATCAGGCCCGCGCGTCTTATGCGCGAGCCGTGGCGATCGGCGAGCGCCTCCTCGGGCCGACCCACGCCGCGCTCGTGCCCAGCCTCAGCGCGCTCGCTCGGCTCGCCCTCGCGGAGGGCGATGGCGACGCGGCTCGGCGCTTCGCCGAGCGCGCGGTGCGGCTAGCCGAGGGCGCGGACGCGGGGCCACGCGCAGCCGCTGACGCCCACTTCGCGCTGGCCCTCGCCCTCGCCGACGGCGAGCCCTCGACCCGGCCGCGAGCGCTCGCGCGGCAGGCCCACCGGGAGTACACCACGTCACACGAAGAGGCCCGACGCGCCGAGGTCGAGCGCTGGCTCACCGAACGCAGCGGACCCTGATCGTCGGATCCTGAACGGCGGAGCTGCTGAGGAATTTTTCCGAGAAGATCCAGGGATCGAAGCGCAAGCTCGCGCGACCTTATGGTAGAGCCGCTATAGCGCCCTCGGGCGCAGGCCTCCGCCGATGCCCGTCGTCTATCCTACCTTCTACTACCAGCGCACCGCTCACCCCCCGCATCCCTGGCAGGCCGAGCTCGCCGCGGACTGGCGCTGCCGCGACCGCCTCATCCGTGTACCCACCGGCATGGGCAAGACCCTCGGAGTGCTCGCCGCCTGGGCCTTTCACCGCCTGGGGCGCGCCGATCCCACCTGGCCCCGGCGCCTCGTTTTATGCCTACCCATGCGTGTTTTGGTCGAGCAGACCGAGGCCGTCGTCCGCGATTTTTTACAAAAAATGGATCGCCTCTGGGATCCCTCTACCGCCCCGACGCCCGGGCGGGTCGGCGTCCACCTCCTGCTCGGCGGCGCGGCCCCGCGCGACTGGCACCTCTATCCTGAACAAGAGGCCGTCCTGATCGGCACCCAGGACATGCTCCTCAGCCGCGCGCTCGGCCGCGGCTACGCCTCACCGCGCGCACGCTGGCCCATGGAGAGCGCCCTGCTCCGCCAGGACGCCTTGTGGGTCTTTGATGAGGTCCAACTCATGGACGTAGGCCTGCGCACCGCCGTCCAGCTCCAGGCGTTTCACCCCCCGCGCGAGATCGCCCCAGCCCGTCCCCTCGTCTCCTGGTGGATGAGCGCCACCCTCCAGCCCAAATGGCTGCATACCGTCGACTTCGCCGCCCATCTACCCGCCCTTGAGCAAACCGCCGTCCGGATCCCCCCCTCGGATCGCCAAGGCCCCCTCTTCGCCGCCCGCAAGCCCTTAAGCCTCGTCGATCTGCCCCGCGACAACGACCGCGAAGCCGCCGCCTGGGCCCGCCTCGTGCTCGACGAGCACCACCAAGCCGAGGCCGGCGCCTACGGCCGGATCACCCTCGCGATCGCCAACACCGTCGACGACGCCCGCGCCCTGCACAGCGCCCTCCAGGCCGCCCTCAAGAAGCAGCACGACCGCCCCGCTCCCCAGCTACACCTCATCCACAGCCGCTTTCGCCCGCACGAGCGCCGCACCTGGCGCGAACAATTTCTAAACCGCGAGGCCTGCACGCCCGGCGTCGACCGGATCCTCGTCGCGACCCAAGTCGTCGAGGCCGGCGTCGACATCAGCGCCACCGCCCTCGTCACCCAGCTCGCCCCCTGGCCCTCCTTGGTCCAGCGATTCGGCCGCGCCGCCCGTTATGGCGGCCTCGCCCGCGTCACCGTCGTCGATCGCCAGCTCAATGAGCGCGCCGCCCTCCCTTATGAGGAAGGCCAGCTCCAAGCCGCCCGCCGCGTGCTCGAGGGCCTCACGGACGTCGGCCTCACCTCATTAGAAGCCCTCGAAGACCACCTCGCCGCCCACGACCCCGCCCAGCTCGCCCGCCTCTACCCTTACGATCCTCTGCACACCCTCACCCGGCGCGACCTCGACGACCTCTTCGACACCGGCCCTGACCTCACCGGCGCCGACCTCGACGTCTCACGATTTATCCGCAGCGGCGACGATCGAGACCTCCACGTCTGGTGGGTCGAGCTCGGCCCTGACGAATCGCCCGCCCCCGCTCTCCAACCCACGCGCGCAGCGCTCTGCGCGGTCCCGATCAAGGACGCAGGCGCATGGCTGATCGGAAAAGACAGCGCTTCGAGCCTGCGCGCGTGGATCTGGAGCTACCTGCAAGGCAAGTGGCTCCCCCTCAAAAACGAGCGCGATCTCATCCCTGGCCGCATCATGCTCGTCGACGCCGCCGCTGGCGGCTACACCCCTGACTCTGGCTTTGTCGGCGCCCAGAGCCGCGCCCCCGTCCAACCCGTGCCCACCGCGCCGCCCACGCCCCGGCCCACCCTCGAGCAGAGCCTGCTCCACGCCGACAGCGCCCAGGATCACGAAGATCTCAGCGAACTCGCCCCGCAAGATCACTACAAAACCATCGCCTTCCACGGCTACGAGGCCGCCCAAGAGGCCGAGCAGCTCGCCGCCGCCCTCGCCCTGCCCACCCCCTTCCCCGATCTTTTACAGCTCGCCGCCCGCCTGCACGACCTCGGCAAGGCCCACCCCGTCTTTCAGGCCGCGATCGTGAATCGGGCTCCCGCCCTGAGCGAGCACCAGGACCTCGCCAAGGCCCCAGGCGCCGCCTGGAAGCGCCCGTCGCCCTATTCTCGGCGAGGATTTCGCCACGAGCTCGCCAGCGTGCTCGCCCTCTTTGAAGCCCTTTATCAAAGCGCCCCCGATCACCCCGCCCTGCTCGGCCCCTTCGCGCCCCTCATCGAGTCCGGCGCCCTCTTTTTAAAGAACGACGTCGACCTTGGCCATCTACACGCGACCCGCAGCGCCCCCGTCGGTGTGCTCGCCGAGCTTTGCGAGCTCGCCCCCTCCGACCTCGATCTCGTGCTCTACCTCGTCTGCGCCCACCACGGCAAGATCCGCGGCACCTGGCAGCCCACCCCGGACGACCAAAATTCCGCCTCCAGCGGCCCGCACGGCGAGCTCCCCCTACGCGGCGTCCACCAAGGCGATCGATTCCCCGCCACTGCCCTTCGCGACGCCACCGGCGCCCCCCACCTCCTGCCCGAGCTCCATCTCCACCTCGATCCCGCCCGCCTCGGCCTCTCCCCGCGTTATGGCGTGAGCTGGCGCGAACGAGTCCACAACCTGCGCGCCCGCCTCGGCGACCCCTTCCTACTGCTGCTCGAGAGCCTGCTCCGCGTCGCCGACGTACGCGCCTCGATCCGCCACACCGTCGATCCCACGCTCACCCCCGATCGGCCACCAACCCCATGCACGCTCCCACCCAGATCCACGAGCTCTTGGGCTGCACCCCCGCCCCGCTCGCGCATTATTTAAAGGCCCTCGCCGTGCTCCGCCTGATCGCCGAGCAGGCCGACCCTCACGTCCGAGGCTGGTGGCGAAACGAGCGCTTCTTCATCCTCACCCGCCTCGATCGCCCCGCCCTGCTCGACTTCTTTTTGACAACATACGCCCCGACCCCGCTCATCGCCCCCTGGAACGGCGGCAGCGGCTTTTTTCCCAAAGACAACACCGACGGCCCCGACGCGATCGCACGCTCTCACGCCGCCCGTTTTCGCGCCTATCGCGACGCCCTGCTCGCAGGAAAGGCGCTCACCGACGGCCTCCTGGAGTCTCCCAAAAAGGAGGCCAAAGCCGCCCTGATCCGCCGTTGCCGCGACACCTGGCGCGGCCCCCTCGCCGCCTGGCTCGACGCCGTGCTCGTGCTCAACGCCGAAGGCGACCCCGCCTACCCCGCCTTGCTCGGCACCGGCGGCAACGACGGACGCCTCGACTTTACCAACAACTACATGCGCCGCCTCGCCGGCCTCTTCGACCTACGCGCCCCCCAGGCCCCCGCCCTCGCGCAAGCCTCCCGGCAGCTCGACTCTGCCCTCTTCGCCACCCCCACCTCGGGCCTCGAGAGCGCCGCCGTCGGCTTCTTCCTGCCCGGCGGCGCGGGCGGGTCGAACCAAGGCGCCGGCTTCACTTCAAAGGAGCTCGCCGTCAACCCCTGGGACTTCGTCTTGATGCTCGAAGGCGCCCTGCTCTTCCGCGCCGCCCTCGCCCGCCGCGCCGACGCCCAGGGCTTGCCCCAAGCCTCCGCCCCGTTCGCCCTTCGCCCCTCCGCCGTCGGGTATGGCAGCGCCGCCGACGCCGACGAGAGCGCCCGAGGCGAACAATGGATGCCTCTGTGGTCCGCCCCCACCACCTATCCTGAGATCGCCGCCCTCTTCTCTGAAGGCCGCGCCCAGCTCGCCGGCCGCCCAGCCACCCGCCCGCTCGACTTCGCCCGCGCCCTCGCCCGCCTCGGCGTCGCCCGCGGGATCGACTCATTTGAGCGTTATGCATATATCGAGCGCAACGGCCAAGCCAACCTCGCCGTGCCGCTCGGCCGCTGGATCGTCCAACCCCGTCCCCACCAAGATCTGCTCGACGTCGTCGCCCCATGGGTCGACAACCTGCGCCGCGCCGCCCGCGACAAGAACGCCCCTCGTCGCCTCCAGAGCCTCGCCCGCGCCTGTGAAGAGGCCATGCTCGCCTGCTGCCGCCACAGCTCCGGCCTCTACTGGCGAGCCCTCTTAATCAACCTCGCCGAGGCCGAAGCCGCGCTCCTTCAAAGCCCCCGTTTTTCAAAAGATCGCGGCCTACAGCCCCTGCCTCGCCTGCCGCTCCACTTCATCGACGCCGCCAGCACCGCCCTCGATCCACAAAGCGCCCGCGAGCTGCGCCTCGCCCTCAGCCTCGCCAGCCTGCACGGCCCCGGCCCCGACCTCAGCGACCCGATCCGCCGCTACTGGCTGCCCATCGATCTCAAGTCGCATGATGATTTCCCTCGCTTCCTCACCAACGCCCACGCCCTCGAGGATCCCCCCGAGCGCGTCGCAGGCGGCTCCGATCTTTTTTTGAGGACGATCCCCCTTGTCCTCCGCCGCCGCGCCCTCGAGCGCAACCGCGCCCCCAAGGATCGCCACACCCTGCGGCTCGCCCCCGCCGCCGCCTGGGCCTACGCCCACCCCGACGATCTCAACGCCTACCTCCGCGGCGAGCTCGACGACGATCGTTTATTAAAGCTCGCCCGCGCCTTCATGGCCCTCAAGTGGCGCGACGCCGCGCGTCAAGATCCGCCCCAGCTCGTTGAGTCTCGAGGGCGAGACACCGCCGAGCCCGCCTTGCCTGGCCTCTACGGCCTCCTCCGCCTCGCCGTGCCCTTCTCCGACGTACCCGCAGGCCACCTCGCCGTCTACGATCGCCTCACCAAGCGCCACGAGTCCATCGACGTGCCCGCCCTCGAGGTCAAGCTCGACGCCGCCGTGCTCGAGCGCCTGCTCGCCGAAGATCTCTCCGGCGCCTTCCGCGGCGCCAGTGATCGCCTCAAGATCGCCGGCCTACGCCCCCGCCTGCTCCTCGCCGCAGCCCCGCACGGCGACTTCGTCCGCCGCCTCACCGCCGCCCTCATCTTCCCCATGCGCGACCACGACCTCCACGCCCTCGCGCTGCGCCTCACCAAACCCGAGGCGACCGAGCCCGAAGATCTCGACGACGACGACGACCTCCAAGAACCCCAAGAACCCCAAGAACCCCAAGAACCCGGCCCAAGCTCGGCCTCCTGAATCACCCACGCCCCCTCGCCAACCTCACAAGGACCAGCCCCATGTCGATCGACCTCAGCCCACTCGCCACCGCGCGCAAGCTCCTGATCACCGCCCCTCTGCGCCCCGTGCAAGGCCGCCGCTTCCAGCCCACCGGCTTCCCGGATCTCGGCGCCGCTGTCTACGACGCCGGAGATCAGCGCTACCTGCTCGTCGAGAGCCCGCAGAGCATGGCCAACCGCCTCGAGAACGTCTGCTGGGACGCCGCCACAAACGAACTCGTGCCCGCCCTGCGCGGCCTCGCCTACGTCCGCGTCGAGCGCAGCGGCGCCTTCCTCACCTCCTCGATCACCGAAGCCCACCGCCTCAACAGCCCTTACATTCTAGAGGGCACTGACAAGGCCTTCTTCGAGCGCCTACGCGGGGCCCTCGGCGTCATGGACGATGGCCCCATCGATCGCCCGCTCTTGGCCAAGACCCTCTTCTTGTATGACACCGCCAGCCTGATCCACGGCATCTTCCTCGCCAAAAAGGAGCTCGCAGGCGGCCGCCTGCGCGTCGCCCGCGCCCTCTCGTCCTTTATTGAGGCCGAAGACGTCCGGATCGCCGCCTCGGGCGGCGTCAAGAACGACCACGTCAACCCCTCGGGCGACACCGGCGCGGGTTTTGGCAACGTGCCCTTCCACCGCGAAGAGTTCACCGCCGCGCGGATCAGCGCCTATTTTAACCTCGACCTCGCCCAGCTCCGCGGCTACGGCCTCAGCAAACCCGCCACGGATCTGCTGATCCTCGTCGCCCTCTACAAGATCCGCGCCCTGCTCGACGGCGACCTCCGCCTGCGCACCGCCTGCGACCTCTGCCTCGACCCCGATCACCCGCTCCAGCTCACCCCCGCCGACTTCACGCTACCCACCCTAGACCAGCTCAGCGCCGCCCTGCCCATCGCGATCGCCGCCAACAAGTCGGAGCTCGCCGGAACCACCGTCGTCGCCTTTAACGACGCGATCGGCAAAGCAGACAAGACCGACAAGGCCAAGGGCAAGGGCAAAGGCAAATAACCACCATGCCGATCCTCACCCTCACCTTCCCAGGAAAACGCTACCACGCGACCCCGTGGGGCTCTCACGTCAACGAGGGCCAGATCGAGTGGCCGCCCAGCCCCTGGCGCCTGCTCCGCGCCCTGCTCGCCACCGGCTTTTCAAAGCTCGCATGGTCTGAAGGCCAGCTCCCCCCCGTCGCCCTCGAACTCTTCGAGTCGCTCGCCAGCGTGCTACCAGACTACGCCCTGCCCCACGATCCGATCACGGTCGCGCACACCCGCCACTACATGCCGATCCCCGGCAACACCAGCAAGATCTTCGACGCCTTCGCCCACGTCGGTGAGCACCGCGCCGTCAAGATCTCCTACAACACCCCCCTCTCCTACGCCGCCCACCAGCTCCTCGAAGCGCTCGCCAGCCACCTCGGCTACCTGGGCCGCGCCGAGAGCTGGGTCGAAGCTACGGCTACCCCAGGCGCCCTCCAGGGCGCCGAGATCAACGCCCGCCCCTGCCTCACCCCCGAGCTGCTCGAGGGCCACGAACCCGTCGCCCTGATCGCCCCGCTCACCCCCGCCGACTACCTGTCCTGGAGGACACACCAGCTCGCCGAGCACCAAGGGCTCGCCGTCGCCGGCTCCCGCCGCGGCAAGGCCAAAGCCGCCGCCCCTAGCCTGCTCCCCGAGACCTTGCTCGACGCCCTGCTCCGCGGCACCGACGACCTGCAACAGCAGGGCTGGAGCCACCCGCCCGGCAGCCGCCGCGTACTCTACCAGCGCCCTCGCGACAGCCTCGTCACGGCCCAACCTGCCCGCGCGCGCTCGCTCGCTCACCAAGAGCGCCCGCCCGTCGAGTGCGCCCTCATCGCCCTCCATTCTTATGCAAAAAACCGCGAGGTCCTGCCTCGCCACGCCCGCGCCCTACCGCAGATGGAGGAGCTCCACCGAGCCCTCACCTCCATTGTCCTCAAAAAACTGCACGCTACCGCCTGCCCCGAGCTGCTCGGCAGCGCTGGGGGCGCCGACCGCGGCCCCTTACAGAGCGGCCACATCCACGCCCACTACCTGCCCCTCGCCCTCAACGTCACGCCCGGCGAGCGCCACCGCAGCGCCGATCTACCCATCGATCACATCCTCATCTACGCCCCTGGCGCCGATCATCGAGGCGGCCTCAGCGAGCTCGCCCAACAGGCCATCGAGCGCCTCACCTTCGTCCACTCCGCCGACGCCAATAATCGCCACAACGAACCAAACGCCCCGATCGACCTCGATCGTCGGCGCCGCGAGACCCTCACCACCACCCTCGTCGCCTTCGGCAGCCGCAGCGAGCTGAGGCGCGCCTTCGCCCAGCGCCCCGGCGCCGTCGACCTGCTCGGCGCGGGAACCCACTGGCAAAGCTTCACCCCCTTCCTGCCCCCGCGCTTTCTGAAGGAGAAGCCCCCTCACACCCTCGAGGATCAAGTCCGCGCCGAGCTCGCCTCTCGCGGCCTGCCCGCCCCCCTCGAGATCCAGGTCCTCGACCGCGAAGCGCTCCTGCAATCGGGCGCGCTCAAGTACACCCGCCAGCGCAGCCGCGGCCGCCCCCAGCCGCCCCGCACCCACCCGTGGGCGCTGCGTCTGCGCTTCGCCGAGCCCCTGCAAGGCCCGCTCGCCCTCGGCTACGGCGCTCATTATGGCCTCGGCCTCTTCCGCTGCGTCGATCCGCAGTCGCCCTAGCCCGCAGCGCATCGCCCCCTGAGACCGCTGAACCGGCGGCTACCGGCCCCGAGCCACCTGCCCCCAGCAGGTGGCTTTCTTTTTTCTTCTTCTTTTCTTGCCGCCACGCCCACGCCCACGAAAAGCGATCACGACCCAGTGACTTATTCAAACCGACCAAGAGAATGAGAGACACTGAACATATGCCACGCAAATGTAAACAGACCACAACAACAACCCCTAGAAGCCGCTTCCAAGCCCGTTCTGGCGCTTGATCTCCCCTAGATCACCTACCCTCACTACAAACAAAATCCATGGACAACACGATGGAACACCTCACCGCCGCCCCTTCTCCTCCCCCCGCGCCCACCTTCGACCCCGACATGGTCCTGCCCGTGCGCATGTGCAACGAGCTCGTCTACTGTCCGCGGCTCTTTCATATTGAGCACGTCCAGGGCCTCTTCGTCGAGTCCGCGGACACCGTGCGCGGCGCCGGCCAGCACGATCGCGCCGCGCGGCGCAGCCAGGTCCGAAAGCGCCCCAGCGCCCCTGTCACCCCCGACCTTGACCCCTGGCAGGGCCTCGTCCCCCGCGCCCTCGACTTCGAGTCGACCGCCTGGGGGATCCGCGGCCGCCTCGACATGCTCGAGCTCGCCGAGGACAACGCCGTCGTCATCGAGGCCAAACACGGATCCGCCCCCAACACCGCCGATCATCGCTGGGGCGAGCACCCCCTCCCTTACCGCGCCTGGCCCGCCGATGTCGCTCAAGTCGGCCTCTACATCGCCCTGCTCCGCGACCAAGGGATCCGCTGCGACGAAGCCCGCCTCTACTACCGCGGCAACGACGTCCACACCGTCATCGAATGGAGCGACCCGCTCGAGTCTTTCCTCCGCGCCGTCGTGAGTGAAGCCCGGCGCGTCGCCCTTCTCGAGATCGCCCCCGATCCCCTCATCGACTCCCCCAAGTGCTTTGGCTGCTCCTTGCACGGGATCTGCCTCCCGGACGAGCACTACGCCCTCAAGGCCGCCGAGCCGCCGCTCGCCCCGATCCGCAGGATCGTGCCCAGCCGAGAGCACCGCGCCATCGTGCACGTCACCTCCCCCGGCACCATGGTCCGCAAAGAGAGCGACGCCTTGATCCTCGCCGGCCGCGACGGCGAGGCCGAGCGCCTCCTTTTAAAAGACATCTGCCACGTCGCGATCTACGGCCCCTCCCAGATCACCGCCCAGTGCCTGCAACACCTCCTGATCCACGGCGTGCCCGTCTCACATCACACCAGCGCAGGCCGCCTGCTCGGGATCTCCGCCCCCCTCACCACTCAGAACATCGGCCTTCGCCGCGCCCAGTACCGCGCCGCCGACGACCCCGAGCGCTGCCTCTACGTCGCGCGCGCCCTCGTGCTCGCCAAGATCCGCAACCAACGAACGATCTTAAAGAGATACCGCCGCGGCATCGAAGCCGCCCTCGACGACGAAGGAGGCGATCTGCCCAATTGGGCCGTCCCCACCAGCACCACCGACGACGAGAATGACGAGCCCGCCAGCGCCTACGCCGTCACCGCCGGCGCCCTCGCGCAGATGCAGCACGCCCTGCGCGCCGCCGAGCGCGACACCGCCCTCGACGTGCTCCGAGGCCACGAAGGCGAGGCCGCAGCCGCGTACTTCAGCGCCTTCCCCGCGATCTTGCCCGCCCCATGGCGCGGTGACTTTTGCGGCCGAAGCCGCCGACCGCCGCGCGATCGCGTCAACGCCCTCCTCAGTTTTGGCTACTCCCTGCTCACCCGAGACACCAGCGCCGCCCTCGCCCGGATCGGCCTCGACCCCATGCTCGGCTTCTTCCACGCCATGCTCCCCGGGCGCCCGGCGCTCGCCCTCGACCTCATGGAGCCCTTTCGCGCCGCCTGGGTCGACGCCGCCGTGCTCCGCCTGCTCGCCACCAACGGCATCGACCGCGCCGACTTCCACATCTCCACATCCGGCGTCGTGCTCACCGACAGCGGCCGCAACGCCCTCATCGCCGCCTACGAGCGCCGCGCCGACGAGCTCACCACCCACCCACGCTTCGGATATCGCATGAGTTACCGGCGCCTGCTCGAGCTCGAAGCCAGGGTCTTGGGAAAATGGCTCATCGGCGAGATCGACGCCTTCACCCCCCTCTGGACCCGCTGATCCCCAAGAGGCTCCCATGCGCGACTACTACATCGTCTCGTACGACATCTCCGACCCTGGCCGCCTGCGCAAGGTTTATAAGACGATGCGCGACTTCGGCGACGGGATCCAGCTCAGCGTCTTCCTCTGCCAGCTCACCGCCCTCGATCGCGCGCTGGTAGAGCGCCGTCTGCTCGACGTCATCAACCAGCGCCAGGACCAAGTGATCTTTATAAAGCTCGGGACCGCCGCGCAGGCCGCCCCCGAGGCCCCCCCGCGCTGTGAAGTCCTCGGCCGCCCCCTCACCCCCGGCCTCGTCCGAACCATCGTGTTTTAGCCGACGCCCGCCATGCAGCCCGCGCCGATCTTCCCCCGAGAATAGAGCCTCACGAGCGCGCGCAGCCAGCCGAAGCACATCCCTAGTTTCATAGTGTTCAGATAAATTAAACCAACCACGAACGATAGACGCACCGCAACAAAAAACCACAGAAGGTCCATCATGCAACGTCAACTCCAGACCCTCCGAGGCGAGATCGACCGAGATCAGCGCATGGTCGCGCTCGGGCTCCTCCGTCAGCTCGCCAGCCTCAGCACCGAGCAGCTCACCCTCGCGATCGCCAGCGGCCGGATCGACCCGCCCGGCGATCTCTGGGGGCGCATCGAGGCCCTGCTCGCCACCTCACGCCTCCGCTACCGCCAGCTCAACGACGCCCGGATCAACCGCCGAGGCCGCTTCAAGCCCAGCGACCCTCCGCACCCCCGACCGCCGCGGGGCCTCGCTGCGTTCGCCCGCAACGGCGCCTACGCTGGCCCCTACAGCGACTTCCGCGAGCTCGTCCGCGCCCTGCTCGGCGAGCGCCTCACCGCCCAACCCCAGGATCTCCAACAACACCTCGACCTCGACGGCATCGGCCTCGACCTCCACCTCCGCGGCCTCTTGTGGACGCTCACCCACGCCGGCCAGCTCCACGCCTTCCACCCCCACCCCGACCTCCCCCCTCCCGCCACAAAACCCCCCACAACACCCCCCACAACACCCACCAAGCCCCGCCGCGCCAAACGCCCCCGCTGACCGCCGCACTCAGCGGCGACGCGGGCGCGGCGGAGTGCGACTCGCTGGCGATCGGCTACCGGGCAAGGACGTCGAGTGACAGCATTTCGCATCATGGAACTTCGCAACGACGTGTCCGAAAGTTGTTGACAGGTACCGCCTCCCTAAAAAAAGGGAGGAGGGACGTTGGCCACTTCACTTTTTCGGGGATCGAAGCGCACCACCACGCGACTCTCTGGTACAGGCCACCAAGCCCCCTCACCTGCCGACCCCCTACCCGATGCCAGCCCTTCTCATCCTCACCCTCGGTCCGGTCCAGGACTTCATCGCCGCCGCCCGCCGCTGCCGTGACCTTTGGTTCGGCTCCTGGCTCCTCAGCGAGCGCAGCAAGGCCGGCGCCGCCGCGATCGCCGCAGCACTGCGGCATCGACGCCCTCCTCTTCCCATCCCCGAGGGATCTCCATGACCTCGACCTGGGCAGCGACATATCCGTCGCCAACAAGCTCCGACCTCACCTCGGAGAGCGGCGTCCCCTTGGACGATCTCAAACTCGATGTGAAAATCGTGGCCTCGGAGGGTTCCCGGTTAGCGGCAGCGGTCGAGCAATGTAAGGTCGCGGTCGGTCGCGGTCGGGTGGGGTCGGAGGCGGGGACCTGCGCGGACTTCAAGGAACGTCATGCGCTCGGCCATGGGGATCGATCGTGACCCGACCGCGACTCTTCAGGTTGGACCGATGCCGCCATCAACGCCGCTCCGACGCCGCGCAAACCCCGCACCCAGCTCGCCCAGGATCGCGGTTGACGGCATCTGCGCGTTCGTGTACCAGAGTGACTGCCCTCACAAACAAGCCTCCAAGGAAAGACCATGCGACGAGACCTCAGAGGGCTGATTCCCCCCCGGCCCGAAGATTTTGCCCAGAGCGAGGGCATTCCCAAAATACCTCTCCCACCCGGGCTCCACATTAGGAAGAAGGAGGAGAGTGATCCCATGGCGCCGTGCCCGACCACGGCGATCGTCCACCTCGCGTTTCCCCTCGAGTGCGTCACCCCGGTGGTCGGCGGCGGGGTCGAGAAACAGACCCCGGATACCGCGGAGGCCCTGCGGATCCCGGCGATCCGCGGCCAGCTCCGGATGTGGTGGCGCGCCCTCCAGCCCGAGCCCACCGACACCAAACCCACCGACAAACTCTTCCACGACGAGAGCGCGCTCTGGGGCGGCGTCAGCGGCGAGGCCGACGGTGACGCCAAGAAGGACACCCGCCGGAGCCGGGTCGTCCTCCAGGTCCGCGGGGCCTCCTTCCGCGCCGACCTCCCCGCCGGCCGCCACGAGGGGAGCGATGGCCGCTACCGCGCCCTACCGAACTGGGACGGCGGGCGACCGATGGGCTACGGCCTCTTCCCCCTCCAACTTCCACGGGAGACCCTAAGCCGGCTCAAGACCGCGGATCCGCCGACCGCCAGCGTCCGCCATGGGCTCACCTTCACTCTCGAGGTGACGGTGTCTCTCCGCGGCGACTTAGAAGCCGCGAAGAACGACCTCCGGCAGGTCCTCGGCAGCCTCTGGGCCTGGATCCACCTCGGCGGGATTGGCGCCCGGACCACCCGGGGGTTCGGCGCCTTGAACCTCACCCTCCAGCCGTTGGAGATCGCCGAGAACGCAGCGATCGGGCTCGCGCCCAAGGACACCCACGGGAAGCACGACCCCAAAATGACCCGAGAAGCCATCTGCAACGAGGTCAAGGCGATTCTGGAACACTTTCAGCCGCCCGCCAGGTCGGATGATTTCGGATCGTGGTTAGAGAGCGCCTCCCGGGCCTTTGGATGTCCCGCGAAGCGCGCTTCACGCGCTGGCTACCATCCCCGCGTTCCGGCCAAGGCCTGGTGCCTCGGCCCGCCGCGGCGTGAGGCAAAGGAGGCCCACTCCGAGGGTCTATCGATGCTGATGGACTTCCGGCAACGACCCGGGGTCGGTCGCAACCCAGGTCAGCAGCGGGGGCGGCCCGGCCGTAGCCGCTGGCCGGAGGCCGACACCATGCGGCGCCTGGCCATCTCCAAGCGTCGCGTCACCTTCAGGGACCACCCCCCCAAGAGCCGAGATAGCGCGCTCAGTTGCGCCCCGAGGGCGGCCTTTGGCATGCCCCTCCATATCGCCTTCAAGGATCGTGACGACGAGCCGGCGAGCGGCGCCATCGTCCCCCAATACGGCACCCGTTGGACCTCTCCTCTGCGGATCCGGCCCCTCCGCTGCGCCGACGGCCGCTTTGCCTGCATGATGATCTACCTCGACCAGCCCTTCCCCCTCGACCACACGGACGAGTCGAAGCCTGCCACCAAGGTCGCCGCCGTCCTCGCGAAACAGCCGGGCCGCATCCCGGAGTGCGAGGAGCAGGTCCCGGTCCTCGCGAAGCAAGGCCAGGGGGCTGAGGATCCGATCGCAACACACCTTAAAAATAACCAAGGAGACGCAGTCTTGGCCTTCTTCGACTGGCTGGCATCGGCCTATCGCTGGGAGAGGACGAAATAATGCAACCGACCCGCTACGCCGTCGCGATCGCCCTCGGGCCCGTCGGCCGCTTTATCAGCGCCGGCCGGCGCAGCCGCGACCTCTGGTACGGCTCACGCCTCCTCTCCGAGCTCACCCGCAAGGTCGCCATCTACCTCAAGGACGAGGTTGGCGCCGAGCTCTGGACCCCCCGCGAAGAGTCTCTCAAAGACGTCTTCTTCGATCTCAAGCGCAAGAATGGTGAGAACGGTGGAACTCGTCAGCCGCCCTACCAAGGCCCGGTAATCTCCAACAAGATCCGCGCGATCGTCCCCGCCGACACCGGCGAAGAGATCCGCGAGCGCCTCGCCACAGCCGAGATGAAGGCCCGCGAATGGCTCGACGGCCAGCTCGGAGAAGCCGCGGCGAAGAAGCTCGATCCCGCGATCGACCTGGACGCATTCTCGGAGCAGCGCACAGCGATCCTCCAAGGCGACTTTCTCGAATTCTACGCCGGCTACGCTCGGGTCGAAGGTGTGGATGAGCACAAGGCCCTCAGCGTGGCCCAGGAGCTGCGGGACGCCCGGAAGAACACCCGCCTCTTCGTCGCCCCCTCCTGGACCCGGCCGGGGCACTCGCGGTCGACGATGGAGCCGGGCCGCGACTCGGTGCAGATCCACTACCCCGCCCGGACCCGGTACCCGAAGGCCATCGAAGCCTATAAAACCCGTCAGCGCCTCGGGATCTGCAGCGATGAGCGCCTCGACGCGATCGCCCTGCTCCGGCGGATCGCGGCGATGACCCAGAGCCAGGACGAATTCCAGGAAACAAAGGCAAAGACCCTCCGTTGCCTCCCCTTTCCACCCCTCTCCCGGGTCGCCGCCGACCCCTGGATCGCCCGCGTCCTCGCCTCGGAGGCGGGCCGCGCCGACCTCGGAGGGATCCGCAGGATCCTCTGGCAGTTGGAGGACGAAAACAACCCAGCGCTCCACCTGATCTCCTCCCCCTCCCGGGAGCCCGGGGACTGCGATCAGGATAATTCGGCGCGGGATCCCGAGAACAAATGCTTTCCGTACGACGCGAGCCTTTTGTTTGAGGGGAGCCTCGAGGCCCTGGAGCGTGAGGTCAAGGAGACCGCGAGAAACCTCGAGAGCGCCGATACCGACACCCGCACTGCCCTCGAGAAGCTCGAGCAGATCGAGCCCCACCTCCGCCGGCTGCACCAGCGATTCGGCGCCCCGGATCGCTACTACGTCCTCCTCACCGCCGACGGCGACGGGATCGGCAGCATCCTCCAGGAGTGCGAGACGAAGGGCGAGGAGCAGATCCTCGTCAAGGCCCTCGACACTTTCGCCCACAACGCCTGGAACGTCGTCTGCGACCACCACGGCGTCGCTTTCTACGTCGGCGGTGACGAACTCTGCGCCTACCTCCCGGTGGACAGGGCCCCGGAGGCCGCGAAGGCGCTCGCCGACGTGTTTGCCAAGGCGATGCAACAAGCCGCGCAGGCACTCGAGAAGCGCTCTGCCCTCGCCGAGAGAACTCGCGAGGGCACCCTCTCCGTCGGCCTGGTCGTCGCCCACGTCAAGCACGACCTCCGTGACATCCGCGAGCGGACCGAGGAGGCCCTAAAGGCGGCCAAGAAGGCCCGCAGGAAGGAGGAAGGAGCCAAGCGGAGCTGGCTCCGAGTGATCGAGTCGACCGCGGGCGGGGTCGATCGCCCCTGCCAGGGCCCGACGGACGACCTCGTTGAGCGGATCAACGCCTGGGTGGAGCTCCTCATCGACGGCGCGCTCTCGATGGGCACCGCCCACGGCCTCCTCGCCGACCTCGAGCGCTACACCGCCGACCAGGATCCCCGGGTGGGGATCGAGCTCGCCCTCGGCAATCTCCTCCTCCGGCGCAAACGCAGCGGCGCCGCCGAGGCCCACCCGACTGCCCACAAGACCCTCTGCGAGCGGGTCCAGGCGATTCGGGCACTCTTGGAGGATCCCGCCGACAACCACGGCGAACACGCCCTGCGCGAGGCCCGCGGGCTCGCCCACGAGGTGATCCTCGCCCAACGGATCGCCGCCGCCAAGCGCCTCCGCCCCGAGGAAAAGTCCCGATGAGCACCTCCCCCTTCCAACCCCACCAGCTCTGGCGCCTCGATCCCCGGGATCCCGCGGTCCTCGGCGACGGCCGCGGCAGCCTGGCCTACGTCACCGGCGCCGTCTGGCCCTTTCCTTTCCCCGGGACCGTCGCCGGCATGGTCCGCGCCCACGTCCTCGAGGGGGCAGGGCGGGTGATCGACGACAAGGCAGCCCGCGCGATCCTCAAGGAAGTGGCCATCCGCGGCCCTTGGCTCGTCGACCCGAATGACGACCTATGGTTCCCCACCCCCGCCGATCTTCGGATCGACAGCATCTCCAAGAAGCCCATCCCCCCCAAGATCCTCGACATTGATGATCCCGAGCTCAAGGGGGCCTACGGCAGCCGGGCGCCAGGCGCCCCCGAACTCCCGGGGCTCTGCCAGCTCCCTGAGCGCGACAAAGATGGAAACAAACACGATTCACCGCGGGACGCCTTCTGGTCCCTCCCCCAGCAGCTTTGCTGGGCCCTCGGCGACCCTTCAGACTCCGCCAAATGTGAAGAGAATATCCTCTCCACGGAGACCCGGATCCACGTCGTCCTCGACGATAAGACGGGCACCGCCGAGCCCAACCAGCTCTACGCCACCGCCGGCTTCCGCCTCTGCGAGGGCTGGCGGCTCGCGGTCGAAGTCCGCTCGACCCACGAGAGGCGCCTCGAAGGCACACGCTGGGCCCAGCTCGGCGGCCGCGGACGTCGCGCTTTCCTCGAGATCCAGGAGCCCCCAGGGCCCGGAACATTCCCCACGTGGGACTCCGTCTGTAACCGCTACGAATCAAGCGCAGAGGGAAAACGCGGCCTCCGGCTCCAACTCCTGAGCCCGGCCTACCTCCCGGAGCGGGCGCTCCACCACCACGGCGACCCCGCCTGGTGTCCGAGCTGGCTCCGCCCGCGACCCGGCGTCCACGACGGCGTGCACGCCGGAATCCCCCCCCAGCTCAGGGGCTGGGCCCAGGAGTACGGCCTCCACCTCCGCCTCCACGCCGTCTGCATCCCGGGCCACGCGGTGGTCAGCGGCTGGAACCAGCGCGGCCGCTCCGCGAGCAAAGGCCCCTCGGTGCGCCGCGGCGATCCCACGGGGGCCCCCCGGGAGATCCGGCGCCTGGTCCCCACGGGCAGCGTCTATTACCTCACCCTCCACGACCGCGCGGGCCGCGAGCTCGGCGAACCGGACCGGAAAAAGCACCTTCTGGAGGTTTGCAACGCCCTTTGGGGCGCCTTCCTCGACCCCGAGGGTCCCGCAGAGACCACCGACCTCGACCTCCACAACTTCCGTGCGCCCCCCACCGCCGATGGCTACGGGATGCTCCTCCCAGGCTACTGGTCGTAAAGACAGGATACCCTTTTTATGGACAAGACGAAGATCCCCCAGCCTCCGAACCGGCTATTCTTTCTCCAGGCCCTGAGCCCGATCCACATCGGGGTTGGCGAGGGCGCCGGCGCGATCAACCTCCCCACCGCCCGCGAGGTCGTCACCCAGCACCCGTATGTCCCCGGCTCGACGATCAAGGGGATCCTCCGCGACTTCGCCGAGCAGCAGCACCGTGAGAACGCGGACACGGGGCGTTATGGCGACGATCCTGTGGTCCATGTCTTCGGCCCCCCCCAGGCCCGCGCCGGCGATGGCCGCGGCGGCGTGGTCTTCACCGACGCCCGGCTCCTCTTTCTCCCGATCCGCAGCCTGATCGGCGGCTTCGCCCTGGTCACCTGCCCCCTGATCCTCCACCGCCTCCACCGCGAGCTCCAAGCCTCCGGCCGCCAAGCCCCCGACGTCGACGCTGTCGCCGCTCTCACGGTCGATGACCATCATCACTGCCTGGTCACCCCCACGAGCGCGTTGACCCACAAGAGCGCCGTCCTCCTCGAGGATATCCGCCTCACCCCCAAAGAGGACTCCAAGCTCGATACATTCGCGCAGAAGTGGCTCGCTGGCCGGGCCTGGGACATCAAGGAGAGCGAGCTCTATCGTCCCCGTCTCGCCGTGGTCTCCGACACCCTCTTCGGCTTCTTGGTCCGCCTCAACCTCGAGGTCCGGTCGCGGGTACCGATCGACGACGAGACCGGCACCGCCGCGACGTCCGGCCCCTGGCTCGAAGAGTACATCCCCGCCGAGGCGATCTTCTACGGCACCGCCGAGGGCCGGCACACCGCCCTCACAGAGCAGGCCGAGACCGAGGCCGGGGCCGAGGGCACCCAGAAGAACACCCTGCCCAAGGACGCGCAGTCGAGCCTGGAGCGGCTCTTGGGCGTGGTCCCGCGCGCCCCCCTCCTGCGCTTCGGCGGCAAGGGCTCCGTCGGCGCCGGCCGGGCCCTCTTTCGCCTCGAAAGGAACCACTAATGGCCCGCCCTTCGCACAAATTTACGTCCCACACCTCACAATCCACGCTCCAGACCCAGGAGCAGAGGATCCTCGGCGCGCTCTGCAAGGCGCTTCCGAGCGACGAGGCGGTCAAGAAAATGCTCCAGACTCGGCTCCTCCAGTGGACAGGTCTGAT
Source organism: Nannocystis sp. (assembly GCA_016712315.1). Classification (GTDB taxonomy): domain Bacteria; phylum Myxococcota_A; class Polyangia; order Nannocystales; family Nannocystaceae; genus JADJRG01. The sequence continues at coordinate 314,842 of JADJRG010000028.1, read as the reverse complement.
CCACCGTAGCGGTCTCCTGCAGAGCGTGCTCTTCGCCGAGCGCAAGTCCGAAGACAAGGGGTGGAAGGCTGCATTCAAAACCGTTCAGACTGTTCTCGAGGAGCTCGGGGACGGTCCTCTCTCCGCAGAGGCGCTCCACCGCCTTGACCTCATCGAATACCAGCGCCTCCAGCTCCTCACCCTCGAGGTGACCGCCCTCGGCACCCGCTACCTCGACGCGCAGCTCGCGCTCAAGGAGGTGAAACAGTGACCTCCAAGCTCACTCTTGACGCTTGGATCGACCGTCTCCCCCCCAAGCGGACCTCGGCGCCAGACCAACCCGATCCCTGGCGGCGCCGGGACCTCGCCGACGCCTGGCCCGATCCTCTCCCTGCCCACGTCGGCCTCTGGCTCGACCGCTACCTCGTCGAACCGCCCACGAACACCAGTCAGGAAGACAAGGAGACTAAGGAAAAGCTCGGCCGCACCCTCCTCCACCGCGGGGCAGAACTCGCCCTCGATCGTCCCGACCGACCGGCGCTCGCGGCCTACCGCCCGATCTTTGACCGCTGGCGCCGCTGCGCCGAAGATTCGAGCGATCGGGGCACCATCCGCCGGGTGATCGAGCTGAAGACCCTCAGCCGCCTGCTCCTCCACCCGAGCACCGCGACCTCAGTGATCGACGGCAGCCTGCTCCTCCACCACACCTACGGCGTCCCCTACATCCCCGGCAGCGCCCTCAAGGGGATCTGCCGCGCCCGCGCCCGCCGCCAGGGGCTCCTCCTCCCCCAGCGCTACGAGGGCCTGATCCAGGGCGCCGACGAACCGAGAGGCCGCAACCAAGAACCCCGCTGGGTCACCGAGCTCTTCGGGTACGTCGAAGATGGGAAGGAGGGCGGCCTCGCCGGCCTCGTCGACTTCTGGGACGCCCTCTGGATCCCGCCCAAGGCCGACGCCAAACGCACCAAGGCTCCTCTCGCTCGCGACATCGTTAATCCCCACCACAGCACCTACTACACCGCCAAAGGCAACGAGCGCCCAGCCCCCCGACCGACCGAGGATCCAATCCCCACCCACTTCCTCTCGGTCCCTCCGGATACCCAGTTCCTGCTGGCCCTGGAGGGCCCGGCGATCCCAGGGATCGACAATCTCCTGGACTTTATCCTCGACGAGTTCCTCCTCCCCGCCCTCGAATTCGACGGGATAGGCGCCAAAACCGCCGCCGGCTACGGCCGCCTCGCCGCCGACCCCGTTCGACCCCGCGCCCTGGGTATCCAAGACTCCCAAGGCAATTCTCAAAACCAGGAGCAGTCCCGCGCACCTCAGGAGATCGTCACCCGAGTGACCCGCAAGCCCAACGACGGCAGCCTGAGCGCGACGGTCGCCGGGGGCGTCACCGCCACCTCCTTTGGCCCCGCAGCGAGCGCCCTGGTCGCAGGCCTCCCTGAGGCGCTCCAGGCCCGCCTCAAGAAGCGCCAAGAGGCCCACCTCCGGGTGACCTGGCGCGAGGACGGCAACCTCCGCCAGATCGTCGCCCTCGCCGATCCCTCCGCCCCCGAGAATCCCACCGACCGATGAACCTCGAGTCCGCCCTCGAGCGCTGGCTTGGCCCCCTCGACGACCCCCCGCGACTCGACACGCGAGGAGCCTCCTCGGTTGCAGATCGCCGAGATCGGATGCTCCTCCTGGGGGCAGGCTTCAGCAAGGCCACGTCGAGCGCAGCGCCGCTCTTTGGAGACTACACCGAGCGCCTGCGCCAGGCGCTGCTCCCTCACCTCGAGGGCCACCCGGTTCTTCGGCAACTCGTCGCGGACCGGAAAAAGTGGTTCGAGCCCTCCGAGCTCGCCGAGCTCCTCCACGATTTCGCCGGGCGCCGAGCGGTCGCCGAGTTCTTCCTCTCGGAGCCCGCGGGCGCCGAGCTCGCCCTCGCCCCTGGGGGATACAACGCCTGGGCTTCGCCCCTGCCCCCACGCGCCGAGGGAGTCTACCGCACCCTCGACGCTTGGGAGCGCGAGATCGAGCGTTTTCACTCCCACCACCTCGCCGCCCTCCACCCGAGCGCGCCGCCGATCCTGCTCGGCCGCCTCCTCGCGGAGGGCAGGCTGCGGCGGGTTCTCACCCTCAACTGGGACAGTCTTATCGAGCTCGGGGCCCGCCTCGTCGGCCTCGAGGTCTACGACGCGCCCGCGGGACGCCCCCCACGCACCTCGCGAGGCCCCGGGCTCCAGGTCTACGAGAGTGGCCGCCAGGTCGCCCTCTACCCGCGAGACGCCGACGACGCGGTCCTACTCAAGCTCCACGGCGGGATCGGTCACGTCTCCCAGATCCTCCGCGACCTCGCCCGAGGCAAGCTCCAGGACCCCCAGATCGAGGAGCAGCTCCGCTCGGCCTTCCTGGTCTCGGTCACCGATCTCGCCCACTGGCGCGATCACGCCCAGTGGGTCCAGGACACGGTCGCCGACGCCCTCCGCGGCCACAGCAGCCTCCTCCTCGGGGTCAGCGGCGCTGATCCCGTGGTCTTTCGCGCGCTCCGCGAGCGGATCGCCGAGTGGGAGCGAGCCACCCGCGACTGCACCCAAGAGAGCGTCCGGTCACTGCGCGACGCCCACGCCCCAAGCCGGCCCCTGGAGCCCCTCCCCCTGGTCGCGATCAACCGCGACCACAGCGGCCGCCTCGCCTGCATGCTAGCCGTCAGTCAGCCCCGCGGCGGCCCGGCGATCCAGGTGGCCGTCAGCGACGGCAAGCTCGCCCTCCGCGGGGCCTACGCCTGGACCCTAATCCAGGGCCTCGGAGCCGCCCTCACCGCGACCGAAGACCCCGTGCATCGCCGGCTCCTCGGCGAGTTGAAGGGCCGCCTCGCCACCGAGCTCGACGGCGACCGCGAGCACCGCCCCCTGCTCGACCTCCTCTGTGACGCCCTCGGCCCCAACGCCCGCTGGGCCGCCCTCGTCGAAGGGCGGCCGCCCTTCACCGAACCTCCCGGGCTCCGGGCGATCCACCGCTGGTGGTACGCCCCGTGGTTCGGCCGAGAGGGCCCCCGCCCCCACCCCGGCCTCCTCCAGATCGCCGCCTTCGCCGCCCTGGTGACCCGCGACCCGGCGCTCGCCGTCGACCATCAGCACCGCCCCTCGCCCTGGCGAACCCGATCCCGTAGGCTCGCCGTCGACCCCTGGAGCGGCGTCGTCCAGCTCCCCCAGCTCCCCGCCGTTTTCGGCACAGAGCTCGATGGCCCCTGCGATCTCCTGCCGATCCCCTGGCCCTGGCCAGCCTCCCCCGGCGGGATGATCGGGCTCTGCGGCGGGATACTCGCCCGCCACCTCCGCCGCGACCTCCACTGGGAGGCCGGACGCAACCTCACCTGGCTGGCCTCACCCCGCCTTCGGATCCTCCCCCTCGGCGACCACAACGAGCCCGCCCTCAGACCCTTCGGACCCAACCCAGAGATCCCCCTCTGCAGCGGCATGACCCCGGTGGTCGCCCCCGTGGACTGGCTCGACGTCCTGATGCGATCGGAGAATTCATGAGCACTAAAGAGAAGACACTCGCAAGGGCGCGCCCTGAGGATCTCGCGAGGTGGATCCTTGAAGCCCTCTCCTACGAGACAAGGAGCCTCAGGGCGTGGCAGATCCCGTGCATCCTCCACTGCGAGGATTCACTTCCAGGAGCCGCTTGCGTCAAGGCTCGCCCGCTAACCAAGATCCCCTTCGATACCCAAGAGCTCAAGGATGGATGCTGGACCGACAGCAAGGGAAAAGAGACAACCAAGAGGCTGCATGCGAGCGCGAGTCAACGCCTCCTCGGCAACCTCTGGTGCCTCGGGCTCGACCCGCTCCTCTTTGGCTTCGCCGATCCCCTTGCGTCGATGGTCACCCTCGTGCTCGATGCGACCCCGAAGCCTGACCAGGACGTGAATGCAGCTCCGAAGCCTGACCAGGGCGTTTTTGAGCGCATCCTCCACCACTACTTCGTCGAGATGCGCGACTACGAGCGCATGCTCGCCCAGCGCCCCAGCCTCCAGCTCATCCTCCTCACTCCCCCCGACCGCGACACCGAGAAGAATCGAGCGGATTTCGCGACACTCGCCCAGAAGCTCGTCCGCCGGCTCGGCGAGGCCTCCTTCGACATCCAACTCCGACGGGTGATCGACCGGCGGGGCGCCCAAAAGGACACGCTGAAGTCCATCCTCGCAGCCCACGGCAGCGCCATCCTCCGCCCTTCCTTTTATGAGGACCCAAAGGCGGGCGGGACACCCTCCCACCCCCTCGAGAATGCGTTCACAAAGGCGCTGCAATGGTTCCCCGAGCCCACCACCTCGGGGCAAAGTGAACAGTCCGGCCGATGGGAAGATTTCAAGAAGCTCCTCGCATCGAACCCCAGCCGCTTCGGGATCGACATCGACGGCAAGACCGAAGATACTCCCAAGACGCCATCCTCGCCGTCCCCCTCGTCACTCCTCCTCAGGCTCGATTTCACCATACCACCGCCGCCCGGGCGCAAGATCTACCTCAACCTCGCCCCCATCACCCTGATCGCCTCGGACAACGCCAGCGGCAAGACCACCACCATCGAGGCCATCTCCACCCTCTACTTCAACCGCTCCCGGCTCCGCGCCATCCTGCCCAACGAGACCCAGCGCGGGCTCGCTTCCAAGGCCTGGCGCATCACGGAGGGCGTCGAGCCGCCCGCCGAGGGCAAACCGGAGACTCCGCCCCAGACCCTCCTCCCGCTCTTCGCCGACGATCACGAGCTCCACAACGGGACCCCCGGCGAGACCGCACTCGTCAGCATCCTCCCCACGCTCGACCGCGTGGAGCGGGCGGCGCTCTTCAAGCTGCTCGAGCAAAGTGATCGCTACCGGGCCGCTCTCAGCACGATCGGCAAACAGGGGGTTATGGTCCCTTCCTCGGGAAGCATGGGAGACACGACGAGACTCATGGAACTGGTCGGGATTTGGCGAGGAGCGGAACCCGCGACGTCACCACAGGAGTCCTCCGAGTCAGGCGGGGGGGAGTTGCGGAGCGCGGAGCTCGAAGCTGGCGATATTCCACTTTTTTTCTCGTGGTTGGTGCGTGCCGACAAATTGTCGGAAGACAACACCTGGACCGCCTTGGAGGCGCTCCCATCCACTCCTGAATTCGGCAAAGGGCTTGCTAAAGAACTGGCCGCGGTCGCGGACGCCTGGCGCAAGCGCTTTGAGGACCGCCTCAAGAGTTCTTTGGAGGCGCTCGAGAGGGCGCTCCCCGGCTCGAAGACGGATGCCGACAAGCTCAAGGAGAGCCTCTGTGACTATCTCGACGTCGCGCCAGAGCTCCGCAGCCCCGAGGAGCGCCGGAACCGGCGCCAGAACACCGCCCAGCAGGTGCGCGCCGGCTTCTCGCTCCGGCTCTCGCGCTGGATTGGGAGCAGCAGCGGCGAGCTCCCGATCCTCCCGATCCTCGCGATCGACGAGGCAGTCTTCGGCCAGGACTCTGCGGCGGCGGCCGCCGCCCTCGGCCGTTTCCTCCGCCTCCACCGGATCTTCAGCGGGCTGCGTTGGCGGACTTATATCGCGCCCCCCCCTCAAGGCCGGGGCCGGCTCGGCTCCAGCTCCGACTCGACGAGATCAAGGACGAGGAGAGCATGGGCGTCTACAGTCGCAACATAGACCTCGACTCTCCTACGAAGTCGGTGGTTCCCCCCCTGCCGCTCCCTCCGCAGATGATCCTCACCTCCCACCAGAGCGCGAGCCTGATCGCCGCCGCCGATGCCGAGGGGGTGGTCCTCGATCTCGACCTCCAGTCCCATCTCTGCGGGCTGATCCCTTCACATTGGTATCCCGCGATCTGCCAGGACCTCCGCGAAACTGCCAATAAAATCCGGGAAATTTCGCCGATCCCGGCGTCCCTCATTCGTAATTTCACGCACAAGATCTGCGATCGAGCCAACAAAAACCTCCCGCACATCAAGGCCTGTGAATACACCAAAGAGGAGGCCGAGAAGGCCAGGGAAGAGGCCGAGAGATCGTTCGTTGAGTGGTGGGGCAAACTCTTCGAGCACCTCAATAAGCTAGGCCTTGGTGGGCTCGCAGCCGAGATCTCGGAGATTCACAACAACAATGTCGATGAGGCCAAAGAGCCGACGCCCGAGAAGAAGACCGAGGAGCAGAAGGCCGAAGACCGGAGAGCCGAACGGGCACTGAAGGTGAAGTCGGCGAGCTCCATTGCACCTCGCCTCCTCGCCTGGATGATCGCCCACGACCTCCTCCCGGCAATCCTCGCCGATGGCGCCGCCAAATACGATCTCTCGGGGGTCGCCCTCCGTCTTCTGCCGGCGGGTGGCGGCGCCGCCGACGAGATCGGCCCGACGCGGCTCCGGCGGATCGGTCCCTGGCTCCAGCAGCTCCCCCCCGATCCCTGTGGAACCAAGAAGGACCAGGACCAGGACAAGGACAAGGACTCCCGCGAGGGGCCCGTGCCCATGGATGAGCCCGTGCCCATGGATGAGCCCGTGCCCATGGATGAGCCTGTGCCCATGGATGAGCCTGTGCCCATGGATGAGCCCGCGCCCGCCCCCACCCCGAGCCCCGTCGCCCCACCACTGCCGACGAAGAAGCCCGCCACCGACTGGCTCAAGGTCGCCCTGTACGCCCTCGGGGCGGTCGCCACAGGGACCGCGGGGTGGTACTTCTACAAGCGCCTCTCGGCCCCCGCGCTGCCCGCGGGGACCACACGCGCTGCGGGAGTCTGGCAGGTCTCGACGCAGGTGCCGACGCAACTCCCCAAGGACGCCGCGTCTACGGTCTCCACGGCCCTGGAAGAAGCGATCCGTGGGGCAGGGATGCTCCCCACGGAGGGATCCCGGGCGACGGCGACGATCGCCCTCGCCTTTCAGGCCCTGCCGGTCATGGATCGGGAGAATTCGCCGATCCGTCTCCGCCCCAGGCTCCAACTCGATGAGAACGGGCCTTCGGTCGAAGCGGCGGACCTCATGGGGCCGATCGATCCAACGGAAGGAGAGGCGGCGATCGCGGAGGTGTTCAACGACTGGCTACGCTTCGACTCCACGCAGCCTCGCCTTCCGCCCCCCCTCCGCGATCTCATGCGTCTCCTGATCCGCGAGCGGCTCCGCGCCCTTGAACTCCCCAAGGACACACCCCTGGAGATCGGCCTCTGGAGCTATATCCCCGACGAGATCGCCGATCCGCAGCTCGCCTTTACATTTGGCTACTGCCCGCCCGAGGATAACCCTCCAGAGCCCTCTGAGCGTGCACCGATCATCCAACGACGCCTTGTCGATGGTCTCATTGCTCTCTTCCGCGCCCTCGGCGCAGCGCAGCGGCGGCTGCGCTTCTACCCCAAATGCCTCCCTGGACTCGCGATCCGCGCCGGCTCGATCTTTCATCACGCTTCGGGTTTCTCGGTGGAGGTGATCCAAAATGGGGTCCCTTGGGCGCTCGATCGTTCGCGTGCCCAGGCGAGCCCAGACGTGACGGTGCACCACGAAGAGATCGGAGGTCCATCTGAAGAGGTCCACCTGCTCCTCTCCTTCACCCAGAATGTCGAACCCGCCTACCGAGCCTGGCGCGACGCCGGCCAGAGACACCCACGGGCTGTCCTCCACCTCCAACCCAAAGAGGGTCCCAGCCGCGAGGCCGTCAAAGAGGAGTTTGTTGCGGCCCTCGGCGAGCGGATCGCGGCCGAGATGATCCCAGCCAAAAGCCGCCTCGGCCTGCAAAATCCCGTCTTTCGGATCTTTATCGCCGCTCCCAACGCCTTAGCCTTCGCGCTCGGTCGCTCGCTCAACGCTGTCGGTGAGGTCGTCGCCATGGATTGGGACAAACTCACCGGCCAATACCAAGAAACCCTGCACTTTCGCGCGTAGTTGGCGCGGCGGGATCGCTTCGGCAGTGCTTCCTCGAGGTGTAGCCCGACCGCCCGATGCGGATGTCTAGGTCCTCGCACTCCACGGGGCAAACGAGGGACTCCGCGATCTACTCGCGCAGCGGGCTCTGCTCCTGGAGCCGGTACGCGAATCGGTCGCAGCGGAGGACATGCAGATCGATGTCGCTGGAGCAGACGGTCGCCGTCCCGCGGCGCCGAGGGCAGCGACCAGCGCGCCCTGGACCTCGGCGCAGGCCTGGTTCGCCATGGGGCGGCTCGTCACCCCACGATGTCCACCCACTACCTGCGCCGCCCCGAACGCCCCCGCCCCGCTCTCGACGCCCCCGAATGGCAAGATCGCCTCCTCTCCCTTAAGAGCTGGTGCGCCTGCTCACAGCCTGCCTCGCCCCGCTCGGCGCTGTGAATCAAGGATGACATCTGCGCCGGATCTACCGAACCCCCGCCGAAAAAACTCGGGGATCGCCGCCGCTCCCCCCGCGACTACTATCTGCGTCGCCACCACAGGCGGCGCCGATCATGACTGATCCAACCGATCCCACCGCGCACAGCAGCGATGACCGCGACAGCCCCGCCACCAAGCTCCGTCTAGGACGCCCCGATGGCCCCTCGGAGCGCGAAGAGATCGACACCCAGCTCCACCTCGGCGAGATGCGCCGACACTTCGCCGAGGCCCCGCCTGCGCCCGTCCAGTTCCGCAAGTGGCAGATCGAGCGCAAGCTCGGTCAAGGGGGCATGGGCGCGGTCTATCTCGCGCGCGATCCAGCGCTTGATCGCCCTGTCGCGCTCAAACTCATCACCGCTCACGGCGCCGAACAACCGCGCGACGCAGCCCGTGAAGCGCGCGCCCTCGCCGCCCTCCACCACGATCATATCGTCCAGATCTACAGCGTCGACGACAGCGCGCCGCGCACAGTCGTCATTGAGATGGAATACATCGACGGCCCCACGCTGCGCGCCTGGTCCGCCGATCCAGCCCGAACATGGCGCCAGATCGTCACGGCCATCCTTCAAGCGGGCGAGGGCCTCGCCGCCCTTCATCGGTCAAAGCTCATCCATCGCGACGTGAAGCCGGACAACATACTCATCAGCCGCTCTACGGGCCGCGTCAAGCTCAGCGACCTCGGCCTCGCGGTCGCCGCCGATCGCCCCATCTCTCCCAACAACACGCCGGAGCGAGGCCCCCTCTCCCCGCTAGGGCTGCGTCTCACTGCCACGGGCGCGCTGCTCGGCACCCACGGCTACATCGCCCCCGAGCTGATCCTCGGCGCCCCTGCCACCCCCAAGAGCGACCTCTTCGCGCTCGCCGCGACCCTCCACGAGGCCCTCTTTCGAGCCCTCCCTTTCGTCGGGGATACACCCGCGCAGCTCGCCGACGCGATCCAGAGCGGCCGCCTGCACATCCCCCCCACAGCCCCACGGGCGCCTACCTGGCTGCTCGCGCTGCTCCAACGAGCCCTCGCGGCCGCGCCGGAGCGCCGCCCCTCGCTCCCGGATTTCCTCCAAGCGCTGCGCCGCGGCCTCCACCGCCGCCGCGACGCCGCGCTCGCGGCGATCATCCTCGGCGCGGCCGCCACCCTCCCCTGGCTCGGCTGGCACTTCGGCCCCGCTCCTCCTGATCCCTGCGCTGACGCCGGCGCCCCGATCGCCACGATCCGCCGCGGGCTCGCCGAGAGCGTCCGCCAGGACCACCTCTTCAGCCAGACATTGGACGCACTCGCCACCGCGTGGAGCGACGCCAATACCCGCCTCTGCCTCACCCAGCGCCGAAGGTCCCTCACGGACGCGCCATCACGCATCAGCAGCTATCTCCAGCGCGACTGCCTCGCTCACACCCTCACCACCCTCGAGACGCTCCTTGAACCGCTCGCCCGCACCGCCCCTGCGAGCCCCCTGCTGGCCGACACCGTGGCTGCGATCGAGGCCCTGCCGCGCTGTGACCTGCCCACGATCACCCGCTGGAAGCCGGCCAGGCCCGACACCGCCGCTGCGCTCGCGAGCGCCCTCAACCTCGAGATCCTCGGCGATTACCCCCGAGCCGCCGAAACCGCCCGTCCGATCAGCGAAGGCGAAGAATCGCCCTATTTCCGCGCCGAAGCCCTCTATCGCCTCGGCCACGTGCTCGGCATGCAACACCAGCGCGCCGCCTCAGACCGGGCGCTCCGTCGCGCCCGCACCCTCGCCTTCGCCGCGGGCCACGACGATCTCTACTGCCGGGCCGCGGCCTTTCAGGCCAAGGTGTCCGCGAACGTCGCCCTCGACGTCCGCCAGAGCGCCCGCGATCTCGAGGACGCCCAAGCCTGCATCGAGCGCCTCGGCGCCCGCTCCCCGATCCTCCGCGGCGACCTGCTCGAGGCCCAAGGCCTGCTCGCCTACGCCGAAGGGCGCCACGAACAGGCCGTTCGACACCACCGAGTCGCCCTCGAGCACCGCCGCGAGCACCTCGGAGAGCAGCACCCGGACCTCGCCACCTCCCTCCTCAACCTCGGCAACGCGACCCTCGAGCTCGGCCAACACGAGACCGCCATCGCCTACCTTGAGGACGCCCTTCAGCGCCGCCAGCGCCTCTTCGGCGCAGCCCACCCCCTCGTCGCCGACGTCCTGCTGGACCGAGGCAGCGCCCTCGCCGCGGCCGACCAGCCCGCCGCCGCCCGCGAGTCCTTCCGACAAGCCCTCGAGATCTACGATCAACTCCGCAGCGGCGACGGCGACCACACCCGCCAAGCCAAGGCTCACCTCGCCCTCGCTCAGCTCGCGCTCGCCGAAGGTGATCACGAGGCCGCCGCGCACCACCTCGGCCGCGCCCGCGAGCACCACCAGCGCGCCGATCTACCTCCCGGCCACAAAGATCGCATCCACCGCCTCCACACCGAAGGCCAGCTCGCCGCGCGCCAGCGCGATTTCGCCCGCGCCGCGCCCCTCTTTGATCAAGCCCTCGCGCTCGCCCGCCCACCGCCTTCGATCAACGACACCGCCCTCGAGCTGCTGCCAGACTGGATCGAAGCCCACCACGACATCGACCGCACGCACCCCATCGTCGACATCGCCCTCGCCCACGGCCCGGAGCTGCGAGGCCACCTCACGCGAAGCCCCGATCACTCGCCCGAGCGCCGCGCGCTGATCGCCTGGTACGTCGCCGATCACCTCGAGCGAGCGGCGCACTCCGCCGAGGCCGCGCCCTTCTTTGGCCTCGCCCTCGCATATTATGAATCGCTCTCCGATCCGCCAGCATCCGAAGTAACGGAGCTGCGCGAGCACCTCGCGCGGGCCCGAGGCGCCGCGCAGAAGCTCTCACCTTAACCGACTGACCTTATCCCTGACACGGACTCCTCACTCCCATGCACGCAACAAACCACAACACACAACGACCCACCGAACAAGCGAAGCTCATGATCCTCCGCATCGAAAACACCCACCCCATCAACCTCAGCGCCGGCATCGACGGCGCGGGCGGCCTCGTCGTCAGCCACGGCGCCAACGACCTCAGCGGCTACGACTACCTCTTCAACGAGCTGCCCGAGCAGGGGTACGGCCCCCACGACGAGGCCGAGATCGTGGTCGCGGACTTCATCCACGGCGGCGACACCCACCAAGTCTATGTCTGGGAGGCTCTGCCCAGCGGGGGCGTCCAGCAGTGGACCCGTCAGAGCGGCGCCTCCCTCTCGGGCCCCCGCGACGATCTCGACGTCACGGAGCTGCTCATCGTCGCCGTCCCCCCTGGCGTCACGGTCCCGTCGCCCACCAGCACCGACGGCCCGCCCGCCGCCGGTACCACGCAGAGCGCCGTCAAGGTCAAGATCACCAAGGCCGGCGGCATGCCCTTCAAGTGAGCTCGTCCGCGGAGGCCAGCATGACCCTTCGGCCACTTTGGCCTCCCCCGCACGTCGAGGTCCATGGTAGCGTCCGCGCCGCAATGGACCTCGGCGACGACATCCAACTCCTCGAAGCCTGGCGGGCCGGCGACCGCAGGGCCGCTGACCGCCTGATCTCCCGCCATCACGGCCTCATCCGCCGCACGATCCGCACCAAGGTCCCCGACCAGGCGCTCGACGACCTCACCCAGCGCGTCTTGACAGCCCTCGTCGAGCGCCGCGACCAGATCCGCGCCGGCGCGAGCGTACGCGCCTACGTGCTCGTCATCACCAAGCGCGCCATCGCCGACTACTACCGCCGGCGCAAGCCTGAGGCGGACCAGCTCGCCCACTCCGTCGTCGACCTCGGCGCCGGCCCGATCACCCTCCTGCTCGCCCAGCGCGAGTCCCGGCTCCTCTTAGAGGCCCTCCGTACCATCCAGCTCGACGATCAGTTCCTGCTCGAGCTCTATTATTGGGAGGATCTCTCCGCCCCCGAGCTCGCGCAGGTGTTCGAGGCCGCGGAGCCGGCGATCCGCAGCCGCCTACGCCGCGCCAAAGAGCGCCTGCGCGCGAGAGTCACCGAGCTCACCGAGTCTTGTCCAGAGCTCGCCGACACCCTCACCGACGTCGACGCCTGGGCCCTCAAGCTGCGCGAAGAGCTGCGGGCCCGCTACCCCGCGCTCGCTTAATCCGCCGGCCGACCGCCGCCGCCGCCGCGAAACAGCACCACATCGGCCATCTCCTCCTCGAACACGCTCGACGGCTCAATCACCTCGTAGCCGGGCAACCCATCGAAGTCCACGTCCACCTTCGCCCGCTCGATCGCCTCCTTGAGCGGCCGCCCCTGCGCGAGCGACGTATAGAAGAGCGTCGCGAAGCGAAGCGCCGTCCTCGAGTTGACCTCCCCTCGCATCGTGATCACGCACTCCGCCGCTTCACAGAGCGCCGCCGCCATCGCGGCTGAGTGACACGCGCTGATCACCACCAGCGTCGGTTCCAGCCGTCGGCTCTTCAGCGCCCGCACGAACGAGTCATGCGACACCTCGCTGATCCGCCGCTGGTCGCTCTCAAACGCCAGCACCCCTCGATTCGACCCGTGCATATGGACATGGATGATATCCGGCTTCGACGCATCGATCTCCTCCAGGAAGATCCGTGGGGTGCCCCTCGATCGAGCCCGCAGCTCGTAGAACGCCCCGAGCGGCGCCAACGCGTCGCTGATCGTCGCCCCCACCTCGCCGCCGCGCGTACGCGTCAGATCATCCGGCTCCGCCTCCAAGTACAGCAGCTTCGGCCGACCCGACAGCCACGGCATCGCCTGCCGCGGCGACGACAGCGCCGGCACATAGCGAGACGCGGCGGAATCATACTCCCGAAAGTCGACACGCCCCTTCAGCGCCCGCCGATTCATCCGCATCCCCAGCCAGAACGCGACCCACGCCGGCCCCAACAGCGCCACCACGATCCCGCTCGCCTTCGGCGTTGAGCGGCTGATCCACGCCTGGGCCGCCTCGATGTGGCGATTCAGCGCCGTGAGATCCCCCGGCGCGAGCGGGATCTCCTTCGGCGATCGCTTCGGTGCGAGGATCCCAAACCCGCCGATGATCGCCTCATCGTCGACCTCGAGCGCCGGCTTCACCATCTCCATTGTGAACGCGCTCCCCTTGAAGCAGTGCACCGCGAGCACCACCTTACCCTCCGCCGCTGAGCCCTCCGTGAGCGCTCCCACCGCCGTAAAATGATCCTCCACGCACTCTCCAGGATCTGAGATCGGGATCCAGTCCCACGTATTGTTATACAAATTCATGAATATTACCGGAGAGGACAACCTCTCCAGAGCTCGCCCCAGAGAGGCGAACACCGACAACGGAGCTTGACCGCAGACGATGTACTGAGCGACCCCTCGGACGAGATCCACCTTCGATGCCACTGCGTCGATCTTACGCGCGATCGCTCGCCAGGAGCGCGGCGTCATCCTACTCTTGTCCGCGATCACCTCGGTCATCTCGATGAAGATCGTCTCCTCTACCGCCGCACCTGGCTCTGCCCGCGCCTCCAGCTCCTCCCGCACCTTCTCCTCGCAGAGCCGCGCGTGGTCCCTTTCAGTCACGTTCACCAGCACCACCACGGTCCGTCGTCGCACGCTCCCGTCGTTCGGCCTCGGCCCCGCCGGCACAAGCCCTGCCAAGAACCCGCCCAGCGCCGCATGCGTCGCCCCGTAGGAGACCGCCAGCATCCGCTGCGCCGCGGGGTGCTCTGCCTGCGTCTTCGCCAGCTCGTCTTCGCGCACAAGTCTGAAGTTCCGGTACTCTGACCCTGCGAACACCTCCTCCGTCCACTTCAGGAACGGGCCCCAGTTCGGGTCGACCAGACCTGCGCCATGGCCGACGAAGACCATTGTCCGCAGCATGCGCAGCGCTCGCATCACCGCTTGCGCGTGGGGATCTCCGACCACTGCATCATAGGATCGCCCGCCCAGCACCACCGACTCAGGGTCCTCCCAATTCCCGTGCAGATGCAGGATCCCCCGCTCATCCCCGCGCAGCAGCCGCTCGACCCGCGATGGATCCCGCCAGCTCACCGCCGGCAGGCCTGTCACCGCCTCCAGTACCCCGTCATAGTTCACCGTCGCGATCACCACCCCACGCGCCGCCAGCGCAGCGATCGCCTGCAGCGCCTCGTTACGCTCGCTGTGCCGCGCGAAGCTCCCCGCAGTATCCCGCAGCCACCGCTTGAATTCGCCGCCTCTCGGCCCGCCCAACGCCGAGGTCACCGCCTCTGCCGCCGCGATCCACGCCTCACTCTCCTTCTTTTCGAGCAGCTCGCGTGTGCTCGCCGCGTCCACCGCGGTCATGGAGCCTATCGACGCGGCCTGCTCGATCCCGGCCTGGATCAGCCCCTTCCACGAGGCCACCCCCCGGGTCGGCGCTGCCAGCGCTCCCATCGTCACCCCAGCGCCCACCACCAGCACCACCGCCTCTGGGTTGGTCGCGATCTTCGCCTTAAGCTCCTCTGCTGCGATCCTCGTAGCCATCATTATTCTCCTGCTTGGCCTCTAACACAACAGCGCCGAAGATACCAGCGCGCCCTACTTCCAGACGAGCCCCTCGACGTCGAACAGAAACACCCGCGATCCTTCTCGGTAGAAGCTCAGCTCGATCGCCGCCTTCGACGCTTGTCTCGCCGCCTTGATGAATTTCTCTGCTGGCTCGAGGAACAGCGTCGTCGAGTCGTGGTCGGCTGGTTCTGCGCCACGCAGCCGGATCGGAGGCAGGTCATCAAAGCGGACCATCACCGTACATCTCTGAAAGGACGAGCACAGGATCTGGCCCTTCGTCACCGACAGGATCACATCCTCCCCATGGCGCGGGTGTCGCCGCAGCGTCAGCGTCGCCGACGACCCTCCCTGGTAGGGGAAACCGAATTCATGGGAATTGAGGCTCTCTCGCGCCGCGAAGCTCGTCACGAGCCCGGTCATCACGTCCTCTTTTTCCCATGTCTGCCAGCCACTCCTGGCCTCTACTGCGGGCGGCGCCTCGGCCGGCGCCGCCGGGGCAGCCTCTGCCGGTGCGTCCTCGACCGCCACCGTCGCTGCCGGTGCGTGCTCGACCGCTACCGCCGCCGCGCTCACCGCTGGGGTCGCGACGGGCCCCTTTCGGTCACGCATCCACGACCCCAGGCCGATCACCAGCAAGACCCCGACGAACCATGTCTTTTTTGCCATTACAAAGCCCTCTTTTCCTTCGTGCATGAAGAGTCGTCCGCGGCTCCCGATCGATCCCCTGCCGCTCGCGACGCCGGCCGGTCGCCGATCCCGCTCCATCGATCCCCATCGCCAAGAATTTTATGCTCACAGCGTCAGGCCTTGCGCAATTGAGCCCGAGCCCCGAGCATCCACGCTCATGCAAGACTCCAGCACCCTCCCCCGCCGCATCCTGCTCCCTCTCCTCGCCGCTCTCGCCCTCGGCCCCGCCTGCGGCGACGACGCCCCCGCCGAGACGGGCGCCACCACCGGCGCCGTCACCACCGGTACCGCCGCCAGCACCACCGCCGCCGCGTGCCCTGGGCCTGGTTTCGTCGGCTGCCCCTGCACCGACGACGGCAAGTGCCTCGAGGGCCTCAAGTGCCTCGCCAGCATCGACAGATGCATCGACCCTGCGGATCTCACCGCTGGCGCCTCCACCGCTGGCGGCGAAACAGCCGGCGACTCGACCACCGGGGAACCGGAACCCTGCCCCGCCGGCCTCGACGGCTGCACCTGCCTCGACGGCGGCCTCTGCATCGTCGGCCTCGAATGCGTCTTCGGCACTTGCGAGCCCACCTTCGACCCCACCGACAGCGACGGAGACCTCTGCGTCGACGACTACGAGCCCTGCGACTCCCAGTTCAACTGCTGCGACCTCGGTCAGCACTGCCTCGACTTCACGAACACCAACGGTGACGGCGTGATCTGCGCCCCCGAATGCACTACCCACACGGAGTGCCCCTCCCGCTGCTGCGGCGCCATCCAGGACTCGGTGATCTCCGTCTGCTACTCCGCCCCCTGCGCCACCCTCTGCATCAACACCTGCGAATATGCCTATGACGGCGAGTGTGACGACGGTGGCCCCGGCTCTGCCTTCGTCCTCTGCGAGTACGGCACCGACTGCTTCGACTGCGGCAACCGAGACGCCACCGACGCCACCTGGTAGACGTCTCGCCCACCCACAGCCGACCACGCGAAGAGGCCGAGTTGGACCCCCAGTTCGGCCTCTCGCGTTGCTAGCGCGCTCCCGCCGGGACGCCCGAACGGCTCACCGCCCGACCAGATTCCCGGCCAATGGGCTAGAACCTGAACCCCAACCCACCTGGCCCGATCGCGACCGTCGCCGCCGAGTCCTTGCGCTGCTTGCCGAGGACGAGGAGGAGGACGCCAGCGGCGACCAGCGGGATCCCGACTCCGAAGCCGACGGCCAACCGCGTCGCCTGCCGTTCCGCCTTCGCCTCGAGCGCGTCGATCTCCGCCGAGCCGCCCTGGGATGAGAACTGCTCAGCGCGCGCGATCTCCGCGAGCACCTCGCGCCGCTCGTAGACGAGGTAGGCGCCGGCCGTCACCGAGAGCGCCCCGACACCGCCGACGACGAAGCCGGCGAGGTGCGTGTTCCGGGCCGACTCCTCGACGACGCGGCGGCGTTCGGCAGCGACTGCCATGGTGCGTCGCTCGCTCCGCGCGACGGCGGCGCTCGCCTCGGCTGCATCCTCACCTCGGCTGCGCACGAGCGCCTCGGCCGCATCGACTTCGCTCTGCAGCGCGGCAGCCTGCTCCGCCACTTGGAGCCGCTCAGGACCGTTGCCGGGCGGCGGCGGTGGAAGTGGTGACGGCATCGGCGTGGTGCCCGGGCCTGAAGGCGACCACGGCGGCAAGAGCCCATCCTCGGTGAGCAACAACACATCCACCTCTGCAGGCGAGATCGACGGCACGCATGAGAAGGTCCCGTGGCCATTGCTCAAGGTTATACGCGTGAAGAGCGAGGTCTCGGCGCACCAGGCGTCGACCTGCTCCCGCGAGCGCCGTGGACGCCCCCCGAAGTTGCCCTTCATGCGTACGACGAGCACATCTCCCGCGACCGTGGCCGTGAGCTGGCCGCGGCTGTAGGGGTTGTTCTCATCGAACGCCTCCTCGACGGCCTCCGCGAACTCCCTCTGGAGCCGGGTCACGGCTTCACGTGCCTCTTTCTTCCTCTGACGGACCAGGATTCTGCGACAGACCTCGAGGCGCGCCAGCGCAGCGTCGCGCTCGGCGCTCGCCTCGAAGACCTCGAGGTAGACGTGCTGCGCCACCACATCGTCCGGCGGCTGGCCGCCCCGGCACTCCCGGCCCAACTCGTTCGCGGCCTCGATGGCCGCGCGGTACCTCGCCACCGCCTCTATTGAGCGGCGGTGCTCCTCGATGCGAGCGGCCTCGGCCCCGTCGATCGCGGCGAGTTGTCCGACCACGGCTGCGTGCTCCGCTCGCTTCTTGGCGGCCGTGTTCTCGGCTTCGGTGAGCGCCGAGCGAGTAGCGCGCTCGGCGACTCGGGCTCGGCGTCCCCGCTCGCTCTCCTCCGGCGAGAGCGCGGGCAGAGGACGGCATCCGGCCGCAACGACGGCCGCAACGACGGCTGCGACGAGACAGAGGATGACAGATCGTGGGAAGTAATCAGGACGTCGCATGGCGAGCACGACAGGAGCCGACCTCTCAGCACTTGGCTCAGCACCTCGAACAAGAGGTCGACGCTCCGCCGGATTCGATCCCACGCTATTTTCGCGCGCCGCAGCACCAGATCACGCCCGCCACGCGGTACCCCGCCGCCACCCGCACGCCAAGCACCTCTCCCCTGAGGCCATCGACGAGTGGAACGCCGCGGTTGCCGAGTACAACACCTCCACGCATAGCCTGTCCCGAAGGATCCTTTTTTAAAACCTACCCCCAAAGACATCCACCGCTCCTCCTTCTGACCTATCCTCGGCCCCGCGTCGCCGCCTCGAGGCCGAGGAAGCTGGAGATCGCGGCGAGTTCGGCCTCTAGGGCGCGGGTGAAGGCGGCTTCGCGCGGGCGGCGTTCGACGAAGCCCAGCTCGTGTTTGAGGCGTCCATCGACGACCTTGAGGTTGGCCCAGCCGAGGACTTGATCGCGCCACAGCAGCGGCAGCGCGTAGTGGCCGCGCACGCGCTTGGTGGCCGGGGTATAGGCTTCGAAGCGGTGGGCCCAGCCTCCCCGGCCCGGAGAGCCTAGGCCACGCCGAGGTCGCCGCGATCTTCACCGAGCAGCTCGGCAAACCCGTCCACTTCGTGGACATCCCCGCCGAAGCCTTCCGCTCCGCGTTCCTCGGCCTCGGCATGAGCGAGCTCGCGGCGGGCACCATGGTCGCCCTCTACGAGATGGTCAAAGCGGGCGCCTGGGACCTCGTCACTGACGATGTCGCCCGCGCTACCGGCCGTGCGCCGCAGCGCTTCGCCGACTGGGTCGCCGCCCACGCCGACGCCTGGCGGCCGCTCCTGTCGGGGTGACCCAGCGGCCCCATGTCGCCGGATGAGTGGGGGATGGTTCAACCCAGCGGGCCGGCCGCGCGCGATCGAGGGCACACGCTCGCCCGCTTCGAGGGCCCGCTCCTCGACGCCCTCGCGGCGTATACACCCCCAAGGGCGAGGAGCACGTCCGAAGCAACCCGGACCACCTCCGCAAGAACAACGTCGACGACCCGAAGTAAGGCTCGAGGGTCGGTCGGTGCTGTGATCCGGCTCTCCTGCCCCTTGCGATGACCCAAGGAGCCGGGCAGTCTCGCGCTCGATGGGCGGAAACGAGCTACAGATCCCACCATTGATCCGTGATGCCGCGCGGATCATCGGCGGGCGCTTTCATGTGGTTGATGAGCTGGGGCGCGGGGGGACCGGCGTGGTGCACCGCTGCGTGGATCTGGAGCTCGGTCGCTTCGCGGCGGTGAAGGTGTTTTCCCTCTTCGAGGGAGACGGGGCGGAGCTCGATGAGGCGCGGCGCCGCTTTGTCGATGAGGCGCGGCTGCTGGCCAGCTCGCGGCACCCGCAGATCGTCGAGATCTTCGACTCCGGCCTGACCCCGGAGGGCGCGCCCTATATCGCGACGGAGCTGCTCAGCGGCCCTGTTCTTTCGGGCAGGGGGCCGATGGGCTGGCGGGATGTCGTGGAGATCGGGGTGCAGGTGGCGCAGGCGTTGGTGGCGCTGCATGGACGTGGGATCATCCATCGGGACATCAAACCCGCGAACATCGTGGCGGTTGGGCCCGCAGCGACGGGGCCTCTTTTTATAAAAATCATCGACCTTGGGATCGCGAAGGTGCTCGCCTGGGCGCTGGTCAATCCCGAGCTGACGACGCGCTTTCGGGCGCGCGAGACGAGGCTCGGTGAGATCTTGGGCACGCCGGGCTACGTCGCACCCGAGGCGGGACTGGGGCCCGCGGATCCGCAGCTCGACGTCTTCGGGCTCGGGGTGACGCTCTATCAGCTTTGCACCGGGGTGAGCCCTGGACAAGGGCCGATGAGGCCGCTGCGTGAGCTGGTGCCTGGGGCGCCCGAGGCGCTCGAGGAGTTGCTCTCCGCGATGCTGTCGGCCGATCTCGATGAGCGGCCAAAGACGGCGCAGATCGTGCTCGATCGCCTGCTCGCGGTCCTCGCAGCGGCGAGTGAGGCAGGCACGCCCGCGCAAGGGCAGCGGATCTTCGCCCAAACATTTGAGCTGATCGACGTGCTCGGCAGCGGCGCGCGATCGACGGTGATCCGCGGCTATGACCGCGTGGCGCAGCGCGAGGTCGCGATCAAGGTTCTTAAAGATGAGCTCAGGGGCGACGCGGAGGAGCGGCGGCGCTTCGCGGTGGAGGCGATGCTGCTCGGGCGCTTGGATGACCCGGCGATCCCGCGGATCTACGGCGGCACGATCGACACGGCGGGCGACGATGACCCTGTCTTTTTGGTCATGTCCGTAGCCGCAGGCGAGCCGGCGAGTCGGGTCGGCTTCGGCCGCGAGCCCTTGGGGGTGTCCGAGGTGATCGAGGCGGGAAAACAGCTCGCGCGCGCTCTTGTCAAAATTCACGAGATCGGGGCGCTGCACCGCGATATCAACCCCTCGAACGTGCTGGTAGAGCGCGGGCCGAAGCTGCGCGCGAGCTTGATCGATCTTGGAATGGCGGAGCTGACGCCGCGCTTCTATGCGGTCGATCGGCGCTACATGACGCCGCCAGAGCGGCGCGCGGCATGCCCGCGCGATCTGAAAATTCTAAAGAACCTCGAGTGGACGGCGCCGGAGGTGCGCCTTGGTGCGCCGTGGTCCCCGCTGTGTGATGTGTTTTCGTTGGCCTTTGTGCTGTTTCGGCTGGCGACGGGCAAGGTGCCGTGGCGGACGGGAAGCGCGCAGGTGGCCTCCTTGGAGGCGTGGATGCCGGGCTGTCCCGAGGGCCTCAAAGAGGCGTTCGCTGGGGCGCTGGCGCTGAATCCCGCGCAGCGGCTGGATGCTGCGGGCTTGCTGGATGCGCTGGAGCTGGCGGAGGAGGAGCTGCGCGAGGAGCAGATCGTGCAGATGGAGAAGGCGCGCGCGGCGGAGCTGACGACCGTCGGTGCGGAGGATCCTCCGACGCAAGAGTTCGTACGACCCTCACCGCCTCTCCCTGCGCCACGGGCCCCTCGCTGGCGAAGGGTGGTTGAGGGGATCGCGAGCGCGGCGGCACTGATCGCGATCGGCTGGTGGTCGCGGGGGCTCGCGGCGCCGCCGAAAGTCGCGCCGGCGGGTATCGCAGCCTCGGCAGGCGCGAGCACGACGATGGTTGAGGAGCAGCCGCCGATCGCCGCGGTGATGAGGCGGCCTGAGCATGACGTGGCGCCGCCGATCGCCGCCGTGCTGACGACGCCGGCCCCGGAGCTGCCGACGATGCGGGAGGCGCTGGAGCGCTCTGAGGCGGCTTTTGTGGGCTGCGCGGGGCTCGCCGAGGACCCTCTCCTCGTTCGCTTTGTCACCGTCGATGGCTCGGAGTCGTTTGCGTCGGTGTCGATCATCGGAGCTCCGACCGCGGAGGTCGAGGGCTGCGTCGCGGCGCTTGCGTCGTCCATCCGCTTCACCCCTACCGTCGCGTTGTCCTTGATCGAGGAGTATTTGCCGTGAAAAATTTGAACCGGTCGATCCACGGGAGCCTCGCGTGGGGGCTCGTGCTGCTTTTGAGCGCGGAGACCCCGCGGGTCGCGCTTGCGCGACCAGGAGCGCCTCAGCAGGGAAATTGTGAACTGGCCGATCATACATGTCAGGCCGAGCGCTGGCAGCGTAAAGCCGCATCCGCGACCTCGCCGAAGTTCAAGGCGGCCTACCTGCACGCGGCCTTTCTCTCCTACCTCGCGCGCTTCGACGAATCAGGCGATACCCGAGCGCTGTGCTCCGCTCACCGTGCGCTGCACCGGAGCTTGGAGATCGAGGATCAGCCAGCAGAGCAGCGGACCTCCTTCGAGGCCGCGCGCGCGGAGTTGGTGTCGCGCGAGAAGCAGCGTGGGGTGCGGTGTGGATCGGGTCAGCGGGCGTCGAAGAGCAAGGCGCCGATCGTTGCGGCGGTGAGCGAGATGCCGAAATCGACGAGCGAGCAGGATCCACCGCCGCCATTTCTGGCGGTGGGGCCGGCATCGGGCGTCAAGGTAAACGAAGCACTCGCGGCCGAGCCGAGCGCCGAAACCTCGCCGCCTGTACCCCCAGAGGAGCACGCCGCCGCGTCGATGACGTCGAGCCCCCTGGCGCCACAGGTCGACGCTCGCGGCGACGCGAGCCGCCCGCTGACGATCGGTGGTGCCGTCATGCTGGGCCTGGGCCTCTCCCTCGGCGGCGTCGCGGCCTACGCAGGCGCTCGTTCGGCGGCGCTGGCGCGTGATGGGCGTGAGATCCAGGCCATGTCGGCGATCATGCCGCTCGATGACGCGGCGCTGCGCGAGGACGCGGCGCTCACCGACGGATACCGCACGTGGACATCGGTCACGATCGCGACGGCGATCACCGGCGGGGTCGCAGTGGTCATCGGCGCGACGCTGCTCGGGGTCGGTCACCACCGCAAGAAAAGGCCACCGATGGCCCTGATCCCCACCGGCAAGGGCCTTGCCCTTCATGTGCGTTTTTGAGCAGTATCGGACCGGCACACGAGCATGAGCACAGCACACCGCAGCAGCACCCTCCTGATCGTCGCATGTGCGCTCGCCGCCTGTGAGCCGCCCTGGCATCCGCTCCACCAGTGGGAGGAGAGCGAGACGTCCACCGAGAACAGCACCAGCAGCGGCGAGCTCACCGGCTTGGTGACAGGGACCTCGAGCGAGACGACCAGCGACACCAGCAGCGGATCGGCGAGCGAGAGCGCAGGCGAGACCGGCGACGAGACCACCGAAGCAGCGACCGGCGAGCCGATCGAGCCGCCGACGATCCTCGACGTCGAGCTGACGCCGAACCCGATCGTTTTTAACGGGCCGATCGCGGTGACCGTGAACGCCGCGCAGACCGAGGGCGTGCGTATGACGCTCACGGACGGCGCCGAGGTGGAACTGGACGCAGCCGACGAGCCCGGCGTTTTTGCCGGAGAGATCGCGGTGACGAGCGGTTTTTTAAATGGCTCACACCTCGCCCTGCTGACGCCGTGGGCCGGCGAGGGCGAGGGCGAGGCGGTGGAGGCGAGCTACACGATCGCCCTGCCGACGCCCGGCTCCGAGCTGTACTGGGAGACAGGTGATCTGATCGGCGCCGGTCAAGTGGCGGCGATGGCCGTCCTGCCCGACGGATCGATCCTCGAGCTGGGCCAGCGTTTGGTCGACGGCAAGTCGCGCTGCTACCTGCGGCAGCGCGACAAGGGCGGCGGCTGGAAGCAGGATGAGCTGGTCGAAATTCTGCCGGCGATGGACTGCCTCGCGGTGGACATCAAGGTGTCGCCCTCGGGCTCGATCTTCGTGCTGGCGAAGCGCGTGCTCAACAACGAGATCCGCTGGTGGCTCGGCGAGATCGAGACGTGGGGCGCGAGCCCGGTCCACCGCGGGCTCGGCGAGAAGAACCAAAACGCGGCGGCGCTCGCGGTCCATGGCTCGGGCATGGTGGCCGTCTGCGGCGACACGCCGACGCAGCAGCTCGACGCGAAGGACGCGGCGGCCTGGCTAGTGCGGCCGAAGCTGCCGGGGGAGGCGTGGACGTTCGACCACGTGGGCGAGGACTTCGTGAAGAACAAGTTCGCGGAGTCGACACAAGACTGCGCCTTCGCGGGCGATACGCTCGTGATGGTCGGGGAGGCGCGAGGTAAGCATGACAAAGGAAAGGAGCAGTTTTTCGACCGCCACTTCCTCCTCCGGTTCGACACCACGACCATGACCGCTGGCTGGACGGTCGCGGGCGGCCAAGTGGATCTCCAGAGCGGCGCGACGACGGTGGTTGTCGATGACCAGGGGCGCTACATCACGGGCGGATACGTGTGCGGCGATCCCTGCGACAAGCCGATGATGGAGCTGCGGGCCTACAACCCCAGCGGCGCGTTGTTCTGGAAGACGCAGATCGCCTCCGTCACGAACAAGAACTGGGGACCCCACGATCTTGTGTGGAGCCCTGCGAGCTACGCGGTCATCGCCTTGGGCGGCACCATGGGGGGCGAGTTCGCCTTCTCGGTGCGGGCCTACTCGACCGCGCAGCTCGACCCCTTGTGGACCTACAGCCGCAAGGACAACCAGTACATCCAGATGGCCTACGCGCTCGCGGTCGGGCTCTTCGGTGAAGTTTACGCAGGAGGCTTCGCCATGAACGGCTACCCCGCGGTGGCCTACATCGCAGGCTGACGGCGAAACACACCGACGCCGCTTAGCCGGGGATGTACTGAGCGCAGGCGACCTCGATGAGGTCGGTCGCCTGCTCGAAGGGCTCTGTGTAGTCGAAGTCCATGTCACCGATGAGGTGGTACGGGTACTTCTTCACGAGCTGGCAGATCCGATCGGGCGCGGGACAGGTGGGGTCGAGGATGCTCAGCATCACGACGGCCTCGGCGTCGCCGTTCTTGGCCTTGAGTACGTTCGCGGACCAGGTGCCGGGATCCCACTTCGAGTTGTAGTCGTAGCCGCCGATGAAGGTGACCATCAGCAGGGCGTCATCGCGGAGAAAGCCGGCGTTGCAGCCGCCCGGGGCGTTGAGCTCGGGCTTCATCGCCATAGTGAGGGCTTCACCCATGAGGTCGCGGCCGCTGACCCCGAGCTTGGCGACGCAGGCGAAGGTCTCGGTCAGGTTCGGCTGCTCCTTGGTTAAGTAGCGGCGCCCACCCGCGATCTTGCAGGGTGTATTGGACGCCTTGCCACCGGCAGGGAAGACGCTGCCGGCGCCGATGGTGAAGTCACAGGTGGTCACCAAATGGAGCAGATCGCAGGGATACCCCGGAACCACGCATGACTGTCCTTGAGCGCAAGCGAGGTCACAGGACTCGAGGCCCCACTCGTGGTCGCCGTCGATCACCATGATGTGGAAGTCGAAGTCGGCGAACTTCGCTTCGATCGTCTCAATAAACTTCGGAAAAGTCGCGATGAGCTTGTCTTGCTCGCTCTTCATGCTGCCATCGCGCGAGATCACGAAGAGGAAGTCGATCTTGCCCTTACAGCCGGGAGGCTTCGTGTCGGCGGTGTCGCTGTCGGTTGTGTCGGGGCCAACGTCGTAGATCAGCGTCGTCGCGTCGGTGGTGGGGCTGCTGTCGTCGGTACTCGCGCTGGTTGTCGCCGAGCTGGCCGTGGAGGTGGCGCTGGCGGTCGCAGACAGATCGGTGGTGACGGCGTCGCTGCTGCCGCCCGTGCTGCTGCCCGCCCAGGTATCGGGCACGGAGAGGCCGGTGGTCGTGTCGCTGCCGCTGGGCGTGCAGGCGAGGCCGAGCACGAGCGCGGTGCCGAAGTGGCAGGGCGCAGAGGGTCGGGAGTGGAGAGGCATCGACGACTGCGAGTATAGCGCGGTCTCGCGCACAATGGGAACGGCCTCGCTAGCAGCGACTGAGGACTCGCGCTCAGCGTCACGCTCGGCGCGGTGGCCCTCTACAGCCGCCACCTCGCTCGCGACGTACCAGGCGGGGCTCGATCTGCGTGCACAGGTCCCGGGCTGGCGGCGCTGCGGCTGCTCGGCCTGCGTCGGCGTCGACGCTGAGGCGACCGGGCCACGGAGGTCGAGGGCGAGGAGCGTCGGAGCCTCGCCGTCTCGGGCGACTTAGGGCGTGATGGCCACCTTGAGCACGCCGTCGCGCTGGTGCTCGAACATCTCGTATGCGCGCTCGATGTCGTCGAGCTTGAAGCGATGCGTGACGAGCGGCTTCAGGTCGACCCGGCCGGAGGCGAGCACATTGAGCAGCCGACGCATGCGCTCCTTCCCGCCCGGGCACAGCGTGGTTACGATCGTGTGGTCGCCGAGGCCCGCCGCGAAGGGACCGAGCGGCAGCGTGAGGTCGCTGGAATACACGCCCAGGCTCGACAGCACGCCGCCCGGTCGCAGCACCTGCAGGCAAGCGCCGAAGGTCTGCGGCGTACCGAGGGCCTCGATCGCCACGTCGACGCCGCGCCCGCCGGTGATGCGCAGGATCTCCTCGACCGGGTTCATCTGGCGGAAGTCGATCACGTGGTCCGCGCCCAGCGTGCGCGCCATGGCCATGCGTTCGGGCGCGAACGTGGGAGAAGTCGAGACCGTGCAGCGATGGGTGGGGTATGTGGTAGCGAACGTGGGAGAGATGACAAAAAACGCGCGGGGGACCTCACCGAGCGTGGTAGTGAGCGTGGGAGTGAGCGTGGGAGAGATGACAAAAAACGCGCAGGTGGCCGCCCCGGGCGTGGTAGTGAGCGTGGGAGAAACAGCACAAACCGCGCTGCGCGGATCTGGCGTGTCGCCTCGGCGACACTGCTTTCATTTCCGCTCATCAAGGATCGCGCGATCGGGCGCGGACTCTGGGAGCGATCGTGACCCCGCCGACGTCAGCGATGACGCCCGCTCGACTTCGACTCGATCGGAAGTGCGAGGCCACTCGGCCGGCGCATGGAAGAGGTTTGAGGAGGACTTGATCGGGGCCCTGCCTGCACTCGATCTGCACTCGTCCGACACTTGATCTGCACTCGGGTGGAACTATGACGAAGACCAAGATCGCAGCGAGCGTGTTTGTGAGCGTGGCAGAAACGGCACGAACCGCGCTGCGCGGTTCGTGAGTGTTTCATCGGCCATCCTACTCTCATTTCCGCTCGGACGTGTCCGGGCGGTAGTGCGCGGACTCTGCGAGCGTTCGCAACCATTTCGACGTCACTCGGCCGGCGAATCGAAGAGAGTCGACGAAGACTCGATCGGAGCCCTGGCGCCCCTCGGTCTGTACTCGAGCGTCACTTGAGCTGCACTCGGATGGAACTCGGACGAAGACCCAGCCCGGAGCGAGCGTGGGAGCGAGCGTGGGAGCAACGGCACAAACCGCGCTGCGCGGATCCGGCGTGTCGTGCTGCCCGTCATTCTTTCATTTCCGCGCCGAATGGGTTGAGCGATTGGGCGCGCGCCTCGCAAGTGGAACCGCGCGCCGCACACGTGAAACGGTGCTCCGCGGGCGCGTGGGCGCGCGCCGCGATCGTGAAACCGTGCTCCGCGGGCGCGTGGGCGCGCGCCGCGGGCGCGTGGGCGCGCGCCCCTGGCGCGTGGGCGCGCCTGGACGAGCCGCACGCCCACCTACCGTCAAACACGCTCAGATAGCCCTAGAAGGGCTATGCGCACGGGCGCTCGTCACAATCGACGGCGATTCGTATCTCAATCTACGCGCGTTCGTATCCGACTCGGCGTCGAATCAGCGACGATTAAGCTTGCCGAGCGCCCGCTCTCACCTCAGGATACGCAGAGGGATCGGAGGCGAGGATGGCGGCTGGCAATGTGGATGGAATCGAGCGGATCGCGGCAGCATGTGAGGCGGCCATCACGGCGCTACCGCGCGGCCAACGCGGTGTCGAGGCGGCGACGTTCTGGTTACGCGCCCTGCCGGACGCCTGCCGCCAGGGCCTCGGGGACCTCACGGATTCGGCCCCCGCGCTCTTTCGGATCTTGCTCGCCGCCGGGATCTTGCCGAGTCTGCCGAGTCACAGCGCGATGACCGCGGCGATCCGGCTGATCGCGTCGGTCTCGCCGCTGGTCACTCAAAGGAGCGCGCGGACTTGGACGGCGTGGTTCGGGAGCGCCTGCGATCCCGAGTCGACGATCACGGCGACGCTCCGCGCCTCGGTCACACCGACGATGATGGCGACGCTGCGCTCTCGCCCCTCGCCGGCGCCGCGGCGGATCGGCTCGATCCGCCGCGCGCCCGATCAACTGACCGCCGACCTTCAGGCCGCTCGCGACGAGTTGGAGCGCGAGAGGGGCCAAGCGGCCGAGCGATGCAACGCGCTCATCGCGGAGCGTGAAAGCCTCACGATCAAGCTCGCGAAGTCGACCCAGGAGAGCGATTATTTCCGACAACTCACGAACGAACACCGCAAGAAGAACGCGCCGCTCGTCGTCGAGCGCGACCGCCTCGCTGACGAGCTAGCGGCTGCCACCGATCGACATCGCGCAGAGCTCGCCTCGCGTGAACGTGAGAAGGGCGAGACCGCCGCCGCCTTGGCCGAGGCACAAGAGGCGCTCACACGACGTCAGCGAGAGCTCCAGGAGGCCAAGCGCCGCGCCTCAGAGGCCAACGAACGTGTGCGAACCCAGGACGAAGAGATCGAACTTCTTAGAAGGCAGAACGACGACTACGCCAGATCCCTGGCCGACCTCAACAAGTCACTCACACAAACGCGCGCCGACCTCGAAGATCACGAAGCCGAGCGCCAGGAGGCCGAGCGCCGCGCCTTTGAGCAGATCGAAGCGCTCAAGAGAGAGCGCGAGCACCTCACCAAGACGCTCACACAAACGCGCGCCGAACTCGGGGCTCGCCAAGCCGATCTCAAACGCGAGAGAACGGACCATGCCATCACGCTCCAGACCTTGGCCGCCAAAGATCAAGAGAGCCTGAAGTCCAGCGCCGAGATCCAGCGCCTCAAAGCGCTCGCCGACGCGGCCGAGGGCGCGAGCAAGGGACTGGTGCAGATCTGCTCGTGGGTGGAGATTGATCCCGCAAAACACCCCGGCCACGAGGAACTAACCGAGGCGATCGCGACCGCTCTTTATCATCAACAGAGGTCCCACCAAAAGCTACTGACCCGCTTCGAGAAGTGCCTTCGGGGCTACACCCGGGCCCTGTTTGCCAGCGAATTCGCTGTCCGATACATCAAAAAGACGCACCCAGAACGTCACTCTGAAGCCCTCGCCTTCGTCGATCGGCACATCTCCGAGCTCCACGCACAAGCCGACGCGCTCGTCCGCGAGGACATGGAGAAGCTGACCGCCGCCGCCGCCCCATCCTCCTGAGGAGCGCACGATGCACGGCCCCGAGCTCGTGGATCTCGGCGAGGCCGTCGAGGATCTGGGTCGTGAGGCGCAAGGCGTCGGCGATCGGCATCGCCGGCTCGAGGCCGACGGCAGAAGCTCGCGGCCATGTCGCGGCGTCGCCGAGCTCGTGGTAGGGGTCGAGGCCCATCAGCGGAGGTGGAGCACCCCCGCGATAGCCCTGTGGGTGCGCTGGGACGTGATCTGGCGGGCGAAGCGATCGATCGGAGGGCCGAGCACGACCACACCGACGAGGGCCGCGTAGAGAACGAGCGTGCCGATGGGCTGTCGGCGGATCCCGAGCTTGAGGGCGGTACCGAAGGAGGCCTTGAGGCGGACGCCGAGCAGGTCGACGCTGAAGAGCTCGTCGAGGACGAGGTGGACGATGAAGCCGGCGCTGGTGAAAGCGCCGAGCAGCCAGGCGTGATCAGAGGGGGCGACGAAAGCAGCGAGGTCGGCGACGACGACACCCACGAGGGCGGCCATCGGCAGGGTGTGGACGAGTCCGCGATGAACGCAGAGCCAGCCGGTGAGCGCGCGCAGGCCGAAGCGCAGGAGCAGGAAGGCGCCGAGGACCAGGGCGCCGAGCAGAGGGAGCGCGATTTGGCCGCGGAGCGCGAGGGCGAGGGCGCACGCGCCCGCGAGAGCGAGGGCACCGAAGATGATCCGGGTCGGCAGCGAGCGCTCGGCGTCGATATCGGGGAGGATCCCCCCGAGGGCCCCGAGGAAGGCCGCGGCCACAGCGATCTCTGCGGGGATCAGGTCCGCGGCGAACAGGGTGCCGGCGGCGGCGACCGACGGGATCGCGGCCCCAGCGATGTGGGTGCGGAAGTTGGCCATGTAGCGGGCGGCATCGTAGCAGGCCGGAGATGCCGCGCGTGCAGCTCCTGCCCATCAACCTGCTCACCGACGTCTTGCCGTCGACCTCCGCGGGCTGTGAGGCTTTGTACAACACCTCGTGCGGGAGAGCGCCCTGCCCTCCACAGGGCTCCGCGCAGCCGAGCGCGCCCGCCAGGGCCGACGCCCTTGCGCTCCTTCGTCGCCATCTCACGCAGGCGCAGGGCTCGCTTGCGGAGCGGCCGCCGCTGCACACTTCACCTCCCCAGCAAGCTCAAGCTGGGCCAGCGGCGTCGGTTGCGATCTCGATCAGCTCCACCAACGGAGACCACACGGCGTTCTGCTCCGCGGCAAGGCGCGCGCGCACGAGGGCCTCATGGTCCGCGCAGTCACGCCAGGCGATGAGGCTCGCTCGCGCGTGCTCGTAGCCATCCTCGGGGGCGACCACCTGCCCGGCCGCGGCCTCGAGTGCCCGGCGGAACGCATCGGCGCTCTCGGGACGCCGAGCCGGATCTTTTTCAAGGGCGCTCGCGACCAGGGCCTCGAGATCGTCGGAGATCCCACGATCGGGCGCTCGCGCGGTGACGGAGGGAGCCTGCTCGCTGGCGTGGGCGCTGAGCACCTCGAGGGCGGTGGTGCCGGGGAAAGGGACACGTCGGGTGAGCAGCTCGAACAAGATCACGCCGACGGCGTAGATGTCGGCGGCGGGGGTGATCGGCTGTTCGCGCGCTTGCTCGGGGGACACGTAGGCGAGCGTGCCGATCATCGCGCCGGGGGCCGAGGAGGGCGCGAGCGAGAGCAGCGGGCCGGTGTGAACTTTTGCGAGGCCGAGGTCGAGCAGGATGAGGTGATCGCGGCCGTGACGCTGAACGATGAGACAGTTCTCAGGCTTGAGATCGCGATGCACGGCGCCGAGCTTGTGGATCTCGGCGAGGCCGTCGAGGAGCTGGGTCGTGAGGCGCAAGGCGTCGGCGATCGGCATCGCCGGCTCCAGGAGCCGCTGGCGCAGCGTGACGCCTCGCAGAAGGGGCATCACCAGGAAGAGCACCGGCTCACCGCCGGGCGCGGCGGGCTCTTCGCCGTGATCGAAGATCTGGATCACGTGCGGGTGATCGATCTGGGCGGCGAGCACGGCCTCTTGAAAAAATCGGCGGCGCTGATCAGGGGCGCGGCCGTGTTCTGGGTGCAGCGCCTTGATCGCGACGCGGCGGCGCAGGCGTAGATCGAGGGCCTCGTAGATATCAGCCATGCCGCCGAAGGCGGTCAGAGCGTCGAGGCGGAAGCGATCGAGCAGCGTGCGGCCGCGCAGGTCGGGGCCGCGCGGACGCAGGAGCTCCTTGGGCGTGGAAGAAGCCGATCCCGGCGGCTGCGGCGGAGAGAGCGAGGTCATGCGATCCCCCGCGTGGCCTGACCACGGAGCCAGTGGATGAGCTGGCCCAAGAAGACATCGACGGTGGGCAAAAAGGCGACCTCGATGGAGCGTCCATCGGGCGCTTGGCGGTGCGTCTCGGCTCGGACGACCTCCGAGGCTCTTCCAGGGTGCTCGACGGCGACGTTGGCGGCCGGCAGGCGCAGGCGGAGCTGGGCGCCGCCGGAGCTGACGACGATGGTGACGGTAGGTGTGGTGGGGTCGCTCACGTCGTTATGAAATACTCTCCGGCCGGCATGGTCAAGTTATGAAAAAAACGAAGGCGCGCCCCTGCGTGTTCCCAGCCCCGGAGGCCGTACGGCGCCGCATCCGCGCCGCGCTGCGTCGCTCACCAGGTCGCGGCCCCGCCCGGCGCGAACTCTCCCGCTGACGGCCGGCTGGTCGCTCGGTAACCTCGAAGGTGGGGAGCCGTCGGCGGCTCTTGGTGGAGGGGGTGATGGCGGCGAGGTGGCGCGGACAGAGCGGCTCTGAGGGCGGGGGTGGCGGTGGAGCGGACGACCACGGCGGCGACTTACCCCGGATCCTCTACGTCCATGACCTCGCCGAGCTGCTCGGGCGCAGCGAGAAGGCCGTGCGTCACGCGATGCATCGCGGCCTCCTGCCCGAGCCGATGAAGCTGGCCGGACGGCTTGCATGGCGGCGCGCGGATGTGCTCTCTTGGGTCGCGGAGACCCACGGCGTCTCGAGATCAGAGCCGTCCGTGAACATCACCATCCACCCCTACGACCACGACCCGAGTCGTTTCCGCGTGACCTACGAGATCCCAAAACAAACTCCCGGCGATCCTCGCCGACGCCTCCGCAAGGTCGCGCCGGCCGGGCTCGATCATGCCGGCGCGCTCGCGTGGGCGCGCCGACAGAGCCGCGAGATCTGGGCGGAGCTCATGGGGATCCACCAGGAAGAGAGGCCGCCTGAACCATATTTCACACCGCTAAGACAACCCCGCGCGCCGAAGCCCGTGCGGGTGAGCGCAGCGCGGGAGCGCAGCCCTGAGCCCAAGCGCAAGCCGGGCCGCGACGAGCCGAAGATCCCCACCCTCGCGGTCTTTTGGGACCGCTTCGAGACCTCGTACCTCGCGCGCCAGAAGCCGGCGACGCGGCGCCACTACCTCAGCGTGTGGAGCCTCTACATCCGGCCGACGCTCGGCTCGATCCCGATCGATAGCATCACTCGGCCCGACCTCTCGCGGCTGCGTGCGGCGATCGAGAAGCTGAAGCCGAGCGGGCGCAACCAGGTCATCTCCAAGCTGCGCACGATCCTGCGGATCGCCGCGGACTGGGACGTGATCATCGACGAGGACATCCCGCGGCTCCGTATGGATCGTGAGGAGCGCAAGAAGGAGCCCGAGGTCTACACCGAGGCCGAGCTGGGGCGCCTCTGCGCGGCCGCGGGCCCCGAGGATCGCGCGCTCGTGCTGCTGCTCGTGCACGGGTGCCTGCGCGTCAGCGAGGTCGCCGCGCTGCGTTGGTCAGACCTCGACCTGCAGGCCGGGCTGATGACGATCCGCCACAACTTCAGCGCCGGGATCGCCGCGACGCCGAAGGGAGGGGTCGCCAAGCCGGTCGGGCTCACGCCCGAGCTAGTCGAGGCGCTGCGAGAGGTGCCGCGCCGGATCGAGCAGGTCCTCGCGCGCCGCCGCGGCGACGCGTGGCAGCACCACACCGCGCACTCGATCGCCTACGCCCTGCACCAGCTCCAAGACGCCGCCGGCCTCCGCCGCACCGGGCCCCACCTGATGCGGCACACCGGCCTGACGATGCTCGCGCGGCGCGGCTGCGACCCCTGGCGCTTGCAAGCGCACGCCCGCCACGCGCGGATCGCTACCACCCAGCGCTACGTGCACCTGGCCGGAGAGACAGCCGCGATCGAGGCCGCCGCCTTCTGGCGCGCGACCCCCGAGACCGCGGGATCCAGGGCCCAAACCAGGCCCAAATTGGTCCCCCCCCACGAGTAGGGGCTCCGGGGCCAGTAGACGCGTAAAGCGCTAGTTTAAGCCAGACAGTCCTCCCCACACCAAAACGCCCCCCAGCCCGCTGATCGGCTGCGATCACACGAATTCGGGCGTTCTGGCGGGGGTGGAGTTTTTTCTAGAAATGCCGGATCTCGTCGTCGGCGCTCCCGGCCAGGCAAAAACCAGGCAAAATCGAGCGGGGCGATCATGGGCCAGGAGCAGACTGACCCCCGAGCTGGTGCGTCGGACGGCCATCGACTTCGACGACTCTTACGAGCGCCGAGATCTTGAGCTCTGCAGGCCGCGACTACGGCGCGCGCTCAAGGGCTGATCTTGGCGAGGAACACGTCGTCGTAGCCGGCGCTGAGCAGGGGGTCGCCGTCGAGCGAGATCACGCCGCTGAAGAGGCCGAGCATGAAGAGATCGCCGTGCGTGTCCGCGGCGACGCCTGTGAGCAGACTACGGACGTCGGCCGGGTAGCTGGCGCTGAAGAGGTGCTGCCCCGCGGGGTCGTACTTGACGATGAAGGCGCTGAGGCCGTCGCCGGTCAAGGTCGCGCCGCCGACGTCCATCGAGCCGGTGAAGTGACCTGCGACGAAGATGTTGCCGTCGAGATCGGCGGCGACAGACATGATCCGATCGTTCTGCGGGCCGCTGAGGCGGCGGCTCCACAGGTGGCCGCCGTCCGCGTCGAAGACCGCGACGAAGCCGTCTTTGCCGCCAGCGCTGGTGAGCGCGCCGCCGCCGAGGTCGATCGTGCCGTTGAACGCGCCGCCGATGACGACGCGGCCGCCTCCCGCGCTCGCGGCGGCCTCGGCCCGCTGATCGCCGGGGTCACCGAAGCTCTTGCTCCACAGGTGGCCGCCGTCCGCGTCGAGCTTGGCGACGAAGATGTCGACGCCGCCGGCCGAGGTGAGCGCGCCGCCGCCGTAGTCGAGGCCGCCGGCGAAGTGGCCGGCTTGGATGATCGCGCCGTCCTCGGCGACGGCGGTCGCGTGGAGGTAGTCGACGGCGGCGTCGCCGAGGCGCTTGCTCCACAGGTGTTTGCCGCTCGCGTCGAGCTTGGCGATAAAGACGTCGAAGCCGCCGGCCGAGGTGAGCGCGCCGCCGCCGAGGTCGAAGCTCTGGGTGAAGTTGCCGCCTAGGATCACGGCGTCGCCGGGGGCGCTCGCGCAGCTGAGCCCTATCTGCTGGCCTGGGCTCTTGTAGAGGGCGCTCCAGAGGTGGGCGCCCTCGCTGTTGTACTTGGCGACGATGAGGTCCTGATCGACAGGCGTGAGGAGGCCGCCGCCGAGGTCGATCGGCCCCTGCGCGTCGCCGGTCACGATCACCGCCCCGGTCGAGTCGACGGCGACGCCGCGGATGGCGTCACCGGCCGCGCCGCCGAAGGCGCGGCTCCAGCGGTGCTGGCCGCCGCCGTCGAAGCTGGCGACGAAGCCGTCGAAGTCGCCTTTGTTGGTGAAGGCGCCGCCGCCGAAGCTGATCTTCGAGCCTTGATCGAAGACTCCGGCGATGATGACCCCGTCCTGGGGATCGACCGCGATCGAGGTCCCCTCGTCGCTGGCGACGCCGCCGAAGTGCTTCTTCCAGTGGAAGGCGCCGCACTCGAGGGCGTCACCTTGGCAGTCCTCGTCGGCTAGGGTCGCGCAGTCTTCGGCGGTGGGGGTGACCTCACCCTCGCAGGGCCCGAAGCCGTCGCCTTGGTCGTTGCAGACCCGCGCGCCGGCGACGCACACGCCGACGCCGAGGGTCCCGTCGGGGCCGTCATAGCAAGGCTCGACCGCGCCGGGCTCGCACTGGCCGCCGACGCCGGAGCTGGCGGTGTCGCTGGTGCTTAAGCGGTGTCGCTGGTGCCGGCGGTGCCGGCGGTGTCGCTGGTGCCGGCGGTGTCGCTGGTGCCGGCGGTGTCGCTGGTGCTCTCGTCGCCGCTGCTCGAGCCTGGCCCAGAGGTCATGTCTGTAGCGGCGCTCGTGGTCTCGCCCGCGGTCGCCGAGGCGGCCCCGGCGCTCCCGGCCGTCGATGTGGTGCCCAGCGATGTAGCGGCGCCGCTGGTGGTCGCGCCGCTGGTGGTCGCGCCGACGTCGCCGACGTCGTCGCTACAGGCGAGCAGCGTGGCCGCCGCGAGCGCGGCCGTGCCGGCGAGGCGCGGGCGAGAGCTGTGGATCTGTGGTCGGCGAGCGGGGCGCATAGCGAGGTCTCCGAGGCCGACTGCTACCACGCGCGCGGATCCGCGACAACGCCTGGAGCGCGCGCGGCGGCGGGGCAGGTGCGGTGACGCAGTCGCGCGCGCAGAGCCGCTAGAATCGGCGGATGAGGCGCTCCGCGACCCATGGCTCGACCGTCTCACCCACAACGAGAGGATGATTGAGGTATGCAGCTCGCGCCAACCGCGGGGCGCGTTCCGTGATGCAGAGAGAGACCTCCCTCGATGCGCGCGAGGCGAGCGAAGAAGCGCATCAGCGCAGCGCGGGGCGAACCCAGTGCTCCTCGAGCCAGGCGAGCGGGTCCTTCGCCTCGCGAATCGAACGCTCGACCGCGCGCACGGCGGCCGACGGCTCCGGATCGCCATAGGCGCGCGCGTAGAGGACCCAGTTCGCGAGCTCGTAGCGGTAGAGGAGCGGACCGAAGCGGTGCGCCTCGAGCTCGGCGAGCGCCCCGAGCGCGGCCCCTGCGTCACTGCAGGCGAAGAGCGTCGACGACGCGTCGCTCAGGAGCTCGCGGAGCCGCGCGAACGCCTCCTCGGGATCGGCCGCGACGCCCTCGAGGAGCACCTCGAACGCGTCCTCTCCGAGACCTGAAGAAGACGCAGTCTCCGCCATCGCGTCGACCTGCGACGCGAGGAAGGTCGAGCTCGGAGCGTGCCCGAGGGCGCGACCGACGAGGTAGAGATCGAACGCGCTCGCGATCGCCTCGCCGAGGAAGAGCGCGTCGACGGACGGACGCTTCTCGCCCGGAACCGAGAGCGCCTTCGAGGCGAGGTGGTGCCACGCGACGTGCGCGACGACATCGGCCGGCACGTTGGCGTCGACGAGCACATCGCCGCCCTCGGCCGCACCCCAGAACGTGAGGTTGAGGAAGAGGGCGCGGTCCCAGCTCGCGGCGCTCTCGGGGAGCGTCCGGATCTGGTATCTGCGCGGCGAAGGACCTCCTTGAGGTCGGCGTAGAGCGCGATGTGGCGGAAGGACCTCTCGTCCTCGATCGTGAGCTCATCCAGGCCGAGACGGGTGAATTTCAGCGGATCGCTCTTCGGCACGAGACGATGTTACTCCATGGCCGATGTAGATCCTCCGCTGCATCGGGATCGCATGGCTCGCCGCTGCCTGTTCGACGCCCTCACCACCTATCCAACCGACCCTAGCCCTTGATATCTACGAGTCGTGGCGTCTGCCAGCGACATCGGCGCTCGAGCGCTGCTCTGGATCGCGCTCGCCTGTGCCTGCTCGGTCCCTCACTCCCGCGGCGGCGGCGGACCGTCGCCGGATCACACCGCCGACGCCGCCCGGCGGCGCAGCCCCAAAAAATCGCGCAAGGACGCCGCGCTCATCCTCAGCGTCGAGCGTTATCGAGCGCTGCCCCCGCGAGAGGGCGCCCACGAGCTCGCCGCCGCTTGGTACGAGCACCTGCACCGTCAGCGAGGCGTACCTCGGCGGCGTATGGTCTGGCTCAAGGACGAGGCCGTCGACCCAGCTCAGGTCGCCGACGCGCTCAGCCGCGTCCACTGGCGGATCGGCGAGGACGCCACGCTTTGGGTCATCTTCATCGGCCACGCCGGCCACGGACCGGCGGCCCCGGCGGGCTGGCTCTTCGGCGCCGCGACCGCCGCCGAAGGCGAAGCCGGCATCCCCTTCGCCCAGCTCTTCGCCCGCGCGAGCCACGGCATGCATCGGCAGCTCGTCGCGGTCATCGACGGCTGCATGCCGGGGCCCTCCTCCACCTGGAGCTCGGGTGTGCCCGCGCTCGTGCCTCCGCCCCTCTCACCGCGCCTCATGCCCACCTCCGTCGCCCTCACCACGGGACCCGTCAGCCTCGGCGAAGCGACGGCCGAGGCGGTCGCTCACATGATGAGAGACGTCGATCTCGCCCGTCGAGAGCCCACCGACTCCGTGCTCTTCACCGCCGGCGCAGGGGATCGCTGCGCCAGCCCGCGCCCAGGCGCCCCGCCCCTCGCCGCGCTCCTCCTGGGGCTCCTCCGGGCGCCGATCGACCTCGACGGCAACGGCGTCTTCACCGTCGTCGACACGATCGCCGCCCTCCGCGGCGAGCTGGCCCGCCAACCCCTGCCGCGACCCACCATCCAAGTGCACGGCGCCGATCTGCTCCTCTCGAGCGCTCCAGCCCCCGCGAGCGCTCGCCCCGCCGCGCCCGTGCAAGCGCCTCCAGAGTCCGCCGAGGACCCGCAGCTTCTCACCTACGACCCCGATCGGCGGATCCTCATCGATCGCGGCCGCTTCACCCAAGGCTGCGCGTCGCGGCGCGACCCCGACTGTGAGCGCGACGAGCGGCCGCGGCGGCGGATCACCCTCGATCGCTTCAAGATCGACCCCTACGAGGTCACCTGGTCCGACTACGCCCAATGCGTCGAAGCGGCCGCTTGCCCGCCCATCGACCCGGCCGTCTGTGAAGTCTGGACGGGCGACGCCTTCGTCCGCGGCGCGCCGATCCCGGAGCGCTTCACCGGCCCTGATCAGCCCGTCATCTGCGCCACCTGGTACAACGCGCGCGCCTATTGTGAGTGGACAGGCGGCCGCTTACCGACCGAATCCGAGTGGGAGCGCGCCGCCCGCGGCGCTGGCGATCGTCGGCGCTTTCCCTGGGGCGACGACGCTCCGACCTGCGCGCGCGCCCGCTTGAGCGACTGCGGCGACGGCCCCGCCCCCGTCGGCGCGCACCCCCGCGGCGTCAGCCCTGAAGGGCTCTTTGATCTCGCGGGCAACGTCGCCGAGTGGGTCGCCGACTGGTATCACCCCCGCGCCTATCACCTCAATCCCAGCTACAACCCCGCCGGACCCGACCAAGGCCGAGTACGAGTCGTCCGCGGCGGCAGCTTCTACGATCCGCCCGAGCAGCTCCGCACCTCCTACCGATACGGCCTCACCCCGACCTTCGGCTACGGCATCGTCGGCTTCCGCTGCGCCCGCTAGCTCGGAGCTCACCCAGCCCAGGGCCTTCACCTCCCAACACATGTCGTGCAGCGGCACATCCTCGCGAGCTGCTTGCGGTCGCGACCGTCGACGGTGGTCGCGGCGTGCAGGTGCATGCCGAACGCGGAGAGCGTCAGCGACGGCCGGGGCCTCGACCTGCCGTCTGCAACCCGAGGTGGACGGCAACGCTCGCGCCCTCGTCGCCGGCCTCGCCGCTGCCTGCTCCTGGCCCATGATCGCCCCGCTCGATTTGTCGGGTAGGAGCGGATGCGGGACCCCGAGAGCCGCCGGCGTTCTTGGTCGCCGGGGTAGGCGTCGTCGCACCCGCTCCCCCCACAGATCCGGACGTGCGGATTTCCCGCATCCGGCTCCTCGAGTCAGAGCTTCGCTGCGCGCATGGATGATCGGACGATCCTCGGCGCGGGGAGCGGATGTCTCTCCAAGACCTCCTTGGAGAAGACCTCCCACGTCATCCTGGCCCGCTGCGATCGCCGGCTCAGCCACTTCAGCCAGACGAAGAGCACCCGCCGGTGGAAGCTGCTGAGGACGCGCATGTTGCCCGTGATGCCGTAGTACGCGTAGTGGCCGTGCAGTTTGCGCGCCAGATGCTGCGCCTGCTCGGCGACCCTCCTATGGCGATGCTGGCGGCACCAGATCGACACCGCCCGCAGGGCTCGCGAGAAGCGAGCCCGCATCGTCCGTCGTTGCACGGCGATCGTCCCCTTCTTCGTCTTCCCCCAGTGGTGGGTGAAGCCGAGGAAGTCGAAGGACTCGACCCCGATGCTCCGGCCCCAGGGCCCGTTCTGCTCGCTTCGGGAGCCGAAGCGGAGCAGCCGGGTCTTGTCGGGGTGAAGCGTCAGCCCGTACTTCCCAAAACGTCTCGGGAGCACGGCGTGCACGCGACGTGCATCTTCTTCGAGCTCGAAGCCGATGACGAAGTCATCGGCGTAGCGGATCAGGATCGCCCTCCCCCGGAGGCGGGGCAGGACGTCCTCCGTCCACCACCTGTCGAGCACGTGATGCAGGTAGATGTTCGCCAAGAGCGGCGAGATCACGCCGCCCTGAGGTGTCCCCGAGGACAGTCGACGCTTGACGCCGCCCTCGAGCACTCCCGCGTTGAGCCACTTCCCGACGAGGCGTACGATCACCCCGTCGCTCACCCGTTCGCGCAGCAGCTCCCGGCAGACGCGGTGGTCCAGCGTATCGAAGAAGCTCTGGACGTCCACGTCCAGCACCCAGCCGATGTCCAGGCTCATGAGCCCGCGCCACAAGGTCTCCAGCGCTTGGTGCGCCGAGCGCCCCGGGCGGAAGCCGTACGAGAAGTCGAAGAACTCCTGCTCGTAGACCGGCTCAAGGACCATCACCACCGCCCGCTGGAGCACCTTGTCCTCGTGGGTCGGGATCCCGATCGGTCGGGTCTTCCCGTCCCCCCTTGGGGATCTCCACCCGCCGGACAGGCGGGGCGCGGTACGTCCCGGACTTCGCGCGATCGAGCAGGCTCTGGAGGTTGGCCTCCAGCTCCTTCTCGTAGTCGGCGGCGGTCTGCTCGTCGATCCCCGGCGCCGCGTCCTTACGCGTCCGTCGGTGGGCCTCTCGCAGCCAGTCCAGGTCGATGTGGTGTGACAGCGGCGTGAGCGCCTGATCCGGGCGCTGCCGTGCGATGTTCGCTATCCGTGCTTGTTTCGTTGAGATGCTCCCCGGGTTCTTGATCCCAGACATCGTTCCCTCGCTCGGTTCTCTGACTCGGCGCCCCCTTCCCTCCACGGGGTCCCATCGGGCAGGTTCCCCCGCTTCCTCGGTACTATGAGGCGCTCCGACTCCCTGCCGCCCTTCGGCGCGTGCTTCGGTCTCCCTCGCCAGCGCCTACCGCTCTTCCGCGGAGACGACAGGGCCTCTCACGTTCCTGGTCGACCCCTCGCGCGCGTGCCGTGGTCTCAGACCCCGGGGAGCCTCATGCGCCAGGCCATCTCGGCGCCGAGGTCTCGCCTTCCGCGCTGGCAACCGCGTCGGCCTCCCCGACGACAAAAGTTTCGGGGCTCCATACACGGCCCGCGCGCTCCCTGTGTACGCTTCACGCCGCCGGTTACCCGACGCCGCGCAACACTCGGTTCCGGCTGGTGGCCAGCCTTGGCCGGGTGGGCCTCTCAGCCCACTGGGTCGCAATGAAGGTTTCAGCTATGTGATTTAAGTGTGTTTTGGCAGCTTCATCCTTCTCCAGACTTCGTGACGCACTGCCTGGTTTTTGCCTGGCCGGGAGGCTGATGAGGAGAAGGCGAAGAGCAGCGCGTCGGCCCAGCAGGAGGCGGAGCGCGCGTTCAGCGATGACGCCGAGCGGGGCCGAGAACGCCCCGAGCTTGGCTCCGCTCCTTGCGAGCGTTCTGCGAAACGGCCGGGCGTACGGCGCCGCTCAACTCGCGCTGAGCGCTCGGATGCGCTCCGCACCGTACTCTGCGGCGAGCGCGTCGGGCACCGCCGCGAGCTTCGGCTGTGAGCGCGCGAACTCGAGCAGCGCGCGCAGCGACGCGTCCGTGTCGATCATCGAGAGTGCAGCGACCATGGACTTGAGGTTGGGCGTCGAGCTCGCTCTGCGCGCGGCCTCGATCAACAACGGCGCAGCGTTGGGGCCCATCGCCGCCAGCATCGAGTACAGCGCGGGCTCGAGGTCGCGGTAGTACGCGCCGTCGCGAACCCACGGGATGTTCGCGGGCGTGCGCACCACCATGCACAGGACCTCGAACGCGCCGACCCTCGAGCTCGCCGCCGTCGCCGCGAGCTCTTCGCCCCACTCGGGGCGCTCGCAAAACGCCAGCGCGAGCCACGATTGCGTCAGCGGCGCGGCGTCGCGTCGCAGCGTGTCCGCGACCGCGACGCACCCCTCCCACTCGTCGTCGGGCAGCGCTGCGAGGTGCGCCTTCAGCTGTCGCCACGCGTAGCCCGAGCCCCAGTCCACGCGGCGATCGGCCGGCGTGGGACCGAGCGCAAACGGCGCGATCGTGTGCGGCCTCGTCCCGAAGTTGCCCGGATCTCCCCACGGAAGCTCGAGCGACACCCGCTCTCCTTCGATCACGCGCGGCGCGATCGCCCACCCCGCGCACAGCGCCCGCAGCGCATACGCTGCGCCGAATCGCGTGCACCACAGGTCGACCAGGTGCCCCATCGAGCTCGGGCAGCCCGCGTACAGCGCGGCCATCGACTCGAGCGCGGCTTCGCCCTGACCCTGCACCTGCAGCCACGCGAGACCCGCGTCGAACGCGTCGCGCGTCGCGTCCTGCGTCGCGCGCAGCGCTGGGGAGATGGCCTGCGCGTCTGCTCGTACGTATTCGAGCACGCTCTCGATGGGCGGGACCTTCGGCGGCTTGAGCGCGAGCTCTCTGCGCGGGAGCACCTTCTTGAGGGCGGCGGGCGTCCATCGCACGCGCGCGTCAGGGTCTCCGAGAACGAATCCAGTGGGGCTGTGTTTGGGGGTCTTGGCCATCGTGAGTCCTCGATCGTGCTCGCGCCGTCGAGCGTCGCGAAGATGTGCTCGTACGATGCTCGGGACGATAGAGCATCCAGCGCGCGGCGGTCGATGAGTGGGCGGCGCGGGTGTAGGCGTACTCGAGCGCGATGCGGGTCTTGCCGGCACCCTCCTGCTCCTCGTCGGCCGCGAGGCAGATCCCTGCGACGCCGGGATAGCTGGGCGGCCTGGCGAGGATCAGCTGGGCGGGGTGAACTCCTCACAGGCGGTAGCGATGATGGCGAGCGCGGCGGAGAGGTCGCCGGCGTAGCCGGCCTCGCAGACGCTGCCGAGCTGGTGGTTGGTGAATTTGGTCGCCCACTCGGTGAGCTTGGTGCTCGCGTCCGCGCCAGTGTTGGTGTTGAAGTCGAGCGGGCCGCAGCCCGGCCACTTGGGCTCGCCGCCGGAGATCAAGAGAAAGACGATGTTGGTCTCGACGCCGTCCTTGGCGGCGACGACGCCGTCGAACCACGCCTGGGCGTTGTCAGGGTCGCTCCAGTCGTCGTCCTCGTCGGTGATCAGGGTGACGATGAGGAGGGCGTCGTCGCGGAGGAAGCCCTCGTTGCAGGCGCCGGGCTGGGCGAGCGCGTCCGAGAGGGCGGCGAGGGTGGCGCCGGCCTGGTACTCGCCGGTGTTGCCCTTGGTGCCGACGGCGGCGGCGCAGGCGAACTCGGCGGCGAGCGCGGGGCCGCCGGTCATGTACTGCTCGCCCGAGGCGAAGTTGCAAGAGGCGCCGGTGCCGGTCTTGGCGGCGGCCGGGGTGGCGGTGGCGAGCAGACCGCCGAGGACGTAGGGGCAGGGGTTCTGGGGGTCGGGCGTCGGGTCTTCGTCGAAGCCGAAGATGTCGGTCTTCGTCACGCCGATGTGATAGTCGGTGGCCACTGGCAGGCCGTCCTCGATCGCCGCGATGAAGTCGGGGAAGGCGTCGACGAGGAGCTGCTGCTCGTTGGCCATCGAGTTGGAGTTGTCGATCACGAAGAGGAAGTCGATCTTCTTGCAGCCCTCGTCGGTGCCGCCACCGCCGAGGTCCTTGAGGGCGCCGACGTCGAGCTTGAGGCCGCCGGTGTCGTCGACGGTGGTGGAGGCGGTGGCGCCGGTCGAGGCGACGGAGGTCGAGCTCTCGCTCTCGGCCGAGGTGGCGGTGGTCCCGGAGGCGCTCGTGGTGGCGGTGGTGGCGGTGGCGGTGGTCGTCGCGCCGCCCGAGAGGGTGGCGGTGGTGCCGCCCGAGTCGCCGCTACAGGCGACGGCGACGAGGAGGGCGAGGACGAGGTGCAGGCGGCCGAGGTTGCTCATGGGCCGATTCTCCCGCTTTCGGTCGATGTCCGAAAATTAGCGCATGGACGGCGCTTCTGGGCGCGTCGGCGTCCATCGAGTTGGAGTTGTCGCGAGCGCTCGCGCTCACCCTCCCATGCCCGCGCTCAGCGCACCCACGCCTGCCAGGTACCGTTCAGGATCGGCGTATTGTTCGGAGTATCGGCCGTACACTCTAGGCGGAGCTGCTGGTAGCCGTCGTGGTAGCCGATCGCGATCTGCCGCAGGTTAGCCAGGCTGTTGTCGCCCTGGCTCGGCGGCGTGCCGCAGATCCCCACCTGGAACGACTGCTGCTGCTGCGCCGGCCCGCAGCTCCCGCAAATATGCCAGCACCCGTACGTATGCAGGTTCGCCGCCGTCGGATACACCGAACCCGGCGCGAACGCGCCGCCGTTCGCCGAGAATTCCGCCGTCTTCGAGTTCGGGCTATAGATCAGCGACGTCAGCAGCTCCGTCCACTCCCCCGCCGTCGGCGTCCAGTACGCGTCCCCGCTCAGGCTCCGGCTCTGGTCATTACATGAGTAGCGCAGCTCTCCCGCCGCGCTGATCAAGTCCTTCGCGTCGAGCATGCCGAACACGTCCTGAGACAGCGAGAGCTGGTCGTTCGTCGTCACCGCATGCCCCCCGAGCTGCTGCTGCCAGGCCGCCGTGAAGAAGCGCTGCCCGCGGAAGATCGACCCCGGGATCCGGTTGCTGTGCAGGTTGCCGATCATCGTCCAACCGCCGCCGGCCGTCACCATATCGCAATACACCTCAAAGGGCGCCGCGGGCGCTGCGCCGTCCGGATCGATCACATAGCTGCCCGACGGCGACGTCTCGTCCTTATCCAGCAGGTGCGCGCAGCTCCGCGGCAAGATGCAGCCCCCCTGCTCGCAGATCTTCGACGCGCACTCCGAGTCGAGCCCGCACGACTGCCCGAGCGCGCACGCCTCGCAGGATCCCCCGCAGTCAACGTCGCTCTCCCCGTTATTCTTGAGCTGGTCCGCGCAGGTCGCTGCCACGCACTGGTTGGAGCAGGCGTCGTCCTCCGCGCTGTTGCCGTCGTCGCACTCTTCGCTGCCCTTGCCCTCGGTATGCAAGAGCCCGTCCCCGCACACCGCGTTGATGCACAACGCCGTGCAGTCCGCGTTATTGTCATTCGAGAGCCCGTCATCGCACTCCTCTCCCGCCGTAGGCTGCACGTACCCGTCCCCGCAGGCGGGGAGCAGGCAGAAGTCCGTGCACCCGTCGCTGTTGTCGGCGTTGGCGTCGTCGCAGAGCTCTGGCGGCTGCACCGCCCCGTCCCCGCAGCTCGTCAGCTTGCATGAATTGGAGCAATCGTCGTCATCTACCTCGTTGCCGTCGTCGCAGCCCTCACCTGGCTGGACCACCCCGTCCCCGCAGCTCGCAAGCGTGCAATCGCTCTTACACAGCCCGTCGTCTTGATTCTCCACGCCGAGGTCGCACTCCTCTCCCGGACCTTTGTCGTCGTCACCGCAGAAATTCGCCGTACAGTCCGCCTTACACGCCTTTCCTGGCCCGTTTTCGGCCCCGTCGTCGCACTCCTCGCCGAGATCCACGGCGCCGTCGCCGCACTCTGGATCCTCGTCTGGCGAGGACGTCGTATTCGGCTGGGTCGTCGTCGACGAGGTCGACTCTCCG
This sequence comes from Nannocystis sp., assembly GCA_016712315.1. Lineage (GTDB taxonomy): Bacteria > Myxococcota_A > Polyangia > Nannocystales > Nannocystaceae > JADJRG01. The sequence continues at coordinate 270,396 of JADJRG010000028.1, read as the reverse complement.
GCGCTCGCCGTGCCCCCGCTCTCGGTGATCATCGGCGCCTCCGTCGTCCCGCTCGTCCCTGTCTCTTGGACCATCATCGTCGTCGACCCGCTGGTGGTCGCGTCGGTCTCGCTGTCGCCGCCGCCGCCGCCGCCGCTACAGCCCGAGAGCCCGACGATCGCCGCCGCCGCCACGCCCCACAAAGAAGAGATCGACCCCTTACGTCCCGCCATACCCGACACCTCCGCAGCTACCTTACAGGAAGGCCCAAGGGCCGCCGAATGACGCGATCGTCGCCCCATGATCGCCCCCGGAGCCGACGTCTTGATCATCGGAGCTGGCCCTGCGGGCTCACCCTCGCGCACGAGCTCCAACGCGCGGCGATCTGCCACCGCCGCTGCGGCGCCGCCTCCGAGTGCCTCTACCTGCTCCGCCCCGACGGACATATCGCCTGTCGCAGCCAACCCGCCCGCGCCGCCGCGCACCACGAGCACATGCGCCAGATCTGGCGATGAACGGGCCCCATGACGGCGAGCGCGCCGCTCAGATCTTGCCCGCCAGCAGCTCTCGCAGCGTCGAACGGGCGTACGACTTGAATGTCTCCGCGATCGTCGTGCCGTCGAGCGCGGAGAACACCGTGTCGCTCAGCGCCATCGGCAGGCAGCGCGCCACGGGCCCGTGCGCGTACTCGAGCAGCCACGTCCCTGGATCGAGCTTCACCCCCTGCGCGCGCCCCTGCTCCAGCAGCGCGTAGTCGCCCGCCACCCAACGGATCACCCGCGTCGGGTCCTCCTCGCGGTAGATCGTCATCTCGCCCGCCAGCACAAAGTCGTGCACGTCCAGCGGGTAGCGCCCGCTAAAGCCCTCGCTGCCCAGCGGCGTGCCGAAGAGCACCAAGTACTCCGTCAGCGACCCGTGCAGCACCGTCATCGCCCCGGTCATACCGCCGACCAAGCTCCAGATCCAGCGCAGCGGCCGCTCCTCGTTAATATGACCCGGATAGGCCGCGCTCAGCGCCGCCGCGAGCGCCTCGGGCAGCGCCTCCATCGGTGAACCTACGACCCCGCGACAGATGTTATGTAGTCGCTCCAGCTCGAAGAGGCGCGTCATCCCGCAGACTATACGGCACCGCTGGGGCGACGACGCAGCGCCCGGGCCCTCGACCGCCGAATTACGGGCGCTCGCGCTCGCGCTCGCGCGCTCATCTCGACCTCTAGCAGCGCGCCGCCCTCGCCAGTAGTCTCGCGAAATGTCGCCCGCCCTCGCGCTCACCTGCTCCCCAGCCGGGCTGGTCGAGGGCGGCGGCGTCGTCCCAGAGCAGCTCCTCGCCGGAGCGGATCGGCAGCCGACATCGTCGCGCTGGATGTGTCGTTCGCGGCAGGTCCGTGGCCGATACCCGGCGCGCGGGATCAGAGCCGCGCGCGCGCCCGCGCGATCAGCGAGGTCACTTCGGCCTCGCACTCGCGGAGGAGTCGGTCGGGCTTCCCCTCAGGCCGACGCGCCGCGCCGATGGCCACGCCGACGGGGACGCGACGGCGGCCGGTGAGGTTGGTGATGTGATCGAGGATCGAGTCCTCGACGTACTCGGTGCCGGCTGGGTAGGCGAGGCCGACGGGGACCACGTCGACGTCGAGGCCGCGGGCGGCCGCGAAGGCGCCGGCGGCGAAGGGGCGGAGGTCGTCGCCGGCGAAGGTCGTCCCCTCCGGGAAGACGGTGACGGTGCGTCCGCGCTGGAGCGCCTCTCGGATCGATCGGATCGCCCGAAACCCGCTCTGGGGCGAGGACCGATCGACGAAGATCGTCTGGCTGCGGCGGGCGGCGTGGCCGAAGATCGGCCACCCGGCGACCTCGGCCCGGCTGAGCATCGAGCCGCCGAAGAGGGCGTAGAGGATCACGATGTCGTAGGCGCTGCGGTGGTTGGCGATCACGAGGCGGCCGCGGCGGGCGGGCTCGCACGCGCCGTCGATCCGGAGCTCAATGCCGCCGAGGCGGAGGAGCCCGCGACACCAGCGCTGGAGCTCTCGCTCGGCCTCCGCGTCGACATCGCCCGTCTGCGCGAGCAGCTTCGCCTCGAGGGCGACAAACTCGGCGGCTGTCCAGGCGAGGGCGCCGGCGGCCCGGGCGACGCGGCGGAGTGAGGCGAGTCGGCTCACGCTCCCCCTTGTACCGCAAGTGGGCGTCGCGCCGAGGGGGCGGCGATGGACGGGCGTCGCCCGGTGACGACCGCGCCCTCGCTCATGAGCCCTGCTCCTGGCCGCACTCGGGGCGATCGGCCGGGCAGACCTCCGGCGTGAAGTCGCACTCGATGCAGGCGTCGCAGCGGTCGGGGTCGCGGCCCTCGTAGCCGAAGCGCTGGATCACCCAGCCGTCGACCCTTCGATCCTCACAGCCGACGAAGGAGCCGGTCGGCGCGCCCGGGCACTCAAGGCCGATGAAGGTGTCGCAGTAGCCCTCGCAGATCGAGCGGCCGCGGCAGGTCCCGCCGCCCGCGCAGGTGCCGTGGCCGAGGGCGCGATCGACGGTCTCGACGATCTCGTGGGCGGCGATCTGGGTCTCGGTGCGCAGGCGATCGCCGGTGGGCCAGCAGAGCGGGTTGGTGCGGACGACGCCGACGCCGGCGCGGCGCCCGACGATCGTCGCCACCGAATTGCGCCCGCAGGCGCCGACCCACACGTCGGGGTGGCCGCCGAAGACCAGGTAGAGCGGTGTCTCGTCCGCCCGCGGCGTCGGCAGGGCCGCGCCGATCTGCGGCTCGATCCACGCGGGCGCGAGCGCGTCCCAGTCGAGCGGCGCGCCCGGCGGCGGCAGGGTGAACGAGCCGCGCAGCTCGACCCGCGCCTCGCCCTGCCAATAATGGTTCAGCGTCGAGCCCTCGATCAGGCAGGCGAGGAAGCGATCGATCGCCTCGCGATCTTCGTCGCCGGACCCCTCGAACCACACCGCGTGGAGGCCGAAGACCTCGGGGCCCGCCGGCTCGCGAGCGCAGCCGGCGAGCAGGAGCGCCAGCACGAGCGCCCGCGGGCGACGCGATCGAAGCGCGTGGTCAGAGATCCGGGCAGAGATCACAGGCGCCCTGGCGGTCGAGCACGAGGCACGCAGCGCAGTCGCAGAACTCCTTGAATAGCTCGCATACGGGCGGCTGCGCGGCCAACTGCCCCTTGGGGCAGGAGTTGTTGATATTACAAAGGGGAATGCGGGCCTCGGGGGTCGCGTTGTGAGCGGCGGCGAAGGCCGTCAAGAGCAGGTACGGCGGGAGCGTCTTGAATTCGTTGTACTGCTCGACCAGCTTCAGGGCCTCGAAGCCGTTGGGCACCGTCGAGAAGCTGTCCATCGCGTCGCCGTCGAAGGCCCAGACGTCGTAGGTGCCGTCGGGGTTCTTCGACACCGCGACGCCGCGGGTCAGGTCGCCGATGGTGATGTAGTTCTCGACCTGGTCGTAGAGGAAGTAGCGCTGGTCGCTGAGGTCGGGGTTGGAGACGAAGAAGGACACCTGACCGCCCTGCGACGCGGGGCTGATGATCGTCTCTGTCGAGACCTCGTACTCGCCGAGACCGTCGACCGTGATCACACCGTCGTCTAAGAAGACCTGGGTGCCGTCCTCGCCGACGAGGGTGTCGAGGTTGTCGAACTGGGAGAGCGCGATCCCCCAGGTCTCCTTCAGGTGATCCCGCAAGGCCTGATCGCCGCCGCCCGTGCCGCCTGTGCCGCCTGCGCAGGCCGACAGCACAGCCGCGAGGGCCAGGCTCGAGGTGTACTTCGAGAATTTCGTCCGCATCCGCAACCCCCCCGCGCGAGCGCTCGCGCCGTCGTCTGTGGCCATTGTGGTCATGTCTCCGGACCGCCTGCAAGGGGTCGCGAAATGGTCCGCCCGGGATCGAATTAGCTTGAGCGTGATCGCGTGCAGCTCGCGCGCGCAGAGGCGGTCGCTCGCTGGCGGGCGCTCCTGAGTCCAGGCGCATTTCCCGGGAGGAAAGGCGCAGACTTCGATTCGCCGCTCGGCCGCCGATGATTCTATGATTCTCATATGATTCTATGATCGCGGTGCGTGGAGCCGCGTCTGCCCATGCCACCTCGCCTGTTCTCCGCTCGACTTGAGACGTCCGGCCTCTACGCCCTCGCCAGTGTCCTCCTCGGCGCTGCCCTCTCGTGGCCCGAGGTGGCCCTCGCTGCCTGGTTGGCGATCGCCGCGTACACGGCGGCGCTCGATCGGACGCGCTCGTGGCTCGCGGCAGCGGCCGCGGTCGTGGCGGCTCACGGGGTCACCTGCATGATCGCCTTCCCGTGGATGTGGGACGGCAACCTCTTGATGTTCGACTACACGATGGCGGGGATGGTCGCGCTCCGCTTCGGCGAGGCGATGATCCTGGCGGTCCCCTACGCGGTCGCCCTCGGCGCAGGCCATGGGATCTTTCACGGGCGGCTGGCGGCCCGCTTCTGGGTCCCGCTCGCCTGGGCGGGGGGCGAGCTCCTGAGCTACGCGACCAGCAACGCCTGCGTCGACGACTGGCTCAACACGCAGTGGACCGTGGAGCCGGTGCTCCGGGCGCTCGCGCTCGTCGGCTGGTGGCCGCTCGTCCTCGCCTGCCTCTTCGCGGCGGCGTCGATCGGCGAGGCGGCGGCGAGCCGGCGCTGGCGGCTGGCGATCCCGAGCGCGGTGATCCTCGTTGCGCTCGGCCTCGCGCCGCCGATCGCCGACGGCAAAGCCGAGCGGCTCGAGGGGATCGCCGCGCTCCACACCACCTCGATAGTCGCGCTCCCGCACACGCTGCCGGGCGGCGTCGACCTGCTCATCTGGCCGGAGACGGCGCTCGATCTCCGGCCGCTCCTAGCGGAGGGGCCAGGCGGCGGCGTCGTGCTCCCGCCGCTCCTCCCCGGGGAGCCGGCCGAGCACCTGATCGGGCTCATGACCTCGCTCCCGAGCGGGGTGCGACAGAATCAGGCGGTCGCCGTGGCGGCCGACGGGCGCGTGCTCGCAAGCCGGGCCAAGCAGGCCTTCCTCCCGGTCGCGGAGCGGCGGTTCCTCGGGTTGGGGCAGACGCCCTATCGCTCGGGCAGCCTGCGGGCGCCGCTCGCGGTCGCAGGGCGATCGATCGTCGCGCTGATCTGCGGCGAGGGGCTCTCGCGCGAGCTCCTCGGCGACGGCGTCGCGGCGGGTGGCGAGCTCTGGGTGGTACTCGCTGGCGATCAGTGGCTGGCCAGCGAGCGCGCGCTCCAGCAATTCCTCGCCATCCAGGTGCTCCGCTCGGTCGAGTTCGGCGTGCCGTCGATCCGCGCGTCGTATGCCGGGCGGGCGACCTTCGTCGGCGCCGACGGGCGAGTGCTGGCGCGGAGCCCCATGGATCGCAACGGGCTCCTCGTCTGGGACCGCGAGCGCGGCGCGCGAGACTTCGACCTCCGCGGCCGCCCGCTCGGCGACGGGGCGCCGCCGGAGGATCCGCCGGCCGATGTGGCCGTCCTCTACTCCGAGCGCGCGCCGCAGCTCCGCGCGCGCTGCCCGGAGGGGCGATGCGCGTATCACCCGCTCGAGGGGTTCGTGTGCGGGGAGTCGCGGGCCGCCGCGGTGATCGTCGCCGGCCACGGTGAGCCGCCCGACTACCTCGCCCGGCCGGCCGCCGAGGTGGCGGCGGCGATCCGCTGCTTCGCGCCCGCGCTGGTGGTGGTCGACACCTGCTTCGGCGCCTCGAGCGAGCTACTCGCGGCGCTCGGCGATCTCGATGCGGTGGTGGTGGCGGCGGCGTCTCTCTTGCCGAGCTCGGGCTTCGTCTACGACCGCGAGTTCTTCACCGCCGAGGATCCGTGGCGCCGCGCCGCGGCGGTGCGGACTCAGCCGGCGACCGAGCTCCTGCGCTGGCGAAACGACCCGACGGCGCTCCGCGATCTCCTCGGCCAGGTCGACGCGATGTCGGCGAGCGAGCTCGGCGAGCGCCTCACCCGGCGACGGCCAACGGCGGTGAAGGTCGCGCTGCCGGGGGGCGGGCCTGTGCTGGTGCCGATCGCGTGGGAGCGGCTGGGGCCGACGCGGCCGCGGCCGCGGCCGCGGATCGGGCCGCGGCCCGCCACGGATCGCTAGCGACGCTCCAGCCGGTGTAGCCACCAGCCGATCGCGACGGCGCGCGGGACGATCGCGGCGACCGCTCGGCGGGGCCCGCTGGAGCGGCCACGCGCGGCGCCTTTGGTGCGCGCTGTGACTGCAGCTCGCGCGGTTAGAGGGGCGCTTTGGTTGCGCTGTGGGTCGACTCGACGGCCCGTGATCTCGTGTGATTATGGTGGCGGAGGTGTGAGATGGCGTTCGGAGAACCAGTCCCAGGGGCGGAGATCTTCATCGAGCAGGAGCCGCTCGACGATCCGGTGGCGAGCGGCAAGACCGACGCGCAGGGGGATTACGCGGCCGAGCTCAAGTCAGGCGTGTACTCGGTCAAAGTGATCCTCTCGTCGGGGCAGACGCGGGGGCTCGTGGCGTTGGGCCTGCAGGCGCAGATCAAGGGGCAAAGCGGCGCGGTCGAGGAGAAGGTCTACCCGGTCGCGTTCGCGCCCGGGAAGAGCGACCCCTACGTCCATGCCCTCTCGGTCCCGAAGGAGGGGACGCTGCTGCTCCGTCTGCGGAGCTTGGGGGCGCGACCTGCCCTGGCGGCGCACTTCGAGGCCGGTTCAGCGAAGCGAGAGCTGCTCCGGCGGCCTTGTGAGCCGCTCGTCCATCAGCTGATCGTCAGCCTCACGGAGCTGCTCGGTGTGTTGCCGCGGGCGCGGGTCGAGGCCGAGCCGGCGTGGCCGCCGTTGATGTTCCTGCACGATCGTATCGACTTCGAGGTCCAGGTCTCAGGGGGGCTCCTGACGCTGTCGGTGGCGGTGGTCGGGGCGCTGATCCAGGGGAAGCCGGCGATCAAGGTTGGCGAGGCGGCCGCGACGACGATCGCCGAGGTGAAGAGCCTGGCCGCGGGGCTCGTGAAAGGGATCGGCGCGTCGCTCGAGGACCTGAATACGCCGCCGGTGGGCCTCAGGTTCGCGCTCGCGGCGACGAAGAGCGGCTTCGCGGTCGGCGGCTTCAGCACGACCTAGCCGGTTCGCTCACCCGGAGCGCCGCGTTGCCGCCAGCCCCTCTCCTGGGCACCGGAGATCGAGCGGACGACGAGGATGCAGAACACGGCGGCGAGCAGCCGGCCGCGTCGATCGACGTCGCGTTCCTGTGCGATGCGTACCATCACCTCGAGCTGCCGAACACGTACCTCGCCGATCTCCGTCGCGCGCTGGGGCCCGATGGCCGCTCGGTCGTCATCGACTACGATCGCACCCGACCGGGCACCAAGGCGTGGATGAAGGAGCACATCCGCGCCGATCCGGGCGAGTTTCGCCGCGAGATCGAGGCGGCCTGGTTCGTACTGTCCGCGTCACCTGCGGTGCTCGTGGAGAACTTCTTCTGGGTGTTCGAGCTCGACGACCGGGTCGCTCGGGCTCGTTGACAGGCCGGCGGGACCCGCCACTCCACGAGCGTGGAGCGAGCCCTCGGAAGATCCTTCGTAACCCATACCCCGGCGCGCGCACACGAGGGCCTCTTGGTCCGCGCAGTCGCGCAGCAGGTCACGCTCGCGCGTGAGGCCGCCGACCTGCGCGACCTCGCCGCGAATTCGCGCTCAGGCAACGCCCAGGCAACGGCGGTGCCCCCCCCTCTAAACGGCGGAATTCGCCGTTTTGGGCGCCTTCCGCGTCGCTAAGCCAGACAACGTGCTCGTCGGCGAAGACGGCCGCGTCGTCGTCACCGACTTCGGCCTCGCGCACGTCGCCGACGATCGAGCCGTCGCCGCCGACGTCGATGATCCTAGCCTCCAGAGCCGCGCGCTCGCGCCGAAGATCACCTACGCTGGCGCGATCGTCGGCACCCCCGCTTACATGGCGCCGGAGCAGCACGACGGCGGGCCCACCGACGCGCGCGCCGACATCTTCGCCTTCTGCGTCGCCCTCTGGGAGGCCCTCTTCGGCGCCCGCCCCTTCGCGGGCGAGACCTATGTCGAGCTCGCCCGCGCGGTGCGCTCGGGGGCCATCACCCCGCCGCCGGCTGGCGCGTCCGCGCCGCACTGGCTGCGGAGGGCCCTCCAGCGCGGCCTCGCCGCGGATCCTGAGCGCCGCTGGCCGACGATGGACGAATTGCTCGACGTGATCGATCGGCGCCCGCAGCGATCGTGGCGATCATGGTGGATCACGGGCACCGCCCTCGCCGTCGCCGCAGCGATCCTCGGCGGCGCGCGCGTCGCCGAGCGCCGAGAAGAGGAGCGCTGTGGCGCCCGCATCGCCCCTATCGAGCAGCTCTGGGGGCCCGCCCGCCGCCTCGCCCTTCGCGACGGTCTGCTCGCCACCGGCCTCCCCTACGCGGCGGACACTTGGCGCCGCGTCGAGCCGGCGATCGAGCGCTGGTCGCAGCGTTGGATCCTGTCTCAAAAGACAGCATGTCACGAGGACGCGAACGATCCGCTCGCCGGGCCGCGCGCTCGCTGCCTCACGGAGCGCCTCGATCACCTGCGCGGCCTCACCGACGTGCTCGCCGCCGCCGACCCGACCGGCCTCGCCGCCGCGATCCACGGCGCCGCCGCGCTCCCCCCCGTCGAGCTCTGCGCCGAGCCGGTGTGGCTCACCGCCGCCTTCGCGCCGCTCGCCGACGCCGCCGTCGACGAGGCCGTGATCGCGCTGCGAGGGCGCCTCGCGCGGCTCACCGCGATCGGCCGCGCAGGCCGCTTCGCCGACGCCGAAGCCGAGGCGCGCGCCGTGCTCGCCGAGGCGCGAGCGATCGCGTACCCGCCCCTCATCGTCGAGGCGCACCTCGAGCGCGGGCGCCTCCAGCACCGCCTCGCCGACAACGAGGCCGCTCGCGACTCGCTGCTCGCGGCCTACTTCCTCGCCGGCGAGATCGGCCACGACGCCGCCGCCGCCGCCGCCGCCAGCGCGCTCGTCCGGGTCTACGGGATCGGCCTCTACCGCAAGGATCCTGGCCTCGAGTGGGCGCGCCACGCCGAGATGGCGCTCACTCGCTTCGGCCGCGGCCACGCGGTGCTCCTCGAGATCGATCTGCTCGCCAACCTCGGCTCCTTGCTCACCGCTCACGGGCGCTTCGAGGAGGGCGCCGCGCGGCTCGACGCCGCGATCGAGCTGCGCCGCCCCTTCGGCGAGGACCCCGAGCTCGGCCGCCTCCTCCTCGACGCCGGCCGCAGCCGCTTCCACCAGGGCGACTACGAAGAGGCGCGTCGCCTCTTGGAGCGCGCCGAAGCCGTGCTCACCCGCGCCGCTGGCGGCGATCACCCCGACGTCGCCATGGCCCTCAATTGGCTGGGGAACACCGAAAGCAGCGACGAGCGCTACGACCAAGCGCTCGGCTACTACCAGCGCTCCTTGGCGATCCGCCAGCGCGCCCTCGGGCCGGACCACCCCGACATCGCCTCCTCGCTCAACAACCTCGGCGTGCTCATGCACGGCGCTCGCCGCTTCGACGAGTCCCTCGCCTACCACCGCCGCGCCCTCGCGCACAGCGAGCGCGCCCTGCCGCCGGACCACCCCGACATCGCCGCCTCGCTCAACAACCTCGGCACCCTCCTCCACCAGCTCGGCCGCGACGACGAGGCCGAGCCGCTCCTCCGCTCTGCCCTCAGCACCTGGGAGCGCGGCCTCGGCCCGGACCACCACGCCCTCGCCTACGCGCTCGTCCAGCTCGGCGACATCCACTACCGCCGCGGCGAGCGCCCGGGCGCGATCGCCCTGCTAGAGCGCGCCGAGCGGCTCCGCGCCGGCTCCTCCCCGCGGGACCGAGCCGAGGTCGCCGCGCTCCTCGCCTGCGCCCACTGGGCCGACGATCCCGCGCGCGCCCGCCCGCTCCTCCTCGCCGCCGCCGACGCCCTCGACGCTGACGGAGCGCGCCCGGACGGCGACAAGCTGCGCGCGTGGCTCGCCGGGGCCGCGCAGGGCCCCCCATCAACCTGTCCTTACGACCATAAGTGAGGCCCTCCCCCGCGGCCGTAGGAAGCGCGCCGGCCGCCAATGATCCGCGCTCCAAGCCATTGACAGCCCGCGGGCGTTTTCGCACCCTTACCGAGTGAAGCGCCCCGCCCTGCTCGCCTGCCTGGTCGCCCCCATCGCCTGTTACGACGGCGCCAGCCCGCAAGACGGCGCCACCGAGGCATCGACCGGCGGGAGCTCCAGCGGCAGCGCCACCGCTACCACCGACGCGCCCCCCCCTGACGCCACCACGGCCGCCGAGAGCGACGGCCCCGCGGCCACCGCCGCAGAGAGCTCCGCCACCACCGAGCCCCCGCCGATCGACCCGCCCGCCTGCGACGAGCACTTCCCGGCCGACGCGCTCGCGCTGCGCTTCGACGGCGCCAGCCGCGTGCGGATCCCCCCGAGCTCGCACCTCGGCCTCACCACCTTCACCCTCGAGGCATGGGTGCGCCGCGACGACCGCGGCCAGCTCGCGGGCACCGGCGTCGGCGGCCTCAAGATGACCCCGCTGATCACCAAAGGCCGCGGTGAGGCCGACGGCGACGCCACCGACGTCAATTACGCCCTCGGCATCTTCGGCGACGTGCTCGGCGCCGACTTCGAGGACATGGAGGCCGGCGCGAACCACCCGATCTACGGCCACACCCCGCTGCAATGGGGCGTCTGGCACCACGTCGCCGCGACCTACGACGGCGCCACCTGGCGGCTCTACCTCGACGGCGAGCTCGACGCCGAGGCCACCGTCGGCGCCACCCCCCGCAGCGACTCGATCCAGCCGATCGGCCTCGGCGCTGCCTTTAACTCCGCGGATGAGCCCGCGGGCGGCCTCGTCGGCGCCCTCGACGAGGTGCGGATCTACGCCCGCGCCCTCACCGAAGCGGAGCTGCGAGCGACCATGTACAGCAGCGAGCCCGCGCCTGACGGCCTCGCCGCGCATTACCCCCTCGACGCCGCCGAGCCCGTCGTCGACCGCCTCGGTCTGGCCGATGGGACAGCTCAAGGCGCCCTCGCCGTCGCCCCCGGCGCCCACCTCGATCACGGCCCAGCGCCCCGCCTGCGCCTCCCCCGCGCCCTCCCGGGCGCTCGCGACACCTGGCGCCTCGAGCTCGACGTCGACGATCCCCGCCTCCCGGATGAGGGCGCGCCGATCACCGTCGAATTCTTCGCCCGCGCCCTCACCCCCGCCGACGACTTCACCGTCGTCGCCCTCCCCGACACCCAGTACTACACCCGCGACGCGAGCCCGCCGTCGCGCCCCGAGCCTGATGATCCCGACTACTTCCGCGCCCAGACCCGCTGGGCCTGGGAGCACCGTCACGAGCGCGGCGTGATCGGCCTCATCACGTTGGGCGACATCATCAACAACGCCGATCAGCCCGCCCAATGGTCCCGCGCCAGCGCTGCCCTCGGGATCCTCGAAGACTTCAGCGACCCCGCCTTCCCCAGCGGCATCCCCTACGCCGCCGCCTTCGGCAACCACGACCAATACCCCAAGGACGAGCCCGAGCAGACCGACCAAGCCAACGCTCACTTCGGCGTCGATCGCTTCGCCGGCCGCGCCTACTACGGCGGCAACTACGACGGCGACAACGACGAGAACTACGTCTATTTCCGCGCCGGCGAGCTCGATCTCGTGGTCGTCAGCCTCCAGTTCCACCCCGCCCCCGACCCCGCCCTCATGACCTGGGTGCGCCGCGTCTTCGAGTCCCACCCGCGCGCCCTCGGCGTCGTCGCCTCGCACTACATCGTCACCAGCAGCGGCGGCCTCAGCAGCCAAGGCAAGGCCCTCCACGCCGCCCTCGCCGGCGTCCCCAACGTCCAGATCATGGCCTCCGGCCACGTCAACCAGGACGCCCGCCGCAGCGACGACTACGACGGCCACACCATCCACTCGATGCTCTCAGACTTCCAGCGCAGCGAGCCAGATCCGCAAGATCCCGAGCGACCGATCGTCGTCGAGCAGTCCAAGACCAACGGCGGCCTCGGTTACATGCGGATCTGGAGCTTCGCCCCCTCCCGCCAAGAGCTCTACGTCGAGACCTACAGCCCCAAACGCGACGCCTCCTACACCGACGAGCGCAACGAGTTCACCCTGCCCGTCCGCCTGCTCGGCGCCGGCCGCGGCCCCTTCACCGCCCTCGGCAGCGCCACGGCCAGCAACGGCGTCGCCGCCCTCGACGGCGTCCACGTGCCCGAGGGCGCCGTCCTTGAGTGGTACGCCGTCGCCCGCCGCTGCCTCCACACCACCCGCACCGAGCTGCAACAGATCGATCGCGCGAGCCCGTGATCGCCCAGCTACCGCCCCCCGCCCGCGGCCCCGGGCGTCGGCGGCTGGCCAAAGGGGTGGCGCGGCGCGACCCGCTGCACCGCCTTGAACTCGGCCATCGCCGCCCCCACCGCCCCCTGCTTGAAGAGCGACCACGCCAGCCCCACCCGCATCTCCACGTCGGAGGGGTACGCGATCAGCAGCTCGCGATAGAGCCGCTCAGCGCTGGCGAAGCGGCCGAGGTTGTAGTCGACATAGGCCAAGCGGCTCCGCACCATGTACCCCTTCGGATCGAGCGCCAGCGCCCCCTCCAAGGTCACCCGCGCGTCCAGCCAGAGGCGCAGCGCCATCTGCGGCAGGCTGAGCCCGAGCTGCGCCTCCACGGCCAGCGGCGCCAGCCGGCTCGCCCGCCGGTACTCCTCCATCGCGTCCCAGTGTCGGCCCGCCAGGTAGAGCAACCAACCCCGGCGCAGCCGGAAGAAGTACGTCGCCCGCTCGGCCGCGTCCACCTCATCGAGGGCGAGCAGCGCCCGCTCGATCTCGCCGCTCGCCTCGAGGTCATACGAGCGCTGGTAGTGACCCGATGGGTCCGCCGCCCCCGCCGCCCCTGCCGCCAGCGCCAACGCCAGCGCCAACGCCAACCTCAGCGCCCCATGGCCGCCCCGCCCCGCGCCCCTCATGCCGCCGCCTCCGCCGTGTCCACCCGCGTCGCCTTCACCTCGCGCCCGAACGCCCGCACCTCGACGCGCTCGATCCCGCGCTCTTCCCCCAGCCGCACCAGCGACTCCACCAGCGGCGCCCCGCCCCGCCCTCGCGCCCGCGAAGCCCCGCAGATCGTCAGCGCCCGCCCCTCGCGGCGCATGCAGTAGTCGATCACCAGCATGCCATCGCCGCGGATCGGCGCCGTCAGGTCGAGCAGCGCTTGCCGCCAGCGCGGCGCGAAGTCGCGCCGATCGACGCGATCCGACCAACGCAGATCATCCGCCAGCTCAAAGGGCACCCGCAGCAGCGCCAGCCGCAGCGCCCACACCAGCGAGCTCCTCGCCCCCCGGGCCTCAAAGAAGACCAGCCGGTCCTCCTCGCGGATGAAGCGGGCCCGCGCGCCACGATCGAGCGAGCGCAGCACCAAGCCCCCGCCCAGCTCGACCTCCACCGTCAGCGCCTCCTCCGCCCCTCCTGCCCCCTCCGCTCGCAGCGCCAGCGCCGCCCCTGGCGTCAGCGGCAGCAGCCGAGCGAAGGCCCGCGCCGGCTCGAGGTTACGGACCACCTCACCCTCCCGCGGGCTCACAGCCCCTCGCCAGCGCCGCGACCCCTGCGCCTCGGCGCCCTCGATGATCACGTCGTGCAGCTCGCCGGCGATCGTCGGCGCCCCGACCTGCGGGCTCGCTTGGAGCTGGAAGTGCAGGTGAGGCATCGGCGCCCGCCCTGACGCCCCGCACAGCCCCAGGCGATCGCCGCGGCGCACCGGCTGCCCCGGCCGCACCGCCGCGCTCCCCGGCGCCAGGTGGCAGACCAGCGAGTACACCCCCGGCGCGTGGTACAGCACGACGTGGTTCCCCCAGTTGTCCTTTAGGTCAGGCTGACCGATCGGACAGTCTGGCAGGTGATCGACCGCCGCGACCACGCTGCCGTCGGCCGGCGCGACCACCGGCAGGCGGTAGCAGTAGTAGTCCGTCAGCGCCGCCCCGTCGCCGCGGAAGGTCCGCCCCTCCGGGTCCGCCACCTCGAAGTCCCACGCGTGCCGCCACTCGCGCTGGTGGGTGTAGCGGCCGTCGAAGCCCTGCGTGCAGCGCCAACGGCCGAGGAAGGGCGCGCGCACGGCCACCTGCAGGCTCGCGCCCAGCCGCCCCGCGCGCGCCCGGTGCCAGCTGAGGTTCTCCTCCGGCGTCGCCCCCGGCGGATCGACCGCCGCCGGCGCCGCGTCGCCGATCCGCAGCCGCATCGCGTAGAGGAGCAGGATGATGGTCAGGTTGAACGGGAGGATCAGCAGCGGCAGCGCCTGGATCGTCATCAGCGGCGCCAGCCCCACCGCGACCATGCCGCACACCAGCGTCGCGCCGATCGCCAGCGCCAGCGCCGCCCGCGACGGCACGAACCACACCCCGCCGACCGCGATCGCCATCAGCACGAAGTTGTAGCCGAGCACGAACGGCAGGGTGCCGTCGAGCACCAGCACCGCTCGCCCCGCGACCAAGCTCGCCAGCGCCGCGCCGACCCACGAGAGCGCCAGCGCGATCCGGCTGTGCAGCGCCAGCGCCACCAGCACCGCCGCCCCGACGTCGAAGCGCGGCAGGAAGAACAGCGCCCCCAAGCTCTCCAGGTACACCGACAGCCACCCTGGCATCCACCCAGGCGCCGGCGCCCGCGCGTGCGTGAGCGCCTCCAGCGGCACGTCGAGCACCCGCGAAGCCCCCACCACCAAGTAGAAGACGAACAGGAAGGGCAGCGTCAGCGGCGGCAGGTTGAAGTACGCCCCCATCGCCGCGTGCAGCGCCGCGGTCATCAGCACCGCCGTCGCCACCCCCAGCACCCCGAGCGCGTAGGCGTCGACGGTCGGCTGAAAGAGCGCCGCCGCCCCGAGCCCCACCAGCAGCGACGAGTAGCCGAGCAGCCCCGAGCGGGCGAGCTCTGGGCTGAGGCGAAAGATCCGCGCCACCCCGAGCGCCAGCAGCGCCGCCCCTACCCCGTGGATCCCCGCCGCTGGCGCCAGCAGGGTCCCCAGCAGCAGCAGCAGCCCCACCCGCCGCGATCGCGCGAAGACGATCTGCGCGTACGAGCGCAGCACCCCGTCGACCACGAACGCCGCCCCCGCCCGCAGCGACCCCGGGCCAGCGCCCGTCGGCGCGACCTCAGCGCTCACAGCCACGCTGGGATCGCCTCATAGCGGACCAGCGCGTCGAGGTCCTCGCGCCGGCGGATCTCGCCGTGCTGCCCGCCTCGCCCGATCAGCGCCACCGCCGGCCGGTAGGTGATGAACTGCAGCCACTGCGTGACGTTGTAGGCGCCGACGTTGCGGAACACCAGCCGATCGCCGACCTCGAGCGGCGGGAAGACCAGGTGCTCGCGGAGGACGTCGATGTTCATACAAAGTGGACCGTAGAGGACCGTCGGCTCCGGCATCCCGTGGAACGCCTGCGCCGGGACCACGTCGTGGTTGTACCAAAACGCGGTGAAGAGCAGGTTCACCCCCGCGTCGAGGACCACCCCGCGGCGGCCGTCTGGCAGCCGCTTGTTCGCGCGCACCGTCGCGATCAGCGAGCCCGCGTCGTCGACCAGCGCCCGCCCGGCCTCCAGGATCAGCGTCGGCGCCTCCGCTGGCGGGTACTGGAGCGCCGCGAGCCCCTCGGCGATCGCCTCGACATAGCGCGCCAGCGACGGCGTCGCCTGCTCGCCTGGCAGGTACTGCGCCTTCAGCGTGTTGTGCGAGGCGAAGCCGCCGCCCAGGTCGAGGAACTCGAGGATCACCCCGAGCTCCGCGCGCAGCTCGTTCGCGAAGCCGGCGATCTTCTCCGCCAGCTCGCGGTAGGCGCCCACCTCGAGGATGAACGTGCCGATGTGCGCGTGCAGCCCGCACAGCTCGAGCGCCCCGCCGGCCAGCAGGCGGCGCACCGCGTCGCGCGCCTGCCCGCTCTCGAGGTTGAAGCCGAAGCGGCTCCACGGCGTCGCCCCGGTGACCGAGAGGTTGAGCCGCAGCGCCACCCGCGGCCGGATCTTCAGCCTGCGCGCGATCGCCTCGATCGCCGCCAGCTCGTCGAAGTTATCGATATGGATGATCGTGCCCGCGGGCAGCGCCCGCAGCAGCACCTCCTCGGACTTGTCGGGCCCGTTGAAGTGGATCTCATCCGGCCTAAAACCGAGGCGCAGCGCCTTGTCGTACTCGAACTCCGAGACCACCTCGGCGAGCGCCCCCTCGCGCTGGAAGATCCTGCAGATCGCGTCCAGGTAGTTGGTCTTGTACGACCAGGCCAAGCGCACCCGCGGGTGGCGCAGCGCCAGGTAGTCGTGCAGCTCGCGGTAGCGCCGGACGATCTCCGCCTCCGAGAAGACGAAGAGCGGCGAGCCGTAGGCGGCCACCAGCTCGGCGACGGCCACGCCATCGATCCGGGTCATCGGCTCGATCGCCTGCGCCCGCGCGAATTTGTTCATCATGCCGAGCTGGTGGCGGACGATCGTCGGCCGCTCGTAGATCGGCCGCGCGGCCCGTGGCCCTGGGGTCTTCATGTCGTGCTCGCTCATCTCGCCTCCTTCGGATCCGCGCCCTCGCGCGGGTGGTGCAGCTCGCCGCTGGTGGTGATCGCCTGGAGCTCCTCGAGGGTCGAGATCTGATCGAGCGCGATCCGGACGAACATCGTACCCACCGTGAATTCGCGCATCGGCGCGACCGCCCGGCCCGCCGCCAGCCGGGCGACCGCCGCCGGCAGGTTCTGGCCGGCGCCTGCGCTCAGGTAGCACCACGCCGGGAAGCGCGGGTTGACCTCGAGGAGCTGATGGACGCCGTCTTGATCGCGGAGCAGCTCGATCTCGCAGGGCCCGCGCCAGCGGGTCGCCGCGAAGAAGCGCGCCGCGATCTCGAGCAGCTCAGGGTCGCGGATCGTGATCCCCGCCCACGCCTTCCCTTTATCGGTGAGCACCGTCTTCTTCATCGGCACCGCGCCGATCATCCCGCCCGCGCCGTCCCCTACCGCGACGATGTCGATCTCCTCGCCGACCACGCCCGCCTGGACGATCACCGGCAGCCCCCACTGCGCCACCATCGCGTGGAACGCCGCGACCGCCTCGTCGACCCCGCGCGCCCGCTTCGCCCCGTAGTAGACCCCCTTCACCCAGAACGGGTACGGCACCTCGCGATCGATGGTGTATAGATCCTCCACCGCGCCGATCACTCGGGTCCGCGGCGTCGCGATCGCGGCGGCCTCCCCGAGCGCCTCCAACTTGGCCTTCGAGCGCAGCTCGAGCAGCGCCGCGGTCGGCAAGAAGGTCCCGATCCCTAGCCGCTCGAGCAGCCCCCCCGGCTCGGCCAGGCGGATGAACGACGGCAGCTCCGCGTCGACGTTGGGGATGATCACGTCGAGCGGCGTCGCCGCGTGGATCTCGCGCAGCCGGGCCTCCAGCGCCACCAACCCCTGCGACGGGTACGGGATCACGTACACGTCGTCGCAGAGGTCGCGCGTATACACCCCCGGATCGAGGCAGTCGTAGGCCAGGCCGACCAAGCGCCCGCACAGCCCCGGCTCAGCCCGCAGCGCCCGCGCCACCGCCACCCCGGGCCCGGGGTTGTCGGTCGCGTTCAACGCGGTCACCGCGATCGTCAGCGGCCGCTCGCTCACAGCGCCGTCTCCTCGCCGACCAGCCCGTGCTGGCGCAGCAGGTGGAAGAACTCGTCGACGTCCCGCTCTAGGTCCTCGCCGTGCACGTCGAAGCGCCCCCGCAGCGCCTCGGCGACAGCCTCGCGCCCGGCGCCGGCCCGCAGCGCCTCGAGGATCACCTTGCCCGCTGCGTTCACCGTAAAGGTCGCGCCGGTGTACGGGTCGAAGACGAAGCCCGTCTCGCTGATCGCCAGCTCGCGCAGCTTCTGTGTCGCGCGCTTCTCGCTCTTCTCGCTCTTCTCGCTCTTCTCGGTGCTGCTCATCGACCTCATCGCTCCTCTCGCGGTCGCCCGCGCTGCGGCGGCGCGTGGCTCCGCCAACCCACGCCGATCGCCAAAATATGGGCGCTGGTGACCACCGCGCCCGGACCCACGCCGGCGAGGCGGTGAAGCTCCCAGCCGGCGAAGAGGTTGAAGTGGCCGGGCAGCTCCGCCCTGCCCCCCGCCCACAGCCCCCAGCGGATCTCGCCGTCGACGCTGAAGGTCTCGGGCACGTGCAGGTAGATCGGCCGGCGCTCCGGCCCGACCTTGCCGCCCACCCACAGCGCGCCCGGCCGCCCGTGGACCGCCGCCCCCAGCGAGCCCGCCCCCAGCGCCGCGCCGTCCGCGACCTGCACCGCCGCCGCCGGCGTGATCGTCAACCAGCGCGTCGCCGGGGCCGCCCACGCCAGCGACGCCCGCGGGATCGCTTGATCCGGCCAGAAACCGGCCGCGATCGCCAGCGTCAGGTCGCCCAACGGGCTATAGCGGAGCGCCGCGCCGGCCACATGGGCGTCGCCGATCAGCCGCCCGCCATCGCGGATATAGCCATAGTGCGTGGTAAACCCGACCCTATCCCACGTCGCGCCCGCGTGGGCGTAGATGGCGTGTCGATCGATAAAATCGCCCCGCCCTACCGGCGAACCGGGCCCGAAGCCCCCCATATTCATAGGCATACCGCCTGCCCTCGCGGCGGCGCCGACCCCCTGGAAGCGCGCGAAGCTGTAGTCCACGCCGACCAGCACCCGCTCCTTGATCACCAGCGGCGCGCCGACGCTCACCCCCAGCGCCCCCGTCATGCCCCCCGCATCGGGGTAGAGCTGCCCGGTGAGCGCCGCCCGCGGCGCCGCGATCACGGCGACCCGCGCCCGCGCCGCCCGCAGCCCCTCCGCCGCCCGCGCGTCCCCTGGCGCGTCTGCCGCCAATCTCTCAAAGATCCCCTCCGCCTCGCCCCGCTCGCCCTGGAGGAGCAGCGACCACCCGAGCCCCAAGCGCGCCTCCCACGCCCCCTCCGAGAGCCTTATCGCCCGCCGGTAGTGCACCTCGGCCCGCGCGTACTCGCCCGATTGGTAGCGCAGCCACGCCGCCTCCAAGGTCAACGCATAATCCTGCGGGAAGCTCCCAAGCGCAGCCTCCACCGCCCCCGCGGCCGCCGCGAAGCGCCCCTCTGCCGCCAGCGCCCCCGCCTGCGTGAACGTCTCCGCGTACGGGTCCGCCGCCGACGCCGCTCCCGACGCCGCGAGCCCGACCAGCCCCAATACGAGGACCCACGAGCGGGCGAAGGCATCAAGCAGGGGCACCCGCGGAGGGTATGCCAGCCACATCTGCACAATTCGCGAAAAACCTGCACAGCCCGCGCACCGCAAATCAAGCGTGTGGACATCACAGCCGCTACGCCTACCTTGAGCCCGCGATTGCCTACCCAATCGTCGGAGTTGCCTGCTCAATGGATTACGCCCGCCCATCCACCCTCCTCCTCACCGCCGGCGCCCTCGCGGGCATCACCCTCGGCGCTTGCCGCGACCCTGAGCCCGACCTCACTGAGAGGGTCTGCGTCCTGGTCAAAGCGCCGATCACCGTCAGCGACGGCGTCATGGGTCACAAGCCTAAGATCCAGCGCACCGGCAGCGGCGCGCTCGTCGTCGTCTACGGCGACTCCCCCGACGGCGCCGGCATGGCCTACGACCTCAAAGCCGACGAAGAGCGCCCCGCCCGCGACATCTACGTCAAGACCTGCAAGCCCGACGCGATGAAGACCTGCGACGAGCTCGCCCACTGGTCACCGGCCACCAACATCTCGAACTCGGCCACCCTGTCGAGCATCCAGACCGCCTGGCAAGGCGGCGATCCCGTCGGCGCCCGGATGCCCTTCGCGGGCGACATCGACAAGCCCAACATCAAGACCAGCGGCCCGGTCCTCGTCGTCACCTGGACCAGCAAGTACTGCCCCGACGGCGACCTAGCCATGGAAGGGATCCAGCCGCCGACCCAGCGCGCGCTCCGCTACATCGAGCGCGACGATCGTGTCCTCCCCTTCTCCTGCGCCTGGGTCGCCGCCTCTGTCGACAACGGCTCGACCTGGGGCCCCGCGCGCCAGCTCAGCACCGGCGAGCGCGACGCCAAGCAAGACGCCTCCGCCGGCACCTACGACTCCACGATGAAGCTCCTCACCGCCGCGATCACCTGGCAAGAGGACCCCCAGGGCCTCCAGCTCGGCGAAGGCGACGGCCCCGGCGACGGCGCCTCGGGCGCGACCGTCAACGGCGGCACCGACGTCTGGTACTCCAGCGTCAGCTTCACGGTCTCGACCCCGGCTCAGAACTCCCTCCCCTGGACCGCCGCGCAGCGGGTCACCGACAACTGGGAGGGCCTGTACGGCATCTCCGGCCAGGTCAACCCCTTCTACGACGGCGAAGGCCAGAGCATCAGCGAAGATCTGCTGGAGAAGGGCCGCGCCGGCGCCGCCCGCCCCAACGTCGGCATGGTCGGCAAGACCGTCATCCTCGCCTACGAAGAGACCAAAGGCTCTGAAGGCCTCGACTCCGGCAAATTCGTCCGTTACCACGCCTTCCCGGCGAACACGCCGCCCGCGGACGAGGCGAGCCGCGCCGGCTGCATCATCAGCGATCCGCTCAAGAACGCCCGCCGCGTCCGTTTCCTCAGCCAGGGCCCCGCCGAGGTCGGCCCTGGCAACATCCACCTCGCTATCTTCTGGAAGGAGGGCATCGACGACAAGGGAGGCCCCTCGGACATCGTCATCCGCCGCGGCATCGGCGGCCTCCAGCCGGCCAACATGGTCCCCACGCTCGACCCCGCCTGCGCCACCTCGGTCTACGACGAGGCGATCCTCCTGCAGAGCGCCCGCGCCGAGAACCTCTCCTCGAACTCCGCCAGCACGGACGGCCAGAACCTCGGCGACGACACCGAGCTCAACGACCGCGAGAACGCGCTCGCCCACCGCGGCGTGCTCCGCGGCGATCAGCTCTGGGTCGGCTACAACTACACCCCCGACCTCGTCCAGCTCTGGGCCCAGCTCGACAATTACAACTTCTGGATCCGCAAGTACGACGCGGCGGGCGGCGCCTGGCTGCTCCCCGAGAACATCACCAAGATCGAGGACAAGGGGATCAACGTCCGCGAGCCGCGGATCATCGGCACCCCCAAGGGCACCGACGCCTGCGCCACGGACCCGACCCAGTGCCAGGACCCCGACATCGTCTACCTCGCTTGGGGCACACAAGTGAACCAGGTCGGCCCCTTCGACGATCCTGCCGCCGACCTCGGGATCTTCATCACCGCCAGCAACGACGGCGGCGCCACCTTCGGCGAACCCACCCGCCTCTCCTTGGTCAAGGGCGTCTACTACGAAGACGACGACTTCGCCTTTGAGTCGCAGATCAACACCCGCCCGGACGGCACCCGCTTCTACGCGGTGTGGAACCGCGGCAACAGCGAGACCGGCGTGACCGCCGCTGAGTACGTCAGCGGCGACCTCGAGCTGGTCGAGGGCAACACCTGCCTCCCGCCCGAGGACCTCCAGAGCGAATAACCAGCCCTGGCCGCGGCGACCGACCAGGCCGCCGCGGTCCTTGTGCGCGGAACAGCGAGGTCGGCCGCGACGCTGACCTCGCCGCCTGAACGACGCGCGACTACAATCCCCCGATGTCGCTCCTCCCCTGCGTCGAGATCGCGAGCCAAGCCCCCACCACCGCCGCGGTGATCTGGCTGCACGGCCTCGGCGCGGACGGCCACGACTTCGAGCCCCTGGTCCCCCACCTCGGCCTGCCTCACGCCCGCTTCATCTTCCCGCACGCGCCGGCGATCCCGGTGACGATCAACCAAGGCTGGGTGATGCCCGCCTGGTACGACATCAAGAGCCTCGACCACCGCAAAGGCCGCGAGGACCCGGCCGAGTTGCGCGCCTCGGGCCAGCGTATCGCCGCCTTGATCGCCCGCGAGCGGTCGCGCGGCGTCCCCAGCGAGCGGATCGTCCTCGCCGGCTTCAGCCAAGGCGGCGCGATGGCCCTCCATGTCGGCCTCCGCTACCCCGATCCGCTCGCCGGCCTGCTCGTCCTCAGCGCCTACCTGGTCGTCCCCGAGGCGCTCGACGCCGAGCAGAGCCCCGCCAACCGGGGCACACCGATCTTCTTCTGCCACGGCGAGAGCGACTCGGTGGTGCCGGTCACGGCCGGACGGCGGAGCGCCGAGCGGGTCGCCGCCGCCGCCCCCGGCCGCGACCTGCGCTGGCAGGAGTACCCGATCGACCACGAGGTCTCGCCGCCGGAGATCGCCGCGGTCGCCGCCTGGCTGGGCGAGCGCCTGCCGCCCCGCTGAGCGCTCGCGCCGCCGAGGCGCCCGGCAGCGGATCCCTGCTGGCTACGCGGTGAGCAGGCCGCCGTCGGCGACGAAGGACGCACCTGTGCAGTAGGTGCTCTGATCGGGGCTTGATACACGCATGAGCCCCACCCCACCCCCGCACTTCTCGACGAAGCGCAGGGCTCAACCGCGCAAAACCTGCGCACATTGAGCCAAATCATCCACGGATGCACCCGAGCCAGCCACCACGCTCACTCCTCTTCCCCGACCGGTTTTTGTGCTGGTGGACCGCTCTTTTTCACGGGCGAGTCCATCACTGCCGCGAGGATAGCGCGAATCGTCGCTCCTCGCGCCGCCTCACGGCGCCTCCGGCCTCGCGGCCCTTGGTGATTTGGACGATGATGGACCCATGCCCAGCGATCCCGCCGTCCCGCCGGCACTCCGCACGTGGTTCGTCATCCACTGCCTCGCCGACCTCCTCTTCGCGATCCCGATGATGCTCGCCCCGGTCTTCACGCTTGAGCTCTTCGGCTGGACCGAGGTCGACCCCCTGACCACTCGCCTGGTCGCGGCGGCGCTGGTCGGCATCGGCGTCGAGTCCTACCTCGGCCGCGGGAGCGACCATCAGCACTTCGTCGGCATGCTCCGGCTCAAGATGCTCTGGTCGGGCGCCGCCAACCTCGGGATCGCGCTCTCGATCGCCCAGGGCGCGCCGACCATGGCCTGGCTCTTCCAGGGGATCTTCGCCGGCTTCTTCGTGCTCTGGACCAGCTACTTCCTCCGCCTCCGCCGGACAGGCTAAAGGCAGTCGGCGGGCGTCGGCTCCCGGCCGGAGCCTCGATGATCGGGACCAGGCGCTCCAGACACCGGAGCGACGGTGTCGGCAGCCAAGTCCCACCTCAAGCCCTCGCAGCCTGCGCCCGAACGCGCGCCTCGAGGCGGTGCTGGCCGAGCTCTGCCAGCACCACCCCGACGACCAAGCGCTCCATGCTCGCCGTGCTCGCTCGTGGATCGTCGCTATTCGCAGACGATCGGATCGACCACGTCCCCATTGTTCGTCGTGATGCACTCGAGCGCCGTCTTGCCGCCCATCCCGTCGTCATTTCCTTCGACGCGCACCTTCCCGCTCACGGCCCCGTCGACCGAGCACGAGACCATCACGCACTCACCCGCCGCGATCACCACCTCTGTAGTCGCGACGCACAGCAGCGCCTCCGGGTCGCCGCCATAGAACGCCGTCTTCAGGCCCGCCCCCAGCGACTTCAGCCCCCGGTTACACACCTCCGCCGAGAGCGTGCTCTTCCCCCCGTCAGCCACGCACGCCGGGCTCGGGAATTCGCTCGTAACGTCCGGCATCGCCTCCGCCCCCACGTCCCCTTGCGCGTTCTGACGGAAGTTGTTCATCGACGGATCCGCCCAGTTCTGCTTCCACGACGAGGTCTTGGGCACCGTCCCGTCATCGAGGACGTTGGTGATCGAATAAGCGTGCTGATTCCAGATCGACCGAGAGGAGGCCCAACGATCCAGGCGGTCCTTCAGCACCCGAACGCCGGTCTTCTTCGCCCCGTTCGGGTAGCTCGAGCGGCACGTATTACCGGCGCCTGGAGTACCTTGCAGGGGGGCGGTGCAGGTGTGGTCGGTCGGGCACTCGTTGTTCCCTGCGCAGCGGCAGAAGCCGCTGTTGCAGTTGTTGGACGGGCACTCTTCGTTCATTTGGCAGCGGATCCCGCGGTGGATCGGATCGAGGGCCGGGCAGCTCACCCCGCAGTTTGGGTTCGCGCCGACCACGATCTCTGTGTTTTGGTCGTTGTCCACGTCGGCCACCACGGGGTTCTCGTACCACGTGCATGATGAAGTCCACGACGAATAGAGCACCTCTCCGTTCTTCCCGTCGTACACCCGCGTGTAGCACTCGTCCGCGTAGACCGCCTCGGCTTGGCCGTCGCCTTCGAAGTCGAAGATCGACGACCCTGTGGTCGCTGAGGACGCGTCCTTCGAGGTCTTCTGCCAGCGGATGTAGCCGCCTTGGCAGCCCGGGCTTGGGTCTTTGCAGTCCAGATCATAGACCGCGTAATAAGTCCCGCCGGCTGACGCGATCTCGGGGAACCCGTCATTATCGAAGTCACCGATCGTCGGCGGTCCGCCCCCACTGGTCGGCGCGGAGAAGATCATCTGGCCGCTCAGGGTATACATGCGCACCAGGCTGCTACCGACCGTCACGATCTCGGCCTTACCGTCCAGCTTCGTGCGGTCGAAGTCCGCCGGGGTGGCCCCTGGGGTGCCGAAGTCGGCGATCCCGTAGTGCCTGAACCCTGGCGAGCCGGGGTACGCGAGATCCCACTTCTTGGTCCCGTCATTCCACCGGTGCACCCCCGCGCCGATCAGCTCGATCTTCCCGTCGCCGTCGACGTCACCGAGCACTGGGATCGTGCCTGCGCCCGCGCCCGCGACGATCTGACCCGGGTTGAGCCGCGCCCCCGTGGGCCCGTCGAACACCGCCGATCCTGAGATGACCTCGGGGATCCCGTCGTCATTCAGGTCGTGGATCGACGGTCCGTCCCAGCGGATCTGATTGATGATCCCCGTGTTCGTCTGCACCCAGAAGGTCTTGTACTTCTTCTCTACGTCGTCGAATTTGAACGCGATCACCCCTGTGCTCGCGCGGTGCGACACGATCTCGACCACCCCATCGCCGTCGAGATCTGCGATCGCCGGCGGCGTCGCCGCGATCAGCTTGTTGTTGGGATCGTGGACGGTCTCGAGCTGCGCGCACGTGCGCCCTTCGATGATCCGGATCACCCCGAAGTAGTTCGGGTCGGAGCCGTACCCGGACTGAGCGCCGCCGTCGGTGAAATTGTACGTGACCATGATGATCTCGCTCGAGCCTAGCCCGTTGCTCGGCATATCGGCGACCAACGCGGTCGTCAGCACGTTGCGGTGGTTCGGGAACGGATCGCCGGGCGGCGGCTGCGTCCACGCGCACTGCTCATCCGGCTCGAAGAAGCCGATCTGGATCTCGCCCAGGCACATCTCGTTCACCTCGCCCTCGGGCTCGAGCCCGAACGGGATACACGCCCCTGGCGCCTCCCCTGGCGGCAGGCAATCGTCCTTGCAGCAGAACGTGTCGCCCTGGCAGTCCGCGTACTCGTCGCAGGGGCCGCTCGAGTCGATGCACTCGCCGAGCACGCACACCTGGCCGCCCTCGCATTCGTCCGAGGACGTACAAGGTCCTCCGCCCGTCGTCGTCCCCTCCGTCCCCGAGCTCGTGCCCTCGGTGACCCCCATCGTCGTCGAGTCGGTCGTGCTGGTGCCGGCGGTGGTCACGTCCGAGCTGGTCGATCCTGTCTCTGTCGCCAGCGAGGTGCCCACGCTCTCGCTCGCGCTGTTGGACTCGGAGCCCCCGTCGGTGGTCGTCGCCCCTGTCGGGTCGCTCGTCATCCCGGTCCCGCTCGCGCTCGTGCTGCCGCTGCTGCTGCTCGACGTCGCGGTCCCGTCGCTGCTGCCCGTGTCATCGCCGTTACAGGCGACCAGCGCCGCGGACATCGCCGCGCACAGGCCCCACTTCGCCGCTCGATCTACCGCCGCATTTTTTGTGAAATCCATCGTGCCACCTACCCCAGCTCACGCTAAAGAGCGGCCCTGGGGCCGTCAACAACGCCGTACGAGGCGAGGCGGCGGCGCACGCGCTCACGCGCGAGGGAGCGGCAACGAGAGGGTGAACACCGAGCCCTCGCCGACCATGCTCCGCACCGACAGATCGCCGCCGAGCATCTGCGCCAGCTTGCGGCTGATCGTCAGGCCCAGGCCTGTACCGCCGAAGCTCGCGGTCACGCGCGCGTCGGCCTGCGTGAACGCCTGGAAGATCGCCTCGAGCCTCGCCTCTGGGATCCCGACCCCTGTGTCCGCGACGTCGACGATCAGCCACTCGACCCCGTCCAGCGCGTCGATCCGCGATCGCACGTCGATCGATCCCTTGCGCGTGAACTTGCACGCGTTGCTGATCAAGTTGAGCAGGATCTGCTTCAGCTTGGTGTGGTCGCTCTGGATCTCACGATCGCGGACCGCCGCGTCGCAAGAGATCGTCAGCGAGTTGTCGTTCTTCAGCGCCAGCGGCATCGTCGTCGCGTCGATCTCGCGGACCAGCGCGTCGAGGGTGAAGCGCTCCATATGCAGCTCCATCTTCGCCGCCTCGATCTTCGAGAGGTCGAGGATGTCGTTGATCAGCTCGAGCAAGTGCGCGCCAGCGTGGTGGATCCGCTCGACCTCCTCCAAATACAGCGTCCCGCCCGACTCCGCGATCTCCTCGGCGATCAGCTCCGAGTAGCCCAGGATCGCGTTCAGCGGGGTGCGCAGCTCGTGGCTCATGCTCGCCAAGAAGGCGCTCTTGGTCCGGTTCGCCTGGATCGCCTGCTCCTCCGCGTTGCGTCGATCGGCCACCTCGCGCGAGAGCGCCTCGGTGCGCTCGATCACCCGCGCCTCGAGATCGTCGTGCGCCTGGCGCAGCGCGTCCTCGGCCTCCTTGCGGCGCGTGATGTCGTTGACGGCCACCACCGAGCCGCGGTGGGCTCCGCTCGCGTCGTAGAGCGGCTTGGCGTGGACGATGCTCCAGAACTCGGTGCCGTCGCGGCGTCGCCAGCGGAAGTCGAACTCCTCCTCGACCCCGGCGCGGCGGCGGCGGAGGTTCTCGCGCGCCGCGCTGGCGCTCTCGTCGTCCATGAAGTCGAAGATCTGGCGCCCCAGCATCTCCCCCGAGGAGGTGCCGAGGAAGCGCGCGAGGCGGTCGTTGACGTACTCGATCACCCCGTCCACATCATTGACCAGGATCCCGTCGTTGACCGTCTGGATGATGCTTTGGAAGTACGCCTCGCTGTCCCGCCGCGACTCGTCGAGCGACACCTGGCGTGACAGATCGAAGGCGACCCCGAGCACCCCCGAGACCCGCCCGTCCGCCGCGCGGCTCGGCGCCGCGTGGATCCTCAGCGTCGCGCCCCGGATCCGCTGGGTCTCGTGGATCGAGTGCCCTTGGCTCGCCCGCTGGATCGCCAGCACCAGGCCGGGGAAGTCGGCGAAGGCGTCGACGCTGCGCTTGCCGACCACCTCGACTGGGAGCCGCGCCAAGCCCTCCTGATCGGAGCGGAAGTAGCGGGTGATCATCCCCTGCACATCGACCGAGAAGAGCACCGTCGGCGTCGACTCGGCGATCAGCGCCAGCCAGGGCTCGAGAAGCGTCTCCTCCTGCTCCGCGACCTGCGCGGAGACGTCGACCAGCGCCGCGCGGAAGCTCGCCGCGCCGCCTGGCCCGATCCTCCCCTCAGGCTCGACGATGTGCTCGATCCACAAGACCACCCCGTCACGCCGCTGCGTGCGCACGCGGGTGGTCGTCGGCGCTCGGCTGCGCCAGGCGTCCTCGATCGCCCGTCGGTCCCGTGGCGCCACGATGTTGCGGAAGATCGAAGGCGCGGCCAGCAGCTCCGCCGCTGAGTAGCCGGTGAGCGCCATCACCTCCTCGGAGAGCGAGTGGAGGCGCAGGTCGATCCCGATGGTGCCGCGCACAAAGACGAGGCCAGCCCGGCGAGCGAGCCCAGCCATCCACGGCTCCTGCGTCCCTCGGCGGATCTCTTCGTCGCTCACAGTCGACTGCCCGTAGCTGCGCGCAGAGCCGATCCGCGCGCCTCGGCATACTAACAGACGCGACGCCCGCAGGCGCGCCCCTCTCACTCGGCGAGGACCGCCTCTGCCGCGCTAGCGCTGACATGCGCGCCTGGCCACGCGCTCACCCGCGTCAGCGAGATCCCCGGCGCGACGACCACACCGTCCCCTAATTCAACATACGGCCCTACGCGCGCCCCCGCGCCGACCTCCACATCGCGGCCGATCCACACAGGCGGCACGATCACCGCGGAGGGATCGATCTTCGCGCTCCGATCGATCCCCCGCAGCGGCCGTTCGGCGTACGCTAGCTCGGCGGCCCCGTCCAGCACGTTACACAGCCCAGCCAGGTAGCGCCCGGCGGTCGAGTGCTCCCACCAGTAACGCTGCGTCACGAAGCCGCCGAAGGCCCCGCCCTCACGCAGCAGCGCCTTGTAGGCCGTACGCGCCACGCACGGCGCCCCCTCTGCGGGGATCCGGTCGAGGAAGCGCGGCTCAAACACATGGACCCCGGTGAACATCAGCGGCGGGCCGGCCGCCTCGCCCGCGCGCGACTCCCCGAGCAAGCTCAGCACCTCCGCGCGCGCGTCGATGGTCAGCAGCTCCCAGCCGCTTGGCTGCGGATCTGGGCGCAGCACCATCGTCGCCTCCGCGCCGCGCCCGCGGTGAAACGCCAGCACCGCCGCGAGATCCAGATCGAGCAGGATCTTCCCGTTCATCGCCACGATCGGCGCCCCGCTGCCGTCGTCGAGCAGCGCGCGCGCCTGCCGGAGCCCCCCGCCGGTCCCCAAGATCGCCGCCTCTCGTGAGTACGCGATCGCCATCCCCAGCGCCGCGCCGTCGCCCAGCTCCGCCTCGATCTGCTCGCCCATGTGGTGCAGGTTGATCACCACCTCGCGCACCCCCTGCGAGCGCAGCCACAGCGCCGCCCAGCGGATCAGCGGCGCCCCACAGATCGGCAGCATCGGCTTGGGCCTGCGCGCGCCCAGCTCCCCCAACCTGGTCCCGAGGCCAGCCGCGAAGATCATCGCCCGAGGCGCCGATCGCGTCGTTCTCACCGCCTCTTTGTGCCTGATCCGAGCTAAACCCGCCAGATGAGCCGCTCCAGGACCACCGCGGTCAGCACCAGGCCCAGCGCCATCGTCACCACCACCGCCAGCGCCCGTACGATCGCCCCGCGCTGGGCCTGCCGGATCGCCGCCGCCTCCACGATCGCCGTGTCGCCGAGGGCGCGCGCGGTATCACGCGCGGTTCGCCCGTGGCGACGCACCAGCAACGCCGACATCACCAACAGGAAGGCGCCGCCCCCCCCTAGCAGAAGAACCCGCAGCCAGCCGTACCAGCGCAGCTTCAGCGCCACGAGCTGCTCCTGGCTGCGCAGCAGCGTGCTCGCCACCGTCGGCGGCCCGTAGATCCGCACCGGCAGCGTGCTGAGCAGCCACGCCCTCGCCGAGGTGACCGCCTCCGGGGGCAACGTCGCCGACCCCAGATAGTCGAGGTAGCGGCCCTCCAGCGCCCGGTCGAACGACTTCTCGACCCGCACCTCGCCGATCACCTCGCGGTGCGCCGCGATCAGCGGCGCCAGCGTCTCCCGCCCGCTCAGCGCCGACTCGCTCACATAGAACCGGATCAGCGCCGTCGACTCCCCCGGGTCATTTGTAAAATAATACCCCTCCGCCTGGACCACCCCCGGGCGCAGCCCCGTCGTCGACCACGAGCGCGGCGGCTCGCGCCCGAGGAACGGCGTCAGCGTGTCGATCCACGCCCCGTCGGCCGCGTGCAGATCGACGAAGATCGGCCGGTTCGTCCGCAGCCCGCGCGCGGCCAGCGAGACCGGCTCCCCCAGGGCCACCGCCAGCGGCTCACCTTCGAGCTGCACCCCGCCCGCGAACGACACCATCCGAAAGCGCCGCTTGCCCGCCAGCGTCGGCGCGCCCTCCGTGCCTGGCTCCGCGGCCAGCACCCGCACTTCGAGCTCGATCACCTCGCTCGACAGCGGCCCGTGGATCGCGAAGATCCCCAGCGCATCGGTCGACCCCTCGGCGATGATCGGCGGCGCCGACGACGAGCCTCGCGCCCCGAGCAGCTCGCCGGAGAGCAGCGCCACCTCGATCTTCCGCGCCAGCGGCGTCCCCTCTGGGTCGGTCACCCGCACCCGCAGCGTGTTGTCGAAGCCCGCCAGCAGCCGCCGATCGGGCCGCAGCACCACCCGCAGCCCCTCCGGCTGCGGCTCCGTGTTGTCGCCCCAGTTCAGCGTCGACTGCGAGATCGTCAGCGCCCCCGCGAGGGGTGGCCGCGTCGCCACCACCTCGATCGGGATCGTCTCCTGCAGCGCCGGCTTACCTGGCGCCGCCGCCTCCACGATCAACGACGCGAAGCCCGGCGCCAAGCTCGGCGCGACGATCCGCCCCTGCGCGACCCCAGCCGCGCCGACGTCCTTCAGCGCCGCGAGCGGAGCGACCACGTCACCGCGCGCCACCGACACGGCCACCTCGGTGCCCGCGACTGGTTGGCGCTCGCCGTCGATGTGGAGCACGCGGATCGCCAGCTCTTCGCCGGCCAACCAGCGCGGCTCCACCTGCACGATCAGCGCCTGATCGACCCGCCAGCCCGACACCATCATGCTCAGCAGGATCACCACCGCCAGCCCCACCGGCGCCACGATGACCGGCAACCACAGGGCCCACGGGGCGCCGCGCTCGGGGACCTCTACTTCTTCACTCGCGGGCTCTGAGTGCACGGATCCTCACACTATCCTGGATCATCGCCTCCGTCATCGCGCGCGCGCGCCCGCGCGGCCCGAGTAGACTCGCGCCCCCATGAAGGTCAGCATCATCGGAACCGGGTATGTCGGCCTCGTCGCGGCCGCCGTCTTCGCCGACTACGGCAACGACGTGGTCTGCGCCGACATCGACGCCGCCAAGATCGAGGGCCTGCGCCGCGGCGAGATCCCGATCTACGAGCCTGGCCTCTCAGACCTGGTCCTCCACAACGTCGACGCCGGCCGCCTGCGCTTCACCACCAGCAACGCCGAGGCCGCTGCCCACGGCGACGTCATCTTCCTCGCGGTCGGCACCCCCACCCGCGCCGCCGACGGCGCCGCCGACCTCACCTATCTCTTACAAGCCGCCGTCGCCGTCGCCAAGGGCCTCACCCGGCCCGCCGTCATCGTCGACAAGAGCACCGTGCCGGTCGGCACCGCCGAGCGGATCACCCGCTTAATGGCCGAGCACACCCAGCAGCCCTTCATCGTCGTCTCCAACCCCGAGTTCCTCAAGGAGGGCGCGGCCGTCGACGACTTCATGCGCCCCGATCGGGTCATCATCGGCACCACCGACGCGCGCGCCCGCGAGCTGATGCGGCGCCTCTACCAGCCCTTTTGTCGGACCTCCGACCGCATGATCTTCATGGACGCGCGCTCCGCGGAGCTCACCAAGTACGCCTGCAACGCCTACCTCGCGGCGCGGATCAGCTTCATCAACGACATCGCCAACCTCGCCGACGCGGTCGGCGCCGACGTCGAGCTGGTGCGCCAGGGCATGGGCTCCGATCCGCGGATCGGCAACAAGTTCCTCTTCCCTGGCGTCGGTTACGGCGGCTCCTGCTTCCCCAAGGACACCCGCGCCTTGATCGACACCGCCCGCGAGCACGGCCTCAGCCTCGGCATCGTCACCTCAGCGGAGCGGATCAACGAGGCCCAGAAGCTCGTGCTCGTCCGCAAGGTGCGGCGCCACTTCGGCGAGGCGGGCATCGGCGGCAAGACCCTCACGCTCTGGGGCCTCGCCTTCAAGCCCAACACCGACGACGTGCGCGAGGCCCCGGCGCTGCGGATCGTCCAGACCTTGCTCGCTGACGGCTGCAAGCTCCGCCTCCATGATCCTGTCGCCGGCCCCAATTTTATGGCGCAGCTCGGCGAGACCCACGGCGCCGTCACCCTCCACGACGACCCTTACGACGCCGCCGCGGGCGCCCACGCCTTGCTGCTCGTCACCGAGTGGCGGGAGTTTCGCAGCCCCGACTTTGAGCGCCTCAAGGCGATCATGGCCGCGCCCGCGCTCTTCGACGGCCGCAACCAGTGGGATCGCGGCCACGTCAACTCGCTCGGCTTCAGCTACGCCGGCATCGGCCGCTGATCGTCGGGGCCTCAACCATCGCGCGGCACGAACGCCGTCTCGGCCATCTCCCCCGCCTCGAAGCCGAAGAACACCTTCATCTGCTTCTCGAGGAAGTCGCGGCCCTCTTTGCTCTGGAGATCGATCCGGTAGGTGTTGATGTAGCGCGGCGACTCCCGCAGCCACATCTGCCAGGCCTCCATGCTCACCTGGTCGTAGATCATCTGCCCGAGCGCCGTCGGGAAGGGTTTAAAGGGGACCCCGGGCAGATCCTTGTCGAGCTTCTTGCAGTGGACGGTACGCGGCTGGTTCATCGCATCAACTCCTCGTCGTCTTGGACAGCTTCGTCTAACGGAGCGCCGCGGCGATCACATCGACCGCCTCGTCGATCCTGATCCGCTCTTGGCGGCGATCGTCGCGGTAGCGGATCGTCACCGTCTGATCGCTGAGCGTCTGAGTGTCTACCGTCAGGCAGAACGGCGTCCCCACCTCATCATGACGCGCGTAGCGCTTGCCGATCGAGTGCTGCTCGTCGTACTTCGCGTTGATCCCGCGCGCCAAGAAGCGCCCCGCGATCTCGCGCGCGACCTCGGGCATGCCGTCCTTCTTCACCAACGGCAGTATCGCCGCCTTGATCGGCGCCAGCCGCGGGTGCAGGCGCAGCACCACCCGCTCGCCCTTGCCCTCCGCGTCCGCCGGCTCCTCATCGTACGCGTCGCAGAGCACCGCCAGCACCCCTCGCGTCGCCCCCGCCGCCGGCTCGACCACGTGCGGCAGGTAGTGCCAGCCCTTCTTGCCGGTCGCCGGGTCGATCGCCTCCGGATCGAAGTACGTCAGCCGCTTGCCCGAGCCGGCCGAGTGCGCCTTCAGGTCGAAGTCCGTGCGGCTCGCGATCCCCTCCAGCTCGTCCCAGCCCCACGGGAACAAGTACTCCACGTCCCAGCAGCCGTCCGAGTAGTGCGCCAGCTCGTCCGCCTCGTGCGCGCGCAGCCGCAGGTTCTCGGCGCGCAGGCCGATGCTCTGCCACCAGCGCACCCGCGCCTCCTTCCAGTACTCGAGGTACTTCGGCCCCTCGCCTGGGGGCACGAAGTACTCGCACTCCATCTGTTCGAACTCACACGATCGGAAGATGAAGTGCTCGACCGTCACCTCGTTGCGGAAGCTCTTGCCCATCTGCGCGATCCCGAACGGCACCTTCATGCTCATGCTCTGCTGCACGTTCAGGAACTGCACGAACATCGCCTGCGCCGTCTCCGGCCGCAGGTAGATCGACGAATCCTTCATCGCTGCCTCGACCCGCGCCCGGATCTCCCCCTCGTTCGCCCCCTCGGAGCTCGCCGAGCGCACCGCCGCGATCACATCCGCGATCGGATCCACCGGCCCTAGCGAGGTGCGGAACATCAGGTTGAACTGCCGCTCCTCGCTCATAAACGGCGAGCCGCAGTTCGGGCACACGTAGCCGCGATCGCCCGCGATCGCCCCGGTCAGCGCCTTCTCCACCCGCGTCAGCGGCCCGCCCGCCAGCGTCTGCGCCAGCGCCTGCAGGTCCTTCGCCCTGCCCTTGTCCGCGAACGTGATCGTCGCCGCCTCCCCGGCCGCCTTCTTCGGCGCCTTATCGGCCCGGAAGCGCTCGCCGCACAGCTTGCAGTCGACCAGCGGATCGCTGAACCCCGCCAAGTGCCCTGATGAGCGCCACACCTCCGGGCTCATCAAGATCGACGCGTCGATCCCGACGATGTCCTCGCGGCTGTGCACCATAAAGCGCCACCACTCGGCCATCAGGTTGCGCTTCAGCTCCGCGCCCATCGGCCCGTAGTCGTACGTCGATCGCAGCCCGCCGTAGATCTCCGAGCCTTGAAAGACGAAGCCCCTGCGCTTGCACAGGGACACCAACTTCTGCATCCGATCGCTCTCAGCCGCCTGCGACATCGCGGCGAGGTGTAACACGGGCTCTAGCGCGCCTCAATCGATCACATCCGCCGCCAGCGCCGCCTGCCGCGCCACCAGCCGCGCGTAGGTGCCACGCCTCGCGATCAGCGCGTCGTGGCTGCCCTCCTCGACGATCTTGCCGTGGTCGAGCACCACGATCCGATCGGCGTCGCGGATCGTCGACAGCCGGTGGGCGATCACCACCGTCGTCCGCCCGCGCTGCAGCTTCTCCAGCGCCTCTTGGACCAGGTGCTCGCTCTCCCCGTCCAGCGCCGACGTCGCCTCGTCGAGCAGCAAGATCTTCGGGTCCCGCAGGATCGCCCGCGCGATCGAGATCCGCTGCCGTTGCCCGCCCGACAGCTTCACCCCGCGCTCGCCCACCAGGGTCGCGTAGCCCTCGGGGAACTCGCGGATAAACCCGTCCGCGTTGGCCGCCCGCGCCGCCGCCACGATCTCCTCCTCCCCCGCGTCCAGCCGCCCGTAGCGGATGTTCTCCCGGATCGACCCCGAGAACAGCACCGGGTCTTGCGACACCAACGCCGACGCGCCGCGCAGGTCCTCCAGCCGGTAGTCGCGCAGGTCGTGGCCGTCCAGCGTCACCGCCCCCGCGCTCGGGTCCCAGAACCGCAGGATCAGCCGCCCCAGCGTCGTCTTGCCCGAGCCGCTCGGCCCCACCAGCGCGCACACCTCCCCCGCGTGGATCTCGAGGTTGATGTCCGTCAGCACGGGGATCTCGCGATCGCCGTACGAGAACGCCACCCCGCGCAGCGCGATCTCGCCGGCGATCATCGGCGCCGCGATCGGCCGCGCCGGATCGTCGATGTCACGCGGCGTGTCGAGGATCTCGAAGATCCGCGCCGTCGCCCCCAGCGTCGACTGCAGGCCGCTAAACAGCTCGGACAGCGCCCCGACCGCGCCGGCCACCATCATCGTGTACAGCAGGAAGGAGATCAGCGCCCCCGGCTCGATCTCCTTGTTGATCACCATATTGCCGCCCAACCAAAAGATCCCCGCGATCGCCGAGAAGGCGAGGAACGACGCCACCGCGGCGAACCATGAGCGGGCGAGCGCGCGGCGGACGAAGAGCCCGAAGGTCACGTCGATCGCCGAGCGGAAGCGCCCCACCTCGAAGTCCTCGCGCGTGAACGCCTGGACCGTCTCGATCGCCCCTAAGCTCTCTTGCAGCCCGCCGTTCGCCCGCGCCAGCGCGTCTTGGGCCTCGCGGCTGAGCGTGCGGATGATCCTGCTCCAAAAGCCAGCCGCCAGCACCAGCGCCGGCACGACCAGCAGCATCACCCCCGTGAGGAACGGGTTCTGCACCAGCAGGATCACGATCCCGCCGACCAGCGTCACCGCGTTGCGCAGGGCGATGCTCAGATCCTGCCCCACCGTGTTTTGCAGGCGCGTCACGTCGTCGCCGAGGCGCGAGAGCAGCTCGCCCGTGCGGGTGTTGTGGAAGAACCCTTGGCTCATCCGCGACAGGTGCGCGAACACGGCCACTCGGATGTCCGCCACCACCCGCTCGCCCAGCCACGTCATCAAGTAGTGGCGGAAGAACACGAACACCGACTGCGCGAAGAAGACCACCACGAGCACCGACGTGTTCGTGCTCACCGCCGCCAGCGCCGCCTCCGCCTGCCCCTCCGCCAGCCCCGTGAAGGCCGCGTTCGACAGCTGGCCGAAGTAGTACGGATAGATCAGCCCCAGCGCCGAACCAGCGAACAAGCACAGCAGCGCGATCACCAGCCGCCACGAGTACGGCCGCGTGTAGCTGAAGAGCCGGCGCAGCCGCTCGCCCACCATCATCCGATCGATCGACTCCCGCCGCTCTGCGTCCGCCATCGCGCGGCAAGCTAACCGGATCCCTCATGAGGCGCCACCGCAGGTGGCTACAGCTCTTCGCGTGGCGCCTCTTGTAGCCACCAGACGGTCTACATAAAACGCTATATTTTCAAACACTTACAACGCCTTCGCTCCTGGCACGAGGATCGCTTAACCAGCGAACCAGGAGACACTGCCATGACCACCCTCGCCATTATCGCGCTCTTCTGCTGCATCGCCCCCGCGCTCGCCGTCTCGGTCGGCGGCATCGTCGATGTCGCCCGCAGCCACGCGCTGAACCGCGAGATCGTCCGGGCCTTCGCGGTCCGCTCCAAACCCGCCAGCAGCGACTCGTCCTGCTAACTCTTCGCCCCGCCGGCAGTCGCCGGCGGGCACCTGCCCCGCGCTCGACCTTAGTACTGCGCGAGCAGGAATTTGATCAGATCGGTCGAAGTCACGACCCCCACCAGGTCGCCCGCCGCGTCGACCACCGGCAAGCAGTGATACGAGCCGCTCGCCAGCGCCTCCGCGGCCTCCCGGATCGTCGCCGTCGCCGCCGCGGTGCGCACGTCCTCAGACATCACCTCGCGGATCGTCAGCGTATCCAGCAGCGCGTCGACCGTGCGTGTGTCCTGCGTGTAGACATCGCCATAGCTGACCCGCAGCAGGTCCGCCGAGCTGATGAGGCCGATGAAGCGGCGCCCCGAGACCACCGGGACGTGGTGGATCTTGTGCTCTTGCAGGAGATGGCGGACCTCCGAGAGCTTCTGGCCCTCGTGAACGGTCACTGGATCGGCGCTCATGATGTGGCTGATCGATTCGTTGCGCTTCATGCCCGCCGGTTGTAACCCAAGACGCCGCGCTCGGGCGGCTCACCGTCGTCGCGGAGGCGCGCAGGATCCGCGCCGCGTGATAGCTTTCAAGCTCACGCCAGCTCCGGCGCCCCCCCCATGCCCCTCTCCGCTCGTTGTGCGCTGCCGCTCCTCGTGATCGCCCAGTCGGCCTGCCTGGTCCCCAACTGGCTCTACGAAGACGACGCCACCGAGAGCGCCGCCACCAGCGCCCTCACCGCGACCGCCGACCCCTCCACGACCGGCGCCACCGCCGACGAGACCGAGACCACCCTCGCGACGGCCACCAGCGCGGGCTCAAGCGACACCACCGCCGCTGAGACCGCCGCCACCACCGATGCCACGGACACCACCGGCCCTGACACCACCACCGGCGAGCCCGCCTCCTGCTGGTCACGCGCGCCTGACTCTTGGGACAGCATCACACAGATCCTCGACCTCGATCTCGGCAGCAAGCCCGCCGCCGCGCGGATCAGCCCCGACGGCCTCGGCCTGGTCTACATCGCCGACTACCTGGGCAGCCGCCGCCCCTTCATCGCCAGCCGCGCGGCCCGCGACCAGCCCTTCATCGCCGGCCAGCTCCTCAGCGACCTCGCCGGGATCGACGACGCTGGCGTCGACTATCCGGTGTATCGCGTCGACCCCGACGGCAAGCGCGAGCTGATCGTCGCGGTCGGCATCCCCGCCGATCTCCACATCACCAGCGACCCAAACTTCGGCTCGCTGGCCCCCCCGCTCACCAGCCTCAACACCGCCGAGGACGACACCTACGCGACCGCGACCCCCACCGGCTCGCGCCTGATCTTCACCCGCCGCGACGGCCCCTTCAACAGCCACCTGAACGGCGCGACCTTCCAGACCTACGAGGCCCGCCGCCCCGCCGACGCCCCCGCCGGGGCCGGGTTCTCGAGCCCCGCGCAGGTCCCCCTCACCTTCGCGGATCCGCCCGATCCCAACTTCCCCGACTACCCCCACTACACCGCCTGCGTCGCGCTCTCGCCCGACGGCCTGCGCCTCTTCTTCGGCTCCTCCTACCCGGTCATCCTCGACTCCCCAGCGAAGAAGGCCGACGCGCTCGACATCTTCACCACCGAGCGCAGCTCCATCGAGCTCGCCGACTGGTCCCCCGCGATCGAGCTGCACCTCTTCCACGAGGTCGGCTGGGAGACCTGCCCCAACGCGATCACCGCCGACGGCTGCGAGCTCGTCTTCCACCGCTTCGTCCTCGACCCGGCTCAGTTCCCCGGCCAAGACACCTACAAGCTCTACCTGGCCCGCCGCGCGCCCTAGCGGGCTGCCCCCTCGGACCTGTCGCCATGAACATGGTTTATGGTTCATCTTGAGCGCGTCTTCGCGCCGCATCACGGCTATCGCGGAGGCGCGCTCCTGCGCTATGCTGCGCGCGAGATCGGCGCCTCGCTCGAGTCGTCGCCTCCAGGAGCCCCATGAAGTTCACCACCGCCGCCGCGCTCATCGCTGTCCTCGCCCTCGCCGCCTGCAAGGAGGCGCCTCCGCCCGCCCCGCCCGAACCAGCCCCGGTCAAGGAGGCCGCGCCAGAGCCCGCCGAGCCCGAAGGCGAGGCTGAGCCCGAGCCCGAGCCCGAGCCGGCCCCCGCCGTCACCGCCAACCTCAAAGACACGCTCACCAAGCAGGGAGGGGCCACCAAGTTCCTCGAGGCGATCGAGACCGCCGGCCTCGGCGACTACCTCACGGGTCGGGAGAACCTCGTCACCCTGATCGTCCCCACCGACGCCGCCTGGGACGCGATGCCCAAGGCCCTCAAGGCGAAGTCCGCGAAGAAGGAGGAGCTCGCCAAGATCCTCCGCTACCACATCGTGCCCTCCAAGATGGACCTCAACCGGGTGATGCAGCACCGCGGCCTACCCACCGTGCTCGGCCCCGAGATCCCGATCGAGGTCAAGGAGGGCACCAAGCTCTACTTCGGCAAGGCCAACCTCGTCATCTCGGACATCGAGGCGAGCAACGGTATGGCCCACATCATCGATCAGGTCCTCGATCCCGCCGCCAAGAAGTGATCGCGCCATGCGCCTCGTACACCTCGCCACGAGCCTCGCCGTCGCCTTCACGCTCGGCCTCGCATGCAGGCCGCGCTACAGCGCGGACGAGCCGGTCCCGCTCGCCAGCGACGGCTGCTGCAAGTTCGGCAACGAGAAGATGACCAAATTCGCCGGATGCAGGCTCGCCAAGCGCTGCCATCAAGACGAGCCGATCTGGCTCAACGGCGCGGTCACCTGCGGCCCGGTCGAGGAGCAGCGCTGCCGAGGCGGCCGCTGCTGCGAATTCCGCCCGCGCTACGGCGCCCCGGACGCACCTCTCAACTGGGACGACGGCGAAGCTCAGACCAACCCCGAGCCCAACAACCCACAGCCCCACAACCCACAGCCCTCCAACCCCGAGCCCGAGCCCGAGCCCGAGCCCTCCCGCGACTAACCGGGCGCGTGCTGCAGCAGCACCACCACCTCGACCGGCGGTAACCCAGCCAGCCCGGCGGCGCTCTCACGGATCGCCGCCGGAAGCGCCTCGATCGTGCAGGTCGCCAGCGCCGACTGCGGATCCACCGCGGGCGACACCGGCGCCCCGTCGCGCACCCCAAACGACAGCACGAACGAGCCCGCCGCCGCGGCCCCCTGGCTCTCCTTACAGAGCTCGCCGAGCCGGTGCACGATCGTCGGCATCACCGACATCAACCGATCCGCCGCGCCGTCGGGCGCCGCGCCCATGCTCACGTCGACGAACAACGAGGCCCCCGCGGGCGCCCGCCACTGATGCGTCAACGCGGGAGGCGCCGCGCGCGGCGGCTCAGCGCAGCCAGCGAGGGTCGTGAGCAGGAGCAGGGCGAGGGAGCGACGGGTCCACGAAGTCATGTCGGCAACAAGTCCACAGCACAAGGGCCACAACGGCCGCGATCCTGAAATTTTTCGGCGCTCTCGCAGCCCGTGCCCCTCAAAGAGAGCGACCCCGACAGCGACAAGCGCTCTCGGGGTCGTGTTCGGTCGCCGAATGCGTCCGAGGCGCTAGCTTACGGCTTGCCCTTGACCTCGACGCAGGCCATCGAGCCGGCGCTGGGGGTGCACTCGTAGATCTTACGAAGGGCGCCCATGAGGAAGCTGTCGTTGCGGGCGATGTAGAGCTTGCCGTCGTGGGCAGCGATCGCGCCGTACGAGCAACCGACAGAGGTGACAGCCATGGCGGCGATGAAGAGTCCGGTGAAAATGCGACGCATGAGAATTGCTCCTGCTGATTCGGTGGATGTGTCCGAGCAGCACCGCTGCCGGATTGCGGCGGGATACTGCCCGTGGCCCCTGGGCAATGTCAAGAACTCACCTTCAGGTGCTGACCTCGCTCGATCAGAGCGAACGCCGTTTACCGAGCAGCTAGAGCCTCCGTTAGGCCCATAAGGCCCTTTCCTACGCGATCACCCCCCGTGATCAGCAGCACAGCTCAGGAACAACCCCGAGCCCCAAAATGAGCCCCTGCGCGCCGAACCGAGCCTGCCGCTAGGCGCCGATCCTGCCATCGTTGTCGCCGAGGAGCTGCCTGATCGCCCGATCGAGCAGCGGCCGCGCTGGCCCATCGACCACCACATGGCTGAGCGCCCGCACCGTCGGCGACACCATCGCCCGCACCAGCCCCTCGCCCGCCCAGAATTTCGGCAGCGTGCGCGCAGCGGTCGCCGCCTGGTAGCCGCGCACGGCCAGCGGCGTGAAGCCGCGATGCGGCCCGAAGTACCCGTCGATATGCCGCGCCGCCGCGACCCCGCTCTCGAGCGCGAACGAGATCCCCTCCACCGTCCCGGGGCAGACCAGCCGCGCCGACTCACCCACCCAGATCGCGCGCGCCTCTGCGACCCGCCCGACCGTCGTCGTGATCACCCCCGGGTGCCCCATCCACTTGCCGACTTGATCGGCGCCGGCGATCCCCGCCGCGAAGTGCCGGTCCAACAGCTCCTGGAAGAGCTCCTTCAAGCGCCCCGCGTCGGCCGCCGACTCTGGGATCGTCAGGCCGATGTTGTGGATCCCACCTGGCTCTGGGAACACCCACGCGTAGTAGCCCGCCAGCCGCGCGTCCCAGATCATCTGCGCCGCGTCGTCCTTGAACGCGCAGCCGCGCCACCAGCCCATCAGCGTCCGGATGGTCGTCTTCGGCGTCTGGTCGCGAGAGAAGCGCGACGGTGATCCGTCGGCGCACACCACCAAGTCCGCCTCGATCTCGCCGTGCTCCGTCTTCACGCCGCGCACCTGATCCGCGTCGTCACGGAGCAGCGCGAGCGCCTTGGTGTCCTCCTGGAAGCGCGCGCCGAAGGCCACCGCCGTCTGCACGATCGAGTTATCGAGCTCCACCCGCGGCACCACCCACGCCTCCAGCCCGGTGCGCAGCACGATCTCGAAGCCCCCTGGCCCGACCGCGCGCATCTCCCGGATCCGCCCACTGAGCCCGTCGAGCCGCTCGAGCAGGCCGAGGCGCTTCAGCATCGTCAGCGCGTGCGGCGAGAGCCCGCTGCCGCACACCTTCACCCGCGGATAACGGGACTTGTCGAGGATCGTCACCTCTGACCGGCCCGTCATCGCCAGGGCCAACGCGCAGGCGCCCCCGGACGGCCCCGCGCCGATAATCACCACCTTAGGCTTCCGCATGTTCGCTCGGCTGCGGATCTACCAGATCCCCGCGCCCGCACCCATCGGCGCGCGGCGCGGTGTAGCCGAGATCACCAGCGCACGAATTCAAGCGCGCGCACCTCCGCGCGCGCCTCAGCCGCAGGTGTCCGCCCGCAGGCCGACGCACGGCCCCTCGCAGTGTTGGTTCACCACGCCGTCGACCAAGAAGTCGCGGAGCTGCGCCTGCGCCGCCGGCTCGCGGCGCGGGCACTCGTGCGTATCCGAGCTCTTCTGCGGCGGCAGGTTCTCGACCGGCTCGTCGGGCACGTCCGTGTACAGCCACTCGACCAGCGCCGAGCCCTGAAAGCCGCCCTTCGCCTCCTCGACCCCGAACACAGGCCGCGTCTGCTCGGCCACCGTCTTCGCGTCGAAGGCCCGCGCCATGATGTGCGCCCCCAGCGTCGTCACCTGCGCGTCGCCGATCGCCACCTGCAGCAGCACGTCCTTCGCCGGCACCCCCGGGCTCGGCTCCTTGTTCATCGCCCACGCCCAGCCGCTGGTCTCACCCGGATCCCACAGCACTTGGATCACCCCGAGCAGCAGGTGCACGTCGCGCTGATCCGGGTACGCGCCCTTCAGCAGCGTGAAGAACTGATCGAAGTCGGCCGAGCGCGGCAGCAGCAGCGCGTACGGCATCCCGCCGACCCCCAGCACCCCGCGCTCCAGCACCGGGCTGGCCGCGAGGTACGCCCCGCCCAAGATCCCCCCCTGCGAATTCCCATAATAACTAAAGAGCGTCGGATCGATCACCGACACCCCGTCGAAGGTCACCGCGTCGTCCTTCGCCAGATCGCCGCGCGCCATCTGCAGCGCCGCCATCAGCTCGACGAAGCCCTGCATCGACCGCTCCGGGATGATCGAGAAGCGCGACACGTCCTCGATCAGCATGCTCGCGATCGCCAGCGTGTCCTCGCTCTTCATGCCGGTCCAATTCGACGCGAGGATCACCCACCCGTTCTCGTCCGCCATTTTTGACAGATAGCCGCCCTTCGCCTCCCCGTAGCCGCCCAGCAGCCCGTGCCCGTACTGGACGATCCGCCCCGGCTTCTTCGCCGTGATCAGCGAGCAGGGGATCCGCAGCATCGTCTCCACCGTCGTCTCGCCGATCCGGTACGGCATGCCCTCCGCGTCGCGCGTCAAGAACGTGTCCGGCCCGTCCTCGACCGTATACCGCGGCACCGTCATATCGACGATGATCGTCCGCCCGATCGACACATCGGGCCCGCACTCCTCATCCGTCACCGACTTGATCGTGTACTTCGGCCCGCCCTCGCCGATCGCCGCCAGCAGATCCGCCCGCATCCACTCCATCCGCCCCAGGCTGTTCTCCCGCGACACCGTCACGAAGTCCCACGCGAGCTGCAGCTCGCCCCGCGCGAAGCCAGCCGCCGCCAGCGCCGGGAAGATCGCCTCCTCATAGTGAGCCCGCTGCCCGAGCACGTC
The DNA here is from genome assembly GCA_016712315.1 of Nannocystis sp. Taxonomy (GTDB): domain Bacteria; phylum Myxococcota_A; class Polyangia; order Nannocystales; family Nannocystaceae; genus JADJRG01. The sequence continues at coordinate 227,752 of JADJRG010000028.1, read as the reverse complement.
CGGATCAGTCGTCGCTCCGCACCCGCGCAGCGCCTCGAAGCCCGGCGAAACCGCCACCGCTGAGCCGTCCCCGCGCACCAGCCCGCGGATCCCCACCACATAGCGGCGACCGTGGCGCAGCGGCGTCACCGGGTAGATCGACAGCAAGCTCTGGCTCGCGTCCATCGTCCGTCGATCGAGCTCGACGAAGTGCGGCACCCGCTCCCCGGTCTCCGCGTCGAGCAGCACCGTCTTCGCGTCCGCCGCCAGGTACGCCGCCAGATCCTCGTGCCCGATCACCCCCTGCAGGCTCACCCCCTCGAAGTACGCGAGCAGCGGCGTCAGCGTCGAGAAGCCGTCCTTCTCGTTCAACAGCGTGGGGTCCCACGGCACGCTCGACGCGTTCACCGGCAAAGAACCTGGCCCAAAAGCCAGGCGATAGCCGCTCGGCGTCGACGCGTCTGGGCGCGCGTGGAACAGCGACGGGAACGGCAGCGCGCACATCGACGGATCGAGCGGGTTGCACTCGCCGAGCGAGATCACCTCCGCCGGCGGCTCACAGGCCGGCTCACCGCCCTCGCTCTCCCCCGTCTCGCCGGTCGAGGCGCTCTCCGTGCCCGGATCGGTGCTCCCGGCGGTGTCTGTGCTCCCCTCGCTCCCCTCGGTCGCCGGTCCAGAGGATCCCGAGTCGCCCGAGCAGGCGAAGAGGAGGCACGAGAGCAGCGGCGAGGAGAGCGACGTTCGCGGGCGCATAGACGCGCGACTATATCCCGATCCCGGAGGGACGACCCGCCGCTGATGGCGCCGCTCAGCGCCCACAATGTGTTGTGGCCTGCCCCCCCCTCGGGCAAGATCGCGAGCCGCAGTGAACGCGCGTGATCCCACCTTCGCAGGCGCCGAAGACGTCGAGCGCTCCACCTTCGGCTCCAGCGAGGAGACCTGGAAGGGCAGCGACGCGACCCTCGGCGCCGGCAGCGGCGCGCTCCCCGGGGCCAGCGGCAGCGCGCTCGTCGAGGATCCCGCCGAGCTGAGCACCGGCGCGCGGCTCGGCCGCTACACCGTCCTACGGCGCCTCGGGGCCGGCGCCATGGGCGTCGTCTACTCCGCCTATGACGCCGACCTCGACCGCAAGGTCGCCGTCAAGATCCTCAAGCCCCGCACCCGCGCGGTCGGCAGCGACGACGAGGGCAAGCTGCGGCTGATCCGCGAGGCCAAGGCGCTCGCCCGGCTCTCCCACCCCAACGTCGTCGCGATCCACGACGTCGGCGCCTTCGCCGACCGCGTCTTCATCGCCATGGAGTTCGTCGACGGACGCACCTTGACGCAGTGGCTCAAGGAGCGCCCGCGGAGCTGGCGCGAGATCCTCGCCGCGCTCTGCGAGGCCGGCGAGGGGCTCGCCGCGGCCCACAACGCCGGCCTGATCCACCGCGACTTCAAGCCCGACAACGTCCTCATCGGCCACGACGATCGGGTCCGCGTCCTCGACTTCGGCCTCGCCCGCGCCACCCTCGATCCCGCAGAGGAGGCCGCCCCCACCCCTGATCTCACCCTCTCCGCCGCCGATCGCTCCGCGAGCATCCACGTCGGCATCACCTCGACCGGCGTGCTCATCGGCACCCCCGCGTACATGGCCGCCGAGCAGCACATCGGCCAGCCCGCCGACGCCCGCAGCGATCTCTTCGCCTTCTGCGTCACCCTCTACCAGGCCCTCTACGGCGAGCGCCCCTTCGCCGGCGACGATCTGCCCAGCCTCGCCGGCAACGTCATCCGCGGCCGCGTCAAGCCCGCGCCGGCCGGCGCCAAGGTGCCCTCGTGGCTGCGCCGCGCCGTCGTCCGCGGCCTGAGCCCCTCGCCGAGCGAGCGCTACGCGTCGATGAGCGCGCTGCTCGAGCACCTCAATCGTCAGCCGGGCCAGATCCGGCGGCGCTGGCTCGCCCTCGTCGCCGTGCCCGCGCTGCTCATCGGCGTCACCGTCGGCGCCTTGCGCGGCGAGCCGGAGCCCCCCTGCCAGGGCGCCCGCGCCCGCCTCGACGGCGTCTGGGACGGAGCCCTTCGCAGCGCCGCCGAGCGCGCCTTCCTCGCCACCGGCCTGCCGTACGCCGCGACCGCTTGGAGCAGCGTCGCCGCCGTGCTCGACGCGCGCGCCGAGCGCTGGGTCGCCGCCCACACCGCCGCCTGCGAGGCCACCCACGTCCATCACGCGCAGTCGCCGGCGCTCCTCGATCTCCGCATGCTCTGCCTCGATCGCCACCGAGCCGAGCTCAAGGAGCTCACCGCCGTGCTCGCCCGCGCCGACGCGCTCGTCGTCGAGCACGCGCTCGAGGGCGTCGGCAAGCTCGGCGACCTCGCGAGCTGCGACGAGGGCGAAGCGCTGCTCGAGGCGACCCCGCCGCCCACCGATCCGCGCGCCCGCGAGCGCGTCGCCGAGCTCCGCAGCCAGCTCGCCCAGGCCCGCGCCCTCGAGCTCGCCGGCAGCCCGGACCGCGCCCGAGGGCTCGCCGAGGCCGCCTTGAGCGCCTCCCGCGAGCTCGCCTACCCGCCGCTCACCGCCGACGCCCTGCTCGACCTCGCCGATCTCCAGCAGCAGAGCGGCGACCCCGTGAGCGCCGCGCGATGCCTCGAGGAGGCCGCCCTGATCGCCGCCCAAGCCCGCTACGATCAAGCGGTCGCCCGCGCCTACACCGACCTCATCTCGGTCGCCGGGCTGCGGCGGGCCCGCTACGAGGAGGCCGCCTGGGCCGGCCACGCCGCGCAGGTCGCGATCCGCCGCGCCGAGGCCACCAGCCCCCACCGCCAGCTCGGCACCCTGCTCCAAGCGCGCCGCGACCTCAACCTCGCCGCCGTGCTCCAGCGCACCGCCCGACCGAGCGAGGCGCTGCCGCTCGCGGAGGCCGCGCTCGCGATCTTCGAGCGCGAGCTCGGCGAGATCCACCCCTTAGTCCACCGCTCCCTCACCGCGCTCGCCCTCATCCACATCGACCTCCACCAGCTCCCGCGCGCCCGCGATCGCCTCAATCGAGCGCTCGACATCGCCCGCCGCGTCGCCGGCCCCGAGCACCCCAGCGTCGCCGCCATCCTCACCAACCTCGCCCGCGTCGCCGCCGCCCAGGGCGCGCGCGAAGAGGCGCTCGCGCTCGCCCGCCAGGCCGTCGACATCCGCGACCGCGTGCTCGCCCCCGACCACCCCGACCGCGCCCTCTCGCTGCGCGAGCTCGCCGGCATCGAAGGGGATCTAGAGCGCATCGACGACGCCTACCTCCACTACCAGCAGGCCCTCGCGATCCTCGAGCGAGACCCCCACGCCAACGCCGATCACCGCGGCGCCCTCTTGAACAACCTCGCCATCCTCGACCTCGAGCGCGGCCGCCTCCCCGCCGCCCACGATCACTTCGCGGCCGCCCTCGCCGTCCTCCAGGCCGCGTTCGGCGAGGATCACCAGCACAGCGCCACCACCGCCGCCAACCTCGCCGAGGTGATGCTCGCCGAGGGCGATCCTGAGGCCGCCAGCGCGCAGCTCCGCGGCGCGCTCGACACCCTGCGGCGCGTCGATCCGCGCGGCCCCCTGCTCGCCTACGCGCTCGGCCTCGCCGGCCGCGCCGAGCTCCGCCTCGGTCAGCTCGAGCGCGCCCACACCCTGCTCGAGGAGGCGATCGCCGTCCACGTCGCCCAGCCCGACCCCAGCGCCGCCGAGCTGGTCGCGGCGCGCCTCGATCTCGCCCGCGCCACCCTCGCCCGCACCGGCGATCGCGCCCGCGCCCGCCAGCTCGCCCAGGCCGCCCAGCGCGACCTCCAGTCCGCCAGCGCGCCCGCCCTCGAGGCCGAGCTCCGCGCCTTCCTCGCCGAGCTCCGCTGATCCTCAGGACATGACCTAGCAGACAGATCAACCTGTCCAACAGCGCAGGCCCACGGGGCCGCCGATCAGCGGGGCTCGGCCGGCGTGGGGGGCGCGGAGGGGCTCGTCGAGGCCGGCCCCAGCGCGACCTCGATCAACCGCTCGCCGCGCACGCTCACCCGCTCGAGCCGCGCCCCTGGGGTCGCCAGCCCCTCCAGCTTGCTCGCCAGCGCCGCCGCGGCCAACGACCCCTCGACCCGCAGCAGCACCGCCCCGTCGGCCGCGATCCCGGCGACGCTCACGGCGCGCACCCCGACCACGCTCGCCGCGATCGCCCGCTCGAGCCGCCGCAGCCGCGCCGCCGGCCAAGGCGCCGCGACCCTCACCACGATCCCCTCCTCTTCGGCCTGCAGCGAGTCCGCCAGCCCCGCGCTCGCCCGCGCCACCGCCTCCCGCTCGGCGGCCGCCGGATCGCCGCTAAACGCCCGCGCCTCGCCGCGCAGCGGCGGCGAGCCGGCCATCCGCAGCGTCACCGTCGCCGCCGCCCCGAACGCCCGCGTCGGCGAGACCTGCCCCAGCGCCTCGCAGCGCAGGCTCGCCTCGATCGACCCCGCGGCCGCCGCGTCATCCGCCGCGATCACCCCGCGCGCCGCCAGCAGCCGCCCCAGCTCCCCCGCCAGCTCCCCCGCGCAGCCCTCGCTCGAGACCGCCGCCAACCGCGGCAGCGCCCGCGCCCCCTGAGGCGCCGCGGCCGGCGTCACCGCCTTCTCGAGGCGCCCCAGATCGATCTCCGCCGCGATCTCCACCGTCAGCGTCGCCCCGTCGTCGAGCTGCGACAGCACCCGGTACGAGCTCGTCCACGCCGCCGCGGTCGTCAACGCTTGGGCGCGCGCGGCCGGCGTCAGCGGCGCGCTCAGCTCGGCCAACGCCGCCTCGATCGCCGCCCTTCGCGCCCGCTCGAGCGCCGTCTTACGGGCCGCCGCCCGGTCGCTCCCCTCCGCGAGCGGCGCGCTCCCCTTGCCCGTGAACGGCGCGGCGGCGGCCTCTCCGAGCGACGCCCAGGCGAGCGAGAGGGCCACGCCCCAGCAGAGAAAGCGACACATACCCGCAGGATCGCCGCGGCCACGCGCCCGCGCAAGTTCGTGGCGGTGGCATTCTCGGGCGCCATGGGATACACCGCCCGGGATCTATGGTCCGCACGCTCTTCCCGGGACACCGCCGCTACAGCATCACGCACCGCGCAGTCCAGCGGCTGCGCGAACTCGTCCAGACCCTCGGCGACGACGACGACGAGCTCCTCCGCGATCGTCTCGACGCCGCGATCACCGACGCGGAGGACAGCGGCAAGGCCATCCGCACCCTCGACGTGATGCTCGGCGAGCCGCAGGTGCTCACCCCGCTCGAGAGCTTCGGCGAGGTCTTGTACGCGATCATCAAGGAGGACACCGTCGTCACGGTCCTGCCGCGCAGCCACGGCGAGGAGATCCTCCTGCGCGGCCAAGCCCTCGAGCAGAAGGTCGCCACGGGAGCGATCCCCCCGGTCGTCGACGATCAAGAGCGCTGGGAGCAGCGTCGTCGCTGGCGGAGGGACGCCGCGCCCCCGGTGATCGAGCGAGTCGAGCGGCTCCCCCGCGGCGGAGCGCACCCCATCCATGAGGAGGGCACCGCCGCGAACGAGCCCCCCGACGCGCCACCAGCCGTCTCGCCCGCCGCGGAGGCGCTCCTCAGCCGCGCCTTGGAGGAGGCCACACAGCGGCTACGGGGGCGGGTTCGGCTCGTCGGCTCCCCGTCGTCCGCGCCAGCCCGAGCCCCGACGACCTCCCCGGTGGTCAGCGCGCTCACGCGCGGCGTCGAGCGTGCCGAGCGTCGAGCCGCGATCGCGGCCCTCGCGGACACCCTCAGCGCTCAGCCGCAAGCGGAGCTCTTGCCGCTGTGGAACAGCCTGCTCGAGCAAGGCCTCCCGGAGAGCCTGACTGTTCAGGATCTGATCCAAGCGGTCCGCCAAGCCGACGCCCAAGGCCGCGCCTGAGCCGCGGGCGCCCGCGCGAACGAGCGCGCCCGCGTTCGCGGGTGCTAGCCCGTCGCTGCTGCGGTCGCTGGGGCGCCGCGTTCTGGGATATGCTGCCCCCCGCCTCCAGCTATGGCCAAGCCGACGAAGCCGCCTCGACCACCGCCGGCGAGGACCCCGCAGATGCCGGGAAAGAGCCCGCCGCCGCGGCCTGGCAGCCGTACCGCGCCGCCGAAGCCTGAGGCCGAGGCTGAGCGGGTCGGCGGCGACGATCGCGACTTCTTCGAGTCTGCCCCGGTCCTGCGGCCGCCGCCGGGCCCCAACCTCGTCGGCAAGGTCCTCGCCGAGCGCTACCAGATCCTCAAGTGCCTCGCCGAGGGCGGCATGGGCACCGTCTACCTCGCGGAGCACACCACCATCGGTCGCCGGCTCGCCGTCAAGGTCTTGAGCCCCGACGTCGGCAGCAGCCCCGAGATGGTCCAGCGCTTTCTTCAGGAGGCGCGCGCCGCCTCCATGATCCAGCACGAGCACATCGTCGACATCATCGACTTCGGCTACACCGCGCAGGGTCAGGCCTTCCTCGCGATGGAGCTGCTCGACGGCGAAGATCTCGCGACGACCTTAGATCGCGAGAAGCGGATCCCCTGGCCGCGGCTGCGCCGCATGGTCCTCCAGATCTGCCGCGCGCTCAACGCGGCCCACGAGAAAGGGATCATCCACCGCGACATGAAGCCGGACAACTGCTTCCGGATCAAGCGCGGCGGCAACGCTGACTTCATCAAGCTGCTCGACTTCGGGATCGCCAAGGTGATGACTGAAGCGACCACCTCGCGGGGCAAGCACCCCGTCGCGGCCGCGACCGCCGCCGGCACCTTGCTCGGCACCCCCGAGTACATGGCCCCGGAGCTCGCCCGCGACGGCGTACCTGACGGCCGCGTCGACATCTACGCGCTCGGCGTGATGATGTACGAGCTACTCACCGGCGACGTGCCCTTCCGCGGCGAGACCTTCATGGCGACGGTCGCCAAGCACATGACGCAGGAGCCGACCCCGCCGAGCGAGCGTTGCCCCGAGGCGATGATCCCGCCGCCGATCGAGGCCGTGATCTTGCGGGCGATGGCCAAGGATCCTGCCGAGCGCTACCAGAACGTCCGCGAGCTCACCGAGGCGATCATCGGCGCGGACAAGCAGCTCCGCTCCACCGGCCTGCTCCTTCAGGCGGTCAGCGACGGCCTCCCGGAGGAGATCTCCTCCGTACACACCACCGGCGCCCACGCGGTGCAGACCACCGGCGCCCACAACCTCCAGACCCTCCAGGGCGGCGCCTCGCTCCACTCCACCGGCGCCCACGCCCCGCTGCCGCCGCAACCGGCGCCCCTCGACACCTACGAGGATCACGACGCGGTCGCCTCGACGCGCCCCAACCCGTATCGTTGGCTCTCGGCGCTGCTGCTCCTCCTGCTCGTCGGCGTCGGCCTCGCCTACTGGAAGCTCAAGGATCAAGGCGAAGAGGCCCGTCCGCCCCAGACCGGCGACGCTGCGCTCAGCGCCGTCGACGGCGCCGCCGCGGCCCCGAGCGAAAAGACCGGACCAGCCGCCACCACCGCCGCCGCCAGCGACCCGCCCCAAAAGCCCCCCGCCAGCGACGACCCGCCCCTCGATCCCCGCTTCGCCGAGCTCGCCCCGATCTCGGACGACGAGCGCCGCCAGGTGAGCGCGGACCTGCAAGATCACGTGCGAAAGTGCGCCAAGAGCTTCGGGATCCGCCGAGAGGACCAGCCCAAGGTGCGCGTCAGCCTGCGGGTCGAGGCCGCCACCGGCAAGCTCGACGGCGACCTGCCCGCAAGCGTCTACGGCAACCTCTTCGGCAAGTGCATCATCGAGGCGCTCAAGATCATCCAGTTCCAACCTGGTCGGAAATACATGCGCTTCGACCTCGACTTCGCCCCGTGAGCGGCCGAGGCCAGGCCGGCCGGCCCCGCACGACCGACGCAGACAACCGCGCCGACCCCGATGTAGAGTCAACCCCGAGTCCCTTGACCATGCGGAAGCGTTCGACCCTCACGCTCGCGGCGCTCGCCCTGCTCGCCTGCTCCGATCGCCCCGTCCCTGAGCCACGCGGCGACGGTCAGTCTGGAGATCCCTGCACCAGCGACGCCGACTGCGAGGCCAACAGCGTCTGCTTCAACGACGTGTGCGTCCAGCAGGGGATCTTCCGCGTCTCCCTCTCGTGGAGCGCCGTCACCGACCTCGATCTCCACGTACGCACCCCCAGCGGCGACGAGGTCTCCTTCTCCCTCCCGGAGGTCGCGGGCGGCTCCTTGGACGTCGACGACTGCGTCGGCGGCCTCTGCTCCAACCCCGACGGCACCCACGTCGAGAACATCTTCTTCAACAGCACCGCCGCCGAGGGCACCTACCGCGCCTGGGTCGTGAATTTCGACGGCCTCAGCGCCGCCGACTTCCAGGTCGAGGTCGCGGGCGCGGTCACGGAGAGCTGGTCCGGCCAGCTCTCCGCCGAAGGCGGCGCGATGAGCGAGGTCTTCGTCTTCAACTGGCCCGCGCCCTGATCTAGCCCAAGGGTCAGGTCACTCGCAGCGCGGCGACGCGACCGGCGGCGGGCTGCCCTCGCTCGCCAGCACCTCACCCACCTCGATCCGCGCGTCGCACGACCACGTCAGCGCCGGCGCGAAGCAGCGGTCGCAGCGCAGCCCGGTCACCGTCGCGCTGGCGCTGCCGAGCACCTGCACCGCCGCCTCACCGCCCGCGTTGCGCAGGTGAAGGTGGTCGAGCGAGCTGTCATGCGACGCCGGGTACAAGGCGATCGCGTCCCACGTGCCGCGGCGCTCGCTGCGCCCGCGGATCTTCACGGGCCGCGCCGGCTCCCCTTCGATCTTCAACGCCGCCGGCGCGCGGCGCCCCACGCTCAGCGAGAAGCCGTCGTGCACCACCAGCTCCACCCCGGCCGCGATCGTCAACGTCGCCCCCTCCACCTCGATCGGCCCGAGCACCTCGATCGGCGCCCCCAGATCGCGCCAGCGCGCGTCGCCCGTCACCGCCCCCTCGTTTAACGTCACCGCCTCGCCGCCGAACGAGCACCCCTCGCCGATCGCCCCGAGCGTCGCCGGCGCCAGCGTCAGCGGCCGCGGTGTGCCGACGAACGAGTTCCCTGAAAACTCGCGCAGCCGCACCTCCGCCCGATCCAGCACCACCCCCGCCGCGTTGTCTTGGAACGTGCAGCCGCGGATCGCCACCTCCGCCTCGCCGTTGGCGAAGAGCACCCCGCGGTCGACGAGGCGCCCGCCGTAGCGCATCGTCACCCCCTCGAGGCGCGCGCGCGCGTGCTTGTACAAGCTCACCCCGCGCCACGCCCCGGGCTGCCGCGAGTCCGCCGTCGACGTCATCACGATCGGCCGCTCCGCCGAGCCCACCGCGATCAGCTCGCCGGGGTTGTAGTAGCCGACGTTGATGTAGCCGTCAGCGTCGAAGCGCAGCTCCAGCCCTGGCGCCAGCGTCAGGGTCGCCAGCGCCTCCCCAGCGACCTCAACCCCGCCGCTCACGATCACCGGCACCCCGGGATCCTCCCACCGGCAGCTCGCCGTCAGCAGCCCGCCCAGCAGCCGCAGCCGCGTATCGGCGCCGAAGCGGTTATCCGCGCTCACCGCCGCCATCGAGCCCGCCGGCAGCACCGCCGCCACGGTCGTCGCCACCCCCTCGAGATCATTGAGCGCGAAGCGAGCCAACGACCCGCTGCTGCGCACGTAGATCCCCAGCCCCGCGATCGCTCGCATCGTCACCCCGACGACGCTCACCCGCTGTGACTCGACATAGAGCGCCCCCAGGTCCGGATCGCCCGCGCCCTCGATCACCACCTGCTCCAGCAGCGCGTCGTCGGCCCCGCTGTACAAGCGGATCCCTCGCCACCCGCCGCCGTCGACCCCGCGCATCACCACCGGCGCCCCCGGCTCGCCGACGATCCGCACCTTCGTCGCCGCCCCCAACCCTAACCGCAGCTCGGCGTCGCGATCGAAGACCAGCTCCACCCCTGGCTCCACCGTCAACGACCCCGCGTCGAGCCGATAGCCCGCGCGGATCGCCACCGGGCCGCAGCCGCGGCTCAGCACCCGATCGATCCGCTCGATCGCCGCCAGCTCTTTGGGACAGCTACTCACCCGCGGAAATTTCGACGCGGGCGGCCGCCGCGGCGTACCGGCCGCCCGCGGCGTCGGCGCGACCAGCTTCGTGGCTGACAGCACCTCACGCTCCTCGACGCAGCCGATCATCAGCGCCCACCCCAGGATCGGCGCCACGATCCCGCGCCGCCGCCCCCGCGCGAGACCGCCCTGCGCCACCCCAGGCGCGCGCGTTGTCGCCCATCCTCCCCGCCCAAACCCCCAGAGCGGCCGAGCGGGCGCCGCAAACGCCTCGTGCTCTGCTCGCTCAAGCCCGCCGCCCATCGCGTGATGGTAGCCAGCACACCTCGCACCGTCGACCGCCACCTCGCAGCGCGCGCGCGACCGCGCGGCCGCAGCCCCGGTCCGCGCCGCAGCCCGACTAAACGGCGTGCGGCCGCCGCCATGAGCGGCGATGATGCCCCTCATGCGCCTATGGACCAGCCTTGACGCGACCATCGTCGACATCCCTGGCGAGCGCGGCGGCGTTCGACTTCGCCTCCCGGCCGCCGGGCCGCCGCGCGCCGAGGCGATCGACGGCACGATCACCCTCGCCCCGCACGATCCGTTCGGCGCCCTCTCAGCCGCCGGCCGCGACGCCAACCTGAGCGCGATCCCTGGCCTCTGCGCCGCGGTCGAGCTGGCCGACGATCAAGTCGCCGCGCTCATCGAGCAGCGCAAGGGCGCCCTCGTGCTCGCCCGCGGCGCCTGGCCCGAGCGCGGCCGAGAGTGGTCCGAGTCCGGCCCCATCGGCGCCCAGAGGCCGCTCAAGGTGGCCTGGCCGCGCGGCGTGCTCTGGTCGGACATCCCGCCCCGCTCGCGCGCGCGGAGGCCAGTCGCCCGGCCGGGCGTGCTCACCCTCACCTCCACCACCTACGGCCTCTGCGTCGCCTGCTCGCACACCGGCCTCGTCTACGTCATCCGCGCCGGCGTCGTCCCCGAGCTCGTCCTCCAGGTCCCGGTGAACGAGGGCGCGCGGATCGACGCCCTCGCCACGCGAGAGGGAGCGCTCGTCACCCTCACCCTCAGCAGCGGCGTCGGCGCGCTCGTCCACTTCGACGAGCGGGGCCTCGATCTCGGCTGGCGCGGCGGCTCCGGCCTCACGCCGCCGCAGCTGCTCGCCCGCGATCGCGTCCTCACCTTTGATCACGGCGATGACGATCATCTCACCCTCCTCGCGCTGCCTGATCTCAGCCCGGTCGGCGAGCGCATCCCGCTCGGCTTCTGCGCCCGCGACGCCGCGGTCACCGCCGACGGCCTCGCCTTCACGATCGCCAGCGAGGATCACCTCGTCGAAGGCCGCCTCGAGGCGCGCGGCTTGGTCCTCAGCCGAAGGCACGATCTCCGCGCTCTGCTCGCCGCGCCCGCCGCGAACGACGACGATCTCAAGCTCGCCGTCGACATGAAGGACCTCGCCGACGCCCTCTTCGACGACCCCTCCGCCGCCGCGCCGCCGGCCATCACGCCGCCGCCTTCGACCGCCGAGTCGCCCCCGCGAGCGCCTGATCCGACCGAGCCCGAGCCCGTGCCCGCGCCGCCGGACGACATCGAAGCCCTGGAGGTCGAGAGCATCGAGATCGTCCAGGAGAAGGCTGAGGCGGTCCCGGTCGCGCGGCTCCACGGAAAGTCGGCCTCGAACCGGCCGCCGCCGCCGCCGCCGCCGCGACGTCGCGACGATCCACCCGCGCTCGCCCTCGGAGTGCTCAGCCAGGAGCCTATCGGCCGCTGGCAAGCCGCGGTCGGCCGCGAGTTTGAGCTCGTGCTCTCGATCCGCAGCGCCGGAGGCGCTGGCCGCGGCCTCCACCTCGTCGTCAGCGGCGAAGCGATCACCCGCGGCCTCGTCGCCCTCACCGCGCTCAGCGCGGACGACACGCTCGCGCCGATCGGCCGCGCTCAGGCGGGGGTCGTCTGCGTCGACCTCCCCGACCTCGAGCTCCCCGCCGGCTTCACCTACCCCTTTGACCCCGCCCCTTCCACCCCTGAGGCGCGCGGCGTCGCCGAGTCCGCGCTCGCGACCACCCACCGCGAGCTCCGTCTGCGCGGGCGAGGCGTCCGCCCGGGCAGCGGCCTGCTCGCCCTCTCGCTCAGCGTGCCCGGCTCTGCGGGCGCGCCGCTCCGCTGGATCCGCCCGCTCGCGGTCGCGCCCGCTTAGACCCCGCGAAAGAAGCGCAACATCCCGTCGAACCACCCTGGTTTGCCGGTGAGCTGCTCGAGCTCGCCGTCGTCCAGATACACGCCTCCGCAGGCGAAGCACTTGTCGACCCGAACGGCGCGGAACTCCACCTCGCTCAGCTCGAGGCCGCACTTCGGGCAGCGCATCCAGTGCAGCTTCTTGAGGCGCTCTCGCTCGCCGTCGAGGAGCTGGGACTGGCGCTCTCGCACCAGCTCACGGCGGCGGGCAAGCTCTTGTCGGATCTCCAGCTCACTGTCGTCATCGGCTCGGCGGCTCATCGGCGTATCGTCCTTTTGGGCCGTGCCGTGGCCCGTGATCGCGGCCCGCTCAGGGGCTCGGGTTCGGGCGGATCGGCAGCAGCGGATCCTCGGGCTTGAGCATCTCGGGCAGCGGATCTTCGTCAGGCGGCGGGTCTTCCCCGGGCTGCGGGGCTGGTTTGATCGCGACACCGCTGCGGGTGAGGAACGCGCGCGCGTCCTCGTCGTCGGGGACTAGCTCGAGCAAGCGCTTGTATAGCTCGATCGCGGACGACTTGCGGCCCAGACGATCGGCCGCGACCGCCACCCCGCGGCTCGCCTCGACGTTGCCGCGATCTTGCTCGAGCGCCCGCTCATAGAAGCTGTTCGACGAGCGATAATTCTTCAGTCGCGCGTGCGCGACGCCGAGGCAGAGGTGCACCTCCAGGCTCTTGACCCCGCGGTCGTACGCGCGCAGCAGCAGCCCCACGCCCTCCGCCGCGTCGCCGCCGCGCGCCTCATCGCAGCCGCGGCTCACCAGCGACTCGACCGTGTCGCCGCCGCTACTGCCGGTCGCCGGGCGCGGCCGACGGCCCGGATCCAGCTCGCTGCCGCCGCTCTCCACCTCGATCGCCGGATCCTCCGGCGTCACCGAGTCGGCCTCGTCGCTCGCCGCCGCCGCCGCCGCCGCCAGCAAGCTCGAGATCGTGCTCGCGAGCGGCTGATCGCTCGCCGCGGCGAGGGCGCGGCTCACCGCGGCCTGCGCCCCCTCGAGGTCGCCGCCGCGCTGCAACGCCAGCCCTTGCAGCGCCAGTGACATGGTCGAAGGGCCAGGTAGTGTTTGCAGCCCGCCGATCAGCCCCGACGGGACCGGCGCCGCCGCGCTCTGCCACAGCGCCGCCGCGGAGATCCACAGGCGCAGCTCCTCGGCGCCGCTCGGCGGCAGCGCCGCCAGCGCCTCTGCGATCGACCCCTCGCCCAGCGCCTGCAGCGCCTGCACGCGCCCCCAGCGGGCGCGGTCCAAAGACGCCGCGTCCTTCTTCAGCTCCGCCGCGAGCTCACGACCCCACGCCAAGTCCTCCTCCGCGCGCGATCGCGCCATACCCTCGACCGCCTTCGGGTCCAGGCTCGCCGCGATCTTGAACGCCAACCCGCGCGTCATGATCAGCTCGGTCTGCGCGAGCTTCAGCGCCTCGACCGGCCAGCCACGCGCGAGCCGCTCGTCGATCGCCTTCTGCAGCGCCTTCTGGACGCGATCGCTCTCCGCCAGGCTGAGCGTGTGGATCGTCCGATCGGCCAGCGCCAGATCCTCGGTCACCGCCGGCGCCTCGGCCTTCACCGTCGGCGCCGCCTTCACCCCGAAGATCCGCTCACGCACGCTCGGGACCGCCAGCACCAGCGCCCCGGCCACCAGCGCCACCAAGGCCACCATGCCGAGGATCTTCCCGTTGCTACCCCCTGGCGCCGGAGCCGCGGTTGAGACCGCCGGGGGCGCGGCCGCGCGCTCCTGACTCGCGGCCACGCTCGCTGCGGCAGCCGAGCTCGCGAGCGCCGGCGCCGGCGCCGCGGCAGACCCGCTCCCTTCCACCGCCGATCGCGAGGTCACGGAGCCCGCCGAGGCCGTCGCCACCGCCGCCGCCGCCGCGCCAGAGTCTTCAGATTCAGCGTCAGCCGCGTCAGCGCGCGGGATCTCCCCGCGAGTCGTCGTATCCGCCAGCACGATCGGCTGGCTCGCCAGCTCGCGGCGAGGCGTCGCCGCGTCGGCCTCGCGCCCGCCCACCGTCGCCGGGCGGAAGCGCTGTCCTGGCCCGCCGACCGCCTTCGTCACCGCCGCGAGCATCGACGCCGGCGCCGCTGGCGGGGCACGCAGGCCGCTCCCGAGCTCGCTCACCGGGCTGCGCCGCGAGTCCTCGCCGAACGGAGGGGGAGGCGCCAGATCACCGAACGCTGGAGGAGGCCCGGGGGTCGCGCTCGGCGCCAGCTCGATCGCCTTGAACACCCGCGGCAGCCCATCAAAGCCGACGAACACCGTCGACAGCTCGGGCAGATCACCCAGACGCAGCCAGTGGCGCCCGGTCCGGGAGATCTGCGCGTCTGGCAGCACGCGACCGTCCTCGATCGCCTCGATGATCCCCGCCATGTCCACGAACGTGTGCAAGCGGTTCTCCTCGTCGACCACCTGCCAGGGCTCGTTCTTCGCCGCCTCCGGGTTCGGCTCGGCGTGGAACATGTGCGAGCAGACCGAGCAGCGGAGCGTGACGCCCTCGACCCCGACCTGGCGAGGATCGAGATCGAACTCGGTACTACACTTCGAGCAGCGGACGATCACGGCGTAAACTCGGCGTCACGGTAACACGAACGCGCCGGCTGGCGCGGCCGCAGGAGCCTCGCAGGGCGCACTCAGCCGCCCCCGCGCGAGAGGATCCCACCGACCACGGTCGCCACCAGCGCGACCGAGAGGAACGCCCCGAAGAGCACCATCGGCAGCGGCACCTTACGCATCACGGGATCGAGGCCCGCCTCGGCCTTGCAGCGCGGGCACGCGTGCGCGACCTCGCCGCCCTCGACCGAGAATTTCGCGTGGCACCGAGCGCAGCGATACTCCATGCGGATGGGGTTACGACGGCCCCCCCTCGCTGTCAACTATCGCCGCCGCCGCGCCTGTGGCACGCTCTCTGGAGTGCGAGTCCTGCTGGTCGAAGACGACGCCAAGCTCGCTGAGCGCACCGCCGAATATTTGCGCGAACACGGCATCGAGGTCGAGATCGCCGGCGACGGCGACACCGGCCTGATCCGGGCGATCCGCGGCGACCACGAGCTCGTCCTGCTCGATCTCATGCTCCCGCGCCTCGGCGGCCTCGAGGTGCTGCGCCAGCTCCGCGAGCGCAGCCGCGTGCCGGTGATCATGCTGACCGCCCGCGGCGAGGAGGCCGATCGTGTACTCGGCCTCGAGGTCGGCGCCGACGACTACGTCGCCAAGCCCTTCAGCCCGCGCGAGCTCGTCGCGCGGATCCGCGCCGTCCACCGCCGCGCCGCCAACAGCGCCGCCCCCACCACCGACGCCCAAGTCCACCGGATCGGCCCGATCGTCATCGACCGCGATCGTCGCCGCGTCGACGTCCACGGCCAGGCCTGCGAGCTGACCCCCTATCAGTTCGACATCCTCTGGATCCTCGCCGAGGCGGCCGAGCACGTGCTCTCGCGCGAGCAGCTCTACAACCGCGTCCGCGCGCTCCGCGGCGATCCACCTGGAGAATTTGATCCCAGCGTCGATCGCTCCGTCGACGTCCACCTCAGCAAGATCCGCCAAGGCCTCGCCGCCCTCGACGCCGACGCAGGCGCCATGATCCGCACGATCCGCGGCGTCGGCTACGTGCTCGGCTCCGCCTCATGACCGCCGCCGCGCCCCCCCCACGCGGCCTCTTTCGCCGGATCTACCTCACCTTCGTCGCCACCGTCGCGCTCTTCGCCCTGCTCAGCGGCGTCTTCGTCTTCAGCATCGCCGGCCGCTTCGACGCCGCCTGGGTCGCCACCATCGACGAGCTGCTCAGCGAACGCAGCGACGCCCTCATCACCGCGATCGACGACCCGCCCGCCCGCGAGCGCCTCCTCGCCGCGCTCGCGGGCGAGCTCGACGTCCAGATCGCCCTCCACGACCCGCAAGGCCGCCTGCTCGCGGGCGCCGACCTCCCTCCGCCCTCCCGTCGTCCTCGCCGGCGCGCCCGCCTGCGCGACGGCCAGCCGATCGTCGTCCACCGCGACCGAGCCCCCCCGCTCCTCCACTTCGGCCTCCAAGATCCCGCCCGCGATCAGCTGGTCGCCACCCTCACCCTCAGCCCGCGAGATCGCCGCGCCTGGCACCTGCTCGGCCTCGGCCTCGGCGGCTTCCTCACCCTCGGCCTGGGCGCCCTGCCGCTCGCCCGCTCTTTAGTGCGCCGCCTCGCCGCCCTCGACGCCAGCGCCCAGCGGATCGCCCGCGGCCAGCTCGATCACCGCCTCCCCCTCCCGCCTGGCGGCCCCGCCGACGAGGTCGACGCGCTCGCCCTCTCCTTCAACCACATGGCTGAGCGGGTCGAAGAGCTCATCGCCGGCCAGCGCCGCCTCCTCGCCAACGTCTCCCACGAGCTCCGCACCCCGGTCGCGCGTATGCGCGTGCTCATCGAGCTGCTCAGCGAGCGCCTCGAGCGCCTCCTCGACGAGCGCGCCGCTGGTGAAGATCCCGCCGCCAAGCGCCTGCGCGCCGGCCTCGGCGAGCTCGCCGAGGACATCCGCGAGGTCGAGGTCTTGATCTCCGACCTCCTGATCGGCGGCAAGCTCGAGCTCAGCCGCGACATCGATCGCGCGCCCGTCGACCTCCACGCCCTCCTCCAGCGCCTCGCCGAGCGCAGCCGCGCCGCCCTCATCGCCCCCGCGCAGCTCCAGATCTCCGGCGACGCCCTCCTCCTCGAGCGCCTCTTCAGCAACCTCCTCAGCAACGCCCGAAGAGCATGTCCCAGCGGACAGATCACGATCCAGGCCGATCCCCGCCCTGATCACCTCCTGCTCACCGTCGACGACGAGGGCCCCGGCATCGACCCCGCCGATCGCGACGCGATCTTCGATCCCTTCGTCCGCCTCGACGCCGCCCGCGACCGCGATCGAGGCGGCGTCGGCCTCGGCCTCCACCTCTGCCGCCAGATCGCCCGGGCCCACGGCGGCACCATCACCGCCGAGGATCGCCCCCAAGGCCGCGGCGGCGCCCGCCTCGCCCTCCGCCTCCCCCTCCCCTGAGCCTGCGCGCCGCCGACCTCGCCGAGCGCCGCCCCGGGTGATAGATCCGCCCCGTGCTCCACGCCTATCAGCAGGACTTCATCGAGCTGCTCGTCCGCCACCAGGTCGTCCGCTTCGGCGACTTCACCCTCAAGTCCGGGCGCCGCTCCCCCTACTTCATCAACGCCGGCCAGCTCCGCACCGGCCGCGCGATCGCCGGCCTCGGCGCCGCCTACGCCGCCTGCATCGATCGCCACCGCCTCCCCTGCGACCTGGTCTTTGGGCCATCTTATAAGGGCGTCCCGCTCGCCGTCGCCACCGCGATCGCCGCCTCTCACGGCGATCGCGACCTCCCCTACGCCTTTGATCGCAAGGAGGCCAAGGATCACGGCGAAGGCGGCACCTTCGTCGGCACCGCCCCTGCTGCCGGCATGCGCGTCGTCATCGTCGACGACGTCATCACCTCCGGCGTCTCGATCCGCGAGGCCGCCCAGCTCCTCCGCCGCGCCGCCGACGTCCACCTCAGCGGCGTCGTCATCGCCGTCGATCGGCGCGAGCGCGGCCCCAGCGGCCGCAGCACCGCCGAGGAGCTAGGGTCCGAGCTGGGCCTCCAGATCCGCCCCATCATCACCATCCACGAGCTCGTCGCGCACCTCCACGGCCGCGAGCTCGACGGCCAGCTCATCCTCGACGACGCCCGCCTCGCCGCGATCCGCAGCTACCTCGCCGAGCACGGCGCCGAGCCCGCCGGCGCGCTCTAGATCGGTTATCGTCTCAGCACACGCATGCTCCGCAGCGCCGCCACGCGCGCCCTCGCGCTGCTCATCACCCTCAGCGCCTGCGCGGGCGAGCCTGATCCGCTCGACGAGGGCGAGCTCCAACGCCTCGCCCGCGCCCAGGGTGACGCCCGCGGCGACGGCTTCGCCGGCCTCTACCTCTTGAGCAGCGACCCTGGCGACTGCGACTGCCCCGAGATCGACGGCGTCGATCTCTGCCGCACCCTCAGCCTCGGCGAGGGGGTCATACCGGTCGCGCTCAGCCAACACGACGGCCTGCTCGTCATCGACCTCGGCAGCATCGTCGCGTACATCGGCGGCGTCGACCAGGACGGCGCCTTCACCGTCGCCGCGATCCTCAACGCCGGCCTCGTCGCCGCCACCGGCGAGCTGCTCAGCCGAATCGACGGCGAGCTCAGCGACGCCGGCTTCGACGGCGTCCTCCAGAACCGCCTCGTCGGCGCCTTCCTCACCGAGGACGTCGACTGCCGGGTCAGCGCATCCATACGCGCTGTCAGCCTCGCCCCGTAGAGCGGCTCCATCCCGGCGCCTGGCCCCTCTTCACCTTGATCCGTCGGATGTCCTACTGTATGCAGATCGCCGTGACCGATCGAGCCCCTTCGCCCCAGATCGATCGAGCCCCCCCGCGCCTCGTCGATGAGCGCGCGCTCCTGCGCGAAGGCCTCACCCGCCCCCTCCCGGAGATCTCCGCGCGTTATCTCTACGACGACCACGGCAGCGCGCTCTTCGAGCAGATCACGCGCCTCCCGTCCTACTACCAGACCCGCACCGAGCTGCAGATCTTGGAGCGCGACGCGGCCGAGCTCCTCACCCTCGCCGCGCCGACCCGCCTCATCGAGCTCGGCAGCGGCGCCGGCCGCAAGATCCGCCTGCTCTTGGATGCATGGCCCACAGGACAGGTCGATCGGACCTGCACGATGCTCGACATCAACGAGCGCTTCCTCCGCGACGCGCTCGCCGCGCTCGCCCGCGACTACCCCCAGATCCGCTTCCACGGCCTCGTCGGCGACTTCCAGCGCGATCTCCCCCACATCCCCAAGGCCGGCCGCCGCCTCATCCTCTTCTTCGCCGGCACCATCGGCAACCTCGATCCCGCCGCGCGCCGCGCCTTCCTCCGCCAGCTCGCCGCCGACATGGACCCTGAAGACGCGCTCCTCGTCGGCCTCGACCTCGTCAAGGATCCTCGCCGCATCGACGCCGCGTACAACGATCCTGAAGGCGTCACCGCCGCCTTCAACCGCAACGCCCTCGCGGCGCTCAACCACCGCTTCGGCGCCAACTTTGACCTCGACGGCTTCGCCCACCGCGCCTTCTACGACCCCGTCGCCGCGCGCGTCGAGATGCGCCTCGTCGCCGTCGCCGCGCAGCGGATCCAGCTCACCGATCTCGATCTCGAGCTCACCCTCGCCCGCGGCGACGAGCTCCGCACCGAGATAAGCTGCAAGTTCACCCGAGACGCCCTCACCGGCGAAGCCGCCGAAGCCGGCCTCCAGCTGCGAGCCTGGCGCAGCGATCCCGACGCCCTCTTCGCCCTCGCCCTCCTCGGGCGCGCCCCCTGATCCCCTCCGAGCTATGACCGCCGACCTGCACGCGCTCACCGAGGCCCTTAAGGCCGCGTGGAGGCGCTCCGACCAGCTCTTCACGCTGCTCCCGCAGGCGGCGCTGCACGAGCGCCCGATCGGCCAGCGCCACCCTTTCCTCTTCTACCTCGGGCACCTCCCCGCCTTCGCGTGGAACCAGCTCGGCCGCGGCGTTCTCGGCCGCCCACCGCTCGATCCCCGCCTCGATCGCCTCTTCGAGCGCGGCATCGATCCGCCCGATCCCTGCGCCGCGCCCGCGCTCACCGCCTGGCCCTCGCTCACCGCCGTGCTCGACTACCGCGACGCCGCCCGCGCCGCCGTCCAGGGGCAGCTCCCTGAGCTCCTCCGAGCGCTGCACGATCGCCCCGACGATCCCCTCATCCAACGCGCCCGGGTGCTCCATCTCGTGCTCGAGCACGAGCTCATGCACCACGAGACCCTCCTCTACATGTTCGCCCAAAGAGAAGGCGAGCCGCTCGCCCGCCCGCCCGAGATCCCCGCGCCCGAGGGCGGAGACGGCCGCCGCGCCGAGGTCCACGAGATCCCCGCAGGTCCGATCTATCTCGGCGCCGAATGGCACGAGACCGAATTCGGCTGGGACAACGAGTTCTCCCGGCACCGCGTCGACCTGCCCGCGTTCCGCCTCGACACCCTACCCGTACGAAACCGCGACTGGCTCGACTTCTACCGCCGCCGCAGCGCTCCCCCACAGCTCTTCCCGCGCTCCTGGTCGCGCGCCCCTGCTGGCCTCCACGTCCGCACCGTCTTCGGCCTCCACCCCTTCGAGCTCGCCGCCGGCTGGCCCGTCCAGGTCAGCGGCGCGCAAGCCCGGATCTACGCCGAGGCCCATGGCGCCCGCCTGCCCACCGAAGCCGAGCTCCACCGCGCCGCCCTCACCGCCCCCGATCAGCGCTCCCGCCCCGCCGAGCCCCCTCGATCGAGCGCCTGTGACCTCCGCCGCTTCTTTCCGGCCCCAGTCGGCCACGACCCCGCCAGCGCCAGCGCCTGGGGCGCCGAAGAATTGCTCGGCAACGGCTGGGAGTGGACCTCCACCCTCTTCGCGCCCTATCCGGGCTTCACCCCGTGGGCCCGCACCTACCCCGGCTACTCCGCCGATTTTTATGATGGCGATCATGACGTCGTCGTCGGCGCCTCCTGGGCCACCGACATACGCTTGCTCCGCCCGAGCTTCCGCAACTGGTACCGCCGCGACTACCCCTACCCGTTCACCAGCTTCCGCCTCGTCCACTCGACATCGTAGATCACACGGCTCAAAAAAAAGGACGCCCGGCGACTCGAAGAGCAGGAGCACCGACACCGGGCTCCTGCTCCTCTCGCCATCGGACTCCTTGCAAGCGCCAACGCGGCGACAAACAGCGCTACCGGCGCCTGCCACCGCCACCCGACGGCCGCGCCCCGGACGGCCGGCCACCACCACCGGACGGCCGAGCCGCCGCTGGGCGGCCTCCACCGCTCCCTGCCGGCCGAGCCCCCGCTGGGCGGCTTCCACCGCTCCCTGCCGGCCGAGCCCCCGCCGGGCGGCTTCCACCGCTCCCTGCCGGCCGAGCCCCCGCTGGGCGGCTTCCACCGCTCCCTACCGGCCGAGCCCCCGCCGGGCGGCTTCCACCGCTCCCTGCTGGAGCCGCCACGGGCCGTCCGCCTGCGCTCCCCGCGGGCCGCGCCCCTACCGGACGGCTACCGCCTGGATCCGCCCCAGGCCGCGCCCCGCTGCCTTTCCCTGAGATCCCGCGCGGGCCCTGCCCGGCGACGCCCCAGTTCGGGATCGAAGCAGGCTGCCCGGGCTGCGAGGGCCGCGCCCCCGGCTCGTCCCAGCCGCGCCCCGCTGGCCGAGGTCCACTCGGCCGCTCGCCCCCGACGCCCGCCACCGGCCGCCCCGGCTCACGCCCCGGCGGATTCACCGGCCGCTCGCCCCCAACGCCCGCCACCGGCCGCCCCGGCTCACGCCCCGGCGGATTCACCGGCCGCTCGCCCCCGACGCCCGCCACCGGCCGCCCTGGCTCACGCCCCGGCGGATCCACCGGCCGCTCGCCCCCGACGCCCGCCACCGGCCGCCCTGGCTCACGCCCCGGCGGATTCACCGGCCGCTCGCCCCCAACACCCGCCACCGGCCGCCCCGGCCCACGCACCGGCGGATCCCCCGGAAGAGCGACCGAGCCGCGCCCACCAGGCCGCCCGCTGCCCGGCGCGGGGGGAGCCACCGGCGGCGGCCGCCCCGGCTCATCCCGAATGTTCCCAGCGCCCCGTGGTGGCGGCTGCTGCGGCCGCGGACCCCCTGGCTGCGCGCCTGGCCGCGAAGGCCCGCCCGCGTGCGCCTCTCGTCGGCGCGAAGGACCGCCCTCCTGCACCCAACGCGGCGTCGACGGGGCATACCCGTGATAGCCATACGAGCCCACCCCGCCCCAATACCAACCCCCTCCGTAATACCCGACCCCCCACGCGTACGGGCGCGCCGGATAGTACGAGTTCCAAACATACACCAGGCCGACCGGAGGCCCGTGATAATAGTGACACCAACCGCCATAGACCGGGTTGTAATACACCATCGTGCCATAAACATTATAGTACCAGCGCCCCGACCAATACACCCGCGGGTAGCTCTCGATCGGCGGCTGGTACTCATGCACATACACCACCACCTCGACCACTTGGCCGGTCGAGAGTCGATCATACCCGGTGACATCCGGCGGCGCGTCCCCTGGCGCGGGCCAATAGTCCTCGACGTACGCCCCCACCTCCGCCGAGCTCGGCTCCACATAACCTTGCGCCGCGGGCTCCGCGACGTACATGCCTTGCACCGGCACCTCCACCGTCGTCTCGACCATCATCGGCTGCGGCGGCGGCTCGCGGTGGCGGTGTGCGCATCCGGGAGCCAGCCAAGCCAGCGTCACCAGCGAGAGGAGCGTCGTCCAGGGGGCAAGGCGTCGGCTTGGCATTGGCGGCTCAGACGGGGGGGAACACGGCGCTCTTCAACTCGCTCGTTAACGCCCTGCAGGGGCGGCGTCGGGGCCGCTCACGGCAGCGAGCAGCCGCCGACGTGCTCGAGGCCTGGAGGGGCCATCCCGTCCTCGTACCACGGGACGCAGACCTGGCCCAGGTCCTGGCCGCTGCACGTGTTCTCCCCGTTGATGTCGCAGAACTCCGAGCAGCAGCCGCCCGCGTTGCAGCCGGGCACCGACTCCGGGTTCGCGCAGTAGAGCCCGGGGTCGCAGACGTTGATGAACTCGCAAGGCTCGCCGTACGCCCCCTCCTCGCCGCTCGCGTCGAAGTCGCAGATGAAGAGCCCCATGCTGCTCGGGAAGCAGATCAACCCCGGCGCGCAGTCGACCAGCACCGGGTCGCAGGTGTCGAGGCACAGGATCAACACGCCCTCGTTCGAGATGTCGCAGAGCTGCATCGCCGGGCAGCTCGGCGACGCCTCCGATCCCTCACACATCGACAGGCAGGTCCCCTCACCGGTCTCGTTGTCGACGAACCAACACAGCAGGCCGAGCCCGCAGTCATCGATCCCGCTCACCGCCGAGCCATCGACCTTACAAGGATCGCCGGCCAGCCCCGGGTTCTCCGCGAGCGGCGAGCAGCGGGTCGCGTTCCACGAGCCCCCGCCGTCCTTCGCGTAGGGCATGCACTTCTCGCCCTCGGGGCAGTCCTGCGCCCAGATGTCGCACATCGGCGGCCCGCCGTCGCCCGTCGTCCCGCAGTCCAGGAAATTGCACGTGTCGGCGCTCGTCCCGGTCGTCTCCGCGGCGGTCGTTGCAGATGTCGTCGTCGTCGTCGTCGCGTCGACGCTCGTGCTGCTCATGCCTTCGCTCGTGGCTCCGCCCGTCGTCCCAGTGTTGCTGGTGTCAGACTCCTCCGGGTCGCTCTTACAGCCGCCGCTGAGCGCGAGCGCGACGGAGATGGACAAAAGCGCGAGCGACTTGGTCGCGAGGACATGGGCAGATCGGTGTGACATCGGCGAACGTACTCCTCGCTCACCAGCGCGCTAGCGAGCGCGACCACTGTCGCACGTGATCGCGTCCGATCGCAACCGCGCGACCGCGAAGCGCCGCCGCTCGCGCGGCGGCCTCCTATATACTCCTGCGGGCGCCGAGCCCGTGCCGTTGCTCCTTGGATACGAGATCGACGACGTCGTTCATGTAGAACGAGAGCGCTCGCTCGCGCGTGGACGGCGGGTCGCCGACGGCGCGCGCGTCCTGATCATCGCCACCCCCGAGCCCGCCAGCCGCGCCGCGCTCGCTCGGATCGACCGCGAGCACGAGCTCCTCCACCTCCTCGCCGACGCGCCCCGCAACCGCCCGATCGCCCTCCTCGAGGCCCCTCGCGCGCGCGCCCTCGTCGTCCGCGATCCCGGCGCGGCGCCCCTCCTGCGCCCGCCGAGCGCCCCTCTGCTCGGCGACCCGCTCCCGCTCGCTGAGGCCCTCGCGCTCGCCCTCCAGATCCTCCCCCCCCTCGCCCTCCTCCACCGTCACGGCCTCGTCCACGGCGCGCTGACGCCGGCGGCGATCTTCACCAGCCCCAACGGTCAGGTCACCTTGCTCGGCAGCGTCGGCGCCCCTCGCCCGCGCGGCGCCGACGATCTCCCCGTCTCTGAGCTGATGTACTGCGCCCCCGAGGCGACAGGCCGCCTCGAGCGAGCCGTCGATCACCGCGGCGACCTCTACGCCCTCGGCGTCCTCTACTTCGAGCTCTTCACCGGCCGCCGCCCCTTCCTCGCCGACGATCCCAGCCGGCTCCTGCACGACCTCATCGCCCGTTCGCCGCCCGCGCCGCGCGCCCTCTGCCCGAGCCTCCCCGCCGCGCTCGACCTGCTGATCCAGCGGCTCCTCGCCAAGGCCCCCGAGGACCGCTACCAGAGCGTCAGCGCCCTCGCCGCCGACCTCGCTCAGATCGCCGCCAGGCCCGCCGACCCAGCGCAAGGCCACCTCCACCTCGGCGCCGACGACGCGCCCCCCGACCTGCTCTTACCGACACGTCTCTACGGACAGGACGAGAACGTCGACGCGGCCCTCGCCGCGCTCGGGCGCTGCCGCGGCGGCGGCCGCGAGCTCCACATCTTTTACGGGCCGCCTGGCAGCGGCAAGTCCGCGCTGCTCCGCTGGATCACGCGCGCGCGCCGAGGCGCCGGGGCGCGGTTGGAGCTCCACCTCCGGCCCGGCGACGCGCCGCCGCTCGGTCCCTTGATCGCGGCGATCCGCGGCCGCCTCGCCGAGATCATCGAGGCCCACGGGCCCGACCAAACCCCGTGGAGGAGCGACCTCCAGGCCGCGCTCGGCGAGCGCAGCGGCCAGCTCGCCGAGCTGCTGCCCGAGCTGCGCGTCCTCCTCGGCCCCCAGCCGCTGCCCCCGGAGCTCCCGCCGGCGGAGGACGCGGAGCGCCTGCGCGGCGCCCTCGAGGCGCTGCTCCGCGCCCTGCTCCGCGGCGACGATCCGCTCGTCCTCGTGCTCGACGATCTCCACCACCTCGACGTCGACACCGCCGCCCAGCTCGCCCGTCACCTCAGCGATCCTGGGATCCGCTCCCTGCTCGTCCTCGCCGCCGCCGAAGGCCCCCTCACCGGCGCAGCCCTGCGCCTCCGCGCCGAGCTCGTCGCGGGCGGCCTCCCTCTGCACGAGCACACGATCCGTCCCCTCGCCCACGACGACTGCGCGGCCCTGCTCCGCGACCTGGGCCTCACCCCGCTCCGCCCGCTCGCCGAGCACCTGCTCGCCAGTTCCTCCGGCCGCCCGCACCTCCTCCGCCTCCAGCTCTTATGGCTCCACCAGCGCGGCCTCATCACCCGCCAAGGCGGCGCGTGGAGCTGCGTTTGGCGCGGCGACCCCGCCACGCCGAGCGACCTCGACGACGCCCTCACCGCCCGCCTCAGCCCGCTCTCGCCCGCCCTGCTCGACCGCCTGCTCGCGGTCGCTTACCTCGGCGAGCGCGCGCCCTTAGCCCTGATCGCGCGCCTCCTCAACCTCACCCCCCGCCAGACCGCTGAGTCGCTCGCCGAGGCCTGCGCGCGCGGCCTCATCGCGCTCGTCGGCGACGCCCCCGAGCTCACCTACAGCTTCATCGACGAGCCCCTCCGCCGGCGCCTCCTCGATCGCCCGGATCCCCGCCGCCCCGAGCGTCACCGCCGCCTCGCCGAGCTCCTCCGCGACGCGCGCGCGGCCGACGATGATCGCCTCTACCAGCTCCTCGCCCACCTCCTCGCCAGCGATCCCGCCGCCGCCGAGCGCCTCCGCATCGCCGACCTGTCTCTTCGAGCAGGTCGCGGCGCCCTCCGCCTCGGCGCCGTCTTCGCCGCCGAGCGCGCCCTCACGCGCGGCCTCGCCTGCCTGCCCGCGGACGCCTGGCAGGGCCACCACCAGCTCACCCTCGGCCTCCACCTCGCCGCCGCCGAGGCCGCCCACCGCCGCGGCGATCGGAGCGCCGCCGCCGCCCTGTTCGACAGCGCGCTCGCTCGGGCCCCCAGCGAGCTCGCCCGCGCCGAGCTGCTCGCCACCCGCCTCGACCACGAGCTCGCCCAACGCGACCCCGACGCGGCCCTCGCGGTCGGCCGCCGCGCGCTCGCCCACCTCGGCCTTCGACTCCCTGAGCGAGGCACCAAGACCGCCCTCGCCCTCGCCTTGACCCGCCTGCGCTGGCGCCGACGAGGCGCCGAGCCGAGCGCCTTCCTCGCCCGCAGCGAGTCGCTGGAGCCCCGCGAGCACCTCCTTCAGCGCGTACTGCTCGCCCTCGTGCTGCCGGCCGCGAGCCTCGATCCGCGCCTCGCCGGCCTCATCCTGCTCGCCCTCGCCGATCACAGCCTCAGCCGCGGCGTCACCGAGATCTCGCCGATCGGCGTGCTCGGCCTCGGCCTGGTTCGCGGCGCGCTCGACGACGATCCTGCCGCTATCCACGCCGCCGCCGAGGCCGCGACCGCCCTCCACCAGCGCCTCCCGAGCGCCTGGATCGAGCCCAAGCTAGAGCACCTGATCGCCGCCTACGTCCTCCCCTGGTCCAACCCGTTGAGCGACGCCGGGGCCCGCCTCGAGCGCGCTCTGGAGCGCGCCCGCCTCGGCGGACACGCCCTCGACGCCGGCCACATCGCCGCTCAGATCGCCCCCCTCGCGCTGCTCGCCGGCGATCCGCTCCCCCGGGTCGCCGAACGGACCAGCGAGCTCAGCGCCCTGCTCGATCGACTCGGCGACGACGACGCCGCCGCGGTCGCGCGCGCCGCCGAACACCTCGCCCGCGCCCTCCGCGGGCACCCGCTCGGCCTCGCCGCCGAAAGCGACCCGCCCAGCCTCCTCCACGGCCTGCTGGACGACACCACCGAGGACGAGGCCGTAGGCGCCGCCGCCCGCCGCCCCTACGGCCTCGCCGCCGCCCTGCTCCCCCTCTACAAGGCCATCGTCCTCTACCACACCGGCCTCCACGAGGAGGTCATCCACCAGCTCGCGCGGCCCCTCCCGCTCGTCCACCAGCTCCAGCCCTACACCCTCGATCGCCACTTCTTCGCCGCCTTGTCGCTCGCCGCCCTCGCCGCCGCCGCGCCCCCAGCCGAGCGCCGACGCCACCGCCGCGCCCTCGACGAGCACGCGGATCGCCTCCACGCCGCCGCCCGCCGCGCCCCCGACAACTACCGCGCGCGCGCCCTGATCGTCGACGCCCTCCGCGCCGACCTCGACGATCACCGCGCCAAGATCCTCCCCGCCTTGAACATGGCCCTCGAGGCAGCCAAAGCCAGCGGCGACCACCACCGCCTCGCGATCGCCGCCGAGCAGGCCGCCCGGATCGCCCGACACGACGGCCTCAGCTTCCTCGCCGAGCACTACCGCGAGCTCGCCAGCGGCGCCTACGAGTCGCTCGGCGCCGGCCTCCTCGCCGCCCGCTTCCACGAGCGCCCGCGCGTCGTCACCACCACCGACACCATGCCCTCGGAGACCAGCCAGTTCATCGCGGTCGCCGGGGGGGTCGCCAAGTCGCTCGACATCGGCGCGGTGATCAAGGCGACCCGCGCGATCGCCGGCGAGATCGTCCTCGAGCGCCTGCTGCGCGCCCTCATGCGGATCCTGATGGAGAACGCCGGCGCCCGCCGGGCCGCGCTCCTCCTCGACGGAGAGCGAGGCCTCACCCTCGAGGCCGAGGCCCGCGTCGATCCTGAGCGGATCGAGGTCCTCCTCCAGCGCCCCCTCGACGACGACGCCCCGCTGCCGCGCGCGATCATCAGCTTCGTCGCCCGCGCCCGCGCCCCGCTCGTCCTCGACGACGCCGCCGCGCGCGGCGCCTTCACCAAAGATCCCTACGTCGAGCGCCACCAGCTCCGCTCCGTCCTCTGCCTGCCGATCATCCACCACGGCCGCCTCACCGGCGTGCTCTACCTCGAGAACGAGCTCGCCCCCGCCGTCTTCACCGCCGATCGCGGCGAGCTCCTCAACCAGCTCGCCGCGCAGGTCGCGATCTCCGTCGAGAACGCCCGCCTCTACCGCACCCTCGCCGCCGCCCGTGATCAAGCGATCACCAGCGATCAGGCCAAGACCCGCTTCTTGATGAACATGAGCCACGAGCTGCGCACCCCCCTCAACGCGATCCTCGGCTACGCCGAGCTGATCGACGAGGAGCTCGCCGCCGGCAGCGCCGACACCTTCATGGAGGACATGGCCAGCATCCGCGCCGCCGCGCACCGCCTCGGCCGCACCCTCACCAGCATCCTCGAGCTCTCGCGGATCGAGGCCGGCACCCTCAACCTCGACGACTCCCTCGTCGAGCTCAGCGGCCTCATCCGCGAGGTCGCCGACGAGCTCGCCCCCGCCTTCGCCGAGCGGGGCAACACCCTCCACCTCGCGCTCGATCCGGAGCTCCCGCTGCTCCGCGGCGATCCTCAGCGCCTCCGCTACTGCGTGCTCGCGCTCCTCGACAACGCCTCACGCTTCAGCGAGCGCGCCCGCGTCGATCTCACCCTCCGGCGCGTCGACGACAGCGGCGGCGCCCGCCTCGATCTCACCGTACGAGACCGCGGGATCGGCATCGCCCCGGAGCACATGGGTCGCCTCTTCCAGGCCTTCTCGCAGGCCGACGACTCGACCACCCGCACCTACGAGGGCAGCGGCGTCAGCCTCGCCGTCGTCCAGACCATCGCCCAGCGCATGGGCGGTCAGATCGCCGTCGAGAGCGCCCTCGGCGGCGGCGCCACCTTCACCCTCAGCCTCCCGCTCGGGCCCGCGCAGCCCCAGCCGGCCGCCGTCCTCTGATCGGACGAAGCTCGGCGCCAGCGCCTCGCCTTGCCCCCGCCCCTGCGCTCTGGCATACGAGCCCTCATCAGCGCCACGGAGGCCCACGATGAGCAAACAGATCGACTGGTACTATCACCGCACGAGCTGCACCACCTGCGCCCGCGCCCAAGACCACCTCACCGCCGAACGCGCCCAGATCGCCGAGACCACCAGCGCCAACAAGGTCCGCTTCGAGCGTGATCAAGCGCTAGAGCTCGCCCGCCGCGCTGAGCGCGTCGTCATCGCCCGCGGCGCCAAGCTCATCGAGCTCGATCCCAAGGCGACCGACGCCGACCAGCTCGCCGCCCTCCTCCTCGGCCCCAGCGGCAAGCTCCGCGCCCCCGCACTGCGCGTCGGCCCCGTCCTGTACGTCGGCTTCACCCCCGCCATGTACAGCGCCGCCCTCGCCTGAGCTCACTCACGGCGGATCTCGACCCGACGGTTCCGCCGCCGTCGTCGCCACTCCTACTCGATCGCCACCCCGCGCTCGAGGCAGCGCCCCACCAGCGCCGCCCTACGCCCGCTCGGCAGCAGCCGCGCCGCGCTCTTCGCCTGCGCGGCGTCCCCCAGCGCGCAGGCCGCTTCGCCGATGATCTCGGTCGCCTCGGGGCTCTTTCGCAGCGACTGGCTCTCACTCGCCAGCGCCAGCGCCTCGGCAAAATTCCCCTTCGCCAGCGCCCGCTTCGCGGATGAGAGCGCGCTCAACGCGGCCGCTGTGCTCTCAGGCGGAGGCGTTGGGTCCGGCGGGCGCGCCGCGCCTTGGGGTAGCGACGCAGGAGGCGTCGGGCTCGCCTTGATCTTCGCGTCACGCTCCGCGCGCAGGTTCTCGCGCAGCTCGTCTAAGAAGTCGGGCTCGTGCTCCTCCGCGCGGGCGCGCTGGCGCGCCCGTTTTCCGCCGCTGCGGCCCGTCTTCGCGCCCTTCTCTGCGTTCTCGGAGGCCCCCGCGTCCGCCGCGACCGCTTCGGCCGCGCCATCCGCGGCCGCCGCCGCTGCTGCCGCCTCGCCCTCGGCCACCGGAGCGCCCGCCCC
Source organism: Nannocystis sp. (assembly GCA_016712315.1). Classification (GTDB taxonomy): domain Bacteria; phylum Myxococcota_A; class Polyangia; order Nannocystales; family Nannocystaceae; genus JADJRG01. The sequence continues at coordinate 197,940 of JADJRG010000028.1, read as the reverse complement.
TGCATCCTCGGAGGGCGCCTCGATCGTCGCAGGGATCGTCGGCGCCGCCGCCCTGGTCTCCTCCCCCTCGCCTGTCGACACCGCCCCTGGCGAGCTTGAGGAGGGGGGAGACAGCAGCGCCACCGCGGCGCTCCCCACCAGCAGCGCCCCGAGGGCGCTCACGACCATCGCCGACAGCCAGCGCGCCGGTCGTCCGTTCGCCCGCGAGCTCGCGAGCTCTTCCTCGCCTGCGTTCGCCTCGAGCGTCGCGGCCAGCTCGCTGCTCGACGCTGGCACCGCGCCCGCGGTCTTGCTGTCAAGGATCTCGCCGTCGCCCGTCACCTCGAGCGAGCGAGCCCCCGCCTCCGTGCTCCCTGCCGCGGCCAGCGCCTCGTGCACGGCCCGCCGCACCGTCGCCTCACCGGGGCCGGCGTGCGCGGGAGAGCGGCCGCGGCTCAAACTCACGCTCGCCCGCGATCCGCTCGCGCTCGCCTCGCCCCAGCGCCCGCTCTCGCCCGCCTTCAGCGACCCGCTCGCGCTCGCGGCCGGGCTCATCCCGCGGCTCGTGCTCGCGCTCGCCGGGTGGATCGCCGTCAGGTCGATGATCGCCCGCCGCGACCCGCTCGCCCCGCTCAGGCTCTCGCTCGCCCGACCGCCCGCGCTCGCCGCGGCACCCGTCGTCGTCGCGCCCGCCTTACCTGGCCGACGGACCAGCATCGGCATCACCAGCCGGCCGCGCGTCCGCGACCCTGAGAGCGCCGCCCCGCTCGTGGAAGCGCTCGCCCGCGGCGTCGCCGTCACCTGCGAGCTCGCCGCCACCAGCGCTGTATCGGCGCTCACCCGCAGCGCCGAGGTCAAGGCCGTCCCGAGCGCGTCTGCCGCGGCGAAGCGATCCTCTGGCGCCTTCGCCAGCGCCCGTCGGATCACCGCCGCCACCGCCGCCGGCGCCTCCTCTGCGGCCAGCGTCGGCGGCTCGCTCAGCATCTGCATCGCCAGCAGCCGGCTCGGGTTCGGATCCACGAACGGAGGGCGCCCGGTGATCATCTCGAACGCGATCGCCCCCAGCGAGTACACATCGCTCGCCGCCCCGCACGGATCGCCGCTCGCCCGCTCAGGCGACGCGTAGCGGATCATCGGCAGCGCGATCGCCTCGCTCACCCCGTCCTCATCGTCGGCGATCCCATCCTCGATCCCCAGCGCCAGCAGCCGCGTCGCGCCTGTCTCTGAGACCAGGCAATACCTCGGATGGAGGGACCCGTGGCTCACCCCCGCCGCGTGCAGCCGCCCTAGCGCCGCGCACAGCCCCGCCATCACCCTCACCGCCTGCTGCCACGGCAGCCGCCCCTGCGCCGCGATCATCGCCGCCAGGTCGACCCCTGCCGCCCGCTCCGTGACCAAGAAGACCAGCCCGTCGCGCGTGCGTCCCAGCTCCCTCGCCCGGACGATCCCCGCCAGCGCCCCAGGCCGCGCCGCCTCGATCGCCTCGTCGCGCCTGATCCGCGCGTACAGGTGGTCGACCAGGCCTTGCCTCGCGGACAGCTCCGGCCGCAGCAGCAGCACCTCGACCTCCTCGCCGCTCGCGCGATCGATCGCCGAGGAGCGCGCCCCGATCGCGTCGACCTCGAGCGTCGCGCCGATCTCGAGGCGCCCCGCGAACACCTGTCCTTCGGGGCTAGTCACTGGCTGCCAAGGGGCCTTGGGCAGCTCACCACGGGAGTGTGCGCGGAAGCGGAGCATACGAGTGAGATTGGAGCAGGCAATCGCCTGCCTGCCAAGGATCTTCGCGCGCCAGACCGCCCCCGTCTGGAGATCTCTGCGAGGCCCCGCCGCACGCCCGCCGCCGAAGACGCGAGCCTGCTTACTGCGGAATTACGTTCAGATCGAGCCCGCCTGGGTACCAGTAGCTCCCGTAGTTCAGCACCCCGTATACGCTGATCCCCACCTTCTGGTCCGAGTTCACCGTATGGTTGCCGTTGCCCGCGTTCGACAGCTTCACGTGCGCGACGGAGAACCCGGTCCCTGCGATCCCCGCGAAGCCCCCCACCGCCGCGCCATCGACCGTCACCGCCGCCCCGTCGGGAGCGATGATGTCGACGTAGTTCGCCGACCAGCCGACGGGCGCGTGGAACAGGTAGCTCTTGCGGTACTGCTCGGTCGCCACCGCCACCAGCATCGCCGGGTCGGAGGTCCCGAAGCCCGCGCTCTGGCCCACCATATACTGCGCCACCAGGATCTTCTTATCCGCGCTCACCTTGAACTTCGCCGTCGTCGACACCAACTCCACGAAGTCCCCCGCGTTCGCCAGCACCTTGTTCCCCGGCTGATCTGGCTCGAAGGTCAGCGTCGTATTATCGAACGCCGCGATCACCCGGACCACCTGCGCCTTCTCGAGCTGGTCGTTCGGCACCTGCACCGGCGGCACCACGATGTAGTCGGTCGCCAGCGCGTCGATCGGGAACATGCTCTCCTCCAGGTGGTCGCACGCCGCGATCCCGATCGGCACCTGCGTGCAGTCGTGCCCGCCCAGCACCTGGATCGGCTTATCCGCCGACAGCAGCGTCCCGGTCAGGTCGCCGCCGTTGCCGGTCACCACCTGCAGCACGTCGCCCTCGTTCAGCGTCACCACCCCGTTCCCTTGCCCGTCGACCCCGCCGCCCGCCTGCACCACGCTCCCTTGCATCGGCGGCGCCAGCGTCACCGTCGTCCCGTCGTGCCGGGCCGTCACCGAGTAGAAGCCCGGGTACGACGCCCAGAACGGCCACGCCGCCACCACGTAGTCGCCGCCCCACACGTTCACCGGCAGCATCAGCGACGCGTCGTTGGTCACGTTCGCCGCCAGCGGGTTGTATTGGTACACCGTCACCGGCTGGTTCGAGCGCAGGCGGTAGGACCCGTCCTGCACGACCTTGCTCGGGCCTGTCCCTAAGCACAGCTCATTCACCCACGGCAGCGGGATCACCTTCACGTCGGACGGCGCCACCGTGTCCGTCACGACCGTCTGATCGCCGCGCGTGATCGTGATCGTCGCCGCCTCCGCCGCGGTGTTCGCGACCGCCACCGCGTAGGTCGTCCCGTTCGTGTACGGGTCGAGCTGCTGCGTCACCGTCGGGTAGTAGTCGCAGCCGATGTAGCTCAGCCCCAGGCTGCCCACCGCGCACGCCCCCACGCACTGCCCCGACTGCGCGTCGCAGCTCACCCCTTGCACCCCGTCGCAGGCCTCGACGTCCACCCACGCGTCGCCCGCCCCGTTGCACTGCTGCGACTGCTCGCCGACGCACTGGAACGACTCGGGGACGCACAGCACGCAGCCGAGCCCCTCCGCGCACGCGTCCGCGCACACCTCCTCGCTCTCCCAGCCGCCCGATCCGTCGCACACCTTCGCCGCCCCGCGCTCGCACACGATCTGTCCTTGCGGGCAGAACATCTCCGTCGTCGAGCTCGTCGAGTCGGTCGGGTCCGTCGTCGGTTCGCCCGTCGTCGTCGTCGTCGTCGTCGCCGTGTCGGCCGTCGTGCTCGTCCCCTCCGTCGCCGACTCGCTGCCGCTCCCCTCGCTCTCCCCCGTCGTCGCCGTCGTCCCGGTCATCGACGACCCGGTCGTCGCCTGCGTCGTCGAGATCGACGCCCCGCTGGTCTCTGTCGCCCCGCCGCCGCCGTCATCGCCGCCGTTACAAGCGAGCGCCAACGACGCGAGCGAGAGCCACAAAGAGCGGGGATAATTAAGGCGAGCAGGGCGCATACCCGTCGCTATATCAACCATCCTCGCCAACGCCAAGCGCCAAGGCCCGCGCGGGCGCCCTCAGGCGCGGGCGTCGAAGGAGACCGCGCGCCCGCTCACTGCCGAGCCAGCCGCGGCAGCCTCGGCGCCTGCGCCTGCGTGCTCCGCCACGGGTTGATGTCTAGCCCCCCCCGCCGGGTGAAGCGCGCCGCCACCGTCAATCGCGACGGCTCACACAGCGCCCGCACGTCCGCGAAGATCCGCTCCACGCAGCGCTCATGGAAGTCCCCGTGCTCACGAAACGACAACAGGTACGCCAGCAGCGCCGCGTCCGCGATCGTCGGCCCCGCGTAGTCGATCCACACGTGCGCCCAATCGGGCTGCCCGGTCACCGGGCACAGCGAGCGGAACAGCCCCGACCACACCGCCTCCGCCGTCACCCGCGATCGATCGGCCGCCCCCGCCAGCAGCCGGCGATCGAGCGCGAAGCGCGGCGCCGTCGCCTCCGCGTCGTCGATACAGCGCCCCGGCAGCGCCCCGATCCCTGGACCACCTGCCCCTTCGACCAGCCGAACCTCCACCGCCGCCCCGCACACCGCCGCCAGCGCCCCTGAGATCGTCGCCGCGACCTCTTCTACCCCTGAGAAGCGGTGGTTATTCAGCGAATTCAAGAAGAGCTTCAGCGACTTCGACTCGCACAGCCGCGGCGAATTCGCCGGGATCACCAGCTCCCCCGTCGCGATCGCCGGCTTGCCCGCCGCGTCCAGCCACGACACCTCGTACATCGTCCAGAGATCCGCGCCGAACCCCCACCTCAGCCCCGGATCCGCCCCCAGATCTGCCCGCAGCGGCCCGCGCTCGACCCCGCACAGCAGCCCCGGATCGAACACACGCGGGTACGCGCTCGCCCGCCCCAGCGGCAGGTCGAGGTGCGAAAGATCCGCCGGCGCCTCTCGGTCACGCGTCGCCATGGCGCCGACCCATACAGCACTCTCCCCCCGATCGCCACCGCGCCCCAGCCACCGGCGCCGCTCCGCCTGCGCGTGTATCCTTGCCTCGCATGAACGCCGCCGACACCAAGGCCCAGCTCGTCGACCTCCAGCAGCGCCTCGACGGCCTCACCAGCGCCATCCGCGGCGTGATCGTCGGCCAAGAGGAGATCATCCGCAGCGTCCTCATCTGCCTGCTCGCTGGCGGTCACGGCCTCTTGGAGGGCGTACCCGGCCTCGGCAAGACCCTCCTGATCCGCACCCTCGCGGGCGCCCTCGATCTCAGCTTCGCCCGCGTCCAGTTCACCCCGGATCTCATGCCGGCGGACATCCTCGGCACCAGCGTGCTAGTCGACGCCCCTGGCGGCGCGCGGCAGCTTCAGTACCAGCAGGGCCCGATCTTCAGCCACATCGTGCTCGCCGACGAGATCAACCGAGCCACCCCCAAGACCCAATCTGCCCTCCTCGAGGCCATGGCCGAGGGTCAAGTCACCGCCGCCGGCCACACCCGCCCCCTGCCCAGCCCTTTCCTCGTGCTCGCCACTCAGAACCCTCTCGAGATGGAGGGCACCTACCCGCTCCCCGAGGCCCAGCTCGATCGTTTCCTCTTCAAGATCCACGTCCCTTTCCCTGACGAAGACGAGCTCGTCCAGATCCTTGATCGCACCACCGGCAGCGCCGAGTCCGCCGTCCGCCCCGTGCTCGACGGCCCCCGCCTCCTCCAGATGAAGGCCCTCGTCCGCGCCCTCCCGGTCGCCCCCACCCTCACGCGTTACGTCGCCCGCCTCCTCCGCGCCACCCACCCCACCGATCCTCACGCCCCCGAGCTCGTCCGCCGCTACGTCCGCTTCGGAGCCTCCCCGCGCGGCGCCCAGGCCATGCTCCTCGCCGCCCGCGTCCTCAGCGTCCTCCAGGGCCGCCTCGCCCCCAGCGCCGGCGACGTCCGCGCCGTCCTCCTCCCCGCCCTCCGCCACCGCGTCCTCCTCAATTTTGAAGGCGAAGCCGAGGGGATCCGCGTCGACACTGTCCTCGATCAAGTCCTCGCCGCCATCCCCCAAGGCTAGCCCCCTCTCTACCAGTCCCAAGGCCCATGTCCTCGCGCTCCCCCATCGAAGCGACGCGCCCCGCAGGATCCGCATGAGTTGGGCCCGCCGCCTCTTCTCCGGCCGCGCCCCAGCCGCCGCCCCCGCCCAAGCCCCCGATCTCTTCGACGAGGCCTTTCTAGCCCGCCTGGAGCTCCTACAAGTCGTCGCCCGCCGAGTCTTCCGCGGCCGCCAGCGAGCCGAGCGTCGCTCCCGCAAGGTCGGCTCTGGCCTGGAGTTCGCCGATCACCGCGACTACTCCCCTGGAGACGACATCCGCGGCCTCGACTGGAACGTCCTCATGCGCCTCGGCCACACCCTCATCCGTCTCTACGAAGAGGACGAAGATCTGCCGATCCGGATCGCCGTCGACGTCTCTGCCTCCATGCACACCCGGGGCGCGCGCAAGCTCCGCTACGCGCATCAAGTCGCCGCCGCGCTCGCCTACGTCGGCCTCGCCAACCTGGATCGAGTCGGCCTCACCTGCATGAGCGCCGCCCACCACCGCACCCTGCCTGCCTTGCGCGGCAAGGGTCGGATCTTCCGCGTCTTTGAGTTCCTCCGCGGCGCCCCTGCCGGTGGCCCCACCGATCTGCGCGCCGCCTGCGCCCGCCTCGCCGCCGAGAGCGCCCAACCTGGCCTCACCGTCGTCCTCAGCGATTTTTATGATCTCGACGGCGCCTTCGACGGCCTCAACCTCCTCCGTTTCCGCAAGCACGAGCCGATCGCCATCCAGATCCTCGATCCCATCGAAGCCCGCCCGGCCCTCGCCGGCCTGCGCGGCGACGTCCGCCTCATCGACTGTGAAGGCGCCCAGGCCGCCGACGTCACCCTCACCCCTGCCACGTTGAGCGCCTACGCCGACGCCCACGAGCGCTTCTGCGAGCACCTCGCCCAGAGCTGCCGCAGCCGCGGGATCCCCTACTTCCGCGCCGAGATCGACGTCCCCTTCGACGAGCTCGTCCTCCGCCTCTTCCGCCTCGGGGGCCTGTTGCGATGATCCTCGCCGGCTGGACCGTCACCGAGCTCGGCCTCCTCTTCGCGGGCGGCGCCGCCCTCATCACCGCCCTCTATCTCTTGCGCATGCGCCGGCGCGAGCTCGTCGTCCCCTTCGCCGCCCTCTGGCAGCGCGTCCATCGCCAGAGCGACGCCCGTCGCCTGTGGAAGCACCTCCGCCGCCTCCTCTCTTGGCTGCTTCAGATCCTCCTGCTCGCCCTGCTCGTGCTCGCCCTCGGCGATCCTCGCCCTGATCACTGGCTGCGCGAGCCGGTCACCCTCGCCATCGTCGTCGATCGAAGCGCCAGCATGGGCGCCCCCGCCGATCAGGACCCGGGATCGCCAGCCCCCACCCCATCCGTTCAGCCCCAGGATCCCCGCAGCCCTGCCGACGCGTCGGGGTCGACCGCCCCCACCCGCCTCGACGCCGCCCTCGCCCGGGCCCGCGCCGAGCTGCTCGCCCTCGGCCCCGCCGATCGCGCCCTCGTCCTCGCCGCGGGCCCGGAGATCGCCGTACTCAGCCCGCTCAGCCGCGACCCCGCGGCCCTGCTCCGCGGCCTCGACGGCCTCACCTCGACCGCCGGCGAGGCCGATCTCCCCCGCGCCCTCGCCCTCGCCGGCCACGCCCTCGACGGCCAACCTGGCCCCAAGATCCTCCTGCTCACCGACGGCGCCCTCGACGAGCCCGCACTCGCCGCGATCGCCACCTGCGCCCAAGGACCTGTCCCTTGCGCCATCCACCAGCTCCCCGGCCCCGCCGCCAACGTCGCGATCACCGCCTTCGCCGCCCGCCGTTATCCTGGCGATCGCGGGCGCGTCGAGGTCCTCGCCGAGCTCCACAACCTCGGACCCGACCCCGCCCCGATCCTCCTCGAGGTCCTCGCCGACGGCTTAAGCGTCGGCCGCGTCGAGCTCGAGCTCGCCCCTGGAGAGCAGCGCCGCCAGCTCCTCCCTGGCCTCGACGCCGCTCGCACCCGCCTCCTCGCCCGGATCACCCCCAAGCCCGGCGCCGATCCCGCCCTGCTCGGCCTCCCTGGCGACGACCTCGCCTACGCCGTCGTCCCCCCCTTACGCCCCTTCAACGTCGCCCTCATCACCGACGGCACCAACCTCTTCTTAGAGGCCGCCCTGCTCGCCCTCGGCGATCACGTCCAGCTCAGCGGCGTCCCGGTCGCCGACGCCCGCCCCGATCACCCCGCCCTGCGCGCCGCCGATCTCATCTTCGTCGATCCCGGCCCCGAGCCCCTCCCTGACCTCCTCCCGGCCGACAAGCACCTCATCGTCTTTGATCCCTGGCGTCACCCCGGCGCCGCCTCACCGATCGCCCTCGCCCGCGAGGTCCCCCGCCCCTTCATCACCGAGCAGCTGCAAAACCACCCGATCCTCGCCCACATCGTCCTCAAGGACGTCAACATCCGCCGCGGCACCACCTTCTCGTTAGAGCCCGGCGACGTCGCCCTGCTCCGCGCCTTGGGCGAGCCGATCGCCGTCCTCCGCGACGCTGACCCCAGCCTCATCGTCTTCGGCTTTGATCCGCGCCAGACCGACCTCCCCCTGCGCACCGCCTTCCCCCTGCTCGTCGCCAACCTCGTCGAGCACTTTGAGCGCGCCGCCCCTGGCTTCGTCGCCAGCGTGCCTGTCGGCGCCCGGCGCACCCTCGAGATCGCCGCCTTCGGCCTGCCCGCCGCCGGCGTCACCCACGTCGAGGTCACCGGCCCTGAGGGCCCGCAGGCGATCAGCCAGCGCCTGCCCGTCGAAGATCGCCGCGTCCGCCTCCGCGCCACCGAGCCTGGGATCTACCGCATGCGCGCCGAAGACGGCCCTGACCCCGACGCCACCGTCCTCTTCGCCGTCAACCAAGCCGACCACAGCGCCAGCCAGCTCCACGATCGCCTCCCCGAGCTCTCCATATCGCGCCAACGAGCCCCCGCCGATCCGCCCGCCCCCGCCCCGCTCAGCCAGGGCCCCCTCTGGACCCTCCTCCTCCTCCTCGCCGTCGCCCTGCTCGCCCTCGAGTGGGCCACGTACCACCGCCGCTGGACCGTCTAGGCCATGAACTGGCTCCTCCCCCTCCTCGCCCTGCTCGGCGGCCTCCTGCTCGCCGCCCTGCTCGCTGGCCTCGCCCCAGCCGGCCCCTGGCACGTGGAGCTGCCCACCTGGCTCGCCGCCCGCCTCACCCCCTTAGGCGACCCTGGCGCCGTCCTGGAGCGCCCCCACGCCCTCTGGATCGCCCCCCTCGCGCTGCTCCCCTTCCTCCTCCTCGTCCTCCGCCGCACCCTCGTCGACCTCCCCCCGCTGCAAGTCTTCGCCCAGCTCCTCCTCCGCCTCCTCCTCCTGCTCGCCCTCGCCCTCGCCCTCGCGTTTCCGGCCCTTCAGAGCCCCACCCGCGGCAAGACCGTCGTCCTCGCCGTCGACGTCTCGGCCAGCGTCGACCCAGCCCAGCTCGCCGCCGCCGAGGAGCACCTCCGCGCCGCCCTCCGCCACCTCCAGAGCGAAGCCGAGCGCGGCCTCGATCGCGACGATCGAACCCAGCTCCACCTCGTCACCTACGGCGCCCGCGCCCGCGCCCTCCCGCTCCCTGATCTCAACGCCCTCGCGGCCGACGCCCCCCTGATCCCGCGCGATCCTGAGCACGATCTCGCCAGCGATCACGCCGCCGCCCTCAGCCTCGCCGCCGCCCTCATCGACCCCGAGCGCGAGGGCCGGATCGTCCTGCTCACCGACGGCGGCGGCACCCGCAGCGAGCGCGCGGATCTCAGCGCTGCCCTCATCGAGCTGCAGAAGACCCGCGGGATCAGCGTGCACACCCGCGCCGCCCCGCCGGCCGCCCGCGCCGATCTTTTTGTCCGCGGCGTGCACCTCCCTGAAGAGCTGCGCGTCGGCCAGACCTTCGACGTGCTCATCGACCTCGAAGCCGTCGATCCCAGCGCCGCCGCCGACGCCCCGCCGCACCGGCTCACCCTCCGCCTCGACCAGGACGGCCGCCCCAACCCCCTCGCCCCCACCCTCGAGCTCGAGCTGCCCGCCCACGGCGCCCGCCAGGTCAAGATCCCCAGCCGCGTCACCGAGCCCGGCCCGGTCCTCTACACCGCCACCCTGCTCACCGACCACCTCCAACCCCAGCACAACCGCAGCCGCGACAACGACCGGGCCGGCGTCGCCGGCGAAGTCCGCGGCCGCCCCCGGGTCCTGCTCGTCGCCCCCACCGATCCCAGCCAGGCCCTCGCCCGCGCCCTGCGGGCCGATCACCTCCACGTCGATCTCACCGAGCCCAGCGCCCTGCCCGTCGCCGCCGACGCGCTGCGCCCCTACGACCTCGTCATCTTCGCCGACGTCGCCGCCGCCCGCGTCGCCCCGGCCGCCCGCGCCGCCGTCGCCACCTACGTCCAGGAGCTCGGCGGCGGCTTCATCATGATCGGCGGCGAAGGCTCCTTCGGCGTCGGCGGCTGGGCCGGCACCGCCGTCGAAGATCTGCTCCCTGTCCGCTTTGAGGGCGAGCGTCAGCGAGATCAGCCGACCCTCGCCCTCATCCTCGTCATCGACAAGAGCGGCTCGATGTCCAGCGAGGATCGCCTCGACCTGGTCAAAGAGGCAGCTCGCGCCACCGCCTCGACCCTCGATCCCAGCGACGAGATCGGCGTCATCGCCTTCGACTCCTACCCCAGCGTGCTCGTGCGCCTCCAGCCAGCCGCCAACCGCCTGCGGATCTCCGGCGACATCCGCCGCCTCACCGCCGGCGGCGGCACCAACGCCCTGCCCGCCCTGCGCGAGGCCTACCTCCAGCTCATCGGCTCCCGCGCCCTCATCAAGCACGTCATCCTCCTCAGCGACGGCCAATCGCCAGAGCAAGGCGTCGCCGCCCTGCTCAGCGACATGCGCGACGCGGACATCACCGTCTCCGCCGTCGGCGTCGGCGCCGGCGCCGGCAAGGACTTCCTCGCCCGCGTCGCCGAGCGCGGCCGAGGCCGCTACTACTTCAGCCAGGACGGCACCGACGTCCCCCGGATCTTCAGCCGCGAGACCCGCGAGGTCACCCGCAACGCCGTCGCCGAGCGCCTCCACTTCCCCCGCCTCGTCAAGCCAGTCCAGGCCCTCCGCGGCCTCGACTTCGCCGGCGCCCCTGGGCTGCTCGGCATCATCCCGATCCGCCCCAAGCCCCTCGCCGAGCTCCTCTTAAAGACCCACGAAGGCGAGCCGCTGCTCGTCCGCGGCCGCCGCGGCCTCGGCCGCACCGTCGCCTTCGCCAGCGACGCCGGCCCGCGCTGGTCCGCCGCCTGGCTGCGCTGGGCCGGTTTTCCCAAGTTTTGGAGCCAGATCGCCCGCGACACCATGAGGCAGGGCGCTGGTTCGCTCGGCGGCGCCAGCCTCAGCGTCGCCCCGGGCGGCGCCGAAGGGAGCTGGAGCGTGCTCGTCGACGTCGACGCGGGCGACGGCGCCTTCGCCAACGATCTGCGGGGCGAGCTCGAGGTCCTCGACCTCCAGCGCCTCCCCGAGGATCCCCAGCATCGCCGCGCCCTCCCGCTCAAGCTCACCGCCCCTGGCCGCTACGAGGCTGAGCTCCACGGCGTGCTCGGCGGCCAACGCCTGCTCCGCGCCCGCTTCACCGATCCTCTCGCCCCGGAGCGCCTCGCCGCCGAGGCCAGCGGTCAAGTCTCCGTCCCGTACCCGCCCGAGCTCGCCCCCGCCAGCCTCTTCCCCGACCCCACCTGGCTCGAGCAGGCGCCGCACGGCGCCGCGACCACCCACAGCGGCGAGCTGGCACCCATCTTCACCGACCCAGGCGTCAACCACGATCGCCACCACAGCCGCCCCCTCTGGCCGCTCGTCCTCTGGGCGCTCGCCCTGCCCCTGCTCGCCCTCGACCTCCTCCTCCGCCGCCTCGCCTTCAGCCGCCGCCCGCCGATCTAGCCGCCCGCCGATCGGCCGCCCGCCGCCCGTACGCGGCCGAACACGCACACTTCGCGCAAATTATGCGAGATCCGCGCGCGATTTTGCTCGCCCTCTAGACACTCCTCCCTTCTTCACGGACCATCTCGTCGATGCTCCAACGACCACGCCGCAGCCGTCACCTCGCCCTCATCGCGCTCGGGCTCGGCCTACCTGCCTGCAGCGGCGACGACACCGGTCGCGCCACCGACACGACCGGGAGCGCCTCCCTCACCGCCAGCGCGACGGCCACCACCTCCTCGTCCTCCACCGCCGACTCTACCACCGAGAGTGACAGTGACGCGACCACCAGCGGCGGCGCCTCGGACTCTGCCACCACCAGCGGCACCAGCACCAGCGGCGAGAGCGACACCGAGGCGCCGCTCACCTGCGGCGACGGCCAGCTCGATCCCGGCGAGCAGTGCGACGAAGGCGCCGCCAACGGCGTCGGCGAGCCCTGCAACCCTGACTGCACCCTCAACGTCTGCGGCGACGGGGTCCTCAGCGTCAACGAGGAGTGCGACGAAGGCGACGCCAACGGCCCCGAGGGCGAGTGCTCCGAGACCTGCACCAACAACCCCAACGCCTGCGGCGAGTCCTCCGCCGAGGCCACCCTCAGCGTCTCGCCGGTCGACATCATCATCGTCATCGACAACTCCGGCTCGATGGGCAACGAGATCGACGGCGTCGAGCTCAACATCAACACCAATTTCGCCTCGATCATCGAGAAGAGCGGCCTCGACTACCGGGTCATCATGGTCGCCCGCCACGGCCAGGGCACGAACATCTGCGTCGAGGCCCCCCTCTCGGGCATCCCTCAAGGCGGCTGCGTCAACCCGCCCGCCCAGCCGGTCTTCAACCCCGGCAAGTTTTATCACTACAGCGTCGGGATCGGCTCTCACAACGCCTGGTGCCAGCTCCTCGCCACCTTCAACGGCAACACCCCGGACCAGTTCAACCTCGCCCCTGGCGGCTGGCAGCAGTGGCTGCGCGAGGACGCCGTCAAGACCTTCATCGCGATCTCCGACGACGGCGCCTCCTGCGGCGCCTACAACGACGGCAACAACGTCAACAGCGGGGTAAACGCCGCCAACGCCTTCGACGCCGCCCTGCTCGCCCTCTCGCCCCTGCACTTCGGCACCGCGGAGGAGCGCAACTACTTCTTTTATTCGATCATCGGCATGGCCTTCAACAACCCGAAGACCCAGCCCTACACCCCGCAGGATCCGATCGTCACCGCCAAGTGCAACACCGCCGCCGACGCCGGCACCGGCCACCAAGCCCTCTCTGTCCTCACCGACAGCCTGCGCTTCCCCCTCTGCGACACCAGCGACTACAGCGTCGTCTTCCAGGCGATCGCCGAGGGCGTGATCAAGGGAGCCAAGGTCGCCTGCGAGTTCGAGGTCCCCGAGCCGCCCATGGGCGAGAACCTCAACTACGAGTCGATCAAGGTCGAGTACACCCCCATGGGCATGGGTGAGCCGTTGATCTTCGATCAGGTCTTAGGCCCGGATCAATGCGGCCCCGGTAAGTTCTACGTCGACGTCGACACCGTCATCCTCTGCCCCGAGGCCTGCGCCGAGGTCCAGAAGGACAAAGAGGCGAAGATCCTCGTCAAGTTCACCTGCGACCCCATCGACCCCGGCTGATCCGCCAGCGCCCTTGCGCGGCCCCCAGCGCCCGAGGCAAAGTGCCGACAGCATGGACCAAGGGAGGTCACTCGACCGGCTGACCATCCGCGGATTTAAGTCGCTCCGCGCCCTCGAGGACCTCCGACTCACCCAGCGCAACGTCCTGATCGGCGCCAACGGGGCCGGCAAGAGCAACTTCATCGACTTCTTCCGCACCGTCCGCGCGCTCGCCCTCGACGGCCTCCAGCACTTCGTCAACCAGAGTGGCGGCGCCGACGGCTTTTTTTTCGAAGGCCCCCAGGTCACCCGCGCGATCGAGGCCGAGCTACGATTCGGCCTCAATGGCTTCCGCTTCAAGCTCTCCCCCGCCGCCGACGGCCTGATGGTCGACCAGGTCGCGCGGTACTTCGCCAAATCGGGCTGGAAGGAGTATCGACGAGGGAAGGGAGAGGCCGGAATCACCGGCTGGGCAGCCGACACGTCGCTTTTGTACCCAAAGAGCCCCTCAGCCGAGGCCTACGTCTACGCCGCGCTCGCGAGCTGGATCGTCTACCACTTCCACGACACCAGCATGACCTCGCCGATGCGCCGCGAGGGCGACGTATCGAACCACCGCGAGCTCGCCGCCGACGGTGGCAACCTCGCGGCCTTCCTCGCCCACCTACGCGGCGAGCACCCCGCGATCTACCAGCGGATCCGCGAGACCATCCAGATCGTCGCCCCCTTCTTCGACGACTTTCTCCTCGAGCCCAGCGCCAAGGGGCCGAGCGAGAAGATCAAGCTCGAGTGGCGCCAGCGCGGCAGCACCTACCCCTACCAGCCGTGGCAGCTCTCGGACGGCACGATCCGCTTCATCGCCCTCACCACCGCCTTGCTCCAGCCCAACCCGCCCGCCACCATCATCATCGACGAGCCCGAGCTGGGCCTGCACCCGGTCGCCTTGCGGGTCTTCGCCGCGCTGGTCCACGAGACCTCGCTCCGCCACCAAACCCTGATCTCCACCCAATCCCCGCTGCTCGTCGATCACTTCGATCCCGAGGATCTCATCGTCGTCGAGCGCAAGGCCGGCGCCACCGAGCTACGACGCCTCGACCCCGCCGACCTCGAGCGTTGGCTCGAGGACTTCACGCTCGGCGACCTGATCGAAAAGAACGTGATCGAGACGAACCCCTGAGATGCAGCGCACCACCCTCTTCCTCGTCGCCGAAGGCCAGACCGAGAACGGCTTCCTAACGCGCCTGCTCGCGGAACACCTCGGGCTCCGAGGGATCGACCTCCACGTCCCGGTGATCGGCGCGGGCCCCCGCAAAGGCGGCATGAAGTTCCGCAGCTTCGACGATGTATGCAAGGAGATCTCACGGTTCCTCGCGGATCGCCGGACCCCCTGGGTCACCACCTTCTTCGACTACTACGGGCTGCCCACGGGCGCCCAAGGCGGCTGGAATTTCGTGAACGACGAGAAGATCCGGCGCGGCGTCGACGGGCTAGAGGCTCGGCTCGCCGAAGGCGTGCGTAGCGTCGCCGGGGAGGCGAGCGCACGCTTCTGCCCGTACATCCAGATGCACGAGCTCGAGGCGCTCTTCTTCGCCGAACCAGCGACCCTCGCCGAGGTGCTCGGAGATCCTGCCAAGGAGCCGACGATCGCCAAGATCGTCGCGAGCGCGGCGGGCTGCGAGGCGATCAACGACTCACCCACCACCGCCCCCTCCAAGCGCATCCAAACCCTCTTTCCGAGCTACATCAAGGGGCGCAGCGCCGCCGCGCACGCCCCCCGGCTCGCCCACAAGCTCGACCTCGACGTCGTACGCCGCGCCTGCCCCCGCTTCCACGGCTGGCTCACCGCGCTCGAGGCCCTCAGCCCCGCGCTTGCACCCACCTGCCCTTAAGGACACGCTCCCGTCGGCGCCAGCGCCTCGCCGCGCAGCGTCGCCACCGTCACCGAGTCGATCATCAGCGCCGCGCTCGCCGCCCCGCCATCGCCGCTGACGCTGAGCACCACATCTCGACCTGCCACCAGCGAAGGGAAGAGCTCGTTCACCGACCAGCTCGCGCCGTTCACCGAGCCCGCGCCGCTCATCGACCAGTTCGTCGGCCCGGCCGTCGCCGTCGACGACAGCGACAGCGACAGCGGCGCCCCGGGCGCGCTCCAGTCCAGCGACGTCGTCAACGCTTGGAACGTCACCTCACCGACGTTCTGCGGCGTCGGCTCTGCCCACGCGTTCACCGACCAGCCCATGCCCGCCCCCGAGCAGCCGACCTGCCAGCACCACGATCCGCCGCACACCGGCTCCTCCACCGACGGCTCATTCTCTTGACACGGCTCCTCCAGGCTCAGCGCCGCGCTGCTTTGTC
Source organism: Nannocystis sp. (assembly GCA_016712315.1). Lineage (GTDB taxonomy): Bacteria > Myxococcota_A > Polyangia > Nannocystales > Nannocystaceae > JADJRG01. The sequence goes on along the minus strand of JADJRG010000028.1, from coordinate 182,270 downwards.
CTGGGAACCCCGGCGCCGCCACGATCGCCGCCGCCGTCGTCGACCCTAACGCGGGCAGCCCCTCGATCAGCGCCTTCAGATCGCCCACGTGCCCCTCCAGCACCGCGAGATCGAAGCCGATCACGCACGCCTCCCCGCTCGTCGTCACCTCGCCCTCTGAGTCGCTGGCACCCGTCCCGGCCGCGCTGCTCGCCGCCGATCCTGACCCTGATCCCGAGCTGTCCTCAGAGTCAGCCCCGCTCGACGAGCTCGCTCCCGCGCTCGCCGTAGCCCCGTCGCTGCCGCCCGCGTCGCCCCCGCAGCCGACGAGCGCGCAGGCGAGCGCCACCGCCCCGCAGCCCCTCACGCTCACACCGCACCACGTCGTCGGCACACTCATCTGCGGGCTCCGATCTTCGCGCACGCGCGCTTGACCGCACCAGCATCGCTCAGATATGCGCCTAGGTCGACAGCGATGATCACCCACGATCGCCACGTCACCGCCGCCGACGGCACCCGCGTCGCCTACAGCGTCTGCGGCAGCGGCCCCGCGCTCGTGCTCACCAACGGGATCACCACCAGCACCTATTTTTGGCGCGAGTTCGTCCCGGAGTGGTCCACCCGCTTCACCGTCGTCACCTGGGATTTTAAGGGCCACGGCGCCTCGGAGCCTGCTCGCACCCCTGGCGGCGTCACCATGCCCGCCCTCGCCGACGACCTTCGTCGGATCCTCGACGATCTCGGCATCGACCGCGCGATCCTCGTCGGCTTCTCCATGGGGTCCCAGGTCATCCTCGAGGCCTACCGCCGCTACCCCGAGCGGATCCGCGCCCTCATCCCCATCCTCGGCCCCTACGAGCGCCTCTTTGACACCGCCCTCGGCCCGCTCGGCAAGCTGATCGGCGGCCTGCTCCGCCACACCCCTCGCCCGCTGCTCACCCCCATCTTCCGCGGCTTTCACGGCGTCATGAGGCTCCCTGGCAGCGTCGCCCTCGGCCGCGGCCTGCGCCTCTACGGCCCTGGCGCTGCTCCTGCGCAGATCCGCCGCTTCGTCGACCACTTCGGCGTCATCGATCCACCCACCATCCGCGCCATGGCCGTCGCCGCGGGCGAGCACAGCGCCCGCGATCTTCTGCCCGAGATCCAAGTCCCCGTGCTCATCGTCGCTGGCGCCCGCGACGTCTTCGCCCCTGCGGCCCGCGTCGGCGAGTCCATGCACCGGCAGATCGCCGGCGCCGAGCTGCTCTACCTGCCCGCGGGCACCCACACCAGCCTCTTCGAGCACCCGCGAGAGATCGGCGCCGCCGTCGCCGCCTTCCTAGGGCGCCTCCCGTAGCTGCGCCGCTATGGCATGCTCGACCTGATGTCGCGGCTCGCTGTCTTCAACCACCCTGACTGGAACAGCGGCGGCTACCTCGTCCAGAGCGACCCTTTCATCATCGACACCATGGTCGCCTTGATCGACCAAGCCCCGACCGGCGCCCAAGTGCGGATCAGCATCTCCGGCTGGGACGTCTATGACAGCGGCCTCGACACCGACCCGATCCTACGGGCCCTCACCGCCGCCGTCGCCCGCGGCTGCGACCTCAAGATCATCCTGCCCTCCCTCTGGACCGCCCGCCCGGACGACCCCGAGTACAAGATCCAATGGTTCCAGATGAACACCGCCTGGAAGGTCATCGACGTGATCAAAGAGGTCTTCCGCGGCAACGCCCGCCACTGGCCAGGCGCCCAGGAGCTGTGCCTGAACATCAACCACAACAAGTTCCTCCTCTTCTCCAACCTCGACGCCGGCGGCGGCGCGACCACCAAGTGGGTCGTCGCCAACGCGACCTGCAACTGGCGCTATCGCGATCGTGATCGCGCCAACGACATGCTCATCGTCGCGGAGGATCGCCCCTTCTACCTCGCCTTCCTCCGCTACTGGCAGACCATGTGGATGGCCGCCAACCGCGAGGCCTGCATCGCCAAGTTCCGCCACCTCTACGACGACGTCCCCGGGGGCCTGCGCGCCCACTTCATGCCCCTGCCCGACGGCTCCTCCGACCCCGTCCTCGACCTCCTCAATTCCGTCGTTTTGGGCCCCAATTCCCACGTCCGCGTCGTCATGGCCACCTGGGGTTACGGCGGCCGCGGCCGCGCGATCGCCGACAAGCTGCTCGCCCTCGCCGACGCCGGCGTCGACGTCCGGATCGTCGCCCACCACGAGATGCAGGTCTCCAACGAGCAGAAGCCGTGGACCTTGTGCACCGTCAACCCCGTCGCCGCCACCGAGCCGGTCGGCTACTGCGAGACCTCGCAAGCGGTGTGGGAGAAGATCGCTGGCCACGGCCAGATCCGCTGGGCCAAGTCCTCCTCCCACTCCAAGTACATCCTCGTCGACGCCCCCCTCGTCGGCGAAGGCCCCGAGCCCCTCAAGATCGTCCTCTGCGGCCCCCTCAACTTCGGCAACCCGATCACCTACAGCGACTGCGCCATGGCCGAGAACGTCGTCGTCCTCCGCGACGACCTCGAGATCTACCAGCGCTACCTCGACAACTTCGCCTGGGTGTGCAGCGAAGCCTGGTACAAGTCCACCCGCGATCCCTGCGCCACCTGAGCGCCCCGCCTCAGCCCGCGCCCCGCCGCTGCGCCGCCCGCACGTGCGTCCACAGGCAGCTCAGCGCCGCCGGCGTCATCCCTGGGATCCGCGCCGCCTGGCTCGTACACGTCGGCCGCACCCGCGCCAGCCGCTCCGCCGACTCGTAGCTCAGCCCTGGCAGCCCGAAGAAGTCCATCGTCGCCGGGATCGCCAGCGCGTGCCCCTCATCGCCGCGGATCCGCGCGATCTCCCGCCGCTGCGCCTCCACGTACCCCGCGTAGCAGCGCTCCGCCTGCGCCCGCCGCACGATCCAAGCCTCCTCCGCCGCCTCACCGCCGCGCCCCAGCGCCCGCCCCGCCGCCGCCACCCGCTCCCCGCGCGCCAGCGCCCGCGCCCACCGCGCCTCGTCGATCAGACCTGCCCGAAAGGCCATCTCACTCAGCCGCTGATCCGCGTTGTCCTCGCGCAGGATCATCCGGTGCTCCGCGCGCGAGGTGAAGAGCCGGTACGGCTCGTCGCAGCCCTGCGTGATCAGATCATCCACCATCACGCCGATATAGCCCTCATCGCGGCCGATCCGCAGCGGCGCCGCCGCCACCAGCCCCAGCGCCGCGTTCGCCCCCGCCACCAGCCCTTGCCCCGCCGCCTCCTCGTACCCCGAGGTCCCGTTGATCTGCCCCGCGAAGAACAGCCCCGGCAGCGCCGGGCAGCCGAGCCCGTGGTCCAGCGCCCTCGCGTCCACCGCGTCGTACTCGACCGCGTAGCCGGGTCGCAGCATCACCGCCCGCTCCAGCCCCGCGATCGTCTGGATCATCGCCGCCTGCGCCGCCGCCGGCAGGCTCGTCGAGATCCCGTTCGGGTACACCGAGTCGGTCTCCAGGCCCTCTGGCTCGAGGAAGATCTGATGGCGCTCGCGATCGGCGAAGCGCACGATCTTGTCCTCGATCGACGGGCAATACCGCGGCCCGCGCCCCGTGATCGCCCCCGAGTACATCGCCGACTCGTGCAGCCGCGCCCGCACTAGCGCGTGCGTCGCCTCCCCTGTCCACGTGATGAAGCAGGCCCGCTGCGGCAGGATCGGCGGCGGCGCCTCGTCTGGCAGCGTGAAGCGCGGCAGCGGCGACTCGCTCGGCTGTAGCTCCAGCCGCGGGTCCTCCCAATGGATCGTCCGCCCGTCGATCCGCGCCGGCGTCCCCGTCTTCAGCCGCCGCAGCGAGAAGCCCAGCGCCCGCAGCCGCTCCGACAGCCCCACCGCCGGCGCCTCCCCCACCCGGCCGCCCGGCGCCTGCTCGCGCCCCGTGTGCAGCACCCCGCCCAAGAAAGTCCCTGTGGTCACCACCACCGCCGCGCCCGCGATCTCGGACCCATCGGCCAGCCGCACCCCCTGCACCTTTGGACCTGTCCCGACGAGCAGGTCCACCACCATGCCCTCCACCACCTCGATCCCCCGCGCCGAGGCCAGCGAGGCCCGCGCCAGCGCCCCATAGCGCGCCTTATCCACCTGCACCCGCGTCGCCTGCACCGCCGGCCCCTTGCTCTCATTCAGCGTACGCCCGTGGATCGCGCACGTGTCCGCCGCCCGCCCCATATACCCGCCCAGCGCGTCGATCTCCTTCACCACGTGCCCCTTCGCCACCCCGCCCACGCTCGGGTTGCACGGCGTCTGTCCGGCTGTCGCCGTCGACCCTGTCACCACCAGCACGCGCCCCTCGGCGCCGCGGCTCGCGAACACCCGCGCCGCCGCGAACGCCGCCTCGAGCCCGGCGTGCCCCGCCCCCACCACGATCAACGTCGGCCCTCGCATGCGCCGCGAACATACCCTGGCGGCCGGCCGCCTGCACCGCGCCCGCCCCGGATCCGCTACCCTCCCCCGCGTGACTGGTCTTGTCTCGCTCGTCGGCGCGGGCCCGTGGGATCCCGAGCTGCTCACCCTCGCCGGGCGCGAGCGCCTCAGCCGCGCCGACGTCGTGATCGCCGACTACCTCGTCAACCCCGCGCACCTCATGCACTGCCGCCAAGGCGCGCGGATCTACCAGCGCCAGGCCGGCCCCCACGCCTGCCTCCTCGATCAATCCGCCGTCAACGATCTCATGGTCGAGCACGCGCGCGCCGGCAGCTACGTCGTCCGCCTCAAGGGCGGCGATCCCATGATCTTCGGCCGCGGCTGCGAAGAGGCCCAGCACCTGCGCGCCCACGGCGTCGACTTTGAGTTCGTCCCCGGCGTCAGCGCCGCCATCGCCGCCCCCGAGGCCGCCGGCATCCCCGTCACCCACCGCGACCACACCCCCTCGGTCAGCTTCGTCTCCGGCTACGAGGCCTACGACAAGGGCGGCCACGCCGTCGCCTGGGATCACCTCGCCCAGAGCGCCGGCACCCTCGTGCTCATGATGGGCGTCCGCAACGCCCGCGACAACACCGCCCGCCTGATCGCCGCCGGTCGCCCCGCCAGCACCCCCGCCGCCCTGATCCGCTGGGGCACCCGCGGCATCCAGCGCACCCTCGTCGGCACCCTCGGCGACATCGCCGACCTGGCCGAAAAGTCAGGTCTGCGCGCCCCCGCCGTCATGGTCGTCGGCAGCGTCGTCGCCCTCCGCCAAGAGATCCAGTGGTTCGAGCGCCGCCCCCTCTTCGGCCGCCGGATCGTCGTCACCCGCGCCGCCCACCAGAGCGGCGAGCTGCTCGCCCGCCTCGCCGCCGCCGGCGCCGACGCCGTCGCGATCCCCTGCCTCGCCCTCGCCCCGCCCGACGACCTCGCCGCCGTCCACGACGCCGTCCGCCGCCTCGATCATCACGACGGCCTCATCCTCTCGAGCCCCAACGGCGTCCGCGCCTTTTTTGAGGCCCTCGCCGCCGTCGGCGCGGACGCGCGCGCCCTCGCCGGTCGCCTCGTCGCCGTCATCGGCGCCGGCACCGCCGCCGCCGCTCAGGCCCATCAGATCCGCCCCGATCTCGTCCCCGCGCGCCCCCGCGCCGAGGGCCTCCTCGACGAGCTGCGCGCCAAAGGCCTGCTCGCGCGCCGCTGGTTGCACGTACGCGCCGACGAAGGCCGCGACCTGCTCGGCCCCGCTATCACCGCCGCTGGCGGCGACTACCAGCTCGTCGTCGGCTACCGCACCGTCCGCCCCCACGTCTCGCCGCTGCTCGTCCGCACCTTGCTCCCGACCGATCAAGGGGGCGAGGGCGTCGACGCGATCACCTTCGCCAGCGGCAAGACCGCGCGCAACCTCCTCGCTCTGCTCCACGAGCAGCTCGGCGAGCCCGCAACCCGTCAGATCCTCCAGAGCGCCCGCGTCGTCGCCCTCGGCCCCGTCACCGCCGAAGCCCTCGCTGCCGAAGGCGTCCGCGTCGACGCCATCGCTGAAGACACCAACGACGCCGCCCTGCTCACCGCCCTCCGAGGCCTGCTGGCCCCGACCGAGGGCGCGCCCACCTGATCACCACGAAGGCGTCTCGACGTGCGGAGGCGGCTCCTTCGCGTCCGCGTCGTCGCCGCCGGCCCCAGGCGGCAGCGGCTCGGGGATCGCCGGCTCGGGCGGCGCGACGACCGGCTGCGGCGCCGGCGCTGGCGCGGCCTCTGGCGCCTTGACCGCCTCCACCTTCGCCTCCTCCGTCTTCGCCTCGTCCTTATTGCAGCCCTTACCGCAGCCGACCGCCGTCGTCGCGGCGATCAGCGCCGTGGTGGCCAGAAAACGCTCGATTTGGATCTTCATCGTACACGGCTCCGATTTGTGAGAGCCGCGATGGTACCAGCCTCATCGCCGCCGAAGAACCACGACGGTCCATCAGCGCCCCGACCGCGGGATCAGGCCGTTCACCAGCCCCTCGAGCCCGTTCGTCTTGATCTCGAGCACCAGCGCCATCTGCTGCCCCAGCTTGCCCGCCGGCAGCCCCTCCCGCGCGAACCACACCAGATACGGCTCAGGCAGGCGGAGCAGCGGCACCCCTTGGTACTTGCCAAAGGGCATCCGCGCCGCCGCGAGCTCGATCAAGATCGCCGGATCGAGCTCGATCTCCGCCATCGCACCCTACCCGCGAGACCCGGCCTCAGAGGCCGCAAGCCGCGTCACAAGCGCCGTTGTTGATGTCCCCGCAGTTGCCGTCGACGACGCAGGTGTGGCAGCCCTCGTTGGTGCCTTTGTAGATCGTCGAGCACTGCTCCATCGTCCCCGATGGGTCGCAGACCAGCAGCTTGGCGCAGAACTCCGCCTCGGTCGGCCCGTCGCCGCCGACGTTCTGGCAGGTCCCCTCGTTCGCCCCGCCCGCCTTCTCGCAGGTCTGGTCGGCCGCGCAGTTCGCGTTGCTGAGGCAGCCGTTTGTACACATACCGAGCACCATGTCCTCGCAGTACTGCCCCGCCTGGCACAGCACCTGCGGCAGCCCCGGCGGCGTGCAGTCGGTGACCCCTGGATCGAGCATCCCGCCGGTCTCGCTGCTCGTGCCCGCCGTCGTCCCGCCGCCGGTCGTCGTCCCGGTGCTCGCCGAGTCCGTGCCGCCGCCGTCATCGCCGCCGCTGCACGAGATCGCCGCGCAGGCGACAAGGACGCTCCATAAGATCGAAGAAACCGCGCTGTAGGTCCGCATGGGCCGCGGACTATCAAGCGCAGAGCCTGCGTGTCAAGGAGCTCCGAGCCGCCGCGGCGAGAGGACCGCCTATCCTGCCCCGCATCCTTCCCCTACCATCGCGCTCCGCGCATGCCGCTCGCACTGTCATGGGCCCTGATCACGCTGCTGCTCGCCCCGCCCGCGAGCGCCGACGCGATCACCTTTGACCGTGCGATCGAGCTCGCGCGCGTCGCCCCCGAGGTCCGCGGCGCCGAGCGGGCCCTCGACGTCAAGCGCCGCTCCCGCCAGAACACCTCGCGGATCACCTACAACCCCCAGATCATGCTCCAACCAGGGTTCCGCCTCGCCCCGGCCGACGCGCGCGGCCTCGAGGTGCAAGCAAGCCTCACGCAGACATGGAGCCTCGCCGGCCTCGCCCGCGCCCGCGACCAAGCGCTGCGCAGCGAAGAGGAGCTGTGGAGCGCCGAAGCCCGCCTGATCGCCCTCAGCCGCGGCCTCGGGGCCGCGCGCGCCTGGATCGACCTCTGGGCCACCCAACAGCTCTGGGATGAGGCCCGCGCCGAGGCCGCGATCGCCGCCACCTTCACCGCCACGATCGAGCGCGCCAACGCCCTCAGCGCCGCCACCTTGGCCGACGTCGCCGACGCCCGCGCCTACGTGAGCGAGGCCGATCTGCTCGTGCTCGCCGCGGAGGGCGAGGTCTTCCACCTCGGCCTCCTCCTGAACCAAGAGACAGGCTCCACCCGCGACGCCCCGCTCGCCGCCGAGGGCCCGCTGCCGGCCCCGCCGCTCCCGAGCGCCGCCGAGTACGCGGGCGCGCTCGACCGCGCCGACCAGCTCCCGCAGATCGCCGCCCTCGAGCTCAGCGGCCGCGTCGCCCAGGCCCGCGCCGCCGAGATCAAGGCCGCCTACGGCGCGCACCTCCTGACCGGCGTCTTCTTCCAGCGCGACCAGCCCGGCGGCGTCGTCCCCTACGCGATCGTCGGCCTCACCTTGCCGGCCTTTAACCGCGGCGAGCGCGAGCGCGGCGAGGCGCTCGCCGCCGCCGAGCGCCTCGCGGGCGCCGCCGAGCAGGCCCGCGTCGACGCCCGCGCCGAGCTCGCCCAGGCGATCCACGAGGTCGAGCACAGCCAGCGGATCTTGAGCGAGCTCGAGCGCCACCTCGTCCCCGCGCAGCAGGCCGCCACCGCCGCGCGCGAGCGCCTCTTCGCCGCCGGTCAAGCCACCGTCGTCGAGGTCTTACTCGCCCGGCGCGCCGCCATCCAGGGCCGCGCCCGCCGCCACCGAGCCGCCGCCGACCACGCCTGGGCCCGCGTCAAGCTCTGGATCTTGCTCGCCACCATCGAGCGCCACGGAGCCCCCAAGTGAAGCGCCGCCCCACCTCGCTCGTACAGCTGCTCCTGCTCGCCGCCTGCACCTCACAGGCCGACGATCCCGCGCCGAGCGCTGATCACGACCCCCACGGCGAGCACGCCCCCGCGATCCCTTGGATCGAGGCCGCCCCGCCCCTCGATCTCAGCCTCGTCGAGGCCCCCGCGCGCGTGCTGCTCGCCCCCGGCTCGAGCGCCGAGGTCACGCCCACCTACCCGGCCCGCGTCATCCTCCTCCACGTCCAGCCCGGCCAAGACGTCGCCCTCGGCGATCCCATCGTCGACGTCATCATGCCCACCCTCATCCAGGCCGCCGGCGATCACCAAGCCGCCACCACCCGCCTGCGCTCCTACCGCGGCCGCCGCGACCAGCTCGAGGCGCTCCGTCGCGAGGGCCTCTCGCGCCTCGCCGAGCGCAGCGAGGTCGACATCGCGATCGCCGAGGCCGAGGCCCAAGAGGCCCGCGCCCACGCCACCTTACAGAGCGCCGGCGTCGCCCCCGCCGGGGCCCGCGCGATCTTACGCAGCGGCGGCAAGCTCACCCTACGCGCCCCGATCGCCGGCACCGTCACCGAGGTCGCGGGCGCCCTGGGGGGCAACTACGACCCTACCAGCGGCCCCCTCGCGCGGATCCTCGCGCCCAGCCCCGCGCGGATCGAGGCCCGCTTCACCCGCCTCCCCCCGGTCAACGCCCGCTTCGAGCTGCGCCTCGGCGAGGCCGCCCCGATCCCCCTGCGCGTCATCCGCGAGGCCCCGACCATCGACGGCCGCGACGCCGCCCTCCCGATCTGGTTCGAGCCCGAGCAAGGCCAGTCTTTAAGGCCAGGTACCATCGGCCAGGTCGTCGCCCTGCTCGGCGACACCGACGGGGTCGTCAGCCTGCCCCCCCGCGCCGTCACCCTCGACGGCGGGCGCGCGTTCGTCGTCAGCCAGGGGCGCGGCCCGATCGCCGTGCATGTGCTCGCCAGCGCCCCCGAGGGGATCCTCCTGCGCGCCGCGGAGCCCCCCCAGCTCCGCCCGGGTGAGGCCTTCGCCGCCGACGCCGCCGCCTTGCTCCGCCCTGGCCAAGGGGACGAGCATTGATCGCCACGATCGTCCGCGCCGCGGTCGAGCGCCGCGGCCTCGTCCTCCTGCTCACCCTCATCCTCGCGATCGCCGCCGCCGCGATCGGCCAGCAGCTCAAGCTCGACGCCCTCCCGGACATCACCAACAACCAAGTCCTCGTGCTCACCCGCGCCCCTGGCCTCACCCCCGAGGAGGTCGAGCGTCAGGTCACCCGCCCCATCGAGCTCGCCCTCGGCGGCCTGCCGCGCCTCGAAGAGCACCGCTCGATCTCCCGCTACGGCATCTCCGCCGTCACCGCGATCTTCGAGGACGACGTCGACACCTACCTCGCCCGCCAGATGGTCACCGAGCGCCTCGCCCTCGCCGCCGACGTCTTACCGCCGGGGATCGCGATCCCCGAGCTCGGCCCGGTCACCGGCGGCCTCGGCGAGGTCTTTCACTTCGCCATCAGCTCGGACACCCGCAGCCAGACCGAGCTGCTCGAGCTCGTCACCTGGCAGCTCGCGCCCCTGCTGCGCGCTGTCCCAGGCGTCGTCGAGGTCAACCCCTGGGGCGGAGAGGAGCGCACCCTCGAGGTCCTCGCCGATCCGACCGCGCTCGCCCAGCGCGGCCTCACCCTCAGCGATCTCAGCCACGCCGTCGAGGCCGCCTCAGGCGCCGCGCCTGGCGCATCGGTCGCCGCCGGCAGCGGCCAAGCCCTGCTCCGCGGGATCGCCCGCCCTCGCCGCCCCGAGGAGCTCGGCCAAGCGATCGCCGCCACCTTCCCCGACGGCCGCACCGTCCGCGTCGCCGACGTCGCCCAGCTCCGCTACGGCGCGCGCCCGCGGATCGGCGCCGCCACCGCGAACGGCAGCGGCGAGGTCGTCTACGTCATGGTCCAGATGCTGCGCGGCGCCAACGCCTTAGAGCTGACCCGCGCCCTCCACCGCCGCCTCCCCGAGCTCCGCCAGCTCCTCCCCCCCGACGTCCGCCTCCAGATCATCTACGACCGCAGCTACCTGGTCCAAGGGACAGTACGCACCGTCGCCAAGAACCTCGCCGAGGGCGGCCTCTTGGTCGTCATCGTCCTCCTCCTGCTCCTCGGCAGCCTGCGCGCCGGCCTCATCGTCGCCGCCGCGATCCCCTTGTCCATGCTCGGCGCCGCCGTCGGCATGGTCGCCGCCGGGATCCCTGGCAACCTCATGAGCCTAGGCGCCATCGACTTCGGCCTGGTCGTCGACGGCTCCGTCGTCATGGTCGAGCACGTCTTCCACGCCTGGACCCTCGCGCGCCGCCGCGGCCGCGCCCCGACCACCCCCAGCGAGCGCCGCGCCTGGATCAGCGCCGCCTGCCAAGAGGTCGCCCGCCCCGTCTTCTTCTCGGTGCTCATCATCCTGCTCGTCTACGTCCCCGTGCTCACGCTCACCGGCGTCGACGGCAAGATGTTCCGGCCGATGGCGATGACCGTCGTCTTCGCGCTGCTCACCGCCCTCGTGCTCGCCTTCACCGCCGTCCCTGCGGCGCTCAGCCTGCTCCTCCGCGACCGCGACGTGCCCGCCCGCGATCCCCTCCTCGTCCGCCTCCAGCAGCGCCTCTACGCGCCGCTGCTCGCGTTCGCCGTCGCCCGCCCGCGCCTGATCGCCCTGCTCGCCCTCGCCCTCATCGTCCTCGGCGCCGATCTCTACCGCCGCGCCGGCTCCGAGCTCGCCCCGCAGCTCAGCGAGGGTGACCTGGTCATTCAGACAGCTCGCTCCCCCGACATCAGCCTCGACACCGCCATCATCGAGGCCGGCCGCCTCGAGGCCGCTGTCCTCGAGATCCCCGAGGTCACCCACGTCACCTCGCGGATCGGCAGCCCCGCCGTCGCCACCGACATCATGGGCCTCGAGCAGGCCGACGTCTTCGTCGGCCTGCGCCCCGTCGATCAATGGCGCCCCGGCCGCGATCGCGACGCCCTCATCGAGGAGCTGGAGCAGAAGATCCTCGCCGCCTCCCCCGGCGCCAACCCCTCGTTCACGCAGCCGATCCAGATGCGCTTCAACGAGCTGCTCGCCGGCGCCGTCACCGACGTCACGGTCAGCGTCTTCGGCGAAGATCTCCACGAGCTCCGCCGCCTCGCCGAGGCGATCGAGGCCGTCCTCGCGCGCGTACCCGGCGCGGCCGACGTGCGCGTGCTCGCCCCCCCCGACGTCTCGCTCCTCGAGGTCCGCCCCAGCCCCTTGCTCGCCGCCCAGCACGGCCTCAGCGCCGCTGACGTCTTGCAGGTCGTCCAAGCCGTACGCACCGGCGTCGACGTCGGCGTCACCTACGACGGCCCGATCCGGATCCCCATCGTCGTCCGCCTCGCCACCCACCACGACGCCTTCACCTTCGACGGCCTCGACCTGCCCTCCGCGCGCGGCGCCGTCCTCACCCTTGATCGAGTCGCCGACGTCGACCTCGTCGCCACCCCAGGCATCGTCCAGCACGAGCTCGGCCAGCGCCGGCTCATCGTCGGCTTCAACGTCCGCGGCGCTGATCTCGGCGAGCTCGTCGCCCGCGCCCGCCGCGAAGTCCGCCGCGAAGTCCCCATGCCTCCTGGCTACCGCCTCCGTTGGGGGGGCCAGTACCAGGTCTTTGAGGCCGCGGTCGCCCGCCTCCGCCTCGTCATCCCCGCCGTCATCGCCCTCATCCTGCTCACCCTCTACGCCGCCTTCCGGCGGATCCGCCCCGCCCTCATCATCTTCACCAACGTCCCCTTCGCCTGCGTCGGCGGCATGGTCGCCCTCGCCCTCGCCGGCCTGCCCGTCTCGATCTCCGCCGCCATCGGCTTTATCGCCCTCAGCGGCGTCGCCGTGCTCAACGGCGTCGTCCTCATCACCCGCGTGCTCGCCCACGAAGAGGCCGGCAAGACCCCTCAGGAGGCCGCCCACGAGGCCGCCTTAGAGCGCGCTCGTCCGGTCCTCATGACCGCGCTCGTCGCCGCCCTCGGCTTCGTCCCCATGATGCTCAACACCGGCATCGGCGCCGAGGTCCAGCGCCCGCTCGCGACCGTCGTCGTCGGCGGCCTCGTCACCTCCACCCTGCTCACCCTCCTCATCCTCCCCGCCCTCTACCCCTGGCTCAGCCGCCGCCGCGCCGCCCATTGACAACCATGTCCGAAGCACCTAGCCTGGGGACAAGTACACCCGCCGGCACGCGGCTTCGGCCAGTGTAAAAACGGCGGGTTTTTTCGTCTTCCATGGCTCGTTTCGCTAAGCCTGCGTTGGACACGCCGGCGATCATACAGCGCCTCATCGACAAGGGCCTGTCGATCTCTGACCACGCCGCAGCGCAGCGCGCCATCGATTTTATCGGCTACTTCCGAGTGCGAGGCTACGGGCTAAGGTTCACCGAACCCGCGCCCCCCGGCGTGTCATGGGGGACCCGGTCCTACCGTCCCGGAACCACACTCGACCAAATCCTAAGGCTCTACAACTTCGACTGCGAACTCCGAGGAGCGCTCCTCGGAGCCCTCCAGCGGGTCGAGGTAGCGGCACGCAGCGTCCTGAGCAGCTACCTGAGCCGAAGCCACGGACCTCACTGGTACCTCGATCTCTCAGAGACCTCGAGCGTCGTCAGCACTAGATCTCGAGACTGGCTCAGAGACATCACCGTCGCGACGACACGCGCGAAGGAGCCGTTCCTCGATCACTACTTCAGGACCTACACCGAGCCTGCTCTCCCCCCGTTCTGGACCCTCACCGAGTGTTTGTCCTTCGGTCAGTGGTCGCGGCTCTACAAGGATCTGAAGCGTGGGAGCTCCGCGATCGCCGATGCATTCGGGCTCTCTGCCCCGGTCTTCGGCTCATGGCTCCATAGCCTCTCTGTCTTGAGGAACATCTGCGCCCACCACGGTCGCCTTATCGATCGGAACCTCCCTCATCCCCCCCAGAAGCACCCTCACTTTGTGAAACACTTCGTACACACGCATCGCCTCTATCCGCGCCTAGTCGCGATACAAACGCTTTTGGCCAAGATTGAGTCGGGTGGCGGCTTCTACCCGCAGCTCGCGGCGATCATGGCGAGCAGCCCGATCCCGGCCGAAGACCTCGGTTTTATACCTGGCTGGAGCGACCTTGCGCCGTGGATCTGACTCGACGAGGCGACACCTACCGCGCGCTCTGCGCCAGCGCGAACGCCTCATACGTCGCGGGCGCCTCGACCTCCCACGTCCCCATCGAGATCTTGAACCCGCTCTCGTCGCCTGGAGCGATCGCTGAGGTCGTCGTCGCGAAGCCGCTCGCGTACGACACCATCTCGCCGGAGCTCGAGCGCCCGATCACCGTCACCTTCGTGAACGCCGCCGCCGCCTCCCCCTCGTTCACCACCGTGCCGACCGCCTCGGACCGCCCGAACGAACCTGCCTGAACGGACATCTCGCGAACCTTCATCGGCAGCGGCGCGGCCGCGTAGCCGCGCGGCCGCGGCGGCGCCGGGGCCACCTCTACGCGCGCGTACTTCGGCGGCTTCGCCGCCAGCACCATCAGCGGCACCTTATCGCCGGGGGCCAGCACCGACGCGACCGCGTAGCCGGTCTCCTCGCCCACCCGTCGATCTGTCTCATCGAACATACTCACCACCGCCGCCGGCCCCTCGATCGCCACCTCGCCTGAGTTCACGTACGTCGTCAGCCAGAACTCCCCGCCGATCGACGTCTTCCCGTGCCGCGTCCCCTCCAGCGTCGCCTGCGGCGGCGGCGGCGGCGCCGCAGCCGGTGAAGCCTCAATCTTCTCGATCTTCTCGATCTTCTCGATCTCCTCGATCTTCCCGCGCTCGCTGCCGCCGTCCACCCTCGCCGCCGCCACCGGCCGCGACGACGACGCTCTCACGGGCGCGTCCGCGGACGAGCGAATCGCCAAGAACCCGGCCGCCATCGCCGCCACGACCACCGCACCCAAGACCACCGCGGCCACCACGGCTCCGCCACCGCGCGCCCCGCCTTGCTGCACGATCGTCACCGATCGTCCCCCGCCCGCCGCCTGCGCGACCAAGAAGCGCGTCTCGCAGTGAGCGCACTGAAACGTCCCCCCCACGCCCGCGTGCGACACCGTCGAACCACAGCGAGGGCAAGCGATCTCGACCATCTGCACCATCGCCGCAGTGTACCCTCACCCGCCCTCCCCCATCACCCGCGCGCCCCCGCGCCCTCTCCACCGATCCACGCTACCCTCTTGCCACCTCGCTCATGCCCGGCGCCCTCTTCCCGATCCTCGAGGTCACAGCTCCCGAGTCGACCGAGACCATGGGATCCAAGTTCAAGTTCTGGTGGCATCGATCGCCAAGCGACGAGCCGTGGCTCTTTAAGCGCGCGCGACACAAAACACCTACAACCCTGCCGCCCTCCAGATCGTGACAGCGGACAGTGAGCACATCGGCCACCTCCCAGACTATCTCCTTGAAGAAGTCCAGCCGCTCATCGACGTCCCTGACGGCCTCCAGGTGATCGTCGAGCGCCTCAACCCCCCGCCGATCCCCAGCCAACAGCGAGTCCTGTGCCGCCTCCGCGCCCGCTGGAGCGCCGACTTTCGCCCCTTCAGCGGCCCGAAGTACGCGTCTCTGGTCGACCACGCTGCGGCGCACGAGCGCGACGCGGAGGCCGCGCGCGCGGAGTGACGCGGCTCGTCGAGCGAGGCGTCGCGAGGGTCTGCCTCAGTCTTCTGCGCCCCACCCGGCCCGCGCGCCCGCGTGCGATCCGGGTTAACCTCTGCGCCCGCCCTCCTCGGCCGCCCCTGTGTACGATCACCTCCTCCTCGCCGCGGCGATCCTCCTCGGGCTCACCCTGCTCCGCCTCCTTCGGCGCCCAGGCGGCGCCCCGCTCGGATATACGCTGCTCCTCGCGCTCGCGCTCGGGCTGGCGCTCGTCGCCATCGCTCAGGGGCAGCGGCCGCTCGGCGGCCTCGCGATCGGCCTCTGCACGATCACCATCATCCTCCCGTGGCTGCTCGACCTGCTCGCGCGCCGCCTCTTCGCCGCGGGTCGCCTCACCGCCGCCGTGCAGGCCTCCAGCCTGCGCGCGATGCTCATGCCTGGCGCAGGGCTTGGCCGCCAGATCCAGCTCTTACACGGCCTCGTCCTGCTCGAGCGCGCCGGCGTCGACGCCGCCCTCAGCTACTTCCGCGGCCTGCTCCGCGACACTGAAGATCCGCGCGAAGAGCTCCTCTTCCACGAGCAGATCATCGCCATGCTCGTCTACGGCCGCCGCTGGCGCGACGCGATCGCCCACTACGAGAGCCACCTTCACCTCGGCCACGCCGTCCTCCGCCCCGCCCTCGGCCTCGGCCTCATCCGCGCCTACGGCGAGGAGTACGAGCTGCGGCGCGCCGCGGAGCTCCTGCGGGCCATCGAAGACGGCCCCCTCGGCGCTGATCCAGCCGCGGTCAACGTCGTCGGCCAGGCCCGCCTCATCTTCCTCGCCTACTGCGGCGACGCGCACAGCGTCGATCGGGCCGCCGCTCACGCCCGCCCCACCGCCTTCGGCCTCACCGACGCCAACGCCGCCCTCTTCCACGGGATCGCCCTCGCCCGCGCGGGCGAGCCTGAGCTCGCGCGTCGGCGGATCGAAGCGATCGCCGCCCGCAGCGATCCGCGCGAAGATCGGGTCATCGCCGCCGCGCGCGCGCTCCTCAGCGCGGATCTCACCGCGGCCCATCGCCCCCTCCCGCCGGAGCTCCGCGCCTACGTCGAAGCCGTCGCCGAGCGCGTGGGCGAGCAGCTCCAAGGCGCTCGCCCTGCCGCGCGCCCTGGCCTCGCCGCCACCTACCTGATCGGCGCCGGCATGGTCGCGAGCTTCGTCGCCCAGCTCCTCCTCGCCCGCGGAGGCGTCGGCCTCATCGAGCTCGGCGCCTTCGCCCCGGAGCTCGTGCGAGCCGGCTCGTGGGGCCGCTACTTCACCGCCGGCCTCCTCCACGCCGACATGCTCGCGCTGATCCTCGACCTCTACGCGATCTGGCTCGGGGGACATGTCGTTGAGCGCCTGCTCGGCCCCGCCCGCATGCTCGTGGTCGCCCTCGGCGGCGGCGTCTTCGGCCTCTGGATCGGCGGCGTCACCCCGCACCCTGGCCTCGCCGCGATCGGCGGCGCCCCCGCGCTCGTCACCGCCGTGCTCGTCGCGGCGCTCGCCACGCTCGCGCCGATGAGGCCCCCAGAGATCGCCCGACGCGCCCGCCGCTCCTTGATGGTCACCCTCCTCCTCCTCTTGTTCGCCCAGCTCCTCGCCTGTCTCCCTGGTCCGATCGGCCTCGACATCCACCCCCTCTCCCTCGCCGGCGCCGCCCTCTTCGGGGCCCTCTTCAGCGGCGGCCTGCCGCGGCCGCTCACCCCCCGGCTGCGAGTCTTGCTGCGCGTCCTCGCCGCCGCGCTCGTCGCCCTCAGCGTCGCCGGCGCCTCGCAGGTCGCGCGCGAGGACATCCCCGGATACATCGCCCTCCGCCGCCCCACCCTCACCGTCTACAACGGCCTCCTGCTCCGCCTGCCGATCACCATGCTCAACCCGGGCCCCGGCCCCGCGCTCCCTGGCGCGCTGCCGAGCTACCCTGGTCTGCGCGACGAGCTCGCGCTTCGCGGCGGCGACCTCGTCCAGCTCGTCGTCCTGGAGGCCCGCGAGCGCGCCCCTGACGAGCCCGCGATCTTCGAGCTCGACCCTGATCTCGCGCGCGAGGCCTCCCTCCGGCCCAGCCCGGCGCTCCCGCCTGTCTATCGCGCCGCCCTCGACGCCGCTCCTGGCGCCTGGCGCAGCTACACCCTCACCCGCGACGGCGAGTCGATCGCCCAGATCATCGAGCGCACGCCGCAGCCTGGCGGCGCCCGCCTCCTCTTGATCGCCAGCCCTGCGCGCGCGCTCACCTTCACCCCTGCCCTCTACGCCGCGATCCTCGCGGACGCCGCGCCCGCGCCCGCCGACCGCGACGATCCGTCCGAGCGCCCCCCGCCGCCCGGCACCTGAGCGACCCCTCGGGCGGAGCGAGCGTTATCACCCGCGCCCCGCCGACGCCCGCGCCGCCGCGGCCTGCGCCGCGCACTCCCGCGCAGAGCGGCCCCTAGCGGCCGAAGCGCCGCGATCCAGGTACCATCGTCCGCTGGCCATGAGCGACTTGACCGCGACGCAGCCCCCAACGCCGGACGCGGCCCAGCGCGTCATCTCTCTCCGCCTCGCGCTGCCGGGCTTCGCCGGCGCCTGGAGCCACTGCGGCGGCCTCGCCGACTACATCGCCCGCTACGCCGCCTCCGATCGCTACGATCCTGAGGGGCTCACCACCCAGCTCGCGACCTACATCAACGAGCTCCTCGAGCTGCTCACGCGCCAGGGCTTCGCCCGCGGCGAGCTCGGCGTCGAGGTCCACCGCCAGGGCGAAGCGCTCGCCGTGCGCCTCCGGTTCCCCGGCGATCCCGCGCAGCAGGGCGCGCTCACCCAGCTCTTCGCCCACCTCGACGCCCCTGACCTCGAGGCCGCCTACCGCGCCCGCCTGCCCCACCTCACCAGCGCCCCGCACCCCGCCGATCCGCTGCTCGAGCTCGCCGCCGTCTTCGGCGTACGGCCTGTCTTTGAGGCCAGCGAAGGCAACCTCGAGATCACCCTCACCGTCGCCGCGGAGTGACCCGTCTATGGCAACCAAGCCCTACACCGTCCGCTTCATCGAGAACGACCAGGAGGTCGTGATCACCGGCGCGCTCCGCCCGCAGGCGCCCGCCGACATGGACGGCATCCGCCGCGTCCTCGACGGCGCCTGCGCCGCGGTCGAGGGGATCCTCTTCGTCAACCTCCGCAAGCTCCGCTACCTCAACCACCTCGGCTTCGTCGAGCTGATCCGCTTCGTCGAGCGGGCGGAGCGCAGCGCCCCGGAGCTGCGGATCAAGCTCGTCATCTCCAGCGTCATCCCGTGGGCGCCCCGGCGCTTCGCGATGATCGCCGACCGCCACCCCAACCTGATCGTCGAGCACTACGATCGCGCCTTCTACCCCGGCCAAGGCGTCATCGAGAACGACGCCCTCATCCCCGTCCTGCGCACCCAGACCAGCATTATATGGCACCACGAGCGCCACCTCTTACGCGAGCACGGCCTGCGCCCTGGCATGACCGTCGCTGACGTCTGCTGCGGCATCGGCGACTTCGCCGTGCTGCTGCGCAAGGAGTACAAGCCCGCCCGGATCGTCGCCGTCGATCACTCCCGCCCCTTCCTCGCCTACGCGACCCAGGTCGCCCGCGACTTCGGGATCAGCGACATCGAGTACCAGTACGGCGACGCCACCAGCCTCCTCCTCGCCGACGAGCTCTTCGACTTCGTGACCTCGCGCCTCTCCCTTCAGGTCTTCAACGAGCCCGAGAAGATCCTCCGCGAGCTGATCCGGATCTGCCGCCCTGGCGGCCGGATCTACCTCACCAACGAGATGATGAGCCACAATTACGGCTATCCTCGCCACGAGACGGTCGCGTGGACCTACAACCGGATCAACGACATGTGCGCGAGCCTCGGCATGGATCTCAGCTTTGGCCCCAAGATGTACTCCTTGATGACCGACCTCGGCTTTGAGGACATCAAGATCGAGACCATCGAGATCACCAACCGCAACACCGTCGTCGACGACTTCGCGCGGGTGATCGAGAGCTGGGAGGACTACGTCACCGGCGAGCTCTCCACCGCCACCGGCCAGACCCCCGAGATGATCGAGCGCCTGCGCACCGGCCTTCGCGATCACATCTACACGATCCGCAGCCGCCGCGGCTACGCGACCTGGCCGCTCTACATCGCCTCGGGTCGCCGGCCCGTCCGCGCGCGAGCGGCCACCTAACCGACGCAGCGACCGCTCATGCCCTGGCGCCACTCATTCCGCACCAAGTTGGTCCTGGTCGCCGGCGTCTCCGTCTTCGCCGGCCTCCTGCTCAGCGGCGGCGCCGCCTACTTCGGGATCGCCCAGCTCGGCCGTGAGGCCGGACAAGAGACCCGCCGCGGCCTCAGCTACAACAGCGCCGAGTACCTCGGCAAGCACATCCGCAACGTCGCCGAGCGGCTCAGCGGCGAGATCGAGCGCGCCGAGAGCGAGCTCGCCACCCTCACCGCCGTCGCCCAGACCCTCATCGATCACCGCCGAGAGCTCACCCCGCTGCTCGACGCCGCCGCCGCGAGCCCGCTGCTCCGCGACCGCATGCAGATCGAGCCAGAGGGGCGATGGGCGCAGAACAGCGGCGAAGAGCCGGCGATCGTCACCGCCTGGGGCTACCTGCTCGATCGGCCAGGTGATGCCCCGCCGCGCCTCCGCGCCGACGTCGCCGCGGCGATCGACGAGACCGCGCTCCTCGACCTCGTGATGCCGCCGATCTTCAGCGAGGGCTCGCGCAAGCTGCAGATCTACTACGTCGGCCCGCGCGAGCGCTCCTTCGCCCGCTTCCTGCCTGCCAAGGATCTCGGCGCCAAGATCTTCGAGATGGCGGCCCCGCACAACGACCCGCCCAACAATTTCTGGGACTTCTTCTTCCCCGGCCTCGTCGACGGCTGGAGCGCCTGGATCGGCGACAGCGCCCGCTTCACCGCGCTGCACGACCAGATCACCCTCACCCCGCCCTACGACGACGCCGCCGGCGGAGGCCCCGTCGTCACCCTCTTCCAGCCGCTCTGGACGGCCGACCGCGGCGCCTTCGCCGGCGCGCTCGGCTTTGATCTCAGCCTCACCGCGATCATCGACTACGTCGAGGGCCTGCGCCTCTTCGGCTCGGGCTTCGCCTTCCTCGCCACCGACGCCGGCAACGTCTTCGCGATCAACCCAGGCGGCGCCCGCCGCATGGGCCTCTCTCTGACCACCAGCGCTGGCCAGGGCGTCTCGCGCTTCGAGCAGCTCTTGAAGGACAGCAGCGAGCCGGCGATCCAGGGCCTCGCCTTGCCCACCGGCGACGGGACCACCAGCACCGAGCTCACCCTCGCCGGCCACCCCTACGTGCTCACCCTCGTGCGCCTGCCGCCCTTCACCGCCTGGGCCGGCACCGCCGAGCTCTATCGATCGCGCTGGGTCGTCGGCTTCATCGTCCCCAGCGAGGAGATCTACGCCGCCCTCGACGCGGCCGACGCGGCCGTCACCGCCTCGGCGAGGCGCGTGCTCATCTCGCAGATCGCCATCACCCTGCTCACGCTCGCGCTCGTGATGTTCGGCGTGATCCTCGTCTCGCGGCGCCTGACCGGCACCTTGGTGCAGCTCGCCCGGGCCGCCGGCCAGATCTCCCACAAGAACTACGAGGTGCACGTCGAGGCCGAGAGCGCTGACGAGATCGGCCAGCTCGGCCGAGTCTTCAACCAGATGGTCGGCGAGATCCGGCAATACACCGCCAACCTCGAGGGCCTCGTCCAGCAGCGCACCGGCGAGCTCGAGCGCGCCAACCGCGAGATCATCGCCCTCAACGAGCGCCTCGCCGAGGAGAACCTGCGCATGGGCGCCGAGCTCGACGTCGCCCGCCGCCTCCAGCTCATGGTCTTGCCCGGCGAGGGCGAGCTCGCCGCCTTCTCGGAGCTCGACCTCGCCGGCTTCATGAGCCCCGCGGACGAGGTCGGCGGCGACTACTACGACGTCCTCCAGGGCGGTCACGCCGTCAAGATCGCGATCGGCGACGTCACCGGCCACGGCCTCGAGAGCGGCGTCTTGATGCTCATGGTCCAGACCGCCGTGCGCACCCTGCTCGCCAGCGACGAGGCCGATCCGCGGCGCTTCCTCGCCATCATCAACAAGGTCCTCTACCAGAACATCGCGCGGATCCGCGTCGACCGGACCATGTCCCTCGCCCTGCTCGACTACCGCGACGGCCTGCTCACCGTCGCCGGCCAGCACGAGGAGATCATCGTCATCCGCGCCGGCGGCGAGGTCGAGCGCGTCGACACCATGGACCTCGGCCTGCCGATCGGCCTCGAGCCTGAGATCGCCGACTTCATCGAGCTCGCTCAGGTCAAGCTCGAGCCCGGCGACCTCGTCGCCCTCTACACCGACGGCATCACCGAGGCCGAGGATCCCGCCGGCGCCTACTACGGCGTCGACCGCATGATCGACGCCTTGCGCGCCGCTCGCGCTGGCAGCAGCGCGCAGGTGCGAGACGCCCTGATCGCCGACGTCATGAAGTACATCGGCGCCGCCAAGATCCACGACGACATCACCACCTTGATCATCAAGAGGCGCGCGTAACGACCGGGAGGGGAGCATGCGAGTGATCGACGACGAGGACATCGGCACCTACACCGAAGGGGAGCTCGCGGCGCTGGTCGAGGTCGAGCTCTTCCCCTCGAACTTCGCCGTCCGCTGGGATCTATGCGGCGCGACCTCTGACTTCTTCGCCGCCTACTTCGCGCGCCTGCCCGAGTGCGGCGGCGCGCCGGAGGCCAACCGCGGCGTCGAGGGCGCGATCTCCTACGTGCTCAACGAGGTGATCGAGAACGCCGTCAAATTCCAAGCGGGCGGGACCATCCAGGTCCGCGTCGGCCTCGACGTCGACGGCGACGAGCTCGTCTTCGTCGTCACCAACTGGATCACCGAGGGCGCCGCCCAGGCGCTGCGTCCGCGCTTGGAGCAGCTCGTCGCCGGCGACGCCCAGGAGCTGCTCCTCCAGCGCGTCGAAGAGAACGCCGCCAACCCGGAGGTCGGCGCCTCTGGGCTCGGCTTCCTCACCATGATCACCGACTATGAGGCGCGCCTCGGCTGGCGGCTCCGCCCCGCCGCGGATCGCCGCGACCTCCTCCTCCTCCACACGATGGCGCGCTTACCTGTCCCGAGGGTCTAATTCACATGGAAGTCCGCGACGCAACCTACCGAGTCTGGTACCACGCCGAGACCCGCACCCTCTTCTTCGAGGGCACGCTCCGCCTCAGCACCGCCGACTACGCGCCGATCTCCCGCCTCCTCGATCAAGTCGTCGAGCTCGCCGCCGAGCACCTGACGATCCACATGCTCGAGCTCAACTTCCTCAACAGCGCCGGGATCAACTCCCTCTACAAGTTCGCGATCGCGCTGCGCAAACGAGCCACCACCCAGGTCACCGTCCGCGGCTCCACCGCCGTCGCCTGGCAGCAGAAGAGCCTCGGAAACCTCAAAAAGTTCCTCCCGGACATCATCATCGACGTCCAGTGATCGCCAGCGCTGGTGGCCGCGCCCAGCCGAACACCAGCGAGCGCACGAAGGCCCGCACCAGCGGCTCCATCCGCCACCACAGCGCCCGCTGGATCCACGGCTGGTGCATCCCGTAGATCATCCGCGCCGCCAGGTGCCGCCGCCGCAGCGAGCGCCCCAGCCGGCTCTTGTGCACCTGCCGCGTATAGCCCGCGAACTCCAGGTCCCCCGCCTCAAAGCCCTCCTGCAGCGCCGCCGCCGCCAGCGCGCCGTAACCCAGCGCCACGCTGATCCCCTCGCCCAGCAGCGGATCGGCCCCCGCCGAGTCACCCGCCAGCACGATCCCTGGCGCCGCCAGCCGGCTCGCGCTCGAGAACAGATGGATCGGGTGCCCCTCCACCTTGCACTCGGCGAGCCGCAGCCCGTGGCGCGCCAGCTCCACCGCCAAGAACCCGCGGAGCGAGCCTGCCAGAGGCCGATCGGCCACCACCCGGCTGTCGTAGATGCCAAAGTTCCGCATCCGCTCGCCGTCGATCACCATCGGGAAGCTCCAGAAGTACCCCTGCACCCCTTGCCCGATCGATCGGAACTCGAACACCGCCTCCTCCGCCGGCAGCGGCGGATCCAAGCGCGGCGGCGGCGGCGTCGTCACCTCGATCAGCCGCGCCGTCGCCCCCGCGCCGCCGCCGACGAAGCGCCGGCACATGCCGCGCGACCCGTCCGCTCCCACCACCGCCCGCGCCCGGATCCGCCCGCGCGAGGTCTCCACCACCATGCCCTCGGGCCCGCGATCGATCCGCAGCACCTCCACCTCCTCGGCCACCCGCACCCCCGCGTCGCGCACCTTATTCACCAGCCACGCGTCGAATTCACGCCGTCGCACCACGTGGAACGCGATCTCTCCCAGCTTCACCCCCGCGCCGCGCCCTTCCAGGTGCAGGTGCGCCATCTCGGCGTCGACCTGCGGCACCTCCTGCAGGTCCAGCCCCAACCCCTCCAGGATCGTATCCACATCGCGCACCAGCCCGCCGCCGCACAGCTTGTGCCGCGGGTGTCGCGCCTTATCGAGCACCAACGTCCGCGCCGCCAGCGAAGGAGAGCGCTGCGCCAAGTGAAGCGCCGTCGACGCCCCAGCCGGTCCCGCGCCGACGATCAAAACATCCACGTCGTAATCCATAGTTCCACCTACCTTCGCGGACCTTAGCGCGGATCCGAGCGCCGCGCGGCGGCAATAAACGCGCCCCCGCCCTGGCCCGCTGCTGACCGGCAGAGAGCGCTCGGTCTACACTGGCCTGCGTGTCGCTCACCCTCGCGCTCGGCGGCCTCGTCGGCGGCCTCGCCGGCCTTCAGCTCTATCAAGCGGGCCGCCAGCGCGCCGATCGCAGCCTGTTTTATCTCGGCCGCAGCCTCGCCGAAGAGCGCGCCCTCTCCCGCGCCGCCGGCGTCGATCTCGCCCGCTTCGCCGTGCTCGCCCAGCGGGTCGTCTGGGGCGTCCTCCAGCCGGATCTCATCCGCGTCGACGTCGCCGCCGCCAGTCAGCGCCTGTGCACCGAGCTCCCCGACTTCTTCGGCAGCCACCTCGTCGCCGCCTTCGCCGAGCGCGCCCACGGCCGCCCGGACGCCGCCGACCAGGCCCTAGGCCGCGCCCGCGCCCTGCTCGCCGCGCGCCCGGCAGAGGATCCCTTCGCCTACGTCATGCCTACCCCCGCGGAGTGGGCCAGCGAGCCCCCCTCACCCCACCTCGAAGAGATCGTGCCCGACCAGATCTGGCGGGTCAGCGCCTACTACACCCACGGCCTCTGCCCCTTCCACGAGTTCGCCTACGCCACCCTCATCCGCCGCCCCAGCGGCCAGCTCATCCTCATCAACCCCGTCGACATGCCCCCCGAGCTGCACGCCCGCGTCGCCCAGCTCGGTCCAGTCAGCCACCTCGTCATCCCCTTAAAATTCCACAACCTCTTCATCGCCGGGGCCCAGCGCGCCTTCCCTGCCGCTCAGACCATCGGCGTCGCCGGCCACCGCAAGAACCCCCCCTCCGCCCACCTCCACCTCGACGCCGTCCTCGACGATCGCGCCCCTCTCTTCCCTGGCGAGCTCGAGCAGCTCCAGCTCGGCGGCCATCAATTTGAAGAGACAGTCTTCTTCCACCCGGCCACCAGCACCCTCATCCTCCACGACCTCCTCTTCGGCAGCCAGCCGGGCGTCCCCGGCTACTCCTTCTGGTGGCGCCTCTACTGCTTCGTCTTCGGCGTGCACGACGGCTTCGCGATCCCCAGCTACCAGCCGATGCTGTGGACCAACGTGCTCGCCCTCCGTCACAGCGTCGCCCGTATGCTCGCCTGGCGCCCCGAGCGAGCCCTCGTCGCCCACGCCCCCGCCGCCGCCCTCGCCACCGGCGCTCATCAGCGCTTGGAGCGCGCCTGCGCCTGGATCACCCAGCTAGGCCCCGCCGACTACGCCGTGCTCGTCGGCGCCTACTTCCGCCAGCAGCCCGGCTTCCTGCGCGACCTCCTCCGTTACCTCGTCCGCCAGGGCCTCTGACGTGCGCCCGGCGGCCCCCTCCGCGCGCCTGCGCCCTCGCCGCAGGCGCCACCGCCGCTCCTTCGCCGCCCTCCTGCTCGCCATCGTCGCCGCCTGCGCCCCGGGCCTCGTCGGCCGCGGCGTCGATCCTGCCCCCGAGGCCGGCCCGCTCCTGCTCGTCCTCGAGCGCAGCGGCTGCCACGGCGCCTGCCCGATCTACTGGATCCGCGTCAGCGACGACGGCGCCGTCCTCTACGAGGGCCAAGCCTTCGTCGCCGAGCTCGGCCGCCGCGCCTGGAGCCTCACCCCGTCTGAGCTCCAACAATTACGCGCCCTCTTCGCCGCCGCCGACTACTTCGCCCTCGCCGATCGATACCGCCGCCGCGACTACGACGGCCTCCCCGCGGTCACCACCACCTATCGCCGCGGCGCTCGCCAGAAGACCATCGATCACTACCTCGGCGACAGCAGCGCCCCCGCCGCCCTGCTCGAGCTCGAAGAGGCCCTCGATCGCCACCTCCACACCGCCCGCCTCATCGACGGCCCCTAACCCACACCAGCCCGCACAGCGCCGCGACGAGCCGGGATCCGCCGGGCATTGCTCCGCCGCTCGGCGCCTGCGATGGTCACGCGATGCAACCCGCTCCCGCCGAGGTCCTCGATTTTTGGTTCGCGCCGGCCACCCAGCCCCACTGGTTCGCCGCCAGCCCTGCCTTTGACGCCGAGTGCGTCGCCCGCCTCGGCGGCCTCCACGAGCGCGCCATCGCCGGTGATCTCGACGCCTGGAGCGCCGACGCCTCGGGCAGCCTCGCCCTCGTCCTCCTCCTCGATCAATACCCGCGCAACGCCTTCCGCGGCCAGGCGCGCGCCTTCGCCAGCGATCCCCTCGCCCTCGCCCTCACCCGCAGCGCCGTCGATCGCGGCCTCGATCACCACCTCGATCAAGTCGGCCGCGTCTTCCTCTACCTGCCCCTCGAGCACAGCGAGTCGCTCGCCGATCAGCAGCGCTGCGTCGATCTCATGCGCGCCCTCGAGAACAAGCTCTGGCTCGACTACGCCGTCCGCCACCTCGAGATCATCGCCCGCTTCGGCCGCTTCCCCCACCGCAACGCCGTCCTCGGCCGGGCCAGCACCCCCGAGGAGCTCGAGTTTCTCAAGCAGCCCGGCTCCTCCTTCTGAGGCCTTTAAGCCCCCTCGCCGCTCAATACGCGGCGAACACCAGACCCAAGCACGTCGTCACGCCGATCATCCCGACCACGACGCCCCCGAGCATCAGCCCCGCGCCGACGTTCTTGCGGCGCGTCGCGATCATCATCACCAGCCCGATCACCAACGAGAGACCCGCCTGTATCATCGGCCCGAAGAACCCGATGACGACCAGCCACTCGGGCGGGTTCTTCACCGAGTAGCCTGGCACCCCGCTCGCCAGCAGCACCACCGCCGGCACCAGGTACAGCGCCAGCGCCAAGAGCTGCCAGCGCACCAGCCGCCCCACCGTCGCCATGCCGCTCGGGTCCTTGAGATACCGCGCGTCCTCGCGCTCTTCTTCGCTCGTCATCGCCCCCCCTCGCTCGGCCGGCGCAGCGTCGTCAAGCGCTCCCGCTGCGCCGCTCCTCGATAAAAGAGGTTCATCGTCTCGAACGGATACAGCCGCAGATCGTCGCCGACGATGTGCACACACGAGCGCTTGATCGCCCGCACGTCGAAGTCATACGCGTCGATGAAGCGCATGATGATCACCCGAAACAGGCTCTCATAGCCCAGCCCCGGCGCGTCGATCTTCGGCAAGCAACACAGGAGCTGCCCCAGCTCCCCCTGCGCAGCGTCCACCGAGGTCCCCGTGCTGAACAGCCGCAGCAGGTGCTCGCGCAGCCGCAGGTCCGACTCATACGTGATCGTGTTGCCTGACTGGAGCAGATCCGCGGGCCGCAGGTAGCGGGTCAACGGCTGCAGCTCCTCGCCGCTGCGCAGCGCGTAGCCCATCACCAGCGCGTCGGGGTTGCACGGGACCGGGATCAGGTCGTCCGCCGTAAAGATCTCGGACTGCTCCAAGATCGCCCGGCGCACCCCCGTCAGCGTCAAGCGATCGCGCCCCGGATCGAAGCCCTCCACCCGCCCCGCGATCTGCGTCGGTTGGAACGTCACCCCGCGCACACACGGCTGGCGCCGCGCGAACTCGAGGATCGCCCCGATCTCGTCGTCGTTCAGCCCCTTCTGCAGGGTCACCACCAGCGTCGTCGCCAACCCCAGCGCGTTCAGCCGCTCGAGCGCGCGCAGCCGCACCTCCCGCAGATCCCGCCCCCGCAGCCGGATCAGCGGCTCCGCCCGCAGCGAGTCGAATTGCAAGTACACCTCGAGGCCCGGCGCGTGCTCAGCCAAGCGCTCGGCGAAGCCCGGGTCGCTCGCGATCCGCAGCCCGTTCGTGTTGATCATCAAGTGCTTGATCGGCCGCCGCTTCGCCGCCGCGACGATCTCAAAGAAGTCCGGGTGCAGCGTCGGCTCGCCGCCGCTGAGCTGCACCACGTCCGGCTCTCCTTCGCTCGCGACCACCGCGTCGAGCATCGCCTCCACCTCGGCCACGCTGCGGTGCCGCCCCGCGCTCGGCGACGACTCCGCATAACACGTCGGGCACGTCAGGTTGCAGCGCTCCGTGATCTCCACCAGCGTCAAGCACGAGTGCTGCTCGTGGTCGGGGCACAGCCCGCAGTCATAGGGGCAGCCGAAGTGCGTCGCCGTGTGGAAGCGCCGCGGCGTCTCACCTGGCTTTAAGAACTCGCGGCAGCGCCGGTAGTACTCGATGTCATCCGCGATGACCACCCGCTGCGCCCCGTGCTCCGGGCAGCGCTTCAGCATCACCACCTCATCCCCCCAGAACACGATCTTCGCGTCCACCCGGCGCAGGCACACGTGGCAGAGGCTGAGCGTGAAGTCGTAGTATGTGTATTCGCGCTCAGGCATCGTCCGCGCTCCGGGCCAAGAGTTCGCGCCGCGGCGCGTAGAACAAGCGACGGTAATAGACCAACCCCCCGAGACAAGCGAGCTGGATCGCCGACAGCCCCGCGAGCAGCTCCGCCCGCGGCTTGAGCGCCTCGATCCCCAGCCGAAACGCCAAATAAGCCGCCAAGAACAGCTTAAAGCGCCCCCCGTCCGCCAGCGTCACCCGCCGCTCCACCGCCAGCAGCAGCGCCCCCAGCCCGAGCAAAAAGACCAGCTCATACAGCGCCGTCGGGTGGCGCCCGATCCCGTCCCCCAGATCCAGCGCCGTCCACGCCGTCGTCGGCGACCCGTGCGTGCCGTCGTGCACCCCGCTCAAGAAGCAGCCGATCCGCCCCAGCGCCATACCCAGCAGCAGCGGCGCCACCAGCAGATCCCCCGACGATCGCCGCACCTTCAGCCGCCGCTTGATCCACTCCACCGCGACCAGCCCGCCCAGCAGCCCGCCGACGATCGTCTTCGCCAGCAGCAGCTCGCGCAGCTCGCCCGCGCGCGCCAGCGCGAAGAGCTCCGGCCGCTCCAGCACCCCCAGCGCCCGCGCCCCCAGCAGCGCCCCGATCGCCGCCGCGATCGTGATCACGATCCGCGCCGGCTCCGCGATCGTATCCCCCTGCCGCCGCCGCAGCGCCAAGAACAGGCGAAACCCGCCCGCGAACGCCAAGATCTCAAAGATCGTATGCCAAGGCGGGGTCACCCCAGCCACCGACGGCGGCAACACCAGCGAAGGCGCGAGCACCCCGCCAGCATACCCGCCCCGCCTCACGGGCCGCTAGCGCGAGAGCGCCCAACGAAACGCCCGCCGCAGCTCCTTCACCCCGTCCTGCGTATACCAGCGCCCGTGCGCCACGATCACCCGCTCGGGCGCCCACTCGAGCATCACCGCCAGCGCCGCGCGCAGCCGCGCCATACCGCCGCGCTTGAGGCGAAAGCTCCAGCGCATATCGATCGGCGCCTTACCGTCGGGATCACGCGTCCCTGCCAACCACACCAGCGGCCGCGCCCACCGCGGCAGCTTCGCCGCCTCAAAGTTCTCGATCAGATCCGTCAGCACCAGCGTCTTCGATATTTTATGAAAAAACACTACCTCATGATGCACCGAGCTCCCCTCGACCAACAGCGCCGCGATCTCGCCGCTCCACCCCGCCGCCGCCTCCTCTGCGCCCAGCGTATGGTCCACCCGGATCGTCAACCCCGCCTTCGCCGCCCGCGCCTGCACCCCCGGCGCCGCCCACGTCTGCGCCGAAGGGAACCGCGCCTGCCACTGCGGCAAATAATAATAGTGGATCCAATTCGGGGCCACCAGCGCCAGCACCGGCCCCAACGCCGCCAGCTCCGCCGCCAGCTCCCCCTCCAGCGGGATCGGTGAGTGCACCCACAGCCCCCCGTCCGCGAGCCGCACCACCGTCATTCGCGTCGAGAACGGCAGCCCATAAAAATCAATGCTCGGCCCGTCCACCACCCAGATCTCCGGCCCCGCCGGCTTGAGCGTGAACAGCGGCTCATACCCAGTCGCCCTCGTCGTCATCGTCTGCTCCTCGCCAATTCGCCGAGATCAACCCGCCAACACCCCCAAGATCGCCGCCGCCGCCCGGTCCCAGCTCGCCTCCCCCAGCGCGCGTCGGCGCCCCGCCGCCCCCATCGCCGCCGCCAAGCCCGGCTCTGCCAGCAATCGGATCATCGCCGCCGCCAGCGCCGCCGGATCCCCTTGCGGCGCCAGCAGCCCCGTCTCGCCCTCGACGATCGCGTCCGGGATCCCCCCCGCCCGCGTGCCCACGCACGCCTTTCCGCACGCCCCTGCCTCTAAAAAGACCAGCCCGAACCCCTCCACGTCCGGCTCATCGTCGCGCGAGGCCGTCACGAACAGATCACACGCCCCGTACGCCTCCACCACCTCATCATCGCTGATCTTACCGACGAAGCGCACCCCCTCCTCCACCCCCAATTCCGCCGCCAACCCGGCCAAACGGCCCCGATCGGGCCCGGCGCCGGCGATCACATACAGCGCCCCTGGGATCCGCGCCCGCACCGCCGGCAGCGCCCGCAGCACGTCGTCGATCCCCTTGCGCGGCACGAGCCGGCCGATCGTCAGGATCACCGGCCCTACCCCCAATTCATAACGTGTCCGGAAGCCGCCACCGTCCACCGGCCGAAACCGCCCCGGGTCGACCCCATTATGCACCACATGGATCCCCGGGTTCACCACCCCCAGGCGCCCGATCAAGCCCGCCGTATACCCGCTCACCGGAAACAGCGCGTCCGCCCGCGAGAGCACCGATCGCCGCAGCCGGTCCATCGCCGCCTGCGCCGGCGGCAGGCCCGCCAGCGGCCGGATTAGCAGCTCACGCCCGTGCGCCGCCACGCCCACCCGCCGCAGCCGACCCGCGTCGCGCATCCGCAGCGGCCCCGCCCCGATCTGCCACTGCGCCAAGAACACCGTGTCGATCGCGTGCGCCCGCGCCACCCGCCGCAGCGCCGCCTCTCCCAACACAGCCAGCAGATCGTCCGGGATCCGCGTCCGCACCACCGGGAACGGCGCCTCGCGATCGACCCGCGCCGCCTCAGGGTGGCTCGGCGCTAGCACCACCAACGCCTCCACCGCCCCGGCCCAGCGCCGCGCCAGCTCCCACGTATACGTCTCGATCCCGCCGACCCGCGGCGGGAAGTCCTGGGAGTAGACCAGGAGTCGCATCGCGCGCGAGTGTACCCCGAGGCGCCCCCGCGCCCACGATCGCCCTCGCCTCGGCCCCGCTTCTGCCGACCCGCCGCTGCCGCTACCCTGCTCCCATGAGCCTCTCACCTGGCGCGATCACCGAGCTCAGGCGCGTCGTCGCCCGCCTCGATCGCCTCTGCGGCGCCCCGCTCACCCTTGAGGGCGGCACCTACCTCTGCCAGATCCGCCGCGTCCACCAGCCAACGCGCCTCGTCGACGCTCTCAGCGAGCGCGGCGCGATCAGCCTCGCTGACCTCCGCGCCGCCGTCGACCTCGCCGGTGAACCCCAGCACGTCACCCCCCTCTTCCTCGGCCAGGCCGCCCGCGATCTCCGGATCCTCGCCGCCGCGCCGCCGCTCCGCGCCCTGCTGCGCGCTCCGCCCCGCTCATCGCGCCGCGCCCTGCTCCGTCCGCCTGAGTGGCTGAGCCAGCGCCAGGCCGCGCTCGAGCGCCTCAGCGCCGCCGCCGACGATCCCCTCGCCTGGCCGAGCGCGTCCGACCACGATCCCGCGGCCCTCGCCCGCCTCCACAGCCGCGCCCCCTGGCTGCGCCCCTTCTATCAGCTCCTCGCCGCCGTCCATGGCGATCCCGCGGCCGCCCTCACCCTCGATCTCCACCTCCGCTCACAGGGCGCCGCCTCGCTCGCCCGCCGCCGCGGCCTCGAGCGGATCACGGCGCTCGCCGCCCGCGTCGCCGGCCGCAGCCCACGCGCCCTCGATCCCGGCCTCGATCACGCCCTCGACGAGCTCGCCGCCGGCCTGCTCGCGCTCACCAACAAGCGCAGCAGCGCCCAAGAGCTCGTGATCTGGCGGGCCGCCAGCGCCGCCCTCACCTGGCCCGCGCCGCCGCCGGAGCGAGAGCTCGCGCGCCCCGCCCTCGATCACCCTCTACCCGCCCTCCCAGCCGGCGCCCCGACCGCCACCAAGAGCGACCTTCGCCGCCGCCTCGCCGCCCTGATCTGCACATACGGACAGCTCGCCGCCGCCGCCCTCCACCGCCCGCACGACCGCGCCAGCCTCGCCCAGCTCGACCGCCTCCTCCCCCAGCTCGCCCTCGTCGCGCCGCCCGCGGCCGCCCGCGCCGACACCTCGACGCGCCCCCCGCACCTGCCGCCGTGGCACGCTCAAGACGTCGCTGAGCTGACCGCCGCGTGGGATCGCCACCGCGACCACCTCGTCGGCCCGCGGATCGACGGCGACGATCCGCGACCCGCCGCGCTGGCCCTCAGCGACGCCCTCTGGCTGCTGCGCCGCGCCGCCCCCTCGCCGACGACGAGCCAGGCCCCGACCGCCAGACCGAGCCCCGCCGAGCTCGATGAGCGCACCCTCCGCGCCCTGCGCCGCGCCCTCGCCCTCGGCCTTCGCCCCGCCGAGCTCGATCTCCTGCTCGCCTGCGGTCAACGCGACCTCCTGCTCGCCATCAAGCCCGGCCCGGACGCCGCGGCCACCCTGCGCTGGGTGCTGCGGATCGCCCCGCACTACCGCCGCCTCGGCGTCACGCTCGAGATCGACGAAGACCACCTCCCCCGCCTACCCACCGGCCGCCACCACGAGCTCGGCCTGCTCGCCCACTGCCTGCTCCAAGGCCAGACCCGCGGCGCCACCGCCGCCACGGTCGCCCGCGAGCTCGCGATCCTCGACCTCAGCCTCGGCCTCGTCCAGCGCCTCCCGGATCGCGCCCGCGCCCTCCTCCAACGCCTGCATGAGCCCCTCGCTGGCCGCGGCCGCGCCCTCTTCCCCGACTTCGCCGCCTGGCTCGCCGACGACCCCCTGCTCGATCGTTTTTGTCACCTCAGCGAGCTGCTCGGCGGGGCCCCGCACCTCTCCCACAACCTCCGCCGCGACTTCGACCACAACGCCGCGGCCGCCGCCCAGATCGCCCACCTCAGCGCCCTCCCCGATCCCACCCCAGCTCAGACCCAGCGCCTGCTCCGCCTCCACCAGCGCGCCGCCCAGCGCCCCGATCCCGCCTGGACCCGCCGCCGCCTCCACGAACGCGCCGACGAATTCCTCGCCCGCGCCTATCGCGACCACCTCGATCAGCTCCTCGCCGAGCTCGTCCGGGCCGCCTACGGCGTCACCCTGCCCGCCACCCTCACCCCCGCCTGGCGCGACGCCCTCCGCTTCTTCCTCAACTTCGAGCGCAAACCCCGCGACCCCGCGTTCGAGCGCTCCTACCAGCACCTCGGCCTGCTCCTCCGCCACGCCGCCGCCGCCCCGGGCCGCCCCAGCGCCCGCGCCACCCCCGAGAACCTCGCCTGGATCGCCGCCAGCGCCCCCTGCTTCGACGTGGAGGCCTGGCTACGCCCCCGCGGCCGCCTCATCCACGTAGGCGATCGCCAAGCCCACCTCACCCTCGAGGACGACCCCCTCGAGGTCTTGCGCATGGGGATCCCCTTCGACACCTGCCTGTCGATCCACGGCGGCTCCAACGCCCCCTCCACCGTCGCCAACGCCCTCGACGCCAACAAGCGCGTCCTCTACCTCCGCGCCCCTGACGGCGCCATCCTCGCTCGCAAGCTCGTCGCCGTCGCCGACGATCCCCCCCGCCTCCTCGGCTACCGCCTCTACATCGCCCACAGCGGCGACGATCGCGAGCAGATCACCGCCGCCTTCGACCAGCTCTGCATGGACCTATCCCAAGAGACAGGCCTCGCCTGGTCCCTCGAAGGCGAACCGACCAGCCTGCACGGCGGCTTCTGGTACGACGACGGCGCCGATCACCCGCCCCGCGCCGCCGCGATCACCGCCGGCGCCGACCTCCAAGCCCGCTGCCAGCGCCTCGGCCTGCCGCTGCCGCCCCGCACACCGCCCTGGTGGAGCCGCCCCCTCGGTCCACCCCTGCACAGCGAAGCGCAGCTCCTCGCCGCCCTCACCGACGCCGCCGGCCGCCCGCCCTGCTACCAGCGCGCCTCCGCGCTCGTCAGCGCCGTCCGCCTGCTCCCTCCCTCCGCCGCGATCGCCCGCGCCTGGCTGAAGGCCGCCGCGCGCCTGCTGCACCGCGGCGATCGCGACGACCACGGCGTCACCCACCACATCTTCTACCTCGACGACCACCTCGATCAGCTCCCCTTCCCTGAGCAGCTCGCCGCCCTCGCCCAGATCGCCGCCCTCGGCGCCCGCTTCGTCGACGACGAGCCGGATTGCCGCGACTGCCTAGGCGGCGCCCTCGCGCGCCGACACAGCCGCCTCATCGCCGCCTACGCCCGCGCCCCCGCCCCGCACCTCATCCTCGACCGCCTCCACGCCGCCAACGCCCCCGAGAGCGTCCTCCGGCTCGCCCTCGCGATCGCCGCCCGCCACCCCCTCGCCACCCCCTCGCGCGCCGTCGCGCCCGAGCACAGCGGCCGCCAAAGCGAGCGCCCCCGCGCGCTCCTCGGCCTCAGCCCGTCCACCGGCTGGCTCGCCCAGCTCCGCCCCGCCGAGCTCTCCCCCGCCGCTGACCCTGCCGCGCGCAAGGCCAACGCCCCGCTGCTCCGCGACCTCCGCCGGATCGCCGCCCGTCACCCGCAGCTCACGCGCGAGCCCGAGCTCTTTGCCGCCTGGCACCGGAGCCACGGCCCCAGCGCCAGCGCCGTCGCCCCCCCGCAGCCAGACGCGTCGCCCTTCGAGCTGCTCGCCGAACGCACCCTCGATCCCCAGCTCGCCCCCGTCCTCGCCCCCCTCAGCGACCCGCGCTGCCCAGCCAGCGCGTGGAAGCCTGGGAGCTGGGAGCTCGCCTTCCACCGCCGCCAACCGACCGCCTGGCGCGCCCGCCTGCTCGAGATCGCCGCCGACCCCGCACAAGGCCCGCAGGCCGCCGCCGCAGCCCGTTGGTGCGCCTACCTCGGCCTGCGCCCGCCTCGCCTCGAAGGCGCCCTCGCGACGATCGCCGACGCCGTCGCGAGCGCCCTCGCCGGCCGCCTCCCCGGCCCCGCCGCCGTCGACCTGCTCACCCGCTCCCACCGCCTCGCCATCGACCCGCTCCTCGCCCTGCCCGCCCTCGAGCTCTGGCGCGACGCGCTCGCCGGCCGCCGCCCCTTCGATCCCGCCGACGACGACCTGACCCAAGAGACACCTCCCCAGCACAGCCCCCAGCGCCCCGCCGAGCTCACCCCGCGGCGCGCGCTCGCCCTCCTGCTCGCCCTCGCCGACGACGACGCCCGCGACGACCTCCTCGAGCGCCTGCTCGCCGCCCCCGCCGCCGCCCAGCTCACCGAGGCCGCCGGCATGATCCTCGCCGCCATCGACAGCACCTCCCGCCGCCTCTGCGCCGCCCACGTGCTCGCCCTCTGGCGCCTCCCGGACGCCCGCCCTCACCTCCTCCGCGCCCTGCTCGCCCGCGCCTCACTCCTCCCCGAGCTCCTCCTCACCGAGCTCGCCGCCCGCGCCGATCACGACGAGCTCCGCCAATTGCTCGCCGCGTGGCTGCGCGAGCGCCCCGATCTCCGCGTCCTCGACGAGCTCCCCGAGCCGCTGATCCCGCTCGCCTGCGCGGCCGCCCTCGCCGCTGGCGGCGACGCCCTCTGGCTCCACCTCTACAACCAACTCGACGGCCCCGAGCACGTCGCCCTCGCCCTCGCAGCCCTGCACCGGGCCACCGAGGCCGATCTCCAGCGCCTCCGCGAGCACCTCGCTCAGCCCCCGGACCCCGACGACGAGCCCGATCTCGCCGACAAGGCCCGCCTGTTCTGGCTGCGCCACCACCTCGACCGACACCACCCGCCCCCTCCCGGGGAGGCCGCGCCTGCCTAGCCTGGCGACCCGTTCGGCCCGCCCCGCAGCTCCGCCGCCTGGTACGCCGGCCGCGCCTTGATCCGCGCCAACCACGCCGAAGCGTTCGGCATCGCCGCGCCGCCGCCGCGCCCGCCCTCCACCAGCGCCATCACCGGATAACTCATCTGCACGTCCGCCGCCGAGAACGCCGCGCCCGCGAACCACGGCTGCTTCGCCAGCGCCTCCTCGATGAACCCCGAGTGCGCGGCCAGCTCCGCCGACGTGAAGCCCGCGTCGATCTTGCCCGCGATCGCCCGCACCAGCGGCCGGATGAAGAACGGCGCCGGCGCCTTCTTCAGCGTCTCCGTGATCAGCCGCACCAGCAGCGGCGGCATCAACGATCCCTCCGCGTAGTGCAGCCAATAGCGGTACTGCACCGCCTCGGGCGAGCCCGCCGCCGGCCGCAGCCGCCCCTCCCCGAACCTCTCGACCAGGTGCTCGAGGATCGCCCCGGACTCCGCCAGCACCAGCCCGTCCACCGTCACCAGCGGCGCCTTGCCCAGCGGGTGCAGCGCCCGCAGCGACGGCGGCGCTCGCATGGTCTTTGGGTCACGTTGATAGATCTCGAGCTTGTACTCGATCGCCAGCTCCTCCAGCAGCCAGAGGATCCGGTGCGATCGCGAGCGCTCGAGGTGGTGCACGGTCAGCATAGAGCGCGACCTTACCGCAACGCTCGCCTCACCGCGCCTGCGGGATCCGGTAGCAACGCAGCGTCCGCGCCGCGCCGATCAAATTCTCTTCCCCGAAGAAGCGATCGCCATAGCGCCGCTCGATCGTGCGATCGGTGTCATGGACCAGCACGTCCGCACCAGGCGCCGCCAGCCGCGCCGCGCTGAAGATGCTCATCATCCGCCCCGGCGTCGACGGCCGATAGCCCTGCGGCGAGTCGACGAAGATCACCTGCCAGCGCCGCTCGGCGACCTCGGGCGGCAGATCACGCAGCCACAGCCGCGCCGGCCGCAGCAGGTACCAGCGCCACCAACGCGCGCGCGTCGTGTAACGCACCGCGGCGATCGTCGCCGTCGGCAGCCGTCGCCGCGTCTCCGCGATCCACTCCGCCTCGTGCTCGATGAACACCGTCCGACCGCCGGCGTTCGCCGCCAGCCACAGCGCGGAGTCGCGCCCCACCCCGAACACCAACAGATCGCAGGGGCACCGCGCCGCGATCACCGACCAGATCGCCCGATACTCCTCGATCGACCCCTGCCCCGGGTTCGACGCCACCAGCGCCGCGAGCTGCGCCTCGATCGCGGGCTCGAGCGGCGCTTGGCCGAGCGCCTGGGGCGGCGGGTTCGAAGGCGACATCGCCACGCTCCTAGCACGGCGCACCCGCGCCAGCCAACCCGGGTCACGCCGCACGAGGCCGCCCCTTACAGCGCCTCCCCGTACTTCGCCACGTGGAACTTCTTCGCCTGCTCCACCCAGTCCTCACGGCGCAGCTTGCTCCGCAGCGCCGCCATCGGCCCGTCCAGCGCCTCGATCGCCGCGTCGTCGAGGATCGCGAGCTGGCGGTAGGTCACGATCCCCGCCTCACGCAGCCTCCGCTCGATCACCGGGCCGATCCCCGAGATGCACTTCAGGTCGTCGGGGCTCTGCGGGTCGAAGTCCGGCTCCCCCATCAGCGTCACCGCCTGGAGGCGCCGCTCGGATCGCTCGATCGTCCCCTGCGCCGCCGCGAGCGTCGCCTTCAACGCCGCCACCTCGTCTTCGAGCTGCGCCTTCGCGGCCGCCGTCGCCGCCAGCTCTCGGGCCAACCGCTCAGGCTCCGCCTGCTCCTCGGCCGTCGCCTGCGCGCCCGCCTCCGCCGACGCGGCGCCCCCGGCCGACTCCGCCGCAGCCAGCCGCGCCTCCAACGCCGCGATCACCCGCGCCTGCGCCGAGCGCTGCCCCTCCAGGGCCGCGATCTCCTGCGCCTGCGCCGAGCGCTGCCCCTCCGCCTCCGCGAGCAGCCTCGCCGACTCGTGGATCCGCGTCTGCCACGCCGTCAGCTCCTCGTCATGCGCCGAGATCTGCTCCTGCGCCATGATGCCCGACTGCTCGAGCCGCTCCTCGGTCGCCCGCAGCCGGTGTCGCAGCTCCCACAGCTCATCCTTCATCTCCACCAGCTTCGCCTGCTGCGCCGCGCGCTGCTCCGCCAGCTCCCGCCGCAGCGCCGCGTTCGCCTCCGACGACGCCCGCTCATGCGCCGCGCGCGTCTCCGCCGCCGCCTGCTCGCGCTCCGCCAGCGCCGCCGCCAACGCCTCCGCCCGCGCCCGCGCCTCGACCTCGCCTCGCTCACGCTCCGCCAGCGCCTCCGCCAGCGCCTCCGCCCGCGCCTCGACCTCGCCTCGCTCACGCTCCGCCAGCGCCGCCGCCAGCGCCCGCGCCTCGACCTCGCCGCGCTCACGCTCCGCCAGCGCCTCCGCCAGCGCCTCGACCTCGCCGCGCTCGCGCTCCGCCAGCGCTGACAACATGTCTTTCAGGCCAGCAACTTCTTCTTCAAGAGACATGTTCCGCGCCACCAACGCCGGGTCCACGCGCGTCGCCCCCTCGCCGAGCGCCTGCGCCGTCAACATCTCGGCCCGCGCCTCGTCCAGCTCCGCGCCCAGCCTCGCCACCTCACGATCGCGTTGCCGCAGCTCCATCATCAAGCGCGCGAGCTCCGCCTCGTCGCCGCCGCCGGAGCCTGGCCCCTGCGCCGCGGCCAGCGCCGCGTCCAGGCGCGCGATCTCCTCCTCGCTCTCACGAAGCGAGCGCAGCGCCCCGCGCAGGTCGTTCTCCAGCCCATGCGCCGCCGCCGCCAGCGCCTTCGCCTGCGCCGCCTCGGCCGACGCCGCCGCCAACCCCTCCTCGAGCGCCGCCACCTGCGTCGCCGTCGCCACGCCCTGGCCGACCCCCGACTCCGACAACGCGTCCTCCGCCGCCGCCAAGGCCGCGCGCGCGCCTCGCAGCTCCTCCTCCAGCGCTCGCGTCGCCGCCTCCCGCTCGGCCGCCGCGGCCTGGCTCGCGCGCAGCGCCGCGTCCAGCGCCTCGATCCTCGCGCCTTGCGCCTCCGCCACCACGCTCAGCCGCGCCACCGCCGCCTCTGACTCGCCCAGCGCCTCCTCGCGCGAGCGCAGCGCCGCCTCTGCCGAGCGCAGCTCCGCCGCCAGCGCCGCCTCCGCCGCGCGCAGCTCCTCCTCCAGCGCCACGATCCTGTCCGTCTGCTGCGCCGCCAGCCCGTTCTGCCGCGTCGCCTCCGCGTCACGCGCCGCCACCTCCAGCTCACGCGCCGCCAGCGTCGCCCTCACCCCTCGCAGCTCCTGCGCCAACGCCTCGGCCGCCACCCTCTCCGCGTTATCGTCGGCCAAGCGCTCGCGCAGCGCCCCGTTCTCCACCTGCAGCGACTCGACCGCGCCGTCGCGCTCGTCGATCCCTCGCTGCATCATCGTCACCAGCCGCCGCATCTCCGCCAAGTCGCGCTCGAGCCCGTTCACGATCATCGCCTGGCTCTGCGCCGCCTCGGCCGCCACCGCGTCGATCCTCGCCTCCGCGAACTCGATCTCCTTCTCGTGGTCGCGGATCCTTCCCTCGAGGATCGCCACCTTCGCTTGGTTCGCCACGCGCAGCCGCGACAGCTCGTTGTTCAGCGCCGTCAGCTCGCCCTCGGCGGATCGCGCCCGCTCTTGCGCCTCGACCAGCCGCCGCTCCAGCGCGGCCCGCTCGCTCGTCCCCGCCTGCGCCGTCTTCAGGCGCACCTCCAGCTCGCGGTTCGCCTCGAGCGCGGCGCGCAGGCGCTGCTCCATCGACGTGATCGTCTCGCGATCGGGCCCGCGCTGCGCGGCGATCAGCGACGCCACCCGCGCCTCGAGCTCGCGGATCTTCTCCTCAGCCCCTGCGAGGGTGCGCTCGCTGCGGCCGCGCCCCTCCGACTCGCTGCTCGCCCGAGACTCCGCCATCTCGAGGCGCTCTTGCAGCTCACGCACCTTGTCTTGGTACGAGCGCAGGTTGCGGTGCAGGCCGGCGATCATGTCGTCGCTCTGGCCGCTCCGCATCGCCAGCTCCGCCTTCCCTTGGAGCAGCCGCTGCTCCGCCTCCCGCTTGCCCTCGTGCGCCACGCGCAGCGCCTCTTGGGTCGCCGTCATCGCGTTCTCGTGCTCCACGGCGCGCCAGGCGAGGCGCGCGTCGAGCTCTGTCCGTTGGCGGGTGAGCATCCGCAGCATGTGGCTGCGCAGCGCGGCCCAGGTGATGATTGCGGCCGCGACCCCGGAGAGCAGCGACATAGCGAGCAGTTGGCTGGTGTTGTAGAGCATGACGAGGCCGGTACGGAGCGCCTTTCTTGGAGCGTCCCCCTCGCCGATCCTCCGTGATCACCCCGCGACCGTAGCCACGCGGATAGCGCCCATCATGGGCGTGCAGGGTCTAACGCCGGCCAGTATACCCTCATCATCGATCGCCTCACCGACGCGACCGGCCGCGCGTCCGCGCGCTGATGAACGCCGCCGCTCCTCACACGACCCGACGCCGCGCCGCATCGCGCGGGACCTGCATATACAAGCGCGGCCGCGAGCGAGCCCCGCCGCGCGCGCCCTCTCCGGCCGTCAATTCTCTCCTAAGAAGAACAAAAGCGAGAGGCCGCGGATCAGCGGCCTCTCGCCAGCGGCGCGGCGGCGGGCCGCGCTCTGGGATCTGCGACTAGAACTGGTAGGTCACCGAGCCCGCGCCGACGTGCACGCCCTTGGCGACGCGCACCCCGTGCTGGCTGAGCCGCGCCGCCTTCTTATCGCGGACATAACGGCTCGTGCCGATGAGCGCCATCATCAAGCCGATCGTCTGGGTCGCGCCGGTGAGCGCGAGGTAGTAGCCCTCGGTCTGGCTCTCGATCTTGTTGATCGCCATGAACGGGCCGATCGCCGGGATCATCAACATCTGTCCGATCTCGCGGCAGCTCTCGCGGTCAGCGCCTTGGCGGTTATGCGAGCACCAGTCATAGATGTTCGCGCCGGTGAACGCCGTCGGCAGGTAGCTCGCGCCGAACACCGTCCAGCCGGCGATCATCATCGCCTTACGCGGCTTCGGCGGCTTGTACGGATAGATCGGGTACGCCGCCGACGACGGGACCGGCACCACCCGCGTGCGCACCCGGATCGTCACCGGCGTGGTCTTCACCGGGGCCACGGCGACCGGGGCGCCGCTCACCTTCGAGTCCGCGTCGGACTGCGACTGCGACTGCGACTGCGACTCTGAGGTCGAGACCGTGTCCACGTCGGCCGTCGCTGTCGAGGTCCCGTTCGAGCTCGAGTTCGAGGTCGGGTTCGCCTCAGCCGTCGCGTTCGGGTGCGCCGTGATCTGGATCTGCGGCGCCACCTGCACCTGGATCTGCGGCGACATCGTGAACCCCGGCCCCTGGTAGGTCTGGCTGCCCGGCGCCCCGCCGAACTGTTGCATCTGCCGCTGCGCCTCTTGGTCTTGGCCTAGCCCCGCCGGCCCTTGCGTCTGCGACTGCGGCGGCGGCGGCGACTGCGAGGTCACGAGCGTCTCGCTGGCGACCGGGCCTTCGGGCGCCGCGCTGGCTGTCGGCGGCAGCACCAAGCCGAAGGCGAGGAGGGGCGACAGGACGGGGGCGAAGGTCAACAGATGCTTGCGGATCATAGCGTCGCGTCTTTCGTGGTCACCGCGGTCGAGCGGCGAGCGGGCACAGGGGACCTGATGAGCTTGGAACAGGTCATCGGAAGTGTCGAGACGCAGCGGCGCGCCGCACCTTCATCTCAGCGCGCACCTTCACCCGACCGCGCACACGACCTACCTACGCCTACATGTGCATGCTGCTCTACCCCGCCGGTGCCCGCTCGCGGACCGCATCATTTTCGCGAGCATCACCCGGCTCGCCGCGATAACGCGCCCAAACGCGCTCATCGCGGTCAAAAAAAGATCCACCCGCCTCAGACCTCCCGCCCCACTGCACCCACAGCGTCTGCGCGCACGCGCTGAGGGATCTCGCCCTCGCCGTCGCGCTCGCCCACGAGGTCACCATGCTCCACCGCAAGTCCTGTCGCGCGCCCATCACCGCCCTCACCCTCCTCACCCTCACCCCGACGCTCGCCAGCGCCGACCCGATCTGGGTCCCCACCCCCAACGTCGTCTTCAACGACCCCTTACCCGGCTACTGGTCGACCAACGTCGAGCTCGCCGACCTCGACGGCGACGGCCTCGTCGACGTGCTCTTCGCCAACGTCGGCGGCGCGCAGTCTGGCACCCCCGACTCGATCCTCTCCAACCAAGCGTTCCGCAACGAGGGCCCCGGGACCAAGTTCACCGACATCAGCCTGGAGATCTTCGGCGAGGATCCCAACAACCCCGGCCTCACCCTCGAGGACACCGCCCGCGTGATCAAGGCCGCCGACGTCGACAAAGACGGCGACACCGACCTCCTGATCGGCACCACCTGGGCCACCAAGAGCAACCTCTATATCAACGACAACGGCGTCTTCGTCGCCCAACCAAGCCTGCTCCCCAACCTCAACCTCAGCGCCGGAGATCTTGAGGTCGGCGACGTCGACGGCGACGGCGACCTCGACGTCGTCATCTCCGACTGGGGCCCCGCGCCTGTAGGCTTCGTGAATTCGCCCGGCGGCATCACCCGCCTCTGGCTCAACGACGGCAGCGGCATGTTCACCGACGCCACCGCCACCAAGATGCCGGCGATCCCCGTCAATTGGTCCTGGGATCACGACTTCATCGACCTCGACAACGACTACGACCTCGACCTCATCATCTCCTGTCGCGCCTGCGCTGGCGGCTCGCTCGCCTTCACCAACGACGGCACGGGCAAGTTCGCCAACACCACCGGCGCCACCTTCCCGAGCAACCTGATCGGCAGCGCCGAGTTCGAGGTCATGGACATCGACGGCGACGGCGACGTCGACGCGGTCTCTCTGCAAGACGGCCCCGGCTTCAGCAACCGCGTCTTCCTCAACGACGGCGCCGGCGTGCTCGACGGCAGCCAGACCGCCTTCTGGTGGCCCGCCCCCGAGAACCCCACCAGCTTCGACTTCGGCGCCGCCTTCCTCGACTACGACTCCGACGGCCGCCCCGACCTCCTCCTCGGCGGCTTCGCCAAGAACCCCGATCGTTTGATGCGCAACGAAGGCACCTCCTTCAAGGGCGTCACGACCCCCTCCCCCTTCTCGATCGCCACCGACGGCACCTACGCGGTCGCTGTCGGCCACTTAAACGACGACTTCCGCCTCGACGTCGTCTTCGCCGAGGGCGAGAACGTCAACCGCAACCGGATCTTCTTCGCCGACGCCGCCGAGCTCGACGACGACACCGCTCCCCCCGTGATCGGCGACAATTGGGAGTTCGGCGGCAAGCTCGTGCCCGACGGAGTCGTCACCTTCCGCGCCCGGATCCACGACAACAAGAGCCCCAACCGCCCCCTCGACTGGACCAAGGTCGCCCTCGAGTGGGTCACCGACGGCGGCAGCTTCGACAACCCCGGCGACATCACCGGCTACGACCTCGAGTGGTACGGCGAGTACCTCTGGCGCACCCAAGTCGAGGACGACGCCCAGCTCATCCTGCCCACCTTCGAGTCCAAGATCTCGATCCGCGCCTGCGCCATCGACGCGGCCGGCAACGAGACCTGCGTCATGGTCGTCCAAGAGCACCTGCTCTGCGGCGACGGCGAGCTCAACTCGCCCCTCGAGGTGTGCGACGACGGCAACCAGGTCGACGGCGACGGCTGCGAGGCCAACTGCCAGCTCACCATCGAGTGCGGCAACGGCGTCGTTCAAGGCAGCGAGCAGTGCGACGACGGCAACCTCGATCCGGGCGACGGCTGCGACGAGTTCTGCCAGATCGAGGGCGACGAGACCACGACCACCGACACCACCTCCACCTCGACCTCCGGCAGCGAGTCCGACTCCGACTCCGACACGATGACCACCTCGGCGAGCGCCACCGACGGCACGGCGACCATGACGGCGACCGACAGCGCCACTGACTCCGACTCCGACAGCGCGACCACCTTCGACGGCGCCCTCGACGACGACGGCTGCGGCTGCCGGGCCGACAATTCACGCGGCCTCGGCAGCGCGCTCTTGCTGCTCGGCCTGCTCGGCCTCCGCCGCCGCCGCCGCGCCTAAGCGCCGGAGCGCGCGCGAACTCGCCCGGGCCCGCTTCCCTGCGAAGGGACGCCTCCATGAGCGAGCGCGATCAAAAGACCTCACGCGGGCGCGCCGGGACCACCCGGCTCGCCCGCGCGGCGTTGATCCCCCATCGAGCCGCGCCGCCGCGTGTACTCTCGCAGGCGCCGGCCCGGCCGATGACCACGCAGCCGCAGCTCAACCTGCTCCTCGGAGCCACGCGGGAGCTCGATCTCACCCGCAGCAACGACTTCGTGCGCGCCCTCCTCCGGCGCCTCGCCGAAGATCCCGAGCCGATCTTCCGCGCCACCGTCAGCGGCCTGCCACGCACCCGCCGCAGCCTCGCGACGATCGGCCTCATCACCCACTTCATGGTCCGCGACCACATCGACGCCGGCCACCTCAGCGTCGACGAGGCCTACCTCATCTTCCTCTGCATCGTCTTTGTGCTCGTCATCGACGATCACATGGACACCGTGCTCGACCCAGCCGTCACCCCCGTCGAGGAGGTCGAGGGCTACACCCGCCGCCTGCTCCACGCCTGCCGCGCCGAGGGCTCGCCCGGCGACGCCGATCCGATCATCCGGATCATCCAAGAGATCGGCGCCCGCCTCCGCCGCTACCCCGCCTACGACGCCTATCGGGGCGTCTACCTCCAGGCGCTCGCCAGCATGCTCGACGGCATGATCCAGGAGTATCGCCACCGCGATCCGCACGCCGTCAACCTGGATCACTACATGACCTACGCCAGCCACAGCGTCGGCATCACCCTCGGCCTCACCGCCTCGCTCATCCTCTTAGGC
This sequence comes from Nannocystis sp., assembly GCA_016712315.1. GTDB lineage: Bacteria > Myxococcota_A > Polyangia > Nannocystales > Nannocystaceae > JADJRG01. The sequence goes on along the minus strand of JADJRG010000028.1, from coordinate 137,752 downwards.
GATCGCGCCCTCGTCGCGCACATCGATCGCCTCTGGGTCGTCTACGAGATCGTCGCCGCGATCATCCGCTTCGCCAACGACATCCGCAGCTACGAGCGCGAGCTCGCCGAGGGAAAATTCAGCTCCTTCCAGCTCGCCGCCAAGAAGTACGGGATCGCCCTCGACGAGGTCAATTTTAACCAACACGACATCATCCGGATCATCCGCGCCATGATGGTCGCCGAAGTCTATGACCTCAAGGACGCCCTCCAATACCTCCACAGCGCCGGCGCCCGCTTCGAGGCGATCATCATCAACGCCGTCCTCGGCGTCGTCAGCCTCTACGAGATCGCCGACTTCCACACCCTCCGCCTCGAAGACCCCTGACCGCCCTTGTCCTCAGCAAAGCTCCACGATCCACCCCCGCGCTCAGCGTCAAAACGACATCATCACCTTGTAGAGGGGGTCGTGCCCGTCCTTCCACAGCGCGTGGGCGAGCCCTGGGATCCGGCAGCTCGCGACCTCCAGGCCCGAAGTACAGCCCTGGAATTCCTGGCAGGGCGTCGGCGTCACCGGCGCCGCGCTCGCGCTGCAACCTTGACGTCCGCGAAAGCCCGCGAGCGTCGCTTCTTCGTCGGCGTGGCGGGTGACGTCGTCTTGGCCCATCACGCTCATCACCGCCACCCCCCCGCTGCACTGCGTCTGCGGGCCGTTCCACGGGTCACAGACCCCTGGCCCGTAGGAGAAGCAGCGCCCGCCCGAGGGGAAGATCGCCCGCACGCGCTCGCCTCGCAGGCAGCCGAGGTGGAAGGCCATCTGCCCGCCGTTGCTGTGGCCGATCACGAAGACGCGCGCTCGATCGACGCAGTACTCCGCCTCGAGCTTCTCCAGCACCTGGTCGAAGACCTTTAACGACGCCTCGAGGTTGAACGGCACGAAGTGGTTCTCCGGCCACTCCTCGCTCGGCCAGCCCTGCGGCGCGACGTTGATGGAGAAACCCCCGTTGGCGGCGCTGTTCTTGTCCAGACGAAACTGGTCGGTGTTCGCGGTCCCGCCGACGCCGTGATAGCTGAAGATCACCGCGTGCGGCTGCTCCGCGTCGTAGGGCTTGGGGACGAAGAGGTTGTAGGAGCGGTCGACGCCGTCGACGCTGATCTTCTGCCCCTTGAGCAGCCCGGTCGGCGCCCCACGCAGCCCGCAGCCCGCGCTCGGCTCGACCTCCTCTTGGCCGGTGTCGGTGCCCGTGTCGCTATCGCTATCGCTGTCGCTGTCGCTATCGCTGCTCGTGCTCGTGCTCGTGCTCGTGCTCGTGCCCGTCTCCGCGTCAGTCAACGCGTCGGTGCCGCTGCCGGGGCTGCTGCTCGTCGACCCGTCGGTGCTGCTGGCGTCCGTGGACCCCTCCGTGGCCGCGCTGGTCGGGCCCTCCGTCGAAGCGCCGCTCGTCGACGCGCCGCTCGTCGAAGCGCCGCTCGTCGCAGCGCCGCTCGTCACGGCGCCGGTCGCCTCGGACTCCCCCGGCTCCGGCGACGGCTCGCAGCCGCTGGTGAACGACAAGGCGAGCCCGAGGACGGTCAGAGAATCGACGCAGCGCCAGCGCATCATCGTGGGATGCTCGAGCACCGCGCGGGCGATGTCAACGAGCGAGCCCGGCGCCCCTCACCGAGCCCCCCGCAGACGGATCACCGCCGCCATCAACGCCTCTACCCGCGCGGGGTCGACGCGCGCTTGCCAGCGCCCCTCATGCTTCAGCGACGACCCCACGATCATCGCGTCCGCCGCCTCGAACAGCCGCCCCACGTTATGCAGCCCGACCCCTGAGCCGATCACCACCGGCACGTTCGATCGCGACCTCGCCGCCCGCAGGTCCTCCAGCTTCGGCGGATCGCCCGTCACCCCGCCTGTCACGATCACCGCGTCGGCCCGCATAAACGACGCCGCCTCCGCCGTCGCCGCCAGATCCAGGTCCCCCGTGATCGCGTGCGAGGCGTGCTTCTTCTTCAGATCTGCCCACACCGCCACCGCCTCCGCCCCGATCGCCCGGCGATAGCGCAGCAGCTCCCCCGCCGACGACTCGATGATCCCCTCATCCGCCACGTGCGCGAAGCAGAACCCCTCCACCCGCACCATCGCCAGATCTGCCGCCAGCGCCACCGCCAGCGCCTCCTTGTTCGCCGCCGCCAGGATCTGGATCCCGCACGGGAGCTCGCACTCCGCCCGCACCGCGATCGCCGCCGCCGTCATCGCCGCCACGATCTCCGGCCCCACCTGTCCCTTGAGATAGGGCGTATCGTGCATGTTCTCGACGAGCACCGCGTCGACCCCGCCTTCCCGGTAGATCCGCGCCTCCGCCACCGCCTCAGCGATCAGCGCCGCCACCGACGCCGCTGACCCTGGCGTCCCTGGCAGCGCCCCCACGTGGATCATCCCGATCACCGGGCGTTGATGGAAGAACGATCGAGGCAGCATCATCGCCGCGATCTACCACGCCACCCGCCCGCGCATCTAACCCGCCAGCGCCAGCAGCTCCGCCAGCGCCGCCACGCACTCTTGCAGCGGCCCGCGCCGGTCCGGCCCGGTCGGCGCCCGCACCGTCGCCGTCAGCCGATCCCCCGGCATCAGCCGCCAGCGCCCCCCTGTCCGTTGGTGCAGCCGCGCCGCTACCTCCGATCGCAGCGGCGTCGTCGGCCCCAGCCGCACCCGCAGGTGCGCCCCTTGCAGCTCCACCGTCGAGGCCCGCAGCCGCGCCCCGTACGTCTTGCACGTCATGATCAGCCCGTAGTGCTCCGCCTCCAGCGGCGGTGAACCAAAGCGATCCGCCAGCTCCGCCATCACCTCCGCCACCTCATCGCCGCCGGGCGCCGCGGACAGCCGCCGATAGAAGTCCAGCCGCTGTCCCACGTCGCTCACATAATTTTCGGGCAAGTACGCCGGCACGTCGAACGCCACCTCTGGATCGCTCTCGCGGCTGATCGGCGCCCCACGCAGCTCCGCCACCGCCTCCGCCAAGATCCGCGCGTACGACTCAAAGCCCAGCGCCGTGATCTGCCCGCTCTGCGATCCTCCCAGCAGCTCCCCAGCCCCGCGGATCTCCAGATCGTGGCTGGCCACGTTGAACCCGGATCCCAGCTCTGCGTGCCGCTGGATCGCCTCCAGCCGCTTGCGCCCGTCCGCGCTCAGCCGCTCCAGCGCGCTCACCATCAGGTAGCAATACGCCCGCAGCCGCGAGCGCCCCACCCGCCCGCGCAGCTGATAGAGCTGCGCCAGCCCGAACTGGTCCGCGTGCGCGATGAAGATCGTGTTCGCCCGCGGGATATCCAGCCCCGACTCGATGATCGTCGTCGACACCAGCACGTCCGCTCGGTGCTCCACGAACGCCACCATCGCGTCCTCCAGCAGCTCGCCGGCCATCTGCCCGTGCGCCACCAGCACCCGCGCCTCGGGCACCAGATCGCGGATCCGCAGCGCGTGCTCCTCGATCCCTTGGATCCGCGGCACCACATAAAAGACCTGCCCGCCGCGGGCCAGCTCCCGCCGGATCCCCTCCTCGATCACCGCGTCGCCGGTGCGCGTGATGTGGGTGCGCACCGCCAGCCGGTCCACCGGCGGCGTCGTAATCAGGCTCACCTCGCGCATCCCTAGCAGCGACATATGCAGCGTCCGCGGGATCGGCGTCGCCGTCAGCGTCAGCACGTCCACCTGCGCCCGCAGCTTCTTGAAGCGCTCCTTCTGCGCCACCCCGAAGCGCTGCTCCTCGTCGATCACCACCAGCCCCAGATCCGCGAAGCGTACGTCGCGAGACAGCAGCCGGTGCGTACCGATCACCACGTCGATCGTCCCCGAGCGCAGCCCCTCCACGACCTCCTTGACCGCCTTCGGCGCCATAAAGCGGCTCAGGTGCCCCACCTTCAGCGGGAAGTGCTCCATCCGCTCGCGGAAGGTCAAGAAGTGCTGCTGCACCAGCACCGTCGTCGGCGCCAGCACCGCCACCTGTCGCCCCGCCAGCGCCACGCGGAACGCCGCCCGCAGCGCCACCTCGGTCTTACCGAAGCCGACGTCCCCGCACACCAGCCGATCCATCGGCCGTCGGCGGTCCAGATCCTTGTGCACCGCCGCGATCGCCGCCGCCTGATCGGGCGTCTCCTCGAACGGGAAACTAGCCTCAAAGGACATGTACAGATCGCCAGGCTCCGGATAAGGCCGGCGGTCCCGCGCCTCCCGCTCCGCGTAGATCCGCAGCAGCTCGTCCGCGAGCTGCCGCACCTCGTCCTTCACCTTCCCGACCTTCACCATGAAGGTCGACCCGCCCATCTTATCGAGGCGAGGCGGCTTGCCGTCGCCCCCGAGGAAGCGCTCCACCTCGTGCAGCCGGTACACCGGCAGATACAGCTTATCGGCCCCCGCGTACTCGATCTGCACGTAGTCGCCCGCCACCCCGCGCAGCACCAAGTGCACCAGCCCCAAGTAGCGGCCGATCCCGTGGACCACGTGGACCACGAAGTCCCCGATCTCGAGCTGCGACAGGCTCGCCACCCCCACGCCGCGCCGCGCCCGCCCGCTCTGCCGCGCCTGGGTCCCGTAGATCTCCGCCTCTGACGCGACGAACACCCGGTCCGCTGGCGCCACGAAGCCCGCGCTCAGCGAGCCCGCCACCACCCGCACCGGCGCTCGCCCCCGCGTACTCGCCGCTGGCGCATCCAGCTCCGCCGGCCCGCGCAGCGCGCTCGCGTCCACCGCCACCCCGTACCCGCGCAGCAGCCCCGCCACCCGCTCCACGTGGCTCTGGTTCGGCGCCACGAACAGCACCGTCCACGCCCCCTCCAGCGCCCGGATCGCCTCCACCACCGGCCGCAGCACCTCCGCCCCCTTCGTCGCCCGCGCCGCCTCGATCTGCGCCCGCAGCTCCCGTTGGCGGTCCAGCGGCACCCGCAGCGCCGCCCGGTCCTCCGGCGCCAGCGGGTCGTACAGATCGATCCCGCTGCACACCACCGGCGCCGCCGCGATCACCCGCGCCAGCGCCTCGACCTCCTCAAAAAAACCCTCCGGCGGGCACACCAGCGCCTTACTCGCGCGCGCCCGCGCGTGCTCCTCCGCGATCGTCGCCGCCGCCGCCGCCGCCTCCTCGAGCAGCAGCTCCGGATCCTCCACCAGCCAACGTGTCTCTTCGGGCAGGTAGCTCCACATCGCCGCCATCTGCCCGTGGAACAGCGGCGTCAGCGCCTCGACCCCGAAGAAGTCCAGCCCCTGCTCGAGGTTCTCCAGCACCTGCCGGGTCCGGCTCGAAGGCACCTCCAGCGCGTCCGCGAGCGCCAGCGCCGCCTGCCTTAGCGGCGCAGCCGTCGTCGGGATCGCCTCACGCACCGGGTGGATCACCACCGCCTCGAGCTCGCGCTGCCCTCGCTGGTTGTCCGGGTCAAACGCCCGAATTCGCTCGATCTCATCGCCGAAGAGCTCGATCCGCGCCGGGAAGCGGCTCAGCGCCGGGTACACGTCCAAGAGCCCGCCGCGCACCGCGTACGATCCTGGATCCTCCACCACATCCACCCGGCGATACCCAGCCCGCTCGAGCAGGTTGATCGCCTCCTCGCGATCCAGCAGATCGCCCTTCGCCCAGCGCGTGCACAGCCCCGCGAAGATCCCCAGCGGGATCACCCTCCGCGCCAGCGAGCGGCCGCTGGCGAAGATCAGCCGCGGCGCGGCGTCGCCCGCCATCGCCAGCCGATACAGCGCCCCCAAGCGCTGCGCGATCACCCGCGGATCCGCCGCCGCGTCGCTATACGGCGACGTCTCATTCTCCGGCACCACCAGCACCGGCCCCTCCAGCCCCGCGTCGCGCCCCGGCAGCCCGAGAAAGAAGCTCGCGTCGGCCGCCAGCGCGCGCGCCCGCGCCTCCTCGTTCACCACGACGAAGAGCGGCCCCGTCGCCGCCGGGTCGCTCGCCGCGCGCGCCAGCAGCAGCCCCAAGAACCCCCCCTCCGCGCCCAGCACCCGCAGGCGCCGCCCCTCGCGCAGCGCGGTCAGGATCGCCACACACGAGCCCAGCGGCGAGTCAGCGGAGGAGGTACTCACGGGGCGCGCAAGGTAGCCCGCTTCCGCGCGCGTCGCCACTCGTCGCGGCGCGCGGGGGCCATCCCCTGCGGCGGCCACGAGCGCCGCGATATAGTCAAAACATGCTGAAGATCGCCGTAGGCCAGAGTGACGACGTAGACGCCGCCGACGCGATCCGCGAGATCGTGGAGCGCTGCGCGGCCCAGCTCGGCGGCGCGATCCCTGGCGCCGCCCTCGTCTTCGCCAGCATCGAGCTCGATCACCAGCCGATCCTCGACCACCTCCTCGCGACCTACCCTGGCGTCGCGATCATCGGCTGCACCACCGACGGCGAGATGTCCTCGGTCGGCGGCTTCAGCGAGAGCTCCCTCGTCGTCGTGCTCTTCGCCAGCGACACGATCGAGTTCATCGCCGAGGTCGCCCGTGATCTCTCCGCGGATCCTCGCGGCAGCGCCGCCGCCGCCGCCGCAGCAGCGCTCGAGCGCTGCACACAAGAGCTGCGCGCCTGCGTCACCACCCCCGAGAGCCTCACCACCAGCGGCGTCGCCGTCCTCGACGGCCTGCGCGCCGGCCTCGGCGAGTCGGTCGCGATCCTCGGCGGCCTCGCCGGCGATCAGGTCAAGTTCGTCGGCACCCGCCAGTTCTACGGCGCCGAGGTGCTCCGCGACGCCGCCCCGCTCCTCTTGCTCGCCGGGCCGATCCACGTCGCCCACGGCGTCGCCTCTGGCTGGAGCCCGATCGGCGCCCGCGCCGAGGTCACCCGCGCCGCCGCCAACATCGTCCACACCATCGGCGATCAGAGCGCCCTCGACTTCTACCGCCGCTACATCGGCCAGAGCAACGTACCGACCGGCGAATACGCGCTCGCCGTCTTTGAGCCCGGCCGCGAGACCTTTTACCTGCGCGCCCCCCTCGGCGCCGACCTCGAGACCGGCGCCGTCACCTTCTTCGGCGACGTACCGCTCGGAGCCGCCGTCCAGATCACACAGACCCGCCGCGAAGACATCATCGCCGCCTGCACGACCTCATTACAGCAAGCCCTCGCCGCCTACCCTGGCGAGCGCCCCGCGGCCGCGCTCTGCTTCTCTTGCGCGGGCCGCCGCCACATCCTCGGCTCACGCGCCCCCGACGAGCTCGCCGCCGTGCGCGCCGGCCTCCCTCCGGGCCTCCCGGTCGCCGGCTTCTACGCCTACTCCGAGATCGGCCCAACCGAGCCTGGCCGCCCCTCAGCGCTCCACAACGAGACCTTCGTGACCCTCCTCCTCGGCGAGCACTGAGCGGTGGACGAGGCGCACCACACCCGCGCGAGCGACGAGGCCGCCGAGCGCGCGGCCCTCGAGAAGGAGCTCCGTAAGCTCCGCAAGCAGCTCGAGCGCTCGGAGCACTTCCGCCAGCGCACCGAGGCGCTCAAGGAGCAGAACGACCTCCTCCTGCGCAACGTGATCGGCGACCTCCAGGTCACCCAAGATCGCCTCGAGCAGGCCAAGGCCGAGCTCGAGCGGCGGGTCGCCGAGCGCACGCACGAGCTGGTGCAGAGCAACGAAGAGCTGGCGCGCCAGCTCCTCGAGCGCGGCCGCCTCAACGACGAGCTCGCCGCGGCCCGCGACGCCGCGATCGCCGCCGACCGGGCCAAGAGCGCCTTCCTCGCGACCATGAGCCACGAGCTGCGCACCCCGCTCAACGTCATCCTCGGCTACGCCGAGCTGGTGCGCGAGGACATCATCGACGCCGGAGTCGCCGCGATCGCGACCGACGTCGACCACATCCACCACGCCGCCAGCCACCTCCTCTCGATCATCAACGACATCCTCGACCTCGCCAAGGTCGAGGCCGGCCACGCGACCCTCCTCGACGAGATCATCGATCTACCCGCGCTGCTGCGCGAGCTCGCCGCGACCGTCGAGCCCCTCGTCACCCGCGGCGGCAACCGCCTCACGCTCAGCGCCGCGCCGGAGCTCGGCCGCGTCCGCGGCGATCGCCTCAAGCTCCGCCAGACCCTCTTCAACCTGCTCGGCAACGCCTGCAAGTTCACCAGCCGCGGCGAGATCCGGCTCGAGGCGCGCCTCGACGGCGCCTGGATCGAGCTCGTCGTCCGCGACAGCGGCATCGGCATCCCCGAAGGCAAGCTCCCCCTCCTCTTTCAGCCCTTCACCCAGCTCGACAATTCCGCGACCCGCCAGCACAGCGGCACCGGCCTCGGCCTCGCCCTCTGCCGCCGCTTCGTCCAGCTCATGGGCGGCCACGTCGAGGTCACCAGTCAGGAGGGCGTCGGCTCGGCCTTCACCGTACGCCTGCCCTATCGGCCAGCTTGAGCGCCTCGCGCCCCGCGCCCCTCACTGGCTGAACCGCCCGAACCACATGTCCAGGCTCCCCGCCCCGCCGCTCGCCGTGCCGACCACGTAGATCGAGTTATCGGGGGCGATCGCGACCGCGCGCCCGTGGTCGGGGCCGGTCGCGCTCGGCGGCACCGTCTGGGTCCACCGCGCCGCCCCCTCCGGGCTGTACTTCCGCACCATGATCCTGCGGATCCCCTCGTTCACCTCGCCGCCGGTGATCACGAAGTCTCCGGCCGCGTCGCGGGCGATGTCATAGCTGATCGCGCCTTCGCCGGTCGAGCCGGCGTACGTGTCCGTCCAGATGATCTCACCCGCCGCGCTGTAGCGGCGCACCCACACCTGCCAAGGGAGCCCGTTCATCCCCTCGTAGCCGCACACCACCACGTCCCCGCTGGGATCGGCCGCCGCGCCGAACAGGAAGTCCGCCTTGTTCGCCGCCCCGTTTCGCACCTTCGACCACAGCAGGTTGCCGTCCGCGTCGTACTTGCCGAGCCACATATTATTGCTCTCGTTGGTCACCACCTCGGTGCCCACCACGAAGAGCGACCCATTCGAGGCCACCGCGACCCCGTACGCTATGTCGTGGCCCTTCGCCGCCCCTCCATAGGTCCGCGTCCACATCACCCCGCCGGCGGCGCTGTACTTGCGCATCCACACGTCATGGCCGTCCGCGGCTGTATTCACCTGGCCGACCGCCACCACGTTGCCGTCCGCGTCGAGCGCCGCGTCCGTGAGCAGATCGCTGCCGTTGTTGCTCCCGTTGAACGACCGCGTCCACACCACCTTGCCCTCCGCGTCATAGCGGAGGAGCAGCGCGTTGTTGCTCTGGCCTGACACCGCCTGATAGCCGCCGATATAGAGCGCCTCGCCCCCCGCCACCGCCGCCGCCCGACCGACGTCCTTGGTCCCCGCGGGGCCCGCGTAGGTCAGCGTCCACAGCGCCTCCCCCTCGCCGTTGTACTTGCGATGCCAAAGATCGTGGTTGCTCGCCGTCAACGCGATCGTCCCGGTCACATAAAAATTTCCCTTGCTGTCGACCGCCGCGCCGAACGCCTCCTCATTCTGCCCCATCAGCCCGCCCACCGCGTCTTGCCACAGCAGCTTGCCGGAGACCGTGCAGTCGGCGTTGCAGCCGTCGCCGTCGACCATCGCGCCGTCATCACACTCCTCGTCCACGTCGACGACCCCATCGCCGCAGACCGGCGGGGCCCCCGTCGTCCCCTCCTCCGTCGTCGTCCACGCCGTCGTCGTCCCCTCCGTCGTCGTCCCCTCCGTCGTCGCCGCTGCGCTCGTGCTCGGCTCCTCGCTCGTCGACGACACATCCTCCGTGCTCGCGCTCGAAGAGCTCTCCGCCGCGCTCGTCGACGACGGCTCGCCGCTGCTCCCGTCGCTGCTGCTGCTCGGGCCGCTCGTCGTGCTCGGACCCGAGTCGTCCTCGGTCGCGTCGCTGGTGAACCCCAACGTCGCGCCGTCCGCGGTGCGCCCCTCGCCTCCGCCCGCGCAACCCCACGCGCTCGCGACGAGCGAGGCAACCACCACTCCACGACCGCCCGACCGACCCGACATCACCGGGAATCCTACCGCGGATCGCCCCGCTGCCCGCCTCTGCCACTGTCACATGCACGCGCGCGCGCACCAGCGCACGGGTCGGCGCGCCGCCTGCGCTCACACCGTCCGGATCACCTTCGTCGCCGCCGCCCCGCCCCGCTCATAGTTCACGCGGAACACTGACGTGCTCTGCAGCGACATGTACAGCGCCAGCGCCGCCGCCTGATCATTCAGCGCGTACCCGTTCACCGAGCGGATCACGTCGCCGTCGCGAAAGCCCAGCCTCTCGACCGCGCTCCCTTTCTTCACGCCGGCCAGCTTGTAGCCGCGACTCACCGCCGTCGCGCGCGCCTGCGACATCGCCTTCTCTGGCGCGCTGATCAGCGAAGACACCTCGCTGCGCCGGATCGTGCACTCACTCGCGCTCTTACAAGCCGCTGAGGTGGCGCCTGCCGAGCCCGCGCCGCCGCCCGCCTTCGCGGAGCCGCCGCTCCCGCCGCTCGCCTTCGCCGCGCCGCCGCCGCTCGCCTTCGCCGCGTCCGCTCGTGGACCCCCGCCGCTCGCCTGCGTGCTCGCCCCGCCCCCGACGCCTGCCGCCGCCGCCGCCGCCACCGCCTCCTCGCTGAGCGCGACGCTGTGCACCTCCATCGGGATCGACGGCGCCGCGATCCCCTGCGCCGCCAGCGTCGCCGTCCAAGCCAGCCCGTCCACCAGCCGCAGATCGACGAACGAGCTCACCCCCTCGCGCTCGATCTCCACCACCAAGTGCCGCCCGGCCCCCGCCAGCGCCCCCAACACCCGCCCTGGGCTCGTCGCCGGCGCCCCGTTGATCGCCACCACCCGGTCCCCATCCCGCAGCCCTAAGCGCCCGTACAGCGACTCTGGCGCGACCCCGCGCACCTCGTAGCCGTCGACCCCGTTCGCCCCCGCGTGCGCCGTGATCGTCAGCCCCGAGCTGCCGCTCGCCAGCTCTTCCAGCGCCACCGTCGCCAAGAACGAATCGACCTCAAAGCCACCCGCGCCGGCGCGCGCGCGCACCCCCGCCGCCAGCGCCGCGCGAAAGCCTTCGCTCTCGCCGCGGGCCGGAGCCGCCGCCGGAGCCGCCGCCGGAGCCGCCGCCGGAGCCGCCGCCGCGCCCCCTGCCCCAGGGGGCACCTCGCCGACCTGCCCCCCGCAGCCGCCGATCAAGAGCACCCACAGAGCGATCGAGAGCGCGCGCATCGCCCGATCGTAGCCCGAGCCACCTGTCCCCGCACCTACCTGTCCCAACAGACACCTTAGCCCGCCCCCGGATCACAGCGGCCTGCGCCTGCACACTTTCGCGCGTCGCCCGACGCCAGTCATGTACACTTTCGCGCGCCGCCACCGGCCCATAGACTGGACATCCGTACAGTCCGCATGTCATCTTTCTCCGCTTCGACCAGGAGCCCCGACGTGTCCCACCACAAGCTCAAGCGACTGCGCGTCCACGGCGGCTTCCTCGACCGCCTCGACCTCCACTTCACCGACGGCCTCAACTGCATCATCGGCGGCCGCGGCAGCGGCAAGACCACCGTGCTCGAGCTCGTCCGCTTCGGCCTGGATCGGCTCCCGCGGCCCACCACCCCGGCGGGCAAAGCCGCGGAGGAGCGGATCCGCGCCCTCATCAGCGCCAACCTCGGCCCTGGCGGCCGCGTCGAGCTCGAGTTTGAGAGCCAGGAGGGCCTCACCTACCAGATCCGCCGCGGCGCCCACGATCCGCCCACCATCACCGACGCCCGCGGCAAACCCGTCGATCCCGCCGTGCTCGGCTCCACCATCCTCATCGACGCCGCGATCTTCAGCCACAACCAGATCGAAGAGATCGCCGGCAACCCCGCGGCCCAGCGCGAGCTCATCGATCGCCTCTGCGCCCAAGCCCTCCACACCCTCGGCGCCAAGATCACGCAGGCGCAAGGCGCCCTGCGCGAGAGCGCCCAGCGCCTCCTCCAGCTCGACGCTCGTTTGGTCGCCGCCCGCCAGGACCTCGTCGACCTCAGCTCCTGGGAGAGCAAGCTCGCCGCCGCCGACGCCACCATCGCCGGCGCCGGCGTCGCCCCCCACTTCAAGGGCGCCGCCGAGGAGCGAGAGCTACGCGAGCAAGAGCGCGCCAGCCTCAGCGCCGCCCACAAGGCCGTGCAGCGCCTCCACGAGCACCTCGGCCCCGCCACCCTCAGCCAAGTCCGCGCCCTCGGCGAGCTGATCCCCGGCGCCGTGCAGCAAGGCCCCAACGCCGCGATCTTCGGCGACCTCGCCCGCGAGCTCCACCGCCGCCAGAACGAGCTCGAGATCCTGCTCTCGCCCCTCGTCGAGCGCCTCGCCGCCCTCGGCGCCTCCCTCGAGCAGTCACGCCTCCTGCTCGCCCAGATCCACGACCCCCAGGAGGCCCGCTACCGCGAGCTCATGAAGGAGGCCGACGCCCACGCCTCAGGCCTGAGCGCCCGCGAAGAGGCCGCCCGCGAGGTGCTGCGCCTCAGCGGCGTCAAGGCCGAGCTCGTCGCCCTCGATCGCGCGGTCGCCGAGGCCCACAGCGCCCGCGCCGCCCTGCTCACCAGCTACGAGGCGCTCCGCCGCGAGCGCTTCGTCCAGCGCAGCGAGGTCGCCGCCGCCGTCAGCGCTCGCCTCGGCGGCAAGGTCCGCGTGATCGTCACCGCCGACGCCGATCTCAGCGCCTACCGCGAGTTCTTGGCGATCCTCATGAAGAAGTCCGGCCGCCAGTACAACGCCCCGATCGACAAGATCATCGCCGCCGTCGCCCCCACAGAGCTCGCCGAGCTCGCCGATCGCGGCGATCCAGGCGCCCTCGCCGCCACCGCGGACATCAACCTCGAGTTCGCCGAGTCGCTCCTCCAAAACCTCCGCGAGCACCGCGAGCGCCGGCTAGAGCTCGACGTGCTCGATCGTCAGGATGTCCCCCGCATCGAGCTCAACATCGGCGGCGAGTGGCGCAGCGCCGAGCGCCTCTCCACCGGCCAGAAGAGCTCCGCGATCTTGCCGATCCTCCTGCTCGAGAGCGAGGCGCCGCTCTTCATCGATCAACCCGAGGACAACCTCGACAATTCCTTCATCTCTGACGCCGTCGTCCCGCAGATCCGCGAGATCAAGCGCCGCCGTCAGCTCCTCATGATCACCCACAACCCCAACCTCCCGGTCTTGGGCGACGCCGAGCGCGTGATCGTGCTCGAGGCCGACGGCCGCAGCGCCCGCGTGCTCGCCCAAGGAGACGTACACGCCGCCAAGGAGCACATCCTCCGCCTCATGGAGGGCGGCTGGGACGCCTTCCGCCTGCGCCAGGAGCGCTACGAGCGCCCCTAGACGCCGGCAGCGGCCGCCTCAGGGGCTGTAGATCTTGGTCGTGCGCATGCCCCCCGGGTACGCGTACGACGCGTTCGGGCCGGGGCAGCTACACAGCGGGAAGCCCTTCTTATTGCAGTCGATGTTCTTGCTGTCGCAAGGCGCGCAGCACAGCTTGTGCCGGCAGATCCCCTCCGTCTGGCCGTCCTGCTTCGAGCAGAACTGCACCCCCGCGCACTCGGCGTCGGTCATACAAGCGCCGCCTGTGTCGTTCGTGCCGCACTTCTTGTCCATCCACTCCGGCAAGCAGTTGCGCGGGATCGTATAGCCGATGCTGATGATCCCGAACGGCTTCTCGCTGATCGCCTCGTGCGCGCCCTCTTCGATCCGCCAGTCCGCGACCTCATACGCCCCCACCTCGGTGTAGCCGGTCACCGTCACGCCGTCGACCTGCACCTCCGCGCCGCCCTTCTCGCGGATCACCTGCACGTAGTTGAGCCCATAATTCACGCCGGTCGCGAACGCGTAGCGGCTCAAGAACTGCTCGACCGGCACCATCTGGTACATCGCCGGATCGCCGTAGCCGGCGTCCGCTTGGTTGCCCGCCAGGTACTGCACCGGCAAGAACGGCTTGTCGCCGCTGAAGATGACGCTCACCCCGTGATCGAAGACCAGCTCCGCCCACTCGCCGCGGGCCCCCAGCACCAGCGGCGTGCCCGGCTGCGGCGGATCCGTCGTCACCGTCACCCCCGCCTCACCGGCGTAGATCCGCCAATAGTGCTTCTCCGCGCTGCGCAGCGGCGGGTGCGCGCCGACGTAGATCTTGCCCCACGTCTCGAGCGGGAACATCACCTCCTGCAGGTGATCGCACCAACCCGAGGTGTACGGCACGTACGAGCAGCGGGCCGCGCCGGCCAACCAGATCGGCTTGTTCGAGCTCACCACCGTGCCTGACACGTCGCGCAGGTAGTTGTCCTCCTCGTTCTCCATGTTCACCGCCGAGGCCCCGATCTGCAGGGTGTCGCCGCGGTTCATCTTGATCTTGCCGGTCTCGCCCGCGTTGACGAAGGGCACCGGCAGGTTGTTGCCGGCGGTGTCGACCCGCGGCGTCCACTCGACCATCGTGTCGTCCTCGATCGCGATCACGTTGAAGTAGCTCGCGTTGACCCCGAAGGGCGAGTACGAGGCGACCACGTAGTTGAGGCCGAGCGTGTGGTCTGGCAGCAGCAGCGACGAGTCATTCGTCGCGGTGTTGGTCAGCGGCGAGTGCTGGTACGCGATCACCGGCAGGTCGGCGACCACGTGGTACGTGCCGCCGGTGCGGTAGCCCGAGTACCCGGCCATGAACGAGTTCTCGAGCGCGAACAGGTGCGTCTGCCCCTGCTCGATCACCACCGGCTCGCCCAGCGGCTCCTCCTTGCGCTTGCCGTTCGGCTGGAAGAAGAGCTGCACGGTCGCCGGCATCGCGTTCGAGATGTTGCCGACGATGATCGCGTCCGACGCCGCCTCCTGGTAGTGCAGCATCCGGTGGGTGTGGAACGAGCACCCCTCCGACGAGGGCGGGTCCTGGATCAGCTCGCAGGGCCCCAGGCACTCGTCGACGAAGCACGCCTGATACACGCCGCAGGGCTCGCTCGCGAAGCCTTGGCCGTCGGGCTTACACGTCTGCACGGCGTCGAGCCCGGGGCTGCACTTCACCTCGCCGGGCACGCACACCAGCACCGGCCCGGTGTCGCTGGTCGTCGTCGTCGTCGTCGTGATCGACGTCTGGGTCGTCGAGCCCATCGTCGTCGTCGTCGCGCTCGTCTCGGTCTCTTGCTCCCCGCCGGTGCAGGCGGAGGCGAGCCCGACGAGCCCGACGAGCCCGAGGTGGAGGAGGCGGAGCGGCGGGGTCAAAGCTGGCTTATTGGACATATTGGTGCTGTTTTTTAGGTTTAGGTGGCAGACGCGGCGGGTCAGCGAGGCCCCGGCGAGGCGGCTACTCGCTCGCGATCACGGTGAAGTCGAGCAGCACGTTGACGCTGTCAGCGACCGAGTTCACCTCGGTCGCGATCGGCTTGAACAGGATCGTGCTGCCCTCGACGCCGATCTCGTCGTAGTTGATGGTGAGCAGCACCTGCTCGGCCAGCGACGCCTTGAAGTTGTCGATCAGCTTCTCGTTCTTCTGCACCAGCTCGGCGTTGTTCGCCGCGATCTTGCCGCTGCCCTCGCCGCCGATCACCCGCGGAGATCCCGCGTCGACCTTCAGCTCCGGCTGGCTGTCGACCGTCGCCAAGCTGACGAAGAGCGGCATCTCGACCTCGGCGAAGCCGCAGTAGTCGCCGTCCGTGCGCCACACCCGGAAGTAGGTGTCGATGCGGTTGCTCGCGATCGTCGAGGACTTCATCCCCGAGATCGTCACCCCGTACTTGCCCTCCGGGTCCGGCTCGCCCTCGTCATCGTAGCGGCGCGCGATCTTCCCCTCGACCAGCATCCGCTGGGAGAGCGCCTGCAGCAGCCCCGGATCGAAGAGCAGCCCCATCTTCGCGTCCGCCGGCAGCCCTTGCGGCTGGTCGAGCCCGGTCCCTGGCGGTAGGGCCAGGTTGGTCTCCATGCCGAAGAGCAGCGCGTTGAACTGCGGGACCACGAACATCTTCGTGGTCGCGACCAGCACGTCCTCGCTGCCCAGCGAGAAGGTCCCGATCCGCAGCAGCTCGGTCGGCCCGTACTGCTCGCGGATCGTGTCGGTCGCCAGCAGCGCCAGCGCCCCCGCGATCGCCTCGTGGTCCTGCGAGTCGAAGCCGCTGACGTTGACGTCCATGCTCGCCACCGTCGCCTGCTCGTAGCTCGCGATCAGCACCCCCGTGCCGTCCGCCTCGCGCTCCATCTTCACCGGGATGCTCAGGCTCGCCGCGCCGATCCCCGCGCCGACCCCGTCCTCACCTTGGCCGACCGCGAACTCGAACTCGAGGCTGATCAGCACGCACTGGGCGCATCCTGGCACCGACGCGATGTCGATCACCGGCTCCGAGCTCGGCTCGAATTCGATCTTCAGCGGCCCGATGCTCAGCGTGCTCGCGAAGGGCACCTTCTTGCCGACCACCCCGTTGAGCAGGTCGTTCACCCCTTGCTCTGAGACCATCATCGCCATCGGGAAGATCCCGACCTCCGCCAGCGCTGGCAGGATCTCGCCCTCCTCGCTGACCACCGCCTCGAAGCGCTCCGCTTGCACCTCGCACGAGAAGGTCTGATCGAGGCCGCGGCACGAGGCCAGCGAGAGCGACACAGAGGCCGCGAGGGCGAAGCCAGCCGCGGCGGTGATGGAGTAGATCTTACCTAAGTGCATAAATCATCCAGACGGGCGAATTGGGGCGCTCCTGAGCGCGAGGCGGCCCCGCGAGGGCGATCGAACCTCCGCAGTATGGCGTCTCGCGGCTACGGTGACAAGCGAGCGGCCGCCCTGCGCTCCCCCACGATCGACCGCGATCGAGGTCCAACGATCGCCTGATCGATCGCCCTCGGCGCGACGCGAGCGGAGGCGCTCCTCATTCTCTCCAGCGCAGTCGGAGCCGCCGCCGCGCCCGCCAGATCGTTGTACGCGCCGGCTGGCGCCTGCTATCGTCCGCCGATGGCTTTGGCCCTTCGCGTGACCTCGCCCGCCCTGCGCGGCGCCCTCGCGGCCGCGCTCATGCTCGCGGGCTGCAACTCGGATCTCTACCTCACCGAGACCGACACAACGACGACCACCACCAGCCCGCCGGTCACCACCGTACCGCCGGATCCGTGGGACTTCACGACCTCCACCGGCGACCCCACCACGGGTGAACCTGGCGGCCTCTCCTGCCGCGGCGCCATCGCCTGCCTGCTCAACTGCGCCCTCGCGATCCCCCCCGAGCCGAGCCAAGAGCAGGACCTCTCCTGCTTCCTCGCCTGCGAAGAGGGCCTCACCGCCGAGGAGGTGTACCGCCTCTTCAAGTTCGTCGACTGCATCACCAACCTGTGCGTCGACGCGGCCGCCTGCGACCCTGACGACTTCGGCGGCGACGAGTGCAATAGCTGCCTGATCAACAACCTCGCCCTCGACCAGCCCCCTGGCTGCGAAGACGAGGGCCTCGCCTGCAAGTAGACGCCGACCGCCGCGCCCGCTCACTCCGCTCACTCCGCGCCCTCCTCCGCCATCATGACTTCACGCCGCCCGCAGCCCGTTCCCTGGTCCATCGCCCTGATCGCGACCTCTGTCGCGCTCACCCTGCCCGCCGCCGCCAGCGCCGCCCCGACGGCCAGCGCCGAGGTGGGCGTATCCACCCAAGGCAAGAAGGCCGACAAAAAAGCTGGGAAGAAGTCGGACAAGAAGGCCGACAAGAAGGCCGACAAGAAGGCCGACAAGGGCGCGCGCCCGATCGAGGACGACGACGCGCCCACCCCCTGGATCAAGCGCTACCGCCCGGAGCGCAACATGGTCGAGCTCGGCGTCTTCGGCGGCGCCCTCATCGTCTCTGACGACCACGACTTCTTCGACCCCAAGACCGCGCCGCAGAAGCTCCTCTGGCGGATCGGCCCGGACGTCGGCGCCCGCGTCGCCTTCTTCCCCCTGCGCGTGCTCGGCTTCGAGGCTGAGTTCGCCGCCATGCCCACCAGAGCGCGCACCGACAACAACGAGAGCGTCCTGCTCTACGGCCTGCGCGGCCACGCGATCCTCCAGCTCCCCTACCGCTTCACGCCCTTCCTGCTCGGCGGCTACGGCATGATGGGCGTCTCCTCGGACCCCGCCGTCGTCGGCAAGGACATCGACCCGATGGGCCACTGGGGCGGCGGCCTCAAGCTCTACGCCAACAAGTGGCTCGCCTTCCGCGTCGAGGCGCGCCACCTCATCGGCGCCTACCAAGGCCGCCAACGCGGCGACACCGCCGGCCCCGCCTTCACCAGCCACCTCGAGCTGCTCGCCGGCATCTCTCTCACCCTCGGCCGGCCCAAGCCGCCGCCGCCCCTCAAGGACAGCGACGGCGATCGCGTCCTCGACGCCGACGACAAGTGCCCCTTCCAGCCCGCGCCGACCGCCGATGGTTGCCCTGTCGGCGACCGCGACGCCGACGCCATCCTCGACGACATCGACGCCTGCCCCGAGGAGATCGGGATCCTGCCCGACGGCTGCCCGATCCGCGACAGCGACGGCGACAGCTTCATGGATCCCGACGACGCCTGCCCCGACGAGGCCGGCATCGCCCCCGACGGCTGCCCGATCCGCGACCGCGACGGCGACGGCATCCTCGACGCCGACGACAAGTGCCCCGACGATCCCGAGACCGTCAACGGCTATCAAGACGCCGACGGCTGCCCCGACGAGCTGCCCCAGCAGGTCAAGGACTTCACCGGCGTCATCGAGGGGATCTTCTTCGAGTTCAACTCCGACAAGATCCGCAAGAACTCCGAGAAGACCCTCACCCGCGCCTACGACGTGCTCGCCGAGTTCAAGGACGTCCGCGTCGAGATCAGCGGCCACACCGACGACGTCGGCACCCGCGAGGCCAACCTCGACCTCTCCGCGCGCCGCGCCGAGTCGGTGCGCCAGTGGCTCATCACCAAGGGCATCGATCCCAGCCGGATCACCACCCGCGGCGCCGGCCCCGACGAGCCCATCGAGAGCAACGAGAAGGCCGCCGGGCGCGCCAAGAACCGCCGCATCGAGTTCAAGGTGCTGCTCAAGTAGGCGAGCGACCCCCTCGCGCGGGGCGCGACCGTCACGCGCGAGGCTGGGCGTCCGCTCGCGCGTCGCGGATCAACGCCCACACCAAGACACCCAGCGCCGCGGCCCCGATCGCCGCGATCGCCACGAACACCGCCATCAAGCTCCAGTCACCGCGGCGCGCCAGCGTCCACGCCCCGCCCGACAGCACGTCCGGCCGGAGCCGGGCGAAGCCGACCAGCGGGCTCGCCCACAGGTGCCAGTGCGACGCCTCGATCAAGCGCAGCCCGCTCGCCCGCAGCGCCGCGCTCCCTCCCAGCGTGAACATCCACTCGAAGATCGAGAAGAGCGCCACATACCCCGAGAGCGCCACCGCGACCGCGTGGCCGCTGATCAGCGCGATCCTGCGCCCGCGACCCGACGCCCGCCAACGCTCCCACACCAGCGCCAGCGGCGCGATCATCAGCGGCAACACCGGCACCAAGTGACGCGGCCCCAGCCCCCAACCGCCGTACCAGTCGCTGCGGCAGGAGATCACCACCAGCCGCGTCAGCGCCGCCGCCGCGACGAAGATCGCGACCACTGGCAGCCGCCGCCGCAGCGCCGCCCACCCGAAGATCCCGATCGTCACCGCCGGCGCATATAAAAAGACGCTCCGCCCGGGCGCCAGCAGCAGCGCCGCGATCCCCTCCCAAGGCGCCTGAAAGGCGCTGTAGTGGCCGAACCGCCCGGTCTCGAGCGGCGATCCGAAGCGCGCCCACTGCCCGAGCCCGAGCGCCAGCAGCCCCAGCCCGCCCAGCGCGATCGCGCCGATCCACGCGCGCCTCGCCTCACCTGTCCGTGCGCTCCTGTCCGCGAGCGCATAGCCGATCAGACATGGCACCATACACAGGTTGAGCACGTGCACGTGCGCCGAGAGCCCCGCGATCAGCCCCGCGCCCCACAGCCAGCGCGCCCGGTGATCGCGGTGAAACGTCGCGATCATCGCCGCGCAGCCGACCAGACACAGCGCCGAGAGCGGCTCGCTCAGGAAGGTCCGCGAGTACGCCCACGCCGCCGTACCGAGCCCGTACGCCAGCGCCGTCAGCAGCGCCGCGCCCCGCGCGATCGCCAGCGCACGCAGCCACCAGAACAGCGCCGCCGCCGTCAGCGCCGTGATCCACGCGTTCGTCAGGCTCACCAGCAGCCGCGGCCAGTCCGCCTGCTTGGAGCGCCGATGGAAGAAGAAGTGGTCCGACCGCACCGCGTGCCACCAGCGCTCCGGCGCGGCCTCCAAGGTCGCGCGCGCGAGCCCGTACATCGGCAGCGCCGCGACCGACAGCCCGTGGCCGAAGAAGCCATAGCGCCGACCGTCACGCCCCAGCGCCCAGCCGAAGCTCCCTGCTGGCAGGTGCGGCGGCTCCCCCGTCCTCTTCGGGATCCCCGCGATCGCCAGCTCCCCGCGCAGCCACAGCGCCTCGGTCGTCTGAAAGACGATCTCATCGTCTGGAAAGGTGATCCTGCCCGGAGCCGTCCACAGAAAGACCGCCCCGAGGAAGAGCGTCAGCGCGAGCCCGACTCGCCGATCCGCCACGTCAGCGCTTCGCTCAACCCGAGGTGCTGCCGCCGCCGCCGACGCACATCGACGTGTCGAGCGTGCACATCACCGGATCACAGGAGAGCGTGCCGCCGCCGTCGTAGCCCAGGCTCGTGCAGGTGAAGGAGCCCAGGTCCACGCCGTCGCACTGCTCCCCGGGATCGACCAGCCCATTGCCGCACAGGTCGCCGCCGCTGGTCGAGCCAGAGGTCGTGCTCGTGCTCGTGCTCGTCGGATCGGTGCCGGTCGACGAGGGGTCCGAGTCCGAGCTGGTCGGAGCCCCCGTCGTCTCGGCGCCCGCGCTGCTGCCCGACGCGCTCCCCGAAGATCCGTCCGAGGTCGAACCATCGGAGCTCGAAGACGACGACGACGACGACGCTGACGCCGACCCCACGGTCGAATTGTTCGAGGTCTGCGAGGCGGCGCTCAGCGACGAGGTCCCTTCGTCATCGCCACAAGCGGCCAGAAGCGAGCAAAAAAGGAGGGCGACAGGCGCGCGGCTTTGCATCGCTCCCTTTTTCGCGCCGACCGGCCCGCCGGTCAAGCAGCGAGCGCGCCTGCCCCCTCCCGTATACTCACGTCCCTCTGATGTCCGCGCCGCCCACCGACCCCGCTCACCTCCTCGCCTCCTCCAGCGCCGATCGCTGGCGGGCCAGCCTCGAGCGGGTCGCCGAGGCCGTCGCGTCGATCCGGATCGACGCCCCCCGCCCCTTCGACACCGACTGGAACGCCTCCTCTCAGGCGACCGGCTTCGTCGTCGACGCCGAGCGCGGGCTCCTGCTCACCAACCGTCACGTCGTTCACCCAGGGCCGGTCGTCGCCGAGGCCGTCTTCCTCAACCATGAGGAGGTCCCGCTGCGGGCCGTCTACCGCGATCCGGTGCACGACTTCGGCTTCTACCGCTACGACCCCGCGGCGCTCCGCTTCATCGCCCCCACCGCCCTCCGCCTGGCCCCCCACAAGGCCAAGGTCGGCGCCGAGATCCGCGTCGTCGGCAACGACGCCGGCGAGAAGCTCTCGATCCTCGCTGGCACGATCGCCCGCCTCGACCGCCCCGCCCCCAGCTACGGCCTGCGCCGCTACAACGACTTCAACACCCACTACATCCAAGCGGCCTCCAGCACCTCGGGCGGCTCCTCCGGCTCCCCGTCGTCGACATCGACGGCGACGTGCTCGCCCTCAACGCCGGCAGCCGCACCCAGGCCGCCTCCAGCTTCTTCTTCCCGCTGGAGCGGGTGGTCCGCGCCCTCGATCGCCTACGCCGCGGCGAAGCTGTCCCTCGCGGCACCTTGTGCGCCACCTACGAGCTACGCCCCTACGACGAGCTCCGCCGCCTCGGCCTGCGCCCCGAGCGCGAAGCCGCCCTTCGCGCCGCCGCGCCGACGGCCACCGGCCGGCTCGTCATCGAGTCGATCCTCCCCGAAGGCCCCACCGACGGCCACCTCGCACTCGGGGACATCCTCCTCAGCGTCGACGGTCACCCGATCCTCGACTTCATCACCCTCGAGGCGCACCTCGATGATCACGTCGGCCGCGAGATCACCCTCGAGGTCGAGCGCGGCGGACGACCGCAGCAGATCCGCGTCACCACCCTCGACCTCCACACGATCACCCCAGCGAGCTTCATCGAGCTCGGCGGCGCCACCCTCCACGACCTCTCCTACCAGATCGCCCGCCAGTTCCAGATCCCCCTGCGAGGCGTCTACATCGCCAGCGCCGGCGCCATGTTCACCCCCACCGGCCTCGATCGCGGCGCCGTCATCACCGCGGTCGGCGGCCAAGCGACCCCGGACCTCGCCGCCCTCGAGGCGCGCTTCGCCGCCGCCCCGCACGGCGCCAAGCTGCCGATCCGCTACTTCGACGTCGAGTCGCCGCGGCGCGATCGAGTCTGCGTGGTCACCGTCGAGCGCCAGATCTTCAGCGCCGTCCGCCGCGACCGCGACGACAATTCTGGGATCTGGCCTTCGCGCCAGCTCCCGCCGCCGCCGCCCGCGCCCGCGCCCGCCCCCCTGACCGCCGCCGCTGCCGAGGCCGACGATCCGCGCGCCCTCGCCCTCGCCGCCTCGCTCGTCACCGTCGTCGTCACCTTGCCGCACAAGATCGACGGCGTCCAAGCGGCCAGCTTCCGCGGCGTCGGCCTGATCGTCGACGCCGAGCGCGGCCTCGTGCTCGTCGATCGCAGCGTCGTCCCCACCGCCCTCGCCGAGCTCAACCTCACCTTCGCGGGCGCCCTCGAGGTCCCCGCCCGGATCGTCTTCCTCCACCCCTTCCACAACTACGCGGTCATCGCCTTCGATCCTGCGCGGGTCGGCGACACCCCGCTACGCGCCGCCGAGCTCGCCCCGCGCGGCGCCGAGCCTGGCGACCAAGCCTGGATGGTCGGCCTGCGCCGCGACCAGCGCCTCTTCGCGCAGCGCGTCGAGATCGCCACCTCCGACGCCCTCGACCTGCCGATCCCCAAGCCGCCCCGCTACCGCCCTGCCAACCTCGAGAAGCTCGCGCTCACCCAGCCTCCCCGCGCCCTCGGCGGCGTGCTCACGGACGACGACGGCCGCGTGCTCGCCCTCTGGGCCGGCTTCTCCTATCAAGTCGCCAAGGAGCACAAGCTCGCCGAGTACGGCCTCTCCGTCGACTTCTGGGCCCCCCTCACCCGGCGCCTCCGCCGCGGCGAGCCCCCGACGCTCTGGGATCCCGGCGTCGAGCTGCGCCCGATCCCCCTCGCTGAGGCGCGCGGCCACGGCGTCGATCCGCAGTGGGCCAAGCGCCTCGAGCAGCACGACCCCAGGCGTCGCCAGGTCCTCCTCGTCGAGCGTGTGATCAGCGGCGTCGAGCCGTGGCGCTCGGGCGACCTCTTGCTCGCGATCGACGGCGCCCCCGTCACCACCTTCCTCGATCTCGAGCGCGCCCTCGGCCCCCACCTCGCGCTCACTCTGCTCCGCGACGGCGCCGTCATCGAGGCCACCGCCGCGCCGCGCCCCTTACGCGGCCACGGCACCGATCGCGTGCTCCACTGGGCCGGCGCCTTGATCCAGGAGATCCCCCGCAGCCTGCGGATCCAGCGCGGCACCGGCGTCGCCGGCGTCTACACCTCTTTATATTGGTATGGCTCTCCGGCCAGCCGCTCCAAGCTCCGCGCCTCGCGCTTGATCACCGCCGTCGACGATCAACCAGTCGGCGATCTCGACGCCTTCCTCGCCAGCGTCCGCGGCCGCCGCAGCGGCGACGCCCTCCGCCTCATGACCTACGACGTCGACGGCCGCGCCGAGCTGCTCACCCTCCGCCTCGACCTCGAGTACTTCCCCACCTTCGAACTCCGCCAGGGCGACCGCGGCCAATGGATCCGCGACGACACCCTCGACCCCTGATCACCTCAGCGCCGGCTCACGTCCACCGCCACAGCCCCACCGCCAGCCGCGCCATCTCGGCCTGCCGCTGCTCCACTTGCGCCGGCGTCCACTCCTCCACCGCCAGCTCTCGCGTCGACGGGTAGATGCTCGTCCGATAGATCTCGCGCTTCTCTCCGAACGAGCGGTTGGCCGCCTCGCGCGCGTTCAATTTACCCTCGAGCAGCAGGTAGTTGCCGAGCCGGTCGACGTAGCGATCCGCCTGCTCGGCCGTGAACGACGACGACCACGCCTCTGAGGGGTTCTTGGGCAGCACGTGCTCGATCGTCGCCGTCGTCGTCTCGTCCTGCAGCTGCACCGCTCCCCCCGACCGCGCCCCCTCGATCGCGCAGAGCAGATAACGCACCAGCCGCCCCCGCTCGCCGCTCGCCGGGATCTGCGCCCGCGAGAACGCAGCCTTGAAGTCCTCGTCTTCGACATAGATCGCCCGCAGCGCCTCACGCACCTCACCCGCCCTCGTCACCTCACCGCGGTGGATCGCCTGCGCTACCCGGTTGTAGTGGTCCTCGAGCGCGTTCGGGTTCTCCTGGCCGATCACGCTGTAGCGCAGCGACAGCACGTCGATCAGCCGCAGCAGCTTGACGAGCTGCTCGCGATCGAAGGGCAACCACGCCGCGAAGAGCAGCGGCCGGAACTGGGTCACCCGATACAGGTTCAGGTGGCGCACGTGATCGCGCGCCGTCGGCGGGAAGTCCTGCCAGAACGGGTGATGGTGGTCATCCAGCGCATCTGACAGCTCCGCGAGCGGCTCCAAGTGATCGAGCAGCTCAAACACCTGCCCGGGCTCCGTTACCTCCTCCCGGATCGCCCGCCGACAGCTCCAGCCCGCGCGCGTTCAGCGTCTCGAAGACCGTGTAGGCGCCCTGCTCGTCCTCCACCGACACGACGATGAACAAGAGCTGCACCGCGACCACCTCGTAGATAAAACGCGCGATCTCGGCGCCGTCTTGACCGGCCGCGTAGCGCTCATCGAGCTTCTTACGGAAGAACTCAAACGCCTCCCACAGCGGCCGCTCCGCCGAGCGCAGCGCCGACCGCGAGATCGGCTTCTTGAGGCGGAGCAGGGTCCCCTCGAAGAACGCCCGGTTCGCCTCGTTCAGCCGCAGCTTCGCGATCGTGTGCAACGAGATCGGATCCACCCCGCCCAAGAAGGCCCCGCGCAGCAGCTCCATTCGCTGCTTGTTCTCGTCCGGCTGCACCTCCGCCTCCACGAGCCTCTGCAGGCAGCGCAGCGCGGCCGCGACGAGCACGCTCAGAGTGACGATCCGCTGCTGCCCGTCGATGATCCTAAAGAGATCGGCGGCTGGCTCTTGGAGCACCAGCGCCCCCATGTAGTGCTGCCGCCCCGGCTCACGCGCTAGGTCGACCAGGTCCGCCCACAAGTCCTCCCACTGCTCGCGCGTCCACGAGTAGTCGCGCTGATAGTCCGGCACCTCGTAGCGGCGCCCGTTCGCCATCAAGGCGCGGAAATTGACCGTAGAGGCGCTGAGCAGCGAACGACCCGACATCCGCCGCGAGCATACGCTCGCAGCCGCCGCGGCCAAGCGCCGCCCCTGTCACGCCGTCGCCTCCGGATCCACCGCTCGACGCCTCACCCCTCGACCACGCACGCCGCCGCCTGCCCGATCGTGAACACCCCGGAGGGCGCCCGCGCCGCGCCCGCCTCGTCGTCGCCTGCGTAGTAGCGCGACCACCACAGCGCGGACTGCCAGAACGCCTCCGGGCAGGCGCCACGCGCCGACGCGCCCGGCACCAGATCGACCGCGGCGTAGCTGAACGCCGCGTCGACGAAGAGCGCGTCTGGCAGCGGGATCCCCTGCGCGAGCGGGTTCTCCGCCCCTTGCGCGCCGATCATGAACCCGAACCACGCCGCGATCGGCGTCACCACGTCCTCCACCAGCCGCCCCCCGCGCAGCGCCGCGATCGCCTCGACCAGCGCCTCGCTGGTCGCGCCTGGGAAGCGCAGCACCGCCGCGTTCGGCAGCGACGCGGCCGCGTCGAGGCTCGCGAGCGCCACCGGGTGGATCCCGTTCGTCCCAGGGAGCTCGGCCAACGAGGCCCCCTCGATCCCCGCGCTCCACAGCGTCCACGGCGCTGCGAGGTCTGTCTTCAAGGCCAGGAGTGCACGGCTCCAGAAGCTCGGCATCAGATCGCTGCGCGCCGCCGCCTGCGCCGCCCGCACCCGGAAGTCGGGCAGCGACGCGCCGCCCAGCAGGATCACCCGCGGCGACGGGTCCTCGCCCAGCGCCCGCGCGATCCACCCCGCGTTGCCCTCACCTGGCTCTCGGGTCATCTCACATATCTGCGCGTTGCGGGCCGCGCGGGCCGCGAAGCGGGCGTTCATCAGCGGATAGGTCCTCTCAGGCATCGTCCTTCTCCTCGCTCAAGACAAAGCGCCGGACCACGTACGGCCGGCGAGCGGCGCCCCGTTCGAGCGCCAGTAGGCGACATCAACCCGCAGCGACGCGCCCACCCGGCACAGCTCGATCATCGCCACGTGATCCTCCTTCACCAGCGGCATCAAGGGCTCCACCTTCAGCGTGCGCGAGACCCTCGACACGGCCCGCGGCGGGAAGGCCCCGAACGCCGGCCAGTCGCAGAAATTCGTCCCAGGGATCAGCGAGATCGGCGACGCGACGATCTCAACGATCTTCCGCCCGCTCGCCCCGCCCGTCGCCGCCGCGATCCGCCCGCAGTGGATGTCCCCGCTCAGGATCAGCAGGTCATGCGGCGCCCGATCCAACGCCCGCGCCAGCGGATCAAAGTCCGAGAAGTCAGCGATCCCCGCGTCGATCATCTTCTTGCGGAGGTTGCCCTGCGGCGGCTCGAAGAGCGGCTGACTCAGCGCGATGATCCCCGGCCCGCGCAGCCGATCGATCCAGCGCACCAGCGCCGCCAGATCGTCTGGGTGATGCGCCCGCGTCGTCGTCCGCGCGAAGCGCCCGTCGATCGCGAAGATCTCCGAGCGCCCGCGGATCATCCGGCGCGCCGACCCGCAGCTCATGCCGACAACGAAGCCCCTCGGCCGCCGCGTAGTCCGCCTGAAACGCCTGAAAGAACGCCCGCCCGAGCGACGTCATCGAAGCTCGGTTCCGCGCGTCCAGCGTGAACGGCACGTGCCCCGCGACGAAGGGGAAGTTGTTCCAAAATTCGTGGTCATCGCTGATCAGCAGGTTCGCGCCGACCCGCAGCAGATCGCCGTACCCGCTCGCCGAGGCCGCCCCGCGCGGCGCCCAGCTCATTCGATACTTCTCGAGCAAGAAGCGCCGCAGCCCCGCGTCGGTGGTCGGCAGCCGCCGCATCACCGGCAGGTCCACGTACACCTGATCGCCGCACAGCAGCTTCACGTGCGGCGTCAAGGCCTCTAGCCGCCGCACGAGCCCCGGCAGCATCGACGCCCCGTGCCCGCGCGGATCAAAGCACGAGCCCAACAACAGCCGCAGCGGCGCCTCTCCGGGCCCTGGCATCGCCGACGGCAGCGTCCGCACGATCACCGCCTCGTCGGTCTCCGCCAAGCGCAGCGTGTACCGCGTGTCCGGCGACAGCCCCTCGATCGAGCGCCAGCAGCTCCACACGTCGAGCCCCTCGCCGACCGGCAAGAGCTGCCACTCGGGGCGCAGCTCCATCACCTGCCGCCGCCCGCCTGCGGCCTCGATCACGAGCCTCACGATCGCCCCGGGCGGCTCGCTGCCGATCGACCCGAACCACAGCGTCACCCCGTCGCGACGCGGCGTATGTGCGACCATCCAGATCATCACAACACGGCCACGAGACGGTAACACGCGGCACACAGCCGCGACCACGCGCCGCTCCTCGACAGGAGCGCGCCGCTCAGCCCGCCGCCGCGATCGCCCGCGCTAACGCCATCGGGTAGAGCAGGTGCTCCGCCGCGTGGATCCGCGCCCCCAGCGAAGCCGCGTCGTCGCCCTCGAGCACCGGCACCGCCGCCTGCCCGACGATCGGCCCCTCATCCACCGCGGGGACCACCGCGTGCACCGTACACCCGCTGATCTTCACCCCCGCCGCCAGCGCCTGCTCCACCGCCCGCAGCCCGCGAAAGCTCGGCAGCAGGCTCGGGTGCAGGTTCAGAATTCGCCCCGCGAAGGCCTCCAGCAGCCGCGTCGTCGCGATCCGCATCCACCCGGCCATCGCCACCCACTCCGCCTCCATCTCGCGCAGCGCCGCCACCACCGCATCATCGAACTCTTCGCGCGATCTGAACCCCTGGTGCGCGATCAGGCGCGCCGGGATCCCACGCGCCGACGCCCGCGCCGCGACCCCCGCGCCCGCCACGTTGTAGATCAGCCCGCGCACCGCAAACGGCGCCGAGCCGTCCGCCGCCGCGTCCGCCAGCGCCGCGAAATTGGAGCCGCTGCCCGAGGCCAACACCACCACACGAGCGCGCCGCTCCCTGCTCACGACCACCGAGTGCTCAGGCGACAGCAGCGTCATCGTCATCGCCGCCTCATACCACGATCGCCGCCATTGACAGCCTCCTCCGCATCACCGATCCCAAGCACGTGCCCCGCGAGCTCCCCTACTACCTCGGCAACCGCCCCCAGCAGCCCAACGCAGCCCTCTCCGTCTTGGACAAGTACAGCGGCGCCGAGCTCGCCCGCGTCCCCCTCGCTGATCGCGACGCCGTCGACGCAGCCATCACCCTCGCCGCCGCCGCCGCCCCCGCCATGCGCGAGCTGCCCGCCGATCGCCGCGAGGCGATCCTCCTCCACCTCGCCCGCCGCTGCGAGCAGCGCGGCGACGAGCTCACCGAGCTCCTCTGCGCCGAGGCTGGCAAGCCGATCGCGCAGGCCCGCGGCGAGGTCCTGCGCATGATCGACACCGTGCGCTACGCCGCCGGCGAGGCGCTGCGGATCGGCGGTGAGCTCATGAACCTCGAGATCTCCCCGCGCGCCCGCGGCTACCACGGCGCGTGGCGGCGCGCGCCGATCGGCCCCTGCGCCTTCATCACGCCCTTTAATTTCCCCCTCAACCTCGTCGCCCACAAGGTCGCGCCGGCGCTCGCCATCGGCTGCCCCTTCGTGCTCAAGCCCGCCAGCGTCACCCCGCTCAGCGCCCTCCTCGTCGGCGAGCTCCTCGCCGAGACCGACCTCCCGCCCGGCGCCTTCTCCATCCTGCCCGCGGCGCACGCCGCCGCCGATGCTTTGATCACCGACGATCGGATCCGCCTGATCTCCTTCACCGGCTCCGGCGAGGTCGGCTGGTCGATCAAGCGGCGAGCTGGCCGCGCCAAGGTCAACCTCGAGCTCGGCGGCAACGCCGCGGTCATCGTCGATCGCGACGCCGATCTCGCGGACGCGGCCGCTCGGATCCTCCTCGGCGCCTTCGGCGTCGCCGGCCAGAGCTGCATCAGCGTCCAGCGGATCATCGCCCATCAAGAGATCTACGCTGAGCTCCGCGATCGCCTGGTCGAAGGGTCAGCCCGCCTCCGCCTCGGCGATCCCCGCGATCCCGCCACCGACATCGGCCCGATGATCAGCGAGGCCGAGGCCGAGCGCGTGATCGCCTGGGTCGACGAGGCCCGCCTCGCCGGCGCCCGCCTGCTCTGCGGCGGCGCCCGCGATCGCGCGCTCGTCGCCCCCACCCTGCTCGAGGGCGTCGATCGCCGCCAGCGCGTCGTCTGCGGCGAGGTCTTCGGGCCTGTCGCCGTCCTCTCCAGCTTCACCGACTTCGACGCCGCGCTCGCCGAGGTCAACGACAGCGTCTACGGCCTCCAGGCGGGCCTCTTCACCCGCGATCTCTACAAGGTCCAGCGCGCGTGGAGCGCCCTCGACGTCGGCGGCCTGATCATCGGCGACGTACCCACCTGGAGGGTCGAGCACATGCCCTACGGCGGCGTCAAAGAGAGCGGCGCCGGCCGCGAGGGCCTGCGCTTCGCGATCGAGTCGATGAGCGAGCTGCGCCTGCTCGTCGTCCGCGACCGACCTGGCCTTTAGGCCAGCAGCGCGCTCAGCGGCGTGTTCGAGTAGCCGTTCCCGCCGCCGACCTCGTTCACCTCGGGCGCCACGCTCTTCAGGCAGGCCAGCAGCACGTCGCTGACGCTCGCGGAGGCCGCGTCGTGGTGGATCCCCGGGTGCGTCAGCGCCCCGCCGCCGCGCCCAGCGACGATGCACGGCATGTTGTAGTCGCTGTGGCGCAGCCCCGACGCCGTGTCCGAGCCGACCAGCACGCACGAGTTATCGAGCAAGTTCCCGTCGCCCTCCGGCGTCGCCTTGAGCTGCTCCAGCAGGTACGCGAAGTACTCCATCGTCTTGATCGTCGACGCGTCGATCGCCTCGTTCGCGTTGCCGTCGTGCGACAGGTCGTGGTGCCCCTGCTGCTGCCCCAGCATATGGAAGACGTTGTAGCCCACCGACCCGGAGAACTGCACGCTCGCCACCCGCGTGATGTCGCAGTGGAACGCCAGCACCAGCAGGTCCGACATCACCTTGTTCACGCTCTCGGTCGGCTCTTGCCCGTTCATGTCCGCGTTGCTCTCGCCGGGCGTCGGCGGCGCCGCGCACTCGGGCGCGATCGCCTCGATCTGCTTGCGGATCTGCGCCAGCCCGGCCAGGTGCGCGTCCAGCCGTTGGCGGTCGTTCTGCCCGACCTTCGCCTGCAAGCGCTTCGTGTCCTCGAGGACAGCATCGATCGCGCCCAGGCGCAGCGGCCGCGCCGGATCGTCTGGGGGCACGAAGCCCTGGAACAGCTTGTTAAACGCGTCGATCGGGCTCGTGATCGCCGGCAGCGGCTGGTCGGGCCCCTTGTGCGAGATGAATTGCAGCGTCGGCCCCTCCGAGGTGACGATCCGCTTCGAGATCTGGAGCTGGATCGACGGCAAGAACGTCTGCCCGCCGATCAGCGACGCCGCCACCTGATCGATCGAAGGACCGCCGAACTTCGACGAGTAGTTCGCGCCCATCGGGTCGAGCTCGATGTACGGGTAGCCCGGAGAAGTACCCGGACACCCCCGTGTGGTGCCCGCGCACCGCCGGGTGCTTCGCCCGCAGCTCGAGGTTCGAGATCACCGACACGTACTCCTTCACCCCTTGCAGCGCCGCGAGCTGCGGGCTCAGCGTATAGCCGGCGCCCGCGCCCGACGGGGTCCAACGCAGCCCGTTGTTGTTGCCGTCGAACGGGTCGACCAGCGCCACCCCGTTGCCGAAGAACCACGTGACGAAGCGCCGCGGCAGCGGCGAGCCGTCCGCGTAGGCGCTCCCGTGCGCGTTGAGCATCGCCTCTAGCGGGGGCAACGCGAGGGCGACCGCGCCGCCGCCGATCATCCCGCGGAGCATCGTCCGACGACTGAGAGTAAAGCGCTTCATGGGGTTCGTCCTTAGATCGTCTCGGAGAAAGAAATCGCCCGGAGCACGGTCACGACTCGGGTCACTCAGGCGCGCCGACCATCCGGAAGGGCGGGCTCGCCACCAGCTCGATCAGCGCGTCCTGCAGGCGGTAGCCCTGCGCCGCGAAGGCCTCCTCGAGGCCCACCAAGTGCACCAATCGCTGCTCCCCTCCACCGCGCCGACGCCGTGGCGAAAGAGGTTCCGGAGCGCGCACAGCGACACGTTCGGGCTGCCCTTGAGGACGGCGCCCAGCTCGCGCGCGCCGTCGAACGCGCCGTAGCCGCTCAGCTCGCTCGCCGTGTCGATCGTCGCCCCGTTCTCCATCGCCCGGAACACCCCGATCCCGTTGAAGTTCTCGAGGCCGAAGCCGATCGGGTCCATCGCCAGGTGGCAAGCCGCGCAATTCGGGTCGGTCAGGTGCTGCTCCAGGCGCTCGCGCATCGTCGGCGCCGCCTCACCCTCCGGCGGGATCACCGTCGACACGTCCCCAGGCGGCGCCGGGATCGACTCGCACAGCAGCGCCTCGCGCACGAACTTGCCGCGCAGCGTCGGCGACGTGCTCGAGATGTGCGCGAAGCGGGCCAGCAGCGCCCCTTGCCCGAGGATCCCCCCGCGCTTCGTCTCCTTCGGCAGCGGCACCTTCACGAACGCCGACGTGAACACCCCTCCCCCCGGCGGCGGCAGCCCGTAGAGCGGCCCCAGCAGCTCGTTCACGAAGGTGTACGGCGCGTCCAAGATCTCGCGGAAGTCGCTGTCGCGCTGCCACACGATGTCCTCGATCAGCAGCTCGGTCTCCTTGCGCATCGCCAGCGCCAGCTCGGGCGACCACTGCGGGTACACCTGCGTGTCCTTCGCCAGCGCGTCGAGGCCGCGGATCCGCAGCAGCTCGCCGAAGTAGCTCGACAGCGCCGCGCGGGCCCTCGGCTCCGCCAGCATCGCGGCCGCCGCGGCCCGGATCCCCTCCGCCGTGTCGAGCTCCCCCGCCGCCGCCGCCGCCAGCAGCGCCGCGCTCGGCGTCGTATCCAGCAAGAAGAACGACATCCGCGTCGCCATCTCATACCCGCTCAACCAGCGGCGCGAAGGCTGCTCGGGATCCGCCGCGCCGATCTCCACCTGATAAAGGAAGTAGGGCGACTGCAAGAAGGTCGCGATCGTGTTCTCCACCCCCGCGTAGAAGTCACCGCGCTCGGCCGCCGCCGCCTGCGCCACCGCCACATAGCGGCCCACCTCGTCTTGGTCGAGCGGCCGCCTCCACGCCAAGCGCCCGAAGCTCCGCACGAACGCCTCGTGGCAGGCCGCGTCTCCAGGCCCGCTCGGCGTACAGCCCAAGTAGCCGGCGATCCGCCCCGTGTCTTGGATCGCCGCCGCCGCCGCCGCCCGGGCCGACGCCTCATACGCGTCGATCGCCCCGTCCGAGAGCGCGAAGCTGGCCGCGCCGATCGCGTCGAAGCCGTTCAGCGCCGTATCCGCGGGGGGCGTCACCGTCGCCGCCGCCGCCTCACCCAGCAGATCGCGGACGGAGTTCTTGTAGTGCCGGCTCAGCAAGATCCGCAGCTTCGCGTCCGCAGGATCGAGGCTCGGCGGGGGCGTATCGCCGTCATCGCCGCCCTCATCGTCGCCGCCCTCGCCCGCGCTCGTGTCACCGGCGCTCGCGCTGAGGCTCGCCGCCTCAGAGCCCGACTCCGGGTCATCCACGCCGACATAACAGCCCCCTGACGCGGCCGCCCACGCCGCCAACGGGGTCAATCGACGGAGGAGCCCAGAGAGAGAGCGCAGCGCATCACCAGCCATCACCCCACCACCATAGACCTGTCCGCGGGCCCGCGTCTATCACCACGCGCACTTTTGCGCGCGCGGTTCAACGCCTCTGATTTCCGTCGCTCCCGATACACAAACCGGACGACTTAAAACCAAATTGGGGTGGACAGACCACACCATTTCATCCGCTGAAGTCGTGCGTCGCCCATTGGAGTACAACTAGCGCGCGACGCCGACGCATGGATCTCAGCAACCCCACCTATGTTTGTCTCGACATCCCGGAGCCGGCGCACTCGACGATCCGCCAGCTCCGCGCGGATCTCTGCGAACGCCTGAGCAACTTCCCGATCGAGATCACGATCGCAGGATCCAGCGGCCTCGGGGCGATCACCGCTTAGCGCGGACTGGTCCGTCGTCGAGACCCGCCTCATCGCCCTCTGCGCCAAGACCTCGCCGATCCTCACCCGGTTCGGCGGCGTCGTCCGCTTCCCCGGCACCGACACCTTCGTGCTCAGCGTCAGCGACCCCACCCCCTTCGTCGACCTCCACGAGGGCCTCAAGCACGCTCACATCCCGTTTGAGCCCAACCCCTTCCCCTTCTTCCCGCACTGCAGCTTGCGCATGAGCGGCCCCCTCGATCCAGCCGTCATCAGCCGCCTCTTCTCCTTGCGGATCGAAGGCGAGTACGAGCTCGACCGCATGACCTTGCAGGCCCGCGACCCCGGCGGCGTCGTCCGCCGAGTCTGGTCGCACAGCCTCACCGGCCGGCCACACTGAGCGCTCGTACAGCCCCTCGCCCGCGCGCCAGCCTCCTGCGCATGTGGTACCAATGCGACGATGACACGTCGCCCTCGCCGTCCCCTCGCCGCGCTCGCCTCGAGCCTCATCGTCTTCGCCGGCCTCGGCGCCGCCGCGTGCGCGCCCGCCTACGGCACCATCGTCAGCAGCAGCGCGACCCTCGGCGAGACCGACACCACCGATCCGACCGCCGGCGAGAGCGAGACCTGGGGCACCACCAGCGACGCCTGCGAGTGCGGCCCCGAGGAGGCGTGCATCGACGGCGCCTGCGTCGACGTCGGCCGCGGCGCCATCGAGGCCGGCTGTCATCCTTTGAGCCAGGGCGTCTGCCTCTACCCGTGGCCCTCCGACTTCACCACTCGACCTGACCCAGAGGCCAGCACCGGCCTGCGCCTCGACTACGACCCCGAGCTCCTGCCCAAGAACCTCAACGGCGTCGCCTTCGCCGCCGACGAGGTGACCGCCCGCGTCGACGGCTTCTCCCCAACTCTCAGCTCCGCTTCGTCAGCCCGCGCGGGGTCGCCAGCGCCGATCTCGTCGGCATCGACGACATCGACGGCTCCCTCGCCGACGACGCCACGATCGTCCTCATCGCCGCCGACACCGGCGAGCGCCAGCCCTACTTCGCCGAGGTCGACGTCCGCGCCCCCTCCCCTGATCGCCAGGCCGTCTTCGTCCGCCCGATGAAGCGCCTCGCCTTCGGCACCCGCTACATCGTCGCCGCCCGCGGCCTCCACGACGCCGAAGGCGCGCCGATCGCCCCCTCGCCGCTCTTCCTCGCCCTCCGCGACCAGCTCCCCACCGATCTGCCCCAGCTCGAGGCCCTGCGCCCCGCCTACGAGGAGCTCTTCGCCGACCTCGAGGCCGCCGGCGTCGCCCGCGACGAGCTCGTGCTCGCCTGGGACTTCACCACCACCTCGCAGCAGTCGCTGATCAGCGACGCCGCCGCGATCATGCCGCAGGTCAAGGCCGCCGCCGAGGGCGGCGCGCTCGGCTACACCATCGACTCCGTCGTCGATCAAGACGGCCCCGTCGGCCGCGTCATCCGCGGCACCTTCAAGGCCCCCAACTGCATGACCGGCGACGCCGCCCCCGGCAGCCTGCTCAGGCGCGACGCCATGGGCAAGCCCGAGTGCAGCGGCACCGTCGACGCCCCCTTCGTCATCGCCGTCCCCGAGGCCGTGCTCAACGGGGTTGAGAGCGCGCCCGCGGCCGTCTACGGCCACGGCCTGCTCGGCAGCGGCGACGAGGCCGTCTCCGTCGCCGCCCTCACCGGCTCCGTCATCCTCGTCGGCACCGACTGGTGGGGCATGGCCGAGGAGGACATCCCGAACGTCGCCTCGGTGCTGCTCGACAATTTTGCCAACAGCTACTCGCTCCCCGAGCGCCTCTTGCAGTCCGTCGTCAACTTCACGACCCTCGCCTATCTCCTCCACGGCGAGCTCGCCGAGGACCAAGCCCTCTACGCCGACAAGATCAAGCTCATCGACACCGCCGCCCCCGTGAACTACATCGGCGGCTCGCAGGGCGGCATCATGGGCGGCACCACCGTCGCCCTCGCCCCCAACCTCGATCGCGGCGTCTTGGTCGTCGGCGGCGCCAACTACTCCCTCATGGTCTGGCGCTCCACCTCCTTCGCCGCCGTCAACGACCTCTGGGAGGGGCAGCCAGCCCGACGAGCTCGATCGCGAGTTCCTCTTCGCCCTCTACCAGTCCGCCTTCGATCTCTCGGATCCAGTCATCTACAGCGAGCTGATCCGCGACGCCCCGCTCCCCGGAAACGCGCCGAAGCAGCTCCTCCTTATCGAAGCGATCGGCGACAGCCAGGTCCCCAACATCGCCACCGAGGCGATGGCCCGCAGCTACGGCATGCTCATGCTCGGCGCCGCGATCTACCCCGTCTTCGGCGTACCCACCCTCGCCGGGCCGATCGACGACCTCGCCCTCCTCCAAGTCGACACCAAAAAGGGTCCCCTGCCGCCCAAGCAGAACATCCCCGGCGACAGCGACAACGGCGCCCACGGCGCCTCCGCCGACGGCATCGGCGTCCAGAAGACCATCCAAGTCTTCCTCGAGAAGGGCGAGCTCATCAACATGTGCGAGGGCGCCTGCGACCCCGACTGAGCGGCTCGCCGTGTGAGACATAGCCGCGGCGGCGAGCCGCGCCCTCGTGGTAAGAGTCGCCGGCCCGCCATGCCCCGACGCAGTGATCTCAAGCGCATCGTCGTCCTCGGCTCCGGCCCGATCGTCATCGGACAAGCCTGCGAGTTCGACTACTCCGGCACTCAGGCGGTCAAGGCGCTGCGGGAGGAGGGGTACGAGGTCATCCTCGTCAACTCCAACCCGGCGACGATCATGACCGATCCCGAGCTCGCCGATCGCACCTACATCGAGCCGCTCACCGTCGAGTTCTTGGGCGAGATCCTCGCCCGCGAGCGCCCTGACGCGATCCTCAGCACCGTCGGCGGCCAGACCGCACTCAACCTCGCCCTCGAGGCCAACCGCCGCGGCGTGCTCGCCCGCTACGGCGTCGAGCTGATCGGCGCCGACGTCGACGCGATCGAGAAGGCCGAGGATCGCGACCAGTTCAAGGCCGCCATGCTGCGGATCGGCCAAGACGTCCCCCGCAGCGTCTACTGCCACAGCCTCGCCGAGGCCTGGAGCGCCCTCGATCAGATCGGCCTGCCCGCGATCATCCGCGCCAGCTTCACCCTCGGCGGCGCCGCGGCGATCGCCTACAACCGCGACGAGTTCGAAGACCAGGCCCAGCACGCCCTCTCCGAGAGCCTACGCGGCGAGATCTTGATCGAGGAGTCCGTGCTCGGCTGGAAGGAGTACGAGCTCGAGGTCATGCGCGATCGCGCCGACAACTTCGTCGTTGTCTGCTCGATCGAGGTATGATCCGATGGGGGTGCACACCGGCGACAGCGTCACCGTCGCCCCCGCGCTCACCCTCACCGATCGCGAGTACCAGCGCATGCGCGACACCGCGCGCGCCGTCGTCACCGAGATCGGCGTCACCACCGGCGGCTGCAACATCCAGTTCGCCGTCGATCCTCGCAGCGGCCGCCAGATCGTCATCGAGATGAACCCCCGCGTCTCGCGCTCCTCCGCGCTCGCCTCCAAGGCGACCGGCTTCCCGATCGCCAAGATCGCCGCGAAGCTGGCCGTCGGCTACACCCTCGACGAGCTGAAGAACGACATCACCCGCGTCACCCCCGCGTCCTTCGAGCCCAGCATCGACTACGTCGTCACCAAGATCCCCCGCTTCTCCTTCGAGAAGTTCGGCGACGTCGACGACACACTCACCATCCAGATGAAGTCCGTCGGCGAGGTCATGGCGATCGGCCGCACCTTCAAGGAGTCCCTCGGCAAGGCGATCTGTAGCCTCGAGATCGGCACCTACGGCTTCGATCGCCCCCTCGACGGCCTCACCGCCGCCACCGTCGAGGCCCAGCTCAGCCGCCCGCACCCGCAGCGCCTCTGGCACATCGCCAGCGCCCTCCGCCTCGGCGTCTCGGAGCGGCGGATCCACGAGCTGTGCCGCGTCGATCCCTGGTTCATCAGCCAGGTCGCCGAGCTGCTCACCTGCGAAGAGCACCTCCGCGTCGCCGCGCGCGAGGGCGGCGGCCTCCCCCCGCTGGACGCCCTCACCTGGGCCAAGCGCTGGGGCCTCAGCGATCGCCGGATCGCCCAGCTCAGCGGCGCCAGCGAGGAGGCGATCCGCGCGCACCGCCTCGCCCACGGCCTCACCCCTGTCTACCGGCGCATCGACACCTGCGCCGCCGAGTTCGTCGCCTACACCCCCTACCTCTACTCCACCTACGAGAGCGAGGACGAGGCGCAGATCAGCGGTCGCCGCAAGATCGTCATCCTCGGCGGCGGCCCCAACCGGATCGGCCAGGGCATCGAGTTCGACTACTGCTGCGTGCACGCCGCCTTCGCCCTCTCGGAGGCTGGCTTTGAGACCATCATGGTCAACTGCAACCCCGAGACCGTGTCGACCGACTACGACACCTCGGACCGCCTCTACTTCGAGCCGCTCACCGCCGAGCACGTGCTCGCCGTGCTCGCTCACGAGGCGCGCAGCGGCGAGATCGTCGGCGTGCTCGTCCAGTTCGGCGGCCAGACCCCGCTGCGCCTCGCCGGCGTGATCGAGGCCGCCGGCTACCGCCTGCTCGGCACCAGCGCTGAGGCGATCGATCGCGCCGAGGATCGCGGCCGCTTCGGCGCCTTGATCGCCGAGCTCGGGATCCGCTGCCCCCCCTGGGGCGTCGCCCGCTCCCCCGAGGAGGCCGCCGCGATCGCCCGCCAGCTCGGCTACCCCGTGCTCGTCCGCCCCAG
This sequence comes from Nannocystis sp., assembly GCA_016712315.1. Lineage (GTDB taxonomy): Bacteria > Myxococcota_A > Polyangia > Nannocystales > Nannocystaceae > JADJRG01. The sequence goes on along the minus strand of JADJRG010000028.1, from coordinate 99,647 downwards.
CTACGTGCTCGGCGGCCGCGCCATGCAGATCGTGCACAGCGACCACGAGCTCGACGCCTACATGCGCCAGGCCGTGCTCGCCAGCCCGGACCACCCCGTCCTCCTCGATCACTTCCTCCACAACGCCACCGAGATCGACGTCGACGCGCTCGCCGACGGCCACGACGTCGTCATCGCCGGCATCATGGAGCACATCGAAGAGGCTGGCGTGCACTCCGGCGACTCCGCCTGCTCCTTACCGCCGGTGAACATCGACGCCGCTGTGCTCGCCGAGATCCGCCAGATCACCGTCGCCCTCGCCCGCGCCCTCGGCGTCGTCGGCCTCATGAACCTCCAGCTCGCCCTGCAGGGCCGCGACCTCTACGTGCTCGAGGTCAACCCTCGCGCCTCCCGCACCGTCCCCTTCGTCGCCAAGGCGATCGGCCTGCCGGTCGCCAAGATCGCCGCGCGGATCGCCGCCGGCGAGCGCCTCGCCGCGCTCGGCGTGCGCGAGATCATCCCCCCGCACGTCGCCGTCAAGGTCCCTGTCTTCCCCTTCGCCAAGTTCGCCGGCGTCGACACCATCCTCGGCCCTGAGATGCGCAGCACCGGCGAGGTCATGGGCATCGCCGACGACTTCGGCGCCGCCTTTCACAAGGGCCAGCTCGCCGCCGGCGTCCGCCTGCCCGACGCCGGCGCTGTCTTCATCTCCGTGCGCGATGAAGACAAGGAGCTCGTCTTGCCGGTCGTCGCCGGCCTCATCGCGCTCGGCTTCACCGTCACCGCCACCCGCGGCACCGCCGCCGCGATCCGGGCCGCTGGCCACCCCTGCCAGGTCGTCAACAAGGTCAAGGAGGGCCGCCCGCACGTCGTCGACGCCCTCGTCAACCGCGAGATCGTGCTCGTCATCAACACCACCATCGGCGCCCAGGCGATCCGCGACTCGTTCAGCATCCGCCGCACCGCCCTCACCCAGCGGATCCCCTACTTCACCACCATCTCCGGCGGCCTCGCCGCGGCCCACGCCATCGAGGCCGCCCGCGCCGGCGATCCTGTGATGGCCCCGCGCGCCCTCCAGGACTATCATCACGCCCTCAGCGACGGGCCGACCCCGCCGCGCCGACCCGGTTACCGCCAGGGGCTCACCTAGAGAAGCACCATGTCCGAAGAGAAGTTCCCGATGACCCCCGCCGGGCTCGCTAAGCTGCGCGCCGAGCTCAAGACCATCCGCGAGCATCACCGCCCGGAGAACGTCCGCGACATCGAGGTCGCCTTGGCCCACGGCGACCTCCGCGAGAACGCCGAGTACCACGCCGCGAAAGAGCGCCAAGCCGAGCTCGACGCCCGCATGCGCTTCCTCGAGTACAAGATCGGCCGCGCCCAGGTCATCGATCCCGCCACCCTCAAGGACACCCGCGTCACCTTCGGCGCCACCGTCACCCTGCTCGACGTCGAGAACGACGCCCAGGTCGTCTACTGCCTGGTCGGCGACGACGAGAGCGACGCAGACCGCGGCAAGATCTCGATCTCCGCGCCGATCGCCCGCGCCATGCTCGGTAAGGTCGCAGGCGATGACGTGGTGGTCCGTCTACCCAAGGGTGATCGCGAGTACGAGGTCATCAAGGTCGAGTACAAGGCGATCCCCTGATGTCACGCGCCCTCGCCCTCGCCCTCGCCTTCGCCCTGTCGCCCGCCTGCAAGGCCGGCAAGGGCGACGCCTGCCGCTGCGCCACCGACTGCCGCGACGGCCTCGTCTGCGTCGCTGAGGGCCGCTCCGCCCTCGCCCTCGGCGACTGTGACGGCCCCGGCGCTGGCGAGGGCTGCTGTTACCCCGCCGCGGTCGTCGGCCTCTGCGTCGAGTCCTCGGAGGTCCCCGATCTCGGCGGCGGCGAGCTCTCCGAGCCCATGATCTTCGACGACCTGCCGAGCAAGCGCGACCTCGGCGGCGGCTTCACGACCGACACCGCGACCGACACCGCGACCGACACCGCGACCGACACCGCGACCAGCGATCCCACGACCTCCTCCACCACCGACGCGACCTCCACCACCGACGCGACCTCCACCACCACCGACGCGACCTCCACCACCACCGACGCGACCTCCACCACCGACGCGACCTCCACCACCGACGCGACCTCCACCACCGACGCCTCCACCACCGACGCCTCCACCACCGACGCGAGCTCCACCACCTAGACCTGTCCGGATCCGCCCGTGCAGCCCGATCCCGACCACTGGCTCTACCGACTCGACGCGGCGTCCTGGCTTCGCGCCGCCGCCAGCGAGCTCGCGGCCGGCGAGGCCAACGTCAGCGCCCGTCGCACCGCGATCACCCACGCCCGCCGCGCCGCCGGCATGGCCCTCAACGCGGCGCTCGTCCTGCACGCCGAGGCCACCGGCGATCCCCAAGCGGCTGCCCAGCGCTGGGGCCGCTCCTACATCGATCATCTCCGCGCCCTCGCGGAGGGTGACGAAGCCGCCGCCGCCCCCCTCCCGCCGCAGCTGCGAGGCGAAGCCCGCGCGCTCCTCGAGATCCCCGTCCTCCCGCCGGCCACCAGCCTCGTCCAGCTCGCAGCCGCCCCTCACGCCGCCGCCCGGGGAGCGCTCGAGATCGCGCGTCACTTCTTCCAGGCCTGCGCCGCCCTCCAGCCTAGCGACCCGACCGATCCAGAGTAGCCTCAGATCGATGCCTCACCGCGCCGCCCCGCTCCTCCTCGCCCTGCTCGCGCTCGCCTGTCAGCGCGTCCCGATCGAAGAGAGCACCCTCACCGACGGCGACGACAGCACCTCCACCTCGACCTCCACCTCTGGCGAGAGCACCACCGCCGTCGATCCGAGCGCGGGTGAAGGCGGCATCCAGCCGCAATACAAGTGTGATCCTGCCGATCTCGAGACCTGCGACGACGGCCTCAAGTGCACCGCCCTGCTCCGCGACGGCCGGCAAAACGTCTACGAGTGCGTCAACAACGACGCCATGCACAACCTCTACGAGCCCTGCGTCCCCTCCCCCCTCGACGGCCAAGACGGTTGCAGCCCCAGCTCGATCTGCCAGCCGACCAACGACGAGGGCGAAAGCGGCCTCTGCATGCCCCTCTGCACCAAGACCACCGAGTGTGGAGGAGGCGCCTGCGTCGCCAACCCCTTCAACCGGGTCCCGGGCTGCAGCGAGGCCTGCGATCCCCTCGGCTCGATCTGTCCCGCCGGCCTCGCCTGCCGCCGCGCCGAGGATCGCTTCGGCTGCATGGTCCCCACCGCCTCGGACATCGGCGAACAGACCGCCCAGTGCCTCAAAGAGGGAGATCGCGGCTGCAGCGAAGGCTACATCTGTGAAGCCGGCGACCTGATCCCTGCCTGCGCCTCGCCGACTGGCTTCTGCTGCACCAGCCTCTGCGACCTCGAAGCCGTCGATCCCTGCGCCAGCCCGGCCACCTGCAACGCGATCTGGAGCGACCCAGCGCCCGGCTACGAGTGGATCGGCGCCTGCTACGTCCCCTTCTAGCGGCCCACGGGCGGCTCTGCGCCGCGCCGCGCACAACCGCTTGAGCCGCGGCGCAGAACCGTCGAGCATAGAGACCGCGCGCGCCTCGCCCGCGACCGGATCCTCATGCAGCCCACTGACCCGCTCGCCCACTACCTCCGCTGGAGCCTCCACGCAGGCGACCCTGCCCTCGAGCTCGACCTCGCCGACGCTGGCTTGCACGAGCCCACCCCCGCCGATCTCGATCGCCTCAGCGCCGCCCTCGCCGCCCAGCGAGCCCTTGAAGCCGGCGCGCTCGCCAACCCCGACGAACACCGACAGGTCGGCCATTACTGGCTACGCGCCCCGGGTCTCGCCCCTGATCCGGCGTACACCGCCGCGATCGAGCGGAGCTGGCGCGAGATCGAAGAGCTCGCCGCCAGCGTCCACCGCGGCCAGCTCTGCGCGGAGGACGGCGCCCCCTTCCGCGATCTTATTTTGATCGGCATCGGCGGCTCCGCCCTCGGCCCCTTGCTCGTCGCCGACGCCCTCGCCGCCGCCGACGCCCCGCTCCGCTTGCACGTCCTCGACAACACCGATCCCACCGGGATCCACCGCGCCCTCGCCGGCGTCCCCTCGCTCGCCCACGCCCTCGTGCTCGTGATCTCCAAGTCTGGAGGCACCGTCGAGACCCGCAACGGCATGCTCGAGGTCGCCGCCGCGTGTGCGCGCCGCGGCCTCTCCTTCCCCGCCCGCGCGATCGCGATCACCTGCGCCGGCTCGAAGCTCGCGCTGGAGGCCGAGCGCAGCGGCTGGCGCGCGATCGTGCCCCTATGGGAGTGGGTCGGCGGCCGCTTCAGCGTCACCGCCGCGGTCGGCCTCGCCCCGATGGCCCTCCTCGGCGTCGACTGGCGCGCCCTGCTGCGCGGCGCCGCGGCGATGGACGCCCACACCCGCGCCGCCGCGCCGCGCAACAACCTCGCCGCCATGCTCGCATGGTTGTGGTTCCAACAAGGTCACGGCCGAGGCGATCGCGCCATGGTCGTGCTCCCCTACCGCGACGGCCTCGCCCTCTTCGCCCGCTACCTCCAGCAGCTCATCATGGAGTCGCTCGGCAAGCGCCTCGATCGCCGCGGCCGCGAGGTCGACCAAGGCCTCACCGTCTACGGCAACAAGGGCGCCACCGATCAGCACGCCTACGTCCAGCAGCTCCGCGACGGCCGCCACGACTTCTTCGCCCTCTTCGTCCGCGTGCTCGCCGACGCCCCTCGCGTCCCCCCTCTCGAGGTCGAACCAGGCGTCACCGCCGGCGACTGCCTCGACGGGTTTTACCAAGGCACCCGCGCCGCCCTCGCCGAGCGCGGCCGTCAGAGCGCCACCCTCGTGCTCGACCGCCTCGATCCTGCCGCGCTCGGCGCCCTCATCGCCCTCTTCGAGCGCGCCGTCGGGATCTACGCCGAGCTCATCGACGTCAACGCCTACCACCAGCCCGGCGTCGAGGCCGGCAAGCTCGCCGCCCGCGCCGTGCTCGACCGCCAGGGCCGGATCCTCGCCGCCCTCCGCGCCGCCCGGCGCCCCCTCAGCCTCGCCGAGCTCGCCGAGCAGCTCACCGGAGACGATCCGCTCGCCTTGTGGCAGATCCTCCGCTCCCTCGCCGCCAACAGCCGCGGCCTCCGCCGCGAAGGCCCCGACGATCCCGACCGAGCGCGCTTCACCGCCGCCTAGCGGCCGCGCCAGCCACCTGACCTTTAGGCCAGCCCCGCGCGGATCGACGCCAACGTCTCCGCCAGCCCCTCGGCGACCGGCCGCGTCGACCACCCCAGCTCGCGCTGCGCCTTGCTCGCGTCGGCGATGTACGTCGTGCCCGCCGACACCCGCAGCGTCTCGGAGCGGAAGTTCGCCGGCACCGGCAGCGCCCGCTCGATCACCGACATCAGCGCCGCCATCGCCCGGAGCAGCCCCGGGGGCGCTTGCATACGCGGCGCCTTCACCCCGCAGATCGACTCCGCCAGCGCCAGCGCCTCCGCCAGCGTCATCGCCGGCCCCGCGAGGTGATAACACTCGCCCGGCCGCCCCTTCTCCATCGCCAACACGTGCCCGCGCGCCACGTCCTCCACGTGCGCCCAGCAGAACGCCGTCCCGCGCGGCACCATCGGCAGGCGCCCGCGCAGGTAGTCGGTGAGCACCTGGTGGATCGACGAGTGATCACCTGGCCCATAGACCACCCCCGGCTGCACCACCACCAACGGCAGCCCCGCCGCGATCATCGGCAGCGCCACCTCGTAGTGCGCCCGCCACTTCGTCTGATCGTACGCGCTCAGGTGCGGCCCGTCGTAGCGATAGCCCTCCTCGACCAAGCGCCCGCGCGTGTCCGAGTGCACCGCGATCGTGCTCGTGTACACCCCGCGCGGGATCGCCAGCGCCTGCATCACCTCCAGCACGTTGCGCGTCCCCTCCACGTTGATCTTCGCCGCCGCCGACGGATCCTTCGCCCCCACCTCGTACCAAGCCGCGACGTGAAACACCCCGTCGACCCCGCGCATCGGCCCCGCCAAGCTCTCGCGCTCCGTGATATCCCCAGGCGCCAGCGTCACCCCCAGCTGCTGCAGCGCCCCCGCCTTAGCGGGGCTACGCACCAGCGCCACCACATCATGCCCAGCCTCGACGAGCAGCCGCGCGAGGCGCCCGCCGATGAACCCAGTCGCGCCCGTGATGAAGTACCGCATCTGCGCGAAGCTAGCCCAGATCCCGCCGCGACGTCGACCTCAAGGCCGCCGCTGAAACACCGCCAAGAGCCCCGCGGCCGCGTGATCCGGCGACAGCTCGCGCGCCCGCACCTTCGCCGTCACCTCCTCGATCTTCGCCACCACCGCCGCGTCCTCATAGAACGCCCGCATCAGCCCGGCCTCGATCGCCCGCCACATCCAGAACACCTGCTGCTCGCGGCGCGCCGCTTGCCACTCGCCGCTCGCCTCCAGCGCCGCACGGTGCGCCACCAGCCGCGCCCACACCGCCGCGATCCCCTCACCCGTGCGCGCCGAGCAGCACATCACCTCGGGCGTCCACGCCGGGCTCGTCGGCGACATCAAGTGCAGCGCCGCCGCGTACTCCTGCCGCGCCCGCGACGCCGCCGCCGCCAGCTCGCCGTCTGCCTTGTTCACCACCACCAGATCCGCGACCTCCAAGATCCCGCGCTTGATCCCTTGCAGCTCGTCGCCGCCGCCCGGGATCATCAGCACCACGAACGAATCCACCATCTCCGCCACCATCACCTCCGACTGCCCCACCCCCACCGTCTCCACCACGATCACGTCGTAGCCCGCCGCCTCACACAGCAGCATCGTCTCGCGCGTATGCCTCGCCACCCCGCCGAGCGCCCCCAGCGACGGCGAAGGCCGCACGAACGCCCGCGGATCCCGCGCCAGCTCTTGCATCCGCGTCTTGTCGCCCAAGATGCTGCCGCCGCTGCGCACCGAGCTCGGGTCCACCGCCAGCACCGCCACCCGACGCCCCGCCGCCGTCAAGAGCCCCCCCAGCGCCTCGATGAACGTGCTCTTCCCGGCCCCTGGCGCCCCTGAGATCCCCACACGGTGCGCCTCACCGGTCGCCGGCATCACCCGCTCGATCAACGCCGCCGCCGCCGCCTGATCGTCCGCCCGGCCGCTCTCGATCAGCGTGATCGCCCGCCCCAGCGCCGCTCGATCGCCCGCGGCGACCCCCGCGGCGTACTCCTCAACGCTCAGTCGACCGCGGCGCATCGGCGGCGAAGATATCACCGCGCCCGCCGCGCGTCGTGCATGTCCCTTAGGACAGCCACATCAACCGCCGCCGGCCGCCCGCGCCCGCGTCTCTACCCGCTTGATCGCCTCAGCGACCCCCTTATCGCCCGATTTCAGGCCCTTCGCCGTCTTCAGCGCCGCCAGCGCCTCGGCCCACTGCCCCAGCCCCTCGAGCGCCTCGGCGCGCAGCATCACCGCCTCGAAGCTGCGGGGGCTCAGCGCCACCAGATCATCCGCCACCTCCAAGAGCTGCCGCCAGTCCTTGATATAGCGGAGCAGCTTCGCGTCCTGCAGCAGCGCCTCGGTGAACGGCTTCACCAGCGGCTTATGGTCTGGGGCGATCGCGTAGAGATCGCGGTAGTTCTCCGCCGCGTCGTGCCAGCGCCGCTCCGACGACGCGATGTCGCCGCGCGCCATCAGCACGTCCGTCGCCTGCTTGCGCGCCCGCTTGATCGCCTCATTCTTCGGATCTCCCGCGCTCAGCAGCGCCAGCAGCTCCGCCACGTTGTCGCCTGGCGGAGCCCGCCATCGCCCCTCGAGCGCCGCGATCTCCAGCCGAGAGACCACCAACACCGCGTCGAATTCATCCCCCGACTCGCTCCCGCTCTCACGCGTCGTGCTCGTCGTGCTCGTCGTGCTCGGCCCTGTGCTCGTGCTCGGCCCTGTGCTCGTGCTCGGCCCTGTGCTCGTGCTCGGCCCTGTGCTCGTGCTCGGCCCTGTGCTCGTGCTCGGCCCTGTGCTCGTGTCCGGCCCCGTGCTGGTGTCCGGCCCTGCGCCTGGCTCCCCGGCCGGCGCGCCTGAGCTCCGCGTCTCGCCGATCGGCGTCGGCCCCTCGCCACGCTCACGCAGCACCCCTGGCCAGACGAAGAGCACCACCGCCGCCGCCGCCACCGCCAGCAGCGTGATCGGCACGATCGAGCGCCCAGCCGAGCTCGCCGCCGCCCCGTCCTCCAAGGTCGCGCCCTCCGCCGGCGGCCAGCCGGCCGGTCGTAGCTGCCCGCTCGCCTCGAGCTTCGCCGCCTCGGATCTGGGGATCTCTGTCTTCGTCGCCTCTTTCTTCGCCGCCTCCGGCCTGGCCGCCTCCGGCGCGGCCGCTGGAGCCCGGACCACCGGCCTGGCCGCCTCCGGCGACGCGCTCGCCTTCGTCGCGCTGATCCCCGCCTCACGGATCGCCGCCTGAGCCACCCCGATCGGCACCCGCAGCGAGCCCGCCTCAGGAGGCGGCGGCAGATCGGAGATCGCCTCAGCGCGGGCAGCCGGCTCGATCGAACGCATCAGCTCGAGCTCCAACACACGCATAGACTCCGGCCGATCTTCGGGGCGCCGGGCCATACAGCGCGCGACCAGATCCGCCAACGACCGCGGCACCTCGCGGCGCTCTGCGTCGGCCCGGGGCGGCTCGTGCGCCTCTTTATGCCGCAGGACCTCGATCGCATTACGGCCGGTGAACGGGCGCTCGCCCGTCAGCATCTCGAACAAGATCGTCCCCAGCGCGTAGATATCCGACGCCTCGTTCGCCTCGATCCCGGCCGCCTGCTCTGGCGCCATATAGTCCGGCGTACCGATGATCAGCCGAGGAGCCCCCGCCGCCTCGCTAGGTACGTGCTTACAGATGCCAAAATCGACCACCTTGACGAAGTCCAGATCGCCCTCGTGCGCGATCAGCACGACGCTCTCGGGCTTCAGATCCCGGTGAATGATCCCGTTCTCGTGCGCGCTGCCTAACGCGCGGCAGATCTGCGTCGCCACGTGCACCGCCCGCGAGGGCGAGAGGCGCCACTCATCGTTCAGGATCGCCGCGATGCTCTGGCCATCCAGCAGCTCCATCGCCGAGTACACGCTGCCGTCGTCCAGCCGGCCGGAGTCGAAGACCCGGATGATATTGGGGTGCCCCAGCGCCGTCGCCGCCTGCGCCTCGCGCATAAAGCGGCTCGTCAGCGCCTGATCGCTGCGATAGGACTCTGGCAGCACCCGCAGCGCGCACGGCTTCCCCTCGTTCAGATCGCGCGCCCGGTACAGCGCCCCCATGCCGCCGAAGCTCGTCAGATCTTCGATCCGATAGCGGCCCGCGATCACCGTACCGCGTCGTTGCTCCGCGATCTCCTCCGCGTTTCCGACCTCTGCGTCATCTCTCCCCATGCCTGCTCCTGCTCTCCTCGGACTGACCGCACCTATGTCCGCGATCCTGCCGACAAACGCGAAAAAACCATGGAGGTCGCCGGCCAACGAGCGGGGCACCGCGCCTCGCCCCGCCTGCGCGGATCGCTCGCGGCCGAACGCCCGCGCAGGAGCCCCATCATAGCCCTAGAGCCCCCCCGCCAGTAGCTCCCCCCTTCTCCTCGCGCAGAAGCGCCCGCATCAAGGCGCAGCGAGCGGACGCGCCTTCGCCGCGGGGAGCGCCACCATCAGCGTCATCTCCGCCTCCCCCGCCGTCACCATCAGCGGTTGGCGCAGCGGTCCTCGCCCTGGAGGCGCGATCTGCAGCGAGTACGGCCCTGGCAGCACCCGAGTCGCCTGCACCCAGCCCGCCGCGTCGGTGAGCGCCCCGCCGAAGGGCCCGCCATCCACGCTCACGCCGGCCACCGGGCGCTGCGTCTCGCTCATGATCCGCACGTTCACCGTCACCCCAGCGGCGTCCGGTCCGGCGAGCGAGAGCGTCGCCCCGCCCATCACCTCATCATCGCGAGCCAGCTCCACCCCGTCCTGGATCGCCCGCACCTCATACGCGCCGTCGCCCAGATCCTCGAGCACAAACGCGCCTGTCTCATCGGCCAGCGCTTGGTGCACCTCATACGATCGCTCCCGCGAGCGCGCGATGATCCGCGCCCGCGCGTACGCTCGCCCCTCCGCGTCGGCCAGCCGCCCCGAGATCGCCGCGACCGGAGCCGCCATCACCACGCGCCACACCTTCGCCTCATCGACCTCGAGCACCACCTCCGCGCTGCGAAAGCCGCGCGCGCGGACCACCAGCGCGATCTCCCCGAAGAAGCTCATCGCCTCCTGCTCCTCGCTCCCGGAGCAGCGCCCACGCGCCTCTGCGCACGGATCGCAGGGGGGCCGCGCCACCCGTGAGAAGCGAAATTTCCCCTCTTCATCGCTGATCGCCGAGCCTTGGGTGAACGGCGGCAGCGCCCTGGGATCCTGCTCGCCGGGCGGAGGCCGCACCCAAACGCGCGCCCCCAGCACCGGCGCCCCCTCGGGGTCCACCACCACGCCCTCCACCACCTCCAGCGGCTTCGCCACCAGCAGCGCCGCCTCCTCGGCGCGCAGCACCCACGCGGTGCGCGGGATCAGCGACATATGCACGAGCTCCACGCACGCCTCCCCGCGGCAGCCGGGCCCGCGAAATTCCCCCTCAGGCCCGAGCGCGATCGCCGTCCCGTTAGACAGCGGCTCGCCCACGCAGCGCACGATCAACCGCCCCTCCTCAACCGCCACCCCGTCCAGATCCACCACCCGCCCAAAGACCTCCCCCACGACCTCCGAAGCGCTGGCCCGGCCGCCTGAGCGCGCAGGGTCGATCGCCCCCGAAGGCAGCACCCCGCCGGCCACCGCCCCCGCCTCCCGCGGCGACCCGCGCAGCTCCTCGACCCCGCCGCGGCCGCGCCGCTGGGCGCCCACGCGGCCCAACATCCACAGCGCCGCCGCGAACGACAGCAGCGCCGCCACCGCGCCGAGTAGCAGCCAGCGTCGTCCGCTCCCCATCGTCACAGCAGCGGCGCCATGATCCGCCGCGCCATCGCCTCCGCGTCGGCCAGCACCCGGTCGACCAGCGCGTCCACGTCTTCTTGCACCGCCAGCAGCGCCGCGGGCGCGACTTGGCCGACGCTGCGCGCCATCGCATACACCTTCAGCTTCGGCTCGGTCCCAGAGGGCCGCAGCACCAGCCGGCAAGCCCGTTCACCCGCCGCCAGCTCGAACGACAGCACATCTCCCGGCAGATCGCGCGTCGGCGAGCCTGTCGCCCGCGGCGCCTTGCGGTCATCCACCTGCGTCACCGCCAGCCCGCCGATCGCCGCCGGCGGGTGAGCCCGCCACGCCGTCATCACCGCCGCGATCGCCTGTCGCCCGCGCAGCCCTGGCGCCACCAAGTTCGCCGTGCGTTCGCGGTGATACCCGTGCGCGCACCACACCCGAGCGAGCGCCCCGAGCAGCGTCTCACCCGCCCGCTTCGCCGCCACCGCCGCCTCGGAGAGCAGCAGCGCCGCGATCGCCCCGTCTTTATCGCGCACCCCGTTCCCGCGCATATAGCCGTGGCTCTCCTCGCAGCCGAAGACCAGCGGCCGCCCCGGCTGCTCCTCCAGCATACCCGCGTGGTGCTTGAAGCCGACCAACAAGTCATCCACCACCGTCACCCCGTGCGCCCGCGCCAGCGCCCCGATCAGCGGCGAGCTCACCATCGTCGTCAGCACCCACCCGTCGCCGTGTCCGCCCGCCTGCTCGCGCAGCACGTGATCGAGCATGATCACCCCCAAGCGGTTGCCATCGATCGGCTCATACGCCCCGCCGACGCGCACGCACGCGCCGATCCGGTCCGCGTCGGGATCGGTCGCGATCACCAGATCAGCGCCCACCTCCTGCGCGAGGCCCACCGCCATCGCCATCGACTCTGGCAGCTCGGGGTTCGCCGAGCGCACCGTCGAGAAGCGCCCCTCATCCGGGTCGCACTGCGCGTCCACCGTATGCACCGTGATCCCCCGCGCCCGCAGCGTCGGCACCACGCTCCAGTGCCCCACCCCGTGCAGCGGCGTGAACGCGACCACCAGCCCCGCGTCGGCCAGCGAGCCTGGCAGCACCCCTTGCGCCGCGACGTACGCCAAATAGGGCGCGTCCGCGGAGCTCGCCACCGCCGCCCCCGCGATCCTCCGCACCCCGGCGAGCTGCTCCAGGCGCGCCGTCGGCAGCGGCCCCGCGCCGGCCGCCAGGATCGCCCCCATCAGCGCCCGATCGCGCGCGCCGAGCACCTGCGCCCCGTCCGGCCCGTAGATCTTGATCCCGTTGTCCTCGGGCGGGTTATGGCTCGCGCTCATCACGATCCCCGCCCCGCAGCCGAGCGAACGCACCAAGAACGACAGCTCGGGCGTCGGCCGCGGCGCGTCGATCAGCGTCACCTCCAGATCATTCGCCGCGAGCTGAGCGGCCGCGATCTCCGAGAAGCGCCGCGAATCCCGGCGCGTGTCGTAGACGATCACCGCTCTGGGAGCGTCCCCGGCCGCCTTCAGCGCCTCTGCCACCCCTTGCGCGGTCTCGCGCACCACCACCGCGTTAAATCTGTTCGGCCCCGGCCCGACCTTACCGCGGCGCCCGCCCGTGCCGATCGGCAGCGTCCGCGAGAACGCGTCATCGAGCTCCGCGAGCGCGCCCGCGTCCCCTGCGGCGGCCGCGCGGACCAGCTCGACCAGCCCTGCGCGCTCGCTCGCATAACGCTCCTGAACCAACCACGAGCGGACGGCGTCCTTGACCTCGTCTGCGAGATCGAGCCCTGCGACAATTTCCAAAAAATCCTCGCTCACGGGTGAAATCCTAGCGCATCTACAGGCGTTCAAGAACCAGCCCTTGTGTGGAACACTGGCCCGAAGCGGCTGTCGGGATCCCCACTCAACCTCATCGAAGGCGGTACTCGTCGTGCAAGAGCAAGCCCCACTCTCTCCTCCGAGCGCCTCACCCCGCGCCAAGCGGCCGCTCCGCCAGCGTCTTTTACCCTTCCTGCGCCGCGACCTCCGCCCGCGGTTGATCTCTGCCGGCGTCGCCGCCGCGCTCTTTAGCGGCCTCGCGTGGGCCGGCGTCGCCGCCTTCACCGGCATGGACACCCCAGCGGCCCGTGACCTCCGCGTCAGCCTACGCATCGAGGATCCCTCCGCCGTCTGCGACGGCCCCGGGCAGCCCGCTTGCGCCTTCGACGATCGCCAGCAAGAGACCGTCGACAGCGCCTTCAACCATGAGCAGCGCCTACGCCTCGCCGTCTTGCATGAGCTCGAGGGCCGCGTCGATCGTCTCCAAGAGGACCTCGGCCGCGCCAAGGGCCTGCTCGAGGCTCAGAGCGCAGCAAGCGGCGCCGACCCCCTCGCCGACGCCCAACTCCGCCGCCTCCTTATTGACAACGCCGTCGATCTCCGCCCCCTCTTCACCCGCGAGCGAGATCTCGAGCGCCAGAGCGCCCTCCAGCGGGCCGCCTACAGCGTCACCGTCGATCAAGGCCGGATCCGCCAAGGCGGCCGCGAAGCCCTCCTCAGCGAGATCGCCGCCCAACAGCTCGACCTCGGCCAAGCCCGCGCCAAGCTGGCCCGCTTGATCGCCCGCGAGTCCGACGCCGACGCCCCGACCCTCGCCGACACCACCACCCCGCGCCAAGCCCTCTGGGCCGAGCTCTTCAACAGCGATCCTTACGGCCGCGGCGGCGAGATCGCCGGCTGGCTGCTCGCGGACGGCGGCCAGCCCACCGTCTCCCTCGCGCTCGCCCAGCTCGCCCGCGGCCGCGGCAGCGAGATCGGCGATCTCATCTTTGATCCCGACACCGCCCTCTGGCGCGGCGCCTTCACCGAGGACCCAGCGCCGCTCGTCAAGCCGACCGTCCGCTACACCTCGCCGGTCAGCGGCGAGCGCCAATGGCAGCTCTTCGGCGCGCTGCTCTTCGGCCTCGCCTCCTTCTTCCTCGTCGTCGTCGGCCCTGTCGCCACCGCCACTCACACCGCGCGTGAGCGCGAGGCCGGCACCCTCCCGGTGCTGCGCATGACCGGCCTCACCGCCGGCGATCTCGCCCTCGCCATGGCCCTCGGCCCCAACGTCTTCGCCAGCGTCGCTGGCGGCCTGCTCCTCCTCCTCGGCGGCCTCGCCCTCGCCTTCACCGCTGGCCCGGCCGCGCTGCTCCTGCCGCTCGCGATCCTCGGCGCCCTCGCCGTCACCACGCACTTCACCGCGATCGGCCTCGGCGACGCCCTCGGCCACCGCGTCAACGCCCTCTTGGTCGGCGCCCTCATGGCCTTCGGCATCGTCGCTCCAGGCCTCATCGGCGGCGCCTTTGTCCTCGCTGACATCGCCGGAGCCGGCCTCCTCCTCGGCCCCTTACCGCCCGTGCTCGCCGCGATCGCCGAGCTCACCGGCCTACCCGGCAGCGAGGGCGCCATGATCGCCCGCGACCCCAGCCTCGGCGCCACCTTGCTCGGCTACAGCCTCGTCGTCCAGGCCTTGCTCGGCGGCGCCTGCCTCCTCAGTTGGCGCCGCCGCGTCGAACAAGCCTGGACCCCCCTCTTCCGCCCAGTTGAGGGCGTCGCCCTCGCGCTCGCCAGCGTCGGCTGCTCTGGCCTCGCCCTGCTCGACCTCGCCGAGCGCGTCAACACCCAGAGCTTTGACAGCCTCAACCTCGTCACCTTCCTCGCCAGCGGCTTCCTCCTGCCGCTGCTCGGCTGGCTGCTCGTCTCCAGCCTCCCGCGGCCGGCCCGCGCCGCCGCCGTCCCCAGCCACGTCGAGGCGCGCCGCGCCTTCTGGCGCTTCCAGGCGATCCTCGCGATCACCGTCGGCGTCGTCGCGGCCACCTACCAGATCGTCATGCAGCGCTCTGGCCTCTACACCACCGGCGCGGAGGTCATGTGGGCCACCCTCACGCAGGTCCTCCTCGTCGTCGAGACGGCCATCGGCGCCCTCCTGCTCAGCGCTCGCAGCCGCCAGGGTCGTCCACGCGTCGCCATGCTCGGCGGCGCCCTCATCGTCCTCCAGGCGATCTTCGCCGCCCTCGTCTACCGGATCGAAGGGGACTTCGTCGCCGCCCACCACAGCGCCGGCAAGCCCTTCCTCCTCGGCATGTCGGCCTCGCCCTACTGGATCGGCTTTATGATCCTCCTTTGGGGCGCCGGCCTCGGCCTCATCCTCGCCGCCCTGCTCCGCGACCGCGACCGCGCCGCGGAGGAGGCCCGCGCCGCCCGCCCCAGCGACGAAGACGAGGGCGAAGAGCCCCGCGGCCGCTGGCTGCACTGAGCCGCCCCGCGGATCATCGCGACAAGGAGAGCGCCCCGCGGCGCTCTCCTTCTTTTTTGTACTCCTTGTCAGCCCAGCCAGCGCGGGCTAAGGGTCACCTCGGAGAGCGCGCGCCATGGACTGGTACTACGAGCCCTACAAAGAGATCACCGCCGTCGGCATCCGCATCGAGGGGCTCGTGCACGCCGAGCGCAGCGCCTACCAAGAGATCAAGGTCTACGACACCGTCGGTCACGGCCGCCTGCTCACCTTGGACGGCATGGTCATGCTCACCGAGCTCGACGAGTTCGTCTACCACGACCTCATCACCCACCTCCCGCTCTGCATACACGCCGATCCTCGGCGCGTGCTCGTCATCGGCGGCGGCGACGGCGGCTCCGTGCGCGAGATCCTCAAGCACCCCAGCGTCGAGCAGGTCGTGCTCTGCGAGCTCGACGAGCGGGTCACCCGCGTCTGCCAGCGCTACATCCCGTCCGTCGCTGGCCACCTCGAGGATCCCCGCGTCGCCCTCAACTTCGCCGACGGCGTCGAATTCGTGCGCGCCCACGAGGCCGCCTTCGACGTCATCGTCGTCGACTCCTCCGAGCCAGAGGGCCCCGCGGCCGGCCTCTTTCGCCGCGCCTTCTTCGCTGATCTACGCCGCGCCCTCCGTCCAGGCGGCGTCATCGCCGCCCAGACCGAGTCGCCCTTCTACTCCGCCGCCACCGTGCGCGACGTCTACAACGAGCTGCGCAGCGTCTTCCGCGAGGTTCACCCTTGCTTCGGCCCCGTGCCCACCTATCCCGGCGGCACCTGGACCTGGGCCCTCGCCAGCGACACCCGCACCCCTGCCATGCTCGATCGTGCCCGCGCCGCCGCGCTCCGGTGCCGCTACTTCAACCTCGACATCGCCGCCGGCGCCTTCGCCCTCCCCAATTTCATCCGCGAGCTCGTCGACCCCGCACCGGCTCGCTGACTCCTCCGCGACTCGCCGCGCCGTCGTCAGCTCGCCGGTGGCGCACCTGGGTTACCCTATCTCGGTGCGTATGTCCGCCGCCGCCGCGCTGCTCCTCCTCGGCCTGCTGCCCGCAGCCCAAGCGAACGCGGCCGCCACCACCCTCGCGCTACAGCCGGCCCCGCCGCCGCCGCCGGGCGCACGTGCACGCGCCCTCGGCCAGCCCACCTACCTCTACATCAACTTCGACGGCGCCGTCCTCCGCACGGGCTGCGGCAACGACGCTCACCGCAACTGCTCCACCCTCGCCGACCTCTTCGCCGGCTACGTCGGCCCCTACACCGGCGACGTCACCCAGCGCCTCGGGATCCTCCAGGCCGTCACCAAAGACCTCGCCGAATTTGGGGTCCGCGTCGTCACCCGTCGCCCGCCGCCCGACACCGACTACGCCATGGTCCTCTACGGCGACCTCGGCCCGCAGACCTTCGCCGGCATCGCCCCTTATGTCGACTGCGGCGACCTATGGCCCAGCGACACATCCTTCGCCAGCCCTTACGACAGCTCCAACCTCGGCTCCACCGTCATCTTGCAGGAGGCCGCCCACACCTGGGGCCTTGAGCACGTCGACGCCCCCTTCGACAACCTCCACCCCTTCAAGACCGCGAGCGTCCAGGACTTCACCGACGAGTGCCACCCGATCGTCGCCAACACCGACCTCGAGACCATCGGCGGCGCCTGCAACCAGATCCACGAGCTCTTCTGCGACCCTGGCTATCAAAACTCCTACCGCGAGCTGCTCCACCTCTTCGGCCCCTCCGTCCCTGATCTCGTCGCCCCCACCCTCGAGATCCTTTCGCCGGAGGACGGCGCCGCCTTCGTCCTCCCGGCGACGTTCAACCTCCAGGCCGAGATCGACGACGACCTCTACCCCCAGATCTACACCGTCACCTTAACCGACCACGGCCAGCTCCTCGCCGAGCGCAGCGACGCCGTCGTCGACTTCCAGCTCAAAGATCCTCCGCCAGGCGACTACGACATGGTCGTCCGGATCGCCGACAAGTCCGGCAACATCGCCGAGGATCGGGTCCGCTTCACCGTGCACCCCGAGGGCACCCAGCTCCCTGATCCCCCAGAGGAAGATCCCCAAGGCTGCCAGCTCGCCGCCCCCTCGCGGCGCCCCGCCGAGCTCGCCTTCGTCCTCCTCCTCCTCCTGCGGCCGAGGCGCCGCCCGTAGGCGCGCGCACGCGGCCTCACAGCCGCTGAAAGCTCAGCGTCTCGATCGTCACCGAGTAGCCGATCTGCTCGTTCACGATCTCGATCACCGCCGGCGGCTCCCCGCCCGTCATCCCGCGTCCGTACCCGATCGTCACCTTCCCGCGAGGCCGCCCGATCCGCCGCGTAAACACTCGCCGGAGCAGCCTCTCCTCCGACCATGTCTCTTCGACCAGCTCGCCGTCGACCCGACCGCGACGCCGCCCCGGCGCCAACCCTAAAAAGAGCGCCCGGTGCACGTCCACCAGCATCATCGCTGGCGGGAACGGCGGCTCCATTCCCGGCGTCGTCTCCACCCGCACCGAGCTCCCCTCTTGGATCACCACAAACGCCCGCGTCCCGAACGGGCTCAGCCCCAGCAGCGTCAGCGTCCCTCCCGCCTTCTGCAGCACCACGTCGCCGGAGAGCGTCACCGCCCCCATCACCCCGGTCAGCCGCTGCCGCGCCAGAAAATCCCCCTCGATCGTGCTCACGTCACGCAGCCGCGTCCGCGCCGCGATCGCCGCAGGATCCACCGCCTCGCCCTGCTCGCCGCGCCCGCACCCGCCCCACACCAACAACCCAGCCAGCGCCCACGCGCGCCATCGTTGTGCTCGTAGAGGAGACGACATCACCGCGCCTCCCCATCGCCGCGCACCAGCAGCACCAACGTCAACGGCGCCAGCACCAAGCTCAGCAGCACCCCGATCCCCACCGTCGTCCCCAACGCCTGCAGCGCCGGCGAGCTCGACATGCCCAACAAGCCGAACGCCAGCACCGTCGAGGCGCACGCGATCACCAGCGACAGCACCGTCGCCGCCAGCCCGCGCGGATCGGCCCGGCTCTCCGCCAAGAACACCCCGTAGTCCACCCCCATACTCATCACCAGCAGCAGCGCCACCACGTGCAGCAAGTGCAGCGGAGCCCCCACGATCCCCAAGATCCCCACCGTCGTGCCGGCCGCCACCAGCGCCGGCGCGAACGCGGCCGCGGCCACACGAAGCCGCCGGTAACGTCCTAACACCAACAAAAACACCGCGCACAGCCCCACCCCTGCCAGCTCGATCGTCCGCCGCCGAAAGCCCCGATACGCCGCCGCCATCGTCGCCCCCTGATCGAACACATACACCCCCTCCAGCCCCGCCAACGCCCCCCGCAGCGCCTCTGGATCCGTCACCCCCCGCACCAGCGTCACGATCCCCACCTCATCCCCCAGCGTCACTCGCGACGCGCGTACGATCCCCGCCAGCGGCGATCCCTCGAGCAGATCGCCCGGCCGCAACGGAGGCGGCGGATCATCGGCCAGCGCCGCCACAAACGGCGCCAGCGCCCCGCTTCTAAAGCCCTCCGCGACGAACGCCGCGTTGATCCGCGCCGGCAGCGAAGGGTCCGCCCGCAGCGCCGCCCACCGCGCCTGCTGCGTCGCCGCCGACGGCACCAGCGTGTGCAGCGATCGCAGCGCCTCGATCGACCCCGCCGCCTGCGCCGCCGTCAGCCGCTCGAACACCGCGTCATTGCGCGCCAGCGCCTCCTCATCATCCCCTCCGATCGCCACCACGAAGCGCCCCGTGTCCATCCGTGACACCAACGCGCGCACCCGCTCATCCTCCGCCAGCAGCTCCGCGTCGACGCTCGCCAGCGCCTGCACATCATCCACAAACACCACCCGCGGCAGCCCGATCGCCATCACCAACGCCGCCGCCGCCGGCCCTACCAGCAGCGCGCGCCGTCGCTCATGCATCCACCCCACCAGCCGCCGCAGCCGCGCCGCCGCCGCCACCGCCGCCCGCCCTGGCTGCGGCCGCCGCGGCAGCAGCGCCGGCAACGCCCAGCGCGTCGCCGCCAGCGCCCCGAGCACCCCCACGCTCGCGAACACCGCCATCTCGCGCAGCCCCGGGAACGAAGTCCACGCCAGCCCGATAAAACCAGCCACCGTCGTCAACGCCCCCAGCGCCAGCCCTGGCCACAGCCGCCGCGCGCACGCCTCCGCCCCGCCTGTCTCAGCGGCCAGCATATGGTGGTTCAGCAGGTGCACCGAATAATCGATCGCCACCCCGATCAACGTCGCCCCGAACGCCAGCGTCACCCCGTGGATCTCCCCGAAGATCCCCAGCGTCGCCGCCAGCCCTGCCAGCACCCCGAACGCCAGCGGCGCCGCCACCAGCGCGATCAACCACAGCGAGCGGAAGAAGAGCGAGAACAGCGCGATCAGCCCCAGCGTCGAGATCGTCGAGATCCGCGCCACATCCGCCCGGATGCTCGCCTCGGCAGCCAGCGCGAAGCGAGCCACCGCGCTCTGCTCCAGCCGCAGCCGCCCCTCATGCGCCGCCCCCACCTCCATAAATGCCCCCTCGATCGCCGCCGCAAGCGGCTGCATCGCCGCGCTCTCGAACGGCGACGCCGTCGTCCCCAAGAGCACGATCGCCGCCCCGTCCTCGCTCACCAGCGCGTCCTCCACGGGCCGCAGCGACCCCGTCTGCGCGGCCATCAGCCGCCGCAGCAGCCTCGGGTACAGCAGCAGCGGATCTGCCCCCGCGATCTGTTTGATCAGCGGCGCCGTCGGCGACGACAATTCCACGAGGAGCGCCCGCGCCGCCGCCCGCAGCCCCGCCTCGCTCAGCGCCGCCCCGGGGTCATCCACAAAGAAGAAGAACCGCCGAGGGAAGTACAGCGCGTGGATCGCCTCCCCCTCGTCCCCGCCGCTACTTCCGTCCATAAAAAACAGACCTGGCACATCGGACAGGCGCATACGCAGCTCACGCGCCGCCGCCATCGACTCCGCCTCATCCGCGCCGCGCACGCTCAAGATCCACGTCCGCGCCAGCTCCGAGTCCGCCAGGTCGCGCGAGATCGCCGCCATCTTCACGTCCCCCGGGTCCGCCATGAAGCGCGTGATATCCGTGCTCACCGCCCACGAACGCGCCGTGTACCCCGCCAACGCGGCCGCCGCCAGCGCCCACGAGAGCCCCACCACCAGCGGCCCACGCCCCGCGCTCCTCTCCGCCTCCGGGCCCGCGCCGCGCGTCACGTCTGTCACGCGCCCAGACTAACGCCGACCCTCGACCTGGAACAGCGCCGCCGCCTCCTCCGCCGAGAAGCTGCGCGCCGGATTCACCTCAAAGAAGGTCGTCAAGGTCTCATCGCCGCTCAGCTCGACCACCCGCATCTCGCGCACGACCACCCCATCGCCTGCGATCTCGATCCGAGCCACGATCGTGTCCATCGGCGCCACCCGAGGCCGCAGCGTCAGCCCCCAGCCCTCCGCCCCCAGCTCTGGCCGCGCCGCGATCGACATCGAATACATCGAAGTCAACGCCGCCTCATCGCCCGCGAAGATCTTCACGAACGACGCCACGAAGAGCGCGATCGCGGGGTTCTCGCGCAGCCGGATCACCTCGATCCCCCGCGCGTCGCCGAAGAGCAGCCGCTCCCCGTCGATCAGCACCGACGAGCGCATCGGCGCCGTCGTATGCCGCACCAGCCGCCCCGGCGGCGAGAAATGGATCGTGCCCTCGTTGATCAGCGGCGCCGCCAGCAGCGCCATATGCTTCTCCTCGCGAAAGCGCGCGCTCAGCCCTGGCATCGCTGCGAAGCGGCGCAGCAGCCCCTCCAGCGTCGGCAGCGGCGCCGAGCTCGTCACCGGCGCCGCCTCCTGCGCGGCCGGCCTCGCCTCGCTCACCGGCGCCGCCGAGGCCGCAGAAGCCTCAGAGAGGAGCAGGAGCATCGCCGACGCCGACGCGATCAGCGAGCGGGTCGAAGTCATTCGATTAACGGTGCAGCAGCGCGAGCAGGTCATCGGGCGTCTCCGGGAGCATCTGGCCGTCGCGATCGATCGTCACCAGCTCGGTGAGGCCGCGCGCCGAGCAGCGATCGTGGGTGAGGTTTCGGATCCTGTACGCCACCGACAGCCGCGGCCGCAGCGCCGAGAACCACGCGTGCACCCGGCCGCGATCGCCATAACGCATCGAGAAGGTGTAGCGGCAGCGGCTCTCGATCAGCAGCAGCTGGTAGCCGATCTGCTCGCTCATCGCCACGTCGACCCCGCGGCTGCGCAGCAGCGCCGTCCGCCCCAGCTCCATGTATTTGTAATAGTGGCCGTGCCAGACGATGTTCAGGCTGTCCACGTCGTGGAACGGCACCTCGAAGTCCACCGTGACCTCGTAGAGCCGTCGCGTCACGATCGCACCTCCCCATCGTCGTCGAGCCCAGCACAGGTGCAGCAGACGCAGCCCGCCCCCGCCGCCTTCAGCGCGCTCGCTCGCGCCCCCGCCGCCAGCTCACGCCTCATCGTGATTCCCCCAAAAGTCATAAAAATTGAACCAGTTCTCCGGAGCCAGCCGACAGAAGTGCTCTAACCGCGCCGCGTACGCCTGCGCCAGCGCCGCGATCGCCGCCTCACGCGCCCCGCGCGGCGCCTCGAAGCGCTCGCACAGCGGCTCGCAGTACAGATCGTAGCGGCCGGGCGGCGAGTACAGCCCGAACGTCAGGTAGATCGGGCAGCGCAGCACCGCCGCCATCGTATACGGCCCCGTCGGCAGCCGCGCCTTCGCCCCTAAAAAATCCACCGTCGTCGTCTTCTCATTCAGCCCCACCCGGTCGCCCAGCACCGCCACCATCTCCCCCGCCGCGATCGCCTCTTGCACCGCCAAGATGTAGCTCGGGTTACCCGGCTCGATCGCGATCACCCGCCCGTTGAAGTCAGCCCCCGCCTCCGCCAAGAAGCTCGTGATCTGCCGAGCGTTCTCGAAGTACGCCAGGATGTTGATCTTAAACGCCTGCGCCCCGCCGAGCTGCCGCATCGCCTCGAACGATCCCAAGTGCGCCCCCAGCAAGATCGCCCCCCGCCCCGCCGCCCGCAGCCGCTCTAGGTGCTCGATCCCGTTAAAAGAGAAGCGCATCCCTGAAGTCTCGCCGCGCACCAAGAACACCCGATCCAGCGCCACCTCCGCGAAGCGCAAGATCTGGCGGTACGCCGCCCAGAAGCCGATCGACCGCGGATCCACCCCGCCGAGCCGCCCCTGATACGTCTGCGCCGCCCGCCGCGCGCTCCCAGCGAACACCGCGTAATAAAAGACCAGCGGCCGGAGGAACGCCCGCGCCCCGCCGCGCCCGAACAAGCGACACAGCCCCAGCACGAAGCGGATCCCCGCGCGGGTCCCTCGCTCCGGCGTCTTCAACCACCCCTCCCCCGCGCCGCTCACCGCCGCGCCCTCCTCGGGCCTCGTCAGCGCAGCCAAGCCCGCACCTTCCTACCCAGCACCACCCACGGCCGCCACAGCATCGCCTGCACCGCCAAGCGCGAGTGCATCCACGAGATCCGCACGTTGTCCCACAGCAGATCGAAGTGTGACACCCCGCCCTCTGGGTACCGCACCCGCGTCGGCAAGTTCACCACCGGCGCCCCTGTCCACGCGATCTTCACCGCGATCTCCACGTCGAAGTCCATCCGATCGCCCGTGCGCCCCGCCGCCAGCGCCGCCGCCAGCGGGTACACCCGAAACCCGCACATCGGATCCTCGATCACCCGCCCCCACGTCTCGATGTTCGTCCAGAAGCGCGTGATCTGCCGGCCGATCAGCCGCGACTTGGGCGCGCTCTCGTCGTAGATCGGCGCCCCCAAGATCAACGCCGACGGCGCCGCCTTCGCCGCCGCCAACAACTGTGGGATGTCCGAGAGTTCATGTTGCCCGTCCGCGTCGACCTGCAGCGCGTGCGTGAAGCCCCGCGCCTGCGCCTCGGCGAAGCCGGTCTTCACCGCCGCCCCCTTGCCGCCGTTGCGCGCGCGGTGCACCGCCACCGCCAGCCCCTCCGCCGCCAGCGCCGCCACCTCCGCGCGCCCCTCCGGCCCCGATCCGTCGTCCACCACCACCACATCGCGCAGGTGCTCACGCACCGCCATCACCACCGCCCGCACCGTCTTCGGGTTGTTGTACGTCGGGATCAGCGCGCAAGGCCGAAACACCGCCTCGATCGCCCCAGCGTCACCTGTGCTCAAGCGCTGCTCAACCAAGCTCGCTCTCCTTCGCTGGCCCGTACTCTGCCACCCCCGCGGTCGCGAGCACGTCGCCGCACCGCACCATGAAGCGCACCGAGCGGCGCGCCCGCTCGACCTCCAGCGCCAGCACCAGCGCCTCTCCCGGCGAGATCGCGCGCCCTGGCCCCTCGCCGCGCAGCCGCGTCGGCCGCCCCAGACCGCGGATCCCGCTCAGCACCCGCCCGATCAGCCGCGCCAGCGCCGCCCCCAGATCCTCCCCGTCGGGCTCGATCGGCACGCGCACCGCGATCTCATGCAACTCACGCCCGTCCCCGAGCGACCGCACCGCGTGGCTACGGACCACGAAGCAGCGCCGCTCCGGGAACGATCGTCGCACCTCAAAGCGCGCCAGCACCCGCGCCGCCGCCGGCATCGCCGCCTTCACGGCCTCACGCTCGCCTGCGCCGGTCAAGCCCAGCGCCGCCAGCAGCCGGTCGCGGCGCACCTTCCCGTTCGCCTCCCGGGGGATCGCCGCCATCACCTTGATCCGCCGCGGCACCACCACCGGGTCGAACCACCGCGCCAAAGCCTGGCGGATCGCCGCGACCACCGCCTGCGGCTCGCGCTCGTCGCCCCGCGGCACCACCGCCGCCAGCACCTCATGCCCACGCGCCCCGCCCACCTCGATCGCCACCACCGCCGCGTCCGCGAGCGCTGGCAGCGCCAACAAGCGCCCCTCGATCTCGGCCAGCGACACCCGCCGCGACCCCACCTTGATCACCCCGTCATAGCGCCCCAGCAGGTTGAAGCGCCCGTCCGCCAGCAGCGCCACCCGATCGCCCGCGATCGCCGGCCGCGCCGCCTCCGGCGGCAGAAACGGCGAGTCCAGCAGCAGCCGCCCGCTCGCGTCGACGTCGACCGTCACCCCCGCGAAGGGCCGCCAAGGCCCGCCCGACTCCCCCCCGATCCGCCAGCCGATCCCCCCCGTCTCCGACGATCCAAACACCTCCGTCACCGCCATACCGAAGCGCTCCGCCAGCGCCGCCGCCGTCGCCCCTGGCAGCGCCGCCCCCGACGAGAACACCCGCGAGAAGCGCGGCATCGCCCCTGGCTCGAGCATCGTCAACGAGCGCAGGTGCACCGGCACCGACACCAGCACCTCCGCCCCGAGCTCGCGCGCGATCGCGGCCACTGTCTCCGCGTGGAACGGCGTCGCCCGCACGAACGCCGCCCCCGCAAGCAGCGGCAGCAGCGTCCCGAAGAGCAGCCCGTAGATGTGATGCGGCGGCACCGTCGCGACGATCCGCTGCCCGCGCCCGATCTCGAACGTCGACGCCAGCAGCGCCGCCTCGCCGAGCAATTGCCCCGCCGTCTTCACGCACGCCTGGTGCTCGCCGCTCGACCCCGACGTGTACACCGTCGCCACCCGTCGATCGCTCGCGATCGCCGCCAGCGGCCCCACCGGCGCGCCCTCCTCCTCCGGCTCCAGGGCGAGCCACCCCCGCAGGTCCGCCCCCTCGCGCGCCTCCGTGTCGTGCAGCAGCGCCACCACACCTGGCCGAAGAGACAGCTCCCGCACCACCTCCGGCTGGGTGTTCGGCGGCAGCGCCACCGCGTGCCCCGCCTGCCACGCCGCCAGCACCCCCACCGCGAAGAGGTACCGATCCGCGCAGATCACCGCGATCTCCGCCCCCTCCGTCGGCCGCGGCAGCCGCCCCGCCACCGCCAGCACATCGCGTCGCAGCGCCGCCGCCGTGCGCTCGCCCTCGCCGCCCACCGCCACCAGATCCTCATCCGCGTGGCGCGCGAGCAGCTGGAAGAGCACCTCGCCCTCGCTCGGTCGCGCGCGCGTCACCGCTCCGGCGCTCCTCGCATCACCCGCGCCAGCAGCCGATCCGGCAGCGAGCCGCCGAAGCGGCGGAAGGTCCACCGTCGCGCGACGAACTCCGCCGTAAACAGCGCCCCCACCAACAAGTACGAGATCAGCCCCGTAAACAGCGTCCAAGCCGCCAGCGACCCCCAGATCGCGAGCCCGCCCGCCACCGCCGCGTTCATGAGGAAAAAACCGCACCACACCTTCGTCACCGTGCGGCAGTACGCTGGCCCGCCGGGAGGCAGCTCCGGCTCTTGCATCCGCGCGAGGCGCTCCACCAGCGACACCGGCCCCCGCAGCGACCCCGCGAAGTGCCCCAGCAGCGCCAGGTTCACCACCACTGGCAGCGCCAAGAGCAGCAGCGGCTGGTCGAGCGCGGCCGCCGTCGCCACCAGCGCGACGATCGTCAGCGGCACGCGCAGCACCGCCCAAAGATCCGCGCGCGCCGCCCCGCGCGCGCTCAGCAGCAGCCGCGGCAGCAGCAGCGCCAGCAGCAGCAGCCCGAGCGATCGCGCCCCGAAGCGGCTCATCCCAAAGAACACCGCGAAGGGGTACACGACCACCAAGGCCGTGTTGACGAGCGCCAGCAGGGTCTTCGTCATCGCCCCGTGCTGCCGATCAAACAGCGCGGCTCTCGGCGATATGGCGGGCCAGGTTGGCCACGGACGCGAAGATCTGGCGATTTTGCGCGTCATCCGCCCGAGTCTTCACCCCGTAGCGCTTCTGGATCGCCATCGCCAGCTCGAGCACATCGATCGAGTCGAGGCCCAGGCCATCGACCAGCAGCGGCGCCTCGCTGTCGATCTCCTCGGGCGTCATATCTTGGAGCATCAGCGACTCGATGATCAGCGCCTTGAGCTCCAGCTCGAGCGCTGCGATCGCCTCTGGCGAGGTTTCTGTGGCCATGCAGGCCGTATCCTACGGGCTCATCCTGGCGCCGTCCAGCGGGCGCCCGCCCTCGTCCTCCTTGCCGCAGGTTGGCGACCGCCCCTCGCCCTGTCAGCATCATCGTCGTGGATCGCCCCGCCCGCCCTCGCGCCCTCGCGCGCCGGTCACTCGCCGCCGCCCTCGCCCTCCTGCTCGCCTGCAACGGCGACGACGCCGCCACCGCGACCCTCACGGACGCGGACACCGACACGATCGCGACCACCAGCGACGCCACGTCCACCGCCGACGCGACAGCCACCACCGACCTCACTGAGACCACCGACGCCACTGACACCGCCTCCGAGCTCGACCTCCTCGAGCTCCTGCGCGCCATCGACGGCATGGAGGCCGAAGAGCTCGCCTCACCCGCGCCCGGGATCCGCCTCTTCGCCCTCACATTTTTACAGCCCTC
The DNA here is from genome assembly GCA_016712315.1 of Nannocystis sp. Taxonomy (GTDB): domain Bacteria; phylum Myxococcota_A; class Polyangia; order Nannocystales; family Nannocystaceae; genus JADJRG01. The sequence continues at coordinate 73,087 of JADJRG010000028.1, read as the reverse complement.
CGATCACGATGATCCTCGCGCCCCATGGTTCGCCCAGCGCCTCACCCTGCGCCACCGTGATCGCGCCGCCCCGATGGTCCTCAGCACCAGCGGCTACGGCCTCCCCGATCGCAAGAGCTACGCCGAGCCCACCCTCTTGCTCGAGACCAACCAGCTCGCCGTCGAGCAGCGCTTCTTCGGCCCCTCGCGCCCCGAACCCGCTGACTGGACCCACCTCACCATCGCCCAAGCCGCCGCCGATCATCACCGGATCATCGAGGCCCTGCGCCCCCTCTACGGCGCCCCGTGGCTCAGCACCGGCGCCAGCAAAGGAGGCATGACCTCCATCTACCACCGCCGCTTCTACCCGGGCGACGTCGCCGCCACCCTCGCCTACGTCGCCCCCCACAGCCTCGCCGCGCAGGATCCCCGCTACACCCCCTTCATCGACGCGATCCCCGCCCCGCCCGGCTGCGCCGAGGCCCTCAAGGCCCTCCAGATCGAGGCCCTCAAGCGCCGCGACGCCCTCACCGCGCTGCTCGAGGACCACGCCGCGACCGAGCGCCTCACCTTCGATCGGATCGGCCTCGCGCGCGCCCTCGAGTTCGGCGTGCTCGAGCTCCGCTTCACCTTCTGGCAGTACGGCGGCCCCGCCGACTGCCCCTCGATACCTGCCCCTTCGGACAGCGACCTCGACCTCTTCGACTACCTCGACAGCGTCGTCCCCTGGGCCTTCTTCGCCGACGACGTCATCGACTACTACGAGCCCTACTTTTATCAGGCCGCGCACCAGCTCGGCGCCCCCGCGATCGACGAGGCGCACCTCGGCGATCTCCGCGACTTCCCCGGCGAGGACGCCCCCGCCGCCTACCTACAACCTGGCCTCTCGGTCATCTACGAGCCCGCGGCCATGCAGGACATCAGCGACTGGCTCAGCGGCGGCCAGGGCAGCGGCGCGACCCGCATCATCCTCGTCTACGGCGCCTGGGATCCCTGGACCGCCGCCCCCTTCCCCTTCCCCGACGCGACCGAGTCCTACGTCTACACCGTCGAGGGCGGCAACCATGGCGCTCAGCTCCGCGCCCTCCCGGAGGCCGAGCAAGACGCCGCCCTCGCCCACCTCCGCGCCTGGCTAGGCCTCCCGGAGCGCGCTCAAGGAGCCCCGCTGCCCCGCGACCACAGCCCCCCGGAGCGCCGCCCCTTCCTCCCTTGAGCTGTCCGAACGAGCCCGCGGCGATCTAGGATGCGCCGATGTCGAACGCCACCAAGGGGAGAACCATCGCCTACTGGGTCACCACCGGCCTGATCTGCGCCGCGATGCTCGGCAGCGGGGTTATGGATCTGCTCGCGCCCCCCGAGATGACCGAAGCCATGACCAACCTCGGCTTCCCCCTCCACCTCCTCCTGCTCCTCGGGATCGCCAAGCTGCTCGCCGTCGCCGCGATCCTCGCCCCCGGCCTGCCCCGGCTCAAAGAGTGGGCCTACGCCGGTCTCTTCTTTGATCTCGCGGGCGCGATCTGGTCGCACATCCACGCCGGCGACGGCCCCGATCGTTACGCCGTCATCTTCGTCTTCATCGCCCTGCTCTTCGCCTCCCACGCCCTGCGCCCGTCGGGCCGCACCCTCGTCGCGGCGGGCTAACAGCCGCCCTTATGGCAGGTCGCGCAGGCCGCGATGAACTCGCCGTAGATCCGCGCCCTTGCCGCCCGATCGCGGGCGTCCTTGCCGGTCGCCCCGAGCGCGTGCACCCGCTCGCCCATCGCCAGCACCTCCTCGGGCAGCTCCACGTTCTCGGTCAAGTGCTCGACCGCCAGCGGCGCCTCCGCCAGCGCCGCCGCGCCGAGCATCCACGCCTCATCCGACGGGATCACCAGCCCCTCCCACATCCGCTCGGCCGCCCACTGGTGGCGGATCATGTGCGCGTTCGTCCCCGGCACCGCCTCGGGCAGCGGCGGGATCGTCAAGCGCGGCCCCGCCTGCAGCGACGCGTGGCAAGCCCCGCAGGCCCCCGCCATCGCCGCGACCTCCGCGGCCGCCGCCGCGATCGACTCCGTCGTCACCAGCACGCCCGCCGCCGCCTGCACCTCCGCGACGTGCCCGCGCCACGGCGCCGGGAAGCTCGCCGCATCGATCTGTCCCTTCAACCATGTCGCTGGGGCCCGCAGATCCTCCAGCTCGCCCGCGATCACCGCCTCACGCAGCGCCCGAGCCCGAGCGAAGTGCTCCACCATCGCCAACGCCTCCACGTCGATCCGCGGCGGCACCTCGGCGACCACTGGCGCGGCCGGCGTCACCTCCTTCTGCGGCGCCTCCTCGCGCGGCGACGAGCAGGACCCAACAGAGAGCGCCACGAGGGCGAGGGACAGGGCGAGAGCGCGCGTCGACTTCACGCGTCGAACGCTGGCACACCTCTGGCGCGATTTCCAAACGACCGGCGCAACGCCGCCCCGCAACCCTTGCGCTACCCCGCGTCGATCACACCCGCCACGCCGATCGGGCAGCTCACCCCTGTGCCACCGATCCCGCAATACCCCCCCGGGTTCTTCGCCAGATACTGCTGGTGGTACGCCTCCGCATAAAAAAACTCCGGGCTTCGCGCGATCTCCGTCGTGATCGCCGCGTAGCCCGCGGCCCGCAGCCGCGCCTCATACGCCGCCCGCGACGCCGCCGCCGCCGCGAGCTGCGCTGGCGAGTCGGCGTAGATCGCCGACCGGTACTGCGTGCCCACATCGTTCCCTTGGCGCATGCCCTGCGTCGGATCGTGGCTCTCCCAAAAAACCTTCAGCAGCCCCTCATACGCGATCACCTGCGGATCGAAGATCACCAGCACCACCTCGGCATGCCCTGTACGGCCGCTACAGACCTCTTTGTAGGTCGGGTTCGGCGTCGACCCGCCCGCGTACCCGACCGCCGTGCTGTACACCCCAGGCGTCTGCCAGAACTTGCGCTCGGCCCCCCAGAAGCACCCCAGCCCGAAGATCGCCCGCTCCATACCCGCCGGAAAAGGCGGCACGATCGGCGCCCCGGACACAAAGTGCACCGCTGGCGTCGGCATCGGCTCGGATCGCCCGGGCAACGCGCCGCCGCTCGGGATTGTTCGCTTCGTCAGATCGGATGGGACCATAAGCGCCCGCCACCATAGCAGAGCCCTCGTCGCTCATCATCGGCCCGCGCAGCCGCGTCGCGCGCCGCCTCGATCCTCCGGTATGCTCGACGGACCCTCGGCATGTTTTTTAGCGCCTACCTCTTCGCCCTCGTCCTCGGCGGCGTCTTGCTCGGCTCCTCGATCGTCATGGGCGGGCAAGCGGAGGGCGACGCAGGCGACGCAGGCGACGCAGGCGACGCAGGCGACGCAGGCGACGCAGGCGACGCAGGCGACGCAGGCGACGCAGGCGACGCAGGCGACGCAGGCGACGCAGCCAGCCCTCACGTCGACGCCCACGTCGGCGATCTCGTGCATGTCGCCAAAGAGCCGCTCGCCCGCCGCCGCGTCCGCCCCCTCCTCGGCGCCGCCCTCTCGATGCGCTTTTGGACCTTCTTCTCCGCCTTCTTCGGCCTCACCGGCGTCGTCCTCGAGGGACTCGGCCTCGTCACAGCGATCACCGCCCTCGTCGTCGCGCTCGGCATGGGCCTCACCTGCGGCCTCGGGGCCACCTCCCTCTTCCGCCACCTCAGCGCCAACACCACCGGCGTCGCCGCCCGCAGCCGCGACTACATCGGCCGCGGCGGCCGCGTGCTCGTCACGATCCGCCCCGGCGGCCTCGGCAAGATCCGCCTCGAGATCCACGGCACCACCGTCGACGTCCTCGCCACCACCGACGGAGCCCCGATCGAAGCCGGAGAAGGCGCGATGATCATCGAGATGCGCGACACCACCGCGATCGTCATCCGCCAAGGCCAGCTCGCCGGCGAGTCGTAGTCGTCGCGCACCGCCGACGCAGACCCCGCGTCCCGCGGCCGCACACGGCCCGTCGCCGCCGATCTGGCACAACTCCGTGACAAATCCGCGCCGCGACCGGGCTATCATGCGCGAAGTTGCCCCACGGAAGGAGAGACATGACTGACCCCACCCAACCCGCAGCTCCTCGCGCCCACGCTCGCGGAGACGAGCGCAACAATCTCCCCGACGCCTCGCTCGAGCGCCGTGACTTCATCCGCCTCGGGCTCGGCGGCGCCGCTCTGCTCGCCGGCTGCGGCGACGACGGAGTCGGCAGCGCCACCGACGCCGAGAGCACCACCGACGGCACCACCGACGGCACCACCGCCGATACAACCACATCCACAACAACAACCACCACTGGCACCTCCGGCACCACCACCACCACCACCACCACCGGCGACGAGACCACCACCACCGGCGACGAGACCACCACCACCGGCGATGACACGACCGACGGCACGACCACCGATGACACCACCACCGGCGGCGCCGACGCCTGTGAGGGCGAGATCATCGACTTCGATCCAGAGTCGATCCCCCTCGACGACATCATCTTCCCCACCTGCGTCATGGCCGGCGAGATGAAGCCGACCTCCGCGATGATCGCCGTCTTCATCGCCGACGCGGCCCCCAAGACCCTACGGATCTGGCGCAGCGGCGGCGCCCCCGGCACCGTCGCCCTCATCGACGAGGCCCCCGTCACCCCCACCGCCGACGGCTACCTCAAGGTCAGCGTCGCCGGGCTCTGCCCAGGCACCTGGTACTACTACGCCGTCTTCGTCGGCCAGCCGGACGCCTTCACCGCGCGCAGCCTGATCGGCGAGTTTCGCACCGCGATCGCCGAAGACGCGCTCGAGCCCCTCACCCTCGCGCTCGCCTCCTGCAACGGCTCCTCGCTGAATTGGCCGTCCATGCTCGTCACCGCCGACGAGTACTACGACATGTTCATCCACCTCGGCGACATGGCCTACAACGACGGCGCCACCACCCTCGCCGAGTTCCGCGCGAGCTGGCGCAAGTACCTCGGCGCCGAGGGCTACAAGCTCGCGCTCGCCCGCGCCGGCATGTACATCACCTGGGATGATCACGAGATCGACGACAACAGCAACTTCGATCGCGAGACCATGAACCCGCAGCAGCTAGAGAAGCGCCAGAACGCCCTCGACGCCTTCTTCGAGGTCCTACCCGTCGACGCCGAGGGGCCCAACTATCGCCTCTGGCGCACCTTCCGTTGGGGCCTCACCGCCGAGATCATCGTCCTCGACTGCCGCTACGAGCGCCGCCCCTCGATCGACCAGTACATCAGCCCCGCGCAGATGGCCTTCCTCAAGGAGCGCCTCTTAACGAGCCCCTGCCACTTCAAGATCGTCATGAACTCGGTCCCGATCACCAACATGCCGACGATCTGGGACGTCGCCGCCAACGATCGTTGGGAGGGATATCCAGGGCAACGCCAGGAGCTCCTCGACCACATCGACACCAACGACATCACGAACGTCTGGTTCCTCTCCGGCGACTTCCACGTCTGCTTCGTCTCGCGCCTCGAGCCGATGGGCACCAAGCTCTCCCAGCGCACCCGCGAGATCGCGGTCACCAGCGGCAACCAGAACCCGATCCCCGAGCTGCTCAACGGCCTCGGACCGCCGCAGTTCGACTACGACGTACACAAGCCGCGCGCCGTGATCCTCACCTTTGATCCCGACGCCAACGCCGTCAACGTCCGCTACCTCGACCCGCAGTCCGGCGTCGATCTCTACAACAAGTCGCTCACCCAGGATTGATCCCGCGGGCTACTTGCTGCCGCCGGGCGGCTTCGGCTTGTTCGGCAGCAGCGGCAGATCCGGCAGATTCAGCGACGATCGCTCGATCCGCATCGTCTTACGCGGATCGGGCTTCGGCGCCTGGGCTGGCGGCGCTGGCGGCTGTGCGCCCCTCGAGCCGACGCTCGGCGCCGGCGGAGGTCCGCCCCTCGCCCCTGGCGGCGGCCCTGGCGGCCCTGGCGGCGGACCTGGCGGCGGACCTGGCGGCGCCGCCGGTGGTTGACGCGGCCGCGCCTCCGCAGGCGCCACGCTCGGCGCGTGCACCCGCGGCGGCTCCATCTCTGGCAGCGCCGTCGGCGGCCGGATCGCCACCCGCATCGTCTTGTCTGGGTTCGAGGCTGTCTTTGTAGACAGCTCTGGGATCACCATCGATCGGGACAGATCGGGTCGATCGACCGTCGGCGGCTTCACCGGAGCGGCGACCACCGGCGGCGCCACCACCGGCGGCGCCATCACCGGCGGCGCCACCACCGGCGGCGCCACCACCGGCGGCGCCATCACCGGCGGCGCCATCACCGGCGGCGCCATCACCGGCGGCGCTATTACTGGCGCGGCGACCGCTGGCGGCGCCGTCGCCGACCGAGCGACCGGCGGCGCCACCACCGGCGACGGCGCGCCGCCGATCTGCCCCGAGATCGGCGTCTGCGGCGCCGTGATCGGCCGCGTCAACGCCTCACGCGACATCGTCGCCGAAGATCCGACCTCGATCTCGATCTCGCCGCCCGCCACATCCTCATCGATCTCGACCTCCAGCGCCGCGCCGCGGCTCTGCGCGCTCGGGCGCGGCGTCGCGTCACGCAGCGCCCCGAGGCCCTCACGGCGCCCGAGCGTGTCGCGCATATCTCGAACCGTATCCCGCCGACCGTGCTTCGGCGGCGGCGCGACGATCTCTTGCTCCTCCTCCTCGTCCTCGTCCTCATCGATCGTGATCGTCAGATCGATCCCGGTGTCCCCCGCGTCGATCTCATCGGGATCGACGTCGATCTTCGCCCACGACGTCCGCGCCTCCGGCGAAGTCGACGCGGCCTCCTCGCTCGGGCCCTCGGGTTGTCCCCACCCGACCGGCGTATACGACGCGGTCCGGCTGTTCATCGCCCGCTGTGGTTGTTGTTGCTGCTGCTTCTGTTGTTGCGGCTGCTGCTGTTGCGGCTGCGGCTGCCTCCCCGCGATCTGGTTCAGCGGGTTCTGCCCGCGCACCTGATTCAACGGGTTCTGCGCGCGCACCTGGTTCAGCGGGTTCTGCGGGGCCGTGGCGACCTGGTTAAGCGGGTTCTGCGGGGCCGTGGCGACCTGGTTCAGCGGGCTCTGAGCCGGAGCTTGCCGCTGAGCTGGCCCTTGGTTCAGCGGGTTCTGCCGCGCCGAGGGCGTCGGGTACGGGTACGGGCTCGGCGAGGGCGTCGGCGCCGCCGCGCGGAACGGCGTCGGCCGCGGCGTCGGCGTGGTCGCGCCTGAGATCGGCATCTGCGGCCCCAGGCCGCCGTGCGCGTTGCGCCCGATCTGGCTCAGACCTGGCTGATAGAACAGCGACGGCGGCGCGCCGGTCTCCTCCATGATCTCGCTGAGCACGTCCTGTACGACCGCCTGCATCACCCCAGCGCTCGGCCAACGATCATCAGGGTCGAACATCAACCCGCGGTCGATCACCTCCGTGACCCGCACGTGCAGGTTCGGCGCGAACTCAGCCAGTGAAGGCGCCTGGTTCTTCGCCGCGCGGATCAGCCGGTCGATCACCGATCCGTCCATCCCGTGCACGGTGCGGCCCGCCAGCGCCCGGAACATCGTCGCCGCCACCGCCCAGAGATCCGCGCGCCCGTCCATCGCCTCGTTGTTCGCCCGCGCCGCCTCGGGCGAGCAGTACGCCACCGTCCCGAAGACGATCTCAGCGCTGTGCACCCCCGCGATCGCCGGCAGCTCACGCACCCTCGCGAGCCCGAAGTCCAGCAGCTTGACGATCCCATTGCGGGTCAGCATCACGTTCGCCGGCTTGATGTCGCGGTGGATGATGTCCTTCGCGTGCGCGCAGGTCAGCACGTCCAAGAGCTGGTCGGCGATCGCCAGGACATCGACCGGGTTCATCACCTGATCGCGGCTGATCCGCGCCTCGAGCGACTCCCCGTCGAGCAGCTCCATCACCAGGTAGACGTCGCCCTCCTCCGTCGAGTCGTCGTCGAGCACGGTCACCGCGCACGGGTGCCCGACCCGATTCGCCGCATAACCCTCGCGGAGGAAGCGCGTCCGCGCCTGCACGTCCGAGACGAACTTCGGGTGCAGCATCTTGATCGCCGCCCGCGTCCCGTTGCGGTGGGTCGCCTCATACACAGCGGCCATCCCGCCGACGTCGATGAGACGGTCGAGGTGCCACTTGCCGCGCAGGATCTTTCCTACACGTTGATGTGCCAGCAGCGTCATCGGCATCGCAAAGCTCTCCGATCGCCCCCTAAGCGCCCTCTCATCACCGCCGCGGCTCGCAAGCCACACCATCGTGGATGTAAGCCCCCGCGATCGCCAGCAAAAATTCACCGCGCACGCGCTCAGCAACGCGCCTCGTAGTCGCACCTTCCCATCCGCTGACCTCACGCGATCAAGGCCGACGATCGCTCGTCCGCGGCGACGCATCAGCGCGCGCGCCGAGCCGTGATCGCGCCTCCGCGCGCTCGCGATCACGCGCGAACGAGCACGCGAATTCGCGAGCCGCTACCCCTAGGCGGTTGTACGCCCCGATCTTCACGGGCCGCGCGCCGACAGCTACCGCCGCGTCCGCGATCACGATCGGACCTGCTCGCGTGATCGCGATCGCGATCACGATCGCGATCACGATCACGATCACGCCGGAGCACACCTCAGCAAAGCGCTCACCTCCTCCCCCCGCTCACCACCGCACCGCACTCGCCGCGCCGCGCGCCGTCCGAGCCCAGCGAGGGCGCGCGACGATCTCCCCCCATCGTCGCCGCGATCGCGGCCCACGCGCCTTGCGCCGAATTGCGCTTCGCGGGACACTCGCCTCCTCGCGTGACGAACTCGAAGAACCCGCCCTCCTCTCCCCCGCAAGACGGCGCTCAGTGGCACCTGCCCGCGTCTCTCGTCAAGCAAATGGAGGCCGCTCCGGCGGGCGCAGCGCCCCAGGCGCGCGCCGTGAAGACCACGCTGGTCCCCGGCACGCACGCGCCCGCGCCGCAGCAGCAGCCGGCCATGGTCCCTGGCGCTTTCATCCCGGCGCCGCCGCTCACCGCACAGCAGCCGCTACTCCCGCCGCCGCCGCTCGCCCCGCCCACGCCGCTGCTCCCGCCGCCCCCCGCCACCTCGCATCCGCATCCACTCCAGCACCCGCCGCCCCCACAACGGGCCGCCAGCCCCTTCGTCCCCTACCCGCAGCAAGCGCAACCCGAGCCTCCTGCCGCCCTCTATCCCCAACAGCAGCCGCAGCCGCCCCAGCAACCGCCTGGGAGCCCGTTCGTCCCCTATCCCGAACAAGTGCCCCAGCCGCCCCAGCAACCGCCTGGGAGCCCGTTCGTCCCCTATCCCGAACAAGTACCCCAGCCGCCCCAGCAACCGCCTGGGGCCCCCTTCGCCCCCTACCCCCAGCAGCCTCAACCTGGCTTCGCCCAGCACCCGCAGCAGCCGCACAGCCCCTTCGCACCCTACCCGCCGCAGCCGCAACCACAACAGCCGCAACAGCCGCCGCACAGCCCCTTCGCGCCCTACCCGCCGCAGTTGCAACCACAACAGCCGCAACAGCCGCAACAGCCGCACAGCCCCTTCGCGCCCTACCCGCCGCAGCCGCAACCGCAGCAACCACAACAGCCGCCGCACAGCCCCTTCGCGCCCTACCCGCCGCAGCCGCAACCGCAGCAACCACAGCAACCACAACAGCCGCCGCACAGCCCCTTCGCACCCTACCCGCCGCAGCCGCAACCGCAGCAACCACAACAGCCGCAACAGCCGCCGCACAGCCCCTTCGCCTCTTACCCGCAGCAGCCGCAACAGCCGCCGCAGCCGCAACAGCCGCCGCCGCACAGCCCCTTCGCCTCCTACCCGCAACCGCAACAACCGCCGCCTCACAGCCCCTTCACTTCCTACCCGCAACAACACCAGCAACAACAACAACAACAACAACAACAACAACCGCCCCCTCACAGCCCCTTCGCCTCCTACCCGCCACAGCCGCAACAGCCGCCGCCGCACAGCCCCTTCGCCTCCTACCCGCCACAACCGCAACAGCCGCCGCCGCACAGCCCCTTCGCCTCCCCGCCTCAGCAACAAGCAGCGGCCCGCCCGCGCCCGTCCAACGCCAGCTTCTCCAACGAGCTCGGCCCGCTGCCAGCCGCCGCGGGCGGAAGGACCTTCTCCAACGAATTCTCCCCGCCGACCCAGCCCAGCCGCGGCCCGACCTCATTCTCCAACGACCTCGAGGGCGATCTCGACGAGCCCTCCGCGCTCACCCGCCGCCGCGGGGCGCCGCTCTTTTTCAAGCTCGCCTTCGCCGCGCTCCTCCTCGGCGCAGGCACCACCTTCGGCCTCCACTACTTCGGCGTCATCGAGCTCCCCATCGACCTCCCCGTCGCAGCCCGCCCCGCGCCGCCACAGCCAGAGCCACAGCCAGAGCCCCCGCCGCCAGAGCCAGAGCCGGAGCCCCTCCCCGACGATCCTCAAGAGCCCTTAGGGCCCGAGCTCCCGCCGCCAGAGCCCGAGAAGGTCCCGCCGACCAAGTCCCCGGTCACCCCCAAGACCACCACGAGCAAGCCCCCGAGCTCGAGCACACCTGCCCCAAAGACCAGCACCCCCAAGCCCAGCACCCCCAAGCCCGACAAGGAGGATCCCAACGCCGGCTTGCCCGCCAACAAGCGCGGCCCTAACGACTCCAGCCGCGTCCTCTACGAGCTCGAGATGCTCAGCTCGGCCAAGAAGAACCTCGCCTCGCGTCCCCTGCAGGCGCTCGCGACCGCCGACCAGCACGCCCGCGAATTCCCCGACTCGCAGCTCGTCGCTCAGCGCGTAGAGATCCGCGTCGCCGCCCTCTGCGCGCTCGGCCGCGACGATCAAGCCCGCGCCGCCGCCGCCTCGCACAAGAGCACCCCCGCCGTCGCCGCCGCCCTCAAGACCTGCAAGAAGTAGCGCGCCGCGCCGAGCGTTTCCGCCCGCCTCGCACGATTTCGCCCCTCGCTCCGCGCGCCGCCGCGCCTCGCCGATCCACCTCGAGCGACATCGCGCCCCGCCGCCGCACGCGATTGCACCTGCAACCATCGCGATCACATCGGCTATGGTGCCGATGAACGCCATGAAAAATTCATCGCACGTCGTGGGAGCGACCTTGCCCAGCGTGGGCGCCGTCTTGGCGAAGAAGTACACGATCCAGTCGCACCTCGGCGACGGCGACTCTGGCCACGTCTTCATCGCCGAGCAGACCACCCTGCGCAAGCGCGTCGCCCTCAAGCTCATCGATCTCGAGCGCTCCATCGATCAGACCTTCGCCGGCCGCGTCCTCCGCGAGGCCCGCGTCCTCTCGCTGCTGCGCCACGACAACATCGCCCGCCTCATCGACTATGGCACCACCGCCGAGGGTCAGATCTATCTGATCAGCGAGCTGCTCGACGGCGAGGATCTGCGCGCCCTCAGGCGCCGCGTCCACCGCATGCCCTGGCGCCGCGCCCGCGAGCTCGCCCTTCAGATCGTCCGAGGCCTCCGCGCGGCCCACGACAAGGGCGTCGTCCACGGCGGCCTACGCCCCTCCAACTGCTTCATGGTGCGCCACCCTGACGGCGCCGATCACCTCAAGCTCCTCTCCTTCGGCCTCAGCCCCGCCGATCGGATCACCCCTGACAGCCCCGACAGCCTCCTCGACGTCGCCTTCTTCATGTCGCCGGAGCAGGCGCAGGGCTCGCCGATCGACGCCCGCGCCGACATCTACTCCCTCGGCGTCATCCTCTACACGCTCATGATCGGCGGCGTCCCCTTCTCCGGCGCCCGACCGCACCAGGTCGCCACGCTCCACAAGATGGCCGCGCCGGCGCCGCTCCACAACATCGCCGCTGACGCCGAGATCCCGCCCGCCGTCGAGGAGCTGGTCCTGAGGCTGCTCGCCAAGCGCCCCGCCGATCGCTTCGCCGACGCCGCCGCGCTCGAGCAGGCGATCACGGAGATCAACGCCGAAGGCGAGGTCGCGCGCCGCGTCAAGGTCACCGCCGCCCTCCGCGGCCCCCTCTCTCAGGTCGGCGATCAGCCCACCCGCGACAGCGCCCTCTTTTACTCGATCGAGGCCCTCCAGGCGATGCTCGCCGGCGCCAGCGACCCGCGCGAGCAGCTCAGCGTGCTCGACAAGATGGAGCGCGCCCTCGCGACCATGGCCGGCCCCGCCACCGACACCCCCGACGCCGAGCGCTGGCGCCAGTGGATCCGCCAGGCCCGCGACTACGCGTGGTTCCAGATCGGCGAGTCCAACCTCGCCAACGAGCGCTGGCGCGAGCTCGTCGAGGTCTACGAGCGCCGCCTACAGCTCGCCGTCGACGACGACGCTCGCGTCACCCTGCGCTCCGCCCTCGGCAACGTCTACCTCGCCTCCCTCCTCAATTATGAGCGCGCGATCGAGTCCTTCCGCGCCGTCCTCGAGCTCGCCCCCGACGACCTCGAGGCCCACCTCGGCCTCAGCCGCGCGCTCGAGCGGATCGGCGAGCACGACGACGCGATCACCTTCCTCGAGCGCTTCATCGAGCTCTGCACGGACCCGGCCCGCAGCGCCGTCGAGCTCGCCCACCTCGGCGGCCTCCTCCACAACAAGCTCAGCGACACCGATCAAGCGATCGTCCGCCTCTTCCAGGCCACCGAGCTCGACCCCGCCAACCTCCCCGCGCTCAGCCTGCTCGCCGAGATCTTCCGCGCCCGCCACGAGTGGCTCGAGCTCGCGCAGGTGCTCGAGCAGATCGTCGAGCACACCGCCAGCAACTACGAGCGGATCGAGCGCGCCACCGAGGCCGGCTTCATCTGGCTGGAGAAGCTCCAGATCAAGGAGCGCGCGGTCGCCATGCTCGCCCGCGTCGTCGAGCTCGACCCGGAGAACACCCGCGTCGGCACCGTGCTCGGCAAGATCTACTACGACGCCAAGAACTACCTCGCCGCCGCGCCGATCTTCGACGCCCTCGTCCGCAAGCTCGACGCCCTCGACCTCCGCCCCTCCAGCCAGGTCGGCATCTTGGTGCGCGCCGCGACCATCGCCCGGAGCCTCGGCAACCTCCCGCGCGCCGCCAAGCACTTCAAGCGCGCCCTGGAGCTCGACCCCGACAGCGTGCTGGCCCTCCAAGGCGCCGGCGACGTCGCCATGGCCCGCGAGGCCTGGGACGAGGCCAAGCGCGCCTACGAGCGCCTCCTCAGCAAGCGCGAGGGCGAGGCGCGCGCCGCCATCTACGTCAAGCTCGCCGAGATCGACCGCGCCGAGGGCAGCCCTGATCTCGGCCTAGGCAACCTCAAGAAGGCCCTCGATGTCGACCCGAAGTCGCGCCCCGCGCTCGACGCGGCCCTCGCCGCGCACACCGAGCGCAAGGACTGGCCCGCCGCGCTCAAGGTCCGTCAGGCGATCCTCGGCCACCTCAAGGGCGACGAGCGCGCCGACATGTTCCGCGAGATCGGCGATCTCTTCCGCCACCGCCTCGGCGAGCCTGGCCGGGCGATCGCCGCCTACCAGCGCGCCCACGAGCTCCGCCCCAAGGACCTCACCCTCCTCCACACCCTGCTCGAGCTGCACACCGCGGCCAAGCGCTGGACCGAGGTGATGCCGATCCTCGATCAGCTCGTCGTCCTCGAGGGCGACGCCGCGCGGCGCGCCAAGTACCACTACACCGCCGCCGTCCTGCTCCGCGACGAGCTGGGCGATCCGAGCGCCGCGCTCGAGCGCTTCGACCTCGTCCTCCGCGACGACCCCAGCGCCCTCAAGGCCTTCCAGGCGATCGACACCCTGATCACCCAGAAGCGCGACTGGAAGGCCCTCGAGCGCGCCTATCGCAAGATGATCAACCGCCTCCAGGCCGACGACACATCGCCGCTCAAGTGCCTCTTGTGGCAGAACTTGGCCGAGATCTACCGCACCCGCCTCGGCGACTTCCGCTCCGCCGTACGCGCCCTCGACGTCGCGATCAGCCTCGATCCCGCTGGTATGCAGCGCCACTTGATCCGCTGCGAGCTCCTCGAGTCGCTCGCCCGTGAGGACTGGGCCGGCTTCGGCGACCGCCTGATCCAAGAGCACAACACCCTCATCCGCCTCGATCCCTCCCACTACCCCAGCTACCACCGCCTCTTCCAGATGTACCGAGACGGCGGCCTGCTCGACAACGCGTACTGCGTCGCGAGGGCGCTCGTCTTCCTCAAGCAGGCCGACGCCGATGAGCAGGCGCTCTGCGGCCGCTACCCCGCCGCCGCCTATCGCCGCGCGCGCGGCCGCGTCACCGACGATCTGATCCGCCGCTGCATCCTCCCCGGCGATCAAGCGCCGCTCGTCACCAACATGCTCGCCTACCTCATGCCCGCGCTGATCTCCTGGCGCAGCAAGCCGCGCCCGCCCAGCCTCCGCGGCGCCGAGCTCATCGACACCAGCGAGAGCCCCAGCCCCGCCGCTCAGGCGCTCGTCCAGGTCTGCGCGCTCCTCGGCGTCGCCCAGCCTGAGCTGTACTTTCAGCCAGGTGAAGCAGGCGACGCCCTCCTCATCAGCGCCCGCGGCGGCGGCGGCGAGCCGCGCCCCGTGCTCATCGCCCAAGCCGGCCTGCTCCGCGAGCGCGAAGACGCCGAGATCACCTTCGAGGTCGCCCGCGCCGTCTTCGAGCTCTACGCCCCCTTGTACGCCTTCCTCGCGCTCGAGCGCTCCCCGGAGAACCTCAAGCAGATCCTCGTCGCCTGCTCGCTCCTCGCCGATCGCGGCGGCGACATCCCCCAAGGCATCGCCCCCGTCGTCGCCGAGCTGCAGGGCCGCACCACCCCCGCCGCGCTCGAGCAGGTCAAGCAGCTCGCCCGCCAGCTCGACGCCACCGACGTCAAGATCTGGGCCCGCGGCGCCGCCGTCGCCTGCTACCGCTTCGCCTTCATCCTCGCCAACGACCTCGGCGCCGCCGCCCACGCGATCGCCGGGGAGCAGCGCGCCGGCAACCTGATCGGCAAGGACGCCCTCAAGGAGCTGATCATCTACAGCGTCAGCGAGGCCTACTTCGAGCTCCGCCGCGCCCTCGGCCTCGCCGTCGCCTGAGCCCCGCCTCGCTGGCCGCGCCCACCGCCGCGCGCCCACCTCCGCGCGACCGCCTGCTACGCTCGCCGCAGCCATGGACTTCTCGATCCCCCCGGCCGCCGCCGCCCTGCTCGCCGAGCTCCGCGCCTTCATCCACCAGGAGCTGCTCCCGCGCGAGCCGGCGCTCCTACGCGCTGGCTTCTTGGCCAGCGAGTCCGAGCTCGATCAACTCCGCCAGCGAGCCCGCCGCGCCGGCCTCTGGGGCCCGCAGATCCCCAAAGAGCTCGGCGGCCTCGGCCTCTCGCTCCTCGATCACGCGCTCGTCAGCGAGCAGCTCGGCTACAGCCCCTTCGGCCACTACGTCGTCGGCGCCCAGGCCCCGGACGCCGGCAACATCGAGCTGCTCCACCGCTACGGCAGCGACGAGCAGCGCGCCCGCTACCTCCTCCCCCTCGCCGCCGGCCAGCTCCGCTCCTGCTTCTCGATGACCGAGCCTGAGCACCCCGGCTCCAACCCCACCCAGCTCTCCTGCGCCGCCCGCAAGGGCGCCGACGGCTACATCATCGACGGCCACAAGTGGTTCACCTCCTCCGCCGAGGGCGCCGCCTTCGCGATCGTCATGGCGATCACCGATCCCGACGCTGAGCCGCACCGGCGCGCCAGCATGTTCCTCGTCCCCACCGACACCCCCGGATTCGTCCACGTCCGTAACATCCCGATCTTCGGCCACGCCGGCGGCGGCTACGACAGCCACGCCGAGCTCCGCTACGAGGCCTGCCGCGTGCCCCTAGAGGCCCGGATCGGCCCCGAGGGCGCCGGCTTTCAGATCGCCCAAGAGCGCCTCGGTCCCGGCCGGATCCACCACTGCATGCGCTGGCTCGGGATCTGCCAGCGCGCCTTTGATCTCATGTGTGAGCGCGCCCGGACCCGCGAGCTCGAGCCCGGCGTCCCCCTCGCCAGCAAGCAGACCATCCAGACCTGGGTCGCCGAGTCGCGCGCCCGGATCGACGCCGCCCGCCTGCTCGTCCTCCACACCGCCTGGCTCATCGACCAGCGCGGCTTCGCCGCCGCCCGCGAGCAGGTCTCCTTGATAAAATTCCACGTCGCCGAGCTGCTCGGTCAGGTCCTCGACCGCGCGATCCAGACCCACGGCGCCCTCGGCCTCACCGACGACACCGTGCTCGCCTTTTTTTACACCCGCGAGCGCGGCGCCCGGATCTACGACGGCCCCGACGAGGTCCACAAGGCCGTCGTCGCCCGCCGGATCTTCAGCGCCGCCGCCCGCGCCACCCGCCTCGAGGGACCTGTCCGATGAGCCACGCATGGATCGACCGCCCCGCCCCCACGCGCCCCGGAGAGGCGCTCGATCTCGCCCGTCTGGGCCCCTACCTGCGCGCCGCCCTCGATCTCCCCGAAGCCGCTGAGATCGCCGCCGAACAATTCCCCGGCGGCCACTCCAACCTCACCTACCTGCTCCGCGTCGACGGCCGCGAGCTCGTGCTCCGCCGCCCTCCCCTCGGCGCCCACGTCGCCAGCGGCCACGACATGTCGCGCGAGTTCCGCGTGCTCAACCGCCTCGCCCCCGCCTGGCCGCTCGCCCCGCGGCCGCTCCACTTCTGCGGCGATCCTGGGCCGCTCGGCGCGCCGTTCTACCTCATGGAGCGGCTCACCGGCGTCATCCTCCGCCGCCGCCTGCCGCCCGGGCTCGAGCTCACGCCCGCCCTCGCCGAGGCCCTCTGCGGCGCCTTCATCGACGTGCTCGTCGGCCTCCACGGCCTCGACCTCCGCGCCCACCACCTCGACGAGCTCGGCCGCCCCGACGGCTACGTCACCCGCCAGGTGCACGGCTGGACGCAGCGCTACCGCGACGCACGCACCGACGATCACCCCGCGATCGATCGCGTGATCGATCAGCTCCACGCCCAGATCCCGCCCGCGGGCGCGCCCGCGTTGATCCACAACGACCTCAAGTACGACAACCTCGTCCTCGATCCCGATCACCTCACCCGCGTGCGCGGCGTGCTCGACTGGGAGATGTCCACCGTCGGCGATCCGCTCATGGATCTCGGCACCGCGCTCGCCTACTGGATCGAGCCCGGAGATCCGCCAGCGCTCCAGGCGCTCGCCTTCGGCCCCACCGCCGCCCCTGGCTCCTTCACGCGCCGACAGCTCGCCGAGCGCTACGCCGAGCGGAGCGGCCGCGATCTCGAGCACATCGTCTTTTACTACGCCTTCGGCCTCTTCAAGACCGCCGTCGTCGCCCAGCAGATCTACAAGCGCTACCAGCTCGGCCACACCCAAGATCCGCGCTTCGCCGCCATGGGCGTCGCCGTCAAGGCGCTCGTTTGTCAAGCCGAGCGCTCGCTCGACGCGCGCGTCTTGTGAGTCGATCGCCGCACGAGCCAACCCGAGGAAAGACTGCTAGCTTGGAGGGGCGAGCGGGTTGCTGCAAAGGAGGCCCTAAGTTCATCCTACAATTTGTTCAACCGGGGAACCGCCCCTAGCTGCAGGTGTGCAGGCTCGTCCGACGAGAAGCCCGAAGCAGCAACCGTGGTGCCCACCTACGCATGTAGGGGTTGAGCTGCCGGCGCTCGGCAGCGGCCCGCTCGCGCATCTTCGCCAAGCCTGATCGAGACAGACCTGTCCTACCAGTCAGCTTCCGCTTGCAGCGCCGCGATCATCCCGCGGATCCGCAGCCGGCAGCGGTCCTTGCCGCACAGCGCCATCGTGTCGAAGAGCGGCGGCGCCGCCGTCCGCCCGGTCACCGCGATCCGCAGCAGCGCGAACAGCTCCTTCGGCTTCCAGCCCTTCGCCTGGCAGAACCCCCGGCTGAACGACTCCAGCGCCAGCGCCTCGAAGCTCCGCGCCTCCCGGTCGCGCTCGATCTCCTGCGCGTACTCCTCGAGGATCGCGATCAGTTGGGCGCGGCCGCGCCCCTTGATCGCCTTCACGTGGCTGATCACCGGCGCGTAGTCCACCGCCCCGCCGAACGCGAACGACACATACGGGATGAAGTCGTCCAAGCGAGCGATCCGCCCCTGCGCGTGCGCCAGCAGCCCCTTCAGCCGCTCCGGCGCCAGCACCGTCGCGCTGATCCGGCCCAGCAACGCCTCCACATCCAGCGCTCGGATGTCCGCCCCGCTGAACGCGTCCAGCTTGTCGGGATCGAACACCGGACCGCCCGGGCTCACCCGCGCCCAGTCGAAGTGCGTGATCATCTCATCGATCGTGAAGCGCTCGACGTCCCCGCCCATGCTGTAGCCCAGCGTCCCCATGAAGTTCAGCAGCGTCTCCGGCATATAGCCGAGGTCGCGGTAGTGGAAGATCGAGACCGGGTTCTTGCGCTTCGACAGCTTCGATCGATCCGCGTTGCGCAGCAGCCCCAAGTGGTAGAAGCGCGGCGGCGTCCAGCCGAACGCCTGGTACAGCAGCACGTGCTTCGGCGTCGACGTGATCCACTCCTCCCCGCGGATCACGTGGGTGATCTCCATCAAGTGGTCATCGACGACGTTCGCCAGGTGGTAGGTCGGGAAGCCGTCCGACTTCAGCAGCACCTGGTCGTCGATCAGCCGGTTCTCGATCGTGATCGTCTCGCCGCGCAGATCGTCGTCGAAGGCGGTCACTCGCCCCTCCTCCTTGGGAACCCGCAGGCGCACCGTGCACGCCTCCCCGGCCGCCGCCCGCGCCGCCGCCTCCGCCGGATCCAACGCCCGGCAGCGCCCGTCATACCCGAGCACGTCTTGCTTCTCCGCGAGCTGCACCTTTCGCAGCTCCTCGAGGCGCTCTCGCCCGCAGAAGCAGCGATACGCGTGGCCGCTCGCCAGCAGCCGCTGGACGTGCGCCTGATAGATCGCCAGCCGCTCCGACTGGCGATACGGGTGGTGCGGCCCGCCCACGTCCGGGCCCTCGTCCCAGCGCAGCCCCAGCCAGCGCAGCGCCTCGAGGATCGCCGCCTCGCTGCTCGCCGTCGAGCGCTCTTGGTCCGTATCTTCGATACGCAGCACAAATTGCCCGCCGTACTTGCGCGCGAACACGTAGTTGAAGAGCCCGATGTACGCGGTGCCGACGTGGGGGTCGCCGGTCGGACTCGGCGCGATCCGCACCCTCGGCGGCAACTGGCCTAACACGGGCCTGTGGGGCTCATTCATAGGGCGAGTGCCTACCATACGGCCCCATACCTTGTTAGGCTGGCGGCACGTGAGCGATGTGACGGGCCATAACGAGCTGTTGGAGGCGGTGTGGGCGGTGCTGCGGCGGCGGATCGCCGAGCGAGGGCTCGCCGCGACCGAGCTGCTCAGCCGCCACCTCCACGACCTCGGGCCCTTGCGGCGCGCCCAGAACGAGCTCTTCGCCGGCGACGAGCGGATCAACGGCAACGACGCCCTGCTCGCGCCCTTTGTCCGGGCCACCAGCCTCGGCTACGCCATCTACCTCGGCAACCGTCGGATCGCCGCCGCCTCCACCCTCGACTCTGGCCGCGCGCCGCCCCTCGATCAATTCGCCGACGCCGAGCTCGTCGACGTCGTCCTACGCCGCCGCGAGGTCTTCCGCGGCAAGTTGGTCCGCGGCGACGCCACCTATTTGGTGATCGCCCGCCCCCTCTACGCCGCCAGCACCCCCGATGATCGGCCGATCGGCATCCTCGAGGTCTACCAAGACGAGGGCACTTTTTTTGAGCTGCTGAGCGTCTCGGCCAGCCGCGCCGCTGGCGGCGAGCGCCGCGCCGCCTGGGCCGACGGCATCGAGGCGATCGCCCACTTCCTCGACGACGTCGCCCGCCGCCTCCAGCTCCTCGCCCTCAACGGCAACATCATCGCCGCGCAGGCGGGCGAGCACGGGCGCGCGTTTCGGGTCGTCTGCCGCGAGCTCGGCGCCCTCGCGGAGCGCGCCCGAAACACCCTCACGGACGTCGAGAAGCTCACCCACACGCTCACAGCCCAGGCCCAGCTCGAAGGCGCCGCCCTAGGGCACGGCGAGGACGAGGCGCTGTAGCCCCGCCTACATTTCCCTGTATTTTCGCCAAGGGCGGTGTTATGCGATACGCCAGCACGACGAAGGGCGCTGCAGGCCGCCTCCGGCCCCGATTGTGGGGGCGTCCAGGCTTGTTTTGGGCACCGTAGCGTGCTAGGCGACGACGAAACGGCCTTTGGGTCGGAGATTGGCCATGGATCAGATCTTCGAGAGTCACTTCGGTGGCAACCAGAGCTCCAATGGCGGCGAAATCGAGGCTTACTGCCCGAAGTGCCGCGCGGACACCACTCACGTCATCCTCGAGAGCTACGGGGAAGAGATCCGGCGGGTGCAATGCGGAGTCTGCGGCGACACCCACTCCTTCAAGACCCCTCGCGGCCGCGAGGACGAGAACCCCGAGCCCCTCGCCGTGCGCCGTAAGACCCCAAAGAAGCTCACCTGGATCGAGGCCGTGCAGGCGTACGACGCCACCCTCGCGGTGCGTTACAGCCCCAAGAGCGTCTTCCAGGCCCACCAGGTCGTCGTCCACCCCACCTTTGGCGTGGGCTACGTCAGCGAGATCTTGGGCGACAACAAGCTCGAGATCACCTTCCGCGGCGATCTCCCCCGCACCTTGATCCACGGCCGCGGCGAGACCGAAGAGGATCGCCAACCAGAGCGGGTCCCCCACGACGAGGTGCAAGCGCTCCTCGGCATCGAGCTCGGGCCTTCCCCCGAGCAGATCGCCGCTGAACGCGAGCAGCGCCTGCGCGAAGAAGAGGCTGCCACCGCGAAGAAGCGCGAAGACCGCCGCCGAGAAGCTGAAGAGGCCCGCGCTGAGGCGACCGCCCGCCGCGAGAACGAGCGTCAGAAGCGCGAATCTGAGCGCGAGTCCAAGCGCCTCGAGCGCGAGAGCGAGAAGCTGCGCAAGGAGGAGGAGCGCCTCCGCAAGCAGGCCGACAAAGAGAAGTCCAAAGAGGACGAGCGCCTCCGGGTGATCGCCGAGCGCGAAGCCGCCAAGCAGCGCAAGATCGACGAGCGCGAGCGCGCGATCGAGGCCAAGCGCCAAGCCAAGGAGGACGAGCGCCTCCGCAAAGAGAACGCGAAGGCCAAGCAAGCAGAGAAGGCTCAGAAGGCCAAAGACGCCGCCAAGGCGAAGAAGGCCAAGGAGGCTGAGAAGGCCAAAAAAGCCGCCGCCAAGAAGGCTCCTGCCAAGAAGGCCGCCGCCAAGAAGGCCCCCGCCAAGAAGGCCGCCGCCAAGAAGGCCGCCGCCAAGAAAGCTGCCCCCAAGAAGGCGGCGAAGAAGGCCGCCGCCAAGAAGGCGGCGAAGAAGGCCCCCGCCAAGAAGTCCGCTGCCAAGAAACCCGCCGTCAAGAAGGCGGCGAAGAAGGCCGCTGCCAAGAAGCCCGCTGCCAAGAAGCCCGCTGCCAAGAAGCCCGCTGCCAAGAAGCCCGCTGCCAAGAAGCCCGCTGCCAAGAAGCCCGCTGCCAAGAAGCCCGCTGCCAAAAAGCCGGCTGCCAAGAAGCCGGCTGCCAAGAAGCCCGCTGCCAAGAAGCCCGCTGCCAAGAAGCCCGCTGCCAAAAAAGCTCCTGCCAAGAAGGCTCCTGCCAAGAAGCCACCCGCAAAGAAGGCGAAGCCCAAGAAGAAGCGGTAGCCGCGGCCCAGGTCGTGCGAGAGAGAGCCAGCCCCACCGGACTGGCTCTTTTTTTTGAGCCCCAGCCCGGGCCACGTCGGCTCCTCGGGGCACTCGCTGATTCTTTGGTCGACGGCGCCGCTTGACGCACGCTCTCCCGCGAAGAGCCCGTGCCGCCGCAGCCACCGCCCAAGCCGCCACCGCGGCCCCAAAGCCCCCTCGTCCGCCACTTCACCGGCCGGATCGACGCCTTCGCCAGCGCGATCTTGGTCTTTCCGCTCTTCCTCACCTACCAGCTCGGGATCCTCAGCCGCGGCGGCCGCGGCCAGAACGGCGTCGATTTTGTCACCCGCGCCCTCATCGAGCTGTGCGAGCGCGATCTAGGCAACTACCTCGTCACCCTCGGCGGCCTCACCCTCACTTACGCCGCGATCCTCGTCCTCCTCCGCCGCCGCGGCGCCTTCTCCGTCGGCGACTTCCTGCCCATGCTCGCCGAGTCGGCCTTTTACGCCGGTACCATGGG
The DNA here is from genome assembly GCA_016712315.1 of Nannocystis sp. Lineage (GTDB taxonomy): Bacteria > Myxococcota_A > Polyangia > Nannocystales > Nannocystaceae > JADJRG01. Next base: position 51,043 of record JADJRG010000028.1, on the reverse strand, counting down.
CACCCTGATCCTCCTGTTGATCCAGCGCTTCACCGACATCGTCCCCCGCCTGGCGATCGGCGGCGGGATCGCCCCAGTCGACGTGCTCGTGATCTCCGCCGGAGCCGGCCTCCACGAGGAGCTGATCTTCCGCCTCTTCGGCATGGCGGGGCTCGGCTGGCTGCTCGCTGGCCTCACCGGCCCGCGCCGCGCCTGGCTCGCCGCCTTGCTCCTCTCCTCGCTGCTCTTCAGCCTCGCCCACCATGTCGGCCCGGTCGCGGAGCCCTTCACCTTCGACGCCTTCGTCTACCGCGCCCTCGCGGGCGCCTTCTTCGGCCTCGTCTACCACCTCCGCGGCTTCGCGGTCGCGGCCTGGACCCACGCCCTCTACGACGTCTACGTCCTCAGCCTCACCTGAAGCGCGACGCACCGCCCGGGCGAGCTCGACCTGCTTGCCGATCGCGGCGAGCGCCCATCTCAGCCGAAGGCCGCGCTCGTCCGGTCACGTACGATCCCCAGGGCTCGCCGTGAAGGCGCAAAGATCTCCCCTGCGAGCGCCAGCACCTCCTCCGCGGTGACCGCGCGTATCCGCTCGTCATAGCCACGGAAGTGATCCGCGGGCAAGCCGAAGATCACCGCGGAAGCGATCGCCGAGGCGATCCGCGCCCGTCGTTGCAGGCCGATCCGATGCTGTCCGATCAGCGTCGCCTTCGCCCGCGCCAGCTCCTCGCTCGCGGCCGCCGTCTCCCGGATCCTCGCCACATGGAGCTCCAGCGCCGCCAACGCGCGTCCCAGCTTCGCCTGGCTGGTCGAGGCGTACAACGTGACATGGCCCGCGCTCGCCCCTTCATGGGAGCTCGCGTCCACCTGATACACCAGCCCCTCCTCCTCCCGCAGCGCGTGGAACAGCCGCCCCGACTGCCCCCCCAACACCATCATCAACACCTCCATCGCCGGCACCCGCGGATCGGCGACCGTCAGCCCCGGAAAACCCATCGCTACGTGCGCCTGCTCGCGCTCACGGTGCAGCAGCCGCTGCCGCGCCCGCGTCGGCCACACAGGGGCCTCACGCTCCCCGCTCTTGCCGCGCTTGCCCCCCGCCCTCCCCAGCTTGCCGACTCCGGCGAGCCGCGCCTCGATCACCTCGATCGCCGCCTCGACGTCCACGTCGCCCGCCAGCGCCAGGACCCCGCCGCCGAGCCCATAGCTCTGCTTCATCGTCGCGATCAGATCGGCGCGTTGGATCGCCCGCAGCCCCGCCTTTGTCCCCCGCAGATCGCGGCTAAACGGGTGATCGCCGAAGAGCAGCCCCCGCATCGCCCGCAGCGCAACCTGCCCCAGATCGTCCTCATCGGCCGTCAAGTCCTCGAGCGCCACCCGCCGCTCCTCCTCCAGCTCGTCCTCGGGGAAGCTAGGCGTCAGCGCGCACTCGACCATCTCCTCCAGCACCCGGGGCAAGTGCCTCGCCAGGCTCTCGCCGTGGATCCCGAGGCAACTGCGCCCCGCGAACCCCTCGAGCGAAGCCGCCATACCGTCGATCTCGCGGCTGATCGTGTCCCCGTCCGCGCGCGCGTGGCCGCGCGTCAGCAGCGTCGCCAACATCGCCGCCCGCCCCGCCAACGCCGCCGGCTCGCCGATGAGCCCCCCCGGCCAGGCCAGCCAGCTCGCGGTCACCGGCACCCGTCGATCCACCGCCGCGAAGATCTTCAGCCCGCACGCCAGCTCCGCCGCCACCAGCCCGTCCTTGCCGGCCGGCCGCGACCGCCGCGCCGGCGCCTTGCCGATCTCGGCAAGCGACCGCCGCAGGCCCGGCAACTCCGCCGCCGTCACCTCTTCCTGCGGCACCACCGCGACGATCTGCGCCTCGACCGGGACCAACCGCGCCGCGATCGCCTCGCGCACCGACTCCACGTCGAGCGCCCGCAGCGCCTGGAAGTACGCCTCCTCCAGCCCCGGGTCGCCCGCCAGCGCCGCGTAGTAGCCGATCGCGTGCGCCTGCCCCTGCGCGGTCTCGCGCCGATAGATCCGATCGCTCTCCAGCACCGTACGCGCCCGCGCCAGCTCTTCCCCGCTCACGGAGCGGCTCGCCAGCCGCGCCACCTGCGCGGCGATCGCCGCCCCTGCTGCGGCCAGCTTGTCGCTGGTCGTACGCGCGCTGATCACGAACGTGCCCGCCTCACGCGCCACATCCAGGTGCGCGTGCACGTCCGTCACGAGCTGATCGCGCCGCCGGGTCTCACGCACCAACCGAGCCGCGTCCCCGTGACCCAGCACCAGCGCCGCCACGTCGAGCGCCGCCAGCGCGGGATCACCCAAACCCGGCGTCGGCCAACCAAACATGATCTGCGCCTCGTGCACGTCCTCGCGGCGCAGCCGCACCCGTCCGCTCGGCGCCGAGCCGACAGAAGGCGGCTCGCCGCGCCCTGCTGCCCCCGCCGCGCTGAGCCGCCCTCGCGCCGCCGCCAGCACCTCGGCCGTCGTCACCGGCCCGACGACCACCAGCGTCAGCCGCGGCCCCGCGTACGCGCGTCGGTGGAACCCACGCAGCCGCCGCGCCCCGTGCGAGCGCACCTCCTTCGCCAGGCCTAGCACCGGTCGCGCGTACGCGTGCCCCCGGTGAACCATGCTCATCAGCGCCTGCCCGGCGCGCTGCCCCGGCTCGTCGTCGTACTGTTTGATCTCCTCGACCACCACCTCGATCTCACGCGCCAGCTCCCCCGCGTCGAGCCGCGGCGCGAGGGCCGCGTCGAGCAGCGCGCTCATCGCCCCGTGCCAGCCGGCCGCCGGCACCGTCGCGTAGATCACCGTCTCATCGTGGCTGGTGAACGCGTTCACGTCGCCGCCCAGCGTCTCGATCGCGCGCGCCAGATCGCCGCTCGAACGATCGGCGCCGCGCGGCTTAAACAGCATGTGCTCGAGCAAGTGCGCGCAGCCGTGCTCCTCCGCCCGCTCCGCCGCCGTGCCCGAGGCCACCCACAGTTGGATCGCCACCGCCCCTCCTGGATCGCTGGCGCTCGGCAAGCAGAGGATCCGCGCGCCGTTCGGCAGCGTGCGGCTCGTGAGGACCTCCGCGGCGACAGAGGTCATCGGCGGCGTTGTGGCGGGTTTTGGTCGATGGCGGGGCAAACGAGGGCAGGAGTATGCCCGACTTCCCCCGCGCTGGCAGGGCGCGAACGATCACGCGCTTCGGGCCGCGCGCGCGGCCGCGGACATGATACGGTCGGCGCGATTTTCTGCCCGAGCGCCCTTCCGCGCCGGATCAGGGAGGATCCTCGATGTCCGCGAGCGAAGCCCGAGCTGCCACGTCCCCCACGTTCCTCGACCTGCCGAGCCCCTTGCCGGCCGAGGCCCCGGGCGAGCCCGAGGAGCTCCGCGCCCTCCGCAGCGGCCCGATCGGCGACGCTGACTTCATCCCCCTCCGCCGCCGCCTGCGCGAGGCTGAAGACTGGCGCAGCCTCGCCGCCCTGCTCGTCCTCTACGCCGCCAGCATCGACCAGCGCCCCAAGATCGCCGAGCTGTGCGGCCAAGCGGCCGAGCTCCTCCTCGATCGCGTCAAGGATCGCCCCGCCGCCGCGCACGCGCTCGCCCGCCTCCTCCAGGCCCAGCCGGACAACGAGCGCGCGATCGCCCAGCTCGAGGTCCTCTACGCCGAGCTCGACTGGCCGCGCGAGCGCGCCGTCCTGATGCGCCTGCGGATCCACGACCTCGAGCGCCGCGATCCCAGCGCCGTGCCGGCCGCCCTCATCGCGCTCGCCCAGCTCCTCGAGGAGAGCTTCATGGCGATCCGCGAGGCGATCCTCCTCTACCAGCGCGCCCTCGCCCGCGACCCCGGCGCCCGCGCCGCCAGCGAGGCCCTGATCCGCCTCTACCTCAACGCCGGCGCCTGGTCGCGCGCCAGCGAGCTGATGCAGGCCGAGCTCACCCGCCTCGATCCCGCCGCCGATCGAGAGCGCTTCACCGCCCTCCACCTCCAGCTCGCGCGGATCCAGGCCGAGGAGCACGACAACGTCGCCGCCGCCGCCCTCCACCTCCAGGCCGCCCTCAAGGCCAACCCTGACGACCTCCGGGCGCTGCGCGCCTTCGGCGTCCTCTACCTCGGCTCCGGCAAGGCCAGCGACGAGGGCCTCGGCAAGGCCGCGGACATCTTCTTCCGCGCCGCCAAGCTGGCCCATAAGCAAGGTGACGGGCGCGAGCTGCTCAAGCTCCTGCGCCGCACCCTCAGCCTGCGCCCGGATCACTACGAAGCCGGCACCATGCTCGCCGAGCAGCTCAGCGCCGGCGAGCGCTGGACCGAGCTCGATGATCTCTACAACCGCTGGCTCGGCTTCGTCGATCCCGAAGACGCCTACGACCTCTGGATCCAGCGCGGAGAATTGCTCGAGACCCACCTCGCCCGCCGCGAAGAGGCGCGCGTCTGCTACGAGGCGGCCAGCCGCTTCGAGGGCCCCGACGGCCCCGCCTGGCGCCGCCTAGAGGAGCTCTACGGCAGCCTCGGCGACTACGAGGCGCTCGTCGGCCTGCTCGAGGCCCACGCCGAGCAGCAGCCCGACGCCATCCCCGCCGCCCGCCTCCTCCGCGCCGCCGAGATCTACCGCGACGAGCTGCACAACGACGAGCGCGCCTCCTACTTCTTCTTCAAGGTCCTCGAGCGCGAGCCCTTCAACCGGGTCGCCTTCGAGGGCTACAAAGAGCACTGGCGGCGCAAGAACTCCTGGTCGCACCTGCGCGACCTCTTGCTTTATCAGGTCGATCAGGCCGCCAACGTGCGCGGCCCCAGCTCGCCCCTCCACGACCCCGCCTTCGCCGAGGAGTTCGTCGAGCTCGCCGAGATCAGTGAGCGCCGCCTCGGCGACCTCGACGGCGCCCTCGACGCCTGGCAGCGCATGCAGGCCGCCTACCCCAACGACTACCGCCCCCGCGAGCCGATCGCCCGCCTGGAGAAGCGGATCCGCATCCTCGATCAGCTCATCCAATCGCAGGAGAACGAGCTCCGCCGCGCCCACGATCCGGAGCAGCGCCTCGCCGTGCTCCGCCGGCTCACCCAGGCCTACCGCGAGCGCACCATCGACCCCGCGCGCGCCATCGACCTCCTCAGCGAGCTGCTCACCGTCGCCCCCGACGACGCCAACGCCGAGGCCGCCCTCGCCGATCTCTACCGCCGCGTCGGCGACTACAGCGGCCTCATCACCATCCTCCGCCAGCAGTACGAGGCCGCCCGCCGCCCCGCCCAGCAGATGGCGCTCGTCCGGCAGATGGCCGAGATCTGGCAGGACGAGCTGCAAGACAACGAGAGCGCGATCTGGGCCTGTGATCAGCTCGTCGGCTACCGCGCCGATGATCCAGAGATCCACCGCCGCCTCGCCGCCCTCTACATCGCCACCGGCCGCTACGACAAGCTCTACCAGACCCTCGAGCGCGAGCTCAGCGTCACCACCGACGCGCGCGCCAAGATCCCCCTCTTACGGCGCATGGCCAGCATCGCCGAGGCCCGCCTCGCCGACCAGCGCAAGGCCGCCCGCGTCTACGCCGACCTGCTCGCCCTCGATCCGCACAACCTCGACGTCGTCGACAAGATCGCCGCGATCTACGAGCACAGCGAGCTCTACCAGGAGCTCGCCGCCCTGCTCGGCAAGGCCGCCGCCTCCGGCCGCACCCCGCCGATCCGCCAGCTCGACTACCTCATGCGGCTCGGCCACATCGCCGAGGATCACCTCAGCGACCCCGACCTCGCCTGCTCCGCCTTCGAGAAGGTGCTGCGGATCCACCGCGACCACCGCGGCGCGGTCGAGGCCTTGACCCGGATCTACCGCGCGATCGCCTCCTGGCACGGCCTCGGCGCGATGCTCGGCAACCTGCAAGAGCTCGTCGACACCGACGAAGAGATCCTCCAGCTCGGCCTCGAGCGCGCCGAGGTGCTCGCCGATCACCTCGACAACGCCGCCGCCGCCGCCCGCGTGCTCGAGCAGCTCCAGCAGGCGATCGCCCCTGGCAACCGCCAGATCAACCGCCGCCTCCTCCAGCTCTACACCCGCGCCGCCGATCACCGCCGCCTCGTCCGCCACGCCGAGATCCTCCTGCTCGCCGCCGACGACCGCGCCGAGCGCCGCCTCCTCCTCGAGCGGATCGCCAAGACCTGGGTCGAGCACCTCGGCGATCCCCGCGCCGGCCTCAACGCCTTCGCCCGCTACACCGACGAGGCCGGCGAGGACCCCGAGGGCCTGCGGATCCTCGCCGATCTCCAGGAGCTCGCCAGCGATCACCAAGCCGCCCTGCGCACCCTCGATCGCCGCCTCACCCTCCTGCGCGATCCTGGCCAGCAGATCGCCGTGCTCGAGCACATGGCCGAGCTCTGCGAGGTCCACCTCCAGCACTACAAGAGGGCTATGGCGCTGCTCGGCAAGGGCCTCGGCATCGCCCCCTCCCACGCCGGCCTGCGCGCCAAGATCGTCGCCTTCGCCGGCCGCCACGACATGTGGAAGGACCTCCTCCACGCCTACGGCGAGCGTTTCGGCGAGATGAGCCAGCGCGCCGACGTCAAGGGCCAGATCGAGCTGTGCATGAGCGCCTCGCTCACCGCCCTCGATCAGATCCACGACCCCGGCCTCGCCTTCGGCTGGGCCAAGAAGGCCTACTTCGTCGGCGTCAGCGCCGGCCCGGACGCCCGCGCCGAGGCCCGCGCCGCCCACGATCGCCTCAAGTCGCTCGCCGCCGAGCATGGTTTGTGGTCCGACTACCTCGCCGTCCTCGATCAAGAGGTCCAGCGCGCCCGCGAGCGCGGCGTGCTCGGCGATCACGCCTCGATCGAGCAGCTCCGCGCCGCCGCGGCGATCGCCAAGGACCAGCTCCGCGATCCGCAGCGCGCGATCGCCTACCTGCGCGTCGCGCATCAAGCCCGCCCGGACGATCAAGACCTCGCCCGCCAGATCGAAGCCCTCGCCGAGGGCAACCAGCTCTGGTCCGAGCAGATCGCCGTGCACGAGGAGCGCCTCGCCCGCGCCACCTCCAACCTCGCCCGCTTCGAGGCCCACGCCGCGATCGCCCGGATCCTGGAGAAACACGTCGGCGACCCAAGGGCCGCGATCGCCCGCCTGCGCACCTTATGGGAGCAGCTCGTCGGCGAAGAGGAGTCCCTCGCCGAGGAGGCGCTCGACCTGCTCGTCGAGATCGCCGAGGCCCACCAGCGCTGGCCCGAGCTCGCGGATCTCCGCCGCGCGATCGCCCGCCGCCACTTCGCGCAAGGTCGCCGCAGCGACGGCCTCAGCGCCCTGCTCGCCGCAGCCACCATCGAGGAGCAGCGCGCCAGCGACGGCCTCGCCGCCCTCCGCACCCTGCGCGGCGGCCTCGGCCACGACCCCGGCGGCGCGCTCCTGCTCCCGCGTTTTCGCGCGATCGCCAGCGATCTCGACCGCGATCGCCCCGAAGGGCAGCCCCCGCTCGGCGCCCTCGCCACCCTCATCGCCCTCCAAGATCTGATCGCCGCGAGCGACGATCCGACCGCCCGGATCCCCCTGCTCGGCCAGCGCGCCCTCCTCCGCGAGGGTGAGCTCCACGATCCGCGCGGCGCCGCGACGGAGTGGCTGCGGGTGCTCGCCCTCGCCCCCCAGCACGACGAAGCCCGCCGCGAGCTCGATCGCCTAGCCCAGCGCGAGCATCTCACGGAGATCCGCCTCCTCCTCCCCTCGTGGGAGATCCAGCGCCTCCACGGCCAACGGCGCCCCGGCCAGCCCCCCACGCCCCGCCACCTCGAGCAAGAGATCACCCTGCTCTACGGCCTCGCCGAGCTCTACGAAGTCGCCCTCGCCCGCCCGGAGTACGCCCTGCGCGCCCGCCTCAGCGCCTGGCGCCTGCGCCCCAGCCTGCCCCCCGCTGAAGGCGAGCTCCCCGAGCCGCACCGCGCCCTCTGGCGGCTCGCCGCCGCGACCGGCGTCTACGTCACGCCCCCGTCGCCTCGCGATCCCCTGCTGCACCCCCACGTCACCGCGCCGGAGCACGGCGACGAGCAGCTCTGGCGCCGCCTCGGGATCGCCTCCCACACCTTCCTCCCGCGCCCCGAAGCGAGCGCTGAGCCCGTGGAGATCACCGAACACACCGCCGTCGTCGAGCTCAGCGACATCGTCGAGCCCGCCGAGGTCACCAACGTCACCAACGTCACCAACATCACTGAGATCACCGAGCTCGAGCCCCTCGACGCCGAGACCGACCTCGAGCCTCTCGACGCCGAGCTCGAGACCGACGACGACCTGCTCGAAGCCGACGATCTCATCGAGCCCGACCAACCCGCGCCCGGCCGCCCGCCGCCGCCCAACCCCGCCGCGAGGACCCACCCAGCCAGCGCGCCCCACACCGCCGCCCCGCCGCCGCCGCCGCGCCGCCCGCCCAGCGCCCCACACCGCGTCGCCCGCCCTCCCAGCGCCCCACCCATGAGCGCCAGCCGGCCGCCACCCGCGCCGCCCGCACCGCCGCCCCCGCCCTCGAGCGCCCTCACCGAGGGCCTCCCCGATCTACCCGCCCTCAGCGCCCCGATCCTGCCGCAGCGGCCCGCCGTCGCCAGCGCCTGGGATGAGCTCGCCCTCGCCTACCGCGAGTGCCACGCCGCCGCCCGCAGCGAGCGCGCCGGGCAAGCGCTCGCCTTCGCGCGCTTCTACGAAGAGGGCCCCAAGACCCCCATCAAGGCCTTTGAGGAGCTGATCGAGGCGATCATCCTCGACCCTGATCACCGACCCGCGCGCGCCGCCCTCGAGGCCCTCGCCGCCCGCGTCGGCGAGCCTCGCCGCCTGATCGCCGCCTACGAGCGGATCCACGGCGAGCTGACCTTGCCCGAGCACATGGTCGAGCTCTCCCTCCGCCTCGCCGAGCTGTACAGCCGCGAAGGCGAGCCCGCCCGCGCCGAGGAGCACTACCGCGGCGTGCTCGCCGTCGTCCCCCAGCACATCCCCGCGCTGCGCGCCCTCGCTGACCTCTACGCCGCCGCTGGCCAGGGCCGCGAGCTCGTCGACGTGCGCACCCGCCTCCTCGACCTCGAGGCCCCCACCCTCAGCGAAGACGCCCGGATCGCCGCCGTGCTGGGGCTCAGCCGCGACCTCGAGCGCCTGCACCGCTACGCCGACGCCGCCCGCCGGATCGAGGCCCTCGCCCGCGAGCAGCCGGAGCGCCGCGAGCTGCAAGAGCGCCTCGCCGAGCTGCTGCTCCGCCAAGACGATCACCGCGCCGCCCTCGACGTGCTCCGCGGCCTCTACGAGCGCAGCGAGGGCGAGGCGCGCCGCGCCCTGCTGATCCAGATCGCCGAGCTCCAGCAGAGCAAGATCGCCGATCCCGAGGCCGCGATCGCCACCTGGGAGCGCCTCCACGCCGAGCACCCCGGCGATCCCGCCGCCCTCACCCACCTCCAAGAGCTCTACCTCCAGACCCACCGCTACCAGCCCCTGCTCGCGATCCTCGACGCCCGCCTCGCCGCGATCCCGCACGGCAAGAGCCCCGCCCGCGTCCCGCTCCTGGTCGCCAAGGCCCGCGCCCTGCAGGAGGGCCTCGGCGATCAAGAGGGCGCCACCCTCATCCTCGAGGCCCTCGCCGAGGAGGACCCGGAGAACGACGAGGTCACCCTCGGCCTCAGCCGCCTCTACCGCCGCGGCGGCCGCTTCGCCGAGGGGATCGCGATCCTCCGCGATCGCCTCGACGACCTCGACGACGAGGACCACGACATCCGCAGCCGGATCTCCCTCGCCCTCTCGGAGATCCTCGAGAACGAGGCGCACGATCGCGACGCCGCCATGCTCGTCATCGAAGAGGCCCTCGCCGGCGCCCCCGACGACTACGACCTCCTGCAGCGCCGCGCCGTGCTCGCCCGCGCGCTCGCCGACTACCCCGTCGTCGTCGACACGCTCGCCCAGCTCGGCGACCCGGACGGCCTCCTCGAGGCCGCCGATCTCGCGCGCACCCGCCTGCTCGACCCCGACTGGGCCGCGCGCCTCTACTCGCAAGTCCTCAGCGGCGCCGACAAGCACAGCGCCGATCCTGACGGCGCCCGCCGCCTCTCCGCCGCGATCGAAGGGCTCGTCCACCTCCGCCTCAGCGCCGGCGATCTCAGCGGCGCCGACGCCCTGATCAGCGACCAGCTCGCCACCATCCCCCAAGCGGAGCTACGCGCCCGGATCCTCACCGAGCTCGGCCGCACCCTCTGGCGCGTCACCCACGATCTCAGCCTCGCCCGCGCCCGCTTCGACGCCGCCCTGCGCGAGGACCCCGACTACAGCGCCGCCCGCCTGCGCCTCGGCGAGGTCCTGATCGAGGCCGGCGCGCTCGCCGAGGCCGAGCCGCTGCTCGAGGAGGCCGTCGAGTCCTTCGTGCTCACCCGCGACGGCCAGCACCTCGCCCCCGCGCTGGTCCTGCTCGCTCAGATCTTCGAGGCCACCGATCGCAGCGCCGACGCCTATCGCCGCCTCACCTCCGCCCTCCGCCAAGACCCCGACGATCTCGGCATCCGCGCCGCGATCGCCCGCAACCGCCACGCCGCCGGCCGCTGGCGCGAGCTGCTCCAGGCCGTCGAGCCCGTCGAGGCCCAGCTCGACGGCGGCAAGCTCTTCAGCGGCGACGATCGCCGCCGCGCCGGCGAGCTGCTCCTGCTCGCCGCCGCCGCCGATGCTGGCCTTGGGGACAGGTCTCGTCAATTCGCCCGCCTCGAGCGCGCCGCCGCCCTCACCCCCGAGGACCCCCGACCGATCCTCCAGCTGCAAGAGCTCGCCCGCGCCGCCGCCGACCCCGCCCGCGCCGCCCGCTACGCCGCGATGCTCGCCCGCACCCGGCCTGACCCGCTGGAGCGCGGCCGCGAGCTGGTCGAGGCCGGCATGCTGCACGAGGCCGCCGCCCTCGCCATCGCCGAAGCCGACGAGCCCGCGCCGGACGCCGACGCGCGGATCGAGGCCCTGCGCGCCGGCGCCTTCGCGGCGCTGCGCGACGGCCTCGCCCTCCTCCTCGATCACCCGGACGCCGTCGTCGAGCGCCGCCACATCGAGGTCACCTTCTGGGTCGCCGCCGGACGCGACCCGGACGCCGCCCTCGCCTGCCTCGATCGCCTGCTGGTCCGCGACGATCTACGCCCCGAGCTCCGCCGCGACCTCCTCCTCGAGGGCGCCCACATCGCCCTCCAGCGGCGCGCCGAGGGCGACCTAGAGCGCGCCTACGCCTACGCCAGCCACGCCATCGAGGGCTCGCCCGACCTCGCCGCCCCGATCGCCCGCATGTTCGACGTGCTCGAGGCCTACGGCGGCGACGAGGCCCAAGAGACCATCGAGCGCCTCGTGCTCGGCTTCTTCAACGAGCACGGCCTGCGCTCCCACCAAGGCGAGGCGGAGGACGCCGCCCGCACCGCCCTCCTGATCCGCCTCGCCGACACCCAAAACGAGCACCCCAGCCGCGCGATCCGCCTCCTCGAGCGCGCCGCAGCCCTCGATCTCAGCGGCCTAGGCCTGCGCGAGCGCCACCACCTCGATCGCCTCTATCAAGCCGCGGGCGCCGAGCCGGCCAAGATCCGCAAGAACCTCGAGGCGATCCTCGCCCTCGATCCCTTCGACGTCGCCAGCGTCAGCGCCCTCGCCGATCTCTGCGAGCGCGCCGCCGACCTCGACCAAGCCCACGCCCTCTACGAGCTCCTCCTCGCGATCGAGCCCGAGCACCCCCGCGCCGCCGCCTTCCTCGACGCCCACGAGCTCCTGCTGGCCGAGCAAGGCGCCCTCGACATGGTCGCGATCCAAGAGCCCCCGCCGCCCAGCGCCGGCCTCATCGAGGCCCTCTCCCAGCTCTGGAAGGGCGCCGCCGCCTTCGTCTGCGAGCGCCTGCCGCGCCTCGACGTGCCGGAGGCCGCGATCATCCGCGACAGCGACGCCGCCTGGTACAGCACCTGGGGCGACGTGCGCGCGCGCCTCTCCGCGCCCCCCTACACCCTCGCCGACGGCGACGCCCTCGGCGAGCGCGCCGGCGCCGACCTCTGGATCGGTCCCAAGTGCCAGTACCCGCCGGTCATGGTCTTAGGGCCAGGCGCCAAGCAGGCCCCCGAGTCCACCCTGCGCTTCGCGGTCGGCCGCGCGCTCTTCTTCGCGCGCCCTGGCAACCTGCTCGCCGCCGCGCTCGCCCACGACACCCAGATCAGCCTGCTCGCGGCCTTCCTCCAGACCTACCACCCGCGCCACCAGCGCCGCCGCCCCCTCGACGACGCCTCCGCCGCGATCGCCCAGAACCTCGCCCGCAAGGTCCCCCTCAAGCTCGCGCAGCAGCTCGGGGCCGTCCTCCGCGAGCACGAGCACGAGCGCTTCGACAGCCGCGAGTGGCGCGCCTGGGTCCTACACGGAGGCGACCGCGTCGGCCTCTGCGCCGCCGGAGAGCTCGGCGCCGCCCTCGATCACCTCGGCCTGCCCCTCGGCGCCGAGGCCCGCCAGGGCGCCCTCCAGGCCCGCAGGAGCGAACCTGGCCTTCGGGCCCTGCTCGCCTTCGCCGGCGGCCGCACCTACGCCGCCGCCCGCCACGGCCTCGGCTTCCGCGTCCGCCCCCGCGGCGCCTGAGCCTCACCGACGCGGGCCCCTGCTCGCGCGCCTCCGCGCTCACCGCCCGCGCGGAGGCGAGCCGCGCGCCTGCCTGCGCATAGGGGAGTCGAACCGGCCCGCAGGCCCGTACAGACTCTCATCATGGCCTATTTTTCAGCGAAGACGCCGCGTCACGCCGCCCTCGCCGCCCTCCTCCTCACCGCGTGCGGCGGCGACGACAGCGGCGAGACCGGCTTCTCAGGATCCTCACCCACCAACCCCGGCTCCGGCTTCACCTCCACGACCACCACCGCCGCCGGGACCGACGACACCGCCACCGCCACCGACCCATCAACAACCACCACCGCCGCCACCAGCACCACCGACGCCACTGACACCGACAGCTGTCCTATAGGCCAGCAAGGCTGCGCCTGCGACGACGACGCCTGCGACCGAGGCCTCACCTGCCAGGACGGCCTCTGCCTGCCCGCCGCCCCCGCCTGCGGCGACGGCAACGTCGACCCCGGCGAGGAGTGCGACGACGGCGGAGACAACGCCGACACCAACGCCTGCACCGCCGCGTGCACGCTCGCGATCTGCGGCGACGGCCTCGTGCACGAGGGCGTCGAGCTCTGCGACGACGCCAACACCGACGACACCGACGAGTGCACCAACGCCTGCCAGCTCGCCGCCTGCGGCGACGGCGTCGTCGGCCCCGGCGAAGCCTGCGACGACGCCAACCAGGTCGACACCGACGAGTGCACCAACGCCTGCCAAGACGCCGCCTGCGGCGACGGCGTCATCCAAGAGGGCGTCGAGATCTGCGACGACGCCAACCAAGTCGACACCGACGAGTGCACCAACGCCTGCCAGCTCGCCGCCTGCGGCGACGGCATCGTCCACGAAGGCGTCGAAGGGTGTGATGACGCCAATCAGGTCGACACCGACGCCTGCACCAACGCCTGCGAGATCGCGACCTGCGGCGACGGCATCGTCCAAGCCGGCGTCGAAGAGTGCGACGACGGCAACGACAACCAGCAAGACGGCTGCGCCATGTGCAAGAGCGGAGTCCAGGCCTTCGGCGAGCTGCGCCCCGCCCTCAAGTGCAGCAACTTCGTCAACAACGGCGCCGACTACCGCCAGTACTGCTTCACCCTCAAAGGCGCCACCTTGTGCATCGGCCAGACCAGCGGCGGCCTGCATAGCTGCACCGACGTCCCCGGCGGCGTGCGCTTCACCTTCGACTTCGCCAAGACCTGGCCCATGCGCTTCAACAACAACGCGGCGATCTGCGCCAACTACCACCCGAGCTTCGTCGCCAACCTCGGCCTCGCCCTCGGCTATAGCAAGGTCAACGTCACCCAGACCAAGGCCGGCAACAGCTGCACCCGCACCTATATCGACGCGAACGGCAGCTACGCGAGCGTCGGCGGCGACGCCAACCAGGCCCAGATCTACACCGTCGACTTCACCAACTGATCGGTCCTGACCGGCGCATCCGGCGTCAGCGCGCGTTCACGAGCCGACCCAGCCCGTGCGACACCCCGTGATCCGCGTCGTCGTCCGCTGACGCTACCCGCCCGTCACGAGGATCGAGCATGAGTTTTTTCAACCCGAAGAGCTGGGGCAGACCCTTCACAGATCTCTACAACAAGGGCAAGGACGCCGTCGTCGACGTCGCTCAGGGCATCGCCGCCGACGTCGTGGATGTCGCCGAGGTGATCGGGGACGGCGTAACCGACGTCGGCGGCCTGATCGGCGACGGCGTCGTCACGATGGGCGAGTCCGTCGGTAGTTGGAGCGTGACCGCGGCGGGGGACGTGGTCGATTGGTCCAAGACCTCGTTCTCTGAGGTTCGAGAGTGGACCGAGGGCGCCGCCGGCGACTTCGCTGGTTTTACGGTCGACCTCTACGACGACGCGCGCGGCGAGCTCGAGGCCGCCGGCAAATTCCTCTACGAGCAGCTCGCAAATTTCTTCACCGAGACCCTGCCGAAGCTCGGCCCTCTCGACCCGCAGGTGCGCGCGGTCGCGGCCACGCTCCTCACCGACGAGGTCGCCAGCGGCCTCGAGCGCGCCGCCAAGGCCTCCTACTGCACGATCACCGTCGGCCTCCGCGCGCAGGCGCTCGGCTCCGCGACCGCGGGGATCTACGTGTGCGGCGACGGCTGGGGCCTCTTCCACGGCGCCACGCTCTCGGTGATCCAGGGCGCCGTGAAGCTCCTCCAAGACGGCGCGACCATCAGCGGCGCGGCGGCGATGATCTTCGGCCCGCGCGAGCGAGCGAGCGGGACCAAGGCGTTCAAGCTCGGTCTCAGCCTCAGCGGCAAGGCCCCGGGCAAGCCCTCGCTCGGGATCGGCGGCGTCGTCCTCATGGAGGCGACCGCCCCGCCCCTCTTCCTCGGCTTTCGCTACGAGGTCTCGCTCTCCTTCGGCCTCGGCGGCAAGAAGAAGCCGGACGCCGACGGCAAGGTCAAGTGGAAGATCAACGCGACCAAGCCGACCCCCAACGGCGACTTCTATGAGGCCGGGGCCACCTACGCCGAGCTCGCGCTCGAGGACGTGTGCGCCGGCCTCGACGGCCTCGCGCCCAACTGGGACGCGGCAGTCCGCGCCTGGAACGACCCCCAAGACGCCGACCGGATCGCCGCGACCGCCGCCTCCGCCGCCCTCTCCCCCTTCGCGCCGCGCTACTACGGCGGGATCCGGGCCGCCTACGGTCAGCCCAAGGAGCCGCGCGAGCGCTCGGTCATCGGCAACGCCGCCGGCCTCGTCGGCGTCGTCGGCGTCGCTGGCGATCAACGCGCCACCTTCTGCGTGGTCGCTGGCCTCGCCGATCCTCAGCACGTCTCGATCGAGGCCGTCGGCGACCCCACGCTCTACTGGTGGATCGACCCGAACGGCAACATCAAGCTGGTCCCCTTGACCAAGGACCTCGACCGCCAGCGCGCGACCTTCCGCATGGTCCGCGGCCTCCGCGGCCGCGGCGTCGCCCTCGTGGTCGCCGCTGATCCGCCGAAGGACCCGCGCTTTGTCATCTGCTCCCATGTACAGGGCGATATGGTCATGCCGAGCGCGTCCCTCTTCGCCGCCCGCTGGAGCGACCAGAAGGGCGTCGACCGCTTCAAGGACGAGTCCACCTTCCTCCTCGACCGCCCCGTCGATCCGCCCGCGGCCGAAGGCTCGCTCCTCCGCGAGGGCGACGCGCTCCGCGCCGGCCAGTGGCGGCGCGCCCCGAACGGCCTCTTCTCCCTCTACCTCGCGCCGAACGGCCGCCTCGTCGTCCGGCAGCGCGGCGACGGCGCCCCGAACGGCCCCAACGCCTGGCTCGTCTACCAGCCCGGGATCATCCAAGACGCCGTCCTCCTCTGGGCCTGGGCGAGCCCCGCGGTCGGCCCAGAGGACGGCAACTACTACGCGCGCGTCCACGACGGGCGCCTCGAGGTGCGCCGCGGCTCTCCTGCCGCCGACGCCGGCCTCCACTGGCAGAGCGAGGTGCACGGCGCCCCCGGGCGCTGCTTCGCCGCGATCTCCAACCAGGGCGTCGTCACCGTCCTCCGCGGCGAGCCCGCCGACCCTGGCGAGATCGTCTGGACCTCGCCGACCGGCCCGATCCACTGGCCGCTGCGCCGCTCCGTGCTCGCGGTCCAGGCCCCCGACAGCACCTACTGGGTCGCGATCGCCGGCGGCGGCAAGGCCGACCCCGAGGCGTTGATCCCCCCGCCTGCCCAAGAGCTGCGCGCTGGCTCGCCCCACCTCGGCGGCTGGGAGCACTTCGAGCTCGAGGAGCTGTGGAGCGGCAAAGTGGCGATCCGCGCGCAAGCGCGCCGCTTCGTCGGCGTCACCGACGGAGGGACCCGCCTCGAGGTCAAGGCCGCGCACGTCGGCCCGCGCCAGCTCTTCACCCTCGAGGTCACCGCCACCCCGGGCCCGCGCCTCCGCCTCGCCCGCCTCCGGGCCGACGCGAACGGCCGCTACGTCGGCGTCTCTGGCGCCACGTTGGTCGCCGATCGCGATCAGGCCGGCGCCGCCCTCTTCCGCCTGCACGAGCTCGACTTCGACCTCACCGCCCACGCGGGCCGCGCCTTCTACCTCATCGCCCGCCACAGCGGCCTCGCCGTCGAGCCTCGCAGCGGCGATCCCGGCCAAGGCACCCACCTCGTCCAGCGCCGCCTCGGCGGCCACGAGCACCAGAAGTGGTGGGTCCGCTACCACGGCGGCCCTGACTTCAACCTCGTCAACCGCGCCACCGATCAGTCGATCGACATCAGCGGCGGCGCCGCGGGCAACGGCGGCGTCGCCCTCCAGTGGCCCTGGCACGGCGGCAACAACCAGCGGATCGCCCTCCGCCCGGCCGGCGACGGCACCTACCACCTCGTCATGAAGCACAGCGGCCGCGCCCTCGACGTCGAGGGCGGCAAGACCACGAGCGGCGCCCCGGTCCTCCAGTGGGATCTGCACGGCGGAAACAACCAACGCTTCGAGCTCCGCCTCGCCGACGGCGGCCCCTCGTCGATCTGGCGGGCCCTCGGCGGCGGCCTCACCTCCGCGCCCGTGATCACCTCCTGGGGCCCCGGCCGCCTCGACGTCTTCGCCCGCGGCGCCGATCAGGCCGTGTGGCAGATGTGGAGCGACGGCCAGTGGCGGAGCTGGACCTCGATGGGCGGCCAGATCCCCGGCGACGTCAGCGCGATCGCCCCCACTCCCAACCGCCTCGACATCTTCGTCCGCGGCATGGACAACGCCGTCTGGCAGCGCTGGTGGGATGGTTCGAAGTGGAACGGGTTCGTCTCCCTCGGCGGCGCGATCACCTCCGGCGTCTGCGCCCTCAGCCCCTTCCCTAACCGCTGGGACCTCTTCGCCCGCGGCGCCGACGGCGCCCTCTGGCAGCGCACCGCTCACGGCGGCTGGTCGCCGTGGACCAAGCTCGACGGCCTGATCACCACCACCCCCGCCGCCCTCTACGTCGACGGCCGCTTCTACGTCTTCGTCCGCGGCACCGACGGCGCCCTCTGGCTCTGCTCGTACACCAACGCCTGGACCTGGCAGCGCCTCGACGGCATCTTCAAGGGCGAGCCCGCGGTCACCAGCGCCGGGCCCGGCAGCGTCGACGTCTTTGTCATCGGCACCGACGACGCGATCTGGAACTGCACCCTGCGCGACGGCGCCTGGCACTGGAGCTCCGTCGGCGGCAAGGCCACCTCCGACCCGGCTGCCATCTCGTGTGCGCCTGGGCAGGTCGACGTCTTCGTGCGCGGCGCCGATAACACCCTCACCGGCCGCCGCCGCAAGGACGGCGTCTGGCAGCCCTGGCGCGACTACGGCGGCGAGCTCCAATCCAAGCCCGCCCTCGCCTCGTCAGCCCCCGGCCAGATCGACGTCGCCGCCCTCAGCGCCGACCGCTCCCTCTGGGTCGGCACGATCCGCTGAGCGCTCTGTGCAGCGAGCGCCAGCGTCGTCCACGCCGGCGTTGAAGAGCGCGACGACGGCTACCAACCAGCAAAGCGGCTGCGCCAGGCCCTCACAGGACACGGCGACGCGGCGGCGCCCAGCAAATACCACGGCTTGCATCCGACTCGACCGCGGTCGAGCGAGGCCCCCGTGAAGTGACCAGCAACCACACATCAATTTTTGGCCAACACGAGTGGTCCGCAAGCCGCATTGGGACGCCGCATGTCCAGGCTCCCCGCGGCGCTCCTCGGCGGCGCTCTCACCACCGCCGCCCTCACGGCGAAGGCCGCCGCACCGCCCCCGATCTCCCCCGACGAAGGCCGCCAGATCGCCCCGCACACCGCCACCTTCGCCCCTGGCCGCGGCGTCGGCGTCGCCAGCCGAGACGGCCGCTGGTCGGCCCGGATCAGCCTGCGCACCGGCGTCCAAGCGACCGTCAACGCCCCTCACGATCCTGCGGCGCCCACCCACGTCGCCCTCGAGCTCAGGCGCCTGCGCGCGGTCATCTTCGGCAACGCCCTCAGCCGACACGTCGAGTATTTTTTCCAGCTCGGCCTCGCCCCGCGCGACCTCGGCCACGACGGCCGCAGCGCCCGCTACGCCCCCGCGCTCGACGCCTACGTCGACTTCACCTACCTCCGCGACGCCACCCTACGCGTCGGAAAATACCGGCCGCAGTACAACCGCGAGCGCCTGATCCTCGACATCAACCCGCTGCTCATCGATCGCAGCCTCGCCAACGCCGAGTTCAATTTTGATCGCGACGTCGGCCTCGACCTGCGCAGCCCCGACCTCTTCGGCCTCGGCCTCATGCGCTACTACGCGGGGGTCTTCCGCGGCCACGGCCGCGATCCCAAATCCCCGGGCGCGCCTGGCCTCCTGTACACCGCCCGCTTCGAGCTGCTCCCTTTCGGCCTCTTCGACGACTACGACAGCGCCGATCTCAGCCGCGAGCGCCGGCTCCGCCTCGCCTTCGGCGGCGCCTACGCCTACCACGATCGCGCCAAGAACAACCGCGGCGTGCTCGGCGTCCCGCCCGCCGACGGAGGCACCACCAACTATCACAGCGCCACCGCCGATCTCCTCCTCAAGTACGCCGGCTGGTACCTCGAGGCCGGCTTCCTCTGGAGAAGGGGCCGCCGCAGCCCCGGCGACGCTGAAGACGCCGACGGCGCGCCGGTCCCTGTCGAACCCGCGCGAAGCGGCTACGGATGGTTCGCGCAGACCGCCCTCTTGATCCCGCGCACCGACCTGGAGCCCGCCCTTCGTTACGCCGAGGTCGCGCCGCTCGGCGTCGACAGCAGCCTCACCCGCCGCAGCGAGCTCGGAGGCGGCCTCAACTACTACTTCTACGGCCACAACCTCAAGGTCCAAGCCGACTACTTCCACCTCTGGTCCGACGCCAAGATCACCCGCGGCGACGATCAATTCCGCCTCTTACTTCAGCTCGCGTTCTAAATAGTCTCACATCTAACGGTTAATATGGTGCGACACATGTCACCATTAACACCTTGAAAACACTTTATATTGTCGCCACCCACGCCCAACGTGGTGTGCGACGCGATGAGTTACAACATTAAATTTGGGAAATTATCGGACGAGGCCGCCCCCAAGCTCGCTGGCGTCGACCACGACGCCCCCCCAGCGAGCACCGACACCGCCGACACCCTCATCGGCCTCCGCAGCGGCCTGCGCTACGTGCATGAGCTGATCACCTCGGTCGCTCCCACCGACGTCCCTGTGCTCCTGCTCGGAGAGACAGGCTCTGGCAAGGAGCTCGTCGCGCGCATGATCCACCAGCTCTCCGATCGCCGCGCCGGCCCGCTGGTGCGGGTGAACTGCGGCGCGATCCCACCTGGCCTCATCGACTCCGAGCTCTTCGGCCACGAGCGCGGCGCCTTCACCGGCGCCGTCGCCACGCGCCGCGGATGGTTCGAGCAAGCCGACGGCGGCACCCTCTTCCTCGACGAGATCGGCGAGCTCCCGCTCGACGCCCAGGTCCGCCTCCTCCGCGTCATCCAAGAGGGCGAGCTCCAGCGCGTCGGCGGCGATCGCAGCGTGCGCGTCGACGTCCGGGTGATCGCCGCGACCCACCGAGACCTCCGCGCCCGCGTCGCCCAGGGCGCCTTCCGCGAGGATCTCTGGTACCGCCTCGCGATCTTCCCCGTCCAGATCCCGCCGCTACGCCGCCGCCTCGAGGACATCCCCGCGCTCGCCGCCCACTTCGCCGCCGCCGCCGGCGCCCGGATCTTCTCGCGCCCGCTCACCCCCACCGCCGCCGACCTCGAGCTGCTGCTCACCTACGACTGGCCAGGCAACGTCCGCGAGCTCGCCGCTGTGATCGAGCGCGCCGCGATCCTCGGTCGCGGCCGCGGCCTCGCCCTCGCCGCCGCCCTCGGCCGCCCCGATCGCGCCCCTCTGCCCGCCCCCGCTCGGGCCACACCCGAGCCCAGCCACCAATTCCCCACCCTCGAGCAGATCGTCCGCGCCCACATCGAGCGCGCCCTCACCGCTGTACACGGCCGCATCGAAGGCCCCAGCGGCGCCGCCGCCCTGCTCGGCGTCAACCCGCACACCTTACGCGCCCGCATGCGCAAGCTCGGCGTCCACTGGGAGCGCTTCCGCGAGCCGACCGGCCCCCACGCCGCCAGCCGCCCCTGACCTGTCTCATCGGCCAGCACCGATCGCCGCCGCTGCGACGCGCCGTGGCCCGCTCGCCGCGGGCGATTTGACGCCTCACCGCGAGCGGTGCTATGCGAGGGCGCGGAGCAAGCTTAGGGTCCTGCGCTGCCGCTCCTGCAGAGCCCCATCGTCGAGAGCGTCGTGCGCTGCGCGTCCTGTCCGGTGGCGGTGCTCAGCGTGGGTTGAACCCGCGCATCGACGGCCAGGCGAGTGCGTTCGCGAGCCGACCGACCCACGCCGCCTGCACGCCTGCGCGCGCCTATCGCCGCGCCCGCTTGCTATCGTCACCTCTCATGTTCGCGTCTGGCGCCCCCCTCGCACTCCTCGCGCTCCTCACCGCCGGCGCCGTCACCGATCGCCCCCGCCCGCCCGCGCCGATCTACGGCGGCGAAGCCGTCGAGCCTGGCGCCTGGCCAGGGGTCGTCGCCCTCGAGATCGCCTCAGGCGGCGGCCTCTTGATCTGCACCGGCACCCTCATCCACGAGCGCCTCGTGCTCACCGCCGCCCACTGCATCACCCCTGGGATCGCCCCCAGCAAGATCCGCGTGCTCCTCGGCGACACTGTCCCTGAGGCCACCTTCCAGACCAGCGCCAGCGACTACGGGATCCACCCCCAGTTCTGCGCCGACACCGAGACCTGCAAGCAGGACGTCTACGACTTCGCCTGGGTGAAGCTCACCGATCCGGCGCCCGCCCCGACCGCCCCGATCCTGCTCCGCCAAGACCAGTGGGATCACGCCATGGCCGTCGGCGCCTCCGTCACCCTCGTCGGCTACGGCTATGACGAGAAGGGCCTGCAAGGCGTCAAACGGATCGCCGAGACCACCATCACCGCGCTCAGCGACACCGGCCTCGAGTTCCGCGCCGGCGGCATGGGCGTCGACTCCTGCCAGGGCGACTCTGGCGGCCCCGCCTTCGTCAAGTCGCCGGGCGGCACCTACCTGCTCGCCGGCGTCACCTCCCGCGGCTACGCCTGCGGTGAAGGCGGCTTCTACGGCGTCCCCTACACGATCCTCTGCTGGGCCAGCGAAGGCGCTGGCGTCGACGTCAGCCCGCCCGCCTGCGCCGCGTGCGACTGCCTCAACACCACCGGCGAGGAGGATGGCTGCGGCTGTCGGGCCCCCTCGCCCGCCGCCCCTGGCCCCCTCGCCCTGCTCTCCGCCGTCGGCCTCGCCTGGCTCAGCGCGCGCCGGCGGCGCTGAGCGACCGCCCGATTCACCTGTCCTCTCGGACACATGTCTCTTAAGCCAGGGCCACACCCACGCCCTCAGTACCAGACCAGCCCGAAGCCCACGCTGATCCCGTGCACCAGCTCGGGCCCGTCGAAGATCACCATCGCGTCGTAGCGGGCGTGCAGCGCGAGCTGCAAGCTGCGCCGCAGCCGCAGCTCCTGCCCCACCGTCGCCGCCACGCTCCCTCCTGGCGACAGCGTACGCGCCAGGTCCGGATCGACCAGCGTCGGCAGCTCCCCTGGGCGTCGCCGCGCCTGCGTCCAAAAAGCCCCTGTACCCGCCCCCCCGCGCACAAACAGCCCCCCGCGCGGCAGCGGGAACAGCGTCACCTCGAGCAGCCCCGAGGTCGTGCCACGCAGCACCTGCAGGCTGCTCCGCCCGATATCGAACGCCCCCAAGAACTGCACCCCCACCAGCAGCCGAGGCCGCAGCACCGCGCCCACCCGCACCTCCGTGAACGACCCTGGCGCCACCTCCTGATGCCCGCTCACCAGCGCCCCGAAGCCCTGGCTCAGCCCCAGATACCAGTCGCTGTGTTCACGCCAGCGCCACCCTGGCGCGCTCGCCTCGTTCGCCGCCTCGGCTCGCGCCTCGCGCGCGCCCGCGAGGCTCGAGGCGACGATCAGCAGCGCGGCCGTAGCGATCCTGCGCAGCACAGCCCGCCCACTCTACCCGGATCTACTCGCCCGCGATCCCCCCGATCACCTCCACGATAGCCCCGCGGAACAGCAAAAATTCCAGCGCCGCCAGCGCCAAGAACGGCCCAAACGGCACCCGCGCCCCCATCACCCCCGCCTCGGGGTCCTCCTCGCCGAGCAGCGGATCCGCCCCGTGCACCTCTTCTAGGCTCGAGTGTGCCACCGTACGGCCCACCAGCAGCATCGGCACCGCCACCACCAGCCCCTGGATCGCCCCCGCCGCTACCGCCCAGATCGCGCCCTGCGCCCCGCAGAACGCCCCGATCATCGCCAGCAGCTTTGCGTCGCCCAGCCCCAGCGCCTCGATCCCACGCAGCCGCAGGTACAACCAGCGGAGCCCCGCCAGCAGCGCGTAGCTCGCCGCAGCCGCCGCCGCCGCCTCGATCACCGGCACCCCCAGCGTCGCCGGAGAGAGCGCCGCCGCCCCGATCCCCAGCGCGCACACTGGCAGCACCACCTCGCTGGGGATGATCCACAGGTCCAGATCCGTATACGTCACGATCACCAGCGCCAGCCCGAACACCAACCACAGCAGCCATCCCGCCACATTCGGCGCCCCGCCCGCGATCAGCGGCTGCACCACATGGTTCATGTAGAGCGCCAGGCTCAGCACCCCGCCCGCCACCTCCACCACCATGTAGCGCAGCGAGAAGCGCGCCTTACAGCGCCGGCATCGCCCGCGCAGCGCCACATACGAGGCGATCGGCAGGTTGTCATACCAAGCGATCGGCGCCGCGCAGGCCGGGCAGCGCGACCCTGGCCGCACCACGCTCTCTCCCCGCGGCACCCGCCAGATCACCACATTCGCGAACGACCCCCACAGCGCCCCGAACGTGAACGCCAGCAAGCTCGCCCAAGGGGCCAGCAACATCGCCACCACCGCCGGCTCGACCTCGCTCACCCGCCCATCATACCACCCGAGATCGCTCACACCTCCCCCGCCGCTGTTATGCTCCCCCCCGCATGAGGCGCTCCCTCCACCGCGCGGCCCTCGCCCTCGCCCTCGCGGCTTGCGGTGAGTCGAGCGAGCCCAGCGAGCCCTCGGGCGCCATCGCCCCGATCCTCGCCGAAGAGCCCCTCAGCGCCCTCTTGGCCGATCCAAGCCCTGACAACCTGCTCGCGCTCCTCTCTCGCGATCACCGGGTCGTCCGCCGCGCCCTCGGACCGCATCGTCTCGAGCACAGCGTCGATCTCACGCTCACGCCCCCGGCCGAAGGCGGACCCGCACAACAGATCCACGACGAGCTGCTCCTCCTCTGGGCAGGCCGCGACGATCGAGACCTCCGGCTCCACCTCCGCCAGGGCCCGGATCCACTCACCTCGCGCGAGCTCATCATCCTCGGCGAGACCGTCTACACCCGCCTCCCCTACCGCCGCTTCGTCGCCCAGCCGCTCGACTCGGACCAGCACTGGCTCGCCCTCGACGAGGCCTACCACGCCGTCCGCGACCTGCTCGAGCTCGCGGCCCCGGCTTTACGGATCACCCTCAGCGATCCTCAAGGCGGCCTCATCCGCCTCGACCTCAGCCACCGCGGCGAGCAAGCCCCGCCGTCGCCCGAACAACCGCCGGAGAGCTGGCGCGCGCGCGTGCGGATCCTCGAGATCGAAGGCCACCTCGAGCTCGACAGCCACGGGATCTGGAGGGGCGTCGATCTCCACCTCCTCTACACCATCGACGCTGAAGCCGGCCCGATCCGCGGCGAAGCCCGCCTCCGCGGCGCCCTCACCCCTGATCCTGCGCTCATGGTCCAAGAGCCAGCCGAGCTCGATCCCTCGCCGCAGCGCCCTCGCTACGAGGACGAGCGCCGTCGCCTCCTCGACGGCCTCGCCCGCTAGCCCGCCCGTACGGTTTTGCCCAGAAGAAGCCGCCGCGAACTCACAGCGCCTCACGCGGCCGCCCGGCGAAAGCGCGTGATCGCCGCTCATACTGACCTTGCCGCCGCTGGGGTCGCGCGATACAAGCGCCCCTGTGAACCAGCCCCGCCCTCGCGGTGATCTCCCGCATAAAGAACTCCAGCGCGCCCTCGACGCTGCCCTCGACACCAAGGCCCTCGGGCCGGTCATCCTCCGCGTCACTGAGATCGCCGGCTACACCGACTACGTGCTCCTCCTCTCGGGTCGCTCCTCGCGGCACGTCGAGGGGATCACCCAAGCGATCGTCGACGCCTTGCGAGCTATCGGACGCCGGCCGATCGGCACCGACGGCCTCGACGATCACTTGTGGGATCTGCTCGACTACGACGACTTCATCGTCCACGTCTTTTATCACCCTGTCCGCGCCCACTATGACCTCGAGAGCATGTGGAAGGACGCCCCCAAGATCGAGCTCGGTCTGCCTGCGGACGTCATGGACGTCGCCGGCCTCGCCGACCTGCCCCCGCCCGAGACCATGCCTGGCTATCGCGGCCGCGAGTTCGGCGGCTTCGCCGACGAGCTCGCCCAGATCGACGACGACCGCGACCTCGAGCACCACGAAGGCGACGAGATCGAGGAAGAAGACGAGGCCGCCGCCAAGGCCGCCGACGACGAGTACGCAGATCTCGACGAAGAGTACGCCGACGAAGATGAGCCCTTCGGCGAGGACGACGACTTCGACGACGACGACTTCGACGACGACGACGACTTCGACGACGACGACGCTGACGCCGCCGACGCCCCTGAGCCGGCCGCAGCCAAGCCCGCCGCCGCGCCTGCCAAGCGCCGCCGCTGATGCGCCTCACCCTCGTCGCCGTCGGCAAGCTCAAGGATCCAGGTCTCACGGCCCTCTGCGACGGCTACCAGCGCCGCCTCCGCCCCTACCTGCCGCTGGAGCAGATCGAGTGCCGCGACCGCGACGCCTTACGGGAGCGTCGTCGCCGCGGCGCTGGCCGCCACATCTACCTCGACGAGCGCGGCGACACCCCCAGCACCCTGGAGCTCGCCGACTGGCTGCGCGCCTGGCAGGCCGAAGGGATCCGCGACCTCAATTTTTACATCGGCGACGCCGATGGTTTTGACGACGACGATCGCCGCGCCGCAGATCGTCTGCTCGCTTTAAGCCGCCTCACCCTCCCCCACCGCCTCGCCCGCCTCCTCCTCTTGGAGCAGCTCTACCGCGTCGCCACCCACCTCGCCGGCCACCCCTACCACCACATCTGACAGCGCGCCCTCACTCCGCCCCAGCCGCCGCCAGCAGCATCCCCCGCAGCGCCGCGTAGTAGCCCGGATCGCCGACGTCGTACTCCGTCAGGTTGAACCGCCCGACCTGCACGTTCTCCGCGTCCAGGATCACCACGTCGCGAAAGACCGGGCGCCAGGCCGCCCACGCCCCGTGTGATGGATCGTTGTCCTGCAAGTACGGCAGGTCCGTCAGCGCCAGCACCGCCGCCTCCTCCGCCTCATAGCCGAGCTCATTCACCAGCAGCAGCCGGATCCCCAGCTCTGGGTGTGACGCGTCCAGCTCGTCTTGCAGCGCGTCCAAGTGGGGCACCTGCCCTCGGCAGTAGCCGCAGGTCGAGTGCAGGAAGAACCACCCGCTCACGTGGCCCACGTGGTCGCGCGGCGACACATCTTGGCCGTAGCTCGGCGACTCTGGGTTCCGATCCTGCGCGGAGAACTCAGGCGCGGCGCCGCTCGCCCCGTCATCGCCCGCGCAGCCCAGCGAGCCCAACACCACCGTCAGCCCCACGATCATGATATGTAGACGCGACATCATCAGCCCGTGACATCCTACCTCGATCGTCGCGCGCCCGTGACGTCCCCGATCCCCATACGACGCCAAACCGCCGGGCTCCGCGTCATCGCCGCCGCCACCCAGATCGCCTGTAGCGGCGGCGACGACACCGGCGCCACAGAGCCTGTGCTCGACTGCATGTCCGCCGCCAGCGCCCTCGCCTCGGAGCTCTATGATGGCCCCCGCGAGTGCGCCATCGTCCTCCGCCTGCGCCCCGCCGATCTGCTCGCGACCGGCTTCCAAGTCCGCTGCGGCCCCGCCCAGACGCTCCTCGAGCCCGCAGCGCGGGAGATCGCCGGAGGCGCCCTCGGCGGCGCGCAACCCGGCCTCCTCCTCGGTGACCCGCAGCAGCTCGGCGCCTATCTTTATTACGAACCACCTGGCTCTTCGGGCAGCATCGTCGTGATCAGCCGGCGCACCGGCCTCCCCCTCTTCGCCGCGCCTCTACCTGGCGATCCAGACGCGCCGGCCGAGATCCTCGCCCCGGCCACCTGGAGGGCCCCGCCCCCCTTGCAGCAGGGCTGTCCGGCCGCCGAGGCCCGCCCTCGCGCCGCCGGCTACGATCTCGAGGACGGCCGGGCCCTCGTCGCCCCGGAGATCGATCCGATCGTCGCCGCCGTCGCCACCACCGTCGTCTTCGTCGCCTACACCTGGAGCGGCCAGCTCTACGACGCGCTCTTGCTCCGCTACCCCGCCGCTGGAGCCGCCGACCAGCGCGAGTGGATCCTCGCCGTACAAGGCGGCCCGTGGGCCAGCGCCCCGTAGCGGATCTGTCTTTACGGACATCCTCGCCGCGTCCGCCGGCTCAGCGGTTCGGCAGCGTGATCGTGTAGTGCTCGATCCAGCGGCTGATCTGCTTGCGGTCGCGCTCGTAGTAGCGCGCCGTCGCGCGGATGCTCCACCCGTGCTCCTCCAGCACCCGCAGCAGCTCCTCACGCGGCGGTCGCGGCCGATTCACCCGCGGCCCTGCGGCCGGTCCCGCCCCCTCCTCCTCGTCCTCTGCGCCCGCGCTGGTCGCGGCCGTCGTCACCGCACGGCGCGCGCCCCCTGGAGTCGGCCCGCAGCGCAGCCACTCGGGCAGCTCCTGCGCCGGGATCGGCCCCGTGAGCAGCTCGAGATCGCGGGCCAAGCGATGCAGCCCGCGCAGGTTCTCTGGCCAGCGATGCAGCAAGATCGCCTCCGCGGCGCCCGCGCTCAGCCCCGCCACCAGCGACGCCCCGCCCACGCGGTCCAGCCACGCCAGCAGATCCACCCGTCGCTCGCGCAGCGGCGGCACGCGCAGCTCCGCCAGCGCCAAGCGGGCGTACAGATCGCGGCGAAAGCGCCCCGCCTCCACCTCCAGCGCCAGGTCGCGGTTTGTCACCCCGATCACCCGCACATCGACCACCTGAGCCCGCGACGAGCCGACCGGCATGACCTCGCCGTACTCGATCGCTCGCAGCAGCTTCGGCTGCAAGTCTGCTGGCAGCTCGCCGATCTCATCGAGCACCAGCGTACCGCCCTCGGCCGCCCGGAAGAGCCCGCTCGACCGCTGCGTCGCCCCTGTGAACGCCCCTCGGTCGTGGCCGAAGAGCTGGCTCTCGATCAGCGTCGCGCTCAGCGCCGCGCAGTTCGCGACCACCAGCTCGCCGCGGCGGCCGCTGAGGCGGTGCAGCTCCGCCGCGATCCGCTCCTTGCCCGCGCCGGTCTCGCCGATCACCAGCGCCGCGCCCCGCTGCCGCGCCGCCCGCAGCGCCGCCGCCCGCAGCGCCTCGATCGCCAGCGCGACCCCCGGGATCGCCGCCCGATCCACCTCGGCCGGGTCGATCGACGCCCGCCCCGCCTCATAGATCGCCAGCACGTCGCCGATCCGCAGCACCGCCCCGCTGTCGAGCGGCCGCGGCAGCGCCCCAAGCGCCTGTCCTTCGAGCCATGTCCCGTTGCGCGACCCGAGATCGCGCGCCCAGTGGCGGCCGCTCGCCGCGTCGAAGCGCAGCTCCACGTGCGCGCGCGAGATCGTCGGCGCGACGATCACCAGCCCCTCGCTGCCTCGCACCTGCCGGCCGATCGTCCAGCTCGCCTCCCCCAGCTCGAAGCGCTCATGCAGGCCCGGCGGGTGCACCAAGGTCAGCCGCGCGACACCGGCCGCGCGGCGATCGGCGGGGCGCACGGCCGAGCGCGCGCGCTCGATCGTCGCATCATCTTGTGGCGGCCGCTCCTGTCTCATGAGGCGTCCCAGGGTGTCCCATGGGCGCCGCCGATCTTGTCCCATGGGCGCCCTCGGGGTCAACCCGAGCGCCCTCGCCCGTTCGCGGATAACCGCCTGAAATCACTAGCATCAACGGTCTGGCAGGGCTGATGCTTTGTAAGGCGTGCGGAGGGACGATTGACGATGACGAAGCACAACACGAGGGCAATGGTGGCGGCGAAGATAGCGATGATGGCGGCGTTGAGCCTCGGCTCCGCCTGCACGATCGACGACGACGCGCTCGACCAGACCGAGTTCCGCACCACCTTCGGCTGCAACAAGTGCAACTTGGGAGGCTCGAACTCGGCCAACGTCAACATGTACCCGATCAACAGCGTGCACCTCGACGGCGCCCCCAACCACAAGGGCGTGCGCTTCGAGAGCATCGAGAACCTCGGCGGCCTGCACTTCGGCCTGACCACTGTCGGCGAGACCCTCGCCGCCGTCGATCCCGTCACCAAGCAGGTCATCGCCGAGGGCACCGGCCTGCTCGGCTGGACCTTACACTTCAACGCGGGCGGCGACCCCCTCGAGGTCGAGATCCTCGGCTACAACCCCGGCATCGGCTCCTGGGCGACCAACGGCGCGCCGATCAGCGGCTACGCGCTCGGCTACAAGAACCCGATCAACCCCCGCGAGAAGCTCTCCGTCTGCCCAGACCTGCTCAACAAGCCCGACCAGATCGCCGCCACCATCATCCGCGGCGAGATCTACGACGAAGAGACCCGCACCCCGATCCCCTCGCCGGACTCGATCACCATCGCCTGCTTCGGCAACGCCGCGGCCAAGATGAAGCTGATGAATTACGGCCCCAAGAGCGACTTCGACGGCCTCGGCAACGCCGCCACCGTCGCGCAGCGGCAGGCCACCTTACGCATGCTCACCGCCGACTACTGCGGCGACGGCACCATCTTCACCGCCGACGGCACCCCCCTCGACTGGCGCAATGACCTCGGCACCGTGCTCCCCGCGGGCGCCCCACAATTCGCCGACATCGAGGCGATCTGGGACGAGAACGGCGCCCTCTGCCTCACCACCCCGCGCGTCGCCGAGCTCTGGGAGGTCGAGGAGCACTGCACGCTCCCCGCCTGCACCGAGAAGATGCTCGTGAACGTGCCGCACGAGTGGATCACCTGGCGTAAGCCCTAACATTCGCCCCCGCGGGGCCGCGCCACATCCCTCCCCAGCGGCGCGGCCCCGCGCTCTTTTTATCGCCGCGTTCAACACAGCGGCACCCGACCATCCTCGACAGACCACGACGATCCCCGCGCCCCGCCCCAAGAGCCCCTGCCATGCACCCGCAGCCCGCCAACGTCGATCCTGGCCTCGCCGAGCTGACCCAACCGGGCGAGCGAGGCCCCGCGCCAGCGCCGACCCCGCAGCAGCTCGCGCTCGCCAGCGCCGACACCGAGCACGGCGGCGACCTCGGCGGCGCACCGACCTTGGGCAGCGACGTCGCCCTGCGCCTCGACGGCCCGCTGCCCGCCCACCTCGGCCGCTACCTCGTGATCAACAAGCTCGGCGCCGGGGGCATGGGCGTCGTGCTCGCCGCCTACGACCCCGAGCTCGATCGCAAGGTCGCGATCAAGCTGCTACGCGCCGGCCCCAGCGACGACGCCAGCGCGCGCCTCCTCCGCGAGGCTCAAGCCCTCGCCCGCCTCTCCCCCCCCCACGTCGTCCAGATCTACGACGCAGGCGCCCACGACCGCCAGATCTTCATCGCGATGGAGCTGGTCGACGGCCTCGACCTCCGCCGCTGGCTCGCCGCCGGCACCCGCCCCTGGCGCACGATCCTGCGCGTCTTCATCGAAGCCGGACGCGGCCTCGCCGCCGCCCACGCCGTCGGCATCATCCACCGCGACTTCAAGCCGGACATACCCCCCCACCCCCACCAAAACGCCCCCCAGCCCGCTGATCGGCTGCAATCCCACGAATTCGGGCGTTCTGGCGGGGGTGGAGTTTTTTCTAGTAGAGCCGGATTTTGTCGACGTCGCTCCCGTCCAGGCAAAACCCAGGCAAAATCGAGCGGGGCGATCATGGGCCAGGAGCAGGCTGCGGCGAGGCAACGCGGCACCATCCTCGGGTCCCAAGCGTCATTCGCGCAGTCAGACAAGCCACAACCGTCCAACCGCCGCGCGGCCCACGCCGTGGCAACCTGGCAACAGCCTCGTCGTCGAGGCTCGCTCGTTGACCCAACCTCCTCGATGCGTGACGCACCGGCTAGGTGTTGGGGTCGACCTCGCCCGCCCCCTCGATCTCCTTCAGCGTCAACCCATCGCTCGGCGACGACAGCTCGATCCCACGGATCGCCGAAGATGGGGGCAGCGGTCAGTGGCCTGTCGGCCGCATCTCCGTCACTCGCACGACGCCGTCACCGGCGGCCGCGGTCTCGGGGTCCATCGCCCACCGGAGTGCACCGTTTCTCTCCAGCAGCGTCGCTATGGCCACCAGCATTCTCCAAGGCAGCTCGTCCTTCGGCGCGTCGTCTCCGTACAGCTCGTCGAGAAGGTGCATGGCCTCCACGCACATCGCGAGGCAGAGGTAGACGTGGAACCCGTACATGTCGATGGCGGCATCGCGGTTCAGGGTGGGGATGGGTGACACACCGCGCGCGTCGCCGGACTCCGTACGCGCGAGAAGCTGGTTCAGCACCGACTGATCGGCGACGTGGGCGGCCGCGCTGAGAGCGCTGTAGATGGGGCCCGAACCGGCGACACGCTTTATGTTCGGCGTTCGCCGCTCACGCGCTACGCCTGCCGCCGTCTCGCGCATCCGGGCCAACGTCTCCAGGTCTTGGCGCAGTACCACGGCCGCCTTGATGTACTGGCCCTCCGAGATGAGCGTCTCCGTCACCGTCGCGCCCTGGACGAACGCCGAAAACAGCGCCAGCCGTTGACTCAACATGGGGTCGTTCCGGCCTGGCTTTCCGCTGCGGCACGCCAGTGCCCAATGCAAGACAGCGAGCGCCTGAAGGCGTGCGTCGAGGAAATCGACTGGATAGGCGACCTTCGACTGCTCGCGGATACTCGTCGAGGCAGCCAGGATATGAGCTTCCAGGTCGATCGCGCCTCGCAAGAACAGATCGAAATCCTGAAAGGTTTGCTCGTCGATTCCGGGCGGCAACGGCCGGCGAGGCGGCGCTCCGGCCGACGGCGGCGGTGATGCGCTCGACGGCGACGCAACCGCGATCGGGGCACCGTGGCACTTCTTGTACTTCTTCCCGCTGCCGCAGGGGCAGGGGCCGTTCCTGCTTGGCTTCTGGCCCATTGGGCTATGAGTAGCACGATCGCCGTCGCCGGGCTCAATCGCGCAATCGCGCTCGAGAGGGGTAGGCGTCGTCGCACCCGCTCCCCCCCATAAATTTGGGTCGTGGTGGGTCCGCGAGGGCGCCCTCGTCGCCTCGCGTGGATCGGTCGCGTAGAGGTCGGGGGGGGCGCCTAAGGGATGGCGTCGGCGTTGAAGCCGCCGACGGGGCCGACGCCGACGATGCCTTCGACGGGGGTGCCTTGCTCGCCGTGGGACTCCATGATCAGGGCGCCGGTGCTCTGGGCCTCGGCCGGGTAGCCGATCTGCATCCAAAAGGACTCGATGGTGAAGGAGTCGAAGCTGAAGTCGCTGCTCTTGAGCGCGCCGACGAGGCTGCCGAAGTCGAGCTGCCAGATGAGGGTGCGCTCGTTGTCGCCCTCCCAGCCGTAGGCGTCGATGCGCAGGGTGGCCTCGACCTGGGACTCGTTGAAGAGGCCGTCCTCGGTGGCGAAGTCGAGCAGGAGGTCGATCTCGACGGTATTGCTGCAGGGTACGCCGCCCTCTTGGCCGTTCGGGTAGCCGCCGTGGCGCTCGACCTCGATGAGGCGGGCCTCGCCGCCCTCGTAGATGATGCTCATGGTGAGCGGGCTGCTGGTGCCGGCGTGCGCGCTGGTGAAGGGGCCGTCGCTCTGCGACCAGGTGAAGGCGCCGCCGAAGGGGCCGAGGGCGCCATCGAGGAGCTGATCGGGGGAGAGGGTGAAGCCGGCGGGGATCTGTGAGAGATCGTCGAGCACGGTGACGGTCTCTTCGCCGCAGCCGGCGCCTTCCGGGTCCTCGGTGGGATCCCCGGTTGGATCGGTGTCGGTGCCGGTACCCGTCTCGGTGTCGGTGGTGCCCTCGCTGGTGGCGCTGCTCGTGGCGCTGGTGCTGGCCTCGGTGGTGCTGGCCTCGGTGGCGCTGGTCGTGGTGGTGTCGGTGTCGGTGTCGGCGCCCTCGTCGCCGGTGCAGGCGCTTTGGAGCAGGAGTGCGCAGGTGAAGGCGGCGCGCTGGACGTGTAGGTAGCTCATGAGGGGGATTCTACGCGAAACGAGGCGCGGCCGGCGGGCCGGCGGGTGGACACCGCGGGCGTCGCGTCGGGGCGATCAGGGGCCGAGCACGAGGCAGTACGCGCGCTCGACGCCGGGTTCGCCGAGGGCGGCGCAGAGCTGGTCGTAGGGCGTGAACTCACAACCCTCCCCCGTGGAGCGCCCCCGATCCCCAGCCTCCTTGCTTCTTGGCTCAGATCGGCGTTCTACGGGGGTTTTAGCGCTCCCCCTGCGTCACCCCCACGGCCCACCTGGTGCGGGCAACGCGCGAAACGGCTCGCTACCGGCAACGTTGTGGCAACGCCCCAGGCCCCAGAATCGGCTGGCAACGGAGCAACGGAGCACCCTGTCGGCGGAGCTTGCCAGAGGTGGTTGCCAGATGTAGCGGTGGCCACCCCTTTCGGATCGGGTGCTCGACACATCCAGCATCCAGCTCGCCGACCGACGCCTCGCCTCGGCCACGTCGGCTCGAGCGCGAGCTGGAGCTCGGGCATCGCGGCGGCGGGTGGGATGACGCGGGCGCGGAGGTGATGATGGCTCGCGAACACCCCGAAGTAGCGGTTTTGAAAGCGCGGAGGAGGCACGAGCGCGCAGAGGCGGGCGAGGAGGGCTACCTCCGCGACCTCCTCTGCCTGCTCCCCTCGTGGCCCCGAAGTCGCGTCCTCGAGCTCGCACCCGCGTACTGGAAGCACTACGGCGGGCAGTACCGCAAGCGCAACGGCGGTCACGAATTAGTCCTCTGAGATCTCACCTTTATACTCGACCCAACTATCTGGATGAATCACGAGTGGTGACGTTGAACGAAACCGTGTATCCTCTTCGGAAATTGTACGAACCAAGACCACTTCCCTCCCTCGAAAATTCGCCATACAGAGAAAACTCGGCAAGCAAAGCGTTAACGAGAGTGTAAGCAGTCAAGTGATGTGCTCGAAATTTACCCAGCGCCACATTCGCCGCATCGGTAACCTCAACAAGGGCAGCGCTCAGATCGGAGCGCTCAGCCAATTGTTCTAGCAACTCTCTCAGATGGAGGCTTCTCGGCTTTTCATGAATGGAAACCATCTCGTCAGCCCACCTCCCAAATTGATGACGCACCGTCACAGTAGCCTTGGCACTGTTCTCCAGCGCAACCGATACAACCTCGCCGACGAAGGCAACGTAAAAGTCACCAGACCGCGGCTTGATCCTAAGGATAACCTTGTCTTGACTTTCAATATATCCAACGTCGTGCAAGCCCGCGGGCAATCTAGTGCCAAGCAGCGTGAACTTGCCAGTCGGACAGACCTGCGTGCTGTCGTGCATGGCCCACGCGACGAGTGTTGAGCCTGGATCCCCAACCACACCCACAAACCGCAAGTCTCCCTGCCGATGCGACGCAACGTCAAAATGCGATATGAATCCCTCGCTGCTAGGGCGGGCATGTACTTTCACCATGCGGACGCTCGCATTCTGCCCATCAGCCAGCGTTGATTTTTCGTGCTCATTGGCCTGCTCGTTCCCCCGTTCGCGGCCCCGTTCATGCAGAAGCCCGGAGGCTGCCTGGAATGCTTGATTAGCCATGTCGCATTCGCCCTGGAATACTGCTTGCATTCCAGCAACGAGCAGGTTTCTGATCGGGGAGCTAAACCTGTCTAGATAGGCGGGCAGATCAGCATCAGGCACGACTGGAAGCCCATTCCTGGACAACAGATCGAGGATTTCCAATAATTTCAACGGCAATCGGCTCACCGTCGGGAGTAGCAACTACAATCCTGTTTTCGGAGTCACGATCGACAATGTATTCGAGACCTCTCGGGTAGCCCGGCATTAGCGCCTGCAAATCATTCGTGCTTAGTACGATTCTCATGACTGATCCTATTTGCGAATGCCACCGCGGAACGGCAGCTTTGCCTGTCGAAGAATCGGTCGCTCCAGGATTTGATCATTTTGTGGTTCATGAAAATTGAGCTTTTCCCACAGCCCCCTCTCGTCGAGCCTGCCTGCCCTATAATCTAACAAAGTGGCGATTTGCATCTTCACGTTCCATGTGATGTCAGTTTTGGAAAGGTCAACTCTCACACGAACGGCGTTAACGTCTGAGCGAAGCAATATTAGCGACAATAACTCTAAGTCAGGAGGTGCCCCGATCGGAATTTTCTCCGGCGAACAAAAGCACCTCCCTCTGAAGCTCGGCAGGAGAGTGAGCTATGCTAATCACCCCAACACGCACATGCCTCGCATTGTCGTCAAGCGAGATTATGCAGGGTTGGTATCCGAAATCTGACAGTTTTGCGTGTATCTTTTCGGTGAGAACGCCCAATGGAAAGGTCTCTGGCTCGTCGGCGTGCTCTTCTTGTTCATTATGCTGCTCTTGGATTGTGTCAGGGATTGTGGCCGTCGGCGGGGTCGATTCGGCGGCACTCGGCCAGGCTTTGCGCCAGCGCCCGCCCGTGGCCTTTTTATAGATCGAGGCGTCGTCGTGCCAGTAGTCGCCCTTGCGCGACCAGCTTCGAAAGCGCAGGCCGATGGTGCGCGGGCGCCCGCCCTCGTCGAGGTCGAGGGTGAGCACCTGGAAGCCATTTTCGTGGTGCTTGCGACCGGCGCCCTCAAACAGGCAGCCGGCAGCGAGCTCGAGCAAGCCACGGTCGGGGTCACGCGTCCGGCTGGTCAGCGGGTCGTGCTGGTGACCGTGAAGATAGAGGTCGGCGTGACTGGCGAGCCGCCGTCGGGCCTGGGCGCCGTCGGCGAGCTCACCGAGGGGGTGATGACCGAGGGCGAGGCGCAAGCCCGAGAGTGGTTGACCGTTGCTGCTGGTGCCCAACTGACGGATCTGGTCTTCGCTCATGTGGATCCTGCCTGCGTCGTCGTCACCACCACACAGCCAAGCGGTGTCGAAGCCCAGGATCCACACGGGAAAAGCCAGGCCTAGGCGCGGGCCCACGTCGACGCGGTAGCCGAGGTGGGCGTGGGGCGGCCGCTCGGGCAGGAGCTCGTCACGACCGAGGTCGCGGATCCACCCCCAGAAGCGTGACTGGCGTTCGCACAGCTTGGCTCGCCAGTTCGGCCTAACCCCTGGCGGGCCGTCGAGGCCGGCGATCCAGTGTGAGAGCACGTCGGCGCTGGGCCATGGGTAATCCCGGACACTCTTCCAGATCGGCTTGTTGGTCTTCCGATCGACGTCGTGGTTGCCCGGCACGACGAAAATACGATCGCGGCTGAGGCTGAGGACGCTGAGCAGGTGATCGACAAAGGGGGTGGCGAGGGCGAACTCCTCTGTCTTGCCGTGGTCGGCGACATCGCCGGTGAGGCACACGAGATCGATGGGCCCATCTTCGAGGAGTTGGTCGAGGTTGGTGCGCCATGCCTCCCCGCTGAGGACCGCTGCTCGTCTCGGGGTCTCGACCTCGATGAACTTGGCGCGCTTGCCTGGGCTGGACTCATAGCGGAAGTGGATGTCGGAGATGTGAAGAATGCGAAGGGTCGCGTTGGCGGTCGGCATAGGGGGCTGCGAGGTTGACACCGTCTGATATGAATGAGTAGAAGTCCACGGCGACGGCTACGCTCGGATCTCTCAGTTTCCGGGTGTTTCGTCACGTAGCCGAAGGTACAGGCGTTCCATGAAGACGACGATCCTGTCGATGAGACCCTCGTACAACCGACCGAACTCCTCAGCCGTCTGCGGGATACCGCGGAGACCGAAGGCTTGAAAAGCGGCGATAAGATCCTTGTATGATTTTCCGATTGCGTTGGCGTCCCCTCGGTCGGGATCATGATTGAGCCATTTATTCCGGAGCATCTTGAGATTCCAGATCGGCTGACAGATCTCGGCGTCCTTCTCGCGATCAAGTGGGCCCAATGGGGCAAGGAACCGCAACTTGTCGCTTCCCGCTCCCTCGTACAGGGAAAAATAGATGTAGTTCACGGCCATCATCAAGGTTGCCAGATTGTCCGGAACCAGGAGAGGCAACGTGCTTGCAGCACGAAGGACCTGTCCGCTCGAGCGAAAGATCTCGTCTTTGGAAGAAAACTTGCACTGAGCATTGCAGTCGGCCATGAGGCGGAAAATCCGCGACGCCTTGAAGCTGAGTGGCGAGATTGTTGACTTAACGATCAAGCGCTCCCGCGAGGTCTCCTCATCTGCGCCATTGTCGGCCGCCAGGCTCAACAGTTCCTCTAATTGGCGCTCGAAGAGATTTAGTTCAGGGGCCTCTTCCGCTCCACCGTCATCGTCCCCCGGAACGCTCTGCTGGTCCAGTAGGCTCGACACCGCTTCGTTGGCAGCGGTGAAAAGTCGATTGGATGCCCACACGGCAGTGTCGAGAGCGACCACCTGGTGCGCAGAAAGAGGCATCAACGCGCGCTTGGAGACGTCGTCCAGAAAGTTCACGTATGCCGTCGCAGGAGCCATCAGGCGCGCAGCCAGCAGTTCATCCGCTGGCCTCTCCAATCGCCCAAGGCCGCGGACGATGGAGCCAACGGCAGCACAACAGATGTTCTCGGTATTAGCCAAGTGCGGAAGGATCTTTGTCATCCGCTC
The DNA here is from genome assembly GCA_016712315.1 of Nannocystis sp. Lineage (GTDB taxonomy): Bacteria > Myxococcota_A > Polyangia > Nannocystales > Nannocystaceae > JADJRG01. The sequence continues at coordinate 13,704 of JADJRG010000028.1, read as the reverse complement.
AATCGAGGTCCACATCGACGACCCCATGTCGAGACCGCCCGCGATCTCGGCCGCCATGTTCCGAAATGCTGGCACAAGGGAATTCTCGATGAGGCTGGCGCCCGCGGCTTGAGCCGCCATATTCCCAATTTTAGGCCCAAGAGCATTTCCGACTTGCGCCGCCATACTCGCAAATTTGGACCCAGGCAGATTTCCCATGAGGCCGACGCCAGCGACTTGCCCCGCTATGCCCCGAAAACTTGTCGGTCCAAGAGCATCCTCAATAAAGCCGAGACGAGATAGCCGGTTGATGCCGAACGATCGGTCGAACTGGTCATGGGCAAAGCCCGCCAGGAGACCGGAGAGCGGAGTCAGACTTCTCACCGCGTTCGAGAACGCATGTGACGTGAAGTGGAACCCCAACGCGGAAGCCAAGAATCGCTCCTGCTCCCTATGATGGATATTCCACGCCATTGCCAACTTCTCCACCGGGCCTTCGGGCCACTCGACTGATTTGGGGACATACGTTATCCGCCGAGGTTCGCCAGAACCTTGCTCGTCAAACTTGACATCCGGCAAAAGAAAGTCGTTGCACTCCAGAAACCTGCGGGCGAACGTGGCGAGTTCGTCGTCCGTGAATTGGGGTGCCAAACGCTGGAGATCCGAACGAAATTGGCTGTCGTTCGCATCGAACACGCGACCGCCCACGCTCCGGACGCAAGCCCACGCGAGCCGTAGAACCACATCCCGTGGGACGAACCGAGCGGGATCACGGAGCAGCCCCCCAATGATGGTTTTGTGTCTGCCCGTGGGCTCGAGGTTGAAGACCACTTCTCCGTGGGCTTGTGTATGAAGTCGCAGTTCGTCTTCGCGCCTGGCATCCATGACGCCCGGCATTCTACGCAGGTGCTCTGTCTGTGTCCACGACGCGCAGGTGTGTATGCTCACGCGTTCGCCGAGCAGACCGACCGGCCTGTGATCGATGGTCCCGAACCGAGCTCAACGAAGCAGCAGAGAGGTCAGCGCCTCGACGAGGGAGGCGCCTCTCTAGCCGCTCCGGTCTCGCTCCCTCTCGTCGCGATTCTCGCGTGTCACGAGCCTGTGCTCCCTGAAATCACCAACGGGGCTCGCGCTCGAAGCGGGGTTTTGCTGGCGGGGGCTCGACGAGCCGCTCTCTCTCCGAGCCCGACATGCTCGGCCGCGCCTACAGTACCTGATCGAAAAATTCGCCGACGACGCCGGCAAGAAGGGCGGCGAGTTCTACACGCCGAACCAGGTCGTGCGGCTGGTGGTGCCGGCGAAGTCGAGTTTGTCCTGGCCTCGGTTTTCCGAGGTGGCAGGACCGCCAGCGAGGCGCGCGATGATCTCGGCCTTCTCCTTGCCCGAGTCGTCGAGGTCGAGCGCGCGGCAGAGCGCCTTCAGGCGGTCGCGCTTGAGGTCGGCGAGGACGGCCTCGGGGGTGGCGGCCGGGGCGGCGGCGAGGGCCTCCACGATGGGGTCCTTCGCGCGACGCTCGGGGAGCGCGACGCCGAGGCGGTCGGCGGCGGCGAGGAGCTCGTCGCGGGTGAGGAGCCGGAGGAGGTCGGGGAGGCGGGGCATGGGGCGGAGGTGTGACCCTAGCAACAACCTCGAGGCCTAAGCCAGCACCATCCTCGGCGCCGTCGCCGGAGCGCCAGATGCGCATGATCTGACGGAGATCATCTGCTTCTGGGGTGATGGTGTATAATTGGGCGCGAGCGTCGACAACAAGCCGAGACCCCATGCGGGTCCCGGCTATTTCTATTTGGAGAGCACATGCGAGCACAAGAACACAGCTGGATCAACTTCATCATCGGGGCAGTCCACGGCATCTTCCGATGCAAGATGGAGTCAGACGTGACCAAGATCAGCCCGGACCCGCTCGAAGTCGTGGTCTCAGCGCTCGCCTCGGGGGCCGGCGCGATGCTCACTCACCGTCTACCCGACATCATCGATCCCCCGACGAGCCCTCGCCATCGGAACGTCGGCCACGGCGTCCTGCCGATCGGCTTCGCATCCGTGACCGCATACCGGGCGGCCCAGAGCGTGCAGAATCCCATCGCTCGGCGTTTCCTCGAAGGCGCGGCGATCGGTCCCGCCGGTCACCTCCTCGCGGACGCAAGCACCCCTGCCGGGGTGAACCTGATCGCGCGGGGCTTCTGACAAGCGCGGTATCGAACAGATAGCTCGCTGGCCCGACGTAACCACGTCCGGGGCGTTGTGCCTGGCTACTGCCCCACTTCCGCAAGTTGCAGGGCGGCAGCCACCATCAGGTGAGCGGGCACCTCCACGTCGCGAAAGACAAGGCGAAAGTCATCGCCGTGTCCTTCCCGCGTCCAGGCAAGCAGCAGCACATCAACCGGACCCTCCTCCGTGAGCGACCGCATCAACGGCAGGACGTCGGTGCGGCCCTTCCTGAACCAGAGCGCCGTGCGGTTGGTTTCGCCGTCGATGAGGTCAGGTATGAAGCTGGCGAGAAACTCCTCAGCGTCGTCGTCGGGGAGGCGGCTGGCGAATTCCTGCAAAACATCAAAACGGATCCTCCTGTCCTTATGGAAGGGTGTGAAGCCAGCGTTGCGGAGCTCATCCGTCATCTCGGGGGTTAGGGGCATGTATGACATCGGCGGCGAGTCTAGCGCGATCTCGACGAACTCGACGACGATCGTGACCAGGTCGCGCTACTCGTCGCCACGATGCGGGGCGCGCTCGCGCTCCCAGGCGTGCCAGCCGGTGCGCCAGAGCTCACTCGCAGAAGCCTGTTGCGAGTGTGCACGTGTTGTTACGACACTGACCTTCGCCAGTGCAGGCCGCCACACAGCCCTCGTAGAACGGGTGACAGATGGTCCCCTCTGGGCACCCCTCGCTGCACGGGCGAAGGCACTCGCCGATGTTGATCGCATCATCGGGACATGGAGGGTCGGCGGCGCAGATCTTTGTGACGGATGATCCAGGCGGGACATCGCGACAGATCTCTGTCTCGCACTCGGAGCCGTCGCTGCACAGCTCGCCGAGCTCCTTCTTGCAGGCGGTTACAAGAGGGAGTAGTGCGAGCAGGAGCACGAAGGTCCTCATGTGGGGGAAGAGATATCGGATCCCGAGGATGAGCGCAAGCGCACGGGCATCGCGGGCCTTACCTGCTCCTGCGAAGGTGGCGGGCGAGCGCAAACGCGCCCCCGCCGAGCAAGAGCCCACCGGCGGTTAGGCCCGCGATGTGCCACGGGAGGAGGCTGGTCGGCGGGGCCGGCTCTGCGAGCTCGCCCCAGGGCAAGGGGCCCTCGTAGATGGGCACCTTGGGCGGCGGCTCGCGGGGGGGAACGAGGGTGCCCGGGGGGCGATCGGCGAGGCGACCGGCGCCGCCCATGAGGGGGTGCTTGTCCTTGACGCCGCGGGCGCGGAGCTGGTCCTTCCAGAGCTTGCCGTCGCCGGTGGGTACGCCGGGTTCGTCGGCGGCGACATCGGCGAGCTCGACGAGCATGCGGTCGGGGTGTTCGAGGAGGATCTTGCGGGCGCTGATGAGGGCGTCGCGGATCTTGACGTCGCGGAAGGCGTCGAAGTCGGCGCGCACGTAGGCGGAGACGAGGGAGTGACGGAGGAAGTAGCGCTGGCGCCGTAGCGCTTCGTCGAGGACCTTTTGGATCCGCTCCTCGTAGATGGTGGTGAAGCAGGCTTGACCGCCGGCGTAGGCGTCCATCGCAGGGGGATCCATGACGCAGCCGAGGACCTGGCGACCAAGGGCGGGGCCTCGCAGCTCGTCGCCGCGCACACCGGCGCTGAGCAGGCTGTAGCCGTTGTCTTTGGGGAGGCAGCGCCAGGCTCCGATGGCGCAGCCGATGGCGCTGCTGACGAGGTACTGGCGTTTATCGGAGAGCACGCGGCCTTTGCCGAGGTTGTCGTTCCAGTCCTTGGCGTTGTCGAGCAGGTAGCGGCGGCCGCCGTCGCAGTAGCGTTTCCACCGCTCGTGGAGCGCGGCGATGTGGAGCTTGTAGAGGTCCGGGCTCGCGTCTACCTCGGTCGCCCACGCCCAGGCAACTGCGGCGAGACGGCCGGTGTTGACGAAGAACTTCCCCACGTCGGTGACCATCTGCGGGTGGATCGGCCAAGGGCCGCCGGCCCAGCGCTTGAGCACATCCGGGTCATGGGCGACCTGCACGACGCTCGCGATCTGATCGAGGCCAGGGATGAAACCGATGCCGCCGCTGGCAGTGAAGACTTGCCTCTCCCGGCCGAACTCATCCAGTCCCTCGACGTCTTTACCAGGGGCAAAGGCGTAGCCGCCGTTTCGTTGGAGCCCTACCCACTCATCCGAGTCGAAGCGCGGCGAGAAAATCGGCGTCCAGGATGGACCCTCCATCAGGGGGCGGAGGACCTGGTCGACGTACCACGCGTCCACCTGGGTGTCGGGCTCTTGGAGGGGGGGCAGCTTGGCGTAGGCGAGGGCTTCGCGGCGCTCGGCGTCGTCTTCTTTGATGAGGCGGCGTTGTTTGATGAGCTGGATGATCTCCCTGGCGAAGCCGATCACGGCGGCGGCGATCTTGCCGACGGGGCCGATCGCGCCGAGGGCCTTCATGCCGACGGCGAAGCTGGCTTCGATGAGGAAGGCTTGGACGTCGGCGTCGCTGGCGCGGGAGGGAATTTTAAAGTTCTTCATGACGTCGACGAGGCCGTCGGCGAGGTTGCTGGAGAGGCCGTTGCCGGGGAGGACGAGCTGGCCGCCGACGCGCGAGGCGGCGACGCGGGCGTGCATGAGGACCTGGGTGCCGAGGTGGATGTCTTGCAGGCCGGCGCTGTGGAGTACGCCGTTGGGGTTGGCGTCGGCGAGTAGGGTGTCGATGGCGGTGATCGACTTGGAGGGATCGGCGAGGGCCTCAACGAGTAGGCGGTGAGGCGGTAGCCGGCTTTGGAAGGGCTGGGTGAGGAAATCTCGGGCGCCGAAGATCTCTTTGTAACGCTGGCTACCTACCTCGATGATCATGGTGTGCGCCCTTAGCTGTTGAGCCGGACTTCGCGCAGGAGGACGCGCGAGTAGCGGGTGTAGGTGGAGTCGCCGAGCACGAGCCAGAGGGGGGGCATGGTGAGATCGGCGGGCAGGCCGTTGTCGGCGGGGAAGGCTTGGGCGAGCTTGGCGTTGGGGTAGACGGCGAGGATGTCGCTGACGTGGAAGACCTTGTTGTGCCAGCCGGCGCCGAGATCGACGGCGGGGGTGACTCCGGCGAGCTCGTTGACGATCTTGAGCTTGCCGGCGCCTACCCAGGAGAGCAGGTACTCGTGATCGGTGGGGTCGGCCTGGGCGACGTCGACGAGCAGGTTGAGGGCGGGGTTGGGATCGCGATCGAAGACGCCGATCTTGTAGATGGTGCCGTCGCCGTTGACGTCGATGAGAATGTTGATGTACGGACGATTGAGGATGTGGGCGTTGCCGGCGGTGCGCAGGGCGTAGCGGACGCTGAGCGCCGTGAGTTGGGCGAGGGGGAGGCCGAGGAGGATCGGGGCGTCGGTGCCGAGCATGGCTTTGTTGCCAGTGCCGATGCCGTGAAAGCCCTTGTTGCCGATGACGTTGGAGTTGCCGGTGATGGCGTGCGTCCACATGAGGTAGCCGGCTTCGTGGCGATCGGCGCCGGCGGCGTTGACGCTGTAGTCGCTAAAGGTGGCCCAGGGGATCGCGCCTGCGGGCTGGGTCGGCGGGGGCGTTGTGGGGGCGCTGGCGGTGGCGAGGAGCTGGGCCTCGGTGATGGGGAGTAGCTCGTGTTCGGCGATGACAGTGGGGCAGCCGACGCGCACGGGCGGGCTAAGCACGGCGAGTAGATCGTCGTGGCTGACGCGGCGGGGGTGGACCACTGGCCGGGGAGGAGCTGTTCGAGGGCGGCGTCGCCGGTGAGGCGGTTGGCGGGGCCGGAAAAATAGGCGCCGTCGCAGCCGGAGACGCGGACGCGCCAGTAGTAGCCGGCGTAGCGGGATTGCCGAGGGTCGAGGGCTTCGAGCGGGAGGGCTCCGGCGGGGGCGTTGGAGGTGGCCTCTAGGACATGTGAAGCGGTGGACCAGAGGAGGTTGATGTTCATGACGCCGGTGGCGGTGAAGCCGGCGTTACGGGTGAGGCGGGCGCGGATGACGGGCGCAGCGGTGCTGTCGAGGCGGGCGGTTTGGTCGGCTTCGGAGAGCTCGTTGACGACGAGCAGGAGGACGGTGGGGGCCTCGGTGATGAAGCCGAGCTCCTCTCCGGGGGGCGAGGGTGATGGTTTGGGATCCGGCGAGGCGGTGCTCGCTGCGGATGGCTGCGCCGAGGTAGACGCGGAGCACGTCGCGGGGGTTGTCGGTGGAGGCGCTGACGGTGATGGAGGTGTGGGCGCCGCTTGAGAAAATGCCAAAAATGTCGCTGGTGAGGCGGCTTCCGTTGGGGATCGTGGCGCTGTAGAGACGGCCGGTGGTGGTGGTTTGCAGGGTTTCGCGGGTGAGGGGGATGAGTCCCGATCCGTTGAGCGGGGCGGTGGCGGTGAGGCGGATGGTGGTTGGTTCGGCCATGTTGGTGTCTCTTGGGGCAGGTTGTTGGTTGGTTGTTGATCAGTGGGCGATGCGCTGAGTTTGGCGAGAGCGGCTCGGGTGATCTCGTAGAGGCCCCGTGTGGTGGTGCGGCGCAATGGGCCGCGTCCGTTGCGCCAGCGGGTGATCTGAGCGGCGGTGATCCCTCGGGCGAGGAGTTGCTGGCGAGTGATGGGGATCCGCTCGAGCTGCGCTGCAAGCTCGGCCTCTACGGCGGGGGTGCGCTGATAGAAGCCGGCCCAATCGCGCGCGCCTCCATGCGCCGGGAGGAGGAGGCGCTCGTTCAGCCAGCGCGTGAGCAGCTCGGGGGGGATGCCGAGCGCGAGCGCGTGGTCATGGCCGATGTAGGCGATCGGCGCGGCGGCTTCGCTCGGGGCTTCGCCGGCTTCGCAGAGGCCCCAGCGACGGCACCCAGGGGATCGGCGGCCGGCTCCCATGCGCGACCACGGACGGTATGCGCCTGCTCGAAGACTTCGTCGATCGGGGTGAAGGCGAGTCCAGCGGGGCCGCGTACCTGGAAGAAGGCGCGGGTCGGTCGTTCGCGTCCGCGAGCGACGGCGTCCGAAGTGAGGTCCTGTTCGACGCGCCGGATCTTGACGAGCTGATCGGGGGCGATCTGGCGGATGTCGTGTTTTGCCGAAAAGATGCAGGGATGGCACCCGACACGACGCGCGCCCTCGAGGTAGAGGGGTTGGGCGGCATGTTGTGGCGGCGGTGGATCTCGACGATGTCGTCGTAGGTAGCGGCGAGCAAAGGGCGCCAGAGCTCGGCGTCGAGCTCCCCCCACCACTCCCACTCGGACATCCGCGCACGGCTCGCGCTCTCATCGGCTCGTACACCTACGGCGTTGACAAGGGGTCCCCTCTCCTCCTCGACTTGTTCGAGGAATTTTTTTGATCGGGCGGAGCTTGAGCGATTCGGTGCAGAAGCGGCGCAGACGGCTCGGGAACATCTGCTTGCGGCGGATGAGCGTCAGCATGCCCGGCTCGCCGGGGAGCGCGTCCTGCCACAGCAATTCGTTGCGGACGGTCGTGATCTCGCCCAGCCGCTCGCGTAGGAGGTCGAGGTATTCGTAGGTCGTGGGGTGCTCAAAGCCGGTGTCGGCGAAGACGCGCACATGCGGGATCTCGGCTTCACGCAGGAGCAGGGCGAGGGCGGTGCTGTCCTTGCCGCCGCTGACGGAGGCGACGACGAGCCGGTCACGGAGTCGAGCTCGGGAGCTGGCAGGGATACGGAAGGTCATCGGCGCTCCTTTCGGGCGAGGAAGGCGGCGTAGGCGGCTTGAGCGCCGGGGCGGTGGGATTGTTGGAGGAGGTTCCAGTCCGGGGCGGCGGCGGCGGGGCCGGCTTCCCAGCGGATCTTTTCGCCAGGGAGGGCGACGCGGGTGCGTGCGCCGCCGGCCTGGGCGTGGCGGCTAAGGGCGACGGGGCGTAAACCCTTGGCGACGAGGGCGCGGTAGATGGCGCCTTCTTCGGAGGTGAGTTGGTAGGTGATGAGGCGGCAGCCGGGGGCGCCTCGGCCGCTGGTGGGCAGGAGGTCGATGAGGTGGGCGACTAGGGCGGAGGCGGCGTTTACGGGGACGTCGCGGCCCTTGCGGTCGTAGCGGCGGAGACCGGCGCGGCTGGCGACGCGGGTGATCTCGAGGGTGCCCTCGGGCGGGCAATCGCTGGTCCGGCTCCATCGGCCGGTGGGAGCGCCCGCGAGCGCGACGGCGGCGATCTGGCCGCGCCAGCGAGCTGCGAGGGCGTGGACGATGCCGCGGCGGTTGCACTCGGGCAGGTGGCGGTGGTGCTGGGCGACGAAGTCGCACGCTTGATCGGGGGTGATGGTGTGGATCTCGAGCGTGGGGGCGTGGCCGTCGCGTAGGGCGGCGGTGAGTTCTTCTAAAAAAGAGTCTTCGTCGCGTAGGCCGCCGTCGAGGTCGGCGACGGCTTGGATCAGGCGCTCGGCGTCGTCGAGGGGCCAGTGCGGGACGATGGCCTCGTGGATGGTGGCGGCGGCGTCTTCTTCGTCGAGCAGGGACCACTCGGGATCGTTGACGTAGGCGCGAACGGCCTCGAGGAGGGCGCGGGCTTCGTCGCGGAGGGCGAGGTCGTGGACACGCGGCAGGCCGGGCGTGCGCTGCCACCACGGGGGCGGCGCTTCCCTGCCCTGCTTGCGCATCGTGTCTTCGATGAGGTCGATGAGGCGCGCGCGTTGAGACGCGATCACGCGATCGACTCGCTCGGGCGAGTAGCGCGCGGCCGCCCACGGTCGCCAGGCGGCGGCGGCGGCGTCGAAGATCGCGGCTGGGGTGCGCGAGGGCGGCATGACGCGGGTTAGTTGGCGGCGGCGGCGGGCGAGGGCGACGCGCTCGGCCGGCGATGCCGCGGGGGGTGGGCGACGAGGGTGGTGTTGCCGGTGCCGCCTTTAAAATTGTGGAAGGTGATGATCATGGTTCTCTTTCTCTTTCTTCTTTGTTGGGCCAGAAGGCGGTAGCGAGGGTGAGGCCGAGGGCCGTGGCGATGAGGAGCCGCTCCTCACGGTCGACGGACTTCATGTGGACGGTTTGCTCGGAGCCGTGGTTGACGACCCGGCCCCGCCAGCGCGCGCCCGGGTAGAGGCGGGCGGTGAGGGTCCAGGGCTGGACGGAGACGATAAAGACGTTCTCGGCGACGCCTGCGATCCTCGAGATCTCGCCGAGCGCGGCGTGCAGGTCGTCGACGTATTCGAGGACGCAGGAGACGAAGACGACGGCGGAGTCGTCGTCGACGCCGTGGATCGGGCCGTGGGTGATGTCGGCGACGATGGTGACTGGACAGGCGGGGCAGCCGTTCTTGTCTATACATACGTCGCCGCAGCCGTAGGCGCGGTGGATCCGGGGTGTGGGCGCTTAGCGTCGGGGTCGCCGATGACGACGAGGCGGCGGCCGGTGGCCTTGGCGCGCTCGATGGCGGCGTCGAAGGCGAGCTCACGCTCGCGGTGACGGGTGAGCGCTGCGATGCCCTCGACGATGGTCGCGGCGCCAAGAGCGAAGCGCGCGAAGAGTTTGGGCGAGAGGGACATGGCGGCTCACTTCCTGGTGATCCGGTACGCGAAGGCGCCGATGAGGGTGGCGCTGCTGAGGGCGACGCCGACCTTGAGCCAGGGGAATGGTTTGGGGGGCGGTGGGGCGTTGATGGCGTCGGTGGCGCTCTCGACGGCGCCGCCGAGGGCCTCTTCGGCGGCCTCGAAGGCGGCGCCTACGCCCAAGAGGATCTCCGCGCCGAGCTCGCCGTGGGTTTGACGGAGCTGGTGCTCCCAGCCGCGGAGCTCGTCCGCGGGCGGGTTGTCGGGGTCGTAGTCGCCGATGAGTTGGGAGATCGGTGCGGCCCACCAGTCTTTGGGGGTGTGCGAGGTGGGGTAGGCGTCGAATAAGTCGCGGAAGAGCGGGAGGGCTTCGGCCTGGGCCTGGCAAAGCTCGTGATCCTTGGCGCCTGAGCGCATGCAAATGTCATAGGTGCGGCGGCGTTCGGCGGCGGCGCCGGGGAGCCTCATGCCTTCGAGGAAGCGGCGGCGGCCCCCTTCCCCGGCGTAGCGGAAGAGGTCGATGAGCCGCTGCCACGCTTGCTCGCGCAGGGGCTCCTTGTCGGCGGCGGCTCGGAGCTTCGTGGCGAAGGCGGCGGTCTCTAAAAAAGATCGTTGCGGAGCTTGTCGATGTTGTGGGCGCTGTTCATGGGTTCGCCGATTCGAGGACTTTTATAAGAGTGCGGATCTCGTGGAACTGCTTCGCGGGCGCTGCTGCGCAGACTCGGAGAGGTCGCTTTCATGACGGCGAGGCCGCCGCGTAAGACCTGGAGCCCGCTGGCGGTCTGGCCATCCTCGTGCAAGCTGCTGGCGAGCAGGCGGCATGCGACGATGACGTCGTAGAAACGCTCCGGCGATTGGCCGAGTTGAAACACCCTCGTGGCGATCTTGTGGGCTTCGCGGGCCCGCTCGACCCGCTCCGCGGTCGGTGAGCCGTTCACGGTGAGGAGTTGGACCGTGGCCCGTAGACAGCCGGACAAGACGGATCCCGCCCACAGGGTCCGGTGTGTGCCGTCCCAATGGGTCCGGGCGGTTTTTATAAGATGCTCCAGTTGCTCCGCTTTGCCGCTCGCGGTGGCTTGCTGGATCTGCTGCTGGGTAAGCTCGGTATCGAGCGGGTGCGCGAGAGCGGGCGGGGGCTCGGATAACTCGACGAGGGCGGCGTCTGCGGGCTCGACCTGCTCGGCGAGAACGGGCGCGGGAGCAGGCTCGGCAGGCTCCTCGACCGTGGCGGGCTCGGCGGGCTCGGCGGGCTCGACGGTAGCGGTCTCAGCAGGCTCGACCGTGGCGGGCTCGGCGGGCTCGACGGTAGCGGTCTCAGCAGGCTCTACGGTAGCGGGCTCGGCGGCGGGCGCGGCGGGAGCGAGCTCGACGGAAGCGGGCTCGGCAACGGGCGCTGGCTCGGGCTCGGCGGCAGCGGGCTCGACGGGGATGGGCGCGAGATCGATCACCGGAGCTGGATTGGTCGGCGAGAAGCCGAGGAGGGCGCAAAACTCATTGTTGAGGTCGGCTCCGTCGCGAGGAGCTGTGGGCGTGTTCGCGGGTTCGTCGTCGGCGTCGACGGAGGAGCGGCCGAAGAGCACCATGAACTCGTCGTCGGGTGCGGTTTCGGCGGTGGGCGGGGTCTTCGCGGTGGGGGTGGGATTGTCGCTCGCTTCGATGCGAGGTGGTTCGGGCGGTGATGGCGCGGGGGGTGCGGCCGGGGCGGGTGCCTGCGGCTGCGCCGGTTTGGGCGGTGTGGGTTCGGGGGGCGGCAGCGCCTCGAGGCGGGCGAGCTCGATGTTCTGCTCGGCGACTTTGCGGCGCAGTGTCGCGGTGTGAAGGAGGATCTGGTTCCTTACGGCCTCCCTTTCGAGCTTGGCGAGCTCGGCCTGCTCTTCCTTTGAGAGGTAGTGCGCGGGGTCGATTTCGGGCTCTGGTTCGCCCGGATCCGAGTCGTCCCACGAGCTCAGATCCTCGAACCCATCCTCGCACCGGAGCAGGCTGGTGAGGAGCGGCTTTAAAATCGCGCGGTTGTTCGCGCAATAACCATTCGCCCTCTCGATCACCCGCTCGCTCAGGATCGCGAGATCGTTGACGGTGTTAAACTTCATCTCCCTCCCCTCCTCTCCATAAACTTGTAGGTCATATAAACGCCCGCGGCGTATCCGGTGACGCCTGCGCCGAGGGCGACGACCGCGAAGGTGAGGCGCTGCGCGCGGATACATGCGTCTCGCTCTCGTGTGATCGAGTCCTCGAGGGCGCGGTTGATTTCGTCTTCTCGGGTCTGCAAGGTGGGCTCCGATCTACGCGAGGATCTGGCGGCCGATGAGGTCATGTTTGGCCATGAAGAGGACGCGTTCGCGGGCGAGCTCGTCGTTCTTGCGGCGTGAGAGGCCCTGGGCGAGCTCCCGCGCGGCGTCGATGGCGTCTCCGTCGGCGGCGTTGGCGTCTGTCTCCGGGTGGCGGAGCCGGTAGAGGCGCTCGGGGCGACGCTTCAACGCGTCGGGCGCGGGCTCGTAGGTGAGCGTGTACGCTTGAAGGTTGATCTGGGACCAGCGCGGCCCTTGGATGATCCTTGAGTCGTTCTCTTCAGTGAGTAGATCGATGACGGGCTGGTCGATGTAGATCTGCTCGTTCATGGTGTACATCGATCCCCGGGGGCGGGTTCGGGGGAGCAGGCGGGCGCTGAGTAGACCGAGGCTGAGGCCGGTCAGCGCTGAAAAGGCGCCGACGAGGGCGGTGTGGGCGCGGCTCATGAGGTCCTCCGGGCGTGTAGGGCGTAGGTGAGCGCGACGGCGGCGCCGGTGAGCGCGAGCGCGCCGAGTACCCAGGGGGTGCGGGAGTTGGGGGCGGGCGTTGGGGGCGCGGCGGCGTCTACGGGGGGGCGCGGTGGGGGGGGGGGTGGCGGCGTCGGCCTGGGGGGCGTCGCCGACCATGCTCTCGACGTACTTGGTAGGATTGAGCAGGCCGCCGGGGATCGGGTTGCCGACGCGCCAAACGGTGTTGGCCTTTCGATCGCTTGGGAAGCCGTAGGTCTCTAGATGGATCATTCCATAACTTCCGAGCACACGGCCGAGCTTTTGGCCCTTTTTGATCGACTGGCCGACGCTGAGGTCAAACTCGCGATGTGAGCCGGGATGAAAGCCGCCGAGGACGAGGAAGAGGCCGCTGGCCGTTTTTAAAATGGGCCTTGGAGCCGGCGCTCCAGCCGCGATCGAGGGCGATGACGGTGGCGTCCTCGGGGGCGATGACGAGGGCGCCGTCGGGGATCTTGGTGAGGTCGATCCCCGCGTGCCAGCGCTCGCACGAGTCTTCGTTGCAGCCGAAGGGGCGTCCACCGCCGAAGGACCAGTTTGCGAATTTGGGCGCGTGACCGGGCAGAGGCCAGCGCGGGGCGGATCGCCCTTGGCCATCGGCGCGTGGTGCCAGTCTGGAGCCCTCGCCATGGTGCGCTCCTAGTGGGCAGAGCCCCACACGCTGGACCAGCGGGCGTCGATGAGGTTGATCGCGAGGCCGTAGGCGCGGCCCGCGTTGGGCACGTGGGCGAACCTGCTGAGGGCGTTGGTGAGCAGATCGCGCGTCTCGCGGAGCCGGACGGATCGCTGAGCCCGGTGCCACCGGCCGTGGACGAGCCAGTCACGGGCTTTGGCCTCGCTGACGTTCCTTTCCTTGAGGACCTGGGCGGTGTTTTGGAGGATCTCCACGAAGCTGTCGCGCAAACACGCGACCTCGGGCGAGATGTCGAGGCCGGACTCCGGATCGAGCGGGTTCGCAGGCGGGCTCGCAGGCGGGCTCGCGGGCGGGCTCGGCGGCGGGCTCGTCGGCGGGCTCGTTGGCGGGCTCGTTGGCGGCGCTGCGGGCTTGCTCGAGGTCTTCGACCCGCTCGAGCAGGTGCGAGAGGCGCTCGAGCAGGTGCGCGTTCCATTGCTGCTGCCTTTGGAGTATCTCAATGATCTGCTCCATCGAGGTGTTCTTGGCTTCGCGGTAGGCGCGCTCGGCCTCCTGCGCGTCGCGTTTGGCCTGTAGCTCGTTCGCCTCCTGAAGAGCGCCGACGAAGGCCATGAGGGTCTTGTTCGCGATGAGGAGATAGTCAGTGTTCATGGTTTTCCTCTGGGTTTGTGTTTGGGTTGATGGGTGGGTTGACGG
>JADJRG010000027.1 GCA_016712315.1 Nannocystis sp. | reverse complement strand
GACGTGGATCGTCACGGTAGGCGGGCGCCGTCTTCGCCGAGGACGAAGGTGTTGCGGGTTCCTGCGCTTCGCCCTGATGGTCTCGATTGCCGACGGATCTCGAGGCGATGGGCGATCTAGCTGTGCTAATTGTCGCGGCCCGACCGGCATGAAGGGTCCATCAAGGACCGCCCGGACGGCCTGTCCGATAGCGCAGCAGGACGAGGTGGTCGTGCCGCCAGCGTAGGCGATCGTGATCCGCGGGATCGCGGGTTTGGCTGCCTGAGAGCCTGCGCCGGGCGAGACTGCGAGGAGAGCGGATCGAGCTCGGCGAGGGCGGGCTCTATCGCTTCGAGGGCGCCCGCCGCTGGCCTCTCCCCCCGACGTAGGCGTAGTCGCTGATGAAGTGCTCGATCGGCGCGATCTCGGGGCCTTGGTACTCCGTCTGCGCCCGCGGCGGGCGGGCTTCGTTGACGTCTCGACTTCGTCGACCTCGGCTCGGCTTCACCGGCTTCCTCCGAAGTGGCCGAGGCCGGCGCGAGCGTCGGGTCGGCGGGGGGATCGCCCGCGACATCGGACGCGCCCGTCGACGCGTCGGCCGACGCGTCCTTCCGCGACGGCGGCGTCGGCCCCCCGGCCGCCTCTTCGGGTGCGATCGACGTGTCAGGATCCGGGGCCGGCTTGGGGATGTGCAACGTCCCCGGCGCGACCTTCTGGGTCTCCGAGGCAGGCGTCGTCGCGGCATCCGGTTTCGGAGACAGCGCGTCGCCGCGTCCCGTGGCACGCCGCGAGCGCGAGCCCCTGTGACCAGGCCGAGTAGAGCTATGCCCGCGACGGCGGTCTGCGGGCGGGAGCGGAGGAGACGCGATCCATGTCGGCGAGTGTGAACTGCCGGCCGGCGGCCTCCGTGAACCAACCGCTCGCCGCGGCGGTCGGCCTCGCCGCGTGTGTTAACTTTTTATCTCTCGTTGCGCGCTTCGGCGCGCCGCCGCAGTTCCTGGCTTCACCGCCCGGCGCCGCTGGTTGCTCCGGCGAGCGGCCGTGGTCGGTGTGTATCGCCTTCCGGCGCGACCCGGGCCGCGCAGACGGAGCGGGTCGACGGAGGCGGCGCAACCTGGCGGCCGCGGCGGCGACAACGGGCTGCTCACGCGAGCGCCCCCTCCTCACCAACACATCCCCTGCCCTGTAATCTCGGCCCCTGGGGCCTGATTCTCGCGTTAGACCTGCGCCTATGTCCTCGACTGAGACAGCGTATGATCGTCACCGGGCATGGGAGCGCTCTCCAACGACTCCATCATCGGCGCGACGCTCATGGACGGCGACGGTGCGGCCCCTGAGGTGGAGGGCGCCGCCCCGGTCCGTGGCCATGCGATCGGTCGGTACCTGCTCATCTCTCAGCTCGGCGCTGGGGCGATGGGGATCGTCTACGCCGCCTACGACCCTGAGCTCGATCGAAAGGTCGCGCTGGTTGCTCAGAGCACCACGGCGGCGACGTCGCTGCGTCTCGCAAGCGGCTCCAGCGCGAGGCGCAGGCGCTAGGGAGGCTCAACCACCTGAACGTCGTCTCCGTCCACGACGTCGGCGTCCACAAGGACCGCCTCTTCGTGGCGATGGAGTATGTCGCGGGGCAGACGCTCGGGTCGTGGATGGCGGCGGCCCAGGCGCTGCCTACCGCCACCGGGCGGCGCCCGAGCGCGGAGCCTGAGCGGTCCTCCGGGCGAGGCCGTGGCGTGAGGTCCTGACGTCTTTATGCAAGCCGGGCGCGGCCTCGCGGCGGCCCACGACGCGGGCTCGTCCACCGCGACTTCAAACCCGAGAACGTGATGCTGAGCGCGGACGGGCGGGTGCGTGTCATGGACTTCCGGCCTCGCCCGCGGCGACGTGGGCGAGGTGACGTTTACGGCGCGGCGGGCGAGGTGACGACGCCTGGTGCTCCCGTGCTCAGCGGCCTGACGGCGGTCGGGGCGATCATCGGCACGCCTGCGTACATGTCTCTCGAGCAATTGAGGCCGAGACGTCGACGCCCGCAGCGATCAGTTCAGCTTCTGCGTCGCCCCTCTACGAGGCGCTCTATGGCGAGCGCCCTTCTTCGCAGCTGACACCATCGCCGCGCTCACCGAGGCGCTCCGCACCGAGGCGATCCGCGAGGCGCCGCGCGGCACCGTCGTCCCCAGCTGGGTGCGAGCGGTCGTCCTGCGCGGCCTCGCCCACGAGCCTGAGGCCCGCTTCGATCGATGGAGGCGCTGTCGACGCGCTCGCGGCCGACCCGGCGGCGCGGCGACGCCGACTCCTGCTCGGAGCGGGGCTCGCCTTGGCCATGGTTCTCAGCGCCTGGGGGATCGTGACCCTCGTGATCCGGATCGGTCAGAGCGAGTCGGTGATCGCCGAGCAGGCCGGCGAGATCGACGAGAAGAACGCCGCTGCGCGAGCAGCTTGCCGCCCAGACCCGGCTCTTGAGCGTCCAACGCGGCCTGCGGGCGAAAGCGCTCATCCCAGAGAACCGGGAGGCGGAGGCGCTCCTCCTCGGCATCCAGGCGGTCGGCGCCTACGCCCACTCGTGGACCGACGTCCCCGAGAGGCGCTCGAGGGCCCGAGCAGGTCCTCGCCCACGATACGGTCATCATCACCGACGAGCGCGTCCTCGAGGGCCACTCGGACTATCTCACGGGGATCGCCTACGCGCCGGACGGCGAGCGCATCGTGACCGCGGGCTACGACGGGACCGCCAGGATCTGGGACGTCAACGCTGGCGCGCCGGTGGCCGTGCTCACCGGCAGCGAGGCGAAGCTCGTCGCGGTCGCCTTCTCACCTGACGGCGCGCGCGTGGCCGCCGCCGGTGCAGATCGCGTCGCCTGGATCTGGGACGCTCCGCGACCGGCGAGGCGATCGCTCGCTGCGAGGGTCACACGGCGACGATCGTCCAGCTCGCGTTCTCGCCAGACGGTCGGCGGCTCGCGACCGCGGGCCTCGATCGCGCCGGCGAGGATCTGCGACGCCGCCACCGGAGCGCCCCTCGTCGCGCTCGAGGGCCACCGCGCGGACGGGATCATCGACGTCGCCTTCGCCCCCGACGGCGCGCGGGTCGCGACCGCGGGCCGCGACGCCACCGCCCGGATCTGGGACCCGACGACGGGGGCGTTGCTGGCGACGCTCGTCGGCCACGGCGGCCCGATCAACGCGCTCGAGTTCTCGCCAGACGGCGCCCGCCTCGCGACCGCGAGCGAAGATCACGACGCGCGGACCTGGGATGTCGCCACGGGGGCGCTCGTCGCGGTCCTCGAGGGGGATGGCCAGCGCTTGATCGACTTCCGCTACGCGCCGGGGGCGCGCCTGGTGACGAACGGCTGGAGTCGCAGCGCCCGCGTCTTCGATCCCGGAGAGCGGCGCGCTCGTCCGCGAGCTCCAGGGAGGTCATGGCGCCGGCATCTCGGCCCTCGCCTACTCGCTTGACGGCGAGCAGCTCGTGACGAGCAGCTACGACGGTTCGGTCGTGGTCTGGGATCCCGAGAGCGGCGCGCAGGTCGAGCGCTTGGTCGGGCACCAAGCGGACGTCTGGGGATCGCGTTCTCGCCGGATGGCCGCCAGGTCGCTACCGCTGGCGTCGACACGACGGCGCGCGTCTGGGAGCTCTTCTACCTGAGGTTCGCGGTGCGCGAAGGCCCGAGCGCGACGTCCGGGCCGCGGACTTCTCCCCGACGGCGCGCACCTCGTGACCGTCGACCACAGCCGCCAGGCGCGCCTTTGGCAGACGGAGGGCGTTCGACTCCGTGGCCGCCCTGGGTGACGCTGACGGGGCCACCTTCGCCCCCGACGGACAGCATGTCGCCACCCTCAGCGACGGCGAGATTCACCTCTGGGATCCTCTCACAGGCGCCCCGCGAGCGACCCCTGCCGGCTCCGGGCGCGCGCATGCTCTCCTACTCGCCGGATAGGGCCTTCCTCCACGCCGCGAGCGGCTCGTCCGGCGCGATGATCGAGGTCGAGTCCGGCGAGCGCGTGGAGTCCCCAGGGTTCGCCGACACCCAGTGGTGCTTCGCGCAGGGGGGGCGACGCTTCGCGAGCGTCGGGGAGGATCACGTCGTCCGGATCTGGGACCCGCGCACGGGGAGCGCTGCTCGCCGCGCTCGATAAACTAGGCGCAGCAGAGCCGCGATACGTGAGGTGCTCGCCGGACGGCGACCGGATCGCGACGACCTCCAGCCAGGAGGAAGGCGTGCGCATCTGGGACGCCGAGACCTCTACGCTCGTCGCGACCTGCAACAAGGGCCTAGGCGTCATACGAGGGCTCGCCTTCTCGCCGGACAGCGCTCGCCTGATGGCGACACACGACAGCCTGGGCGCCTATGTGTGGGAGCCTGACACCTGCCGCCTCCTCGGCCGCTACGAGCCTGACGATCAGAACCCGAGGACAGGAACGGGCTCTTCTCGCCCGACGAGGCCCGCATCGCCCTCATCAGCGATCGCGTCGTCCGGATCCTGCACGGCGAGACCTACGAGCTCCTGCAGGATCTCGACGGTCACGACGACACCGTCCGTCGGTCTGGTTTCTCCGCCGACGGCGCGCGGCTGACGACGTTGAGCGGGGAACGCCCGCGAATGGGACGTCGAGCGCGGCGAGCTCATGAGCCGGGAGCGGATCGGCCTCGTCCGGGGGCGACGGGTCCATCGCTTGGCCCGTGCACCCGAGCGAGCTGACCCGGAGCGGCTGCGAGCGCCTGCGCATGCACGGCCGGGTCTACGAGGAGGCCCGCGCGATCTGTGCTCCGCGAGCCGGGGCCGGAACAGTCGCCTCCTGGCGGCGATGATGCCAGGGGCCGCTGATCCCCGCGATGTGGAGCGCTTTGAGGGTGGCGAGGGGCGTGGATCAGCGCCCCTCCTCGCGCAACGCCCCTCAGCGGCGCCTCAGGTCGCTGCGGTCACGCGACGGCGCAGCGACAGCAGCAGCCCCGCCACCCAGGGCGCGGCCCACAGGGGCCGCCCACAGGGCGGCCCACGGCGCTTGCCCGTTCAGCGCCGCGAACATGCCCTGCACCCCCAGTGCGGCGCGAAGGGCGTCAGCAGCCACGCCCAGCCGCCCAGGTCCATGAAGCTGACCACCGGCGCGCTGACCAGCACGAGCATCAGCCTTCATCGCGGCCATCGCCGCCAACTGATTCGACGCGGCCGCCCCGATCACCAGCCCGAAGAGCCGACCAGGCGATCAAACTCCGGGGCGGGTGATGCCGGCGAGATCGGGAACGCGCTGAAAGTGGGCCCAGGCGGTCTCTGGGGCACGCCGTCGGCGTCTCGGCCTGCATCGTCTGCACCTCCACCCTCGAGCTCGGCATCGCTTGCTCGCCGGTCGACCTTGGGCGGTGATCCAGGTCCAGTACGGCGATCGTCACGTCATCGTGCAAGCCGCCCTCCGCGACGGCGGCCTGCGCAGCGCGAGCGGCCGTCTGGTCATCGGGCCCAAGACCGAGCGCCGTGCGCGAGGGCCAGCGCGAGGGAGCTGGTGGACGAGCACCGGCCAGGCGCGGTCGGTGAGCTCGACCGCCTCGACCCAGCGGGCGCGGGCGAGCTCGACGAGGGCGATGGCCCGCAGCACGCCCTCGTCGGTCTCGCAGAAGAAGGTCGTGTTGGCGACCTGGCCGGCGCGCCGGCCGGTTCGGCCCATGCGCTGGAGGAACGAGCAGACGGTCGCGGGCGCCTCGGCTTGAAATACGCGGTCGAGGTCGCAGTCCAGGGCGATCACCGAGGTCGTCGCCGAGCACATGCGCCGCGCCGGCACCGAGGGATCGCCAAGATCCTCTGCGCCGACAACGACTACGCCTACCTCGCACCGCCGGCGAAGACCGCCCTCGCCACGCTCCGCGAGGCGCACCAAGACACCCGCGTCGACGCCGCCCTGCTGCGCCCCGGCGGCGTCGTCGAGGTGGTCGAAGACGGGCTGCTCTGGTGGACCTTCGCCGGCGGCCGGATCAACGCGACCTGCAGCTACGCGCTCGAGGCGATCAGCCCCGGCTGGAAGATCATCCCCGACAACTTCATGCTCAAGATCCGCGGCGAGGTCGACCTCGCCCGCTTCCGCCTCGCCAGGAGCAGCTAGAGGACCCCGAATTCTGGGCCAACGACGCGATCTGGCAGGCTATCGCCGCCTCGCTGCCCAACTACCGCCTCAGCAAGTTCCAGCCGCTGATGCCCCCGTGGATCGAGCGCGAGGTCGTCGCCGACTACCTGCTCGACGTCGGCGGCGCGCTACGATGGATGACCTGCGCCCCCACGCCCGGCCTCCAGCGCGTGCCCCGAGGCGCCCAGCGAGCCCCCGCGGACGAGATCGCCGCCGCCGCCGCCGCCCCCCCGCCCGCCGAGGACACCCCGCCGCGGCTGCCCACGCTGCCTGTTCGCTGGATCGACAGCGACACCCAGCTCCGCGACGCCTGCGACAAGCTCCGCCAGGAGGACGCCGTCGCCCTCGACGTCGAGACCACCCTCTACACTCCGCCGCCTCTGCCTCGTACAGCTCGGCACCCGCGAAGAGATCTTCATCATCGACGCCTTCCAGATCACCGAGTTCGATCCGCTCGCCGAGCTCCTCGGCGATCCCCATGTCGTCAAGATCATCCACAACGCCACCTTCGAGAAGAGCGTGCTGGCGCCCCACGGCATCACCATCACCAACATCGCCGACACCTCGAGCTCTCACGCGCCAAGCATGGCCGCCAGATCGGGGACGGCCACAAGCTCGGCGTGGTCTGCGAGCGCGAGCTAGGCATCGAGCTCGACAAGACCGAACAGACCAGCGACTGGTCGCTCCGCCCGCTGACCAAGCGCCAACTCGCCTACGCCGCCCTCGACGTCGAAGTGCTGCCGCCCCTGTGGGACCGCCTCCAGACGCAAAGCCGACTGTTCTAACCCCCGATCGAGCTACTACGCCTATCGCCTATCGACCACGCTTCGAGCGCTTGCCTCTCCGCGGCATTAATTTTTCCCTGCGATCGAAGCGCGCCAAACCGCCCCTTCGATGCCCAAGATCTCGCACGAAGCGATCGTCCAGCTCGTCCGCGAATCCCCCTCGTTGGTCCTCGATCTTCTCTGGCCCGAGAGACAGGCGGGCGTGACCTCGGTTCGGGTCACGCAGACGGAGTTCGTCGACACCGTGCTCGCCGAGTACCGCGCGGACGCCTTCTTCTTGACCGGCGAAGAGTCCGCCCCGGAGGGAGCCCTCGTCATCGAGATCCAGCTCGCGCCCAACCCCTTAAAGCCTACGCGTTGGCCGATCCTCGTCGCTGGCCCTTTTGCTCGCTACCGCTGCCCCGTCGATTCACTCATCCTCACCATCGATCGCGACGTCGCCGCCTGGGCGCGCCGCCCGATCCTCGTCGGCCGCCTGCCCGGAGCCATGACGATCACCCCCGCGGTGATCGGACCCGACCAGATCCCCGTGATCACCGACCTCGACCAGGCCCGCGAAAACCCAGCGCTCGCCATCCTCTCCGCGCT
The DNA here is from genome assembly GCA_016712315.1 of Nannocystis sp. Lineage (GTDB taxonomy): Bacteria > Myxococcota_A > Polyangia > Nannocystales > Nannocystaceae > JADJRG01. The sequence goes on along the minus strand of JADJRG010000027.1, from coordinate 76,323 downwards.
CGCGCACGCCGAGGATCCTGAGGCCGTCGACGTCGCCACCGCCGCGATCATCGCCGCCGTCGAGGTCGACAGCGACGCGGCCGCCATGTACGCTGACGCCATCTTCGCGCGCCTAGGCGAGCTCGCCCGCACCACCCTGGAGAAGCTCATGCAGACCGGACGTTACGACTACCAGAGCGACTTCGCCCGCCAATACTTCGCCGCAGGCCGCGCCGAAGGCGAAGCCAAGGGCGAAGCTAAGGCCATCCTGCAGATCCTCGAGCTCCAAGGCCTCGCCGTCCCGGAGGACGCACGTCAACGGATCCTCACCTGCACGGACCCAGAGCAGCTCGACACCTGGCTCCGCCGTACCCTCCGCGCCCAGACCCTCGCCGAGCTCTTCGCCGACTGACCGCCTCTACGGCAACCACCCTGGGGGCGCTATGTGTTCAGCCGGCCGATCCGCGAGCTGGGGATGGCGGCTGGCCGAGGTGGACATCAAGGTGCGGCGGCGGGTCGCTCGAGGGGGGCGCTACCTGTGGCGGCCTCACCTACGCGCGCCTTCGCGGCGAAGTCGAGCAGGTCGGCGGCCTCACGCGCGAGCGTGAGCTGCTGCGCGTGCAGGTAGCCCGCCGTCGTTTGGAGACGGCTGTGCCGCGCGACCGCCTGCACGAGTAGATGCTCGCGCCGAGCCGGGACAGGCGCGTCAGTGCGGTGTGCCGCAGCAGATGCAGGCCGCTCGACGCGAGGCCCGCGCGCTCCTGCGCTTGATTGAGCATGTAGGTGATCGAATCCGGCGTGTGCGGCGCTGGACTGTGTTTGGTGTGTTTTGAGCGCCGGTACAGCACCAAGGGCCCGAGCGGCTCGCTCTTTGCGATGCCGCGCGAGCGCCTCGCGCAGCGCCGACGTCAGCACGATCCTGCCGATCGTGCCCTTGGGCGTCTGCTTGTGGCCCCGGTAGGTGTTGTTCTGGATGAGCACGCTGCCCTCCTTGAGATCGACATCGTTCCACTCGAGCGCGCAGACCTCACTAACCCGAAGGCCAGCATCGAGCGCCAGCAAGACGACGATCAGGTGCTCATCGCTGAGCGCTGCGGCGGCGAAGCAGAGCTCGGCGATCTGATCGTCGCTGTAGACAGGCTTCGGTCGCGCACGGCCAGCCCGCAGCTTCTCGACCTCGGGGACCGCATCGATCAGCCGCATCCGCTTGGCGACGCGGAGCATCTTGGCGAGACGACCGAGGATCCCGTTGGTCGTTTCTACGCCCTGCGTCTCACGCAGTTTCGCGCGGAAGGTCATGATCCGATCCTCGTCGATCGCTGCGAGCGGCAGGGCGCCGAGCTGCGGCCGTAGGTGGGTGCGGAAGGTGGTGTCGTAGTTGTAGCGGGTCCCCATTTTCTGCAGCCTCACATGCTCCGGCTCGAATCGCTCGCAGTAGAAGCGATCGAGGGTCATCTGCGCCCGGGGCCAGATGGCCTTTTGGACATGTGATGATCGGTGGACCTCGTGGGCCTCCTCGGTCTGCTTGGTCGCCGGCGGCGGCTCGCTCGGCATCCCGAGCGCGCCCCCGAGGATCTTCGGCACCTGGCGCTCGCCCCATGTGCGGGCTTGATCTTCGCTCAGCCCGGCAGGCGCGACCAGGCGCTTGCGGATCTCGGTGTGCGTGGTGGGGTGCATGAGCTTGACGTCGACGTGCCAGCGGGTGGGGTCGTTTTTGTAAGGACGAGTGTGGATGTTCATCTGAGCCGGTCCGGCTGACCGACTGCAATCCCGAAGCCACTCAAGCACGCTTTCGCGAAACCACGCCAGCGAGCACCCGATCTTAAAAGGCGGCGGCACCTGCCCCCGCGCGACCCGCTGGCGCAGCGCACGGCTCGTACACCCGAGCAGCTCCGCGAAGTCTTCCACCCGCAAGATCGCCCCTTGCACGGCTCTCCTTCGACTTTCATCTCTCCGATCGTGAGCCGGCGCGGCGGTCGCCCCGCAGCACGAGCAGCGGCCCGCCATCCTGACCGGCGCGACGTCGAAGACGACTCGATCCACCTCCAACTCAGTAGCGAGTATGGGGACGTGCTCGCTACCCAAGGGGCGGCGAAGAAGCGTGGGGATGTGCATGGCCCGATGCTCGATCCCGCGCGGCCTTCATGCCAGTCAAAACTCGCCTCAAGAGATGTGTGCGAACGCAGTAGAGACCTGTTTGCCAGACAACCGAGATTACAGGCCGGCGCTAGACAGCCACGGGGCCGGTGTCAGCGGGAGAGTTCGCGCTGCGCGCAAGAGGGCAAGCGCGCTGGCGGCCTCTAGGGACCGGGAGGCGGCTCGCAGGCGGCTCGCAGGTGCCCAGCGCGCGACTGAGCCCGCGCTTGTGAGTTTTCATAACCATTAGGCGTTGACCCGGCCGGCCGGCCACTGTTTCATAACGTCATGTCCAACATCTTCGTGACCTTCACCTCCGCCGCGGGCCAAGTCCGCCTCCGCATGCCGCGATCTGTGGTCATGGTCGAGATCGCCGACGACGCCGACACCAGCACCGCCGTCCACGTGCAGACCACCATCCGCCGCCCTGGGCCAGACGAGCGCGCCGTCGAACGCGTCATCATCGCCACCGCGGAGCAAGTGATCGAGCAGCTCATCACCTTCTTCCGGGGCTCCGCAGCCGGCGAGGTCGAGCTGATCCGATGGTCTCACGGCTGCCGCGGAGTCAGGCCCCCCGCAGGCGCTACCCGTGGTGTTTGAGGTCCCTGGAGAGCAACCAAGGAGCCCCCTCATGACCATCGCCTCGGCCTCTTCCACGCCCAAGGAGCTCCTGCGTCCGCGCGGCCCCGACCTACGCGGCCGCACGCTGCTCGACCGCTTCCGCCTCGACGCTCTGCTCGCCTTCGGCGGCATGGCAGACATCTACGAGGCCCTCGACCTACGCCTGCGCCGCCGCGTCGCGATCAAGGCGCTGCACCCCGAACACAGCCGCGCCCCGATCAGCGCCGCCGATTTTTTCAGGAGGCCGTGCTCGGCGCTCAGATCGATCACCCCCACGTCGTTCCGATCTTCGATCACGGCGAAGAGCGCGCGCTCGGCGGTGAGCCGGTGCTCTTCCTCGTCCTGCCGCTTCTACAAGGCGTCACCCTGCGCCAGCGGCTCCTTGAGCCCGCGATGCCGATCGCCGACGCCTTGCGCCTCATGATCCAGCTCCTCGACGGCCTCGCCGAGCTCCACAAGTTCGGCGCCGTGCACCGCGACCTCAAGCCTGAAAACTGTCTCATCGTTCAGCGTCATGGCCGCGATCACCTCATCCTGCTCGACCTCGGCCTCGCAAAATTCACACCGGCCCGCTGCTCTCGCTCGCGCCCTCCTCGGCCCCCGGCGCGATGATCGGCACCCTCGCCTACGTCTCCCCGAGCAAGCGCGCGAACAGCCGATCACCCCCGCCGCCGACATCTACGCCGTCGGCGTGATCTTGTTCGAGCTGCTCACCCGACGTGTACCTTTCCCCGGCACGACCGCCCTCGAGGTGCTCAGCGCCCACGCCAGCGAGCAGGCCCCTTCTGTCACCGAGCGAGCGCCCGATCGTGGGATCTCCGACGATCTCGAGGCCCTGGTCGCCAGCGCCCTTGACAAAGATCCAGCCCAGCGCCCCGCGAGCGCCGATGCGTTCAGCCGGGCACTCGAGGTCGCGGCGGGGCAGGTAGCGGCCTCCGACGACGGCTATGAGCACGCGAAGGCGAGCCTCACCGCCTGGCGCGACTGCGCCGACCATGAGGCCCTCGTGCGCGCGCGCCTTGCTGCGGCGCAGCACGCCGTATGGCGTCCGCTCGTGGAGCTGATCGAGATCGCAACTGACGCCGCCGGCCCGGCGTGATGGCTCGGATCCGACCCTCGCAGTACTCACTAAGGCGGCACGTCGGGCCGGGTATCGCAATCGAGGTGGGTGCGGCCGAGCGAGCGGGTCCGGGGGCGCTCAGCGGCAGGGGTCGCCGGCGAGCTGGCCGCCGCCGTCGGCGGGCATGCCGCCGATGAGGCGGCCGCGTAGGGCTGCATTGATCGCGTCGATGCGCACGTTGGCGGCGCGACCCTCGGGGGTAGAGGCGTCTGCGACCGGTTTGGTGGGGCCGAAGCCGACGGGGACGAGGCGCTCGCAGGCGACGCCGCGGACGACCAGCCAGCGGGTGACGGCGAGGGCGCGGGCCTCGCTGAGCGCCTGGTCGGAGGCGTGGCCCTCGATGCGGACCAGGCTGACCGACTCCTTGGCGCCGAGGTAGTCGAGCAGGTGGTAGAGGGCAGGGTCGGCGGCGGGGCTGAGAGCGGCGCCGTCGGCGTCGAAGACGATCGGCGCTGGCAGGACGATCCGCGAGCCGTCGAGCGGGAATTCCGCGGCGAGGGGCGGCCTGGCGGCAGGGGAAGGGTCGGCGGCGGCTGGCGGATCGGCGGCGGGATCGGCGGGTGGCGGATGATCGGCGGGCTGCGGCGGGGCGCCGGGCTTGCAGCCGAGGGCGACGAGAAGGGTGAGGGTGAGGGCGAGGGGCGGCGCACCCAGGGAGGATAGCCGCTCTCGGACAGCGAGTGCGCCAGGGTCAGGCGCGGATCTGACTGTCTCGGAGGACATGTAGTGGGTACTTGCTGCGGGATCATCGACGGCTCGCGGGATCGCGCCGGGACCGCCTGCGCGGACGCTCTCGAGGTCGCGCACGCGATGGCCGGCAGGGTGCGCTGGCGATCGTGGCCGCGACCGGCGCCCCGTGGATCGGCTTCGACGTCGACGGAGCGATCGTAGAGATCGGCGCCGTGGAGCCGCATCACGACGATGTGGCCGAGCGCTCGCTTACGCTGTCGCCGACGTGACGGCACCACCCGGGTCGGGGTCATTTCTGCCATTGGCGCCCGGTCAAGAGCGGAGCCGTCGGCGCGGACCGCCGCGGGCTCACGCGGCCAGCAGCGACGCGAAGCGCCCCGCCAGCGCCGCCACCTCGCCCGCCCCCAGCCGACCGAGCTCGCCAGGCACGCCGACCTGCGCCGCCGCCGCGCGCGCCTCCAGCCCCCGCAGCGCCGCCGCGCGCAGCGCCGTCACCTCAGCCGCCTCCTCCTCACTTAGCTGTCCCAAGAGCCATGTATGTAGATCCCACGCCAGCTCCCCGTGCTGCGCCTCATCCGCGGCGATCCGCGCGAAGATCCGCCGAAGCCCCCGCGCCTCGGCCGTCTGCGCCCGCACCGCCGCCATCAACGCCGCGAAGCACTCGTGCACGCAGCCCTCCACCGCGTTGTGGCGCGCCACCTCGATCGCCGTCGCCACGCGCGCCTCCGTACGCGTCAAGCGCGGCGCCTGCCCCCGTGCTGCTCGGCCAGCCGCGTCATCCACCGCGTATGCAGCCGTTCATCCGCCGCGGCCGCCTCACAGCGCCTCACCAGCTCTAGCGGCGCCCCGCGCTCGGTCAACCACCCCGCCAGCTCCTCGAACGCCGCCACGGAGGAGGCCTCTAAATAAGCCACCGCCGCGAAGTAGCGGCCCAACGGATCCGCGCAGCCCTCGTCCGCTGCCTCCACGTGGTCCAGCGGCCGGCGTCCCTCGCAGTAGTACTCGATCCCCCGGCCTGTGCAGGTGATCCGCCCCTCTGCGCCGGGCCCGTCGGGATCTTCGGGCAGCACCAGCTCGCAGCTCGTCACCTCCATCACGCTCCAACCGCGGCGGTCCGCATACAGATCCCTGCACGCCGACTCGCAGGTCCATCCCGCCCAACTCGTCTCTGACGGCGGCAGAGGTCGACCGCCCGGAGGCGAGCTACAGCACGGCTCATCGATGATCTCAAAATTCTCCTGCGGGGGATCACACTCACCCCAGCAGCCGTAGGCCGCGACCGTCGGCAGGAGCGAGAGCGTCGAGAGCAGCGCCGCATGGACCCGCATTCTCTCATCCTACCCCCGCGCCTCCGCGTACACGAGCACGACCCGCCCGCGCGATCGCCGCCGCCGCCGCCGCCGCCGCCGCCAGCAGACCTTGCGATGCACCGATGCCTCCGCGCACGCTGTGCTCGTGCCCCCAAGCCCTCACTTGCTACGCGCGCTCCTCCTCCTCGCGGCGTGTAGCACGAGCTCCACCGCCCCGCCGCCCACAAAACCATCCGCCCAGCCCGCGCCCCTCGTCGCCGAAGCGCCCGAGCCCGCTCGCGTCGTCGCCAAAGCGCCTGAGCCCCTGCGCCTCAGCGGCACCCTCGAGCATCAGCCCTACGACGCGCGGCGTAAGTCCGTCGAGTCCTACCTCGGCGCAGAATTCTTCCTCAACGCAGCCGACGGCGAGCGCCACGTGCTGCGGCCCACGGCCGATCACCCGCGCGAAGAGCTGCTCCGCTTCGCCGGCCAGCGCGTCGAGATCGCCGCCGAATACACCGAAGGCGAGCTGCCCGATCCCAACGAATCCTACCCGACCGAGCCAGATGGCGCGCCCATGCGCCGAGGCGCCGGCATGCGCGTGCTCGAGATCCGAGCGCTCCCCTGACACCGGCCCGCGACTCTCGCTCGCGCCCTCCTCGGCCCCCGGCGTCGATCTCACCGAGCAGCTCCTCGGTCGCCTCGGTGCGGCGCGCGTCGAGGAGAAGATCGAGGTAGCGCCGCGATCGATCAGAGAGCGTGGGAAGGGTCGAGGACGAAGGCACGCGAGAGCCATCGTCTCAGAACGGGACCGTAGACAGCAATGGAGTTCTCTATGGGGAATTATGGATGCGGCAGAGGCTCTGCACGCTGCAACCTGTGCGCTGTGTCGTATGCGTCGCGCGGTCGCGGGCCTCGGTCAAGTAGAGCTCGGGAGCGCGAGGTGGAGCTTTTCGACGCGGGCTTCGAGCTCGCCGCGGTGGAGACGTCCTGCTCGAATACACCGAGCTCCCCCCGATGCTCGCGACTCGCCACTACAGCGATCTGCGCGCTCGTCACCAGGATGCTCGACGACACGAACAGGGCCGACTCGACCGCGGTGAGCAGGCCCTCGCGGCCCGGCTCGCGGAGGTCCACGAGCAGCCGGGCGCGCCCGCCGCTGACGACGACGACGCCCTCTTCTGGCGCTTCGCCCGCTCGCTCGCACAAAGGGAAACACGTTCTCGACTGCCGGCCTTGACCTCGCGCTCCGCAAGGAGACGACTGAAGAGCCTGGCAAGAGAGCCCGGCTCGACGGCCTCGACGCGCTCATGCGCCTGTTCGAGCACACAAGCCCCGCCAGCGTGCCGCCTGGCCCGCGCTGGGGGATCGCTCACCGGGGGCTCACGCCTCGAGATCGGCCGAAGGCGCAGGGGAGATCTCTCCCGGAGAGATCTCCTTTTGTGAAAAAAAATTTGAGGGGGCGGCGCCGCTCCAGGCCGCCGAGCACGACCTCGCCGCCCGGCGAGGGTGATCTCAAGCATCATCGCTGGTTCATCTGCGCGCCGTCCACGTTCGCCTGGCTCACAATCGAGCAATCCACGCTTCGCCCGGCTCACCAGTGCGCCATCCGCGCTCACCGGCGCGCCTCTCGAGCACGAACTGTCGCTTGGCCAGAACACTGTCACTAGTGGCAATGTGTCCATTTCACAGGACACATTGAATCGCCCGGCGCGAAAGGGATCGTTGCCAAGGGAAGCTGTCCCACTGGAACGTACTGACATGGGGCACAGCGTCATTATCCGCAGCAGCGCCGACCTCTGGGACCTTCTCAGCGCCCTGGGACCCGGCCACAGACACCGCAGGCAGCTGCGGATCGACACAGCGATCAAGCTCTTGTCCAGCTATGACGGCCTACGCGTCTCCTGGAGCGGCGTAGATCAGGTCAGCAAGGCCCTCGTCGCGGCGACCGCGAAGGTGTTCCCAGGCCGCGCCACGCGCCTCTCCAAGCGCCTTGGCGGCCGAATCAAGGCTGACACCCTGAACCAGTACCTCCGCGGCCGCCGTGGTGTCGGCTTCGAGCACGCGTGCATCTGGTGCGAGGAGCTGCTGCCCGACCATCACCTCCTCGTGTTCATCGACGACCCTCACCTCGTCGAGAAACTGCGCGGATCGGCCCTCGACTTGCGCGCCGACGCTCCCGCCCACCAACCCCAACCCAGAGCGACTGAACCCCACGTGCACCCACGCGCCCCGCGCGCGGGAGAGCACTCCACGAGTGGACCGACCGAGCGGCGAAAGCGACACAGGCGCACCCCCTCGTTGGGTCAGGTCACCTCGTGAGATCACGTTTCTGTGACGCCAGGGCGGGTTTCAGGCTCGCTATGTCACTATTCAGGGCACGAGGCCGCGCAGACCATGGTCTTTCGTTGTTGGGACAGATTGAAGACGCGCTGAATTCGCCGAATTCTGGCCCTGGGAGCGCGCTCGAAAAAAAATCGTTGCCCTCTTCTCGCTCTTCGGCGTCTACTGATGTCGTGGAGTCTCAACGCCCTCACGGCCCCGCGCTGCGCTTGACCAGCTCGCAAGATCGCGAGAGGGAGCTCATGAACAAGGAGGTGGAGGCCGCTCTCGCCACGGAGCGGGCGCGTATGGTGATCCAACGAGAGAGCGCTCTAGATGCTCGCGAGGCCAGGCTCCGCGAGGATGAGCGCGCGCTGGAAGAGGCCCAACGAGCCAACAGGAGAGACCGCTACAACCTCGATCTGGAGGCGGCGCAGCTCGCGGAAGCGAAGGCCCGCTTCGACGCCCAGGTGGCGGCCGAGACCAAAAACTCACCGAAACAGCGGCTCGCGCTGAAGCCGAGCTCGCCGAGATAAAGACCCGCGAGACCCAAAAGCTCGCCGAGGATCTCGCGGACATGAAGACCCGCGAGACCCAGAAGATCGAGGACATAAAGGCCCGAGAGACCGACAAGATCACGCGCATGCAGGAGCGCTTCGACGCAAAGATGGAGGCCGAGAACGAACGGCTAGTCGAGGCTAAGGCCCGCTTCCAGGAGTTCATCCGCGAGGAGAAGGCTCGCGCCGACCAACGTTCTGAGCGAGCGAACAGGCTGATCGAGATCGCCTTGAATCAAGGGGCCGCAGTGCTTGAGCAGCAGCCCATGTCCGATTTTGCCCTCTTCACGGGCGAGTTTCTCAAATTGTTCAAAGAAAGGGATATGAAGCAATGAACGGCGTAGACATGACGATGACCCAAGAAGAGGCCGCCGAAGCGACGGTCATGGCGACCATGATCAACGTCACGGACAAGATCCGCGCGGCGGAGCGCTTCGAGCTCGCCTCCAGGCTCCTCAAGAAGGCGCAGGACCCTGAGCAGTTCATGCTCAGGCTCAACCGGATCCTGCGCGGCAGCCTGCTCGACAACGCCATCCTCGGCTTCTCCGCCGTCGCGGGTGTCAGCATGGGCACCATCTTCGGCCGCCTCACCCGCGGCGTGAAGAGCATCGGCCCGGTCCCCGCCATCGCGCTCTTGGGTCTGCTTGGGGTCATACCCGGCGCGCTCATGAACGAAACCGTCACTGTCCGAAACAGCCTCAGCCTCGGCGGCCTGATGTTCAGCGCTGGCGCCGTGCTTCAGAAACTCCTCGTGCCCTGATCCAAGCCCTCTTCGGATCGATCAAGTCCCATGAACCCACGCGCCTCTGAAGCGAGCTGCGACCCCGAAGCGCGCCGCACCGCCTCCACCGTGAGCGCCTGCGTCTGGCTCCCCGATCGCCCCCCTCGACCCCCCCCTCCCCCCCCCCTACCACCGCCGAGCTCCTCGACTTCGACCAAGCCCGCCACCTCCTCCCCCTCTCCCGCACCACCCTCTCCCGCCTCCTCCGAGCCGGAGAGCTCCCAGGCGCCCGCCGCGTCGGCAAAGCCTGGCGTTTCCACCGCGCCACCCTGCTCCACTGGATCGCCACCGGCACCGGCGCTCCCCGCCGCGGCCGCCGCCGATGAGCGTCAAACCCGCCACTCACCGCGGCAAACCCGTCTGGAGGATCCAGGTCATCCGCGACAGCGGCGCCTTCAACCGCCGCCGCTTCCTCGACCGCCGCCGCTTCACCAAACAGCACGCCCTCGACGCCGAAACCGAGCTCATCGCCGAATACGACGCTCGATCCCGCGCCGCGAACTCCACACCGCTCACCCTCGCCGAAGCCGTCGCCGCCCACACCGCGGCTCCCCCACCTTCGCCGCCTTCGCCGCCACCTACCTCGCCCTCCGGGACCCTGCCCGCTCCGACACCCGCAACAAAACCCGCGACCTCCACCTCCATCTCCTCCCCCGCCTCGGCCCTCTCCGCCTCGACGCGATCACCCCGCTCGTCATCGACACCCTCCGCCTCGAGCTCCGCACCGCCACGGGTGAAGCCGCCACCTCCCGCCGCGCCCTCACCCGCCCCGATCCCCCCAAAGGTGCCCGCCGCAAAGGCGCCCCCAAGAGCCCCAAGACCATCAACAACATCCTCGCCACCCTGCGAGCCGTCCTTCACCTCGCCCACGACTACGGCCTGCTCCCCCACCTCCCTCGGATCCGCATGGAACGGGTCCCCCGCCCTGATCCCGTCTTCCTCGACGATCCCGAGATCGATCGCCTGCTCGCCGCCGCCCCCCCTGAATGGCGCCTCCTCCTCTTCACCGCCGTCCGCACCGGCCTCCGCCGCGGCGAGCTCATGGCCCTCCGCTGGGACGATCTTCACCTCCACGCGGATCCTCCGACCATTCGGATCCAGCGCGCCATCTGCATTCAACCGGACGGCACCCTTCACACCAAAGAGCCCAAAGGCGGCCGCCCCCGCACCGTCCCCTCGCCCGCGACCTCATCGCCGCTCTGCTCGCGCACCGCCCCCTCCGCCCCAAGCCCAGCGCCCTCGTCTTCCCTGGCCCCATCCACGGCCACCTCGATCACCAGCGCTTCTGGCGGGTCACCACCCGAGCCGCCCGCGACGCTGGCCTTGAAAAACACGTCCACCCTCACCTCCTCCGCCACACCTTCGCCAGCCAGTGCTACCGCCGCGGCGTCCCCCCCCAGATCGTCCAGATGTGGCTCGGCCACGCCCAACTCTCCACCACCGAGCGCTACGCCCACCTCGCCCCGCTCGCGGGCGCGGAGCTCATCGATCGCCTCGCGTCGAGCACATAGACCAAGACCCCTCGACCTCGGACGAGCCCGCGCTGGCGATCACCGAGGACCCTTGATGTGGTACAGCTCGCGCGTGCACGGCCTCGGACACTCCGAAAGGACAGGCCAGATGAGTGTCAAGGCGACCACCCGCCGGGCGAAGCCCGTGTGGGAGATCCAGGTGATCCGCGAGGGCGGCGAGTTTAATCGCCGCAGGTACCTCGACCGGCGGAGCTGTCGTAAGGCGGCGGCGCTGGCGATCGAGGCCGAGCTGATCGCCGAGTATGAGGCGATGAAGAGGCCGCAGCCTGGAGCTGCCGGGGCGGCCACAGCAGAGACGATCGAGGCGCGGAGCTCGGTCGAGGTGGAGCGCATGCCTGAGCAGATCGCGAGGGAGCGCGCTCCTTCGACGATCGCAGCTCAGGTCCCGAGGAGGCGGCGGGTCGTGGTGACCGCCGCCTCGCCAACAACAACAACGACGCTGACGCCGGCGCACGTGCCGACCTTCGCCGAGTTCGCGGAGCGCTACCTCGCGCTCCAAGATCCGACGAGGTCGGATCTACGCAACAAGGTCCGCAACCTCCGGCTGCATCTGCTCCCGGAGCTCGCGCACCTGCGGCTCGACGCCATCACATCGATGGCGATCGACAGGCTGCGAGCGAAGATGCGGGCGCCGACGGACGAGGTCGCGAGCTCTCGGCGGTCGGCGGGGCGCAAGGAGGCGCCCGTGTGTGCGCGGCGGAAGGGCGGGCGGAAGAGCCCGCGGACGATCAACAACGTGCTCACGACCTTGCGGTCGATGCTGCACCTCGCCCTCGACTACCAGCTCATCGAGCGGGTGCCGAGGATCCGCATGGAGAAGGCGGAGCTCCCCGACCCGGTCTTCCTCGAAGAGGAGGAGATCGATCGGCTGGTGGCGGCGGTGCCGGTGGAGTGGCGGCTCTTCGTGCTCACGGCGGTGAGGACCGGCCTACGGCGCGGCGAGCTGATGGGGCTGCGGTGGGACGACCTTCGGTTGGAGGTCGAACGACCCAGCCTACGTGTGCAGCGCAGCGTGAGGCAGGAGGACGGGGGCAAGCTGGGCGAGAAGCCGCCCAAGGGGGGCAAGCCCAGGTCGGTGCCGCTGACGCGCGATCTCGCCGCCGCGCTGCACACCGCGCGGCCCACGACGGTGCATCGCACCTCGCTGGTCTTCCCGGGGCCTCTCCAGGGCTACCTCGATCACCAGCGGATCTGGAAGATGCTCGTCCAGGCTGGCAAGGACGCCGGCCTCGACAAGCACGTCCACCCTCACCTCCTCCGCCACACCTTCGCCTCTCTCTGCTACAAGCGCGGGATCCCCCCGCAAGTGGTCCAGCTCTGGCTCGGCCACGCCCACATCACCACCACCGAGCGCTACGCCCACCTCGCCCCCAACGCGGGCGAAGATCTCATCAACCTGCTGGTATCTCCCGCAGGAACAACAACCCCCGCGGCCCCCTGCGCGATCCGCGGTAACACCACAGGTAACACCACGGGGGGTCAAGAAACGTAAAACGCTGCCTAGGGGGTCCTAGACAGCGTTCCACGAGTGGGCGCGACAGGTGTCGAAGGACCCAAACGAGCCGAGCAAGAAGTCAAGGATTTCGGGGAGTTGCTGCCTAAATGCTCGACATCGCACACGATTCTAGACACCGTCGCGCCCAACTACGCCCAACAGCTCCCAAGTGCGCCCTGAAGTTGGTGCCACCAAGGTGCCACCAGCGCGGATCGCGCAGCCATCCATGCCCGGCATCAAACCCCCTGGCCTAGTTTTTGCTTTGTGGGGTGAGCCGAGAGCCTCCCCAGCCCCTCAGCCAACCCACGCCCGGATGAGCCCGCGCGACGCCGCGACGCCGACCTCGCACGCCGCAAGGCCGAGGCGATCGACCCCGGCTCCTGCATCACCAGCGCCTCTGTGATCCCGGGCCGGGCCGCCTCCCGCCCGCACCCCGTGGGCGACGGGACCACCCAGCACTACCTCACCGTGACCATCGCCCGGCGCGAGGCTCACCCGCCTCGAGCGCCGGAGCCCGTGATCCTGCGACCGCCAGCCGACCGGTCACCGAGGAGCTCACCGTCGCGGCCGGAGATCACCTGGACCTGGAGCGACGGCGGCCAGGAGGCGACCGCGAAGCCCCGCTGAGCGGGCGTCGTCGTCCGTAATGAAGCCGCGGTCGAACGCCGCGTCGAGGTGCGGCGCGAGTAGGAGGCCATTGTGGACGTCAAGTCGCTCGGCGTCAGACTCGCAGTCGGCCCATGGCTTGATGTGGCTCGCACGCAGGAGCGCGGGGACCGCGAGGCCGGTGACGACGCAGCGGCCCTCCCAAAGCTCCAGGAGTCCGTCGCGAAACAGGCCCTGTCCGACGCGCTGAACGACGAGACGCTCAGCCTCCGTCGACTTCGGAAGCGCGGCGACTTGCTTCTCGAACGTGTGAAGGAGCTCGCGCAGCTCATCCGCTGCGTGCCAGCGGGCCCTCGTCAACCCGAGAACCGACCGTCAGCGCGAGCGGCAAGGGGCCGCCGAGCGCGGTCAGCCGCCGAGATCTGCCGCTATCTGCGCGGCAAGGTCTTCGCGGTCGGCGACGCGCTGGCTCGCAGCCCGCCCGTCCGATCGGCCTGGCCGCGCAGCTCCGGGGCCGATGACACGCGCGTACGCAGCCGGCACTGCTGATGCAGGGGAGGTCGCCCTCGCAGTCATTCGCTGACGTCGAAACCCATGTCCACCAGCCAAGCGGCGAGCTTCCGAGCCCGCCTCCCGGCGTCGGCATCCGCCTCGGCACGCGCGAGCAGCCATAACGTCCGCTCCGCGACCGCCACTGCAAAGGCATCGGGCAGGATGAACCACACTGGATGACCGCTCGAATGGGGGTGGCCCTTCGGTCGCGAGGGATTACAATTCCAGCGCATGGCGAGCCGGGGCTCGTCCTCCCAGGTACCGATCGCCACGGAGAAAGACCGGGGGCCCAGGGGTCCCCCGTCGAAGATGACCTCGGCGAGCTTCCAGTGCTCCATTGGCGAGATAACCTCATGAGACTTGAGCATGAGCGTAGGTTATCGCTGCCAGCCACTCGATACAACGTCGAGTAGAGCCGCACCGGCCCCCGTGTTGGCGTCCCGCTGGTCCGGCACGCGCAGCCCGAGCGGCGGGCACGGGCGCGCGACGATCCGCCGTCGACCTCGGGTCGCAGACGGCGGCAGGCCGCGCCCCTTCGTCATCGAGGGCGTGAGCGCGCCGGGGTGCGACGAGCTTCGCGAGCACGTGGGCGCAGAGCAGTGTGTCAGGTCGCGCTATTTCCGTGATCTCGGGTCGCGCTCGAAGCGGGGTTTTGCTGGCGGGAGCGGGGGCGGGCTGTGGGGCTCGAGGTGCAGCAGGATGATCGCCGAGTTCATGATCGACGCGTCGATCCTCGGCTGCTCCCGCTCGTCGGCGAGGACGAGGGCGAGCCGGAGGAGGTGGCTGATGAGCCGCGGCGACCAGCGGCGCGTAGACGATCACCCGCTGGGCGAGGGCCGCGTGCTGCTGGAGGCGCAGGCGACGGGCCAGGAGCGGGTGGCCGACGAGCCAGAGGGTGAGGTAGTCGCGGCCGTCGAAGTCGAGGCTGCAGAGGCCGTGGAGCTCGTGGAGGAGGTCGTCGCGGAGGCCCTGGGCGTCGTCGAGGATGACGATCGGGACGACGCCGCGCTCGTCGACGAGCGACACGAGGGCGCGCTTGATGTCGGCGACGATCTGGGCGCGGGGGCCGGGCCGCAGGCCGAGCTCGGCGGCGAGCATTCGATAGAGATCGAGGGGCTTGACCGCGCAGTCGCAAAGATAGACGACGCGGTGCTCGCTCGCCGGCAGGGCGCGGCAGAGGTGGCGGATCGCAGAAGTCTTGCCGACGCCGGGCTCTCCGGTGAGCACGCCGATCCCGGGCTCGGAGGCGAGCCAGGCGAAGGCCTGGGCGAGCCGCTGATAGTGCGGGTCTTTTGAAAAGAAGCTCTCGCCGACCGCCCCGCGGGGGAGCGGCGTCGCGTGCATGCCGAATCGTTCTCTCCAGCTCATGATCTGTCCTCCGGGTTATGGCCGGCGGGATGTTGGCCGGTGGAGGTGGCCGGAGGCTGCCGGGCGGCGTGTTGGGCGGCGGCCCGAGATGTTGGCCGGCGAGCAGTGGAGGCCCGGAGTTCGCGCCTGCATCAACCACGGGGCCGCCGGCCAACAGGCCAACACCCCGCCGGGCCGGCGGCCAACACCCCGCCGGCCGGCGGCTAACACCGCGGGCCGCCGGGCAACATCGTGTGCCGCCGGCCAACACCCATGGCCGCCGGCCAACATCGCGGGCAAGCGGCCAACACCCCGGGCCGCCGCCCGCGGCCCCGGGTGTTGGCCGGCGGGGTGTCGCGCCGCAGGATGCTCAGGACCTCTGCGACAAGCTCCAGTTCCGCTGCGCGCCTATCGAGATCAGCGAGGACGCGGACGGCTTCTCGATCGCGACCGGCAACCGACCTGGGCGCGGAGGAGACACGGAGGCCGATGCCCCTGGAGGTCTAGTGAAATGAACGACGTTTGCCGCACCAAAATTACACCTATCCCCTTCGAGAAAATAGGAGTACTCAAAATGAAGTCGGCTCACGATGGGTTGGGCCGCGGAGGAGCAAGTCATATGCTGCGAAAAGCCTTTCGTTCTTTGTTTTTCTCCCTGGTGACCCTCGTGGCGGTCGGTTGCGACGACAGCGCCGACGGACTCCGGCCCGAGGTATCGGTGGCTGAGGTGTCTCTGGGTGAAGCAGTCGACAGCCCGGCGATGGGAAGCTGCACCATTCAGTGCGGGGAGGGCGAGCAACAGGTCTTCGAGGGTGAGAATCCCATGTGTGCCTGCTCGTCCATCGCTCTGGCGGGGACCGCGGAAGATGTCGAGGCGGCTCTGTCAGACGCGGTTCAGTTGAAGGCGGCCACGGATCCCAACGCCAGTTGGGGTGCGTGTGATATCGTCTGCGGAGGGAACAATAAGCTGTACTGCTACTACAGCGGCTTCTGTCCGAGGTGCAAATGCGGGCCGGCAATGTGCTACACGGGGTCCAACTGTTGAGCTGTCGGCCCGTCTAGGCCCGATGCCTTCACCGCGTCCACCGTGATACGGTGAGGGCCCTGTTCGTCGCATCACGTCGTCGCGCGGTCGCGGAGGTTCTCCCATCGCCCGACGGCCTCATCCTCCGGGCCAGTTCCTCTTAGTCGCAGCCGCGGACGGCGGCGAGGTCGAGACGAGCGGAGCGGGCCGGATCCCAGAACCACATCCGCAGCGGCGACGTGTCTCTACACAACAACCTTGTCGCCGACATCACCCACAGCCCGATCAAAGGCGTCGACGACGACTCCGCCGTCGTCTTCGTCGCCTGCGTCCTCGAGTACGTCGACGACCTAAACGCCGCGGTCCGCGAGATCGCCGGCGAGGTGGGCAGCGTGTAGACGCGGTTCCACAGCTTGGCGACGCGGGTGATCGTACGAGCGTCGATGAACTTCAGGATCCAGTCCGCCTGATCGCCGAGGCGCTCCTCCAACATCCTCCGGATGAACCCTTGGACAGAAATGTACTCCCCGACGTAGTAGCGAAGCAGCAGCTCGATCTCCGCCGGATTGTCCCCTACCGCCTTCTTCAGCGCCTTCATCAGTCTCTCATCAATTTCCTTCATGGCATCTCCTCCGCCACGAAGCGTCGCCCCTCGCTCGCCTAACCTGAGACGGGGTCAGGCGAGCATGTACGATCGACCGCCACCGGCCTCATCTCCCTGCTCTTTGAAGACGCCGCCGTCCTCGTTAGTCGACCAACGCCTTCAAGAGCGCATCTCGGACGTCCGAGTAGAACTGCACGTCCACCTTGGTTGCCATGTCGTCGGACAGGTCGTAGAGCTGCCGCCGGCTGGACACTGGCATGAGCAGCGTTGCCGCGCCCTTCTCGACGGCCAACTCGGCGACGCTCACGGCGTTGTAGAGCGTTTCGATGGACCCGCCGAGGTTCACGCCCCCGACCACGACGAGGCCACCCTTCACCGACTTCTTCAGTAACGAGGAGCACAGGGCGATCACTACGCCGACACCGACCTGGCTGCCGGTCTTGGAGGCGTCGAAGGCGCGGAGTTGGAGGGAGAACTCGTGACTTCGTGGATCGCGGTCGCCGACGAGCTCGCGTGCGCGGGCGTAGAGGTTCTGCTCGGCGTACTTCACGCTCTCGACGAACGTAGTGGGAGCCGGGCGGTTAAGGATCTTCACGCCGCTGCCCGGCCCGTCGGTGGCCTCGATGCGGTACAGACCGGCGGCCTCGTCCTGGCTGCCGGGGCTGATGACCCACACCTGGCCCGGCTCCAGCGGGTCCGCGCCGACGCTACTCTCGCTTAACAGCTCGGGCGTGGACACGAACTTCTCCACGCCGTCGAGGCCCAGGACGTAGCTGAAGTGGGTGTTGCGGAACTCGGCTGCGCCGATGCGCTTCTGCTGCTCCTTGACGCGGCGGCGGCACTCTAGGGCGAGGCGCACGGCCCACTCCAAGTCCGCATCGGCGACGGGCATCTCGGGGTCAGGGTACAGCAGCTTCAGAAGGCCGCTCACGGTCTTGTTCACCGCGTTGGTGTCGCGGCCGGACAAGGCCCCGCCGAGCGTCACGCGGCCGTGCATGGCGTCAACGCGGCTGCTACTCCGAAGATGGCTCATGCACTCGGAGAGGAAGTCGCTGACGAGCCCGAAGTGGTCCGTGAACAGTTCTTTGCTCACCTTCGGCACGTCCCAGCCCGGCAGATAGGCATGGATGCGGTCCATGAACGCGGTGTCGTGTCGCATCTCCGGGGGGAGCGGGCCGAACAAGTGGCCGACGCGCTGCTGGTGGGCTACGTCCACGTCGAAGTTGCCCACGAGCACGATGGAGCCGTCGGCGCGGATGCTCTCTTTGCCTCGGCTGAACTCGCCTGACTCCATGTAGCCCTTCATGATGTTCACGCCGTCCTTTTGGTCGAAGGACACGCCGGACACCTCGTCGAAGCAAACAACGTCGTACTGGCACACGAGGCCCCGCTGGCCGTTCGCGTTGTTCACGAACATGCGGGCGACCGTCGCCTTGCCCCCGGAGATGAGGTGCGCGTAGGGCGACACCTGCTGGTACAGGTGGCTCTTGCCCGTGCCGCGCGGCCCCAGCTCGACGAGGTTGTAGTTGCGCTCCACGAAGGGGACCATTCGGAGGAAGATGGTGTCCTTCTGCCGCTCGGTCAGGCGGTCGGCCTCTAGGCCGATGCTGCGGAGGAGCAGCCGCTTCCAGTCGGCGGTCGAGAACTGCGGGCGGCCCTCGATCAGCGTGGCGAGCACGTCCCGCTTAGAGAGCTGGATCTCACGCAACGACGCCACCCCGAACGGCCGCCCGCTAGCCTCCTGGGCGATCGCGGCGTCGTACTCCAGCTCAACCTCAGCGTAGAAGCCGCCCGTCAGCATCCGCTCGTGCTGGCGGACCAGATCGGGCGTGATCCGAACGTCGCGCAGGCGCAGGCTCGGCAGTTCGGCGAGGTAGCTGTCGGTCTTAGCGTCCAACCGCGCCGACACCAGGTCGATGATGCGGACAGTGCCCTGCTCGCGAGCGCGGGCCTTGAACAGCTCCTCTTCGCCCGCACGTACGCTCCGGCTCTGGAGCTGCCGGGCGACGATCTGCAAGCCCTCGGCGATCTCGGCGTCGTCGGTGGTCGCGCAGTACCGGCCCAGCAGAAACTCGGCGACGTAGGTTGGCACCGGGTACTGCCTGGAGAAGGCGCGCACCAGGTCCTTGCGGACGACAAAGCCCTCGAAGGCGTTCGCGGTTTTAATATCGAGGTCGTCGAGCGGCGTGCTCATGCGTCGCCTCCGATGGTCGTGGAGCGCTTGTCAAGGACGGATCCGTCCGGCGCGAGGAGCACGGCAAACGCGGCAGTGCCATCCTTGCTGTCGTCGGGGACGAGAACCGACACCGTACCGTCCGCGCCGACCGCCTTGGGGGCGTCGAGGAGGCTGGTAGTGGCGTCGGCGACCTTCGCACGCAGGTCGAGGCGTAGCAAGCCGCCCGCGCTGGCGCTGGTCCGAATGGTCGCTTTGCAGCGCAGGCTGACCCACTTCAGGTCGCCCAGCTTGCCGTCGACGGCGGGCTGGTCGAGGCTCACCGTGAGGACTGGCGTGTAGCACTCCTGCAACGTGAGCCCGCCGTGGGCGTACTCGCGCGAGTGGCCGGTCTGGATGGAGAAGGCGTCTACGCCGGGCGGGAAGGCCACGTCAACGTGAGGGTCCCAGGCCCACGGCAACGAGGGCAGATCCCTCGAACTCGTCGCCTTGACGAGCGCGCACCGCTGCCAACGGGCGTCCGTGAGCCAACTGGGCAGGTTCGTCGTGGGCAGCCCGCTCGGCACCAGCAGCCAGCCGTGGTCGGTGGTCACGCGGACCTGCTTCCAGCCGGCGTCCAGCAGCTCGGCCACGCGCTGCTCCATCTCGCGAAGCTGAGCATCAACGTGGCCGGCCGTCTTGCACCCGTGCTCGTGGCCGTACTTGTCGATGTCGCCGAACTCGGTCCAGGCGCGGCCCGACGGGTCGCCGGTGTCGTTGCCAGCGAGCACCTGTACCCCGATGTTGGCCATGAGCTTGCTGAAGGTCGCGCTGTCCAGCACCTTGCCGGTGGCCTTGACGCTCGGTTTGAAGGAGTCGGCCCCGGCCCTCCCCCCACCGAGCTGGTCGCGGATCGGGGACACGTCGGGCTTAGACGTGCCGGTGACTGGCGGGAAGGCCACCCAGCGCCCCTCCTGAGCGACGCGGCGGCCGACGGCGAGCAGCCGGCCGGCGAGCATGGCCCCCACGTCCCAGCGCAGCCCGTCGGCGAACAGCAGGCAGGTCCCGTCCTCAACGGGCACCCTCTCGGGGGTGGGGTAACCCTCGACTTTCACCACTTCGGCGAGCCGCTCGGCGGCCCGTTGGAGCCACGGCAGATACAGCCCCCGCACGGCGGCCTGGATCGCGGCCCCATCGGTGTGGTCGGCTAGCGCGAGCGCGGCCAGCGCGGCGGCGTCCGCCTGGTAGCCGCCCTCCGCGTACCAGGCCGTGAGGGCACCGCGGGTGCTACCGGCGATCGGGGCCGCAGTGGCGTCCGCCAGGGCGACGAGGTGCTGGAGTACGGTCGCCATGCGCGCCTTGCCCAGCTTCGCCCACACCCAGCCCCGGCGCGGCGCGTGCTCGGCCTCCAGGGCGCGCAACGTCTCGCGGGCCTTGGCCTCGGGCAGCTCGCCGAGGCCGGTCAGCGCCTTGCGCAGCGCCTGTTCCTGCTGCTCGTTGTGCGAGGGATAGGCGCTCTTGTCGCCGAAAAGCATCAGCGGCGGCGTCACCTTCTCCAGCACGAGGTGGACGCGGGCGTAGTTCGTCTCCGACACGGCGTCGGCGTACCGCTTCCAGACTTTCGCCCACCCTCCGCTACGGGCAGTCAGGCGCTCGCCGACGACGATGGCTCCGTCCCGGTCCAGGTCCACATCGAGGCGCTGGCGCACGAAGTCGCGGAACACCGTCCACTTGTCGTCGGGGCAGCCCTTCCGGACGCCCCCCGGGTCGTCCAGCCAGTCCAGCAGGTCGCCGTCGGCGTCGTCGATCAGTAGCGTGACGAATTGCTCGGCTTCGAGGCGCGACGGCTTCTTCAGCTCGGCCAGGTCGGCGTCGAGCACGCGGACGATCAGCCGCTCCAGCGCGCTCACAGTGGCCTGGTCCTCGGCGACGGGCAGGCCCAGGCCGCCCTTCTTGCTCGACAGGAAGGCGAGCGGTGTCCAGTCCTTCCCGTTCTGCTGGGTCCACCACGTCCCTCGGAACTGAAGCTCCGCGATCGGCTTGTACGGCTCGGGAAAGTCCTCCAGGGACCGGAACTGGAGGCGGCGCACGCCGGGCAGGTAGATCACCGGCGCGGGCTCGCGGGCGGCGACGTTGCCCAACCGCCACTTGACCCACGCCGCTGGCCCCTGCTTGGCGTCCGGGTCGTACTCTCCGAGCGTCCAGAGGTTCGGCAGGCGGGCGCGCAGGACCGTCAGGGCGGGCTCCCACTTGCGGTCGCCGTCGGTCCAGAGCACAGCGACAGGGGCCTGCTCGGTCGAGCGGTTGTGCTTGGTGGCCCCCGTGAGGCGGTCCGTGAGGGCGTCGAGGACGGTGGTCATCAGGAGTCCAGCCAGGAGCGGATGCTTGCGACGGTGACGGCGTGGTCGGCGGGCTTCAGGCGTCCCTGCCGCGCGGCCTCCATCGCGATGAAGGGTGCGAACTCGATGAACCTGGCCGCGCTGAGGCCGTGTTTGTCGTAGTTGTCCCAATGCCCCTGGCGCTCGCTGGTGCACTCGTGGGAGTTGAGCTTGAGGCGCTTGATTGTCTCTTTCACGTTCTTTAGGACCGGCGCCGTGAGCCCCGCGGCGGGCTTGACCCGCATCGTGTTAAACGCGAGCACGAACAACCCATCGGCCAGGCCGATGGGGTCCATCACGTCGCGCGCGTCGCGCTTGCGCGCGTTCATCCGGGTGCAGGCAAAGCGGTAGTTGTTCCACTCATAAATGACGCTGCGAGCCTTCGACTTCGGGACAAAGTGATCGGTCGAGCCGCCACCAGTCGCGGGCATGACGTAACAGCAAAAGTAGGCGCACACCCCCTTGTAGGCGGCGCGCAGCGACGGCATCGCATCGCGCCATAGCGTCGGTATCTTCGTCGCGGGGGCCTTCGGGTTCGCCGCGAGCCAAGCGTTGCCCGGCGCGCGAACGTGGGTGTCGAAGTCGAAGATCGGAGCCTTCGGCTCGGGGCGCAGATTTATGCCGATCATGGCTCGATCCCCTTGGTCCGCGCGTAAGAGAGCCAACGTGCCCAGAACGGATCAGTGTCGCCCAGGGCCGCATGCAGTTCGCGATGAATCTTCCGCGCCTCGTCGTCGGACAAGTCCGGCCTGTCGAGCACCTTAAACGCCTTCTCCAACGCCTTCTCGGCCTCGCGGGACCGCGCGTAGCCGAGATCGAACACGTCCGATGTCAGCCAGTTTGACACGTCGCCGCGCGCTCGCCAGGCGACCTTCTCGACCTTCACGCGATGCGCCCGAGGCATCAGATCGAACGCAAACAGGGTGTCTAGCGCCGGGTCGAAGTGCGGCTCCAGAGACGCGAGTACGAGCGGCGAGTGCGTCGCCGTGAACACCTGCACGCCCGCGTTGGGAGCCACCATGCCGATCGCCTTGAGCACAGCGGGCAGGATCGCGCGCTGCCACGCGGGGTGCTGGTGAAGTTCGGGCTCGTCAATAATTAGCACCACGTCCCGCGTCGGCTTGCGGCGGCTCGCTTTGGCGGCTTTCTCGTGCTCGGCCCACGCCCACACGAGCAGGTACGCGAGCGACAATGCGCGCCTCATGCCAGCCGACGCGAGTGTGACCGGCACGACCCCGTAGGAGGTCGCCAGCGTGGGAATATCCCGTCGGTCGCGCAAGTGGACGCGGGCGGGCTCCGACGGCACCAAAGGCTCGTCCGGCGAGGACAGCGCGTGCAGTACCTTGCGGAGCGCCTGGAACTCGGGAGACCTCGCGCGCTGCTGCCAACTCACCCAATCCGCGATGAGCCCGCCGATGACGGTGCGCTTGCCGCCCGACACGCTGCCATCGCGAGTCTCTTGGCCATCCCAAACTTCCGCGGGTGTAAGACGAATCGCAGCCGCGGCGAAGGAGGACACTCGCCCCGTTGCGTAGTACGAGTCGAACACAGCGTAGCTGCCGTCGATACGCGCGTAGAGGACCAAGGTCGGAGGTCGGAAATCCGCCTCCAACTCATCGTAGCTCGTGGCATCCGGCGGAGCCACCCACTCCTGCGACGAGTGCTTCCACAGCCACGATACTGACAGTCCTGCGTCTTCTTCGTCCCGCGCCTCCAAGGTCGCCTCGATGCTCGGGGCGTCAATGCCGGCCAACCAGGGGTCCTCCTCCACACGGTCAGCAGGATCACGATCTTCCGGCTCGACCGCGCCGCCGAAGGGCGGGAAAGCCTTCTCGCCCGCCCAGGTCGTCGTCAGCACCCACCACAGCACGTCGAGCACGAAGGTTTTGCCGAGTCCGTTGTCGCCCGTGAGCACGTTCAGACGCGGCGAGAACGAGAATTTCAGGTCCCGCGCTGGGCCTACGTCCTTGAGGGTTAGTTGGCGGATCATGCTCCGTCTCTTGCTGCCCGCTTCTCAGCGAGCGTTAGATGCTTGTCGTTGTCGCGGTCCTCGCCCCACGGCGAGCTCGGCGGATTCGTGCCTCGGTCTTTACCCCACTTGATGTTCGGTTTCCAGCGAAGCACGCCGGCCCCCTTCGCGCCAACATCAGCGACGGTGAGGAAGGGCCGGATGTTGAGGCGCACGCCGTCGTCGAGGTCGGGGTGCCAGCCGATGGGCTGCTGCGACAGGGGCTTCCAGCGGACGAACACGTCCAGCGGGGCCTCGCCTTCGAGGATGGCGGCGAGGCGCTGCTGGAGCGCCTTGGCCTTGGCGAGCTTGTCGCCGGCCCCGCTCTTGCCGGCCTTGGCCTCGATCTCCTGGGTGCGGATCCAGTCGCCCAGGTAGCTGTAGGTGAGCGACTTCAGGCCCTCGTGATCGAGCTTGTGGTAGTTCACCAGCGCGGAGAAGCCCTCGCGATGGCCGTCCCAGATATGCCAGATGAACGGGCGGTGGTGGAATAGCTCACAGTGCTGCTTGAAGAAGGCGTCGCGCAGCCACTCCTCCAGCGTGCCCGCGTGGGCGACGGCGGCCAGCAGGTCGGTGAGGATCTGCGGGTGCCAATCCTTGCCCCACGCCGCCGCGAGCACGTCGGCCAGGCGGTCTGCCGCCGGGCGCTCGCCGCGTAGGGCGGGGATGCAGATGATGCCGTCGGCGTCGGCGTGGGCGTCGAGCGCGTCGGGCTGCTGATCGGGCCAGCGGTAGCCGAGGAGGCGGGCGACGGCCACGTGGAGCGGCGCGGTGGAACCAGCCACCAGACCATCGAACACATGCTGCGAAGGGTCGTTCGAGTGAGGAACCGGCAGCCCATCGCCAAAACTGGCCGCCGCGACCCGCTCCCAGCGAGAGCGGTCAAACGGGACCTTTAGCAAGGTGGCGTTCGTTACCTTAATGCTCTGGTCGATGCGGCGGACGGCCTCGCCGAACTCCGGGGATGAGCAGAAGGCCCAAAGCGCGGGGAGCATGGCCGGATCCTTTGGTATGACGGCCGCGCAGTTCCCGTCGAAGATGTCGCCGGAGTAGAGGGTCGAGGGGAGCATTCCCATCAGAGAGACAGTAACCCCCAGCTTGTCCCATGCCTCACTCCCGCGGGTGGGGCGGATGCCCTGATGACCTGGTAGCGCCCGCAGTGCGTCTGCGTGCCGCGAGAGCGTACCGTGCCCGTCTTCCCATAGGACGGACAGGTGTCGGCCGCCGAACGGCGTCGTGTCGCCCACCGTGGTCTGCATCCGCACCCACCGCGGCCCGATCTCCTTCACTTCCCAGAAGCAACGGCCGAATCTCAGGAAATCGCCGGTGCCTTGCCCCCAGTAGGAGTCCGCAAAAGCCGCCAGCAGGGGCGCACGTCCTCCAGTCTGCTCTTCCAGGATGACTCTGTGGTCCGGGTTCTTCGCTTGGTCCGCGTATGCCGGGCAGAGCATTCCTCCCGATCGGAGGTGAAACTCCTTGCCAATGGCGCCCTGAGCTGAAGCGGAATCAATCGCCTGAAACGTACCGCCCACCGAAGGAGCCGCCTTGGTCATTTCCACCAAGGTGACTTGGACGACTTCTCCGGTGATCGTAGAAAACGCACCCTGCCCGAGGCGGGCAAGCAGGTTCCACGAGGCGTTCGCGAGGAGGTGCTTCCGAAGGGCTCGGTAGGTGGGCAGAAACAACCAGCTTTGCGGCGCTACAAGCGCGACCGAGCCGTTTCGCTGGACGAGTTCAAAGCTCCGTAACATGAAAATCGTTGCTAGGTCAGCTTTGCCTTCGCCGTAATGGCGGCTTGCCAAGTCACGAACCACCGGCCCTTGACGTTCGCTCTTCAAGTAAGGGACGTTCGTCGCAACCAGTGTGAAGTCCGTCATCAGTACCGCCGCAGCGGTCGCGATCCCGCCTGCAACGACCCGCATTTCGTACTGCTCAGGATCGGCGTCCTGATCGAGTCGCGACAGGGCTCGCTCGACCATCGGCCGCACTTCTTCAAAACCCGCGACATAGAGTGACTCCACGGGAACGTGGCGAGGTTCGACGAGGCTCCCCAGCACTGGCGCATCCCTGAACAGCTCCCACATGCGCCCCATCCCGTTCCGCAGCCGTATACTGTCGCCGCCCAGGCGCTCCCACTCCTCCCTCTTCGCCGAGATCGCCAGCCCCGAGCACGCCACGTTCATCGGAGCGAGCGGCCGGTAGCCCCCGGCCTCCGGGTAGGTCCACGCCGCCATCGCCAGCGCGAAGGCCGCGATCTGCACGCAGCGGGCGTCGATCTCGAGCCCGAACAGGTTATCGCGGAGCACGGCGTCGCAGGCTTCGCGAGCGGTTAGGCCCTCCTCGGCGATGCGGAAGGCGACGAGGATCTCGAAGGCGGCGACGAGGAAGTGGCCGGATCCACAACAGGGGTCGAGCACCTTCAGCTCGCGGGCGAGCCTCGGCCAGCCCCCGAAGGTGCCGGCGGCGGGCGTGCCGTCTGCCAGGAAGCGCAGGTAGGGCATCTCCAGGGGCAGCGCTCGGCCCGCCCCCACCCACCACGCGCCCAGCGTGTTGTGCAGGAGGAATTGCACCATGTAGGGCTCGGTGAACAACTGGGTGACGGCTGGAAGCTCGTCCGCGCCGATCTTCACCTCGGAGGCGTTGACCTCCTTCTTCTTGCGCGCCTGCCAGAACTGGTAGCACCACCCGAGGCTGTCACTCCCGCGGAACAGGGCGGCGGGCAGTTTGTCGAGCAGCGCCTCTAGCTTCTTCACATCGTCGATGGCGAAGCGCACCGCGAGCAGCGGGTCGTCGGGGCGGAAGATCTGCGGGAGCATCCGGCTGGCGTAGCGCCCCGCCAACTCCCAGCCGTCCGTGGCCCCTTCGGAGGCGGCCAGCTCGGCGCACTCCTCGAGCGTGACCGCGACCTTCATCTCCGGATGGATGAGCAGGTCGTTCTCGGCCAGGAAGCGAGCGAACAGCATCCGGTGCCAGTGTTCGTAGGCCGCCTGCTCCACGAGGCGGCCTATCTCGTGGCGGCCGTCGGCGTGGCGGATGTCGCCGAGCTGGCGGGCGCGAGCGCGCAAGCGGTTTCGGAGCTGCGTCTGCGCTGCGTCAAGGTGGCCGTAGGGGGACGGCTCGTGGACCGCCAGCGCCTTGATGGCGGCCTTCGCGCCGGCCTCGGAGATAAGGCGCGCCCCCGTGTCGGCGTTCTCTTTGCCGATGACGCTGGCAAGCTCGTCGCGGAGGCTGGGATCCAGGGTGGGCATGGACAGGACTCCGTGGGGGGTCAGACGACGACGGGGCCGTCGGCGAGCTTGGCCAGGATGACGGCGCGGGCCTTATCGAGCCACACCTGGAGCTCGGATTCGGTGTGCAGGGTGGCCTGGGGCAAGGTCACAGCCTGCGCCTTGGGCGCGACGAGCTGGATGGCGTCCAGGCGGGCCGCCGCGAACCGGCTGGGCAAGCCGGCCTGGTCGAGTGTCCACTGGCTCGGAGACCGCGCCTCGGCGGCGCGCAGCACCTCGTCCCGCGTACCGACCGTAAGCGGGGGCACGGTGGCGATGCCGTGCTTGACAAGGAGCCCCTCGCGGCGCTCCTCGGCCAGCTTGGCCCACGCGTCGGTAGCCATGAGCCCGGCCCTCTCGCCGTCGTAGACGGCCTTCCAGGCGTCCCGTGCGCTCACCAACGCCTCGCGCAGCGCCGTGGTGATCTGCTCGCACAGGTGGGGCAACGGATCGGGCTTGGTGAGAAGCGCGCGCCCGTCGCGAAGGGCGTCGCGATGGATCGCGACCTCCTGCGCCACCGGCAGCGTCCCAGCCACAGCCAGCAGCGCCTCCAGGGTGCCATAGAGGAGCAGCCGCGACTGGATGGCCGTGGCGAGCTTGTCCCAGGCATCGATGTTGGCCAACAACTCGTCCTTGGCCTTGTACAGTTGCTTCACCAGCGCGTTGCCGGGGAGGCCATCCAGGGCGAGCAGATGGGCCGTGCTCGGCGCGGCGGGAGCCGGCGGCTCACCCCCGGCGGCTGCAGCGCGGCGCTTCAGCTCGGCGACCAGCGCGGGAGCATACTGGATCTCCTCGTTCGATTTGCAGGGCAAGCCTGCCTTCTGCATGAGCTGGCGTACGCCGATGCGCTCCTGCGGGGTGGGCGGATCCGTCTCGGCGCGGAACTTCGACAGCCCGATCTTCGCGCGATCGAGGCTATCGGCGGTGAGCGGCGCCCCCGCCCCGGTGGACGCGCGAAGGTGCCCGTTGACGATGAGCACGTACAGCGCGCCGTCCACCGCGTCGCCTGACCAGCCGTAGGGCGGCGACTCGAAGTGCTTGCGGATCTCGGCCCCGGACTGGCTCGCGGCCGTGAAGCTCAGGACCTCGTGGCAGACCGGGTGCTTGTCGGCGTTGTCGTGGAAGCCGATCACCGTGAGTGCCGAGGCGTCGCCCGCGCGGGCCTTCTTCAGCACTGCATCCCACTTCGCGTGGTCGCCCGCCGCGAACTTCGGGAACAGGCGCACCTGCGCGTTTTTAACCGCCGCGACCACGGCCGCGGGCACGCTCCCGTCGGTGATCTCATTGCCGCCGGCCTGGATGACCTGCGCGTGATCGATCACCTCGTCGAGCAGGGCGACCAGCCGCTCCTTGGCGCGGTCGCGGCGCGTCTCGACGGCGGCGCGGGCCAGGTTGCCCTCCTCGTTGCTCGGCATGCCGCGCGTCTGGAGCGTCGTCTCAGCGGCCTTCAGCGTCACCAGCGCCTTCTTGATCTCGTCGGCGCCGCGGTTCGGCAGCAAGACGAACACCAGCGACGACTCGTTGCCGGCTTTGACCGCGTCGATCTGGATGGTGCTCTCGCTCTCGGCCCAGGCGTCGCGAACCCACACGGGCACAGTGCCAGCCTCGACTTTCGGCGAGGATGTCCCAAAGGACAGCACCACCTTGCGAGACACCTTCGCCGCGCCGTGGGTCGGGCTAATGTTGCCCAGGCGCCGCTTCGCCGCCGCAGCCAGCGCCTCGCTCCTCGCAGTGCTGACCTTGGTGTCGTCGTCGGACAGCGCCTTGCGGTGCTTCTGGAAGTCCGCCTCCCAGGCCGCGCTCTCGCGCGTCTGCACGCGGTACTCCGTCTCGACCTGCATGAGCTGGCCGGCGTCCACGAGCACCTGCAAGGCGGCCGGGACCGACTTCCGCACCTCGGCCCCGCCGTGTTCGAGGTTCTGCACGAGCAGGTCGGCCAGCGTCTCCGCGTCGGCGCGCACGCCTAGATCACCGCCCTGGCTCGCGTCGCGCGGCAGCTTCCCGATGAGGAACACAAGCGCGACCAGCCGGGCCTTCAGCGTATCGTCGGCGTTAGGGCTCTGGTGGAGCCGCCCGACGAGCTCGTGGACCTCGCGCGGGAGCACGCTGGTCTGGAGCAGCGTCGGGGCCAACTGGAAGTAGAGGAAATCGGCGGGGATCACCGTACCGAGCGGAGCGGCGGCGGTGGAGCGTACGGCCTCGTAGACCACGCGGAGCTGGTTGCGGAGCTGGACGGTGGTGCCGCCCACGTCCACGGCCCGCAGCGCGTGCTCCCAGAACCTTCTCCGCACCGGGAGCAGCGGGTAGTCCGAGACCAGCACGTCCTTGTCCTCGGGACGCGGGCCGATCTGGCTGCCCGCCAGGTGCTTGCTGATCTCGCCGTTGTGCTTCTCGAGCACGTCGCGGACGGCGGCGGTACGGTCGGGCCGCTTGCGGAGCACGATCTGGCGGACCACCGTGTCTACGTCGGCGTCGGAGAGTTGGACCTCGATGGGGAAACGGCCCTTGAGCTTGAGGAGCTGGGGCGTGCTCGCCATCGCCGACTGGCCCGTGCCGATTATGAGCAGAGAGGAGCCGAACCGCTTGCAGCACTCCTCCGCGGCCTCCTGCACCATGTGGGCGCGCTCAGAGTTGTCCCCGATGAACTGCTGCACCTCGTCGATGGCGAGCAGGGTGAGCGGGAACTTGCCGTCGCGGGTCAGCGCCTTGCGGATCGCGGCGACCATATCTTCATTCGACACGTCATCGCGGTCGGGAAAGCTCGCGTGAAGTAGGGTGCCGATCCCGCCCACCGGGGTCGTCCACTTCGGAAAGTGGGCCGCGACGGCCTCATGGATGACAGGCGAGACGAGGAAGTCGTGGATCTCCTCGTCCCAAATCGAGCCTTCGGCCTCGACGGCGGCCTTCACCGCGTCCAGACAGCCGTGGTCGCGCAGCCACATGACGAACGAGGCGAGGTCGTAGCGCTCGGGTAGACCGACCGACCGGAACGCGATGGACAGGATACCGAGCCGAACGCTGCGGGCGGACGCGCCGAGCGTACCGGCGGCGGCGTGCAGGCCGGCGTTCTGCTTGCCGCGCGTGGTCAACTCGCGCAGCACGTCGTTGATCTCGGGGGTGAGGTGCGACAGGCCGCGAGGCTGGGTACCGTCCGCGAAGGGCTCGTTGGTCCACAGGGCGCGCAGCACCTTTAGGAAGTGCGACTTGCCGCTTCCGAAGAAGCCGCTGACCCAGATGCCCGGCTGCTCGGTCTTGCCGACGTTCGCCAGGTAGGTATCCAGCACTTTCCGCAAGCCAAGCTCGTATTGCCCCTGGCAGACGAAGGTGGACAGCTCGTAGCGAAGCGTCCGAAGCTCGGCCTCGGTCCGCCCGCCCTTCACCTCGGCGACACCGTGGTTCAGCAATTCGAGGCTGTCGGGGTCGGTGGCAAAAACCTCGCGGTTCAGGGGCGATCTGTGCGAGCCCGTGTTTGGTGTCGCGGTCATGATGGAGCGCTCCCGTCGTCGAAGGGGGTGATTGGCGTAGCGAGGTAGTTCCAACCCTCGCGGGCGTCGAGCAGCTTGTAGACGTTGGCCTCGCGCGAGCCGGGGAAGAACACGAGCAGCCGCCCGGACAGGCGGGAGACGACGCGCGGTACCAGATCGGACACATGCACAAAGCCGAACAGGCTGGCGACGCCCAGCACGGCGACCACCGTGTCCTCGTCCGCGCCCTGGGCCTCGGCGGCGGCCACGACCTTGTCCGCCGCGAAGTCGAGGAAGCGCGGCAGCTTCGGGGCCATCATCTTCGGGTTCTTAAAGTAGTGCTCGCGGTACTTCTCGCCGTCGAGCCACCCAGCGAAGCTGTCGGTGAGGTCCACGAGGACCCACTTTTTGCCCGCCCCCTTGGGGTCGGTCGTGGCGAGCTGAAACGCCTCGATTTTGTAGCGGAGGCGGCGCTCCTCGTCCTTCGGGTATACGGCGAACCACACCCGCTGGGGCGGGGCAAGGCCACGATCCCAGGGCAGCCCGACGTGCCGCGTGTAGGCGTCCGCAAGCGCATCTACCTTACTGGCCATCGCAACACCCCCTCTCGTCATCGGTGAACAACGCTTCGACGCGTAGGTCAATCACGTCCCCCGCCGCCCGGTACTGGACCCAGCCGCGACGCGCCGCCTGGCGGACCAGGGCAAGGACCTCATCGGCGGGACAATCGAGCACGCGCGTCCAGGAGGTCGTGAGGAGCAGACTCCCCCG
Organism: Nannocystis sp.; assembly: GCA_016712315.1. Lineage (GTDB taxonomy): Bacteria > Myxococcota_A > Polyangia > Nannocystales > Nannocystaceae > JADJRG01. Next base: position 45,629 of record JADJRG010000027.1, on the reverse strand, counting down.
GCCGCCCTCCATGAAGCCGAGTGCCAGGGCGTAGGCGGCGGCGCCAGGGGTGGCGCGAGGACGGACGCGGTTGCGCTTGCGTGGGCTGTCGAGGAAGCCGGCTTGCGCCCAGCTCGACAAGTTGCGCGTCCCGATCGCCTTCTTGGTCGCCGGGGCCATCTGACGCGTCACCGTGGCGGCGAGCGCGCTGGAGGGCAGCCGCTCGCCGAGCGGGGTCTCCAGCACGGTTTGGACCGATCCCCGGAGGAGTGGGTCCCGAGCGAGCGCGCAGAGGAGCGCGAGGAGCGAGCGGCCCTCTGGATCCTGCTCCCACAGCTCGCGGAAGATGCGAAACACCGGCACGGAGGGATCCATCGCGTACAGGTTCACGAGGTTGTTCAGCGTGTGCTTGCGAGCGGCGGCCGTGCGCTTACCGAGCAGGTTCTCGTCCACGACGACGCGCGCGTAATCGGCCGGCGTCGCAGCCGGCGAGGTCGAGGCGAAGATCGAGGTGATGCCCCGGATCATCAGCGTCGCGTGCGAATGCGCCCCCCGCTCCCCATCGAGGAAGCCGAGCTGCGCGCGGTGGCTGGTGCTCCCCTTGTTCACGCGAAGCTCGTCGTCCGTCGACCTCGCTTGGTCGCTGGAGCCGCCACCGCGCACCGACTCAGCCACGAGGTGGCGCGCCGCGTCCTCTACGCTGACCCAGGGTTCTGCGGGCATCACCACTCCATGGCTCGATCGCCGTGCGGAGCGGGAGGCTATCACGTCGGCCTGATGCGGACGTGAATCGCCTGAGACTCCGCCCCCTTCCGACCACCCGCTCCTCCCCCTGAGCCCGATCCAGACGGGGCCGTCGTGGCTATTGAACTTGCTGTGAAGCCATTGTGGGCGAAGTCACGCACATCGCGCGGAGGAGATCTCGCCGGCATGGGGTTGCCGAGAGAGGGCGCGTGGAGCGCGTGGAGCGCGTAGAGACCCGGGTGACGGCGACGCGATCTCCGATCTCCCGTCGAAGAAAATGAGCCCGGTGCGTCTCGTATCCGAGAGGCACCGGGCTCGACCCACCCCTAACCCTTGTGCGAGCGGATGGCCAACTCGTCGCTGACCCCAACCGCTCCCTTTTTGAACCACTGGCGCCGAGTCATCAGCGGGGTCTCCCACACAGGGAGAGTCCGCGTGATGGTCGGCAGATCAGCGCCTCTCTGCGCCCGGACAAGTCGCTCGCTGACTTTCGGTCGCGCGAGTCTGTCTGCCGGGGGCACCCCATCATTGGGGAGAGAGATTACATGCACGTGTTTGCATGTATGCGGGTCGTAATCGGCCTTGGGCCGGTACGCGTTGTTCTTGTTTTTTGCTGGTTGGGAAGGACTACCTTACTCGGGTTCATTCGGCTTGGCAAGCCCAGGCACGGTGTGACCGTGCTCATGGAGTGCCTTGCGGACCAAAAAGCGAGCGGTGAGGGAGTCATCCTCGGTTTCAAACTTGTACGCGTCGACGAAGTTCAACAGCGTACTGACGCTCTGAGGCTCGTGTATGACCGAATACCAGCGCGCGGAGTCATCTGCGCACCGGAGCCATGGATCGCGCTGTAACTCACCCATCACGCGAGAGTCGTAGATGGTTCGGCCGAACGTGTCTATCCGCAAAGACCAGACCTGTTCCGTCCCCTCGGACCAGACTCTCCGCGTCTGCCGAACCAACACAAACTGGCTTCCAGCGACCTCATGTAGGATCCACCTCGATGTGGCGACGAACTGGAGAATTCGCATCGGGCGCTTCTTGGCAAAGTCCTCCACACACTCAGCGGGAGTATCCGAACGTAGCTTCGGGGTGACGAACACATGCCGAAGGACGATGCGACCTTGCACGACCTGCATGTCGACGCCCCTGTCTGATGACTTCGGGGTGAGCAGGTAGGTCCTCGACGTCTCCCGCCGAAGACGGGAGCCAAACAGGTCCAGCAGAGGCTTGAGTTGTTGCTCTGTCCCCTTGGTCTTCCCGTTGAGCCAGTTGCTCACAGTGCTCTGGGTCGTGCGGCAGCGTTTGGCGATGTCATCCTGGGTCATGCCGGCGTCGCGCGCGATCCTGACCAGTTCACGGCTCTGCCTGAATTTTTTCGATTTCGACTGTTCCTCATTCATGTGGAAGTCCTCATTAAAGGTAGGGGGCGCGGCCGTAGCCGCGCCCCCTACGACTCACGTCTTCTTAGCACCTTGCGTCGGCTCATCCCTACGCCTGCTGGGGTCGAGTTGCTTCCCACGGTTTCCCTGAGCCTTGTCCCAAGAGATGTTCGTTCCCGGGGTTCCCCGGTTGGGGTTCTGGATGTCGGAGTGATGGTCGCGCTGCTTCTGGTCTGAATTCTTGGTCATGTGTTCCCTCGGGGTCTCCCCCGAACTGAGGTTGCCCGTGACCGCCATGTTCTTCATCTGATGATGACCTCATGAATCGCTCATACGGCCTGATAACGGACGATACTGCCCTACTTGGGGAGAGATCTCTTCGCGACGCCGATGAGCCTGGAAGTACTCCGTCGCAGCCGGAGCTTCCGCTGGATGGCGCATGGGGTGCTGAGCCTCCCCGCGCCCGGAGTAGGAGCTCGCCGGCGAGGCGCTACTCGCCGGCCACAACGCCGTCATCCTCGCCCCGACCGCCGGCAAGACCGAGGCGTCGATCTTCCCGACCATCTCGACCTTGATCGACCCCCGGCCCAGCCGGCGCGGGCCAGCTCGACGAGGGCGATCGCTTGGGTGACGCCCTCGGCGGTCTCGTAGAAGAAGGTGGTTGGGACGCCGGCCGCCCGCGGCAAGGCGCGTTGAGGTCCCGTGCAGGATCTGCCGTGCGGGCGCAGGCTCAGCGCTATCCCCGCGAGTCGGCAAGACCGGTCCCGCGCTCGTCGGCGCCATGCTCCCTCACGGCCTCGACGCCGACGTGGTCGACGGGGCCAGGGTCGTCCTCCGGGCCCCGGGACCCCCGCCGTGCGCCCCTTGGATCGCCCGTCAGGATCGCGTAGTGTCACGCTCGGAGACGAGAGCATGGATCTGCAAGCCCTCCCCGCCGCGATCCTCGCCCACTTGCGCGCCAACTCCCCGGACGCCGGGATCGTCCGCGTCGACGTCCAAGCCGCCGCCGAGCCGGTCGTCGTTGTCCACCTCGAACGACCTGGCCTCTTGATCGGCCGCCAGGGCGCGACGCTGCGCCGGATCGAGGGCGAGCTCGCGCGTCGCTGGGGGCCGCTTCAGCTCCGCGTCGTCGAGCTCCGGTGCCCCGAGCTCGAGCCGCTCTGGCTCGCCGACACCGTCCTCCGCCAGGTCACCGCAGGGATCGACCCGCTCCGCGCCCTCACGCGCATCGGCGACAAGGGCCTCCGAGCTCGCGCGCGCGCGCTACGGCTCACGGTCGAGCGCGCCGATGAGCGCTGGGAGCAGATCCTCCTCGCGGAGGGTGAGCAAGCCGCCGTCCTCAGCGCCCCCGAGGCGCGCAGCGCTGCCAGCTCGCGCAGCGCCGAGGACGGCGCCGAGTGGCGCTGCGCCGTCCAGCTCGCCCCTCCGCTCTAGCTCGCTCCGCGAGGTCCCAGGCAGAGCGGAAGAGCCCTCGGACCCGCGCGCGCTAGCCGCCCGTACGCACCACCTGCGTCGACGTCTACCTCAACGGACGCGCGGAGCAGGCGGAGAATTCGTTCGGCGATTTTCGAGCCTGCATGCGCGCGACTTATACGCTCAGGAGCGTACTGATCGCATCAACCGCGCCTCAACAGCGCTTCGCACGAACCCGCCGCGCACCGTCGCGCGCGAGCACGCCGCGCCGTTGCTTGAAGGTCGAACTTTCGCCTCAAAAACGAGCGCGAACTGGTTCGAACTCGGAGCCGATGGGGCCACCGGGCCGCCGTAATTCGTCGGCCTGGAGATTGGAGGCGAGATTTCGAGCGAGGCTCGGAGCAGATCGCTGACGAGCCGCGCCCCCGCGCGCACGGCACGGATGAGCCGCGCGCCCGCGCGCCCGCCACGGACCCCGAGCGCGCGCCGTAGCGCATCGGGCGCGTGAACTCGCGCGAGCCGAGCCACCTCGCGCACGGCCCCGGCCGGCACCGGCATGCGGCGGATGACCAGGCGGTGGAAGGCCTCGCGGCGGGCCACCCGCGGCCCACCGTGGGGTCCATGAGCTTCTACGAAGCCGGCGGAGTGCGACCAGACGATGACGACGTGGGCCACCACGCCGCCCGGCGAGCGCACGACGGCGAGCGCCGGAGGCCAGAGCTCTCCAGCAACCACTTGCGCTGCGCGCCTGCGCGCGACGCATCGAGGCTCATTCGTGCGAAGCGCTAGTTGACGCGCGGTTGATGCGATCAGTACGCTCCTGATCGTATAAACCGCGCGCATACAGGCTCGAAAATCACCGAACAAAATCTTCTTGAATCTCCCACAGGCAATGAGATCCTCCATCGATGACGTCATGGGAGGTCCGCATCCCCAACAGCGCCGCCTTCTGGGGGCTGGTGTGCCGTCTCCAGCCCAAGCGCCTCGTCTTCATCGAGGTGCTGCGCGTGGACAAGGCGCTCGCGATCCTCAAGGATCTCGGCCTCTGCCCCACCTGGAGCGGCCTTGACGAGCTCCAAGGGGTGCTCATTCCCGCCACCAGATCTGCGTCTTCAGCGCCGATGCACGCGCTCAAGCGCTCGGTCGCTGCGGGTACACGCCGCCATTTTATGGCGCGGCGACGCGGCCTGAGCCTCGAACACGCGTGTACGTGGGTCCAGTGTATCGCCCCCGAGCGGGTCTTGAGGGCCACCACCTCCGATCCTGCCCTCGCGCTGGCGATCGGCGCCGCTCCGGTCGAGGATCCCCCCTCCGATCGAGCGTTATCGTCCAGCGATCCTAATTGCACAAACCGCGCATCGCTCGCCGAGGCGCGCGATCTATGCGATCAGGATCCCCCAGCTCCGCCGATCCCAGATCCACAAACCGCGCACGAACCACTCCTTGATCGACAGATCGCGCCTGCTTCTAAAAGTATCTGCGACATGCGCGAAAATAGGGACTTTTCAACTCATCCCGGAGCGGTTAGCCATGGGATCCTGAACGAGGTGCGAATGGTCGGGTTAGCCGAGAAGTTCGAGCGAACGGCGAAGATTGAGTGGATCATCGGGGATGATCGATTCACCAGCGAGGTCCCCGCGGGCGCCGTCGGCGAGGCGCTCATACGCGCCTTCGACCGTATGGATGGGGCTGAGGTGCGCGTCGACGGCCAGCCCTATTCCGGCGCCATCATCACGACCATGAGCCAATTACGCCGCCAGACGCAGGCTCACGAGCTCGCCGAGGCTCAGCGCCTCGCCAAACAGGATGCCGCTCAGGAGCTCGCCGCCCGCGCCGAGCACGATCGAAGCATCGAGGAGAAGCGGCGAGAGCTCGCCGCCCAAGAGCAGCGCCAACGCGAGACCCAGCGGCAGCTCGACGAGCACGCCCCCCAGATGCGAGCGGAGCAGGCCAAAGTGCGCGCGCGTAAGCACGATCTCCATCGCCGGGAGCGCGCCCTCGAGGCCTCGGAGTCGTCCGCCCAACAAACCGTCGCCCGGCTCATCGCCGACGCCGAGAGGACCGCCGCCGACAAGATCCGTGACGCCGAGAGGGACGCGTCGGCCAAGATCCGCGACGCCGAGCGACAGCTCGCCGACGCCAACAAAGAGATCCTCGATCGCCGACGCCAGGCCGAGCGCGAGCTCGCTGAGCAGCGCCGTGACGTCGAGAGAGAGCTCAAGGACATGCGCCGCGACGCCGATCGTGAGCTCAAGGACGCCCGAACCGAGCTCGACAAGGGGCAGCGCGCCCTCGAGGAGAATCGTCGGGCCTTTGACCAGGAGCGCGCCGAGTTCAACGAGAACCGCTCCTCGACCATGGGCAAGCACCAGCAGCTCATCGAGCGCACCCTCCAGATGATGAACCAGCCAGATCACACAGGACTCATCCACAGCGCCATCAAGGCGCTCCTACAGCACCTCGAGGTACAGAAATGAATGGCACCGGAAATTCAGTCGATCTCACGCTAACCCAAGAGGAAGCCGCGAAGCAGTACGTCCTCGAGATCTTGAAGGTCGTCGCCAAGGAGATCCGGGCGCACGAGCGCTACGCGATCGCGATGAGGCTCTTGAACACGGCCAAGACCCCGGACGCGTTCCTGTCCGCGATCCAGGCCGAGATCAAGGGCTCGTGGGTCGACAACCTCATCCTCGGCGCCTCGGCCATCAGCGGTCTCATACTCGGCACCATCAGCAGCCGCATCACCGCGCCCTTGAAGCGGGCGAACATCGGCCGCTTTCCGCTGATCTCGCTCGCCGGGATCGCCGGGATCATCCCGGGCTTCGCGCTCAAAGACACCCTCACCGCCCGAAACAGCTTGGGGCTGGGCGGCCTCATGTTCAGCGCGGGGGCCCTCGTCGAGGGCTATCGTCGAAGCTGACCTCGTGGTCGCGGCGGATGACCGATGAAACAAGAAGAACAGCTCCTCTACTTCGCGCGTCTCGCCCTTCAGGCCGCGGACGTCGCCCTCACCCAACGGGCTGAGGTACGCAGGCTTCACCGGCAGCGGCTGCCTCTCCTCGCCGATCTACTCGTGCGTGACCTCGCCGGCGAACAGAGCCCCTACGACGACTCGGATCTCGAAGATCTGTTCACCGACGGGCCCGAGTCCGACAGCGGCGGCCACGATCAAGAACCCGCCGCCGCCAGCGCTTCCGCGCGTGGCGCACAAGCGGAGACAACCCCCGAGCCGCCGCCGGAGACAACCACCGAGCCGCCGCCGGAGACAACCCCCGAGCCACCCACTGAGACCACCCCCAACGACCAAGCTGAGAGCGAGACCGAGCAAGCCGCCGAATCACACGCCACGCTCGAAGCTCTCGAGCGTGAGCTGAGCGCGCATCAAGAGGCCGCAGAGGCGCGCCAGCAGGCCCTCAAGGTCAAGATCGCCGATCTAGAGTCCCGCCTCCGAGCCGCCCCACTCACCGAACCCGAGCGCAACGAACCCGAGCGCAACGAGCCCGCTCCCAAGGCCGATCCGATCTTCGATCTCCGAGCTCAGGTAAGCCGCGCCAACGAGGCACGTAGACGCGGTGACATCCCCGCGGCCCTCGCCAGCTTCAAGCACATCGAACTGACCTGCCGGAGATATTGGGACGGCACCAAGGACGGCACCAGCGGCACGGCCGGCGAGACGATCGTCGCCTGTCTATGCGCTCAAGCGGAGCTCAGCCCGCGAGACGACGGGCTCACCAAGCTCGAGGAGGCCCACGAGATCGCCCGCACCATCACCCACGGGTCCCGCAGCACCGCCCGCGGAGATCAGCTCGTCCACGTCAGCAGCCTCCTCGCCCACACCCTCTATTCGAGCGGCAAGACCGAGCGCGCGCGACAAGTCGCCCACGGCGCTCTCGATCTACTCAAGAGACGGACACCCAAACAGAACTCCAACGTGAACAGCTACCTCCGAGCCCTCCGCGCCCTCGTGAAGCGGATCGAGGGCCGCTCGCCGCGCCAGGTTGAGCGCGCATGAGCCGGGCAACGGATGATCAATTCTGGCGGCTGGGCCCCGCCGATCTAGGCGCCTTCCTCCGCGCTCCTGGGGTCGCCCTCGTCTACAGCAACATCAAAGGCGAGTCGCCGATATCGTACGTAGTCCAACGACTTCGTGCGGACCACCTGCGGATCCGCGTCGGCGTCGTGACCCCCCCTCATCCTCCTGAAGGCCTCGCCCACGCTCAGCAGCTACCTCGTCGACGAGCTCTCCCGCCTCGGTCTCAGTGATCTCTGGCTCCACCCCGGCTACTATCTCTTTTGGAACGGCCGACTCGTCGGCTACCACAACGCGGATCCGCCGGATGATCTCGCGAGCTACGCGCCGGTGATGGCCGTCGGCGTACTCGCCGTGCTCGAGCGCCTCGTCACCGACCGATGGGGCAGTGGCGTCCAGTTCACCGGCCAGGCGCTCCGGATAACCCTCGGCGCGAATATCGCCGACGAGCTCAGCCGTCAGCTCCGCGGCGCCGGGTTCGTCCCCGGATCCCAGAGCTTTCGACCGCCGCCACCGCCACCGCCACCGCCACCGCCACCGCCGCCGCCGCCACCACCCCCCCGACGCCACCGACCACCTCTGGTCCACCGACCCCTACACGATCCTCCGCGTCCCCCGCAGCGTCACCGACGCCCAGCTCAAACAGGCCTACCACCGCCTCACGCTCATCCACCACCCCGACCGCGCCCATAGCGACCAAGATCGCCTCGAACGCGAGAAGCGGCAACGCCAGCTCAACCTCGCCTACCGGGCGATCAAAGAAGACAACGCCCGGGCGTCGAGGGTCACCTGAACTCACCGAACACCTCAGCGCGGCGCGAGCTTATCGCCCGCTCGTTCGGCCGCGCACTCGATCAACGACGCCAGCGGCCCCCACTCCGGGTTCTCGCGCGCCGCGCTCGCCGCCAACGCCAGCGCTGCGGCGTCCTCGAGGTCCTGCCAGGCCGCGAGGCACGCCTTCGCCTGCTCGACGCCATCATGTCCTTTGAGACAGCACGATCGATCATCACCCTCGGCCCGCGGATCGATCGTCGCCAGCTCCGCCACGAGCAGCTTGCGGAGCGCCTCCGCGTCGGCGGGTCGCTTCGCCGGATCCTTGTCGAGGGTGCTCGCGACCAGGGCCTCGAGATCGTCGGAGATCCCACGATCTCCCGCTCGCTCGCGCAGCGATGGCGCCACCGTAGCGGCGTGGGCGCTGAGGACTTCGAGCGTGTTTCGGCCGGCAAACGGCACCCTGCGGCTGAGCATCTCAAAAAGGATCACCCCGACGGCGTAGAGATCGGCGGCCTGCGTGAGCGGCTCCTCGCGCGCCTGCTCGGGAGAGATGTAGGCGAGCGTGCCGATCAGCGCGCCCGGGGCCGAGCTCGGCGCCAGCGAGAGCAGCGGCCCCGCGTGGATCTTCGCCAGGCCGAGGTCCAAGAGCACCAGATGATCGCGGCCGTAGCGCTGGACGATCAGGCAGTTCTCCGGCTTCAGATCGCGATGGATCGCGCCGAGGCGATGGATCGCGCCGAGACCGTCGACGAGCTGGATCACGAGGCGCAGCGCCTCGGCGATCGAGATCGGAGCACCACAGATCCGATGCCGCAGCGTCGGTCCCCGCAGGAGCGGCATGACCAAAAAAAGCACCGGCTCACCGCCGGGGACCGCGGGCTCCTCGCCGTGATCGAAGATCGGCACCACGTGCGGATGATCGACCAGCGCCGCGATCACGGCCTCTTGAAAAAATCGCCGCCGCTGCTCCGGCCACCGGCCATGCTCCGGGTGCAGCGCCTTGATCGCGACGCGCCGACGCAGCCGCAGATCGAGGGCCTCGTAGAGATCCGCCATACCGCCCGGGGCGATGAGCGTGTCGAGGCGGAAGCGATCGAGCAGGATCCGGCCGCGCAGATCGGGACCTCGCGGCCGCAGCGGACTGATCGAAGCAGAGCGGCCCGGCGGGCGCGGCGGCGACAGCGGATTCATCCGACCCCCCCGGCTGCGCGCGCCTCGCGTCGACGTAACCAACACAGGAGCTGCCGCACAAAGTCGTCGGCGCAGGGGAAGAGCGCGACCTCGACCGATCCTCCCCCTGCCCTCGCGCTCAGCATCGTCGCCGCGCGAACGATCCGCGTCTGTTTTCGGTCGTCTTCGAGGGCCACGCAAGCCGCGGGCAGCCGGAGCCGAAGCTGACCGCTCTCGGTGGTGAGCACGAGCATGACGGTGGGGCCTGACACTTGATTATGAAACAAAAGCCGGCCGCCCTAGTCAAGACAGATTATGAAAACATGATAATCGCGCGTAACCGCGCGCTCCTCCCCGCCCCTCCCCCAACGTTGTTGCGCGAACTCTCCCGCTGACCCGGGCCCCGCAGCCATCTACGATCCCAAGCTGGAGCCCTCACGGGCGTCTAGGGAGGGCGGGCGATGAGGGTGGCGACGTGGATGTCTTTTGGGACAGCATCGTGTGATCTTCCGGGGCGCAGCGGCGGCGGCGACGCCAGCGCATCCACCTGCACCGCCTCCCCGCCGTGGCCTACCACCAGCGGCTCCGACGCCCCGCTCATGACCTTCGACGAGGTCCAAGAGTTCCTACGGCTCTCAAAAACACCCTCTCTCGCCTCGCCTCTTCGGGCCAGATCCCCGGCGCCCGCAAGATCGGCCGCGCCTGGAGATTCCGCCGCGATCTGCTGGTAGAGTGGCTCGCATGCAGCGCTCCCCCGGATCCACACACGGAGGCAAGGCCGATGAGTGTGACCCCGGTGGTCAAGAACGGTAAATCATGTTGGCAGGTGCAGGTGATCCGCGGCGCTACGAGGATCCGGCGCTTCCTCGATCGCAAGAAGTTCTTGCGGCAGGACGCGTTGGCGCTCGAGCGGGAGATCCTGAACGACCTGGACACCCAACAAAGGGACGGTGCGACGGCGACAACAACCACTCCCACAACATCCACAACATCCACAACATCCACCACCACGGCGCCGCCGCCGACGAGCGTGGTCCTCCCTGAGCCCGCGCTCGTCACCTTCGCGGACTTCGCCGAGCGCTACCTCGCGCTCCAGGATCCGCAAAAGTCGGACTACACGAACAAGGTCCGCAACGTGCGCCTGCACCTCGTGCCCTTGTTCGGGCAAGCGCCGCTCGCGGCGATCACCCGCCAGCACGTCGACGATCTGCGGGTGCGCCTGCGGACGCCGCACGGCGAGCGGGCCACCTCGAGGCGGGCGCGCTGCCGTCCGGACGCGCCCTTGACCCGGCGACGCAAGGGTGGGCCCAAGAGCCCGAAGACGATCAACAACGTCCTGGCCACGCTGCGAGCGATCCTCCACTTGGCCTGCGACTACGATCTGATCCTCAAGGTCCCGCGGATCCTCTTCGAGCGCGAGGCTCACACGGATCCACACTTCCTCGACTTCGACGAGGCCGAAGCGCTGATCGGCGCGGCCCCGCCGGAGTGGAAGCTGGTCCTTCGGACAGCCATTCGCACCGGCCTACGCCGAGGCGAGCTGCTCGAGCTGCGGTGGCGCGACGTCCACCTCGAGGGGCCCAGCCCCTACCTACGGGTGAGCCGCTCGACGCGCGAGGATCGCGGCGCAGGCCGCGTCATCAAGGAGCCCAAGGGCCGACGAGCGCGCTCGGTGCCGCTCACAGCCGCCCTCGCCGCCGACCTGAGGCGCATGGGGGCGCAGAGCAAGCCCGACGACCTGGTCTTCGCCGGGGACAACGGCCAGCACCTGCGCTTCGACCAGTTCTACACCGTGGTGGTCGCCGCGGCCAAAGCCGCGGGCCTCAGCAAGCACGTGCACCCGCACCTGCTACGCCACACCTTCGCCAGCCACTGCTACATGCGGCGCGTCCCGCCGCAGGTGGTCCAGAAGTGGCTCGGCCACGCCAGCGTCACGACGACGGAGCGCTACGCGCACCTACGTCCGGACACAGACGACGAGCTCATCGCGGTGCTCGAGGCGGGTCGCGCAGATCCCGCCGATTTAGGTGCCACCACAGGTGCCACCAACCGACCGCACAACGTGAAAACGCCGCTTAGAGTACTCTAAACGGCGTTCCACGAGTGGGCGCGACAGGTGTCGAAGACGGCGCGAGCGAGCAAACGAACCCGTGTGATGTCGGGGACTTGGCGTCCAACTGCTTGTAATCGCTCCTTATTTCGGCCCACTGTCCGCCCGCCCTGTACCGTCTTGTACCGTCTCGTGGAGCAGAGTTGGGGCAACGGCGGGGCAACGGCGCGAAACCCGCGGGTCATTTTTTCGGTCGCGACAGGCTGTTCCCCTGTCGCGCATGCAGGCGAGCACCGCCCCTGCCCTAGCGCCACGATCTTGCCGCCCCGCGACAGGGAGTCGGGACAACTCCCAAAAATGCCACCCGATCGCCCTCCTAGCGGCCCTCGTCACAGGTTCTGGCCTCACGCCTGATCCGCGCTCAGGACCGCCGGAGCGCCACCCAGCCCGCCGCCGATACCCGAGGCCGCCCGCCCCATTTCCGCGAGCACCTGGTAAAAGGACCCCATCCGAACCCGAGGCACCGCCCCTGCCCTAGCGCCACGGCCTCGCCGCCCCGCGACAGGGAGTTGGACCAACTCCCAAAAATACCACCCGATCGCCCTCCTAGAGACAGTGACCGTGCGGCCCATGGTCTCGACGTGGGAGAAACTACAAAATGCGCGCGGATCCAGGTGCAAAACGTGGTAGTGGAGCGTGGTAGCCTGGCATATGCGCTCCTGTTCATGTCAGGCTCGGATCGTCGGCGCTCTGCTGAAAGCCGACGATCCGATGGTCACGCGCGCCCGAGCCTTACTCGCGGCAATGCTCCTGGCGCCGCTCGCCTGCGGCGGTGGCGCGATGTTCTCCGCGACCGCGGAGACCGCGGGGACGACAATCGCTACCGAGAGCGCCACAGAGAGCGCCACAGAGAGCGCCACCGGGAGCGCCACCGACACCAGCGCCGGCGACGGGTGCCCGCCGGGCCCCTCCTGCCGCGACCAGGCGCTCGACGCCAGCGCGCTCCAGGCGGGCGTCGGCGGCTTCCCCGTCGACGTCGACGACTGGGTCCTCCTCGAGATCGAGCCGCTCGGCGACGTCAACGGCGACGGCTTCGCCGACATCGGCCTCGCAGGCTTCGTGATCTTCGGCGAGCCGAACCCGGCCGCGCTCTCCGACGATCCGCCCGTCCTCGCAGCTCGCGGCTTCCCGATCCCGTCGCCCTCCGACCCTGGGATCCGCCTCGACCCGCGCCCCGCCGGCGACGTCAACGGCGACGGTCGTGACGACGTCCTTGTCCTCGACAAGGACTCCGCCACGGCCTGGCTCGTCCACGGCAAGGACGACCTGGCGCCGGTCGATCTCGCGCTCGTCGCCGCCGGCGAGGGCGGCTTCGTGATCACCGGTGTGTACGCGCACCATCCCTGGCGCCGCCTCGATCGCCCGGGGGTCGACGTCGACGGCGACGGCCTCGCCGACCTCGCGCTCGACAGCGACGTCGAGACCAAGATCCTCCGCGGCCAGGTCGACGGCGCGCCGATTCACGCGACCACCGCGCCCGCCCTGGCGTCGTTTCCCGTGGTCTACGATCTGACGGCGACCGATCTCGACGGCGATGGGGGCGTCGAGGTCGTCGTCTGCGGCGATGGGCTCGATCTCCTCCGCGCCCCCAACGCCTGGGACGCGCCAGCGCGCGCGACCGCGACGATCGACACCTCCTGCGACAGGATGTGGGCGGGTGATGTCGACGCCGACGGCTACGACGACCTCATCCTCGGCAACGACGCCGATCTCGAGATCCTCACGCGAATCCTCCAGGGGCCCCTCGATCTCGCGGTGGAGACGATCGCTGTCGACGACGAGTGCTACTTCTTCGACTTCGCGTTCGCGGACATCGACGGCGACGGCGACGCGGAGCTCCTCGCACAGACCTTCGAGGGGAGCATCTACGCCGTCTACGTCGAGTCCTACGCCCCCAAGGAGACCTGCGAGGCGCCGCTCTGCTCGCCCTCGGCGGTCGAGCTCGTCACCTCCGTCGAGCCTTTCAGCCGGACCATCCGCTCCCTCGGTGACTTCAACGGCGACGGCCGCGACGACCTCCTGGTCCTCGACGCGGGCGCGATCATGACCGGCGCCTGCGAGGCGCCGCCCCTCGCCATGAGGCGGCCTCGTGGCGAGGGAGTGCTTCCTGCCCGCGGACCCTAGCGTGACCACCAGGCGAGACGGAGCAGACGGCTGACGAGTCGCTGGAGCTAGCGGGCGGCGCAGAGGTGCATCGCGCGGGCGTCGCCGGCGACGGCATCCTCCTATGGGGGCGTGACGGGCGTCTATACGCCATCAAGCGGTCCCGTGAGCCGTTCCGGCCTCGTGTCTGGACATGACATCGAGGTCGTCGGCACCGAACGGGTCGACGCAAACGCATCAATCTCAGGAGGTCTCATGAACATTCTACAGTTATTTCAGATCTTTGATCCGTCTGGTCCGCCCGGGGACGCAGCGAGCGCCCATAGCACCAAGCGCGTCGTGGAACCGGTGGCCCACAGCAGCGGCCTGGCGCCGGCGATCCGGGCGAGCCTCAACGCGAAGCTCGAGCGTCTCTTGCGGCGGCCTATTATCGCTCGCGTCGGCGACCCCGCGCCCGAGCCCCAGGAGAGTTACGACGAGGGCGAGCTGCCGGACGTATTCCGCGCGCTCCTAAGCTCGGTGCGCGACGCCGCACCGGCGACGGCTGCAGGCCGTCGGGCCGATCCATGGCGCGAGGACCCCAAGGAAGGGACCTTCGCTGTGAGCGTCGTACTGGACTACGCCGACCTCTGGCGCGGCTGTGAGAAGGAGATCCTCGAGGCCGTGACCGGGACCGTGGAGAATCACGTCACGTTCCTGACCGATGAACAAAAAATGCTGCTCGAGCGCTCCCCGCGGGAATTTCTCGCGCTCGAACCCCGGCCCGAGACCACCGAGCTCCTCGGGTTCCAGACCCAGATGATCGGTGGCAGCCAGCGCGTCGTGGAGTTGACCGTCGCTGCGGCTCCGAAGTCACCAGGGAGCGTCCATCATATCGCTATCGTGCCCAACCTGATCCCGCTCGAGCGCCAGTTGGATGCTCTCCGCTGCATCGAGGGTGCGGCGGAGGACGGCGCGATCACGCCGCTCCGCGTGCTTCTCGGGCTGAGCGCCGCGGACGGACTCACCTCGCAAGCCGTCGTGGACGACACGCCGCTCCAGCCGTCGTCGGATCGGCGCCTTGATGAATATCAGAGCGAGTGTGTACGGAAGGCGCTGGCCACCCCGCACTTCTCCGTGATCAAAGGACCGCCCGGCTCGGGTAAGACCACGGTCATCACCAGCATCATCCGGCGCGCCCTCGCCAGGGGCGAGCGGATCCTCGTCGTATCCCCGACGCACGTCGCGGTGGACAACGTGGTGGAGAAGCTCGCACCGCAACGTGATGCCAGCGGCACGGACAATCTTGAGGTGCGCAGCTTACCGGTGCGATACGCCGCCCGGCCGAAGAAGCTATCCCAGTCCGCGCTGGCCTACTGGATCGGTCCCAAGAAGCAAGAGCGCGGCGCCACGATCTCACGCCGTGTCGAGCGCCGCCTGAGCGAAAAACTCCCGCTGGCCAGGGCGTTGTATGCGCTCGAGGACAAGGACGCTCCTGGCGACGCTCCGTTGTCCGCGACGATCGCCGAGGTCCACGGGATCATCTGCGGTACGCCGATCGGAGTCCTCTCCTTCGATCCGGTTAAGCACGCGGAGCCGGGCAGCTTCGACCTGCTGATCGTCGATGAGGTCTCGAAGATGACCTTACCCGAATTCTTGGCCATCGCCGTGAAGGCGCGCCGCTGGGTGCTGGTGGGCGATCCTGACCAATTGCCGCCGTACAATAACGGCGAGGAGAACGGCACGACGCTCGATGACATCCTCGACCCGCTGCTCGAGCTGGTCTGCTCGGTCGGGGGGATCCTCGAGCGGACCCACCCCGCGGTTCGCCGCGGCCAGCGATTGATCGTCGTAACATCATCGCCGGCGCGCGTCGTCAAAGCCATTCGCGTCCACCTCGTCGCGGTCGGACTCGATAGCGTTCCGTCGGTCGCTCTGCTCAACGAGGCTCACGAGGCCGGCATCGTGGTCTGTTCCCCCATGGAGGCCGACGCGGCCGTGGGATTCTTGTCCCCCGTGCGCGGCCGCGATCGGACACACAACCCCGATCACGCCGGAACCGTGAACATACTCGTCGAACGCGGCATCCACTTCACGCGCCCTGCGTTTGCAAGCGGCCCGCGGCTCGTCGAGCCGCGGCTGCGGGCGCCGGTGCTGCTCTTCGACAACGCCTTCGCCGTCTATCATGCGCAGCCTTGGACTGTGCGCGCCGGCCAGAAGCTGAGGCTGGTCGGCTTCCGCAATGGCATCGACAAATACCTCCCCACGGCCGAGGCTCTCGCCGCGCTCGGCGGAGGTGATGCCGGATCGCCCGCGTCCCGGGCCGCGCTCATCGAGGCGATCGCCGAGCGCTTCGCGGTCAACGCGGTATCTGTCTATGATTGGCTCACCGGCATTCCGACCGAGCACTTCGACACCTCACCGCTTCGGGAGCTCGACGCGATCGTCGGTCCTCTGGCCGAGCTCCGGGCGGCCGTCTCGCCCTTCGTGGGGACGCTCAAGAAGCAGTACCGCATGCACTCAAGCCTCTCACGGGTCCCGCGAGACCTTTTCTACTTTCGTGAGGCGCTCGAGGACGGAGCCCCGGACACTCGGCCGGGGTGCCGCGTGAGGCTGGTGCCGGTTGAATCCCGGGGACAGGGCGAGGTGAATGACGACGAAGCAAAAGTGATCTGCAACGCCCTGGAGAAGCTGAACGCCGCCGATGGAGCCGCGGGGCGCCGTCCAGGTATCCTCGTCATCACGCCCTATCGCGCGCAGGAGCGGCGGATCGCGGAGGTTATCGACGCGATGAGAGCACGCGGCGGCCTCGAACACCTCGAGGTCGAGGTATGCACCCTCGACCGCTGCCAGGGGCGCGAGGCCGAGTACGTCTTCATCAGCCTGGTGCGTGGCCGTGCGACGCCGTTTCTGGACGTTCCGAAGCGGTGGAACGTCGCGCTCACCCGCGCGATGCAGGGGCTCTTTATTGTCGGTGATATCGATGCTTACCTCCGCGAGGCCGACGCGGCGCGACGCGACGCTCGCGCTCGAACCGCGGCTGGGCGACCGCTCATGAGCCTGCTCGCCCGGATTCTTGAGGCGTATTCTCTCCAGATAAACTCTTGCCATTCTCCCCGGGGTACCCTCAATGATCGAAGCTAATGATAAACCGATCTACATGCCCTCACGCGGTGAAATCGAGACGCTCTGTATCCTCCACGCGGTCGGTGTGTCGGGCTGCCGGACGCGCGAGTTGGCGGTGCGCCTCGGCTTGTCGGTCACCCTGGCAGATGTAGTAGCAGAGGGCATGGGGCGCCTCGTCGATGTTGGCCTGCTCGACCACGTCGATGGTTGGTTCACAGTGACCCATCGCGGACGAGAGAAGCTCACGAAGAGGCTAGCGGAGCTTCGCCTGGCGTAAGAGCCAGAAGGCGCGGCCTCTTCACCACCCCTCGCCACCGCATGGACCTTCACACGAAGAAAAGATAGGCCCGCAGCGCACTACACGCGCGGGCATATGGCCTCTCCTGCCACCGCTCACTTACTGCGGCGGAAGAGCAAGCAGATGTCGTACTTGGCGCCGTGGCCGGTGACCCGGAAGATCTGCGGGTTCGACTCCTGGTCCGAGGGCCAGGTGTCAGTCAGCGCCTTGATCCGCGGCGACCGGTAGGTGATCACCTTGTTGCCCTTGTGTTTGAGGATCTCCGGCCGCGCCAGCCAACCGCCGAGCCAGTCGATCAGCCGCTCCATCGCCTTGCGCAGCACCTCCCACCACTTCGGCGGCACCTTGTCCTCTGACATCGCGGCGAGCTGCTCCTCGATCTTGTCCATCAGCCAGCGCACGAAATCCCCGAACCTCTTCACGTCGTCGCGCTCGAGCACGGTGAGCAGGCACACCACATGCGTCGGGAATTTCTTGGAGCCGGCGATCGACACCTTCTTGATCAGCTCGGTCCCGCCGTACTCCTCGCGCTGGCCCTTCTTAAAGTCCCCGAGGTGGAAGTCGATGCCCCTCGCGCTCTTGGGCCGGTCCGCCGGGAAGATCTTGCCGACCATGTACATCTCGTCCTTGCCCGGCCACTCGTGGGTGTCCTTAATGCACTTCGTCCAGTCGATCCGCAGCTCCACGTGCTTCATCGCCACCTCCACCTCGGTGTCGTCGCCATCCCCCTCAGGCGCCTTCTTGGCGGCGACAGGCCGGATCCTCGCCGCCGGATCGACGGCGAGCTGCGCCGCCAGCCTGCGCAGCGGCTCCCTCGACCCACGGGCCGCCAGCCCCTCCAGCTCCACCTTCGCGCGTTGCATCGTCTGGGCGCGCAGCGCCGCGTCCCCGCCCGTCGACTCGCGCAGCATCTCGGCAGCGACCCCCTCATCCTTAAGCACCTCGTCGAGGATCTCGAGCTTCGTCCGCTCGACCAGCGCCTCGATCAGCGCCTCGCCGCTCAGGGTATCGAGGTCATTGACATCATTCATATCGATCGTGTTGTTGGGCATACGTCTCCTATTTGACCGCGCGTTCACGGCCGTCTCCGCGGCGAATTCGCCGCTCTATTCCACCTGTGACTCCGAGGCCGCGACCACCGCGGCCTCACATTTATCTATAGACCTCGACCCTCTCGGTTCCCACGCGACTTTCAAAAAGTTTTTCAACCAAGAGAAATCAGAGAGAAGACAACACTCGACCGCGAACGAACCAAAAGAAAGAGCGGCCATGACGGCCGCTCGAACCCGCCACGCCGCCCTTGTTTGGCCTAGATCTCCGGCAGGACCTGAACGAGGCTGATATTGGCGCGCGGCTCTCCCGTCGCGGAGTCCATGAGGAAGATCGTCAGCGAACCGGCTCCGACCTTGCTCTCGACGATCGCCTCGCCAAGGCCCTTTGTGACGCCTCCGACCGCGATCTTGTAGCGGTCGAGCGGGATCTTGAGGCCTCTTGATGCGACCAAGAGATCGCCGAGGCTGACCGCGACGAAGCCGTGCTCGTCGCCCAGGTTGAACTCGAGCACCGGGCTCTTGAGTTGAACGACCGCATCGTCCGGTTTTCCTTTAAAAAGATCCTTTCTGAGGGAGATACTCAGCGTCGTGCCGGTGACGGGGCAGAACGGGCAGATCGGGGTCTGCGGCTGCGGCCGCGTCCACGGCGTCGCCTCGGCGACTTCGGCGAGCGGCGGCGTCCCCTTCCCCTTCGGGTAGAAGTGCGTGCGTTCGTCCGACGGGTAGTCTCTCTGTTGCAGGGATGGGCCGCCGAGGCTCAGCTGCAGAAAGGAGGCCGTCTTGCCCGCGAGCGCCCTCTTCAGTGGCCCATACCCGCGGTAGTCCTCGTTATCGTCAGGAGTCTTCGTGTAGGGGTTGTAGGGGGCGGTGGGACCACCATAGACGCATCCGGTCTGGCAGAGCTTTTCAAAGGCCCCGAAGGGGTTCGGGCTCGTGGCGCGGTCCTTGTCTTCAGATATCGGCGTCTCGACCGTGGGCCCCTGGAGGAGCCTGGAATGGAAGTAAATCTTCTTGCCCGAGTAGAGGGTGGTACCCCTCTCTCCTGTCTCGTAGATCAGCGCCATGACCTGGTGGGGGGTGAGCGTACGATCGTAAGACCACAGCGTAGCGGCGAGGCCTGAGTAGGTCGCGGCCGCGACCGAGCTGCCGCTCCACGGATCTGTGCGGCTTTTTCCTGCACCAACGACGACGTACGACGCGGGGCTGATCTGGAGCGAGGTGCTCCCCTTGCGCGACCGGCAGGGCGTTGCCATTGCCGGTCATCCGTGCACGGACCGCGTAGACCAGCGGACTGCGCTCGACTTTGATCGCGGGATTACCTGGGCGCCGCGCACGAACCACCTCATCGCCGAAGAGGTCTCTACAGGTCGCTTCCGTCGGTGCGAGCAGCTTCTCCCACTTGCCGGGAGCGAGCGCGCCGGTCTGCACCTCGGCGCCGCGGGTGCTGTTGCCCGCCGCGGCGATGACGAGCACATCGAAGCAGCTCGCATAGACAAGCGCGGCGTGGACGGCCTGGGCGGTCGCTGGCCACTCACCTTTCAGTGCGAGGTTTTCGTCCCCCTTGTGGGGCGGGATGTCCCAAGCCGGGAGACCCCAATCACCGGGCGCCCATTTCCCTGGATCCCAGCCGAGGCTGAGGTTGAGGATCAGCGGAGCATCTGTGTTGTTGCGGGAATTCATCGCGCGCCACTGCGAGACGGCGACGTAGATCTGCTCCGCGAGCGAGCCGAGGCTGCCGAGCGGCTCGAGGCTGCTGTTCGGCAGGGCCGGGGCAAGAGAGCTGCCGCCTTGCCAGGGAAATGCGTTGTAGAAGGAGAGGTGGCTACGGCACTCCGTTTCCCGCGCGGGGCAGCGGACCTCGTGGATGACCTCGGCCATCGCTCGCCCGTGCTTGGCGCGTTCGAGGATCTCACTTGGGCCGCCGGCGGTGTCGATCACGGCGACCTTCGCGACGTTTCCTCGAGCCGTCGAGGTGTAGAGCGGCTGCGGAGTAGCGGTGTTGATCGGTCCGAGGTCGAGCATCACGCGGTAGATTTGGTTCAGAGCCTCCCGGATGTCGGTGTCCTGGGCGAGCGAGCCCTGGGGCACGAGCACGTCGTAGTCCGGGTCGACGCGCGAGAATTTGGTGGACTTAGGCTGCGCTTCTGGTTCTGCGTTTTTACTCGCCCACTGATACCGGCAGAAGCGCTGAAGCGCCTTATAGCCTCGACGCGCGTTCTCATCGGCCTTGAGGCCGAAGAGATCTGTCTGAGTCCAGTTCGCGAACGTCGGGCAATCCCCCGTATTCTTGAGGATCGCGATGTAGCGGCGCGCGACTGGAGGCTTCGGCGGGGGGGCCGCGTTGGCGGCGCTCGCGAGCATGGACGAGGTGACGAGGGCGCAGAGGAGTGGGGCGACGATCCGTGGTCGAGGGTAGCGTCTCATGACTCATGTATAGACAGTGACCTCGACGGATCTCTCGCGGGGATCGGTCACGGTGTATAGGCGCGAAATCGATCCCAGCCCTCGCGGTCCAGGTGGTCGAGCTGCGCGCGGCGCAGGGCCTCGGCGGGGTCTGCGCCTTCGGCCAGGGCGGCGAGCAAGGGCGGGACGAGGCTGGCGGCCAGGTCGTCACGCACCGTCGAAGATGTGCCGATCACGGCGGAGCTGCCTAGGCGAGCAGGAGGGCGTGGGCGAGGCTGATCCCGCCGCCGTGCGCGCGTGGGTCGGGTAGGCCGGTCTCGCAGCCGCCGAGCACCGCCAGGGTCGGAGCGGGGCCCGCCAGAAGATCGCGGGCGCTGAGGCGGCGATCGCCGCCGAGCTCGAGCGCGCTGTCCCACCCTTCGGCGTGGGCGTGACCGACATAATGAAGCAGATCGACGCGCAGCTGCTGGCGCAGATCGTCCTCATCGCCGCGGCGCTCGATGAGCGAGAGGCCGCGCTCGCGCAGCACACGGGCCGCCGCGAGCACCTCGGCGGAGCCGCCCGGCAGATTACTCTCCGGCACGAGCTGAAGCACGCTGCGCGGCGCCGAGGCGACGACGGGGCGCGGCAGATCGAGGCGGTAGGCTACGGGCGCGCGCTCGATCAGCGCACGCGCTCGCCACGGGAGCGCATGAAACGCCTCACGCGTGAGCGGCCCGGAGGCGAGCACCTCGATCCGCGTCGCCTCCTCGAGCTTGGCGGCGAAGGGGTCGAGCAGGCGCGCCGCTCGTTCGCCCGGGTCGGTCGGCAGCTCTCCGACGAGCTCGACCGCGACCACCCCGCTGACATCCTGCGCGAACGCGAGGTAACCGAGCTCGCTCGGATAAAACACGAGCATCACAACCCCAGGCGCTGGTTGGGCGCAGACCTCGCGCTCGGCGCCCGCGCTGTCCGCGGGGAGTTTTCCTAACAGGAGCTCGTCGAGGCGCCGCTCGAGCTGGGCCAGGCCGGCCCGCAGCTCTACCCTTCGCTGCGCCCGCGCCGCCCCCGGCAGCTCCCACGCGCGCTCGAGCTCGGCATCCAGAGCCCGTCGCTCGCGGTGATAGTCGCGCAGGGCGTCGGGGTCGCGCACCGAGGCCGCTGCGGCCGCGAAGGGCCGGGTCCGGGCTCGCCGCGCGGCGCAGAGAGCCTCGTCGAGGCGGCCGAGGCGGACCAAGAGCGCGACGAGGCGGCGGGCGCCGCGATCGCCGTCGGCTGCGAAGACCTCACGACCCTCGGAGACCGCGGCGAGCCGCCGGGCGTGCAGCTCGGCCGCGCGGCGGTAGCGGATGAGGGCCGCGTCGTCGTCGCCGAGGCGCTCGAGAGCTTCACCCGCGATCACAGCCGCGTCCCACGCGCGCGCGATCGCCCGCGTCGTCGGCCGCGGCAGCGAGGCGTTCAAGTCGCTGCAGCGCCGCGGCGTGCTCCCCCTCCGCGAGCTCCAGGCGCCCGAGCAGCAGCTCCCGCCACCGCGCCTGCCGAGCGTTCTTCGGCTCCAGGGCGCCCAGGGCCACGCGCGCAGCGACGAGATCGCCCGCGACGAGCTGCGCGAGCACCAAATTGATCCGGGTCTCGGCGGCATCCGTGGGGCTGGGCGCGTCGCCCTCAAAGATCTGCAGCGCGGCCCGCAGGGCCGGCGCCGGATCCTCGCCTGGCTCGCCGCGGATCCTCGCCTCGAGATCGAGCCACGCAGCGCTCTGCTGCGCCCTCGCGGCGTTCTTCGGCGAGAGACCGGGCAGCGCCAACATCTCCCGGTAAAGGATCTTCGCCCGATCTGAGTCGCCGAGCAGGCTAAAGCTCGCGCCGAGCTCAAGGAGCCCGGCCGCGAGCCAAGTCGTAACGCCGAGGGCCCGCGCGCGCCGCGTGTACTCGGTGAGGCTGGCGATCGCGGTCCGCCAGTCGAGCTCGCGAGACGCCAAGAGCCCGCGCAAGAAAATTTTGCTGCACGTGCGCCCGGCAGGCTCAACGCCGCCTGGCGCGCGAGCCAGCGGCGGGCGCAGGCCGGGTCGGGACGGCTCTCGATGCAGATGAAGGCAGCCGCGCCCGCGAGACGGCTCGCGCTGCGCTCGAGCTGGTTCGCGAGCGCCGGCTCGAACGCGCGCTCATACGCCGCGAGCGCGGCGTCAAAGTCCTCCTTCGAGTGATGCACAGCCGCCCGAAGGGACAACGCTTGGACCTGCTCGCTGCCGCGCAGAAGGGGCTCCACCGCGTCAAGCGCCGCGAGAGCGGCATCATGGCGCCCCTCGCCGAACGCCGAGCGAGCGGCCGCGAGGGCCCTCGGAGGGCGCTGCCGCGGGGCGGAGCGCGAGCCTCCAGCGCCACCCCAGCTCCACATCGCGGAGCGTCAGCGCGCCATCGGGGCGCTCGGGCGTGAAGGTGCCGCGCTGACCATGCTCGACGAACACCCAACCGGGCTCGCGCTGAACACCCTCCCACTCGAGCTCGATCCGGGCCTCACGCGGCGCGAGCACCCACCATGTAAGCGCCTGTCCCGGCTCGATAAGGCAGATTGGACCCTCTAAGAGCGCTTCGCAGCCGACCAGCACCACCTCGGGCACGGGCGCGACGGGCGCCTCCCCGGCAGAGCACGCGAACAGCGTCAGCAGCGGGAGCGCGCTACGCCGGACATGCTCCCAAGATCCTGACCACAAGGACATGACCGTACGATCTAGTCCGCCGCGATCACTTCGAGATCTAGGCGGTCAGCGACCTGGAGCGCCGCGGTCGCGGCTGCGTCGGGCGGTGCGTCGCCTTCGGGGGTGACGAAGAAGTCGAGGCGCCACACGCCGGGATCCAGCGGAAGCACGACGTCGAGCCGGCCGCGGATCGAGAGCACCCCCTCGGCGTTGCGCGCGAACGGAGGCGCGAGCAAGCGCGAGCCCCCACTGGCGTCGCGCGCGAGCACCCGCAGCACGACCGGCTCGTGGACCGCGCGTGCGGGCGAGACGACGACATCGATCGTGGAGTCCGGGCGGTAGCGGTGCTCGGGCCCGGCCGCAGGAGCCCGGTCGGCGCGCACGCTGGTGCTGCGCACCTCGACGCTGTAGCCGACGAGCTCGGGCGGCGTATCAAACCGGATCCACAGGAGGATCGCCGCCGCGAGCGCGAGCGAGCCGGCGAGCGCCGTCCAGACGCGCCTAAGGCGGCGCAGCGGCAGCACCGGCGCGGCCGTCCGCCCACGCCGCGCGCACGCGCTCGGTCAGCTCGTCGACCTCACGCTCTGCGATCGGCGCAGTGAAGAGGGCAGCCAAGGCGGCGTGCTCCTCGGGCGCGGATCCGTCCGGAGCCGGGGGCGCCGCATCGCGACCCGCGAGCAGGTCGTCCCAGGGGCCAGGCTCATCGCGCTGCTCGTCGCGCTCGAGCGCCCCGAGAGCGGCGAGCAGCGGGTCAGGTCCTTGTCCTCGGCTCACGGTGAGATCCTCCTAAAGGCTAGACGACCGCGCCCTACGATCTCACGCCAGATCACGGCCGCACCTCCGCGGGAAGATCAGCGGCGAGGCGGCGCGCGAGGTTGCGGGTGCGGTTGTTCCAGGCGTCGATCGCCTGGCGGGTCATGCCGAACTCGGCGGCGACCTCGGCGATCGGCCGCTCCTCGATGTAGATCTGATGAAAGAGGAGCAGCCCGCGCTCGGTGAGCTCGGCCCGCAGCCGCACCAACAACGAGCGAAGCAGTTCGCGCGACTCGAGCATACGAGCCGCAGGGTCCGGCCCGAGGTGCGCCTCCATCTGTGTCGGGTCGGTTTATGCGCGTGATCTTGGGTCACGTTGGAAGCGGGATTTAGGAGGGGTTTGGGGTTGCTTGGGGTGATCGAGGTGGAGGAGGATGAGAGCGGAGTTGATGATCGAGGCGTCGATCTGGGGGGAGGCGCGCTCGTCGGCGAGGAGGAGGGCGAGGCGGAGGAGGTGGCTGAGGAGCCGGGGGAGGCCGCGGGCGGCGTGGAGGAGCGCGGCGCGGGCGTCGTCGGTGAGCAGAGCGGGTGAGGCGCCGGCGTGGGTGAGGCCGTGATCGAGCATGTCTCCAAGGACAGATAGGTCGGTCTTGGCGACGAGTGGGAGGTGGACGAGGACGCGCTGGGCGAGCGCGGTGTGCTGCTGGAGGCGCAGGCGCCTGCTCAGGGAGGGGTGGCCGACGAGCCAGAGGGTGAGGTAGTCGCGGCCGTCGAAGTCGAGGCTACAGAGGCCGTGGAGCTCGTGGAGGAGCTCGTCGCGGAGTCCTTGAGCTTCGTCGAGGACGACGACGGGGACGATCCCGCGCTCGTCGACGAGGGTGACAAGCGCGCGTTTGATGTCGGCGACGATCTGCGCGCGCGCGCTGGGTCGTAGGCCGAGCTCGGCGGCGAGCATACGGTAGAGATCGAGGGGCTTGACCGCGCAGTCGGAGAGGTAGAGGACGCGGTGCTCGTCGGGGTGGAGGGCGCGGCAGAGGTGGCGGATCGCGGCCGATTTGCCGACGCCAGGCTCGCCGGTGAGGACTCCGAGGCCAGGCTCGGTGGCGAGCCAGCAGAAGGCGCGCGCGAGCCGCTGATAGTGCGGGTCGCGCTCGAAGAAGCTCTCGCCCGCGGCGCCGCGGGGAGCGGCGCGGTGTGCATGCCGAAGCGCTCGCGCCAGGTCATGGGATGTCCTCTGGGTCAGATGATGAATCGATCTCGTCGCCGAAGGCGCGGAGCAGCGCCTGGTACTCGTCGTCGATGTAGTCGAGGGGGCCCTTGAGGACGCGGGGCGGGGCGGGCTCGGGGCCGGGCAGCTCGCGGCGTGGGCGGCGGTGGTTGGCGAGGCGGTTGAGCGGGAAGACCTCGGTGACGCGCACGCCGTCGACGTAGAGCAGGAGCGGGAGATCGGGGCGGAGCGGGGCGAAGCGCAGCTCGACCTTCTCGCCGACGTACTCGCCTGGGACCTCGTAGAAGCCGCCCTCCCAGCGGATCGTGCCGTCGGCGCGGACCGTACGTCGCTCGCGGTGCAGGAAGATCTCGTCGATGTTGATGTCCTGAGGGACATGACGCAGGTGCTCGGCGCCCGCGAGGAAGCGATCGCGGGGGCTCTGGCCGGTCGCGGCATGGACGCGCCTGTGGTACTCGCAGGTCATCCAGGCGGTGTGGAGGCGGTTGAGCTCGGCGAGCGGCAGCGGATAGGACGGCAGCTCGGCGCCGACTTCGGCGCGCCAGGTCTTGTGGAAGCGCTCGATCACCCCCTTGGCGGCGGCGTCGCCGGGGCCGGCGTGCAGGAGAAAGATCGCGAGCTCGGCGCAGATCTGCTTCAGCGAAGCGGCGACGTAGGCGGCCCCGAGGTCGACGTAGTAGGTGCGCGGCGCTCCGTGGGCGACGATCGCCCGGCGAAGCCCCTCCTCGTGGTGCGCAGCGTCTTCGCTCAAATAAAATTCGGAGTGGGGCACGAAGCGCGACGCGACGTCGATCTGGCTGAGCAGGTAGCATTTTTTATAAATCACGCCGTCCGGGCCGATCACCGGGGGGCCGTGCATGCTGTCACCCATGGTGAGGTCGCCGGGGTGCTCGGCGGTGAAGGCCCGCCGCTCGCGCGTGGGCAGCTGTGTGGGCCGCTTCGAGAGGCCGTGCGCGACCAGGAGACGCCGGACGGTGGACGGGGCGAGCGTGCCAGGCAGAACGTCGTTGGCGCGCTCGAGCGCCTTGATGAGCGTACGGATGCTCCGACGCGGCTGCTCGCGCCGGAGAGCGAGGAGCTTGCGGGCGACGAGCTCGGGGATCGCACGACACGTGCCCGCGTCCGCGCGGGTGTGAGGCTCGAGAGCGCTCAGTCCACCTGCGCGATAGTCGTAGCGCCAGCCCTCGAGCGTGCGCCAGCGGAAGCGCCGCGGCTGACCATCGAGGTAGATGTACGAGCGAGCCGCGGCCTCCTCCAGGAGCTCGCGGATCTCGCCGTGATCGAGGCGCGCGCTGATCAGCGGGCCGAGGATGGAGAGGCGCCACTCGGCCACTTCTCGTCGCTTGTTGGGATCCATGGCGACCTTCTACCGCCTGGGTCCGGCCACTTCGGGTGGGATCGCTCGCAGGACGATCTGTCTGAAGGGATATGTCTTTTGGGTCACATGATACGCAGCCCGGGCAGTAGGAGGTTTAGGAGGTTCGCAAGGAGAGCGCAGGCGCCGAGCGCTGAGGCGAGCGGGCGAAAGGCCGCGAGAAGGGCGCCACGGGTCGCATCGAGGCCGATCGCCGCGAGCGCCGTCGCGATCCGCGGCACGCGCTCCGCGCTGAGCGTGTGCAAGGCGAGACGCGCCGGCTCCTTCGCCCTCGCCCGCCAGCGCCGCCGGGTCCTCGGCGCGATCCTGGCGGCCTTGGGCGGGCCTTCCGCGCCATCGACGACGACAGCCTCGACCGCGGGCCAGCAGCGCCAGAGGTGGCCCGCGAGGAAGGCGGGCACGATCTGGACGACGCCACCGCACCGAGGGCAGATGTAGCGCCGGATCTCGAGCGGCGCCTCACCGACCGGCCTGCGCGTGCGTGTGCCGTGCGCGTGCATCCGCCGACAGCAGCTCCGACACTGCTGCGGCCGATACGCGTCCGGATCGGCGAGCCGCCTGGTGTGCTCGTGACGATCGTGGACGTCGGTGGCGATCACGGTACCCCCCTTCACGCTCGACGGGTAGCCTGCGTGCATGTACACTCGGCCTCGCGGTGGCTCGGGGGCGGGATGGTCCCGCCCGGTTGTTTTTGTTTCACACCAAACGTATCCGCCCGATCCCACCGCCTTGACCAGTTCCTCGACTCAATGCCGACGAGGTCCTGCAAGATCAGTGTGGAATAATTAGTAAATTTCTACCGGTGATCGACCCGCAGCACGGTAACGCGGCTGAGCGCCGCTGAGCGCCGCTGAGCGCCGCTCCCGTGCGTTGATCCGCCCTCGATGCGGAGAGCCGCGCCACGATCCGCCCGTGCTCTCAGAGGGTTAGTCCCCGCTCAGAGCGTGAATCAAACAGTAGGGAGCCCCCGTGTGGAGAGCGATGCGACACACCATCTCCGTGAACTCGGTCGGCTCGTCGCTCCACGGATTACCGCGGTGCTTGAGCAGGGTGCGCGACACCCGTTGACGCGCGACCATCCGCACGAAGGCGACGAGGGCGCCGCGCTCGGGGTCCCAGGTACGAAGCACGCGGCCGCGATCGGCGAGCAGGTAGAGCAGGACCTCGTGGGCGAAGTCGTCGATGTCCTGACGGGCGTCCCGTCGCTGCGAGCGCGCCCAGCGGTGCAAGAATCGGGCGATCTCCACCTTGAGGACGGCCAAGAGCTCGCGAACGAGCTCCGAGAGCGCGGCCTTATCGCCATCGAGCGCCTCGTGGATCCGCGCGGAAGAGAGCAAGCCGGCGGATCAATAGCAGCGCGTCTCCGCGCAAACTACTAAGCAAGGGTTCAGTATCGCGCCTGCGCCTCGCCGCGCGCTCAGTCCGCCGCTTCCACCGCATCCCCCGGCGGCTCGGCGCGTCGCGCGGCCTCTTCGTAGGCGTGCAGCAGCAGCGGTCGCAGCCGCAGCAGGTCCTTGTTCGAGTTGATGAACACGCGGCTGCCTTCGACCTCAAAGCCTGGACAAAGCGCCTTCGTCTGGTCTGGCGAGACCGTCGTCAAGATCGAGTGTCGGCGCTGATTGAAGTAGAGCCGGACGAACCACCGCCGGATCGACACAGCCGAGATGGTGAACCAGCTCGCTGTATCCTTCCAGATCACCGGCGCGATCGCGCTCACCGCAGAGTCCGCGCAGATCGTCTGGATGATCCCCCAGGGCCTCCAACTCCTCCGGGGTCGTCACCACATTGGAGCCTCGCTCCGCCTTCTTCTCGGCGTCCTTCTCGGCGTCCTTCTCGGCGCTCTTCACTCCGCCACGCTCGGCGCCCTTCTCCTTGCTATCCGCAGGGGCCGCGACCTCCGGCGCTGCTGGCGCGGACTGCTCCTTGATCGATCGCGTCGCCATATCAAGCAGCGCCGCTTGGATCGCCCGCCGGATCGTCGGCGTGAATTTCTCGATCACCTTCGCGGTCACCTTCCGCCCCGCGAACACCCCCAGCTCGCCAAGGACGAAGCGCGTCAAGCTCTCCGGGGGGTTCCGCAGCATCGAGCTGATGTAGCCGCTGATCTTGCTCGTATAGATGATCTCCTCCGCTTGCTCCCTCACGCAGCTCGGGTCGAAGCGGTCGCGCGTGAAGGCCTCGAGCAGCTCCGTCTCCGCCGTGGCGAAGCTGAGCACGTTGAACTCGAAGAAGGGCCGCGCGCTCAGGATGTTCTTCTCCTCCAGATCCGTGAAGAACTGGTAGCGCACCCCGTTTGTGAGGATGGCGACGGGGCACGAGGGCGTCGAGTTGAAGTAACGAGCGAGCTGGCCGCCGTGGCTCGAGAGCTCGACGTCCGCTGCCTTGCACTCGACGAAGATCACCGGCGCACCCGCGAGGCGGATCGCGTAGTCAACCTTCTCAGCCGGCCCACCGCTCCGCTTCTTCGCGAAGTCGGCCACGAATCAGGCTGCACCTCCGTCGGATCGTAGATGTCGTAGCCGAGGGTGCTGAGGAAGGGCAGGATCAGCGCCTGCTTCGTCGCCTCCTCTCCCCGGATATGCGGCAGCCGCTTCCTGAACTGCTCAGCGAGGCGTTCGATCGAGTCACTCAGCGCGGACATACACCCTCCTAGGTACGGCGCCAGTCTAGGGGGCGGTCGCGGAGCCGGTCAACGAGCGCGACCGCCCCTCACCATGCCTCGCGGTAATGCACGTAGGTCGCGCGCGACCCCGCGCGATTGTTTCCGCGCCCTCTAGACTTCCGCGCACATCTCAGGGCATGCTGGCGAGGAGCGATGCTGCACTCGGCCGGCGGGCCCGCCTCGAACACGCTCGAAATCGAGCTATTTTGCCCCTCCTGCGGGCAGAAGCTCGTGATCCCCACGCACGACCTGAACCACTCGTACCAGTGCCCCCGCTGTCGCGTAATCGAAGCCGCGCACAACCTCATCCACCGCGAGCGAGCACTGGCCGCGATCCCTATCGGACCCATCGCGAGCGCCCGCGCGCCGCTCCTCGCCAGTGAGCCGCAAGACGCGAAGACTCAGATCGGCGCGCCCCCCTTCGGTCAGCTCCCCTTCGGCCCACGGTCGCCGCCACCGCGCGCCAGCGAGCCGCTGCCTGCGGGGTCCGCGCTGACCGCGCCGGCCTCCATCGAGCGTCAGCACCCGCTTCACCGCCCACCGCCGCCCCCGCCGCTGCGCTCCAGCTCGCCTCAAGACCAACCTGGAGCCGCCGCCGCTCCGCTCGCGAACGCGTCACCATGGGCGATGGCCCCGACGCCGGCTTCGACACCTCTCTCGGCCCCGCATGAAGGAGACTCGAGGTTGGCCTCCGCCCAGACCCGCGCCATGGGCTACGCCCGTGAGGGTGCGCGATGGACCGGACGGGCGTTACAGGCGATCGCTGCCGCGGCTTCGCGCTTCGACGCGGCGACGTTCGGACATCGGCGCAAGATCCTCCTCCTGCTCGGCGGGGCCCTCGTCATCGCTCAGATCGTGACCGCCACCGTCGGCTCAGCGAAGCTCGAGATCTTCATCGGCACGGCTCTGCTCCTCGTACTCGCCGCCTACGGTTTGGCTCGGGTCCAGGATTTCCGGGATGAGTCAGGCAGGTTCACGATCCGGCTCGTCGTTGGCAACCTCTCCCCCAGTGTCAGCAAAGTTGTCGCGTTCACCTGAACCACCGAGGGGGCTGAGAAGCAGAGCAGTGAGATGACCAGC
Organism: Nannocystis sp.; assembly: GCA_016712315.1. GTDB lineage: Bacteria > Myxococcota_A > Polyangia > Nannocystales > Nannocystaceae > JADJRG01. The sequence continues at coordinate 15,296 of JADJRG010000027.1, read as the reverse complement.
GAGTTAACGGAAGTGAAGATGAGCGTGAGCGAGGACGATCTCGAGATCCAGATCCAGATCGAGGACGACGAGGAAAACACGGAGGGCCTGGGGGTCGGCCGTGAGGAGAACGAGGCGGTGGCGGGGATCGCAGGCGAGGTGATCGTGGTGATCCCGCGGCACGTGCAGGTCATGATGGATCGTCGAGCGGACGATGGGGCCCTGTGCATCCGGATCGCGGTGGGAGGTCTTCGGTGACGGGGACATCGTACACCGAGGGCTTTAAGGCCCAGATCGTCGCGAAGCTCACGACGTCGGGACGATCGGTCTCGGAGATCGCCAAGGAGCTCGGCCTGCATCCCGGGCTGCTCTATCGGTGGCGACGAGAATCGGCTAGGAGAGGCTTCATGGTGACACGCCCGCAGCCCCCCAAGATGATCGCCCAAAGCGCCGCCCAGGAGGCCGCAGAGGCGCCGCAGAGGCGACCGCAGGACTGGTCGCCGGACGAGAAGATCGCGGTCGTGATGGAGTCGCTGAAGCTCGACGAGGCGCAGCTGGGCGGCCTCTTGCGCCGACGTGGGCTGCACCAGGCGACGCTCGACGAGTGGCGCGAGACGATGCTGCGCGGCGGCAAGGCGGAGCTAGCTGGGCGCCAGGAGAAGGCCACCGGCGCTGAGGCACGGCGCGTCAAGGAGCTGGAGCGCGAGCTCCACCGCAAGGACAAGGCGCTGGCCGAGGCGGCCGCGTTGCTGGTGCTCCAAAAAAAAGTCCGCGCCCTCTTGGAGGGCGTGGAAGACGACACATAGCGCGCGAGCGCGCGGCGATCATGGGCCTCATCCAAGCAGCCACGGCGATGGGCGCGACGCTGACGCGCGCATGCGAGTGCCTGGGGCTCTCGAGCCGGACGCTTCAGCGCTGGCGCGAGGAGGGGGCGGTGACGATCAACGGCGAGGCCCGGCGACGACGCCCCACAACAAGCTCAGCGCGGAGGAGGAGGCCGAGGTGCTGCGGGTCGCGACCTCGGCAGACTTCGCGGACTTGTCGCCGAACCAGATCGTGCCGCACCTGGCGACTCACGGGATCTATATCGGCTCCGAGTCGACGATCTACCGTCGCCTGCACGCCGCCGGGATGATGCGGCATCGTGGCCGCGCGCGGGCGCCGAGCCGGCGGCCACGCGCGCTCACAGCGACAGGACCCGATCAGCTCTATTCGTGGGATATCACCTATCTACCGACGAAGATCAGCGGCCGCTTCGTGTACCTGTACATGATCATCGATATCTGGAGCCGTAAGATCATCGCAGCAGAGGTGCACGAGCGTGAGTGCGGCGCGATCGCAGCGGACCTGGTCGAAAAGACTTGCGCCGCGGCGGCGCGATCTGGTAAGCCGCTGTGGCTGCACTCGGACAACGGCGCGCCGATGAGGAGCGCGACGCTGCTGACGATGCTCCGCAAGCTCGGGATTAAGGCGAGCTTCAGCAGACCCCGTACGAGCAACGACAACGCCTACTCGGAGTCCCTCTTCCGAACGCTCAAGTACCGCCCGAGCTACCCCTCGCGGCCGTTCAACGATCTCGACGCCGCCCGAAACTGGGTCGCGAATTCGTCTACTGGTACAACGAAAAACACCTACACAGCGCGATCAGCTTCGTCACCCCGAGCGATCGCCACGCCGGACGCCACCTCGCGATCCTCGCCGCGCGCAAGGAGACCTACGCGGCCGCCCGCGCCAAATACCCCGAACGGTGGGCCCGCAACACCCGCAACTGGGACCCAGTCCCCACCGTCGACCTGAACCATGAACCATAGACCTGATCCGAAGCCGGAGCCAACAACCCGGCCCTGAGCAACAACGCGACAACTACCCTGACATCCACCGCTCTGGGCGCTCATTCGTTTCCTAGCCCAGAGGGACGACAGCGAGGAGACAACCGGCCCGGGCGAACGCCGCCGCAGATGGGCGATCCAGGCGTTGTACCTCAGCGGAGGGGCTCTCGCGCTGCGCTCGCTGCTCACCGTGATCGGCGGGGTCTGGAGGTGGACGACCGGGTCCTCGACACCGAGCCTCAACGGCTTCCTGGGCCTGCTTCTATTTGCCTGGATCCCGCTCACCATCGCCAGCTACTTCGTGATGGGCGACCTGTGGCGTCGCCTTCTCAGCGGCGAGCGGCGCACGGCATCGGAGCATCCCGCGAACGCCGAGCTCACACGAGCCGACCTCAAGCGCCTGCCGGCCTCGCTCGATCTGGTCGGCACGTCGGCGCGAGACCGCGACGCGGCCAAAGCGATCGCGGACCCCGTGCTCAGAAAGATCGTCGAGGCCCTGCCGCGCTGGCGTCCGACGCAGACCCGCTACGAGGCCCAGTACCAGGCCGCGCTCGCTCGCTTCCTGCGCCGGCACCTCCGCGGCCACGACATCGAGGAGCAGTTCCCGCTCGAAGGACTCGACCAGAACGCTCGCACTCGCCGCCGCCGTGTCGACATCGTCATCGACAGGACGATCGCCATCGAGATCAAGCCTCGCATCGACCGATCCGCCGACATCCACCGCACCGTCGGCCAGGTGCGTGAATACTCGGAGATGTGGGGGACTAGAGGGCCCGTGTTGCTCTTGGTCTGTGAGACCGCCGCCAACTTTGAGGCCTCGTTCGCCGCTCGTTCGCTCGCGAACCGAGAAGGGGGCCGCGGCGCCGCGATGGTCATCGCCGCAGGGATCCGGGTTTGATCGCACCGGGAACGGTCAGCTAAATGCCCCCGATGAGGCGCACCCGCTCGACCTCAACACGAGCCTGAGTCGCCCGCCCGGAGCTCTCTCCGGCCTTGACCGATAATTTGGACTCCCCTCGCGCTCGCACCTCGCCCGTCGCCGACAATGGGACGGTCGCCATCCCTCCTCTTGAGTCTTTCGCGAAGATCGGTGACGCCGGTCCCGCAGCTCGGGCAGAGACCGTCTCAGCTCTCGACCACTTCGGCGGCGGTCTTGGCGTAGAGCACTCGGCTCACCCACACCTCGATCTGGGCGCAGTCCGTGGCGCCGAGGATCTGCTCGCGGATCGAGTCGGGGATCTCGAGGCCGCGCAGCTCCATCAGTTGGAGTAGCACCTTCGCCTCGCCCTTCGCTTCGCCCTCGGCCTTACCCTCGGCCTTACCCTCGGCTTTACCCTTCGAGAACCAGTTGCGGGCGATGTCGCTTTGAAATTCGTAGCTTCCGGTCTGCATCAGCTTCTCCAGGGCGGCGCGGGCGGCCTCGCCCAAGCGGGCGAAGACGACGTCAAGATAGACCGCGGCGCGGTCGGTGTCGAGGTCTTGGGCGCCCTCGATCGCGGCGATCGCGATGCGCTCGGCCCCAGGCTCGTCGCCATGGGCGATCAGCGAGAGGACCGCGAGCTCGGGGTCTCGTCGGGCTTCGTCAGGATCGGTGATCACCGGGATCTGGGCCGGCCCGATCACGTCGGGCGTGAGCCGCTGCGCGCCCTCGGAGAGGCCCGCCTTGATCGTACGCGCGGCCCAAGCGGCTACATCAGGATCGAGGGCGATCACCACGAGGTCGACCGGGCAGCGGTAGCGGACGCGCAGGCCGGAGACGTAGAGCTGCCAGCGATCGGGCTTGTCGGGGTCGATGCTGAGCTGGATCTCGACGACACGCACACGCACAGGGGCGCGGGGATCCTGGCCATAGAGCAGCACGTCGTCGGCCCGATACTCCGCGTGGTTGAGGTCGATGAACTCGTTCTGCGAGATATGGATCGAGCTGGACGGGAGCCTGTGTTCACGATCCAAGAGGTAGCCGACGAGGGCCGGCGCGTTGCGGACGAGCTGGACGATCGCCTCGTGGGTGAGCTTGGGCATTGGGAGCGCGACCGTAGCGCACAATCGCGCACGCGTCGAGGCATGCCGCGAGTGGCTGGTACTCGGCGATCGCGGCGTCGAGCGCGACGGCGAGCGCGACCTCGAGCGCGGCGTCCTCGCCGATCAGCTCCGCCTGCGCGATCTCGTTGAAGCCACCCTGGCGGAACGACGGCGTGATGATCTACGACCACCCCAGCCGGTCGATCACCACGCTGTCCGCCGCCTGCGTCCCCACACGCCGCTCCTCCTGAACACCGGCCCCGGAGCGAACCGTACCGGCGGTCCGGGGGTCGGCGACTACGCCCAGATCTCCTGCGGCGACGCGACCGATCACGTCGAGCCGAGCACGGACAAGTGCACCGACACGGCCGCGGATCTCGACGCCCGCGTGGTCGGGCTCGCCGGTCGCCGCGGCATCTCGTCGTAGGTCTTGCCGCCGAGCAGGCGGCCGCGCTTGCTCTTCTGGACGCCGCCCCACTGCTTGAAGAAGAAGGGCACGCGGGCGCTTCGGCATTGATCGAGGATCGAGCGGACCCAGGCCTCCTCCATCGGGCGCGCACCAGGGCCGCTCTCACCGCCGACGATGACCCAGCCGATCCCGGAGAGGTCGAGCGTCCCGAGGTCCTCGAGCAGCGGCTCGACGGAGAGGAAGCGGAGAGCGGCGGGGGTCTCGCGGAGCTGGTCGATCCGGGGCAGCCCGTACTTGCGGTCCTCGACGCTGACCCCGAGCCAGATCTGCGGCTGGTCGACGAGCGCGCGAGGCATCGCGCGGGTGAGCGCGCGCATCCGATCGGCGCGCTTCGTCAGCACCTGGTAGGTGTGCCAGTGGGCCGCGTTCATCGCCTGAAAGACGCGCCGGATGAAGGGCTCCGGGACGCCCACCTGAAAGAGATCACTCATCGAGTTGACGAAAATCCGCCGAGGTTTGCGCCAACGGAGGGGCTCATCGATCTTCTCGGGGACCAAGCGGAGGTCGAAGCCTTGGCCGTAGGGGTGATCCGGGAGCCCACGCCAGCGCTCCGCGAAGGTCTCGGCGTAGCAGTGCTTGCAGCCCGGGCTGATCTTCTCGCAGCCGCGGACGGGGTTCCACGTCGCGTCCGTCCACTCGATCGCGCTGCCGTCGCTCATCTCTTGGTCCGAATAGCATGCTTCGACGATCTTGACGATCGCCGCGACGTCGTCAGCGGCGCCAGGAGAGCCTGTGCTTGCTGCCCTCCTTCAGGGCGCGCTCTTTTGCGCCCTGCCCGACAAAGGTCACGCGCCCCTGCTTTTTGAGATCCTCCAGCCATGACTTGAGATCGCTGAGGCTCGTCAAGGGGAACGCGAGCGCCACGCCGATGATGTCGTCGAACGGGACCTCTCCGCGAGCCTCCTCCAGCGTCGCCTCGACCGCGGCGCGGGCGCGGCTCTGGTAGCGCTCGCGGAGGAGGTCCATGTACGGCGTCTCCATCACGGGCGCGGTGAAGAGCTCGGTTTGGTGATTTCTGTCGATCCGCGAGCGCTGCCTGGCCCCGGCGCGGACCTCGTGCTGGGCGCCGAACGCCTTGCGCTCGGAGTCGCGGAAGGCGATGAGGCCGTGGAGGCTGCGGGTCGCGTAGACGAGGTGGTAGTGGGTCCGATCCTGCTGGGGGTGAAGCACGATCGTCGCGCCGACGTGGTTGAAGCCGCCAGCGACGCCCAGGCGCGCGCAGTAGGCCTCGACGATCTTGTCCTCGCGCGCGTCGCCGGTGAGCGCGCGCCACTCCTCGCGGTGCGTGTCGTCGCCGAAGAGCGCGATGAAGGAGTCGCGCGCGGTCGACGATTCGTCGTCGACGAAGCGGACGATGTCCTTGGTCATGAAGTTGATCATCACCTCGCACGGCTTGACCTGAAGTAGCGGCGTGATCTGGCCGAGCGGGTAGCCGGTCCAGCCCGTCGGGTCGATGAAGATGAAGGCGAAGGCGTTGGGGCCGCGTTCGGCGAAGCGGCGCGCCTCTTCGAGGTGGTCCTCGAAGCGGCCCTCGTAGGGCTCGGTCGTTGCGGTCTTGAAGCTGCTGAGGAGACTTTGGAGCCGGGAGAACGCCTCGGGATCGCGCTCGACGAAGAACCCCCTGACATGCAGCTCCTTGTTCGCGTTGGCGAGCTCGTCCTTCGCCTTTAGGAGCTGCGTGAGAGCGACGTGGGGCGACGTATCCCGCAGATCCTCGGTCGCGTGCTGCCAGGGCCCGGAGAATCCGTCGATGTAGTTGAGGGTCGTGCCGGGCCGAAAGTGCCCGATCTTGAGGGCGAGTTGCTCGAGGTAGTGTTTGAGGACGTAGTGCTTGACGTAAGCCTGCTCGCGGCCTTCATAGTCGTCTTTTTGAACCACGGTCTATCCTTTGGTGCGGGTGATCGTAACAGGGGTAGGGGGCGAGCGGGCTGCGGGCGTTGCTATGGATCCCGGGGCGCGCTCGATAAGCAGCGATAGATGCTCTCTACGATTTGGCCGAAGCGGCCCTTCCCGACCAGGACATTCATCGCCCCGGACGCATCGCACGCCTCCTTGATCGCCTTGGTGTCGCCGTGGCCGGCGAAGCCCTGGGCGACCATAACCACGTCGTAGGATCCGTGGCGGATCCGCTCGATGAGGTTTGCGCGCTTACGGGGCGCACCGACCACATCGAAAGAGTCGCACTTGAGACCGAGGTCGTCCCAGAGCTGCGCGGTGACCTCCGGCGCGCGGCGGTTCGACACGAGGACGCCCCGCTTGTCCTTGACCGCCTCTCTGACCGCCCGTAGAGGGGTCGAGACCCCGCCTGTCGCTCCGGGGGCGACGCGCTCCGCATGTACCCGTACGGCCCGCACAATCGGCGAAGAGCCGAGGTTCGGCCAGGTCTCGTGCAGTTCCCGGTCGATCGCGGCTGCGAGCTCGAGCCGCTCGTGGATGTCCTTCACCCGGCTGAGCCGCTCCGCCGCCGACCGTAGCGCGCGCGCTTTTGTCACGATCCGATGTATCCACGCCATCCAGTTGCTCCTGGGGTGTCTGTCTGGCGAGGGGGGCCGATCGGCTCACTTCCCCCGCAGCATTCCGAGGCGAGCGATAGCGCGCCCGAACGGCGCTTCGCTGCGCGCGCGGACGATCTCGGTATCCGCCGATCCCGCATGTGCGCTATCGTCCTCGCGTCATGGCGACCCTCACGCTCGTGCACGACTCAGACGCCGTGAAGGCGCTCGCGGATCGGCTCCGCGACGAGTTCATCGCGAGCAAACTGACGAAGGAGCGGGTGCGGAGCCGCGACGGGAAGTACGAGCTCGACGCCTGGATCGGCTCGGGAGCGAGCAGCGTTGTTTGCCGGGCGCACGAGGTCGATCTCAAGCGCGAGGTCGCGCTTAAGCTCTTCCCCGTACGCTCCAATGACGCGACGCTCCCGGCGGTCAAGCGCGAGGCCCAAAACCTCGCCCGCGTTCGCCACCCCAACGTCGTGGTCGTCCACGCGACCGGCGATCCTGGAGCTGGTCCCCGGGGGCGAGCGTTGCGTCTACGTCGCGATGGAGCTCGGCACTCCCCTCCAAACCTTCCTCCACGAGGCACGTCTGGGCGCAGGGTCGATCCTGGCGTTGTTCTGCCAGGTCGCGGAGGGGCTCGCGGCGATCCACCACGAGGGTTTGGTCCACCGCGACTTCAAGCCAGGAAACGTCGTCCTCGTCAAAAATGTGCCGAAGATCGTCGACTTTGGCCTCGCCGTGGCGGTCGACGCCGATCTCGGATCGACGCGCTCGATGCGTGTGGTCGGCACGCCGGCCTTCATGGCGCCTGAGACCCTCCGTGGCGGCCAGCAAGACGCTCGCAGCGACCAATTTTCGTTCGCAGCGGCGCTCTGGCAGACGCTCTGCGGCGAACTCCCCTACAACGGCGCCGACCTCGATCCGGACGCGCGCCGGGTGCACGAGCGGCCTTCCGCCTCGCCCGCGAGGCCGCTCGCGAAGGTGCTGCGCCGGGCGCTCTCTCTGGCGCTTACGGATCGCTTCACCGACATGCGGGCCCTGGTCGCCGCGCTGCGGGCTGTCGCCGAGCCGGTGCTTAAGCGGCGTCTGCCACGGGCGAGACGCCGACGATGGATCTCGACGCCTACCAGACGACCGAGGTCGCCCAGCGGGGTCGACGGGCGCGACGGTCGGCGCTTTGGCTGCTCTTTCCGCTCGTCGGCGCTCTGTCGGTCACCGGGTCCCTGGGGTTGCTCGGATTTTGGGACACCCACGGCGCCGAGTTTGGAGACACCGAGGGCGAGACGGAGACACACACGGAGGGCGAGATCGTGCTCGCCCCGCCCTCATCGGTGACGACGCAGGACTGCCCGGCTCCGGCAGCGCTGGCCGGTGCATGGAAGTTCTCGGCGATCGCCGAGTGGGCGGAGAACACGAGCCTCGTCGGTAAGGTCGGGCACTACACGCTCGCTCTCTCCGGCGACGGGACCCCCTGCGGCCTGGTCGTCGATCTCCGCAAGCACGGCAACGACAAGCGCGAATACGCCAAGGTCCGGCGCGATCGCCAGCGTGTCGAGGTCATGTCGGTGCCTGGACTCACCGGCGGCTTCGCCGGTCGCTTCATCCCGACGCGGGCAAACGACGCCGACGACTCTTTCACCTACGCCTTCTCCTTCATCGTCGACGGCGATCAACTCTACGGTGACTTCCACGGGCTCGTGAACCCCGGCGCGCAGCGCTACTCAGGGGTGCTTCGGGGTAGTCGCGGTGATGCCGTGGTCGACGGCACGGGGGTGTCGCCGGCCGAGTCCGATCGGATCCCTTGCTTCGCCCGCTGCGGCGCTTCGCTGCCCGGCGCCGACGCCACGGCGGAGTGTCGCCGGCCTGCGGCGCGGACCCGTGGGCAGAGAGCGGGTGTCCTGCCCCCGACCCGGCGGAGAAGGTCCGGTTGCCGCCGAAGACCAGCGACTGCGTGGACGCCAAGCAGCTCGCCGGGCGCTGGCTCTTCGTCGCGCGCGACCGCAAGACCCGTGAGGAGCGCGCGTACGACGTGGATCTCCGGGTTGATGGGTGCGACCTGACCGCGACCTCCGCCCGTGAGCGCGGACGCAGCGAGGTCCTCGTAGGCGGCAAGGGGCGCGCCCACGCGGCGGGGCGCTGGGATCTCACCCTGACCAGCGGCCGCGGACGCAGCGGGCGGGTGCAGCACACCTGGTCGCTGGTCGGCCGAGTGCCCGCGTTCGGCGAGTTCACCGCGCGCCATGACGAAGAGCTGCTCGCGGGGGCGTGCTCGCCGCCTACCGCCGACCATGAGCCTCTCGACCGTCTTCCTTCAAGGAGAGAACAGATGTCCAACGCACCAAAGAACGATGTTGCCACGCTCGTCCGGACCCATGCACGCGGGCTCCGCCGCTTCTTCACCACCAGCGGGATCGCGCACACCGAGGCCGATGATCTCATCCAATCGACCTTCGAGGTGCTCCTCCAAAAAGACCTCTCGGCGATCGACGACGTCGAGCGCTACCTCTGGGGGATCGCCCACAACAAGCTGCGCCAGACGAAGAGCCGCTTGCGAACGTATGTGGAGTTCCATAGCTCGCAGATCGCGGGGTCGACGACGGCGCTGAGCAGCAAAGTGGAGCGTCAGCTCCGCTTCGCGGTCCTGCTCGGCCGGCTCAGCGACGACACGCGCTCGATCTTCCTGATGCGCTGCGAGGGCCTGACGATCGACCAGATCGCGGCGGCCGTGGCGAGCAGCCCCGCGACGGTCAAGCGGCGCCTCGCCGACGCGAGGCATGAGATCGCCGCGCTCGTGGCCGAGGCCGCGACACCGGAGGAGCCGCTCAGCACGGACGATGTCGAGGATAGCTATCGCAGCAGTTGATCGACAGTTAATCGAGGAGCTCGCTCGGGGTCGGCAGCGTTGGTGGTTGGGATCATGACGCGGTGGGCCCCGGAGTCCATGGCGATGCGGAGGCGGTCGGCGAGGTTGTCGATGCGGCTGAGGACGCCGTGGATCGACATCTGGCCGAGGACGACGAGGCCGGCGCCGATGTTGCGACCGACCATCGCGGACAGGATGGCGATGAAGAACGCGACGCCGAGGTCCGGCGTGTCGCGGCCGTGCATCTGGCTCATGACCTGGATGTTGAGGTCGTAGCTGCTGAAGTCGCGGTCGAGGCCGACACGGCGGCCGTTGGCGCGCAGGTAGTCGAAGGCCATCTTGGCGCTCTCGCGGATGTCCTTCGAGGTGACGCCGACGAGGTTGAAGCGGCCGCTGCCGGCCATCGAGGCGGCCTGGATCCGGAACAGCGCGACGCGGTCGGTGTTGGGGTCCAGGCGATGCTGAAGATATCGCCTGGTGGCAGCGGGCCCTCCGGGATCAGGCGGATCGCGCCGAGCTCGACGCACTCGGCGAAGCGCTCTTCGCCGGTCTCCTTGTCGATGAACGAGAGGTTAACCCGCGAGAACTCGATCGGGTTGATGCGCTTGAGCTGCTCCTTGACGCGGCGCCGCAGCTCCAGGCCGAAGCTGAGGTACTCCCCGAGCTCCTCCTTGCTGCACTTGCCGTCGGGGTGGATCAGCTTGACCAGGCCCGATACGGTGCGCAGGGCGGCCTTGCGGTCGCGCTGGCCGACGTGGTTGCCGAGGACGAAGTGCTGGTCGGCGAGGTCCGTGTAGTTGAGGTGGCGCAGCTCGTTGTGGAAGATCTCGGCGATGTAGTCGGCGATGAAGCCGAGGTGCCGCGTGAAGTGCTCGGGCCGCATCTCCCAGCCGGGGAGGTAGGCGTGCCAGCGGTCGTGGAAGGCGGTGTCGTTGCGGACCGAGTGGGTGGTGCGGGCGATCGCCTCGACGTTGCCATCGATGTTGCCGTTGAAGATGATGCTTGCTGTCGGCGCTGATCGTCCCCTTGTCGTCGCCACGCGAGAAGGAGCCCTGCTCCATGTAGCCCTTGAACATCTGCTTCTCGGACTCATTTTTGAAGTACGAGCCGGCGACCTCGTTGAAGGCGACGAGGTCGTAGCGGACGACCAGGCCTGGACATGGCGAAGCCCTTCATCGCCGCCGCCGAGGAGAGCCTGCTCTACCCTGAGAAGCAGATCGTCCTCCGCTACGCCGAGGAGCGGCTGCCAGAGCGCTACGCGCCGCGCCCGAGGAGCTGAAGCGCTCCAACCTGAAGGCCGCGCGCGCCTGCGCGCTGAAAGAGAGCCTGCGCGGCCTGTGGGGGTGCGGGAGCCTGAAGAAGGCGCGAGTGTTCTGGACCTCGTGGAACGACTGGGCGATCCGCAGCCGACTGGCCCCGGTCGTCAAGGTGGCGCAGATGGTCAAACGGCACATCACCGGGATCCTGAACTACTACTCCCACAAGATCACCAACGCCGTCGCTGAGTGCACCAACGGGGTCGTCGAGACGATCAAACGCAAAGCCCGCGGCTACCGCAACCTGAACAACCTGAAGACGGCGATCCTCTTCCACTGCGGCGGTCTCAAACTCGACGGCATGACTCCAGGGTCAGGTTTGGTGCCACGCTAAACCCGGAAGAGCCGGAAGAGCATGCAGATGTCGTACTTGGCGCCGTGGCCGGTGACCCGGAAGATCTGCGGGTTCGACTCCTGGTCCGAGGGCCAGGTGTCGGTCAGCGCCTTGATCTTCGGCGACTCGAAGGTGATCACCCGATGGCCCTTGTGTGGAGGATCTCCGGCCGAGCGATGACATCACCCAGCCACACGATCGGCTTCTCCAGCGCCTTGCGCAGCGCCACCCACCACTTCGGCGGCTTCTTGTCCTCCGACATCTGCGCGATCATCTCCTCGACCTTGTCCATCAGCCAGCCCAGGAACTTGCGGTACCACTTCGCGCTGTCGCGCTCGAGCACAGTCAGTAGGCAAAACCACACGCGTCGGGAACTTCCTAGAGCCCGCGATCGACACCTTTCGGATCATCTCGGTCCCGCCGTACTCCTCCCGTTGGCCTTTTTGAAGTCCCCGAGGTGGAAGTCGATCTTCTTGGACGCGCTTGGCCTGTCCCCCGGGAAGATCTTGCCGACCAAGAACATCTCGTCCTTGCCCAGCTCGTAGGTGTCCCTGATGCACTTCGTCCAGTCGACGTCGGCGCGTTGCGCAGGATCATCACCAGCGCCTCGTGGGTGATCTTCGGCATCGGCCCCTACCTACCCCGATCCAGCCGCGACGCGAATTTTCGCCGCAACCACGCGCCGCGCAGATCTCACCTCGCCGCCAGCGCCACGGGTCGCATCGGCGAGACGGTCGCGGCGCACCTCGCTCGGGCGGCGGCGCACGATCCTCGGCTGGCGCACGCCCCGAGCCTCGCCAGGGTGACGCTGCTGGTGGATACGCGGGTGGCCGAAGAAATATCCTCGCGGACATGCACCGCGTCGCCCCGCTCGCCCTCGCCCTCGCCCTCGCCTGCGCCCACGCACCGCCGCCCGCCTCTGGCCCGCAGCCCCTCGCTGGCGCTGGCGAGCTCCGCGTCGGCGACGGCGCCGCCACCTTCCGCCTCGCCCACGAGCCCCTCCCCGATCGCGCCCTCAACCTCCATGTCCAGCTCGCCGCCACCGGCGCGAGCGTAGGCGTCGTCACCTGGTCCCTCGCCGTCGACGGCTTTGACGCCGTCGGCAGCACCACCTGGAGCGGCGAGCCTGCCCCTGGCCAGCAAAGCGACGAGGTCGTTCGCCTCCGCCCCCGCGGCGACGGCGTCGCCCGGGTCACCTCACCTACGGGCTCTCGAGCGAGCCCGACCTCGGCGCGATCACTGTCCCCTTCCTCGTCACCGCCGAAGCGATTCGCCCCTGCCAGCCCGCCGACAAGTGCGCCACCGAGTGAGCAGCGGACCTTCCGCAGAGGCGCCGCGCAGTTCCGCGCAAGCCGCCCACCCGCGCGCAACCTCGCCCATGGAGATCTCTCCGGTAGAGATCTCCATTTTTTTCGGCCGCTCACAACCGCCCCATGCTCGCGCGCGCGATCGCCCTGATGGTACTCCTCCGCGAAGCGAGCGGTATCGGTCCCTACACCCCACGATTTCGCGCCCATAGCCGCGTGAGCGCTGCGCGCAATCGAGCGACCCGCGCGCGAAAATCCCCGATCCGCGCGCAATATCAAGCGAGCTGCGGTCGTCCTCGCTCGCGCTCAAGACGCCGATTCGCGCCACCCTGGCGCATATTTGCGCCAGGCCCGCGAGCCGAGGACGATCTCGATCCTGAGGATGACCTCATCCCTGGTGATCCTGCGGCGCGATGTCCGCGACAGTCCTCATCCGCACCATCGACGACTTCTGGGGCCTCATCCAGGCCTCTTCGACCACCAGCGCCTGGTACTACTTCCGCGAACGGATATCGATTGACACAGCCCTCCAGTACCTCCGCGACCGGGGCCTGAGCCCCGACTGGAGTAGCGGCGCCGAGGTCTGCGAGGCGTTGTTCCGGGCCGCCCAAGGCCTCACCGCCGCCAAACTCTCCCGGAAACTGAAGGGCGCCATCAAGCGCAACACCCTGGCGCAGATCCTCGAGGCGTCGGCGCGGCCTCGGGTTCCACGTCGCTTGCATCTGGTCCGGAGGCCTCACGGTCTCGTTCGACGCCCCTGAGCTCACGGACAAGCTGCGCGCACGAGGCCTCGAGGTGATGAGTGGCCCGTCGCCGTCGCCGTCGCCGTCGCTCGCCACGCGCGCCCCTGCTCCCGAGCCCTGCACCGAGCCGGAGCCCGAACGCGCCCCCGAGCCGTCGCCGCAGCTCGACCCGCCCCCCGAGCCACCGCCGCCGCTCGCCCCGCGCGCACCTGCTCCCGAGCTCTACGCCGAGCCCGAGCGCCGACGAGCCCCTCGACGGAGCTCTCTCTGGTGTCCAGTCTCCAGATCGCGCCACCTTGGGTGTTCTCTCGCCAGCTCCTGCTGATACCGGAGTCATGTCCACAAGTCGATCCGAGCGAATCCTCCCACATGCCCTCGGGAGAGGCGCTCTCTCATGACGGATTCGTGGTCATGTACGATTTTCGAGCAGTCACATCGACGAACTTTGAGGTCATGTGCAAAGATCGAGCGTGTCATCATGTTCAAGCCGCGCACGAACCCCTTTGAGAGCAACAGGCTCGAAAAACTGCTTGCGCCCCAACCCGCCCCCTCCCCCACGCTGCTGATGTGCAGCAGTCCCCACCCGTAGCCGCCCCAGTCCGCCTCACACCGGACCACGATCGCGAGCGAGAGCTCGCGGCGCGTGAGCGAGAGCTCGCGGCGCGTGAGGAAGAGCTCAGAAGCGGAAGTCAAAGCTGGCGAAGCGGGCGCGGAGCGTGCTCCAGGAGAGGAGGCGAGCCTCGCGGAGAAGGAGATGGCCTTGGCCACCCAGCAAGCGGAAGTGGCCGCAACACGGACTGAACTGGGGCGAGAAGCGAAGTTCGCCGGAGATGGTGATAACCGTTCGGAAGGCTGAACTGGAGCGCGAAGCGAAGTCTGAGAGGGGCTGAACAGGAGCGGGAAGCCAAGTCCGCGAGGCCGCGCTGGACCAGGAAGTGACGGCAACGAGGGGCCGAGCTGGAGCGGGAAGCGAAGGCAACGAGGGCCGAGCTGGAGCAGCCAAGCAAGGCTCAGAAGACCGAGTGGAGAAGATCGAGACGGAGGACCGCCTGGCCAAGCTCGACGCCGAGATTCAGGAGAAGATGGCTCAGAGCCAAAAGTTGATGAAGACCGTCGCTGAGCGCACCCGGATCCTCATGGCGCTGCCGGTCGTCAACCCGACGCTCGCGGCGATTCTTGACGTCGTGAAGGAGGCAACTAAGAAAATGAACGGCACAGGAAGATCCGTAGACATGACCATGACCCGGAAGAGCGGCCAGAGCGGACGGTCATGGCCACCCCTCTGGAAGGTGACAGCGCAGCTCCGCGCGGCGGGAGCGACGTTTCCGCTTCGCCTCCAACCTCTTAAAAAGTCCAGATCCAGAGGCAGTTCCTGGCCGAGCTCGATCGCCGCCTCACTGGGACCTGGAAGGACAACGCCGTCCTCGGTCTCTCCGCCGTCGCGGGCTTCGTCGCGGGCGCGCTCCTCGGCCGCGCGACCTCTGGCGTCGGAGCATCGGCCCCGTCCCCCATCGCGCTCTTGGGGCTCATCGGCGTCGGCGGCGGCCTGTTTTTAAAGACCCTCACCTTCCGCAACACCCTCAACCTCGGCGGCCTCATGTTCAGCGCTGGCGCCGTGCTTGCAAGCCCGTGGTGTCGTGATCTACGAGGCGATGCGATGGCGATGAGACTGTTTTTCAAGGACACCTCCTGCACGAGATCGCGATCTTTGGACAGCAGGTGATCGAGAGGAACGAATTTTATTGTGATCAGAACCGCGCGATTCTCCGCCCGCTCTGCTCAACAACCTCCCCTCCGCGCGAGAGCGGTTTTCGCCGATCCGAGCGCGTGGGATGACGCGGATCTGGAGCGACCCCGAGCCCGGGTCCGCAGACTACCTCTCACGGGAAGAGCAAGCCGAGCTCAAAAACCTCGAGCGGGCGGTCGTCAGGAACCAACT
>JADJRG010000026.1 GCA_016712315.1 Nannocystis sp. | reverse complement strand
GGCAGAGCGTGCTGGCGGGGATCATGCTTGCGCTGTCGTCCTCGGCGATGAGGGCCCCCGAGGTGGGGTCGTAGCCGAAGACGGGCTGCCAGAGGTTGGCGGTGTTGGGCACGAAGGAGGCGCCCGTACGTCGGATGATCCGAAAGCGCGTGGGCATGGTGTAGGGGAGGTGGTGCCGACCCCACTGCGCCGCCTCCGACTCGTTGAGCTCGTTGACGACGAGCACGACCTGGCCGCGCTCGTCCTGGGTGGAGAACGCGAGGCGGTCCCCCGGGTACATGACCACGAACTGCATCGCGGGCTTGAGGGTGATCTCCTGGCGGAACGATGAGGCCGCGTCCGAGGCGATCACCCGGCAGAAGCTCTGCGGGTTCCAGCTCGAGTACGCGACCGCGACGAGCTTGGGCGAGACCACAGAGAAGAGGCCGCCGAGATCCGCGGCCAAGACGCCGTGCGGGCCGCTGATGTTGAATTGTAGTACCTCTTGCCGATGACGATGGCGTTATCGCGGTTGAGGTTGACGAGGCTGGATCCGTCCCAGTCGCCGTCGGCGTTGAGCTCGATGGTGATGGCTTCACTCATGGTGGTGATCCTCCGTGGGTGCAGGCCAGCTCACTTGCAGGCGCAGCGCGCCTTGCAGAGCTCGTAGAAGCGGCTGTTGTCGTACCAGACGTTGACGTGGGCGCTGTCGAGGTTGTTGGCGCCGCCGTTGTTGCTGATGACGACGGCGAGGGTCTCCTTGTGGGTGAGGCGGATCTTCTTGCCGGGCGGGACCGGGAAGGCGTTGACGAAGTCGCCGCCGAGGTTCTGGACGATCTCCTTCAGCTTCACGAGCGAGCGGTTGGAGTACTCGTCGATGGTGCGCTGGGAAAAGTTGACGTTGCCGGGGCAGAGGAAGTTCTGGCACAGCATCTCGATGCTGTCGCACCGCTGCTGGGTGGTGCGGCAGCGGTCCTCGAAGCCGGTGAGGCAGCGCTCCATCTCGGGGAAGCGCTCGAGGCAGCGCATGAGGCGATCGGCGACGCCGGGGGTGCAGGCGAGCCGGCGCATCAGCTCGACGATCGCGACCTGCTCTTCGTAGGTGGTGGCGTTGGTGGGGATGGTTTCGTACTTGACGAGGTTGCCGGTCATGATGATTCTCCTGTTCTCTTCTGGTGGCTTTTTTTGATAAATGAATGATGAAAAATGAATAGAGAGGTCCGACTCGACGCGGCGGGCGCGCGAGTGTGAGGCGTGATCGAGCGGGTTTGGGTTAAGTGCCCGGCTTCATGAGCCCGAAGAGCTGCTCCAAGGGGCCGCCCCGGCGGGGTTCATGATCAGGTCCGCGAGGTGGTGATTCGGTCATTCGTGAAAAGAGGGTCATGAATTCCTCCTCCACCGCCCGGGCGCTGGGCGCGGCAGGGGCCTCAGCAGGGGCCTCCGTAGGCGCCTGCTGGGCGGGGGTGGAGCGGTCCTCGCCCGCCGCGACGGGTTTGACCTCGGGCAGCTCGTGGAGGGACCAGGCGAAGAGGAGAACCCGCTCGGGCCCCGTCGAAAGGCCCCTGACCAGCTCGTCGGGGACCTCGATCTTGATCTCGAGGCCGTCCGCGTCGACCGCGTGGATGAGGCTGCGCCCGTCGTTCGCGACGACGAGGTGGCGCACCTGCGCGAGCGAGGCGCCCTTCATGGGAGCACCTGCTGGCGGGTGATGAGGTAATAGAGGGCGGCTCCCGCGGAGAACGAGAGCCCGCCCGCTGCCATGCTGCTGCGGCCAGAGACGCCAATGGGGCTCGCGACGCCGACGAGCGGCCCGGCGAAGCCCATCGGCGCCATCACCGGGATTCCAGCCACGCTGGCGTTGGCCACGAAGCGCTGCGCGAGCGCGCCGAGGACCGCCCCGATGGCCGCGCTGCCGCCTACCAGCAGGACCTCGAGGGGCCGGCCCCGTCGAAGGGCCTCGACGATCCGCGCGGCCTCCTCGGGGGGTGGGTGCGTCTCGGATCGTCTGGGCCGTGGATGCGTCGAGCCCTCGATAAAACTGGCTGACGGTGGCAGAGAGCTGCTCGCCGAGTCTCTCCTCGGCTTGGCTTAAAAACCTGTCCTGACGTCTTCATCGTTCTTCCTCCTGCTGCTGCTGCTGGTTAAAACAGAGAAATGAGATCGGCGATGGCCGGCCCCTGGCGGTTCTTTCGACCGTCTTCGACGCTCGCCTGCGCCGGCTTCGCGAAGCGTTGCTCCATCATCATCGCGGTCGTCGACCGGCTCATGAGATCCACGGACTCGAGGCTCTTCGCGGTGGCCGTACGGGCGAACGCCAGCTCTTCCGTGAAGCGGCGCGTCTGCTCGAGCATCATCTGGGCGAAGCTCTGCGACACCTCGCGCAGGTCACGGAGGTTCAGGAAGTGTTGCAGGCTGATCGCGCCGCAGACGTCGCCCATGACAGTTGCATGGGCATCGATCTGCTCTGGGGGCCGCTCGGTGGGCCTCGCGCTGCTCGCGGCGGGCACCACGTTCTCGACGTTCTGGCCCCCCTCCCTGAGATCGAAATATCGTGATGTGAAGTAGCAATCGGCCCCCGAGAGGGAGCTCATCGCCTCTCCGATCTCATGCGCAGGGATCGAATAGGTCCCGAGGTGTTTGCCTGCGAGGGTGTACAGCGTGATTTCGTACATAAGTCCCTTCCCCCCACCGCCCAAGACAAGAGCGTCCGACGATAGGAACGCAAACTTTCATTGGAGGTGCAAGGGGAATTTCGGGCCCCTGTCGCACCCCAGGGGGGTCTAGGAGCGAGGGCGCGGAATCGACGCCGGGGGTTGGTAGGGGGAGGGCTGGGCGTGAGGTGGGCGTGAGGTGGGCGTGAGGTGGGCGTCTGGTGAGCACAAGGTGGCCCGGTGGTGAGCACAAGGTGGCCCGGTGGTGAGCGCAAGGTGGCCCGGGGGTGAGCGCAAAGTGGCCCGGTGGTGAGCGTAAGGTGGTCTATTGGTGGTCTGAATTTTCAGCGAACAATGTTTACTGGCCGACGTGACTCGGTTTATTTGGGTTTGGGCGCGGACGAGCAGGCCTAGGCGTGAAGTTTGGGTTGTGCCGCAGCGGCGGGCTCCGGTACCGTGAGGTGATGGAAATCTCGCGGTGGTGGGAGCTGGTGCAGGGGGAGCTGGCGGAGCTGGCGGCGGGAGGGCTGTCGGGGGACGGCAGGGTTCCCGACCGTCCTCCCGTGCTCGACGCCCATGGCGCGACCGTCGCCCTATGGATGATCTGGGGGACGAGCGAGGCGATGTGTGCGGGGCTGGTCCGCAGCGAGGAGCGGGCGGTGGTGCCGCTGTGGGTCGGGAGCGCCAGGGCGGCGCCGACGATCACGAAGCACTTCGATGTGAAGCGCGCGCCGCCCGGGTTGATCGTGGAGGGGCGTAGGCGGACCTTTCGCGCGGTCTATGGGACGATCTTGATCGGGGAGATCAGGCTCGCTCGGGAGTCGTTCTTGTTGGCGATCCGTGGCGAGCGGGTGGTGGTGGTTCACGCGCCAGAGGGGGGGGCGCTGCGCTCGATCGGGGCGGCGCCGCCGGAGGAGCTGGGGGTGATCGACGTGGACGCGCTCTGCCAGCTAAGCGGCGAGAGAGGTGGCGGTGGCGAGGGGGACAGCCGTGTGCGCGCTAGCCGCGGAGAGACGAAGAGGCGCGCGAAGGGGCGAGGCGATCCTGCCGAGCAGAGAGAGGTGGCGACGAACGCGGTGGCGGCCGAACATGCGCGGCTGCTCGCCTCGCCGTCGAGGGGCCAGGAGGAGCTCGCGACGCTGCTGCGCCACTGCTTCGGGGATCTGTGCGGACGCGCCCTGGATCCGGCGTCGCGTCGCCGCGGAGAGAAGATGCTCGGAAGAATGATCCTGCCGGAGGTGACCGACCTGTTGTGCGAGCTGGCGGTGGTGGGGACGAGCGACCTCGCGGGCAAGACGGGCGAGCTGCTCGAGCTGTTTAGAGAGTGGGCGCCGCCAGGGAAGCGCGAGGTTTGGGCGGGGATCAGCGCGCGCGCGCTCGGGAACGCGCTGCGGCTGCTGAGGGTGACGAAGACGTGCGTGGTCGAGCGCTTCGGCCATACGTGGCGGATCTGCCTGCGCGAGCTGGGCGACCCGCGCTCGCGGCTGCATCAGCGGCTCTGCGAAGAGACACGATCAGAGTGCTCGATGCCGCGATATCACCGGCGACGGCCGGCCGTGGACGCCGCAGCCGAGGCGGAAGTGACGACGGGCAGGGAGGCGAGGGTTGAGGAGGAGGCGAGGGTCCAGGAAGAGGAGGAGGCGAGGGTCCAGGAAGAGGAGGAGGCGAGGGTCCAGGAAGAGGAGGGGGCGACGGTCGAGGAGAGGGCGAGGGTTGAGGAAGAGGCGGGGATCGAGGAGGAGGCGAGGGTCGAAGAGGAGGTGACGGTCGAGGCGGGGGCGACGGTCGAGGAGGGGGCGACGGTCGAGGAGGCGGCGGGTATCGAGGAGGGGGCGAGGGTCCCGGAGGAGGTGACGGAAGCAATGGTCGCGAAGGAGTTCGAGGCGTTCTTCCCCTCCCGCTTGAGCGAGGGTCACGGACGGATGACGGTGCTCGACGCGCTCGTGTCGCGCGACGCTCAAACCCTCATCCCCGTCGTCGTGCGGAGGGCGAGGTCTCTCCCGCCTGCGGCGGAAGTGGCGGTCCTGGGTGTGATCTTCGCGATCCATTGTCCTGAGCGATTTCGGGCTCCACAAACAAAGGACAGCGGCGAGAATGCGCGCCTCGATCCCGTGGTCATAGACGAGCATTGGGGGGGCGCCGAAACTTCTGGTTCGTCGAACAACCCAAGGTGAAAATGATCCGATGGATCACGCTGAAGACCGCCTCCAGTACGAGCTCAAACGCCTCATGCCCGAGCTCATCGATCGACGCCGGCGCCACTCCCTCGAAGCCTTCACCGTCTGCCAGAAGCTCCTCGGCCAGACCGCGTCCGCCGCCAACAGTGACGACCTCGCCGGGTTGTGGCGCACCCTCGCGGCCGCTCTGCGGCAGCTCCAAGATCGCAGGCTGCTACCCGCCGACATGCAACGTCATGCGCAGCAATGGTTCATCATCGCCAAAGACGCCGAGAAGGCCCTTCAAGAGGGCCAGTACGAGCTCGTCCAGCGATACATCGACGCCCTCAGCCCTTCGCACGCCGCGACCGTCGAGCAACTCTTCGCCGCGGCGCAAGCACGCGTCGCGGCCTCCCACTCCGCCGCCGTCGTCCAGTCGCCGGTGACCACCGCGATCGAGGTCGCGGAGATGGACGAGGGGGCCGTCGAGCAACCAGTCGGGGCCACCCCCACCGTCGTTCAGTCCGCAGTGACGATCGCGATCGGGGTCGCGGAGGTGGAGGGGGTCGAGCACACCTGCCCGGAAGAGGGCGCCAAGGCTCCGGCCCCGGCCTCCCAAGTGAGCCGCGAATACCTCCGCGCGCTGGGGATCCCTACCCGTCGGATCAACACCTGGATCCGCGAAGGTGTCCTCCGCGGCGGGGAGCCGAACATCTTCGAGCGGACACCGGAGGTCCATCGCCTCATCACTGAATTTCTCAATCGCTGCTAGCAGCTCTCCTCGGCTCCCGCGCCTACCCGGCCGAGGCCGGCGAGGTGCGCTTTACGGCGTGCGCTGAGCAGTCGCTCGAGCCGGCAGGCGGGGCCCGGGGCCGGCCGATCTGTGTCGAGCGTGTTGAAGCGCGAGGTCGCGCATCGCGGTGAATTGGGGTATGGAAGGGCCGTGCAGGGGTGTTTCTTCTCTCTCGGCGAGGCTCCTTCTTTGCTTCGTGTGGCGCTGCTGGTCGCGGTCGGGGCGGTCGGGTGCTCGGGGGATGAGGTGGGGGCGTGGCTCAGCGCGGGGTCTGGGGGCGAGACGACGACGACTGGTTCGAGCGCGGCGGCGGGCTCGGAGGGGTCGATGAGCGAGGGGAGCGGGGAGAGCAGCGGCGAGACGAGCAGCGACGCGACGAGCTGGGGCACGAGCGAGGCGTCGACGGGGGCAGAGCCGGTTTGCGGCGATGGGATCGTGCAGGAAGGGGAGGCCTGCGACGAGGGCGCGGAGAACGGAGACGATCGCGGGTGCACCGCGAGCTGCGCGCTGAACGTGTGCGGCGACGGGCTCGTGCACGCGGGGGTAGAGGGCTGTGATGAGGGCGAAGCGAACGCGGCGAGCGGGGCTTGTACGCCGCTGTGCGCGCTGAACGTGTGCGGCGACGGAGTTTTGTGGGAGGAGGTGGAAGCCTGCGATGAGGGCGCCGAGAACGGGGACGACAAGGGCTGTACGTCGAGCTGCGCGCTGAACGTGTGCGGCGACGGGCTCGTGTACGAGGGCGTGGAGGAGTGCGACGACGCTGATCCGCTCTTCCACGGCGGCGGCGACGGGTGTTCGGCGACCTGTACGAGGGAGCAGGTGATCTTCGTGACGCTTGAGAAGTGGCCGGGAGATCTGGGCGGGGCGGCGGGGGCGGATGAGCGCTGCCTCGCGGCGGCTTCGGCGTCGATCAAGCTGCCGTGGCTGAACGTCAACAACACGACGTTCAAGGCGTGGATCGCGGATCCCCAGTGCCCGATGAAGCAGCGGCTGCCTCACTCAGATCGACCCTACGTGCGCCTGGATACGGTGGTATTCGCCGAGAACTGGGAGGCGCTGATCGGCGGGATCCCGCAGGCGCTCGAGGTTTTTACGGAGTGGGGGAAGTCGTTGCCGGAGTCGTCGAGCCGCAAGGTGTGGAGCGCGGTGCAGGCGGGCGGGTCGCTGATCCCCGAGGCGCTGGCGATGACCTGTAACTTCTGGACGCTGGGCGGTGACAGTTTTTTGGCGCGGTGGGGCGCGCAGACCTGGGGGCACGGCGTGGACGCGCTGGATGAGCGGCGGCAAGGACGAATTCTTGGGCTGCCAGACGCCGGCACACTTGTACTGCGTGCAGATCTCGTGCGACATGCACCCAGAATTCTGCGCGCCAGGGTACTGCGCGCCGCCCTGATGCGGCGCGCTTGTTGTTGCTGAGTCTCATCGCAGGGGCTCAGCGGCCCCTCTGTATGCGCGCGCGAGACCGCGCTACACTCCCCGTCGGCGATGCATCTCCACTCCCGACCCTCTGCGCCCTGCCACTTCGGCACCGCGCTCGTGCTCGGCCTCGCCTGCACGCCCAGCGGTAGCGACACGACCACCGGCCTCTCCGTGCCCGACACCTGGGCGGGCAGCAGCACGGGCAGCAGCACCGACGTCACCACGACGGATCTTCCCGCGACCGCCAGCACCGCGACGTCCAGCGGGGCGACAACCAGCGCGGCCACCGACGACAGCAGCCCCACCACTGACGCGCCGACGCTGATCTACGACGTCGGCCCCGACACCACCGACACCGACACTGCCGACACGAAGCCTCCCGGCTGTAAGGGCAAGATCGACTTCCTCTTCGTGATCTCGCGCCACGGAACCATGAAGAGCGCGCAAGACAAGCTCATCGCGGCCTTCCCGAAGTTCATCGAGACGATCGAGGCGAAGTTCGCCGACTTCGACTTCCACATCATGGTGATCGACGGCGACCACGAGTGGGGCCTCGAGTCCTGTGACCTCGCCTGTGCTCAAGGACAGTCATGCGTGGTCCCAGACTACCCCTGCGATCTGCTCCACCTCGTGACAACCTGCGACTGGACCATCGGCGCCGGCAACGTCTTCGCCGCCGGTGGTTACGCGGCCAACAAGCCGTGCAAGATCGCTGGGGGCCGCCGCTACTTGACCAAGGAGCAGCCGAACCTCACCGAGACCTTCGCCTGTGTCGCCAAGCTCGGGATGAGCGGCCGTGACCTCATGGGCGAGGCGCTCACGATGGCAATGAAGCCGGAGATCAACGCCCCAGGTGGC
Organism: Nannocystis sp.; assembly: GCA_016712315.1. Classification (GTDB taxonomy): domain Bacteria; phylum Myxococcota_A; class Polyangia; order Nannocystales; family Nannocystaceae; genus JADJRG01. The sequence continues at coordinate 212,514 of JADJRG010000026.1, read as the reverse complement.
TGTAACGCCGGCTTCCTTCGCGACGACGCGCTTCTGATGGTCACCTTCATCGGAGGCTACGACTACAACTCGAAGTGGGACCCCGGTACCTGGTCGGCGAACGTACTCAAGGCCAAGAAGGGCGACGCCGGGGCCGTCGTGATGTTGAGCATCCTCGATCCGACCTGCCCTGCGCCCGATCGGATCTGCCAGCTCGTGAAGAAGTACCCGTACCACCTCGTGGCGGATCTGGACCTCGACTACACGGCGGCCTTTGAGCAAGCGACGGATCTTGTCGAAGTCGCCTGCGCAGAGTACATCCCGGGCTGAACCGTAGCGGCCGTCAGCCCGCGATGTATGCGACCGCTGGGTAGCCACTCATGCCGAACCCGCCAGCGTAGACCTCGCCGAAGAGCCCAACCGCGAGCGCGTAGGCCATGTAGAAGTACTGGTTGTCCTTGCGGCTGTAGGTCCACAAGGGATCGAGCTGCGCGGTCGAGTAGGCTCGCACCGAGAAGGCCAGATCGTTCCCCATCGTGCCGCCGATAGCGATGACGGCGTAGCCAGCGGGGCTCCACACGAGATCATGCGGTCCCCAGTTCTTGTTGGTCGCGGCGCCGATCTGCGTCTTCCAGAACAAGGAGCCGCCGGGGTTATAGGCCCGCATCTCCATCATCGGCTTGTCACAGGGATCGCCGCACACGTACCCGCCCGTCAAGTAACGCCCTTGGTCATCGACAACCACCGTCGTCGCGCCGCTCTGGATGTCCACCTGGCCGCCCGCTACGTTCCATTCGGCATTTTTGGTCGTGGTGTCGAACTGGAGCAGGAAGTGGCGGTCGAAAAACTGCTGCTTTTCTTTGTCATGCTTACCCCGCGCCTCCCCGACCATTACGAGGGTGTCGCCTGAGAACACGCAGTCCCGCGTCGTCTCCGCGAATTCGTGCTGGACGAACTTCTCCGCCTCATAGTCAAACGTCCACGCCTCCCCCGGCAGCTTCGGCCGCACCAGCCATGCCGCCGCGTCCTTCGCGTCGGGAAATTGCGTCGGCGTGTCGCCGCAGACGGCCACCATACCCGAGCCATGGACCGCGAGCGCCGCCGCGTCTTGGTTCTTCTCGCCCAGCCCGCGGTGGACCGGGCTCGCGCCCCACGTCTCGATCTCGCCGAGCCACCAGCGGATCTCGTTGTTGAGCACGCGCTTCGCCAGCACGAAGATCGAGCCCGACGGCGACACCTTGATGTCCACCGCGAGGCAGTCCATCGCCGGCAGAATTTCGACCAGCTCATCCTGCTTCCAGCCGCCGCCCTTGTCGCGCTGCCGCAGGTAGCAGCGCGACTTGCCGTCGACCAAGCGCTGGCCCAGCTCGAGGATCGTCCCGTCGGGCAGGACGGCCATCGCCGCCACTTGACCGGCGCCGATTAGATCGCCTGTCTCCCAGTACAGCTCTGAGCCGGGCGTCGGCAGGGCGATCGTGTAGCTCGCTTCCACCGCCTCGCCCTCGCTCTCGCCGGCCCACGGCGTCAGCAGGGCGAGGTGTGAGCCATTTAAAAAGCCGCTCGTCACCGTGATCTCTCCGGCAAAAACGCCCGGCTCATCGGCCGCTTCCAGCTCCACCTCGGCGCCGTCCGTGAGCGTCATACGCACGCCCTCGGACTGCACGGCGTTCACGGTCACCGCGATCGGCCCGTTAAAAACGATCGGGTTCGGCGTCAGCTCGATATCGAGAATCGTCGGCGGCTCGATCGGCTCGCCGGTCGCCGCTTCGGTGGTCTCGTCGCCGGTCTCGCCTGCGCTCTCGCTCGCCGATCCGCTGCTGGTGTCGCTGGTCGTCTCGCTCGAGGTCCCTGTCACCAAGCCGGTGAGCTCGCCGCTGCTCGTGCTGTTCTCGGTGGACGTCTCGCTCTCCTCCCACTGGTGGAGCGGGTGCCAGGGCGGCTCACAGGCGGCGAGCGCACATGCGACGATCAGGAGGGTGCTGCTGCGATGTGCTGTGCTCATGCTCGTGTGCCGGTCCGATACTGCTCAAAAACGCACATGAAGGGCAAGGCCCTTGCCGGTGGGGATCAGGGCTATCGGTGGCCTTCTCTTGCGGTGGTGACCGACTCCGAGCAGCGTCGCGCCGATGACCACTGCGACCCCGCCGGTGATCGCCGTCGCGATCGTGACCGATGTCCACGTGCGGTATCCGTCGGCGAGCGCCGCGTCCTCGCGCAGCGCCGCGTCATCGAGCGGCATGATCGCCGACATGGCCTGGATCTCACGCCCATCACGCGCCAGCGCCGCCGAACGAGCGCCTGCGTAGGCCGCGACGCCGCCGAGGGAGAGGCCCAGGCCCAGCATGACGGCACCACCGATCGTCAGCGGGCGGCTCGCGTCGCCGCGAGCGTCGACCTGTGGCGCCAGGGGGCTCGACGTCATCGACGCGGCGGCGTGCTCCTCTGGGGGTACAGGCGGCGAGGTGTCGGCGCTCGGCTCGGCCGCGAGTGCTTCGTTTACCTTGACGCCCGATGCCGGCCCCACCGCCAGAAATGGCGGCGGTGGATCCTGCTCGCTCGTCGGCCTCGCCGGCGCGCTCACTGTCGCCACGATCGGCGCCTTGCTCTTCGACGCCCGCTGACCGGATCCACACCGCACCCCGCGCTGCTTCTCGCGCGACACCAGCTCCGCGCGCGCGGCCTCGAAGGAGGTCCGCTGCTCTTCCGGCTGCCCCTCGATCTCCAAGCTCCGGTGCAGCGCGCGGTGAGCGGAGCACAGCGCCCGGGTATCGCCCGATTCGTCGAAGCGCGCGAGGTAAGAGAGAAAAGCCGCGTGCAGGTAGACCGCCTTGAACTTCGGCGAGGTCGCGGATGCGGCTTTACGCTGCCAGCGCTCGGCCTGACATGTATGATCGGCCAGCTCACAATTTCCCTGCTGAGGCGCTCCTGGTCGCGCAAGCGCGACCCGCGGGGTCTCTGCGCTCAAAATCAGCATGAGCCCCCACGCGAGGCTCCCGTGCATCGTACGGGTCGACTTTTTCACGGCAAATACTCCTTGATCAAGGACAACGCGGCGGTAGGGGTGAAGCGGATGGACGACGCAAGCGCCGCGACGCAGCCCTCGACCTCCACGGTCGGAGCTCCGATGATCGATACCGACGCAAACGACTCCGAGCCGTCGACGGTGACAAAGCGAACGACGAGCGGGTCCTCGGCGAGCCCCGCGCAGCCCACAAAAGCCGCCTCAGAGCGCTCCAGCGCCTCCAGCATCGCCGGCAGCTCCGGGGCTGGCGTCGTCAGCACGGCGACGATCGGCGGCGCCACGTCATGCTCCGGTCGCCTCATCACCGCGGCGATCGGCGGCTGCTCTTCAACCATCGTCGTGCTCGCGCCTGCCGATGCTGCGATACTCACCGGCGCGACCTTCGGCGGCGCCGCGAGCCCCCGCGACCACCAGCCGATCGCGATCAGTGCCGCCGCGCTCGCGATCCCCTCAACCACCCTTCGCCAGCGAGGGGCCCGTGGCGCAGGGTGTTGCGGTGGATCCAGCGCAGGCGGTGGCGGCCGTACGAACTCTTGCGTCGGGGGATCCTCCGCGCCGGCGGTCGCCAGCTCCGCCTCTTGCGTCGGAGGATCCTCCGCGCCGACGGTCGCCAGCTCTGCCGCGCGCGCCTTCTCCATCTGCACGATCTGCTCCTCGCGCAGCTCCTCCTCCGCCAGCTCCAGCGCATCCAGCAAGCCCGCAGCATCCAGCCGCTGCGCGGAATTCAGCGCCAGCGCCCCAGCGAACGCATCTTTGAGGCCCTCGGGACAGCCCGGCATCCACGCTTCCAAGGAGGTCACCGTTGTGCTTCCCGTCCGCCACGGCACCTTGCCCGTCGCCAGCCGAAACAGCACAAAGCCCAACGAAAACACATCACACAGCGGGGACCACGGCGCACCAAGGCGCACCTCCGGCGCCGTCCACTCGAGGTTCTGTAAAATTTTCAGATCGCGCGGGCATACCGTACGCCGCTCTGGCGGCGTCATGTAGCGCCGATCGACCGCATAGAAGCGCGGCGTCAGCTCCGCCATTCCAAGATCGATCAAGCTCGCGCGCAGCTTCGGCCCGCGCTCTACCAGCACGTTCGAGGGGTTGATATCGCGGTGCAGCGCCCCGATCTCGTGAATTTTGACAAGAGCGCGCGCGAGCTGTTTGCCCGCCTCGATCACCTCGGATACTCCCAAGGGCTCGCGGCCGAAGCCGACCCGACTCGCCGGCTCGCCTGCGGCTACGGACATGACTAAAAAGACAGGATCATCGTCGCCCGCCGTGTCGATCGTGCCGCCGTGGATCCGCGGGATCGCCGGGTCATCCAAGCGCCCGAGCAGCATCGCCTCCACCGCGAAGCGCCGCCGCTCCTCCGCGTCGCCCCTGAGCTCTTCTTTAAGAACCTTGATCGCGACCTCGCGCTGCGCCACGCGGTCATAGCCGCGGATCACTGTCGATCGCGCGCCGCTGCCGAGCACGTCGATCATCTCGAATTTTTGGGCGAAGATCCGCTGCCCTTGCGCGGGCGTACCTGCCTCACTCGCCGCTCCGAGGACCCCGAGCAGGCGATCGAGCACGATCTGCGCGGTCTTTGGCCGTTTTGCGAGATCGGCCGACAGCATCGCGGAGAGCAGCTCTTCGAGCAGCGCGGGCGCCTTGGGAACCAGCTCACGCAGCGGCCTCATCGGCCCATGTCCAGGGCTCACCCCGGTGCAGAGCTGATAGAGCGTCACCCCGAGCCCGAAGACGTCGAGCTGCGGAGCGGCGGGCCCCTGTCCCGCCTCGGGTGCGACGTAGCCCGGCGTGCCCAAGATCTCACCGAGCCTCGTCTCGCGCGCCCGAAAGCGCGTCGTCAGCTCGGGATTGACCCGCGCCCAGTCGAGCACCTTCGCGATCCCCAGGTCGATGATTTTTATAAAAAGAGGCCCCGTCGCTGCGGGCCCAACCGCCACGATGTTCGCGGGTTTGATGTCCCGATGGATGATCCCGCGTCCATGCAGCGCCACCAACGCCTGCGCCACCTGCACCCCGATCTCCACGACATCCCGCCAGCCCATCGGCCCCCTGCCCGAAAGAACAGGGCCACTGAGCAGCTCCGTCGCGATGTAGGGCGCGCCCTCCGGGGTCAGGCCGGAGTCGAAGATCTCGACGATCTGCGGGTGCCGCGAGCTGGCCAGCAGCCGCGCCTCATCGACAAAACGGCGCCGCGCCTCATCGAGCTCCGCGCCGTCCCCCTCGAAGAGGGAGAACACCTTCACCGCCGCGAAGCGACCGAGCTCCAGATCCACGCAGCGGTGCACCACACCGGTCCCCCCGCGCCCCAGCTCGTCAACCACATGAAAACGCCCGCCGATGATCCGCGCGGCATCACGGATCAAAGGTGGGATCTGTAGCTCGTTTCCGCCCATCGAGCGCGAGACTGCCCGGCTCCTGGGGTGATCGCAAGGAGGAGCGCCTGCTCGTTTCGCCCGGGATGCACCCCATCTGATCGAAGCCCACTGCCGCTGCGCACCTCGTGCGTGGTCGTCAGCACTCGCCGTGCGCGTTTCCCTCCGGCGTCCCAGAAGAGCGAGTAATGATCGGCTACGAGCGGTCAAATACCTAAAATGATCACGTACCTTCCTATAAATTGACTAAAAAAGATGTTAATTGGCGTTGACAGCGCAGGCGCGGAGTAGGTAGCGTTTGCGCACCGTTGCCCCTGGAAAGGAGGGGAAGACACGATGCAAGACGACAACACCACGCCCGACGCTGAGCAGACCGATCCTGCCAAGCCGAAGCGCAAAACCGCCAAGAAGGCGGCTAAGAAGACCACCGCGAAGAAGACATCCGCCAAGAAGGCGGCCAAAAAGGCGCCCGCCAAGAAGGCGGCCAAAAAGGCGCCCGCCAAGAAGGCGGCCAAAAAGGCGCCCGCCAAGAAGGCGGCCAAAAAGGCGCCCGCCAAGAAGGGAGCCAAAAAGACTCCCGCCAAGAAAGCGGCCAAGAAGACAGCCAAGAAAGCACCCGCCAAGAAGAAGGCCGCCAAGAAGACGGCCGCCAAGAAGACGGCCGCAAAAAAGACGGCCGCAAAAAAGGCGCCCGCCAAGAAGGCGCCCGCCAAGAAGACCGCTGCCAAGAAGCCGCCCGTCAAGAAGACGGCCGCCAAGAAGACGGCTGCCAAGAAGACGGCTGCCAAGAAGACGGCCGCCAAGAAGACAACGAAGAAGGCCGCTGAAGCGCCGTCCGCCGCTTCCTAACGCGCGTCGGGGCCTCCACGATCCGCCGCGGTTCTGCCGCGGCGGCTCTTTCTTGGGTTGTTTTGTCGGATTGTTCTGTTTTCTCGCTCACGCAGTGAGTTCGAGCCTTGAGTTCGACGGCAGTTGCCCTCGCGCGTGATCGCCGAGGAAGAGGCCGAGCAGTTCGTCCGCGTCGCGCCCGCGCCCGCGCCCCCTTACCCACCGCTCCACGCTTGTCGTCACCCTGTCGCAATCGGCACATCGGGGGAGGGGGAGTTTATGGCCTTGCGCGATATCCGAAAACCGCATATACTCGAAGGCGTTCCCCCAGCCGATCGATGCCACCGCCGTAGAGGCCGATGCCTGCCAAGACGCTGCCCATCCTGAGTTCCGAGTTCGAGTCCGTCACAGGGCATCGCCTCGATTTTCCTGCCGACTACCAAACTGCACTCGACGGCCTCTGCTCGCATCTGGACGCTCATGCGCTCCGTCCTCCGCACGAGCGACGACGCTGGCTCCTTGGCCGCATCAACGCTAAGTTCCGGTTCAACCGTGACTCGGTCGCGGCTGTGTATGCACACGCCGCTAGCCGGAGCGTCAGCTTCAACTACCACGAGAAGACGGCGATTCAGCTCGCGTTTGACCTGTCGGACCGCGAGGCGTACGCGCGTGCGCTTGCTTACGCCGGTGTCGAGGCGGGTTATCGGGATGAACTACTCGTCCTTTTCGCCCCGATGACGGAGTCGGAGACCATCAGGCAGTTCGCCCTTGAAGTCAACGATCCGTCGAAACTGCGACGCGATATGGGCGACCGAAGGGTCGATCTCGACATCCTGCTGGCGGCGTTCTCCGCCTTCGTCTTCTCTGCGGCCGAGGAGGAAGTGCTACACGCTTACTTCGACAAGAGCTACGACCCCGCGACCTACGAACGATCTTTCTGGCTCCAGCTTCGGCGGATGTATCCGAGGCTGTACACGCGAAATCGTGCCTTGGAGATCGTGGCCCTCCCGTCTGACCTTGCTACTCGGTGCGAGGGCTACTCAGACCTGCGGAGCAGACTCCTGGCATGTGCCGCCGAGAGTTACGCGAAGCTCAACAACCACGGGTACCTTGCCGTGTGGCTCCCTCCGGTGCGAATCGGCTCCCGTACCGTGACCTGGGAACTGGCCTCGGACCTCATGCTCTTCGCCGAGAAGCATGACGAGGTGGCGCTGAAAAAGACCTACTTCCGATACAAGGAGGTGGAGAAGACTACCCGCTCCTACATAAAGAGGATCGACATCGACACCGCGAGATTCGACCTTGCAAATGAGGGCTTCACCTACAAGGACACATTCGTTTGCGTTCCCGATTCGGTCGCGCAATGTGGCGAGGAAGCCCTGCTGGTGCTGTTCCAGAAGAACAAGCGCGACGAGACACTGATCCCTTGCCCGGCGTGCCGGTCTCACGATGTACAGGGGAACTCGTACCCCTCGCTCGGCGTCCGGAGCTGGGAGTGCCGAAATCTTCTCTGTCCCGACAGGAGCAAGTACAATCGAGGCAAGCGCTACTCGTTCAAAGCTCTGCTCATGCAAGAAGCCATCGACGATCCCGACAACGAGATCCCGTTGGCCTCGGTCCGGGCTTGGGCGCGCGACGTCCAGGTTGGGCGCTCGTTCATTGATTGTGTTCAGATGCTTATCCGACACTACTCATTGCACGGCGATACGGTTCGCATCGTAGGATCCGACAGCGCGGTAGAGAGTCTCGGGCGAGACTTGGACCGCGCGCCTTTCCCCGAGACGGACATGGGCCAGGTAGACAGTTTCTTCACATCAGCGTGGTTCCGCCGCTACATTGTGGAAGTCGGTCTCGAACGAGTTCCGCCGAGGGAGTCTCGCCTCGGCAGGTTGCGGCTTCTCAACGGCGACGCGCGACATGTGCTCGGGGAACTGCCTGATGACTACTTCGATGGCGCCGTCACGTCTCCGCCGTACTACAACGCGCGCGAGTACGCTCAGTGGGACAATATCTACTGCTATCTTCACGACATGTACCGCATCGCCTCGGAGTGCTTCCGGGTCTTGAAGCCGGGTGCTCCGTACCTGTACAACATCTTCGATTACTTCGATAACGAACGCAGTATCGTGTTTTCGGCCATGGGGACCAAGAGATTGATCCTCAGCGCCTACACGGTCGACCTGTTCCGTCGATGTGGCTTCGAACTTGCTGGGTCAGTGACTTGGGACAAGGGCGATATCGAAGGCAAGCGGGGCTTCAATGCTGGGAACTTCTCGCCCTTCTACCAGAGTCCCTTCAACTGTTGGGAACACGTCTTGGTGTTCGTGAAACCCCCGGCGGGGGCCACGGGCAAGCTCCCGGCAGTGCTTCGGGCTCAGCCGGTGATCAAGATGGTCAACGGCGAGAACGTGCACGGCCACACCGCGCCCTTCCCAGTCGAGATTCCCCAACTGCTTGATTGCCTCGTCCTTCGCGGCGGTCGCATCCTCGACCCGTTCGGTGGTAGCGCAACCACCGCGCGCGCGCTAGCTCGCGCGCACGAAGAAGTCGTGTGCGTAGAGCGAAGTAAAGACTACTGCGCACTCGCAGCCAAGATGTTCCAAGACGAGTTCCCGGACCCGGCGGGAATCAAGCGCGCTGGATCCCGAGACCAACTAGCACTATTCAACGAGTAGGACTCGGCAGCACTATGGAGCGTATTTGCTGCCCCCTTCGATGTCAAATAGGCCCGCCCGCTGGAGCCATCGAGCCATCGCCCAGGCCTCCTCGAAACGGATGTTCGCCATCGTCATGCCGTATTTGCGGCACAGGTCGTGGAACTCCTTGTAGGTCGAAGGACGCCTCACGAGAAAGAGCCACATGAGCGCCGCCTCGGCCGTCAGGAACGTACGCCCGCCGTTGGCGTGCGAAGGGCGACGGATGACGTTGCACCTCCGGCATCGGAGCACCATGTTGTCGAGGCGATCCGCGACCTCGGCAAGCGCACCCCGCCCCTCGACCCCACCTGCTACGGCTGCTGTGAGGTCGCGAGCCAGCGCGGACACCAGCGTTGGGCTTGCGCTGACCTTGGTATCGTTACCGGTTCTCGCGAGCGCGGTCCGAAGGTCCGCCTCGATCGCAGCTTGCAGCATGTCGACCGGCTCACCCTTCATGCGGACCCGCACCGCTTCACCGACCTCGCTGACGAGTTCCTTCGGCACTATGTGGTCCGCTTGGAGCTCAAGCCGGGTCCCGCAGTCGGCGCACTGGCCCGTCTGGCCGAAGTGCCACTCTCGCACCGCAGCCCAGCACTTTCGCGGCGGAAAGTGACGCTGAAACGACTTCTTCGAAGCTATGGACGTTCCAACCTGCGAAGGGTTCAAGTGACCGAGCGTGAGTGACGTGACCTCTCTCCAGGTCAGTATGCCTTCGTGGATCAGCGTCGCTAGGAGTTCATGCCACTGGTCCTCCCCCCAGTCAGAGTCGAGGTGAGGGCGCGCGTCATTCGTGGTCTTCGTCGATTGCATCGGGTTTCTCCGTGATGTGAGTGGCCACGGCCGCCTCGAACCGAGCGACGAACTCGCTCAGTGGGATTCCGAGCGCGATACACACCCGGCGAAGCTCCGCAACATCGAGGCGGCGTTCTTGTCGCTCAACCTTGCTGACGAGTGACTGATCAATGCCGAGGCGTCGGGCAAGATCGACCTGCGTGACCCCCGCTTCCTTCCGGACATCTCGGAGGAGGAGGACCAGCTTGGCGTAGTCGTCGTCGTGAAGCGGGCGCGGCATCATTTGCCGCCACCCTAAAGGCGAAGATGTATTATGCAAAAACGGACTATCGGCCGCGGCCGTCGAGGGTGACCATCGAACTATCTGCTTCTGGCCACCCCTCCGGCCCTGCCTTCTGGGCCAGCCCAGCGAGCGAGCCAGCCCCTCCGCGGCGCGGAGACTTCTGGGACACATCGGGCGAGTTCCGACCCGACTGGCCCCAGATTGTGCCGGTGCCCTCCGTCGTCGATGACCTGGCCGGAGGCGTTGAAGACGTAGGTCTGCCGGGCGCGGCGGGGGCGAGCGAGAGCGGCGGGGGCCGCTACGGCGGTGCCGGCCTCGGCCTCGCCGTCGTCAGCCGTATCCTCACGCAGATGGGCGGCGCCGTCGACCGCTTCGACGTCAAGCCGGCGTAAGGGCCTGGGGGGGGGCGTCAGGGGGGGGCAAGAACCTGTGACGAGGGCCGCTAGGAGGGCGATCGGGTGGCATTTTTGGGAGTTGTCCCGACGCCCTGTCGCGGGGCGGCGAGATCGTGGCGCTAGGGCAGGGGCGGTGCTCGCCTGCACGCGCGACAGGGGAACAGGCTGTCGCGCCAGGAAAAATTGACCCGCGGGTTTCGCGCCGTTGCCCCTCAGTTGCCCCAACTCTGCTCCACGAGACGGTACAAGACGGTACAGGGCGGGCGGACAGTGGGCCGAAATAAGGAGCGATTACAAGCAGTTGGACGCCAAGTCCCCGACATCACACGGGTTCGTTTGCTCGCTCGCGCCGTCTTCGACACCTGTCGCGCCCACTCGTGGAACGCCGTTTAGAGTACTCTAAGCGGCGTTTTCACGTTGTGCGGTCGGTTGGTGGCACCTGTGGTGGCACCTAAATCGGCGGGATCTGCGCGACCCGCCTCGAGCACCGCGATGAGCTCGTCGTCTGTGTCCGGACGTAGGTGCGCGTAGCGCTCCGTCGTCGTGACGCTGGCGTGGCCGAGCCACTTCTGGACCACCTGCGGCGGGACGCGCCGCATGTAGCAGTGGCTGGCGAAGGTGTGGCGTAGCAGGTGCGGGTGCACGTGCTTGCTGAGGCCCGCGGCTTTGGCCGCGGCGACCACCACGGTGTAGAGCTGGTCGAAGCGCAGGTGCTGGCCGTTGTCCCCGGTGAAGACCAGGTCGTCGGGCTTGCTCTGCGCCCCCATGCGCCGTAGGTCGGCGGCGAGGGCGGCTGTGAGCGGCACCGAGCGCGCTCGTCGGCCCTTCGGCTCCTTGATGACGCGGCCTGCGCCGCGATCCTCGCGCGTCGAGCGGCTCACCCGTAGGTAGGGGCTGGGCCCCTCGAGGTGGACGTCGCGCCATCGCAGCTCGAGCAGCTCGCCTCGGCGTAGGCCGGTGCGTATGGCTGTCCGAAGGACCAGCTTCCACTCCGGCGGGGCCGCGCCGATCAGCGCTTCGGCCTCGTCGAAGTCGAGGAAGTCTGGATCCTTGTGAGCCTCGCGCTCGAAGAGGATCCGCGGGACCTTGAGGATCAGATCGTAGTCGCAGGCCAAGTGGAGGATCGCTCGCAGCGTGGCCAGGACGTTGTTGATCGTCTTCGGGCTCTTGGGCCCACCCTTGCGTCGCCGGGTCAAGGGCGCGTCCGGACGACAGCGCGCTCGCCTCGAGGTGGCCCGCTCGCCGTGCGGCGTCCGCAGGCGTACCCGCAGATCGTCGACGTGTTGGCGGGTGATCGCCGCGAGCGGCGCTTGCCCGAACAAGGGCACGAGGTGCAGGCGCACGTTGCGGACCTTGTTCGTGTAGTCCGACTTTTGCGGATCCTGGAGCGCGAGGTAGCGCTCGGCGAAGTCCGCGAAGGTGACGAGCGCGGGCTCAGCGAGGACCACGCTGGTCGGCGGCGGCGCCGTGGTGGTGGGTGTTGTGGATGTTGTGGGAGTGGTTGTTGTCGCGGTCGCACCGTCCCTTTGTTGGGTGTCCAGGTCGTTCAGGATCTCCCGCTCGAGCGCCAACGCGTCCTGCCGCAAGAACTTCTTGCGATCGAGGAAGCGACGGATCCTCGTAGCGCCGCGGATCACCTGCACCTGCCAACATGATTTACCGTTCTTGACCACCGGGGTCACACTCATCGGCCTTGCCTCCGTGTGTGGATCCGGGGAGCGCTGCATGCGAGCCACTCTACCAGCAGATCGCGGCGGAATCTCCAGGCGCGGCCGATCTTGCGGGCGCCGGGGATCTGGCCCGAAGAGGCGAGGCGAGAGAGGGTGTTTTTTGAGAGCCGTAGGAACTCTTGGACCTCGTCGAAGGTCATGAGCGGGGCGTCGGAGCCGCTGGTGGTAGGCCACGGCGGGGAGGCGGTGCAGGTGGATGCGCTGGCGTCGCCGCCGCCGCTGCGCCCCGGAAGATCACACGATGCTGTCCCAAAAGACACCCACGTCGCCACCCTCATCGCCCGCCTCCCTAGACGCCCGTGAGGGCTCCAGCTTGGGATCGTAGATGGCTGCGGGGCCCGGGTCAGCGGGAGAGTTCGCGCAACAACGTTGGGGGAGGGGCGGGGAGGAGCGCGCGGTTGCGCGCGATGGCTATGTTTTCATAATCCTTCTTGACTAGGGCGGCCGGCTTTTGTTTCATAATCAAGTGTCAGGCCCCACCGTCATGCTCGTGCTCACCACCGAGAGCGGTCAGCTCCGGCTCCGGCTGCCCGCGGCTTGCGTGGCCCTCGAAGACGACCGAAAACAGACGCGGATCGTTCGCGCGGCGACGATGCTGAGCGCGAGGGCAGGGGGAGGATCGGTCGAGGTCGCGCTCTTCCCCTGCGCCGACGACTTTGTGCGGCAGCTCCTGTGTTGGCTACGTCGACGCGAGGCGCACGCAGCTCGGGGGGTCGGATGAATCCGCTGTCGCCGCCGCGCCCGCCGGGTCGCTCTGCTTCGATCAGTCCGCTGCGGCCGCGAGGTCCCGATCTGCGCGGCCGGATCTTGCTCGATCGCTTCCGCCTCGACGCGCTCATCGCCCCGGGCGGTATGGCGGACATCTACGAGGCCCTCGATCTGCGGCTGCGTCGGCGCGTCGCGATCAAGGCGCTGCACCCGGAGCATGGCCGGTGGCCGGAGCAGCGGCGGCGATTTTTTCAAGAGGCCGTGATCGCGGCGCTGGTCGATCATCCGCACGTGGTGCAGATCTTTGATCACGGCGAGGAGCCCGCTGCGCCCGGCGGTGAGCCGGTGCTTTTTTTGGTGATGCCGCTCCTGCGAGGACCGACGCTGCGGCATCGGATCTGTGGTGCTCCGATCTCGATCGCCGAGGCGCTGCGCCTCGTGATCCAGCTCGTCGACGGTCTCGGCGCGATCCATCGCCTCGGCGCGATTCATCGCGATCTGAAACCTGAAAATTGCCTGATCGTCCAGCGCTACGGCCGTGATCACCTGGTGCTCTTGGACCTCGGCCTGGCAAAGATCCACGCGGGGCCGCTGCTCTCGCTGGCGCCGAGCTCGGCCCCGGGCGCGCTGATCGGCACGCTCGCCTACATCTCTCCCGAGCAGGCGCGCGAGGAGCCGCTCACGCAGGCCGCCGATCTCTACGCCGTCGGGGTGATCCTTTTTGAAATGATCAGCCGCAGGGTGCCGTTTGCCGGCAGAAACACGCTCGAAGTCCTCAGCGCCCACGCCGCTACGGTGGCGCCATCGCTGCGCGAGCGAGCGGGAGATCGTGGGATCTCCGACGATCTCGAGGCCCTGGTCGCGAGCACCCTCGACAAGGATCCGGCGAAGCGACCCGCCGACGCGGAGGCGCTGCGCAAGCTGCTCGTGGCGGAGCTGGCGATGAGCGATCCGCGGGCCGAGGGTGATGATCGATCGTGCTGTCTTAAAGGACATGATGGCGTCGAGCAGGCGAAGGCGTGCCTCGCGGCCTGGCAGGACCTCGAGGACGCCGCAGCGCTGGCGTTGGCGGCGAGCGCGGCGCGCGAGAACCCGGAGTGGGGGCCGCTGGCGTCGTTGATCGAGTGCGCGGCCGAACGGGCGGGCGACAAGCTCGCGCCGCGCTGAGGTGGTGCACGACGATTGCTCCTACATGGACCTGGTCCGCAGATGTATGACCTAAGACAATCTGCACGAGGAGGAGTCCTTGTGCGCCCGGATCAGCTCGCGCCGGACTACGCCGCGTTCGTCTGTGACCCGGACGGCCACCGACGAGAGGCGGTGCTCCTGAAGACCCGCGAGAGATGGTCGAGCGGGGGCACGAGGGGAATGTAGCGTTTCCGGCCGATGACGCCGCGAGAGCACGTGGCGCGCACGCGTGTCTGTCATGGCATCGTCCGCACGGTGTGTTGAGGATCCCCGTGGAGGGAGGTCCATCGGCCCGTTCGTGCGGCTTCCGTGAGGGCGTCGAGCTCTCCGATCTCCGGCGGCATCGAGGCGCCCCCTGTCTCCTTCGCGATGAAGTCGCGGGCGTGGAGCAGTGTGTCGAGGGCGCTCTCACGGTCGCCGCTGACGTAGAGGCAGGTGGCGTAGAGGCAAGAGACCTCGATCATGGGCGAGAAGCAGTCATGAAGGCGCGTGCCCTGATAGAGGTCACCGATGATCTGGAGGGCCTCGCCCGTGTTGCGGAGCGCCGACGCGGGGTCCTCGAGCTGGAGGTGGAGCTCGCCGACACAGCGCAGCACGTGGACGAGGTTGTGGCCCGCGGCGACGCAGCCGGTCGCATAGTACGGGCGAAATTCCTGAACGAGCCGCTGAAACCCGGCCAGGGCGCCGCGGTAGTCGCCAGCCTCAAGGAGCTGATGGGCATCGTCGAGCCTGTCGACGAGATCATGAGAGAGGCCTTCCGTCGGAACTTCAACGATATGATCGAGAGCCGTGGGTGTCTCGGTGGGTGTAGGGTCCGATCCATCCTGCTCTGGCGCGCGGCCCTGCTCTGACCTCGCCTGCGCCGTCGCCAACGCTGCGTCTCGCAGCTCTTGCTCGACCTTCTCGGCCTCTCGATCGGCGTCCCGGATCTGCTGCTCGACCCGCTCCAGCTCGGTCGGCTTCTCCGTCTCCGCGGTCTCCCCGGCGGCGGTGTGGACGAGGCGCAGCGGCGGGACCTCGAAGTTCGCGCGATTCTCGACCTTGAGCCGCGCCAGTTCCGCTCTCTCGGCGGCTAGCGTCGCTAAGAGCTCCTCTTCCTCCCTCTCCATGCGGACGATCTCGAGGTCGTGCTTCGCGATCTCGATCCGCACGCGACCGAGCTCGATCCGCGCCTTACGTTCGGCGAGCGTCGCCTGAGCCGCGAGCAGATCCGGCGATGGCGACGCGTGCAGCGGCGCGGGGGGGCCGGCTCTGAGCCGCTGGGCGCGCTCAGCCTCCTTCGCCTTCGCGCGGTCGTCCGCGGCGACGAGGTGGTAAATGAGACGGGAGAGGATGAACGCGGGGCTTATGTTCTTTGGTCGCTCGACCTTCTTCTCGGCCATCGTTACTCGCTCCCCCCGCCCGGCTGTTGCCGGTGCATGGCGTCGGCGCCCGCGAAGAAGGCGCCTCCGCTCATGATTCCCCCGCCTCCGCGGGTGCGTAGATACAACCGACAAATTCTCGCAGAAAGTTCATGATCCCGTCGCGAAGCTTGGGATCCATCGAGATCTGCACAGGCGCGGGCGCCGGTGCTGCGACAGGTTCAGGCTTGGAGAGCGCGACCAAACGCGCCTCGATCCGAGCTTCCATGTCGCGGAGCGCCGCCTCAAACCCCTTCGACTCCTGCTCCACGGGCTGGTCGTTGAGGAAGACCGCCGCGTTCGGCCACAGGGGCCGTAGGTGGTCGATGGTCTCCCGGACCTTGTGAGGCTCGATGGACATCTTCTGCGCGCTCCCGTTGGGAAAGCGCCATAAGACACTGACACGCACCCCACCAGGGTGGGGGACGCGGCCTCCAGAAGTCAATCGGCTCTTCGTTCTTTTTCTTGGGGGGTGGGACAGGGGCCGGGTCCCCCGCTTGGCAGGCCCGCGCGGCGCGGCCTTAGGTGTTTGTACCCCGGCCTGGGACGCCGTCTCAGCCCCCTCTGGGGCGTTATTTAGAATTTCTCCCCTGTCTTGTCCCCCACCCTCGAAGGGCACAGGCTCGTATTCAGGTTTTTCTCCCCCACCTTGTACCCCACTCATTGTCGACGCAGGGGCGGAGCACTCATCTTGTCCCCCATTTGGGGCTGGATCCTGCGCGTATTCTTCGGATCCTACCCCGCCGTGGTCCTGGGCCCTGTCCTCACTGTCACTCTCCGGCTGCTCCTGATCCCACGCAGGGGCCGCCGTAAGGCCCGCGGCTGCCCCTTCCGTGTCCCCCATCATGATGCACAGCGCGAGCTCCTCGGCGCGAACACCCCGGCCTCGGGTGAGGTTCATTAAGCGCGACGCCCAGCGACACGCGAGCCCGAACGACGGCAGGTGACGACCGCGGAAGATCTTTTTGAGGTTCTGGTACTCGAGCCCCAGCACCCGCGCCGCGCGCCTCGCCTTGCCGACCAGCGACGAGGTCACCGCGAGCAGCCGCCGCACTACCTCCCGCGGATCCACCCACGATGGCCGCAGACCCCTGCTCTTCAGCACTTCGATCGCCGTCGTCAGGTGGAGGTTGTCCGCCGGTACCACTCCCGTGACCCGCAGCGCCCCCAAGATCCTCCACAAAACCGACCCGTCCTCGACCATCCACATCCGCATGCAGAAAGCGTCCGCGAGCGACTTTTCCCCGGGGAGTACGAGGCGCGTGAGCTAGGCTTGCGTCCAGTTTTCTGGACACGTGCGGCGTCCCCGCGGCCGGCCCTTCCACGCGGACGCAGACCAGCCTCCGTGGCATGCGCGTGGATGTCCACGCAGGGCGGCCGGCCGGGAACTGCGACATGGATGGGTTCGAGGGGGAGATCTCTTCCTCCCTCGACGACGGCTTCGCGCGCTGCCCCGTGCAGGCGATCTCCGGCCTGGGCGGCGGTGGCGGCGGGGGTGGGCGCGGTTGTGGCCACCGCGTTCGGGCGGAGGTAGGCTCTCGCTCGTCATGACCCCGAACCAGCGCCGCGAGGAGTTGAGCCGCGCGTACGTCGCCGCCGTCGCGGCCCGCTGCGGTTTTAAGCTCGGGATGTGGACTCAGGATGACGACGGTCTGGATGTGACGATCGGCGCCGCGGGTGTGCTCGGGGGCGGGACGCTCGCCGGACCGAAGCTCGACGTCCAGCTCAAATGCACGAGCAACGCCCGCCATGATCGCGGTGAGGTGGTCGTGTGGCAGCTCCGCCGCGTCGACTACGAGAACCTTCGAGCTTCCGCCTGCACGCCGCGGGTGCTGGTCGTGCTGATGCTTCCGGAAGACGAGGAGCGCTGGATCGAACACTCCCCCGATTCGTTGATCCTCCGCCGCTGTGCCTACTGGAGGGCCCTGCGCGGCGCTCCCGCGATAGAGAGCGAGGCCGAGAGTGCCCGCGTCGAGATCCCGAAGTCGAGCGTCTTCTCGCCGATGGCGCTCGAGCAGATCATGAAGCAGATCAGCCGAGGAGAGGCGCTATGAGGACGGCTTCTGCGAGCTTGTTTGAGCGCCTCGCGGGCCTCGATCCGTCGGCGTTTCGCCGCTTCTTGCGGGCGCGGGGCTGGTCGGAGATGCCGTCTCAGGGGCGGTCGTTCCTCTACCGCCGCGAAACGCCGCGCGGCACGGTCGAAGTGGAGGTCCCGAGCTCGCCCGAGTTCGTCGACTACACCCGCCGGCTCGCTGAGGCCGTCGAGATCCTCGCGCTGGTCGACGAGGTGTCCG
Organism: Nannocystis sp.; assembly: GCA_016712315.1. Lineage (GTDB taxonomy): Bacteria > Myxococcota_A > Polyangia > Nannocystales > Nannocystaceae > JADJRG01. Next base: position 194,824 of record JADJRG010000026.1, on the reverse strand, counting down.
TGGACGAGCTGCTGCGGGCGATCGCCCACCCGTCGATCGATCTGGTGCGCTTCCGCTACACGGGCGACGAGACCCGTGATGGCACGCTCTCGCTCGATGATTCGCTCCGGATCCGGAGCGCCCGCCGCCAGCTCTTCCTCGCGATCGCTCACTCGGTCGTCGAGCCGCTGCCGCACTTCCCCAGGCTTGCCCGCGGTGAGCCGGCCGAGTTCCTCCAGCGGTGCCGAGAGGCGCCGAATCGGCCGGGATCATTTATCTCGGAGGTGATGGTGCCGGTCTCTCCGGCCGTCGGCGACCTCGACCTCGAGGCGCCCTTCGCCCGCAAGACGACGGAGCTGATGGCGCGCGCCTTCGGCCGAGTGAGCGCGGCGCTGGAGCAGGGTGAGGATGCGGCGCTGCTGGATGCGGCGCGGGAGGGTGTGAGCGCGAACTCGCTGGCAGCCCTCGCGGAGCTGCGACCGCCCGGTGAACGAGGCGCGCTCGAGGTGAGCTTCCGCTGGGCGTCGTCGCGGCCGCAGCCGACGATCGCGACGCCGATGATCCGCCTCGGCGCTCACCTCTTCGAGCCGCTCGGTGAGGCCGCGAGGGTGCTGCGCGAGACGTCCGAGATCCGTGGGTATGAGCTCGAGGGCTTCGTCGCCCGGCTTCAGCGGGTGGCTGCGGATCTGAGCGAGCCCGGCGAGGTGATGGTGACGGCGGTGATCGAGGGCCGCCCGGGGGCGTCGAAGGTGCATATGGTGCTGCCTCCAACGCTCTACGGCCTGGCCGTGGCGGCGCACGGGCGCGCAGCGCGGATCCGCGTGACGGGCACGCTACGGCGACAGGGCAGGCGGCTGATCCTGGACGAGCCCGGTGGGCTCGTGATCGTCGATGGGATGGATGAGTAGGGAGACTAATCTGCGGCGAGGAGGTCGTGGGTGAGGGCGGTGCCGCGGCGGAGGTCGCTGGCGGTGTCAGTGCCGTGGAGGCGGAAATCGGCGACGCTGAGGCCAGTGCCTCGTCCTCGCTTACACGCCACGATACTCGCGTCACGACCTTCCGAGCATGTCGAGCTTGTCGCGCTCGACGCAGCCGAGCTCCTGCTCGACCCCGCGCTCGTGGCCGCCCTCGCCTTGCGGGCGGCGCGGGCTCTTCGGTCGGCCTCGCGCTCGTCGCCGCGATCCGCGGCTACTCGCTGGTGTGCGTGATGCCGGAGAAGATGTCGATCGACAAGCGGTTGGCGCTCGCGGCCCTCGGCGCCGAGGTGATCGTCACCCCGAACGCCGCGCCCTCGCACCCCGACAACTTCCGCAACGTCGCCCGTCGGCTCGCGGTGGAGCGCGGGGGGTTTCTCACCGATCAGTTCAACAACCCCGCCAACGTCCGCGTCCACGCCGAGACCACCGGGGTCGAGATCCTCGAGCAGACCGGCGGCCGCGTCGGCGCCTTCGTCGCGGGCGCGGGGACCGGCGGGACGCTGAGCGGCGTCGGTCGCTGTCTCAAGGGACAGATTCCAAGTGTGCGAGTGATCCTCGCCGATCCGATCGGCTCCGGCCTCGCCGAATGGGTGGAGACCGGCCGCCTCGGCCCGGACGGCGCCTACGCGGTCGAGGGTATCGGCGGCAGCGAGGCGCCGGCTAACCTCCACCGCGCGGTGATCGACGGGGCGGAGCGGGTGAGCGACGAGCAGAGCTTCGCGCTCGCCCGCCGCCTGATCCGCGACGAGGGCCTCCTCGTCGGCGGCTCGGCTGGCACCAACGTCGCCGCGGCCCTGCGGATCGCCGCCCGTGGTGACGTCGACGGGCCGGTGGTGACGGTGCTCCCCGACGCGTGGGATCGCTACCGGACCTGCCCGTGGATGCGCGCGGTCGTGGAGGGGTGACGGTGGAGATCGATCCCGACACCTACGCCCGCTGGCGAGTTGGTCGAGGCGGCTACGGCGCGCGGGGACGCGCGGACCCGACAAAATTAGAACTCACCGTCGACCCCTTCGGCAGGGCGCTCGAAGAGGTTGATCGACCTAGTGGCCCGCCCTTGCCGTTCGAGCTGGTGCGGCCCGCACTCTGCGGTGCACGGCGCTTCCCGCAGGGGCTGGAGCCTGCGATAGTCGCCGCGCTCCATGTCCTTGCGCTCCCCCCACGAGTCCACCCTCGATGGCTCGTCGGTCCACCTGGGCCCGCAGCGCGTCGGCGGCGACGATCCGATGGTGTCGGCGCTCGCTCTCCTCTGGTCGCACGAGGAGCCCGCGCGGGTGGGCGAGGTCTTCTGCCTGCCGCGCGGGGCGGTCGACGTGCCCTTCACCATCGGCCGCGCCGACACGGCCGAGGCCGGCGGCGCCCTGCCGTTGGTCCTCCAGCAGCTCCGCCCTGGATCGCGGGTCGACACCGGCCCGCTCCGCGACGCCCGGATCTCCCGCCGGCACCTCGGCGTCCGCCTCGTCGCCGACGGCAACCTCCTGATCGAACGGCTCGGCCGCGGCGCCGTGCGGATCAACGGGCACGAGATCGACGAGGCGCTCGCCGCACCCGGCGATATCATCACCGCGGACGGCCGCTTCGCCCTCCTCTACACCGAGCGCCCCGCTTCCTGGCCGAAGGCACAGGTATGGCCGCGACCCTTCCGCTTCGGGGGGCCGGACGCTGACGGCCTCGTCGGCGAGTCGCCGGCCGCCTGGGAGCTGCGCCGCCAGATCGCCGTCCTCGCGCTGCTCGGCCAGCACGTCCTCGTCCACGGGCCGAGCGGGGCCGGCAAGGAGCGGATCGTGCGGGCGCTCCACGCCGCGTCGCCGCGGGCCGGGAGGCCCCTCGTCAGCCGCAACGCCGCGACGATCCCCGAGTCGCTGATCGACGCCGAGCTGTTCGGGAACCTCCGCGACTATCCGAACCCCGGAATGCCCGAGCGCGTCGGCCTCCTCGGCGAGGCCGACCGCGGCACCCTCTTCCTCGACGAGATCGGCGAGCTCCCCCACGCCCTCCAGGTCCGCCTCCTGCGGGTGATGGACGCCGGTGACTATCAGCGCCTCGGCGAGGCCCGCCGGCGGACCTGCGACCTCCGCCTCGTCGGAGCCACCAACCGCGACCCGTCGGAGCTCAAGCACGACCTCCTGGCCCGCTTCGTCCACCGCATCCGCGCGCCCGGCTTCGATGAGCGCCGCGACGACATCCCTCTGCTCGCGCGCCACCTCGCGGGTGAGATCGCGCGGGCGCACCCCGAGCTCGGGGGGCGCAGCTACATCGCCGCTGGCGAGCCGCTCTTCGCCCCCGAGCTCGTCGCCGCGCTGGTGCGCCGGACCTACGTCGGCCACGTCCGCGAGCTCGCGACGATCGTCTGGAGGGGCCTCACAGAGGGCGAGGGGCGGCTCATCGACGTCACCTCCGAGCGCGCGCCTCCGTCGCCTCCGCCGCTCGTCGCCGAGCCCTTCACGATCCCGGAGTCGCTGACGCGCGACGAGGTCGTCGCCGCGCTCGCGGCCTGTGATGGCGTCCGCGAGCGGGCGTGGCGCCACCTCCGGCTCCACAGTCGTCACCAACTCAAGCGCCTCCTGAAGCGGTTCGACATCGCTTGACAGGCTGAAGCGGACCCGCAAGCCTCGCGGCTGCGATGAACGGCCCGGAGGCGTCGCGCATGGCCGCCACGGACACGACCTTGAGCGGCGAGACACCGGCGGAGGAGCACCGCCGCCGTGGCGAGCTGCCGGCCGAACTCCGGGTGTCGAGCTCGCGGATCGGCCGCTTCACCCTCCTCGGCGACCTCGGCGAGGGCGGCATGGGGGTGGTCTACGCCGCCTACGACGAGGCCCTCGACCGGCGCGTGGCGATCAAGATGGTCCGCACCGATCGCCGTGGCGGCGACGCCCACGCCCGCATGCTCCGCGAGGCTAAGGCCCTCGCTCAGCTCTCCCACCCCAACGTCGTCCAAGTCTACGAGGTCAGCGCGTCGGCGGGCCGGATCTTCATCGCCATGGAGTACGTGCGGGGCTCGACGCTACGCGCGATGCTCGAAGGCCGGCGGCGAGGCGCGCCGATGCAGGAGGTCCTCGATCTCTTCCTGCAGGCAGGGCGCGGGCTCGCGGCCGCCCACGCCGTCGGCCTGGTCCACCGCGACTTCAAGGTGGACAACGTGATCGTCGGCGAGGACGGGCGCGTGCGCGTCATCGACTTCGGCCTGGCCACCGCCCTCGATCTCGACGACGCCGACGAGGGCGACGCGACCCTGCCGGAGGGCATCGGCGTGGCGAGCCCTCGCCTCACCGCGACCAACGCGATCCTCGGGACGCCGGCATACATGTCCCCGGAGCAGCTCGCCGGTCAGCCGGTGGACGCCCGGGCGGATCAGTTCAGCTACTGCGTCGCCCTCTACGAGGCGCTCTGCGGGCGCCGGCCCTTCCCGGGGGGCTCGCCCCCCGAGATCCTCCAGGCGATCGCCCAGGGGGTCCGCCAGGGGGCCTCGGGCGCGCTCCCGGAGTGGCTCGCGGCGGTCCTCCGTCGCGGCCTGGCCTTCGACCCCGGGGCCCGCTTCCCGTCGATGCAGGCCCTCCTGGACGCTCTCGGGCGCAATCCCGGCGCGCGCCGCCGCCAGCGCCGCCGCGCGCTCGCCCTGGTGACCGCAGGGGTGGCCATCGCCGCCCTCGTCGCGCTCCTTGTCATCGAGATCGGGCGGCGCTGGGCCGAGCACGGCCGCGAGCGCGACGCCTCGGCCGCCCTCACGGCGGCCGAGGCGAGGATCGGGGAGACGCGCGCCGCTGGCGACGACGCCCACGCCCGCGAGCTCTTCGCCGCCTTCGTCGACGATCCGGCCCACGACGGCACCCGCGCCCTGGCGCGCGCCTGGCTCGCAGAGGCCGAGCGCCGCCTCGCCGACGGCGCTCAGGATGGCGCCCGGGAGGCCCTCGCCGCCGCCTACGCCAGCGCCCCCGCGCCTGATCTCCAGGTCACCGCGCTCCGCGGCCTCGCGGGCCTCCTCCGCGAGGGCCGCCGCTGGGACGCGCTCGCGGGCCTCCTCGCGCTCCTCGATCGCGAGCACCCGGACACCACAGCCGACATCGCGGGGCTCCACGTCGACGCGGCCCTTGCTCGCCGCGACCTCCCCGGTGCGCGCCAATACCTGGCCCTGGCCGCCGATCCGCGCTCGGCCCTCGTCGAGGCCCTCCTCCCGGCCACCTCGACGGTCCATCGCGATCTCCTGGAGGTTCACTCCACCGGCCCGCACACGCTCCTCCACCACGTGTACAGCGGGTCGCCGCGCCTCGATCGCGTCCGCTCCGCGCCCTCGCTCGAACCCGCGGCGACGCTGGCGCCCGTCGAGGGCACCGATTGGCTGGTGTTCGTCCACGGCGATCCCACCCTGGTCGTCGGCTACGAGCGGGCGAGCCGGACCAACACCCTCTACCGGATCGCGGAGGCATCCCTCGATCCGCTCCACCGCTGGCGGGGGCCGCAGGTGTTGGTCGGGGCCTCCTCCGACCTCGACGGCGACGGCCGGCGCGAACTCTACCTCGGGACCGGCACGGGCCTCGAGATCATCGAAGTTATCGCGGAAGCCGGCGGCTACCGCGAGGTCGTCGTCTACTCGACCGCCGACACCCTCGAATCGCTGCCCCACGCCATGCTCGCCGCGGATCTCGACGGCGACGGCCGCGACGAGCTGGCGCTGAGCTTCACCGGTTGGTGGGCCTACGATATCCGCGTCCTCCGGCGCGGGCCCGGCGGTCACCTCGTCACCGCGGCGCGCGACAAGATCGGCTCCGTCCGCGATCTCAACACCCTCCGCGACGCCGCCGGGCGCCGCCTCCTGGTCTCCCTCAACGCGGGGCGCGAGGAGAACACCCTGATCTTCCCGCCCGATCATCCAAAGGGCGACGATGAGGGGCTCTACCTCCACGCCTTCGACGGCCAGCGCCTCACCCGCGTCCTCCACCTGCCCCTGCTCGCCGCCTCGGACGGCGTCGGGTGGTTCCGCGGGGTGATCGTGGCCGACGTCGACGGCAACGGCCTGGACGACATCATCGTCAGCTTCGAGGAGGAGGGCGAGGGCAGCGTCCACGCGCTCATCCACCTCCAGGTCGACGGCGGCTTCACGCCCGTGCTCCTCGGGCACCTCCACGTCCTCGCCGCCGCCCAGCTCGACGACGAGCCCGCCCAGGAGCTCATCGTCGGCGCCTCCGGAGGCGACCCGAGCCGGCGCGTTTGGGTGCTCGGCGCCGGCGACGGGCCGCTCCCTCCGGTGCCGGCGCCCTCGATCGCCGCGCCGCGCCCGATCGACTCCGACGACCCGGCGTGGACGCGCCGCTGGCGTCAGGCCGAGGTGCTGCATGAACTCGGCCTCGACGCCGCCGCCGCCGACGCCTTCGAGCGGCTCGCTCGCGGCGCACCAACGCCGCTGCTCCGCGCCGCCGCCTCGCTCCAGGCCGGCGACCTGCGGGTGCGCCTCGGTGAGCATCGCCCCGCGCTCGCGCTCCTCCACGCCGCCGCCCGCGATCCCGGCCTCCGTAGCGACGGCCTCCGCAAGGTCCTCGCCCTGGAGATCCGCCTCGGCGACTACGAGGCCGCCGAGGCGACCCTCGACGAGATCGGGGGCGACCTCGATCCGGAGCTCACCGCCCTCGCCGCGCTCGTCCGCCACGCCCGCGCCGAGCACGTCGAGCTCCGCCTCGATCGCGGCCTCGATCCCGCCTGGTCGATCGAGGACCCGTTAGCGATCCGCAGGGTCCCGGGCGAGGACGGCATTGATCTCGCGACCCTGAGCGGCGGCGAGGTGCTCTCGCTGCCCGTGCTCTGGTCGGGCGCACTCCTCGATCTCTCCGTCGACCTCACCTTCGTCGAGGGCGAGGCCACCTCCAGCGTCGAGGTGGCGATCGTCCCGGAGGACGATCCGGGTGCGGCGGCCTTGCTCGCGGTCCGCATGACGAGCATCGGCTCGCAGCGCGGCGGGATCGTCCGTCGCGAGCTCTGGTTCGACGGAGCCGGCGAGAGCCGGGCCATACCGCTCGACCAGTCGGGGCGCGCCTCCAGCGATCCGCAGCGCGTCCGCATCCGGGCCTCGCTCCACCCCGACCGCCGCGAATTCGGCGTCGCGCTCGACGATCCTCGCGCCGGCACGTCGCTCGCCCGCTTCGATCCCATCGCCCGCCCGCTGCCGGCCGCCGGCCGCTACCGGTTGATCGTCCGCTCGAGGATCGAGAGCCGCGCGTGGCTCCGGGCTCGCCTCCACCGGATCGACGTCCGGGGCGCCCGCGTCGCGCCGGAGCCGGCCGCCGCCGGCGCTGCCGCCTTCCGCCGGGCGATCGTCGAGGGGGATCCGGTCGCCGTCCTCGCCGCCGCCGGGGCGCTCGTCGAGCCGAGCGTCGACGAGCGGCTCGCGCAGGCCCACGCCCACCTGCAGGTAGGCGAGGTCGCGGCCGCCCGGGCGATCTGGTCCGAGCTCCTCGCCGCCGACGTGCCGCCGCCGCGAGCGCTCCTCCAGCTCCTCCGCGCCAACCCCGAGCTCTACGGGCCGCACCTGCGCGAGCTCCTCGGCGCCCGCTACTTCGGCCTCCTCGCCGACGTCTGGCGCGCCGCCGCGGTCAATCACCTCGGCGATCCACGGCCCCGTCAAGCCCTCCACGCGGTCCTCGCCACCCTCGACGCCGCCGAGCTCCTCGCGGTCGACGATCCGGCGCTCTTCGCCGCGGCCTGCGAGCTCCTCCGCTGGCGGGCCGCGATCCACGGTCGGACGGGCGATCTCATCCGCGCTCGCGCCGACCTCGAGCGCGTCGTCGCATCGCTCGATCGTCTGCCCGCCGAAGCTCCCCTGCGAGCGATCCGCTGGCAGATCTGGCTGGACCTCGCGTCGATGGCCGCCCAGGACGGCGATCCTCGCCGGGCCCGCGCGGCCATCGACGCCGCGCTCGAGGTGAGCGCGGCGCCCGGGATCGTCGGCGATGTCGTGCGCGCGCGCCCCGAACTCGCGGCCCTCGGCGGCTGAGCGGGTCCGGCGCGCCCGCCGTCCTACTTCATGGATCGTTAGGCCGTCGACGGTCGGCTCGGGCGGTGGGCGCCCGCGGCCGAAGCGACGACGGACGGTGGGCGCCCGCTGCGGCTCCCTGAGATAAAATATTAAACTCATGACATGCCCACATTGGCACGGATCATGCTTCAGGAGTCGGCATGCGATGCATCTCTGTAGTAGTCCCATTCTCTCTCCTCGTGCTCGTCGCGTGCCCGTCAACCAACAACGGGAGCTCCGGGATGACCATGACCGGAGAGTCGACCAGCGACGGCTCGACTGGCACCGACGCGACGACCACCACGTCCACCACGTCCACCACGACCGACACCACCGACACCAGCACCGGCGCGACGAGCGGTGTCACGAGCACCGGTGAGACCACCAGCGGGCCGATCTGCGGCGACGGGGTGGTCGACGACGGCGAGGCCTGCGACGACGGCAACACCTTGAATGACGACGCTTGCGTCGCCTGCCAGGACGCGGTCTGCGGCGACGGCCATGTCCAGGTCGGCGTCGAGGAGTGCGACGACGGCAACCTGGCCAACGACGACGAGTGCACCGAGCTCTGCGCGCCGCCCTCCTGCACCGACGGCCTGGTCAGCGGCGCCGAGACCGACGTCGACTGCGGCGGCGCCACCTGCTCGAAGTGCGCGGCCGGCCTGCTCTGCGCGGCCTCCAGCGACTGCGAGAGCGCCTTCTGTGACGCGGGCGTCTGCGCGATCGCGGCGAGCTGCGCGGCGATCCTGGCGGCTGACCCGGCGGCCCCGTCGGGGGCCTACAGCCTCGATCTCGACGGCGACGGCCCGGCCGAGCCCTTCCGCGCCTATTGCGATCAGACGACCGACGGCGGCGGCTGGATGATGGTCTTTAAGGTCAGCTCCGGGGTGATGGGCGATGCGCTCACGCTCTGGAACGGTGGCCCGATGAACGAGGCCGACGAATCGCTCCTCAACGTCGAGAAGGCGGACAAGCACTACGTCGGCGCCTTCGTCGGCACCTCCTGGAACCAGAACCAGGTCGAGGTGAGCCAGGCCCGGGTCCACGTCTACACGGCCGGGGAGATCGCCAAGTTCTGGAAGTACGACGCGACGGGTACGACGGCGACGGACTGGTACAGCAACGACACCCTGGTCGAGTCGTCGTACGTCGACCTGCCGGCGATGGTCTTCAACCAGTACTCGATCGCGGGCGAGATCACCTCGGGACGCCGCTTTTTCATCAACCGCAACTACAACGGTTGCCCCGGCGACCAGGGCTGGCTCAACGTCGACACCGCGCCGGACAATTGCATGTGGGACACGAACGGCGGCGCCGTGCCGATCCGCATCATGTACGCGCCGGGCGATACCTACATCAACTGGACCACAGCGGTGCAGAACAAGACGATCGGCGTCGGCGATGCCTTCGCGGTCTTCGTCCGTTAGCTAGTGCCCGTCCAGAGATGGGCCTCGGTCTTGGCCAGGCGACCGTCGACCTCATCGGGGGCGGCGCGGTCCGACCGGGCGGAGGGCCGCCGGCCCGCGCCGGGCTCACCGCACCTGTCCGGCCTCGTTGGCGATCCCTTCATCCTTCAAGACGTCGAGGAGACTGCGGTCGTCCTTGGCCTCATCGACGAATACGACCGGGACCTGCTCGCCGTCGATCTCGATGGTCCCGTGGGTCGCGTCGGTCTGGGTCGCGCGCGGTGACGCCATCAGCTTGTCGAAGGCGTCCTTGCCGGTGCAGACGACCCCCCTGACCGTGCCCTTGAGGGGGATGCTCTCGTAGTGCGCCTGCTCGTTCTGCAAGTGCGCTGCCCCCCCCGTCTCCACGGTCTTGTTGAACTCCTGGTTGCGCGCGCTCCTCGTCTGCTTCCCCCACTTCTCCTCGATCGAGAGGTCCTGCTCCCGCTTCCCCGCGGGCACGGAGCCCGGGAGCGACCCGTTGCGGTCGTACGTCGAGGCGCGCCACTGGTGGTCCTCATCCTCGAGGATCTCAGGGCTCATGATCACCTGCACCTTGCTCGCGCCGCTGCCCACGCCTGCGACGTGCGGAGGCACGTCCGCGTGCTCCGTGCCGATCGCGCGGGTGTACACCGCCGTGCCGCCGTTGGCCCGCTGATCCCCGGCTCGCTTCGACTTCTCGCCGCGACGGGAGGGCGACTGGAGCTCGCCTGCCTCAGCCGCGTGGAGGAAGTGCTCGGGCAGGAGGCCGTGGGTGAGGCACGCGGTGCGCTCGACATCGGGGGCGCGGTGCTTCTCGTCCACGGGACCGCGATCTTCGCCGAGCGCGGGCCCCGGTCGGGGGCGGCGTCGGCCCGGCGAGCCCCTGGCGCCCGACTTGGCGAGCGCATCTCCGTGCTCCTGGCCGGCCTTGGCGAGCGCTGCGGACGGTCTCCGGAGGCGCTCCGCCTCCCTCGCCGCCCGGGTCTTCGGCCGCTTCTTGCTCCCGCTCTTGGTCGCCTTGCGCGGGGCGCTCTCCGTCCGCGACCTCGACCCTCCCGGCGGCCGTCGGCCCCCGCCGTCGTCGACGTCGCCGCGCTCCGCCGACCCGCCGCCCCTCGATCGCCCCTCGTCGTCGCCGCTCATCGTCGTGCCCCCATGTGCCCCCTCCGACGCCTCCGCCGGGGCCTAGCCCTCGGGCTCGAGCTCCCTCAGGATGTCGAGGGCGTCGTCCATCTGCGCCTGGAGGTTGAGCTGGTGGGCGGTGAGCTTCTCCATGTAGCCGGCGATCACGTCGGCGGCGGCCGGCACTGGGCGCCGGACGCCCTCGCCGAAGCCCATGAGCGCCGGGCGCTCGACGTAGGTCACGCGGTGGAGCACCCGCCAGGTCTTGTTCGGCCGGCCGGCGCGCGCCATCCGCAGCGCCCTCGCCTCCTCGTCGTTGCTCGCCAGCCACTCGGGATCGACGACGTAGTCGAAGAAGTCCTCGAAGTGGCGGGTCGCCCCCTCGAGGAAGAAGCTCATCATCCGGTAGCGATCGACCTTGACGCCGGGCGAGAGCGGGTAGTCCCGCGAGTCCGTGACCCCGGAACCTTCGACACCGCTGAGATCGACGTTCAGCGAGAAGCCCGTGCTCGAGCTCTCGGTCTTCGAGAGGGTCTGGCTCATCGAGCCGGAGTAGAGCGCGGTCAGCATCAGGTTGACGTTGCCGGCGGTGACGTCGAGCTCGAGACCCGCGCCCCAGTCCATCGAGAACGAGCCGCCGATCGTGTGCTCGACGGTCGACGCGAAGCTCTGCTCCTCGGCGTAGAGGCCGCCATCGGCGTCCCAGACGTAGGTGTTGACGATGTTGCGCTTGCCGGCGCGGGTCAGCAGGCCCTCCATCCGCGCCTGCCACGACTCGAGCTGGGCGAGCGACGCCGCCTCCTCCTCGGGGCTCGCGCCGACGCCCGCGATCGCTCCGCGCTGCTCGTCCGCCTGACCGCTCAGGCTCCTGCCCATCGCGTCCGAGTCGCTCTTCACCGAGCCCTTGCGCTCCGCCTGCGACTGCTCGCGCTCCTCGTCGCTCATCGCGCCCTCGTCGGGCGCGTCGCCGCCGTCGACCGGGCCGACGCCGGCGCCGCCGCTCGCGCCCAGCGAGGGGCCGGCGAAGCCGGCGACGTTCGCGTCGAAGTTCCTGAAGTAGGCCTCGCGCTCGGCGTCCATCCGCTCGATCTGCTCCTTGAGCGCGTACGCCTCCCGAACCCGGAAGTAGCTCGCAGGATAGAGGGAGCCGTATTGCGCGCGCATCTCGGGGACGTGCCCGTAAAAACGCTCGTCCGCCGCCATCGCCCCGATAGTCCCGTCGAGCGACCCGCTCATCTGATAGGCCGGGTTGATCATGAAGGTGATCGTGTTGACGTCGAGCGGCACGCCCGGGACCGGCTGGATGTCGTAGCTGATCATCCGCCCGCTGCGCTTCAGCTTGACCAGGAAGACGTCCGCCATCCCCGAGATCACCTGGGCGTAGCCGACGTTCTTCGGGACGAAGCGGGGCCCGATCGTCGGGAAGCGGGCCTTGTCCTCGGTCGCGCCGGTGAGCTTGATCGAGTCGATCTTGGTCACGGTCGACTCGGCCGAGATGTTGCTCGCTCGGCTGGTCGCGTCGACCATCGAGACGTTGGCCCGGGCGCCGACCCGTCCGCTGGTCAGCGTCGTCTGGACGACGGCGCCCGCGCTGACATCCCACGCGACGCCGGCGAACATGTCGAGGCTGGCGCCGCTCGAGCGGTCGCGGGACATGCTCCAGCTGTAGCGGATGTCCTCGCTCTGGCTGAGCAGGACCGACGTCGCGCCGACGTAGGTGTCCATGACCGTGAGGTTCTCCGATGGGACGGGTGGCGCGCCCTCGATGTAGCCGACGAGGGTCGGGTTGAACTGCGCGTTGCCCACCCATGTCAGGGTCATCTCTTCGATCCGCTGGCCGTGCCAGACGTTGACCGCGCCGCCCCGAGAGAAGACCCGGAGGCGTCGCATCATCGACTGCTTTGCGCTGAGGTCGCGCGGATCGACGCCGATGGTCGCGTACTCGCAGGTCACGACCCCGTCGGCGGCGCTGAGCGGCGGGCAAGCGACCCGGTCGACGGGGCCGTGGACGAGGGCGTCGCGCGCGCCCGCGCGATCGCGGACGCGAGGTCCGCCGTCGGCGGCGTCTTGCGTGTCCCAGTAGCCGACGAGGCCGCCCTCCCGGCCGGTGAGCGGGCACTCGCGCGCGCCCGCGATCTCCTCCCGGGAGCGGCGATAGTTCCACACCCGGACCTCGGTGAGCGCGTACTGCGAGCCCTTGAGATCGGCGAGCGCCCACGGCGACCGCCGCCCGGAGAAGGCGTACGGGGTCCCCTCCGCGTCGGCGACGAGCTCGCCGCCGAAGAAGACCTGGAGCCGCCGGCGATCGAAGGCGACGGCGACGTGGATCCAGGTCCCGAGCGGGAGCGGGACGTCGACCTCGACGCCCCGCCAGCCCGCGAGGGTGTCGTCGAAGCCGACCTGGACCCGGTGGGTGCCGCCGATGATCCGGATCTGGAAGGCGGCGACGGTCGGGTCCCGGTGCCGCTGAGCGAAGAGCTCGCCGACGACGCCCTCGCCGACGGGCTCGGCGACGAAGAGCCAGCACTCGCAGGTGATCCCCGCGGCGAAGCGTTCGGGGATCCGGTCGACCGACACGAGTGACCGCGTCCGCAGCGCGCGGTGCGGCGAGGTGGCGCCGATCGGCGCGGTGCAGGCGACCCAGCGAGCGTCGCCGAGGGACGCGTGGATCGGGTCGTTGACCGCGCGGTCGCGGATCGTCGCCCCCGCCGCCTCATCGAGCGGATAGTAGTGCAGGAGCTCGGGTTCATAGCCAGTGAGGGCGACGTTGCTGTTGGCCAGGAGCTCGTCGTCGGCGAGCGCGCTGCTCCACACCCGGAGCTCGGCGAGGCGGCCTGGGGGCGGCGCCCCGCCGGCGCTGTAGGCCGCGCGCTCGAGGTCGCCGCTGAAGGCAGGGGGCAGCGTCCGCGAGGCGCCGCCGAGGAGCACCCCGTGGTGACCGCCCTTCGCCCGGGCGTCGACCACCCAGACGATGTCCTCCTCCTCTTCGACGCCGCCGGGCAGGGACCGGATCACGGTCTCTTCGCGCGTCTGCATCGACCAGTGTCCGGCGAGGTGGGGCTCGTCGCCGATGATCGGCGCGTGGCCGTCGCGCGCGGGCAGGTCCTTGTCCCAGAGGGAGAAGGCGTGGAGCTCGCAGGACAGCGCCGCGCCGCCGATGAGCCCGCCCTCAGCGTCCTGCGCCTGGCCGAGGAGGAGATCGGCGCCGGCGGTCAGGCGCTTGCCGACCGCGTGTTGGGTGACGAGCTGGGCGCGCTGGCCGTCGACGATGAGGCGGAGCTCGCCGCTCTCGTTGTTCCAGGTGAGGACGACGTGATGCCAGTACCCGTCGTTGATCGCGATCGTCTCCGCGAGCGCGACGTCGGCGAAGAGGCGGAGCTTGAGCGCCCCGGGATCGGAGAGCCGGAGCTCGCCGCCGTAGGCGAAGATGCACCCGGTCGCGGCGGTCGTCTTGATCCAGAAGTCGACGGTGAAGCGCTCGGTCGGGAAGGTCGTGAGGTCTTCGACGCGGACCCCGTCCTGGGCGCCCTGGAGCCCGAGGACGTCGCGGACGCGCGCCGCCGCCTCGCGGCCGGCCGCGAGCCCGTCGACGTAGAAGCGACTCGCGCCCCGGCGAGCGGTCACGGCCAGGTGGTGCCACCCTGGCGCGAGCACGTCGAGGTCGACGCCGCTGTCGAGGAAGTAGCCGTCGATGAGGGAGCCGAGCTGGCCGCCGCGCTTGACGACCAGGGGGCCGTTGCTCGCGTCCCGGCCGACGAGGAGCTGGTACTCGCCGCCGGCGCCCTCGGGCAGCGGGTGCTGGAACCACACCTCGACCGTCCAGAGGTCCTCGGGGAGCGCCAGGGGGCGGGCGAAGCGGAGCTCGACCGCCGACGCGGAGAAGTCGGGGCAAGCCCGGAGACCGTCGGGGATCCACTGCTCAAACGCCGCGTTGCGGGCGTCGGCGGTGGCGTCATAGCGGGTCAAGCGCATCCGCCCGGCCGCGTCGACGTAGCTCAGGTGGACCTCGCCCTCGACGCTCTCGCTGACGTGGAGCGGGCCGGCGGGGTCGACGTAGGTCAGCTCGAGGCCGAGGGTCGCGAGGCCGCGTGCGTCTCGACGGAGCTCGGGCATCGTCAGCGCGCGCGCCTGCTGGGCGCGGATGAAGTCGACGAGGGCGGCGCTCGCGGCGTCGAGGGCGGCGCGCCGCCCCGGCACCTCGAGCCGGAGGGCGTCGCGCTCGAGCGTGAGTGCGGCAGGGCTCTCCTGGCCGCCGAGGAGCCCCGCGAGGTAGCTCTGCCGCTGCAGGTTGTTGCTTAGCTCGGCTTGGTCGGCGCCCTGACGGCGCTTCAGCTCCTCGAAGGTCACGAGGGCGTCGGAGATCAGACCGACCGACTTCCAGCTCCACCCCATCGACGCCTTTTTCGCGCACACGAAGTTGCCGTCTGTGATCAGGCTATGGCCCCCGGAGTCCATGATCTGCGACCAGCCCCTCCAGCCAGCGACACTGAGGCTGATCCTACCCCCGCCCGCGCTGCGGCAGCGCTGCGGGGGAAACGGCATCGGTGCGGGGTTCGACACCCTGCCGTCGATGAGGAGATCGTAGGTGTTTCCGAAGAGGTGGGTGCAGGTGTAGATCTGCGCGCTCGCGGCGTCTCCGACCCGCAGGTCGGTGCCCTCGACGCGCCAGTACTTCCCGTCGTTGTTGACGATCCGGAACTTGTGCTTCGTGACGTCGCCATCGAGCGCGACGAGCTTCTGCGCGGTCACCGCGAGGAGGCCGCGCAGCTCGACCTCACGGGTCCTGAGCTGGTCGAGCTCGGCCTGGTAGGCGATCTTGTCGGCGAGGGCGTCGAGCCGGCGGGTCAACGACGTGATCGCAGCGACGAGCTCGAGGTGCGCCTGCTCCGCGGCGACGACGGCGGCGAGGCGCGCGTCGCCTTCGCGGCGGTCGCCGCCCGCGCGAGGGAGGCTGATCGCCTCTCGGTAGCGCTCACGCGTGATCGCGTCCGAGACGTTGATCAGGCGGTGCTTGCGGACCTCGAGCACCTCCCACGCGAAGCCGGGGAGCGGCCGGACCGCGAGCTCGAAGAGCCGGAGCAGCCGGACCGACTCGGGGATGACGAGCTGGCTCTCGACGCGGTACCAGCCGTCGGCGCCGATCGGGGTGATCGACACGTGCTCGGCGACGATCGGCAGCTTGGCCTCGGCGACGCGGCTCGCCTTCCCCCAGAAGCGAGGCACGAAGAGCTCGGCCATCGCCGCCCCGTAGGGCTCGGGATCGACGCCGCCGTCGAGGCGGAGCTCGAAGGTCTCGCGGTAGAGGCCCCTGGGGCTGACCGCGACGAGGTCGTCGTTGCGGAAGAGCGCGACGTCGAGGTCCTTCGCGGTCCGCCGCGGGAGGCTCCGCGCGCCGACGAAGACGTCGCCGTAGACCACGGCGCGGATCTCATGGGGGGAGAAGTCCGGGGCGAAACGCACGTCGCCGTCGTCGAAGATCCCACCGAGGCGCCAGTTCGCGGCGAGGCCACGGGGCGCCCCGGAGAGGGCGACGCACATCTGATCGCGGACCGTGTCGTCGTCGAGGCCGATCTCCCAGACGCGGACGTCGGAGAGCCTGCCGCGCAGGCACTCCGCGGGCCCGTCGCCGTCGAGCCGGGCGCCGATGATCACATCGACCGCCGCCCCGGCGCGGACCAGCGTCGGCGCGCTCGTGCGCCGCGAGGCCCCGTCCGCGGGGATGTGGTGGCCGCGGCCGCTGTGGTCGGAGAGGCCGCTCGAGGACCCGCTCCAGCACGCCGCCAGGTTGGGCCGGGCGCCGCGGATCGCGGTGAAGAGCGCCTCGCGCACCTCAGCCTGCGTCCGGACCTTGTTCCAGACCCGGACCTCGGCGATCTCACCCGCCCAGCCCCCGAGGGTGATCGCGCTCCGCTCGAGGCGAGCGCCATCGGTCGAGACCTCCTGCTCGAGGGAGCCGTTGAGGTAGGAGCTCAGCGCGCCGTCGGCCGCGAGGGTGATGGCCACGTGCGTCCACTGCCCCAGGGGCAGGGCCACGTCGAGCTGCTCGAGGTGGCCGGGCGTGACCTCGATCGCGACGCGGAGGTCATCGCTGAGGTGGACGCGGAGCGGCGGAGCCCCGTCGTCGAGGAGCTCGAGGAGGCAGGCGCTCCCGCCGCTCTGCGGGCGACACCAGAGCTCGACGCAGAGCCCGTTGACGGCGCCGTCGATCAGCGTCGGCGCGGCTGGATCGTCGGTCAGCGTCGTCAACGGACCGCCGTGGCAGCTCCACGCGTCACGGTAGTCGGGCTCCGGGAAGAGGTGATCGCAGACCCGGAAGGCCGGCCGGCCGGCGCGGGGCGCCGCGTGGTTGCGGTAGCTGGTGAAGTCGTGGAGCGCCGCGTGCTCGAGCGGCCAGAGGCCGATGAGATCGGCCTCGATCCCGGCGTGGCGGGTGTAGAGCGCCGCCGCGATCTCGTCGGACGTCCGCTCGCGCGCCCAGACCCGGACGTCGCAGAGCATGACGCGGCCGCAGCGGCCGCGGAAGTCGGCGGCGAGACGGACGGCGGCGACGGGGCGGATCGGTGGCTCGACCGGCGCGGCGTCAGAGAGCCGCTCCGCCGCGCCGTCGATCCAGGCGCCCGCGGGCTCTCCCGCGGCGCCGAAGGTCACCGCGACGTGGTACCAGCGCCGCGCGTGGAGCCTCCGGGTGCCCCGCCACGAGGCGCCGCCGCCCTCGACCGCGAGCCTCCCGTCGGGGCCGACGGCGAGCGAGCGGTGCTCCTCCGGAGCGGGTCCTGAGCGGGAGACGATCGGCAGGGCGCCGAGCTCCTGATCGGCGAAGAACCACGCCTCGAGGGTCCGCGCCGCGCGGGCCGGCGGGGTCGAGATCGGCGCCTCGACCACGAGATCACCCGCCGACGCGAGGACGACCCGGGCCATGTGGTACGGAGACGGGCTGAACAACCTGTCCCGAAGGTCGGATCGAGAATCGACCAGGCGGGGCCCGACGTCGCCCCAGCGCCCGCCCCCCTTGAGGACCAGCGCTGCCCCGCTGACCGCCTCGCCGGCGCGGGTCCCGGCGCGCTCGTCGAGCGGCCAGCAGGCGCGGAGGCCAGTCGCGCCTGGATCGACGCGGCGTCGCATACGAGCGACGACCTCCTCCGGCTCCAGGCAGCGATCCCAGAGGCGGACCTCGGCGAGCCCCCCTCGGAAGAGCCTCGGCTCGCGCGCGAGCGAGAGCCCGCGGCCGAGCTCGACGCGCGCGAAGCCGCTGGGCCGCGCCGCCGCGTCGTCGAGCGCGGCGACGAGGGCGCCGTCGAGGTAGACGGTGAGCCGCGGCATCGCGTAGCACACGGCCAGGTGCTGCCACTCCGTCGAGATCTTGCCGATCCACACGAAGCGGTCGTCGGGGAGGCGCAGGCGGAGGAGCCCCTTGCCGTTCAGCTCGATCTGGAGGGCGGCCCCCCCCTTCGAGCTGCAGCGGAAGAGGCCGGTGGAGATCGGCTGGGTCATGATCTCGGGCCTGAACCACAGCTCGACGCTGTACGCGTCCGTCGCCGCGATCTCTGGCCCGGGGCCGACGAGGTGGCCGGCGCCGTCGAGGCGGAGGCACGCCGCGGGCGGGGTGACGTTCTCCACCCGACGGCCGTCGCGGTAGAGCCGGCAGGCGCTCTCCCGCGCCGCCGCCTCGTAGGTCAGGACCAGCGTGTAGTGGATCCACCGCCGCGGGTCCGCGACCAGCGGGGACGGGTCGACGACCCTGAGCGACTCGCCGTTGGAGAGCCGCGCGCTCGCCTCGACGCGGCCGGACTCGTCGAGCCGGAGGGTGACGAGGCCGTCGCGGTCCATGACCAGGCACTGGCCGCGGGGGTCGAGGCTGGCGACGTTCAGCCAACAGGAGAGCGTTCGGGCGAAGGGGCGCCGCCAGTCCGCCGGGGGCCGCGGGACCCCCTCGGCGAGGAGGTAGTCGCCGGCGCCGTCAAAGCAGAGGCCCCGCCGCTTGATCGACTTGATGTCGATCACCTCGCCGCCCCGCCAGGGGACGTCGAGGGTGATGGCACGGCGCTCGCCGTCGACCTCGAGGATCGTGTGCGTGCCGTCGTACGCGCCGAGGCCCGAGATCTGGACCTCGTCGCCCTCGACGAGGTCGTGGCTCGCGCAGATGACCCGGATCCGGTTGGCGCCGACCACCTCGTAGCCGGTGATCATGCCGTCGAAGACCAGCCCGGCCTCGTGCCCGCGGACCTCGGCCCACGCGCCGGGCTCTCGCCCGCGGAGCGCGGCCTCGATCTCGATCGCGTCGCCGCCGGCGGCGACGACCCTGTGGAGGCCGTCGAAGGAGCGCGTGTGCTTGACCTCGATCGCGCCGCCGGGGCCGAGGTGATCGGGGACGACGCTCTCCGTGCGGAGGAGGACGCGGTCGTCGGGCCCCACGTGAAGGCCGGAGACCGAGCCCGCGGCGAGCGGCTGGGCGCTCGCGTAGGCCCGGATGCCGTCGAGATCGTTGAGCGGCAGGAGGACCTCGCGGTGGATCGACCTGAGGTCCTCGAGCCGCGGCGTCCGCTCGATCCGGGAGAGTTCGCCGTCGATGCCGACGGCGAAGCAGAGGGCCGCGGTCGTCCGCACGCCCTCCTCGTCGGCGACCGGCGCGGCGACCATCACCTGCAACCCCTCGCGGCAGAGCTGGGACCCGGAGTCGGACTGGATCTCGACCTGGCGGTGGAAGGCCGCGGCCCCGAACCTGTCGACGACGATCCGGCCATCGAGCTCGATCTCCCGGGTGACGATGCCGCTCGCACTGGAGTAGCGCGCCCCGTCGGCGCCCGCCGCAGGCCCGAGGATCTGGCGATCACGGAGGTCGAAGAGCCCCGCGCGAGAGCTGCAGACGCTGTTCAGCACCAGCCGCTTCGCCCCCTCGTCCCAGTGGAAAATGTGCCACCGGGAGACGTCAGGATCGGCGGTCGGGACGAGGACGACGGCGAAGCGGCCGCGATCGACGCCCTTGATGAAGCTCAGCTCGACCGCCGGCTCGTAGAAGTTGTTCTTCTCGATGTCCTTGAAGCCGAGCGTGTCGACGTCCTGGAGGTCGCCCCGCGACCGCTTCGTCGTGCTCCGGGGCCGATGCCGCTGGCGGCT
Organism: Nannocystis sp.; assembly: GCA_016712315.1. Lineage (GTDB taxonomy): Bacteria > Myxococcota_A > Polyangia > Nannocystales > Nannocystaceae > JADJRG01. The sequence continues at coordinate 175,199 of JADJRG010000026.1, read as the reverse complement.
GCGCTGGAAGCGGACCTCGAGCTTGGGCACCAGCTGATTGGTCATCCCGTCGAGGATGAAGCGATTGGCGAGGAGCGCGCCCTGCCGCGACTGGCGGAAGACGTAGAGGTGCCCCAGCCCCGAGACGAGGGCGAGCGCCCCCTCGGGATCCGCCCCCGGATCGTCGGCCGCGTAGCGCGATCGCAGGAGCGGCTCGGCGGGCCGCGGATCGCCCCCCTGATCGACGCCAGTGGTGGTCAGCGTGGCCTCCTCGAGCGCGCGGACCGAGGGGTCGTCGATGGTGGCGGCGAGCGGCAAGAGCCGCCAGTCCTCGAAGCCGGGGGAGATCGAGGCGCCGGCGAGGGCGCTGGATTCGAAGCCGCTCTGGCGGACGCTGTAGTGGACCCGTCCGGCCGCGTCGATGCCGAAGAGCAGCACCTTGCCCTCGTGGGTGACCGCCTGGATCCGGCGGAGGGCCGCGCCGCGGAGGACGACGCTGCGGGGGGCGACGTTGGCGGGCTCAAGCGCTCGCGGCGGCGCGGGCTCGGGGTGTGGCGGCGCGGGCTCGGGGTGCGGCGGCGCTACGGCGAAGGGGACGGGCATCACCTCCCACAGCCCGGCGACGATCGTCCCGTGGGCGAGCGTGGCGCTGCGGTCGTGCGCCGCGGCGCCTTCGCCCTCGTCGAGCGGCCAGTAGCCGACGAGGCCGTGCTCGTCCCCCGCGAGCGGGGTCGACATCGTGGCAGTGACCTCGGCTTGGGTCCGGACGACGCTCCAGAGGCGGACCTCGGCGATCCGCCCGGTGAAGTGGATCCGCTCGTTGTCGTCGCGGTAGACCCCGATGGTCAGGGCGTTGTCGAATGTGTAGAGGATCGCGCCCGTCTGGGCGAACGTCGCCCGCAAGTCGCCGTCGACGTAGAGCCGCACCGCGGCGCCGTCGTAGGTCAGCGCGACGTGGTGCCACTCGTTGAGCGGGAGCGTGTCCGCTCCAGACGAGCGGTAGACGTCGAAGTTGCCGGACGGCCCGGTCGTCGTTACGAACGCGCCGAAGTACCCCCTCTGTCCGTTTAGGCAGATCCCATAGCCGCTCTCGTTGGTCCCTGTGTCCCAGATCCGAGAGACGACCCCTGCCCACTTGGTCTCGGCGGTCGCGTAGACCCACGCCTCGATCGTGATGTCCCGGGCGATCGCGTGCTCGGGCCGCTTGCCGAGATCGACGAGGCTCTCGACGCCATCAAAGAAGAGGACGGGGCGTGTCACTTCGCTCATGCCTACTCGCTGTCACTAGAAGACGGCAGGCTATCATGCGAGGCTGTGCCCCCTCAACTGTCGCTATGTCGCCGACAAGGCCAGAGAAGGAGGGGCCTCGCGGAGGATCCGCGCGAGCACGCGCTGTGCGATGTTAGGAGCCGCGTGAACGCGCTCGCCGAGGGGGGCGTGCGGGTTGAAGTCCGCGACCGGGCGGACACGGCCGGCAACATGAAGGATCGGGCTCGCCCCGGGCCCCTCGGCGAGGACGAGTGACCTTCACGCGCCCGCAGGGCGCCGCGATGTCGTCGTCGAGGCTGGGTGGACCGGACGCTCAGGTGCCGCGCGGCGGCGGCCGACGATCGCGGAACCAAGCCCGCTGCTTCTCCATCCGCGCCTGCTGCTCAGCCGGCGCGGTCGCGTCGCAGGTCGACGCCTCTTCGCTCCCCGCCAGCGCCGCCCACCGACGCTCGGGGCAGTCGTTGGGGTTGTACGCGCGCTCGAGGCCGTCGCGGCGGGCGACGATCTCCGCGAGGGTGAGGGTCCACGGGCTCCCGTCGCTGCGTTGATAGGTGATCGCCCACCGCGGATCGGCGAGGAGCTCGGCGAGCTCGCGCTCAAGGGCACTCGCCTCGCCCTCGCCGCCGCGGACGAAGAGCTCGGGCCGCGCGCGTACCCGCTTGGCGACGCCGCGGACGATGTCGATGGCGATCAGCAGGCGGAGGTCGCGACCGGGGGTCGCGAAGTTCTCCCAGGCGCCGGTAGTCTCGAAGACCTTGAAGCCGTGGGGCATCGCCACCGGTCCGCGACGACCGCGGCGCACTTCGTCCCCACGGGCGACCGCGACGACCCGCGCCTGGACGAGCTCGGCGAGGGCGAGCACCGTGTCACGCTGCCTTCGCGCCGCATCCCAGGGGGGCGGATCGACGAGGCTGAAGACCGCGTCATGGAAGTCGTCGTGGCCGGGGAGCGCGGCCTCGTCCCACGCGGGGATCGGGCCCACCGCGCCGACGAGGGCCGCGTCGTCGAGCTGGCGGATCCCGCCCTCACCGGCGACGACCGACCGGAAGCGCTTGAAGCCGGCGCCGAGCGTCGGGTCGGGGTCCCAGAGGAACGAGCCCTCCCAGAAGCGACGGCGGGTGATCCTCCCGTCGGGCTGGCCGTCGATGGCGAAGACTGCCCCGGGCTCGCCGCCCCTCGCCGGCACGAGCTCGACGACGATGAGGATGTGGCCGAAGGGGTCGGCGTAGACGGTCCCCGGGCGGAGCGCGTCGCCGGCGATCGGGACCGTGACGAAGTCGCTCCGCGGATCGTCGCGGGCGGTCCGCCCGTTGCCGGTGTGCACGCCCCAGGCGAGCGTCCGCTGGAAGAAGCGCTGGACCCGGTCGAGCTCGGGGCCACGGCCGGCATCGCCGGGGCCGGCGACGAGGTTCGAGCGAGGATCGGCGCAGCGTGGCGGCTCGCCGGGGCGACCGCGCGAGCACATCCGAAACGCGAAGGGGAGGCGCCGCTTCCACGCCCAGTAGGCGCGGAGGGTGTAGGGCACGTCGGCGCAGTCGGGGACGAGCCGGAGGCCGGGCTCTCCGGGGGCGTCCTCGTCGAGCCCGAGGGCGCCATGGAGGAGGTTGCGCGCGGGATCGGCGGTGAGGACGTCGAGGCGCTCGACGCTGAGCGCCTGATCCGGCGCGGCCCGAAAGAGCTCGCGCAACCAGGCGCTGTAGAGGGCCTCCTCGCCGTCGGTCCAGGCGCGAAGGACCGGCCAGACGACGCCTTCGGGGGATGAGTCGGCCGGAGAGGTCGCGGCGGCGACCTCGAGATCGCTACAGCCGACGACGACGCCGCCCTGGACGACGCCGACGCGGTGGCTACCGGCGGTCGGCGCCCGCCAGGTGGCGAGCGCCGCGCTCGGGGACCCAGCGAGGGCCTGCGCGTCGAGGCCGGGGATCGCCCGCCCGTCGTCGTCGAAGACGTGGACCTCGATCGGCGCGTCGCTGGCGAAGGTCGCCGCGAAGATCCGGAGCGGCGCGCCAGCGCTCGGCTCGAAGGGCGTGATCGCCACCCCGAGGGCCGGATCCGGGCTCGCCGGGCAGGCGGCCAGATCAACGGGCGGGCCACTGGCGGGCGCGTAGGGGGGCGTGTCCCCATGATCGTCCGTGTCACCGTCGCCTGCCCGCTCGCTCGAGTCGCCACGCCTCGGACGCGCGCGCCACCCCGGACGCTCGTCTCCGGTCCTGGGCCCCGTCGACGCCGACGTGCCGGTCGTCGAGGCGTGCCGGGGCCCGACGATCACGAAGAGCGCGAGGGCGGCGAGGAGCAGGATCCCGCCGATCACCAGGCGCGGCCGCGTCGCGCGGGCTCCCAGGGCGGTCGGCGGGGCGGTCGGCGACGACGAGGCGCGTTTGGCCTCCGCCGCTCGCTCTGCCGCTGCTCTTCGCTCCGCCGCTGCCGCGCCCTCCGCCTCCGCTGCTCGCTCTGCCGCTGCTCTTCGCTCCGCCGCTGCCGCGCTCTCTGCCTCCGCCGCTCGTTTGGCCGCTGCTGCGCTCTCTGCCTCCGCCGCTCGCTCCGCCGCTCGTGTGGCCGCAGCTGCGTGCTCTGCCTCCGCCGCTCGCTCCGCCGCTCGTGTGGCCGCAGCTGCGCGCTCTGCCTCCGCCGCTCGCTCCGCCGCTCGTGTGGCCGCAGCTGCGCGCTCTGCCTCCGCCGCTCGCTCCGCCGCTCGTGTGGCCGCAGCTGCGCGCTCTGCCTCCGCCGCTCGCTCCGCCGCTCGTGTGGCCGCAGCTGCGCGCTCAACCTCCGCCGCTCGTGTGGCCGCTGCTGCGCGCTCCACCTCCGCCGCTCGCTCCGCCGCTCGTGTGGCCGCTGCTGCGCGCTCCACCTCCGCCGCTCGCTCCGCCGCTCGTGTGGCCGCTGCTGCGCGCTCCGCCTCCGCCGCTCGTGTGGCCGCAGCTGCGCGCTCCATCTCCGCCGCTCGCTCCGCCGCTCGTGTGGCCGCAGCTGCGCGCTCCACCTCCGCCGCTCGCTCCGCCACTCGTGTGGCCGCGGCGCGCTCTGCCTCCGCCGCTCGCTCCGCGACTCGCTCCGCCGCGGCCGCGCGCTCTGCCTCCGCGACTCGCTCCACCTCCGCCTCCCGCTCTGCCTCCGCGACTCGCTCCGCCTCCGCCTCCCGCTCTGTCTCCGCGACTCGCTCCGCCTCCGCCTCCCGCTCAGCCCCCGCTGCTCGCTCCACCCCCGCCTCCCGCTCAGCCCCCGCTGCTCGCTCCACCCCCTGCCCCGCCGTCGGCGAACTCGAGATGGACGATGCGTCCCGCAGGGCAGTGAGCGCCGTAACCGCCAGCACCGCTTCGGACACCTCGCCCCTGTCGATCCCCTCCGTCGATGCGGGCTCGCGCTCCTCCGCGGACTCATCCTCGCCTGCGTCGCCCGCGTCCTCCTCGTCGTCGCGCTCGTCGCTCTCCCCCTCGTCGTCATCGCGCTCGTCGCCCTCGACCGGGAGCCGAATATGCATCGACCGCTCGAGCTCGATCCCGGCCTTTTCGCCATACTCGCCGATCGTCTGTAGCACCCAGGCGATCGCCCCGTCGAGCTCGGCGCGATCGCGGCATCGCCGGCTCCGCACGAGGGCGCGGCCGTTAGCGGCGACGAGGACGAAGTAGAGGCCTCGCTCGACGATACGCACGCACTCGCGGCCCCTCGCCAGCAGGAGCAGGGAGCGGACGCCGGAGTCGCGGGTCGCCGCCGATCCATAGCCGTGGCTGAAGAGCAGGCCCTCGCCGCGCTCATCGTTGTAGTGGAAGTAGTGGCAACCGTCGTCGCCGCGGAAGCGTTCGAAGCCTGGGGCGCCCGAGGTCGAGCGTCGGGTCAAAACATAGTCACTCTTGGTCACGCGCCGACGGGCGCCGCGGCTCCGCTCGGGCGCGCGCGCGAGGTCGAGCGTCAACTGAGCGCACGCCCACGCGATCGCGGCCTCCATCTCCGCGTCGCTGGCGAAGCACCGGCTGCGGGCGATCTCACGCCCGTTGCGCGCCTTGACGACGAAGTAAACTCGCCCGCCGTCGACGCCGCGCTGATACCAGCGGGCCTCAGCGCCCGCCGCGAGGAGTGATCGCAGCCCCTTCTCCGCGGCGGAGCGGGACGAGAAGCCGGCGAGGACTATCAACGCGATCCCGCGCTCGTCGTTGAAATGGACGGTGTAGAGGCCATCGCTGGCGCGCCGGAGCCGCTCGAACCCGGCCGCACCGGAGCGCGAGCGCTCCTCGAGGTCGTAGCGGAGAGCCGCCTTCTCGACCCGACGCCGAGCCCGTCGGGCGGGGAAGGAGATCCGATAGCGCTGCGACGCGGCGACCCAGCGGCGCATCGTCGCCACGTCGGCGTCGACCTCGGCCGGGGTGGTGAGCGGCGGTCCCATCGCCAGCGGCTCGCCGTCGCGGCCGTGCACGGCGACCCGGTAGCTCGCGCCATCAGTCACCAGCGAGGCGGAGCCCTCCCGCAAGCCGGCCACCACCGCCTCGATCGCCCGGACGACGGCGTCTCGATCGGCGAAGGGGCCGCACAGGAGGCCGACCCGCTCGTCGTCGAAGATCACCTCGAACGACAGCGCGTCGCGCGAGGACTGGATGACACGAAAATACACGGACTATCCACCAACCCGCTCCAACGCCGCCGACTCTATCACACGAGCACAAATCCGTCCCCGGATGAATACGCGCACGACCGGCGACGCCAGCCCGGAGTTCGCGGGCGATCTCGTGAACCTCGCCCGGCTCCTTCGGCCGCCGCCAGGGGAGAAGGCGATCGAGGAGGTGGCGCCAGCCGGAGACCGAGGTCCAAGCGTCTCCACCAGCTCTCCAAGATGTGGGCCGCCCTCGGCCCCTGGATCACCTACGAGTTGCACGTCCTCCGCCACGATCCTGCACGCGGCCAGCTCGCCACCGTCACGCGCCGCCGCCTCGGCAACATCGCCGGCGCCGCGCGCGTGGCGACGGCTCATGAGCGCCTGGCACCCGGACCGCCATCCGGGTAACTCTCAAGTGGCGGCCTTCGCGTCGAGGATCAACGAGGCCTATCAGGCCATCAAGGCGGAGCGAGAGGGGATCCGACGCCGAGCGGAGCCGCCGCCGCCGCCGCCGCCGCGACCGCCGCCACCACCACCGCCGCCACCGCCGCCGCCGCCGCCACCACCACCACCGCCGCCGCCGCCGCCGCCGCCGCCACCGCCGCGACCGCCGCCGCCGCCGCCGCCGCCGCCACCACCGCCGCCGCCACCGAGTGACGTTTGGGTCACCATCCGGGTTCCGTGGGCAATCGCGCTGCTCGGCGGTGAACTGCCCCTGGAGACCGCGCACGGGACGGTGGTGATCAAGGTCGCGCCGGGGTGTCCGGTCGGAAAAGTGTGGCGCAGAAGAGGTAAGGGATCCGGGACCCCCTGGGTGCTTATTGTGACAGTGGGTGGCTACGTCGAGAGCGTCCCGTGGACGATCAAGGGGGTGGATCTACACATGGGGGTCCGAATCTCCTTTTATCAGATCTACATGCGAGAGGGCGTGACCGTGGTATCTCCGTGGGGGAACACGTTTGAGCTATTCCTGGACTTCGGCGACCCAGCGGAGGTTCGGATCAAGGGGGAAGGGGTGCGGAGCAAGCATAAGCAGGGGGATCTGGTCGTCACTTGGGAGATTATCTATCCACCACGAGGTTCGCTGGAGCTGGCCTCTCTGCTTCGTTACCTCCAGGGCGGTCGATGGTGATGACCCCGGATTGGTTGGTCGCTAAAAGAAGTAGCCGTCGATGACCTCGAGATCGGGGGCGGGTTGGGCCCTTTGGGGCTGAGGGCGCGCCGGAGGTGGGGCCGCGGGCGTGAGGCGCTCAGGGATCGTGGGGGTGAGGCGGGCGGAGCGGGAGGGAGGGTCGTCCGCCGCGTCGATGGTGCGGGGAGGGATGTGCGGAGCGCAGGCGGCGAGGGCGAGGGCGAGGCGGCGCCGCGCCCAGCTCCGCGCCCTCCCGCCCGCCTACGGCGCCGACCCTTCCTCACAGGTGAGCTGATGGTAGTGCGATGGGCGCGGCGGGCGCGAATAAATGCGCTTCGCAGGTGGAAGCGATGGCGCAGTCCCGCGCCTCGTCACCGGCGTACGTGTCCGGAATTGAGCGCTGGGACGATCTCCGCCTCCACTTCGGCGACGAAGTCCTTGAGGCCAGATGTCGCCCCTCGTTCGCGGAGGTGCTCCACAGGCAGATCGAGGCAACGCGCGCGTCGCTCGGGCACCTCGCCGATCAGTCCCTTCAAGATCTTCTTCGCGTCGCGCTCGGATCCCCGAGCGGTCGAGGTCAGGCGCTCGGAGGAGCGACGTGGGTCGAAGCCGAGGCGCCGGCGCAGCGCGTCGAGCCGGGCGCGTTCGGCATCGTCCTCTGGCTCGAGGCCGCAGAGGTACCAACTCTCGACTTCGGGCACGCAGAAGCCGAGGGCGAGTTTGAAGCGGAGCGAGACGGTCGAGCGGGCCTGCTCGGCCCCCGCACGACGTCGCGGCTCGCCATCCTCATCGCGCAGGATAAAACCGGCGACCACATCCTCGCCGCGGCGGCCGAGATCTTCGGCCAGCTTCTTCCATAGGAGCATCATCGCCCGGTAGGCGCGTACTTCGAACTCCCGAGCGCCCCCTCCGAAGCCCCCAGTGGTCTGGATCCCCGCCGCTCGCGCGAGGGACATCGCATCCTTGAACTTGAACCACTGGTGATCGGCCTCGGGACCTCGCCACGCGACGGGCGTGTCCTCGAACCAGCCCACGCTCGATTTGAGCACACGTAACGCGACGGACGACCCCGCCTCGAAGTGCCCGCGGTCTTCGCCTGCGAAGAAGAAGATCACGGGCTACTCCTCCTCCGCGAACACCCAATCCTCGCCGACCGTGCTCCAAAACTCGCCCGGGGTCATTGAATCCTTCCATGACTCCCACTCGGGGTGCTCCGTGAGCCGCCGACAGTGGGCGTGCCGTTGCCGATCGAGCTTCATCACCCGCACCTCCTCCGGCCTTAGAGCGTCGAGGAAGTACGGGGAGTGCGAAGTACAGACGATCTGGACCCTCTTCTGGATTTCGCGCAGCCGCTCGACGAGCACGCGCTGGGCCGCAGGGTGGAGTCCGCGGTCGATGTCGTCCAGCAGCAGGATCTTCGGCCGCTGTGGGCCGAGCAGGGCGGCGAAGAGCCCGAGCGTGATCAGCGTGCCATCGCTGAGCTCGTGCGCGGGGACATAGCCCTGGCCTTCGACCTCGACTTCAAGGCGATGCCCGCGGTAGGTGTGCTTGACCTCGCGGATGAGGGCCTCGTTGTTGATCCGCAGGATCTCTTTCTCCTGGCGAGTGACGGGCGTTGGCACCACGCGGAGGCGGCGCATGTGCGGGACGACCGCGCGCAGGCCGGCCTCGATCTGCTCCAGCGCCTCGGAGCGGGTCTCCAGGAAGTAGGCCACCAGCGAGGCTAGTCCTTGGCCGTCGTGCCGAAGCCGCGGGAACTCATCCGAGGCATCCAGAAACGATGGCTCCGCGAGGCGCGCAGGATCGAGCTGGAGCCGCACACACGGGGAGAACTCCCGGCGAAAAGGACTATTCGGCTGCAAATGCCGACGCAACGTCTCGGGCACATTATTGTACACGAGGTGACTCCACGACGGCAGGCTATGAGATGTCCCGTCATCGTGGTTCAGTTGGATCGCCGCAGTAAGGAACAGGAGCTCCAACACGAGCTTCTGATGACGCCCGGACACGCTCGGACTTTCCGCCTGGTCCCAGCTCCGAGTCTCGGCGTTCTGGAGGTCGACGATCCGGCCAAGGCGCTCGCGCAGGTCGTCGCTCGACGCGGCCTCTTCCGCCGCTTGCCCGAGCAGATCGATCCCCTTCAGCACCGACGTCTTGCCCGACCCATTCGCGCCGACCAGCACCGTCAGCGCCTCCAGCTCGATCGTCACGTCCGCGAGCGCTTTGAACCCCTTGAACGCGACCTTCTCGAGCATGCGCGCGATGGTCGCAGACACGACGAACCCCGACAAGCCTCGCCCCCTCGGGGCGGGCCCCGGACACTGAGGTGGAGGCGGCCCGCCACTTCGGCGCCGCTCCGCGGTGAGCCGTCGGCCCGTCAACGCCCTCCTGGACGCGCTCCAGGAAGTTGACGAGGTGACGGCGGACGAGCACTGAGGTAGGAGGCGGGTAAGGCAAAAACTAGGCCAGTTGTTTTGATGCCTGGGAGGAATGACTGCGCGCTCCGCGCTGGTGGCACCTTGGTGGCACCAACTTCAGGGCGCACTTGGGAGCTGTTGGGCGTAGTTGGGCGCGACGGTGTCTAGAATCGCGTGCGATGTCGAGCATTTAGGCAGCAACTCCCCGAAATCCTTGACTTCTTGCTCGGCTCGTTTGGGTCCTTCGACACCTGTCGCGCCCACTCTTGGAACGCTGTCTAGGACCCCCTAGGCGGCGTTTTACGTTTCTTGACCCCCCTTGGTGTTACCTGTGGTGTTACCGCGGATCGCGCAGGGGGCCGCGGGGGTTGTTGTTCCTGCGGGAGATACCAGCAGGTCGATGAGATCTTCGCCCGCGTTCGGGGCGAGGTGGGCGTAGCGCTCGGTGGTGGTGATGTGGGCGTGGCCGAGCCAGAGCTGGACCACTTGCGGGGGGATCCCGCGCTTGTAGCAGAGAGAGGCGAAGGTGTGGCGGAGGAGGTGAGGGTGGACGTGCTTGTCGAGGCCGGCGTCCTTGCCAGCCTGGACGAGCATCTTCCAGATCCGCTGGTGATCGAGGTAGCCCTGGAGAGGCCCCGGGAAGACCAGCGAGGTGCGATGCACCGTCGTGGGCCGCGCGGTGTGTAGCGCGGCGGCGAGATCGCGCGTCAGCGGCACCGACCTGGGCTTGCCCCCCTTGGGCGGCTTCTCACCCAGCTTGCCCCCGTCCTCCTGCCTCACGCTGCGCTGCACCCGTAGGCTGGGTCGTTCGACCTCCAACCGAAGGTCGTCCCACCGCAGCCCCATCAGCTCGCCGCGCCGTAGGCCGGTCCTCACCGCCGTGAGCACGAAGAGCCGCCACTCCACCGGCACCGCCGCCACCAGCCGATCGATCTCCTCCTCTTCGAGGAAGACCGGGTCGGGGAGCTCCGCCTTCTCCATGCGGATCCTCGGCACCCGCTCGATGAGCTGGTAGTCGAGGGCGAGGTGCAGCATCGTCCGCAAGGTCGTGAGCACGTTGTTGATCGTCCGCGGGCTCTTCCGCCCGCCCTTCCGCCGCGCACACCGGGCGCCTCCTTGCGCCCCGCCGACCGCCGAGAATTCGCGACCTCGTCCGTCGGCGCCCGCATCTTCGCTCGCAGCCTGTCGATCGCCATCGATGTGATGGCGTCGAGCCGCAGGTGCGCGAGCTCCGGGAGCAGATGCAGCCGGAGGTTGCGGACCTTGTTGCGTAGATCCGACCTCGTCGGATCTTGGAGCGCGAGGTAGCGCTCCGCGAACTCGGCGAATGTCGGCACGTGCGCCGGCGTTGTTGTTGTTGTTGTTGTTGTTGTTGTTGTTGGCGAGGTGGCGGTCACCACGACCCGCCGCCTCCTCGGGACCTGAGCTGCGATCCTCGAAGGAGCGCGCTCCCTCGCGATCTGCTCAGGCATGCGCTCCACCTCGACCGAGCTCCGCGCCTCGATCGTCTCTGCTGTGGCCGCCCCGGCAGCTCCAGGCTGCGGCCTCTTCATCGCCTCATACTCGGCGATCAGCTCGGCCTCGATCGCCAGCGCCGCCGCCTTACGACAGCTCCGCCGGTCGAGGTACCTGCGGCGATTAAACTCGCCGCCCTCGCGGATCACCTGGATCTCCCACACGGGCTTCGCCCGGCGGGTGGTCGCCTTGACACTCATCTGGCCTGTCCTTTCGGAGTGTCCGAGGCCGTGCACGCGCGAGCTGTACCACATCAAGGGTCCCAGGCGATCGCCAGCGCGGGCTCGTCCGAGGTCGAGGGGTCTTGGTCTACGCGCTCGACGCGAGGCGATCGATGAGCTCCGCGCCCGCGAGCGGGGCGAGGTGGGCGTAGCGCTCGGTGGTGGAGAGTTGGGCGTGGCCGAGCCACATCTGGACGATCTGGGGGGGGACGCCGCGGCGGTAGCACTGGCTGGCGAAGGTGTGGCGGAGGAGGTGAGGGTGGACGTGTTTTTCAAGGCCAGCGTCGCGGGCGGCTCGGGTGGTGACCCGCCAGAAGCGCTGGTGATCGAGGTGGCCGTGGATGGGGCCAGGGAAGACGAGGGCGCTTGTCTTGGGCCGGAGGGGTCGGTGCGCGAGCAGAGCAGCGATGAGGTCGCGGGCGAGGGGGACGGTGCGGGGGCGGCCGCCTTTGGGCTCTTTGGTGTGAAGGGTGCCGTCCGGTTGAATGCAGATGGCGCGCTGGATCCGAATGGTCGGAGGATCCGCGTGGAGGTGAAGATCGTCCCAGCGGAGGGCCATGAGCTCGCCGCGGCGGAGGCCGGTGCGGACGGCGGTGAAGAGGAGGAGGCGCCATTCAGGGGGGCGGCGGCGAGCAGGCGATCGATCTCGGGATCGTCGAGGAAGACGGGATCAGGGCGGGGGACCCGTTCCATGCGGATCCGAGGGAGGTGGGGGAGCAGGCCGTAGTCGTGGGCGAGGTGAAGGACGGCTCGCAGGGTGGCGAGGATGTTGTTGATGGTCTTGGGGCTCTTGGGGGCGCCTTTGCGGCGGGCACCTTTGGGGGGATCGGGGCGGGTGAGGGCGCGGCGGGAGGTGGCGGCTTCACCCGTGGCGGTGCGGAGATCGAGGCGGAGGGCGTCGATGACGAGCGGGGTGATCGCGTCGAGGCGGAGAGGGCCGAGGCGGGGGAGGAGATGGAGGTGGAGGTCGCGGGTTTTGTTGCGGGTGTCGGAGCGGGCAGGGTCCCGGAGGGCGAGGTAGGTGGCGGCGAAGGCGGCGAAGGTGGGGGAGCCGCGGTGTGGGCGGCGACGGCTTCGGCGAGGGTGAGCGGTGTGGAGTTCGCGGCGCGGGATCGAGCGTCGTATTCGGCGATGAGCTCGGTTTCGGCGTCGAGGGCGTGCTGTTTGGTGAAGCGGCGGCGGTCGAGGAAGCGGCGGCGGTTGAAGGCGCCGCTGTCGCGGATGACCTGGATCCTCCAGACGGGTTTGCCGCGGTGAGTGGCGGGTTTGACGCTCATCGGCGGCGGCCGCGGCGGGGAGCGCCGGTGCCGGTGGCGATCCAGTGGAGCAGGGTGGCGCGGTGGAAACGCCAGGCTTTGCCGACGCGGCGGGCGCCCGGGAGCTCTCCGGCTCGGAGGAGGCGGTAGAGGGTGTTGCGGGAGAGGGCGAGCAGGTGGCGGGCTTGGTCGAAGTCGAGGAGCTCGGCGGTGGTGGGGGGGAGGGTGAGGTCGAGGGGGCGATCGGGGAGCCAGACGCAGGCGCTCACGGTGGAGGCGGTGCGGCGCGCTTCGGGGTCGCAGCTCGCTTCAGGGGCGCGTGGGTTCATGGGACTTGATCGATCCGAAGAGGGCTTGGATCAGGGCACGAGGAGTTTCTGAAGCACGGCGCCAGCGCTGAACATCAGGCCGCCGAGGCTGAGGCTGTTTCGGACAGTGACGGTTTCGTTCATGAGCGCGCCGGGTATGACCCCAAGCAGGCCCACGAGCGCGATGGCGGGGACCGGGCCGATGCTCTTCACGCCGCGGGTGAGGCGGCCGAAGATGGTGCCCATGCTGACACCCGCGACGGCGGAGAAGCCGAGGATGGCGTTGTCGAGCAGGCTGCCGCGCAGGATCCGGTTGAGCCTGAGCATGAACTGCTCAGGGTCCTGCGCCTTCTTGAGGAGCCTGGAGGCGAGCTCGAAGCGCTCCGCCGCGCGGATCTTGTCCGTGACGTTGATCATGGTCGCCATGACCGTCGCTTCGGCGGCCTCTTCTTGGGTCATCGTCATGTCTACGGAGTTCATTGCTTCATCTCCCTTTCTTTGAACAATTTGAGAAACTCGCCCGTGAAGAGGGCAAAATCGGACATGGGCTGCTGCTCAAGCACCGCGGCCCCTTGATTCAAGGCGATCTCGATCAGCCTGTTCGCTCGCTCAGAACGTTGGTCGGCGCGAGCCTTCTCCTCGCGGATGAACTCCTGGAAGCGGGCCTTAGCCTCGACTAGCCGTTCGTTCTCGGCCTCCATCTTTGCGTCGAAGCGCTCCTGCATGCGCGTGATCTTGTCGGTCTCTCGGGCCTTTATGTCCTCGATCTTCTGGGTCTCGCGGGTCTTCATGTCCGCGAGATCCTCGGCGAGCTTTTGGGTCTCGCGGGTCTTCATCTCGGCGAGCTTTTTGGTCTCGGCCGCCACCTGGGCGTCGAAGCGGGCCTTCGCGTCGGCGAGCTGCGCCGCCTCCAGATCGAGGTTGTAGCGGTCTCTCCTGTTGGCTCGTTGGGCCTCTTCCAGCGCGCGCTCATCCTCGCGGAGCCTGGCCTCGCGAGCATCTAGAGCGCTCTCTCGTTGGATCACCATACGCGCCCGCTCCGTGGCGAGAGCGGCCTCCACCTCCTTGTTCATGAGCTCCCTCTCGCGATCTTGCGAGCTGGTCAAGCGCAGCGCGGGGCCGTGAGGGCGTTGAGACTCCACGACATCAGTAGACGCCGAAGAGCGAGAAGAGGGCAACGATTTTTTTTCGAGCGCGCTCCCAGGGCCAGAATCTGGCGATTCAGCGCGTCTTCAATCTGTCCCAACAACGAAAGACCATGGTCTGCGCGGCCTCGTGCCCTGAATAGTGACATAGCGAGCCTGAAACCCGCCCTGGCGTCACAGAAACGTGATCTCACGAGGTGACCTGACCCAACGAGGGGGGTGCGCCTGTGTCGCTTTCGCCGCTCGGTCGGTCCACTCGTGGAGTGCTCTCCCGCGCGCGGGGCGCGTGGGTGCACGTGGGGTTCAGTCGCTCTGGGTTGGGGTTGGTGGGCGGGAGCGTCGGCGCGCAAGTCGAGGGCCGATCCGCGCAGTTTCTCGACGAGGTGAGGGTCGTCGATGAACACGAGGAGGTGATGGTCGGGCAGCAGCTCCTCGCACCAGATGCACGCGTGCTCGAAGCCGACACCACGGCGGCCGCGGAGGTACTGGTTCAGGGTGTCAGCCTTGATTCGGCCGCCAAGGCGCTTGGAGAGGCGCGTGGCGCGGCCTGGGAACACCTTCGCGGTCGCCGCGACGAGGGCCTTGCTGACCTGATCTACGCCGCTCCAGGAGACGCGTAGGCCGTCATAGCTGGACAAGAGCTTGATCGCTGTGTCGATCCGCAGCTGCCTGCGGTGTCTGTGGCCGGGTCCCAGGGCGCTGAGAAGGTCCCAGAGGTCGGCGCTGCTGCGGATAATGACGCTGTGCCCCATGTCAGTACGTTCCAGTGGGACAGCTTCCCTTGGCAACGATCCCTTTCGCGCCGGGCGATTCAATGTGTCCTGTGAAATGGACACATTGCCACTAGTGACAGTGTTCTGGCCAAGCGACAGTTCGTGCTCGAGAGGCGCGCCGGTGAGCGCGGATGGCGCACTGGTGAGCCGGGCGAAGCGTGGATTGCTCGATTGTGAGCCAGGCGAACGTGGACGGCGCGCAGATGAACCAGCGATGATGCTTGAGATCACCCTCGCCGGGCGGCGAGGTCGTGCTCGGCGGCCTGGAGCGGCGCCGCCCCCTCAAATTTTTTTTCACAAAAAGGAGATCTCTCCGGGAGAGATCTCCCCTGCGCCTTCGGCCGATCTCGAGGCGTGAGCCCCCGGTGAGCGATCCCCCAGCGCGGGCCAGGCGGCACGCTGGCGGGGCTTGTGTGCTCGAACAGGCGCATGAGCGCGTCGAGGCCGTCGAGCCGGGCTCTCTTGCCAGGCTCTTCAGTCGTCTCCTTGCGGAGCGCGAGGTCAAGGCCGGCAGTCGAGAACGTGTTTCCCTTTGTGCGAGCGAGCGGGCGAAGCGCCAGAAGAGGGCGTCGTCGTCGTCAGCGGCGGGCGCGCCCGGCTGCTCGTGGACCTCCGCGAGCCGGGCCGCGAGGGCCTGCTCACCGCGGTCGAGTCGGCCCTGTTCGTGTCGTCGAGCATCCTGGTGACGAGCGCGCAGATCGCTGTAGTGGCGAGTCGCGAGCATCGGGGGGAGCTCGGTGTATTCGAGCAGGACGTCTCCACCGCGGCGAGCTCGAAGCCCGCGTCGAAAAGCTCCACCTCGCGCTCCCGAGCTCTACTTGACCGAGGCCCGCGACCGCGCGACGCATACGACACAGCGCACAGGTTGCAGCGTGCAGAGCCTCTGCCGCATCCCGCCAATTCCCCCATAGAGAACTCCATTGCTGTCTACGGTCCCGTTCTGAGACGATGGCTCTCGCGTGCCTTCGTCCTCGACCCTTCCCACGCTCTCTGATCGATCGCGGCGCTACCTCGATCTTCTCCTCGACGCGCGCCGCACCGAGGCGACCGAGGAGCTGCTCGGTGAGATCGACGCCGGGGGCCGAGGAGGGCGCGAGCGAGAGTCGCGGGCCGGTGTCAGGGGAGCGCTCGGATCTCGAGCACGCGCATGCCGGCGCCTCGGCGCATGGGCGCGCCATCTGGCTCGGTCGGGTAGGATTCGTTGGGATCGGGCAGCTCGCCTTCGGTGTATTCGGCGGCGATCTCGACGCGCTGGCCGGCGAAGCGGAGCAGCTCTTCGCGCGGGTGATCGGCCGTGGGCCGCAGCACGTGGCGCTCGCCGTCGGCTGCGTTGAGGAAGGATTCTGCGCCGAGGTAGGACTCGACGGACTTACGCCGCGCGTCGTAGGGCTGATGCTCGAGGGTGCCGCTGAGGCGCAGGGGCTCAGGCGCTTTGGCGACGACGCGAGCGGGCTCGGGCGCTTCGGCGACGAGGGGCGCGGGCTGGGCGGATGGTTTTGTGGGCGGCGGGGCGGTGGAGCTCGTGCTACACGCCGCGAGGAGGAGGAGCGCGCGTAGCAAGTGAGGGCTTGGGGGCACGAGCACAGCGTGCGCGGAGGCATCGGTGCATCGCAAGGTCTGCTGGCGGCGGCGGCGGCGGCGGCGGCGGCGATCGCGCGGGCGGGTCGTGCTCGTGTACGCGGAGGCGCGGGGGTAGGATGAGAGAATGCGGGTCCATGCGGCGCTGCTCTCGACGCTCTCGCTCCTGCCGACGGTCGCGGCCTACGGCTGCTGGGGTGAGTGTGATCCCCCGCAGGAGAATTTGAGATCATCGATGAGCCGTGCTGTAGCTCGCCTCCGGGCGGTCGACCTCTGCCGCCGTCAGAGACGAGTTGGGCGGGATGGACCTGCGAGTCGGCGTGCAGGGATCTGTATGCGGACCGCCGCGGTTGGAGCGTGATGGAGGTGACGAGCTGCGAGCTGGTGCTGCCCGAAGATCCCGACGGGCCCGGCGCAGAGGGGCGGATCACCTGCACAGGCCGGGGATCGAGTACTACTGCGAGGGACGCCGGCCGCTGGACCACGTGGAGGCAGCGGACGAGGGCTGCGCGGATCCGTTGGGCCGCTACTTCGCGGCGGTGGCTTATTTAGAGGCCTCCTCCGTGGCGGCGTTCGAGGAGCTGGCGGGGTGGTTGACCGAGCGCGGGGCGCCGCTAGAGCTGGTGAGGCGCTGTGAGGCGGCCGCGGCGGATGAACGGCTGCATACGCGGTGGATGACGCGGCTGGCCGAGCAGCACGGGGGCAGGCGCCGCGCTTGACGCGTACGGAGGCGCGCGTGGCGACGGCGATCGAGGTGGCGCGCCACAACGCGGTGGAGGGCTGCGTGCACGAGTGCTTCGCGGCGTTGATGGCGGCGGTGCGGGCGCAGACGGCCGAGGCGCGGGGGCTTCGGCGGATCTTCGCGCGGATCGCCGCGGATGAGGCGCAGCACGGGGAGCTGGCGTGGGATCTACATACATGGCTCTTGGGACAGCTAAGTGAGGAGGAGGCGGCTGAGGTGACGGCGCTGCGCGCGGCGGCGCTGCGGGGGCTGGAGGCGCGCGCGGCGGCGGCGCAGGTCGGCGTGCCTGGCGAGCTCGGTCGGCTGGGGGCGGGCGAGGTGGCGGCGCTGGCGGGGCGCTTCGCGTCGCTGCTGGCCGCGTGAGCCCGCGGCGGTCCGCGCCGACGGCTCCGCTCTTGACCGGGCGCCAATGGCAGAAATGACCCCGACCCGGGTGGTGCCGTCACGTCGGCGACAGCGCCGGCGAGCGCTCGGCCACATCGTCGTGATGCGGCTCCACGGCGCCGATCTCTACGATCGCTCCGTCGGCGTCGAAGCCGATCCACGGGGCGCCGGTCGCGGCCACGATCGCCAGCGCACCCTGCCGGCCATCGCGTGCGCGACCTCGAGAGCGTCCGCGCAGGCGGTCCCGGCGCGATCCCGCGAGCCGTCGATGATCCCGCAGCAAGTACCCACTACATGTCCTCCGAGACAGTCAGATCCGCGCCTGACCCTGGCGCACTCGCTGTCCGAGAGCGGCTATCCTCCCTGGGTGCGCCGCCCCCTCGCCCTCACCCTTCTCGTCGCCCTCGGCTGCAAGCCCGGCGCCCCGCCGCAGCCCGCCGATCATCCGCCACCCGCCGATCCCGCCGCCGATCCGCCAGCCGCCGCCGACCCTTCCCCTGCCGCCAGGCCGCCCCTCGCTGCGGAATTCCCGCTCGACGGCTCGCGGATCGTCCTGCCAGCGCCGATCGTCTTCGACGCCGACGGCGCCGCTCTCAGCCCCGCCGCCGACCCTGCCCTCTACCACCTGCTCGACTACCTCGGCGCCAAGGAGTCGGTCAGCCTGGTCCGCATCGAGGGCCACGCCTCCGACCAGGCGCTCAGCGAGGCCCGCGCCCTCGCCGTCACCCGCTGGCTGGTCGTCCGCGGCGTCGCCTGCGAGCGCCTCGTCCCCGTCGGCTTCGGCCCCACCAAACCGGTCGCAGACGCCTCTACCCCCGAGGGTCGCGCCGCCAACGTGCGCATCGACGCGATCAATGCAGCCCTACGCGGCCGCCTCATCGGCGGCATGCCCGCCGACGGCGGCGGCCAGCTCGCCGGCGACCCCTGCCGCTGAGCGCCCCCGGACCCGCTCGCTCGGCCGCACCCACCTCGATTGCGATACCCGGCCCGACGTGCCGGCTTAGTGAGTACTGCGAGGGTCGGATCCGAGCCATCACGCCGGGCCGGCGGCGTCAGTTGCGATCTCGATCAGCTCCACGAGCGGACGCCATACGGCGTGCTGCGCCGCAGCGAGGCGCGCGCGCACGAGCGCCTCGTGGTCCGCGCAGTCGCGCCAGGCGGTGAGGCTTGCCTTCGCGTTCTCATAGCCGTCGTCGGAGGCGGCTACCTGCCCCGCCGTGACCTCGAGTGCCCGGCGGAACGCATCGGCGCTCGCGGGGCGCTGGGCTGGATCCTTGTGCAGGGCGCGGGCGACGAGCGCCTCGAGATCGTCGGAGATCCCACGATCGGGCGCTCGCTCGGTGACAGACGGGGCCTGCTCACTGGCGTGGGCGCTGAGCACCTCGAGGGCGGTGGTGCCGGGGAAAGGTACACGTCGGGTGAGCAGCTCGAACAAGATCACGCCGACCGCGTAGATGTCGGCGGCGGGGGTGATCGGCTGCTCGCGCGCTTGCTCGGGGGAGACGTAGGCGAGGGTGCCGATCATCGCGCCGGGGGCCGAAGAGGGCGCGAGCGAGAGCAGCGGGCCGGTGTGAATTTTCGCGAGGCCGAGGTCGAGCAGGATGAGGTGATCGCGGCCATGACGCTGAACGATGAGACAGTTTTCAGGCTTAAGGTCGCGATGCACGGCGCCGAGCTTGTGGAGCTCGGCGAGGCCGTCGAGGATCTGGACCGTGAGGCGTAAGGCGTCGGCGATCGGCATCGCGGGCTCAAGGAGCCGCTGGCGCAGGGTGACACCTTGCAGAAGCGGCAGGACGAGGAAGAGCACCGGCTCACCGCCGAGCGCGCGCTCTTCGCCGTGATCGAAGATCGGGACGACGTGGGGGTGATCGATCTGGGCGCCGAGCACGGCCTCTTGAAAAAATCGGCGGCGCTGATCGGGGGCGCGGCCGTGTTCGGGGTGCAGCGCCTTGATCGCGACGCGGCGGCGCAGGCGTAGATCAAGGGCCTCGTAGATATCGGCCATGCCGCCGAAGGCGAGCAGAGCGTCGAGGCGGAAGCGGTCGAGCAGCGTGCGGCCGCGTAGGTCGGGGCCGCGCGGACGCAGGAGCTCCTTGGGCGTGGAAGAGGCCGAGGCGATGGTCATGAGGGGGCTCCTTGGTCGGGCCTGGCGGGGCTACGGCCCCGCGGCCGGGGATGGTGTTTCATAACGTTTAGCCGCGTAGATTTCATAACTATATGTCGTGAGATCCGGCACGCGGCCCGGCGGGTCAGAGGGCGACCCCGCGGTTGCTCTCCAGGAACCTCAAACACCACGGGTAGCGCCTGCGGGGGGCCTGACTCCGCGGCAGCCGTGAGACCATCGGATCAGCTCGACCTCGCCGGCAGCGGAGCCCCGGAAGAAGGCGATGAGCTGCTCGATCAGTTGCTCCGCGGTGGCGATGATGACGCGTTCGACGGCGCGCTCGTCTGGCCCTGGGCGGCGGATGGTGGTCTGCACGTGGACCGCGGTGCTGGTGTCGGCGTCGTCGGCGATCTCGACCATAACCACAGATCGCGGCATGCGGAGGCGGACTTGGCCCGCGGCGGAGGTGAAGGTCACGAAGATGTTGGGCATGACGTTATGAAACAGTAGCCGGCCCGTCGGGTCAACGCAGTAAAGTTATGAAAACTCACAAGCGCTGGCGCAGTCGCGCGCTGGGCACCTGCGAGCCGCCTGCGAGCCGCCTCCCGGTCCCTAGAGGCCGCCAGCGCGCTTGCCCTCTTGCGCGCCGCGCGAACTCTCCCGCTGACACCGGCCGCGGGCGCGCCCAACAAGGCCAGCGCCGGCCTGTAATCTCGGTTATCTGGCAAACAGGTCTCTACTGCGTTCGCACACATCTCTTGAGGCGAGTTTTGACTGGCATTAAGGCCGCGCGGGATCGAGCATCGGGCCATGCACATCACCACGCTTCTTCGCCGCCCCTTGGGTAGCGAGCACGTCCCCATTCTCGCTACTGAGTTGGAGGTGGATCGAGTCGTCTTCGACGTCGCGCCGGTCGGGATGACGGGCCGCTGCTCGTGCTGCGGGGCGACCACCGCGCCGGCTCACGATTGGAGAGATGAAAGTCGAAGGAGAGCCGTGCAAGGGGCGATCTTGCGGGTGGAAGACTTCGCGGAGCTGCTCGGGTGTACGAGCCGTGCGCTGCGCCAGCGGGTCGCGCGGGGGCAGGTGCCGCCGCCTTTTAAGATCGGGTGCTCGCTGGCGTGGCTTCGCGAAAGCGTGCTCGAGTGGCTGCGGGATTGCAGCCGCGCCGCCCCCTCAAAGTTTCTTCACGAAAGGGGAGATCTCTCCGGGAGAGATCTCCCCTGCGCCTTCGGCCGTTCTCAAGGAGTGAGCCCTCGGTGAGCGATCCCCCTGCGCGGCGCAGGCGGCACGCTGGCGAGGCTTGTGAGCTCCAACAGGCGCTTGAGCGCGTTGAGGCCGTCGCGCCGGGCACTTTTGCCAGGCTCTTCGATGGGGCCGCGAGGGCCTGCTCGCCGCGTGTGGCCGGGAGAGGGGGGTAAGAGTCGGTCGATGGACCGGAACAAGCGGCGAGAGGTGGCGCTCGCGGGGGATCCCGTGGCCGACGATGCCCCGCAAGAGGCCGTCCTCCTGATGGCCAGCGGTCCTGCGTCTCGCGCAGCTTTGCACGGAAAGTCAGCTCCCTGGGGTCGCCGCCGGCCACATCGGCGCCGACCCGGCCTGGCTCACCAGCCTCAGCCCCGGGCAGACCAGGGTGGCCCGCCCGCTGGCCGCCAGGTGCTCGACCGTCGGCGGCGTCCAAATTCCTACTTTAGAACGCTTTATGCCCGCTAGGGCCGCCGAGCGCGGTCAGCGTTAAGTCATGCAACGTAGCGCACATCAGGGGCTATTGGCGTCCGAGCTCAGAAGCCAACCGCGCGTCGCCGCACGAATTCGCTTGCAACTCAAGGTTCGGATCGGTTAACCAAACGCGCGTGAAGTGATTAGGGTGCGCTGCTCCGGCAAGGCTGGTCTCCCGGAGCATGAGCGCGAGAGTCCCATGCCGACCGCCTCCCTACATCAAGCCGAGCTTCTCAACGATTCGCCGTCGCTGCTGGCGAGCACTGCCTAGGACAAGGGGTGACGCATGGACCTTGAGCTTTTCCGCGCACTGATCGCCCGAGCCGAAGGCGAGACGCTGGACTTCAAGCAAGAAGGTCACGACCTCAGCAAGGTCGGCCGTAACTCTTTTGTGAAGGACATCCTCGCGATGGCGAACACGCCGCGCGACGGCGATGCCCACATCGTTCTGGGGGTTCGGTGGACGCCAGAAGCTGGAAGTGAGGTGCTCGGCCTTCCGTCGCAGCGTGACGACGTCGCGTTTCAGTCCGCGTTGGGTGACGACCGCGTACAGCCGCGGCCTCGATTCACGTACACACCCCTCGAGTTCAATGGACGCCAGGTAGGCGTCATCACCATCCCCCGAGGGAAAGACGGGCCGTATACGGCCATAAAGGACTACGAGGAGCTTCAAGCGGGCGTCGTCTACTACCGACGTAGTAGCAAGAACGACAAGGCCATCGGCGTGGAACTGCGGAACATCGTCGCTTGGTTCTTCGGAGGCAACCCGACCGCTACAGGTGCCACTCCCTCGGGCAGTTGGCCACAGTTCAAGGATAACGTGGGGGCGTTCTCACGTAGCCGTGTGTACATTCTATGTTCGGATCGGATTCCCAAGGAGAGTTCCGCACCTGTTCATGCGCTTGCGCTGGTGCCTTGGCGCGCTGTCATAGACTTCGATCCGGATAGCGACGACACGGGTCTCCTGAGCGTTCTCGCTGGCCCGCTACAAACCCATCGGGTTGTGCATCGCGCGGTCAAGGGCGACTACCGCGTACAACCTGATCCCGGAACCCATTGGTTTTTCGCCCGTGGGCTATCGGGACGACACGAGACGTTGTCGACTTCCGACCATCGGACATGGTTGAAGTTGTACAAGAGCGAACTTGGGAAGCAGTTGGAGCGTCTGGTAGCAGCGGTCAGCCCGTCGCCGGTGACGGTGGTGGTCCTGTGGAATGACGCGAAGCTTCGCCCACATCTCCGCACACTACTTGAGGAACTACAGGGCGGTTTCGGCGACCTCGCCAGCATCGTTGTTGTCTCGGGCGACGAGAGCACCTTTGGTGGAGTCTGTGACGAGGCCGAAGTTTCTCACGTCACGATGAGCCTGCGCGGTTTGTGCTCCGGAATCGCTGACCACTTTGCAGACCAAGAGGTATCAGACGAGAGGATGACTCTACCGACCCCGTCGGGCGCTTTCGTCGAAGTCGAGTCCCGAGACCGCCTCTGGCTCAGCGAAGACCTCGATGTCGCGTACCGCGGCGTAGGAACTTCGGGGGAGGATTCGTCCGAGCAGTATCGCCGTGGCGGTACAATTAGCTGGAGAAACCTACATCTCCGCCATGATTGTGAGCGCGACGTGACGCCGGCGCTACGAACCGCCGTAGAGAACGACCTCAAACGGCGGAAGACCGTAAGGCTGAACCTCTACCACTCTCCCGGTGCTGGGGGTACCACGGCAGGTCGGCGTCTGCTTTGGGACCTGCATTCGATCTACCCGGTTGCGGTACTCAAACGGTGCGACTCTCGCCAGACTGCCGAAAGGCTGGCGAAGATGGTGTCGTTGACCGAGAGCCCCGTTCTCGTCCTGGTTGATGGAGGCGAGCACTCAGAGCGCGACATCGACGACCTTTATGACGCCCTACGAGCAGGGCAAACCCCGGTTGTCCTACTCCAGGTTCTACGGCGATTTCAGACACAGGACATGAGGCGAGGTCAGTTCTGGCTGGACTCCGTCTTGACGGACGCAGAGGCTGACAGGTTTCGGGACGTTCTCGCGAAGGCAGTGCCCAGCCGGGGCTCGCTGCTCTACGAACTCGCCGGACGCCGTTCCGATCCCTACCGCAGCGCCTTCTTCTTTGGCTTGACGGCCTATGGACCAGAGTTTCGCGGTCTCGGGCCCTATGTGGAGCGCTATCTCCGCGAGTTGACAGAAGTCCAGCGAAAAATCGTGGTTTTCATCGCGATGGCCCACTACTACGGCCAGCAGAGTATTCCTGCTCAGGCATTCGCGGGCCTCATCGGGTTTCCACGCTCACGCACGCTCAATCTCGGCAGTGCTTTCGCGGGTGCGGCCGAGCCCACCCTTGAGCTGCTGGTCGAGACTTCGGTCGGAGAGTGGCGCACGTCGCACCACCTGATTGCACTGGAGGTCATGCATCAGTGCCTCTCGCCCGCAGGAAGTCAGGAACGCGAGAGCGTCTGGCGCCAGAGCCTGTCCTCCTGGGCTAAGGACTTCGGTAATTTCTGTCGGGGCGACGAGCCCGCGCCTAGCGACCGCCTGCTTGAGCTGGTGCGTCGTGTGTTCGTGTATCGAGACAACACGGAACTCATCGGCACTGAGCGCTCCGCCGCCAAGCGTTTCGCGCATCTGATCGAGGCCGTCCCGTCTACCCACGGTCAGATCGAAGTGCTCCGCCACCTCACCGACGCATTCCCGCTGGAGGCCCACTTGCACGCGCACCTTGGCCGTTTCCTGGGACTCAGTGGCCACTACGAGGAGGCCCTCGCGTCCGTCGATTTTGCGATCTCACTTCAACCCGACGACCATGTACTCCACCACATGCGCGGTATGGTGCTCCGCTACGCGATCAAGGACCTCGGCCGCTCCGGCGCCACGCTAGATGACATCGTGCAGCGTGCCAAGTCGGCAGTCGAGAGTTTCGAAACCGCTCGGGGCATCAGCCCTGACCTGGAGCACGGCTACATCAGCGAAGTCCAGCTGCTGATTGAGGTCATCGACCTGGCCGGACGGGGCCATAGAGATTCCCTGAAGACCGTCTTGGCACGGCAAGAAACCGACCCGTTCCTGCGGACGGCCCTGGACCGCGCAGAAGACCTGCTTGATCGCGTTAGAACCCTCTATGCAGGGGAGGAGCCGAGCAGGTATGTACTCGACTGCCGTGCGCGCCTTCAACTGCTGTACGGCGACTTCACAACCGCGCTCCAGGCTTGGCACAACCTACTTTCACGGCCTGAGGTCGCGAAGCCGCCAGTGCGGCGGCAGATCGTGTGGACCATGTTGCGACGACGAGACGGCGACTGGGCCAACATGGATCGAAAGGAGATCGACAGAGCGGCGCGCCTGCTAGAGGCTAACCTACAAGAAGAGGTCCGAGACTCCACGAGCCTTAGGCTCTGGCTCAGGGCAATCAGACATGCACATTCGCCACCGTCCATTGACGCTGTAATCGAGCGCGTGGGCTATTGGAAGGCAAATGTTGGATCCCTAGACTCTGCATACTACCTGTATTTGCTGCATGCTGTTCGAGCACTCGAAGGTTCCACCCAAGCGCTTGCCGACGTGGAAAGGGCGCTGGAGGAGTGTCGATCGCTTGCGAGGTACAGGCGTGATCGGACTCGGAGCTTTGAGTGGATCGGGAAGCTGGAAGGTGTCCAGCGCCTCGTGCATCAAAGCCGCCTGGGGGAATGGAAGGGCGACTTCTGGGAGTTCACCGGGTCTCTGGCACTAGTCCCTGGACGGATCACGTCCATCGACGGTCCGCAGAAGGGAACAATCGAGCTGAAGGGAGGCCTGTCGGCGTTCTTCGTGCCTGGACGTTCAGATCTACATTTTGGAAGGGACGAGAACGCGGCCATCGAGTGCTATGTAGGGTTCAGCTATGACGGTGCACGGGCGTGGAATGTCCGTCGCGTTGACTGACCAAGCATCGCGGGCATTGCGGGCACCTCGGAGGCAACAGCCTACGGGGTGGGAATCGCGGCTCTGCTAACATGTTCATGGGCTCCAGCACCCCCTCAAGCAGGCCAGGGACTGTCTGTAATCTCGGTTGGCTGGCAAACATGTCTCTACTGCGTTCGCAACCGCCCTAGCTCCGCGCGGCTAGATCGCCGAGGAGGATGTTGTGTCGGGTCGGTTTATGCGCGTGATCTTGGGTCACGTTGGAAGCGGGATTTAGGAGGGGTTTGGGGTTGCTTGGGGTGATCGAGGTGGAGGAGGATGAGAGCGGAGTTGATGATCGAGGCGTCGATCTGGGGGGAGGCGCGCTCGTCGGCGAGGAGGAGGGCGAGGCGGAGGAGGTGGCTGAGGAGCCGGGGGAGGCCGCGGGCGGCGTGGAGGAGCGCGGCGCGGGCGTCGTCGGTGAGCAGAGCGGGTGAGGCGCCTAGCGTTGGTGAGGCCGTGATCGAGCATGTCTCCAAGGACAGATAGGTCGGTCTTGGCGACGAGTGGGAGGTGGACGAGGACGCGCTGGGCGAGCGCGGTGTGCTGCTGGAGGCGCAGGCGCCTGCTCAGGGAGGGGTGGCCGACGAGCCAGAGGGTGAGGTAGTCGCGGCCGTCGAAGTCGAGGCTACAGAGGCCGTGGAGCTCGTGGAGGAGCTCGTCGCGGAGTCCTTGAGCTTCGTCGAGGACGACGACGGGGACGATCCCGCGCTCGTCGACGAGGGTGACGAGCGCGCGTTTGATGTCGGCGACGATCTGCGGCTCTTCGGGAATTCCAGTGGCAAGAAATCTGGTCTTGCAGCCAGAGGGCGTAACCGCGCATACTCATCCGCATGAAGGACACGGACCTCTACCGGCAGATCCTCGGGATCGAGACCCCATGGAAGGTCGCCTCTGTGGACCTGGATCCCGAGGCGCTCCGCATCGAAGTTCTCCTGACCCACAAGCAGGGGTTGCGGTGGGCGTGCCCGGAGTGTGGTGAGCTGTGCGGGCTGCATGATCACGCGGACGAGAGGAGCTGGAGGCACCTCGATAGCTGCCAGTTTCAGACATTCATCCGGGCGCGGGTGCCTCGTGTGCGGTGTCCAGATCACGGCGTACGGCAGGTGAAGGTGCCGTGGGCGGAGCCGAGCTCGCGCTTCACGCTCTTGTTTGAGGCGCTGGCGGTGAGGGTGCTGCAGCAGACCAGCGTGAGCGGCGGCGCAGGGCTGCTCCGGATCTCCTGGGACGAGGCGAGCAAGATCATGGAGCGCGCGGTCGAGCGGGGCCTCGCGGCGCGCGGCGAGCTCGATGTCGAGGCGATCGGCGTCGACGAGAAGTCGGTCGGCCGGAGGCTCGGCTTCCTCACGCTGGTCTACGATCTGCGCGGTAAGCGGGTCGTACACATCCGCAAGGGGCGCTCGAAGAAGGCCCTGGGGAGCTTCTTTGAGCAGATCGAACCCCATCAGCTCGTGCGGATCAAGGCGATGGCGATGGACATGGCGAAGCCCTTCATCGCCGCCGCCGAGGAGAGCCTGCTCTACCCTGAGAAGCAGATCGTCTTCGATCGTTTCCACGTGATGCAGGCGATGAACAAGGCCGTCGACGAGGTCCGCCGCGCGGAGCACAAGGAGCTGATGCTCCAAGGGGATCGCTCGCTCGCGAACACGATGCACATCCTCCGCTACGCCGAGGAGCGGCTGCCAGAACGCTACGCGCCGCGCCTCGAGGAGCTGAAGCGCTCCAACCTGAAGGCCGCGCGCGCCTGGGCGCTGAAAGAGAGCCTGCGCGGCCTGTGGGGGTGCGGGAGCCTGAAGAAGGCGCGAGTGTTCTGGACCTCGTGGAACGACTGGGCGATCCGCAGCCGACTGGCCCCGGTCGTCAAGGTGGCGCAGATGGTCAAACGGCACATTACCGGGATCCTGAACTACTACTCCCACAAGATCACCAACGCCGTCGCTGAGTGCACCAACGGGGTCGGAGCCTGTCAACAACTTTCGGACACGCCGTGATGGAGTTTCAGAGCGAAGTATCGGGTGAGTTCACCTCCAGGGGAGGGTTGATATAGACGGTTGCAGGGGGTCGTTTGGCGATCGGGCGTCTGGCGAAGCGCTCTGGGTGAGCGGCGTAGGCGGCGTCGAGGGTTCGCTGGCGGAGGGCGACGGTCTCTTCGATCCGATCGTGGTGGACGTCGGAGGGGGTCAGCATCGCGATGCCGGAGTGGTAGTGCTCGTGGTTGTACCAGGGGAAGAATCGCCGACAGTAGTCTAGCGCCTCTTCGTATGAGGTGAAACGATCTGGATAGTCTGGCATGTACTTGAAGGTCTTGAAATGCGCCTCTGAGTAGGGGTTGTCGTCGCTGATCCGCGGTCGACTAAAGGAGCGATCGATCCCGAGCATGTCACACAGAGCACGGACGTCATGGCCGCGGGGGACCGGGCCGCGATCGGCGTGGAGCGTCACCTGACCTGGGCTGACGCCCTCCTTGGCGTAGGTGGCTTCGACCAGTGCGGTGGCGATCTCGCCTGACTCCTGCTCGGCGAGGATCCAGCCGACGATGTAGCGGCTGAAGATGTCGATGATGACGTAGAGGTAGTAGAACACCTCTGGGACAGGTCCTCTAAGCCAGGTCACATCCCACGTCCACACCTGGTTCGGCGCGGTTGCCATGAGCTCAGGCCGCGCGTATTTCGGCCTGCGTGCGGCTTGACGGCGCGGTTTGAGCTGGCCCGCGGCGGCGAGGATCCGGTACATGGTTCGCTCACTGCACACGTAGCGCCCCTCCTCAAGGAGGGTCGTCACGACCGGCGCTGGCGCCTGATCGATGAAGCGGTCGCTGTGGAGGAGGGCGAACACGTCCGCGCGCTCCTCCTCCGAGAGCCCACGCCTGGGCCGCGCCAGAGGCCTCTGGCGCGGCTCAGGCGCCTGCGGGTTGCGGAGCTCGTACGCCCGCGAGCGCCGGACCCCGAGCGCCTCACAGGCCGCCGTGAGGCCTGTGCGTGGGGCGAGCGCTTCGGCCTCGCTGATCAGCCGGTCTCGGGCGGCTCGTCGGGCGTCTGCGGGGAGAGCCCCTTGAAGATCTCGGAGATTTTTTTTTGAACCTCGATGATCTCGTGAGCGACGACGAGTTTTTGCTCGAGCGCGTCGATCTTCCGCTGAAGACGCGTGAGCTCGACCTGCTCGGCGCTCTGCTTGGGCTTGGGTCCGCGCTTGCGAGGTGCCAACGACTGCATCGTAGCGGAATCGCGCTCCCATCTCCAGCGGCTAAGCGTGCCGCTGTACAGCCCCATCTTGCGCAGGTACGCGCCGATCTCGCCCGCCTGGAGCTGCTCGACTTCCGTGAGCACCTTGCGCTTGAAGGCCGCGGTGTAGCGCGGTCGCGCCGACGTCTTGGTGTGCTCGGGATCTGGGATCGTTGCGGCCGGTCTCATCGGCTCTCCCCTTCGCCACCGCGCCCGCTCGGCACGTGCAGCTTGATGACCGTGTACATCCGATCGCGCACGACTCCCACCTCGAGATCAGGGCTCCCAATGATGACCAAGGCCCGCGGATCCCGGGGGATCTCCACGATCCCGGTGCGCCGGATCTTTCCGTATCCAGACCCCCAGCTGTTTGCTGCTCCACTGTCATGATCGTTGCTGCTCATTGCTTACATTCTTCATCTCGCCCTGCTTCGTAAATTATTGGTTGCATGTGTCCGGGCTGAGTCTGGCAGAGAGGGCCCCCTTGGCGGCGGCGTCGCCGGGGCCGGCGTGCAGGAGAAAGATCGCGAGCTCGGCGCAGATCTGCTTCAGCGAAGCGGCGACGTAGGCGGCCCCGAGGTCGACGTAGTAGGTGCGCGGCGCTCCGTGGGCGACGATCGCCCGGCGAAGCCCCTCCTCGTGGTGCGCAGCGTCTTCGCTCAAATAAAATTCGGAGTGGGGCACGAAGCGCGACGCGACGTCGATCTGGCTGAGCAGGTAGCATTTTTTATAAATCACGCCGTCCGGGCCGATCACCGGGGGGCCGTGCATGCTGTCACCCATGGTGAGGTCGCCGGGGTGCTCGGCGGTGAAGGCCCGCCGCTCGCGCGTGGGCAGCTGTGTGGGCCGCTTCGAGAGGCCGTGCGCGACCAGGAGACGCCGGACGGTGGACGGGGCGAGCGTGCCAGGCAGAACGTCGTTGGCGCGCTCGAGCGCCTTGATGAGCGTACGGATGCTCCGACGCGGCTGCTCGCGCCGGAGAGCGAGGAGCTTGCGGGCGACGAGCTCGGGGATCGCACGACACGTGCCCGCGTCCGCGCGGGTGTGAGGCTCGAGAGCGCTCAGTCCACCTGCGCGATAGTCGTAGCGCCAGCCCTCGAGCGTGCGCCAGCGGAAGCGCCGCGGCTGACCATCGAGGTAGATGTACGAGCGAGCCGCGGCCTCCTCCAGGAGCTCGCGGATCTCGCCGTGATCGAGGCGCGCGCTGATCAGCGGGCCGAGGATGGAGAGGCGCCACTCGGCCACT
This sequence comes from Nannocystis sp., assembly GCA_016712315.1. Lineage (GTDB taxonomy): Bacteria > Myxococcota_A > Polyangia > Nannocystales > Nannocystaceae > JADJRG01. Next base: position 145,662 of record JADJRG010000026.1, on the reverse strand, counting down.
TCTCGTCGCTTGTTGGGATCCATGGCGACCTTCTACCGCCTGGGTCCGGCCACTTCGGGTGGGATCGCTCGCAGGACGATCTGTCTGAAGGGATATGTCTTTTGGGTCACATGATACGCAGCCCGGGCAGTAGGAGGTTTAGGAGGTTCGCAAGGAGAGCGCAGGCGCCGAGCGCTGAGGCGAGCGGGCGAAAGGCCGCGAGAAGGGCGCCACGGGTCGCATCGAGGCCGATCGCCGCGAGTGCCGTCGCGATCCGCGGCACGCGCTCCGCGCTGAGCGTGTGCAAGGCGAGACGCGCCGGCTCCTTCGCCCTCGCCCGCCAGCGCCGCCGGGTCCTCGGCGCGATCCTGGCTGCCTTGGGCGGGCCTTCCGCGCCATCGACGACGACAGCCTCGACCGCGGGCCAGCAGCGCCAGAGGTGGCCCGCGAGGAAGGCGGGCACGATCTGGACGACGCCACCGCACCCAGGGCAGATGTAGCGCCGGATCTCGAGCGGCACCTCACCGACCGGCCTGCGCGTGCGTGTGCCGTGCGCGTGCATCCGCCGACAGCAGCTCCGACACTGCTGCGGCCGATACGCGTCCGGATCGGCGAGCCGCCTGGTGTGCTCGTGACGATCGTGGACGTCGGTGGCGATCACGGTACCCCCCTTCACGCTCGACGGGTAGCCTGCGTGCATGTACACTCGGCCTCGCGGTGGCTCGGGGGCGGGATGGTCCCGCCCGGTTGTTTTTGTTTCACACCAAACGTATCCGCCCGATCCCACCGCCTTGACCAGTTCCTCGACTCAATGCCGACGAGGTCCTGCAAGATCAGTGTGGAATAATTAGTAAATTTCTACCGGTGATCGACCCGCGGCACGGTAACGCCGCTGAGCGCCGCTGAGCGCCGCTCCCGTGCGTTGATCCGCCCTCGATGCGGAGAGCCGCGCCACGATCCGCCCGTGCTCTCAGAGGGTTAGTCCCCGCTCAGAGCGTGAATCAAACAGTAGGGAGCCCCCGTGTGGAGAGCGATGCGACACAATGTAGCCGCGCAGGCTGTACCATCCACAGTTTATTGAGCTCCTCCTCCTCGGGGGGGAGTCTTCGTGGTGATCAACCTCTTCACTTCCTTCAAGTCCAGGTTATGGGGGAAATCTAATAACAACTCCTGAACGAGCGCCATGAGTCCCTTATCCAGAGCGCCTTCGTGAGCCAAAGTCGCAGCCTCACGCCATCGAACATCGGGCGAACCATGCCTGTTCAACTTTTTGCGTTTTCCGCCTGCGCGCTCCCAAAGATCCTCCAACCCATCGGGCGCCAGGCTCGATCCGAGATCGGCCACTCGCTTGGTGAAAATATCATCTGGACCTACCGGGGTTCGACCACTCCGGCAGGAGAGCTCAAATTGGTGCCATTGGGATAGCAGTTCGCGGCAAGACTCCGCTGCAACCAGGAGATCGCTACACGACCAGCTTCGCTGGCGGAGCTCTTCCGCGGCCCGGCGCCATCCACGGCGAAGCACCGACCTACCGACAGACTCTGCAACAGGAGCCCACTCCGGGCAGGCGAGATCACGTATCTGTATAATCATCTCCGCCTCATCCAAGCTCACATCCCAGCTCAGTAGCGTCGCGAGAACTCTCGCGGAGCACCGAGCATGCTGCCTCACGCTCTTGAGGACTGCGCCGGCAAGCGGGCGCTCAACCTCTTGAAATGATCGACCTTCCTCACATCGGCTGATCAATGCACTGGCGACGAGCGGCAGCAACGCGTCCCGGCCTGGGACGCTGAGTGCATCCCAGAGGAGAGGACGCTGAGGATGGTCCAACGCGATCTCGGGCAGGTCGGTCGCGAGCTCCAGGATGAGCTGCGTAGCCTCATCACCGGCCAAGGCGGCGTCGATCAGAGCCCGTCCGAGTTCATCGCGCTTCCTCCCGGAGGGCCAACGAACTCCACCTTCGACCACGTGGGCTGTCCACAACCCTCTCCATGCGGACTGTGTGGCATCGATAGGATCCAGGAGTCCTGGTTCCCGGCGGGTACGGCGCGCTGCGAGTGTCAACATCTGCGGCTCGGGCTTCGCCACGGCACCGCTCACAACTACGTCGCCAGGAAGTCGTTCACACAGAAAGGACAACCCGGCGAGGGAGGCAAAGACGTCGAGTTGTGCGCGGATGGCTGCCTCAGGTGGCTCCAACATCAGGACTGCCCAGGCGTGCAGAAGAGGCCAGTTGCGTTCGATCGCCTGGGCCCGGACGTGGACCAGTTCGGACCGAGCCATCGACTCGCTCTCCGATGCGTCGACAATACATTGCTCGACAGCGTCCGTCGCCGGGAGAAGCGCTTGGAGGCAGACGGTGAGACTTGGTTGCCCCAACCAATGAAGCAGAGTCGTTGCCATCTGCGGAGTGGGCGCCGCGAAGTGATGGCGGAGGCTCTGGCTCACCGAGCGCTGCCACCACTCACAGGCACGTCCGGGCGCCAGCCTGTCAAGGAACTCTTTTGCATCCTCCGTCCGCAACGCCGGTGCCCGACGAAGCGTCCACGCCGCGACGCCGTCGGGAAGAGGTGTTCCGACCGGCAACTTGTCAAGGTCAAGGTTGGACGATGAGAGCACGTCCTCACGGCTAGCGTCCGCGAGTCCCACCTCCAGCTGAACCAACGCCTCGCGCTTCACGGTCTGGGCCGCGTCGGGCGTCGGGGCCAAGACCACGACGGTTCTTAGCAAGTCGAGCGCATGTCGTACCGATGGGAATTCTCGGAGAGTATCCACCCGATCCGCTGCCCGAGCCACCTGACGCAGAAGTCCAAACTCCTTCGTGAGAGTGCAACCAGACAGCACCTCAGAAAAGACGGGATCCTCGGAGCCCATGAACCATTTTGCAGCCCGACTCAACGGAGGCGCGCCCGCGGCGATCTTTATAGGCGGATGCTCCGACCATTGCAGCGCTCGCGTTGGTGGTACGCCGAAGAGCCAGGGTGGAGAGACCGACTCACCTCCCTGTGGAGGGCTGATAGCGACTCTCGCCGAAAAGGACCGCCTGGCCGCTGGCCAGAGTCGAGCCCATATCGCCGCGACGACACCCGGCCATACGTCCAGGTCCTGCAGGATCGGTCTCCTGGTCTCCTGTGAGAGTAACGCCTCAACGGTTGCTCCCATGAGTTCGTCCGTGGGGGCTCTGATCGAAGCGACGCTGCCGAGGGACTCCATTACCGGTCGGAGATCATCCACACTGCCGACCTCCTCAAGCGACCATACAGCGACCTCACTCCGCACCATACCACCCCTCTGGGCGTGCGGGTCGGGCGTCGTCCACCACAATACCCACCACTCTTCGACCGGACCACACCCGACCGATGGCCACCAGCGTTCTCCCGGTCCATGGGAGCCCGGGGGCTTGTCCGTCAGGCCGAGAAGTCCTCTTGGCGCTTGAGAACGGGCATCAGGCCAATCCAAGAGCGCGTGGCTGTTGTCCTTCGCGCCGTACGATGCTCGGCGTGGATCAGTCAAAGGACTCCCAAGAGCCAGGCCAGCGGCTTGCTGAGGTCCGCATCGGGGGGACCACCCTCCGGGGTGACGACCCACCCCTGATTCTCGGGCCCTTCATCGATGAAGGTGTCATCCGTACTGTCGCGGTCCAGGGCGCGGCCAAGCGCGGACAGGCCCCAGATGCTGACTGCGCTCGACTCCCAGTTACTCTCAATAAACGCGGATACTAGCGGCAGAGTCTTCGCTAATCGCTCCCGCGGAGGAGCGAGGCTTTCTCCCAATTCATCGTAGCACGAGAGGAGGACAGCCAAGCGTGGCCGCTGAAGGCGAGTCACCGTGCCCAAGCCCGCGACGTGCAGCAAGATCTGGAGGATCTCCACCCAGCGAGCGTTAGCGTCCCATTTGACGGATCGTTCCGCACCACCGACATGCCCTTCCGTTCGGAGGAGTAGCTCTTCGAGCGCGTCCGGATAAGGCGTCTCTGCGTTGAGCCGGATCAGTAGAACCCAGCCATCCGCCTTGGCGAGCCGAGAACGCCACTCTTCTCGCACCGACCTTTGGTCAAATAACTCATTCAGTTGTTCGCCCCCGTAATCTGGCCAACGCAGCTCAATCGCGTGATCACGTGCGTCGACAAGCGGTAGGTATACCTCTTCCCAAACCTCCATGGAAGTGTGCTCAGCAGGTCTCCCCTCCTCAAGACATCCGAGCACCCCTTCCAGGGCGCTCAGGTCGGGCGGAGTGCCCTGGTTCTGGCGTAGTCGGAGGACGCCTGGGCGCCGGCGCAAACGTCCATAGAGTTGCCCAGCAAAGTGGGTTTTGCCGCTATTGGGGCCCCCGAGCAGCACAAGTTCAGGAGTGGCCATGGAACCCCCGGAATGCAGAGAACGGCTCGGCATGAAGAACCGGTTCGAGAAGGGAGCGGGCGGGCGGTGGCAACCACGCGGGACGAAGCGCCGCCTCCAATGCGTATATAAGTGATTGCCGCTGGCGGATGCTACACTCGACCTCGGTCGCATGGGGAATCGCCTGGCGCAGCGCGACACGGACGTGGTCTCGAATCGTATCGCTCGGCGGCTTATCCGCCTTCGACCAGACCAGTGCAGTGGGTCGTCCGTGTACATGGTTACCCAGGCGCTCCAGGATCTGGCGAATAGCGTTCCTTGCGGGTCCACGTTGTGGGCCGGCGAGCCGCTCGCAGTCAGCTAGAACCAAGAAGGCGTCGGCATGTCGCACAATCCACCGAGCACCGTCAGCATCCACCGCGTCTTCCTGGACAGCCCAGCGGGTGAACCATTCCCCAGGGGCATCGGTGAGGAGTAGATCCCGAAAGTCGCCCCGTGGACCCCGAAGTGCGAGGTGGAGGAGACCCGGGATACGGCCCGTCCCTCGGGGGGTGTGCGGGGGAAACGAGGGCGGGCGGGCGGCGTCGTCGAATCGGGCCCAGGCTGCGAGGGATTCCCAGGCTTGAAGCGTACGCGAGCCCGCGAAGCGTGCGTCAGCGATTTGCAGCCCGCGAAGCAGTTCGAGATAGTTGCCGGTGAGAAGGGTTGTCTTCCCCGCGTCATGGGCTCCCAGTACTCCGATGAGGAGTGTTCGACCGCGCGGCGTCAGGTTGGCCAGATCCGCCAGGCCCAGCGCGCATCCCGACCACGAGACGCGCGCGGATAATGGGGAAGGCGATATAGGGGCCTCCGACAGCGAGCCCCCTGTCGACCAATAAGGACACTCGGCCCTGTCCATTGTCCCCAAACAGCATACCTCGCCGTCATCGGCAAAGCAAGCGTCTTGCGAGCAGCGCTTCATCACCGATGAACTCCCGCGAGCTGTACCGCTTGCTCTTGTCGGAACAGAGCCTTGGCGAAGCTAGGCAGGCTGAGTTTGAGTTCCGCGCCGAGACCCGCTCGCTTGAGGTTCCTGTCGAGGACCAGAGCCTTCTGGCCAGCGAGGGCGGAGAACGCCAGATCTCGCAGGCTGAGGCGCCCTTCATCCGGCACGGTTGCAAGTCGCTCGGACCAAGTCTTGGGAATTCGACCCCGCGCTTCGCCTAGTGCTCCGAGCAGTTCCAACAGCGCGTACTCGTGGCCAAAGCCGGCCCCCGGGAGCCGGTGCACTGCCTCGGCCAGGAGGTAGCCAATACTAGCTGGCGCCGGCTTCGTCACATCGTCGACGAGGTCGAGAGCCATGACAACGGATGCGACTTGAGCGGGCAACTCTCGGTAGCCGCAGCAGAGGCTACGCGAGTACATGGCCTCTGACCACCATAAGACGTTCAGCCGGACTTCTTCTGACTGACTACGTGCCTCATTTGCATTCAGGGCCTCACGCACCCAGAGTTGCTGTGAAGCCAGCTTCTCATCCAGCATCTGAACCAATCCAGCATGGAGGTCCTGTTGGTTCTGGCTGCACTGGGCCGAAAGATCCTTTGCGAGACTGTCCAGTTCGTCTGAAAGCAGGGTATTCATGCGATCGGAGAACTCCCAAGACCAAGTACCGCCTTGAGTGGTCCAATGGGGGTTCGGGGTGCCGGCAAGTGGTTTTTGGGGGTCGGACTTGTAAGTTGGACCTGCAGATGCTGCGATCCGAAGCAACAGTGCATCGCGGTTGACCGTTCGAGACTTTGTCGCCGCTGGTGACATTTTAGGGTCCCTTCTAACGACTTTCGGCACTTGGTTGGCAGGTTTGTTCCTCTGCGCCGAAGTGAAAGGATCGAGCGCTAACGTCTCGGTACGCTTAGCCAGCGTCATCAGAACGTCTCGTATAATGGTTTCCTCTCGTCCAAGGCGCATGAGGGGCAACGTGTCGGCCGCTGTGAACCACAGAATAGCTGCCTGGTGATCGCTCTCCATCTGACTACAAGCGTCGAGCAGAATGGCACGCAACAAGTTAATCGGGGTGCTGGGATGAATGGACCGTAGAGCGCTCCACTCGGCGGCGAGGGCGCTATCTGCTCGGGCGATCGCCGGGTCGCTCGCCGATACGTCTGGGTCGAGGGCGGCAAGGATGGTACCGATAAGCTGCAGTGGCTCGGCCTGAAGCCCCTTTGCCACAGTAATGCTGGCCCGTTCCATCTTCTTTAGGCGCTCATCGTCACCATTGACCCCCTCGATGAGACCTGCGTTCAAGAAATCTATTAGTATTTTCGTCATACTTCGTCTCCTGACTAGACAGCCTGGTGGCACTCAGCCGTGGTCGCGCTCCTGCAGTTTCAAGTGTAGGAGGATGACTGGGTTCTCGGGTGAATCTGCGAGCGCAGCCCGCAGGAGTGCAACAGGGCGAACGGCTGCTCCCTGGGTGCTGCGAGCCCATAGGCGCTGCCACAGGTCTCGGGGCCTCGTGATGTTCTCCACCTCGCTGACCTTGCCGCCCGCTCGCTCCCAGAGGGCGCGAGCGTCTCGCACATCTGGGTATTCCTCGGCGAGTGCGCGGATGAGCTCGTCCGGCGTTCCTGTAGCGCTTGCGGGCTGGATGAGCGCGTTCGGTTCCAGGGGAGGATCCTTGGCGACGATCTTGCGCCTCGCATCAGGGAGAAGATCAGCGGAACTGCGCAGAAGAGCGATGAGGCACTCCGCCGCCGCGCGGGCAGCGAACGCCCGATAGCGATCGTCTTTCAGAGAGTCGCCGAAGTCGGAGACAGCCTTCGCGACAACCACCGGTACCCCGTGAATCTCTCCTAGGGCTCCCAGGGCGCTCGCCTCCATCTCGACACCGAGCACCTTGCGCATGGATGTGGCGAGACGAGGGAAAATACCAGGGTCCTCTGTGACGGTAGCGCCGGTGGCGATGGGGGCGACATGGACCTGGAACCCCGGAGGCTCGGGCAGCCCTCGAGGAAAGCGGAGATCCAGATCGACGGCGCGTGAGCGGCCGAGTTCGGTAAGGACAAGCGGCCTGTCGAGCCACTTCCGGTCGCAAAGGCGCGAAACCGCCGAAGCCCAGTCGGGACACAACGTGTGGAACTCGTGGTCGCGGCGGGGATCCTTACCGGCTGCGAGTTGGAGCAAGATCCAGTCCTCCTGGTGCTCCAGAGGGAGACGTGGCCGTGTGCGGAGCCATGGCTTCTCGGGCGAGACCGAGATCTGCTGCATGCGTTGAACCCATGCTGAGGGGGGGCAAAATTGCACAATATCCCCCTGAAATCGGGTTTCCCCCTCGTCTGTAGTTATTTTGCCGAGATCGTAGGACCATAGACGGTCTGCGAAAATAACGTCGCCAAGCGCCACCTTCCCCCTCCGTCCAGCGCAGATACCAGTCATGGCGAGGCACCGGATCGGCTCGTCCACGATCAAGAGGCTGGCTACCGCTTGCGCCTGCTCCCGACCCATGTGCGTCGCCCAGGTCGTTCGGATGCGCAAGGGCTGCCCTGACGGTGTCGAAAAGCAGGCATCGGCGATGATCCAGCCCCGGGGCCCTGGGCGCTCGACCCAGCCTTGGGGGAGTAGGCCGTCGGTCACCGCGAGGACCTGGTCGTACTCGTCTTTCAGCGCGCAGATGAGAAGGACATCCAGCATGTCGACCATTCCGTCGTTGAACACATGGTTTCCAGGGAAGATGCGTGTGACTCGGATCTCAGTGCATGCGCCCTAGGACGCGATCCTGAGGTATCCGCTGGTGGCGACCCCTGCCCCGCGGGATCCCCAAAACGGGACCTTCAGCGGAGGCTTAGCCACGGCGAGTGTCGGTTGATCTTGGGGTCGTGGAGAGTGCGCAGGTCGCGCGCGGGCGCGTTGGCCTCGGGGTGCTCGGACATGGGGCAGGTATACGTGATCCAATGGGCGTTAAGGGGCGCTGGGTCTCCGGGAGTGGGGGTGGGCGCAAATCCCGCAGATCCGGGGCCAGCGCCGGTCTGGTTCGTTCAGCGGTGCAGAGGCAGCCCAGACTACCACTTCCGCGCGGCTTCGCGGCGGCCCGTGTACGCCTCGGCGCGCGCTTACCCGAACGGGGCCCTGAGCCGTCTCGCAGAGCCCTTCTAGGAGCCGGGATCACCCGTGCCAGGCAAGTTGCCGGGCCTGACCTCGACGTTGCCGAGCAAGGAGAAGGAGATCGCGTACTGGGCCTGGGCAGATCTCGCCCGGCAGGAAGCCCACCAGTCGAATGAGGCACAAGTGGACGTCTCCACCAAGCAGTGGCCGCTTGGTCAGCCGCGCTTCGACCCAACATGAAGTGCGAGGGCGCTCGGCGGGAACGCCCGGGGCACGTAGGCTTGTGGTGCATCTGCGCCTTTGGGAGCGCGGGTCTCGCGCTACCGATGCGCACGCCGAGCGTGCGCAACTAGGTCCTCTCCACACTGCAGACGCGGTCTAGACCGCAGACCCGCGCGCGTGACAGGGAGCGCCGGATCTGTCGCGCCAGTCAAGCATGATCCGTGCCACATTTTCAGAAACTGTCGCGCCCACGTGGTGTTACCTGCGGTGTTACCGGTGGTGTTACCGCGGATCGCGCATTGTGGTCACCCATGGGTCCCAAGAGGTACAGAGTGAGGCGCGGCAGGTTCGGAAATCATGAGCGATTATGGCAGGTTACTGTGCTCGGCTCGGACATTGTTTGAAAAATTTGTAACCTGGATAGCCGATTCGACACCTGTCGCGCCCACTCGTGGAACGCCGTTTAGAGTACTCTAAGCGGCGTTTTCACGTTGTGCGGTCGGTTGGTGGCACCTGTGGTGGCACCTAAATCGGCGGGATCTGCGCGACCCGCCTCGAGCACCGCGATGAGCTCGTCGTCTGTGTCCGGACGTAGGTGCGCGTAGCGCTCCGTCGTCGTGACGCTGGCGTGGCCGAGCCACTTCTGGACCACCTGCGGCGGGACGCGCCGCATGTAGCAGTGGCTGGCGAAGGTGTGGCGTAGCAGGTGCGGGTGCACGTGCTTGCTGAGGCCAGCGGCCTTGGCCGCGGCGACCACCACGGTGTAGAGCTGGTCGAAGCGCAGGTGCTGGCCGTTGTCCCCGGTGAAGACCAGGTCGTCGGGCTTGCTCTGCGCCCCCATGCGCCGTAGGTCGGCGGCGAGGGCGGCCGTGAGCGGCACCGAGCGCGCTCGTCGGCCCTTGGGCTCCTTGATGACGCGGCCTGCGCCGCGATCCTCGCGCGTCGAGCGACTCACCCGTAGGTAGGGGCTGGGCCCCTCGAGGTGGACGTCGCGCCACCGTAGCTCGAGCAGCTCGCCTCGGCGTAGGCCGGTGCGTATGGCTGTCCGAAGGACCAGCTTCCACTCCGGCGGGGCCGCGCCGATCAGCGCTTCGGCCTCGTCGAAGTCGAGGAAGTCTGGATCCTTGTGAGCTTCGCGCTCGAAGAGGATCCGCGGGACCTTGAGGATCAGATCGTAGTCGCAGGCCAAGTGGAGGATCGCTCGCAGCGTGGCCAGGACGTTGTTGATCGTCTTCGGGCTCTTGGGTCCGCCCTTACGTCGCCGGGTCAAGGGCGCGTCCGGACGACAGCGCGCTCGCCTCGAGGTGGCCCGCTCGCCGTGCGGCGTCCGCAGGCGCACCCGCAGATCGTCGACGTGCTGGCGGGTGATCGCCGCGAGCGGCGCTTGCCCGAACAAGGGCACGAGGTGCAGGCGCACGTTGCGGACCTTGTTCGTGTAGTCCGACTTTTGTGGATCCTGGAGCGCGAGGTAGCGCTCGGCGAAGTCCGCGAAGGTCACGAGCGCGGGCTCAGCGAGGACCACGCTGGTCGGCGGCGGCGCCGTGGTGGTGGGTGTTGTGGATGTTGTGGGAGTGGTTGTTGTCGCGGTCGCACCGTCCCTTTGTTGGGTGTCCAGGTCGTTCAGGATCTCCCGCTCGAGCGCCAACGCGTCCTGCCGCAAGAACTTCTTGCGATCGAGGAAGCGCCGGATCCTCGTAGCGCCGCGGATCACCTGCACCTGCCAACATGACTTACCGTTCTTGACCACCGGGGTCACACTCATCGGCCTTGCCTCCGTGTGTGGATCCGGGGAGCGCTGCATGCGAGCCACTCTACCAGCAGATCGCGGCGGAATCTCCAGGCGCGGCCGATCTTGCGGGCGCCGGGGATCTGGCCCGAAGAGGCGAGGCGAGAGAGGGTGTTTTTTGAGAGCCGTAGCAGCGCTTGGACCTCGTCGAAGGTCATGAGCGGGGCGTCGGAGCCGCTGGTGGTAGGCCACGGCGAGGAGGCGGTGCAGGTGGATGAGGTGGCGTCGCCGCCGCCGCTGCGCCCCGGAAGATCACACGATGCTGTCCCAAAAGACACCCACGTCACCACCCTCATCGCCCGCCTCCCTAGACGCCCGTGAGGGCTCCAGTTTGGGATCGTAGATGGCTGCGGGGCCCGGGTCAGCGGGAGAGTTCGCGCAACAACGTTGGGGGAGGGGCGGGGAGGAGCGCGCGGTTGCGCGCGATGCTCATGTTTTCATAATATATATTGACTAGGGCGGCCGACTTTTGTTTCATAATCAAGTGTCAGGCCCCACCGTCATGCTCGTGCTCACCACCGAGATCGGTCAGCTCCGGCTCCGGCTGCCCGCGGCTTGCGTGGCCCTCGAAGACGACCGAAAGCACACGCGGATCGTTCGCGCGGCGACGATGCTGAGCGCGAGGGCAGGGGGAGGATCGGTCGAGGTCGCGCTCTTCCCCTGCGCCGACGACTTTGTGCGGCAGCTCCTGTGTTGGCTACGTCGACGCGAGGCGCGTGCAGCTCGGGGGGTCGGATGAATCCGCTGTCGCCGCCGCGCCCGCCGGGCCGCTCTGCTTCGATCAGTCCGCTGCGGCCGCGAGGTCCCGATCTGCGCGGCCGGATCCTGCTCGATCGCTTCCGCCTCGACACGCTCATCGCCCCGGGCGGTATGGCGGATCTCTACGAGGCCCTCGATCTGCGGCTGCGTCGGCGCGTCGCGATCAAGGCGCTGCACCCGGAGCATGGCCGGTGGCCGGAGCAGCGGCGGCGATTTTTTCAAGAGGCCGTGATCGCGGCGCTGGTCGATCATCCGCACGTGGTGCCGATCTTCGATCACGGCGAGGAGCCCGCTGCGCCCGGCGGTGAGCCGGTGCTTTTTTTGGTGATGCCGCTCCTGCGAGGACCGACGCTGCGGCATCGGATCTGTGGTGCTCCGATCGCGATCGCCGAGGCGCTGCGCCTCATGATCCAACTGCTCGACGGTCTCGGCGCGATCCATCGCCTCGGCGCGATCCATCGCGATCTGAAGCCGGAGAACTGCCTGATCGTCCAGCGCTACGGACGCGATCATCTGGTGCTCTTGGATCTCGGCCTGGCGAAGATCCACGCGGGGCCGCTGCTCTCGCTGGCGCCGAGCTCGGCCCCGGGCGCGCTGATCGGCACGCTCGCCTACATCTCTCCCGAGCAGGCGCGCGAGGAGCCGCTCACGCAGGCCGCCGATCTCTACGCCGTCGGGGTGATCCTTTTTGAGATGCTCAGCCGCAGGGTGCCGTTTGCCGGCCGAAACACGCTCGAAGTCCTCAGCGCCCACGCCGCTACGGTGGCGCCATCGCTGCGCGAGCGAGCAGCAGATCGTGGGATCTCCGACGATCTCGAGGCCTTGGTCGCGAGCACCCTCGACAAGGATCCGGCGAAGCGACCCGCCGACGCGGAGGCGCTCCGCAAGCGGCTCGTGGCGGAGCTGGCGATGATCGATCCGAGGGCCGAGGGTGATGATCGATCGTGCTGTCTCAAGGGACATGATGGCGTCGAGCAGGCGAAGGCGTGCCTCGCGGCCTGGCAGGACCTCGAGGACGCCGCCGCGCTGGCGTTGGCGGCGAGCGCGGCGCGCGAGAACCCGGAGTGGGGGCCGCTGGCGTCGTTGCTCGAGTGCGCGGCCGAACGGGCGGGCGATAAGCTCGCGCCGCGCTGAGGTGTTCGGTGAGTTCAGGTGACCCTCGACGCCCGGGCGCTGTCTTCTTTGATCGCCCGGTAGGCGAGGTTGAGCTGGCGCTGCCGCTTCTCGCGTTCGAGGCGATCTTGGTCGCTATGGGCGCGGTCGGGGTGGTGGATGAGCGTGAGGCGGTGGTAGGCCTGTTTGAGCTGGGCGTCGGTGACGCTGCGGGGGACGCGGAGGATCGTGTAGGGGTCGGTGGACCAGAGGTGGTCGGTGGCGTCGGGGGGTGGTGGCGGCGGCGGCGGTGGCGGTGGCGGTGGCGGTGGCGGTGGCGGCGGTCGAAAGCTCTGGGATCCGGGGACGAACCCGGCGCCGCGGAGCTGACGGCTGAGCTCGTCGGCGATATTCGCGCCGAGGGTTATCCGGAGCGCCTGGCCGGTGAACTGGACGCCACTGCCCCATCGGTCGGTGACGAGGCGCTCGAGCACGGCGAGTACGCCGACGGCCATCACCGGCGCGTAGCTCGCGAGATCATCCGGCGGATCCGCGTTGTGGTAGCCGACGAGTTGGCCGTTCCAAAAGAGATAGTAGCCGGGGTGGAGCCAGAGATCACTGAGACCGAGGCGGGAGAGCTCGTCGACGAGGTAGCTGCTGAGCGTGGGCGAGGCCTTCAGGAGGATGAGGGGGGTCACGACGCCGACGCGGATCCGCAGGTGGTCCGCACGAAGTCGTTGGACTACGTACGATATCGGCGACTCGCCTTTGATGTTGCTGTAGACGAGGGCGACCCCAGGAGCGCGGAGGAAGGCGCCTAGATCGGCGGGGCCCAGCCGCCAGAATTGATCATCCGTTGCCCGGCTCATGCGCGCTCAACCTGGCGCGGCGAGCGGCCCTCGATCCGCTTCACGAGGGCGCGGAGGGCTCGGAGGTAGCTGTTCACGTTGGAGTTCTGTTTGGGTGTCCGTCTCTTGAGTAGATCGAGAGCGCCTTGGGCGACTTGTCGCGCGCGCTCGGTCTTGCCGCTCGAATAGAGGGTGTGGGCGAGGAGGCTGCTGACGTGGACGAGCTGATCTCCGCGGGCGGTGCTGCGGGACCCGTGGGTGATGGTGCGGGCGATCTCGTGGGCCTCCTCGAGCTTGGTGAGCCCGTCGTCTCGCGGGCCGAGCTCCGCTTGAGCGCATAGACAGGCGACGATCGTCTCGCCGGCCGTGCCGCTGGTGCCGTCCTTGGTGCCGTCCCAATATCTCCGGCAGGTCAGTTCGATGTGCTTGAAGCTGGCGAGGGCCGCGGGGGTGTCACCGCGTCTGCGTGCCTCGTTGGCGCGGCTTACCTGAGCTCGGAGATCGAAGATCGGATCGGCCTTGGGAGCGGGCTCGTTGCGCTCGGGTTCGTTGCGCTCGGGTTCGGTGAGTGGGGCGGCTCGGAGGCGGGACTCTAGATCGGCGATCTTGACCTTGAGGGCCTTCTGGCGCGCCTCTGCGGCCTCTTGATGCGCGCTCAGCTCACGCTCGAGAGCTTCGAGCGTGGCGTGTGATTCGGCGGCTTGCTCGGTCTCGCTCTCGGCTTGGTCGTTGGGGGTGGTCTCGGGGGGTGGCTCGGAGGTTGTCTCCGGCGGCGACTCGGGGGTTGTCTCCGGCGGCGACTCGGGGGTTGTCTCCGGCGGCGGCTCGGGGGCGGTCTCCGCTTGTGCGCCACGCTCGGAAGCGCTGGCGGAGGCGGGTTCTTGATCGTGGCCGCTGTCGGACTCGGGCCCGTCGGTGAACAGATCTTCGAGATCCGAGTCGTCGTAGGGGCTCTGTTCGCCGGCGAGATCACGCACGAGTAGATCGGCGAGGAGAGGCAGCCGCTGCCGGTGAAGCCTGCGTACCTCAGCCCGTTGGGTGAGGGCGACGTCCGCGGCCTGAAGGGCGAGACGCGCGAAGTAGAGGAGCTGTTCTTCTTGTTTCATCGGTCATCCGCCGTGACCACGAGGTCAGCTTCGACGATAGCCCTCGACGAGGGCCCCCGCGCTGAACATGAGGCCGCCCAGCCCCAAGCTGTTTCGGGCGGTGAGGGTGTCTTTGAGCGCGAAGCCCGGGATGATCCCGGCGATCCCGGCGAGCGAGATCAGCGGAAAGCGGCCGATGTTCGCCCTCTTCAAGGGCGCGGTGATGCGGCTGCTGATGGTGCCGAGTATGAGACCGCTGATCGCCGAGGCGCCGAGGATGAGGTTGTCGACCCACGAGCCCTTGATCTCGGCCTGGATCGCGGAGAGGAACGCGTCCGGGGTCTTGGCCGTGTTCAAGAGCCTCATCGCGATCGCGTAGCGCTCGTGCGCCCGGATCTCCTTGGCGACGACCTTCAAGATCTCGAGGACGTACTGCTTCGCGGCTTCCTCTTGGGTTAGCGTGAGATCGACTGAATTTCCGGTGCCATTCATTTCTGTACCTCGAGGTGCTGTAGGAGCGCCTTGATGGCGCTGTGGATGAGTCCTGTGTGATCTGGCTGGTTCATCATCTGGAGGGTGCGCTCGATGAGCTGCTGGTGCTTGCCCATGGTCGAGGAGCGGTTCTCGTTGAACTCGGCGCGCTCCTGGTCAAAGGCCCGACGATTCTCCTCGAGGGCGCGCTGCCCCTTGTCGAGCTCGGTTCGGGCGTCCTTGAGCTCACGATCGGCGTCGCGGCGCATGTCCTTGAGCTCTCTCTCGACGTCACGGCGCTGCTCAGCGAGTTCGCGCTCGGCCTCGCGTCGGCGATCGAGGATCTCTTTGTTGGCGTCGGCGAGCTGTCGCTCGGCGTCGCGGATCTTGGCCGACGCGTCCCTCTCGGCGTCACGGATCTTGTCGGCGGCGGTCCTCTCAGCGTCGGCGATGAGCCGGGCGACGGTTTGTTGGGCGGACGACTCCGAGGCCTCGAGGGCGCGCTCCCGGCGATGGAGATCGTGCTTACGCGCGCGCACGTTGGCCTGCTCCGCTCGCATCTGGGGGGCGTGCTCGTCGAGCTGCCGCTGGGTCTCGCGTTGGCGCTGCTCTTGGGCGGCGAGCTCTCGCCGCTTCTCCTCGATGCTTCGATCGTGCTCGGCGCGGGCGGCGAGCTCCTGAGCGGCATCCTGTTTGGCGAGGCGCTGAGCCTCGGCGAGCTCGTGAGCCTGCGTCTGGCGGCGTAATTGGCTCATGGTCGTGATGATGGCGCCGGAATAGGGCTGGCCGTCGACGCGCACCTCAGCCCCATCCATACGGTCGAAGGCGCGTATGAGCGCCTCGCCGACGGCGCCCGCGGGGACCTCGCTGGTGAATCGATCATCCCCGATGATCCACTCAATCTTCGCCGTTCGCTCGAACTTCTCGGCTAACCCGACCATTCGCACCTCGTTCAGGATCCCATGGCTAACCGCTCCGGAATGAGTTGAAAAGTCCCTATTTTCGCGCATGTCGCAGATACTTTTAGAAGCAGGCGCGATCTGTCGATCAAGGAGTGGTTCGTGCGCGGTTTGTGGATCTGGGAGCGGCGGAGCTGGGGGATCCTGATCGCATAGATCGCGCGCCGCAGCGATCGATGCGCGGTTTGTGCAATTAGGATCGCTGGACGATAACGCTCGATCGGAGGGGGGATCCTCGACCGGAGCGGCGCCGATCGCCAGCGCGAGTGCAGGATCGGAGGTGGTGGCCCTCAAGACCCGCTCGGGGGCGATACACTGGACCCATGTACACGCGTGTTCGAGGCTCAGGCCGCGTCGCCGCGCCATAAAATGGCGGCGTGTACCCGCAGCGACCGAGCGCTTGAGCGCGTGCATCGGCGCTGAAGACGCAGATCTGGTGGCGGGAATGAGCACCCCTTGGAGCTCGTCAAGGCCGCTCCAGGTGGGGCAGAGGCCGAGATCCTTCGAGGATCGCGAGCGCCTTGTCCACGCGCAGCACCTCGATGAAGACGAGGCGCTTGGGCTGGAGACGGCACACCAGCCCCCAGAAGGCGGCGCTGTTGGGGATGCGGACCTCCCATGACGTCATCGATGGAGGATCTCATTGCCTGTGGGAGATTCAAGAAAATTTTGTTCGGCGATTTTCGAGCCTGTATGCGCGCGGTTTATACGATCAGGAGCGTACTGATCGCATCAACCGCGCGTCAACTAGTGCTTCGCACGAATGAGCCTCGATGCGTCGCGCGCAGGCGCGCAGCGCAAGTGGTTGCTGGAGAGCTATGGCCTCCGGCGCTCGCCGTCGTGCGCTCGCCGGGCGGCGTGGTGGCCCCGTCGTCATCGTCTGGTCGCACTCCGCCGGCTTCGTAGAAGCTCATGGACCCCACGGTGGGCCGCTGGTGGGCCCGCCGCGAGGCCTTCCACCGCCTGGTCATCCGCCGCATGCCGGTGCGGGCCGGGGCCGTGCGCGAGGTGGCTCGGCTCGCGCGAGTTCACGCGCCCGATGCGCTACGGCGCGCGCTCTGGGTCCGTGGCGGGCGCGCGGGCGCGCGGCTCATCCGCGCCGTGCGCGCGGGCGCGCGGCTCGTCAGCGATCTGCTCCGAGCCTCGCTCGAAATCTGGCCTCCAATCTCCAGGCCGACGAAATACGGCGGCCCGGTGGCCCCATCGGCTCCGAGTTCGAACCAGTTCGCGCTCGTTTTTGAGGCGAAAGTTCGACCTTCAAGCAACGGCGCGGCGTGCTCGCGCGCGACGGTGCGCGGCTGGTTCGTGCGAAGCGCTGTTGAGGCGCGGTTGATGCGATCAGTACGCTCCTGATCGTATAAATCGCGCGCATACAGGCTCGAAAATCGCCGAACGAATTCTCCGCCTGCTCCGCGCGTCCGTTGAGGTAGACGTCGACGCAGGTGGTGCTCACGGGCGGCTAGCGCGCGCGGGTCCGAGGGCTCTTCTGCTCTGCTTGGGACCTCGCGGAGCGAGCTAGAGCGGAGGGGCGAGCTGGACGGCGCAGCGCCACTCGGCGCCGTCCTCGGCGCTGCGCGAGCTGGCAGCGCTGCGCGCCTCGGGGGCGCTGAGGACGGCGGCTTGCTCACCCTCCGCGAGGAGGAGTTGCTCCCAGCGCTCGTCGGCGCGCTCGACCGTGAGCCGTAGCGCGCGCGCCCGAGCTCGGAGGCCCTTGTCGCCAATGCGCGTGAGGGCGCGGAGCGGGTCGATCCCTGCGGTGACCTGGCGGAGGACGGTGTCGGCGAGCCAGAGCGGCTCGAGCTCGGGGCACCGGAGCTCGACGACGCGGAGCTGAAGCGGCCCCCAGCGACGCGCGAGCTCGCCCTGGATCCGGCGCAGCGTCGCGCCCTGGCGGCCGATCAAGAGGCCAGGTCGTTCGAGGTGGACAACGACGACCGGCTCGGCGGCGGCCTGGACGTCGACGCGGACGATCCCGGCGTCCGGGGAGTTAGCGCGCAAGTGGGCGAGGATCGCGGCGGGGAGGGCTTGCAGATCCATGCTCTCGTCTCCGAGCGTGACACTACGCGATCCTGACGGGCGATCCGAGGGGCGCACGGCGGCCCGGGCTCTCGGAGGGGGCACCTTGTTAGCGCCGAGAGGGCGCGCGCGTCCATCGCCAGGCGTCGGCCATGCTCAGCCTCGTACTCGAGGAGAGCGCCCGTCAGCACGGCGGCGTCGCCGATCTGGCGAACAACAAGACTTGGCCCGGTGGATGGGACCGAGCTGTCACGCCGCGACGGCCCCGTGGAGGCCGCCGAGTGGCCTCCACGGAGTGCAATGGATCATCCCTTCCAGTGGCGCCCGACCTGATGTCGGCACCCCCGACCGTACCGGAAGAAGGTCCGCGCGAAGTCGCGTAAACCCGGCCGGAAATCGTGCCAGACGACCGCCTCCTCGTGCAGATGGAGTTCGTACCCGGCCGCGCGGGCCTTGAAGCTGAGCCCGGGGTCTTCGCCTCCCGGGCGGCGGATCGCCTCGTCGAAGCCGCCGAGCTCCTCGAGCACGGCGCGGCGGTAGGCGCAGTTGCAGGTCACGACATAGAGGATGGTCCCGTCGTCGAGGCGGAAGGGGTCCAGGATCCGGTGGTACTCGTAGTACCGGCTGAAGACGTCCTTACCGAGGGCGTAGACCCGGCCGCCCACGCCGGCGACGCGGTGGGGGGCGTCACGCAGGTAGACGGCGAGCTCTCGGATCCAGGCGCGGTCGACGAGGACATCATCGTCCGTAAAGAGGACGATCTCCCCGCGGGCGGCGTGGATCCCCGCGTTTCGCGCGCCGGATGGCCCACGGTTTTCGGGGAGCCGGAGGGTCCGGACCGCGGGGTCGTCGAGCAGGCCGGCGAGCGTGGCCTCGACGGGGGTCGGTGAGGCGTCGTCGACGAAGAGCAGCTCGACTCGGCCGCCGTGGAAGTAGTCGCGGGCGTCGAGGAGCGACTCGGCCGCGCGTCGCAGGGCGGCGAGGCGGCCGTGACAGGGGACGACGACGGAGACGTCGATCATGCGGCCCCCTGGCGGCGGTGGCAGTGGAGCATCCCGCAGTTCTTTCGGCAGTGATCCATGATGCCGCGGGCGCGGGCGGCCTGCTCGCCGGTCCACAGCGCCCGTAGCGACGAGGTGCGGACGTCGCCGAGGGCCCGGCCGCCGGTGAGGCCCTTCATGCCGAAGCAGAGCTGGACCTCGCCGTACATGTTGACCATGACGTTGCGGTCGGCGGAGCCGCAGACGGGCTCGGCTGTGAAGTCGGGGTCGTCGAAGTACGAGCGGATCCACCCGAGGTCACGGGCCTCGGTGTTGAGGAAGCCGTCGCGCTCGCGCAGGGCGATCAGATCGTCCAGGACGCTCGCTACCAGGGCCGGATCGTCGGGGCGCTGCCGGTCGAAGAAGGGGTCGCCGTGGCCCTGGTTCATGAAGGTGCGCCCGAGGGCCTGGAACATCACCCCGTCCGCGCCGAGCGAGCGCACGAAGTCGACGTGCTGGCGCGCGAGCGGGAGGGTCGCCTTGCAGAGGATCGCGTTGACGAGGATCTTGACGTCTGTCGGGCGAGCGCGGGCGCGGCGGTGCGCGACCAGGTCCCGGATGACGCCGACGACCTGGTCGAAGGTTCCGGGCTGACCGCGGATCCAGTCGTGGATCTCGGCGGTCGGGGCGTCCAGCGAGATCACGAGGTAACGCGGGCCGTCGTCGAGGAGCGCGTCGAAGCCCAGGCCGCGGAGGTAGGTGCCGTTGGTGTTCACGGCGGTGGAGAGGCCGCGCTGGCGCGCCCGCCGGCTGAGGGCGAGGACCTCGTCGGCCTTCATGAAGGTCTCGCCGCCGGTCATCACGACGACGCCGGTCTGCGCCCAGTCGGCGAGCTCGTCGACGAGGGCGAGCTTCTCCTCGGTCGTGAGGGTGCCGGCGGGCTCGCGGCTCATCCACATGTGGCACTGCTTGCAGCGGAGGTTGCAGGCTGTCGTGATCTCGATGAAGAGGTACTGAGGAGCAGCCGCGCGGGGCGGTCGCGCCTCTACGGCCGGGGGCGATCCGCGGCGCAGGGTGATGTTCACGACCCGACCCCCTGCTCACGAGGGACGGCTGTGAGGTGGCGGAGGACCAGCTCGGCGACCGCGTCGGGCCCGAGCGCGCTGACATCGATCAATGTCTCGTGCGGCCATCGCGTGTCCAGGACCTCGGCGTTGAGGACGGCGCTTGGCTCCCACTCGCGGAAGCCAGATTCTCGCTGCTCCAGCCGCGTCCGCAGGGTGGAGGGCTCGACCCAGAGCGAGATCGAGTGGTACCGGTGCTCCTCGCGCTCGAGCCACGCGCGGACCTGGGCGTGGCGGCTGCGGCTTAGGGTGTCGATGAGGACGATCGGGCGCAGACCCGCGCGCAGGAAGCCCCCGACGAGCGCGAAGGCCCCCGCGAGCGCCTGATCGTGGTGGCACCGGCTCGTCCAGTCGACCTGGGTGAGCATCGCCCGTAGGTCGTCGACCTCAACAACCGCGGCCGCGGTCAACACCTTGCGGAGCCGTCGTCCGAGGGTGCTCTTGCCGGCGCCGGGGGCGCCGCGGATGAGTACTACGTCGAGCTCGACGCCCATCAGCGGCCTCCTTGCCGCTGCGAGTAGAGGTCTTCGAGGTAGTAGCACCCCTCGCAGTAGGGGTGGCGATCCGGGGTGTTGACGAGGGTCCGGAAGGCGTGGGCGAGGGGGCCGTGCCAGGCTCCCTCGACGCCGTGACGGTTCACGTGGCCGTAAACGTAGGGGTTAAACATGTTGCACACGCCGATCTCGCCGTTGTAGCGGATCACGAGCTCATTCCACGGTCGATCGCAGCCCCGGGTGGCCGGGGTCGGGGACGCGCCATCGTGGAGCGAGCGGCGTCCCAGGTGATCGGGGATGAAGAGCCGGATCCCGCGGGTCGCCGCGGTCTGCTGCGCGCAGGCGATCGCGGCCTCGATCGCGCCCCAGTGGCGCTCGATCCAGGACTCGTCGGCGAGCTTGATGACGTTGACGACGACGTGCGGAACCCCGGCCTCGGCGGCGAGTTCAACGACCCCCGCGAGCTCGGAGAAGTTCGCGCGCTGCAGCGTCATCATCAGGTGGAGGTGATCGCTCCGGCCCGCCGCCGCCGCCGCGGATCCCAGCGCACAGAGCGATGCCCACGTCGCGGCGAAGCTGGCTGGGCGCCGGAGGGCCTCAAAGAGGCGGGGGGTCGCCGCGTCCCAGGAGACGAGCACCGTGAATTCGGCGTCGACGAGGAGGCGGATCGTCTCGTTGTCGCAGGTGAGGTTGGTGATCAGCTCGCCGATGAGGCCCGCCGCTTGGATCCGCCGGACGAACGACACGAAGTGAGGGTGGAGTGTCGCTTCGCCGAGCCCGTTCAGGCGGACCTCGCGGAGCGAGGGCGTCAAGGCGGCGAGGACGCGCTCGAAGAGCCCCAGGGGCATGATCCGCTCGAGGTTGATGCCGTGGCGCCCAACCCGGCACATCGGGCAGTCGAGGTTACAGGTGTTGACGAGCTCGACGATCGCCCGCGCCGGGAGCGGGCACGCGGCCCCGTCGGGGACGGGCGCGGTCATCTCGTGCTTCCAGCGCCATCGGCGCTCCTCGGGGATCTGGGCCGCGTTGTTGTGGACGAGCTCGAGCGCGCTCGCGGACGGCCGATGGAGCGGGAGCTGGACGCGCGGCATCAGTCGCGCCCTCCGAGCCACCAGCCGATGTTGTAGGCGATCCGCTGGACGACCCGCAGGCCCATGAAGGCGATCTGGGTGCGCCATGGCAGGCGATCGATCTCGTAGAGCTTACGGTGCCAGTGGAGATCGCGGACGATCATGCATGGCGTCGCCGGCGGGGGATCGAGCCCGGGTGGACCGCCGCGGCGGCGTCTCCTTCTACCGACGTCCATCAAGGACATGGCTTCGCCTCCTGGGGTCGCGCGAACGCTGGCGCGGTCGGGTCGTCGAGCAGGCGCCGGAGCCCCGCCTGCAGCGAGACCTTCGCGCGCCAGCCCGTCAGCTCGCGGAGTCGGGACGTGTCCGGGCTGCGCCAGCGGGTGCCATCCGCTGGCCGAACGTGGAGGCGCCGCGGGAGTTCCCGGCCGAGGGCGCGCTCGAGGGCTCCGGCGAGCTCCAGGATCTGCACGGGCTCGTCGCGGCCGACGTTGAGCACGGGTGGAAGCGGGCCGGGGTGGTTCAGCACGGCCTCGACGGCGTCGACGAAGTCGTCGATCCACAAGAACGAGCGCACCTGCTGGCCATCGCCGTAGATCGGCAGCGCTTGCCCCCCGCGGACGGCGTGGAGGAAGTTGGCGACGACGCGCCCATCGCCGGGCAGGGTGGGATCCATGCCCGGACCGTAGACGTTAAAGATCCGGAGGCAGGTCGCGTCGAGGCCGCGGTCTCGGCCAGCGACGACGATCTCTTCGCCGAGCCGCTTGGCGGCGGCATAGCAGCTACGACCCCCGTGGCCGTGGTCGACGAAGGCGTCGTGCTCGCGGAACGGGCGCGCGTCGCCGGTCCCGAGGCCGTAGACCTCGCTGCTCGACGCGAAGAGTAGCCGCGCCCCGCAGTGGGACGCGAGCTCGACCAGGCGCTCCGTACCGCGGACGTTGGGGGCGATGACGCGCGAGCGATCCGTGAAGCACGACGGGGCGGCTGGGGAGGCGAGATGGACGACAAGGTCGGGAGGATCGAGGGCGTCCAAGGATGTCGTGCAGATGTCCTCCTCGGTGACAATGCACTGAGGCCGGGAGCTTTGGCGAAGGCTGGTGCTGTGATCGTCGATCACGTCGAGGTGCGCTCCCCTGGCGAGGAGCCGGCGCGAGAGGGCGCGGCCAAGAAAACCGTCGCCCCCCGAGAGCAGGATGCGCCTGCCGCCCATGCGCGTCTTCAACCTAGCCGGATCATCCATGTCGGTTTGGACCCCTCCTGTCCAGCATATACGCCAACGGGCGAAATCGATCAACCACAAAAGAGGAAACGAGGGCCGACACCGGCCTCGCGCTGCGGCGCGACGACCGACGACGTCGACCGCGGCGCCCTCGCTGACCGCATCGCCCGGAAGCCGGACTAGGAGGCCAGGGCGGGAGGTATGCGCGTAGTCCGTTCTCTGCTAGGCAGCGCTTGCGGGGGAGCGCTCGCCATGTGACCGTCATCCTCGAATAAGGGCACGCGTGTGCTGCGCGGGGGCGGTTGGTACAATGACATGTCATCCAAGCACGAAGATCCGCCGGCCGGAGGGGCGGGCGGGTGAGTAGGGGGGTGATGACGGGCGCTCCAAGGTCGGCGGCCGTGCCTTGACAGCATCGTCCGTGCCGGACAATGTTCGGCACGGAGCGCCCGCCACGGCGCTGCCAACGCATGATGGCCCTCCCCGACATCGAGGCGCAGCTCAGCTACGCGTATCTGCACGCCGTCGCCTCCCACGCTGGCATCGCCTGCCAGGAGGCTCGGCGCTCCCTCGACAACGCGGGCGTCGACGCGACCCTGCACCTCGTCAAGGACTTCGGCCCGACCGCGAAGCTCACTGAGATCTCGCTGCACATCCAGCTCAAAGCGACGGTCCATGCCCCGACCCGGCGCGGCGGCGGCCTTTCGTACTTCCTCCGCGAGACTGCGCACTACGATCGGCTGCGGAGCGAGTCGGCCTTGCCGCCGCGGCTCTTGGCCGTCCTCTTCCTGCCGCCGAACCATCCCGAGTGGTTGACGCACAACCCCGACCAGCTCGTGCTCGCCCGCGCGGCGTACTGGGTGAGCCTGCTCGACGCGCCCGCGAGCGCCAACGCATCCGGTCAGACGATCTACCTCCCGGAGAGCCAGCCGCTCTCACCAGAGGGGCTGCACGATCTCTTTCGCCGGGTCGCTCACCAGGAGAGGCTGCGTTATGAGCCTTGATCAGCAGCGCCGTGTCTTGGCCCGGCAGCTCCGCCCGCTGGCGGTGCGTCAGTACGCTGAGTCGCGGCAGTGGAGCCCCGTGGAGGGCGTACGCGGGCGCTTTTGGCTGTTTCGTCACCCCGAGCAGCAGCTCCGCCAGCTCCAGATCCCGATGGACGCGGAGGACGCCGGGTACACCGACGCGATGCTCGATGTCGTCCAGCGGATCGCCGAGCTGGAGCGGCGCCCCATCGACGCCGTGCTCTCGGATCTGCAATGGCCGGACGCCGACGTGCTGCGTGTCCGGGTCGCCAGCCGCGACGCCGAGAGCGGCCAGCTCTCGCTGAGCGCCGATGTGATGCTGCGGGAGGGCGCCCGCCGGGCCCTGCTGGCCTCGGCCTGCTCCGTCATCAACCCCGTCGCCGTACACCCCCGTATGAGCCGCGGCGAGGCGGATCTCATGCTCGCGGCCTGTCGCGCAGGCCAGACGGAGGTCGGGAGCTACGTGCTCAAGATCATCTGCCCGCTCCACGCGGTGCCCCGCGAGCTCGATCTCGCGGACGCGATCCCGTTCACCCGCAAGGTGACGAGCCACCTGATGCGCGCGACGGCAGATCTGGTCGAGAGCATCGAACAGAGCCGCGTCGAAGCCTACCTCGAGGCGCACGCCGAGCACCCCATGCTGAGCTGGAACCTCTGCGACGCGCTGCTCCGTATGCAACCGGAGCAGAGCGCCGGGCAGATCGATCTGTGGACGACTTGGGCCGCCGATCCGCGCTTGCCCCCGCCGTCTGAGGCGCAGACGCCGTCGCGTGTGGCGATCAAAGCCGAGTACATCCCGGAGATCCAGCGCGCCGCCCAGATCTTGCGCCCGAGCCCCGCGGGCGACCGCGAGGAGATGCTGATCGGCACCGTCGAGATCCTGAGCGGCGTGGTGGGAGCCGATGGTCGCCGCTCGGGCGAGGTGCAGTTTTGCGTCTTCCTGCCCGACAGCGACCCCCTGCGCGTACGCGCGAACCTGGATCCCGAGCAGTACGCCGACGCAGTACGCGCGCATGAGAGCGGCCGGGCCTACGTTCGCCTCCGTGGCGTGCTCCACCGGGGCCAACGTGGCGGCCGGATCGACCCCTTGCGCGCCCTGCAGCCCCTGGACGAGCAGGCCGCGCTGCCTTGAAGATGGGGGGCCCGCCTGTATCGGTGGATGGCCTGGGTGGAGGGCGGCGCGTCAAGCGGGGGGCAGGGGGGCCAGAGCGCCGGCGGTGATCAAGGCGGCGAACTGGGCGGAGATCTGGCGGGCGAGGGCCGGGCGTTCGATGACGACGCCGGCCTCGATGTTGCGCTCCTGGGCAGCGTGGGTGAAATTGGCGGAGCTGAGAAAGAGGGCGCGGTCGTCAATGACGATGCATTTGGCATGCATGATCGCCCGCTGGCCGCGGTTAGGGTGCACGCCGCGGGGATCGTAAAAGATCTGCGGGACCCGCGCTCCGGGCCAGATGCGGGCGATGAAGCTGTCCCGAAATCGCCGCACAATCCTGGCCTCGTCTCCGGGGTGGACCCGCTCGTCGTGCTCGGGGCTGATGTTTACGATCATGCGGGTTTGAAGGTCGGGATGGGTGGACATGCGCTCGGCGAGCGGCTGCCACAGGGCGCGGGCGCGGGCGATCTGCTCGTCGGTGTGCGGGCGGTCGAAGGCGAAGTTGGCGACGAGCACGCTGCGCTCCGCGGATCGGCAGAGGGTGCGCACGACGGTGGCAGTGTCACGGAGATCGGGGCCCGGGGCCGGGGGGCCGCTCCACACCAGCTCAAGGCGGTCCTGCTCGCGTCGAGCCGCGTGACGCTCCGCGGCGACGCTGCGCAGGACGATCGCGACGTGCGCGGGCGGCAGGCCCTTGTCAGCGAGCTCGCTGAGGTCTCGCTGCAAGGGCGCGACCTGATCCGGGGATACGAGCCGACGCAGGGCCGGCGCGGTGAAGGGGGCGCGCAGGCGGCCGCCCGTGAGCGCTTCGGCCAGCGCCTCGAGCGACGCGGGGTCGAGTCCGGCGAACACGGCCTGCGAGCATGGCGAGGAATGCTGGGCAGGACAAGGCTCGATAGCGCGCCCTTGGGTCATGGTCCGGTGAAGAAGGCCGCGTCGGCGATGGCGACGGTGGGCACGACGAGCGCGCGATCGAGCAGCTCGTTGCGCCGCTCGCAGGAGGGCTCGGCGATCAACAGGCAGCCGTGGCAGGCGGCGCCGTGCAGGTGGCGCTCCTCGTGGCGATCCTGGGGGTCGTGCTGGGCGCAGACGGGGTCGCTCGAGCACAGGCGTCCGCGCTCGAGCGCGGCGACGAGGATCGCCTCGATCCTGCGGCCGACATCGACGAGGCCGCCGAGGGTGCCCTCGCTCCCGGGGGTGCCGGTGTAGAGCAGGATCCCGTGGCCCTGCGCGCCGGTGTAGATCCGCTCGCTGATCGCGGTCGCCGCGTATCCGCACTCGATCGCGACCTGCTGGATCAGCAGGTGGGACAATGCATGCAGGAGGACGTAGGGCAGGCCCGGGAAGCGCAGCTTGTCGAGGCGGCGCGCGCTGGCCCAGGTGTCGAAGCCGTTGCTGAGCTGCTGGCCGCGCCTCTGGACCCCGGGCTGGCGCAGCCAGTCTTCGACGGCCTTGCTCGAGAGCCCGACGAAGAAGCCCTCGCCGTGGTGCTCGATGGCGGGCAGCCAGCTGGGCTCGCGTGAGAGGGCGGCGCGGCGGACGTCGAGGCTGAGCTCGCCGTCGACGTCGGTGACGGCGGCCTCGAAGCGGGTGAAGCCGAGCTGGGCGGTGACCTCACGCAGGCGGTGCACGAGCACCACGCGCTCGATCTTGCCGGCGAGGATCGGAGGGAGCTGGGGGAGCTCGCGCCGGCGGGCGAAGAAGGTCTCGTCGTCGGGGCGGTCGACCTCCGACTCTAGCGGGCACGCGAGGAGACACTCGAGCTCGGCCTGCTTGATCGGCTTGACCTCGGCGAAGCCGGCGCGGCGGCGCTGGATCTCGGCCCAGATCTCGGCGTCGCGGAAGGGCCCGATCTGGGCGGTGATCTTGGGCTTGTTCTTGCGGCGCAGGCGGACCAGATCGTCGAGGTCGTCGACGAACGCGAGCTCGTCGTCCCACAATGCATCGACGCCCTGGCGTAGCTTGGCGTCGGCCTCGGGCAGCGAGATCGCCCGCAGCACCTGCGTGAAGTGGGCGTTACTGGCGGAGCGCACGAGCAGGCGGTTCCACTCGGGCTGGTCCTCGTGGCCGGTGCAGTCCTCGCGGGCGCCGCGGCCGAGCCAGGGGCGATCGCCGCTGCAGCGGCCGAGCACGCGGCTCTCGGGGAGCTTGGCGTCCGCGAGCGGGCGCCGGGCGCCGGTGGACTCGCAACGGAGGAAGATGTCGCTGAGGTCGCCGCCGGTGCCGCCTTCGTCGATCCACAGCGGCGCGCGGGGGGCGTTGGGGTTGTCGCCGTGGGTGAAGCGGTGCCAGTCGATGTCGCTGATGTGACCGTTGCGACAGGCCTGGACGAAGCGCACCGGGACGACGGCGATCTTTCGGCGCTCGTAAAGATAGTGGAACGCGCCGTCGAGGTCGCGCCAGTGCACGAGCGGGCGGGTTCGGTAGATCCGGCCCTGGGCGTCTGTGTGAGTCCGGTCCTCGAGCTGGGCGATGAACCAGGCGGGGAAGACGAAGCTGGTGATGCCCGCGCGCGGCCCGGCGGGGTCGTCGTCGTCCACCGGCGGCGTGTACATCGGCATCTCGCTGCGGCCCTCGAGGCCCAGCGCCGCGCATAATTTGGCCTCGAGGCGGGGCTCGTGGATGCGGGTCCGGCCGTGCTCGGTCCAGTGCTCGAGGCCGCCGACGATGACGGCGTGGCGCGGGAGGTCGAGCATGGCGCCCGGGCCGAACGTGGTGACGATCTGGCTGCGGCGGAGTTGGCCGGCGGCCGGGGTCTTGCGGGGCTGGCTCACGATGCGGACTCCTCGTCCGCGGCGACCTCGACGAGGAAGCCGTCGGGGGTGCGGACAAATAGGTCGACGGTCGGCTCGACGTCGCGCAGGCTGCGGGCGGCGGTGAATCGGCGCATCTCGGCGGGTAACTTGGCGAGCTCGGGGTCGTCGGGTTGGTGCAGCAGCGGCTGGTCCGAGCCGGCCTCGCGCTGGTATTGCAGGCCGGCGTTGACCTGCTGCTTGTCGTGGGCGATGCGGGCCCAGGTGTCGAGCAGCTTCTGCGCCTCGCCGCGGACGAGCAGGCGCAGGCGGGCGCGCTCGTCGCTGGCGCGGCTGAGGTCGTGGCGGTCCGCGCGGTCGGCGAGGATATCGGCGATGAGGTCGAGCTTCGGGCGCAGAGCGGCGGCCTGGAGGGCGCCGCGGGCGGGGGTCAGTGCGGGGACGAGGTGGCGGCCGAGGGCGACGGCCACGCCGGCGAGGCCGCGGGCGCGCGCCGGCGGGGAGAAGGGGGTGACGCTGGTGGCCTCGACGGAGCGATAGAAGCTCTCGTGCCAGGCGGCGAAGTGCTCATAATGCGAGCGGTCGCGCGGGCGGTGGACATTGAGCAGGGCGACGACCAGACCGGGGCGACGGGCGGGGTCGCGGCCGACGCGGCTGGTCGCCTGGATGTACTCGGAGGCGGTCTTGGGCTGGCCGAGCACGACCATGAGTCCGAGGCGGACGATATCGAGGCCGACGGAGATCATGTTGGTGGCGAGGGCGACGTCGACGCGCTCCTTATCGGCGAAGCCGAGGCCGAGGCGGCGCTTGGTCTCCGCGACCTCGCTGGTGCGCACGCGCGAGGTGAGCTCCTGCGGGAGGTCATCGATCTTGCGGTCCGCGAAGCTGCCGCTGGCCTCGCCGTCGCGGCGGCGCTCGTTGTAATAGGCGAGGCGGGCGTTGACCTCGTCCTCGACGATGCGGCGGCTGCCGCCGAGCTCGCGCAGCGAGTTGAAGTAGCCGAGCAGGGTCATGTACGGGTCGGCGGGGTTATCGGGGTTCTTCTTGCCGCCGGCGAGGTCGTACTGGCGCTGGGCGGCGGCCATCAGGGCGAGGTAGCTGCGCAGGAGCACGACCTTGAGCGAGCGGCCTTGGCTGGCGACGCCGAGGTAGAGGCGGGCTTGGTCGGGGTCATCGAGGGTGCGCGCGAAGAACGAATCCGCGCGATCGGGTCCGGGCGGCGGGAAGATCTCGACCGCTGTTCGCCCGAAGAGGGCCTGGATCTGGCGCTCGGCGCGGCGCACGGTGGCGGTTGAGGCGATGATCTTTGGGCGGACCGCGACGTCGCCGACGCGGCGCTCGCAGATCGCGTCGATCGCGGTCTCGTAGAGGCCGACCATGGTGCCGAGCGGGCCGGAGATCAGGTGCAGCTCGTCCTGAATGATCAGCTCGGGCGGGAGCAGAGAATGGGGCAGCGGACGGCCGCGTCCGGGCTCGGAGGGGCCGTAGAAGCCGTCGGCGTCGGCGCGGTCGGCCTTGCCGAGCAGGGCGCCGGTCTGGCCGACCCAGGGGAGGGCGGCGAATTTATCGACGGTGGCGATAATGAACGCGGGCAGGCGGCGATACAGCGGCTCGTCGATGGCGACGATCGGCAGGGCGGCGTTGCGGGTGAAGAGGCAGTCGCGGTCGATGCAGCGGATCTCGAGCGCGCGCGGCTGATCGGGGGTCGGCACGAGCCGGAAGGAGCGGCTGGCGAACTTGCTGCCGCACCAGGGGCAGTTTTCAAGGGGGATCGGCGAGGGGTGGCGCCGGTCGTCGCGCTGATAGGCGAGCACGCGGGCGCGGGCGGTGGTGGGGCGGCTGTCGCCCTTGCTGCCCATCTCGTTGGGGGTCGCGGACTGGCCGACCCACAGGCCGATCTCGAAGGGCCAGGGGCCGAGGCGCTGCGGGTCCTTTTGGCGCTCGATCTCGAGCGCGCAGATGAGGGTCGCGGCGCGGCCGAGCTGATCGAGGGTCAGGAGGCGCAGGGTGTAGCGCATCAGCACGCCGACGCCCGCGCCCGCGAGGCCGGGGTGCTTGAGCCGGCGGTGGACCAAGGCGAAGGCGGCGAGGCCGAGGTAGGCCTCGGTCTTGCCGCCGCCGGTCGGGAAGAACAGCAGGTCGACGATCTGCCGGTCGCCGTGGAGGGGGTCGGCGAGGCCGGCCAGGTTCATCAAGATGAAGGCGAGCTGGAACGGGCGCCAGGCGGGCGCGGGCGCGGCCTGCGGGTGGATCACGCGGTCGTGGCCGGCGCGCTGGCGCAAGGCGACGGCGATGCAGTGATTGGCGAGGCGAAAGGACTCCCAGACCAGCGGATCCGAGGCGAGGAGGCTTATCCCGGCGGAGATTCGGCGGCAGGCGTCCTCGGCCCGGTTGAGCAGCTCGACGGCGGTCTCCGGGCGCGGCGCGGGGCCGAGGTCGCCGCGCGGCTGCCGGGTGATCCACTCGCTGTAGCGCGCGGGCAAGGCCGCGAGCGCGTCGGCAGCGGCCTGACCCGAGGGCTTCGCGGCGAGGGCCTCCATGGCGAGCTCGACGTCCGCGACCTGACCGGGGACGACGCGGGCCACCGAGGCGCGGGGTAACCACGTGGTCTCGGCGCTGCGACAGGTGCCATCCGGCTGACAGATTGCGTGCACCGATACGTTGTGGCCGACGGCGTGCTCGACCGCGTCGCGGTATTGCAGGTCGGCGACGCGGTCGTCCCAATCTTCGCCGCTGCGATGGTCGGGGCGGGCGACGAAGTCGGCGTCGCTGTCGACGCGGAGGTGGGTCTGAAACGCCCAGGACTGCTCGCGCGGGCCCTCCACCGGCTTGCGGCGGTTGACCAGGAAGATCGAGACCGCGCGGGTGCCCGGGGGCAGGGCGTCGCTGGTTTGGACCGGGCGGGCCGCGACGGCGAGCTCGAGGCCGTCGCTGTGGGGGACCGCGAGGGCCGCGGGCTCGGTGGATTCGGTCGGCAGGGGCACGGGGACCCGCTCTTGCCGCGGGCTGCGACGCCAGTGGGTCGAGCGCTGGGCCCTGCTGCTCGTGGGCGCGGCCAGGGGCGTGTAATCGCCCCATGACACTTGGACGTGCAGCGCGCGCGTCTCGGGGGGTACGAGCACGGTCATGCCCATGGACGAGGGGAACAGGCCCTTGCGCGCGGCGGCGACCTCGGGCGCGGCGGCGTCGTCGCCCGAGCCTGGCTCGCTCGGGGCGTCGAGCTCGCCGTCCGCGTCGTCGCCCTCGCGGTCCTGGTGCGGCGCGTCGAAGGGGACGAGGAAGCCGGTCAGGTACCAGACCGCCGGCGCCATCGCCAAAACCTCCTCGGCGTGGCCCGCGTCGCTGGGCTCCGGGCCGACGAGATCAAGCGCGAGGGCCGAGGCTAGCGCATCACGGACACGGGCAGAAGGCGACACGCGAGGACGGTACCCGGATCGTCAACCGAAGACCAGCGAAAGCTGGGGTCTGGGGTTGCTGCGAGGGTCAGGGTCAGGGGCCGGCGAGGAATCGTCGCGGTGCTGGCGAGGGGATCCGACCGGGTCACCGTCGGGTGAGCGTCGTCGTGGATCTCGAGGTCGAAGGCGTCGTACACTGCATGCCGTGGCGAGCAGGCCGTGGCTCGAGTGATGTTAGACCAGGCCAACGGGCAGCGTGATGGCATGATGGTGCCTGGGCAAGGAGGGTCAGTCGTCGTCGGGGGGGAGGAGGGCGGTTTGGGTGGGGCCGGTGGATCTGGAACTGCGCTTGCTGGTCTTTTTGGTGGTTTTTTTGGTGGGCTTGGCGCTGGACTTGGGGGAGGGGGCGGTGGGGCCGGCGAGGCGTTCTTCGGCGGCGCGCTGCTGGTTGAGGTCGAGGAGGCGGGCGAGGACTTCGTCATGGAAGTCTTGGGGCCAGCGGTAGCGCCAGGGCTTCTTTTTGGCCCGCGCGCGGGGGGCGTCGTCGTCGGCGGCGGCGTCGTCGTCCTCGTAGTCGAGGCGGAACTCGCAGGTGGCGCGCTCGGCGAGGTCGGTCCAGCCGTAGGCCGTCAGCACGGCGCGGTCCATCTCGGCGTGGAGCTCGCGTAATTTTAAAATGTCTGGAGATGACTCGTCGGGGTCGTGGAAGCGGTTGTAGGTGGTGGTTAAGCCCTCGTTGTTGCGGACCATGAGGTCGGCGCGGAACTCGTAGTAGCGCTTGCCGGCCTGCTCGAGGGCGGGGTCTTGCTGCCAGTCGGGCGGGAAGGGGAAGGTCTCGAAGCAGTCGCTCGGGGTGTAGACAGGATCATCTTTCATTGTGGAGCCCAGCAGACCCTCCCATATTCCATGACTCCGTGACTGGAGGACCGCGAAGAAGCTGGAAAGCTCGCTTGCGAAGATGACTAGTTTTTGATCGTAAACCATGGGGTTTGTTAACCATGTAAACGAACGATGTTTTGATGTCTGTGATGTTACGAGGACGCGCGTTAGGCCTGCGATTGTTCGATATAACGCGGGGGTTGGTTCGCCATATAGCCACCAAGAGGAGGCCCGGCTCTCTCGATTTTGAGCAAGTCGTTGTGGTTTGACCTTGGATTCTACGATGTGCATCAGGTCAGGCCACTTTCGCGCTTCATCTTCGGGCATTTCGCCGAAGTTAATTGCGAATCTGCGAGGCGTATGCGTGGGAATGCTGTTAACTTCTAAGCCCCCAATGTAGGGGAAAATCCGCTCCTTGTTGCGCGGGTTGCGTGCGGTTAATGCGTGCATGGCCTCTAAGCTTGAGGCATCGTCGTTGGTGTCATCGAACGTGAAACCAGGTCCTAATAGTACGCTTCCCTTAAAGCTGAGGCGCTTGTTTGCGAACAAGGGCTCTGGTACTGTATTGCCACCCGTCGTCAGAAGAAATGCCGTGATTCGAGGCGATTTTTGTTCGTCAAGAAATTTGGCGCCTTGGTGGGCGCCTTTCTGGATGTGCAGAATGCTAACGATGACGGCGGCGGCCCCAGGCCATTTTAGGCGACGAGTTGCATTGTAGATTTCACCCCCGTGAGTGCAGAGCCACTCTAGCCCCGTTCCTCTGGTGTCACCTTGCGAAATCGTATTTGTGGCCACTAATCCGAGGCAGCCTTCGTTGCGGAGCAGGATAAAAGCTCGTCTGAAGAATTGAGCAACCAAGTCTGCATTGCCATGCGTGTGTTCGTGTATTGTCTTGAGCCAGTCGAGGTGGTTCAGCGAGTTGCTGTTGGTGGCCGTGTTTTTGCCAGCGAACGGCGGGTTGCCGACGAAGCAGTCGAAACCTGGATTCTCGCGGTCGAAGACCTCGGGGAACTCGATCTCCCAGTGGAAGGGGGACAGAGGCTTGTCGCCGGTGCGGAGTTCGGTGCGGAGTTGTTCTAGCCGGTTGAGGGCCCTCGGATCGCCTTTTTGGGCGGGCTGGACGACCTCTTTAAAAATTTCTTCGCGGCGCTGGTTGCGTTTTTTATCAGAATCTTCGGAGAAGAACGCGTGGATCACGGCGTCGCCGATCAGGCGTGCCTCGTGGGTCGCGTCGTCTGCGCTTTTTAGGGAGCTGCGCTTGGCGGCTTCTTGTTCGTCGCCGTAGCTGTGGATCTCGCGGCGCAGGGCGGTGGCCTTGCCGACTTGTTTTTTAAAGTGCTCGAAGAGCGGCCCGTGGAGCCTTGTCTCGTGATCCCAGCGGAATTCTGCGATCTGGCCCTTGTTTAAACCAACCAGGCTATCGCCGTGTTTGAGCGCGTGATCCAGGAAGGTGAAGGGATGGTCTTTTGCCAGCGTGACCAGCCACAGCGACAATTTCGCGAGGTCGACCGCGAAGGGGTTTTTGTCGACGCCGTAGAGGCATTGCTGGGCGACGAGCCTGCGGGCGTGCAGGTCGGGATCCTCGTCGGTGGGGATCGCCGGGGTGCATTTATGAAGATCCCAGGCGCGGCGGAGGTGTTCGCCGAGCTGGCGGGCGGCCTCGACCAAAAAGGCGCCGGAGCCCATGGCGGGGTCGCAGAGCTTGAGGTCGAGGATCTGGGCGGGGGTCGGGCGCTCGCCCAGGCTCTCTAAAATGGGGCGCAGGGTGGTGCGCACGATCGGGCCGGTGAGGCTTCGCGGGGTGTAGTGGGAGCCGGACTTGCGGCGCTCCTCGCCGGGCTGGAGGTAGAGGGAGCCGGCGGGCACGATCGCGGGGGTGCGGGGGCTTTGTTTGCGGCCGAGGGCGGCGAGCGCGTCCTCGGGGGTCTTTGCGGCCTTGAGGGCGGCCAGGCTGGCGCCGGTGAGGTCGCAGCCGGCGGTCTCTTTTAAGAATTTGGCGCGGGCGTCTGGCTTTTGGGACAGCAGGGCGCTGAGGTCGACGACCACGTGCTGCGGCTTCACGGCGACGCTGGGGCCGGTGGCGCGCTCCAGCTTAAAGCCCATCATGGACTCGTAGACCGAGCCGATCTGCTCGACATCGAGGGTGCGGTAGGAGAGGCGCTCGCCGTCGAGGAGGAGGAGGGCCTGGAGGACGCGCCAGAGCACGCCGTCGGGGACGCGGGGGGCCTCGTGGCGCTCGCCGGGCTGCCAGGCCCCGGCGCGGGTGCGGCCTTCTAAGAAGGGGTAGCTGTCGGGGTCGAAGAGGCGGCCCTCGCGGGCGGGCAGGTGGAGGCGGTCGTGGGTGCCGCCGGTGTAGACCAGGCGGAACAGGGACAGGAGGCCCGCCCAGGCGCCGAAGCGCTGGTCCATGGTGTCGGGGTGGCGGCCGGCGTCCTCGCGTAGCCGCAGGTAGAGGCCGGTGACGCTGTAGTGGGCGGCCCAGGTGGGCTCGCCGGGCATGAGGCCGCGGTCCTCGGCGTAGAGGAGGAAGACGAGGCGGAGCAGGACGGTGAGCAGGCCGCCGTAGATGTGCTGGGGGTCCTGGCGGGAGAGCTCGCCGAGGAGCTGACCGCGGGTGGCCTCGTCGGCGGCCTGCAGGCCGCGGAGGAGCTCGAGCAGGGCGCCGAGGACCTGCTCGGCGAGGCGGGTGGAGACCTCGTTTTGGTACTTTCTGGACTCTGTGAGGAGGGCGGGGAGGCGGCGGTTATCGGCCTCGCTAAAGAGGCGGTCGGCGCCGAGCAGCATGGTCAGGGCGCCCAGGATGGGCCGGCCGGAGACCTCGCACATGGCGGCGACGGGGAAGCTGAGGTGGCCGGAGGTCTCGCCGCGGGGGGCGTGGACGAGGCGTAGGGTCTCGCCGTTGCAGAGCAGGCCGATGGGGACGCCGGTCTCGCGGAGGAGGCGCTCGAATTTGGCCTGGGGAGGTGCGTCCCAGTTGTGGGCGGAGGCGGGCGGAGGGGCGTCGAGGTCGGTGCCGGGGGGGAGGACCTGGACGAGGAGCAGCCAGGGGTGTTCGGGGGAGGCGGAGGGGTCGGGGACGGCGAAGGTGGGGCGGAGGGTCTCGCCGTATTCGGGGAGGGGGTGGGCGAGGGATTCGGGGGCCTCGATGAGGTCGGAGGGGCGCCAGCCGAGGAGCTCGATGAAGAGCGCGCGGTGGTCGCGGATGGGGCCGAACGCGGCGCCGGGGTCGTCGGGCGTGCGGGTGAGGGCGCGGATCTGCTGCTGGAGCTCGGAGACGTGCTCGGGGACGACGGCCTGGGCGGCGAGCAGGGCGTGCGGAGCGACGACGAGGCCGACCGGCTGGAGGTAGCCGAGCCATTGTTTGTGGGCGAGGAGAACGGGGTCGTGGGGCATGGCTGGGTGGGGTCAGGCGGAGACGGGCCAGAGGTAGACGACGCCGACGGGCTCGATCCGGACGGCCTGGACGACGTAGCCGGCCTGGATCGCGGCGGGGGCGCGCTCGGACTCGGCGGCGAGCTCGGGGAGGCGGGTGTCCCAGTAGCGGCGGTCGGCGGCGAGCTGGCGGCGTTCAGCCTCGTCGCCGAGCTTGAGGGTCTGCTGGTCGTCGTCGTGGGCGCGGATCTGGTTGTGGATCCGGGCGATCTGGCCGGTGATGACCTGCGTGAGCGCGGCGGCCTCCTGCTCGCCGCGTCTGCGCAGGCTCTGCTCGGCGCTGGCGATCCGCTCGCGGGCGCGCGTCTCGAGCTGGGGCAGCAGATCGGCGACGTCCCGGGCGGCGAAGCCCTGGAGGCGGGCCAGCAGGGCCGGGGGGACCTCGCGCAGGCGCGGGGTGGCGAGCGCGGTCTCGAGGTTGGCGAGGACCTCGTCGCGGGCGACGCGGGGCAGGGCGCTGAGCTTCTTGCGGCGGGCGTCGGGCTCGAACCACTCGGCGGCGATGGCGAGGATCTCGTCGTGCAGCCTGGCGGCGCGCGGGCCGTAGAGCGAGAGGCGGCCGAGGATCACGAGCTTGGGCTGGGGGTCGTCGCTGCGGCAGACGCAGGCGCGGCTGAGCTCGTCGTGCACGAAGCCCTGGGAGAGGAAGCGGCCGAGCAGGCGCTGGACGACGCGGTGCTCGAGGTGAAGGTGCACGACCTCGCCGTCGAGGTTGCCGGGGTCGTGGAAGACGACGGGGCGGATGGGCGCGTCGCGGCGCCACTCGCCGAGGGACTGCTGCTTCTTGCGGGGGGCTCGCAGGGCGTCGAGGGTGGTGGCCCAGCTCGGGTCGGCGCCAGCGCGGCGATGGAGGGCGGGGATCTGCCAGCGGGCGCGCTGGGGGTCGACGCGGGCGGCGGCCTCGTCGAGGGGCTGCAGGGCCTCGGCGCCGAGCAGGCCGAGGGCAGCAGAGAGGGCGCCGCGGAAGTGGTCGTCGCGCAGGCCGAGCCAGTCGCGGGAGGTGGCGAGCAGGCCGCGCAGCTCGGCGACGCGGAGCTTGAGGTCGTGCTGGCGCTGGCGGACCTGCTCGAGTTCGCGCTCGATCTGGAGGTCGAGCAGGGTCTTGCGGCGCGGCTCGATCGCGGCGATCTCGGCGGTGAGTTCGGCCTCGCGGGGGTGGGCGATCCCGGTGAGCAGGAGGTTGCCGAGGTCGCGCTCGACCACGGGGGAGAGGCTGCCGAGCTCGCGCTGGATGGTGGCGGTCTTGCGGACCAGGACGTCGAGCACGCGGTCCTCGGCGCGCTGCGGCAGCACGAAGTAGCGGCAGTGCACGACGGGGGCGCGCTGGAGCTTGCGATCGATGCGACCGTTACGCTGCTCCATGCGGCTGGGGTTCCAGGGCACATCGAAGTGGAACAGGTCCGCGCAGTGGTTTTGCAGGTTGACGCCCTCGCGGGCGGCGTCGGTGGCGACGAGGATGCGCAGGGGGTGGTGCGCGGGGTCGGCGTTAAAGGCGAGCTTGATCTTCTCGCGAGCGTCGTCGCCCATGCCGCCGTGGAAGGCGCCGATGCGCAGCTCGGCCTGGTCGCTGCCGGCGACGGCGGCGGTGAGCTGCTGCATGAGGTAGCGCTTGGTGTCGGCGTACTCGGTGAAGAGGAGGACGCGGCGATCGTGCCAACGGGCGCCCTCCTGGCCGAGGGCGGGGCAGAGGTTGTCCCGCAGCCAGGCGATCAGGCGGCGGACGCGGGCGTCGGGGCGGTGGCGGGCGGCCTCGGCGATGGCGGCCATCTCGGCCAGGAGGGCGCGCTCCTCGGCGTTGGTGGCGGGGGTGCCGGTGGTGAGGCGCTCGAGCTGGGCCGCGGCCTCGTGGTCGACCTCGTCCTCGTCGAGCTCGGCGCGCTCGTCATCGGAACCTGTACTTTGAGACAGGAGGTCGGTGGGGGCGTCGAGGGCGGATGTTTGCGGCTTGTCGGCGGCGCGCCGGTGCACGCGGAGGGTGCAGGCGAAGGCCTCGATCGAGGAGAGCAGGCGCTTTTGCAGGGCGAGCACGACGAGCAGACCGGCGGCGCGCTGGCCGCGGGGGAGCTGGGCGAGCCTGGCCTCGCGCAGGTCGCGGTAGCGCTGGAGGAGCCTGGAGAGGCTGAGCTCGGGGGCGTCCTCGGGGAGGCCGTCGAGGAGCTCGGGCACGACGCGGCGCTCCGGGAAGTCGCCGGGGGAGAGCTCGCGCAGGTCGCTCTTGAGGCGGCGGACCATGACCTCGGCGAGCAGGCGCTCGTCGGGCGGGACGCCGCGGCAGAAGCGGTCGGGGTCGAGGATCTCCAGGAGGGCGGTGAAGGAGTTGGAGTGGCCGTTGTGCGGTGTGGCAGAGAGGAAGAGGCGGTGCTCGAAGCGGCGGGCGATGCCCCGCACGGCGCGCGTGAAGTGCGAGTCGACGGCGTAGCGGGCGCCACTGGCGGGGGCGGCGTTGTGGGCCTCGTCGAAGATGAGCAGCGACTGCGGAGCGAGCTCGTCGTCGCCGCCGCGGGCGTCGGCCTCGTCGCGCAGCCAGTCGTGCAGCGGGGCTGCGTAGGCCTCGTCGCGCAGCAGGGGGTGCGAGACGATGAAGCGGGTGTGGGTGGTCCAGGGGTTGACGCCGTAGCCGCGCTCGCGCCGGCAGGCGGCGACGTAGTCGCGGTCGAGGATGACAAAGGTGAGGCCGAAGCGCTGCTCCATCTCCTCCTGCCACTGGCGCACGACGGAGGGCGGACAGGCGACGACGACGCGGCGCACGCGCTGGCGCAGGAGCATCTCGCGGAGGATGAGGCCGGCTTCGATGGTCTTGCCGAGGCCGACGTCGTCGGCGATAAAGAGGCGCACGCGCGGCATGGCGAGGGCCTTGCGCAGGGGCTCGAGCTGGTAGTCCTTGACCTCGATGCCGGCGCGGTAAGGAGCCTGGAAGAGGTTGGGGTTGGTTGCGGTGACGCAGCTCCAGCGCAGGGTGTGGAGATAGGCGGAGAACAGCTCGGGGCGGTCGAAGCCGCGGGTGGTGACGCGATCCCAAGAGGCGCGGCCGAGCACGCGGGCGTCGAGCTCGTGCTCCCAGAGGACCTCGAGGGGATCACCCTGGGCGTCGTCCTCGAGGCAGGAGAGGCGCAGGAGCGTGGCGTGGCCGGGCTGCGGCGGAGGGACGACCTCGTTGACGAGGTACTGGCGGCTGCGGACGTGGACGATCTGGCCGGGCTCGAGCGGGGCGCTGTCGCGCCATGGAGCCGCAGGCTGGCGATATGAGGCGATGGCGAGGGACGGAGATGGCGGCGGCGAGGTGTCGGGGGCAGCGTTCAGATCCGGCTCGCCGAGGATGCGGGCGACGAGGAGGGCCTTCTCGCGGCCGCTATCGCTGAGGCCGTGAGCGGCGCAGATGTCCTTGAGCTCGTCGCGCATGAGCAGCTCGAGCAGACGCGGAAGGGTGGCCCTCTTCGAGCGGGCCAGGATCTCAATGTGCGCGTCCTTGGACTCGGCAGCGGCGAGCTTGAGCTCGAAGGCCCCGACCAGCTCGCGCAGGCGCGCCTTCGTCAGGACTTGCAGGACAGAGCGCTTGTCAGGCTGGGGCATGTCGGCAGGCGGGCAGAGTACCACCGGCCGGTTTCATTTAGGAGAAGGAGGTTGGCCTGCGGGAAGGGCCCGAAGTGCCCGACTGGCTTGCCCGCGATCTTCACGATCTTGACCAGGCTGCGTGCGAGGCGCTTGGCAGCGCTCGCGTCGGACTCGAGGCTGCGCAGGGCAGCGGGATGCGAGACGACCTACTGGTCGAGCGCGACGATCCAGCCGTGCGGGGCCTTGTTCGGGGTCTCCCTCGCGATCGTGTCGAAGGTGAGACGATAGCCGTAGCTGCCGCCGACGGCGACGCGCCCGGTCGCGCCGTGGGCGAGGAAGTACGGGCTCGCCTTGGCGAGCCACACAGGATCGGTGTAGCCGATCCGCGTCCACCGCAGCGACAGGGTGGGATCGAGGGTGATGACGAAGGTACGGGGCTTGTTATTGGGAGGAGCGACGATCTCGCCGGGCAGCAGGCTCAAGGCGGGTCCTCTGAGATGCTCTCCGAGGGCCGAGGGGCATGGGAGACAACGACTGCGCCGACGACGTTCGCACGCGCGCCGAGAGCAGCTCGGGGATCCTCGTCTCGCCACCGGCGGTCGCGTCGGCGCTCCCCGCCTATATGCCGATCGAGCAGATGCGCGGCGAGTCCGTCGGCGCAGAGGCCGACACCTTTGCGCTCTGCGTCTGCCTGTGGGAGGGCCTGCACGGCGTCCGCCAGTTCGCCGGCCAGACCCTCGAGGATCGCGGCGGGGAGGGCTTGCAGATCCATGCTCTCGTCGGATCCGGCCGCGTCGTCGAGCCGCCCGCCGATCGCCCGCTACTACGGGCTACGGGCTGAGCGGCCGAGCTCGGTCTTCTTGCCGTTGCCGAGTTCGCGACCCTCGACGTCACGGCGCGCCCTTGCGCCCCTCCTTTATACCGCTCCCCATCCAGTGGGCAACCGCCATCTTGTAGTTGGTCGCGCCATAGGCTTGCGCGACGTCCAAATTGGCCTTCAGATAATACACGGGATCGAAGGTCTTGGCTGCACTGCGCCCCTCGGTGATGCCATGTGCGAGCCAGTGGACCATCGCGGCCCTGTAATTGTTCCAGCCGAGCGCGGCGTGCAGCTCGGGATAGCGGTTCATGTAGTACTTCGCGTCGAACACCGGGCTGGAGGGGAGGCCCTGCGCCAGCCCGGTCTCCCGCCAGTGCCAGAACGCCTCGGCATAGTTGGTCGCGCCGATGGCCTGAGCGACGGCCGGGTTGGTCTTCAGGTAGTAGCTCACATCGAAGACCGGGGTGCCGCAGAAGGCGTCGTTGCGGCCGTGCTTCAGCCAGTGGATCGAGCCCATGATCGGATCCCAGCCGATGATGTTGACCAGCCCGGGATTGAGCAGGAGGTACCATTCTGGGTCGTAGATCCGCTGATCACGAAAGGTCGGGTAGAGTGCCTTGATCCCGTTGATGTCGTCCGGCGCCAGGGTCCTGCGCACCAGCCCGGGCGGGATGATCGCGTACATGACCGCGTTGGAGTCGGCCGAGTGCGCGAGCCCGAGCGCGTGGCCGAGCTCGTGCAGCGCGTGGGTCTGGATGTCTTGCACGGTGCTCCCGTTGCCGACGCCCCAGGTGAACGACTCGTCGTTGAGGTGGATAGGCACATAACAGGCGTACACGCCCGGGGTCTGGCTGCAATTCGGCGTAGTCCCATGCGCATACGTAAGGTTGTCGAAGTTCTTCTGGTCGCCGTGGATCTTCGACATGAAGCTGAAGTTCACGTCCTTGATGGTCCTCATGCTGAACACGACTGGCGCCGCGGCGCTCCACGTCTTCGTCGCCGCGGTGATCTCCTGGAGCTGAAAGTTCGCCGAGACATCCCCGCTGGGGACGAAAATGCCGTAGGTCAGGTCGGTGAAGGTCAGGCTGGAGGGCGAGAGCTTGTACGCGTGCGGGTCGAGCGCGCCGGCCGTGAGGTCCTTCAGGCCGAGCGAGCTCTCGAAGGGCGCGCCGCCGTCCTCGTCGCCCCCAGCCGCGATCGAGCCGACGAAGTCATCGGTCCTCTGCGGCGTGTGATGATCGGGGAAGCCGCAGCGGGGCTGCTGCATCAGCGCCTGCGTGGCCGCGTCGAGCTTGCCCGTCACCGGCAAGCCATGGCCCTGCTGATAGCTCGACAGCGCCTCCGCCAGCGGCGCGTCGAAGATCTCCGGGTCCTCCGGCGTCGCGTCGACCACCGGGCGCCACCCGGGGTACTCCGCCGCGAGCTCGGGGTTCGGGAAGTAGCCGTAGCGGCGCAGGTGCTCGTGCGCCGCCGCGACCTCGGGGCCGTGGTCGCCGATCTCCAGCGCCTCGAACGCCTGCCCGGCCGGCGTCTCGCCGCTGTCCGCCAGGTCCGCGGCCGTCTCCGCGGGGTCCTCGACGTCGCAGGCCCCGAGCGCCAACATCAGCGCCAGGAGGGACGCTCCGGGGCCCGTGGTGAGTATATCGAGATTGTTCGTGGTGTCGTCGCTTCGTCTGGTCATATCTGCCTCGTTTCCATGCAATGTTTCGTGAGCTTCGCCGCCGACTCGGACGCTCCGGGAGGCGGCCAAGATGCTATACGTCAACGGCAGTCCGGCGACATCCCACGCCGATCCGAGGCGTCGCCGTCAGATCCTCGTCAGACGGTGGTATCAAAAAACTGCGCCGGGCTAGTCGTTGACCGAGCATGCAGGTGCCCTCGCCGAGGATGCCGTCGAAGTGCGCTGCGCTCGTCCCGGCGGCCTTGACGAGCGGGGGCAGGCCTTCGGCTTCGACCCAGCGCAGCCAGCCAGTGAGGTCGTCGTGGATCGACTCGGGAGAGGATGTGTCGAAGGTCGCGGCGAGGGCCTCTTTCATGAGATAGGCGCGGTAGTGCGGCTGGTTCTCTTTCTCGAGATCCGTGAGCTTTTGGCGAGCGACGGCGTCGAGCTTCCAGGGCGAGCGCTGGAGAGCGAAACGGGCACGTCCTAGGTCGCCGACCGCCGACAACCCCCGATTCCGCAACTCGATCTCGGCAGCCCCATGCCGCTCGCCGGACGAAGTGATCGGCTCTTCTAACATGTTCGTGGATCCAGGATGGACCCCAAGGATGTGTTCTGCCGCGTGAAATCTCGGTTGTCTGGCAAACAGGTCGTGGCTGCGTTCGCGCACATCTCTTGGGGCCAGTTTTTACTGGCACAAGGGCCGCGCGGGATCGAGCATCTGGGCGTGCGCATCACCACGTTTCTACGACGCCTTTTGGGAATGGAGCAGGTCCGTGTCCTCGGTGCTGAGTTCGAGGAGGACAGGCTTGTCATCGACGTCGCGCCGAGCTGGACGAAGGGCCGCTGCTCGACCTGCGGGGCCACGGGGCCGATCCGTGATCAGAGGGTGCGTCGGTGGCGGCACCTCGACGTCGGGGGGGTCGAGTGCGAGCTGCGTTACTCGATCCGCCGCGTCGAGTGTTCGTCGTGCGGCGTCAAGGTCGAGCAGGTTCCCTGGGCGGAGCACGACACGGGCTTCACGAAGGGCTTCGAGGACTTGATCGCTTTGATGGCCCAAAAGACAGATAAAACGACCGTCGCGCGGCTCTTGCGGATCGCCTGGCTGACGGTCGGCCGCGTGATCGAGCGGGTGGTCAAGCGCTACGGAGGAGACCCCAGCGAGCGCCTCCGCGGGCTCCGTCGGATCGGCATCGATGAGCTCTCTTACCGCAAGCACCACCGCTACGTCACCGTCGTCGTCGACCTCGACACACGCCGCGTGGTCTGGGTCGCCGAGGGCAAGGACGCCGCCGCGCTCGACGGCTTCTTCGAGGCCCTGGGGCCCGCTGGGACGGCTGC
Source organism: Nannocystis sp. (assembly GCA_016712315.1). Classification (GTDB taxonomy): domain Bacteria; phylum Myxococcota_A; class Polyangia; order Nannocystales; family Nannocystaceae; genus JADJRG01. The sequence goes on along the minus strand of JADJRG010000026.1, from coordinate 103,134 downwards.
GCTGAAGGTCGCGTCGATCGACATGTCGGGAGCCTTCAAGAAGGCGCTGCGCGAGCGGGCGCCCCACGTCCGCGTCGTCTTCGATCGCTTCCACGTCCAGCGCTTGGTACACGACGCGCTCGACGAGATCCGCCGCGGTATGGTCGCTGAACTCCGCGACCCCGCCGAGAAGCGCGCCCTCAAGGGGACCCGCTTCGCGCTCCAGCGCTCGCCCTGGAAGCTCGACGCCGTCGCTCGCAACAAGCTCACAGAGCTCGAGAAGGAGAACCAGCCGCTCTACCGCGCCTACCTTATGAAGGAGTCCCTCGCGGCGATCTTCGACACCGCATCTCCAGAGTCGATCCACAGCGACCTCACAGGCTGGCTGCGCTGGGTCGAGGCCGAAGGCTTGCCCCCGCTTGTCAAGGCCGCTGAGACGATCGCTGCGCACTTCGACGGGATCACCGCCTACATCACTGTCGGCGTCACCAACGCGATCACCGAAGGCTTCAACCGCAAAGCCCGCGTCGTCACCTCCCGCGCCTACGGCTTCAAACGTCTCTCCAGCTTCGCCGCTATGCTGCTGCTCTGCTGTGGCGGTCTCTCCATTCCTTGGCCTCATGTGATGCCTCTTTAACCCATGAATGTGTTAGGAGAGCCAAGTGATCTCTCCTGGGGTTCGACGCGTGTTATCGCACATGCATCCTGCAGGGCAGCCTTCAGACGGTCCTAGCGGCGGAGATAGCAGTCTCCCGGCCCGCCTCCTGCGTGGACACCGCGCACGCCCAGTACCCGGCCTCTCGGCCAATTTCGGCTTTTTAACATCCTCGGCGCCGATGGTGGGCGCCTTTTTCATCGACCTGGCCAATGCGCTGGTGATCAGGCGGTTCCTCGTGCTGCCGTTGTATTGACGGCCTCGTTTTGCTGTCCATCTCGGAGACCCGCATGAACGCCCTCACTTTTCCCAAACCCTTGGCCATCGCCCTCGGCATCGGGCTGTTGATCTGGTTCGTCATCCCGGTGCCCGTGAAGGTCACGCCCGAGGCCTGGCACCTGCTGGCGCTGTTCGCCGGCACCATCGCGGCCATCATCGGCAAGGCCCTTCCGATCGGCGCGGTGTCCACCATCGCGATCGCGCTGGTGGCCATCACCGAGGTCACGCGCCCCGGCAAGCCCGAGGGCGCGATCGCCGATGCGCTGAGTGGCTTCGCCAACCCGCTGATCTGGCTGATCTCGATCGCGGTGATGATCGCGATCGCACTGAGCAAGACCGGGCTGGGTACGCGTATCGGCTACCACTTCATCGCGCTGTTCGGCAAGAAGTCGGTCGGCGTGGCCTACGGGCTGGTGCTGTCAACGCCGGTCAGGACCCGACGAATTCCGCCGACGTCTCGCGAGGGATGAGCACTGAGCATCTGAGCATCCTGTGATGCTTACAAATTGATCTGCCAGTGAATCAGCGGCGCGAGTGCGCATCGGGTCGATCGTGGGTGTGGATCGGCGAGGTGAGGTACAGAGGGCTCACGGCGGGGAAAAAGGTGAGCGCCGGGGTCTCAACCATCCCGGCGCTCGGTCGAGTCCACCAACTTGACGAGCGGGAGGGTCGACGTGGCGAAGGTAGGACGAAGACCCGGGGATGTCCAGCGGAGGCCGTGAGACGAGCGGGCGATCGGTACACTTTTTCATCCGCCCGGCGATGGGCTCCGGATCTTCCTCTGTGGCAGGTGCAAGGCGATAGTCACGCTCTGCCGAAGATGTGATCACGGCGACATTTATTGCGGAGAGGAGTGCTCAGCGGCTCAGCGGCGCCTCTCGCTGAAGGAAGCGCGACGCCGCTACGAGAGCAGCCCGCGGGGGCGTCGCATGCACGCGAGGCGCTCGCAGAGGTACCGCTCTCGGGTCCAGGATCAACGCGTGACGGATCAGGGTCTTGTCGTAAGCGAGGAGGCGGGCAAGGTCGAGCCGGTCGCCGAGGAGATCGACATGGGGTCGATCGAAGAGGTGGCCGGAGAGACAGATCGTGAACCAGAGACAGAAGAAGAGAAGGTCGAGCGAGAGCGCCCAAAGGGGCCACAGGACCGCCGCTGCTCGCGATGTGAGCGTGACTGCGGGGGGTGGATCAACCAGAAGCCGCGGAGCCCCGGCCGAGCGCCGCGTCACGGGATCGACTCGCGCGCAGGGCGGTGACACGGGAGTGAGGGGGGGCCGATGACGACGAAGAACGAGCAAGAGGCGGAGATCCTGCGCCTGCATCACGCGGAGCGCTGGCCGATCGGGACGATCGCGCGGCAGGTGGACGTGCACCCGAGCGTGGTGCGACGGGTGCTGCGGCAGGCGAACGCCATCGAAGCGGCGGCGAAGCCGAGGGCGTCGAAGGTCGACGTGTACCTGCCGTACATCCACGAGGTGCTGGAGCGGTGGCCGAAGCTGCACGCGAGCCGGATCTTCCAGATGGTGCGGGCCCGCGGGTACAGCGGCGGGGAGTCGTATTTCCGGGAGATCATCGCGGGGCTGCGGCCGCGGCCGAAGGCGGAGGCGTACCTGCGCCTTCGGACCTTGCCTGGAGAGCAGGCTCAGGTCGACTGGGGCGACTTCGGAGCGCTGAAGATCGGACGGGCGCGGCGGCGGCTCTTCGCCTTCGTGATGGTGTTGAGCTGGTCGAGGCGGATCTATTTGCGCTTCTTCGTGGACGCGCGGACGCCGAGCTTCCTCTCAGGACATGTTATGGCGTTTGAGCGCGTCGGCGGGGTCCCGCGTGTGCTGCTCTACGACAACCTGAAGAGCGCGGTGATCGAACGCCGCGGCCCGGCGCTCCGGCTGAACGAGACGATGCTGGAGCTGGCGCGGCACTACCACTTCGAGCCGCGGGCGTGCGCGCCTCGCCGCGGGAACGAGAAGGGGCGGGTAGAGCGGGCGATCCGCTACATCCGCGGGTCGTTCTTCGCGGGGCGTGAGGTCGAGTGTCTCGATGATCTCAACGCGCAGGCCGAGGCGTGGTGCGACGGGACGGCGATGGATCGTCGGTGGGTGGACGATCCCTCGCGGACGGTGCGGGAGGTCTTCGAGGAGGAGCGGCCACGGCTGCTCGCGCTGCCCGAGCAGCCCTTCCCCTGCGAGGAGCGCGTGAGCGCTCGCGTAGGCAAGACGCCGTACGTGCGCTTCGACCTCAACGACTACTCGGTGCCGCACACGGAGGTGCAACGTGAGGTGGAGGTGCTCGCGTCGCTCGATCGTGTGAGGATCATTCGGGGAGCCGAGCTGCTCGCGGAGCACCGCCGCACCCTCGATCGTGGAGAACGCGTCGAAGACCCGGCGCACGTCAAGGAGCTGGTCGCGGTCAAGACGGCCTCGCGGCAGCACCGCGCGACCGAGCGCCTGACGGCGCAGGCGCCCTCGAGCGAAGCGTTTCTGGTGAACGCCGCAGCGCGTGGCCAGAACCTCGGCGGTGCGACGTCGGTGCTGATGCGCACGCTCGATGAGTACGGCGCGAGCGCCCTCGAGCGAGCGCTGGTGGCCGCGCTCGCGAAGGGGATCGTAGCGGCGTCGGCGGTGCGGCACATGGTGATCCAGGAGAGCCAGACTCGGCCGCCGCCGCTGGTGGTGGCGCTGGACGATCACCCCAAGCTCGCGGCGGTGGTCGTGCACCCGCACGCGCTGGGCGACTACGATCGCCTGGGCGAGATCGAGGACGGCGAGGAGGTGGACGATGGCGAAGGCTGAACGCGAAGCCCTACGAGGGCGCGCCCAGGAGCTCGGCCTGTACGGCCTCTGCGCGCGCTGGGCGGAGTTTTGCGGGGAGGCGTGGATCTCGACGCTGATCGAGATCGAAGAGTCCGAGCGTCGACGCAGGAGCCTCCAGCGGCGCCTCGACGACGCGAAAATCGGCACCGTCCGGCCGCTCGCCGACTTCGACTGGAAACACCCGAGGAAGCTCAGCCGCGCCCGCGTCGAGGAGCTCTTCGAGCTGCGCTTCCTCGAGGGCGCTGGCGAGGGCGCGGGGCGGAACGTGATCTTCGTCGGCCCAAACGGCGTCGGCAAGACGATGCTCGCTAAGAACCTCGCGCACCACGCCGTGGCGCGCGGCTACAAGGTCCGCTTCACCGAGGCGGCGGCGATGCTCGCCGATCTCGCGGCGCAAGACGGCCCCGCGGCCCTCCACCGCCGCCTCCAGCGCTATATCAAGCCCGATCTGCTCGTTCTGGATGAGATCGGCTATCTGACCTACAACGACCGCTCGGCGGATCTGCTCTTCCAAGTCGTGAACGGCCGCTATCAGCGGACATCGACGATCATCACCACGAACCTCGCCTTCACCGAATGGGGCACCGTCTTCCCCAATGCGACATGCGTGGTGACGCTCATCGACCGACTCTGTCACCACGCCGAGATCATCCCGATCGAAGCCGAGTCCTACCGGCTCAAGGAGTCGCGCGAGCGCGCGACCAAACCCAAGACCAGCCGCCGCTGATCCCAGACCGGAGACCAAGGGGCGCCCGCGACTCGCTCGCCGGCGCCTCTTCACGCGCACGACGGCGAAATTCGTCGGCGGAATTCGTCGGCGGAATTCGTCCCTTTTTGACCGGCGCCTACAGGCGGGCGGCGGCGTGCAGGCGCCCTCGTGCAGCATCGGCTTCTACGCCGGCCCGAGCGGCCCGGCGTGGGGGGTGGCCGGCGCGACGGCCTTCGCCCAGAGCTCGTGCAGCGGCGGCTGCGCGGCGATCACGGTGCGATCGCAGGCGTGCTGCAACGGCGCATGCACGCCGCTGAACATCGCCTCGAACACCGTCTGCTCGTCGCTGTGGACCTCCGGCGTGATCCGTCAGGGCAGCGGTGCGGGCTGGGCGCAGGTGTCCACCAACCAGGTGGTCATCACGAGCCAGGGCTTCTCCTGCTCCTGATCCACGGCGTGATGTCAAGACCCGGCGCCGCTCTTGGGCGGCACCGGGTCGTTTTCTTTTTCGGCGAGGGTGGCGCGATCGACGGGTGGGCCGCGCGTTGGATCCTTGTCAGATCTCCCGATTGAATACTGGATCAAAGATGTTCGTTTGTGCGCGGATGCAGCAACCTTCGGCGCAGCTCGTCCTGTCGTCCAACCGCGCGACCACCACCGTACACCCCGGCGACCTGATCGGTCGGTTGGCCGCGGCGGACATGGTGATCGCAGATCCACGGATCTCCGAAGCGCACGCCCTGGTCAGCTTGCGCAGCCGTAGCCTGCGGCTGCTGGCGCTCCGCGGCGCATTGTTCGTCGACGGCCAAGACGTCGACGCCGTGACGCTGGCGCGCGGCCTACGGATCGACCTCGCCGAGGGCTTGTACCTCACCGTAGAGGAGGTGGAGTTGCCCACACATTCGCTGGTCCTCTGCGGTCTGGTGCAGGGGCCGGTCGAGCTCTCTGCCCCGACCTACTCGCTTGTTGTCGGAGATGACGCGGGCGAGCGGGTCCTGGGCCTGGTCGCAGGGCGCGTGCCGGACGCAGTCGGTCACCTCTGGTCAAGCGGATCCCGCCTATGGATCTGCCTGCGCGACCAAGAGGCCGAGCCGATCCAGGTGGGTGCCAAGTGGATGGTGGAGGGTCGGGCCCTACGAGTCATTCAGGTCCCGCTCGACGGCACCAACGACACCGTAACGGAGAAGTCGGGCGGCCTCGTGATTGTGGCCCGCTATGTGACGGTGCACGTGCGATATGGCGCGCGTACCGCTGTCATCACGGGGAGGCCGGCGAACCTCGTCACTGAGCTCGTCCGCTTCGACGGCAAGCCGATCCCCTGGGAGATGCTCGCACGGCAGGTCTGGGGCGATCGGGATCGGGAGCTGCTGCGCGACAACTTCGACGCCACGCGCAGCCGTCTGCGCCGCCAACTGCGTGATCTCGACATCCGCGACGACCTGGTCTGCCTCGACGGCTCGGGAAACGTCGAGCTGGTCCTTCATTCCAGCGATCGAATCATCGACGAGAGCTGAGGTGCCCTGTGTTCGAAATACCCACAACGATCGGCCGCTACACGCTCCACAAGCGGCTCGGCTGCGGCGCCCACGGTGAGGTCTATGAAGCCTACGACCCAGTGATGCACCGCGCCGTCGCGCTCAAGCTGCTGCACGGCGGGCCCCACAGCGCGGCCGAGATCCGAGCGCTCGCGCGGCTCGACCATCCGAACATCGTACCGATCTATGAGGCGGGCGAGCACGAGGGATGGCTATATTTCACGATGAAGCTCATGCAGGGCACCCTCGCCGAAGATTCCCACAAGCGCAGGTACCTCGCCGACCCAGAGGCCGCGTCGGCCCTCGTAGAGACGATGGCGAACGCGGTATTTTACCTCAACCAGCGCGGCCTGCTCCACCGCGACCTCAAGCCCGCGAACATCCTCTTTGATGGCGCTAATGTTCCGTATCTCGCGGACTTTGGGCTGGCCAGACTGATCGATGACGAGGGCGATAGCAAGGTCGCGGGTACCCGCCCGTACATGAGCCCGGAGCAACTCGACGGCCAGCACTCCGTCCATTCTGACATTTACAGCCTTGGCGTGATCTTCTACGAGCTGATCACCGGGCGGAGGCCCTTCGAGGCGTCGACCACCGCGGGGTTAATCGAAGCGATCCGGGAGCGAGCGCCGACCGACCCCCACCGATTACGCAGAGGACTGCACAAAGACCTCGTACGGGCCTGCCTTCGTTGTCTAGAGAAGAGGCCGGAGGACCGCTACCAGTCCGCAGCTATGCTGGAGGAGGCGCTGAAGCGGTACCGCCGAGGAGACCTGCCCGAAGGCGCGTCGCGTCGTCGCCGGACCTGGCACTGGTGCCTGAACCACCCCTTCCCGGCGTTTCTCTTGGTGACGGCGGTGATGTGCTTCGTCATCATGATCCCGACCATAACCAAGCTGCTTCGCGAGCAAGCGGCGACGAAACTCGCACAGCAGACTCAGGCGAACACGCACCTGGCCGCGATGGTCGCCGGCACCGTACTCTCGCAACTCAGGGAGCTCAGCGATAAAGTTACAGCGGCGGCCGGAGATCCATTGTTGGCGGAGTCTGTTCGAGCGCGTGATTTCGCTCGGATTCTATCGCAGTGCGACGCGCTATATCGCGCCAACGACGCCCACGGAGGGCGTGAGCCCGGCCTAAATTCGCCCTTTGACTCGTGGTTCGTCCTCGACGTCAAGGGGCGGCTGATCGCCCAGACCGGGAAAGAGATGGTCAAGGACCGCGACCCAGACTATGCGTGGCGGGACTATTATATAGGAGCAAAGGCGATCGCGGCGCAGAAGCGCCACCACAGCCACGTCTCGAAGGTGTTCCGCTCTGAAAATGATGATCGGCACAAATTCGCCCTGTCGACCCCGATCTACGCCAGCAATGGGGAGATGGTCGGAGTGTTGGTGGCTGCGGTGGCTGCCTCCGCGCACCTTGGATCGCTGCTGCTCGAGGATCCTCCCCGCGTGACAGTGCTCGCCGGGCCGCGTGATCGTGAGCGTCGCCAAAACCCTGCCGAGTCGCACCTTATCCTCCTTCACCCGGAATACCAATATGGCGAGGCCGATCCCCTTTTGAGCGCCGAGGTCCGGCGCCTAGACCACGCGAGTCGTGGAGTGCAGGGGACCGAGGAACCGCTTCGCCTCTCTACGTCGCGCATCACCTCCAGCGATGACTACCGCGATCCAGCAGCGGCACGATACCCCAAATTCGAGGGGCGATGGGTGGCTGGGTTCGCCCCGGTCGGTAATACGGGATTTGTGGTCATCGTCCAGTCGCCCTACGCCGACCTGCTGGAGGGTGAGCTACGCTTCGGCAGGACCGTGCTCACCTGGGCAATTATCTCCGTGACGCCGGGTGTGGGCATCCTCATTTTGGGAATCGGTTGGCGGGTGTTCGGGCGCAGACGCCGCCGCCTCGCAGTTTAGCCCGCGCCAGCGCGCTCGTGCGGCCGCGCGCTGCGCGGGCAAGTCGGCGCGGACGCGCTCGCGCGGGTGTGAGCTCGGGGATTGTCAACGCCGGTCTAGATCCGAAGAATTTCGCCGACGAGCAGCGGCTGGCGAGCGCACTGATCGTCTGCTCATCCCTCAGCGCTTACAGAAAGATCCGCCAATGAATCACCGGCATGGGTGAGCCGCTGGCGGATCTTCGACATCTCGGCGCTCGGTCGCCGCGTCTCCGCCCTCCGCCGCGCCGACGCGCTGGCAGCGCGCTGGCGCCCATTCTGCAGACGGCTCTACCGACCGCGTCCTTCGCCGCTCGTCAAAAGTGGTCCACCCCGAGACACTGATCTCGATCAGGTCTTCCACCGGGCTTGGTTGGCCCGGGCCAACGACCGTGCGGACAGTATCGCACGCCAGCATCCTGGAGCGCAAGCTCACGATGCCCAGGTTGTCCCAAGGTAGACCACTTCTGACGAGCAAGGGTGGCCCATTTCTGGCGAGCGTCGAAGCTAGTGGTGTATGGCCGAACTGTTCGGTGTCGATATTCCCACGATCAGCTACCACCTGAAGGAGGTCTACGGGTCTGGCGAACTGGTGCGGGAGGCAACACTTCGAAGAATTCGAAGAGTTCAAACCGAGGGAGCTCGCGAGGTCAGGCGGAGGTGGGGAAGCGCCTCGCCGAGGAGCAGTACGACAAGGTCCGCGTGCGCCAGGACCGCGAGTTCGAGAGCGACTTCGAGGCTGAGGTGAAGCGCATCGAGTCGAAGCTCCCCCGCAAGAGGAAGGAGGAGCCGTGACGGCGTCGCGGCGTCGCGCGGGCTCATCCGGGCGTGGGTTGGCTGAGCGGCTGGGGAGGCTCTCGGCTCACCCCAGAAAGCAAGAAATAGGCCAGGGGTTTTGATGCCGGGCATGGATGGCTGCGCGCTCCGCGCTGGTGGCACCTTGGTGGCACCAACTTCAGGGCGCACTTGGGAGATGTTGGGCGTAGTTGGGCGCGACGGTGTCTAGAATCGTGTGCGATGTCGAGCATTTAGGCAGCAACTCCCCGAAATCCTTGACTTCTTGCTCGGCTCGTTTGGGTCCTTCGACACCTGTCGCGCCCACCCTTAAAACGCTGTCTAGGACCCCCTAGGCAGCGTTTTTCCGTTTTGGGGCCTAGCCGTTGCCCCTATGTTGCCCCGGCTCTCGGGCTGGTCGCCTTGGCCGTTGCCCCGGGAACCTGTCGCGGGCTCCCCGATCGGGGGGCCGGCGAGCCGGTCGACGAAGCTCGAGCGCACCTCGGGGGCGAGGTGGGCGTAGCGCTCCGTCATGCGGGACTCGGCGTGGCCGAGCCACTCGCGGACGACCGCGAGGGGGATCCCTCGCATGACGCAGTGGGAGGCGAAGGTGTGCCGCAGCATGTGAGGGTGGACGTCGCGGCGGAGTCCCGCTCGCTTCGCCGTGGCCTTGACCGCTCGGTACACTTGACCCTCGCTCCAGGGGCGGCCGTCTGCCTGGCAGAAGACCAGATCTTCAGGGCTTCGAGCCCGCGGGTGCGCTCTCATGGCGTCCCGTAGGTCGATCGACATCTCCACCGTGCGCGCCTTGCCAGACTTCGGCTGGCCGTAGCCAGACTTGGTCAGGTTGCGCTCGACCCGGAGGTACCCAGGGTCGATGTGTAGGTCTCGCCACCTCAGCGCCCGGATCTCGCCGAGTCGCAGACCTGTCCGAATGGCCAGGAGTAGGAGGGGGCGCCAGTCCGCCTCGGCCGCGCCGAGGAAACGATCCGCCTCGGCGAAGGTGAGGAAGTCGGTGCGCGCGGCGCCGGGCGCGGGGCAGTGGATCGCCGGCACGCGGTCGATCAGCTCCCAGCGGTGCGCGACGCTGAGGACGCGGCGGAGGAGGATGATGTGGTTGGACACCGTCGCCGGCGCGAGCGGCTCGCCGAAGCGGGCCCTCCGCGTCGATGGCTTCGCCGTCGCGGGCGACGACTTGGCGGCGATGTAGCGGTCGATCATCCTCGGTGAGATCTGATCGAGGCGCAGCGACCCGAAGGCGGGTAGCAGGTGGTTGTCGAACACGCGCTGCTTCTCGCGCAGCTCGCCGGGCTTGTTGGCGCCTCGGCGCGAGGCGGCAGGGCTGGCCTGGTAGCGCATGAACTCGGTGAGGAACTCCGCGAAGGTCGGAGCCCTCGGGCCGGCAGGCGTCGGTGGTGACGACAGCGTCGGCTCCCGCAGGACGGCTCCCTTGGGGGTCATCCGAGGGGCCGATGAGCAGCGGGTGGCGGCCCTCGGCGATGGTTGTGGTTGCTCGTGGTGGACCTCCTGAGTGGACGGGGTGATCAACACCGCCGCGGCCTCACCAGGCGGCTCGCGGCGCTCCATGAGGGCCTCGCGGAGCTCGCGCTCGTAGGCCCTGGCCCCGCGGAGGTTGGCGACCGGCGAGACCTTACGGACTCGGACGATCTCCCCGTCAGGGTGTTGGAGCTTGATGTCGACGATGTACATGACTCGCTCGCTGCCGTCCTGGCGACGGCGTACTTCTCTTCGCACGCTCACGGCTGGTTGCCTGTCTGCGTGATGCGGGCTTGGCGCGCGAAACGTAGCGCATGAAGGGGCGATCGCGCACGGGGAATTCGTGGCGGTGAGCGGGCGCGGGCGCGGTTGGATCGCGGGTGTGGGGGCGCGGAGGCTATCAGGGCGCTCTGAGGTCGGGCGAGGGGCAGAGGGGGGTTGTTAGCCCCCGCCGGGGCGCCAGTGGTCCGGTAGGACGACACACGTACAGCGGACGACTTCATCTGCGATTGCCTCAGGCGGATCGCTACGGATGCCCGATCCCTCGCAGTCTGGGCAGACCTCGCGGTCCACATAAGGCTCGTCCTCCGGCGGCGTGTACTCTTCATAGTCCGCCACGCAGCGCGTACAGATCTCCTTGAAGTAGGCCGCAGCACCGAAGTGAACCGCCTGGGCCTTCGCGTCGCTACGGATCTCCTGGATCTCGTCAAAGATTGTCGCCCAAGCCCAGGCCTTTCCGTGGGTTGGGAAGCGAGCGACGATGTCCCGCAGCGGCCCCTCCAACGCCATGAATGGCGCCCAGGCCTCCTCGACCCCGAGCCGACTTCTGGCGACCGCCAGCCTCAGCTCGATCGAGAGGGCGAGGACGAGGTGCTCGACGGACTCAGGATCCTCCGGTGCCGACGAGAGGCCGGCGAGCCCGCTGTCCGCGCACTCGGCGCACGCGTCGACGAGCCGCAGTACGCTACCGACGCACACGTCGTAGGCTTCGATGATCCGCTCCGGGTCGAGCGCGAGGAAATACTCCGAGGCCGCCACGGCTTCGCGAATTCGGTCGAGGAAGTCGTGTGTCACCGCGACGAGGGTCTCAGCGCGATCTCGACGCTCATACAGAGTAACCCAGGGTGGAGGTGCCGGGTGGAGTTTGAGGAGATCGAGCGCGGGCTCGATCTCGCCGGCGAGCCGCCGCGCCCGCGCGAGGGAGAGGGGAAGACTCCTCCGGACGACATCCTCCGGCAGAGCCGCCTCCGCTGCCGAGCCGAGTATGTGGTGGACCGGAAGTTGTGGCTGCGCCCCAAAGACCTCTGAAAGACGAGGATCAAAGCCTTCGAAGAGGGATCTGATCACGTCCATGGCGTTGTCTTCGCCTTGCGCGCGGGAGAATCGGCTCATCCGCGTCAGGAGCAATCGTGCACGCTCCTGTAGCTCCGGAGGTATCGTTCTTGCGGTGCGCGGTTCACCGCCGATACTGAGTTCCACTTCGCCCTTCTCGGCAAGATGACGCAGGATGGATCGGACTTGCCACTCTCCTTCGATCAAACGAAACCAGTCAATCGCGTGGACCGTTGTGCTCATTGGCGCCTGAAACACCACGGACACGACCTCGAGGGTGGAGGGATGAGGGTCGATGCACTGGTACCAGAGCGCGAGCACGGCGGCCGCCTCCCAGTCCTGATCGCTTCGATCGATCTTGTCGGCGAGCGCGGCGATGGCCTCGGCGAGTCGTTCGGTCGAGGAGCAGGATCGCCACGGCTCCGGCCAGACGATTTGTATGAAGCGGTGGAATGTCTCGCGTTGGGGCCCTCGCATGGCCACCGCGAGATCGCCAAGCTGCGCGGAAAGCGCGTTCGGCTGCTTCAACATCTCGGCGATGCAACTTCCGACGTCGGCGACCAACCCCGTCCACTCGTCGAGCTTCTCCCTTCCGAGCCACCCCTCCTTGCCCCGCCGACCCGCGAGGTCCTCCCGCAGGACACATAGGGCGCGAGCAAATCGGAGGATGGCCTCGGCGTCCGGGCCGAGAACCTGGCGCAGCGAGTGGATCATCTCCGAGCCCGGCACCGAGATCGCGCCGCTCATCCAGCGCTCGACGGTGCGAGCGTCCACGATCTCCGCAAGGCCCTCCATCTGCGCCTCCCGGGTGGTCCATTCGGGCTTTTGCCGCTTGAGGATTGCGCCAAAGACCCGGCCGAAGAACCGGCGGTCCAGAGGTCGGAGGATCCACAGCCACTCGTCGATTGGGCTCCGGCTCATCCGGGCCATCATGACCGCGAGGGCGCCGAGGCGTGTGCCTAGGACCGGGATGGCGAGGGTGAAGAGCATGTGAAGACGGTCGGGGAGTGGAAGATCCTCCCCGCCGGAGAGCGTACTGACGCGGACGTCCCAGGAGCGGAGCGCCTCGCCGATGGAGGCGAGCGTCGTGCCATCATCGGGCTCGTGAGAGAGGTGAAGGACCTTCAGCGCGCCACCCACGAGATCCATCCACGAATTGGGGATGCGCGCGCCCTTGCGCGCGTTCTTCAAGGTGGAAGCCGACACGCCGACGACCGGAAAGCCGGCGTCGCCGTATCCGAGCGCTGGAACGAGCCACGCGAGGATCTGCTGGACGAGCGGGAAGGACGGGCGCGGGGTCATGCTTCCGGTGTGCCACCCAGAGCCGGCATGGACGACCGGCATTCTTCGGTAAGTTCGCTCGTGGAGATGCAAATTGCGAGCGCGCGAGTGCCGCGCGGTCGCGGAGGGGGGGCTGGCGAGCGCAGCCGCGCCAACGACGCGCATGCGGGATCCGCGCTCGCGCAGGCTCGCCAGGAGGGATACGAAGGTCGTGTTCGCGCGGGCGCCGTCGCTGCCGACGAAGATCCAGTTGTTGCGGCAGACGGCCTCGCGACGGAGCGCTTGTCGAGCGGCAGACGGCCGTCGCTGAGAAAGCGGCGAAGACCTGTCTCTTGGTTGCGCGCGTAGGTCGGCCTTCGCCGCCACATCCTCCCGGCTCTGCCGCCCGCCGCCTCTCCGTCGCGGCGGCAGCTCGCACCTCGAGCTGACTCGCCGGCGCGCGGGCGCTGAGGGGGGCGGAGCCGCCTCATGCTGGCCGCGTGGCCCAACGTGTGGGTGACGTCGGAGGACCCCTGGGACAGGGTCGGTCGGCCAGGATGCGGCGCGGGGCGAGGCGCCGAGGGTCAGCCGGCGCTCACCACCAGCTTGAACATCTGCTGGGCGACGCCGCCCTGGCCGTCGTCGACCTCGAGGAGGATGTCGTAGGTGCTGATGTCCTCGCTGGTGACGAACCACCAGAGCGTGTTTGTCACCTTATCGTGCGACATCTCCGGGGGGCCTTGCACGAGGGTGTAGGTGAGCGGGTCCGATATGATCTCGATGTTCGCGCCGGCTCTGGGACCGGGGACGAGTTCCGCGGGAATCTGGGCCCCCACCTTCTCGATCGAGAGGCCGCCCCAACCGCTGTAGCCGGCGAGGATCGCGCACGGGCAATTCGTGGCGGTGAGCGGTCGTGGCTTCGGGCGCGCCGGGCGCTCTGGGGCCGGGCGATCGGCGCGGTTTAGGGCGAGGAGGGCGGAGGTTGGACGAGGCGGTTGATGAAGGTCGATCGGACTTCGGGAGCGAGGTGGGCGTAGCGCTCGGTGGTCCTCGACTCGGAGTGGCCGAGCCACTCTTTGACGACGGCGAGAGGGATCCCGCGCATGACGCAGTGGGAGGCGAAGGTGTGGCGGAGGAGGTGGGGGTAGATGGGGCGCTCGATGCCGGCAGCGCGGGCGGCGGCGCGGGTGCTGCGGTAGACGTTGCCCTCGCTGAGCGGCTCGCCAGTCGGCTGTGCGAAGAGCAGTTGATCGGGTCTTGGCGGCGGCTGGGCGAGCTGGCGGAGGCTGTCCCGAAGGTCATGCGTGAGCTCGACGATCCGGGCCTTGCCGGACTTGGGGGAGCCGAAGCCGGCCTTGGTGAGGCTGCGCTCGACCCGTAGGTATCCGCCGTCGAGGTGGAGGTCGCGCCAGCGCAGCGCACGGAGCTCGCCGAGGCGGAGGCCGGTGCGGATCGCGAGGAGGAGGAGGAGCCGAAGCGGTGGGGCGGCGGCGGCGAGCAGTCGATCGGCTTCGTCGAAGGTGAGGAAGTCGAGGCGCTCGCGCTTGGGTGGGGCGCAGGTGAAGGTGGGGATCCGATCGATGATCTGCCAGCGGTGCGCGACGCTGAGGACACGGCGGAGGAGGATGAGATGGTTTGTCAAGGTAGAAGGCGCGAGGGGCTCGCCGACCTTGCGCGGGCGGCTGGGCTGGGCGCCGAGAGGGGGTGAGCGGGCGGCGATGTAGCCGTCGATCAGACGGGCGGTGATCTGGTCGAGGCGGAGGGCGCCGAAGGCCGGGAGGAGGTGGTTGTCGAAGATCCGCTGCTTCTCGCGGAGCTCGCCGGGCTTGTTGGCGCCGCGCCGCGAGGCGGCGGGGCTGGCCTGGAAGCGCATAAACTCGGGGACGACCTGGCGAGGGTAGGGGCGGGGAGGGGCGCGTCGTGGTCGGCGTGATCGTCGATGCTGGCGGTGGCGGTGGCGCCGGTGAGGAGCTGCTGCCGGATCTCGCGCTCGAGGGCGTTCGCGGCGCGGAGCGTCTTCAGCGGCGAGACCTTTCGGACGCGGACGATCTCTCCGTCGGGCTGGCGGACCTTGACGTCGACGATGTAGAGGATCCGCTCGGAGCCATCCGCACGCCGTCGAACTTCCTTGCGGACGCTCATCGGGCGGGCCTCTTGGGCGGTGTGAGGAGGGCGTGAGGGGCTCGTGGCGCAGAGCGGCCGCGGGCGGGCCGGTCGCCCTCGTTGAGCCAGGCGAGGATCACGGCGCGGGCGAAGCGGATCGTGCGGCCGATCCGCCGACCGCCGGGGAGCTCGCCGCGCTGAAAGGCGTCATAGATGGTCTTGCGGTTGACGCGGAGGAGGGCGGCGAGCTCGTCGACGGTGAGGACGGCGTCGTCAAGGGCAGCAGGGACCGGAGGGGCCGCGGTATTCGCTGGCTCAGCGCTCTGGGTGTGCGCCCCTCGATCGCTAGCCCGTAAGATCGTCCCTCCCATCGTCTACCCCCCATCGGCGCCCGTACGAGGCTCTATCTTGCGATGGTAGGCGGTGGTTGGGCGGGTGTCAGCGGGAGTGATCGCTCATGAGGAGAAGGGGCTGGGGGTGGTCCCGTGCGCCCGCAAGTGCGAGGGGCGAGGGTGCTCCGTGATTTTCATAACGCTGTGCGAAGGGCGGCGTAGATCCGCGGTAGTGAGGCGTTGTGGGGCCACTTGCGCGGTTGTGGCCGTCCGGTGGTGTTGACCCGGGCGGCCGGCCTGGTTTTCATAACTGCATGGAAGGGCCCAACAACCTCAACATCTCCCTCACCTTCGGCGGCGGGGAGGTTCACATCTGCATGCCAGCCCTCGCCGTGAGGGTGGAGCCTTCGCGAGCGACGGGGAAGATCGCCCGCGTGTACACCTCGCTGAACAAGCCGCGCGCCGGCGAGAGCCCGATCGAGATCGCGATCTTCCCGAGCCCCGAGAGCTTCCTCGAGCAGTTCATCGACTGGATCCGGCGGTACCGCGCGCCCACCCGCGAGCAGGGGGAGCAAGGGGGGGCGGTCGAGCCGTGACGAGCTGGGCCACCGCGTGATCGCGGAGCTGCGTGGTGATCGGTGATCGTGGCGGTCACTTCGTCGGCCAGAACGCGGTGGCGAGGGTGAGGCCGATCGCGGTGGCGAGGAGGAGGCGCTCCTGGCTGTCGACGGGCTTCATGTGGACAGTGTGCTCGGAGCCGTGCGAAACGACCAGGCCCCGCCTGCGCGCGCTCGGGGAGAGGCGGGCGGTGAGGGTCCACGGCTGGACGGAGACGATAAAGACGTTCTCGGCGACGCCGGCGATCCTCGAGATCTCGCGGAGTGTGGCGTTGAGATCGTCGACGACCTCGAGGACGCAGGCGACGTAGACGACGGCGGTGTCGTCATCGACGCCCTCGACCCGGCCGTGGGTGATGTCGGCGACGAGGGTGTTGTGTATATACATGTCGCCACCGCTGCCGATGCGGTTTTGGGAGCTTGCGTCGGGGTCGCCGATGACGACGAGGCGGCGGCCGGTGGCCTTGGCGCGCTCGATGGCGGCCTCGAAGGCGAGCTCACGCTCGCGGTGACGGGCGAGCGCTGCGACGCCCTCGACGACGGTGGCGGTGCCAAGAGCGATCCGCGCGAGGAGTTTTGGCGAGAGGGACATGGCGGCTCACTTCATGGTGATCCGGTGCGCGAGGGGGAGCCTGCCGACGTTGCTGGCGCCGCTCATGGTTTCGCCGCTTCGAGGATTTTGAGGAGGGTTCGGATCTCGTGAAATTGCTGGCGGGCGCCGCTGCGGAGGTGCGGAGAGCTCGCTTTCATCATGGCGAGGCCGTCGCGTAAGACCTGGATCCCGCCGGAGGTTTGGCCATCCTCGTGCAAGCTGCGGGCGAGCACGCGGTGCGCGCGGATGAGGTCCTCGAAATGGTCCGGAGACCGGTGGAGTTGAAACACCTTCTTGGCGACCGTGTGCGCCTCTTGGGCCCGCTCGACCCGCTCCGCGGTCGGTGATCCGTTCGCGGCGAGGAGCTCGACCCTGGCCCGTAGACAGGTGGTCAAGGCGGACCCAGCCACCAGGGTCCTGCGTGTGTTGTCCCAATAGAGCCGGGCTTTTTTGATATGATGGTCGAGGTCCTCAGCGTTGCGGCTGGCGGGGGTTTGAGGGGTCGGTTCGGCGAGGTCGACCTCGGAGGGGTGCGCAGGATCGGGCTGGGGCTGGGCGAGCTCGATGGGAGCGGCGGGGTCGGCGGGAGCTGACTCGGGACGCTCGACGGGAACGGGGGCGACGAGAACGGGCTCCGGGGCGACGGTGGGTGTGGGCTCGACGTGGGTGGGCTCGATGTGGGTGGGCTCGACGTGGGCGGGCTCGACGGTGGCGGGCTCGGCGTGGGCGGGCTCGACGGTGGCGGGCTCGGCGTGGGTGGGCTCGGCGTGGGTGGGCTCGACGGGCTCGGCGTGGGTGGGCTCGACGGGCTCGGCGTGGGTGGGCTCGACGGTGGCGGGCTCGACGGTGGCGGGCTCGGCGGGCGCTGTGTGGACGGGCGAGTGGCCGAAGAGCGCGTAGAACTGCTCGTTGAGGTTGGCTTCGTCGGGAGGAGCTGCGGGCGTGTTGGGGGGGGAGTCGTCGTCCGCTGCGACCGGCGAGCGGCCGAAGAGCACCATGAACTCGTCGTCGTCGGGGGCGGTCTCAGCAGGGGGGACGGCGAGCTCTTCGCCCGCTGCGACGTGAGGGGCAGGTGGTTCGGGCGATTGCGGCTCGGGTGGTGCGGGTTCGATCCGTGGGGGTTCGTGGGTCGGTTGGGGTGGCGAGGGTGGCGGCATCGCATCTTGGCGGGCGAGCTCGATGTGCTGCTCGGCGACCTTGTGGCGTAGTGCTGCGACGTACAGGAGGTGTTGGTTCCTGACGACCGCCCGCTCGAGGTTTTTGAGTTCGGCTTGCTCTTCCCGTGAGAGGTAGTCTGCGGACTCGGGCTCGGGGTCGCTCAGATCCGCGTCATCCCACGCGCTCGGATCGGCGAAACCGCTCTCGCATCGGAGGAGGTTGTTGAGGAGCGGGCGGAGAATCGCGCGGTTCTGATCACAATAAAAATTCGTTCTCTCGATCACCTGCTGTCCAAAGATCGCGAGCTCGTGCAGGGAGGTGTCCTTTGAAAACAGTCTCATCGCCATCATCGCCCTCAGATCACGACACCAGGAGCTTCTGAAGCACGGCGCCAGCGCTGAACATGAGGCCGCCGAGGTTGAGGGTGTTGCGGAAGGTGAGGGTCTCTTTTAAAAACAGGCCGCCGCCGACGCCGACGAGCCCCAAGAGCGCGATGGGCGGGACGGGGCCGATGCTCTTGACGCCAGAGGTCGCGCGGCCGAGGAGCGCGCCCGCGACGACGCCCGCGACGGCGGAGAGACCGAGGACGGCGTTGTCCCTCCAGGTCCCGGTGAGGCGGCGATCGAGCTCGGCCAGGAACTGCTCTGGATCCTTGGACTTTTTTAAGAGATTGGAGGCGAAGCGGAAACGCTCCGCCGCTCGGATCTGCGCTGTCACCTTCCAGAGGGTGGCCATGACCGTCCGCTCGGCGGCTTCTTCCTGGGTCATGGTCATGTCTACGGATCTTCCTGTGCCGTTCATTTCTTCGTTGCCTCCTTCACGACGTCAAGAATCGCCGCGAGCGTCGGGTTGACGACCGGCACCTCCATGAGGCTCCGGGTGCGCTCAGCGACGGTTTTCATCAACTTCTGGCTCTGGGCCATCTTCTCCTGAATCTCGGCGTCGAGCTGGGCCAGGCGGGCCTTCTCCGCCTCGATCTTCTCCCACTCGGTTTTCTGAGCCTTCGCTTGCTGCTCCAGCTCGGCCCTCGTTGCCTTCGCTTCCCGCTCCAGCTCGGCCCTCGTTGCCGTCACTTCCTGGTCCAGCGCGGCCCTCTTGGACTTGGCTTCCCGCTCCTGTTCAGCCCTCTCAGACTTCGCTTCGCGCTCCAGTTCAGCCTTCCGGACGGTTATCACCATCTCCGTGAACTTCGCTTCTCGCCCCAGTTCAGTCCGTGTTGCGGCCACTTCCGCTTGCTGGGTGGCCAAGGCCATCTCCTTCTCCGCGAGGCTCGCCTCCCTCTGGAGCACGCTCCGCGCCCGCTTCGCCAGCTTTGACTTCCGCTTCTGGAGCTCTTCCTCACGCGCCGCGAGCTCTCGCTCACGCGCCGCGAGCTCTCGCTCGCGATCGTGGTCCGGTGTGAGGCGGACTGGGGCGGCTACGGGTGGGGACTGCTGCACATCAGCAGCGTGGGGGAGGGGCGGGTTGGGGCGCAAGCAGTTTTTTTCGAGCCTGTTGCTCTCAAGGGGTTCGTGCGCGGCTTGAACATGATGACACGCTCGATCTTTGCACATGACCTCAAAGTTCGTCGATGTGACTGCTCGAAATTCGTACATGACCACGAATCCGTCATGAGAGAGCGCCTCTCCCGAGGGCATGTGGGAGGATTCGCTCGGATCGACTTGTGGACATGACTCCGGTATCAGCAGGAGCTGGCGAGAGAACACCCAAGGTGGCGCGATCTGGAGACTGGACACCAGAGAGAGCTCCGTCGAGGGGGCTCGTCGGCGCTCGGGCTCGGCGTAGAGCTCGGGAGCAGGTGCGCGCGGGGCGAGCGGCGGCGGTGGCTCGGGGGGCGGGTCGAGCTGCGGCGACGGCTCGGGGGCGCGTTCGGGCTCGGGCTCGGTGCAGGGCTCGGGAGCAGGGGCGCGCGTGGCGAGCGACGGCGACGGCGACGGCGACGGGCCACTCATCACCTCGAGGCCTCGTGCGCGCAGCTTGTCCGTGAGCTCAGGGGCGTCGAACGAGACCGTGAGGCCTCCGGACCAGATGCAAGCGACGTGGAACCCGAGGCCGCGCCGACGCTTGAGGATCTGCGCCAGGGTGTTGCGCTTGATGGCGCCCTTCAGTTTCCGGGAGAGTTTGGCGGCGGTGAGGCCTTGGGCGGCCCGGAACAACGCCTCGCAGACCTCGGCGCCGCTACTCCAGTCGGGGCTCAGGCCCCGGTCGCGGAGGTACTGGAGGGCTGTGTCAATCGATATCCGTTCGCGGAAGTAGTACCAGGCGCTGGTGGTCGAAGAGGCCTGGATGAGGCCCCAGAAGTCGTCGATGGTGCGGATGAGGACTGTCGCGGACATCGCGCCGCAGGATCACCAGGGATGAGGTCATCCTCAAGGATCGAGATCGTCCTCGGCTCGCGGGCCTGGCGCAAATATGCGCCAGGGTGGCGCGAATCGGCGTCTTGAGCGCGAGCGAGGACGACCGCAGCTCGCTTGATATTGCGCGCGGATCGGGGATATTCGCGCGCGGGTCGCTCGATTGCGCGCAGCGCTCACGCGGTATGGGCGCGAAATCGTGGGGTGTAGGGACCGATACCGCTCGCTTCGCGGAGGAGTACCATCAGGGCGATCGCGCGCGCGAGCATGGGGCGGTTGTGAGCGGCCGAAAAAAAATGGAGATCTCTACCGGAGAGATCTCCATGGGCGAGGTTGCGCGCGGGTGGGCGGCTTGCGCGGAACTGCGCGGCGCCTCTGCGGAAGGTCCGCTGCTCACTCGGTGGCGCACTTGTCGGCGGGCTGGCAGGGGCGAATGGCTTCGGCGGTGACGAGGAAGGGGACAGTGATCGCGCCGAGATCGGGCTCGCTCGAGAGCCCGTAGGTGAGGGTGACCCGGGCGACGCCGTCGCCGCGGGGGCGGAGGCGAACGACCTCGTCGCTTTGCTGGCCAGGGGCGAGCTCGCCGCTCCAGGTGGTGCTGCCGACGGCGTCAAAGCCGTCGACGGCGAGGGACCAGGTGACGACGCCTACGCTCGCGCCGGTGGCGGCGAGCTGGACATGGAGGTTGAGGGCGCGATCGGGGAGGGGCTCGTGGGCGAGGCGGAAGGTGGCGGCGCCGTCGCCGACGCGGAGCTCGCCAGCGCCAGCGAGGGGCTGCGGGCCAGAGGCGGGCGGCGGTGCGTGGGCGCAGGCGAGGGCGAGGGCGAGGGCGAGCGGGGCGACGCGGTGCATGTCCGCGAGGATATTTCTTCGGCCACCCGCGTATCCACCAGCAGCGTCACCCTGGCGAGGCTCGGGGCGTGCGCCGCCGCCCGAGCGAGGTGCGGCCCCGACGACCGCTGGATCGGCGCCTAGCCCCGCACACCCCACCCTGTTCTCGAATTTGCCGCCCTCGGGCCGGGGGTTCCCTCCGCGCTTCGTCCGTGATCTCTGAGGTCCAAACCCCAGCCTCAGCTTGACCAGAATGGTGGTGGTTCTACGGGTTCAGATCGACCCGACACAGGAGTAGCTCTGGAGCTCCTCGACCTCCTCGTAGTCGGTCAGCGAGAGGAGCGCCTGGAGGTTGTCCAGGCCTCGGCTGATCGGGGTGGCGGTGAGAAGGAGCGCGCGTAGGATCCGGGCCTCACGCGCCATCGCCCCGACCAGCCCATCGCGCCGCGGCGTCCGGATCACCCACTCCCTCCCGCTCAGATCCCGCGCGAACACGACCCGGAAGTCGAGGCGATTGTGCTCCAGTGCCGCGAGGGGGCGGCCTACGACGAGATTATCGCGTAGGTGGAGGATCCTGCGGCGACCGTCGCGCTGATCCAGGCGGCGCTTGAGCGTCTACGTGGGGCCTAAGGGCTCAGCGGCGCTGTTCGTCTTCTATGACCTCGAGGTCCGCGGCGCCACTCGGCCTCGGTCTCGGCCGCGGGCGTTGGCGTGAGCGTTAGCCGCGGAAGACGTTGTCCTGATGCCATCGGAGGAGCTCAGGAGCAGGCCGCTCGCTCTGGCGCTTGGGCACATGAAGGCTTGGTCCGTGGAATTCCTCGTAGACGCGTCCGTTGCCGTAGTCGGCGCGTAGGCGCTTGCCGAGGTTGAGGCGATAGTCGTCATCGATGGTGATGTAGCCGCGGTCAAAGAGGGCGTGGAGGTCGCGCCGGAGGAAGACACCATTGGCGACGGCATGAGGTCCGCCTCGCGCATAGGGGCGGATATGGGCGGCCTCGAGGACCGGCAGGGAGTGCTCGGTGGTGACGGCGCATGCGCGCTCGTAGGCCTCCATGACCTCCACGCGGAAGGTCCCCTGGCCGAGGCGGGGCGCGACAAGCTGGGGGGCGCCGTACCTCGTGACAGGCTCCGCAGTGACGATCGCGATCGGGGTCGCGGAGGTGGAGGGGGTCGAGCACACCTGCCCGGAAGAGGGCGCCAAGGCTCCGGCCCCGGCCTCCCAAGTGAGCCGCGAATACCTCCGCGCGCTGGGGATCCCTACCCGTCGGATCAACACCTGGATCCGCGAAGGTGTCCTCCGCGGCGGGGAGCCGAACATCTTCGAGCGGACATCGGAGGTCCATCGCCTCATCACTGAATTTCTCAATCGCTGCTAGCAGCTCTCCTCGGCTCCCGCGCCTACCCGGCCGAGGCCGGCGAGGTGCGCTTTACGGCGTGCGCTGAGCAGTCGCTCGAGCCGGCAGGCGGGGCCCGGGGCCGGCCGATCTGTGTCGAGCGTGTTGAAGCGCGAGGTCGCGCATCGCGGTGAATTGGGGTATGGAAGGGCCGTGCAGGGGTGTTTCTTCTCTCTCGGCGAGGCTCCTTCTTTGCTTCGTGTGGCGCTGCTGGTCGCGGTCGGGGCGGTCGGGTGCTCGGGGGATGAGGTGGGGGCGTGGCTCAGCGCGGGGTCTGGGGGCGAGACGACGACGACTGGTTCGAGCGCGGCGGCGGGCTCGGAGGGGTCGATGAGCGAGGGGAGCGGGCAGAGCAGCGGCGAGACGAGCAGCGACGCGACGAGCTGGGGCACGAGCGAGGCGTCGACGGGGGCAGAGCCGGTTTGCGGCGATGGGATCGTGCAGGAAGGGGAGGCCTGCGACGAGGGCGCGGAGAACGGAGACGATCGCGGGTGCACCGCGAGCTGCGCGCTGAACGTGTGCGGCGACGGGCTCGTGCACGCGGGGGTAGAGGGCTGTGATGAGGGCGAAGCGAACGCGGCGAGCGGGGCTTGTACGCCGCTGTGCGCGCTGAACGTGTGCGGCGACGGCTTTTTGTGGGAGGAGGTGGAAGCCTGCGATGAGGGCGCCGAGAACGGGGACCACAAGGGCTGTACGTCGAGCTGCGCGCTGAACGTGTGCGGCGACGGGCTCGTGTACGAGGGCGTGGAGGAGTGCGACGACGCTGATCCGCTCTTCCACGGCGGCGGCGACGGGTGTTCGGCGACCTGTACGAGGGAGCAGGTGATCTTCGTGACGCTTGAGAAGTGGCCGGGAGATCTGGGCGGGGCGGCGGGGGCGGATGAACGCTGCCTCGCGGCGGCTTCGGCGTCGATCAAGCTGCCGTGGCTGAACGTCAACAACACGACGTTCAAGGCGTGGATCGCGGATCCCCAGTGCCCGATGAAGCAGCGGCTGCCTCACTCAGATCGACCCTACGTGCGCCTGGATACGGTGGTACTCGCCGAGAACTGGGAGGCGCTGATCGGCGGGATCCCGCAGGCGCTCGAGGTTTTTACGGAGTGGGGGAAGTCGTTGCCGGAGTCGTCGAGCCGCAAGGTGTGGAGCGCGGTGCAGGCGGGCGGGTCGCTGATCCCCGAGGCGCTGGCGATGACCTGTAACTTCTGGACGCTGGGCGGTGACAGTTTTTTTGGCGCGGTGGGGCGCGCAGACCTAGGGGGCACGGCGTGGACGCGCTGGATGAGCGGCGGCAAGGACGAATTCTTGGGCTGCCAGACGCCGGCACACTTGTACTGCGTGCAGATCTCGTGCGACATGCACCCAGAATTCTGCGCGCCAGGGTACTGCGCGCCGCCCTGATGCGGCGCCGATAACGGCGCTTGTTGTTGCTGTGGTGCGCGAGCTCGTAGTGGCCTGCGCGCCCAGCGGAGGCGACACCACCACCGGCCTCTCCGTGCCCGATACCTGGACGAGCAGCTGCGTGAGCTGCTCAGCGGCCCCTCTGTATGCGCGCGCGAGACCGCGCTACACTCCCCGTCGGCGATGCATCTCCACACCCGACCCTCTGCGCCCTGCCACTTCGGCACCGCGCTCGTGCTCGGTCTCGCCTGCACGCCCAGCGGCAGCGACACGACCACCGGCCTCTCCGTGCCCGATACCTGGGCGGGCAGCAGCACGGGCGGCAGCAGCGACGCCGTCACCACCGATCTGTCTGCGACCGCCAGCGCTAGCTCCACGGCCAGCGGGGCGACAACCAGCGCGACCACCGACGACAGCAGCCCCACCACTGACGCGACGACGCTGATCTTCGACGTCGGCCACGACACCGCCGACACCGACACCGCCGACACCAAGCCGCCGGGTTGCAAGGGCAAGATCGACTTGCTCTTCGTGATCTCGCGCGACGGCAGCATGAAGAGCGCGCAGGATCAGCTCATCACGGCCTTCCCGAAGTTCATCGAGACGATCGAGGCGAAGTTCGCCGACTTCGACTTCCACATCATGGTCATCGACGGCGACCACGAGTGGGGCCTCGAGTCCTGTGACCTCGCCTGCGCTCAAGGACAGTCATGCGTGGTTCCGGGGTATCCCTGCGATCTGCTTCACTTGGTGACCACTTGTGACTGGACCATCGGCGCCGGCAGCGTCTTCCCTGCCGGTGGCAAAGCGGCCAACACACCCTGCAAGATCGCGGGTGGGCGGCGCTACTTGACCAAGGAGCAGCCGAACCTCGCCGAGACCTTCGCCTGCGTCGCCAAGCTCGGGGTCAGCGGCCGCGACCTCATGGGCGAGGCGCTCACCATGGCGATGAAGCCCGAGATCAACGCCCCAGGTGGCTGTAACGCCGGTTTCCTCCGTGACGACGCGCTGCTGATGGTCACCTTCATCGGAGGGTTCGACTACGACTCCAAGTGGGACCCGGGTACCTGGTCCGCGAACGTACTCAAGGCCAAGAAGGGCGACGCCGAGGCCGTCGTGATGCTGAGCATCCTCGACCCCACTTGCCCCGCGCCCGATCGGATCTGCCAGCTCGTGAAGAAGTACCCGTACCACCTCGTGGCCGATGGGATGCTGCCCTTTGACCTTCCCTTCGAGCAGGCGACGGACCTTGTCGAAGTCGCCTGCGCGGAGTACATCCCCGGCTAACGGGCGTCGGCGTGTTTCGCCGTCAGCCTGCGATGTAGGCCACCGCGGGGTAGCCGTTCATGGCGAATCCTCCTGCGTAAACCTCGCCAAACAGCCCGACAGCGAGCGCGTAGGCCATGTAGATGTACTGGTTGTCCTTGCGGCTGTAGGTCCATAAGGGGTCGAGCTGCGCGGTCGAGTAGGCCCGCACCGAGAAGGCGAACTCGCCCCCCATGGTGCCGCCCAGGGCGATCACCGCGTAGCCCGCAGGGCTCCACGCGAGATCGTGGGGGCCCCAGTTCTTGTTCGTGACGGAGGCGATCTGCGTCTTCCAGAACAAGGATCCGCCGGGGTTGTAGGCCCGCAGCTCCATCATCGGCTTCTCACAGGGATCCCCGCACACGTATCCGCCCGTCCAGTAGCGCCCCTGGTCATCCACAACCACCGTCGTCGCGCCGCTCTGGAGGTCCACCTGGCCGCCCGCTACCGTCCAGCCAGCGCTCTTGGTCGTGGTGTCGAACCGGAGCAGGAAGTGGCGGTCCAGCATCTGGTTCCACAACATCTCGTGCTTGCCCCGCGCCTCCCCGACCATGACGAGCGTATCGCCCGCGAAGGCGCAGTCCCGCGTTGTCTCCGCGAATTTGTTCTTCACGAAGTCCTCGCCCAGGTAGTCAAACGTCCACGCCTCCCCCGGCAGCTTCGGCCGTACCAGCCACGCCGCCGCGTCCTTCGCGTCGGGAAACTGCGTCGGCGTGTCGCCGCAGACGGCCACCATACCCGAGCCATGCACCGCGAGCGCCGCCGCGTTTTGGTTCTTCTCGCCGAGCGCGCGGTGGACCGGGCTCGCGCCCCACGCCTCGATTTCGCCGAGCCACCAGCGGATCTCGTTGTTGATCACCCGCTGAGTCAGCACGAAGACCGCGCCGGTGGACGACACCTTTAGATCGACCGGGAGGCACTCGATCCCCGGAAGAACTTCGACCACCTCGCTCGGCTTCCAGCCGCCGCCCTTGTCGCGCTGCCGCAGGTAGCAGCGGATCTTGTCCTCGACCTTGTGGTGACCGAACTCGACGATCGAGCCATCCGGCAGCACCCCCATCGCCCGCACGACTCCCGGGCCGATCAGATCACCTGTCTCCCAATACAGCTCTGAGCCGGGCGTCGGCAGGGCGATCGTGTAGCTCGCCTCCACCGCCTCGCCCTCGCCCTCGCCGGCCCACGGCGTCAGCAGGGCGAGGTGTGAGCCATTTAGAAAACCGCTCGTTACCGCGATCTCCCCGGCAAAAACGCCGGGCTCGTCGGCTGCGTCCAGCTCCACCTCGACGCCGTCCGTGAGCGTCATACGCACGCCCTCAGACTGCACGGCGTTCACGGTCACCGCGATCGGCCCGTTAAAAACGATCGGGTTCGGCGTCAGCTCGACGTCGAGGATCGTCGGCGGCTCGATCGGCTCGCCGGTCGCTGCTTCGGTGGTCTCGTCGCCGGTCTCGCCTGCGCTCTCGCTCGCCGATCCGCTGCTGGTGTCGCTGGTCGTCTCGCTCGAGGTCCCTGTCACCAAGCCAGTGAGCTCGCCGCTGCCTCCGTCGTCCGTCGTGCCCTCGCAGCCGGTGTCGGGGCAATCGGCCTCTGGCCACCCGGGCCAGGGTGCGCAGGCCATCAGCACGCTCAGGAGCACAAGAGATATCTGGGGTCGGATCGGCGTGGTCATGGCGAACTCCCGCATGGTGCTCAAAAACGCACATGGAAGGCAAGGCCCCCCGAACGAGGCGCCCATGCTGTCTGCGAGCCCCTTCGAGCGAGCCTTCGACCGCCGATGGCGACCATCACAGCGCCAGCGAGCAGCGCGACGCCGCCGCCGATCGCGGTCCCGGTGGCGACCTGGCCCATGCGCCCGTAGTCGGTCTCGAGGTCAGCGTCGCGCGCGAGCGTCTCGGCATCTGGTGCGCCCGGGACCTGTTCACGCAGATCGAGCCCCGCCTGGTACGCCGCGAGCGCCTGGTGGCGGCTGTAGAGGGCCACCGCGCCGAGCGTGACGCCGAGCGCGAGGGCGACGCTGCCTGCGATCAGCAAGGGACGCCCAGGTACACGTAACCTGGCCCTGTCTTGTGTGGGGCGCCTCTCCGCCGAAACAGAGGCCGGCGCTTCGATTGGTTCAGCCTTTCGTGGTTCGCTCTCTGCAACGTCACCCGCGAGCGGCATCGGGCCGGAGGTGGTGCCCTCGTCCGCGCCGGTCGTCGACGTCAAAAAGGCCGGCGGTGGATCCAACTCGTTCGTCGGCGTCGCCGGCTCGCCCACCGTCGCCACGATCGGCGCCTTGCTCTTCGACGCCCGCTGACCGGATCCACACCGCACCCCGCGCTGCTTCTCGCGCGACACCAGCTCCGCGCGCGCGGCCTCGAAGGAGGTCCGCTGCTCTGCTGGCTGATCCTCGATCTCCAAGCTCCGGTGCAGCGCACGGTGAGCGGAGCACAGCGCTCGGGTATCGCCTGATTCGTCGAAGCGCGCGAGGTAGGAGAGAAAGGCCGCGTGCAGGTAGACCGCCTTGAACTTCGGCGAGGTCGCGGATGCGGCTTTACGCTGCCAGCGCTCGGCCTGACATGTATGATCGGCCAGCTCACAATTTCCCTGCTGAGGCGCTCCTGGTCGCGCAAGCGCGACCCGCGGGGTCTCTGCGCTCAAAAGCAGCACGAGCCCCCACGCGAGGCTCCCGTGGATCGTACGGGTCGACTTTTTCACGGCAAATACTCCTTGATCAAGGACAACGCGACGGAAGGGGTGAAGCGGATGGACGACGCAAGCGCCGCGACGCAGCCCTCGACCTCCGCGGTCGGAGCTCCAATGATCGACACCGACGCAAACGACTCCGAGCCATCGACGGTGACAAAGCGAACTAGGAGAGGGTCCTCGGCGAGCCCTGCGCAGCCCACAAAAGCCGCCTCAGAGCGCTCCAGCGCCTCCCGCATCGTCGGCAGCTCCGGGGTCGGCGTCGTCAGCACGGCGGCGATCGGCGGCGCCACGTCATGCTCAGGCCGCCTCATCACCGCGGCGATCGGCGGCTGCTCCTCAACCATCGTCGTGCTCGCGCCTGCCGATGCTGCGATACTCACCGGCGCGACTTTCGGCGGCGCCGCGAGCCCTCGCGACCACCAGCCGATCGCGATCAGTGCCGCCGCGCTCGCGATCCCCTCAACCACCCTTCGCCAGCGAGGGGCCCGTGGCGCAGGGAGAGGCGGTGAGGGGCGTACGAACTCTTGCGTCGGAGGATCCTCCGCGCCGACGGTCGCCAGCTCTGCCGCGCGCGCCTTCTCCATCTGCACGATCTGCTCCTCGCGCAGCTCCTCCTCCGCCAGCTCCAGCGCATCCAGCAAGCCCGCAGCATCCAGCCGCTGCGCGGGATTCAGCGCCAGCGCCCCAGCGAACGCCTCTTTGAGGCCCTCGGGACAGCCCGGCATCCACGCTTCCAAGGAGGTCACCGTTGTGCTGCCCGTCCGCCACGGCACCTTGCCCGTCGCCAGCCGAAACAGCACAAAGCCCAACGAAAACACATCACACAGCGGGGACCAAGGCGCACCAAGGCGCACCTCCGGCGCCGTCCACTCGAGGTTCTGTAAAATTTTCAGATCGCGCGGGCATACCGTACGCCGCTCTGGCGGCGTCATGTAGCGCCGATCGACCGCATAGAAGCGCGGCGTCAGCTCCGCCATTCCAAGATCGATCAAGCTCGCGCGCAGCTTCGGCCCGCGCTCTACCAGCACGTTCGAGGGGTTGATATCGCGGTGCAGCGCCCCGATCTCGTGAATTTTGACAAGAGCGCGCGCGAGCTGTTTGCCCGCCTCGATCACCTCGGATACTCCCAAGGGCTCGCGGCCGAAGCCGACCCGACTCGCCGGCTCGCCTGCGGCTACGGACATGACTAAAAAGACAGGATCATCGTCGCCCGCCGTGTCGATCGTGCCGCCGTGGATCCGCGGGATCGCCGGGTCATCCAAGCGCCCGAGCAGCATCGCCTCCACCGCGAAGCGCCGCCGCTCCTCCGCGTCGCCCCTGAGTTCATCTTTAAGAACCTTGATCGCGACCTCGCGCTGCGCCACGCGGTCATAGCCGCGGATCACTGTCGATCGCGCGCCGCTGCCGAGCACGTCGATCATCTCGAATTTTTGGGCGAAGATCCGCTGCCCTTGCGCGGGCGTACCTGCCTCACTCGCCGCTCCGAGGACCCCGAGCAGGCGATCGAGCACGATCTGCGCGGTCTTTGGCCGTTTTGCGAGATCGGCCGACAGCATCGCGGAGAGCAGCTCTTCGAGCAGCGCGGGCGCCTTGGGAACCAGCTCACGCAGCGGCCTCATCGGCCCATGTCCAGGGCTCACCCCGGTGCAGAGCTGATAGAGCGTCACCCCGAGCCCGAAGACGTCGAGCTGCGGATCCGCGGGCCCCTGTCCCGCCTCGGGTGCGACGTAGCCCGGCGTGCCCAAGATCTCACCGAGCCTCGTCTCGCGCGCCCGAAAGCGCGTCGTAAGCTCGGGATTGACCCGCGCCCAGTCGAGCACCTTCGCGATCCCCAGGTCGATGATTTTTATAAAAAGAGGCCCCGTCGCTGCGGGCCCGACCGCCACGATGTTCGCGGGTTTGATGTCTCGATGGATGATCCCGCGTCCATGCAGCGCCACCAACGCCTGCGCCACCTGCACCCCGATCTCCACGACATCCCGCCAGCCCATCGGCCCCCTGCCCGAAAGAACAGGGCCGCTGAGCAGCTCCGTCGCGATGTAGGGCGCGCCCTCCGGGGTCAGGCCGGAGTCGAAGATCTCGACGATCTGCGGGTGCCGCGAGCTGGCCAGCAGCCGCGCCTCATCGACAAAACGGCGCCGCGCCTCATCGAGCTCCGCCCCGTCCCCCTCGAAGAGGGAGAACACCTTCACCGCCGCGAAGCGACCGAGCTCCAGATCCACGCAGCGGTGCACCACTCCGGTCCCCCCGCGCCCCAGCTCGTCAACCACATGAAAGCGCCCGCCGATGATCCGCGCGGCATCACGGATCAAAGGTGGGATCTGTAGCTCGTTTCCGCCCATCGAGCGCGAGACTGCCGCGATACCGTGGTGATCGCAAGGGGCAGGGGAGGCGAGGCGCGCCTGAGGTCGATCGGCTGATCAGCGAGTTCCTTAATCGCTGCTAGCAGCTCATCGGCTCGGCCGAGGCCGCCGCAGGCTCAGCCGCTCAGCTTGTACCGGGTCGCGTCGCGCTCGCCGATCCGGGTGATCATCCCCTCGGTCGCGAGGCGGCTCAGTCCGAATCGCAGTTGATCCCTGCTCCCACCGACCTTGGCGCGGAGAGCCGTCCCAGAGATCCAGTCACCCGTCTCACGCAGGGCCGCGACGATCGAATCGTCGTAAGCGATCCGGCCCGCTGCGGTCCGGGCGGAGACCTCGCGCGGACCTGTCGCCTGCGACGGGGTGATCGATGCCGCCGCCGCGCCCTTGCGACCTTCGGCCGCGGAGCTCGGTGTCGTCGCCGGTGTCGTCGCCGGCTTCGCCGACGCCAGGGCCTTCGTGGTCGTCTTTTTTGCCGCGGTCTTCTTCGTCGACTTCTTCGCCGACCGCTCCGCCTTCGGGGCCTTCGCAGCTTTGGGCTCCCGGGGGTTGCTGGGCTTCGCCGCCTTCCCCTTCGCCTTGCGGTCTGACTTCACGCGGCTCGATTTGCTCGCCTTCTTGGACGAGGTCTTCGCCGCCTTCGGAGCAGCGGGCGAGGTGCGGGTCCCCTCCGCCGCGGGGGTGGTCACGACGGTTGGAGCGCTCGTGGTCGCCACAGTGAACGCCTCGCTCACCTTGACGACGGCCAGCTTCTTGCCGAGCGGGCTGGTGATCAGCGCCGCGAGGTCCCCAAAGGTGAGATCGCCGAGGCGACGACGGAGGACCTCGAGGAGGAGCTGAGCCTCGCGCTCGGCCTGGACCTTGCGAAGCTCGTCGGTGAAGGACTTGAGGATGCCCATGGCGCCGAGCATGCCCATGGGCCGGTCGGACCGTCAATCTGGGGTCGGCGCGGCCGCAGACTCTCCGCGAGCCCCGGCCGAGGTCGAGCTCCGCATCGCGTCCGAGGTCATCCAGTCTGGACGAACGCTAGCTACGGATCCGCCTCGAGGACACCGGCGATTTCGGGATACAGGCCGTGTCGCTCGGCCAGCTCAGCGAGGGCGTGGGCGACCTCCTTCGGTGTGCCAGAGCAGGTAGGGCGCGCGGATGACGCGGTGGCCGTCGCGGTGGCCATGCCGCTCGGGCGGGATCAGGGCTGGGCTGGGCGGGCGCGGCGGAGGTGGCCGGCGTGGATGAGGCCCTGAAAGTGCTCGATGAGGCGGGTGGCGAAGCGGGGGTCGTCGATGAGGGCGCCGGCCTCGATGTTGCGGGCCATGGCGCGCTGGGTGAAGTTGGCGGAGCCGATGAGGGTGCGGGCGTGGTCGACGACGACGACTTTGGCGTGCATGGAGGCGCCGTGGTGCTTGCCAGGCTCGGCGGTGCGGGGGTCGTACCAGATCTCCGGGCGCGGGGCGGGCCAGGGCCAGTTGCGCCGAAAGAAGCGCCAGGCGAAGGAGTCGGCGCACTCGGCGGGATCGGCGGGGTCGCGGGGGTGGCGGTCGATGTCGGTGAAGAGGCGGACGACGACGCCGTGGTCGCGCATGACCTGGTGCAGCGGCTCAAAGAGGGATTCGCCGTGGTCGAAGCGGAAGCCAGCGATGAGCACGGCGTCGCGGGCGCCCGCGAAGAGCTCGCAGAGGACGACGGCGGTGTCGCGGGCGGTCGATTGACGGGCTTCGGGGCCCGTCCAGACGAGGTCGAGCTGGGGGGCGGCGCGGGCGCTGCGTTCGGCGAGGGTGAGCTCGAGGGCGGCGAGCAGGCCGGCGCGATCGAGGCCGCTGAGGGCGAGCAGGAGGGGATCGGCGAGGGCGGCGAAGCCCTCGGCGGCGAGCTCGACGCGGCGCAGCGGGGCGGCGAGGCGGCCGCGCTCGATGCTGCGGTGGAGGGCGCGTAGATCGGCGAGAGAGAGGGCGACGAGGCTGCGTGGGGGCGGATGCGCGGGATCGCTCGGGCTCACGGGCGCTCCGCGAAGAAAGCGAGCGCGCGGTCGTGGCCGAGGGTGGGCACGACGAGGCTGCGATCGAGGAAATTGTTAAAACGCTCGCAGGAGCACTCGGCGATGAAGAGGCAGCCGTGGCAGGCGGCGCCTTCGAGGTGACGCTCGGCGGGGTCTTGGGCGGGGTTGTGGCCGGCGCAGACGGGGTCGTTGGAGCAGAGTACGCCGAGGTCGTAGGCTTGGCGGAGGTGGGCGCGCAGGAAGCGGCCCTGGTCGACGAGGCCGCCGAGGGTGCCCTCGGTGCCGGGGGTGCCGGTGGAGAGCAGGATCGCGGCCATGGGGGCGCGAGGGTCGCCGTGCGAGGCGCAGTAGAGGCGCTCGCGGATCGCGGAGGCGGCGTAGCCGCATTCGAGCGAGATCGCGGTGATGAGCAGGTGGGAGAGGGAATGGAGGAGGTAGAAGCGCACGCCAGGGAAGGTGGGGCGGACGTCGGGGGCGAAGCGGGCGGCCCATTCGTCAAAGCCGACGCGGAGCTGCTGCTCGCGGGCTCGCACGAGGGGGCGCTCCTCCCATTCGTGCACGGCGCGCTCGTCGAGGGCGAGCAGTACGCCTTCGCCGTGGATCTCAGTGGCGGGCAGCCAGCGGGTGGTGAGGCCGAGGTTGGCCATTTGGACGCCGATGTCGTGCTCGCCGAGGGCGTGCTCTCCTTGCAGGTCGGCGGTGATCGCTTCGATCCGGGTGAAGCCGATCTGGACGCGGACCTCGCGGAGCTTGTGGGCGAGCACGACCCGCTCGACGCCGGCGGGCAGCTCGCCGGCGCGGGCGCGCAGGCGGCGGACGAAGAAGATCTGCGAGGGGTCAGGTCGGTCGCCAGGGGCTTCGAGCGGGGCGGCGAGGAATTGGCGGTACTCGGCGGTTCGGATCGGCTCACCGGCGAGCACGCGGCCCTCGTGGCGGGCGCTGATCGCGGACAATACGTCGCCGTCGCTCCAGTCGCCGAGGGCGTCGGCGACTTTTGGGATCTGGCGGAAGGCGGGCAAGAGGGCGGGGGTGGCGCCGGCGAGCACGTCCCAGACCTTGGCGACGGCGTCGCCGAGGGCGCGGGTGGTGTCGGGGATGGTGAGGGCGCTCTCGACCTGGGAGAAGTAGGAATTGGTGGCAGTACGAACGAGCAGGCGCTGGCGCTCGGTGCATTGTTGTTTGCCCTCGACGCCGAGCCAGGGGCGCTGGCCGGAGCAGGGCAGGGCGGTCTGTTCGCGCAGGGCGGAGGTGAGGCGCTCCCAGGCGCCGCAGGTGCGGCAGCGGACGACGATCTCGGAGAAGTCGCCGGTGGCGCCCTCGTCGAGGCGCAGGTCGGGGGCGTGGCAGGTGCCTTGCTCGCGGCCGCGGTGGGCGAAGGCGATCCAGGGCCAGTCGTCGAGGTGGCCGCGCTTGCAGGCGGCGACGAAGCGCACAGGGACGCAGTCGCCCTTCTTGCCGTCGTCGCAGTGGTGCTGGTAGCGGCGGCTGGTGCGGACGAGGCCGTCGCGGGCGCGGACGAGGGCGCGGCAGTTGGGGCGCTGGCAGACGAACCACTGCGGGAATTCGAGCACCTGCACGCCGGCGCCGCGGGTAGGGGCGCGCTCGTCGCAGTGGGGCGGCTCGTAGAAGGCGTCGTCGACGGCGAGCTCGCCGAGGCGGGCCTTACGGAAGCGCTCGGCGAGGGCGTCGCGGAGGCGGGGCTCGTGCAGGACCCGGCGGCCGTGCTCTTTGGGGAAGACCCAAAAGTCGAGGCCGCCGATGAGTACGGCTTGATCGACGAGGTCGACCATGGCGCCGGGGCCGAAGGTGGTGACCATCTGGCTCTTGCGGATCGCCCCCTCGGGGGGCACGTAGACCTGCTTGCGGCCGAAATTCGAGGCGGACATCAGCGGCGCCCTCCGAGCTGGAGGCGCTCGACCCAGAGGTGGACGCTGGCCTCGACGTCGCGCATCGAGGTTTGGGCGCAGAATCGGGCTTCGTCGGGGGTCATGGCGGTGGCGTCCTCGGAGCGGTCGGCGGCGGTGTGCAGGAGGGGTTTGCCTTGCGGGCGGGGGCGGTCGTAGGGGGAGTAGCAGCGGCGGGCGGCGCCCTCTTGGCTGGCCGAGGTGACCACCTGCGTCCAGGC
The DNA here is from genome assembly GCA_016712315.1 of Nannocystis sp. GTDB lineage: Bacteria > Myxococcota_A > Polyangia > Nannocystales > Nannocystaceae > JADJRG01. The sequence goes on along the minus strand of JADJRG010000026.1, from coordinate 69,121 downwards.
GTCGAGCAGGCTCTGGGCGAGCCCTTGGAGGCGCTGGACCTCGGCGTCGCGGTCGAAGACGAGGCCGGGTTGGGCGCCGGCGCGGGCGGCGAGCACGGCGGCCATGGCGTCGGCGAAGGCGCGATGGCGCGCGATGTCCATGACGGCCTCGGGCGGGGTGAGGGCGGGTTCACCTAGGCGGATGAGCGCGGTGAGCACGCCGGCGAGGCCACGATCGAGGGCGGGGGTGGAGAAGGGGGTGAGGCTCTGGGCCTCGACGTAGCGGTAGAAGCTGTCGTGGTAGGCGACGAAGCGCTCGAAGTGGGAGCGGTCGCGGGGTTTGTGCACGTTGAAGCAGGTGACGACGAGGCCGGGCCATTGGCGCTGGCGGCCGACGCGGCTGGAGGCCTGGATGTACTCGCTGGTGGTCTTGGGTTGGCCGGCGACGACCATGAGGCCGAGGCGGTCGATGTCGACGCCGACGGAGATCATGTTGCTGGCGAGCAGGACGTCGACGCGCTCTTTGCTGGCGTGGGGGGACTCGAGGCGGCTCTTGGCGGCGGCGATCCCGGCGGTGGCGACGCGGCTGGTGAGCTCGACGGGCTCGCGCAGGTCGCGGCTGAGCACCCAGGGGTGTGCTTGTTTTTTGTGGTGGTCGCGGGGGCGCCGGGCCTCGGCGGTCGCGGCGCGGGTGCGTACGTCGTCTTCGACGAGGCGTCGCATGCCGCCGAGCTCGCGCAGGGAGTTGAAGTAGCCGGCGAGGGTCATGTAGGCGTCGGCGGCCTGGGTGGGCGGGCCCTTGGGGTCGTAGGCGTGGGCGGCGGCGCCGAGCAGGGCGACGTAGGTGCGCAGGAGGATCGCCTTCATCGCGCGGCCAGGGGCGGCGACGCCGACGTAGCGGCGCCCAGAGCCGTGAGGATCGACGGTGGCGAACCAGGACTCGAAGGCGTCGACGCCGGGGGGCGGGAAGAGGTTGGTGGCGGCGCGGCCGAAGAGGGCCTGGATCTGCTTGCTGGCCCTTCGGACGGTCGCGGTGGAGGCGAGGATCTTGGGGCGGATCGGGCGGCCGTCAGGGCCGGGGCGGGCGCAGAGCTGCTCGATCGCGGCCTCGTAGAGGCCGACCATGGTGCCGAGGGGGCCGGAGATCAGGTGGAGCTCGTCTTGCACGATCAGCTCGGGCGGGCGCAGGCCGTGAGGGAGCGGGGTGGCGCCGCGCGGGGGGCGGGCGCCGAGGGGGCCGTGGAAGCGGCGGCCCTCGCGGGCGCTGGCGCGGCCGAAGAGCAGGGCGGTCTCGCCGCGCCAGGGCATCATCGCGAACTTGTCGACGGTGGCGATGACGAAGGCGGGCAGCTCGCGGTAGACCTGCTCGTCGACGAAGAGGATCGGCAGGCCGTCGCGGTTGTGCCGGCCCGAGAAGGCGCAGTCAGGGTTGATGCAGCCGACGCGCACCTCCTCGGGTTTGGTGACCTTGGGCCAGAGGGTGAGCGAGTCGGGGGTGATCTCGCGGGCGCACCAGGGGCACTTGGTGAGCGGGAAGGGGCTGGGGCCGCGGCTGTTGCGGTAGTCGGTGACCTTGGTGGCGACGTCGGCGAGGGTGTTGGCGGTGGCGCTGCGGCCGACCCAGAGGCCGATGGCGAGGCGCTCGGCGCCGAGCTCGTGGGGGCTTCGCTGGCGCAGCAGCTCGAGGGCGCAGATCAGCGCGGCGGCGCGGCCGAGCTGGTCGAGGGTGAGCAGGCGCAGGGTGTAGCGGAGCAGCACGGCGACGCCGAGGCCCGCGTCGGGGCGGTTTTGCCCGCGGATCCGGCGCAGGGCGAGGGTGAAGGCGATGACGCCGAGGTAGGCCTCGGTCTTGCCGCCGCCGGTGGGGAAGAAGATCAGCTCGACGTCTTCGCGGCTGGGGTCGTCGGGATCGGCGATCCCGGCGAGGTTTTGCAGGAGGAAGGCGAGCTGGAAGAGGTGCCAGGTGGGGGTGGAGTCGGGGCCGAAGCGCTGACGCGAGGCCATGGCCATGGCTTGGTTGGCGAGCGAAAATGCGCGGCGTAGCTCGGGGTCGCTGCCGAGCAGGGCGATGCCGCCGGCGATCCGGGCGCGGGCGGCCTCGCCGCGGCGGAGCAGGGCGCTCTGGGTGGCGCGGCGGTCTTCGGAGTCGAGGGGGATCTGGGCCTGGGCGGCGAGCCAGGCGCCGTAGGCGCTGACGAGGCGGCCGAGCTTGTGCTCGGCGCCTTGGGCGTCGGTGATCTCGGCCAGGTGATCCATGCGGGTCTCGACGCCCGGCTCGAGGTGGGTCTTGACGCGGCGGACCTCGGCCTGGGGCAGCCAGGTGGTGCGTACGCGGGTGGGCCAGCCGTGGACCTGGGGCGCCTGAGGGTCGGGCTCGGCGGCGACGCCGTGGCCGACGACGAGCTCGGTGTGGGCGCGGTAGTGGAGGTCGGCGACGCGATCGTCGAAGTCGTCGCTGCGCTCGCCGGTGCGGTTGGGGCGAGGGAGGAAGCCGGCGGGGTGCTCGACGGTGAGGGCGACTTGGAAGAGGAAGTGCTCCTCGGCGCGGGCGATCTCAGGCACGGCGCGGCGGTTGACGACGAAGAGGGAGAGGGCGCGGGCGCCCGAGGGCAGGCCTTGGCCGTCGGCGGCTTGGATCTGGCCGATGAGCCAGATCCCAGGGGCGCCGGTGACAGGCACGCCGGCGGCGAGGGACTCGGGGTCGAGGGGGACGAGGGTGAGGGCGGGGCCGCAGGGGCGGCGTACCCAGACTTTGACGGTCTTGGCCTTGCGATCGGGGCCGTCGAGCTGCGGGTCGGTGTCGACCTTGTCCTCGGTGTATTCGGCCCAGGTGAGGGTGGTGGTGAGAGGGCCGTCGGCGCCGGGCGGGATGAGCACCGAGAGGCCGATAGAGGCGGGGAAGATCTTGCGCTGCTTGGGGAGCGGCTCGGCGTCGCTGCCTTCGTCGCCTTCGTCGTCGTCTCCCGCAGGGAGCTCGTCGTCGGCGGTGGGATCGTCGACGATCCGGCCGGCTTCGGGGGCGAGGAAGCCGGTGAGGTACCAGCGCGAGGGCGGGAGCTGGAGGACTTCAGGGGCGTCCGTGGGGCCGGCGAAGGGGCCGATGAGGTCCGCCTGGAGCGCGGCGATGAGGTGGTCGCGGACGGCTTCGCCGGTGGGGGGTGCGGTGGTTGTTTCGCGCATGGGGCGGCCGGAGCGGGGACGTTACCACGCGCGCGGCGCTGTGGGGGCCCGCGGGCCGGTGGGCGTGGGCGCGAATGGACGAGCGGGGGGGCTCGGTCGGCGTGCAAAAGCGCGCGGTGACCCAGAGGAGCACAACGAGCTGCGGGCGGTTAGAGGTTGTCTTTGGAGCGGTGGAGTTGGTCGCGCAGCTCGTCGTAGCGGGCTTGGGGGAGGGCGTTTGAGAATTCGGTGATGTGGGTGTGGAGCCAGGTGAGGAGGCTGTGGGGGTCGCCGGCGTCGGTTTCGATGATCGCCTGGCGGGCGGTGAGGGCGAGGGCGGCGAGGTCGTCGCCCTCTTCAGCGGCTTGGTCGGCGATGTCGCAGATCATGGCGATGCGGAGCGCCATCAGGCGCCATTTCGCGACCTGGGCGAATTCGGTGATGCTGGTGGTGATCGGGCCGAGCAGATCACTGGCTTCGAGCGAGGGCTCGTCGTCGAGCCGCCGGAGGGTCCACCAGAGGATGTGCAGGCCGGCGGTCCAGGGGCCGCCGCGGTCGGCGCAGTTGCGAACATAACCACGTCCGAGGCTGAGCATCGCGACTTGTGCGCGCGCAGAGCGGCTGCTGCGGAGCGCGGCGATCGACGCGATCTTGCTGTCCAGTGCGCCGTAGTTGGCGATCTCTTCGACGACGGGGTCGGTCTCGCTGAGGCCGTTGAGCTTCTCGACGAGGCCCTCGGTCGCGGCTTCGGCGGTGGGATCTGCGAGGAGGCGGACCTCCGTGGAGGAGTAGCGACCCTGGTGGATCTGCCGCTCGGACTGCGCTCGTGCGCGCAGGACGTCCTTGCGGAGGAGTTGGCCGCATGTGGTGAGGTGCGAGGCCGGAAGGGCGGCGCGGTGGCGGATGCAGTAGCCGAAGGATGTGCCGATCCCGCTGATCTGTAGGGGGTTGTGGCAACAGTTTTTGCAGGAGAGGGGTTCCATCGCGATACCTGTCAGGTGAAGGAGTTGTGGACGCGCTTGGCGATCTCGGAGGTGTCGACCTGGGACCAGTTGAGGAGGTGTTCCTGCCACTGCTTGACGTAGGCGCGCGCCTGCGCGACCTCGAAGGGGTCATCCCACCGGCACTGCCCCTTGCCGTTGCCGGTCAGGTTGCTCTGCAGCTCGGCGGCGGAGATATGGAGGGCGCCCAGGCTCGAGGCCAGGTCTTCGTCGGTCTGCCAGACTCTGCCATCGCGGCCTGCGAAGTGTTCAGCGGCGCTGCGGCTGGCGCTCGTCGATATGAAGGGGGTCGGCCGTCCAGCGCCGCCAAGGTAGAGGATGTGCGCGACGATCTTGGTCGGTGCCGCGGGATCGGGCAGTGCGACGCCTTTGCGTGAGTCGCCGCGGTAGAGGTGTGTGGGGCGGGTGGGCATGATGGGCGCTCGATTTTTGGGAGGGTTAGTCGAGGGGGAGGGTTTTTTGGGTGGTGGGTTTTGGGGGCTTTTTTCGGGTTTTGGGGGTTTGGGGTGGGGGCGGGGTTTGGGTGCGTTGGGCGTTGAGGGCGAAGAGGCGGTCGATGATCTGGTCTTCGAAGGCTTCGAGGGTGCGGCGCTGCTTTGGATCGCTGGGGGTGGCGAAGGGGGGGACTTCGATGTCGGTCCAGCCGTAGGCGGCGAGCACCGCTCGGTCGAGATCTTCGTGCTGGCGGCGTAGATCTTCGAGCCGCGGCTCCAGTGGCCCGGCGACGAGGGGGTCGTCGCTCGCTTCTTTTGCCTCTTTTAATGAATTATAGAGCTTGGTCAGCCCCTGCTCGCTTTGCTTCATCGCCTCCGCCCGGGACTCGTAGAGCCGCTGCCCGAGCTGCTCTAGATGAGGATCGACCACGCGTGGATCGTCCCAGGGGAAGGGGAAGGGCTCAAAACAGTCGGCTACCGAGTAGCGCAGGTCGGTTTTCATCGACGATGAGAGCAGGCGCGCCCATGCCTCGTGGATCCGCGACTGGAGCACCGCGAAGAAGGCGTTCGAGGAGGCCGCGTGCACGTAAAGCGTGTGGCCGAAGACGTACGTTGTGGGCTGCCAGGCGAAGATGAGGTGCTTGGAGACCTGTGAGTTGACCAGGCAGCGGGGCAGGGGGCGGATGGCTTCGAATAGTGCCGGTGTGTAGCGTCCGAACTGCCACCAGTATTGCTTGCGGCGGCGGCCGTCCGGGTTGTCGTTGAGTTGCTCGCGCTCGGGTTTGACCTTTTCGCGGACGATTTTTAAAAGATCGGGCCACTTTTCGGCCTCGGAGAGCTCCATTTGGCCGAAATTGATGACATAACGGTCAAACCCTTGGTCGGGGTTGGTGTTGACCTCTTCGCCGCCGAGATAGGGGAAGATCCGCTCGCTGTTGCGGGGGTTCTTTTTTACAAGAAGATCGCGCTCTTCGGGGGTGAGCACAAAACCCTGCCCGTAGATCTTGCTGCCGAGGAAGGAGAGGCCGGCGTTGCTGGGTAGGGGTTTGGGATCGGGGCGCTCGGGGGTGGGGCGTAGGCGGGAGTTGATCGCGGGTACACGGCGGTGGAGCTGGGCGGTGTCGTCGCCGGGTTTGTCGGGGTCGGGGTCGTGCAGCTCTAGGACCTTGCAGTGGGCGAGGGTGGAGCCGCGGGCGAGGTGGACGATGCTGATCGTGACGGCGGCGCCTTCTTCGGGCCAGGGCATGTTGCGGGTGGCGTCGTAGATGGTGTAGTCGCGCTCGTTGACCAGGAATTGCAGGCCGGTTTGGCGGGTGTCGCCTTGGCCGATGGTGTTGGTGGCGATCAGGCCGATGGTGCCGTGGGCGCCGAGGAGGGTGTCGGCGCGGCGGAAGAAGTGGGCGGAGAGGTCGGCGTTGCCGTGGGCGCCGGGGTGGAGCATCAAGAGCCAGTCGCGGTAGGGGTTGCCCATCGATCCCGACACCTGGCTGCCGCCCATAAAGGGCGGGTTACCGACGAAGGCGTCCATCAGCGCGGCGTGGTTTTCGGCGTCTTGTTCGAGGGGGTCGGGGCGATCTTTATAGAAAATTTCGGGGAATTCGAGGTGCCAGTGGAGGGGTTGCAGGTGGGCGTGCAGGGAGGCTTGGTGGGCTACGAGATCGTGCGGGGCGGGTATAGGGGGTGAGGCGCGGATCCACTCGGCGACGCGGTCGAGCAGGGCGAGGCGCGCGTTTTCGCGATCTTTTGAAGAAGATGACGATTTTGAGAAAAAGGCGTGGATGATCAGGTCGCCGATCAGGCGGACGCGGTTGGTGGCGTCGTCCGCGTCGCGCAGCAGGCGCTCGCGCTCGCGTACGGAGGTGGCGTTGTCCTTTAAAAAGAGGTCGGTGGGTTTGGAGAGGTCGCAGATCGATTGGCGGAGGGCGATCGACTCTTCGAGGGCGGCGTGGATCTCTTGGGAGACCAGCTCTTGTTGGCGGGCGGAGGGATCCCAGTGGAAGGCGCGGAGCTGGTCGAGGGAGAGGCCGACTAAGGAATCGCCGCAGCGTAGGGCGTGGTCGACGAAGGTGAAGGGTAGATCTTTTGAAAGAGTGACCAGCCAGAGCGAGAGTTTGGCGAGGTTGACCGCCATGGGGTTTTTGTCGACGCCGTAGACGCAGCGCTGGGCGACCAGGCGGCGGGCGTGGTTTGTGACGTCTTCGTGGGCGTGGGCGACGGTGGATAGCTCACCTTCGCGGGTCCAGGCGGCGACGACTTGGTCGGCGAGGGCGCGCACGACGGCGACGAGGAAGGCGCCGGAGCCCATGGCGGGGTCGCAGATCTTGAGGGAGAGCAGGGCGCGGGAGGAGGGTTCGGGGCCGAGGGCGGCGAGCAGGGGGGCGAGGGTGCGGCGGACGACCGGCTCGGTGAGGCTTTGGGGGGTGTAGTGGGAGGAGGTGCGGCGGCGCTCTTCGCCGGGTTGGATGACGAGGCGGCCGGCGGCGGCGAGATCGGTGTTTTTGGCGCGGAGGTCGGCGAGGATGGAGAGGGCTTGGTCTTCGTCTTTGGCGCCGTGCAGGGCGGCGGCGAGCTTGCTGGCTTGGGCTTTGGCGAGGCCGATGGTGTCCTTTAAAAAGGCTTCGCGTTCGGCGGGTTTTTTGAGGGCGAGCAGCTCGGCGGCGCTGACCCAGACGCGCGCGTTTTTGCCCACGCGCAGGCAGAGCGCGCGGCTGGGCAGGCGGAGCACGTGGTAGCCCATGAGGGCTTCGTAGACGGAGCCGATCTGTTCGACGTCGAGGGCGCGGTAGGAGAGGCGCAGGCGGCCGAGGAAGAGCAGGCGCTCTAGGACTTGAAAGACGGCGCCGTCGTCGATGCTGGGGACCTGCACGGCGGCGCGCTGCTCGTAGAGCTCCGGGTGCAGGGGAGAGGAGCCGCCGAAGCCCCAGCCTTCGAGGAAGGGGTAGAGGTTGGGGTCGAAGAAGTGGCCGTGGCGGGGGGGTAGGTGCAGTTTGCCGTGGGAGGCGCCGAGGAAGATCGCGCGCCAGGTCGCGAGCAGGCGGGGCCAGGCGCTAAAGCGGCGGTTCATCGCGTCTGGGTGGGCGGAGGCGTCGCTTTGGAGCTGCTCGAAGAGGCCGAGCACCGAGTAGTGCTCGGCGTAGGTGGGGTCGTCGATGGGGAGCAGGCCGCGGTCCTCGGCGAAGAGGATAAAGACGAGGCGGAGCAGGACGGTGAGCAGGCCGCGGTAGAGGTGGTCGCCTTCGGCGTCGGCGGCTTCACGGAGGGCGGCGTGGCCGTCGCGGTCGGCGGCGGCTTCGAAGCCGGCGAGCAGGATCTCGAGCGCTTCGAGGACTTGGCCGGCGAGCGCGCCGGTGACCTCGGCTTGGCGGCGGCGGCTCTCGGCGAGGATCGCGGGTAAGGCGTGCTCTTCGGCGACGGCGAACCAGCGGGCTTCGCCGAGTAGCATCACAAATGCGTCGAGGATCGGGCGGCCGCCGGGTTGCAGCATGTCCGCGAGGCGGAAGGTGATCGCGCCGGCGGATTCGCCGTGAGGGGCGTAGATGAGGCGGAATTCGCGGCGGTTGGTGAGCAGGCCGATGGGTACGCGGCAGTGGCGGAGCAGGCGCTCGAATTTGGCGGCGGGCGGGTAGTCCCAGGGGCCGGTGCTGTGCTCGGGGCGGTCGAGATCGAGCGGCTCTGGGGTGTGCTCGGCGAGGTCCCAGAGGAGCATGAGGTAGCCCTGGCCGGCGAGCGCGGCGGGGGTGCGCTCGGGGTCGCCTTCGGCGGTAGGCGCGGCGCTGGGGGGCTGGGCGCGGCGGAGGGCGAGGGTGGGGCGTAGGGTCTGTTTGCCCTCGGGTACGTGCAGCGAGAGGGCTTGGGGTAGCGCTTCGGCGCGGTCGAAGCGGTGGGCTCGCAGGTGGAGGAGCTTTTCGAGGAGCGCGTGGAGGTCGCTGAGGCGGGGGCGGTGGTGAGGGTCGTTGGGATCGGCGGGCGCGAGATCGCGCAAGATGGCCTGGGCGTCCTGGGGGGCGCGGGCCATACACTGGTGGTCGATGAGGGCAGGGATCGAGACGAGCAGGCCCTGGATGGGCTGAACCAGGCCGAGCCAGGTCTCGTGGAAGTAGCGCTCGGTGTCGTTCATGGGGCGGGTCATGCCATCACTTCGGGCCAGAGGTAGACCAAACCGACGGGCTCGACGCGGCGGAGCTGGATCTCGTAGAGGGCGGTGAGATCGGCGGGTTCGGTGGTGAGCTCGTGGTCGATGGCGGTGAGGCGGGTGCGGAGGAAGTCGTGGTCTTCGGCGAGCTGGCGGCGTTCGGCTTCGCTGAGGGATTCGGGGGCGATGCCGGCGAGCAGGAGCTGAGGGGCGCCGAGGGTGCGCTGGATGGTGGCGCGTTGGGCTTTTAATAATTGGGTGAGCTGGGCGGCTTCGGTGGCGCCGCGGCGGGTGAGGCCCTGGGCGGCCTGGGCGGCGCGGGCGTCGGCCTCCGCTTGAATTTGCGGCCAGAGGGCGGCGAAGTCGGCGGGCACTCGGGCGAGGATCTCGCGCTGGCGGCCGCGGGCGATCGGCTGTAAGGCGGCAGGATCGGCGAAGAGGGACTCGAGGCGGTCGAGGGCGCGTTGGTCCTCGCGAGGGTCGCCGGCGCCGATCACAGGGCCGGTGGTGGGGTGCCAGGTAGCGACGACGGGGACGAGGGCGTCGTGCAGGCGGACGGCGCCGCGGCCGAAGAGGCAGAGGCGGCCGAAGGCGAGCACTCGGACTTCGCCGGCCTTGCGGTCGCGGACGACGGTGACGCGCTGGAGGTCGTGGGCGGCGTGGCCTTGGGCGAGGAAGAAGTCGAGCAGGCGGCGGACGAAGGGGTGGTGGAGGTGGAGGTGGACCCGGGGTGAGTCCATGGTGGCGGGAGGGTCGAAGACGACCGGCTGCGGCGGGGTGCGGCGGCGGTGCTCCCAGGGCGAGAGATCGCGGGGGCGCGGGGGGCGTAGGGTGTCGAGGGTGGTGGCCCAGGAGTCGGGCAAGGGGGGCAGGAGAAAGGCGGGGGCGCCGCCTTCGGCGGGGACGGGCGTCATCGGGCCGTGGCCGAGGCGCTCGAGGGCGACGTCGAGGGTGTCGCGCAGCAGGGCGCTGTCGTACTCGAGCAGGTCGCGGGAGCGGGCGAGCATACGCGCGGCGCGGTCGATCTCGTCGCGGATCCGTTTGGCTTCGCGGGGGTCGTCGAGGTCCTCGCGGACGGCGTCGCCGCGGCGGCCGAGGTCAGTGGCGAGGTCGATCCGAGCGGCGGTGTCGGCGTCGATGCCGTGGGCGTCGAGGGCCTCGCTGACGCGCTCGTGGATCACCGCGCCGAGGGAGCCGAGGTCCTCTTGGATGGTGGCGACTTTTTTGACGATGGTGGCGAGGACGTGGTCCTCGAGGCGATCACGGTAGCGGAAGTAGGCGCAGCGGACGATGTCGCTGGGCTGGAGGGTGCGGTCGATCCGGCCGTTGCGCTGCTCCATACGGGCAGGGTTCCAGGGGATGTCGAAGTGGAAGAGGTCGGCGCAGGCGCCCTGGAGGTTGATGCCCTCGCGGGCGGCGTCAGTGGCGAGCAAGACGCGGACTGGGTGCCCTTCGGGCGGGGCGTTGAAGGCGCGCTGGACCTCTTCGCGGGCGTCGTCGGCCATCGCGCCGTGCAGCTCGAGGATCCGCTGGTCACCGCGATCGGTGCGCTCAAAGGCGGTGCTGAGCAATTGGCGGAGGTAGCGCTTGGTGTCGAGGGATTCGGTAAAAATGAGGACGCGGCGGTCGCTCCAGGTGGTGGCAGCGCCCGCAGGAGGCGGCGACAAAGCAGCCGCAGGGCACATGTGGCGGCGGATCCAGGCGAGGAGCGCTAAAACGCGCGCGTCGGGCTGGGCGCGGCCGGCGGCGGCTTTGCGGAGCATGGTGGCGAGCAGGTCGCGGGCGAGGGCGTCGGGCTGGCCGAGCTCGCGGGTGCCGGCGATGACCGACGCGTCGGACTCTTCGGCGAGGGATTCGTCGCTGGGATCGAGCTCGTCGTCGCTCTCGGGCGCGGGGGCGGAGGGGACGGGCAGCTCGGCCTGGGCGAGCAGGGGGGCGAGGGTGTGATCGTAGGTGGCGGCGTGTTTTTGCAGGGTGCGGTGGAAGGCGGCGACGGAGGAGAGTAGGCGCTTTTGCAGGTTGATGAAGACGAGGCGCTGGCGGCGGCTGCGGGCGCCGATGAGGGCGGTGTAGTCGCGGAGCAGGTCGGCGAGCTCGAGCTCGATCGGCGGGGCTGGGCCGAGATCGATGGGGGGATCGTCGCCGCTGCGGGTGAACCAATGCGCGCCTTCGCGCCAGAGCAGGTGCTCAGGGACCTGGCGCTCGGGCAAACGAGCGCCGGTGAGGCCGCGGATGTCGCGCTTGAGGCGGCGGACCATGACGGGGCGTAGGGCCTCGGGGCCGCCGGTTCGTACGCCTCGGGTGAAGCGCTGAGGGTCGAGGATCTCGAGCAGGGCGGAGAAGGAGTTGGGGTGGCCGTTGTGCGGGGTGGCGGAGAGGAAGAGGCGGTTCTCGAAGGCTGGGGCGAGGGCGTCGCGGACGAGCTGGGTGATCTTGGAGTCGGTGGCGTAGTGGCTCTGGGTGGAGGGGGCGACGGTGTGGGCTTCGTCGAGGACGAGCAGGGTCTTTTTTTTGCCGCGGGCGCTGAGGTGAGCGAGCAGGGGCTCTTGGTAGTCAGGGCGGCGGAGCAGGGGGTAGGAGATGATGAAGCGGTTGGCGGTGGACCAAGGGTTGACGCCGAAGCCGCGCTCGCGGCGGCGACGAGCGACGAAGGCGCGGTCGTGGATCTCAAAGCGCAGGCCGAAGCGCTTCTCCATCTCACCCTGCCACTGGAGGCAGACCGCGGGCGGAGCGACGACGAGGATGAAGTCGACGCGCTGGCGGAGGAGCAGCTCTTGGAGGACGAGGCCGGCCTCGATGGTCTTGCCGAGGCCGACGTCGTCGGCGATGAAGAGGTTGGCGCGCGGGAGCTCGAGGGCCTTCATCAAGGGGGTGAGCTGATAGGCGGAGAGGGCGATGCCGGCGCGGAAAGGGGCCTGAAAGAGCGCGCTGTCGCTGGCGGTGACGCCGTTCCACTTGATCGCGTGGAGGTAGGCGGCGAAGGCCCGCGGCGGGTCGAGCCCTTGAAGATCGCCGAGCACGGGCTTGTCTTGGTGGAGCAGGTGGGCGCCGAGCTCGAGCTCCCAGAGGACCTCGAGGGGGCGGCCGGGGTCGTCGTCGTCGAGGCAGACCATGCGGACGCGGTGAGCGTCGCCGCGGTGGAGCGGTGGAGATGTCTCTTCGACCAGGTAGTTGCGGTGGCGACAGCGGACGAGCTGGCCGCGGGTCGGCACGCCGAGCGGGAGACGGGCGGCGGCGGGATCGAGGAGCTGCTGCGGCGGCGGGGGAGGCTCTTCGCCGCGGGCGTGGAGGATCCGCGCGACGAGGGCGGCGCGGGCGCGGCCGGTGGCGTCGAGGCCGTGGCGAGCGCAGATCTGGCGGAGCTCGTCGCGGTTGAGGTGCTGGAGCAGGTCGGCGACGGTGGGGCGCGCGGTGGCGAGCAGGTGCTCACGGAGGGGATCCGCGGCGAGGCGGGCGCGTGGGGCGACGTTGAAGACGCGCGCGACTTCGATGAGGCGATCGCGGGGGAGCTCGGCGAGCACGCTGCGCTCCGAGGGGCGGCGCGCGGCTGAGCCGGCGTGCGGGTCGGCGTGGGGGGCTTCGTCGAGGGCCTGAAGGGTGCGGCGGCGGGTGAGCGGGCCGGTGCTGACTTCAAGAGGGAGTTGGGGGGCGGAGACAGGGGGAGCGGCAGGGGGAGCGGCAGGGGCAGGGGCAGGGTCCAGATCTTGGGGGTCGCCGCCGTCCAGGATCCGGTCGCGGAGCAGCGCCTTCTCGCGGCCGGCGTCGTCGAGGCCGTGGGCGCGGCAGATCTCTTTGAGGTCGTCGCGCTTGAGCAGATCAAGGATCTTGGGCAGAGGGGCGCGCTTGGCCGCGGCGATGGCGTCGATGAGATCCGGCTTGGCAGCCGCGCGCGGGACCGCGAGCTCGATCGCGTCCGCGAGCCCGAGGAGGATAGGACGGGTGAGGACGCCGAGGACGGAGCGCTTGCTGGGTTTGGCCATGGCGGAGCCGGCGAGGCGGCGAGCATACCACTCATCTTCACGAGCCCTCCACAGGGTCCGCCAGGCCGCTCTCGTCGGGAGCGGCGTGTCGCTCTGTTGCGGCGACGACAAGCAAGGATCGGCCGCAACCTGCCTCACCGACGGGGAGACCACGACAAGCGGAGCGAGCGCGACGGGCGGTGAGAGCACGACGCATGGCGAGCAGATGACCGATGGAACAGGCGAGCCCGAGGCATGTAGCTGCTACGGGGACTGCGGTCTGAGGATCTGCCCCCACGTGTCGACCAACTGCGGCGATAACTGCGACGCGCCTCGGTGCTCGCCTCGATCGTTCAGTGCTCCCCCTCCAAGGAGATCTGTAACGAACTCGGACGGTCGGCCGCGCGCCGCTCAATCCCCGCTGGCTGGCGCGCCGAGGCGTCGCCGGACCCGCGCGAGCGCGAGGGGCACCAGCGCGCCGCTGCGCCGCGCGTCCTTGCGCAGCGCTCGGCCGGCCTCGCGGAGGGTCGCGCCGGAGCCGATGAGGTCGTCGAGGATCAGCAGGTCGCCGGCCGGTAGCGACGCGCTGGCGACCCCGAGGCGGCCGTCGACGTTCTGCCGGCGCTGGTCGTTGTTGGAGAATGAGGCCTGGGCTGCGTCCGGCGGGTCGCGCCAGAAGAGGGCGTCGGGGAGGGCGGGCACGCCGAGCGCGTTGGCGACGAATTCGGTGACGGCCGCCCGCTGGGCCCAGCGCTGCGAGGGGACGGCGATCACCGCGGCGATTGTGTGGTGTTCGGCGAGCGCGCGCGCGTGGCGGACGATCAGCGCGGCGAGGGCGGCGGGGAGGCGGCCGGCCTCGCTCGCGTCCTCGCGGTGCTTCATGAGCCAGCCGAAGAGCGGGCCGCCGAGCTCGCCGTCGAGCGCGGCGAGGCCCTCCGACATCGGCGGTCGGGCGCTGCTCGGGATCGGGGAGGGCCGCTCCTCCAGCCACGCGGCGGCTGCCGCGACCTGATCGCCGAGCTCGACCGACGAGCGCTGGCCGCGGCACACGGAGCAGCGGCCGCAGGGCGCGGCCGCGTCGTCGCCGAGGGCGCCGCGCAGGGTCGCCATCAGGCAGCCGCCCTCGAGGCGCCCGAAGCGGAGCATCGCCCCGAGCTCGCGGCCGCGGATCTCGCCCTGTCGCCGGTAGCGCTCGAGGTCCGGGGCGCCGACCCGTCCGCTGGGCACATAGACCTGCTTGCCGCCGCGGGCGCGCTTGTCGATGAAACCCTGCTCGACCAGCTCGGCGACGACCACGGTGACCCGGGTCGGGTGGAGGCCGGTGCGCACCTTGATCGCGGTGAGGCCGGGCGGGTCGGCGTCGGCGACGGCGGCGAGGACGGCCGTGAAGTCGCGGAGCTCGGGCTGCGCGGCGTCGGCGAAGTGCTCGTGGATCCGGCGATCGTCGGGGTCGAAGAGGAGGATCCCGCGGGCGGGCTGACCGTCGCGCCCGGCTCGCCCGACCTCCTGGTAGTAGGCGGTGATCGAACCCGGCATGTCGACGTGGAGCACGTAGCGGAGATCGCTCTTGTCGATGCCCATGCCGAGGGCGTTGGTCGCCGCGATCGCGGCGAATCGGCCGCGGAGGAAGTCGTCCTGGAGGGCGCGCTTGTCCTCAGGCTCGAGGCCGGCGTGGTAGGCGGCCGCGTCGACGCCGTGGGCTCGGAGGTACTCGGCGACGAGGGTCGTGCGCTCGCGGGTGGCGCAGTAGAGGAGCCCCGGGCGAGGCAGGCGGGGCACGAGTTGGGCGAGGTAGGCGAGCTTCTGGGCCATGCCGGCGAGCGGCACCACCGCGAGCGAGAGGTTCGGCCGATCCATGCTGCTGCGATGGACGGTCAGGGGCGGCGCGCCCGGGCCCTCGAGCTGGCGGCGGATGTCGTCCTCGACCCGCGCGTCGGCGGTGGCGGTGAGGGCCAGCACCCGCAGCGCGGGCTGGCGCTCGCGGAGAGCAGCGACGAGGCGGAGGATCTGCCGGTAGGCGGGGCGGAAGTCGTGGCCCCAGGTAGAGATGCAGTGGGCCTCGTCGACCACGAGGAGCGCGACCGGCAGCCGGGCGATCGCCTCGAAGCGCTCGAGGTGGTCGAGGTGCTCGGGCGAGACGAAGAGGAGGCGGACCCGGCCGGTCGCGGCGTCCCGGCGCGACGACTCATTCTCGTCGTCGGACTGGTCGCTGTTGATGCTGGCGGCGGGCAGGCCGAAGCGATGGTTGAGCTGGCCGAGCTGGTCGCGGACCAAGGCGAGGAGCGGCGACACGACGATCGTCATGTCGTCGAGCAGGGCGGCAGGGAGCTGGTAGAGGAGGCTCTTGCCGTGGCCAGTCGGCTGGATCGAGAGGAGGTTGCCGCCAGCGAGCAGGGCCTCGATGCAGGCGCGCTGGCCCGGGCGGAACGCCGGGAAGCCGAAGCGCTCACGGAGGAGGAGGTCGAGGTCGGCGGTCGCGGGGTCGATGCGCGAGCGTAACATGCGTGCGGACTCGCGCATCGACCCGCGCTCTTCGACGAGCACGCGGAAGCCGGGATGTGCAGCGATGGCCCCGAGCGCGGACGAGGCCGCCAGCGCGGCGTCGACTCAGCGCCTTACCGCGTCATCGTGGGCACCGCGCCCAGCTACCCGCCCCTCCCTCGACTCGGGCGCCCGCTCCGTCAGTGGCGTGATGAACACCGCATCGGCCGCCGCTTCCACTCCGGCCACTCCACTGCTCGACCTCTCGGCGGCCGCCTCTACAGCGCCAACTCAACCCTAAGTTTCGGGCCGCTCGGTGCTCCGCCTCTCGAGGGTCAGGTAGGTCACGAGGCGGGTCTGGAGGGCTGGGGCTGCGCTCGCGCGGTCCCAGGTGCGCTCCAGGATCCGCTGCGCCATCTGCCGGCGGATCCGCTCGTTGGAGTCGTGACAGAGGGCCAAGTCACGCTGAGCGTCGCCCGCTCGCGCCCGCCCCCAGATCATAGAGCGAGGGTGCTACTATGGCTCTGGGGTCATGCGGCTAGGGATCTAAGTGCGCGGCTCGCATTCTCTGTTGGAATCGATTGAATCGCGGGCCCGTGGCCCCGCGAGCGAGGGGGCGGAGATGAGGTGGCTAGAAGTCGAGGTGCGCACTGACGGCGACATCGTCCGGGTCGCCGGCCGGGGCTCGCGAGGCGAGCGGGCCCGCGAGCGCGAGCTCGGCGGCGGCTTTACTGCCCAGAAGCTCCTGGCCTTCCGGGTGCTCGTCGGCAACGCGCTCGCGCGGGCCCAGCCGCTCGGCAGCGACTCGCTCGAACAGGCCAGGGCACTATACGAGGCGGTCTTCGCCGGAGAGCTACGCGACCTGCTCGTCACGCTCTCGTCGACGGGCCCGGGTGAGCGCCTCCTCCTGCGCTGGATGATCGAGGACCCGAACCTCCAGGCAGTCCCGTGGGAGGCGCTCTGCCGCCCCGAATCGAGCCACGGCTTCCTCGCCGGCGCAGCCGACGTCCTGGTCGCGCGCGGCGTCCACACGGTCAAGCCGTGGCAGCCGCGGGAGCTCCGGCGCGCCCTGCTCGTCCTACCGGTGCTGGCGATCCCCGATCGCGCGGTGCTCGACGGCCTGGCGGGGGCGCTGCGCGAGCACATCGACTCGGGGGCGATCGAACTCCTGCCGGCGATCGAAGGCGACGCCGCCCGCAACCCGATCCTCTTCGAGCGCCTGCGCTCGGGCCCGAGCCCGCACGTCCTCCACTTCCTCGGCCACGGCGGCTTCGACGACCAGCGCAACCCCGTGATCCGCCTCGCCGACGACTCCGACGGCGAGAAGTCGCTGCTCCCGATCGAGGTCTTCGCCGAGGAGCTGCGCGCCAATTTCAACACCATGCGGATCGTCTACCTCCAAGCCTGCTCCGGCGCGCGGCCGGGGGTCTTCGCCAGCGCCGCCGAGCTGCTCGTGCGCTCGGGCGTCGACGCCGTGGTCGCCCACCTCTGGCCGGTGCGTGCCGAGGTCGCCCGCGCCGCCGCCCTCGACTTCTACACCCACCTGATCGGCGCCCGCACCGGCAGCGGCGACATCGGCGCGAGCGTGCAGGCGTCTCGGCGCACGCTGCTGGCGAGCAGCGCCGACGGCTTCTCGCCGGTGCTCTACCTCCGCGGCCCCGATTCGCGGCTCTTCGACCTAGAGGGCCGCCGCGTGCGCCCGCCTCCGCCCGCGCCCGCCGCGTCCACGGGCGAGCTGCCGGTCCCTCTGAAGGCGCTCCTGGACGGCCCCTACGCGCTGGTCCTCGGCGAGCCGTGGGACGACGAGACCGCCACCGAGGTGCGAGCCCGGCTCCGCGAGGGCCTCCTGCAGGCGCTCCAGACCCGCGAGGAGGCCGAGGCCACCACGCCGCTCTTCTCGCTCGCGCAGCGCCATGCGCTCCAGGCCGGGCGCCTCCGGCTCGACCGCCTATTCCAGCGGATCGTCCAGACCGTCCGCGCGGACGAGGATGCGCCGACGCTGATCGACGCGCTCGCCCTTCGGCTCCGCCCCGGCGTCCACGCGACCCTCTCGTGGCTGCCGCTCCTCGAGCACGCATTGGCCCGCCGCCACCCCCATGCGCTCCTCTACGCGATCCAGCCCGGTCTCCCCGGCCACGACGAGCGCCGGATGATCATGGTCCGAAGGCCAGGTGAGCACGACTGGGAGGAGCTCGAGCACCTGCCGCCCCTGCGCCTCGAGGACACCTTCGTGATCCTCCGCGTCTACGGCGGCAACTCGCCGGAGACGCAGCCGGTGCTGGTCAGCCCGCGGCTCACCGAGGACGACTACATCGAGGGCCACGCCGAGCTCCGCTACATCATCCCGCCCGAGTGGGACAACCAGATCATGGGCTGGCTGCGCACGCGGCCGGCCCTCTGCGTCGGCCTCTCCGCGCTCGACTGGCGCCACCGCATGCTGCTCCGGTGGCTCTACGACCAGCGCCCGCCGCCGACCGGCAGCGTCGCCGTGCTCGCCGAGGGTCAGCGCGAGCGCGAGCTGTGGGAGAAGCGCGGCGGGGGCCTCCCGGGCGGCAGCCCCGTCGCCGTCGTCCAGGAGCCGGCGGCCGCGCTCGTGCGCGCGCTGGAGGATGAGCAGCCGTGACCCTCACCAACCCCTTCCCGGGCCCGCAGCCCTACCGCGCCAGCGACCGCGCCCGCTTCCACGGCCGCGACGCCGTCGCCCGCGAGCTCACCAGCATGATCCTCGCCCACCGCTCCGTCGCCCTCTTCGGGCCCTCGGGCGCCGGCAAGTCCTCCGTCATGCAGGCCGCCGTCCTGCCCACCCTCGCCGACGACCACGACTTCCGCCTCGCCAGCGTCGACGGCTGGCCCGCCGGCGAGGCTCCGGTCGCCTGGCTGCTCGAGGCCCTCCTGCGCGACCTGAAGCTCGCCCCGCCGACCGAGCCCCTCGGCGTGTTCGCCTCCGTCGAGTGGATCGTCGAGCAGGCCTTCTACCGCTCCGACCGCCCGATCCTGATCGTGCTCGATCAGATCGAGCAGCTCCTCTTCACCCAGCGCGACGCCGCCGAGGTCTCGCACTTCCTCGACTGGCTCGACCGCTTCGCTGGCCAACCACTACGCGGCCTCCACCTCGTGCTCGCCATGCGCGAGGACTACCTCGGCCGCTTCCGCGACCGCGCCCGCGGCCGCCATCGCCTGCTCGAGCACGGCTTTCGCCTCGGCCCGATGACCCTCGGCGAGATCACCGGCGCCGTGATCGCGGCCGCCGCCGGGGGCGCCCCGCCGCAGACCTGGTCCCCCGATTCCACGCGCTCCCTGATGCTGCAAGTCCGCGTGCCCGGCCAGAGCGAGCGCGACGACGCCGAGGTCCAGACCGCCTTCGCCCAGATCGTCTGCCGCGCCCTCTTCGCCCAGCGAGCCACCGCGGAGACGCACGACGACACCGACTCCCGCGCCGAGCCCATCTTACAAAACTACCTCGAGGGCGCCCTCGCGGCCCTGGGCCCGCTGCGCGGCCCCGCCGAGCAATTGCTCGAGGACCACATCATCGCCGCCGACGGCACCCGCACCCTGCTCACCGAGGAGGCCGCCCGCGCGAGCGGCCTTGCCACGCCGACCGACCTCGACACGATTCTCACCGACCTCGAGCGCGCCGCCATTCTCCGCGCCGAGCAGCACCGCGGCACCCGCTACTTCGAGATCGGCCACGACTGGCTCGCCAGGAAGGTCTACGACCGCAAACAAGAGCGCCTCGCCCGCGCCGAAGCCGAGGCCCGCGAGCGCGCCCGAGAGGCCGAGCAGCGCGCCGCCGCCGAGGCCCTCGCCCGCGCCCGCGCCGAGACCCGCCGCGCCCGCCGCGTCGTCGCTGTCGTCACCCTCTTCGGCCTCCTCACCGCCGCCCTCGGCGTCGCCACCTGGCTCCAACGCGAGGCCGCCCTCGCCGCCGAGGCCTCCGTCCGCGCCGAACGCGACCGCGCCAACGAACTCCTCGAGACCGCCAAGAACATCACCCGCGCGCTCCTTCTCGAGGCCCTCCCAAAGTACGAGGACATCCCCGGCACCGCCGACGTCCAGCGCGAGATCCACGAGCGCCTCAAAACCATCCTCACCACCCTTCGCAACGACGCCGGCGACGACCCCGACGTCGTCCACCTCGAGATCCAACAGAAGATCAAGCGCGGCGACCTGTCGATGACCCACGAGCGGCTCGACCAGGCCCGCGAGGAATACACCGAGGCACTCGCCCTCGCCGAGCGCTTCGCGGCGGAGTACCCGGACGACGCCCAGGCGCATCGCGACTTATCCGCGTCCCTCCTGATGCTAAGCGACGTCGAGGTGAGGGCCGGAGACCTGACCCTCGCCCGCGCCCTATTAGCCCGCTCACTGAGAGAAGTGGAGGATTTGGTCAAGGCCGAGCCTCACTCCACCCAGGCGCAGCGCGACCTCACCGTGTCCCTTATCAAGCTCGGCGATATCGAGGTGAAGGGCGGCAACCTGCTCCTCGCCCGCGAGCTCTTCGCCCGCACCATTCCCATCACGGAGGACTTGGCGAAGGCCGAGCCTCACTCCGCGCAGGCGCAGCGCGACCTCTCCGTGGCCTTGAACAAGCTCGGCGATGTCGAGCTGCAAGCCGGCAACCTGGCCCTCGCCCGTGACCTTTTCGGCCGCGACCGCGCTATCGCGGAGGACTTAGCGAAGGCCGAACCTCACTCCGCGAAGGCGCAGCGCGACCTCGCCGTGTCCTTGAACAAGCTCGGCGAGGTCGAGGTGCAGGACGGCAGCCTGGCCATCGCCCACGATCTCTTTGCCCGCTCTCTGTTTCTACGGAAGGACCTAGCGAAATCCGACCCTCACTCCGCGTTGGCGAAGCGCGACCTCTCCGTGTCCCTGAAGAACTTGGGCGAGGTCGAGGTGCAGGCCGGCAACCTGGATAGCGCCCGCGACCTCTTCGCCCACTCACTGAAGGTAGCGGAGGGCTTGGCGCAGGGCGACCCTGACTCTCCGCTGGCGCAGCGCGACCTCTCCGTGTCCCTCGAGAGGCTCGGCCATGTCGAGGTTCAGGCCGGCAACTTCGCCGCAGCCCGCAGCCACCTTGAGCGCGCCCTCACCATCCTCGAACCGCTCGCAAAGGCGACTCGCGACGACTCAAGGACCACCTTCTATCTCGTTGAAGTCCACCTCGTCCATCTCGACCTCGCCCGTAAGGAGAAACGCCCCGAGTCTCGCCGCGAGCACCTCGAGGCCGCCAAGGCCCTCCTCGACGCGATGTCCGCCCGCGGCCAGATCACCGGCATCAAGGACCACGAGGCCGCCAAGATGCGCGTCGACAAGGAGCTCGCCGCGCTGAAGCCATGACGATGCCTTCACACCACTCGCCACCCGCCGACGTCGCGCGGAGATCCGAGCCCCTCACTAACCCCTTCCCCGGCTGGCGTAGTTGGGGGGCGGGGGGCTGGTCGCGGCGAGGGCGGCGGGGAGGATGGCGGCCTCGATCGCAAGCGGCCACGGGCCGCGGAGGGCGGCCATGGACTGTTCGGCGGGCGCGGGCGCGGGTGCGGGCTCAGGTGCTCCGCCAGGCGGACAGGCGGCTGTTGGCGGATGCAGGCGCTAGCTTAGGGCCGCCGCTGTTCGCCGGCAAACACCTCCGGAAGCGGCCGAGCAGTGTGCGGCCGCGCAGGTCAGGGCCGCGCGGGTGTCGAGGCCGGGGCTCCGCTACGGGTCCTGCCGGACTCCCTGCTCTCGGGCCAGGCGGAGCCTCAGGGCGGCGTTGCGGAGGCCGGGAGGGAACGCCGCGTTGGTCCGGCGCTCGAGGGGCTCGACATCGAACTCCGAAGCGCGATGGCGCTCCGGCGATGGCCCCGAGCGTGGAGCAGGCGATCAGGCGTGGGGCAAGAACCTGTGACGCTGGCCTCTAGGGGGGCGAGAGGGTTGAATTTTTAGGGAGTTGTCCCAACTCCCTGTCGCGGAGCTGGTCGAGCAGGGTTTCATCGACAAGCGCGCCCGCGGCGGCAAGCAGGTCTATGTGCCCAGCGGCCGGGTCGGCGCCCCGGACCGCGAGCGCTACCGGCGACAGGGCGAGATCCGCGGCCGCGAGCGGCGCGCAGGTGCCCCTCACGCTCGCGCGGGTCCGGCGACGCCTCGGCGCGCCAGCCAGGGGGGATTGAGCGGCGCGACTCACCGCCCCTAACGGTCGAGCGCGCGCCTTCGAGCGTGGCCTCCACCCTGGCCTGCGCGTGCAGAAAAATATCGCGGAGAAGGATCGATTCGCAACGGGCGGCGACAGATCTTCCCACCAGGAGCCAGGTGATGAAGACGATCCCAGAGGCGTCGTGCCTCACCGGTGTCTGGCGTGGGTGAACGAACGAGAAATACGCTGAACAAGGAAGAAAGGAACGAGCGAAATGCAAGTTGGTGAGCGATTTAAGACTGGTCAGACGTCCCCGGGTACGGGGAGCTTCGTTTTTGATGGGTACCTCGAGACGACGAACTGGCGGCCCGCGCCGACGACCGAGGAGCGCGTCATCCCGCTCTCGCGGGGGGAGACCTTCCCGCCGATCCGGTCGCAGTCGGCCGCTGCCTGGTGGAAGTGCCAGCGGGTGGGCTGAGGAGGGCGGTTGGGCGACGGAGCTGGACCGTTCCGTCGCCCTGGCTCCTCGCCGGGACCACTGCGCCGGGAGCTAGCCCCGGAGGATGTTCGTGGCTGCCGGTGCATTTTTTGCGCGTGACTGGTCACTCTGACGCCGGGGGGGTTCGGGCGATCATGGAGGATCGTCGGCAAGGCCGAGTACCTGGTCGGCGGCAAGAAGAACCCGCGCTTCTGATTGCCGCCGAGCGTGTGGCTGCTCATTCGATCGGCGAAGAGGCCGAGCTGCTGCTCCTTGATGTGGTTCTCGGCCTCGCCGCGGGCGCAGTAGAGCTCCTCGTAGAGCCGTCGCGCGTCGAAGCGCTCGCGCGGCAGCGAGGTGACGACGGCTCGCGTGACCAAGAGGCCCTCGTACGGTAGCGAAACTCGGTGAAGCGACGCGCCGCCTCGCCGGTCGTCGTCGCCGCGGCCATCGCCTTGCGCATCGCTCCCTGGACCTTCTTCTCCAGCCGAGGGTTGCGGGCGAGGCCGAGGATGAAGTCGATCTCGCTCTCTTCGCACCAGCTCATCAGCTCATCGTTGGCGAAGCCGGAGTCGCCGCGGATGATGATCTCGGTGTTCGGCCAGCGATCGACGATCGCCGCGCAGATCCTGTCGAGTTCAGGGACCGCGAGGTGAGCCGCGCCCTTGTCGGCGGTCTGGAGCTTCACCGCCAGGAGCTGCTCGCCGCAGAAGATGTAGAGCGGCAAATAGATGTACTCGCCGTAGTGGCCGTGGAAGTAGCGGCCCTCCTGTTTCCCGTGGAGAGGGGTGTCGGTCGCGTCGATGTCGAGCACGATCTGCGCTGGCGGCTCCTCGTAGCTGCGCAGGAACTCCTCGACGAAGAAGTGCTCAACCAGCTCTGGGTCAATGGTGATCTTCTCGTAGCGCTCACCCGCAGCGCACTTGGCTCGCGCGTGCTCGAGCCGGAGCAGCGTCGACGCGCTGGCCAGAGGGTGCCCGTGGTCGCGCCCACGTCGGCGTCCTTGGCCGGTCGTGTCCGACTTTCCGACGGCGACCGCGAGCATCGCGTCGTCTCGGAGCGCGTCGTGATCATTGAGGTCCTCATAGCCGCAGATCAGCCCAAAAACCCGCTGACGCAGCAAGTCTTGGACGCTGTGCTCGACCCGCGAGGGGTCGCGGTGATCTTGAAAGCACTCGGCGAAGCGACGCACGACCCCGAGCCGCTCCTCGACCTCTCGCACCAGCAAGAGTCCCCCGTCCGATGTCACCCTCCCCCCATCGAACGCGGCCTCCACCCGCTGCCTCCCGTGAGGTTGAAATTCGAGCGCGCCAGCGTTACACCCTGTCTCACTCCGGCCGCCCACCCTGATCGCAGTCTGGATGTCTTTCACACCCTTCCTAACTGCGATCGGGCGGCCGGAATTCCCGATCTTGGTGATTTTTTCAGGCTAGCCAACATCTGGGTGCAGGTGGGCGTCTCGCCGCTGAGCGTGCACACGTGGGCGGGTGGAGTTGTGCTCGAGATCGCGGCGGCTGTTCGGCCACTCGCGGCATGCCTCGACCCGTGCGCGATTGTGCGCTACGGTCGCGCTCCCAATGCCCAAGCTCACCCACGAGGCGATCGTCCAGCTCGTCCGCAACGCGCCGGCCCTCGTCGGCTACCTCTTGGATCGTGAACACAGGCTCCCGTCCAGCTCGATCCATATCTCGCAGAACGAGTTCATCGACCTCAACCACGCGGAGTATCGGGCCGACGACGTGCTGCTCTATGGCCAGGATCCCCGCGCCCCTGTGCGTGTGCGTGTCGTCGAGATCCAGCTCAGCATCGACCCCGACAAGCCCGATCGCTGGCAACTCCACGTCTCCGGCCTGCGCGTCCGCTACCGCTGCCCGGTCGACCTCGTGGTGATCGCCCTCGATCCTGATGTAGCCGCTTGGGCCGCGCGTACGATCAAGGCGGGCCTCTCCGAGGGCGCGCAGCGGCTCACGCCCGACGTGATCGGGCCGGCCCAGATCCCGGTGATCACCGATCCTGACGAAGCCCGACGAGACCCCGAGCTCGCGGTCCTCTCGCTGATCGCCCATGGCGACGAGCCTGGGGCCGAGCGCATCGCGATCGCCGCGATCGAGGGCGCCCAAGACCTCGACACCGACCGCGCCGCGGTCTATCTTGACGTCGTCTTCGCCCGCTTGGGCGAGGCCGCCCGCGCCGCCCTGGAGAAGCTGATGCAGACCGGAAGCTACGAATTTCAAAGCGACATCGCCCGCAACTGGTTCTCGAAGGGTAAAGCTGAGGGTAAGGCCGAGGGCGAGGCGAAGGGCGAGGCGAAGGTGCTACTCCAACTGATGGAGCTGCGCGGCCTCGAGATCCCCGACTCGATCCGCGAGCAGATCCTCGGCGCCACGGACTGCGCCCAGATCGAGGTGTGGGTGAGCCGAGTGCTCTACGCCAAGACCGCCGCCGAAGTGGTCGAGAGCTGAGACGGTCTCTGCCCGAGCTGCGGGACCGGTGTCACCGATCTTCGCGACAGACTCAAGAGGACGCGCGGAGCGAACTCGCTCATCGGTGTTGTTGGTTGAGCATCGGCCGCCGCGTTCGACGAGAATGTTCACGGTTCCGGCATCAGCTGTGTCCGATCGCTGCCGTGCAAGGGGGACATGAATCGTCGTCAAAGCCATTCGCGTCAACCTCGTCCGCGTGCAGGAAGCACCCCCCCTCGCCACGAGGCCGCCTCAGGGCTCAGGGCGGCGCCTCGCAGGCGCCGGTCATGATCGCGCCCGCGTCGAGGACCAGGAGGTCGTCGCGGCCGTCGCCGTTGAAGTCACCGAGGGAGCGGATGGTCCGGCTGAAAGGCTCGACGGAGGCGACGAGCTCGACCGCCGAGGGCGAGCAGAGCGGCGCCTCGCAGGTCTCCTTGGGGGCGTAGGACTCGACGTAGACGGCGTAGATGCTCCCCTCGAAGGTCTGTGCGAGGAGCTCCGCGTCGCCGTCGCCGTCGATGTCCGCGAACGCGAAGTCGAAGAAGTAGCACTCGTCGTCGACAGCGATCGTCTCCACCGCGAGATCGAGGGGCCCCTGGAGGATTCGCGTGAGGATCTCGAGATCGGCGTCGTTGCCGAGGATGAGGTCGTCGTAGCCGTCGGCGTCGACATCACCCGCCCACATCCTGTCGCAGGAGGTGTCGATCGTCGCGGTCGCGCGCGCTGGCGCGTCCCAGCCGTTGGGGGCACGGAGGAGATCGAGCCCATCGCCGCAGACGACGACCTCGACGCCCCCATCGCCGTCGAGATCGGTCGCCGTCAGATCGTAGACCACGGCGACGAGCGCGAGATCGACCGGCGCCAGGTCGTCCTTGCCGTGGACGAGCCAGGCCGTGGCGGAGTCCTTGTCGAGGACAAGGACGTCGTCACGACCGTCGCCGTTGACGTCGCCGGCGGGGCGCGGGTCGAGGCGGATCCCAGGGTCGGAGGGCGACGGGATCGGGAAGCCGCGAGCTGCGAGGACGGGCGGATCGTCGGAGAGCGCGGCCGGGTTCGGCTCGCCGAAGATCACGAAGCCTGCGAGGCCGATGTCGGCGAAGCCGTCGCCGTTGACGTCGCCGAGCGGCTCGATCTCGAGGAGGACCCAGTCGTCGACGTCGACGGGGAAGCCGCCGACGCCCGCCTGGAGCGCGCTGGCGTCGAGCGCCTGGTCGCGGCAGGAGGGGCCCGGCGGGCACCCGTCGCCGGCGCTGGTGTCGGTGGCGCTCCCGGTGGCGCTCTCTGTGGCGCTCTCTGTGGCGCTCTCGGTAGCGATTGTCGTCCCCGCGGTCTCCGCGGTCGCGGAGAACATCGCGCCACCGCCGCAGGCGAGCGGCGCCAGGAGCATTGCCGCGAGTAAGGCTCGGGCGCGCGTGACCATCGGATCGTCGGCTTTCAGCAGAGCGCCGACGATCCGAGCCTGACATGAACAGGAGCGCATATGCCAGGCTACCACGCTCCACTACCACGTTTTGCACCTGGATCCGCGCGCATTTTGTAGTTTCTCCCACGTCGAGACCATGGGCCGCACGGTCACTGTCTCTAGGAGGGCGATCGGGTGGTATTTTTGGGAGTTGGTCCAACTCCCTGTCGCGGGGCGGCGAGGCCGTGGCGCTAGGGCAGGGGGCGGTGCCTCGGGTTCGGATGGGGTCCTTTTACCAGGTGCTCGCGGAAATGGGGCGGGCGGCCTCGGGTATCGGCGGCGGGCTGGGTGGCGCTCCGGCGGTCCTGAGCGCGGATCAGGCGTGAGGCCAGAACCTGTGACGAGGGCCGCTAGGAGGGCGATCGGGTGGCATTTTTGGGAGTTGTCCCGACTCCCTGTCGCGGGGCGGCGAGATCGTGGCGCTAGGGCAGGGTGCGGTGCTCGCCTGCATGCGCGACAGGGGAACAGCCTGTCGCGCCAGGAAAAATTGACCCGCGGGTTTCGCGCCGTTGCCCCGCCGTTGCCCTAACTCTGCTCCACGAGACGGTACAAGACGGTACGGGGCGGGCGGACAGTGGGCCGAAATAAGGAGCGATTACAAGCAGTTGGACGCCAAGTCCCCGACATCACACGGGTTCGTTTGCTCGCTCGCGCCGTCTTCGACACCTGTCGCGCCCACTCTTGGAACGCCGTTTAGAGCACTCTAAGCGGCGTTTTCACGTTGTGCGGTCGGTTGGTGGCACCTGTGGTGGCACCTAAATCGGCGGGATCTGCGCGACCCGCCTCGAGCACCGCGATGAGCTCGTCGTCTGTGTCCGGACGTAGGTGCGCGTAGCGCTCCGTCGTCGTGACGCTGGCGTGGCCGAGCCACTTCTGGACCACCTGCGGCGGGACGCGCCGCATGTAGCAGTGGCTGGCGAAGGTGTGGCGTAGCAGGTGCGGGTGCACGTGCTTGCTGAGGCCCGCGGCTTTGGCCGCGGCGACCACCACGGTGTAGAGCTGGTCGAAGCGCAGGTGCTCGCCTTTGTCCCCGGCGAAGACCAGGTCGTCGGGCTTGCTCTGCGCCCCCATGCCCCCAGTGTCAGCAAAGTTGTCGCGTTCACCTGAACCACCGAGGGGGCTGAGAAGCAGAGCAGTGAGATGACCAGCGAGTTAACGGAAGTGAAGAAGAGCGTGAGCGAGGACGATCTCGAGATCCAGATCCAGATCGAGGACGACGAGGAAAACACGGAGGGCCTGGGGGTCGGCCGTGAGGAGAACGAGGCGGTGGCGGGGATCGCAGGCGAGGTGATCGTGGTGATCCCGCGGCACGTGCAGGTCATGATGGATCGTCGAGCGGACGATGGGGCCCTGTGCATCCGGATCGCGGTGGGAGGTCTTCGGTGACGGGGACATCGTACACCGAGGGCTTTAAGGCCCAGATCGTCGCGAAGCTCACGACGTCGGGACGATCGGTCTCGGAGATCGCCAAGGAGCTCGGCCTGCATCCCGGGCTGCTCTATCGGTGGCGACGAGAATCGGCTAGGAGAGGCTTCATGGTGACACGCCCGCAGCCCCCAAGATGATCGCCCAAAGCGCCGCCCAGGAGGCCGCAGAGGCGCCGCAGAGGCGACCGCAGGACTGGTCGCCGGACGAGAAGATCGCGGTCGTGATGGAGTCGCTGAAGCTCGACGAGGCGCAGCTGGGCGGCCTCTTGCGCCGACGTGGGCTGCACCAGGCGACGCTCGACGAGTGGCGCGAGACGATGCTGCGCGGCGGCAAGGCGGAGCTAGCTGGGCGCCAGGAGAAGGCCACCGGCGCTGAGGCACGGCGCGTCAAGGAGCTGGAGCGCGAGCTCCACCGCAAGGGACAAGGCGCTGGCCGAGGCGGCCGCGTTGCTGGTGCTCCAAAAAAAAGTCCGCGCCCTCTTGGAGGGCGTGGAAGACGACACATAGCGCGCGAGCGCGCGGCGATCATGGGCCTCATCCAAGCAGCCACGGCGATGGGCGCGACGCTGACGCGCGCATGCGAGTGCCTGGGGCTCTCGAGCCGGACGCTTCAGCGCTGGCGCGAGGAGGGGGGCGGTGACGATCAACGGCGAGGCCCGGCGACGACGCCCCACAACAAGCTCAGCGCGGAGGAGGAGGCCGAGGTGCTGCGGGTCGCGACCTCGGCAGACTTCGCGGACTTGTCGCCGAACCAGATCGTGCCGCACCTGGCGACTCACGGGATCTATATCGGCTCCGAGTCGACGATCTACCGTCGCCTGCACGCCGCCGGGATGATGCGGCATCGTGGCCGCGCGCGGGCGCCGAGCCGGCGGCCACGCGCGCTCACAGCGACAGGACCCGATCAGCTCTATTCGTGGGATATCACCTACCTACCGACGAAGATCAGCGGCCGCTTCGTGTACCTGTACATGATCATCGATATCTGGAGCCGTAAGATCATCGCAGCAGAGGTGCACGAGCGTGAGTGCGGCGCGATCGCAGCGGACCTGGTCGAAAGGACTTGCGCCGCGGCGGCGCGATCTGGTAAGCCGCTGTGGCTGCACTCGGACAACGGCGCGCCGATGAGGAGCGCGACGCTGCTGACGATGCTCCGCAAGCTCGGGATTAAGGCGAGCTTCAGCAGACCCCGTACGAGCAACGACAACGCCTACTCGGAGTCCCTCTTCCGAACGCTCAAGTACCGCCCGAGCTACCCCTCGCGGCCGTTCAACGATCTCGACGCCGCCCGAAACTGGGTCGCGAAATTCGTCTACTGGTACAACGAAAAACACCTACACAGCGCGATCAGCTTCGTCACCCCGAGCGATCGCCACGCCGGACGCCACCTCGCGATCCTCGCCGCGCGCAAGGAGACCTACGCGGCCGCCCGCGCCAAATACCCCGAACGGTGGGCCCGCAACACCCGCAGCTGGGACCCGGTCCCCACCGTCGACCTGAACCCTGAACCATAGACCTGATCCGAAGCCGGAGCCAACAACCCGGCCCTGAGCAACAACGCGACAACTACCCTGACATCCACCGCATGCGCCGCAGGTCGGCGGCGAGGGCGGCCGTGAGCGGCACTGAGCGCGCTCGTCGGCCCTTGGGCTCCTTGATGACGCGGCCTGCGCCGCGATCCTCGCGCGTCGAGCGGCTCACCCGTAGGTAGGGGCTGGGCCCCTCGAGGTGGACGTCGCGCCACCGCAGCTCGAGCAGCTCGCCTCGGCGTAGGCCGGTGCGAATGGCTGTCCGAAGGACCAGCTTCCACTCCGGCGGGGCCGCGCCGATCAGCGCTTCGGCCTCGTCGAAGTCGAGGAAGTCTGGATCCTTGTGAGCCTCGCGCTCGAAGAGGATCCGCGGGACCTTGAGGATCAGATCGTAGTCGCAGGCCAAGTGGAGGATCGCTCGCAGCGTGGCCAGGACGTTGTTGATCGTCTTCGGGCTCTTGGGCCCACCTTTGCGTCGCCGGGTCAAGGGCGCGTCCGGACGACAGCGCGCTCGCCTCGAGGTGGCCCGCTCGCCGTGCGGCGTCCGCAGGCGGACCCGCAGATCGTCGACGTGCTGGCGGGTGATCGCCGCGAGCGGCGCTTGCCCGAACAAGGGTACGAGGTGCAGGCGCACGTTGCGGACCTTGTTCGTGTAGTCCGACTTTTGCGGATCCTGGAGCGCGAGGTAGCGCTCGGCGAAGTCCGCGAAGGTGACGAGCGCGGGCTCAGGGAGGACCACGCTGGTCGGCGGCGGCGCCGTGGTGGTGGATGTTGTGGATCTTGTTGGAGTGGTTGTTGTCGCCGTCGCACCGTCCCTTTGTTGGGTGTCCAGGTCGTTCAGGATCTCCCGCTCGAGCGCCAACGCGTCCTGCCGCAAGAACTTCTTGCGATCGAGGAAGCGACGGATCCTCGTAGCGCCGCGGATCACCTGCACCTGCCAACATGACTTACCGTTCTTGACCACCGGGGTCACACTCATCGGCCTTGCCTCCGTGTGTGGATCCGGGGAGCGCTGCATGCGAGCCACTCTACCAGCAGATCGCGGCGGAATCTCCAGGCGCGGCCGATCTTGCGGGCGCCGGGGATCTGGCCCGAAGAGGCGAGGCGAGAGAGGGTGTTTTTGAGAGCCGCAGCAGGTCTAGGACCTCGTCGAAGGTCATGAGCGGGGCGTCGGAGCCGCTGGTGGTAGGCCACGGCGGGGAGGCGGTGCAGGTGGATGAGGTGGCGTCGCCGCCGCCGCTGCGCCCCGGAAGATCACACGATGCTGTCCCAAAAGACACCCACGTCGCCACCCTCATCGCCCGCCCTCCTTTGGTTGTTCGTCACATCGGCATGCCGGGCCGGGTCAGACCCTGCCGCGCACACGCCTCCACCCTGCACCCTCAAGATCGCCCCCTCCATCAACCGCCTGCCTAGACGCCCGTGAGGGCTCCAGCTTGGGATCGTAGATGGCTGCGGGGCCCGGGTCAGCGGGAGAGTTCGCGCAACAACGTTGGGGGAGAGACGGGGAGGAGCGCGCGGTTACGCGCGATGGCTATGTTTTCATAATCATTCTTGACTAGGGCGGCCGGCTTTTGTTTCATAATCAAGTGTCAGGCCCCACCGTCATGCTCGTGCTCACCACCGAGAGCGGTCAGCTCCGGCTCCGGCTGCCCGCGGCTTGCGTGGCCCTCGAAGACGACCGAAAGCACACGCGGATCGTGCGCGCGGCGACGATGCTGAGCGCGAGGGCAGGGGGAGGATCGGTCGAGGTCGCGCTCTTCCCCTGCGCCGACGACTTTGTGCGGCAGCTCCTGTGTTGGTTACGTCGACGCGAGGCGCGCGCAGCTCGGGGGGTCGGATGAACCCGCTGTCGCCGCCGCGCCCGCCGGGCCGCTCTGCTTCGATGAGTCCGCTGCGGCCGCGAGGTCCCGACCTGCGCGGCCGGATCCTGCTCGATCGCTTCCGCCTCGACGCGCTCATCGCCCCGGGCGGTATGGCGGACCTCTACGAGGCCCTCGATCTGCGGCTGCGTCGGCGCGTCGCGATCAAGGCGCTGCACCCGGAGCATGGCCGGTGGCCGGAGCAGCGGCGGCGATTTTTTCAAGAGGCCGTGATCGCGGCGCTGGTCGATCATCCGCACGTGGTGCCGATCTTTGATCACGGCGAGGAGCCCGCTGCGCCCGGCGGTGAGCCGGTGCTTTTTTTGGTGATGCCGCTCCTGCGAGGACCGACGCTGCGGCATCGGATCTGTGGTGCTCCGATCGCGATCGCCGAGGCGCTGCGCCTCATGATCCAACTGCTCGACGGTCTCGGCGCGATCCATCGCCTCGGCGCGATCCATCGCGATCTGAAGCCGGAGAACTGCCTGATCGTCCAGCGCTACGGACGCGATCATCTGGTGCTCTTGGATCTCGGCCTGGCGAAGATCCACGCGGGGCCGCTGCTCTCGCTGGCGCCGAGCTCGGCCCCGGGCGCGCTGATCGGCACGCTCGCCTACATCTCTCCCGAGCAGGCGCGCGAGGAGCCGCTCACGCAGGCCGCCGATCTCTACGCCGTCGGGGTGATCCTTTTTGAGATGCTCAGCCGCAGGGTGCCGTTTGCCGGCCGAAACACGCTCGAAGTCCTCAGCGCCCACGCCGCTACGGTGGCGCCATCGCTGCGCGAGCGAGCAGCAGATCGTGGGATCTCCGACGATCTCGAGGCCTTGGTCGCGAGCACCCTTGTGTCGGGTCGGTTTATGCGCGTGATCTTGGGTCACGTTGGAAGCGGGATTTAGGAGGGGTTTGGGGTTGCTTGGGGTGATCGAGGTGGAGGAGGATGAGAGCGGAGTTGATGATCGAGGCGTCGATCTGGGGGGAGGCGCGCTCGTCGGCGAGGAGGAGGGCGAGGCGGAGGAGGTGGCTGAGGAGCCGGGGGAGGCCGCGGGCGGCGTGGAGGAGCGCGGCGCGGGCGTCGTCGGTGAGCAGAGCGGGTGAGGCGCCGGCGTGGGTGAGGCCGTGATCGAGCATGTCTCCAGGGACAGATAGGTCGGTCTTGGCGACGAGTGGGAGGTGGACGAGGACGCGCTGGGCGAGCGCGGTGTGCTGCTGGAGGCGCAGGCGCCTGCTCAGGGAGGGGTGGCCGACGAGCCAGAGGGTGAGGTAGTCGCGGCCGTCGAAGTCGAGGCTACAGAGGCCGTGGAGCTCGTGGAGGAGCTCGTCGCGGAGTCCTTGAGCTTCGTCGAGGACGACGACGGGGACGATCCCGCGCTCGTCGACGAGGGTGACAAGCGCGCGTTTGATGTCGGCGACGATCTGCGCGCGCGCGCTGGGTCGTAGGCCGAGCTCGGCGGCGAGCATACGGTAGAGATCGAGGGGCTTGACCGCGCAGTCGGAGAGGTAGAGGACGCGGTGCTCGTCGGGGTGGAGGGCGCGGCAGAGGTGGCGGATCGCGGCCGATTTGCCGACGCCAGGCTCGCCGGTGAGGACTCCGAGGCCAGGCTCGGTGGCGAGCCAGCAGAAGGCGCGCGCGAGCCGCTGATAGTGCGGGTCGCGCTCGAAGAAGCTCTCGCCCGCGGCGCCGCGGGGAGCGGCGCGGTGTGCATGCCGAAGCGCTCGCGCCAGGTCATGGGATGTCCTCTGGGTCAGATGATGAATCGATCTCGTCGCCGAAGGCGCGGAGCAGCGCCTGGTACTCGTCGTCGATGTAGTCGAGGGGGCCCTTGAGGACGCGGGGCGGGGCGGGCTCGGGGCCGGGCAGCTCGCGGCGTGGGCGGCGGTGGTTGGCGAGGCGGTTGAGCGGGAAGACCTCGGTGACGCGCACGCCGTCGACGTAGAGCAGGAGCGGGAGATCGGGGCGGAGCGGGGCGAAGCGCAGCTCGACCTTCTCGCCGACGTACTCGCCTGGGACCTCGTAGAAGCCGCCCTCCCAGCGGATCGTGCCGTCGGCGCGGACCGTACGTCGCTCGCGGTGCAGGAAGATCTCGTCGATGTTGATGTCCTGAGGGACATGACGCAGGTGCTCGGCGCCCGCGAGGAAGCGATCGCGGGGGCTCTGGCCGGTCGCGGCATGGACGCGCCTGTGGTACTCGCAGGTCATCCAGGCGGTGTGGAGGCGGTTGAGCTCGGCGAGCGGCAGCGGATAGGACGGCAGCTCGGCGCCGACTTCGGCGCGCCAGGTCTTGTGGAAGCGCTCGATCACCCCCTTGGCGGCGGCGTCGCCGGGGCCGGCGTGCAGGAGAAAGATCGCGAGCTCGGCGCAGATCTGCTTCAGCGAAGCGGCGACGTAGGCGGCCCCGAGGTCGACGTAGTAGGTGCGCGGCGCTCCGTGGGCGACGATCGCCCGGCGAAGCCCCTCCTCGTGGTGCGCAGCGTCTTCGCTCAAATAAAATTCGGAGTGGGGCACGAAGCGCGACGCGACGTCGATCTGGCTGAGCAGGTAGCATTTTTTATAAATCACGCCGTCCGGGCCGATCACCGGGGGCCGTGCATGCTGTCACCCATGGTGAGGTCGCCGGGGTGCTCGGCGGTGAAGGCCCGCCGCTCGCGCGTGGGCAGCTGTGTGGGCCGCTTCGAGAGGCCGTGCGCGACCAGGAGACGCCGGACGGTGGACGGGGCGAGCGTGCCAGGCAGAACGTCGTTGGCGCGCTCGAGCGCCTTGATGAGCGTACGGATGCTCCGACGCGGCTGCTCGCGCCGGAGAGCGAGGAGCTTGCGGGCGACGAGCTCGGGGATCGCACGACACGTGCCCGCGTCCGCGCGGGTGTGAGGCTCGAGAGCGCTCAGTCCACCTGCGCGATAGTCGTAGCGCCAGCCCTCGAGCGTGCGCCAGCGGAAGCGCCGCGGCTGACCATCGAGGTAGATGTACGAGCGAGCCGCGGCCTCCTCCAGGAGCTCGCGGATCTCGCCGTGATCGAGGCGCGCGCTGATCAGCGGGCCGAGGATGGAGAGGCGCCACTCGGCCACTTCTCGTCGCTTGTTGGGATCCATGGCGACCTTCTACCGCCTGGGTCCGGCCACTTCGGGTGGGATCGCTCGCAGGACGATCTGTCTGAAGGGATATGTCTTTTGGGTCACATGATACGCAGCCCGGGCAGTAGGAGGTTTAGGAGGTTCGCAAGGAGAGCGCAGGCGCCGAGCGCTGAGGCGAGCGGGCGAAAGGCCGCGAGAAGGGCGCCACGGGTCGCATCGAGGCCGATCGCCGCGAGCGCCGTCGCGATCCGCGGCACGCGCTCCGCGCTGAGCGTGTGCAAGGCGAGACGCGCCGGCTCCTTCGCCCTCGCCCGCCAGCGCCGCCGGGTCCTCGGCGCGATCCTGGCGGCCTTGGGCGGGCCTTCCGCGCCATCGACGACGACAGCCTCGACCGCGGGCCAGCAGCGCCAGAGGTGGCCCGCGAGGAAGGCGGGCACGATCTGGACGACGCCACCGCACCGAGGGCAGATGTAGCGCCGGATCTCGAGCGGCGCCTCACCGACCGGCCTGCGCGTGCGTGTGCCGTGCGCGTGCATCCGCCGACAGCAGCTCCGACACTGCTGCGGCCGATACGCGTCCGGATCGGCGAGCCGCCTGGTGTGCTCGTGACGATCGTGGACGTCGGTGGCGATCACGGTACCCCCCTTCACGCTCGACGGGTAGCCTGCGTGCATGTACACTCGGCCTCGCGGTGGCTCGGGGGCGGGATGGTCCCGCCCGGTTGTTTTTGTTTCACACCAAACGTATCCGCCCGATCCCACCGCCTTGACCAGTTCCTCGACTCAATGCCGACGAGGTCCTGCAAGATCAGTGTGGAATAATTAGTAATTTTCTACCGGTGATCGACCCGCAGCACGGTAACGCGGCTGAGCGCCGCTGAGCGCCGCTGAGCGCCGCTCCCGTGCGTTGATCCGCCCTCGATGCGGAGAGCCGCGCCACGATCCGCCCGTGCTCTCAGAGGGTTAGTCCCCGCTCAGAGCGTGAATCAAACAGTAGGGAGCCCCCGTGTGGAGAGCGATGCGACACACCCTCGACAAGGATCCGGCGAAGCGACCCGCCGACGCGGAGGCGCTCCGCAAGCGGCTCGTGGCGGAGCTGGCGATGATCGATCCGAGGGCCGAGGGTGATGATCGATCGTGCTGTCTCAAGGGACATGATGGCGTCGAGCAGGCGAAGGCGTGCCTCGCGGCCTGGCAGGACCTCGAGGACGCGGCAGCGCTGGCGTTGGCGGCGAGTGCGGCGCGCGAGAACCCGGAGTGGGGGCCGCTGGCGTCGTTGATCGAGTGCGCGGCCGAACGGGCGGGCGACAAGCTCGCGCCGCGCTGAGGTGTTCGGCGAGTTCAGGTGACCCTCGACGCCCGGGCGTTGTCTTCTTTGATCGCCCGGTAGGCGAGGTTGAGCTGGCGCTGCCGCTTCTCGCGTTCGAGGCGATCTTGGTCGCTATGGGCGCGGTCGGGGTGGTGGATGAGCGTGAGGCGGTGGTAGGCCTGTTTGAGCTGGGCGTCGGTGACGCTGCGGGGGACGCGGAGGATCGTGTAGGGGTCGGTGGACCAGAGGTGGTCGGTGGCGTCGGGTGGCGGTGGCGGTGGCGGTGGCGGTGGCGGCGGTCGAAAGCTCTGGGATCCGGGGACGAACCCGGCGCCGCGGAGCTGACGGCTGAGCTCGTCGGCGATATTCGCGCCGAGGGTTATCCGGAGCGCCTGGCCGGTGAACTGGACGCCACTGCCCCATCGGTCGGTGACGAGGCGCTCGAGCACGGCGAGTACGCCGACGGCCATCACCGGCGCGTAGCTCGCGAGATCATCCGGCGGATCCGCGTTGTGGTAGCCGACGAGTCGGCCGTTCCAAAAGAGATAGTAGCCGGGGTGGAGCCAGAGATCACTGAGACCGAGGCGGGAGAGCTCGTCGACGAGGTAGCTGCTGAGCGTGGGCGAGGCCTTCAGGAGGATGAGGGGGGTCACGACGCCGACGCGGATCCGCAGGTGGTCCGCGCGAAGTCGTTGGACTACGTACGATATCGGCGACTCGCCTTTGATGTTGCTGTAGACGAGGGCGACCCCAGGAGCGCGGAGGAAGGCGCCTGAATCGGCGGGGCCCAGCCGCCAGAATTGATCCTCCGTTGCCCGGCTCATGCTCGCTCAACCTGGCGCGGCGAGCGGCCCTCGATCCGCTTCACGAGGGCGCGGAGGGCTCGGAGGTAGCTGTTCACGTTGGAGTTCTGTTTGGGTGTCCGTCTCTTGAGTAGATCGAGAGCGCCGTGGGCGACTTGTCGCGCGCGCTCGGTCTTGCCGCTCGAATAGAGGGTGTGGGCGAGGAGGCTGCTGACGTGGACGAGATGATCTCCGCGGGCGGTGCTGCGGGACCCGTGGGTGATGGTGCGGGCGATCTCGTGGGCCTCCTCGAGCTTGGTGAGCCCGTCGTCTCGCGGGCCGAGCTCCGCTTGAGCGCATAGACAGGCGACGATCGTCTCGCCGGCCGTGCCGCTGGTGCCGTCCTTGGTGCCGTCCCAATATCTCCGGCAGGTCACTTCGATGTGCTTGAAGCTGGCGAGGGCCGCGGGGATGTCACCGCGTCTGCGTGCCTCGTTGGCGCGGCTTACCTGAGCTCGGAGATCGAAGATCGGATCGGCCTTGGGAGCGGGCTCGTTGCGCTCGGGTTCGTTGCGCTCGGGTTCGGTGAGTGGGGCGGCTCGGAGGCGGGACTCTAGATCGGCGATCTTGACCTTGAGGGCCTTCTGGCGCGCCTCTGCGGCCTCTTGATGCGCGCTCAGCTCACGCTCGAGAGCTTCGAGCGTGGCGTGTGATTCGGCGGCTTGCTCGGTCTCGCTCTCAGCTTGGTCGTTGGGGGTGGTCTCAGTGGGTGGCTCGGGGGTGGTCTCCGGCGGCGGCTCGGGGGTTGTCTCCGGCGGCGGCTCGGGGGTTGTATCCGCTTGTGCGCCACGCTCGGAAGCGCTGGCGGCGGCGGGTTCTTGATCGTGGCCGCCGCTGTCGGACTCGGGCCCGTCGGTGAACAGATCTTCGAGATCCGAGTCGTCGTAGGGGCTCTGTTCGCCGGCGAGATCACGCACGAGTAGATCGGCGAGGAGAGGCAGCCGCTGCCGGTGAAGCCTGCGTACCTCAGCCCGTTGGGTGAGGGCGACGTCCGCGGCCTGAAGGGCGAGACGCGCGAAGTAGAGGAGCTGTTCTTCTTGTTTCATCGGTCATCCGCCACGACCACGAGGTCAGCTTCGACGATAGCCCTCGACGAGGGCCCCCGCGCTGAACATGAGGCCGCCCAGCCCCAAGCTGTTTCGGGCGGTGAGGGTGTCTTTGAGCGCGAAGCCCGGGATGATCCCGGCGATCCCGGCGAGCGAGATCAGCGGAAAGCGGCCGATGTTCGCCCGCTTCAAGGGCGCGGTGATGCGGCTGCTGATGGTGCCGAGTATGAGACCGCTGATGGCCGAGGCGCCGAGGATGAGGTTGTCGACCCACGAGCCCTTGATCTCGGCCTGGATCGCGGACAGGAACGCGTCCGGGGTCTTGGCCGTGTTCAAGAGCCTCATCGCGATCGCGTAGCGCTCGTGCGCCCGGATCTCCTTGGCGACGACCTTCAAGATCTCGAGGACGTACTGCTTCGCGGCTTCCTCTTGGGTTAGAGTGAGATCGACTGAATTTCCGGTGCCATTCATTTCTGTACCTCGAGGTGCTGTAGGAGCGCCTTGATGGCGCTGTGGATGAGTCCTGTGTGATCTGGCTGGTTCATCATCTGGAGGGTGCGCTCGATGAGCTGCTGGTGCTTGCCCATGGTCGAGGAGCGGTTCTCGTTGAACTCGGCGCGCTCCTGGTCAAAGGCCCGACGATTCTCCTCGAGGGCGCGCTGCCCCTTGTCGAGCTCGGTTCGGGCGTCCTTGAGCTCACGATCGGCGTCGCGGCGCATGTCCTTGAGCTCTCTCTCGACGTCACGGCGCTGCTCAGCGAGCTCGCGCTCGGCCTCGCGTCGGCGATCGAGGATCTCTTTGTTGGCGTCGGCGAGCTGTCGCTCGGCGTCGCGGATCTTGGCCGACGCGTCCCTCTCGGCGTCACGGATCTTGTCGGCTGCGGTCCTCTCAGCGTCGGCGATGAGCCGGGCGACGGTTTGTTGGGCGGACGACTCCGAGGCCTCGAGGGCGCGCTCCCGGCGATGGAGATCGTGCTTACGCGCGCGCACTTTGGCCTGCTCCGCTCGCATCTGGGGGGCGTGCTCGTCGAGCTGCCGCTGGGTCTCGCGTTGGCGCTGCTCTTGGGCGGCGAGCTCTCGCCGCTTCTCCTCGATGCTTCGATCGTGCTCGGCGCGGGCGGCGAGCTCCTGAGCGGCATCCTGTTTGGCGAGGCGCTGAGCCTCGGCGAGCTCGTGAGCCTGCGTCTGGCGGCGTAATTGGCTCATGGTCGTGATGATGGCGCCGGAATAGGGCTGGCCGTCGACGCGCACCTCAGCCCCATCCATACGGTCGAAGGCGCGTATGAGCGCCTCGCCGACGGCGCCCGCGGGGACCTCGCTGGTGAATCGATCATCCCCGATGATCCACTCAATCTTCGCCGTTCGCTCGAACTTCTCGGCTAACCCGACCATTCGCACCTCGTTCAGGATCCCATGGCTAACCGCTCCGGGATGAGTTGAAAAGTCCCTATTTTCGCGCATGTCGCAGATACTTTTAGAAGCAGGCGCGATCTGTCGATCAAGGAGTGGTTCGTGCGCGGTTTGTGGATCTGGGATCGGCGGAGCTGGGGGATCCTGATCGCATAGATCGCGCGCCTCGGCGAGCGATGCGCGGTTTGTGCAATTAGGATCGCTGGACGATAACGCTCGATCGGAGGGGGGATCCTCGACCGGAGCGGCGCCGATCGCGAGCGCGAGGGCAGGATCGGAGGTGGTGGCCCTCAAGACCCGCTCGGGGGCGATACACTGGACCCATGTACACGCGTGTTCGAGGCTCAGGCCGCGTCGCCGCGCCATAAAATGGCGGCGTGTACCCGCAGCGACCGAGCGCTTGAGCGCGTGCATCGGCGCTGAAGACGCAGATCTGGTGGCGGGAATGAGCACCCCTTGGAGCTCGTCAAGGCCGCTCCAGGTGGGGCAGAGGCCGAGATCCTTGAGGATCGCGAGTGCCTTGTCCACGCGCAGCACCTCGATGAAGACGAGGCGCTTGGGCTGGAGACGGCACACCAGCCCCCAGAAGGCGGCGCTGTTGGGGATGCGGACCTCCCATGACGTCATCGATGGAGGATCTCATTGCCTGTGGGAGATTCAAGAAAATTTTTGTTCGGCGATTTTCGAGCCTGTATGCGCGCGGTTTATACGATCAGGAGCGTACTGATCGCATCAACCGCGCGTCAACTAGTGCTTCGCACGAATGAGCCTCGATGCGTCGCGCGCAGGCGCGCAGCGCAAGTGGTTGCGGGAGAGGCATGGCCTCCGGCGCTCGCCGTCGTGCGCTCGCCGGGCGGCGTGGTGGCCCACGTCGTCATCGTCTGGTCGCACTCCGCCGGCTTCGTAGACGCTCATGGACCCCACGGTGGGCCGCTGGTGGGCCCGCCGCGAGGCCTTCCACCGCCTGGTCATCCACCGCATGCCGGTGCGGGACGGGGCCGTGCGCGAGTGGCTCGGCTCGCGCGAGTTCACGCGCCCGATGCGCTACGGCGCGCGCTCTGGGTCCGTGGCGGGCGCGCGGGCGCGCGGCTCATCCGCGCCGTGCGCGGGGGGGCGCGGCTCGTCAGCGATCTGCTCCGAGCCTCGCTCGAAATCTCGCCTCCAATCTCCAGGCCGACGAATTACGGCGGCCCGGTGGCCCCATGGGCTCCGAGTTCGAACCAGTTCGCGCTCGTTGTTGAGGCGAAAGTTCGACCTTCAACCAACGGCGCGGCGTGCTCGCGCGCGACGGTGCGCGGCTGGTTCGTGCGAAGCGCTGTTGAGGCGCGGTTGATGCGATCAGTACGCTCCTGATCGTATAAATCGCGCGCATACAGGCTCGAAAATCGCCGAACGAATTCTCCGCCTGCTCCGCGCGTCCGTTGAGGTAGACGTCGACGCAGGTGGTGCGCACGGGCGGCTAGCGCGCGCGGGTCCGAGGGCTCTTCCGCTCTGCTTGGGACCTCGCGGAGCGAGCTAGAGCGGAGGGGCGAGCTGGACGGCGCAGCGAGAAGGTTGTGGCGCTGATCGAAGGCGGCCGTGCCGTAGCTCAGGCTGAGCTGGGTGCGCTCAGGGTTGTAGGCCCAGATCGCACGTTCAGCCCACATGAGGGTGTAGCGACCCAGCCGGAGAGGCGGCGGGTGAGGCGCTTGCGGAGGAGGAATTCTCCGCCGTAGGCGCGCTCGACGTCGGTGGTCCCATAAGGGGGCGCTGAGGTCGTCGGTGCGGCGCAGGAGCATCCGGGTGCCGGCGGCGCGAGAATAACCACCGCCCCAGGCCTCGGTCGCCTCACCAACATCATCTCTGCCGACTCCGACGGGCTCGCTGCCTCGCCGCTCGACGGCTCATCCTCACTGTTACTTTGTGCGTTTTCCTTGTTCATCTCTCTCGTTCACGTTCTCGCCCTGCACACCAATTTCCAGGGGGTCCGTGTCTCACTCGATGTTGGCAGATAGGGGCATCGAACTGCGGTTCGGACTGAGCCGCCTCGCGGCCAAAGGAATGATCACCCGGATCGGCGAGCGGCTGAGCCTGCGGTGGGATTCACCCCGCATAACCTCAACGCCTGCTCCCGCCGACTGTGGCCCCTACGGCTGTGCGGGGTCGAGTAGCCCGCGGACCGAGCACACCAGGCCGTGCTGGCGGGTGGGATCGGGTAAGAGGTTGAGCGTGGCGATGGCGCGACGGCAGATCCCCGCCGCGGAGCAGGTCCTTCGGGCAGCGTCGTAGGCGGTGAGGGCGTGGCCTTCGGCTGCTCTGTCGCCGTCGAGGAGGGCGTAGAGGAGGCGGGCCAGGGCTCTGGTGTAGAGCACATCGTGGTAGCCCTGACATTCCTCGATACGCCTCTCACAGAGGCCGATCGCGAGTTCGATGTGGTACTTGACGCTCTCTCGCGCGGCGGGCCGGTCGAGCTCCAACAGGCCGAGGTAGGTGTGCGCGGCGAAGTTGGACTCCGAGTGGTTGATGTTGAGCGCCTTCTGGTAGTGCTCACGCGCGAGTTCGCGGTCGCGCTTGTGGTGATAGACAAGGCCGAGGTGGAGGTGAGCCCTGCCGCGTCCGATCAGGCTTTTGATCGCGCTGTAGGCGTCTAGGGCGTTCTCGAAGGAGCGGCGGGCGTCGTCGAGGCGGCACTCGGCCAGGGCGATCTGGCCCCGTACGATGAGGCGCATGCCGATGCGGCGCTGGTGACCCTCGCCGCGGGCGAGGTCAACGGCGAGGTCGATGTAATACACAGCGCGGCGCAGCTCGTTGAGGGCGAGATAGACCTTTGCGAGATCGGCCCAGGCAGCGCCGATGCTGCCGGTGTAGCGCCTCTTCCAGGGGAGCGGTGGCGCGTCAGGTTGACCCTCGTAGATCGCGAGGGCGCGCTGGGCGTGCTCCTTGGCCAGATCAAAGTCGCCGAGGATCGTGAACACCTCGGCGAGGTTGGTGCGACGTGTGGCGATCAGGTTGGCCTCGAGCTCGTGCTGCTCCGCAATCTCGAGGCTGAGCTCGTAGTACCGCCGCGCCTCCGGTATACGCCGCTGGTTGTATGCGAGGATGCCGCGGGCGTTGAGGCAAAGGCAGCGCTCCTTGTCGTCGCCCTCGCTCAGCGGCGTAGCCTCGTCGAGGAGATCTTGTGCCTCGGCGTAACGGCCTAGGTAGGTCAAGAGGGTGGCGCAGGAGCGCAGGTTGTTCGCACGGCGGTGAGGTTGATCCCCAAAAAGATCGGCGAGGCGGCGGCGCAGCTCGATGCAGGGCTCGTAGAGTCCGAGGCGGCTGAAACCTTCGAGTTGGTGCTTCGAGAGCTCGGTGAAGGCTCGGTCACGGTCGCCAGCGGCGATCAGGTGGTCGATCCGGGCCAAGAAGGGGGCGGCGGCGGCGCGGTCGCGCCAGGCGTCGGGGTCGTCCTCCAGTCCGAGGATCACCGCGTCGGCCGCGCGGCGGTGGAGCGCCGCGGAGGCGGCCTCGCTGAGGGTCTCGCGGAGCGGCGCACGTAGGAAGCCGGGGAGCTGATAGGCGCCGTCGTGGCGGTGAAGGAGGTGGCAGGCGTCCGCCTCCGCGAGCGCGTCCGCGAGGCGGGCAGGGTCGAGCCCCGCGGCGGCGTGCAGCACCGGCGCCGCGATAGGGCCAGGGAAGATCGCGGCCGCGTTGAGCAACGCACGCGTATCGGCGTTCACGCGCGAGAGCGCGAGCTCGACGATGCCATGCAACCAGGACTCGATGCTGGGAGGGCCGGCCGCGCTGAGCTGGGGAGCGGCGAGCAACTCGGCGTAGGAGCGGCGCTCGTCGCGGGCGAGGTTGCTGAGGGTGACGAGCGCGCCTGGCACGCGGTGAGTTCGGTCGAGGAGCAGCTGTCGGGTCGCGTCATCGGTGCGCTTGAGTACCGATTGGTCGCTGACAAGGTCGAGGAGGCCCGCGGCCTCATCGCGGGTCATCGCGTCGAGCTCGATCATCAGGGGTGCAGGGTCGCCCGGTAGGTCGGGGCGGATCGCGCTAGCGGCGAGGATCCGTAGCAGCGGCCGGGGCTCGGCGAGTTCGCGCAGGCGGGCCGGTAGCGCGCGAAAGAGCGCGGTTAGCTCGGGGCTAGTGATGGCGCCGACGCTGTCGAGCTGGCGCTCGAGATCGTCGATGAGGATCCAGACCTCGGAGAAGGGCTGGAGGGCGTCAGTGAGGGCGTCGAGCTTGGCGCCGAGGATCGTCGCAGGGCTCTCGCCGTCGGCCTGGATACCGGGCGGTGGCGCGGCCCCTTGCGCGATCGCGAGGTCGGTGAGGATCTGCTCGAGGTCGAAGGTGCCTCGGCCCTCAGGCGCCGAATAGAAGAGCACGGCGCCGCGCGGGTCAAGGGTGCGCCGTAAGTGGTGACAGAGCTCCGCGAGGGCCGTGGTCTTGCCGAATCCGTCGAGGGCGTGTAACGCAATGACGCTGATCGGCGCGCTCCGGAGACCCCCGTGTAGCTGCTGGAGAAGGGCCTCACGGGGGACATGATAAGGCGGCCGCTGGGGGAGATGCTTGCCTCGCCTGCGTGCGCTCGCGGGCGCCGGTCCTAGGAGAGAGCGGCGGGCGGCCTCGATCTCCGCGCTTCGGTGGGGGCGCTCTAGGGCGAGCACTTCGAAGAGAGCCTCGTTGATCAGGCCACGTCGAGTGAGAGCACGGTCGAACTCGTGGATGAACTGATGAGAGGCGGTGGGGTCGCCCGGCAGCTCGCGCAGGAGCAGCGCCGTCTCCGGGCGTTGGGAGAGTAGGCGGCGGAGCTCATCGACCGTGAACATCGACGCGAGCAGGTCGGTGAGGGACTGCGTTGGGATGCTCATTTGCGCGTGCGTCGACCGTATCATGTGCTGTCGGGCGCGAGAGGCGATGTTGGCGGAGGGAGAGATCTCCTCATCGCGCAACTTGCGCGGATGGGTCGGGAAGCTTGGCATGAGGACTGCCGCGCTATGCCTTGGAGATGTATGTAGCGGCCGATCCTTGTAGGTGCAGACGGGTGCTCCCGTACGGCGCGAGCCGTAGATGTCTGCATGCGCACCGCGTTCTGGAGCGGCGGACGGCGGCTGAGGATAGCGGCAGACGAGGGCTTGACATCGGGGATTATCACGTGTGCTCTCTGCCCGAGAGCCAGATGGTCGGGCGGGATGCCGCCCATCCGCGAGCCGCGGCGCGCGCCTGTGTTACCCTCCGCAGCACCTTTGCCGCCTCCAGCCCGTGGAGAAGCAGGTCCTTGCCCAGGAACACCTCGGCCATCCCCCGCGTCCGATGCGCTTCTCGACCTCGAAACGCCCCCAGAGCACGATCCCGGCCATGTCCTCGTCGTTCAGCGCGTCGGACAGGGCCTGTTTCGCGACGGACTCCTGGAGCTTTGGGAGGGCCGCTGCGCCGTCACCGGCCTCGCGGTCCCCGCGCTCCTCCGCGCGAGCCACATCAAGCCATGGGCCGGCTGCGAGTCCGACGCCGAGCGATTTGACGTCCACAATGGCCTCCTACTCGCGCCGCAGCTCGACGCTGCCTTCGACCGCGGCTTCATCACGGTACAGGACGACGGAGCGATCACCGTGAGCGCTCCGCTCAACGAGGAGGCGCGCGCCATCCTCTGCCTCGAGCACCCGCTTCGGGTACACGGCGTCACCGAGGGGCATCGGAGCTACCTTCCGTGGCATCGGCAGCGCGTTTTTCGGGGAACTGGGCCATGACCACCTTCACCACGCTCAGCCTCCCAGCCATACTCGTGCGCGGACACCGCGCGCGCCCAGTACCCGACCTCTCGCACGGCAGATGAGTTCCATGTCGCCCGCCTCGCAACTCCACGATCTGCTGCTGAGGATGTTCAGCCCGGAGGAACTACGCCGGTTCCTGCGCTACTACGTCTCGGTCCCCGATATCGTGAACAACTTACCGGGGCATACGGCGTCCCCAGCAGAGCTGATGCACGCAGCGGTCGACACGCTGTTGCGCTGGGGAGCGGTCGACGAGGCACTATTCGCCGCGCTGCGGACCGAGCGACCGGGACGCGTCGCGGATATCGACGCGGTCGCCCGCGCGTTCGGACGCGCGGGCGCCAGCCGCAGCGAGCTCCGCGCCGCGGTGCCGGATCTGCCCCCGGCAGTTTACGGTGGACCGGCACCGCTGTACCGCAA
The DNA here is from genome assembly GCA_016712315.1 of Nannocystis sp. Lineage (GTDB taxonomy): Bacteria > Myxococcota_A > Polyangia > Nannocystales > Nannocystaceae > JADJRG01. Next base: position 24,821 of record JADJRG010000026.1, on the reverse strand, counting down.
CAAGGACGCGGAGCTCGCGTCTGCGCGCCTGCTCGCGCTGTACGCCGCGCTCGATCGCGGCGCCAACGAGCGCGAGCACGTGCTTGAGATCGTCGAGCTGCACCGCGGCCTGCGCGGTGAGTTCTCGAAGTTGCAGCCGGGGGACCTGCTGAGCAGCGGACGCTACCTGCTTCTCGCCGAACGGGCGCTCTCGAGCGTGCTGGGAGCTGTGTGGCACGCTTTCGATCGCAGGCTTGAGCGGGAGGTTGCGCTGCGGTTGTTCAACACGATGACCGACGACCCCGGATTCCGGGCCTACGTCCGTAGACAGGCGCACGCGATGACAAGGCTGCGCCATCCGTATATCGCGGAGGTCCTGGATCCGGCCGTCCTCGACGAACCGCACTACGGCTATTCCATGGAGTTTCTGCGCGGCGGCCGGCTGATCGATCGTGTCGAGCAACTCCACGATGACGCCCGGAGCGTCGCCAGTTTGGCGGCGAAACTGGCCGATGGTCTGGCACTCGCGCACTCCACCGGACTTGTGCACGGCGCGCTCCAGCTCCGCTGCATCGATTTCGCCGCGGACGGAGCACCGCGTCTCCGTGATTTCGGCCTGGACTCGACGAGTGCCCATGGTCGACTGTCCCATGGCGTGCTGCCGTTCTTGGCCCCCGAGTTGCTTGCCGGCGGCGATCCGTCGCGCGCGTCCGATCAGTACGGGCTGGCGCAGGTCGCTGCCGCCTGCCTCTTCGGCCGGGAGGTGCCGCCGACGCCGCACGAACTGGCTCAGGTGCAGAGATCGGCCGGCGCCGTCGGTCTGCTAGTCGACGCACTGCGGCGGGCGCTGAGCCCCGATCCCGAGCAGCGGTTTCCGCGGATGACCGAGCTCATGGTCGCGTTGAATGACGTGACCGCGACGACGCCCGCCATGCTGCCGTGGGCGTCGGCCCTGCACAGGACCCTCGGCCGCCAGACGACGACGCTCGCTAACCCGTTCTCATCCGGCTCGCCGCTCGACGGGACGCAGGTGCCCGGGCGGGAGGATGACGTAGACAGTGTACTCGGGCTGGTCGCGGCTCGCGGCAGCGCTCTGCTGCTCGGTCCGCGTCGCGCGGGCAAGACGTCGCTGCTGCGCAACCTCGTGCGAGCGCTGGCGGCCGGGCACGATGTGCGATCGATCAGCCTGGAGCCCTCGCCGTGTGACACACCCGACGCGCTGGCGGTCGCGCTGGCGCCCGAACTCAAGGACGTCGCAGCGCCAGCGCGAGCTTTCGCGGACCAGCTCGCGCGGTCCGAGCGCTGGCCGGTGCTGTTGATCGACGAGATCGGCTACCTGCGCAACGCGAACGTCCTGATCACGCCGACGGTGTTCTCGTGGCTGCGGGCGATCGGTCAGGGGAGCGCGAGCATCGTCTACTCCGGGTCGCCGAGCGACTGGAACCAGATCCTCGCGGTCGCCAAGCAGCAGCCGGGCTCCTCGTTCGGCAACGACATTGTCGTGCAGGAGCTCGGGCCGCTGTCGCGCGACGCGGCGCTCGCGTTCCTCACCGACACCGCGCCGCCGGACGTGCCGATCCCGGCCGAGCCAGTCGGGGCGTGGATCCTCGAGTACTGCAGAACTTGGCCGTTCTACCTGCAGGTGATGGGCTACTCGGTGGTCGACGCGGCGCGCCGGGGCGACCGACGACCGCTCAGCGATCGCGACGCGCTCTACCGGCTGTACGAGGCGCGGCTACTGCGCGAGCGCAGCCACGTGTTCGAGGGCCGCTGGAACGAGCTCGACGCGCGGGTGCGCGAGCTGATCCTCCACGAGCGCGCGCAGCTGCCGGAGTTCGCCGCGTTGCCGTTGGCCGACAAGAAGCTGCTGCGCGACGCGGGGATGTTCAACGCGCTCAGTGGCGGATGGCTGCTCGACCGCGACCCGCCGTTTTATGACTGGATCCGGCGCAAGTACGACGAGATCAAGGAAGCATGACCCAGTTCGATCCGAACCGTACCTACAACGCCGAGCGCGACGTCCGGCCGAACCCCCTGCTGCTCGCCCGGCTGCGCGACTCGAAGCCTGAGGGGTGCTTGTGGGCGCTCGTCGGCAGCCGGCGCAGCGGCAAGAGCTGGGCGCTCAGCGGGCTGTATGGCGAACTGCTGCGCGGCGGGCTCCCGGCAGCCAAGGTCAAGCTCGTCGACGTCAAGTCGAAGCCGCTTGCGCTGTTCTCTGGCTCGCCGACGCACTTGTTGCTCGACGAACCGGGCGAGTTGCTGGTCCGTGACCCGCAGCGCCTGCTCGAGCGCAGCGCCGAGCTCAAAGACCGCGGGTGTAAGACCGTCGTCGCCATGACGCCTTCCGAGTGGAGCCGCCTGACCGAAGCAGGTCGCGGGCAGGTACACGTGCGTGACCGCCTTGTGCTCGCGCCGCTGAACGCCGATCAGGCGGCGCGAATGGCCGCGCGTGCGCCTTGGGCCGCCGCGCTGCTGCCGCAGCTCGCGTCGACCTGGTCTCGCAACCCGTTCGTGCTCGAACTGCTGCTGTCCGAGGCCGAGGCGCGGCCCGAGCTGCGTGCGCTCGAGCGGCTCCACAATTTGTACGAGCAGGTGATCGAGCGGGCGATCGAGAACCAGACCGACTACTTTCACTTCGTATTCGACGAGGGCCTGGCCAACGAGCACCGCCAGGTGCTGCGGGCGCTCGTCCGCGGCGAGGCGCCGCGCAACGCCGAGGCGCTCGGGCTGCTGCGCGAGTGCGGGCTCGTCGACCGGTCCCAGGGCGTCGTCGGCGACCCGATCCTCGCGCGCCTGCTACGGCCGCCGGTCATCGTGCACCACGTGTCGGACGTTCACTTCGGCAGCAAAGCAGCCACAGTTGTCGACGCGAAGGTCAATACCGGCCCCAACAAGCCGTATGGCCCCGCGCTCGGCCCGGCGACTGCGGCCGACGGCTACCGTGAGCACATCGAGGCGATCGCGGGGCGCGGACAGGGACCGCACGTGCTGATCGTCTCGGGCGATCTGGCCGAGCGCGCTACCGAGGCCGAGTTCCGAGACGCGCGCCAGTGGCTGGACACGCTCGATCGGCTGTGCCGCGCGCAGGCCCACCCTGACCTCGCGTCCGAGCCGCGAGTGCTGCTGACCGGCGGCAACCACGACGTCGACTGGGGGAAGGCGCGCGCGAGCGACCCATCGCACGCGCGGCACGAGGCATTCGCGCGCGCGTTCGACGGCTACGTCCACCCTCACCTCGAGCAGCCGCCCGAGGACCGCCCGCTCGCGCTGGTGTCATTCGCGGCGGCCGACTTCGACGTGCTACTGCTCGGCTCCTCGGAGTTCGGCGGGCAAGACGATCCCAGGATGCGCGAACTCGCCGACGAGCTGTGGCGCGGCTCGTCCGAGGCGTTCCAGGCCGACAATGTGACCGCCTACCAGGACCTGCGCGGCGAGCTGGAACGGGTCGATCCGAGCCTGGTGCACGAGCGTACGCTCAAGGCGATCCGCGGGCGGCCGTGCCGGTCGGCGGTGCGGATCGCGGTGCTGCACCACCCACTGACCACGGTCCCGGGGGTTCTCACCGTGGCACGCTTCTCCGGGCTGCTCAACGCCGGGGCGGTCAAGGACGCGCTGCTGACCGCGGGCGTGCAGTTGGTCTTGCACGGGCACGAACACAGCGCGTTCGTGGCGATCGAGCGCTGGCCTGGACGTCACGACGGCGAGCTGCGGATTGCGTCGGCGCCGAGCCTCGGCAGCCGCGAGGTCGCCGAGCAGCGCGGATACAACGAGATCTGCATCACCGTCGAAGGTGTCGGCCGGGTCGACGTGTCGATCCAGACCGTCGTCCAGAGCGGTAACGCGTGGGAACGGCGTGGTGAACCAGTGGTCTTCCGCGTCACGAAGTGAGCGGCACCCCGGCGCCCCACCAACGGAACGCGGCGAGGTGCGAGGGGTCAGCGAGCTCGCGCGCCAGCGTGGCGCCATCGGGGACCGCCGATGCGCAGGCGGCGAACGGCCGCAACGCCGCCGCCCGCAGGCCCAGCCGGCGCGCCGCCTGTGCGCGCGCCGCATCTAGCCGATCGAGCAGGGCTGTGGGGTCAGCCGGGGCACCGGCGACGTCGGCCAGCACGTGCGCGGTCCAGCGCAGCGCCGCCACCAGCGCGTGCGCACCGGCGACGTCCTGCGTGCGCCGCCGCAGCCCGTAGTGCTCGCAGACGAGGGCCCGGACGACGTCGGGGACGGGCCAGGCGAGGTCAAGAACGCCCGCCGCTCCGGCGAGGAAGAAGCCCTCGACAAGCCCGGGGAGCCGGTCGTCGGCGTTGAACAGGCCGCGCTGGTGATCGTACAGCGAGGCCGTCGCCGCCCACAGCTCGACGTCGGCGCCCGGCGTGAAGCACAACTCGGAGATGTTGCGGTCGACGAGCATCCGCTGGCCCCGCAGCAAGAGACCGCCGTCGCGACCGGCCCAACCATCGCCGAAGCCGTCGCCATAGACGCGCAGCGACCGCCCTGCAGCGACCGCCTCCTCGAGCGCATTGGCCTCGGGAATGTCGCGTCCCCCGCGGAACGGCGAGGCGAACACCTGTTCGGGCGGCGCGAGCTCCCGCAGGCCAGCGATCACCTGCGCGCCAAACGGAGCGGCGCCGTCCGCTTGTGGCTCAAACCAGCAGCAAAGCTGCCGGCGGACGCGGTCGGAGCGCCATGCGAGGTTCGGCGTTAACGAAATGCCGGCGAACCCAAACGAGAGCACAGAACCGTCGAAGGTCAACCCCGCCCATGGGACGCCGCGTAGGCCGCCGGGCGCGAATATCTCGAGCTCGAGCTCGCGGCCGCAGGCGTCGCCGAGGCAGCGCCGCACCAACGGGTCGAGGCAGCGACGGACCCGCTGTAGCGCCTCACCGCGGTCGACGTGAAGCCCCCGCACCAGCTCGAGCGCCACGAACGCGCTACCGGGTTCGCCGGCGACCAGCCGCCGGTGCAGCTGCACGCCGTCGTGCCAGATCGCACCAAGCACCACCCGCCGCTTGACGTCGATGAGCGCGCACAGGCGCGCGTGTCCCGGGGCGATCGAGTCGAACGCGCGCTGGTTGTGCTCGAAGTCCAGCGGCGGCTGCAACAGCCCCCATGGGGCGACGCCCGCATCGTTCAGCGCGCGCCACATCGCCCCCAGCTCGCCGGTCCGTGCAGCGGCCCCGCGGACGACCGCCCAGGCCAGGGGACAGCCGCTCCGCAGCGGTCGGGGCGCGAGCTGCGCCAGCTCGTAGAATGACGCGTCGTCGGTCGGCTGGAAGCTGCCCGCCACGGTCACGGCGTCGAGGTGGTACGGATCGAGGCGCGCGGCGGTGGTCTCGATGTCCTCGCCGTCGACCGTCAATCGCGGCGGGAACATCGTGACGTCCTCGAGCTGCTGGATTGCCGCGATTGCCCCTCGTGCCATCCGCCACTGCTGCCATGCGCCGGCACGCCGCTCCGCCGACGCACACGCACACAGGTTCGCCAGGCGGTGTAGAACCGGGCGCCGTAGGTCGGCGAAGAATTGGGCCTGCGCAGCGACCACACTGACGAAGTGCTCGGAGTTCGCCTGGTCGACGATCCCGGCGACGTAGCTACCGGCAAGCTCGCGATAGTTCGGGCCGGCGCAGCCGGTCGTCTTCCACAGGTGCGTCCCGTTACCTTGCGGGTGATCCCACAGGTGGGTCTCGACGTGCGTTAGCGCCGCACTGAGCTCGCGTAGCATCTGCTTGCCGCTTGCGCCAGGTCTCGGCTGGCGTCGCAGCTCTGCCAGCGTCATGGAGACCGCGAACGGCTCGGTCAGCCATTCGAGCTCCGGGTACCGCAGCGGCGGAGGCACACTGAGCGCGTGCGCCAGCGCGGTGCTGGTGGCGACCAGCAGCGACGTCGCAGCGCACGTGCGCGGCTCAATGCCGATCTCGCGCAGTGCCGGGCCGAGTGTTTCGAGCAGTAAGCGGGCGAGCGCGTCGGCGGCCGCTGGCGCGGTCGACAGCAACCAGCACCACACCGCCGCTTCCTCAAGCGCCTCAACCCCGGGCACCGCGGACGTCATCTCGGCGAGCAGCGCGGGCACCCGCGCCGCGGCGGCGGTGACGGAGGAGGCCGCGGTACGTTCCCAGCATGTCTCTTCGGACATGCCCATGATCGCGGTCAGCACGGCCAACAGGGCGCGCAGCTCGGGTGCCCCGTCGGCGGGCAGCGAAGCGAGCGCGAGCCCGGCGCGCGCGAGTCCGGCGCGGCGGAACGACAGCGGCCCTCGCGCTCGGGCCATTTCCCAGTCGAACGTACCGCGCGTGGCCCAGCGCAGCCACAGCAGGGCACACAAGCGCTCGGAGTCCACGCCCGGCACCGTGTGGGCGCAGGCCAAGCCGCGCAGCAGGTTCGTCTCGTGGGCGTCGAGCAGCCGTGCGGCGTACAGCCGCGCCAGCGCGAGGCCATCGGATGGCGACGGCGCCGGATCAGACGCCGCGTGCAGCCGCTCGATCTCATCCTCGATCCACTCGGTCATCGAGCGGCCGGGCGCATCAAGCTCGTCGAGCAGCGCGCCAAGGCGCTGCTGCTCCTCAGAGTTCAGGTCGCCCGGCATGGGCCGCCGGACGACCTCGCCACGATGCTCGCAGACGCCGACGAACCGGTATCCAGCCCACACGAGAGGGCTGCGGTAGATCCGCGCGAGCGCCTCGCGCTCAGCCGGCGGCCCCTCGGCGAGGAGTTGGGCGACGAACGGCTCGAGCTCGCGGTCTCGCCAGCGTCGCATCGCGGTGCACAACGCTCGATCGGCCCGCTGTCCGCGCACCAGCTCGCGGCGGTAGGCGTGGGAGATTTGCGCGGTGATGAAGTCGTTGACCGAGAGCAGCGTACCGATGGCGCTACGTGCGCCCGCGTAGAGTGCCTGACCGTCAACACCGAACAGCTCGGCGGCCAGCGACGAGCGCGGGTCGAAGGGTACGTCGACGCCGGTCTTGCATGCCCAGAACTCGACGCGCTCGAGCCCGCGCCAGTCCATAGCCTGTGGCCCGTGCATGTGGAGGCGCCCGTCGGCGAGCTCAATGTACGGGGACTCACGCTTGCCCACCTCCGGGTGATCGCCGTGGGCGTAAAAGCACAGCACGTCGGCGTGCGGCAGGCGCTGCGTGAGCGCGGAGAGGGTCGCCAGTTCGTCGCGCAGACGGTGCTCGTTGGGCAACACGGGGTCGAGCGCGAGGTCGGCGACCGGTGCCGGCCGGCGCGAGGGTCAGCTGGCCGGAACGGACGCCCTCGACGACGACCGGCAGGCGGGCACGCAAGGGGGCTAGGCACGGCAGCCAGGTAATCGACGCGAAGCGGTCCAGGGCCATGCGTCCGGGTGGTCCAACCGCGGCGAGCGGCAACCACGCGACCGGGCCGACCGGCAGCAGCACCAATTCGTCGATCGCCGAGTCGGCGGGGAACAGAGGCGACAGGTCGAGCGCCGCCAGGGCAGCCGTCAGCGCAGGGTCGCCCGCATGCGAGAAGTCGCGCCGCGCGCGGCCGAGGCCGAGCAGGAGCTCGAGTGGCAGCGGGAGCGTCACCCCGCGCGACTCGATAACACCCTCGCGCAGATTGACGGCGGCCGCGAGCAGGTGATTATCGTGGAGCGCGAGGCGGACGTATACGGCCCGCGGACGTTCGGCCAGTACGGCGCGCAGGCCCTCTACGCCAATCCAATAGCCGAGCCCGCCCGGCGGACTGCGCAGCGCCGGCTCGTGGGCGTGCAGGCTGTGTTCGAGCCGCGCGAACCTCTCGGCAAGCCGATCGGACAGGTCGCGCAATGCCGTTGGTCGATCAGCGTGCTCCTGCGCGGCGGCGATCGCCTGCGGCATCTCGACCTCGTAGAAGTTTGACAGCCAGCGGCCCGCGCGATCCGGCAGCTCAGACACGTCGTCGGCGAACCTCGGCATGGGCAGAGCGCGCAGAAAATCGAGCTGCTCGGCCGCCGACAGATGGCCTAGCATCCCGGCCATGTCGGCGAGCATCGCCGAGGCCGTACGACAGTGTGATACCAGCATGTCGAGGACCGCACCGAACGGCGTCCGCGGTACCAGGCAGAGTTCGATGTATGCGTCCTCGAAGCGCAGACCGGCGGTGTTCTCGAGCTCGAGGAACGCCGCGAACGCGTCGCCGCGGTCGAGCATCAGCGCCGTCGCCTGAACCGCAGCCTGCTGCGCGCGCGAGGCGACGTGGTCCGAGAGATAATCGGCGCGCGCCTCCTGGCGCTCGCGGAGCGCCTCCTGCACGCGGTTGCGCAGCAGGTGCAGCGCGATATCTTGCTCGCCGCACTGGACGAGTAACTCGATGAACTGCTGCGCGTGCGGGTCCTCAAGGTCGTCGGGGCGGACCCGGCCGAGCGCCTGGCGGGCGGCAGCGAGGCGCGCAGGGCCGCCGAGTTGCAGGTTGGCGTGCGCCAACACCAGCTCGACGGACGCCAGCAAGCGCCCGCCGGCGGTCCGCCGCAACTGCTCCGCCGCGGTCACGGCCTGAACGCGGTCGGTGCGTCGTCCGCGAGCGAGCAGGCGACGCAGCAGGTGCACGTGGATCTGCAACTCGTGCTGGCTCCGGGCTCCGGGCTGCGGCTGGCGACGGATCATCGCCAGCGCGCGCTGCCCGAGGCGGATCGCCTCGTTGAGGCGGTCGGTGTCGGCGTACAAGTTGGCGAGGTTGTCGAGCGAGCGGGCGAGCTCCGCGGCGAACAGCGGGCCCATCTCTTCGAGGATCGGCAGGGTTTCGCGCAGGCACGACTCGGCGCGCGCCAGCAGTTCTACCTTCTCCCCGGCAGGCTGCGGCAGCTCGAGCGCCATACTCCGCAGCGTCGAGCCAAGCGAGCGCAGCGTGCGGGCGTGGCGGAGTGGGACCTCGCGTCGCTCCCGACAAGCGAGCGCGGCTTCCAGTAGCTCGCGCGACCGGGTCAGGTTCTCGAGCCGCGACCCCCGCCGCCGCGCCGCCCGTACGCCCCCCCGAGGTCGAACCGCGCCGCAGCCGCGGCTACGGGGTCGTGGGCGTCGGGGACCCCGCGAGCCCCTGGGGGAAAAAGTGGGAAGGCCTGCTCCTGGGGCCCCACTTCACTGAGGCGCGCGCCTCCCGCCGCCGCCTTTTCTCTGCGTGCCGCCCCCGCGGGTCGCAGGCAGGCCCCCCCCCCAGGGCAACTTCGTCACGCATCCTCGACAGGCTGTGCTGCAAGCTGCGGGCGCTCGCGCGCTGTGCCACGGACTCGGCGGAGGGCGGACATGTCGATCGATATCGCAGGCGCGACGCGCAGCGCAAGGCGGGCTAAGCCTCGACGGCGCCTGAGTTCCACCGCGGGCCGCATCTCCGCGGGCGTCGCGCCTCCTGCTCACCGCTTCGCCGGGCTCATCCGCGGGTTTCATGCGCCGCGTGCGCGCCCCTTCGCTCCGAGCGCGTGCGGCGTGCGGCGCCGTTTAGGCGGAGTCGCGTTTAGACGGCGGCCGGCAGGTCGCGCCAGCGCTCCAGCGCCGCCGGATCGATGGGGTCCTCGCCGCGGATCAGAGATCGAGGTCGTCGAGGCTTACCCGTCCCCTCGTCGCTCAGGTCATGGCTGGCCCCGCGAGTCGGGTGCGAGTTCGCGGGCCGAGGGCGGCGCGGCACAGGCGTGGGCGCAGAGGACCTGGAGGGCGTTGGGGCCAAGGAAGGGGGGCCGGCGCGTGATCAACTCGAAGAGGATGACGCCGACGGCGTAAAGATCGGCGGCGGTGGTGATCGGCTCGTCGCGGGCTTGTTCGGGGAGGTGTAGGCGAGGGGTGCCGATGAGGGCGCCAGGGGCGGATCTGGGGGCGAGGGAGAGCAACGGGGCGCCGCAGACTTTGGCTAAGCCGAAGTCGAGGAGGATGAGGTGGTCGCGGCCGTCGCGGCGGGTGATCAGGCAGTTCTCTGGCTTGAGATCGCGATGGGTGACGTCGAGCGCGTGGAGGGCGGCGAGGGCGTCGAGGAGCTGGAGCGTGAGGCGTAGGGCGTCGGTGAGGCTGATCTCGTCGAGGAGGCGTTGGCGGTGGGTGTGGCCGGCGAGGCGCGGCATCACGAGGAAGAGGACGGGCTCGCCGTCGTGCGTCGGGGGGTGCTCTCCGTGATCGAAGACGGGCATGATGTGAGGGTGGTCGAGCTGAGCGGCGATCACGGCCTCCTGGAAGACGGGCGTGCATGCGGGTCCGTACATCGATGAGCGATCGGCGCCGCTCAGCGATGCTCACCCGCGGGCGCTCACGTGGCCTCCGTTCGAGGTGGATCGCTGTCCACCCGGTCGGGCGCGTCGTGGTGAGCCATCGGGAGCGCGTGTCTCGTCCGGTGTTGGGTGGCCCCCTGCAAGGCCCGTCTGACACTTTTAGACCGGGGAATTCGTTGTCCTACGCTGTCAGGTGGATGTCGGGTGACGGGCCAGGGCGGGTGGGCCTGACACCCGGGAGTGTCAGCCGTCAAGCGGTGAGGCGGTCCCGACTGTGGCAGATCCGGTCACCTGTCTGCACGTCGCGCACGACGGTGACGGTGGACCGACGGTGGGTGATCGCTGGCCGTCCTACATCTCCGGCAACTTCGACACGTGAGGTTCCAGGCTGACGCCGGTGAGCAGTGACAGCGGTGATGCCGCTACGCGAGCGCGTCACCCGTCGGTGTAAGCGGCCGCACTCGACGGGCTGTCACTTCCCGGAGCCCGCCGGTGCGCTGGCGCCACGGAGATGAGCTGACGCCGCGGACGTGATCGCTGTGCATGCCCGAGCGTCCGCGGCGGCCGACACGTCGCGCTGTCGCGTCGCGCGACCCGACGGATCCGCCGGGGAGATCACCTCCCGTCCGCCGTGGGGGGAGGACAGCCGGAGACGGCGGCGTTGCGACGGGCGAAACCGGGCCCAACGGGGGAGGACAGTCGGAGACGGCGGCGTGACGATCGTCGAGGTGATGGCGGTGTCGGCGAAGATCTCGGTGTCGGTGTCGGTTGGCTTGGCGGCGTGTGCTTCGCCACGGTTGTGGTGCTCGCGATCTGCCCGGATCTTGGTCCACCGCCGCGAGCTCGGTGAATTGACAGCGGCCGCGTGAGCCGGCCATCTTTGCGGGCGTGGGAGCGCGGACCCCCGAAGCTGAGCTGGCGTTGTTCCTCGTCGCGCGCTTCGATGAAGCCGGGCTGCGCCGACTGATCGAGCATGACACGGAACTCAGGACGTTCGCCCCAGAGTTGGCTGAGCGGAGCTCTCGGCGTGAGCTGGCCGGCGCGATCGTCGACGAGGCGAAGAGACGGGGGCTCCTCCCCTGACGTCTTCGAGGCTGTCCGTCGCGCGACCGCGGAGGATGGTGACGAGCCCCGCGCCGAGCTCGCGCGCGTTGAAGCCCTGTTCCCCGTTTCATGATTCGTTCTTATGGGAGGCGCGCGAGGTTTACTACGCTTGGCTTGAAGCGCAGCACGGTGAGGTCGAGCTCGGCAGGTTGACCAGCTCGGCCGCGGCCTCGGCGAAGATCCGCTTGCTCGACGTGTTCGTGGCCCCCCAGAACGAGCTCCTCACGGATCGGCCGAACGAAGACTCCCGGGTTGCCATCGATCTCGATCCGATCCTCAGCCGCGCCGCGCCGATCTTCCTGCTCATCGAGGGGGAACCAGGCGCGGGTAAGAGCGCGCTCGCGGCGTGGATCGCTCTGCGCGAGCCCGAGGGACGCCCCACAGCGCGCCTGCCGGTGTTGATCCGACTTCGTGATCATGCCCAGACGATGGACCAACATGCCGCGCTCAGCGACGTCGCGGCTAGGATCTTTAGCGGCATCGAGCTGCCCGAGTGGGACGCTCGGTCGCTCCGCACGCTCGCGCAGAGAGGGAAATTGTTGGATCTTCGACGGCCTCGATGAGCTCGCGGCGGAGCTCCGCGGGGCGGTGTGGAACAAGATCGTCTCGCTACAGCGGAGGTACCCGCGGTGTTCGTACGTGATCACCTGTCGCAGCGAGCACGCCAAGGATCTCTTGGGCGACTCTGGCGCTCCCACGATTCAGCGGGCTCGGTTGTGCCCGCTCGATCGCCCGCGGATCGACGCTGTCCTGGATCTATGGGGGCATCAGGTCTGCTCCGATCCCGAGCTGGCGCGACGACAAAACGCTCGCCTCCGCCGGGCGATCGACACGAAGCCGCGCCTGGGGGGCTCGCGGGGACGCCGCTGCTGCTCACCGGGTTGATCGTGCTGCTGTGGAGCCGGCAAGGCGAGCTCCCCTCGCGCACCAGCGAGATCTTGCGTGAGTTGCTCCACCTGCAAGCCGACCGCTGGGAGGCTAGCGCGGGCCGCCCTCTCTCTTCCAAGCTCAAGGCGGCGCTCCTGCGTGACATCGCGGCAGCGATGGCTTGGGGGGAAGGGGCTGAGACCAGGACTCCAAGAAGCGGAGGTCGAGGCGGTCATCGTGCGGCACCTCGAAGACCACCAGATCGAGTCGGGGCTCGATGCGACACGCCGTGCGCGTGAGCTCGTCGCGGATCTACGAGTACACCACTCCGCGCTGGTCTGGCATGACGACAACTACACCTTTGTCCACCGCGCTCTTTTCGAGCTCTCCGTCGCGGAGGTGCTGCGCGAGCAGCCGCCCGAGAGGACCTTCCAGGTCGTAAGCCGCTGGCGAGAGCCGGAATGGCGGATGATCCTCGATCTCTACGCCGAGGGGCTGGACGGTGACGCGCTGCGCTCGGCGATCCAGGCGGTATGGGCCTCAATTCGGCCGATCGATGACCTGAGGATCAACGCCGCCTTAGGACGGTCTCTTCATTGGTTGTGCGTCGGCGAGGCCTCACAGGCGCCGCAGCTCGCCGAGCTGCTCGCGGTCCTCTGGAAGATCCTGCAAGATCGCATCACCGCTGAGCGTGACGTCTCCGCAGCGTCGAGCGCGCTCCAGGCCTACGGCGGTGGTCTGCTCCTCGGCGCCGCACGGGTTCGTCAATGGGCGCTCGAAGAGGTGTGCGCTCGTGATCTCGCGCTCGCTCTCACGACCCTTCGTACGCGCCGAGAGTCTCTAGAGCGGCTCCTGCCGCTCCCTGCCGGGGATCTCCGCCGCTGGTGCGCGGCTTGGAGCGCGATGGGGCCGTGGACTGAGGTCGAGCTCGATCTGCTTCGCGCGAACTACCTCCGGGGTGAGTCGCGGTTCGAGGATCTTGTCGCGCTCGCTCAGATCGACGAGCTCCGCGAGCAGACCTTGACCCTCCTCGAAGAGCGTCTCCCCAAGCGCCCGTCGTCGAGCTGGTCGGCCTTCTGCCGCGTATCAAGCGGACGGTCCCGGCGCTCGAGGGCCTCGTGCGTGCGCAGGTCCGATCACGGGCGTCTCTGATCTCGAGCTTCCCAGGTTGGTTCGTTCTTCTTTGGGGCAGCTCGGACGGGGTCGATCTGATCATCGACGCCATCGCCGACACGATCCAAAACACCCCGCCATGTGAGTGGACGAGCACCTACCAGGCTTGGGCCGAGTACCTGATCGTCGACAGGCGCGACGAGCGGCTGCTGGAGATGTGGGGAGAATTCGTGCGCGAGAGGCTGAAATCTCCGACGGTCTCCGGCCTCGGTTCACCCGATCTCGCTCTGACGCAAGTCATCGTGAGCGGGTCATGGTCGCCCGTCCGAGCCACGTGCGGCCAGATCTTCGCCAACTGGGGCGCGAGGCGGCGCTCGATCGAGCCTTCGTTTCCCCTCCGCGCGATCGCCCCGGAGTTTTTGTCACTCGCCGAGTTCCTCGACGGAGTCGAGCGGCCTTCGAACCTCGCCTTTGTGATCGAGCCCTGGGTGCCCGCGATCGCGACACGCTCGAGTCGCTCCTCCGCGGCTTGCGCGGCCGCTACGGGCTGAGTGATCCTGAAGTCGACGCGCTGCGTCGGCAGTGCCTCACGTACCTCCTCCGAACGGCTACGCACCTCCCCATCGAGGCGATCCTCCGCGATCCCGAAGAGTGCGTCGGCCTCGCGCAAGCGCTGCTCCGGCGCGATCCCCAGCAGCAACACCCGCTCGTTCAGTCTGCCGTGCAGCGCGTCGAGAGCGAGTCTCTCGCCGAGTTCGCGAGGCTCGCGCTCAGCGTGCCTGAGGCCGGGCTGCTGACCGGCGAGCTGCTGCGCCGTCTCGAAGCGAGCGAGGCGGGCGGTTGCCGTGTCACGATCGACGTCGCGATCGCGCTGGGCGATCGCCGCTCCCTTCGGCGGCTGCTGGGGCGCGATCGTGATCCTCCTGCGGAGCTCGTCCAGATCTGCGCGCAGATCGAGTCGGTCGTGTCGATCGGGCGCCTACGCCGCGCTGTCGTGCTCCAGCGGGGCGAGCGCGTCGGGATGCTCCAGGAGCTGCGAGGCGGCTACACGAGCTTCACCTACGATCGGGCGTACCTCGAGCGCAGCGACGCGCTCGGGATCTCTCCGACGCTGCCGCTCCAGGCCGAGCCCTACACGAGTCGCGGCCTCCACTCCTTCTTCGCGGGGCTCTTGCCCGAGGGGTGGCTCTTGGGGCTCACGCGTGAGCGCCACCAGCTCGCCGTGGATGATCTCGTCGGTGCGTTGCTCGCGACGGGTCACGACATGGTCGGCGCGCTCGAGATCCTCCCCTGGATGACGACTCCGCGGCGGCGTGAGGGCTACGATGTCGGTCTGCCTTATCTGCCTAGGGGACCTCGCGGGCGCCGAGCTCGGCCCTTCGCCGTACCACGCCGCGTGCCTACAGCGCCTCTTCGGGGGCGCCGCGCCTGCCCACGATCGACCTCGATGAGCGCACCTTCTCCGCCCGGGTCAAGGACGCGCCGCGCTCGATGTCGGTGTCGGGGGTGCAGCCTAAGGCGCTGATGGAGCTCTCCGCGGATGGTTCACAGCTCCTGATCGCGAGCGGCCGCAGCGGCTTCCTGCTCAAGCCCCAAACATCGCGGTGGAGCCACCTCCCCGAGAACGAGCACCTGAGCATGCTGCTGGCGGCACGCGCGGGCTTACGAGCGCCTCCGTTCGGCCTCCTCCGGCTCGCCGACGGGTCGCTCGCCTACCTCGTGCGGCGCTTCGATCGCAGCGACGAGTCGCCGCCGCGCGGCCTTCGGAAGATCGATCTCTGTCAGCTCGCAGACAAACCGTCGGAGCGTAAGGCCGAGGGCTCGGCCGAGGAGTGCGCGCGTTTGGTCGCTGCCCACACCCGCGATCCGCGTCAGGCGCTCTTGCGGCTGTTTGAGCTGTTCCTGGTCTCCTATTGGCTCGGCAACGGCGATCTGCACCTGAAGAACATCTCGCTGCTCGAGCCGATCTACGGTGCTGGTTGCACGATCTCGCCGATCTACGACGTCGTGTCCACGAGCGCCTACTACCCCGACAAGAACCCGATGCTCTTGTCGATCGACGGCCGCCGCGCCAATATCGGCCGGACCCACTTCGTTCGCTTCGGCGCCGCGTGCAGGTTGTCGTGCGAGGATGTCGAGGCCCGGATCGATCGGATGCTGGCGCTCGAGGAAGAGGCGATCGCGCTGCTCCGCCGCTCCCTCCTGCCCCGTGACCTCCAGGTCCACTATGAACGCGCGCTGAAGAAGAGGACTCGAGCCTTGCGAGCGGCCAACCTGCGATGAAGGGCGAGAGGGTCGCGTTGTTGATCGGGGCGCCGAACGGGCTCGGAGGGGGTGATCGCGGACGTGGGGGCGGTGGCGCGGGCGCTCGAAGACCGAGAGTTCCGCTGTGAGCGCTGCGTGGCGGAGGAGGCGACGCGGGAGGGGATCTGGCGCGGTGAGGGTCGGCGAATCCGGGGAGCGGGGGGCACCTGAGGCGAGGTGGTCGAGGGCGGCGTGCGGGCCGAGGCGCTGCCAGCTCGTTCGACCCTCAACCAACGGCGCGGCGCGCTCGCGCGACGGTGCGCGGCTGGTTCGTGCGAAGCGCTGTTGAGGCGCGGTTGATGCGATCAGTACGCTCCTGATCGTGTAAATCGCGCGCAGCGCCCGGCGCTGAAGTTCCGTCGCATCTGCACACCGGCCGCGAGACGATCTTCATGCTCGACGGCGTCCAAGCCGACGAGAGCGACTCCTACGGGCCAGGCGCGCTGCGAATCAATGAGGCCGGGACCTCGCACAGCATCAGGTCAGAGCGGGGTTGCCTGCTCTTGATCCACTGGCAGCGGCCGGTGCAGTTCCTGTAGTTCGCCGGGCTGGCGGGGGCCCAGCCGCTCGCTGTCGGTGTACCACTCGCGGACGGGGCGTCGTCGGCACCGCCGAGATCGTCGCCTCCGCGCCTCGAAGGCGCCGCCCTAGCCGCGCGCCCTGGGCCTCGGGATCGTGGAGGGCGAGCTCGGCGGAGTCGTCGTCGGCCTCCCAGAGGGTGCGGTCGTAGAGCATCCACTCGTGGTCGGGGTCGTGGTGCGCGGCGAAGGGCTCGAGGAGGTCCTTGCCGGGCTCGGGCGAGGCCATGCGGTAGGCGTGGACGCCGCAGGAGCGGCAGATGTAGAGGGGGCCGTGCGGGTGCCGCACTCGCAGCGCTCTTCGCCCATCGGGTAGAGGCGGCCGCAGGTCGGGGCGAGCAGCGCGTGAAGCGCCAGCCGCCGCGGATGAAGCGGTGGGTGCGGAGGCGGAGGGCGCCGGGGGTGCCGTCGGGGAGGGCTGCGCCGATGATGAGGGCGGCTTCGATCTCCCGGCAGAGGGCCTCGGGGTCGGCGCCTTTGCGCTCGGGCACGGACTCGGCGATGGCGTGCACGAGCTGGGAGCGCGACATCGGGCGGCGCGCGAGGTGATCGCCGAGGGTCCAGAGGATCGCGGCGCGGCGCGCGAGCTGGTCGAGGGGGAGGTCGGCGGGGGCGCCCGCGAGCGCGGCGAGGCTGCGATGGAGGGCGGCGGGATCGTTCCACGCGGGGATCGGCGCCTCCGATGGGCGGGCGCGACCGGCAGGACTTCGGGGAAAAGTCGGCGGTCGCTGCGATCGTTGGCGCGCCAGTCCTGGCGGGCGCGGCGGAGGGGGGCGAGGAGGCGGCGGAAGAGCAGGGCGATGTTGGCGCCGAGACTGCCGCGGTAGGTGGACCTCGTCGAGGACGACGAAGCGGCAGCGGTGGTTGGCGAAGAGGGCGTCGCGGTCGTCGCCGAGGGCCCGGCCGCCGGTGAGGCCCTTCATCGAGGGGCGCCCGGGGGCGTCGAAGGTGCATATGGTGCTGCCCCCAACGCTCTACAGCCTGGCGGTGGCGGCGCACGGGCGCGCAGCTCGGATCCGCGTGACGGGCACGCTGCGGCGTCAGGGCAGGCGGCTGATCCTGGACGAGCCGGGTGGGCTCGTGATCGTCGATTGGGTGGATGAGTAGGGGACTAACCCGCTGCGAGGAGGTCTTGGGCGAGGGCGGTGCCGCGGCGGAGGTCGCTGGCGGTGAGGGTGATGATGCGGAAGCCGTGCTCGGTGAGCTGGCTGCGGATCGCTCGGTCGCGGCGGAGGCGGGGGGGGGATGGCGTGCCAGTCGGTGGGGGCGGTAGCGGGCGAGCCGCCGCCTTCGGCCCTAACCCCGAGCCCGCGTCCGCGGACACCCACGTCGCAGCGAAGGCGGTCGACGTTGGCACGTCATCGGGAGAGCTCGCTCCTAGGCGCCCGTTACTGGACGTTCAAAATTTTTAGCGATCCACTTCATTTTTCCTCTTGATTTTGGCGATTAGGTACGGTTTTATGCACCCGCCGAGCCCGAGAGGGAAGAAACCGAACATGGCTGACGATGAACGCGCTGCGCACAACACCATCCTCCCCAAAGTTGTCTTCGATCCGGTCGCCCTCCCCGAGCCAGCCGCCACACTTCTGGAGATGCTCCCAGTCTCTGAGTGGGACCTTGAACTTCGACGCGGCAGTCTAGGCCCATTCGGTCGCCAGAACCCCGATCCTGGGGACCGCTACCGTGAGGTCTTCTCACCGTCTCTCAAAGACGCGATCCGAACGGCCGTACAGCGCGCGTACGCCATTGTCCAAGAATGCCATTTTCCTCAACACGGATTCAACGCTCAGACCTTCGGCCATAATGTGTACCATGTGGGGTGTTTCCAACTCGGAGCCGTTTGCCAGAATACACCAATCCAACTTACTCGGATGGAGGAGTCTGGCAATCTCGCCCGCTTTCAAAGCGGGGAGTACACCCTCGGCTTCTACAAGGTAGGTCGCACTGCAACAGAGAACATCTGGGAGTGTTTCCCAACCTCGGAGAACGGTGCGAATGACGGACACCCCCTCCTCCCTGGACTTGAGGATGCGATGCTCGATGACGTGACTGCCTGCCGATACGCGATCGTTGCCCATCTTGGCAACCCTGAAGACGGCCTCTGCGCCCTCTATCTCTGCATTCCCGCCGACTCTGCTGGCGGAAGGATCCGCCGATGGAGTTACGTCGAGGAACTATGCCTCGATGAGGCTCCTTCTGTCGCTACGGTAGACCTATCCCGAAACCACAGCGGCGAAGGCCATGCGGCACCTGAGGAAGTTCCCGAGGGAGACGTCGTCGTAAGCCCGAAGGAACTCGCGGACGAGCCGGAAGAGTCGTCCCAGGTCTACTAGGATGATCGGGCCCAGTGACATCCACTCGGCCGCGCGACTCTTCGAACCCGAGCGGCTTACGCTTGCACGTGAGGTCCGTGGGCTCACGAAGGCTGAACTCGCAGAGAAGATCGGTAAGACACCAAGTGCCGTAAGTCAGTTCGAGTCGGGGCGTTCGCGTCCCGATGGGCAGACCATCGGGAGACTCATACTGGCACTCGGAACCCCTGCCTCGTTCTTCGCTAGTACTCCGGACACCGTCGATTATAAGCTCATACCACTCGACCGCTGCCACTTCCGAAGTTTGCGCTCAACTTCACAGAAGAACCGACGTGCGTTGCTGGCTCGCGGTTCTCTAATCTGTGGCTTGCTGTCATTTCTAGAGAAGAATGTCATTCTTCCCCACGAACAGATAACCGCTTTGGCTGCAACACCGGCCAACCGTGACGAGGTGGAGCGACTCGCGTTGGAGGTTCGGGCTCGGTGGGGATCGGTCTTGGCCCGATTGGCAATATGGTCAACCTGCTTGAGCGCCATGGCGTCGTCATTGTCCCGATCGACGATGGCTGCCGAGATGTCGATGCGTTTTCCTCTGGAACGAGGGACGACCAATCATCTTCTTGGTGATGGAGAAGGGTTCCACAAGCCGGACCCGGTGGGATGCGAGCCACGAACTCGGTCATCTCATCATGCATGTTGACGTTGCTGCGGGATCACCTGAACTCGAACGTCAGGCCAACTACTTCGGCTCCGCGTTTCTTCTTCCCAGAGACTCCTTCATCCACGAAGCTCCCCGGCGCGTCAATTGGGACCTCATCTGGGAACTCAAACGCCGGTGGAAGGTTTCGGCTGCTGCTATCGTTCGCCGGTGTTTTGATTTAGGGACTATTTCGGAGCCAGCCTATCGAAGAGCATTCATGTACCTAAACCAAACTGGTCAACGAATTATCGAGCGTGACGAGCCGCCCCAAGAGCATCCCGTCGCACTACGAAAAGCCCTTGAAATCATTCAGGTAAAGTGGCCGTTGGCTCGCATTGCTGATGAATTGGCTCTGTCAGCAAATGACTTGCAGCGCCTAGTCTCGTTTGCCACGCATCCGGCCGCGGCGCGGGAAGGCATGTGAGTTGTTATTGGATTGGATGGCCGGCGCGGTGGTGACGCGCATGATCCTCCCGGCGATTCCGTCTGGCCGAGAGGGGTCACTCGGACGCGGTCCCGGCCGAGGTCGCGCAGGGCCTCGGCCTCGTCGGGGGGGTAGGGGCGGGTGCCGGCGACGAGGATCCCGTGAGCGAGGCCGAGGCGCTTGCGGAAGCGGACCGGCTGTTCTGGCCGATGAGGCCGAGGACTACGGCGGCGCCGCGCATCTTGGGCTGCAGGTGAGCGCGGATGGCGCTGTCGCCGTGCTGGCGGACGTCGGTGGTCTCGGAGGTGGCGACGACGTGGCCGAGGTGGCCGTCGTCGATCCAGCGGGCGACGTGGTTGCGGTAGGTGATGTCCTCGTGGACGTGGCTGATGAAGATGGACTTGGGCATGGTTCTGACTCTCCAGGCGGGGTTCGTGGTCCCGTGGTGGTGATGTCCGGGCCGGGGGCGGAACGGCTCACCGGCTGGGAGGGAGAGGTTGGTTCCCGGAGACGCGCAGGTAGATCCGTGGGGGCGGCGTTTGGCCTTTGCGCCATGAGCGCGTTGACGCAGGGGCCGCTGGCATGGCCACGGATCCGGCGTCGCGGCGGCGGGAACGTATGGGTCGAGGCGAGACCGGCGCGTTGGCGTCGAAGCGCTCGGGGGCCATGTACTGGGGGTCCCTTCGACGGATTTGAAGCGGATGGTGAGGTGGTCGGCTGGGCTCGTGCGAGCCGCGAGGCCCGTGGGTGGTCAGGTTCTCACCAGCAGCCGCCTGCTGCAATCGAGCCTACTTCGCCACACTCTCGACAGCAGCTATTGCCCTCAAGGCAAATTAAGAAAGGGCGCGGAGGCTAGTAGCCTCCGACAGGCTTCGGTAGGCCCCGTGCTCCGTTCCGGCTTCCTCCTCAGAGAGCGCCAGCGCGGCAGACGAGTAGAGCTTCTCCTGCATCAGGCGCTCGCAGAGGATCTGGTAGCGTTTGGCGTAGGAAGCCCCGACGAATCTGGAAACACGGGGTAGTGGGGCTCATCAACCTTCACAGGCGCTCGCGACCTGTCGCACTCTTCGAGGAGCATCACCCACCCGAGGTAGGGGGTCTGGGATCTCCTCCGGAGGAGGCGCTCATGAGGCCGTTCCGGTAGGCGCCGTGCCGGTGTGCGACCCAGAGATCCGCTGCGGATCCGATCACCTCCTCCGAGCGGTTGTTGAAATTGTTCCCGAATGATCCGACCTGTGACTTGAATTCGAAGGCCGCGAGGAGGCGGCCTCGCTCGATCACGAGCGTATCCCACTTCTTCGTCGGCCGATAGAAGCCAGGGAGGACCACGCTCGTGCTCCCAGTGTGGACGGCGTCGGCCGAGAGGCCGCAGTGGCGGGCGACGTAGCTGACCAAGTCGACGAAACCGTCCATGTTTTTGCCGCCGATCACGGCGTCACGCGAGCCGCCCTGACGCGCGCCCTTCGCTTCGGATGTGCGTGCGCTCCAGAAGCGCTTTACAGCGCTCTGACAGCGCTCGTCGAAGTCATCGGGTAACAGACTCCGGGTCATGACTTGCGGCCGACCCTCGCGGCGGCGGCGGCGGCGGTCGCGGCGGCGATCTCGGCGGGGGCGAGGCGGTAGACGTCGAAGACTGCGCGATCGATCGCGGGGAGGTCGGTCGCCGGCGCCGCGAGCAGCGCGTCGCGCTGGGCGGGGGTGAGTTCGCGCCAGCGCGGGATCCGGATCCGACGGAGGTACTGCGCCTGGAAGCGGAGGAAGCCGCCCGACATCTTGACGCAGTAGGAGGCGACGAAGAGCACGGCGATCGCCGAGCGCAGGACGGTGGCGAGGGCGCGTAGATCCCAGGTGTCCTCGGGGTCATGTCCGGCGGCGGGGCCTTGGGCGACGTAGTAGAGGTTGTGGTGAGGGTAGTAGCGGCCCTCGTCATAGACGACGGTCGCCTGGCCCTTGATGTCGGGGATCAGGAGCTTGGGCGTGCGGGTGAGCTGCGGGTCGATCCGGTCGATCGTCCGGTACCAGCCGTCGCCGCTCCGCTTGGCGACATAACGGGCAGCGAGCCGCTCCTGGTGCCCTCGCAGGTAGGCGGCGAAGCGGGGGTAACGAGCGAGAGCGGCGAGGGAGCCGTCGGGCTCGAAGGGGTTGACGATGCCCTTCTTGCGCCAGCGGATCAGACCGTCCTCGAGGTCAGGAGCCATCACGAGCGGCACCTTGCGCTCGTCCTCGACGGGGGAGCGACTCGTAGTCACCGACGAAAATTTTATCGGCCCCGGAGGCGACGCCGATCCCGGAACTTGAGGCCAGCCTGCTCGACGGTGGGGAGATCCTGCTCGAGGCGGCGCAGCAGGGCGAGCGGGCCAGTATCCTCGAGGATCCAGGGGGCGTCGCTGGCGGTCGCACCGTGGAGCACGGAGACCCGAGGATCGCGGGTCGGCGTGTCACTGAGCATCGCGGTGACGAGGCGATCGAGCGACGCGGCGCTGACCTCGGGCCGCCGCGCGATCCGGAGCTCGCGGCCCTCGCCGCGGCGGATCACCGTGATCGAGGTGTAGGCCATCACCTCGGTGTGGAAGGCGTCCGTCCCCTCCATGTCGATCGCGTGCTCGACGTGGAAGCCCTGGGCGAGCATGGCTCGCAGGGGCTTGCCGTACTTGTTCTTCATCCAACGGTTGGCGCAGATAAAGGCGAGGCGGCCGTTATCGAGCAGCAGACGGAGGCCGCGCTCGAAGAAGGGGACGTAGAGATCGGCGCGGTCGTAGATGGTGCTGTATCGCCGACGGTACTCGGCGAGCAGCGGCGCTGGGATCCGCTCCTGGCGGACGTAGGGCGGGTTGCCGACGATGACGTCGAAGCCGCCGTCGATCGGGGCGAGCAGGAAGTCGTCGGCGAACAGCCAGGCGTCGCAGAGGGCGTCGGCGACGCGCGGGCGGGCGCCCCAGGTGATGAGGCGAAGACGCGCGGCGTCGCGCGCTCGGGCTAGCGAAGCGGGGTGGATCTCGACGCCGCGCAGGGCGGGTCGCAGCGCGTCGAGGGCTCCCGAGGGGGCGCCGCCGCACCGGCGATACGCGGCGAGGAGGCGGTCGAGGGCGCGGAGGAAGAAGTCGCCAGCGCCGAGAGGGGCTCGAGCAAGCGGAGCTGATGGAGGGGCCGATCGGCGGTGTAGCCGGCGAGGGTCAAGATCGCGTCGACGACCTCGGGGCGGGTGAAGACCGCGCCGCGCTCGGTGTCGCCTTGCACCGCGAGCTCGGCGAGCGCCTCCGAGAGCGCCTGCGCGCGAAAGTTTGGGACCAGAGCCTCGAAGTTTTGCTGCACGGTGCGCGCGGATGGTACCGCGAGCGAGCGCGCGCGTCGGGCGGAATTTCCAGGGCGCGTATAGCGCGCGTCCCCCGAGTAACAGGGCCACCTCACCGCCGTTTCCCCGTCAGGCGCTCGCCGATGGGCAGCGCCGGGGCGAGGGGGACGACGTCAACGCGACGGACCCGCGCAGCGCGCCCCCCATGCATGACCGCTGACCCTCAAGCAGCAGGCTAGCCAACCGCCGGGCGCTACCAGAAGTCGTCGATTGCGTCTCGCCGGCTGGGGGGTGTGTCGCATCGCTCTCCACACGGGGGCTCCCTACTGTTTGATTCACGCTCTGAGCGGGGACTAACCCTCTGAGAGCACGGGCGGATCGTGGCGCGGCTCTCCCGCATCGAGGGCGGATCAACGCACGGGAGCGGCGCTCAGCGGCGCTCAGCGGCGCTCAGCCGCGTTACCGTGCTGCGGGTCGATCACCGGTAGAAATTTACTAATTATTCCACACTGATCTTGCAGGACCTCGTCGGCATTGAGTCGAGGAACTGGTCAAGGCGGTGGGATCGGGCGGATACGTTTGGTGTGAAACAAAAACAACCGGGCGGGACCATCCCGCCCCCGAGCCACCGCGAGGCCGAGTGTACATGCACGCAGGCTACCCGTCGAGCGTGAAGGGGGTACCGTGATCGCCACCGACGTCCACGATCGTCACGAGCACACCAGGCGGCTCGCCGATCCGGACGCGTATCGGCCGCAGCAGTGTCGGAGCTGCTGTCGGCGGATGCACGCGCACGGCACACGCACGCGCAGGCCGGTCGGTGAGGCGCCGCTCGAGATCCGGCGCTACATCTGCCCTCGGTGCGGTGGCGTCGTCCAGATCGTGCCCGCCTTCCTCGCGGGCCACCTCTGGCGCTGCTGGCCCGCGGTCGAGGCTGTCGTCGTCGATGGCGCGGAAGGCCCGCCCAAGGCCGCCAGGATCGCGCCGAGGACCCGGCGGCGCTGGCGGGCGAGGGCGAAGGAGCCGGCGCGTCTCGCCTTGCACACGCTCAGCGCGGAGCGCGTGCCGCGGATCGCGACGGCGCTCGCGGCGATCGGCCTCGATGCGACCCGTGGCGCCCTTCTCGCGGCCTTTCGCCCGCTCGCCTCAGCGCTCGGCGCCTGCGCTCTCCTTGCGAACCTCCTAAACCTCCTACTACCCGGGCTGCGTATCATGTGACCCAAAAGACATATCCCTTCAGACAGATCGTCCTGCGAGCGATCCCACCCGAAGTGGCCGGACCCAGGCGGTAGAAGGTCGCCATGGATCCCAACAAGCGACGAGAAGTGGCCGAGTGGCGCCTCTCCATCCTCGGCCCGCTGATCAGCGCGCGCCTCGATCACGGCGAGATCCGCGAGCTCCTGGAGGAGGCCGCGGCTCGCTCGTACATCTACCTCGATGGTCAGCCGCGGCGCTTCCCGCTGGCGCACGCTCGAGGGCTGGCGCTACGACTATCGCGCAGGTGGACTGAGCGCTCTCGAGCCTCACACCCGCGCGGACGCGGGCACGTGTCGTGCGATCCCCGAGCTCGTCGCCCGCAATCTCCTCGCTCTCCGGCGCGAGCAGCCGCGTCGGAGCATCCGTACGCTCATCAAGGCGCTCGAGCGCGCCAACGACGTTCTGCCTGGCACGCTCGCCCCGTCCACCGTCCGGCGTCTCCTGGTCGCGCACGGCCTCTCGAAGCGGCCCACACAGCTGCCCACGCGCGAGCGGCGGGCCTTCACCGCCGAGCACCCCGGCGACCTCACCATGGGTGACAGCATGCACGGCCCCCCGGTGATCGGCCCGGACGGCGTGATTTATAAAAAATGCTACCCTGCTCAGCCAGATCGACGTCGCGTCGCGCTTCGTGCCCCACTCCGAATTTATTTGAGCGAAGACGCTGCGCACCACGAGGAGGGGCTTCGCCGGGCGATCGTCGCCCAC
>JADJRG010000025.1 GCA_016712315.1 Nannocystis sp. | reverse complement strand
CAACGCGGGCGGCACCAACGGCATCATCTCACGCTGCAAACGGCTGGACCACCGACTCAGTAATCACCTGAACGGCCGCACTCGGCCGCGATCGCAATTAACGGCGAATGGACCAAACAACTCCCACCGATAATTGCAGCGGATCGATCCTACCCTCTCTATTGTTTTGGGCAGGTCTAGCCTAACATGAATTGATCCGCCGGAGATAGCAGAGCGCGGGATCGCGTCTCCATTATCTCTCCAGCGTAGTGCAATCCACCGGCGCCCGCGTGGTGGTCGATATAACGCGCCGCCATCTCGAGACCGCGGTGGCGGAGCTAGGCGGCGACGGCGTTGATGCCGCCGCCGCGTCGGCGAGTCCGGTGGCGCATGTGCGGCGGAGCGGTGTGGGCATGAGCCAATGGTCGCCGCCCTCTCGACCAGTCGGAGCAGCTGATCCCCGGATCCATCCGTGCAAGCCCCGCCGAGCGCCGGCGACATGAAGCGCCCCAGGTGTGCGGCGGCCGTCAGCGCGTCGGCGAGGCGGCGGGTCGCTGCCCACCGTCTTCCTCTATGCGCTCCCTTAGTTCGTGTCGCTGAGCTTGCCCCGACCAGCGTGCGACGGATCGTCATCGCCCGCCGCGCGCGGTCGAGGTCGTCCCAGCGGAGCGCCAGGATCTCGCCGCGTCGCAGGCCACCGTCGAGGCCGGGGAGCACCGCTGGCCAGACCTTCGCCTCGGTCCCTCAGCCAGCAGCGCCGTCGTCTCTGCGTCGGTGTGGGGGATACCGGCGATCAACGCTAACCGCCGCGGCACCTCGATCTCGAGCGGCGCCCGCTCGAGGACGCCGAGCTTGATCGCCCGGTTGAGCAGACACTTGAGGGTTCAAGATCTCGCCGCGTGCTCACCGCGGGCGGATCAGCCGCGCCTTGAGCGGGGATCTCTCGCTGCGAGATCCGTCCAGACGCGGCACAGCGGGGACGGGGGAGGATGGACCCTGGAAGTACGTCGTAGCCCGTGAGTTGTTGAGGGCGAGGCGGTCCGCCTTTGCAGTACTCGATAAAGGTCACCGCGAACTCACCGACGGTCGGCACCGCGGCGCCTCGGGCACCTCCACCCGCTGCGCGACGGCGCGAGCGTGCTCGGGCGCCTCTGCGGCCCGCTCGCGCGATCCCGCGGCTGAGAGCCCCATGAGCTCCGCCAGGAGCACTTGCTCCCGCCACGAGCCCACGCTCGGGCCGCCGACTTGCCGGTGACCGGCACGTAACTCGCCGCCGGACTGATGCCCGTCCGGTGCGGTGAGGTTGATATCTGGCTTCATAGGTGTTCTTGCTTCCTTCCATGGGCGCAGGGTGATCATCTGAGACCTCCTGCGCTCGCCTCGCGCTCACGGGAACATAGACAGACGACGTGCGAGATTCAAGGACGCTGCGGTACATGTCTGTGGGACATCTATTTTTCTTCTCGTCTCGATCATCGACGGCTGCTTGATCCTCGGCTTAATCGAGGAAGGCAACAGCCTGGTGCCTCGCGTGCGCGCCGCGTTCCACGTAGCGGCTGGCCATGTGCAGCCCGCTGTGGCGGAGCGGGCGGCGACGGCCGTGATGCCGCCGCCGTTGTCAGCGATCCGGTGGCGCAGGTGCGGCGCAGGACGTGGGTGCCGAGCCAGCGGATCCCGGCGGTGGTGACGAGGCGGCGTAGAGGCGCGCAAAAGTGTGCCTCGTTCCAGTGGGCGCCGTCGGGGTGGGTGAGCACGAAGTGGCTCGATGAGCGCCGTTTGAGGCGGATCTGAGCGGCGAGCGCGGTGAGGGCGGCGGTGAGGCGGAGGGTGAGGCCGACGGTGGCTTCAGTGCGGGTCTTGGTGGCGCCGGCGGCCTGGCCTTGGACGAGGGTGTCGCGGACGGTCACGGTGCGGCGGTCGAGGTCGAGGTCGGCCCAGCGGAGGGCGAGCAGCTCGCCGCGGCGGAGGCCGCCGTCGAGGCCGAGGAGGACAGCGACGAGGGCGTGCGGGCCAGCAGCAGCGGCGGCGGTGAGCAGCGCGGCGGTCTCGTCGGCGCTGTAGGCGACGGGCTCCTTGCGGGGGCGACGGGGGATCTGGATCCGAGCGGAGGGGCGGGCGAGGTGGCCGAGCTTGACGGCGCGGTGAAGGAGCGCCTTGAGGGTCTTCAGCACCTCGGCGGCGGAGCTGGGGGCGAGGTCGAGCAGGCGAGCTTTGAGGGCGACCAGGTCACGCTCCGCCGAGGGCGTCGAGGCGGCGGTCGCCGAGCAGGGGGAGGATGTGGACGCGGAGGTGAACGTCGTAGTTGGTGAGGGTGCTGGAGGCGAGGCGGTCGGCCCGGCAAGCGTCGAGGAAGAGGACGGCGAAGTCGCGGAAGGTGGGCGGCGGCGGGGCGAGGGGGCACAGGCGGGCGAGCAGCTCGGCGAGGAGGTGCCGCTCGAGCGCGCGGGCCCAACGCTCGACGTTGCTGCGGCCGGTGACGGGGGCTTTGAGGCGTCGGCGGAAGCGGCGGCCGTCGGGGGCGACGAGGGCGATGTCGACCTCGAAGTGGGTGTCGGAGCCGCGCCAAGGCCGGAGGGTGATCACGGGGCGCCTCGGCGGTCGGTGTGGGCGGCGATCCAGGCGGCGATAATGTCGGGGTCGAAGCGGAGGGTGCGGCTAAAGCGGACCCTGCCGGGGATCGCTCCGCGGGCGTGGCGGGCGTAAATAGCCGATCGGTGACGGCGAGCAGCTCGGCGACGGCGTCGGCGGTGAGCAGGGGCCGCGGAGCGCGGGCGCCGGGAGGATCGATCGCGGCCGACTCATGAGGAGCTCCGAGCAAGGAGAGCCCTCTGACAGCCTACGACAGTCATCTAACCCTAAAAAAATCGCCCCTTCCATGCCACACCTCCCACCGCGCCCACGAGGGCTCCAGCTTGGGATCCTAGACAGCCGCGGGGCCGGTGTCAGCGGGAGAGTTCGCGCTGCGCGGGGCCGCCACCGCTGACGATGAGGGTGTCGTCGTCCTTCTCGCGTTCGCCTTCACCGCCGGTGCAGGCTAGACCGGCGGCGATCTGGCGTGGCGCTGCGGGCGGCGCCGAGCGACGCCTGCCACGTGATGCAGCGAGCGTTCGACAACGGGGGCGACGACCCAAGACCCAAGACCCAACAGCAGGTGATCGGTGATCGGTGATCGTGCAGGGACGGCCTGCGCGAGGGAGCGGCGGCGGCCGGGGCGGGGGTGGCTGACGTTGCGGCGCTTTGCGGGCGTCGAGGGCGGGGATCGGCGAGTGGATCGGCGATGATCTGGCTCGTGCCGACAGGGACGCGCCGCTCGAGCGAGAGCTCGGGCCGGAGCTATGGAAGCATGGGCGTCTCCTTGGTGCTGGGTGATGGGCTCGACGAGGTCGCGATGGAGACGCAGCGCGTCGAGTTCTGCAAGTACCCGGTCGAGGTCACGGCGGGTTCTGTGGGAGCCCGGGGAGAGCAACCTCCTCGGCTACCCGACATCCGCTCGGTCTAGGCGGGTTGATTTGAGCCTTTGATCCCAGTCAGTCGTCATCGTCGTCATCTTCATCCGCGAATTCGTCATCTTCATCCACGAGTTCGTCATCTTCATCCGCGAGTTCGTCATCTTCATCCACGAGTTCGTCGTCGTCGTCGTCCTCCTCCTCCTCGTCCTCCTCGTCCTCCTCGTCCTCCTCGTACTCTTTCTCAAGATCGAGGTCGCCAAGGTCGGTGATGTCACCGATTCGCGGGGCGTTGGCGATCCAGTGGCGGAGGTTGGTGTAGCCGTCTTCGCCCGAGTAGTCGTAGTGTGGATCCGTCGGTGATAGGGTGGCCCGACTCGATCACGAAATCATCGAAGGGACTAAAGCCTCTGTGGGAGGGCTGGCCAGACCTATCACGGAGGCCGTCGATGTACACGCCGATGAGGCCGTTGTTCCGTTCGATGCTCTTCTTTATCTCGTACTGAACCCATCGACTCTGCCAGGTCTCTTCGCCGATGAGGACAACGGTCACCTCCGAGTCTTCAAGGGCGTCGTCGATGATGCGGCGGATCGCCGCATCTCCGCGGATCTTCGCCGTTTCCCAGAGAGAGTGATCGAAGAACCCAGCCTTCTCCGGGGAGCCGTAGGTGACCCACGAGTTACGGATTTGGTTTACCCTCCAAATATCATTATCGTAGTGGAAGCTGAAGAACGTTTTCTGCGGGTCCTTGGCGCCGAATATTCGGTGCAGGCCGTAGAGTGTGAGCGTGGCGAGGGCAACTTTTTTGAGGGACATGTCGTAAGGATCCGAGGGTGCTAACGAACGGGGGGATCCCATACGTTCGTGGCTTCGGAGCGGTTATTGCTGAACGTGGGGCGGGAGAGATAAGGGTTGGGTTGCAGATCACGGCGCCGGAACGCCTCATGGATCCATTCCCTGAGTTCGGTGGCGGAGGTTGGCCATGGCCGCATCTTGGCGAACCTGTTCTTGATGTTGTCCCAGAGGCGTGGGGGATGTTGTTGGGGCAGTAGGTCTCCCGGTTGGGTTCGGCTGAGAGTTGGCCCGGATCACACCTTCCCATGCGGGCAGGCGGTAGGTCGGCAGGATGATGCCGAGGAGCCCGGTGCGAGAGTTGTATTTGGTGTCACGGAGGCTGGAGTCGATCTCCCAGTCTACGTACTTGCGCCGCCAGGTGCCGGCGCCAACGAGGACGAGCGTCACGGTGGCGTCGCGGATGTACTCGTCGCGGATGATCTGGCGGGTTCGCTCAGTCGAGAGGCCATCATCGACCTCCAAGGGGCGGACGGAGAGGTCATCATAGGCGTCACGGAACATGGTGCCCGAGAGCGTTGCCTTGAAGGGCTCATCACCAGCGTGGTGGTAGCTGACGAAGACTTTGTGCCGTGGGGATTGCTGAGTGATGAAGAACATCGAGCGGCTTGGTTCCCGGTTGAGAGGTTCGCGATCGGTTAATGATTGTGAGCTTGCGATCGGGCGCTTTCTCTCACATCTCGTCGCGTTGACCGCTCAATGCCCTTGGGCCGCGATCCGCCCCGCCGCCCAGCTCGGAGGGGCACGTCGTCACCGTGACCGGATTCATCGCCGCTACGGCTGAAGGGGAGCCGCCAGATCCATCTGCACGAGGGGCCCCAGGGCCCGGATCTCCACCTTCAGGTGCTGATGGACCGCGATTCCGCCCCCGAGGAGCGCGGCACCGATCGCTAGCTGCCGCGGCATGTCCCGCTTGGCACCGCAGAGGTCGCCCAGGACGTACCCCAGAAGCCCCGCGACCCCGGCCCCGAGGAGCGCCTTGAGGAGGGGATTAAGCAGGTTATCGTTGAACGAGACCTGATAGCCTCGAGCGCGCAGCTGATCCCGCATCTTCTTGAGGTTCATCAGGTCGACGCCGACGAGGATCAGACTGGCGACCCCCGCCCCCTGGACGATCCTCGCGACCGCCAGCTCGCGCTCGGCATCCTCCGCCAGGTCAAGCGCGCGGTAGTTGCCCACCTCTTGGAGGTTCAGCGCCTTCTCGAGGGAGGTCGCCCGCCAGCCGATCAGATATGGCGCCGACTCGGCGACCACCTCGGGGATCGGCTCGCCGGCCTCGCCTTGGGGCCAGACGGCGATGACCGGCTTGCGATACCTCCTCGCCCACTCGACCTCGGCCCGTATCCAGGGGCTTCGATGGATCCCTTCGTCAGGACGACGATGACGCGGTGGCATCGCCGGATACGCCGCTCGATCTCGGCCTGGACGTCGGGGCCGTTGTAGGGATCCCACGCCGGGATGCTGTGATCGACGTGCCTGATCCCGCGATTGCGGATGAAGCGGAGGACGCCGAGGAGCTTGTCGGAGTGGTCGAAGGAGTGGGAGACGAAGATCGAGAGGCTCATGGGGTACCAAGGTGATTTCAACGGTCCATCAGGTCGGCCACGATCAACGCCGTCGCTAGATCCGGGTCGGTGGTCGTGGCGAGCTCGCAGGTCACCAGCGGATCGACGAGCTCGCCGGGCGGGTCGCCGCGATCGAGGATCTTGCGAGCCGCACCGCCGCCGAGACCGAGCACATACGCCGGCTTCTCTGGGCAGGCATCGCGGAAGCGGTCAAACTCGTCGATGATCCCGGGCTTGTCAGCGGCGGTGAAGCTCGAGTTGATCTTGCCGCCGACGAAGACGGCCGCGTCGAGACCGGGTCGGATCATCCCGCTGCGGAGGGCGGCGATGTCGGACTTCACCTCGCCGCCGTCGCCGTGCCACTTCACCTTCGGGAAGACCCGGCGGTCCTTCGCCTCCTCCGGGGAGATCGTCGATCCACCGCTTGGCCTGGTGGAGCTCGATGCCGCTGCCGCCCTCTGCGGCGATGTTGACGATCGCCTTGGGGACGAGCGGCGTCACCGAGGGGTGGCCGCCGAAGACCACGGTCGCGCCGAGCTCTACCATGGTCTGGATGAAGGTGACGACGAAGGGCGCGAGATAGGGCGCGGCGATCTCACCCTCGTCGCTGTCCGGCATCGCCGCGGAGAGGAAGACGCGACGCCCGGCGAGGGCCTGCGCGGCGACTCGCTCGGGGATACGGGAGGCGACGCGGGAGAGGGGCGTCACACACACGTTGTCGCCGCCGAGGCGGTGGTAGGCGCGAACGGACTGCCTGGTGTAGGGCCGGGTCCCGCCGACCAGCATCCTCGGCCATCCCCGACAACATCGCAGAGGTTGACGATCGCCTCGGCGTGGGCGCAGCCTCGCTGCATCCGACGCGTAGATCCCGCTGGACGCGGACGAGCCAATGCGCTCGATCCTCGCCGAGCGACCACCCACGGAGCTTGCACACCCGCTCGAGCGTTCGAGCGACGCGATCGCGGAACGCGAGCTTACGGCCGATGAGCCGCCGAGCAGCGACAACCGTGGCGTCGGCGACCGTCTCGATCGAGTCGCCCTGTTCCCACGGGACATGTGGCGTACGGAGGCTGTGGTGGAAGGCGCCCTTCGTCGGCGTGACCGCGAGCAGCGGGACGTGGGCGACTTGTGCCCGATCGAGCTCATCGGCGACCCACTGCGAGGCGACGGCCCCCCCCGAGTCGACGAGGATCAAGAGATCGCTGCCATCGATCTCCTGGTGGATCGCCTTCTGGATCGCCTGCCCACCCGCGATCTCGCGGACGTCGATGAAGCTGCGGAAGCCAGCCGCTCGTAGACCTTGATCGAGGCGCGTGGCGAGCTCGGCCCCGTCGGCGCGCGCATAACTGATGAAGACCTGGCCACCGGTACCGATCCGGGCGAGACCTCCGTGTCGGAGGAGCGCCGCGACGATCTGCTCGGGTGCGTCGAGCCCTGCTGCGTTCCTCGCAGAGAGCGCGGGTACCGGCGCCTTCCTGAAGTCGTAGGTCGCGCAGCTCTCGACGACCGGGATCACCGGGAACCCGCGCTCGATCAGCGCCGTCACCCGCCGCGCCAGGGGCGGTGACGCCGCGAGGTCATCGGTGACGACGACGACGAGCGCGAAGAGGGCCGCGCTCGGCGGCAGCTCAGTGCGCTTCCATGGCTGGCTAGCGATCGAAAGGACCGGATCGGCAGCGATCAGGCCGCGGATCGTGTCGGCGGCGGCGGCGGCAGCACCACTCTCGGTGTGGAGGATCTCGTAGTGGAAGGGGTCCATCATGGCTGACTCGGTGCTGATCGACGGTGAGTAGAGCAGAGGCCCGCCTCTCTCGGGGCGGGCAAGTTGGTTGGAGATCTTCCTCGTTCAGAGGAGTTGGATCAGGGTGGATGGGTCGAGGACGGCGATCGTGTGTGCCGATGACCGAACGGGGCTGCGCCTGTGGTCCCAGGGATCCGGGCCAGGACGATCTGCTTGTTCAGCGAGGTCGCGACGTCGAGCTCGTACCTCACCCAGTTGCTGTTGTGGGTGTTGTCACCGACCAGGCAGAGGACGGCGGCCGACCCCGGATCAAGGGGCGCAGATAGTCCTTGATCGCGTTCTCACCCTGCTGCCTTCGGTCCAATGCCTCGGCGATCATCACCCGGTTAGGCCCTACAGCCTGCTTGGCGAACCATCCCGCGACGTTGTCGCGGTGGCGCTTGTCCTCATACACGTAGCTCACGAAGATGGATTGCGGCATATATCTCCTTCGGGCCCCACGGGCCCATCCTCTTGTC
Organism: Nannocystis sp.; assembly: GCA_016712315.1. Taxonomy (GTDB): domain Bacteria; phylum Myxococcota_A; class Polyangia; order Nannocystales; family Nannocystaceae; genus JADJRG01. The sequence goes on along the minus strand of JADJRG010000025.1, from coordinate 67,497 downwards.
CCAGCCAGGCATCGGATCGGCTCAACCGGGCGGTCTCCTATGGTTCCCGGGGCCGGCGCTCCAGATCCTGACCCGCTGGTAGGAAACGGCATGACTCGTCGGCTCGGCGAGGACGACTTCAAGCGCTTCATCTGCGCAGCCACAGAAGGCGCGTGTGAGATGTGAAATTCGCGCCCGACCTCACCGGTCCCGGGAACGACAGCACCGCGTCGCGTACCGGCGCCTCGCCTCGGCCGCGCCTGCCGGTGGGCCGTGATCGCCTCGGCCGGGACATGTCTACCGTGGGGAAAAACGCCCGCCCCCGCAGCGGCGCTACACCCCCACCTCCGCCCGCAGCCGCTCCAGCGTCTCCAGCCCCCCCCGCTGCTCGCTCGTCGAGCCGCGCCCCTTCGCCAGTTCAGCCTCCAGGCGCTCTTTCGCCCGCCGCAACTTACTCTTGAAGGTCGGCTCGGGCACCCGGAGGATCTTCGCGCCTTCTTTCATCGTCGCATGCTCCCAGTACACTAGCTCGATCACCGCTTGGTCCTCGATCGAGAGTCGCCGCAGCGCCTCGAAGAGGAGCTCGTGTTCGAGCCTCTGCGCCAGCTTCGTGAACATCCCCGTGCTCACCCGCTCCACAGTATCTACCAGCGGATCGAGGCGCCCCTGTTTGCGCCCGAAGGTCCGGTAGTGCCGCGCCAGCATGCGGTAGGCGATCGCCAGCACGAAGGTCCGCACGCTCGCCCGCCCCTCGTAGCGGCTAGACGCTCGCAGGAGCTGCTCGAAGGTGATCTGCACGAGGTCGTCGACCGCATCGCGCGGCGCCTTGTTGATGAAGAAGCGCCGAAGCGTCGGGTAGTAGCGAACGATGAGGACATCACCAGCCCGCCGATCCCCGCTGCGCCACGCCGCCATCAGGCCCCGCTCCTCGGCCGCCCCGCTGGGCTCTCCCTCGCGGGCGACCGCCTCCTCACCTTCGCCCGCCTCCACCGCCACGATCCCACGGACCGCTGAGTCCACCGCATCTTCGAGCTCTTCCTGCTGTGTCATCGCTCCTCGGCTCCTTTCGCGCCCAGAATCACTGCTTGGATCTCACCGATCCGCTCGCTTCGCGGCGGCATCCGAAAGATCGACCCGCCGAAACACCCCGAGCAGCGGGCCCGTCGCCGGCTCCATCTCTGCCCGCAGGCTCTCGAGGACCGCGACTACCAACGAGGCGCGATCGCTCGTAGCCGCCGCCCGTCGCATCGCCGCGGAGATCTCGAGGCCCTGCCAGTCGCCGAGCCCATGCGCGCCCACGGCCACCACAAACGCCCCCGCGCGTAGCAGCACCCGCTCGATCTCGTCGCGGATCGGACGATCACCGAGAGCATCGCGATCGTAGACCCACGGGAGGATCTCGGGGCAACGCAGATCGTCGCGAAGTAGGGCGACCGCCTCCAGCTCCCGCTGATTGTAGAGGACCATCGCCAGACGAACCTTCTCTCCGCCTGTCACCGACGCCTCGAACGACCGTCCTAGGCGACGGAGCTGCTCCCGTACGGCCTCGGCCTCCTCGCTCGCCTCGTCCGCTTCGCCCTCGCCGATCTGCGCTGCCGCGATCGCCAGGACTGCGGCCGGTTCGCCGCCACCGCGCCGGATCCCCGCGATGAGCGACAGGATCGCCCGCGGCGCCTGGGCGGCCCACACCAGCGACCGCCGTAGCACGTCCGCCAAACGACCCCGTCGGAGCGTCCCCGCACCCCCGTCTTCACCCAGGATCGCCGCGATCGTCGGGTCATCGAAGCCCAACCGGACCAGCTCCACCGCCGCGAGCACCGGCAGCGGCAAGCGTGAGCGCGCCGCTTCGGCGTCGATCCGCGTCGGCGCTCCGGTGACCCAGGCGCGGAGCGCCGCCCATGCGACCGTCGAAGCTGCCTGAGAGCGACGCTCCCTGAGCCCGCCCGAGCGCTCGACCTCAGCGATCAGCCGAAAGGCCCGCTGTAGCGCCGCAGGCCACATCGGCAGGCGCACCTCACCCACCGATGCCCCGCGGAGCGCCGCCTCGACGATCGACTCTCGACGTCGCGCATCACCTCCTGGCGTCAGCCGCGAGACGAACCAATAGAGATCGCGGCCGTGCTCCTCGAGGAGCACAGCCAGCGAGCTCGGTTCGCTCGTGGCTCGCGTCACCCGGTCAACCCCTCCGTCCGGGATCCGCACGATCTTGATCCGCACCCGGCCTCGCGCCGTCCGCGGCTCGCTGCCCGACGGCCTCGTCGCCGGGCTCGTCTCCGACCAGGCCACCACCGTCAGCGAGATCATCTGCTCGTGCTTCTGCGTCACCGGCGTTGTGATCGCCGGCGAGATACACCCCTTGCCCGCGCGCTCGAAGTGGATCGAGTGCGGACCATCCACCTCCTGAGTCGCCCCGAGGGTGGCGATTGCGTCCGTCACCCACCACCCGTCGAAGGTTTCTAGGCCTCGCACGCTGATCTTCACGGGCGAGCCGAGGAAGACGTCCTTGATCCTGCACTCTCCGTCGGAGATCTCGGCCATCGGGTGGTCGACCGTAAAGCTCAGGGTGTCGCCCGAGGCGCTCGGGTTCAGGTGCACGATCACTTCATGATAGCTGCGGGATTCCATCGTTCCTCGAGTCTGCGGCATCATTCTCACCGGTGTTGGAGCCGGGGATCCCCGGCCGGATGTTCAGGTTGCCCCCTGTCCCTCAGCTCCCCCTCGGCCTCGTAGTTCCACGACCCGCCGACGAAGATCCGCGAGTCGTTCAGAATTTTCTGGCGCCTGCTCGTCGGCCTTCCGCGCCATCTCCTCCGCTATCCCCAGGTGAAGCCTCGCCCCGTCCGGGTCGCCTGCCCCCAGCGCCAGCTCCGTTCTCCGAACCGCCCGCTCCAGCGCCTCGACGACCTGCTTACGGAGCTCGGCCTCGATCCCGCGCAGCTCGTCCTCCCACGCCTCCGCCTCCGCCGACAGCGCAGGATTAGGCTCGGCCTCGACGAGCTCTCGGACGAGCATCACGCTCAGCATCAGGGCCTCCGCACGCTTCTGCGGCAGCATCGAGCACTCGATCGCTCTCCTCAGCAAGGGGACCTCGTCCGCCGTGAACACCTCGACACCGTTCAAGTACTCGACGATCGCGTTCCCTCCTTCCCCCTCGCATGGACCCTCGCCGAGCAGCACCTGCGACGCCTCCTCCCACAACCGCCTCGCCTCCGCCGTGTTCTCGCCGAAGCGCAACGCGCTCGCCAGCCGGGTCTTCACCACCGCGCCGTTGGTCCCCCGCCCCCCCCTGCCCTCCAGCGCTGACCACAGCCTGAGCGCCTCCCGGTAGTCGCGGACAGCGGCCTCGCTCGCGTCCTTGAGCCGACGCTCCGAACCGGCCGGCCCCTGGGTCGCTTCGTCCTCCGCGACCCCGAGGTAGAGATCCCCGCGGTTGCGCAGCCCTCGCGCGGCCCCGACCGGATCTCTCAGCCGCAGCAGCTCCTCAATCGCCTCGCTCGTGGTCTGCTGACCCCGGGCGATCGACCCCGCGTCGCCGCGCAGGTAGTCGAGCCCCTCCGTCAGCTTCTTCTGCGCCCGCTCCTTGTCCGAGAGCGACGCTCCCAGCATCAACGATCGCTCCAGCGCCCAGTCGACGTCCACCACCAGCCCACCGGCACCCAGCCGCTTCGCCGTCCGCTCGGCGAAGTCGACCGACTCGCTCGCCAACCCGCGGTAGCCCAAGTAGGCCGCTCGATCGGCGGCGCGGCGCAGCGCCTCGATCCCCCCCGGCACCATCGCCAGCGCTGAGGGCCGCGCTCTTCGAAGGGCGTCTTGCACGATCACCCGCCCGCGTTGGTACTCTGCCTCCGCGATCACAGGCCCGTACCCGCTCTGCAGCGCGAGCCTCCCCCCCCGCTCGATGGCGGCGTAGGCGGCATCGAAGTCCTGCATCACCTCATGGGCGTAAGCCTCCGCGATCCGAGCCCGGGCCTCGTCGGCCAGCGACTTCATCGCCTCCGAGCTCGGCGGCGCCACCCCGTCGACCTGCGCGCCGCAGAGGCTCACCGGCCGCAGCGCAGAGACCAGCTCGAGCTGACGCTCCGGAGCTGCCGTTGAAAGGTGCGACGCCGCCCCCTTCACCTCCTCGAGCCGCGCGCTCAAGCAGGCCATCCGCGCCGATTGGGCCGCGGGCGAGATCGAGCGCTCGACGCTGCCCGCCACGCACACCGACTCGTACGCGTCCTTCCAGCCCCCGCCGTATTGATCGAGCATTCTCGCCACGACCGGCCCCATCGCGTCACGGCTCGCCACCGCCGCCCGCGTGTCTGCCGACCACACCGCCGCGAAGCGCTCCTCCCCCGCGCGGCACGGCGCCAGCGCCGCCTCCTGTGTCACCCACGACGCGCCCGCCGCGCTCGCCACCATGCCCACCGCAGCCACGACCCCGAGCGCCGCGCCCGACGTACGTCGGCGGTCGACGTCGATCGCCGAGACCAGCGCGTCCATCGACGCAAAGCGCTCCGCGGGATCGACCGCCACACCCCGCTCGAGGGCCCGCCGCACCCACCGCGGCAGCGCACGCCCGCGCCGTGTCCATAGGATCACCCCACGCCTCACCCCTGCGTCGACCTCCATCGCGTGCCGCAGCCGCGCCGTATCCTCGTCACCGCCCACCGTCGACAGGACGTCCTCAAAGCTCCGCGCGTACGGATGCCCCCCGCATAGCGCCTCGAACAGCGTCACGGCGAGCGAGTACACGTCGCTGCGCGCGTCACAGCGGCCCGCCGCGACCTCAGGCGCCTCATAGAAGGGCGTGCCTCCGTATCCGTACGAGGCCGACGGCCCCTGCTCGGCGCCCTCGCTCTCGCCGCGGACCAGCCGCGCCACCCCGAAGTCGGAGACCTTGGCCAAAGACCCCTCGCCATCGCTCTGGACCAGGATGTTCTCCGGCTTCACGTCGCTGTGCACGACCCCCGCGCGATGAACCGCCGCGAGCCCGCGCCCAGCCCCGACGAAGAGCCGCAGCACATCGGCCCATCCGCGCGCGTCGCCCCGGACCCACTCTCGCAGGCTCTTACCGGCGATCCGCTCCATTACAAAGTAGACCTGATCGCCCTCGGTCCCGACGTCGTGGATCGTCACGACGTTCGCGTGGGCCACCTTCGCCATGATCCGCGCCTCGGCGAGCAGCCGCTCCTGCGCCCGCGCCTGGGTCGCAAGGTCGCGCCCACGCACGTGGATCACCTTCACCGCCACCTCCCGCTCGAGCCCCGGCGAATAGGCGCAATAGACCTTACCCATTCCCCCTCGCCCAGCACCTCTCGCAGCTCCAGCCCGCCGATCATCACGGGGGCACGGATCCCGAGGAGCCGCTCACGGATCCGCGCGAGCCCGACGTCCACCTCCTGGTCATGGACATCGTCGGGTCCGCTGAAGAGGGCAAAGAGGGCGTCGTCGGTGACCGCTGGGGTGGTCGCCTCGAGGTCCTGCGGGTCGTTCTGGGGCGTCATCGTAAGTCACTCGCTCTGCCCGCCGGAGAGTCGCCCCGGCGCATCGACCCTTAAGTGCCCGATGAGCGCCGGCAGGATCCCCAGGCGATGCTGACATCATCGCGGGCGAGGGGTCAAATCCGCGCCTAGCGCGAACGCGCCTGCGCACCACTTCCCGTCGACCGCGACGCTCTGGCGGGCATGTCGAGGCGAGCGGCGAGGTGGTCGGCTTCTTGGCGGTCGAGGGTAGCGCCTCGCGGGTCGCCTGCGTGGTCGCGCAGGCGGGCGCGGGCGCGGTGGAGCTCAGGGAGGGCCCAGGTGTGGTGGCTGCGGTGGAGGAGGTCGATGGCTCGGGCGAAGTGCAGCTCGGCGGCGTCGATGAGCGCCGTCCGGTCGTCGGCGCTTAAGCAACGATCAGACGAACGGCGCAGAGGCGAGCGCGGGCGTATTCGCTATAACTGACGGACACCTTGTTGATCCCAGGGCGAGCGTTCCAGGTACTGGCGGCGCTGAGGCGGGCTTCGAGGGCGTTGAGCGCGTCGGCGCGGAGCGGCGCGCCGGCGCGGGCTGAGTCCTCGAGCAGACCTAAGAGGAATATCCAGTGGTAGAGGCCAGGCCGGGAGAAGAGGTATTGAGCCGAGCTCGGGATCTCCCCAGGAGACGCGCTCTTGGAGTCAGCCTTGGCGATCGCCAGAGTCTCTGCCTCAGCGCGGGCGAAGGCCTCAGCGGCGCCTGAAAGGTCGCCGCTGAGGTGCAAGATGTGGCCGAGGGTGGCGTGGGTGAGCGAGCGGGTGACGCGGGCCTGGCGCAGACGTTGGGCGGCCCGACCGACGTGAGCAGCTCCTCGCTCCTGCGCCTCGAGATGCGAGGCGGCGTGGCCGACGGCGAGGTCGGCGGCTTCGCGGGCGCGGCCGAGATCACCGAGCATGACGAGCAGCTCCGCGCGGTCGTTCGCGCAGGTCGCGGCGCGCTCGAGATCGTGGAGGTCGAGGTAGCGGAGATAGGCGGCCGCGAAGGGTAGATCGGCGTCGCGAACGCGGCCGAGGTTGCGCAGCGCGAGGGCGGCGCGGTGGTGGATGTAGGCGAGGTCGAAGGCCAGGACAGCGCTAGCGCGGCTGCATGTGCCCGACTCGAGGTCGGGGTGCACGGCGGAGAAGGGGCGCGAGAAGAAGGGAGCGAGCAGATCGAGATCAGCGGCGTACAGGCCGAGGTCGCGCGCGATGAAGCTCCATTGCTTCTGCTTGGGGATCCCCGTGCGCTGGGCGGGATCAGGCTCCGGTGCGGCGTCATCCTCGAAGTTGTGGGTGTAGCAGGCGATCCGGGTGACGTAGAGGCGAAGGGCGTCGGCGATCTGTCCGCGTGCGATGAGGGCGAGCAGGCGCTGGTGCAGGGCCGGCAGGCCGCGCGGCGCGTCGACGAGCGGCTCAGGCTCAGGGCCGAGGAGATCGTCGATGGAGAGGCGCTGGATCGGGCCGGTGTCCTGGGCGCAGCGGCGAAGCACCAGATCCCGGAGGCGGGGGTGGGTGAGCTCGACCCGCAGGTGAGGCTCAGGCGGGGCGCCGAGCAGGCGACGCTCGACGCGGATGAGGCCGACATCAGTGAGGGCTGCCAAGGCCTCGAGGAGCTCACCGGATCCGAGGAAGGACCAGCTTCGCGCGAGCTGAGCGCCCGTGAGGATCCCCCCGGCGAGGACGAGGGCGGTGAGCACGTGTCGGGCGTCATCGCCGAGCTTGAGGAGGTCGATCGCCTCGATGAGCGGATCGGCAGCGTTCGGCGCGGGGGATCGAGTGAGGGCGTCCCGCGGAGCGCGGGCGACCCACGAGAGCGCGAGGCGGTTGCCGCGGAGGCCCTCGCTCAGGCGGAGCAGATCGGGCTCAGGGATCAAGAGGCCATGTCTCCAGAGACAGGCTGATCCCTCGACCGGGGTGAGCGGGTGGAGGTCACACACCTGGAGGGCGAGATCGGAGAGCTCGAGGGGGGCGCGGATGGTGAAGACACAGGCGCCGTTCGTGGCGCCTTCGAGGCCACGGAGGAGCGCCGCGAGGCCGGGGTGGAGGACGCGCTCGACACAGGCGCCGGCGGCAACGCCGGGTTGAGCCACGACCCCGTCGAGGACGAGGACGAAGCGCTCGTGGCGGAGCGCGCGGGCGAGCGCGCGGGCGAGCGCGTGGTCGGAGCCTTCGAGGCAGGCCAGGCGAGGTAGGTCGACACGATCGGCTAAGGCGCCGAGGAACGCGCGAGGATCGGCCGGCTGCCCGACCAGATCGAAGGACCAGGCGAAGAGCAGGCCGGTGTCATCGCCTCGGCGGGCGAGCGTGCGTTCGAGCCAGAGCGCGAGTGTGCGAGTACGGCCGGCGCCGGGCGGGCCGGCGAGCAGGACCAGGCCGCCCCGTCGCGCCGCGCGATCGAGCTGATCGAGCACGGGTGCGTCGGCCTCGTCGGGGAGCCTCGCCCGCTAAGCCTCAGCGCGGGGGCTATGAAGTCGCGGCGGGCGAGATCGAGCCCTGGGAGCGGGATCTGGCCCAGCGCGTCGTCGTCCTGGTCGTGGTCGTCATCGCGGTCGTCGCTGCGGGCGGCGAAGATCGGGGCTACGAGGCCGTCGCCGCCGTCGGCCGAGGTGCAGAGGCGGGGGGTGCGTGCGCCATCAGGCGTGAAGATCTCGAGGTAGAGACGGGCGTCGCGGAAGGCGTCCATCGGGCAGGTCCCGCCCGCGATCGCCTGGTAATAAGCGGCGAAGAACGCCTCCGTGTGCTCGGGGTTGATCCGATCGGTCATGCCGACGGTCAATCGCGACGCGCTGGCGAGTTGCTCGGCCATCCGGGCAGAGAAGCAAGCCTCGAGGGCGAGGAAGCGCAAGCGCCTGGCGTGGGGCGCGAGCAGGTGCTGCAACTCAGAGAGTGGGAGGGCGACCTCCCGGCCGTGTCGGTCCTCGAGCAAGAGGGCGTCAGGGCGGCCGTGACAGCGGATGTGGAGGTCGGTAGGACGGACGCTACGGAGCAGGCCGGCGAGCTCCTCGTGGGGGACCGCGGGGAGGGCCACGACCTCAAAGGCGCGCCCGAAGCGGGCACGTGCGACCCGACGCGCGATCTCGCGGTGTACACGATCGACCCGGAAGCTCTTGGCGAGATCGGGGAGGGACGCGAGCAGGAGGAGTCGGCGCTGGGGCATAGGACGGACCGGAATCGCGCGACGCGCGGATTTGACCACCCGCCGACGAGGGTGTCAATCCCGCTCATGCTGAGATGGTCGACCGATCTGGGAGCCGAGCACGGCCGCTAGAAAAAATTCGGCTGCGCTTATCGGGCGTACGACCGTGCTCGGGGTGCAGGGCCTTGATCGCGACGAGCCCGAGGCCGAGGCCGGCGAGCAGGTGGAGCAGCTCGCCTGCGGTGACCCCGAGGGGGAGGCGCCGAAGAATCGCTCGAGCTGCTGGTGATCGATCGCAGCGTGGCGCGAGGCGTCTTCAGTCGAGAGGCCGAGGCGATCGATCCATGACGACTGGCGCCCATTATCGAGTGCGCGGGCCGTCGCCTGTAGGTCGGCCGTCGACGGCGCAGGCGGGGCCGTCTCTGCGTGAGCTGCGGCCGCGGATCCGCGACGTACATCGCGCGCTACGGGTGGGTGACCCAGTGCTCGCAGCGGCGCGATCTATCGCGACGAGATCGCGCGCTATGACTGGCATCGGGAGCAGTGGAGCTACCTCGCGCGGCACCTCGGCGAGATCAGCGAGGAGCTCGAGCTGCTCGCGCCGTTTTTTCTTTTGAAAATTGAGGAGCGAGGCGCAAGCGAGGGGTATGTGTGGGGAGCGCTGAAGAGGGGGCTCGCGCCGGATCTGCAGGCGATGATCCTCCACCGCGCTGGGCTGGCGCTGCGGCACCTGGGCGAGCTGGAGGGCGCGCGTGAGGCGATCGCCGCGGCCTATCCCTACATAAGCAAGGAGAGAGGATCGAGGGCGGGGCGGAGCGGACGGCGGAGCGGGCGGCGATCTGCGCGAATGACCTGGCAGAGCTCGCGGCGTGGCAGGACGAGCCCGAGAGCGCGGCGAGCTACAGCGAGGAGGCGGTGGAGCTTGCGTCGGCGTCAGGGCACGGGACCGCGCAGATGGAGGCCTTGGCGACGCAGGGGCACATCAAACATCGGCGCGGCGAGGCCGGCGCAGCGGAGTGGTTTGCGCGCGCAGCGGCGGTGCTGCGACGGCAGCTCGGCGATCCGACGGCGGAGCTGGGATCGCGGCCAGGCTGGATGTGTTGTGAAATGCTGCTCGATGAGCTCGAGGTGGCGCACGCGGCGGGCGAAGACGCTGATCAGCTTCAGGAGCGCGTCGAGGAGCTGTCACGCAGGTTGAAGGGTGCGAGGGCTTTTCATCAAAAATCACACGTGGCGCGAGTGTCTCGTGGCCTCGACCAGCTCGGCTTCGGTCGGCTCGCGGCGATCTGCGAGCGCGGGGGGCTGCAGCCGCCGTGGGCGAGCCGCCCAGCGGCGGATCTGGCGTACGAGGAGCTGAGCGCGGCGATCAGGACCTTCCGCGATAACCAACACGGCTGGATGCTGCCGCTGGCGCTGCTCGAGCGGGCGAAGCTGCAGGGCGACCTGGTGGAGGCGGCGGTTAATCTCGAAGAGGCGAGAGCGCTGGCGCTGGCGATGGGGCTGGGGGCGGTGCTGCGGCGGGTGGGTGGGGGTAAATTGTCCTAGGAAATCAGGTCCACTGGGATGGAGTGTATTCTGAGATACGTGATTTACGGGGGCGTACCGCTGGCTAACGGGGCAGGATCTTAGAAACACGTCCTTCGAGTAATTCGCATTACAAGAATAACCGCGAGGTGGGTCGGTACAAGGCAAGCGAGCTGATGCTTGACTGCTCAAGGGAACACGGGCAGGGTCGTCTCATGCACCTCGAAGCGCCGATGTCTGCCAAGAGCTACATCCTCGACTGGACCGAGGAAGACATCGAGCGCGCGGAGTGTTTTTTTCCTGCCGGCCACGGAGGAAGAGATCGAGCGCGTGCGGGGGGGGGGCAGTCGGATATCATGTCTCGGGTGATCTCCACCCCCAGCGCACTGGCCAACGTGAAGGTGCTGGTCAACGTACAGGGGCTGGTCGACGTACAGGTGCTGGTCAACGGACAGGTGGTGGCCAACGTACAGGTGCCGGCAAGCGACAGGAGCGCGGCGCTGGACAGCGGGGTGCGCGAGGTCTATTGCTGCACGGTGTGCCGCCCGCAGTTCGCTACCAGGTCAGCAGATGTCGATGCGGCCACGGATGAGGATGTCAAGTGGGCCAGGTTTTTTTTGTGCGCGGCAGTGTACATGCAAGTTCATGAACTGATTGGTGTGGCCCATTACATCCAGCGCGCCCTCCCCTACCCGTTTCTCCTGCGCACGGGGGGCAAGCCCACCCCCGCCAGCGTCGTGGTGGACCGGCGGCTTTCGCTCCGTATTCGGTTGGTCGGGAAGCCCGCGAGGCGCGGTGGAGAGCTACTCGCCGCGAGGCTATTTCGGATGGTCGGCATCTGGAGCGTGGCTGCGTGGGATCTCCGTCGTCCTTTTCATCTCTCGCATCAACGGATCGGTCTCCCTTTGGGCGCGAACGACGACTTATCTGCGAGGGTCGATGTGCTCAATCCGGGGCGGAAGGACGTGCATCCTTCTATCTGGTCTCATGGTGTGCAGTTCCCGGTCGGCCCATGCCGTCAATTCATCCAGCTAGCGGGTTATGCTCTGTCCGCGCGGAAGGGGGAGTGCTGCCCGGATTCTCGTCGGAGTGCGAGGGGCAATTGTGTCGAGGGGGCAGACCGCACGCTCAGGTGGTGTGTCGCTGACCCGCTCTCTCGTCGGAATCGGAGGGTGTACAAACGAGAGCAGTACTCTGCAGCGTGGAGCGGCAATTCTCGTTCGTATGAGGGTGAGAAGTCCGTTCCAATCTCCGAGACTGGGGCCGATTTGTCGGCGAAGGGACTGGGCTGGGCGGTGAGACCGCGTGTCCTGCACTGATCGGCCGCAACTCCTTGGTTCACCACTTGGTCGTCTCGTTCAAGAGGGTGAACCCGGATTGCTGCGCCTCTGTGTGCTCCTGATGAGACTCAAAAATGAGTACAGTTAAATCGAGCAGGATTTTCCTCTCCCATGCGCATGAAGACTCGGTTCTGAAGGATGCCTTCGTAGACCTGATTCGTATCTGTTATCAAGTGCGTGATGAAGAGTTGCGCTGCACTTCGACGCCCGCCTACCAGGCACCTGCGGGTGTAAGTGTTCCCGGGCTACTCCAACAAGAGCTCGACGACGCTCAGATCTTTATCGCGCTGATTACCCAACGCTATAGTCAGCGTCCTTTTTGTCAGTGGGAGCTATGGACCTCGCTCAATGCGCGGACTCCGAAGACGACGAGCAGTCTGTTCTTAATCATGGTTCCACCAATAACGCCAGCAGCGTTAGGGCCTTATGGCGGCACTAAGTCGCTGCTGCTCGGTGGACCCAATCCGATTGGGGAGATCGTTCGTTTTATTGAGGACTTGGGGCTGGCCCTTGTGAGACCAGTAAGCCCAAATGTCGCGGTCGAGCGCGCCGAGAAGCTGCTGGCGGCCTCCGAGGTTTACGTGGCGGCCCAAGCCGGGCAGGTCAACCCACCTGCGATGCGAAGCGAGATGTCGCCCGAGCAAAAGGAACTAAGAATTATCCGACTGGACGCGATGACATATGCTCGATATCATAGCTCGATGTCCCATCTGTTCGAGATGTTCGACAAAGGTCGAAGCGGTAGCCATAGTCGCTTGGCAAATCAGTGGCATGACCTGCTCGACAAGTCGACTAATTTGAAGCATGCGATGCGCGCAGGTTTCGGGGCGAGGCAAGTGGGAGAAATTCGAGCGCTCGGTGAGCTTAGGAGTGAGCTAAGGAAGGATCAAAGCAGCCTTCCGAGCTACGACATTTTTCTGCGCGCGTGCCAGGCCGAGGTCAGAAAGCTGATCGGGAGCGAGTCGACTACCTGAGAGGCGTGAAGGGGTGACGCGAGGAGGCGATCATTTCGGATCCGGGGGCGGGTGGTCGGGAACTAGGTCTGGGACGCGATGTTGCGTCGAGGACTTGTTACCGAAGGAACGATGATGCGCGAGACGACGAAGCTTCTGAAGAGCGGGCTTTTTGAGAGGAACTCCGGGTATGGGACGTGTGGGCGGGTGTGGGCGGTGGGGCTGGCGTGGGTGATGGTGATGGGGTGTGATGCGCAGGAGATGGTCGATGTGGAGGACGAGGGGGCGGTGGTGGTGGCGGAGGAGGATCTGCGGGCGGGCGAGGTGCGAGAGGGGGGGGCGCCGGGGGCGGGGGAGACGCCGGTGCAGGAGGGGATGGTGGAGGATGGGGATGTGGCGCCGCAAGAGGTGAAGTCGGGGTGGACTCCGTGGACCTCGGAGGAGGGGCCGCCGGTGGTGTGCGACCCTGGGAGCGTGCTGACTGGGTTTGGTTGTAGCGGGGGGAAGTGCGACAATGTGCGGCTGCACTGCACGGCGGCGAATGTCCCCGCGTTGCACACGTACTGGACGCCGTATTTCTCGGAGGAAGGCGGCGGGTTTGGCGGCTGCCCGATCAACTCACGCGTCACGGGGATCGTCTGCCAGGGCGGGAACTGCGACAAGATTAGCCTGCAGTGCACATCTACGTTCTCCGGGGTCTATTTCCCAAAGGTGCCGATCAACTGCTGGTGGACGGGGTGGGTCTCCGAGGAAAACGGCGGCACGCTGTGGCTGAACGCCGGGTGGAAGGTGCGTGGGGTGCAGTGCAGCGGGTCGAGGTGCGATAACAAGCGCTTTCAGATCTGCGACGTGTAGCCGCGGCGGGTGTGAGCCGTGAGGCTCCGCTCGTCGGTCGCGGCCGAGCTGGCATTGACTGGCTCGGCCGCGCTTTTTTGAGGAGGGTTATACGTCGACGAGCGGCCACGCCTAGCTAGCGCTCGGTCTCCCCAGGGGGCTCCCAGACTTCGGAGGCGCGCTCAGGTATCCGTCCGACCCACCGCGTAGTGCGGGGCTCTGGGAGGGGGTGTTAGGGGTTGGGGCAGGCGTGCTGGTAGTAGCGCCTCACGTTCGATCCGCTTTCGGACGATGTGTCGGCGGGCGTAGGTGGTCTTGCCGGCGCCGAGGGGGCCGATGAGCAGGTGACGGGTGCCGCGGGTGTTCATGACGAGGGCCGCTGTGTCAGATGCCGGCGCACAAGAACCGCCGCGTCGCAGTCGTGGGTCTGGCGCGGGACGTAGACGCCCGGGTGTGTCGGGTCGATCTGAACCCGTAGAACCACCACCATTCTGGTCAAGCTGAGGCTGGGGTTTGGACCTCAGAGATCACGGACGAAGCGCGGAGGGAACCCCCGGCCCGAGGGCGGCAAATTCGACGATGCGCGGGCGATGCTCCTCCGCGCCGCCCGCGGGCTCCCGCGGCTCATCAGCCACCTCCTCCGGCTCGCCCTCGTCCTCGCCGACGAGCGGGAGCAGCCGAGGATCGACGCGTCGATCATGAACTCGGCGATCATCCTGCTGCACCTCGAGCCACACAGCCCGCCCCCGCTCCCGCCAGCAAAACCCCGCTTCGAGCGCGACCCGAGATCACGGAAATAGCGCGACCTGACACACGGGTGCGCGTATGCGGGCATGGCGCGCTGCGCTGCATCTGCTCCACCGCGCGCGGTCGCTCTCCAAGTCACTGAGATCGCTGCCGAACCCGCCCGGCGCATTGCGGCGCCCTGGCAAGACTTGGCCCGGACCATAGGGCGGCGGTGGCGGCGGTGGAGCGCGGGCGCCGTAGAGCACGCGGGCGATGTCGCGCGAGCGGTGAAGGAGCTCGGGCTCTCAACGCGGGCGCCCGACCACGGAGGCGTTCGGCCGCGGCGCTCGCCGACGCGAGTCGACGAGCGAGTGCGGCGACGACCAGGCCCACGTCTTCGGCGCTTTGAGCGGCGCGTCCGCGCGCTCGGCTTCGACGGTCACGCGCGCGCGGGCTCGGGCCAGCGCGCGCTGGCGTACGTGTCGCATGCGGTGTCGCTTCGGGTACTCGCGGCGGGGACTTCGGGTATCGACGGGGGACGCGAGGGCTGTCAGTCTGGGTGCTGGATCGGTGTCGCTTCGGATACCGGGGCGACGGGGTCCGGCGAGGGGGGGCGATGGCGATGGCAGGCGAGTCGCGTGGTGGCGGTGGACGTGGGGTCGAGAATTTCGGGGTCGCTTCGCAGGTGCAGGACCTTGAAGGCGGGCTTCGATGGCTCGCCGGACACTGTCGCTTCGTGACGACGATGCTGCCGCGGGGGGAGCTCGGCGTCTCGTTCGCGGCGCAGCTCCTCGCGGGGCTTCCGGACGCCTGTCGGCGGCGGGTCCCTGATCTCTCGGGGACTGGGCCGGAGGTGTTCTCGCTGGCGGTTGATTTCGGGATCCTGGGGGAGATGCCGAGCCCGCGGGTGATGCGGGCGGTGCCGCGGCTGATCGCGGAGCGGTCGCCGCTCTTCGAGGCGCGGGGCAAGCGGCACTGGACGCTGTGGATCGTCCACGCGCTCGACCCGGCGATCCTCGGGAAGATCCAGCGGCGGACGCCGGCGAGTCAGCTCGAGGTGTGCGAGCCGCCGCCGCGACGCAGAGGCGGCGGGCGGCGGAGCCGGGAGGATGTGGCGGCAGAGGCCGACCAGCTCGCGGCGAAGTTGGCGAACGAGCGCGCGGCAGCGGCGGAGGGTCGCGCGCGCGAGGAGGCGCTCGGGCGCGCGCTGGCGGAGAAGGGTGCGGCGCTCGATCGGGTGCTCCTCGACGCGGCCGGGCTCGCGGGGGCGGACGCGGAGCTGCGGCGGCTCCGGGGGGTGCATGAGGCGCTCGAGGAGGAGCTGCTGAGGTCGCGGGGTGAGGTCGAACCGCTGCGAGCGGCGCTCGCCCGCGAGCAGGCGGAGAAGATGCGGGTCCAGGGGGCGCTGGAGCAGGCCGGTGAGGCCAACCGTCAGCTCGCGGCGAAGCTGGAGAAGCTCGCAGGAGTGGACGCCGCCGGCAGGCTGGCGAGCGAGATCTGGTCGGCCTTGAAGACGAAGTAGCGCCCGCGTGCGGCGACCGAGGGCGCGACTTCGCCGCGGCGTGCCCACGCGGTGCCGGGCCGATCGGCCAGGCCGGTGTCGCTGGGGCTGCGGATGCGCCTGCGAGTCGGGGTGCGGCGGGGCCGTGGACTTCGGCCGGTGTGGTCGTGATCGCGCGCGGGCTGTACGATAGGCCCGGTGAGCGCGGCAGAGTGGGATCTCTTTATCTCCTATGCCCGGGAGGACCGGGCGTGGGTGACGGTGCTGGCGGAGAACCTGTACGAGCTGGGGTTCGAGGTGTTTTTCGACGCGTGGGAGGTGGGGCCGGGGGCAGTGGTGACGCTGGCGCTCGAGGAGGGGGTGAAGAAGAGCCGTTGCGGGGTGGTGGTGGTGTCGCCGGCGGCGCTCGGGCGGCCGTGGGTGCGGGAGGAGTACGCGGCGATGATGGGCGAGGCGGTGGGACGCGGGATGCGGATCGTGCCGGTGCTCTATGAGGCCGCGGAGATGCCGGCGATGCTGGCGACGCGGGCGTGGGTCGACTTCCGCGGGAAGAGTGGCGAGGCGTATTTTGCGGCGCTGCGCGAGCTGGCGGCGGGGCTGCGGGGGGAGACGGCGTCAGGGCGGCCGACGCGGGGCAAAGGGCTGCGAGCGCCGGAGTTGTCGGAGGTGCGCGGAGGCGCGGCGACGCGGGTGGCGGTGGAGGAGCCGGTCGCGGTGAAGACGTACCGCGCCTGGTTGGCGAGGCGCGAGGCGAAGGTGGACATGATCGGGGTCGCGGGCGGGGAGATGAAGCTGGACCTTTCGGCGATCTATGTGGCGCTGCGGGCGGCGCCGAGCGACGCCTGCCAGGTGATGCCGGCGAGCGACGGCGTGCGCGAGGGGGCGCGGCGGCGGCCGGGGCGGTGGGCACCACCGGGCGGCGAGGTGAAGGTCGACAACGCGGGGGCGACGATCCAACAGCAGGTGATCGTGCAGGGGCGCGCGAGCTTCGGGGCGGCGAAAGAGCGGCACGAGGAGGAGGAAGCGGCGACGACGATCGATGTGGAGGCGATCCTTCACGGGCTGCCGAGCCGGCACGCGTTGATCCTGGGGCACCCGGGGTCGGGGAAGACGACGGCGCTGCAGAAGATCCTCTTCGAGGTGCGCGACGACGCGGTGAGGATGGGGCTCGCGGCGGGGACGCTGCCGGTGTGGCTGCCGCTGCGGCACTTCGCGGGCGTCGCGGGGCGGGGGATCGGCGAGTGGATCGGCGATGAGCTGGCGATCGCTGACAAGGATCGGCCCCTGGATCGGGCGCTCGGCGAGGAGCTGTGGCGGTACGGCCGGCTCCTCGTGCTCGCCGATGGCCTCGACGAGGTCGCGCAGGAGTCGGAGCGGGCGCACCTCTGCGCCTACCTCGACGGGGCGCTGCTCGGGGCGAAGGAGGCGCGGGCGATCGTGTCGAGCCGCTACACCGGCTACCGCGGCAAGGTGCGGCTCTCGGGGCGCTTCCTGCCCTTCGACCTCCAGCCGCTGAGCGATGACCAGGCCGAGAAGTTGGTGATGCAGTGGTTCGAGGCGGCGCCTGGGGCGATGCCGTCGATCGGCGCGGGTGAGGCGCGGGCCCGCGGCGTGCGTCTCTGCGAGGCGCTGCGGGGGCCGCTCTTCGTCGAGCGGCGGCGGGACGTCATGAAGAGCACGCCGCTCCTGCTCACGCTGGTCTGCGTGATCGTCAACTCCGGGCGGGAGATGCCGGAGAGCCGGGTCGCCTTCTACGAGGAGTGCCTCAAGGTCATGCTGAGCCGGTGGGGCAAGGTGGGGGGGCGGTGGAAGGAGCCGCCCTTCGACCTGACGACCGCGACCGCGGTGGTGCAGCGCCTCGCGCATGCGCTCCACAGCGCTGGCGAGCGCGACGATATGCCGCGGGCGACCTTGATCCACGAGGCGGGGAGGCGGCTCGGCGAGCTCCGCAAGGATTCGAGGCGGGCGCGCGAGGCGATCCGGTGGCTCCTGGAGGGCTCGGGGATCCTGCGGGAGTTCGGGGTCGGGCACCTCGGCTTCTTCCACCTGGGGATGCAGGAGTACCTGGCCGCGGCTCACATCGGCGCGGTGCGGGGCGCGTCGCTCGACGCGGTCGCCCGGGCGCTCGATGACTCGTGGTGGCACGAGGTCAGCCGGCTCATGGTCGCGCTGCCGAGCGCAGGCATGTTCGAGGCGCTGGTCAGCAAGCTCCTGGAGATCGATCGCGGCTGGCCGCGGCACAGCGAGCTCATTCACAAGTGGATCTACGAGTCTCCCGCCGCCCGCGCGGCGCCCTTCGTCGCGCACTTGCGGCGGCGGCCGCAGCCGGCGGAGGCCGAGGTGATCGCGGCCCTCGGGATCCTCGATCGCTTCGTCGGCGACGAAGATGTCCATGCGCTGGCCGCGGAGCTGGCGGCGGCCGGGCGAGGGGAGGCGAAGCTGCTTGCGAAGCGGCTCGTGGACCGGCATCACGAGTCGACGCGGCGGCGGTTGCCCGCGACGGACGAGGCGCTGGGCGCGGGCGTGGGCGTCGAGGCGGGCCCGCGAGCGCGGCTGCTGGCGTTGCTCTTCCGCGAGGACCAGCGGGAGACGGCGATGCGGGTCGCCAGCGCCCTGGAGAGCCAGGGACACGCGCTCCTGCGGGGGAAGGACGGCGCGCTGGAGGAGGTGGCGGCGCTCTGCGGGGAGCGTCTCGACGCGGTCTCGGACGAGGCCGCTGGCGTCGTCGTGATCGCCGACGCGAACGGAGCCGCGTATTCCGGCGAGCCGGCGCACGCCGACGCCCTCGGGGTGTGGGCGTGCGAGGGGCTGCGGATCTTCGGCGCGTGGGCGGGCGGAGAGGCGCCGCGGTGGCCCGCCGAGCTCGACGAAGACGGGGCCGTGCAGCGGTGGGTGGACGTTCGCGCGGGCGAGTGCCGTGAGCTACGGGTGCAGATCCTCGAGGTCTTCGACCGCGGCGCGGTCGAAGAGGTGGGGGCGGCGGCGGCGATCGTGAAGGGGGCGGTGTTCTTCGAGCCGGAGACGGGGATCCGGGCGCTGGGGGTGCCGGAGGGGCGCTTTCGCATGGGGATGCGGGGGGCGAACGCGGCGGAGCCTGTCCGATGGGTCAGGCTCTCGCCCTACTGGCTGGGAGAGACGCCGGTGACGAACCTCCAGTACGAGCGCTTTCTTGTGGCGAACCCGGGGCATCGGCGGCCGTGGCTCTGGAAGGACGAGCGCTTCGAGGGAGACACGCGGCCGGTGATCGGGGTGAGCTGGGACGACGCGGCGGCGTTCTGCGAGTGGCTCTCGGGGCTGCCGGGGGTGAAGGGCGCGGGGCTGCGGGCGGTGCTGCCGAGCGAGGCGCAGTGGGAGTTCGCGGCGCGGGGCGACGATGAGCGGCCGTACCCGTGGGGGAAGGAGCGGCCGAGCGAGCGGCTCGCGGTGTTCGGGCGGAAGGGCAAAGGGGGGACGACGGCGCCGGTGGGGAGCTGCCCGGAGGGGGCGGGGCCCTTCGGGCACCTCGATCTCGTCGGCAACGTGTGGGAATGGTGCCGGGACGTGTGGCACGAGCGGGCGTACGAGCTGCGTGCGGATGAGGCTAGCGATCCGGTGAACGAGGAGGGCGATCCCGAGTGGAGGTCGCTTCGGGGAGATTGTTGGCATAGCGACAAGCTGTGGGCGGCCGCCGAGCGCAGCAGGCTCAGGTCCAGGTACCGCTACGACGACTTCGGCTTTCGGGTGGGTTTTGAGCCCGCGAGCCCTTGATCTTTGATCATTGGTCATCTCGGTGACCTGAAGCTCTTTCCGGGGTTTCAGGGGCGGAGCCCCTGATCGCCATAAATTCGGTTCGAGCGTCGACACTCGCCCCTCATGTCGACACTTTGTCGACAAAGTCGCCCTCATCCCAGCGTCGGTGGCCGTCGCAGCCCTAACACCCCCCGGTAGCTCGCCACCGACCGCTCCACCGCCTCCACGTCCCCCGCTGCCACGAGCCCCCGCACCCGCCGCTCGAAGCGCCGCATCGTCTCCCCCCGCGGCCGCCACCCCACCCGGCTGACCCGCTGCCCCAGGTAGAGCACCTCCGCCGCGCACCCCCGCACCACCGCCCCCGGGTCCTTCAGCGTCAACCGCCGCTCCGCCGCCAACCACCGCGCGATCGCCTCGCGCTGCCGCTCTAGCGCCGACGCGTCGTCGCCCATGAGCACGAAGTCGTCCATGTAGCGCTGGTAGAACGGCGCCTTCAGCTCGCGCATCACAAAGTGATCCAGTCCCGCCAGGTAGTGGTTCCCCCACCACTGGCTGGTCAGGTTGCCGATCGGCAGCCCGCACCCCGCTGGCGGGAAACCCGGCTCCAGCCCTAGAAACTCGGCCACCCCCGGCGCCTCGTAGATCCCCGCGCCGCTCTCCGCGATCGTCCCCAGCAACGCCAGCGCGCGCCGGTCCTTCACCCGCCGCGCCATCACCTCGAGCAGGATCCCTCGATCGACGCTCGGGAAGTACGCGCGGATGTCCAGGTGGACATGCCAGCGATAGCGCCGAAATCCGGCGATGAACGCGAGCAGCGCCCGGTGCAGCCCCTTCCCCGGGAGGCACGCGTACGTCTGCGCCGAGAGCCCCGGATCGAGGAGCGGCGCCAGCACGCGATGGACCGCGTGGTGCACCACCCGGTCGCGCACCGCAGCCGCCGCGATCAGCCGCCGCTTCGGCGTCGTGATCCGAAGCAGTCGATAAGGAAACGGCGCGTACTCGCCGGCCACCAGATCTCGCGTCAGCCGGACGATCACCTCCGCCGCCTGCGGCCGGAAGCGCTGCACCGCTGGCCGCCCCCGCTTCCCCCGCTGGAAGTCGCGCCAGGCTCCCCAGAGGTTCTCAAGCGCCGCGATCGCGCCGAACACCTCACCGACCCGCCGCATCACCCCACCACATCGCCTCACCAGAAGAGTGGCCCTCCCGGACCTTCGACGAATCGTCTACCAGAACGGGAGGGCCCGGGAGCGTGGGTCGACTCGTGCGACCCACGGCGCCTGCACGGTGACCGCTCGCGGTCCGCGTGTTCGCGGGCTCAAAACCCACCCGAAAGCCGTTGTTGTCGTTGCGGTTCCTGGACCTGTTCCTGTTGCGCTCGGCGGCCGCCTTCATGGTCGTTAGCGGTGCATCTCTTCAGCGTTCGGCGCGGCTTCGGGGTCAATCGGCGCCCGCGCGATATCGCACAGGCCGTCTCGGCGCGCAAGCCCACGCCGTCATCCGCGCGACTCGTGCCCGCGCGGCCCTCGGTCGAGGCTGCGCAGCCACCCGCCGATCTGCCGGCCGATCGCCTCGGTCTGCTCGGCCGCGGCCAAGTGAACCGCGTCCTCCCAGAGCCCGCAGCGCAGCGCCAGATCGAGGCGCGCCCGCAGCGTGCAGAGGGCCGCGTCGGCCGCCGCGAGGCTGCGTGCCCGCTCGATCCCTGCGACCGCCAGCGCCACCCGGTCGACCAGCGCGAGCGCCCCCTGGAGCACCCCCGCCGCCAGCCCCGGGTGCTCGTCCTCACCGGCCAGGGCCCCCTCGATCGCCGCGGCCAACGCCAGCGTCTGCTCGTAGAGCGGCGCCCCGCCGCCGCTCATCCTGTCCCCGCGGACAGCCTGGCGCTGAAGTGCTCGAAGCGCCGCCGCCGCGCCCGCCGCTCGAAGGTCGCGCAGAGCCCGGAGAGCTTGGGGATCAGCGCGCGCTCGAGCTCGTCGGCGATCGCCGCCGCCTCGGCGTCGCCCTCAAGGTGGAGCTCGGTCACCGCCGACGCGGTCAGCCGCCGCGCCGCCGCGAAGTGCCCGGCCTTCTCCGCCGGCTCGAACGCATGGCAGCCGCGCGCTAGCTCCTCTAGCGCCGCTCGCAAGGCCACCGCCGCCGGCCGCCCGCGCACCCGCTGGAAGAGCTCGACCCCCGCCCGGAAGGCGATCAAGTCCGTGACCGAGAAGAACTTGCCCCGCTCCTGCGGCGCGATCGCCCGCTCCAGCGTCGCCCGAGCGACCTCGGCCCGCATCGCCTGCGCCTGGGTCGCCGCCGCAGGCCGCGGCAGATCGGCGTCGTCGATCTGCCAGCGCCCGTCCACCTTGGTCGCCCGTACCTTGCCCTGGGCGATCAAGTACTTCACCTGCCGCTCGGACTTGCCGAGCAGGGTCGCCGCCTCCGCGAGCGAGATCTTCATGGTGAGCGGTTTCGCACATCAACCAGCCGCGGTCAACTGTGTTGACACTACGTCGACAGTCCCACTAAGAAACACCGTTCCAGACCCCGAGTGTCGACACTCGGAGCGAATTTTGGCGATCAGGGGCTCCGCCCCTGAAACCCCGGAAAAGGCTTCAGGTCACCGGGATGGCCAACGATCAAGGACCAAGGGCTCGCGGGCTCAAAACCCACCCGAAAGCCGCCGTCGTCGATGCGGTACCCGGACCTGAGCCCGCTGCGCCCGGCGGCCGCCACACCACGCTCGTCGCTCCACCAGGCACCACCGCGCAGGGCTCTCGGCGGCCCGTACATCTGCCGCTCGTCGTCCGTGATCGGTCGACCAAGATCGACGATGTCGACACACCACTCCCAGACGTTGCCGGCGAGGTCGAGGTGGCCGAAGGGTCCCGCGCCCGCCGGGTAGATGCCGACGGGGGTCGGGTTGTTCACGCGCTTGCCGAAGTTGGCGTGGAGGGGGGTGAGAGCTTTTCCGACCCAGGGGTAGGTGCGGTCGTCGGGAGAGGCAGCGGCGAGCCATTCGCGCTCGGTCGGCAGTCGGAAAGCACGCCCGGGGTGCTCGGAGGCGAGCCAGCGGCAGTAGGCGGCGGCCTCGTAGAAGGATACGGCGACGACGGGGCGGTTGGGGGTGCGGATCTGCTGCTCCCAGATGTCTGGCTCATGCCAGCCGTGTTGCGTGCGGAAGGTCCAGCCGGCGCCGTCGTCTTCAGTCCAGAATTCGGGGCGGTGGTAGCCGCGGTCGTCGACGAAGCGGGCGTACTCCTCGACGGTGACGAGGTACTTGCCGAGGGTGAAGCGGCGATCCGTGCCGGGGATCGGGACTTCGATGAAATTTCCTAAAAAATTCTCGGGGGTGAGGCGGCGGTCGCCGGCGAGCCCGATCGCTTCGGCGGCAGCGATCCGGGTGGCTTCGTCGACCTTGGCGGCGCCTTCGACGGTGAAGATCGCCTCGGCCTGGCGACGGAGCTGGTCGTCGGCGGCGGCGAGGTCCTGGGGGAGGCTGTAGCCGGTCGCGCGGAAGGCGGGTTGGAGGCGGCCGGTGAGGGCGGTGATCCTGGCGGCGCTGACGATGGACGGGCGATCGGGGAAGAGAGCGTGGATCTCCTTGACGAGGTAGTCGGCGTCGGCGGTGGCGCCGCGGCTGGGATCGAGCAGGCAGCCGGGGAAGAGGTCGATGGTCTCGCGCCACTGGAGATCCTCGAGGTGGGCGGCGACGATCGGCCACCAGAAGTCGCGCGGGGAGGCGGCGAGGCGAGCAGCGGCGAGGTACTCCTGAAAGGTGAGGTGCTTGAACTGGAGCTGGCCGCGGCCGATCTCCTCGATGACGCCGCTGTACTCGCACTCGAAGCGGAGCCACTCGCAGAGGGCGTTGTGGCGGGTGGGCTGGTCCTGGTGGTCGAAGCGGGGGCCGCGGATGATCGGCTCGACGATCGGCGCGGCCTCGGCGAGGCTGAGCTCGCGGCGCTTTGTGGTCTCGCCGGGCTCGCCGGTCTCGCCCATCATCGCGAGGGCGAGGGCGGAGAGGGCCTCGACGACGCGGAGCCGGGCGTGGTCCTTGTCCTTGTCGCGGAGCTCGCTGACGTAGCTCCTCTCGCGGCGTACGTCTTCGCGGGCGGCGATGAGCCAGCGGATCGTGTCGCGGTAGAGCTCGGCGCGGCCCTCGGGCAGGCCGCCGCCGTTGGAGTAGACGACACACAGGCAGGTGAGCATCACCGGGGTGGTGGCGAGGCGGCGGAGCTCGCGGCGGCCGTGGATCGCGTCGACGAGGGCGCGGGCGTAGTCAGCCTCGACGGCGCCGCCGTGGCGGTCGGGGTCGACCTCGAAGAGGGCGTGGACCCAGCGCTGGGCGTAGGCGCGCACGTCGTCGTCGTCGAAGGGGGCGACGCTGGCGTGGGCGAAGCCGAGGGCGACGATACGATCGATCTCGATGGGGCGGCTGGTGAGGATCACCTGGCATTTGGGCCAGGCTTGGAGGATCGCCTGGAGGTCGTCGAAGAGGCGATCGCGTTGGGCGGGGTCGCCGACCTCGTCGAGGCCGTCGAGGAGGAGGGTGACGGCGCCAGCGAGCAGGTGCTGGTGCCAGGCGGCCTGGCGGGCGTGCTCGGCGGCGGGGGTGTCGAGGGGCGGGGCGGTCTCGGCGGCGAGGTGGGCGAGCAGGCGGGCGTCGCCGCGGCGGCTGTCCTTGGGGTCATGTAAGAGGGTGGAGCCGCGGAGGAGGACGGGGATCGAGCGGGGCAGGTCGCGGCCGAGGTGGGCGGCGCGCCAGGAGGGGCCGTCGGGGCAAGGCTCGTCGAGGTGGTCGCGGGCGAGCACGCTGGCGGCGAGCTTTAAAAAGGTCGTCTTGCCCGAGCCGGGCTGGCCCTCGATGAGGACGCGGCGGTGGTGTGGGAGGAGATCGGCGAGGTCGACGAGGGCGCGATCGGGGGCGCCTGCGCGGTCGAGGTCGCGGGTGTGGGTGCGCAGGCGGGTGTAGAGGCGCTCGATCGGGTAGTTGAGGGCCTTGGCGGCGGCGGCGATCCCGTCGAGGCGGATGAAGCGGGTGCGATCGCGCAGGCGGGTGCAGTAGGGGGTGAGGTCGAGGTCGGCGGGGTGGAGGTGGGCGGCTGCGCGGGTACGCGCGGGCTCCGGCGGGGGGTCGGCGGGGCGGAGGAGGACGCCGTCGAGGTCGTTGTCGGACCAGTGGAAATAGGTGTCCCGGTCGAAGGCCCAGGCGCCGTCGCCCTTGCGCTGGGCCCGGAGCGGCCAGACGCGCAGGGCGCCGCCTTGCGAGAGCTGGCCGAAGGTGTAGCCGAAGAGGCGGGACTCGCTGGCGCCCTCGCCGTAGCGCTCGAGGCCGAAGAAAGAGGGGGCCTGATAGTAGGTGCGCGAACGACCGCCGGCGCGGGCCTCGTTGACGGCGTCGGGCTCATGCATGTGGCCGAAGAGGGCGGCGGTGAAGCGGTGCGGGGGGTAGAGCTCGGACTCGAAGGCGCGGCGGGCAGGCTCGGTGAGCCAGCGGCGGGGGTGGTGCTGGAGGAGGAGGGCGCGGGTGAATTTTTGGAAGAGGTCGAGGGGGGAGGCGCCCTTGGCCGGCGGAGGGAGGGCGGCGAGGAACTGTTCGACGGGGAGGTGGAGGCGGCCGGCGAAGTCGCCGGACTCGTAGTGGGACCAGGCGGTATTGAGGCCGACGAGGGCGAGGGGGAAGCGACCGGGAGGATCGAGGGTGACGGTGAGGTCGCCGGGGAAGAAGGAGGTATGGAGGGCGACGTGGGGGGCGGCGCGGAGCTGCGGGAGGACGGCGCGGGCGAGCCAGGCGGTGTAGTGCGTGAAGAGTCCCTCGATGATGTAGGGGGTCTTGTCTCTCCAGACGCGATTGTTGAAGTGCTTGACCGCCTTGTCTTGCGGGCTGGAGGTGATCCTGTCGATAACGAGGTATCGGAGTAGGTCGTCGTCCGAAGGGCGCTGGAGGTCGTGGTTGCCCGGGACAGGGACGATGAGGGGGCGGACGCCGGTGTGTTTTTCGAGGAGGCCCTGGAGGCGGGCGAGCAGGTCGTCGAGCCGGTCGTAGTCGGCGGGAGCGCCGTGGGCGGCGAGGTCGCCGGTGAGGAGGAGGAGGTCGATGGGGCCGCCGAGCTTGGGGAGCCAAGCGGTGAGGCTCTGCTCGAAGGCGTCGAGGACGCTCCAGAAGAGGGGGGAGGCGTCGGCGCTGAGGTGGAGATCGGAGAGGTGGAGCCAGCGGTAGGCGGGCTCGGTCGGGGCAGGGCGCGCGGTCGATGAGGTCTTTTTTGTGAGGGGGGCGGAGGCTGGGGGCGTGGACGAGGTGGCGGTCGGGGGTGGTGTGGCCGCGGCGGTCAGCGAGGTCGACGGGTGCGGCGCCGGCGATGCGGTGCGGGGCGGCTGAGCGAGAGAAGAGCGCTGGTCGAAGAGACAGGCGGCGTCGACCTCGGCGAAGCCGGCGGTGACGGCGGCGAGCTGGGCGAGCGCGAAGGCGCGGGGGACGTCGGGGGAGGCGTGGGCGGCGAGACGCTCGTAGAAGACGGCGCTGAAGTGACGGGCGGCGAGGTCGCCGAGGGGGCCGGCGAAGCCGATCGCGTGGCCGACGTGGGGGGCGATGTGGCGAGCGAGGTCGACGGAGTGGCAGGCGGCGATGACGACGAGGGCCGGCGGGCGCTGGAGCTGGGCGAAGAGGCGCCGGAGGCTATCAGGGGGGATCCGCTGGTCGGCTCCGCCAGGGCCCTTGAAGACGAGGACGCCGCCGCGATCGCCGTGGCCGGCGAAGTGGAGGATCGGCGGGGCGAGGTCGTCGAGGCGGTGGAGGAGGTCGTCGAAGGTGGCGGCGTGGATGCTGCGGAGGTCGTAGCGATCGCGGAGGCGGGCGCGCCGGAGGGCCTCTTCGATGGCGCGGGCCTCTTCGTCGAGGCAGAGGCGGGCGTCGGGGTCAGCGGCGTTGGCGGTGGCGAGGAGGATGGTGATGCGTGAGGACGCGGGCGGGGAGGCGGTCGGTGTCGCGGCCGGCGCGGGGGCGGGCGTAGGGGCGGCGAAGTGGGTGGGGCCGAGGTGGACGATGCCCTGGACGTTGATCTGCTGGTGGACGGTGGCGCCGTGGTTCTGGACGGCGATGCCGCCAGAGGGGCTTTGCTGGGCAGGGGCCGAGACGCCGAGGAGCGCGGGGCGCGGCTCAGGGGGCATGGGCCGGATCGCGCCGATCGGAGGGGGCGGGGTCTTGGGCTGGCGCGTGAGGTGGCGGTAGAGGTCGTCGTAGCCAGCGTCGAGGAGGTAGCGGGTGTAGGCGCGGAGGACGAGGGGGATCGGGTCCGTGGTAAGGGCGTCGAAGAGGACGGGGATGAAGCGGTGGTTCTTGGTGCCGGCGTCGTAGAGGACCTGCTGGATGAGGTGGCCCTCCAAGGTCGCGCCGAGGCCGGTCTTGGGGGCCTCGTGGCCGTCGAAGCGGCGGCGGTAGGTGTCGGTGCAGACGACGAGGACGAAGTCGGCTTCGTCGATCTGGCGGGTCATCCACTTGAGCCAGCCCTCGGCGGGATGCGGCTCGTACTGGTCGAGGCGGACGTCGAGGCCGTCTTGGCGGAGGCGATCGGCGAGGTCACGGACGCGCGCGAGGTGGACGTTGGAGTCGTGGGAGTAGGTGATGAAGACGCGGGGGGGCATGGGGCGGAGCGCCTCGGCGAGGCGATCGAGGAGGTGCTCGAGATCGGGGCCTTCTTGACCGCGGAGGTCGCTCCACTGCCGATCAAGGAGTTCCGCCGGGATGGCTCGGAGGTCTCGGAGATCGTGGAGGACCGGGAAGAGCCGCAGGGCGCTCGCTCGCGCGTGCCGTGCAAGGAGTGTGAGCTCTTGGCGGGACCATGGGCGGGCGAGGAATGCGTCGGAGAGGAGGATGAGCGCGCCCTCGGAGCGGGCCAGTCGCTCCTCGAAGGCGTTGGCCCAGTCGGCGCCGGTTGGGAGATCCCAGGGGTCCACGGTCAGCGCGAGGCCGCGTCGCGTGAGGGCTGACGCGAGCCGCTTCGCCGTCCTCGCGTCAGCGGCGGCGTGGTAGAGGAAGATGTCGATGGGCGGGCGCCGCGGGGGGGGAGATGGTGCCGGTCCGCTCTGCTCGACGACGATGGCGCGCGTCGACCAGAGATCGGGGGCGTGCTCGCGGATGAGCTGCTTGGCGATGGGGTCGATCGCCAGGAGGATGGTGTGGCCGCTGCGTCGGAGGGTCTCGCGGTGCTCGTTGAGCTGGTTGGCGAAGCCGACCCAGGCGGCGGCCCAGGCTCGATCGGTCTCGGCGCCGCCGGGGGCAGGCGCGCCTTGCTCGGGGTCGGCGCGGGGGTCGAGCCAGAGGAGGGCGCTGTCATTGCGGTCGAGGATCGCAGCGAGCGCAGGGAGTAGCTCCGCGGGGGCCCGTGGTTGAACCACGACGAGTCCCTGACCGCGGGCGCGGGCGAACTCCTGGACACGATCGTGGAAGAAGTCGCGCGTGGGACGATCGCCGACGACGTAGCCGACCCAGGAGCCGTCGACGAGCTCGATGTGCCGACGGAGGCGCTGCCACTCGTCGGCGTCCTCGGTGTCGTTCTCGTCGTCTTCGAGGTCTGTCATCGGGATCACGACCTCGGCGCGGCGGGAGGGGCGGTCTTGCGGATCCGGTCGGCTTGCTCGCGGACGTGCTCGCGGATCAGCGGGTGGACGTCGAACCACTCCTCGCCGTTCTGGTAGCAGAAGACGCGCGACTGCTCGATGAGGTCGGCGAAGTGCTGCAGGTGAGCGCGGGTCGGGAGGGCGGGTCCATGATGCGTGGCGATCGCGTCGAGCCAGAGGGCGTCGTCGTCGGGGATCGGCAGGTACTCGCCGCGGCGCTGGGCGATCGCCTTGTCGACGACGGGCGCGCGGACGGGGAGCATCTTGGCCCGAAGGATGATGTCGCGGAGGATCCCGAAGAGGTCCCGCAGGTAGCCGCCGCTGAGCTGGATGATCCGGTCGAGGTTGGCGCTGTCGTGGCCGAGGAGTCGGGTCCAGTCGCCGCGCGCGCTGACGATCTCGCGGATCAGCTGAATCCCCGGCGGATACGCGGCGCCGCTGCGGTCGCGGACCTTGATCATCGGCAGGGTGTAGATGTTCGAGTCGAAGCTCGTGGTGAGGGTCGGGAGGCGGAAGCGGAGGTAGGGGTGGATGGTATAGATGACGTGGATCGAGGCGATCCGGAGCTTCTCGGACTGGACGGCGAAGAGGTGCTCGATCGAGTCCTGGACGTCGGCGGCGTTGCTGAAGGTGCCGCGGATGTGCTCGATCGAGTCGACGAGGAGCACGACCTGCTTGCCGGGATCCTGGGTGTGGGCGCGGATCGCCTGGACGCACTCGGTGAAGTAGTCGTTGGCTTGGCCGACGAGCGACGCGAGGTGTCCGGCCATGGCCTTCTGGATGAGCGTGCGGAAGCCAGGGTCCCGCTTGATGTTGAGCTTGAGGCCGACGCCGAGCGAGGCTGCAAGCTCACCTCCTTGGGTCGCGGCCTTGGCGGTGCTCTTCGGGGCGACCGATAGCTCGGGGACGTTGATGCGGCGCTCCTTGAGGAGGTCGACGGTGCGCGACCAGAAGCTGCGCGGAGCGGCGACATCCGCGCGCTCGAGGTGATCGCCGAGGGCGCCAGCGAGGCTGATCAAGAAGTCGCTGATGTCGACGGGGGTGCTGGTGTTGAGGTAGTCCTCGATGTCGAGGAGGATGACGAAGTTGCCGCTGGCCTCGAGATCGTGCTTGAGGCGGAGGAGCTGGGTGCTCTTGCCGGTGCCGATGTAGCCGGAGAAGAGCTGGACGCTCGCGCCGTTGTTCGAGAAGCGGATCCTTCGGGCGATGAGCTGGACGGGGTCGTCCTCGGCGTCGTCGCTGCGGGCGAAGACGTCGACGTAGCGCGGATCCGAGGGCGAGAGGGCTCCTTCGCGGATCGCGTTGGTGAAGGCGCGGAGGAAGTCTTCGTCGCTGGCGTTCATGCTGGCGACCGAGACTCTACCAGAGGGGATACCGCGGTGCGCTCCCGCACGCCTGCGTCGGTGGGGCCGGCGACTCGTAGGTCCCTCGGCGGGGGGGAGGAAGGACTGGCGCTCGTCGATCTGGGCGCGGCGGGCGTCGTGGACGAGGGCGGCGAGCTGGCACCCCAGGGGATCAGGGCGTCGGCATTGGCGTCTGCTCAGCGGCGCACTCGATCAAATACGCCAGCGGCCGCCACGCAGGATTTTTTGAGGACGCGCGCACCGCGAGTGCGCGCGCCTGGGCGTCATCAACGTCATGCCACGCCGCGAGGGCCGCCTTCGCCTCGTCGACGCCATCATGTCCCTTAAGACAGCATCCGCCTACTCCGTCAGCGGCGGCCGTGTCGCTCGTCGCGAGCTCGGCCGCGAGCAGCCTCCGGAACGACTCCGCGTCCGGGGGGCGCCGGGCAGGATCCTTTTCGAGCGCGCTCGCGATCAACGCCTCGAGATTGTCGGAGATCCCACGAGTTGGTGCCTTCTCTCGCACCGCGGGCGCCACCTTTCCGGCGTGCGCGCTGAGGACCTCGAGCGTGTTCGCGCCGGGGAAGGGCACGCTACGGGCGAGCAGCTCGAAGAGGATCACGCCCACCGCGTAGATGTCCACCGCGTGGGTGATCGGCTCTTGTCGCGCTTGTTCGGGTGAGATGTAGCCGAGGGTGCCGATCAGGGCGCCGGGCGCCGACGAGGGGGCGAGCGAGAGCAAGGGGCCGGTGTGGACCTTCGCCAGGCCGAGATCCAAGAGCACGAGGTGATCGCGGCCGTGACGCTGTACGATGAGACAGTTTTCTGGCTTGAGATCGCGATGCACGGCGCCGAGCTTGTGGATCGCCGCGAGGCCGTCGAGGAGCTGGATCATGAGGTGCAGGGCGTCGGCGATCGGGATCACGCCCTCGAGGATCCGCTGGCGCAGGGTGATCCCGTGGAGCATGGGCATCACCAAAAAAAGCACCGGCTCACCGCCCGGCGCCGCCGGCTCTTCAGCGTGATCGAAGATCGGGATGACGTGCGGGTGATCGACCCGAGCGCCGATGACGGCTTCTTGTAAAAACCTGCGGCGTTGCTCGGGCTGGCGGCCGTGCTCGGGGTGCAGCGCCTTGATCGCGACCCGACGGCGCAGGCGGAGATCGAGCGCCTCGTAGAGATCAGCCATGCCGCCGGGGGCGATGAGGCCGTCGAGGCGGAAGCGGCCGTACAGCGTGCGGCCGCGCAGGTCAGGGCCGCGCGGGTGCAGGGCGATCGCGTCGGCCATCACGCGCCCCTCCGTACACACGCGGCGTCCCGTCGACGCAGCCAACCGATGAGCTGCCACAGGAAGTCATCAGCGGCCGGGAAGAGCGCGACCTCGACCGACTCTCCGCCATCGGGCTCTCGCAGGCGCGTCTCCGCCCGAATGACCCGCGAGTCCCTGGGGTCGTCCTCGATGGCGACGCAGGCGGCGGGGAGCCGGAGCCGGAGCTGACCACGGCTGGTGGTGAGGATGAGGATGCGGGCGGGGCTGATCATTAGTTATGAAAATCATGTAGGCCGGCCGGCATTGTCAAGTTATGAAATTTGTTTGATTCCGCCCCTCCCCGCGCGAAGGAGCGCTCGCTTCCGGGCATGTTCACCGGCGGTCAGCACTCCGGGAGGCTCAGATCGCATCAACGCCAGCGCCGGCGCAGGCTTCTAGATGCGCGTAGCCAGCGTGAAGGAGGCGCGTCGCGAGCATCAGCCCGCCCAGGCGCCTGATCAGGCGTCGGGGAACGCTGCGGCGAGTTGGTCGGCGAAGGGGATGAAGCGAGCCTCGAGGGCGTTGGCGCGGCGTAGCGCGGCAAAGATGGAGGCGGCCTTGCGGCGAGGTTCGAGGGCGGAGGAGCGGTCACCAGCGGAGAGTTGGGCGTTGCTGAGTTGGAGGAGGGCGACCGCGAACTCACGAGCGACGAGGGCGTTCGTCGGGTCCTGAGTCTGGCAGGCGGAGCGGATCTCTACGGCGCGGGTGAGCCAGCGTAGCGCCGCGGGAGCTTCGAGATCGGCCATTCGCTCGCAGGAGGTCGCGAGGTCGCGCTGGGCCTGGGCGGAGTGAGGGTCGGCCTTCGCCAACTCCTCTCGGATTTCGAGGGCGCGGGCGAGGAGGTCCCGAGCGCGCGCGAGGTTGCCGGCCTGCACCTCGACGGACCCGAGGTTGTTCAAGGAGACGGAGAGGTCGCGCTGGGCCTGGGCAGAGAGAGGGTCGGGGTCGGCCTTCGCCAACGCCTCAAGGATGTCAGAGCAGCGGGCGAAGAGCTCGCGCGCGTGGGCGAGGTTACCGGCCTGGCCCTCGACGTCGCCTAGCCTGTTCAAGGAGGCGGAGAGGTCGCGCTGGGCCTGGGCGGAGTGAGGGTCGGCCTTCGCCAACGCCTCCGCGACCTTGAGGGCGCGGGCGAAGAGCTCGCGGGCGCGCGCGAGGTTGCCGGCTTGCACCTCGACGTCGCCGAGCTTGTTCAACGAAACGGAGAGGTCGCGCTGGGCCTGGGCGGAGTGAGGGTCGGTCTTCGCTAACTCCTCCGCGACCTTGAGGGCGCGAGCGAAGAGCTCGAGGGCGCGAGCGAGGTTGCCGGCCTGCACCTCGACGGAGCCGAACATGCTCAAGGAGACGGAGAGGTCGCGCTGGGCCCGATCGGAGTGAGGGTCGGCCTTCGCCAGTTCATCGAGGATACCGGAGCAGCGAGCGAAGAGCTCGCGGGCGCGTGCGAGGTTACCGGCCTGCACCTCGACGTCGCCTAGTGTGTTCAAGGAAATGGAGAGGTCGCGCTGCGCCTGGGCGGAGTGAGGGTCGGCCTTCGCCAACTCCTCCCGGATTTCGAGGGAGCGGGCGAAGAGCTCGCGGGCGCGCGCGAGGTTGCCGGCCTGCACCTCGACGTCGCCGAACCTATCGAGGGAGCCGGAGAGGTCGCGCTGGGCGCGGGCGGAGTGAGGGTCGGCCTTCGCCAACTCCTCCGCGACCTTGAGGGCGAGAGCGAAGAGCTCGCGGGCGCGTGCGAGGTTGCCGGCCTGCATCTCGACGTCGCCGAGCCTATCGAGGGAGACGGCGAGGTTGCGCTGGGCCTGGACGGAGTGAGGGTCGGCCTTCGCCAACTCCTCCGCGACCTTGAGGGCGGGTGCGAAGATCTCGCGGGCGCGCGCGAGGTTGCCGGCCTGCACCTCGACGTCGCCTAGCGTGTTCAAGGAGATGGAGAGGTCGCGCTGGGCCTGGGCCGAGTGAGGCTCGGCCTTCGCCAACTCCTCCGCGATGGCCAGGTCGCGGGCGAAGAGCTCGCGGGCGCGGGCGAGGTTGCCGGCCTGCACCTCGACGTCGCCGAGCTTGTTCAACGAGACGGAGAGGTCGCGCTGGGACTGGGCGGAGTGAGGGTCGGCCTTCACCAACTCCTCCCGGATTTCGAGGGAGCGGGCGAAGATCTCGCGGGCGCGGGCGAGGTTGCCGGCCTGTACCTCGACGGAGCCGAGCCTATCGAGGGAGACGGAGAGATCGCGCTGCACTCCGGCGTCGGTGGGGTCGTCGTGGAGGTGGCGCTCGTGGGCGCTGACTTGGGCCCCTGCGAGCTCGGCGGCTTCGGCAGAGCGGCCGTAGGCGAGCAGCCAGGTGGTGAGGTCATCGCAGCCGGTCCGCTCGCCGCGCTGCCAGCGGGTGAGGGCGAGCTCCATCGCGACTTCGATGTGCTCGCGTTCGGCGAGGCGGGCGATGAGCTCGGCGGAGGGGGTGGTGTCGCCGAGGTGGGCGAGCTCTTCGAGGAGGACGGCGTCCGTGTGGGTGAGGTCGAGGTTTGTTTGAATACTCGTCGTGTGTTGGGAGAACGGGACGGGGCGGATCCGCAGATCAGGCTCAGAGCGACCCTTGGCGGCTTCGATCCGTTCAGGTTCGAGATCGAGCCACGCGGCGAGCAGGGCCGCATGGGGCCAGCCGGCAGCGGTGAGGGCGGCCGTCGCTTCGTCCCAGTCGCTCTGCTGGGCGTGCAGGGAGCAGAGGCCAGCGAGCGGGAGTTCTGGGTCGCGGGCGATCCACGAGCCGCTGCGGCCGGCTTGGGCCAGGGCGAAGGCCCAGCGGGTGAGGTTGTGGGCGCTCGCGAGGTGGGTGACCAGGGGGAGGCCAGGACGGGTGAGGTCGCGGACCAGGCTGCGGTAGGCGTCGCGGCCGTCGAGCTCGAGGAGCGGGCGCTCGGGTGCGATGTGGGCGAGGGCTTCGAGCAGGCTGGGGCCACGCCAGACGATCGGCGCCTGGGCGTCGAGGGCGGCCCGTAGACCTTGCAGGGCGAAGGGAGGGGCGACGGCGGGCGGCACGTCGATGATCCGGGTGATCCAGTCGCTGAAGTCGACGGCGTCGCGGAGTAGATGGTCGGTAGCGGCGGCGTCGGCCCAGAGCAGGACCCGGAGCTCGCGGATGGCGAGGAGCGGACGGTTGATGTTGAGCCAAACGGCGTCTTCTGGGGTGCGTACACGGAGTAGGACGTGCGCGCCCGCGGGCAGGGCGGCGAGCTGCGGCGGATCCAGGCATACGTGGAGATGGGGGGCGACCTGCCAGGGGGGCTCAGGTACGAGGGTGCGGATCACCGGACCGAGCTGGATCGGGGTGGCGCCGCGCGCGAGGATGAGCAGGCCCTGGCGTGCTCGGGCGAGCTGCCGCGCGGTCGAGCTCAACCACGGCGCAGGATGCCCAAGGTCAGCAGGGGGTGCGGGTAGTACCATGTGGAGTCGTTCGGATAGGGAACGAGGCGCTTTTGCCGGAGCAGATCGAGGGCGATCGGGTCGCCTGGTAGGCGTCGATCCTTCATGACCCGGCGGAGGACAGCGATCTCCTCGCTGTTCATGAGGTGCTCGCGTCGCTTGCGCTCGTCGCGGATCGCCGGGGCGATCAGATCTTCGTTGATGGTTTCGGCCTTAGCGTCGATGGCCTCGACGGCGGTGAGGCGGATCAGGCGGACAAAGTCGCGGGAGATCCCGCCAGAGAGGTATGCGAGGCGATCGACGATGGCGGCAGGGAATGGGTCGGAGGGCGACTTGAGGCCCTTTTCGGCGAGGTTGGCGCGGACCTGGTCGATACGGCGGCCGAGCAGGTCGTGGAAGTAGGCGATGCCCGGGCCGGGTCGGGTGGGATCTTTTTGGTCGAGGACGGGGATGTTGCTGAAGTCGGTGCACTCAAAGCCGACGATGACCTGACCCTCGCGGCGCATCGGCAGGAGGGCAGCGGTGACGATGGCGTCGCAAACGAGGCGGCTCAGCAGGTTGCTATCGACGAAGAGGGCGCGCAGGCGGTCTGGGTCGGTGACGCGGTCGATGCCGTCGAGGATGAGGAGCAAGGGGCGCCCGTAAGCGTCGCGCAAGGACATCACGAGGCGATTGACGGCGTTGAGCAGGGCCTGGACTTCGCTGTCTTGGTCGCTGTGGGGAGCGGCGCCGCCGCGGCCGAGGCGCCACTTCCACTCCGTCGCGTCGGCGGCGGCTTTGACAAGCGCGGTGACGGCCTGCGCGCCGAGAGAGGCTCCGATCGGGCCGAGCTTGCCGCCGACGACGCCACCCGCGGCGACCGCGATGCCGCGGGCGAGGGTGACCAGATCGAGCTCGGGGGAGCCCTCGTTCTCGCCGCCGCGCAGCTTCTTGAGGGCGCTTTCGAGCGCCTTGATCTCGCGGGGCTCCCACTTGTGGCCGAAGCAGTCGTTGCCGGCGCGGAAGATGGCGAGGCCGATCAGGCCGAGCATCTCCCAGGGCTCGAGGAGGTTGATCGCGCCTGGGTTGCCGACGGTGGCGACGAGGTGCTCCCAGATGTCGGTGTGCACGACCATGCGGGTGCGAGCGAGCCGCGCGGCGCAGTGGAGCAGCTCGGAGGTCTTGCCGTTGCCAGGGGTGCCGGTGAGGATGAATTTGGTGCGGACGCGGGTGTTGGCGCGGAGGTGGCGCTCGATCGCGACGATCGGCGCGTATTTGCGGTCGCGCTCGGCGAAGAGCTGCGGCTCGCGGACGGGCTGCTCAGGATCGAAGATGGACTCGACCTCCTCCCAAAAGGGGGCAAAGTCGGGGACAGGCGCAGACATAGGGGGCTTATACCACCAGGCCGACAAAACTCGCCGAGCTCGCCATGACAACCAGACCCAGCTCCGGTAGGCTCGCTCGCCCATGGCCGCGCCCCCACCCCCGAGCGCTCCTTCGCCGTGGGCCATGCCTTCGGCGGATCCGTCCCCGCCCCGGCCACCGTCCCCGCCGGCTGAGCCGCCGCCCAGCGAGCCGCCGCATACCGAGCCCTCGGGAGCGTCGGGCGGGCAGCGCGCCTTCCTGATCCTCGGGATCTTGCTCTTCCTCCTGCTCTTCGCGCTGCCGCTGGTCCTGCTCATCTGGGTCGCGGGGGCCTTTTTCGGCAGCATCGGCGTCGCGGAGGCGCTGGAGCGCACCCGCGGCCTCGAGCCGACCACCTACGGCGGAGCCTTTTGGTTGGCCGTGGTCTTCACGGTGCTCATGGTGTTGCTCGAGCTTCGGGCGATCGTGCGCGGCGGCCAGCGCGAGCCCGGCCTGCTCACCCAGCTCCTCACCCGCCCCTCCGCCGGGCTCCTCTTCCTCTTCGTGCCGACGCTCCTCTTGGTGCGTGCGGATCTCCGGGGCAGCGACGTCCCCGACATCCTCACCACCACGCTCCTCCTCTGCTGCCTCGGCTTCGTCTATTTTGTCCTGCCCCTGCCGCTGCTCGCCTCCTCGTGGCGGCTCTGCCGCTGGGTGTGGAGGCTCGGCCGACGCTCGAGCTTCGGTGCGGGAGCGCTCGGCACCCTCACGCTCTCCTTCGCCTCCTTGCTGCCGCTGGTCTGCGTGGCCGCCGACCATGACGCTCGGTCGACCTCCTCAGCATCTCAGGCCGCCTCGCTCCTTCCTAGCGAGCTTGAGGAGGCAGTACACGCGGGCCCCATCGACGGCTCCCTGGCGATCTACACCGAACTCGCCGAGGTTATCCCGAACGACCACCCCTTCCTCGGACAACCGGGGCCGGGGCTCGCTTGGACCGGCGCGGGCAGCAAAAACCGCTTCGACGAGTGCATCAAGACCCTCCACAAAGATCCGACCGGCAAGAGCAGCCGCGACGAGACCATCGACTACTTCGCCGACCGCGGTACCGATCGCGACCTCGCCGCGCAGATCGTGCAAGAGGCCCTTCTCGAGGTCTGCCTCGGTCACGCCAAAGAGCCCTACAACGACCTCCGGAGGCGCTTTCGTTGGCTCACCCAGCAGCGCCGCAAGAACGCCTGGCGACGTCAGAGCTTCGCGGACGCCTGCGCGATCGATCTCGAGCGTGGGCACTTTGTGGACGATGAGCCCTCCGTAGACGTGTTCATGGCCCTCGCGTTGAACCGCGCGCTCTGCTCGCTCGACCCGACCGACCGCACGATCATCCTCGCCTCCACAGAAGGCTATGACGCCGGCGAGATCGGCCGCGCCTTGAGCCCTCCGCTCAGCGCTGCCGCCGTCCGCAAGCGTCTAGAGCGCACGCTGAGCAAGCTGCGCGACCAGCTCCAGTAGCGCGCGGCTCCGCGCCCGAATCTTTTTTCGGGTCCCCTGTCACACCACCCCCTGCTCGCGGGTGGACTGGGCATGACCCGGACAAACGACACCATCCCGCCCCCCATCGCCGTCAATTTTCACCTCTACAAGCCGTGTAACTACCGCTGCCGCTTCTGCTTCGCCACCTACCGCGACATCGACGGCCACCTCTCGCTCGCCGACGCCGCGGCGCTCCTCCGCGCGCTGCGCGAGGCCGGCGCGGAGAAGCTCAACTTCGCGGGCGGTGAGCCGACCTTACACCCGCAGATCGGCGAGCTCGTCGCCGAGGCCAAGCGCCTCGGCTTCGTCACCACCCTGATCACCAACGGCGCTCGCCTCGATCCTCTGCTCGACGATCACGCCCATGAAATCGACTGGGTCGGGATCTCCGTCGATAGCGGCGATGAGCAGGTCCAGGCCGAGCTCGGCCGCGGGCGCGGCGGCCACGTCGAACGCAGCCGCCGGCACGCCGCGCGGGTCCATACCCTCGGCATCGGCCTCAAGCTCAACACCGTCGTCACCGCCCTGAACTGGCGCGAGGAGATGCACGCGCTCGTCCGCGAGCTGCGTCCGGCCCGCTGGAAGGTCTTCCAAGTGCTCGCGATCGACGGCCAGAACGACGGACAGGTCGAGCCCCTGCTGATCGACCGCGAGCGCTTCGACGCCTTCGTCGCCCGCCACAAAAACCTCCACGCCGAGGGCCTCGGCCCTGTCGCCGAGGACAACGACGCGATGACGGACTCCTACGCGATGATCGACCCGCTCGGTCGCTTCTATGGCAACCACGGCGGCCGCTATGTCTACAGCCAGCCGATCCTCCAGGTCGGCGTCGCCGCCGCGCTCGCCCAGGTCCAGTTCCAAGTCCAGCGCCTGGTCAACCGCGGGGGGCTCTACCAATGGCGCCGCTAAGGCCCGAGCGCCGCGTGATCGCCCTCGTCGGTGGGCTCGCTCAGGCTCAGCATGGCGATCGCGACGCCATCGGCCATCGTGAGCTGCGCCGCTTCGGCAGCGTCAAGGAGCGCGGCGGCGGCGAGCTGCGGCGCCTGCTGCTCAGCCTCAAGCGCGGCTGCATCGACGAGGTCTGGCTGCTCACCTGTTGGATCGGTCACAATCAGAGCCAAACGATCACCGACACCTGCAAGAGGCTCGGGATCCTCGTTCGGCGCTTCGGCGGCCCCGGACAAGCGGAGCGCGCGAAGCGGATCCTGCGCGAGAGCGGCTGATGACCCTCGCCGAATCCGGTGGATGTCAGGGTAGTTGTCGCGTTGTTGCTCAGGGCCGGGTTGTTGGCTCCGGCTTCGGATCAGGTCTATGGTTCAGGGTTCAGGTCGACGGTGGGGACCGGGTCCCAGCTGCGGGTGTTGCGGGCCCACCGTTCGGGGTATTTGGCGCGGGCGGCCGCGTAGGTCTCCTTGCGCGCGGCGAGGATCGCGAGGTGGCGTCCGGCGTGGCGATCGCTCGGGGTGACGAAGCTGATCGCGCTGTGTAGGTGTTTTTCGTTGTACCAGTAGACGAATTTCGCGACCCAGTTTCGGGCGGCGTCGAGATCGTTGAACGGCCGCGAGGGGTAGCTCGGGCGGTACTTGAGCGTTCGGAAGAGGGACTCCGAGTAGGCGTTGTCGTTGCTCGTACGGGGTCTGCTGAAGCTCGCCTTAATCCCGAGCTTGCGGAGCATCGTCAGCAGCGTCGCGCTCCTCATCGGCGCGCCGTTGTCCGGAGTGCAGCCACAGCGGCTTACCAGATCGCGCCGCCGCGGCGCAAGTCCTTTCGACCAGGTCCGCTGCGATCGCGCCGCACTCACGCTCGTGCACCTCTGCTGCGATGATCTTACGGCTCCAGATATCGATGATCGTGTACAGGTACACGAAGCGGCCGCTGATCTTCGTCGGTAGGTAGGTGATATCCCACGAATAGAGCTGATCGGGTCCTGTCGCTGTGAGCGCGCGTGGCCGCCGGCTCGGCGCCCGCGCGCGGCCACGATGCCGCATCATCCCGGCGGCGTGCAGGCGACGGTAGATCGTCGACTCGGAGCCGATATAGATCCCGTGAGTCGCCAGGTGCGGCACGATCTGGTTCGGCGACAAGTCCGCGAAGTCTGCCGAGGTCGCGACCCGCAGCACCTCGGCCTCCTCCTCCGCGCTGAGCTTGTTGTGGGGCGTCGTCGCCGGGCCTCGCCGTTGATCGTCACCGCCCCCTCCTCGCGCCAGCGCTGAAGCGTCCGGCTCGAGAGCCCCAGGCACTCGCATGCGCGCGTCAGCGTCGCGCCCATCGCCGTGGCTGCTTGGATGAGGCCCATGATCGCCGCGCGCTCGCGCGCTATGTGTCGTCTTCCACGCCCTCCAAGAGGGCGCGGACTTTTTTTTGGAGCACCAGCAACGCGGCCGCCTCGGCCAGCGCCTTGTCCTTGCGGTGGAGCTCGCGCTCCAGCTCCTTGACGCGCCGTGCCTCAGCGCCGGTGGCCTTCTCCTGGCGCCCAGCTAGCTCCGCCTTGCCGCCGCGCAGCATCGTCTCGCGCCACTCGTCGAGCGTCGCCTGGTGCAGCCCACGTCGGCGCAAGAGGCCGCCCAGCTGCGCCTCGTCGAGCTTCAGCGACTCCATCACGACCGCGATCTTCTCGTCCGGCGACCAGTCCTGCGGTCGCCTCTGCGGCGCCTCTGCGGCCTCCTGGGCGGCGCTTTGGGCGATCATCTTGGGGGGCTGCGGGCGTGTCACCATGAAGCCTCTCCTAGCCGATTCTCGTCGCCACCGATAGAGCAGCCCGGGATGCAGGCCGAGCTCCTTGGCGATCTCCGAGACCGATCGTCCCGACGTCGTGAGCTTCGCGACGATCTGGGCCTTAAAGCCCTCGGTGTACGATGTCCCCGTCACCGAAGACCTCCCACCGCGATCCGGATGCACAGGGCCCCATCGTCCGCTCGACGATCCATCATGACCTGCACGTGCCGCGGGATCACCATGATCACCTCGCCTGCGATCCCCGCCACCGCCTCGTTCTCCTCACGGCCGACCCCCAGGCCCTCCGTGTTTTCCTCGTCCTCCTCGATCTGGATCTGGATCTCGAGATCGTCCTCGCTCACGCTCTTCTTCACTTCCGTTAACTCGCTGGTCATCTCACTGCTCTGCTTCTCAGCCCCCTCGGTGGTTCAGGTGAACGCGACAACTTTGCTGACACTGGGGGAATCGGCGAGACGCAGGAGCGAGGCCTCGCGGGAGAGCTCGCGGGGAGCGATCACCGGGTTGACGCGGTGACGGGGTTGTGCTGTCTCAAGGGACATAAAAATGCCGAAGAGGCGGCGTCCAGCCTCGCAGCTTGGGGTGATCTCGATGATGACGCAGCGCGCGCGCTGGCGGCCGGGGCCACCCCAGATAACGCGGTGTGGGCCCCGGCCGGCTCGCGGCGCGCCTCGAGCCGATCTACTTCAGCCTGCGCTGAGCGCGTCGGCGCGCGCGCTATGCTGCCGGCATGCCCCCGACCAGGTCAGACCCCCAGGCCGAGCAGCGCGAGCTGGCGCAGCTGGATCGCGTGAGCCACCTGCTCGACGCGGCGATCCGCATCCCCGGCACGAAGATCCGCGTCGGCCTCGACCCGATCCTCGGCCTCATCCCCGGCGTCGGCGACTGGGCCGGGGCGCTCGGCTCCGGCTACATCTTGGTCCGCGCCGCCGGCCTCGGCGCCGCGCGTCCGACCCTGCTGCGCATGGCCGCCAACATCGGCGTCGACCTGCTCGTCGGCACCGTGCCGGTCCTCGGCGACATCTTCGACGTCGGCTGGCGCGCCAACCAGCGCAACCTCGCGCTGCTGCGCGCGCACCTCGAGGCGCCCGAGCAGCGTCGCCGCGCCGACCGCGGCTTCGTCGTGATGCTGCTGGTCGGCCTCGGCGTGCTGCTCGTGGCCAGCGTCGGCCTCAGCCTGTGGCTGCTAGGCGCGCTGCTGCAGGCCATCTTCGGCGGCTGAGCGCGCCCCACGCAGCACTCAGCGCCCCACGCGTTGTTCAACGCGACAGCAGGCCCATCGCCCAGGACTCGCCGAGCGTGGTCTCGATGGCGAGGTGACGCCATCGCGCTCGCCGCCAGCGCCCGCTCGGTGACGACGTTCACTCGTGCGCTCCTCAGGAGGATGGGGCGGCGGCGGCGGTCAGCTTCTCCATGTCCTCGCGGACGAGCGCATCGGCTTGTGCGTGGAGCTCGGAGATGTGCCGATCGACGAAGGCGAGGGCTTCAGAGTGACGTTCTGGGTGCGTCTTTTTAATGTATCGGACAGCGAATTCGCTGGCAAACAGGGCCCGGGTGTAGCCCCGAAGGCACTTCTCGAAGCGGGTCAGTAGCTTTTGGTGGGACCTCTGTTGATGATAAAGAGCGGTCGCGATCGCCTCGGTTAGTTCCTCGTGGCCGGGGTGTTTTGCGGGATCAATCTCCACCCACCCGCAGATCTGCACCAGCCCCTTGCTCGCGCCCTCGGCCGCGTCGGCGAGCGCTTTGAGGCGCTGGATCTCGGCGCTGGACTTCAGACTCTCTTGATCTTTGGCGGCCAAGGTCTGGCGCGTGATGGCATGGTCCGTTCTCTCGCGTTTGAGATCGGCTTGGCGAGCCCCGAGTTCGGCGCGCGTTTGTGTGAGCGTCTTGGTGAGGTGCTCGCGCTCTCTCTTGAGCGCTTCGATCTGCTCAAAGGCGCGGCGCTCGGCCTCTTGGCGCTCGGCTTCGTGATCTTCGAGGTCGGCGCGCGTTTGTGTGAGTGACTTGTTGAGGTCGGCCAGGGATCTGGCGTAGTCGTCGTTCTGCCTTCTAAGAAAATTCGATCTCTTCGTCCTGGGTTCGCACACGTTCGTTGGCCTCTGAGGCGCGGCGCTTGGCCTCCTGGAGCTCTCGCTGACGTCGTGTGAGCGCCTCTTGTGCCTCGGCCAAGGCGGCGGCGGTCTCGCCCTGCTCATGTTCACGCGAGGCGAGCACTGCGCGATGTCGATCGTTGGCAGCCGCTAGCTCGTCAGCGAGGCGGTCGCGCTCGACGACGAGCGGCGCGTTTTTCTTGCGGTGTTCGTTCGCGAGTTGTCGGAAATAATCGCTCTCCTGGGTCGACTTCGCGAGCTTGATCGTGAGGCTGTCACGCTCCGCGATGAGCGCGTTGCTTCGCTCGGCCGCTTGGCCCCTCTCGCGCTCCAGCTCGTCGCGAGCGGCCTGAAGGTCGGCGGTCAGTTGACGGGGCGCGCGGCGGATCGAGCCGAACCGCCGCGGCGCCGGCGAGGGGCGTGAGCGCAGCGTCGCGATCATCGTCGGTGTGACCGAGGCGCGGAGCGTCGCCGTGATCGTCGACTCGGGATCGCAGGCGCTCCCGAACCACGCCGTCCAAGTCCGCGCGCTCCTTTGAGTGACCAGCGGCGAGACCGACGCGATCAGCCGGATCGCCGCGGTCATCGCGCTGTGACTCGGCAGACTCGACAAGATCCCGGCGGCGAGCAAGACCCGAAAGAGCGCGGGGGCCGAATCCGTGACGTCTCCGAGGCCCTGGCGGCAGGCGTCCGGCAGGGCGCGCAACCAGAACGTCGCCGCCTCGACACCGCGTTGGCCGCGCGGGAGCGCCGTGATAGCTGCCTCACACGCTGCTGTGATCCGCTCGATACCGTCCACATTGCCAGCCGCCATCTTCGCCTCCGATCCCTCTGCGCATCCTGAGATGACAGCGGGCGCTCGGCAAGCTTAATCGTCGCTGATTCGACGTCGAGTCGGATACGAACACGCGTAGATTGAGATACGAATCGCCGTCGATTGTGACGAGCGCCCGTGCGCATAGCCCTTCTAGGGCTGCAGGGTCGTGTTTGACGGTAGGTGGGCGTGCGGCTCGTCCTGGCGCGCCCACGCGCCAGGGGCGCGCGCCCACGTGCCCGCGGCGCGCGCCCACGCGCCCGCGGAGCACGGTTTCACGATCGCGGCGCGCGCCCACGCGCCCGCGGAGCACCGTTTCACGTGCGCGGCGCGCGGTTCCACTTGCGAGGCGCGCGCCCAATCGCTCAACCCATTCGGCGCGGAAATGAAAGAATGACGGGCAGAACGACACGCCGGATCCGCGCAGCGCGCTTTATGCAGATTATCCCACGCTCGCTCCCACGCTCGCTCCGGGTTGGGTCTTCGTCCAAGTTCCATCCGAGTGCAGCTCAAGTGACGCTCGGGCACAGCTCGACGGGCGCACGGGCTCCAGTCGAGTCTTCGTCGACTCTCTTCGATTCGCCGGCCGAGTGACGTCGAAAGGGTTGCGAACGCTCGCAGAGTCCGCGCACTACCGCCCGGACACGTCCGAGCGGAA
Source organism: Nannocystis sp. (assembly GCA_016712315.1). Taxonomy (GTDB): domain Bacteria; phylum Myxococcota_A; class Polyangia; order Nannocystales; family Nannocystaceae; genus JADJRG01. The sequence goes on along the minus strand of JADJRG010000025.1, from coordinate 24,500 downwards.
ATGATAGTAGCATGGCCGATGAAACCCTCCAGATCCGCGCAGCGCGGTTACAGCCGTCTCTGCCACGCTCACGAACACGCTCGCTGCGATCTTGGCCTTCGTCAGAGTTCGACCCGAGTGCAGATCAAGGTTCGGCCGAGTGCAGATCGAGTGCAGATCGAGTGCAGGCAGGGCCCCGATCAAGTCCTCCTCAAACCTCTTCCATGCGCCGGCCGAGTGGCGTCGCACTTCCGATCGAGTCGAAGGCGAGCGGGCGTCATCGCTGACGTCAGCGGGGTCGCGATCGCTCCCAGAGTCAGCGCCCGATCGCGCGATCCTTGATGGGCGGAAATGAGAGCAGTGTCGCCGAGGCTACACGCCAGATCCGCGCAGCGCGGTTTGTGCTGTTTCTCCCACGCTCACAACCACATCCGGGGCGGCCACCTGCGCGTTTTTTGTCATCTCTCCCACACTCACCACCACGCCCGAGGAGGCCACCTGCGCGTTTTTTGTCATCTCTCCCACGTTCGCTACCACATACCCCGCCCAGCGCAGCGCGGTCTCGGCGATCTCTACCACCGCCGTGCGCGAAAGCTACGACTTCTCCCACGTTCGCTACCACGTTCGCTACCACATTTGGGATCATGCTCTTCGCCCGAGCGCCGCCCGAGTGCCGCTCAAGCGCCTCCCGAGCGCAGATCGAGCGGAGCTAGAGCCGCGAGCGAGTCCTTATAAAAGATCCTCGATTCGCCGGTCGAGCGGTTTCGTACTGCTGATCGAGTCCAAGTCGAGCGCATGTCATGGAACCATCGGGTCTCGATCGAGCCTTTTCCTGCTCCTGCCCGCTGGGCTACGATAGCCGCGGGAGAGTGGGGTATGAACGACACATCAACGCGGCGGCGTCGTCATCAGGGGATCGAGGAGCTGCACGCGGCGATCCTCAAGCCGTGGACGGTCGAGGCGGACGCTGCGGCGGCGCTCCAGCGCTGCCTCACCTCAATCCCCGATCGCCTCATCGTTCCTCCGCAGACGCGGCGCCTCGTGACGACGCTGCTTGAGCGACTCCTACGCCTCGCTGCGATCGGTGTGCCGTGGCTCTACGGTACGCCGCAGATCATCGATCACACCATCGCGACGCACCTCGATGAGCCTGAGCTCGGAGGCAGAGCTTTCTACCTCGCGCTGCGCGCGCTCCTCGGGCACACGGCGCTGGTCGAGCGGCCGAGCCGCCAGGCCTGGAAGATCCGTCTGCGCGAGGCTTGTGTTCCGAGCTCCGCGATCCACCGCAAAATACTCGCCGAGACCCCGCGGGCCGTCGTGATCGCCCCCCACCGTCGCGGCTCCGGTGTCGCCCACGAACGCGCCGCCCTCGGAGCTCGGCGAGCTTCGGGCGCAACTGGTGGCGCTTCGGCAAGAGCTCGAGGAGGAGCGGCGCCGCCGCGTCGCCGCCGAGGAGGCGCTGCATGTCGCCCTCCACGCGGCACCCTCGGAGCCGATCACGCCGCAGAACGGACGCGCGGAAGACGAAGCTGGACCGCGCCCGGCGCGGACGAGGCCGGCGCATGATCTTCGGAAGAAGAACAAGAACAAGCGCCGCCGGTGAACTGGCGGATAGGTCGTCAAGCGCCCAGACGGCCGGCGTCGCGCGCTAGAGTGCGCCCGTGAGCCGCTTTGATGAGATGTCAATCGCCGAGCGGATCCTCTACGTGCAGGATCGATGGGACCGGATCGCCGAGGAGATCGAGGGCGTGCCGGCGTCGACGCCCATCGGGCGGATCCCAGGATCCCGTCTCCAATATCTCTCCAAAACGGAGGTTGAGAGCGTCGACGGGCGTCGACAGCGTCGACTCAAGAGACGCGCGAAAAATAAAACGATCCCGGGAGCTTGCGGCGAAAGGCGAGCGCGTTCAAGGGGTTAGCAAGCTACCCGGGACCCTGTTTTGAGCAGTAGCGCAGAGGAGGATCTTTCACCTCATGTCGAGGCGTTTAGTGGCAGGGGCGATCGCCCCGCCACCCGCGCGGCCGCGGCCGATCTGCCACTGCCACATCACGCCGGCGAACCATGCGGAGGCGAAGAGCCACAACATCGACTGCTCGGCCAGATCGCCGGCAGCGGGCGAGATCCCGCTGAGCAGCGCGAGCGCGACGAAGGACAGCGCCCGCGCCAGCCCAGCCGCGCCGATCGCCCCCCAGACCAGCGCGAGCTGGCCCCCGCCCATCTGTTGGACGAAGCGCAGGACCGCGAGGCTCAGGGCCGCGATGGCGGCCGACACCACGGCCGCCACCATCCGGTAGATCGTCAGGCTGATCTCGGGGGCGGCGAGGTGCGGGTCGCTCCAGAGCTGGTCGCGCGAGGCGATCACGCTCAGGGGCATCGCGGCGACGACGGCGATCAGCGCCCAGTCGCGGCCGCGCAGCTCGAAGTGCAGCCCCAGCGCGCGGTAGCTGCGGATCGTGCTGCTCAGCCCGCCGATCATCAGCAGATCGGCGATTGTATAGAGATACCGCAGCCAGACCGTGTAGATATGGGTCAGGGACGGCGAGGATTCGACGAAGCCGGGGACGAAGTCGAAGTAGAAGCTCAGCAGCCGCAGCTGCGCGAGCGTGCGCACCGCGAGGAAGCCGACGATCAGGTCCCAGGTGATCCGGCTGGGCTCGCCGGGCTCGAAGCGCTGGCGCACCCGCGCGGCGACGCCGAGGGCGAGCAGCTCGACCACGACCGTGAGCGCGACCCAGGCCGAGTAGCCCTGGTCGCCGGCTCGCCCCGCGGCGAACAAGGACGCCAGCCCGACCAGCGAGCAAGCGATGAGGGCGCGACGGACGATCAACCTGCCCCTCCGCAGGGCTCGGGGCGCAGCACAGAGCGCGCCCTCTCAGGCTTCGTCGTCGCGGATCCCACCACTCTCGGCACGTCGGGTCCGAGGGTATCGCGGCCAGGTCTTCGTCGCCATGGAGTACGCCCAGACCCGCCACGACCCCGCCACCCGCGCCGGCAGGCGGGCGATCCTCGACATGTACATTCAGGCAGGTCGTGGTCACGCCGCCGCTCACGGCCGCCCTCAGCCCCCGCCGCGGCCTCCTCCAGTCGATCCGCACGCGCTTTCGCATCGGCGACGCGGCCGCGGCCGGTCCCGGCACTTTTTGCGATCCGCGATAGAAGGCGCAGGATCGCCGCGGCGCGCCCTTGCGTCTCCGCGCGCGAGGGCGCAGCCTCGTGCTCTGCCGGGCTCGCCTGCGCCCTGCGCCGAGCCCTGTCATGCCCCCTGAAACCAGGCCCTGCTGAAGCGACCCACCCACAAGTATCAACCCCGTCGCACCCGGATCTGGCTGCTCGGCGCCTTCCTCGTCCTCCTCAGCGTCATCGCCTTCGACCTGCTCGCGAAGATCATCGTCACCAAGCAGCTCAAGTCGCGCGTCGCCAGCCAGCTCGGCGCGGAGCTCAGCTTCGAGCGCATCGAGCTCCGCCTCTGGGACGGCGAGCTCCGCCTTCACGACCTCGAGATCGCCCCCAAGGACACCAGCAGCGCCACCCGCCTGCGCCTCCGCGATCTCAGCGTGCGTTGGAGCTGGCCGCTCCTCCTCCGCGGCCGCACGCCCGTCGACGTTCAGCTCTACGGCCTCGACGCCCGCCTCGACCTCACCGCCCCTTGGTCGGTCTCTCCCGCCGATCACCCGCCTGCCGCCCCCGAGCCGCTCGCTGGCCTCGGCCCGCTGCGCTCCTTCACCCTCGCCGACAGCAGCCTCGAGATCGTCCTCCTCCCTGATCTCCCGCCGATCCCCCTCCTCACCGGCCTGCGCGCCACCCTACGTCAAGGCGCGTGGGGCACCACCGACGACGCCCTCACCGTCCAGCTCGAGATCGTCGCCCACATCGCCGGAGGCGGCCCCCTCGCCGTCCAAGGCGCCCTCTCCCCCGTGCTCCCGCAGGGCTCCTGGACCCTGCGCTTCGCCCTCGATCGCCTCCCGCTGCGCCCCTTCAACCCGATCTTTTTAAAGGTCATCGAGATGGACGTCGAGCGCGGCGCCCTCTCGCTCCACGGCCAGCTCACCGCCACCCGCGGCCGCCTCCGCGGCCTCCTCCAGCCCAACTTCTACGATCTTGAGCTGCTCGCCCCGCGAGAGCGCGTCCGTCACCCCATGGCCGAGGCGATCTTCAGCAGCATGCTCGCCACCTCGGACGCGCCGATCCTCCTCGATCGCCCCCTCCACCCTGAAGCGAGCGCGCCGCGTATGACCCTCGACGACGCCTTTAAGGCCGACGCGATGGATCTCCTGAGCCAGCTCATCCTCACCGGCTTCACGCGCCGCCTGGACAGCCTCATCGGCCACGACGCGACCATCGGCGGCCTCGAGCTCGACCTCGCGCGGGGCGTCATGGCCTTCACCGACGTCACCCTGCGCAAGACCGGCGGCACCGCCGAGGCCGCCTATGTACAGATCGACCGCCTCGAGGTCATCGTCGAGACCAGCGTCACCGACGACACCATCGAGACGTTCAAGGCGATCATCCTCCACCGACCGCGCCTCACGCTCATCACCGGGCGGATCCCCAGCGAGAGCCAGCTCGAGATCGACCCGGAGTGGCAGACCAAGATCTCCACCCTCCCCTACCCCACCGACAGCGTGCAGATCGTCGACGGCCAGCTCGAGTACCGCGACGAGACCACCAGCCCGCCCTCACGCTTCGTCGTCTCTGGCCTCCAGCTCACCGCCGCCAACCTCGGCCGCGCCGCACGCACCCCCACGCGCCGCGCCGCCACCATCAGCGCCCGCGGCCTGCTCATGGGCGACGGCCTCTTCGAGCTCGGCGCCACCTTCGCCCCGGCCAGCGCCCAGCTCGACGGCGAGCTCCGCCTCGTGATCGACCCGGTCCAGCTCACCCGCTTCAACGGCCTCTTACGCAGCCACGCCTGCGTCGACGTCTCCGCTTGCCCCTCGGCATGTTCGCCGTTATGGACATCCACGAGGGCCACCTCACCGGCGCCCTCACCCCTGATCTCGCCGAAGTCAGCGTCCTCGGCGTCGACGAGGAGTTCATCCAGCACCCGATCCGCGAGCTCATCATCGAGCGCCGCCTCCGTCGGCTCCGCGGCCTCACCCTCCACGTCGACCTCCACGTCCGCGACAACCTCTTCAAAGAGCTGCCGCGCGCCCTGCTCGCCGCCCTGCGCGAGGCCAAGTGACCCGACAGGCGCGCCCGCGAGCGCCCGCTGTCGCAGCCACGCCCCCGACTCGCCGCCTCGCCTCGCGCCATCCGTGATGTAATCCCCCGCGATGCCCTCGACCCCGCAGATCCGCCCCCGCCGCGCGCCGAGCCGCCTCTCGTTCTCCTGCGCGTGTGCCCTCGCCCTCGCCGCCTGTTCGGGCGACGACAGCAGCGCCAGCGGCACACAGACCACCACCCTCGGCGCCACCACCACAGCCACCGCCGCCGACCCCCTCACGACCGACGCCAGCACCGACGCTGGCACGATGGGCGGCACCGAGAGCACCAGCACCTCGGCCGGGACCGCCACGACCACGTCCTCCTCCTCGACCGATACTGACACCAACACGGGCACCGGCGCCGATACTGACACCGACACTGACACTTCGACCACCGACCCTGGCACCACCACGGACGAGCCCACGACCACCGGCGAGCCCGCCTGCGAGGATCAGCCCGAGCTCTGTGACGGCCTCGACAACAACTGCAACGAGCTCTTCGACGAGGGCTGCGACTGCACCCCGCCGGACCTCGACCTCACCGCCCTCGACGGATACACCGCCCGCGTCGTCCTCGAGGTAGGCAAAGACCTCGGCGCCTACGGCCGCCTCGGCGACGTCGAGCGCGCCCTCGGCCCCTATTGGGAGCTCCCGGGCGAGGGCGTGCTCTTCACCCTCAACAACGCCGCCAACACCGCCGGCGGCGTCGGTCGCATGGATCACGACGGCAACTTCGCCGGCTGGGTCGTCGATCCCGCCGCGGGCCTGCTCCCGCCCAACCCCTACCTCGAGTACGCCTACGGCGGCGTCCTCTACAGCTGCACCACCGTCAACGGCAATTGGATCCACAAGATCTCGCCCGACGGCCAAGTCCAGACCTTCGTCAGCCACGGCAATTGCGAGGGCCTGATCTACGGCGACCGCGGCGACGGCCAGCAGCGCCTCTACGCCAGCAATTGGAGCGAGGGCAAGGTCTACGAGATCGGCGAAGACGCCTCACGCACCCTGCTCGCCAGCGATCTCTTCATCGTCGTCGACCTCGCGATCCCGCCGCCCACCAGCGCCTTCAAGCCAGGGCTCTACGCGATCAACCAGACCGTCGAGGGCCTCCACCGGATCGCCACGGACAACAGCGTCACCCTCGATTACCCCTACAGCCTCGGCTACGGCGTCGGCGAAGAGATCAGCTTCGCCGCCCCCAAGTCCGCCTTCCGCGACCACTTCTTTCACCTCTCCAACTCCCAAAATCTGGTCGTCCGCGTCGCTCCTGACGGCACCTGGGAGCCGGTCATCACCGGCCCTAAGCTCCAGTTCGGCATCTTCAGCACCGGCGCCGTCTTCTCCAGCAACGGCGCCTTTTACTTCTTCACCAACGAAGACGAGCTGATCATGCGCCTCCAAGCCTGCAACATCGCCGGCCAGTAGCGCCCGCTCCACCGGGAGAGATCCCGCTCGCTGCACGATCACGGAGCGAACCCGCGCCCCTGCCGCCTACTCCGGCTCGTAGCGCAGCTCTAGCACCGTCTGCCCCAGCGGCCGCGTGTCTTTCTTCGTCGGATCCGCCGCCGCCGGCACGTTCACCGCCCCCTCGATCTCGATCCAAGCCCGCCCCTGCGCCCCCCCCACCGCGATCCAGTGCGTCGACGGCTGCCCCGTCACCGCCACCGTCCGCGCCTCGAGATCGCTACGAAGCGTCACCAGACCCGCCCGCGGCGGCGGGTTCGCCAGCGTCACCCCCACCCGCCCTGGCCCCGCCGGAAATTCAGCGCGAGCCAGCCCCGTCGTCCACGCCCCCGGCCGAGTCCCCTTTAAAAATTTCTCCGGCCCATAGAACCCAGAGAACACCACCCCCCGCGCCGCCGCCTCCCGCGGCAGCCCCGGGCTCCACGTATACGCCGGCGTCTTAAACAGCGGCCCCTCATTCCACGCCCCGTACATCCTCGCCGACAGCGCCCTGTGGTCCTTCGCCGCCGTGATCGTCTTGTCAAAGCTGATCTGCGCCGCGCACAGGCTCGCGCAGCCGGTCGGCGTCCGCAGCACCTGCGGCCCCGCCGCCAGCGTCGACCGCAGCCGCACCACCTCCTCCACCGTCACCGTCACCGTCAGCGGCGCCACCTCCTGCGGCACCACCAGCGCCAGCCCCAGCCCCTCCGCCGACGGCTGCGCCCACAGCGTCACCGCCGGTCCCAGCCACGCGAAGCGCTCCCCTCCCCGATCGATCTCCGCCCGGCTCACCCCCTCCCCCGTCAGCACCGCCCCCTCCACCACCCATTCCCGGACAAAGCGCCGCTGCGACAGATCCCACGCCTCCTGCGGAAACTCCTCAAAGATCCGCGCCGTCACCGTCGCCCCCGGCAGCGGCTCGATCGCCGTCATCGACAAGAAAGGCCTCGTCAACGTCGGCCCGAGCCGCCCCAGCTCGCGCTCATCCACCGCCGGCCGCCCCAGCGCCCCTGTCATCGACCACAGCCGCGGGAACGAGAACGCCCCGTGCGTATACACCACCGCCTGCGCGTCGCCCTCCGGCCGCGACACCGCCCGCAGCGCCGCCACGATCGGCAGCGGCGTCGTGTGCACGCTCCACACCGCCGGCGCCGCCAGCCACGCCGAGGCCCCCGCGCCGACAAAGAGCATCCCCACCCCCGCCACGCGCCCCAGCCGCGCCGCCGCGATCGCCACCAGCGGCGCACAAACCGCCGCCAGCGGCACCTGATAGCGCGGGTGCGTCGGCACGTGCCACAGCAGCAGCGTCGCCAGCGTCGCCGCCAGCACCAACCCCGCCGCCGCCGCCCCCCGCCAGCGCCGCCGCGCCAACAAACCTAGCCCGATCCCCGTCGCCAGCGCCCAGATCCCCGTCGCCCACACCCCGCCCAGCCCCCGCACCAACCCCAGGTCCCCGAGCTCCTCCGGCCACCCCGCGCGGGCCCGCTCATTCGCCCCATAATGCTCCGACATCGCCCGAAGCAGCCGCGCCAGCGACCCTGTGTCGATCACCACCGCCGCCGCCACCGCCGCCCCGATCCCGCCGGCCAGCGCCAGATCTTTGCATAACGCCCGAGGCTGCCCCCGCAGCCACACAACCGCGCACAGCCCCAGCGCCGCCAACACCGGCGCGAGCTGCGGCCGCGTCAGCCCCGCCCACACCAGCGCGATCCACCCCAGCCGCGCCCCCCAGCGCGACCCGTGCGCCCAGCCCGCCACCGCCGCCAGCGCCAGCGCCACCGCCGGCGTGCTCGCCAACGCCCGCGGCGCATGAAACCACACCGTCGGCACGAACGCGTGCAGCGTCGCCGCCGCCAGCGCCACCGGCCGCGGCACCACCCGCGCCAGCAGCCACGCCAGCAGCACGAAGCTCGCCGCCGAAGCCGCGCACGACAGCAGCTCCAGCGTCCGCAGCGGATCGCCCACCAGCGGACGCAGCAGCAAACCCAGCCCGATCCACCCCGGGAACCCCGGCGGATGCGGCCGGTGCGCCTAGCACATCGAAGTCCAGCAGCGCGCTCGCGAAGATCGCCTCGTCCTGCTCCCACGGCCCATCGGGAAGCGCCGCCACGCGCGTCAGCGCGACCAGCGCAGCGCCACCGCCAAGGGACCAGGACCAAGCCCGCACCGGCGCACTCTAGTCGGCTCTCGCCCCGGTGTCGTCGATTTTCGCGCCTCACTCGCCGCGCGGCGGCGCTCGCCCGCGCTCCCGCGCGAGCCCGAGAGGGGGTTGACGATCGCTCCTCATCCCGACAACCTGGGTCTTCCACCCGTTGATCTGAGGAGAACCCCCCCTATGCGCCGCCCCACCCCCCCGCAGATCCGCCCCGCCGCATCCGACCTGCTCGCCCTGCTCGCCCTGCTCGCCCTGCCCCTCGCCTGCGGCGACGACGCCGCCACCAGCGACACCGCCTGAGCACCACCGTCGCGACAGCCACCACCGCGGTCACCACCGCCACCACCACCGCCGCCACCCAGGGCAGCGGCAGCATGAGCGACTCGGACGCCACCCAGAGCGGCAGCGCCACCGACTCCGACTCCAACGCCACCACCCAGGGGGAGAGCGACAGCGACCCCAGCGAGACCACCGCCGTCGCCACTGACAGCGACGCGACCACCGACGCGACCACCGACGCGACCACCGACGCGGTCACCACCGGCGACACCGACTCAGGCACCACCGGGGATAGTGACAGTGACTCTGACACCGGCGTCGACTGCGAGGCCAAGTGCGGCAACAGCGAGTGGAGCTACGTCTGGGTCGCCAATTCTGGCGAGCACACCGTCTCCAAGCTCGACACCCGCACCATGATCGAGGAGGCCCGCTATCGCACCCGCCCGGACGGCAGCGGCAGCCCCTCCCGCACCAGCGTCAGCATCGACGGCCGCGCCGTCGCCATCGCCAACCGCTTCGGCGGCCTCACCAAGATCTGGGCCCGCAAGGCCGACTGCGTCGACAAGAACAACAACGGCCAGATCGACACCTCCACCGGCAAGAACGACGTCCTCCCCTTCGCCAACGACGAGTGCATCGCCTGGCACAACCCTTTCAGCGAATTCACCGTCCAGCGCCCCGTCGCCTGGACCTCCGGCGTCTACAACCTCGAGACCTGCCAATACGACGAGCAAAAGATCTGGACGCTCACCGCCAAAGACGGCCTTCAACCCGGCCAGTGCGGCGTCGCCGGGATCTGGGTGCACCGCGTCAACGGCGACACCGGCGTCGTCGAGGACTCCGTCGAGATCCCGCAAAACATCCTCTCCTGCACCTTTGGCAACAGCAGCTGGGGCTTTGGCGCCTACGGCGCCGCCGTCGACCCGCAGAACAACCTCTGGTTCTACGTCTTCGGCCAGGGCAAGATCGCCCGCGTCGACCACGAGACCCTCGCCTACGAGGTCTTTAACGGCGGCTCCTACGGCATCACCGTCGACTCCAAGGGCCGCGTCTGGGACGACAGCCCGCGCCGCTTCGACTACCAGACCAAGACCTGGGCCAACGTGATCGGCAACATCCCCGGAAACGGCGGCTCTGGCGTCGCTGAGGACCTCGAGGGGCGGATCTGGAGCGCCACCACCGGCGGCGTTGGTTGGGTCAGATCCGACACCATGGTGGTCGGCGACATCATCCCCTTGCCCGGCAACAACATCTACCGCGGCATCGCCGTCGACGTCGACGGCTTCATCTGGGCGATCCAGCTCGGCGGCAACGCGGCCTACCGCATCGACCCCGACACCTACGAGACCGCCTTCTACGACGGCCTCAACGCCCCCTACACCTACAGCGACATGAGCGGCGGCCAGATCAGCCAGGTCATCTGCCCCCAATAGCCCGCGCTATCACCATAGGCCCAAAAAACACCCCCGCGGGCGCGCGTCAGCGCCCGCGCCGTCGGCGTCGTCGGCCCGCCGCGATCGCGCTCACGATCACCACCGCGGCCACCGCAGACAACCCACCGACCACCCCCACACCATCGCCGCCGCTCGCTCCCGCCGCCTCGCCCGTGCCCGGGCCGGTCGCGCCCGCCGCCGCATCAGCCACCGCCATCGCTGTCTCGCTCGTCGTCCCGGTCGCCCCCTCCGTCCCCGTCGTCCCCGTCGCCTCCGACGCCTCCGCCGCCCCCGTCGTCCCCGTCGCCCCCGTCGTCTCCGTCGTCCCCTGCGCGCTCTCCTCGGCGATCGCGATCACCCCCGCCACCGTCGTCTCCGCGCGGTCTGTCCCATCGAGCTCGCTCGCCGCCCCGTCCGTCCCGGTCGTCCCGGTCGTCCCGGTCGCCCCGGTCTCTCCCTCCTCCTCCTCCGCGAATTCCGGCAGCCGCGGCGCTGGCGGCGGCGTCACCGGCTGACGCACCAGCCACTTCGCGTGCGTCGCCACGTACTTGGCGATCTTCGCCGGCTTCAGCGGCTTGAAGGGCAGCGGCGGCCGCCGCGTATGCGCGAGCGGCAGCGTCTGCGTGGTCCCATCGGCGAAGGAGTAGGTGTCGGTGTCGACCACCGCCGTGATCCCGCCCTCCGCGTCGAGTCGCAGCACCCGCACCACCTCATCCACCTGCTGGAGCGGCGATCGCTTGTCCGCGTACAGCGGCGTGTCGAGGAACTGGAACGACGACCCCGCGCGAAAGAGCCGCGAATCGCCCTCGAAGAAGCCGCGCAGCCCCTCCAGCGACATCGCGTCCAGATCGATCGTCGCCGCCACCTCGCGCGCCAGCGCGTAGATGCTCGACCCCTGGCACGACTGATTGCCGCCGATCCACGACGCCAGCGGCCCGTCGCGGAGCACCAGGTAGTTCGGCCGCGCCGCGAATTCATCCTGGTCGTAGAAGTAGAGCGTCGCCCCATCCAGCGCCGCCAGCGCGCTCGTGCAGTACGCCGGGAAAATAAAGAAGACATGCTCCGCGAAGCGATCGACCCCCGCGATCTCCACCCGCGCCCCGATCTCCCGCCCCCACAGCTCCTCCTCCGGCATGACGTCGCCGCGGGCCTCCCACACGCCTGCGCAGAGGCACAGCCCCAGCGCGACCGCGACCCTCGCGGACCCCCGCGCGCTGCCCGTTCCTCGCCGCATCGGCCGCCATCCTAGCAGGGCCCGCCGCGCCGCGGATCAGCCGCTCACCGCCTCACGAGTCACGCGCGCCGCGAGAAGGGCGCCTCGCGCCACATCCGCGCCGCCAGCAGCAGCGGCACCAGCAGATACGGCCCGTTGAACGCGAAGAACAGCCCCAGCCGCTCGGGCGGGGTCCCCGACGTCAGGTCCCAGGCGATGAACTCGCTCACCCCCACGATCATCGCCCCCGCGTAGAGCAGCGCCAGCGGCCGGATCTCCTCCCATCCCTTCACAAAGGCCACCACCAGCGCCGCTGTGATCGGCGCGAACACGAAGCCCGAGATATACAGCCGCACCTGCAGCGTCTGCGGGTTTGAGGCGAAGTAGTGGTCGCCCACCAGCGCCGCGTAGGTCGCGTTCGGATCGAAGCCCGCCGGCCTGATCGCCAGCGCGTGCAGCGCGTCCGAGAGCAACGACGACGCCGTAAACAGCGCGAACGCGACCACGAAGAGCAGGTCGCCGCGGCGCTGCGAGAGCGGGATGATCGGGCCAGACATCGCGCCCAAGCTACCCGCCAAAGCGCCGCCGATCTGCCCCCGCCGCCGGGCCTGTGATCACCGCCACAACCTGGCGCTCGCGCTCAGCCCCCGATCTTCCGCTCCAGCGCGTCCCAGAAGCGCGCCTGCATCGTCTCGGCCCCGCGGAGCTGCGCCAGCCGGTTGACCTCCTGCATGCCCGTCGGGCTGGTCACGTTGATCTCCGTCAGCTTGTCGCCCAGCACATCCAGCCCGACAAAGAATTGTCCTCGCGCCTTTAAGAAGGGCCCCACCTCCGCGCAGATCTCGCGGTCACGCGCGCTGAGGTCGGCCAGCGCTGGCGTCCCGCCCATGTGGAAATTATTCCGCAGCTCCCCCGCCGCCGGCACCCGCAGCACCGCCCCGATCGCCTCGCCGTCGACCAGCAAGATCCGCTTGTCGCCCAGCTTCGCCGCCTAAGACGAACTCCTGCGCGATCGTCCAGCCGCCGCCGTCGCTGGTGCACAGCTCGAAGAGCGTGCTCAAGTTCGGGTCGTCCTCGCGGGCGATCAGCACCCCGCGGCCGCCGTAGCCGTACACCGGCTTGAGGATCATCTGCCCGCCCAGCTCGCGCAGCGCCGCCCGCAGATCACCTGTCCGACGGAGCAGGAAGGTCCGCGGGATCAGCCCCGGGAAGGCCAAGATCGCCAGCTTCTCGCTCAAGTCGCGCAGCCCCGCCGGCTCGTTGATCACCACCGTCTGCTCGCGCGCCCGGTCCAGCCACCAGGTCGCGATGATGAAGTCTTGGTCGACCGGCGGGTCCTTGCGCATCACCACCGCCGCGAAGCTCGCCGCCGCCCGCACCTCTGGGTCGCTCACCCGCGCCAGCGGCGCGCCCTCGCTCGCCCCCTCCACGGCGATCCGCTGCGCGTGCGCGAACACCTCGTTGTGGCGGAGCAGCAGCCCGTCCAGCTCCGAGAAGTACACCCGATAGCCCCGGGCCAGCGCCTCCGTGATCATCACGTAGGAGGAGTCGGCCCGCGGGTTCAGGGACGCGAGCGGGTCGAGGACAAAGAGCACGTCGCCGCGCGGCGCGGATCGGTCGGTCATAGCGGCGCGAGCATAACAGCCCGCCGGCCGTCGCCGCACCGCCGCGTCCAGCCCTGCCGCGCCGGTCGCACATCCGATATCTTCGGCGGACCTCCTGAGAAAGCAGGCCGCTGATGCCCTTCGCCTCCGTGCTCCCCTTCGTGCTCGCCCTCGCCACCGCCGACATCGCCCCCGATGAGCGCCCCGTCGAGCAGCCCGTCGCCGAAGCCGACGCGCCCATCGATCCCATCATCGCCGGCGTGCTCGACAGCATGGACCCCGGCGCCCGCGCCGCCCTCGAGGGCATGGATCCCGCCGCCTTGGACGCCCTCGTCTTGCGCGGCCAGCGCGGCGATCCCTGGACGCCACCGAGCAGCAGATCTTGGCCGCCCTCTCTCAGGCCGCGATCCTCAGCTTCGACGCGAAGCTGTCCTATCAAACAGGTGACATCACCATCGGCGACGAGCTCGCCGTCCTCCACCTCGGCGATCACTTCCGCTACCTCGGCCCGAGCGACGCCGCCCGCGTGCTCACCGAGGCGTGGGGCAACCCACCCAGCGATCTCACCCTCGGCATGATCGTCCCCGCCGAGATCTCGCCCATGGATCCGGGGCGCGGCTGGGGCGTCGTGATCACCTACAGCCAAGAGGGCCACGTCAAGGACGACGACGCCGAGGACATCGACTACGACGAGCTGCTCACCCAGCTCCAAGAGGCCACCGAGGCCAACAACCCCAGCCGCACCGCCCAAGGCTACCCCGCCCTGCACCTCCGCGGCTGGGCCGAGCCGCCCCGCTACGTCCCAGAGATCCGCAGCCTCTACTGGGCCCAGGAGCTCGCCGCCGACGGGGCCCCTGAGGGCTCGCTCAACTACGCGATCCGCGTGCTCGGCCGCAAGGGCGTGCTCGAGCTCAACGCCGTCAGCGCCATGTCCCAGCTCCCGCAAATCAGGCCTGAGATGGAGCGGGTCTACGCGCTCGTCGAGTTCAAGCAGGGCAACCGCTACATCGACTTTGATCCTGACCTCGATGAGGTCGCCGCCTACGGCATCGGCGGCCTGATCGCCGGGAAAGTCGCCCTCAAGGCCGGGCTCTTCGCCGGCCTGCTCAAGCTCCTCATCGCCGGCAAGAAGCTGATCTTCGTCCTCGCCATCGGCCTCGTCGCCGGGATCAAGGGCCTGCTCGGCCGCAACAAGAAGCCCGCCGAGTAGCCCCGCCTCGACGGGTCGGGCGCGCGCCGCCACGCCGGTCACCTTGCGGCGCGGCGCCGCCTCATGGTCTAACGGTCACGCGACCATGCGCCTCGCTCCGATCCTGACCAATGAGACATGTGATCGCCGCTGCGGCTTCCTCTGCGGCGACTGCCAGCCGCGCGAGCGCCCCGCCGTCGCCGCCCCCGCGGCCCTACGCGCCCGGATCGACGCCGCCATCGCCGACGGCGCGGCCGAGCTCCTGCTCACCGGCGGCGAGCCGACCCTGCGCCGCGACCTGCCCGCCATCATCGCGTACATCCGCGCCCGCGGCCCCGCCGTCGCCCTCGCCACCCACGGCGCCCACCTCGACGACGCCGCCATAACCCGCCTCCGCGACGCCGGCCTCGGCCGCGTCCAGCTCCGCCTGCCGGTCTGGGGCCCTCACCTCGACCGCCTCACCCGCACCCCTGGCGCTTGGGCCCGCACCTTCGCGGCCTTAGAGCGCCTGCGAGCCGCCGCCATCCCGCTCGACTTCGCCCTCGCTCTCACCCCCGAGACCGCCCCCCACCGCCGCCGACCTGCTCGAGAATCTGCACAATTTTTTTCACCCCCAAGGCGCCCCCAGCGTCCTCCTCGTCGCAGTCCAGCGCTCCCCAGATCGCCGCCCTCTGCTCGACCTGGGGCAGCTCACCGCCCTGATCACCCAGCTCACCGAGCGAGCCCGCGAGCGCGGCCAAGCGCTGCGCCTCGCGCAAGACACCTTCATCCCACCCTGTCTCTTCGACCAGCCGACCCGCGTCGCCCACCTCTACGCCCTCACCCCCGGAGGCCGCGACCGACCCGGCCACGCCCGCGCCGCGGAGTGCGGCGGCTGCGTCTTGGCCGATCGTTGCCCCGGCCCGCCGGAGGCGCTCCGCCGCCGCGCCCCGCCCCCGCAGCTCCGCCCGCAGCGCGACGATCGCCTGCGCCGCCGCCTCTCCGTCATCCACAGCGTCGCCGATCAGATCGCCCGCGAGCTCGTCACCCCGAGCTCTACAGGAGAGACGACGGCCAGCTCCAGCGCGCCACCACCGTCCGGATCCACTTCCACTGCAACCAATCCTGCGACTTCTGCTTCGTCAGCACCCACCTCCCGCCGCCGCCTCAGCCCGCCGTCGAGGCCGCGATCCGCGAGGCCGCGCGAGGCCGCGGGATCGTCGTGCTCAGCGGCGGCGAACCCACCTTGAGCCCCGATCCCGAGCGTTACATCCGCCTCGCCCGCGCCCACGGTGCCGCCGAGATCGAGCTCCAGACCAACGCCATCCGCCTCGACCAACCCGGCCGCGCTGCCGCCCTGCGCGACGCCGGCTTAGGTCGCGCCTTCGTCTCCTGCACGGCGCCACCGCGGACGTCGGCGACGCCGTCACCAACGCCCCTGGCACCTTCCAGCGCACCTCGCCGGCTGTCGACGCGCTCACCCGCGCCGGCGTCGACGTCCGCCTCAATTTGTGCTCTGCCAGAAGAACCACCACCAGCTCCCGGACGCCGTCGATCTCATCCATCACCGCTGGCCCCGCGCCTCCTTGTGCATCTCCTTCGTCGGCCCCTCCACCGACCTCGTCCCGCACACACCCCTGCTGATCCCCAGCTACAGCGACGTCACCCCGAGCCTCTCGGAGGCGCTGCGACGCGCCCGCGCCCACGGCCTCGAGATCACTGGCTTCGACTCCATGTGCGGGATCCCCCTCTGCCTCGTCCCCACCGATCTCGCCCCCTCCTCGGGCTCGCCGCGATCCCTGGGGACTTCGACCGCGGCGACCTGCTAAGCCCCTGGCGTGCCAGCGCTGCGCCTTAGAGCCCCGCTGCTTCGGCGTCCGCCGCCGCTACCCTCGAGCTCTACGGCGACAGCGAGCTGCGCCCCGCCTGAAGACCGCGACGAACCCGGCCGCGGCCCCTCGTTCGCGCGCGGGATCTCCAGCGGATCCAGATCTGCCCCGCAGTATGATAGAGGTTCGGCCCAGCGGCGAAGCCGCACGCCGTCTTCCAGGGCGCGTCAGTCCCGTTCCGGGACGTCACAGGCCGCCGTATAGTAAGACTGCGCCCCGAAGCCCGCCGCGTCGTTCAGCGTGATCACGTTCGCCTCATTATTGAGCACGAGCCCGAAGCGGACCCGCGCGTCATAACACGACTGGTCGTCGTCGATGTTGATCCCCACCTCGACATAGTTCGGGGCGACCGACGCCTCGCCGAGGGTGCGCCCCTGGATCGTCAACCACTCGATCTTCTGGGCGACGCTCTCCCCTTGAAGTACAGCCCCTTCATCGCCAGATCCGAGCCTACCGGCGTGTTCGTGAACAGATCCAGCGGCGTCTTCGGCGCTTAAGCAGCGTATACGCCTTACAGCCGAAGACCTTATTCACCGGGTGATACAGGCACCCCCGCAGCTCCCCGCCCACCACCGCGTTGTACGCCGGGAATTTCCCGTCTGACGGGTCCACCGGGTCCAGCACCTTCTCATTCACCACTGAGTTCATCGTCCAGTGCGCGTTATAGAAGTGGAACTGCCCGTTCGTCGGCGCGAAGCGCATCACGAGCGTCCAGCCGCCGCCCTCGCTCGTCATGTCACAATACGCCTGGATCGGCGTCATCGGCCCCTCGCCGTCCGGGTCGAGGTCATAGACCCGCTGCTCGCGCCCGGCTTCTCGTCCTTCAGCGCCTTGCATGAGATCGCCAGCGCGCAGATCCCCTCCTGTGCACACCCCAACCCCGCAGTCGCTCGACTCCAGCGCAGGCCTGACCGGCCCCACACCCCTCGCACGCCCCTCCGCCGCAGTCCACGTCGCTCTCCGACCCGCTCAGCAGCCCATCCTCACAGGACGGCGCCGCGCACAGCGAGGTGCACTCATCCGTCTCAGAGCTGTTGCCGTCGTCGCAGAGCTCGACGCCCTCATACAGGAAACCATCCCCGCAGCTCGCGCTCACACAAGTGCTCAGGCAGGCGTCGCTGTCGTCGTCGTTCGCGTCGTCGCATTGCTCGCCCGCTTGCACCTTCCCGTCGCCGCAGCTCGCGAGCGCGCACGCGTTGGTGCAGTCGTCCATATCCACGTCATTCCCGTCATCGCAGCTCTCGGGCCCGTTCGTCACCCCATCCCCGCAAAACCCCCCAGCGCCGCGCAGCCAGGCGCGCAGCCGCCGTAGGAGCCGTCATTCACCCCGGTCATCGCAGGCTTCGCCCTCGTCGAGCGCCCCGTTCCCGCACAGCTCTGGGGCCGGATCGGTGTCCGTCCCTGAGCTAGTCGACGTCGTCGTCGGATCGCCCGTCGTCGACGTCGTCGAGCCGGTCGTCGACGTCGTCGCCGAGTCGGAGCCGCTGCCGTCGCTGGTCGTCGCCTCGCTCCCGCTCTCGCTCTCGCCTGGTGACGAGCTCACCCCTCGCTCGTCGAGCCGGAGCCCTCGCCCGTCGTCGCCCCTGAGCCCCCGGCGTCGTCGCTGCAAGCGCCCAGCGCCACGATCAACCCCGGGACCACGAGACACAATGATCGACCCCTACGCATCGCCATCCACCTGATCTGCGCCGCGGCGCAGCTCCACCCTACACGATCGCCTCGCGCGATCGTGCGAGCACAAACAATCCCGGCGGCCGGCGCCGCGCACCGGCCCGCCGCCCGCTCATCCCTGCCCTGATTCGTCCCGAGGCAGCGGCTCTGCCTCGCGGCGCAGCACCAGCGCCTCCATCAGCAGCCGCACGAGCAGCGGCCCCAGCAGCGCCCCCAGAGGCCGAAGGCCGCCAGGCCGCCGAAGAGCGCCACATAGAGCGCGAGCATCGGCATCCTCAGCGCCGCGTTGCGCGCGAAGATCGGGCGCAGGATGTTATCCGCCGCGCTGATCACCGCCAGCCCCACCACCGCGAGGATGACCCCCTTCAGCGGGTGGCCAGTCAAGAAGAACCCCACCGAGATCGGCACCCACACCAGCCCTGTGCCGACCAGCGGGATAATCGCAGCGACCCTGGTGATCGGGCCCAGCACCCACCAGCGGGGCACCCCGATCGACGCATACACGGCCGTCGCGATCAGCCCCTGGGTCACGCTCGTGAGGCCGACGCCGACCAGCAGCCCGTGCCCAGTCTCATGAAAGGCCGCCGCCATACGATCGAGCTGCCGCGGCCGCAGCGGCGAGTGGAGCTGCATCCAGCTCCACGCGGCCGCGCCGTCGAGCAGGAACACGAACGCGGCGATCAAATAGATAAAGAGCGCCACCAGCCCCTTCGCCGCCGCCCCCGCGACGTTACTCAGCACGTTCATGCCTTGTTCGCCATAACGTTGGATGAGGTCGATCCCCTCCGACAGCGTCTGCGGCAGCCGCGGCGCCTGCGCGTCGTCGGTGCCCGCCGCGATCGCCGCGAGCGCGGTCTTCACCGACGGCATGTGTGAGATCGTCTCGAAAAGATCCCGCGCGCCGACCACCACGCCCACGATCACGAGCACCAGCGGGAGCGCCACCACGAAGAAGAGCGCCAGCGAGAAGACCGCCGCTGCCCGCCGTCGCCCCCACATCCGCCGCTCAAAGCGCAGCAGCATCGGCCGCGCCAGCGCCGCGGTCCACGACGCCAGCACCAGCGCCGGCCACAGCGGCCAACACACCAGCAGCACCCCGCCGACAGCCCGCCGATCACCCACTTCAGCGGCCCGCCTGGCGCCGTCGACCGGCGGCGTGACCCGCGGCGGCGGCAGGCTCCCGCCCTCAGACTCCCAATCGCCGACAGCGGCCCGATCCGCCCCTGACGGGACGATGTCCTTCGTCGAATTTTCCATAGGCATGATCCGTTTTATGAATTCGTGGATACAACCCCGACGAATCTCTGTCAATCGAGTAAAGGCGGCCTCAGCGCCGTCAAACCGGCATGAATTGCGGCGCCGGCCGCATCTGTTTCTGAGCCGCCGCGCTGGTCACGCGCGGCGGATCGCGATATCGATCGCGGCAAGGAACCACCACGTTATGTTACGTCTCGCGATCATTTTCCTCGTCATCTCGATCATCGCCGCTATCTTCGGGTTCACCGGCATCTCGGCGGCCTCCGCGGGGTCGCCCGGATCCTCTTCTTCATCTTCGTCGCCGTCTTCGCCGTGCTCCTCATCCTCGGCCTGCTCGCCCGCCCCAGGTCTAAATAGCCGGCGCCCTCTCAGCCACCCACGCCCCTCGCCCGCGCGCTCTATTTTCATAAATTCTTAGAGCGTGCGCGCCCGATCGTCGACGATCTTGTCGAACTCCGCCAGGTCGAGGGGCTTGATCAGGCACGCGTCCATACCGGCGTCGAGGCACGCCTCGCGATCCCCGGGAACGCGACCGCGGTGAGGCCGATGATCAGCAGATCCGCTTACGCGCCCGCGGCGTGCCCCGCCCGGATCCGCCTCGTCATCTCGAGGCCGTCGAGCGCGGGCATATGGCGGTCGAGGAGGAGCACGTCGACGGGCCGGCGCGCCAACGTCTGCAGGGCGAGTTGGCCGTCGTCGGCGACGAGCACCTCGTGGCCGCCGCCTCGTCGCAGCAGCGCCGCGGCGAGGTGCTGGCTGACCACGTCATCGTCCGCGACCAGGATCCGGCGTTTAGTGGCGCAGCGAGGGCGCGCGGGGGTGAAGCGCGCGCGGCCTCGAGCGCCTCCGGCTGCTTCGCCGCGCCGAGGTCGATGATGAAGCCGAAGGTGCTGCCGACGTCGACCTCGCTCGCGCACCAGATCCGCCCGCCCATCAGCCCGACGAGCTGCCTCGAGATCGCCAACCTGAGGCCGCTGCCGCCGTACTTCAGGGTGCTGGGCGTCGATCGCCTGGGTGAAGGGCTCGAAGATCTCGAGCGCTCACCGCCGCCGGGAAGCCCATGCCGGTGTCCTTGACCTCGACCACGAGGGCGACCCCGCCGCGGCGCGAGGGCTCCTCGGCGACGCGGGCGATCAGCGCGACCCCGCCGCGCTCGGTGAACTTGATCGCGTTCGCGAGCAGGTTCAGGAGGACCTGGCCGAAGCGCCCGCGGTCCCCATGGACCCGTGGGAGCCGCGGGTCGATCTCGACCGTGCACGTCAACCCCTTCACCTCCGCTCTCATCCGCAGGATCGCGTGGTTCCCCGCGATCGTCGCCCGCAGATCGAAGTCGGCCTCTGACCAGATCCTCGCGCCCAGCCTCGATCTTGGCGAGATCGAGGAGCCCCGAGACCACATCGAGCAGCGCGCTCGCGGCCTGGTGCGCGATCGTCAGGTACGTGCGGTTCGGACCTTCGACCGCCTGCGCGAGCGCCAGCTCGGTCGCCAAGTAGATGCTGCTCATCGGCGTGCGCAGCTCGTGGCTCATCCGCGCGAGGAACTCGCTCTTCGCGCGGTTGGCCAGCTCCGCCGCCTCCTGCGCGCTCCTGCTGCGCAGCGCCTCCCGCGCGCTCCGCGGTGATGTCGCGGAGGACGCAGTAGCCGACCCGCCCGCCGTCTGGGCCGCTATCGGCCGCAGCACTCGGAAGTGGATCTCGACCGGCTCGCCGTCACGACCCGCGATCAGCCTGGTCTCACAGCTCTGCAGCGCGTCGCCGCGCATCGCCGCGGCGACGCTGCGCGCGAGCTCCGGCGCGGGATCACTCGCGATGAAGCGCGCGGGGCTCGCCGACCAGCGCGCCGCAGGGGACCCAGCAGCGCCTCGCTCGCGGGGTTCGCCTCGAGGATCGTGCCCGCCGGGTCGAGCGTGAAGCAGCAGCCGTAAGCGCCCGCTCATAGAGCTCGCGAAA
The DNA here is from genome assembly GCA_016712315.1 of Nannocystis sp. GTDB lineage: Bacteria > Myxococcota_A > Polyangia > Nannocystales > Nannocystaceae > JADJRG01. The sequence goes on along the minus strand of JADJRG010000025.1, from coordinate 3,255 downwards.
GCGCCTGGCGGACTCTTCCAGCTCCGCGTGGGTCCGGACGAGCTCCTCGTTCTGGAGCTCGAGCTTGACCCGGTGCACGAGCAGCTCGTGCAGCAAGCGCGGCAGGTCGACGTCCTCGGCCGAGGGGACCGGCGCTCGCCCAGACAGCACCTCCTCCGCGAGGTGACGCAGCTCGGCCGGTGAGAGGCTCTTGGGGTGATCGCTCCTGGTCACGCTGCTCCTCCTTCGCGGTGGCCCCGGGCCGCCGCCGTCTGCTCGTCGTTGACGCGCCGCAGCTCGGCCTCGAGCGCCTTGGCGACCGTGATGTCGGTGAAGGTGATGACGACCCCGGCGATCCGATCCTCGAGGGTGCGGTAGAGGCATGATCTTCGCGGTGAACCAGCGGCCGTCCGAGGTGGTCACCTGGCGCTCGCTGGAGACCAGCGCGCGCAGCACCTCGGGCGTCCGCTGCCAGCTCAGGGTAGTTAATCGCCGACGTGATGTCTGTGACCGGGCGGCCGACGTCGCTCGGGATCAGCCGGATGAGCCGGGTCGCCTGCGCAGTGAAGCGCCGCACGTGCAGCGCGGAATCCAAGAGAGCGTGGCGATGTCCGTGCTGTCGAGCAGGTTGCGCATGTCATCGCTCGCCCGTGAGAGCTCGTCGATCTTCGTCTGGAGCTCCGTATTGAGGGGTCTGCAGCTCCTCGTTCATCGACTGCATCTCCTCGCGCGACGTGGTCAGCTCCTCGTTCGTCGACTGAAGCTCTTCGTTGGTCGATTGCAGCTCCTCGTTGGCCGACATCAATCCTCGTGCGACGACTACGCCCTCGTGCATCGCCTGCAGCTCGCTGCGCAGCGCCAGCGCCTCCGCGCGCCTTCACGAGCTCCTCGAGGCGGCCGGCCGCTTGCGCGCGCGCGGGCGCCTCTGCGGCCGCCTCGTGGAGGATCACCAGGATCAGGCCGAAGAGCGGCCCCGGCAGATCGAGGATGTGACGGCGAGATTGATGACGCGCTCGCCGGCCTCGCTCGCGACCTTCAGCCCCGGTAGCGCGAGCTCGCCGCGCCCCTGCCGGAGCTGGCTGAGCGCGCGCGTGAGGGGAGCCGCAGCCCCTCGCGCGCGCCATCGCCAAGATGTTCCAGTTCGCCTTGCTCGTAGACGGCTCGAGGGTAGCGCCCGGTCTGGCCGCTACAGTAGAGGATGTCGCCCGCGTCGTTGATCAGCACCGCGGGCGGCAGTGGCGCGCGAGCAGCAGCTTGTCCGCGGCGTGCTCGATGTTGGCGACGGGCCGCCGCAGCGGCGCTTCGACGGCGCTGCCGCCCGCGGACGTCGGCGGGAAGACGAGCGCCCCTCTGCGCGGCGTCACCTCGATGCGCCGGTACAGCTTGGCCTTCGCGCTCAGCGGGCTGAAGAGGTGCGTGTGGCCGCCGATCGTCTCGGCGCTGCCCAGGGAACAGCACCCCGCCGGGGTTCAAGCTGTAGTGGAAGATCGGCAGCAGCCGGCGCTGCATCTCCGGCTCGATGTAGATGGGAGGTTGCGGCAGCTCAGCAGATCCAGCCTGGTGAAGTGGCGGGTCCGTGAGCACGTTCTACTGCGCGAAGATCACCATGTCGCGGATCTCCTTGCGCACGCGGTACGACTCGCCGTCGGCGACGAAGAAGCGGGCGAGCCGCTCGCTCGACAGATCCGCGGCGACGCTCGCCGGATAGGTGTGCCCCTGCGGTCTCGATCGATCGCGTCGGGATCGAGGTCGGTCGCGAAGATCTGCAAGCCGACAAGCGACGACCCCCGCCAGCACCTGCTCCGCGGAAGGCGATCGCGACGAGAACGCCTCCTCCCCGGTCGAGCAGCCGGGGACCCACGCGCAGCGTCGCGCCGCGCGCGTGCGCCGCGCCCATCGTGAACAGCACCTCCTCGACAGGTACTCCCAGCTCTGCGGGTCACGAAAGCGCGTCACCCCGATCAGCAGCTCCTTGAACAGGTTATGCACCTCGACCGGGTTCTCCTGCAAGAGCCCGCAGGTAGTCGGCGACCGCGGCGAGCTGGTGGATCCCCATCCGCCGCTCGATCCGCCGGACCAGCGTCGTGCTCTTGTACGGCGAGAAGTCGTGGCCCTAGCTGCGCGCGCAGGAGCTGGACGATCTCCGCGAGCGTGTCATCGCTAGCTGTCGCTGAGGACAGGCTCACGAGCGAGCTCGTGGCCGCAGCGCAGCGCCCCGAGGATCTTCTGCGGCATGGCCTCCACCGTCGCGATGATGTCGGCGAGCCCCGCGTCGATGACGCTCTTCGGCATGCTGTCGAAGCGGGCGACGCTCGGGTCCTGGACCAGCACGAGGCCGCCGCGCTCCTTGATCGGGCGGGCCCCGGCGGTCCCGTCGGAGCCATGCCCGAGAGGATCACCGCGACCGCCCGGCGCTGCGGCTCGACCGCGAGCGAGGCGCAGGAACACGTCGACCGGCAAGCGGAGGCCGCGCGGCCCCGCCGGCTCGGCGAGGCGCAGCGAACCATCCTGATCGTGAGGTCATGGTTCGGCGGGATCACGTAGACCGCCTCGCCTCGACCACGGTCTGCTCGTGGACCTCGATCACCTCCATCGTGGTCGCCCGCTGGAGGATCTCCACCAGCATCGTCTTGTGGGTCGGATCAGGTGCTGGACGACGACAAACGCGAGCTCGCTGTCGGCGGGGACCGCAGCGAGCAGCCCTCGATCGCCTCGGACCGCCCGCAGAGGCGCCGACCCCGGCTGACGGTGACGGGCGTACGCGCGGCGGCCTGCTGCCTGAACGTCAGGGAGCGTCCGTGATCGCCCGAGAGTACAAGAAACGACCTAGCCGTGCGCGGCGGCGCGCGCTGTTGGCGCCGCACGCGCCGCGCGGCTGGCGCCGCGCCTGGCCCCGCCCCAGCGCACCGCGAACTCCGCCCGTAGTCGCGGCCTCGCCGGGCCATGCGAAGCAGTCAGTCGGCGAAGGCGCGCGCTGGAGAGGGGCGGGTCGAGCGCGCAGGCGGGCGTGGTCGACCGGGACTCCGCGGCGCCTGCCCCGGAGCAGGCTGCAGGCGTGCATGCCCACTCGAGGCAGGCCGCCGACGACCACATCCGCCGCGCTGAAGCAAACGCCGAGCAGCAGCTCGGCGATCGAGGGGCCGATCGCCGAGCGTGGCGGCGCAGAGCGGCGCGCTCGTCGTCGGTCGCGGCGCTGCGGTGGTGCTCCGGGGGCATCGAAGCATCCGCAGGTACGCGGGATGGATCACCCCGTCGAGGTTGGTCATCGCGAAGAGG
>JADJRG010000024.1 GCA_016712315.1 Nannocystis sp. | reverse complement strand
GTGGCGGGCGCTGGAGGGCTTGTCGGCGTTGTCGGCGTTGTCGGCGTTGTCCTCGGCGTTGTCTGCGTCGTCCGCGTCGGCGGCGTCAGCGAGCAGGCGTTTGGGGATCTCGGTTCTCGCACCAGGCGAGGCCGAGCTCGCGGAGGGGTTGTGTAGGACTCGGCCGCTGGCGGGGCGAGCGCGAGGTACCGTGCGCCAGCCTTCGAGGGTGGGTGGAGGCAGGCGGGCGCCGCGTACTTCGGCTCCGGCAGTCGATGGCGAGCCCTCGCTGTCGACGACGGGGACGGAGGAGGGTTTCCAGGCGTTTGCGAAGGCTTCGGCGATCTTGTCGTTGAAACGGGGCCACCACTTGGCGAGGAACGCATCGCTGGCGCCGAGCCAGCCGAGATCGTCGGAGGGGCTGCGCACGAAGCTGGTGTTTCCGAGCTTGAGGGCGATGGCGGCGGCGGTGCGGTCTTCGTCGTCGAGGGGCCAGACCGGGCCGCCTTCGCGCGGGAACTCGGCGGGATCGAGGGGTTTGCCGGCGAGGTCGCCTTCGTAGGTGAGGGCTGCCAGGTGGCGGAGCCGGCGAGGCGCAGGCCGATCTTGGGGCTGCTCGCGTCGGTGATGGCGCCGAACTCGAAGTGATCGAGCTGGCTGGTATCGCCGACGCGGGGTCGGGTGATCCGCAGGCCCCTCGTAGACGGGGGCGCCGAGCTCCGGGACGAGCATGTCGACGTCGCGCGCGACGTGGACCCACGGGTACCAAGGCCATGCGGCGGGATCGACGGTCTTGAGATCGCTGAGGCGCTGCTCGGCGTCTTCGCGGAGGCGGGCGGCGTGCTCGGGATCGTCGGCGTCGCGGGCGCGGTCGAAGCGGGAGACGGCTTGGCGGAGGACGCGGTTGGTCTCGCGGGCGATCCGGGCGCGGGCGGCCTCGATCGCTTGAGAGCGCTTCATCTCGATGAGGGCGCGGGTCTTCTCTTTGTCCCGCGAGATCATGATGAGCACGTCCTCGGGGCTGAGCTGCTGCTGCGCGCCGGGGTTGTTGGTGTCGCGCACGGCGCTGGTGAGGAGCTGGCCGAGCCACCCGGCTTTGCCGTCGATGAGGCTGAAGCGGTAGCCGTCGGTGGAGCCGTCGGCGAAGTAGTAGTAGATGTTGATGAGGCCGAGGGTGTTGCCCTGGCGTACGCCGCGGCCGTTGCGTTGCTCGAGGTCGGCGGGCGTCCAGGTGAGGTCGACGTGGTGGATGGCGCAGGTGCGTACTTGGAGATCGATCCCTCGTAGGCGACGGAGTTGGCGATCACGATGTCGTACTTGGGGGCGGTGGCAAAGTCGCTCGGGCGGGCGCAGGCGCCGGGCTTGGCGGGGGCGCTGCCGAGGCCGTTAAACTCGCGCGCGATGGTGGCGCGCTCGCTGGTGGAGACCTCAGAGTTGAGGATGGCGATCCGCTCGCGCGGGATCCCGTTCGCGACGAGGACCTCGCGCATCCACATGTGCACGGCGGTGGGCTCGACGAAGATGATGTGGCCGCAGTGTGGGCTGGCGACGATCCGCTCGGCGCACGCGGTGAGCTTGGGGCTCTCGTAGATCGGGCGCGGGAGGGTGACCGTGATCTCTTCGACCTCGCCCGTCCGCGGGTCGTAGACGTTGCGCGTGGCGACGCCGCCATCGAGCGCGTTCTTTAAGTTGTACCCTCGTCGAGGCCGGAGTGGAGGGCGACGAGGGAGAGGCGGGCGAGCAGGCCGACGATGACGTTGGAGGGGCCGCCGCTGTCGGGCTTGGCCGGCTCGGCGAGGATCCTCTCGATCTCGCGGACGTACTTGTCGTACTTCGCCTCTTGCAGCTCGTCCATGGCGACGGTGACGGTCTCGACGATCGGACGCGGGAGCTGGAGGCCGACCTCGGCAGCGGATCGAAACTCGCTCTTGCTGAAGATGATGGTGCGCAGGTCGTCCAGGTTGCGGAAGCCGGTGACGGCGCTGGCGGACTCGATCTTGAAGTCGCTGGTGAGGACGTCGCGGAGCTCGATCTTGATGAAGCGATCGATGAACTGCTCGGGGTCGTAGATCCCGGCGCTGTAGAAGGCGGTGGGGTCGATGAACTGGATCAGGTTGTAGAGCTCGAGCGGCGATCTTGGCGGGGGTTGCGGTGAGCAGGACGACCCCAGCGCCGCCGGTTTGACGACGGACCATGGCGGCGCGGAAGTCGAGCTGCCACGCGCGGTTCGATCCGTCGCCGCTCCCTCCCATGAACTTCGGGATGCCGCCGTCCTCGCGCGGCTGGGGAGGTAGAGGTTTTTGAACGAGGCGGCCTCATCGACGACGAGCATGTCGATGCCGATCTCGTCCCAGGCGACGCCGGGGTCGTACTCCCAGCCGTCCGGGAGGGCGAGGATCTCTTCGACCCACGCCCTTGTGCCGTGCTCGAGCAAGGCGCGCTGGCGGTCGGTCATCTTGTCACGACCGCCCCGGGTCTTGTCTTGCTCCTCGAGTCTGCGGCGGCGAAGCGTGAGCGTGCGCTCGATGGCCTCGACCTGCTTGATGTAGGCCATCACGGGCTTGGTGTTGACCTTGGTGCGGGCGAGGGCCTCGTAGGTGAGGATGACGACGTCGAGCTGACCAGTCTGGAGGGCGATCCACTTCTGGGCGCGCTCTTCGGGCGACTCGGGCTCTGAGGTGATGAGGCCCTTGCGCGCGCCGCGGCCGATGATCTTGCGCTTGGAGCCGATGACCGCGACGCGGTAGTCGGGGAGCGTGCAGAGGATGTCGTCGTGCCACTTCCAGGCGATGGAGCCGGGGACGAGGATGACGGGGCGGCGCACCCATCCCTCTTGGCGAGCGCGGGCGACGATCGCGAGGGCGGTGTAGGTCTTGCCGACGCCGACGTCGAAGGCGACGAGGCCGCCGCGCTGGGCGAGCACGCGGCGGGCACCGGCGATCTGGTGGTTCTTGAGCTTGGGCGCGCCCGGGCCCCAGCGCGCGATCTCGAGGTTCTCTGCGGGGTATGTGGGGACGATCCGGCCGCGGAAGCTGCGGTTGTAGGCGTGGACGATCTGCGCCTGTCGGTCGTCATCGCGGGCGACCCAGGCGCGGAAGGCGTCGGACCACTGCTTTTGCAGTTTGAGGCGCTCCTCAGCGCGGGACCTCTTTTCGGCGAGCTTGTCTTCGCGGCTGCGCGGCCCGCTGTCCAGCTTGGACCGCTTCGGCGGGGTGAACGTGGCGAGATCGTGGTTGAGCCACCCGAGGAAGGCCGCGGTGGCGGGCGCGAGCACGGGGCGGGGGCCGCCTTCGCGGGTCCGCGCTTCGTAGAGGCCATCGGCGCGGATGAGCGAGAGGGGGCTGTAGCGGCCGTTGAGCTCCTCGGTGAGCCAGTCGGCGACGACGTCGATGGGGACCCAGCCCTCGTTGGGGCGCAGCTCGGTCAAGTCGTCGAAGACGACGGGGTCGATCGCGGCGAGCAGACGGTTGACCTGCGACCTGGCGATAAGGTCACCTCGTTGCGCGCGCGCTTGGGCGCGGTCGTGTTTGGCCCAGAGGTCGATGCCGGTGAGATAGGCGTCTTCGGGGAGCAGCTCATCCCAGGCTTCGCCGTCGAGGGCCCATCCCTTCGCGACGAGCGTGGAGACGATGTCGGCCTGGTCTGCGCTCCCGCCCTGCGAGAGGTGGAACTTGTGGAGGGTCTCGATGTTGAGGTGGCGACGTTGGCGGAAGAGGAGCTCGGCCTGGGCGACTACGTCGTCGGGCTGGCCGGTGTACTTGGGCTCGACGACCGGCGGGGCGCGAAGGGCGTCGATGAGCTCGCCGCTGCGGGTGAACGCGTTGAGGATCCGCTCGGCCGCGCTGACGCCGTTGTCAGCGAGCGCGCGGAGCTCCTTGCGCTGCCAGGGGTTGCCCTGGGTCTTGGCGAGGTCCACGAGGGCGGCGTGGAGCTCGGGCCAGAGGGCGGCGGCCCTCGGCGCATCATCGGCGCCGACGGCGGCGAGGTAGCGGCCGACGCGGCGGCCTAGCTCGAGCGCGGGGCGGAGGGCGTCGTCGGTGCCGCTGGGGACCTCGTCCTCGTCGCGCAGCACCGTCTGAGGGGCGCCGAGGTCGGCGGAGCGGGCGATGGTGTCGATCACGCAGGCGGTGCAGATCGGGCGCGGATCGAGGGGCGGGAGGCTGCGCAGCTCGCCGGTGACTTTGTAGCGCCAGCTTCGACCTTCATCGCCCGCGAAGGCTCCATCTTCGGCGCCGAGGATGTGCGAGGGGTGGCGCTCGAAATAGTCGCCGTCGAGGATGTATGTGTCGGCTTCGTCGATCTCGCGGAGCTCGCCGCCGCGGTTGCGCCAGAAGACGATGTCAATGACGAGCCCCGCGCCCGGCACGTTCTCGCGGCCGCGCAGGTCGTGGCTGGGCAGGCGGTAGGCGCCGAGGAAGTGGTGGCGCAGGAGGATCTTTTCGCGGAGGGGGCGGTTGGTCTTGCCGGTGACGAAACCGGCGGGGACCAGAAAGACGCCGATCCCGCCCGGGATCAGGAGATCGAGGGCGCGGCGCATGAAGTAGGCGTAGGCGCGCTTTTCAGAATAAAACTCGTCGCGATCCTCGCGGGCGAACGCGCCGCGCTCGCCGTAGGGCGGGTTGGAGAGGATGAGGCCGAGGGTGCCGTGGTAGCGCGAGCCTTCTTCGCGGACCCAGCGCTCGAAGGGCATGTGAAAGACGTTGATGTCGCCGCGGAGGGCGCGGAGCAGGGTGGAGGAGACTTTGGAGAACTCGACGGCGGTCCACTCGATCCGCTTGATCTGGCCGCCCGCTTCGAGGGCGAGGCAGCGGCGAGGTGTGAAGGCGCGGATGAGGCGGCCGATCCCGGCGCTGGGCTCGAGGGCGCGGACGATGCCGTCGCGGCCGGCGAGCTCGGGGAGGAAGGGACACAGGACCTCGGCGAGCGAGTCGGCGATGACGGTGGGGGTGTAATATTCGTGGATGAGGCCGAAGGACTCGGGGACGAGATCGGCGGGGAATTGATCTTGGACCTTGTCGATGCTGAGGCCGCCCCAGCCGGAGTAGCGGGTGAGGATCTGGAGGTCCCCCGAGGTCATCTCGCCTGGCTCTTTGGCCATGACGAGGCGCATCGCCTGGAGGTTGGCCTCGGTGCGCCAGGGCTTGTCCTTGAGATCGGGGGGAGACTCGATCTCGACGGTCGGGGCGGAGGGGGTGACGTCGGCGGCGGTGCGCGACCAGAGGGCGTTGGCGTAGCGATCGAGGCGGGCGCCGTCGGCGATCTGATCGCGGATCTGGGCGACGCGCTGGTGAGCGGCGTCGAAGACGTTTTGGAGGGCGGAGGCGCCGGTGTAGGCGGGGTTCTCGTGCAACACGCCCTTGGCGTCGCGGAGGGCGATGACGGCGGCGCCGTCGCCTGACAAGAGGGCGAGCGCGGGGTAGCGGAGGAGCAGCGGCTCGGCGGCTTGGCCCTTGGCGCGGAGCAGGATCGCTTCGGCGCGCAGGTCGACGTAGGTGCGGGCGCGACGGGCGAGGCGCTCTTGCTGGTCTGGGGGGGCCCCCGTGACGCGGTCGCTCAGCTTTTGGAGGAGCTCGGCGCGGCCCGTGGGGTCGTCGTCACGCCAGCCCGGCCGGGTGCGCTCCTTGAGCACGAGCTGGTCGACCTCGCTCCAGTCGGCGGGGGTGCGTGGCGCGCGGCCGCGCCTGATCCGGCGCGCGGCGAGCTCGTGCTCGATGACGCCGAGCAGGCGGGCGCGGTGGCGATTTAAAAAGTCCTCGATGACGAGGAGCCCGTGCCGCTGCTCGGCCTTGGGGCGCCAGGTCTGCAGGGCGGCGTTGAGGATCGCGAGGGCGTTCATTCTGCGGTCTCCCGAGCGGTGGGAAGGCGGCACGCGCAGCCGCCGGGCCACACGTCAAACTCGCCGCCGCCCTGCATGTGGCCTTGTCGCAGCCAGGCGAGGCAGGCGCCGTGGGCGGAGCTGTCGGCGGGGACGAGGTAGAGCTGTCCGCGCTGGTTCGGGAGCGCGAGGCGGCCTTCCACGAGCTCGAACTCGATCGAGGGTTCGAGGAAGCGATAGCCGCTGGCGGTGGGGACCAGGTCGAGGTGCTCGGCGAGCTGTCGAAGTGCCTGGCTGTCGACGAAGAAGCGCGTGCCGACGCGGTAGATGTGTCCGGGAGTGGAGGTCATGTCAGTCGTCCTCGTCCTCGTCGGGGTCGGCGCCGCGCATCGCCTGCCGGACTGCATCGGTGAGCGAGTCCATGAGCTCCTTGTCGGTCGAGGCATCGATCGTGGGATCGGGGGTAGGATCGGGCGTGGGCGGTTTTTCTTTGGGGGTTTTGGGGGTGGTGGGCATGGCCTTGGAGGGGTGCTCCGCGGGCGCGTGGTGGCTTCTTTCTTCTTTTTCTCTGGGGGCTGGGTTTCGTCGGCGTCGGCGGCGCTGAGCTGGCCGAGGAGGTCGAGGGCGCGGACCTCGAGGGCTTCCCGGTGCCGCAGCCGAGCTGGTCGAAGTCGGTGTCTCCCTTGCGGGCGAAGGCGAGCGCGAAGGAGCCGCCCTCGGTCTGGACGAGCCGGAACTCGCCGTCTCCCACCGCGGCGACGCAGATCTGGGCGTCGCCCTCGACGGTCTCGCGCCAGGTGATCTCGCTGTCGCCCAGGCGCAGGCGCTTGGGGCGTGGGCAGGCGCTCAGGTCGCCGCCAGCGGCGCGGAAGGCGGCGGGGGTGGGCAGGTCGCTCTCGGCGAGGCTGATCGCGAGCGCTTTGAGGGCTTCGGTTTGGCCGCAGCCGTAGTCGTAGATCGGGCCGTCGCTGTGTTCATAAAAGAGCCCGGCGATCCCGCCCGTGCGTGGGGTGATGCGGAAGGCGCCGTTGGCCCAGGTCGCTTCGAGGGTTTTGCGGCCTTTGACCTCCTGGGTGCGCCACTGGAGGCTGACGGGCACGATCTCAGGGGTGGGCGGCGGTGGTGGCGGCGGTGGCGGTGGCGGTGGCGGCTCGGGTTCGCCTTCGTCCGTGGGCGCGACCGCGCCGAGCTCGGTGGCGTGTTTGTTGAGGATCTCGATCAGGCCGGGTACGTCCGCCTCGAGCACGCCCTCCTTGACCAGCTCGCGGCGTACGTCGCCGTTGGGCTGCAAAAGACGTAGGGATGGAGAGCGAGCTCGGTGTCGTCCCACGAGATGGTGGACGTCAAACGGTCGGAGTGGACGGTGTAGCGGCCGAAAACGTCGTAACGCTCCGTGCTGGGCAAGTAGCGGGCCTTGCGACCCCTGCCCGTCTGGATGAGGTCGCCGCGCTCGACGAGGCGGCCGAGCGCGGCGAGGATGTGGACGGGGTCGAGCTCGCGCTCGCGCTCGCGGAACACCCTGCGCAGCGCACCGAGGGTGTAGCTGCCGTCCTTGACCTCGCGGAGGATGGCGAGGTCGAGGGCCCGATCGGTGGGGAAGTCATGAGCCTTCGGCCTCCGTTTGGTCTTGGCTTTCGGCTCGGGCTCGGGTTCGGGTTCGGGCTCGGGTTCGGGCTCGGGCTCGGGTTCAGGCTCGGGCTCACTCGCCTTGCCTGCCTTGCCTGACTTGCCTGCCTTGCCGCCTTTGCTCTTGCCCTTCTGAATATCATCAGGCCAAGCGCCGACCGCGACCTCCTGGATCTCGCCGGTGTCAGTGTCACGGAGCTTGATGCTCGTGAGGACGACGGCCATGACGACGGACTCCTAACCGTTCTTCTCGTTGCTGTTGCCGTTGCCGTTGCCGTTGCCGTTCCCGTTCCCGTTCCCGTTCCCGACCTTGCAGGCGCAGGGCGGCTTGTTTTTGGGTTTGGCGATCAAATACCCGACGCCGACGCCGGTCGCGCCGGAGACGAGCAGACCGATGGCGGTCCAGAGCGAGCGTGAGCCGGGCTGAGCGGCCTGTTTGGTGTCAGTGTCAGTTTCGTTCGTGTTTTCCATTTCCTACCTACCTTCCCTCTCTTCACATCTTCACAAGTCACAGTTCACAGTTCACGAAAAATCGAGGCCGTCGGCGTCGGCGCCGCCGCCGAGGACGGGTCAATGCAGCTCGTCGAGCCTCGCGAGCGGCGCGAAGGGCCGCCGGGCCGCGATGCAGGGATCGGGGCTCTGATCGGCGAGGGCGCGCAGCTCGGGGATGAGGCGATGACGGGCCCGGATCAGCGCGCGCCTCATCGCGAAGAAGGCGGCGAAGCGGCTCTGGATGTAGTTAAAGGCGGCGGCGCTGATGAAGCCGCGGGGGCCGTTGAGGCCGAGGGTGTGCTCGTCGCCCTGGACGCGGAGGAGCTGTTTTTCGAGGCGGAGGGCGGGGCTCTGGTTGTCGGCGAGGGGGCCGGCGATAGCGCTGCGCCAGTGCTTCCAATGGGCGACGACGTCGCGCGCGTCTTGGCGGAGGTTGCCCTCGGCTTGCCAGAACCCGCTGGCGATTTGCAGGGCGCGATGGGCGGGTTGGTGGGCGGCGTTACTCTTCCAGGCGAGGGCGGGCGCGGGCGACTGGAGGCGGTGGCCGTACACCCAGGGAAACGTGCCGAGGGAGAGGCGTAGCGGGGTGTTCCAGCCGCAGAGGGGCCCGTTGTTCTTGATCGGCGCGGTCTCGGGGGTGGCGTCGCCGAAGTAGCTGGGGCCGGCGTCGGCCAAAAACGCGCGCTTGGGGCGGATGACGATGTTGAGGTCGCTGCGGTCGGGCGCGGAGCGGGTTTGAGCCTCGAGCTGGCTGTCTTGGCCCGCGGTGAGCGGGGGGGACTGCCAGGTGGCGAGGTTGAAGCAGGCGCCTTCCGGGAGGGAGCTGGCGCTGATGACGACCTGCCAGAGGCTCCGAGGGCGGGTTTTTGTAAAAAGATGCTCGAGGGCGATGTCGCGGATCCGGGCGCGATCGGTGCGCACGTCGCCCTCGCGTTGGCGATCGGCGTGTTGTTGGAAGGCGGCGAGGGCTTCGGTGCTGACGTCACAAAAACCCATGCGGCAGCGGCGGAGACCGTTGAGGGTGTCATCGAGGGCCTCCGACCAGCCCATCGCCGCGGCGATCTCGGTCCACTGTTGCACGAGCCATGACTCGCGCTCGGCGGCGGAGAGGTAGTCGAAGTCGCCGGCGATCTCGTCGGCGAAGCGGTCGAGCTCGGGGTCGTAGCAGGTGATCATGACTAGCCCTTGGTCCGAGGGGGTGGGAGTTGGCCGACGAGATCGGCGAAGAGCTTGGGGACGCCCGGCCAGCGCGCGGCGCTGAGGGTTTTGGGGATCGTGGTGATGTCCTCGAGGATCGACGCCGAGCTCGATCGCGTCGCTGTTAAAACGATCGCGTACGGCCTGGTAGGTCTTGGAGCCGCGATCGGCCTTGAGCAGCGAGGGGCTCGCCCAGCCGGCTTTGATGTCGAGGTGATCGTCGAGGCGGTAGTGGGCGACGAGGCGCTGGAGGTAGACGCACGCGGCGAAGCCAGCGACGCGGGGGAGGAACATGACGTTCGGCGGGCTTTGCAGGAGGGGCGCGGCGTCGCCTTCTTCGGGGACTCCCGTCCACAAAAAATAGGGCGCGAGGGCGCCGAAGAGGCCGCCAGAGCCGGATCCCGCGGCCTGCATGCCGTAGGCGAGCGCGGGGTTGCGGTCTTTCATGTTGTCGTAGGCGCGGCGTGACGCCTTGCGTTCGGCCTCGGAGTCGTTGAGGGCGGTAGCGACGAAGGCGCTCTCTCGTTTGGCGATCGTGGCGAAGATCCGGCCGGCGCCGTCGATGCCGCTGAGGCGCTCCATGAGGGCGAAGAGCGGGCGCAGGTTGGTGGGGGTCTTGCCCCAATTTCGGACGAGATCGAAGCCGGGTACGTCGGCGGCGTTGGGGAGCGCTGCGGTGGTGTCGCTGGGGGCCGGTGCGTTGGGCGTGGGGGCGGGCGTGGGGGCGGGCTCGCTGGTGGGCGCGGGCGCGGGCGTCGGGGTGGGGAGCTGGTTCGCGGGTTCTTCGTCGTCGCGCAGGAGCAGGGCGGCGACGCCGATGACGCCGACGGTCGCGAGTCCGCCGAGGATCAGGGTGGAGTTCATGAGCGGCTCCTTACGGTCATGGCCGCGGCGGCGGTCCCCCAGCCGATCACCGCGAGGGTGGCGATCGCGCCGCGGCTTAGGGTGAGGCTGTTGGTGTTCGATGAAGGGGCGGTGTCGAGCGCGGTGGTGTTGGGAGCGGGCTCGCCCACCGGGTCCGTGGCGGGGTCTTGGGGTTGATTCGAGCCGCCGGGGGCGCCGAGGGCTTGGAGGGTTGTTTGCGGATCCCAGGCGGCGAGGGCCTCGAGCGCGCGTTCGCCCTGCTCGCTCTTGGGGTCCAGGCGGTAGCTCGGGACCCCCTCGTCGTCCGGGTCGACTTGGCCGAGGATCAGCTCCACGGCCGCCGGAGGGCCCCCAGGCCGCGCCACGACCGCCGACCAGGGCATGGGGGGCCGACGCGGCGGACGGCGTCCAGGAAGCGGCTGCGGGCCTCTGGGGTGGCCTCAGTCCACAGCGTGGCGATGAAGAGGCGGACCTCCCCCTCGAGCGCGCTGAGCTGCTCCGGGGTCGCAGCGGCGAGCCGCGCGCTGTAGCGCGCGAGCATGTCTACACGAGAGGGGTCGATGTACATGGTTCGGGTCTCTTCTTTGTTGCTTGTGCTGCTGGGTTAGAGATCGTTCGCGTAGCGCCCGCTGAGGCGATCGCCGGGCTGGACGCGCACGAGCTCGATGTCACACACGACGGCGCTGCCGACGGGCGCGGGGGACCACAGGCCGAGGAGGTCGTCGTGGCTGACGAAGTGGACCTTCGACCAGCGCATGGGTTTGATGTCGGTTTGTAGGGGGGCGCTGTCGCGTAGGACCCCGTCGACGATGTGGAGCTGGGCGTCCGCGTTGATCCCGGCGTAGCGGACGCTGACGTAGCACCCCTGGAAGGTGGGGTACATGCAGAGATCGCGCGCGGGGATCGGGCCGTCGCCGATGGCGTTGGTGACCAGCATGCTGAGCCCGGGATCCCAATGGAAGGGCGGCGAGTAGGTGTTGTTGAGCGGCAGGTGCGAGAAGCCGCCGGAGAGGTCGCGGATCAGCCGGAAGCGCCGCCACTGCGGCTCGGGCGGGGTGCCGAGGGCGAGGGACACGTGCTCGCTCTCGGCGAGCTCGGTGACCACGATCTGCACACAGACGCGCCCGCCGTCTTGCGTGCGGATCGCGAGGGTGTCGCCGGGGTACATGACGAGGTAGGCCATGTGTGGGGTGAGGTCGACCTCTTCGCGAAAGATGTCGGGGTTGTCTTTCGCGAGCATCCGGGCGACGTTCTGCGGGTTCCAGTTCGAGCTGGCGACGCCGATGAGCTTGGGCGTGACGTCCGAAAAAACGCCGAAGAATTCGCCGTCGATCTGGCCCGCGGGGCCGGTGAGATCGAGCTCATAGACGCGACCTGTGACGATCTGGAAGTTGCTCCGCCTCTGCTGCATCTTCGTGAGGCCGTCGAAGTCGCCCTCTTTGCGCAGCCTGAAGGTAATCGGTTCGGATCCCATGGTCGGCTCCTTCCTACCGGCAGACGTCGGGGCCGCAGGCGGCGTACCAGCCGGCGTTGTTGACGCTCACGCTCGCGAACGCGCTTGTGAGGTTGTTGGCGGTGCCGACGTGCTCGAGCTCGATGATCAGGTACTCCTTGGAGCCGACGGTGACGGGGGAGTTTTGGTAGAGGGGGGAACTTGACGGGGGTGACCCCTCCCTCGTTGGTAAAGAACTGAAAGCCGCGGTACTCGCTGCCGATCTGCGTGCCGGGGCCCTCGGGCTTCGTGGAGACGTACAGGCGGACGACGATGTCGAGCAGGTTGTTGCCCTGGTTGGCGATGCTGAGCGCGATCGTGATATCGACGGGCGAGTAGCCGGGGCGCTGCTCGTGGACGAGGCGGATCTTCTTCTTGGGCGGGACGGGGTAGTCGTCGACGTAGTCGCCGCCCAGGCCGATCACGGGCTTGATGACGTTGACCTGAGCCTTGTGGGAGTACTCGTCGATCGTGACCTGCGAGTAGAGCATGTTGGCCGGGCAACACGACTGCCGCATCATGTTCTGTAGGTCGTCGCAGCGGCGGGTCACCGAGGTGCAGCCGCTCTCGACGCGGCCGAGACGATCGGTCATGGCCCGCAAGAGGGCGAGGTCTTCGGGGCTGATCCCGAGGACGTGGCAGATCCGGCGCATGGCCTCGTGGCGGGTCGCGTCTGAGTATTGTTCAGGGAGCATAATGTCTTGATTCATCGCGTGACTCTCCGTTCCCCGCTCATGGCGAGGTGCTGCTACGTTGGTGTTTTCATCCTATGGGGCGTCGCCCCTCATCAGTTTTCGCTGTCAGATTCTCTCGGTCGCTGCGCGGCGGCTAGGCGGTGAAGCCGGGGATCACCCCGAACATCCGCCGGAACTCCGCCTGGAGCAGATCTTCGTTGATGTCGTCGCCGAGCGCTTGGCCACGTGTGGCGCCGGTCTCCGCGCCCGTGGGTTCGACGACCGTGGCGCTGGCGTTGTTGGTGGTGATCACCGGCGCGGCCTCGGCGCCTTGGGGGGCGCTGCTGGGGCGAACGGTCGCGGTGGTGTCGATGGGCAACGAGCCGATCCACCAGTCGAGCACGAGGACCCCGCCAGGGCGGAGGGCGCCGACGGCGGCGGAGGGGACCTCGAGGCGGACCTCGCGGCCGTCGCCGTCGGTGCCGAGCAGGGCGACGGTGGGGGCGTCGCCGCGGAGGACTTGATCGATGCGGAAGAGAGCTTTCATCACGACACCAGGAGTTTCTGAAGCACGGCGCCAGCGCTGAACATGAGGCCGCCGAGGTTGAGGGTGTTACGGAAGGTGAGGGTCTCTTTTAAAAACAGGCCGCCGCCGACGCCGAGGAGCCCCAAGAGCGCGATGGGGGGACGGGGCCGATGCTCTTGATGCCAGAGGTCGCGCGGCCGAGGAGCGAGCCCGCCACGACGCCAGCAACAGCGGAGACGCCGAGGATGGCGTTATCCCGCCAGGTGCCGCTCAGGAGGCGATCGAGCTCGGCCATGAACTTCTCGGGATCCGTGGCCCGCTTGAGAAGTCTGGCGGCGAGGCCGTGACGCTCGTCCGCGCGGATCTGGCCTAACACCTTCCAGAGGGTGGCCATGACCGTCCGCTCGGCGGCTTCTTCCTGGTCCATCGTCATATCTACGGATTTTCCTGTGCCGTTCATTTCTTCGTTGCCTCCTTCACGACTTCCACGATCGCCGCGAGCGTCGGGTTGGTGACCGGCGCCTCCATGAGGCTCCGGGACCGCTCAGCGACCGTTCTCATCAACTTTTGGCTCTTGGCCATCTTCTCCTGAATCTCGGCGTCGAGCTGGGCCAGGCGGGCCTTCTCCGCCTCGAGCTTCTCCCACTCGGTCTTCTGAGCCTTCGCTTCCTGCTCCAGCGCGGCCTTCGCGGCCTTCACTTCCTGCTCCAGCGTGGCCTTCGCGGCCTTCACGTCCTGCTCCAGCGCGGCCTTCGTGGCCTTCACTTCCTGCTCCAGCTCGGCCTTCGTGGCCTTCACGTCCCTTCTCCAGCTCGGCCTTCGTGGCCTTCACTTCCTGCTCCAGCGCGGCCTTCGTGGTCTTCACGTCTTTCTCCAGCGCGGCCGTCGTGGTCTTCACGTCCTTCTCCAGCGCGTCCCTCTGAGCGGCCCTCTTCATCTCCGCAAACTCCGCTTGCCGCTCGATCTCAGCCCGCTTGGCGGCTACCTCCCAACCTACTTCAACCCGCTTTGCAGCCACTTCTGCTGCCTCCCGGTCTAGGGCAAGCTGCTGGGTGGCCATGGCCCTCTCCTTCTCCGCGAGGCTCGCCTCCCTCTGGAGCACACCCCGCGCCCGCTTCGCCCGGCGAGCCACCTTGAACTCCTGCTTCTGGACCTCTTGCTCACGCGCCGCGAGCTCCCGCTCACGCGCCGCGAGCTCTCGCTCACGCGCCTCGAGCTCTCGCTCGCGATCATGGTCCGGGGTGAGGCGGACAGGGGCGGCCGCGGGTTGGGACTGCTGCACCTGACCAGCGTGGGGAGGGGCTGGCTGGGAGGCAAGCAGTTTTTTTCGAGCGTGTCGCTCTCGATGGGTTCGTTTGGGTTTGGATCCTTATGACACCGTGGTTCGTCGGCAACGACACCGAATTTGTACTGTAGGCGCGCCGCCTCGTCGGCGTTGACACCGCTACGGTGCTGAGAACGAGCCCCGTCGACGAAGTTGACACCGATCGCGGTGGACTCATGGACGAGTGTCACCGTTATCTGTCCGGTTCGTGGGCAGAACACCACCGATGACACCGCCGCGTTGACGTAATCTCGCTCGGCCTCGGCGCGAAGGTCGGGAGCGACATTGGCGTGGTCGTCGGGCGGCGCCGCGCCGGGGTCAAGCGGAGGGGACAGCGGCGGCAGCGAGGACGCGCTCTCGCTCACCGTGAGGCCGCGCTCGCGCAGCTTCTCCGCAAGCTCTGGGTCCTCGAACTCGACCGTCAGACCCCCGGACCAGAGACAGGCGAGCTGAAAGCTGAGGCCGCGCCGACCCCTGCGGATCTGCGTCAGCGTGTTGCGCTTGATGGCTCCGTTCAGCTTCCGGCTGAGCTTGGCGGCGGTGAGGCCCTGGTCGGCCTGGACCAACTTGTCCCGGATCTGGGCGCCGCTCTCCCACTCGGGGAGGAGGTCAAGACCGCGGAGAACAGCGAGGGCGCTGTCAATCGGTAGCCGTTTGTAGTCGGGCGTGCGGCTCTGGAGGGCCCCAAGGACGCTGTTGTACTCGTCGATGCTTCGGATGAGGACGGAGGCGGACATCGCGCCGGAGGATCACCAGCGATGAGGTCTTCCTCAAGGATCGAGATCGTCCCCAGCCCGCTGGCCTGGTGCAAATATGCGCTAGGGTGGCGCGAATCTGCGTTTATGCGCGAGCGAGGACGACCGCGGCGCGATTGATACTGCGCGCGGATCGGGGACATTCGCGCGCGGGTCGCTCACCTTCGCGCGGGGGTCTCTCGATTGCGCGCGGCACTCACGCGGCAAATGCGCGAAATCGCGAGGCGTAGGGCTCGATGCCGCCCGCGTGGCAGAGGAGGACCCCCAGGGCGATCGCGCGCGCGAGAATGGGGCGGTTGTGAGCAGATGAAAAAAAATGGGAGATCTCTCCGAAGAGATCTCCCTTGGGCGGATTCGCGAGAGGCTTCTGAGGGCTCGGACTCGGCGCAGGCTCGAGAGCAGGAGCGCGCGGGACGAGCGGCGGCGTCCGGCCGCTCGCCGACTTCGACTGGATCGACCGGGCGCCGCTCGAGCACGGGAGCGCTTCGCGCTGGCCCGCCTGGATCCGGGCTCCGGCGCGGCCGCGAGTGACCCTCACGGCCGAGCCGCGAGTCCTCTAGCGGCGCCTCGTGTCCGCCCGCCGCCCAGCCCCGTCAGATGGTGGATTCACCATGTAGACGCGGCCGATTGACGAGCCAGATCGCGGCGCTGTAGCGTGGCTCGCTGGACGCGCGGATGAACCCCTCTGCACCAAAGCCCCCGAGTCCGCCCTCACCGTGGACGCTACCGTCCACGAGCCCTCCACCCCCGTCGAACCCGCCGCCCACGGATCCTTCCCCCCCTACCGATCCCCCGAGCGCCGATCGCTCCTTCGCGTCCGGCGGACAGCTCGCCTTCCTCACCTTCGGTCTCCTGCTCTTCGTCCTGCTCTTCGCGCTGCCGATGATCCTCTTCTTCTGGATCGCGAGCGCACTCATCGGCAGCGTCGGCGTCGCCGAGGCGCTCGAGCGCACCCGAGGCCTCGCGCCGACCACCTACGGCGGCGCCTTCTGGTTAGCCGTCGCCTTCACCGGTGTGATGGCGCTGCTCGAGCTTCGAGCGATCGCCTCCGCCAAGAAGGGCGCGCCCGGCTTTCTGCGGTCGCTGCTCACGCGCCCCTCCGCCGGGCTGTTCGGGCTCTTCGTGCCGACTTTCTTCCTCGTACGCGCCGACATCAAAGGCACGGACGTCCCCGACATCCTCACCACCACGCTCCTGCTCTGCTGCCTCGGGTACGTCTATTTTATCGTCCCCCTGCCGCTTTTAGCCGCGTCCTGGCGACTAACCCGATGGATGTGGAAGATCGGAAAAAACTCCGGCTTCGCCTCGGGAGCGCTCGGCACCCTCGGCCTCGCGTTCGCCACCTGCGTGCCGCTCGTCTGCGCGGGGAGCGACGAGAGCCCGGACGACGAAGCGAGCACCGCTGCTTTCGCCGCTTTCGAGCGCGGCATAAAGGACGCCGAGGGCAAAGGCCCCGTCGATGGTTCACTCGCGCTCCTCACCGCGCTCGCCGAGGACACCACCCAGGACCCTCCGCTGCAGCACGCCCCGGCGTCGGGTGTTCCGTGGCTCGGCGCCGGCAGCAAGGACCGCTTCGACGAGTGCATCCACACCCTCCACCGAGACTCTGACAGCAAAAGCGCCCGCGACCAGACGATCCAATATTTCGTCGTGCGCGGCACCGAGCGCGACCTCGCCGAGCAGATCGTCCAAGAGGCCCTGCTCGAGGTCTGCCTCGGCCACGCAAAAAATCCCTATGAAGACCTCACGGGGCGCTTTGTTTGGCTCTCCAAACGGCGCCGCACAAATATTTGGCGGCGACGCAACGTCGCGGACTCCTGCACGATCGAGGTCCAGTGGACGCTGTACGATCCCGAGGACGCGTCACCGGAGCGACACGCCGTCGCCCTCGCCCTCAACCGGGCGCTGTGTCAGCTCGACGACCAAGACGTCGAGATCCTCCGCGCGACCGCGAACGGCTTCGACGCCACAGAGATCGGCAGGATGCTGTCGCCGCCGATGGCCGCGGCCACCGTGCGCAAGCGGCGCGAGCGCGCCGTCAGAAAACTCCGCGAGCAGCTCCAGTAGCGCGGATCTGCGCCGTCGATTTTTTTCTTCGGGTCCCTGTCACACTCTGCCCGCGTCGCGGGTGGACTGGACATGACCCAGGCAACCGCCCCTGTCCCCATCGCCGTCAATTTTCACCTCTACAAGCCGTGTAACTACCGCTGCCGCTTCTGCTTCGCCACCTACCGCGACATCGACGGCCACCTGCCGCTCGCCGACGCGAAGGCGCTGCTGCGCGCGCTGCGTGAAGCTGGCGCCGAGAAGCTCAACTTCGCCGGCGGAGAGCCGACCTTGCACCCGCAGATCGGCGAGCTCGTCGCCGAAGCGAAGGCGCTCGGCTTCGTCACCACCCTCATCACCAACGGCGCCCGCCTTGATCTGCTCCTCGACCACCACGCCCACCAGATCGACTGGGTCGGGATCTCCGTCGACAGCGGGATCGAGCAGATCCAGGCCGAGCTAGGCCGCGGGCGCGGAGCTCATGTCGAGCGCAGCCGTCGCCACGCCGCCCGAGTCCACGCCCTCGGCATCGGCCTCAAGCTCAACACCGTCGTCACCGCCCTCAACTGGCAAGAGGACATGCACGCGCTCCTCCGCGAGCTGCGGCCGGCCCGCTGGAAGGTCTTCCAAGTGCTCGCCATCGCCGGCCAGAACGACGGCGACGTCGAGCCCCTGTTGATCGACCGCGCGAGCTTTCGCGCCTTCGTCGACCGTCACCAAGACCTCGCCGCCGAAGGCCTCGGTCCGGTCGCCGAAGACAACGACGCGATGACCGACTCCTACGCGATGATCGACCCCCTCGGCCGCTTCTATGGCAACCACGGCGGGCGTTACGTCTACAGCCCGCCGATCCTCGAGGTCGGTGTCGCCGCCGCCCTCGCCCACGTCGACTTTGAGGTCCGCCGCCTCATCGAGCGCGGGGGGCTCTACCTGTGGCGTCGCTGACGCCGCAGCGGCGCGTCATCGCCCTCGTCGGAGGCATCGCCGAAGCGAAGGAGAGCGACCGCCAGATCACCGACGACTCCGAGCTCCGCCTCTTTGGCAGCGTCCGCGAGGCAGGCGTCGGAGAGCTCCGGCGACTGCTCCTCAGCCTCAAGCGCGGGAGCATCGACGAAGAAAGGATCATCACCTGCTGGATCGGCCACAGCCAGAGCCGAGCGATCACCAAGGCCTGTAAGAAGCTGGGGATACCCGTCCGACGCTTCGACAGCCGTGGACGAGCGCATCGCGCGAAATAGACCCCGCACCAGCCGTCATCGCCGACCGGACGGTCTCGATGACGGCCGTGGTCGGGGAGCGCAGCGTCGGTACGGGTGCGTGGGGGTCTCTCGATTGCGCGCGGGCCGCCCGCGCGCTCGGCGCCCGCGCGCTTGTGGTGCTGAAGGAACTCGTGCTCGATGATCTGCGGGGCGGGTAGAGCGCCTTCGGTGTCGTCGTCGCCGGTGTCGCCAGCGGAGGAGGCGTCGCTGTCGCTGTCCGCGCCGCCGACGACGACCTCGACCTCGACCCCGCGCTGGCCGCCTGCCTGCAGCTCTCGCTCGCCGGTCCGCGCCTCGCGCCCGACTCACCGTCCGCGCCGCCGCCGATGACCCTCTCCGCCTTCGGCATGAATCTCCACGCCGCGACCACCGCCGACGGCCGCGACCGCCCTCGCCCGCCTCTGCGCCCTTGTCCCGCCGCCCGGCTTCCACATGACCCGCTACTACGACGTGCTCGCCAGCCACCATCGCCTGCGCGAGCGCGTCATCCCCAGGCCCGCCGCACCGCCGCCACCGCCATCGCCAGAATTCTCCACGGCGCCCGCGCTCCCCCTGCGCCTCCCGCCCCAGCCCGACGCTCCGACCGCCGCCCACATGCTCTTCAACCTCATCGAGCGCCTGGGGCAAGTATCTCGGCGACGCCACCGTCACCGCCGCCGTCCTCGATCGCCTCGCCATGACCGCCATCCGCCTCGACATCGGCGGCCCCAGCTACCGCCAACACCTCGCCCACCTGCGCGCCGAAACCTCCGCCTCCGACTTCGGACCCGATCTCGAGTAGAGCGCGCCCCCTCCCCAAGCCCCGACGGTCCTCATACCGCCGGGGCTTCGTCATGCCCTCTCGCTCCCCGGCACGGAGAACCAAGTGGGTCCGCCACCTCGCCGCCAGTGGGTCCGACTCCCATCGCGACCAAAGGTAGATCTGCTCGAAAGTGCGGGATAAGTTGCGAAGGAGTGCTTGCCCAACCGTTACTCCTTGAGGTAGAACGTCCTCATGTTGCAGCGGATCTGCGAATCCAAAGCCACGGGGCACTCCGCGCGTTCCGCGCGGACGATGCCTGATGCGAGATCTCTAGCAAACTGAAGGACGAGTTTACATGCGTCCACTCCCGAAAGTTATCAGCCTATTCTCGGGTTCTGGAGGTCTAGACTGGGGGTTTAAGGAAGCCGGCTTTCGAATCTCCATTGCATTTGATATTTCCCCTGCTGCGATTGAGACGCATAGGCGCAACTTCCCAGATGGGCAAGCGGTTGTTGCAGACTTGACCCAGATTAAGCCCAGTGGCGTCGTTGGTCACGTCCGCTCTGTGATCTCCGCGGGTGAAGAGATTGGGGTCATCGGAGGCCCTCCTTGCCAAGGGTTCTCCCGCGCAAACACCACATCCTTAGCGGCCGATCCCCGAAACCGCATGCCCGCACTGTATGTGCGGGTCGTAAAGGCGCTTCAGGCAGTCTATCAAGTCAAGTTCTTGGTAGTCGAGAACGTCTTAGGCATTCGCGATCGTAAACATCAACCAACCTACAAGAGGATGATAAGCGGACTGAAAAAGTTGGGCTTTGATGTCTCAGAAGATGAGCTTTGTTCGGCGGATTTCGGCGTGGCACAACTGCGCAGGCGCGTTATGGTTATTGGTCTCCCGAAAGGCTGTGGGCCGATAGCTTCACTGGCGGATAGTAAGACTAGAAAAAATTCTAGCACCGTACGAGATGCAATTTCCGGGTTAGCTGAGCCAGTTTACTACCAGAGGAGCGGTCTATCTCCGAACTCATTCCCGGAGCACCCGAACCACTGGACAATGCAGCCGAAATCCGCGCGATTCGCGCTGCCCGGTCAGGCTCGCTCAGATGGCCGAAGTTTCAAACAATTGAGGTGGGACGCACCCAGTCCTACGATTGCATTCGGACACAGAGAGATTCATGTGCACCCAGAAGGCCATCGTCGGCTAAGTATCTATGAGGCACTTCTACTGCAAGGTTTCCCACGAGAGTTCGTGCTTGTTGGAAATCTGTCTGAGCAGGTTGAACAAGTATCGAACGCTGTCCCTCCTCCCATGGCAGAAAGCGTTGCTAAGGCTGTGAAAACAGCCATCCTCAATGCTCCACTCGAAAGACAGCGCATAATTAGTGAGTCCACGACAGGTCAAAACAGAAACCGAAGGGCGCCCCGTGACTAATACACATAACACCATTACCCCAGCCGATGAGGAAAGGGACCTCGTCGACCGCATAAGAGCAAGCCATGGTGCTACTGATATAATCCAAACCGTGCTCAAGACCGACGAGCGCGTAATCGCGCGTGTAACGGATGGCATCTACCGTCAACCAGGATCTGCATTGCGCGAACTGATCTCGAATGCCTATGACGCCGATGCAACTAGGGTGGTCATCAAGACCGATGCACCGCGCTTCGATAGGATCACGGTGGAGGATGACGGACATGGTATGGCGCCGGAAGCACTTGCCCACTTATTGCTACACATCGGGGGGAGCGCCAAACGCAATGAAGTAGGTGCGTCGATTGGCGTCACGCGGCCGGATGATCCCTCTCGAAGTCCTGGTGGTCGAAAACTCATTGGAAAGATCGGCATCGGCCTGTTCTCTGTCTCGCAATTGACACACACCTTTCAGGTGATCACTAAGGTGCGAGGTGACGATCACCGAACAGTGGCGACCATCGCACTCCGGCAGTATACAGACGAGGACACATCGATCGCGGCGGATGGCTCCAAGAAGTTCGAGTCAGGCAAGGTCAACATCTGGCGCGAGAAGGCGACCGATACTGAGACACACGGAACGACCATTGTTTTGCTCAGTATTCGACTTCAGGCTCGGGATACGTTGCGCAGCCGTGAAATCTGGAGTGCGATAGAGCACAATGAGTTACAGACCGAGGGTGAGGAGCGACAGGCCATCGACCCCCCCCCCTTTCACATCGGCAGGGTCGATGAAAGCGGGGAACTGCTCAAGACTACTGACAAAGGGCAGACGAAGACATCGGCGCTTCCTTGGGTGAAGGGGGACCCCCCTGAAATTGCGTTTGAGAAACTGGCGCAGAGCGTCTGGGACCAGTCAGCACTCAAGACCCCAAATCCTCAGCTTGACCGAATTTTTGACTACTACTTGCGGATGGTTTGGCACCTTAGTCTGGCCGTTCCTTTACCATATGTGAACGGCCACATTTTCGACATGGATGTTGACGGATGGGCAGACGCTTTTAGGCTATCTAACGGACCGAAGGGATCAGCAGAGCAATTATTGGCTTCTGGCATGCCGCTTAGAAAGGCGGCCAACCTCCTGGATCCCGCTGAGCGCGTCTCTGACTTCGACGTCTTTTTCGATGACCTAAAGCTTGCTCGGCCTATCAAGTTTCGGGAGCTACCTACGACCAACAATGCCCTAAAGAAACCGCTAGTCTTCATTGGAACGTGCCGGGAGGAGTTCCCCAAAACCCCGCGCGCCCTCAGTGGTGGGCCACTCGAGTTCGAGGCCTATTTATTCTGGACCCCCAAAGTTGCACCTGTGGAGCACCAAGGAGTCTTGATCCGAATTCATGGATCTAGCGGGACGCTGTTTGATCCTACCTTCATGCGCTACCAAGTGTCCGAGCAGACCCGTCTGAGGCAGATCACTTGTGAGATTTTCGTGAGAGAGGGCTTGGACAGCGCTCTAAACATTGACCGCGAGTCTTTTAACAATGCTCATCCACATTCTGTATTTATAACAAAGTGGTTGCACAGTGCGCTTCGCCAGGTAGCCTCGACCCAGAAGCGCTTGGCCAGCGACGTGCGAGCGGGAGTCCGGCACGAAGCCCAGGATGCTGAACTCGACAGAATTGAGAATGTCGCTGCGGAAGCATGGCAGAAAGAGAGCGATGATGTAGGATCAATGCCTCCTTCCATTGAGTTCTCGGTCTCGGACCAGATGCCGTTGAGAGCGCAGGATAGTTATGTGTTCGACCGTGCGGCGATCATCTCGGAGACTCGAACGCAGACCACAGCAAAGATCAAGGGTCGCAACGCCATTCTCGAAGCTAAGCTTAAGGCTATTGCGCAAGTTCTTGCATCTTTTGGCCTACTGGATGTCGTGCATCCACGCAAGCAAGAACGACTGCTCAAAGCGATCTACGACATTCTTGATACGCCGGGGGAACAATGAGCGCCAACGAAGCGGGAGAGGATAATGGACACGCAGACCATATTTTCGGGGTGTCTTCTTATGACGCACCGATGCCCAGTCAAGAGGCAAAGACCAGTTTCCAACCGTGGCATAGGCCACGCAAGCAATTCGTGCGGCATCATCAATGGTGCGATGAGATTCAAAAGTTGGTTGGCGAGGCACCACCCACGGGGGGGGTTCTGAAATACTTAGGCCTTCCCGGACGTGACTTACTTGATCTCAGACATTTTCACGCCGCAGTCTGTGCGGAACACGCGATTAAACTCAAGTTCCTTGGCTTCAACAGGAGTGCTCACCCGAACAGCGAGGCACAGACCGAACTTAATGTTTCCATGGACGAAGTCAAACGCCTCACCCACGTGCATCCGCAGTCCGACGTGATTGGTGATGATTTTGAGAAGATAGCAAACGATAAATCTATTGCCTTCCAAAAGGCGTGTGAGTTTGGCCCGTTTGACGTTATTAATCTTGATCTGTGCGATGGTTTCGCAGCACGGGAACCCGGGGGGCAGGGACCTGATTATTACAAAGCAGTTACTCAACTGATGAGCCTACAGGCTCGCAGTCCCAGTCCATGGTTGATGTTCCTAACAACTCGCGCTGACAGTGACAACATCGACAAGAATGTTCTGAGGACATTCATCGACAAGTACTGCGCAAACCTCACTGACCATGAGTGCTTTAGAGATGCGTCCCGTGAGAGTTTCGCCATAGAAACGGAGGATTGCGTGACTAAGGCTACCCATCGACCCGATGGACTACTGCAGGTGTTCCTTACGGGACTATGCAAGTGGTTCGTTGGCCTAGGGCTCGAAGGTCATCCTCCGACTAACGTAGAGCTTCGGAGCGCCTTTGGCTACCGAGTTGTCAAGGATGCACCGTATGAGGATTTGGTTTCGCTGGCGCTGAAGTTCATACCTACAAGGCAGCCGGTACGAGACCGGTCTGGACTGGCGACGACAGGCGTGAAGAATGGCCCGAGCGAAGGCAAATTGGCTACAAGGGCCTTGAAGCGGATTGCCAAGCGAATTGATGCCGACAAAGTGCTCAACGGCGATGCCGAGCTCTTGATGACGATGACAACCGCCACAGAGCGCTTGCTAACCCAGGCTCGATACGACGCGACGGAATTTCGAAAATGGGCCACCCAGACCCAGTGAGCCGTGAGCCACCCGACACACCCCGAGATCGGTCGCGCCCGCCATGTCGGTCAGGGACACGCCGCCGGACCTGTCTCAAGAGACCGGAAGTTTCGTACCCGTTCGACGGACCGCGTCTCCCGGGCTGGGGGTCTCTGGGCTACAGAGCCTTTGGATGCTCACCGAGGGCGACAGCGCGGAAGATGTTGGCGGCGAGGCGCCGCTGGGTCTCTGGTTGCTCACGCGTCTGCTGCCAGGAGGCGGGAGCCAGCTCCAGCACGCGGCTCCGGGGCCACGACGGCAGCAGGCAGAGCAGGATCTGGGATCTGGGCGCGTGGGTCCAATGGGATCGCTTCCACAGTAGGCACGGCCGGGTGGTCAGGGGACCGCAGCGAGATACTCCAGCAGGGCCTCTTTGGTGCATGGCTCAGACTCGAATCGCTTGCGAGCCGCCACGAGGAGTGCTCCTACCCGGCGCCCGGGCTTGATCTGCAGGCTGTCCAAGACATCCTGACTCGTGATCGGCAGCAGCACATCTTCTGTCAACGCCTTCTCGATCAGGCGCGTCGCATGGTAGTCGAAGTCCACGTCGTCTTCCATGAGGTCGAGCTGCTCGCGCCAGTGGTCCACATAACACTGCCGGAACCTGATTGTATTGAGATCGTCTCGTCCGAAGCGAACCTTCGCTGCTTCCACGAGGCTGTCGAAATCCGAATCCGAGCGGCTGCGCTCCAGGTGAGCGAGCAACTCTTCCCTTGTGCAGGGCTGAGCCGCAAACCTCCGCCGCGCCTGTTCGAGAAGCGTCCCGATTCGCGGTCCCGATTTGATCTTCAGAGCGTTCACAATGTCGCGGCCCGTTATCGGAAGAACGAAACTGTCCCCGTCCAGCAGCGACTTCTCGACAAGTCGAGTAGCCTCTTCCGCAAAGTTGAACCCATCCTCCATGAGATCGAGTTGGGCGCGCCACCGGTCGACATGGCGCTGCCTGAACTCAACGGTGTTGAGGGCCTGGCGGCCAAGGTGGTGTTTCGCCTCATCGATCACGGGGTCGAAGGCTGCCGCTGGCCAGCTACGGTCGAGGCGTCGAAGCCACTCTTCACGGTGCTGTCCTGCCTTGTCGCCGTCGGCCTCGATCCGCCGAACGACTTCATCGATGGCGCTCAGGAAGCGGTTCGCCTCCTTGAGCAAGCCGACATAGCACTTGCTCCACTGCTTGTTGTCTCGAGGGATCGCGGTGCCGCAGACCCTCCGGCGCCACCCCTCTGCGGCCGCTCGCGCAGCCTGATCCGAATCCACGAACCCGAGGTTGTGGTGGAGTTCTGTTCGTAGGCAGCGCACAACCTCAACGTGCTCGTCAATTTCCGCGCGGTCGATCAGCGAGTGGACCTCTCCGAGGCGGCGCAAGAACGTAAGGCTGACTCGCCCCGCTTCGAAGTAAAGGCAATAGAGCCACGAGGTCGCCCGGATGAAGCCAGGTTCGGGACTCGCTGGGTCAGGGAGCGCGACGTGAAGCTCGTCGAACGCGCGACGCCCGAGGAGGCTTCTGGACAGTCCGTTGATCCGCTGGTGGCAG
Source organism: Nannocystis sp. (assembly GCA_016712315.1). GTDB lineage: Bacteria > Myxococcota_A > Polyangia > Nannocystales > Nannocystaceae > JADJRG01. The sequence continues at coordinate 31,062 of JADJRG010000024.1, read as the reverse complement.
CGTAGAATACTCTCGAAGCTCATCGGCCACCCCCTCTTCTGAGAAGTGGCTCCGCAATCGGGCCGATGAAGTTGAATGCGATGAAGAACCCGCCGCGAATCGAGGCGCCCCGCCGCAGCTCCAGGTCAGGGAAGTCGCGCTGCAAGATCTCTATCTCTTGCCGGATATCGTCCACCTGAACTTTGGCTCGCCCACGCTCCAGGTCATCGCGCACGACTCGGCCATGGAAGACTCGCGATTTGCCGTCGCTCTCACTCCACACATGGTGTCGAACGATGCGTCGGGGGTCGTTGAATGCTGTGTCTTGGCTCAAGGCGCGCCAAACCTCGCGCGCAGCATTCTCCCGCTGCAACCGCCACATCAACACGGCTCGCAGGTACTCGGTTCGCGGGTCTCCCAACGAGCCTTCGATGTTGGCGAGTGTGTCGACGATGTCCAGAAGCTCCCTGAGGTCCGCCTCGGAACTCGGCAGAGGAAGTCGTTCCCCTCCGAACAAGTAGCTGCCGGCCGCGCTGATCCAGGTCGCGCGTAGGAGATACCGAAGACATCGTGCGTCCTCGCGGATACGCGGTCCCTTGTCAGTCAGGAACCCGACTACACGTCGTGCGCGCTCCCGCTCATCATCGTGCGCCATCCCGCGGCCCCACAGATCGCCGCCGATCGCTCGTGCTTGCAGGAACAGCCCCGCGGATGACCCCATCGCCTCGAGTGCCTGGAGAGCCGCCAATTCAAGCTCGTTGTTCTCAAGTGCTTTCGAGACCTTGAAGCGTTGCTCCTCGAAGACACCACGCTGGTCTGCGTCCAGATCGTCGGCGTCGACGCGCTCGAGACCATCCCATATGTCTGCGGTGAGTTCCGCCTTCCGGACGGAATCCCAGTTCCCATCCTGGAGCAGTCGGCGCGGTATCCAGAGGCTCACGTCGATCGCGTGGTAGGCGTCCGCGGAGAACAAGGCGCTGCGAGCGGCGTCTCTTGCTGCCTCGTAGTACTGCCAAGTCTCGTCTTGCGATGCACCAGATTGGAGCTGTTGCACAGCGCGAAAGCCGTAGATGGCCGCGCGCTCCACCCGAAGCATCGAGCAGATGCGGCGCAACCCAGGCGAGCGGGCCGCGCCGAACTCGTCGAGGGCGAGGTCGACGATCTGCCGGGCCTCGTCCAGGATAGTCGCAGGGTTGTGCCGTTCGTTCGGCCGGGCATCTCGAAAAACCCGTCGCCTGAGACGAGCTTCCTGGAGCATGAGGCTCGGGTCGCTGAGCCCGCGCCGCTCGCGCATTTCCGTCAACGCGCGTGCTACGTCGAGATAGTGGTCGGCGTAGCGCGATCCGTAGGGGCCGTCGGGACCCAGACGATGAACAAGGTCCAGGACGAACCGTCGCTCGCAGCTGCCATGTGTGGTGGGGTTCGCTGCCTTCAGGAGGTCAACCGTTATCTGTGCCTCAGCAGCGGACGTTCCGAGCCGTCGAGCCGTGACCAACTCTGCTTCGATCCGAAGGCGAGGGTGGATGAAGACATCGTCCTCGTCGTTTGTGCTCCATCGAAACAGGTCGACTCCAGAGAACAGGGATGCGATATCAACCAGACTCTCGCTCCCACCGACCGCGCGCATCAGCAGGTTGATGGGAACAGGGCAGTCCAGCTTCCCTAGCACCATTACGTAGTCGATCGCCTTCGATGCCGCGTCGCTCAGGGTTCCCATGAACTCCTGAAGTCGCTGGTCGAGAAGTTCTTTCGGATCGACCAAGCCCGCGTCCATGAGCGCCTGTCCAAGCGCTCCGGCGGGCTGGGGCTTGCCCTGCCGAATGGTGGTCCCGCGTGACCTGAGATCATCCTCCGCGACCCGCGCTTCGCGAGCCAGACCGGCGGCCAATCGAGGGCGCACCTCCGGCAGAATGCGGTAGACGGCCGGAAGCAGAAGTTTAGATGTTGAGGGCGTGTAGGTGAGGCTGGCGTGCTCCCGGAGAACCGCGGTCAGATTCGCAGCTTCTTCATCGTCCAGCGTCGGGGGCGCCTCGATGAGATGCTTCCCGTCTCCCGGAGCCTGCTGGTCAATGAGGCGATACGCGCTACCGACTACGACGACTCGCCTTCCTCGGCTTTGAAAGCCCCGCAGAAGGTCCCGGTACCGAGCCGCCTGCGCATTCGCATCGCAGACGACAAGGGTTGCTTCGGCGCCGGCGTCCTCGGCGCGCATACAGAACTCGTCAAGCTCGTCTACCGCGGGCAACCGTGATGCGCGGCTGGCGACAAGCACCGGATATCGGCGATCGTTCCGAACGGAGAACGCGAGGCGCGCGAGGGCGATGCTCTTGCCTGTTCCGGACTGGCCATGAAGCAGAATTGGTTCCTTAAGTCGCGGTGCGTCCTTTAGTGCGGTCTGGACTCGATCGCGAAGCGGGGTCTCGAACCCACGCTCTATCGCGAACCCCCGCCTCACCCCCTCGACGAGCCGACGCGCTTCCTCCACCTGACCGTGGAACCGTCGAAACTCCTCGAACAACGCGTCCTCACCGAGCACGGGAAGTGGCGCGAGCCACGTGTCGTCAACGATGCTAGCGGCCGTCGAGGTCTTGAGTCGCGTCGAGGGCTCAATCTCGAGGAGCGATTCGCCGATGGTCACGGCGTTCGTAGCCGCCAGGGACGCCGCGCGAAGCGGCTCAATTCGGCCCGCCAGTGTGAGCGCGCGGAGAGAGCTAGAGAGCCGCTCGGGCGCGAAAGTGATGGGGCCACTGGGCGCCGCCAGTTCCTCCATCAGGGCCGCGTCGCCTGTGTTGAGCGAAGAGTCCCACCCGAACCAGAAGACTTGGCCAGGCTTGAACGCGGACAGCACGCCGTACAGCGATTCGGCCGACAACCAGTCGCTACCACAGGTCAACCCGTCGATAGCGAGGACTCCGAGCGACGTCGTGGTTTCGACAAGTCGGGCGAGGAGGGCATTCGCGTGCAATGCGGTTCGTCGTCGCAACTCCTGAGTCGACTTCGGCGGCGCCTCACTGGGGTTCGCTTCACCGGCGCGACCGAACAGGTAGCTCAAGTGGAGGTTGCGTCGGTGGCGCGGCGCCGCGGGGGTGTCCGACTTGCTCAGAACGGCCTCGACATCACGGCCGCCAACACGAAGCGCCCTCGAAAGCGTAGGGTCCACGCTAGTCGTGAAGAATGCGTTCAGTGGGAGGCGCGCGATGGGCTCAAACCACTCGGGTTCCACCTGCCGAATGTACTGGTCAGCGAGCCATTGGAAGAAGTCGTTGGGCAGGGGCTCAGCGGAGAGCAGAGAAACGAGCCCTCTCGGAGCGGAGTCTTCTCCCAATCTCTCGGCACGCATGAGCGCTGCGAGTACCGCAGGATCCGGCCGCGCCCCGACCCGCCACGCATCCTGGCCCATGAGGACGACGAGGGGGCGTCCATCGTTGATCGCGGCGGCAAGGCCTTCAAGATGTTCTGTGGCGCTCATGCTGCTATCTCGTGCGATCTACTCACGATGTTCCCCCTTCGGGTCCGCCGACCCGGGGCGCTGCGCGAGCATCCATTCGTCAATCTTCGGGCGATAGAAGCGCCATCGACCGGCGACCTTGGAGCAGGGGATCTCGCCTCCCTGCGCGAGGTCGTAGAGCTTCGATCGGCTAAGTCTGAGGTACTCGGCAACTTCATCGAGGGTCATCCACATCGGGGGGCCGTCGTCACTCGGCATCGCAAGCACCTCGGGCTGCTGAGGCATCAGAAGATACGTCCTGATAGCGGATGATAGTCTAGCCCAACGGGGAGTGAACTGACAACGGCGCTCGCGCGCGGACCGCGACACGAGGCTCGACCGTCCCACCCCCCCCGCGCCTCCGGCTCCACTCCGCGAGGCCGGCGAGCTCTGCGAGGCTCCCTCCCAAGAACGCCGAGGAGTCCGCCGGCAACATCGTCGATGCAGCGCAGCTCCTCGGCATCACCCGGCACGCGCTCAAACGCCGCATCCTCAGCCAGAATTTTGGTCCGCAGACCGACCTCACCCCCACGAACTCGGGCGTTCTGGCGGGGGTGGTACTTTCTCCGGAAGCCCCATGACGCTCGCTGCTCGGCTCGAAGCCGTCAAGAGCGAAGGCGCGCGTGAGGAGATCGCGGCCGCATCGCGCGTGGAAACTCACTAGATGTCGCGGGTGCTGCTGCGCGTTGCACGCCGCTTGAAGAGCGAATTTTGGGGAGAGGGTGGGTGCCGCGGCCGCCGCGAGTGCACGTGTAGGCGCGTGAGCCCTCAGTCGGCGGTGGTGAACGTCTTCGCGAGCATGTCGGCGAGAGGGGCGTAGCGCGACTCGAGCGCGCCGTTCCGGCGGAGGAGCTCGAGGTGCTGGGAGGCTCGCGCGAGCTGCGCTGCGGCTGTTTGCTCGTCGCCGTGCTCGATGAGGGCGCGTCCGAGCTGGAAGAGCGCTCCCGCGAGCTCGCACGCGGCGGTGGCGCTCGTGGGGTCGGAGTGCTGCCGTAGCTCCCGCATCGACACAGCGCGCGTGAGCCAGTCGATTCGGCCTGGTGGGTCTACCTTCGCCATCCGCTCATAAGAGGTCGCCAGGTCACGCTGCGCCTGCGCGGAGTGGGGGTCGGCCTTCGCCAACCCCTCGGCGATTTTGAGGTCGCGTTGGAAGAGGTCGCGCGCGGCGGCGAGGTTGCCGGCGTGGACCTCGACGTCGCCGAGCCTCTCGAGCGAGACGGAGAGCGACCCTAAGAGGGTGTCCTTGGCTGCCAACCAACTCTCCGCTCGCTCCTTCGCGGGCACTTCACGAAGGCCCGGAAGACGGAGCACGAGCTGCTGGATCGCGGCGGCTCCGAGCTCGCCGATCTCGAGTTGCGGGAGATCGAGCTCGCCGATCGCGTAGCGGCAGGTCACCACGAGCGCCCCTCGCTCCGCGGCCGCCGCGAGCGCTCTCACCGGCTCCGCGAGGCCGCTGCGGGTGCGAGCCTCGCTCGCCGCGGTTTCGACGAAACCGAGCGGTACCCCACCATCATCGCGATCGAGGTTGTCCTCAAAATTATCGAGCACGATCAGCAACCGCTCATCGCGGAGGAGCGCCTGGATCTCTCTGAGCAGCGCCTCCTCCTCACGCCCGGGCCGGGTGAGCGCCGCAATCTTGGTGCGGCCCTGTGGCGAGAGCAGCGCGCTTGTTTGCGCGCTGGTCTGCGTTGTGATCTCGGCTGCGAGCTCGGCGACGCTGAACCCACCGACGACGATCGCTACCGCCCACCCGTCACGCAGGTTGCGCTCGGCGACGCTCGCTACGAGGCTCGATTTTCCCACCCCACCCATGCCGATGATCACCGCGCCCGCGCCCGTGTCGATCGCTTGATGGACCCCAGCCGACGATCACGTCGTCGCCTTCGCGGCTTAAAGCCAGCGAGATCTCGAGCGGTACCGGGGCCGGACGCGCCTTCCCAAGCGGCGGCTTGTCGCCCGTCGGGTGCTCGCAGGGACGCATCCGAGCCATCACGCCGGGCCGGCGGCGTCGGTTGCGATCTCGATCAACTCCACGAGCGGGCGCCATACGGCGTGCTGCGCCGAAGCGAGGCGCGCGCGCACGAGGGCCTCGTGGTCGGCGCAGTCGCGCCAGGCGGTGAGGCTCGCCTTCGCGTTCTCATAGCCGTCGTCGGAGGCGGCTATCTGCCCCGCCGTGACCTCGAGTGCCCGGCGGAACGCATCGGCGCTCGCGGGGCGCTGGGCTGGATCCTTGTGCAGGGCGCGGGCGACGAGGGCCTCGAGATCGTCGGAGATCCCACGATCGGGGGCTCGCTCGGTGACAGACGGGGCCTGCTCACTGGCGTGGGCGCTGAGCACCTCGAGGACGGTGGTGCCGGGGAAAGGAACACGTCGGGTGAGCAGCTCGAACAAGATCACGCCGACGGCGTAGATGTCGGCGGCGGGGGTGATCGGCTGTTCGCGCGCTTGCTCGGGGGAGACGTAGGCGAGGGTGCCGATCATCGCGCCGGGGGCCGAGGAGGGCGCGAGCGAGAGCAGCGGGCCGGTGTGAATTTTTGCGAGGCCGAGGTCGAGCAGGATGAGGTGATCGCGGCCTTGACGCTGAACGATGAAACAGTTTTCAGGCTTAAGGTCGCGATGCACGGCGCCGAGCTTGTGGAGCTCGGCGAGGCCGTCGAGGAGCTGGATCATGAGGCGCAAGGCGTCGGCGATCGGCATCGCGGGCTCAAGGAGCCGCTGGCGCAGGGTGACACCTTGTAGAAGCGGCAGGACGAGGAAGAGCACCGGCTCACCGCCGAGCGCGCGCTCTTCGCCGTGATCGAAGATCGGGACGACGTGGGGGTGATCGATCTGGGCGCCGAGCACGGCCTCTTGAAAAAATCGGCGGCGCTGATCGGGCGCGCGGCCGTGTTCGGGGTGCAGCGCCTTGATCGCGACGCGGCGGCGCAGGCGTAGGTCGAGGGCCTCGTAGATGTCTGCCATGCCGCCGAAGGCGAGCAGAGCGTCGAGGCGGAAGCGGTCGAGCAGCGTGCGGCCGCGCAGGTCGGGGCCGCGCGGGCGCAGGAACTCCTTGGGCGTGGAAGAGGCCGAGGCGATGGTCATGAGGGGGGCTCCTTGGTCGCTCTCCAGGGACCTCAAAGACCACGGGTTGCGCCTGCGGGGGGCCTGACTCCGCGGCAGCCGTGAGACCATCGGATCAGCTCGACCTCGCCGGCAGCGGAGCTCCGGAAGAAGGCGATGAGCTGCTCGATCACTTGCTCCGCGGTGGCGATGATGACGCGTTCGACGGCGCGCTCGTCTGGCCCTGGGCGGCGGATGGTGGTCTGCACGTGGACGGCGGTGCTGGTGTCGGCGTCGTCGGCGATCTCGACCATGACCACAGATCGCGGCATGCGGAGGCGGACTTGGCCCGCGGCGGAGGTGAAGGTCACGAAGATGTCAGACATCGCGTTATGAAACATCGACCTGCCGGCCGGGTCAACGTAATATAGTTATGAAAACTCACAAGCGCGGGCTCAGTCGCGCGATGGGCACCTACGAGCCGCCTGCGAGCCCCCTCCCGGTTCCTAGTAGAGGCCGCCAGCGCTCTTGCCCTCTGCCCTCTTGCGCGCGGCGCGAACTCTCCCGCTGACACGGCCGTGTGGCCGCTTTACCATCGAAGTTGGAGCCTCGCCCTGGCCTCGCTCGGGCCGGCCCGCTGGCTTGGAGGTGGACGATGGGGGGGGAGGAGATCTTACGTTGTGAGGATCTCGCGCGGATCTTGGGCTGTACGGCCAAGGCTGTGCGCTATCGCGTGAAGTGCGGCCAGTTGCCGCCGCCGTTTCGGCTCGGAAAAGCCCTTGCTTGGCTGCGCGATCCTGTGTTTGAGTGGCTGCGGGATCGCAGCCGGTCGGCAGGACCGGCTCAGATGAAGATCAACCTTCGACCCTACGCGCACGATCAAACCCGCTGGCACGTCGACATCCGCATCATGCACCCCACCACCCACAAGGAGATCCGAAGGCGCTTGGTCGCCCCTGCGGGCCTGAGCGAGGCTCGGGCGCGATCATGGGGCGAGCACCAGGTGCCGAAGATCTTGGGGGAAGTGCTCGGCGCGGTCAATGACGCTCCACGAGACAAGGAGGCCCCACCCCCCAAGAACGCCCCACACCAACTCCCCGCGCCGCCTCAGCTCCGGCTGGTGCCCGCGCCCGCGCCCGCGATGACGATCGCGGAGCTCTTCTGCCAGCGCTTTGAGCCTGAGTACGTTCGGATCCAGAAGCCCGCGACGCGCGTCAGCTACGACGCGGTCTTCCGCAACTACATCGGCCCGGGCCTCGGCGCCTTGCAGCTCAGCGCGCTCGACGAGAACCAGCTCTCGGCGTTTCGCGCGTCGCTCCGCCATCGCCTGGGGGCGAGCACCTGCAACTTCGTCCTCGCCAAGCTCGCCCGGCTGCTCCGCTTCGCCAAACGGATGCGGCTCATCGACAGCGTGCCGGAGATCGACAAGTTCGCCTGCGCGCGCGCGAGGCCGAAGGCGGTGCTCTCCGACGCGCAGATCAGCGCCCTGCTTGCGGCGGCCGCCGAGCTCTCGTCGGCGACCGAGCTGATGCTCCTGCTCGCCCTCGACGCGGGTCTGCGCTGCTCGGAGATCTGCGCGCTCGAGTGGTCTGACATCGACTTCGCTGAGGGGTCGATGACGATCCAACACAACCACTACCGAGGCCAGAAGCAGACGCCCAAGGGGACGATCGGCAAGATCGCCCTCACCTCCGCGCTGCGGCGCGCGCTCGAGCAGCACCGACGGCACGAGCCGATCGGACCGCTCGTGCTCTATCGCCGCTCCTTCTGGACTCGTGGTGAGTGGGCCCCCTACTCGCCCAACACCGTCCGCTACGCGCTCAATGAGGCGCAGGCCCGCGCGGGTTTACCCGCCACAGGCCCCCACCTCCTGCGCCACACCGCGTTGACGCGCCTCGCCAAGCTCGGCGCGAGCGTCTACGTCGTCCAGTCCGTCGCGCGCCACACCCGGCTGCAGACGACGCAGGCGTATATCCACACCCAGCAGGCCGGACTCGCGCGCGAGGCCGCGGACCTGCTCGACCGGGCCGCCTCCGGGAATCTTGGCAAAGGCCGAGAAAAGCTGGCAAAAAAACGGCAAAAGTAGCTCAAACGGCCACGTACAGGCCGTCAGCGACTCCAAGGCGGAGATCGTCTTCTCGACCAACAATGACTCGGGGTTCTCGCTCGACGCGGGCATCGAGGTGTGGGGCGATACGCTGGATAACTGGGTCACGACGCGGCCGGTGTGGAACCAGCACTCTTATCACATCACAAACGTCGGGGAGCTCGGGGAGATCCCGGTGAATGAGGCGCCGAACTGGTCGACGCCGGAGGACAAGCCCTACAACAGCTATCGGCGCAACTCGCAGGGGTCCGCGGACTTCTGCGCGCCAGACCTGGTGCCGTTCGACCTGGAGGCGAGCTATCGCGACTGCCCGAAGACCGAGCTGTGCGTGTGGGTGGCGAATCAGGGCTGCTTGGGCGTGGGGCCGGGGGTCAAGGTGACTTTCTACGAAGAGTCGCTGGGGGTGATCGGGGCCGGGGTGACGAAGGCGGCGATCGTCGCGGGGGCGGCGGAGCAGGTGTGTGTCACTCCAGACGTCGACCTCGATCAGGCGAGCGTGTGGGCGGTCGTGGATGACGACGGGATGATGATGGGGGCGCTGAACGAGTGCGCCGAAGAGAACAACCTGACGGCGCCGATCCCGGTGTGCCTGATCCCGAAGTGAGGGGCTTGTTCAGGTCGCCGCGGCGGTCGGCGCGGCGAACGCGATGGAGCACCGATCATCCATCCCGCGCTCGCGGCTCGTCCAGCGGTCGTCCTCTGTCGATGACGCGCCGGCCCCGCCGATCCGCGGAAATGAACCTGCCCCGAGGGTGCGCTTACGGCAGCAAGAGCTGCGCGCGCAGCGCTGCCGGCCTCGTCGAGTGTCCTTGCGCCCCCGGCACCTGCCCCAGCGCGTCTACCTTCGCCTGGTTCAGGCGCGCGTGGCGTAGCGTACCCCCCGTCACAAAGAGCAGCTCGGCCTCCGCGCCCCACAGACCCCGGGCGAGCGCCGGCGGCTGCGTCGGGGTTTGCGGCAGATCGACCGCGAAGGGCTCCTGCCACGCGTCGAAGCTCGGCGCATAAGCGGCGTAGATCCCCTGATTATCAAAGCCCTTCCACGCCAAATAGTAGCCCCCCGAGTCCGCTTGGAGCAGCGCTACTTCGCTCGTCGTCAGCGCGTTGGCCACGATCACCTCGTCGCTCCACGCCTCCTGCGGCGAGATCTTTTTGATGACCCTGATCGTCGCGTCGGCCGCCCGCACGTACGCGATCACCAGATCTCCCTTGGCCTCGACCGACGCCGCCGGCGTCAGCCCGGTCGCCAGCCCGGTCGCGGGCGCCTCCGTCGACGCCTGCCATACCCCGCCTGGGGTCGGCTTGACGCTCACCATCAAGCGCCCGTCCTCACGCACGTAGACGGCATAGGTCTCGTCCACCCCGCTCGCCAGCGCCGCCGCGCTCCCGCCGCTGGCCTGCACCTGCACGTTGGCCGAGGGGATCCCGACAAATGCCCCCCAGGTGTCGGCCGCTCGGTGCGCGCTGTAGTGCCGATTGTCCGTCCCCAAGAAGCACATCTCCGCGGTCGCGCTGAGCGCGGCCAGCCCGGGCCCGTCGCTCCCCACCCCGAAGACCCCGACCGGCCCGAAGTTCGACCACGAGTCCGGTGTGCCCGGCGACCACGCGCCAAAGACCATCGTGTTCTTGTCCGGCGGGAAGGGGCTCTCCCGCCGCAGCAGCGCCAGCGCGCCGCTCGCGGTCGCGGCCAGCGACCCCTCCCTCAGCCCCGCCCCGATCTGGCTCTGCGACCAGCCCGCTCCCGGCGCCCACCGCGAGAAGATCCCCGGCGACTCCCCGGCGCCCGTCAGCACCAGCAGCGTCTGCCCCGCGGTGCAGTCCGTCAGGCACGCGTCGAGCTCGCTCTTGTTGCCGTCGTCGCAGGCTTCGTCCCCCTCGACGAGGCCGTCGCCGCAGACGGCGCTCCCGCCGCTGTCGGTGTCCGTGTCGCTATCGGTGTCCGTGTCGGTGTTCGAGCCTGAGCCTGTATCTGTATCTGTATCTGTATCTGTACCGCTGTCGGTGTTTGAATCGGTGGTGGTGTCGCTATCGGTGTTCGTGTCCGTGTCCGTGTCCGAGACCACCCCGGTGTCCGTCGTCGTGGGCTCTCCGGTCGTCGTCGTCGTCACATCTCCGGTGGTGGTGGTCGTCGTGCTGGTGGTGGTCGTGCTGGTGCTCGTCTCGGTCTCGCCCTCGCTGGTCATGCCCGTGGTGCCCGCGCTGGTCGTTGTGCTCGTTGTGCTCGTTGTGCCCGTGGTGCCCGTCGCTGGCTCGGTGGTCTGCCCGTCGGTCCCGGTGGTCGCCGCGACGTCGTCTCCGCTGCAGGCGAGCAGCAGGCTCAAGGCGAGCGGCGTGGACAAGGCGCGGAGTCGAGAGAGCTGGTGCGAGAGGGCCGGCGAGGGCTGGAACATTTTCATCGGCTCCCTCATACACCAAGAGTTCGGGCCTGCGCGCCGACCGCCGCCCCTCGGCTCGACCTGCATCCCTAGCCTGCGTAGGCGCGACAAGTCTGGCCGTTTTCGCGCGCAAATGCGCAGGCAGCGCAAAGGTCAAGTCGGGTCGCGGTCGAGCGATTGTTCGCGGGCCGCTCAGTTGTGCGCTAAGCGCGAGCTCGAGGCGCGCGATCGACAGCTCCATCCACGCGTCGTAGGCGTACGAATCGATGGTGAAGAGGTAGTCGCGCCAGCGCCACCGCTGCGGATTCACGTCGGCGCCGACGTGGGTCTCGAGGCGCTCCAGCTCGCCTCTGAGGGGCTGGTACTCGACCGCGACCAGCAGCGGCGGCGACTCGCCGGCGTCGATCTCTTTGGTCGAGTGGCCGAGGAACTTCATCCGCGTCGAGCCGAGCGCGACCTCGCCGCCACGCTGCACACGCACCCGCAGGGGCTGCTCGGGGCGCACACGATCGGTGACCCGCTCGGCGATGAGCACGAGCCGCGGCGCTCGGGTGGGGTCCTCGACCTCGATGACCTCGACGCGATAGGTGTCGAGCCACGCCTCACGTATGGAGTCGTAGCCGGCGGAGAGCAGGCTGATCTCGCGGCGCACCGGCGCGGCCGAGCCCTCAAAGACGAGCACCAGGGTGACGCCGCTGCCGCCGGGATAGCTGCCGTCGGGGCTGGCTTCGATCGACTCGACGGTCACGCCCGAGAAGCGCACGGTGACGCCGCCGCCGAGCGCGAGCCGCTGGTTCGGGGCGAGCGTCGTGGGGCTCACCTCGGCGGAGGCGGCGGTCGCGGTGACGGGCGGCGGGTCGGCGGGCAGCGGCATCGGTGGTGGCGGCGTAGGAGCGGCGCAGGCGCCGAGCATGCACAGGAGCAGGGGGAGGCGCACCGCGGAAGTGTCGCCGATCCGCCGGCGCGCCGCGACGAGCGCAGGGCCGCTCAGCGGGTCGACGCCGCGGCGAGGCGCGCCTGGATCGCCTCGTAACGCGCTTCGACCCCGAGGGGGCGCTTCGGGTGACCCCAGGTTTGTGCGATGGTACGCGACGATTCGCGAGGGGGCTGCCGTCGGTGCCCGGACTGGGCGCTCAGCGGCAGGGGTCGCCGGCGAGCTGGCCGCCGCCGTCGGCGGGCATGCCGCCGATGAGGCGGCCGCGCAGGGCGGCGTTGATCGCGTCGATGCGCACGTTCGCGGCGCGACCCTCGGGGGTAGAGGCGTCAGCGACCGGTTTGGTGGGGCCGAAGCCGATGGGGACGAGGCGCTCGCAGGCGACCCCGTGGGCGACCAGCCAGCGGGCGACGGTGAGGGCGCGAGCCTCGCTTAGCGCCTGCTCGGGGGCGTGGCCCTCGATGCGGACCAGGCTCACCGACTCCTTGGCGCTGAGGTAGTCGAGCAGGTGGTAAAGGGCGGGGTCGGCGGCGGGGCTGAGGGCGGCGCCGTCGGCGTCGAAGGTGATCGGCGCTGGCAGGACGATCCGCGCGCCGTCGAGCGGGAATTCAGCGGCGACGGGCGGTCTGGCCGCGGGGGCGGGGTCGGCGGCGGCCGGCGGATCCTCGGCGGGATCGGCGGCCGGGGAAGGTGCGGCGGGCTGCGGTGGGGCGTCGGGCTTGCAGCCGAGGGAGACGAGGATGAGGGCGAGGGCGAGGGGGCAGCGCACCCAGAGAGGATAGCCGCGACTACCGCCGATCCCGAGGGGCGCGTCCGCGACGGTCAGCCCCGCGCTCGCGGCGCTTCGCCCGCGCGGCGCTTCACCCGCGCGGGGCGCTTTGATCACCTTGCGTGCCCCACTCAAGGCGCCGAAGCTCTTGTGATGGGGCCGGTCCGGTCGGCCGGCGAGGGGAGAGGCGCGGTGGCGGAGGGTAACAAGGGACAGCGAACGCTAGTGCTCGGCGACCTCGATGAGCTGGTCACGGCGGACGAGGGCCGCGGCGCTCCTCAAGGTGAGCCCGCGGACCCTGGAGAAGTGGCGGCTCGGGGGGAGCGGCCCGTCGGTGCTGCGGATCGGCCGCAGGGTGGCCTACGCGCGCCGCGATCTGCTCACCTGGCTCTCCGAGCAGGAGGCGAAGCGCCGGAACCCGGCGAGCGGCGAGGAGCTGAGCGTCTCAGTGCGCCCGTATTTTAAGGACCGCAGCCGCCAGCACGTCGACATCCGCATGCGCCACCCGCACGAGTCCAGCCGCCTGATCCGCCAGCGCTTGGTCGCGCCGGTCGAGATGGACGCCGCGGCGGCGCTGGAGTGGGGGCGCGCCGAGTCGCTACGGATCTATCGCGAGCTCTGCCGCCGCCCGGTCGAGCTCGACGCCGGCGGCCGCGGCGGGCGGGCGGCCAAGATCAAGACGCTCGAGGAGTATTGGGCGCTCTTCGAGGCCGGCCACGTCGCGGAGCTCAAGTACACCTCGCGGCTCAGCTACGCGACGCTGTGGGCGCAGATCCGGCCGATCCTCGGCCAACTGCGCCTCGACGCGATCGACGAGCGCGCGCTCTCGCACCTGCGCAGCCACCTGCGTCAGGTCAAGAAGCTCTCCCTAGGCTACACCCGCCAGATCTGCGAGGCGGTCCGTGTCGCCCTCCGCCACGCGCGTGACGACGGCGAGCTGCCCAAGCGCTGCGAGGTGCCGAAGCTCACCTGGCCGAAGCAGCGGCGCGCCAAGGTCGAGGTCTACAGCCGCGAGGACCTCGAGAAGATCGTCGCCGCCGCGGCCAACGAGGAGGAGCGGGTGCTGCTCCTCTTGCTCACCGACGCCGCGCTGCGGATCGGCGAGGCCGCCGGGCTCATGTGGAAGGACCTCCACCTCGAGCGCCATCAGGCGGAGATCCGTCGATGTGTCGCGAAGGGCATGCTTCAAGAGACAGCGAAGGGCGAGGACGGGGTGATCGCCCTGTCGCCGCGCCTCGCCGCCGCCCTGCGCGAGTACCCGCCGCGCGGCGAGTTCCTCTTCGTGCCTGACGGCGCCTACAGCCCGCACAGCGCCGCGCGCAGGCCCGCCGCCTACGTGCAGGAGGGCACCCTGGCGATGCGCGTCCGTCGGGCGGAGGCCCGCGCCGGCCTGACCGTCTACGGCCCGCACCGGATCCGCCACAGCGTGCTCACGCTGCTCGCTCCACAAGGGCGTCAGCCCCTACGCCTTGCAGGCGCTCGCGCGCCACGCCCAGCTCTCGACGACGATGAAGTACTACGTCCACCTCCAACAAGGTCAGCTCGCCGCGCAGGCGGTCACGGCGCTGTTCGAGCCGATCGGGTGAGCGGCGCGCGGTCGATCGCGACTAAGGGCGCTCGTCCTCCGCGGCGGGCGGCTGGTCCGACGCTCGGGCGAGCGGCCTGGTCGGCTCGTAGTAGACGCGGGCGGCGGGCACAGCGACCAGCTCCAGCTCTGGGTAGCGTAGGGCGGTGAGGGCGCCGCCGAAGACGCAGCCGGTGTCGATGCAGATCGTCCGGTTCACCCAGGTGGCGCTCGCGGTCGGGGTGTGGCCATAGACGACGCGGGCCGCGCCGCTGTAGGTGGCGGCCCAGTCGAGCCGCACCGGGAGGCCGTACTCGTCGCGCTCGCCGTTGGTCTCGCCGTAGTAACAGAAGGCGCGCACTCGCCCGGAGCTGCGGCCGTGGTAGCGCTCGATCAGGCCGGCGTGGGCGACGACGAGGCGGCCGTCGTCGAGCACGTAGTGGTGGAAGAGGCCGTCGATGAAGGCGGCGAGCTCGTCGGCGAAGCTCGCGGGCTCGCGGGCGAGCTGCTCGACGGTGGCGGCGAGGCCGTGGGTGAGCTTGACGGCGCGACCCTGGAGGTGGCGGCGGAGCTTGTCCTCGTGGTTGCCGACCAGGCAGAGGGCGTCGCCCGCGCGCACCATCGCCATCGCCAGCCGCAAGGCGCCAGGGGCGTCGGGGCCGCGGTCGACGAGGTCGCCGAGGAAGATGACCTTTCGGCCATGTGGGCTCTCGACGACCGGCGCGGTCGGGTCGCCGCTGATGCGGTAGCCGAGCGCGATGAGGAGCGCGCGCAGCTCGTCCGCGCAGCCGTGGACGTCGCCGATCCAGCGGGAGGTCGAGCACGATCGCGATCGCCCGGCACTCGCGCTCGCGGGCGATGTGCACGAGCTTCTGTCGATCTTCGGAGCGCACGGAGGTGGCGTCGACCACCGCGAGCCGGCCGTGGCTGAGGCGCTTGCTCGCGAGCAGGTGTACGAGCTCGAAGGCGTCGGCGGTGGCGGTCTGTGCGCGCTCGTCGTCGGTGATCAGCGCCCGGAGATGATCGGACGAGATGACCTCCGTCGGCCGGAAGTGGCGGGCCGCGAAGCTCGACTTGCCGACGCCGGGGACGCCGACCAAGACGACCAAGCAAGGCTCGGGGAGGAGGATCTCGCGGAGATCGCTGGTCGGCGCGCTCATGGTTGGTGGCGTGGTGGAGCGGTCGACGGTAGCACGCGGCGGCGGCGGCGGTGCTACGCTCGACGCGCCTGCGGGCGAGGAGCACGACGATGATCGACAAGAATAAGGCGCCGAAGGAGCGCAAAGAGTACAAGACGATGGCGATCCCCGAGGAGCCGGGTGATGACGCGGAGTACAAGACGATGGCGATCCCCGAGGAGCCCGCGGACGCCGAGAAGGCGCCCAAGAAGGCGGGAAAGGTCTTCGGCGAGGGCTAGCCCGGTGCTGTTGATCGCGGGCGGGGCGCGAGATCCTCATGTACGTCGCGCGCTGCGGCGCGCAGAGGCGCGAGGGATCCCCGCTCGCGGCTTGCTCGTCGGCCCCGAAGATCACCCGCGGCTGCGCCTGAGCGTGCCTGAGGGGCGCTTGGTGGTCGACGACGAGCCGCTCGATGTGGGCGCGCTATGGGTGCGGCACGATGTGTTCGCGGCGCTCGCGGATCCGCGGGCGGCGGTCGCTCAGCGGGCGCTCGATTGGTATGAGGCGCTGGTCGGCTACGCGGCCCTCAACCCGCGGCTTCGGGCGCTGAACCGCGACGGGCTGGGGCGGCGGGTGAACAAGATCGCGGCGCTGGGGCTGGCCGCGTCGCTGGGGCTGCGGGTGCCCCGGACGCTGGTGACGAGCGACCTCGCGGCGCTGCGCGCGGGGCCGGTCGCGGACGCGGTGGCGAAGCCGCTGCGCGGCGGGGCGCTGTGTCTGCCGCTGGCCGAGGCGCTGGCGGAGCAGGACCCGCGGCGGGCTGCGGCGCCCTCGCCTGCGTTCGTGCAGGAGCGCCTGGCGGGGCCAGAGCTGCGGGTGACGCTGGTGGGCGAGCGGGTCTTCTCGTTCGCGATCGAGACGGAGGCGCTGGACCACCGCGCGGAGCCCGACGCGCCGGCCCGCCGGGTCGCCGATCCGCCGCCTGCGGTGCTGGGGCCGCTCTTCGCGCTCGCGCGGGCGTTGGGGGTCGAGCTGAGCGCGGCCGACTTCAAGCGCGACCCCGAGAGCGGCGAGCTGGTGCTGCTGGAGCTGAACACGCAGCCGATGTTCACCGCCTACGATACGGCCTGCGGCGGGGCGATCGTCGACGCGATCCTCGATCTGCTGGCGCGCTGAGGCGCCTGCGCCTGGTTGACGAGGGGCGGAGTCGAGCATAGCCTGCGCGTCGTGAGCCCTCAAGTGATGGTGACCGCAAAGATCCGCGATTCTTCTCTCTGTGAGCGGTTGGGCGCGTGGGTGCTGGCCGCGGGGCTGGTCGTCGGCTGCGGCGGCGATGACGACGCGAGCACCGGCCTGACGACGGCCAACCCCGTGAACCCGACGTCGAACTCGGGGGGCGCCTCGGCCAACCCGACGACGCTCGACCCCTCGGACTCCAGCGACGACACGACGGCGGGGGTGACCGACGCGTCGGCGAGCGACTCGGCGAGCGACTCGGCGAGCGACTCGGCGACCAGCACCTCGACCGACCCCTCGACCTCGACGACCGCGGAGACGACGGGCACGTCCTCGACGACGAGCACGAGCACGTCGAGCACGTCGAGCACGTCAAGTTCAAGCACGAGCGAGCCGAGGGGGTTCTGCGGCGACGGCGGGATCGACGAGGGTGAGGACTGCGACGACGGCAACAGCAGCAACAGCGACGCCTGCACCAACGCGTGTCAATTCGCCGAGTGCGGCGACGGCTACGTGCGCGCGGGCTTTGAGGAGTGCGACGACGAGAACGGTAGTAACACAGATGGTTGCCTCAACACGTGCAAGCTGGCGAAGTGCGGCGACGGCTTCGTGCGCGTCGGGGTGGAGGAGTGCGACGACGGCAACCAGGTCAACAACGACGCCTGCACGAACACGTGCAAGAAGCCGGCGGCGTGCGGCGAGCTGCTGACGACCTGGAACGGCTGGAGCTACTACAAGGTGACCGTCAACGGGTCGATGACCGACGTCAACGTGCGCGCGGCGTGTGAGGCTTGCGCCCTGAAGGCGCCGTGCCAGGCGACTGCGGGCTGCATGTACAACGACAACCTCTGCCTCCAGACCAACAACGAGACCGTCTGCGGCGACCCGATGGTCGGCCTGGCGAACAAGCTGTGCGGGCTGGTCCCGTCGAGCTGCCCGCAGCTCTATGAGACGTATCAATACATGGGAAACGCCTGGGAGCTCGGGTCGGCGTGCGGGGCGAAGGCCGGCGCGTGGTGCGTGGATGGCTTCTTTGAGGTCGACCAGGAGGCGCTGTGCGTGAAGCCGAAGTGAGCGGCCGCGCTCGCGCGCGCTCGTGACGTCTCAGGCGAAGAGGGCGCGGCCGTGGCGGTCGATGGCGTCGAGGGCGTGGTCGACGTCGGCTGGGGTGACCGCGGGGTTGATGAAGAGCAGGCGGAAGGCGTTGGGGGCCGGGCCGATCGGCTGATAGGCGAGCATCACGGCGCCTTCAGCCAAGAGGCGGGCCTTGATCGCGGGGGGCGATCGGGTGGAGGTGGGCGTGGAATTCTGGGTGGGTTCGATCGAGAGGGCGGAGGTGGGGTGGCACCCACCAGAAACAGACGTTGACCCACGAGGGCGGGGCGGCGAGGGCGAATCGTGGGTCAGACTCGATCCGCCGGGCGGCGAGGGCGGCGAGCTCGACGCCGTGGTCGACGCGGGCGGCGAGGGCGGCCTCGCCGCGGGCCTTCCAACAGAACCACGCCTTAAAGAC
The DNA here is from genome assembly GCA_016712315.1 of Nannocystis sp. Taxonomy (GTDB): domain Bacteria; phylum Myxococcota_A; class Polyangia; order Nannocystales; family Nannocystaceae; genus JADJRG01. The sequence goes on along the minus strand of JADJRG010000024.1, from coordinate 12,944 downwards.
GTCGTTGCGGCGGGCGCATTGAAACGTGAGGTCGCCGCTGTCGAGCTCGGCGTGGGGTTTGTCGGGCTGAAATAAATAATCGGCGCTGGCGGCGAAGGCGGGGCGGAGCTGGCCAGGGCGGCGCACGAGCAAGGCGGCGCAGTGCTGGGTGATCCCGAGCATTTTGTGCAAATTCCACGACAAGGAGTCGGCCCGCGCGGCGCCGTCCAAACGCCAGCGTTGGCTCGGGGAGAGCAGGGCGGAGGCGCCGAAGGTGCCGTCGATGTGCAGCCACAAGCCGTGTTGGGCGCAGAGATCGGCGATCTCCAAAAAAGGATCAAAGGCGCCGAGCACGGTGGTGCCGGCGGTGGCGTTGACAAAAAAGGGGCGCTGGCCGGCGTCAATCGCCTCGTGGATCAGCGCGGCGAGGGTTTTTGGGCGCATGCGGCCGTGATCGTCGCAAGGGACGAGCCGCAGGGCGCGGCGGCCGAGGCCGAGCAGGACGACGGATTTTTTTAAAGAATAGTGGGAGTGCGCGGAGGTGAAGGCGATCAGCGGGGGTTTGTGCGCGGCGAGGAAGGAGGGGCTGGACTCGAGAGCGTCAGGGTCGCTGCGGGCTCGAGCGAGGTGCATCGCGTAGAGGTTGGACAAGGACCCGCAGGCGACGAAGAGGCCCTCGTGGGCGCTCCAACCAATGAGCTCGGCGAGGCGGGCGATGAGGGCGCGCTCGATGAGGGTGAAGACGGGCGCGGCCTCGTAGGTGGCGAGGGGTGGTGTTGTAGGCGGCGCCGAACCAGTCGCCGAGGATGGCGATCGGATCGGCGCCGGCGAAGTTCTGGTTCAAGCGCGGGGGTGAAGGGTGCGCACCGAGTGGGCGGCGACTGCGTCGAGGGCGCGCGTGAGGGCGGGGAGATCGGGCAGGGGATCGTCGGGGCTCAAGGGGAGCGGGAGGCCAGCCTGGGCGAGGGCGCGCTCGATCTGCTCGGGGCTGTGCAGGCCGCATACAGGGGGCGCGCGATCGTCGGCGCCAAGGAGCAGCTCGCGCAGGCGCGCGGTGACCTCTTGAACCAGGAGATCGAGGGGTGCGCGCGGATCTGGGCGGGTAGTATCGGTCATGGCGAGCAGGGTAGGCAGAGACGAGCGCGCGTTGAGATCGTGCTGGCGGGAGCTGACCGCCTCACCATGGTAGCGGCGATCCGCGGCGGAGGGGGGTTCCTTGTGGCGAATTAACGCGGCGAGACCTAGGCGGCTCGGCAGCCGGGGGCGTGGTGTCGGGGGGAGCGGCTGTTAGGATGCGGGGGTATGAGCGACTCTGATGCGCCGCTGCGGGTGATCTTGGCCGAAGACCATACGATCGTGCGGGAGGGGCTGCGGGCGCTGCTGTCGGCGCGCTCGGACATGTCGGTGGTGGCGGAGGTGGGGGACGGGCAGGCGGCGGTGGAGGCGGCGACGCGGCTGCGGCCGGACGTGATCGTGATGGATCTGGGCATGCCGCTGCTGAACGGGGTGGACGCGACCGCGAAGATCCGCGAACAAGCGCCGGGCACGCAGGTGCTTATTCTGTCGATGCACTCGAGCGAGGCGTACGTGCGGCCGGCGATCCGGGCGGGGGCCGGTGGTTATCTGGTCAAAGGGTCAGGTCTCTCGGACCTGGTGGCGGCGATCCAGGCGCTGGGCCGCGGCGAGGCGTTCTTCAGCCCGGCGGTCGCGAAGATCCTTCTACAAGAGTCGCGCCGGCCCGAGGGGGCGCAGGCGAGCGCGCCCGCGGGCGATAACCTGACCAACCGCGAGCGAGAGGTGCTGCGGCTGGTGGCCGAGGGGCGGTCGAGCCCGGAGATCGCCGAGCTGCTGAGCCTGAGCGTGAAGACGGTGGAGGGGCACCGCGGGCGGATCATGGCGAAGGTCGAGGCGACGAACGTGGTGGGGCTGGTGCGGCACGCGATCAAGATCGGGCTGGTATCGGCGGATGAGTGAGGGCTTCAGGGCGGAGGGGCTGCGCCTGCGCCGCGAGCAGGACGAGCTGGCGGTGTGGTGCGCGGGGTCGCAGGGGCCGCGGGTTTTGCTGGTCCAAGGGACAGGTACGGTCGGCGCGAGCTGGCAGGCGCAGGTGGCGGGGCTGGCGGGCGATCATCAGGTGGTGTGGTTCGACCACCGCGGGATCGGGGCGAGCGGGCCGCTGCGCGGGCAGGTGAGCGTGGAGGCGATGGCGGGGGACTGCGTGGCGGTGCTGGACGCGATGGGCTGGCAGACAGCGCACGTGGTGGGGCACTCGCTGGGGGGGATCGTGGCGCAGGAGGTGGCGCGGCAGGAGCCGCGGCGGGTGCTGAGCCTGGGGCTGATCTCGACGGCGTGGGCGGGCCGCTCGGTGTTTTTTGGCATGGGGCCGCGCGGGCTGTGGTTGTCGCTGCGGATGAAGATCGGGCCGGAGGCGGCGCGCTGGCGGGCGTTCGCGGCGATGGCGCTGAGTCGGGCGTCGCTGGCGCGATTGGGGGGAGACCAGGCGATCGCGCTGCTGCGGCCCGCGTTCTGTGAGTCTTTTTTAGCAACGCCGCCGATCGTGCGGCGGCAGGTCGCGGCGCTGCTGCGGCACCGCGGCGGGTCGATGGCGGCGCTGGAGACGATCCCGACGCTGATCTTGACCGGCGCGGAGGACCTGATCGTGGATACGCGGCTGAGCGAGGTGCTCGCGCGGAAGATCCCAGGGGCGCGGCTCGAGCGGGCGGCGGGGGCTGGGCACGCGATCGTGCTCGAGCTGCCCGAGCTGGTGAACACGCGGCTGCGTGAGCACTTCGCTGCGGCCGAGGTGCGGCTCGCGATCAGGGGGTGAGCGTGTGGGGTGAGCGTTTGATCGTTATGAAAGTAATTAAGGTGATGCGCGGAGTGGGACTAAATATTAAAATAGCGGGCTTCGGGGTGGTGGATGATGATGGCGCTGGTCGACTGCTCGGGGACGAGCTGGTGACCCTCGGTGAGGGAGACGCCGATCCGCTCGGGTTGTAAGAGGCGAAAGAGGACCTCTTGGTCCTCGAGGCGGGGGGCAGGCGGGGTAGCCGAAGGAGTAGCGGGAGCCCTGGTATTGTTGCTTAAAGAGGCCCTTGATGTCGGTGGCGTCGAGGTGGGCGATGTCGAGCTCGCGGCGGACTCGTTTGTGCCAGAGCTCGGCGAGGCCCTCGGCGGCCTCGACGCCGAGGCCGTAAAAGTGGAGGTAGTCGTCATAATGGTCGCTGCCGAACATCGTTTGGCAGTGCTCGGTGGCGACGGCGCCCATGGTCACGCAGGTCATGGCGATGACGTCGCGCTCGCCGCTGCGTACGCCCTTAAAATAGTCGGCGATGCAGAGGCGGCGCTTGTCGAGCTGGCGGGGGAAGGTGATCCGCTCGATCACCTCGCGCTGGTCGATGGGGTCGAAGATCAGGAGCTGGTTGTGGTCGGCGTTGCAGGGGTAGTAGCCGTAGACGACGGCGGGTTTTAACAGCTTTTCGGCGATCGCGCGCTCGCTCCAGCGCTTGAACTTGACCTCGGCCTCGGTGGCGAGCAGCGCCTCGTATTCGTCCTCGGAGAGGGCGCCGCGGCGGTACTGCCACTGGCCGACGAAGAGGGCCTTCTTGTTGATGTAGCGGAAGATCTCGCCGAGGCTGAGGGCGGCCTCGTCGACGACGCGGGCGCCCCAGAAGGGGGCTTTGGGGTGCGGGCCGCGGGCGGCACGGCGGAGCGCACGTAGGTGCTCATGGCGCGCTCGAGCTGGGCTGCCCACTCCTCTTGGGTGGTCTGGCGGTAGGCCTTGTGGCGGCGTGGGGCGGTGAGGCGACGCTCTGGCGCGGGCACGTGGCCGCAGAGCTCGTCCATCAGGGCGAGGCCTTCGAAGGCGTCTTTTGCATAAAACACCTGGGACTTGGGGCGGGCGTCAGGGGCTTGGCGGTTGTTGTGGGCGTCGCCTTCGCCCTCGGCGGCGGCCTCGGCGGCGGGTTGAGGGCCGGCGTAGGCGGCTTGCAGGTCATGATCGACGTAGCCGCGGGTGAGGGCGGCGCCGCCGCAGATCACGGGCTGGCGCCAGCCGAGCTCGCGCATGCGGGCGAGGTTCTCCTTCATCACGACGGTGCTCTTGACTAAGAGGCCGCTCATGCCGATGACGTCGGGCTTGTGGGCCTCGGCGGCGGCGAGGATCGCCTCGATCGGCTGCTTGATCCCGAGGTTGATGACCGTGTAGCCGTTGTTGGAGAGGATGATGTCGACGAGGTTCTTGCCGATGTCGTGGACGTCGCCTTTGACGGTGGCGAGCACCATGCAGCCCTTCTGAGGGCCGGCGGTGCGGGCGAGGTGGGGCTCTAGGTGGCGCACGGCGGTCTTCATGGTCTCGGCGGACTGGAGGACGAAGGGGAGCTGCATCTTGCCGGCGCCGAAGAGCTCGCCGACGACCTTCATGCCGTCGAGCAGGAAGCGGTTGATGATCTCGAGGGCGGGGTAGTGCTGGAGCGCCTCATCCAAGAGCAGCTCGACGCCGACGCGGTTGCCGTCGACGATCCGCCGCTTGATCCGCTCGGGCAGGGGGATCAGGGCCTCGTCGGCGAGGTCGAGCTCGACCCGCTTGGCGCCAGTAAAGCGCTCGATGAAGGCGAAGAGGGGGTCGTAGTCGGCGCGGCGGCGGTCGTAGATGAGGTCGCGGGTGATCTCGAGGTCGTCGTCGTCGAGCTTGTGGGTGGGGATGATCTTCTTCGCGTTGAGGATCGCGCCGCTGAGGCCGTGGGCGCGGGCCTCGGCGAGGTAGACGGAGTTTAGGATCTGGCGGGGGTAGGGGCGCAGGCCGAAGGAGATGTTGGAGAGGCCGAGCAAGGTGCGGGCGGCCGGCATGGCGGCTTGGATCAAGCGGATCCCCTCGAGGGTCTCGAGGCCGAGGCGGCGGCTGTCCTCTTCGCCCTGGGCGATGGTGAAGGTGAGTGGGTCGAAGACGAGGTCGGCCTCGGCGAGGCCGTGACGGCAGACGGCGAGCTCGCGGATCCGCGCGGCGACGGCGAGCTTGCGGGCGGCGTCCTTGGCCATGCCCTCCTCGTCGATGGTGAGGGCGACGAGCGCGGCGCCGTAGTCGCGGGCGAGGGCGGCGATCTTGTCGAACTTCTCCTCGCCGTCCTCGAGGTTGATCGAGTTGATGATCGGGCGGCCACCGAGCAGCTTGAGCGCGACCTCGAGCACGTCGAGCTGGGTGGTGTCGATCATGATCGGGATCGGGATCGCGGTGGCGAGGCGGCGCAGGACCTCGCTCATGTCGCGGGCCTCGTCGCGGCCGACGTAGGCGACGCAGACGTCGAGCACGTGCGCGCCCTCGGCGACCTGCTCCTTGGCCAGCTCGACGACGCCGTCCCAGTCCTCCCTTCAGAGGAGCTCGCGGAACTTGGCGGAGCCGTTGGCGTTGGTGCGCTCGCCGACGAGCAAGGGGCCATTATCCTGGTCTAAGGGACAGGCGCTGTAGAGGCTGGCGAGGTGGGCGGGGTAGTGATCAGGGCGAGGCGCGGGGGTGAGGCCGCGCATGGCGTCGGCGAGGGCGGCGGTGTGCTCGGGGGTGGTGCCGCAGCAGCCGCCGACCAACGAGGCGCCGAACTCGCCGGCGAAGCGGCGCTGGTAGGTGGCGAGCTCGCGGGGGGTGAGGTGGTAGTGGGCGCGGCCGTCGACGTTCTGCGGGAGGCCGGCGTTGGGCTGGACGCTGATGAGGCGGGTGGTGGTCTGGCCGAGGAAGCGCAGGTGCTCGACCATGAGGTCGGGGCCGGTGGCGCAGTTGAGGCCGATGACGTCGACGGGCAAGGACTCGAGGGTGGCGACGGCGGCGGCGATCTCGGTGCCGACGAGCATGGCGCCGGTGGTCTCGAGGGTGATCTGGACGAGCACGGGGACCTCGCGGCCGAGGCGGGCGCAGACGCGGGCGGCGGCGAGCGCGGCGCACTTGACCTGGAGGATGTCTTGCGCGGTCTCGATCAAGACGCCGTCGACGCCGCCGTCGATGAGGCCGGCGATCTGCTCCTCAAAGCCGAGGAGGAGCTCGTCGAAGCTGATGTGGCCGAGGCTGACGAGGCGGGTGGTGGGGCCGACGGAGCCGAGCACGAAGCGCGGGCGCTCGGGGGTGCTGTAGCGATCGGCGACCTCGCGGGCGAGGGCGGCGGCGAGGCGGTTGAGCTCGTAGGCGCGGTCGCCGAGCTCGTACTCGGCGAGCACGACGCGGGCGCCGCCGAAGGTGTCGGTCTCGACGCAGTCGGCCCCGGCTTCAAAATAGGCGGCGTGGATCTGGCGGATGACGTCAGGGCGGGTGGCCACGAGCAGCTCGTTGCAGCCCTCCTTGCCGCCAAAATCCTCGGCGGTGAGCTCGTAGCCCTGGATCATCGTGCCCATCGCGCCGTCGCAGACGAGCACGCGCTCGGTCATCGCGCGGAGCAGCGGGAGGCGGCGGCGGCCGTGAAGATCAAAGAGAGGGAGCGGCGCGATGGTGCCCATGCGTGGGGGCGGTGGTAGCAGCGGGATCGTGCGAGCGCAAACCGGGGGCGAGCGGGCCTATCGCGCGTCCAAGTTGTGGTGCCGACCGCGCGCGCGAGGGCGCGCCGCTCAGCCGAGGAGGTGGTCGTAGAGCTCGAGGTAAGAGGCGGCGGAGCGGGCCCAGGAGAAGTCTTGGCGCATGCCGGCTCGCATGATCGCGCGCCAACCTTCAGGGCGCTCGCGGTACATGCGGACGGCGCGAGCGAGCGCCCAGTGGAGGCCCTCGACGGTGGGGTGCTCGAAGCGAAAACCTGTGCCTTCGCCGCGGGCGAGGGCGGCGTCGCCGGGGTCGAGCACGGTGTCGCGCAGGCCGCCGACGGCGTGGACCACCGGGACCGTGCCGTAGCGCATCGCGTAGAGCTGGGTGAGGCCGCAGGGCTCGAAGCGGCTGGGCATGAGGAGGATGTCGCAGCCGGCGATGATCCGGCGGGAGAGGGCGGGGTCGAAGCCGACCCGCACGGCGAGGTGGTGCGAGAAGGCCCAAGAGAGCCAGCGGAAGCGGTCCTCGAGGCCAGGGTCGCCGTCGCCGAGGACGACCATGCGGGCGCCGAGGTCGTGGAGGTGAGGGACGACGTCGCCGATCAGGTCGATGCCCTTCTGGCCGGCGAAGCGGGTGACGACGCCGATCATGGGCTCGCCTGGGTGAGGGCGCAGGCCAGATGCCTCGACGAGCATGTCCCGACAGACATCCTTGCCTTCGAGCTGGTCGACGTCGAAGCGGGCGGGCAAGCTGGGGTCGGCGGCGGGGCTCCACTCCTCCGCGTCGATGCCGTTGAGGATGCCGCGCACGGGGACGCGGTGGCGGATGAAGCCGTCGAGGTTGCAACCAAAGCGCTCGGTGCGGATCTCGCGGGCGTAGGTGGGGCTGACGGTGGTGACCGCGTCAGCGCAGGCCATGCCGCCCTTCAAAAAATTGAGGTTGCCATAGTACTCGATGGCGTCGGGGTGGAAGATGCCGCCGTCGATGTCGAGGGGCCCGGCGAGGCCGCCGCCGAAGACGCCCTGGTAGGCGAGGTTGTGGATTGTGAGCACCGAGCGGGCCTTGGGCATGCTGCGGGCGTAGCGGGTGCGCAGGTAGACCGGGGCGAGCGCGCCTTGCCAGTCGTGGGCGTGCACGATGTCAGGCGGGCCGCCCATGACGCGGGGGCGAGCTCGAGCGCGGCGCGGCAGAGCAGCGCGTAGCGGTGGGCGTTGTCGTCAGAAGGCGCGGTGGTGGTGGTCGTCGTAGAGGCCGTCGCGGTCGTAACGGTGCGGGGCGTCGCTGCAGTAGACAGACTCGCCGTCGCGGGCGTAGGCGTGCAGCAGGCGGATCGGCTCGGCGTGGCCGTCCCCGAGGGGATCCGCGCGCTGATCCCGGTGTCGGTGAGCTGGTGGCCGTGGCGAGCGATGAAGTGGCGCACTTGCCGATACATCGGCAGGAAGAGCGCGACCTCGACAGGCTTAGGCGCGGCGGCCCGAGCGAGCGCGCGCGGCAAGGCGCCGACGACGTCGGCGAGGCCGCCGCTCTTGCACCAAGGGACCGCTTCAGAGGCGATGAGGGCGATCTTGAGGGTCATGCGGGGCCCTTCTTGACGGCGTAGCGGGTGTAGCGGGGGCCGGCCGACTCGAAGCTGTGGCGCTCGCGCTCGGAGACTTGGTACTTGCCGTTGAAGTCGGCGAGCTGGCCCTGGTTGGCGGGGTCGTTGCGCATGATCACGTCCATGTCGTGGACGAGCTCGATGGGGCCCTCGGCGGGCACGCGGGTGCCCTTGGGGAGGACGACGATCCCTGACTCGGTGATGAAGGGGAAGCGGAGGCGGTCCGCCTCGAGGTCCTGGCCGATCTCGGCGCCAGGCTCGATGCTGCAATCTTGTCGAGCAAGACGCGGCGGAGGCGAGCGCCCGCGCCGATGTTGCAGCCAGAGAGGATCACGGAGTCTTCGATGACGCTTCCCTCGTGGACGAAGCAGTCGTAGCCGAGCACGACGCGGCGGAGCACCGCAGAGGCGACGATCGAGCCCTCGCAGACGAGCGAGTCGTCGATCTCGGAGGTGGGGGCTTCGCCCTGGCGGACGAAGCGGGCGGGCGGGTAGTCGCGCTGGGCGGTGCGGATCCGCCATTGACGGTTGTAGAGGTTGATCGCAGGGAGGCGCGAGCGGACCTCCATGTTGGCCTGAAAATAACTCTCGAGGGTGCCGACGTCGCGCCAGTAGGGCGGGGCGCCAGGTGGTTCGCCTGGGACGACGTTCTGGCCGAAGTCGTAGATGAAGACGCGGCGGCCCTCGGCGACCATCTTGGGGATGACGTTCTTGCCGAAGTCGTGGGCGGAGCTGTCGTCATACGCGTCCTCGGTGAGCACGTCCTGGAGGACCTCAGCGCGGAAGAAATAATTCCCCATGCTGACGAGGCACCAGTCGGGGCGGCCAGGGATCGTCTTGGCGTCCCGCTGGGGCTTCTCCTGAAAGCCGATGATCCGCTGGTCGGCGTCGATCTCGATCACGCCGAAGTGATGCGCCTCGCTCTTGGGGACCGGGAAGGCGGCGACGGTGAGGTCGGCGCGGCGCTCAAGTGCGCGTCCTCCATCTGGTCGATCGCGAACTTATAAATGTGATCGCCGCCGAAGACGGCGACGTTCTCGGCGCGCGCGTCGCGGACGAGGTTGAGGTTCTGGTAGACGCTGTCGGCGGTGCCGCGGTACCAGTGCTCGCCCATACGCATCTGCGCGGGCACGATCTCGACGTACTGGCTGATCCCGCCGAGGTGCCAGTTGCGGTTGATGTGCTTGATCAGGCTCGACGCCATGTACTGCGTGAGCACGTAGATCCGCCGGTAGCCGGGATCGACAAAATTGAGAGGACGAAGTCGATGATCCGGTAGCGGCCGGCGAACGGCACCGAGGGCTTGGAGCGGTGGCTGGTCAGCGGGCCGAGCCGCGAGCCCTTGCCACCTGCCATGATCATGCAAACGGTCCGCGAGACGTTGTTGGGCATGCCGATCCTCCGCCGCGCAGGATACCGCGCGGGGCGATGGCCGCGCAGGTACGGGCACGAAACAAAAAAAAGAGGCCCGGGTCATCGACCCAGGCCCCTTCGGGGTCCGGCTCAGCGTGAACGCTTAGTAGCCGCCACGACCGCCGCCGCCGCGACCGCCGCCGCCGCCGCCGCGACCGCCGCCGCCGCCGCCGCCGCCGCCGCGACCGCCACGGCCGCCGCCGCCGCCGCCGCCGTCGTAGCCGCCGCCGCCGCCGTAGCCGCCGCCGCTGTCGCGGTCACGGTAACCGCCGCCGCCGCCGCCGCCGCTGCGACCGCCGCCGCCGCCGCCGCCGCCGCCGAAGCTACGACCGCCGCCGCCGCCGCCGCCAGCGCGGGCCGGCTTCTGCTCGGCCTCGTTGACGCGGATCGAACGACCGTCGAGGGTCGCTCCGTCCATCGCCGCCTGGGCCGTGGCGCCATCAGCGTCGTTCACAAAGGTCACGAAGCCGAAGCCGCGCGAACGCCCGGTCTCTCGGTCATTCACCACATTCGCACTCTCGACATCACCGAACCGGCTAAACGCCTCGCGCAAGGTGTCGTCGGTCGTGCCCCAACTGAGGCCACCAACAAAGTACTTCTTGGACATCTTTCTCTTCTTCTGCCTGCGTTCGCGCGCTCGCTCTACTGGAGCGCAATCGAGGATACGGTGTGCTCTTGCGCGCGCGCTGTCAACTTCGGGGTTGGGGCGGCTCTCGTGACTCAGCGGCGGCGCAGGCGCCGTGTGTGTTCAGTCTCACCCTCGCCAGCGAGTGAGCCGCGCCGGATGGTCGCTTCGCAAGGCGCGGGCGAGCTTGATCACTTGCTCATACAGGCTCAAATCAGCGATCGCCGGCTCGATCTGCGGGCGACCGTCGCTGTCCCAGGTGAGCAGGGCGCGGATCGTGGCGCCGTCAGCGCTATAGATGAGGGCCTCGTAGGTCGCGGCGGGCGGCCCGCTGAGGCGGTGAAAGACGTAACGGGCGCCGCTCTGGGGGTGGAGCGCGTGGCTGGAGGCGAGCTTCACGGCGCCGACCATAACAGGCTCAGGAGCGCAGGAGCGGGGCGCCGGGGCCGGCGGATCCGCTGCGGCCGAGGATCCCCAGCTCCGGCTCAAAAGGGGGTCGCGGCTGAGGAGGACGCCCGCGGTGATCCCGGCGGCGATGACAATGGCGCCGCCGACGACGACCCCCAAAACCAGCCGCGGCGATGCAGCGGCCGCTTGTGGCCTCGGCGGGCGGTGGCGCGTCTACGGGGGCGGCGTGACCTGCGGCTGCGGCGTGGGGGCGAGGGCCGCCAGCTCGGCGTCGATCTCGGCGATCCGCCGCTCAGCGTCGGCGCGGGCCTCGGCGTCGTCTCCTTCGCTGGCGTCGAGGAACTTGATGTAGTTCTGGAAGAGCTTGCGCGCCTTGCGGAGCTGCGCCGGGTCGCCGCTGAGGGTGTACCACTGGGCGTAGGACTGGCCGATGTTGAAGAGCAGCTCGGGGCGATCCGAGAGCTCGTAGCTGCGCTCGAAGTGGAGGACAGCTTGGTCGTAGTTGCCGAGCGCGTATGCGTGCGTGCCGAGCTGGTACTCGCGCTGCGCCTCCGACATCGCCTCGTCGGTCGGCACGGCGCTGCGCAGGTGCACCACCCACGGGCTGGCGTGGGCGTCTTGCGCGACCCAAGGGGCGCTAACGAGGGCGAGCAGGAGGACGCCCCGGACGCGCGTGCGGCGTGCGGACATGGGCGCAGGATAACCCGCATGCGGCGGGCGCGAAACGTCCCCCGGGCGCAGCGGAGGCCTCAGACGTTGAAGCGGAAGTGCATGACGTCGCCGTCTTGCACCACGTACTCCTTGCCCTCGACGCGGAAGAGGCCCCTTGGCGCTGACCGCGGCCTCGGGAGCCGAGCTGGACGAGGTCGCTCCAGCGCATGACCTCGGCGCGGATGAAGCCGCGCTCGAAGTCGGTGTGGATCTTACCCGCGGCGCCAGGCGCGAGGGTGCCGCGGCGGATCGTCCAGGCGCGCACCTCCTGCTTGCCCGCGGTGAAGAAGGTGATCAGCTCGAGCAGCGCGTAGGCCTGGCGGATCAGGCGGGCGAGGCCGGGCTCCTCGGCGCCGATGCTGCTGAGAAATTCGGCGCGCTCGTCGGGGAGAGGTCGGCGATCTCCGCCTCGATCGCGGCGGAGATCACGACGACCTCAGAACCCTCGGCGCGGGCGCGCTCGACGAGGGGGCGACGAGAGGATCGGCGAGGCCGGCGGCGAGCTGGTGCTCGGCGACGTTGGCCGCGTACAGGACCGGCTGGCGGTGAGCAGGTGAGGGGCTCTAAGATCTCGCGGTCGGCGTCGTCGAGGTCATCGTGCGGACGGTGACGCCGCGGCCGAGCTGGTCGAGGATCTTCTCGCAGGTGAGGATGGCCTGGCGCTCGACCTTGTCGCCGCCCTTGGAGGAGCGGCGGGCGCGGCCGAGGCGCTGCTCGACCGACTGCATGTCGCGGAGGATCAGCTCGGTGTTGATGATGTCGACGTCGTCCAAGGGCCGACCTTGCCGCCGACGTGGATGACGTTGTCGTCGATGAAGCAGCGGACGACGTGGACGATCGCGTCGACGGCGCGGATGTGGCTGAGGAACTGGTTGCCGAGCCCCTCGCCCTCGCTGGCGCCATGACGAGGCCAGCGATGTCGACGAACTCGATGGTTGTCGGGACGATCTTGTCGGGCTCGACGACCTTGACCAGCGCCTCCATGCGCGGGTCAGGGACGGAACCATGCCGACGTTAGGCTCGATCGTACAAAAGGGGTAGTCGCCGACTGCGCGCCGCGTTCGAGAGGGCGTTGAAGAGGGTCCATTTGCCGACGTTGGGGGAGGCCGACGATTCCTACTGCCAGGGCCATGGAGGCCATGCAGGTAGCACAGATCGCGGCGGCCAGCGACGGTGATTGGCGCCCCCGGCGCAATTAAGGAAGGGCCGCGCGCGGGTGCGCAAGACCCTCATGGTGTACGCGGGGGGCGCTACGGGAGCACGCCGCCGATGGTGACGATCGCGTCGATGTAGGCCGCGTCCTCGAACGAGCTGACGCTGTTGTCCTTGATGTACTGCCAGCGGAAGGTGTGCTGGCCGGCGGCGACCGGGTAGTTCTGCTGGGCCCAACCGAGGTTGCCCGACCACTGGGTCTGCTGGGCGCCGTCGATGAAGAAGCGGAGGAGTCCCAGTTGGTCTCGAGCTGACGCGGCGCCAGAAGGAGATGTTGCCGGCGATCAGGAAGTTGAGGTGACCTCCGCCCGGAGGTTCTGGCTGTGGGTGATCAGCCCGGACTTGCCGTTCCACGCCTCTTGCGGAGTCGCTAGCTGGCGACCCACGGCTGGTTGCCGCCGAAGACCCAGTGCGCGCCGAGCGGCTGCCGCCCTTCTCGAAGTCGTCGCCGAACCAAAGGAAGGATGCGGCCGGAGGGGTGTCAGAAGGCGTCGCAGGTGTTGT
>JADJRG010000023.1 GCA_016712315.1 Nannocystis sp. | reverse complement strand
TGAGAACGCCCGCGAACGATCGAGCGCCCAGGCCCGCGTCGAATCCCCGCATAACGAGCTCCAGAGCCTCCGTAAAGGATCCCCATACGCTCTCACTCACCGGATGGTCCAGCGGTCTCATCCGGTTGCCCCTGATGAGCGCGCGACGACGCTGCAGAGAAGTGCCTGCGTATCGCCTGCAACGACCCGGAAGCGACCTGCGCCAGAGATCTTCGTCCTCGATCGTCCGCGGCTCAGCTCCTCAAAGGAGGCCGAACGCGGCCTCGATCCTCGTCCGCGCGCTAAAGACCGCGCTGCCAGCGGCGACCGTGGAGTCTTCTCTGACCTCAGGGCGATCGAGCGGTCGCTCGACATCAGCGCCGCCTTCGGCCGTGATCGCCATGGCGCCGAGATCGACGCCCTCGACCGCCAGTGGGCAGATGCGTGTCTGGGCGCACCGAGCGGCGAGTGCAAGAGGATCAATACCTGCCGGAGGGCCTACTCCGCCGCTGAGACCCACTGTCTGCTCGTCGCCTCGTGCATCACGCTCTTGTAGAGCAAGCGCCGCTGGCTCCTGGAGAGACGCACCAGACCTGCGCGGACTACATCAAAGCCCGCCCGAGTGCACGGACACGGGGCGCGGCACCGCCAAAGAAGCCAACACCGCGCTGCTCGCGAAGATCGCGTGAGGATCAGCGGGTATGCGCTTCCACGCCCACGGTGCCCGGGGCAATACCGCCTCTGCGCCCCCGTGAGGTGCCGTTTACGGGGCGAGTCGCGGCGTCGGCCTCGCCCCCGTCCTCGTCCGGTGTCGGCGTCGGGTCCTCGACCCCGGCGCTACCCGCCCCTCGTCCTCGTCCGGTTTCGCGTCGGGTCCTCGACTCCCGGGTGGTTGACGCACCTGCTCCGCACCTGCACCCCTCCACCCCTACCCGCGCCATCACCATCGCGAACTGGACGACCGGGTTGACTCTTCTCGCGCGCATCCTTGCCGGCGAAGCTACCATCGCAGCGCCCTGATGTCGACGGGCCTTGGCCTTCCCCGCGGCGTGAATCCGTGCCACCGCCGACGCCCCCTCTCCCCGCTTCGCCCCCGCCCCCCCACCGTCGAGGTCGTGCCGCCGCCGCCGCCTGCTCGCAGACCCGGTCGAGGTAGTTGTGCCCGCCCTCGGCGATCCAGTCGCGGTGATGCGCCTGCGCTGACCGACGCTCAGCGCACGAACACCACCCCGAACGCCACCAGGCTTATCCGCCGTTATCCGGCGTACAGCTCGCCATATTGCCGACCCGCGCCTCCGGCACGCTGTTGCAGCCGGCGCGAGGTTGCCGATCCCGATGTACGAGTCCGGCGAATTGCAGTCGTTCTCTTGGTTGCTGAAGATCCCAGTGCGTCCGCGGCGCGTTATTAAAGCGGGCCTTGGGCGCCTTGTTGGCGGGGTCGGACTTTGGGCCTGGTTTGGCCCCTGGAGCCCGGCGTGGCGGGCGTCGTGCCCCAGAACGCCGCTGCCTCGACCGCGGCGGTCTCCGCGGCCAGGTGGACGTAGCGTTGGGTGGTGGCGATCCCGGCGTGGCGGGCGTGCGCCTGGAGGCGCTCAGGGGTCGCAGCCGCGCCGCGCGAGCATGGTCAGGCGCCGGTGTGCCGCAGCAGGTGCGGGTCGGTCCTGCGCAGCTCCGCAGCGTCCTGGAGCTGGTGCAGCGTAGGCGATCGAGTTCTTGGTGTGGTGCTCCCCAGGCGTCCCCGCGACGGCGCGCGAGCACCTGCTCGATCCGGCGCGGCACCTGGCGCAGCGCCGCGATCAGCTCGGGCGTGAGCCCGACCGGCTTGGCGACCCCGCCCTTCGGCGTCGTCGCGACCCCAGCGCTGAAGTTGTGACGGATCGTCATCAGCCCAGCCTGGAGATCGATGTCGGTCCAGCGCAGCGCGGCGACCTCTGAGACGCGCAGACCGCCATGCACGAGGAGGAGCACGAGGGCGAGTCGCTCGGGCTCGCTCGCGGAGACGGTGACGAGGCGAGCGAGCTCGGCCTCGCTGTAGATCGCGGGCTCTTCCTTGCGCCCTCGCGGTCCTTCCGGATCTTCGGCAGATCCTCGTCGGCGACCAGATCCCAGTCGACGGCGATCCTCAGCATCATCTTGAGCTTGGAGAGGACCTGGTTGCGCACGCTGGGCTTGAGCTTCTCGATCGCCGTTCGCAGGCGCGCGAGATCCGGGCCGAGTGATGCTGTCGAGCGGGAGGTGCCCGAGCGTCGGTCGGATGTACTTGCTCCACACGGTGCCGTAGTGGGACCCGCGTCGCCGGCTTCTGGCGCGCGAGGTAGGTCGACTCGAAGCGATCCCAGAAGGCGGCGAGCGTCGGGATCTTCGGCTCGCTGCTGCTCCGGGTCCGCGTCGGCTCGGGGGCACGGGCACGCGAGGGCACGGCTGGATGCGCCCGGGCGGGCGTGACGGCCGAGGGGCGGAGCTGCGCGCGTGGCGGGGGCTTTGGGGGTGGATTTGGGGCGGTGGGCCTCACTTCCTCGCGCACGCCGATGAGCTCCGCCCAGACCTCGCGGCTCTGCCGACGCGCCCAGTCGAGCGCGGCGGCGCGATCGAGCCCGTTTGCGCCACCTTGCGGAGGCGTCGGCGCGGCTTCGCCGGGGTCTTGGGGATCTCGAAGGTCACGCGGAAACGACTCCGGGTCGTGGTCGTAGGGGTGGATCGAAATGTTCACGAACGGCTCAGATCCGAGACGCCGTGGCTCTCCGAGACCCAAGAGAGCACATCCGCGCGCCTCCAGGCAAGCCGCCCGGCCAGCTTCAACGGCTCCGGAGGAGGCCGCGGCGCATCGCGTGACGCACGGCCTTCTCGCTGCGCCCGAGCAGTTCGGCGAGGTCAGGGACGTAGAGGATCCGCGGGAGATCTCCCTCCGTCGTCGCCGGCCTCCCGACCGGCCGTGAAGCCTCCGCGCCACCGTGCCCGCGACCCCATCTCCACCTCCACCCGGAAGCGGAAGGCCGGGCATCTTCGGGGCTAGCGAGCGGCCCGTGGGCCGTCAGCGGGAGTGTTCGCGCAGAACCGCGGAGGGCGTCTCGGACTCGGGGGCGAGCGGATCACCATCGCACGTCTGGCTGGTCGAGCGCTCCGGCGCTCCGGGCACCTCTTGCTGTTCTTCGGGGCCAGGCGCGTTGAGCCCGCGCTCAGCCCGGGGTGAACTCGGCGCACGCCTCTGCGACCAGTCCGGTCGCGTCCTCGAACGCGCTCAGGTAGCCGAAGTCGCTGTTCGCGACCAGGTGGTACGGGAATTTTTTGACCAGCTCGCAGACTCGATCATACGGGGGCACTTGGGATCGAGGATACTGACCATCACCACCGCCCCCTGATCACCGCCCTTGGCCGAGAGCACACGATCCGCCCAAAGATCCGGGTTGCCCTTCGAGTCGTAGTCGTAGCCGCCGATGAAGGTGACCATCAGCAACGCATCGTCACGGAGGAAGCCGGCGTTGCAGCCGCCCGGGGCGTTCATCTCTGGCTTCATCGCGGCGCTGAGCGCTTGGCCCATGAGGTCGTAGCCACTAGTGCCCAGCTTGGCGACGCAGGAGAAGGTCTCGGCGAGGTTCGGCTGCTCGTTGGTCAAGTAACGCCGGCCGCCCGCGATCTGGCACGGCTTGTTGCTGGCGTTCCCACCAGCGGCGAAGACGTTGCTTAAGGCCGATCGTGCGGTCGCAGTCGGTGACGAGGTGAAGCAGATCACAAGGGTAGTCCGGGACCCCGCCACAGAAGCCCTCCATCGCGCACGCCAGGTCACAGGTGATCAGGCCCCACTCGGTGTCACCGTCGACGACCATGATGTGGTAGTCAAAATCCGCGAATTTCGCCTGGATGGTCGCGATGAAGCCGGGAAACGCCGCGAGCAGTTTTTCTTGGCTGCTCTTCATCGAAGCGTCGCGCGACATGACAAAGAGCAGGTCGATCTTGCCCTCGCACCCCGCCGGCTTCGTGTCGCTGCCGGTGGCGGTGTCGGTGTCGGGGCCGACGTCGTAGAGCAGCGTCGTGTCGCCGGTGCCCGCGCTCGGATCTTCAGTCGAGCTCGCGCCGCTCGCCGCGGTCGTGCTCCCTTGCGACGCCCCCCGTCGCTGCCGCCGCTCGTGTCCGCCGCGCTGGAGTCTGATCCCGAGGGAGGAGGTGCCGTCGTCGGCACCGACGCGAACGACGTCGTCTCGCCCTGCGTCGGCTGGCAGGCGAGCGCGAGCCCGAAGGCGAGGAGGAGCCGGATCCGTGGCGCCATGGGTGGGATCCTACTCTTGGGAGGGCGAGTGGCGCCAGCAGGACCAGCTCTTCCTGGATCAAGGGCTGTGTGGGCGGCGCGGCGGCGGGGGCGGCGGCTCGTTGACATTCTGCGGTCGAGGATCATTTGTCGGAGCGGCGGCGGCGACGAGTGCCGCACGCAGAGTGTCCCGGAGGAGTTGTATCTCTTCGAGTCCCTCGCGTACCGCGGCCTCCAAGAGTGTCATGCGCTCCTCCGCCGCGGAAGCAGGCGCAGCGGGGCTGGAGGGTGCGGTCGGCGTCGGCGCCGATGTTGGCAGCCTGGTCGGCGTCGCCGAGAGATTTCCTGCGGCCGTGGCCACGGGCGGCCGGGTTGAGCTGTAGCCTCTGGCGGGGCGGGCGCCTCCGGTGGGTCGGCAGCGGGGGCTTCGGGGGCGATGATAACGGGCGTCGCGGGCGCCTCCAGCGGGTCGGCTTCGGTGGCGGCAGCGTCGTCGCTGATGGTGCTCGCCACACTCATGGTCTCGTCGTCAGCGGTCTCGTCGGTCATGGTGCTCGCCTCGCTGTTGGTCGCGTCGGAGTCGACCGCGGCCGCCGCATCCGCCGCATCCGCCGCATCCGCCGCGCCCTCTTCGTGGGTCATGGTGCTCGCCTCGCTGTTGGTCGCGTCGGAGTCGACCGCGGCCGCCGCATCCGCCGCATCCGCCGCATCCGCCGCGCCCTCTTCGTGGGTCATGGTGCTCGCCTCGCTGTTGGTCGCGTCGGAGTCGACCGCGGCCGCCGCATCCGCCGCATCCGCCGCATCCGCCGCGCCCTCTTCGTGGGTCATGGTGCTCGCCTCGCTGTTGGTCGCATCGGAGTCGACCGCGGCCGCCGCATCCGCCGCATCCGCCGCATCCGCCGCGCCCTCTTCGTGCTCCCTCACCTCATCGGCCGTCGCCTCTGCCGCCGCCGCCGTCGCCTCGGCCGCGCGCGCGGGCCGACAGGCGCGGGGTGTCTCTTTTACAAACTCGCGATGGAGCTGCGACCACGGGTCGCTCAGCTCTTCGAGGCGGATCGTCCACGTATGGCCCTCGCGCACCATCAGGCACGTCTTCGTCGCCAGCAGCAGTTGCAGCGCGTGGGACAGCGTCCGCGGGGGAGATCCTCACTTCAGCTCGCCGGCCACCTCTTGGAGCTTCTTTAAGATCCTACCCGTAAGCCCCACCAAGTCCTCGGCTCCTCGCAGCGCCAGCTCGCACAGCAGCCGCGTCACCGTCGGCAGCGCTTGTCCTCCGCGGGAGCGGTGCTCCTCCTTCACCTTCGCCTTCTTCGCCCGCCGCAGCAGCGCCTCAAAGCACCCGCGTAGCGCGCTCGATACTCGCGCCTTGTCCTCTGGCGCCAGCCGCTCTCGGGCGAGAATCTGATCGTACTCAGCGCTGAGGCTCGCGGGCAGACGCAGCGGCTCGCCCGCGGCCTGCGTCTTCTGCGACTCGGATCGTGGTCCCGCTGGCGCCGTCCGCCCGCGCCCGCGCCCTCGCCCGTTCCCGCCTCGTGTCCCAGGGATCCCCACGCCTAGGTGTCTGACCGAGTCGAAGTTCAGGTCATGCAAGGAGCCGGGCTTACCGAAGCTCACCGCGTCCATCTGCCCGAACGGGTCGTCCTGTGCGCGGACAAACACCAGTTGATCGCCCTGACAGGCGCACAAGATGGCGCCCGTTGACAGCGTCGCCACACCGACAAGGACGGCCCCTCCCACCAGCCTAAAGAACCGCTTCACGCCCGCCTCGGTCACGACAGGTACAGGCACAGCCGCGGCGTTGTTGCCCTGTTGGAAGAAGAGGAGGGCCTCGTCCACGGCGCGCCGCGACCCCGCCGCAAGGGGCGTGACGAACTCTTTCTCGCGCAGGAGCACCGCGTACGACCTCTCGTAGCGGCCGAAAGTGCAGAGCTCGCCCGCGTGTGTACGCGCCACCACACGACCCCCGACGCCAGGTCCTCGCCCGCCAGATGCGCCGCGTACTCCCCGACCAACTGCCCCCACCAACGATCGCCGTCCATCGCAGCCTCCCTAAAGAGGATCGAAGTTACTACGGCGGACCCCAGCTCGCGCAAGCGGTAACCTGGGGGCAACGAACCCCACGACACGGGCCCCTACACCCAAACGCCAGCGGGCCATCGACCTAGCCCTCAGACCACCCGGACCAAACCAGAACGACGCGAGCCCAATGCCGCAAGAACGTTGTTTACCCTAACCAACTCGAAGGACACCGCGACCAATCGACCAACAAACCGCCGCGTCTCGAGAGGCTCTCAACCGCGCATTGAGAGGCTCTCGTGCGCGACCAACCCCCAGCGCGCCGGGTCGCTGCCCCGATCCGCCAGAACAGCCCCGATCAGCGCCACAGACTCGCCCCACGGCTGCCCGCGCAGCAACGCACGCGCCGATGACCACGCTCCGATCGCGCGATCACGGCCACCAACCCGCACGCGCGACATCGTCATAAACACGCATTCGAGCCTGCGACAGGGGCGAATTATTCGTTGCACCTCGCGAGAGAGCTCGCGTACCCCTGAGCTGACGGCTTCTTGCCGTGGGACGGTGCGTGGATGCGGCGGGTTCTGATTAACGGCAGGGTGGTGGAGGCGGACGAGGCGACACTTGCGGGCCTCCAAGCTCAAGGGCTGTTGGTGCAGGAGCTCGGAGGGGGTCGCTTCCGCCGCCATCAGCAACCTTGCCCGTGGGACAGCTCAGAGACGTCATGAGCTTGATGATCGAGGTGCTCGGCGACGTCCGAAGACTCGCGGTCACTCAAGCCTCCGACATGAACGAGCTCAGCCAGGCGTTCGGGATCCTCATGCTCGAGCAGACGAAGCGCTTCACAGAGGAGCTCGCCCGGGCGAGAGCCGCGAGCCAGAAGAGCCTCGGCGACGTCGACATGCTGGCGCGTGCGATCGTCGCCCACAACTTCGGACAAGCCGCCGCCCAGACCGCCGCCCAGACCGCCACCACGCCAACCGAGGCGCGGGTCACAAGAAAGCCTTATCACTAAAAGATCCCCGTCGTCGGTGTGCGGCGCTTACAACACGGAGGCGCGAAATGACCGCAGAGAGCCCCAAAGAAGAAGCCCAAAACCCCCTCGCGAACAACCCATGGGTGATCGCGATCAAGCCGTGGCTCCCGCTGATTCAGTGCGGCGTCCTGACCGTGGCCAGCTTGTATGAGAAGTCCACGGAGATCAAACAGACGGAGGCGCGGATCGGCCGGAGGTTGACCTTCGCCGAGACCTGCGCGACCGCCGGCCTCCACATCCCGAGCCTCCAAGAAATTTCGGATCCATTTTGGATGACGGAACACAGGCGGCTCCATCCCCCGGACCTGCGCCAGGGCCAGCGGGTCCGGCACAGCCTGGCCCCGCGAACGCGCCCCACACCGGCCCGACCCAGCCGCCTCAAGCCGACCACCTCGATCTCTTGCGGATGGCGCAGCAGCAACAGCAACAACAGCAGCAACAACAGCAGCAACAACAGCAGCAACAACAACAGGCAGCCGCCTTCGCCGCGAACTCTCCGCACGGTTTCGCCGGCCACCCCGGCCAGCAAACCGCCGGACATCCGTCGCCCGGGTACGACCCGGCGTATGGGGGTTATGCCGCCTACGGCCACCCCAGCCACCCCGGCTACCCCGGCCACCCCGGCCAGCAAACCGCCGGAGCTCAGTCGCCCGGGTACGGCCCGGCGTATGGGGGTTATGCCGCTTATGGCCCGTCGCCGCCGACATACGCCGGCGTCCCGCCCGGTTACGTGCGGCTGGAGGACACTGGCGAGCTCCTCTCCGGCGACGAGTTTCTCGCGCGTGCTAGTGGCTGGCGACCCGCCGCGCCTTCGCCCCCGCAAGCTCATCCGCCCGTGCAGGAGCAGGAGCGAGTAGCGCACGACCGCGACCTGAGGAGCGATTGCTCGCGCTCGAGGCCCTGGTGCAGGATCTCCGTGAGCAGATCGCCCAAGTGAACAAGACCCTGGAACGCCTCCTCCTTGCCCACAAGCTCGAGGCCAACCGGCGGCGCGAGGACGAGGCCAACCGGCGACAGATCTCCGAGTTTCTCTCGTTGATGGCCAGCGTCGTAAGAAATCACTCGGCGCAGCCGACGACGCCGCCAACATCATCACCGACGCCGACGGTCACACCGACCAGCGCCGACAGCATCACCGAGCTCGTCATCACCAACGAGACCGAGCCCGCCACCACCGCGCCCGCCGACATGCCAACCGTCAGCGCGGTGAGCACCACCGCGGCGACCGCCACCGATCCCGCCGACACGGCGAGCACCACCGAGGCGGCGAGCGCCACCGAGGCGGCGAGCGCCACCGAGGCAGCGAGCACCACCGAGGCAGCGAGCACCGCCGAGGCGGCGAGCACCACCGAGGCGGCGAGCACCACCGAGGCGGCGAGCACTACCGAGGTGGCGAGCACCGTCGACGAGCCCGCGACCAGCATCATCGACGAGCCCGCGACCAGCATCACCGACGAGCCCGCGACCAGCATCACCGACGAGCCCGCGACCAGCATCACCGACGAGCCCGCGACCAGCATCACCGACGAGCCCGCCATTGCGGCGACCGACGTCTCGCTCACGAGCGCGGCGAGCACCACCGACGAAGTCGGCTCCGACGAGCCCGCGACCAGCATCACCGAAGAGCCCGCCATCGAGGCGACCGACGTCTCGCCCGTCGGCGCGGCGAGTACCACCGAGGCGAGCACCACCGAGGCGACCGACGCCGCGAGCATCCTCGCCGACGAAATCGAATCCGAGGAGCCCACCCCCGACGACGTCTCGCCCATCAGCGCCGCGAGCACCTTCGACTCCGACGACTCCGATGACCTGCTGAGCAAGCTGAGCCCGAGCGAGTTTCAGGCCGTTCTTCGCTATCAAAAGACCCTGAAGCAGGGACATGAGCTCCAAGCGCAGTTCGAGGCCGCGAAACGCGAGAATGACCTCGCAAAGATGGACCAGATCGCGTCGGAAATCGCCAAGAGGTTAAAGTGCCACCTGTAACTTCCGAGCTGTCACGGGCGTCGTTCTCGCCCACGCGAGGCTCCTGGAGGGAGCTACAGCCGGTTCCGTGCGGGCCAGCTCGCTAGACCTCATCGTTCCAGCGCCGTCCCGCCGCGCGGCGCCTCAGCGATCCGCCTTCAGCGCCTCCCCGTCGGCGATCACCAGCCGTCGATCGGGGATGGTGCCGGATCCGTTGAGGGGCGCAGTCCGGCGAGGAGCTCGCCTTCATCACCGAGGCCCCCACCGTCCTCCTCCTCGTCGTCAACGAGCTCGCCGAAGCCGACCAAACGATCCGCCTCGATCGCTCCCCGCCCGCCGTCATCCGCGCCCGCCTCACCCGCAACGCCGGCTTCACCACCACCGGCGTCATGAACGTCGCGCTCCACTGGTCCGCCAGTGCACATGTCCTCGAAGCCACATCGAGCGCCCCCGCGCGCCCCTCCCGCTCGAAGCCCTCGACCCTCGTCAATCCCGCTACGCCGGCTACTACTGGCGCGTCCGCGTCTCCGGCTGCGACGGCCCCGCCCTCGTCGGCCCCGCTAACCGCCTCACCGGCGATGCCTCCCTCGAACAGCTCCTCCCCGGCCAGTGGTCCACCCCGCGCCGCGTCAGCCACGACGACCTGCTCGCCGTCTTGAGCCCGCCCGTCCGCGCCGGCTGCCCCACCGTCATCGCCGAACACGAGCTGCTCCCCGTCACCGAGGCCCAGCACCTCGCCAACGCCGCCGCCCCCGCCGCCGCCCCGCCCACACAGCCCATGGGCGCGATCCCTGGCTCACCTTTAGCGACTACTCCGTCAACGCCGCTTAGCGCCGACCGAAGCGACGCCGGCTACCTCATGTGGACGCACGCGATCAGCGGCAACCCCAACGTCATCGGCAACAAGGGCTTTCACGGCATCGGCACCGGCAACAAGGCCATGCTCGGCACCGACGCGCCCGCCTTGCTCGGCCTCCCCCTCGCTCAGCTCACCGCCCTCAGCGCCCGCTACGCCCTGCGCACCGCCGGCAACACCCACATCCTCAATCGTCCGTACATCAACATTCTCATCGACGTCAACGGCGACGGCACTCCTACGTCGACCTGTTCAGTGACTGACGCTCCTCGAGGCTCAGCACCGTGGGCGTGACCAGGGGCGAGCCGTCGTCGTGGCGCAGGGGCGAGGGCCGGTGGCGACCGGCGAAGCTGTCGCGCAGCATCTGCCACACGAAGCGGCGCAGCAGCCAGCCCGGGGCCCGGGGGTGGCTGTCGGCCGGCAGCGGCGGCTTGCCGTAGCGGGCGTGAATGCGGCACAGCACCGGCCCCAGCTTGCTGTCGCGCTCGTCCGGGTCGAGATCGACGAAGGCCATGGGCACGCCGACGAAGGGGACCCGCGCCTTCTCCAGGGTGTTGCCGATCGGCGTGTGACAGCAGCCCGTATGCCAGCGCATGAGGCCCTTGGGGCTCAGTCGCAGGCAGCGGACATGCTCGCTGCCACCGTCGATGCGCAGCTGCGACGGGGTCATCTGCAGGATCTCGGTGCCGCCGCTCGGGTCGAGGATCGGCGAGCCGTGCTGGGCGAGCCAGCGGCCGTAGACCTGGCAGTCGTCGCACATGCAAATCAGTCGGTTGCAGCGAACCGGGTCGACCTGCAAGGCTCGACCATGGACGGCGCCGCAGCGGCACTTCAAGGGGATGTCGTGGGCCACGGCGCGGAGGATAGCAGCGCTCAAAAGCGCAGGCTCAGGCCGCCGGGACCGGGGCGCAGCTGCACGCGCTGCTCGGGGCGCAGCGGTCGGCGACGACCGGCGTGGATCATCAGCGCCGTGCCGGTGATCAGCAGGGCGCCGGCGACCACCCCGGTGGTCACGGCTGCGCCGGTGTAGAGCAGGGCCTTGCGGTCGAAATCGGCCTGGGCCTGGGGATCTTGGCTGTCGGCGTCGCCGCCGCGGGGCTGGTGCTCGTGATGCTCGGCGCGGCGGGCACGCACGTGGCGCTGGGCGAGGCGGCGATGATGGCGCCGTCGCTGATCCTCGGGGGGATCTCGGCGTTCATCGCGTGGGGTCGAGGCGTCAAGGCGCCCATCGCGCCCAGGGCCTGACCACTCCAGCCAACTCGGTACGCGAGGGCACAGCGGAGGGGGCGGAGGGCGCGGGTGGGGGAGACACGGTGGCAACCACCTCTGGCAACCTCCGCCGACAGGGTCCGTTGCCAGCCGATGCCGGGTCGATGTGCCAGGCGCCGGCGCAGCCCTCGCTCTTCCGCCGACAGGGTGCTCCGTTGCCAGCCGATGCTGGGGCCTGGGGCGTTGCCACAACGTTGCCGGTAGCGAGCCGTTTCGCGCGTTGCCCGCACCAGGTGGGCCGTGGGGGTGACGCAGGGGGGAGCGCTAAAACCCCCGTAGAACGCCGATCTGAGCCAAGAAGCAAGGAGGCTGGGGATCGGGGCGCTCCACGGGGGAGGGTTGTGAGTTCACCCCCTCGTCGCACTCCTCGACGCCCGCGTGCACGAGCCCGTCGCCGCACGCCGCCGCCAAGCACGCGGACGTGCACGCCCCCTCGTCCTTGTTGTTCCCCGCCTCGTCGCACTCCTCCCCGACGCTCGGCTGGACGAAGCCGTCGCCGCAGACAGGAAGCGTGCACAGATCTGTGCAGCCGTCGTCGTTGTCGCCGTTCTGGCCGTCGTCGCAGGCTTCACCGGCCTCGACCTGGGCGTTGCCGCAGCTCTCGAGCACGCAGCTCGCGTCGCAGCCGTCGCCGGGATCGAGGTTGCCGTCGTCGCAGCCTTCGCCTGGGCCCAAGGCCCCGTCGCCGCACGCCTGCGGCGTGCAGTCGGACTTGCACCCCTTGTCATCGCCGTTGCTCGCGCCGTCGTCGCAGCCTTCGCCGGGGTCGACGACGCCGTCGCCGCAGATCCCGCCGCCGCTGGTCGTCGATGTCCCGTCGGTGCCGCTATCCGTCGTCGTGGCGTCGCTGGTCGTGGCGTCGCTGGTCGTGGCGTCGCTGGTCGTGGCGTCGCTGGTCGTGGCGTCGATGGTCGTGGCGTCGCTGGTCGTGCCGCCGCTGGTCGTGCCCGCGCTCGTCGCCCCGTCTGTCGTCGTTGTTCCGTCTGTACTCGTCGCCTGGCTAGCCTTGCACGACTCGTCGTGCTGCATGGCTAGGAAGCCGTCGTCCACGCAAGGCACCGCGCAGGCGCTGACCTGCCCGACCGCCGCGCCGAGCGCCAGGGCGAGGCATCGGCGCCGCCGCTTCATGTCGTCTACGTCGTGGCTCATCCGCTTCCACCCAAATCGCCCTCCCAATTCCACATCTTTGACCCTAATGGATCTGAGGCTGAGTGTCGAGAATGATCCTGAGGACGGCTGGCCGGATTCGACGGATAACATAATAAATATAGATGAGGACGAAAGGTAGAGGGTCCGGCGCGAGGACTCCACATGCGCGGTAAAAACAGCGTTGGACATCATCACATCGTGGTGCCTACGTTCAAGGCTCTCATTATTGGTTGAAATCGGTCACCTCCTGTGGCCAGGGGACGAAGCGATGACCCAAGGTAGAGATCCGGCGAGCCACCTCAATTTTTGCCGCCATACGGACATCACGGGCGCCCAGAGAGGAGAGGTTGGGGGTTTAGGGCCACGGTGCTCCAACGCCGCGATCCAACGCCATGGCACGATCTTAGGCGGCGCGGGCTTCGGGATCCAGGCCTGGGTGCGACCCTCGCGAGACGCCGCGACTGGCACGATCCTCCACCTCGGAGCGATGAAGCAGCGTAGCAGCGTGGACGCGGACCTCAGCGACTCGTTCCGCCGCGCCACCGCGGGGCGACGACGCCTCTCCACGGCCCCGCGAAGAGGAGCAGCGAGACGTTCATGGCCACGAATACGCAGACAAACCCATCGAGTTCGAACGACATAATCAAGCGAAAGGGCGCTGTCTTCGGCGGCGGCGTCCACCTCGCCCTGCCGGAGATGGCGGTCTCCTTCGCCCGCGGGCTGGTGATCCAGGCCTGGGTGCGACCCGCGAGCGCGGCCGGGAGCAGGACGATCCTCCGCCTCGGCAGCGGCGACGCGGAGATCACCTTCGGCTTGGTCAACGGCGCCCCGACGCTTGAGCTCGGCGGGCTCTCGCGGGGCGTGGCGCCCTTCAAGGTGACTGTCGGCGCGTGGACGCGGGTCGCCGTCGTCCTCGGCCGCGAGGGGGTCACCTTCTACCGCGGCGACGAGGCGTTCGCAGGCGGGATGCCCGGCGCCTCGCCGCTCGAGGTCGGCCGCGACGGCAACTTCATCGGCGCCTGCCCGACCGCCGGCGCCGAGGCCTTCGCTGGGGCGATCGGCGACGTCCGCCTGTGGAACAGGAGCGACAGCGCCGCCGCGATCATCGGCAGCGGCGCCGTCGATCTCCGCGGTGATGAGCCTGGGCTCGTCGGCTGGTGGACCCTCGGGAGGAACAATGGGGCCCTCGATCGCTCGCCCTTCGGGCGTGACGGCGCCTTCGGCGGCGGCGACGTCACGCAGGGCAGCGACAGCTTCACCGTCGAACGGTCCATCGAGCGCTGCCTCGACTTCGGCCAGGGGCAAGGCGTCGTCGACACCCAGGCTGTTCGCCTCGGCAAGGTCCTCACCTGGCAGGCGCACGTCCGCGTCCGCGACCTGAAGCGCATGGCCACCCTCCTCGACCTCCGGGACCGGAGCGACGCCGCTCGATTCGTGCGCGTCACCACGAGGAAGGGCGTCCTGACCGCGACCCAGGCCACGGGGACGACGACGACGACGATCACGACGAAGGCGCTCCTCAAGGCCGACACCTGGACGAGCGTCGCCCTGCGGATCAGCGACGATCAGAAGCTCGCCTTCTTCGTCGACGGGATCCCGCTCGTCGACGTCAGCGTCGAGAGCGTCGACACCGTCGAGAGCGTCAACACCGGCGGAGGCTTCTTCGGCAAGTTGTCCAAGAGCCTCATCTCCCAGGTCGCCGCCCAGCTCGGCGCCGGCCTCGACGGTCAAATGGCCGAGGTCCGCCTCTGGTCGCGGGCCCTCTCGAGCGCGGAGATCGCGGACACCTGGAAGCGGCGGATTCACGGCTGGGCCCCCGGCCTCGTCGGCTGCTGGCGGATGGAGGAGACGCTGCAGGCCCCGTCGACCGGGCAGAGCGCGAAGGTCTTCGAGGACGGCGACTTCACGGGCAAGTCGAGCGTGCTGAAGCCCGGCAGCTACGACGCCGGCCAGCTCGGGATCGGCAACGACACCCTCTCGTCGATCCGCGTGCCCCGCGGCCTCAAGGTCACGGTCTTCCAGCACGGCGGCTTCGCTGGCGCGAGCGCGACCTACATCAGCAACACCCCCCTCGTCGCCGACAACGACGGCGCGTCCTCAATCAAAGTCGAGGTGCGCCCGGGCCTGATCAACATGCGCGCCGCAGGGCCCCAGGCGTGGGTCCACGGCGCCGAGCCAGCCCCGCGCGAGGGCCTCGTCCTCGACTCGGCCCCCAAGGTCGCGCCGGTGCGGGTGGCTGGCCTCAGTAAGGGCGCCCTCGCCCTCCCAACCGTCCCGGCGATCAGCGCCGCCGGCTTCAGCGCGCAGATGTGGGTCAACCTCGACCCCAGCGACGGCCCCGCGCCGATCCTCACGCTCTCGGCGGCCAAGTCGGTCCCCAAGAGGCTCAGCCTCGAGACCCTCGGCGCCGGGAGCCGCGGCCGCGAGACCCTCGGCGCCGGCGGGCGCGCGAGGACGGTCGAAGCGCTCCCGGTGATCACGATCAAGGCGTCCCCGGCCGGCACCAGCTTCGACCTCGACGTCGAGGTCGGCGTCGCGGTCGACGCCCCTGCCAGTGGCTCGATTTTGGAGAAGCTCGCGAACGCCGGCACCGCTGCCCTCGCCGCCGCCGCGCGGACCCTCCGCGTCGACAGCGCGCTCACGGCGCGGCGCTGGACTCACCTCACGATCACCCTCGACGGGGACGGGCTGCTCTGCGTCTACAGCGACGGCCGCCTCGTCCGCCGCGAGGAGAAGACGGCCCTCGCGGCCCAGGACCTCACGCCCGTGGTCGGCCCCGTCGCCGGCTCGGTCTCCGAGCTCCGCATCTGGTCGCGCGCCCTCACCCGCGACGAGGTCGAGGCCGGCTGGCAGCGCCGCCTGAGCGGCGCCGCCGGCCTGGTCGGCCGCTGGGCGCTCGAGAACAACATGTCTGGGAAGCCAGGTGACGCGCAGGGGGCCGTGATCTGGCGCGAGGCCCCCGGGCTCGCCATCCAGTCGGGCGCCGCGGCCGCCCGCCCGACCGTCAAGGCGCGCGCGAGCCTCCTCGCCGACCAGACCGGCAAGGGCGGTAATCCTCAGCTCTGCGTCGACCTCCGCGCCCGCGACGCGGACGGCCGGTCGCTCCCCGGCTGCGCGATCGAGGTCATCGTCGGTGAGACGATCGCCACCTACCGCAAGACCGTCCGGAAGGAGAACAAGATCGCCGACCCGCGGCGCTTCTCGATCACGACGGACGCCCGCGGCGTCGCCCGCCTGGCCTTCGTACCCAAGGCCCTGGCGATGCCGGTCCTCAAGGTCCGTCACGCCGGCATGGGCGAGGGCGAGTGGGCGCTGATCACCCCCGACCAGGTGCTCCATGAGGCGCTCGCCTCGCTCACCGTCAACGAGGTCAGGAAGGGCCGGCGGGCCAGCGCCACGTCGAAGGCCGGTCAGGAGGGCCTGTGCACCGACGGGGCTGAGGATCTCGTCGAGATCCTCCGCGGCCTGCTCGGCGTCGCGGCGAGCTTCTCCTTCGAGGCCGAGAGCACCGCCGCCCTCGCCTTCGGCGACCTCGAGGACGAGGGATCCGCGGAGCCCCCGAGCCCCCTCTCGCCGGTCCTCGCCAGCGGCGAGGGCTACGTCATGGAGTTCGCCGAGGACGTGCCGCTGGTGCGCCGGATCGGCCGGCCGATCGCCGCCGGGGCCGCGGAGGACGACGACGCGGGCCCCGTCTCCTTCGGCTTCTTGGGGGACGCCTGGACCGCGACCACGGAGTTCGTGGAGGGCGGCGTCGACTTCGTCGGCGAAGTCGTCGAGGACGGGGCCGACGCCCTCAAGGACGCCGGCGAAGCCGCGATCGACCTCGGCCTGCGGACCTACGAGTACGTCGAGAAGACGGCGAGCGCGGTGGTCGAGAACGTCACGCTCGCGGTCAACACGACGATCAACGGCGTCACGGTCGCGCTCAAGTGGATCGTCAAGACCGTCGAGGAGGTCGCGAGCGCTGTCGAGGAGCTCTTCAAGACGATCGGCAAGACGGTCGGCGAAGTCCTCACCTACCTGGCCGAGCTCTTCGACTGGGGGGACATCCTCGAGACCTGCGATCTGATGCTCAGCACGGTGAAGGACTCGATCAAGACGACGAGGGGCGGCGTGCAGGGCCTCTTCGCCGGGGCCAAGGGGGCGATCGTCGGGCTCGAGGCCAAGGTGCTCGCGGCCCTCGGCGGAGAGGCGGCGCTCCCCGCGAGCGTCGGCGAGGCCCGGACGGAGGCCGCCGAGGCCGATCCGCCGGAGACCCCGGGCCTCCTCGACTACCTCCTCTCGCTCCTCCCCGACGACCTCTCGGCGACGATCAAGGCGTTTCAGGAGATCTTTGATCCGATCTCGGGCACCCTGACGAGCGCGCTCGGACGCCTATCTGGCCTCGCCGAGGGTCTCGGCGCCGAGTGGAATGATCCGGCCCTGCAGGCCGCGATCAGCGATCCCAAGAAGCTCCTCGACAGCGATCCCGCCGACTGGCTGGCCATCGCCAGGCTCCTGGTCCGGGTCGTCGTCAACGCCACGGCCCTCGCGCTCGACTTCGTCGGCGATCTGCTCGTCGCCATCATCGACTCCTTCGAACGCCTGCTCAACCTCCGCCTCGCCATCCCGTACCTGACGGACTTCGTCGAGGAGCACGTCCTCGGCGGCCGCGAGATGACCGCCGGGAGGCTCCTTTGCCTGGTCGCGGCGATCCCGACGACGGTCCTCTACAAGGCGATCACCGGCCGCAAGGAGGGGCCGGCGGCGCTCGCCAGCGCCGGCCCGCAGAGCTTCGGCGCGGAGGATGGATGGCTGAGCCCCGCGGTGGACATCTGCTCCCGCGCCTTCGACATCGTCGCGTCAGCCTTCGGCGGGATCATCGACAGCAAGGCCGCCATCCTCGGGAAGCAGGACGAAGGCGCGACAGACCCGTTGGCGACGGTAAAGCGGGTAAAGTGGTTCTTTGACCTGGCCAACGCGCTCATCGGCGCGGCCCCGCTGATCATCGGCTGCATGGACAAGGAGGAGTGGGACGCCGATGAGTGGGTCCGGTTCGGCCTCGACGCCGCCTCGTGGATCTGCGGCGCGCTGAGCGTCATCGCCGACGCTATCGATTTCTGGAAGGAGAACCCGGTGGCGGGGTGGACCGGCGTGATCGCGGGCCTCCTTGGCGACGCGATCGGGGTCATCTCCGGGATCCTCAACATCATCTTCACCGCGAAGGACGACGCCACGAGCAAGCTAGACGTCACGATCGCGTCGCTCGATCTCACCGCGACCGTCGCGTCCCTGTGCGCGGGTGTCGCCGGCATCGTCGCGGAGAACACCAAAGAGGGGATCTCGAAGACCGTCAGCACCGGCGTCGTCATCGGCGGCAACGTCGTGAGCGTCGGCGCGAAGCTCGGCGCCGTCGTCGTCGTGGCCATCCAGACAGCGACATGACCATTGGGTCATGATCGATCTCGGGGTCCTCCAGGGCGCGCGGGCGGGTGATCTGGCTGGACCTGCTGCGCCCTCGGCCATCCGTCGGCCCATGCACGACGGACAGAACCCGCGGGCGCCCCGAGCCCGAGGTGGCGTCCGGGAAGCATCAGCGGCGGTTGTCCGCCGAGGGTGCTCTCTTGGACGTCGCCCTTCGCGCTCGCACGTCAGCCGGCCTCGCCGGTCGGCGGTCCGTCATAGACAATGCGGCCGTCGACGAGCTCGACGACGCGGTCGCAGCGGCTCGCGATCCGTAGATCGTGGGTGACGATCAGGAACGCGATGCCCTGCTCCGCGTTGACCTTGCGCATGAGCGTGAAGATCTCGTCGGAGGTCTTGGTGTCGAGATTACCCGTCGGCTCATCGGCCAGCACGAGCGGCGGCCGACGGACCAGGGCCCGCGCGATAGCGACGCGCTGCTGCTGCCCGCCCGATAGGCGCCGCGGATCGGCGTCGACGCGATCGCCGAGGCCGACCGCGGCTAAGGCTTCGGCGCTGCGCTGCCGCATCTCGCGGGTCAGGCGCGGCTGGTCGGACGCGAGCGCCATCATGACGTTCTCGACGACGGAGAGCGCGCCGATCAAGTGGTGAAATTGAAACACGAAGCCGAGGCAACGCGCGCGCAGGGCGGTGCGCTCGTCGTCTGCGAGCGCGTCGGTGCGCTCGCCCTGGACCCGCACTTCGCCTGAGGTCGGGCGATCGAGCAGACCCACGAGGTTGAGCAGGGTGCTCTTGCCGGAGCCTGAGGGTCCGATCAGGGCGGCGAACTCACCTGGCATCACGCGCAGATCGATGCCGTGCAGCACGCGGGTCACGACCGCGTCGCCGAACTCCTTGATGACCCCACGCAGCTCGAGGACCGGATCAGGCATTGCGGATCGCCGTCACGGGGTCGAGTTTGGCCGCGCGACGGGCCGGCATCAGCGCCGCCAGCAGGCCGGTCGCGGTCGCCACAGCGGCCGCGAACAGGAACAGCGGCGCGTCGAGCACGACGGGCAGCAGCGGCTCGCCCCTGGCGTCGGTGACGGCGTGACGGAAGACGATCGCCAGCGCGGCGCCGAGGCCGGAGCCGAGCAGCGAGCCGCCGACGCCGACCAGTCCGCCCTGGATCAGGAAGATCCGCATGATACGGCCGCGCGTGGTGCCCATGGCGCGCAAGATCCCGATCTCACGCGAGCGCTGAGTGACCGAGACGACCAGCACGCTGGCGATGCCGATCGCTACGGCGAGGATCACAAAGACCTGGATCACGCTGCTCGCGGACGCTGACGAAGTCGACCTGGTGGCCCGCTGCGGTGAAGACGGCGTGCGGGTGCGCGAGCTCCGGGAGATAGGCCCCGGTCGGCTCCCCGGTGCTGCCAAGGCGGTCGTGGCTGGTGAGGGCGATGAGAATACGCTTCGACATGATCGTGCTTCCTACGTGATCGTTGGCGGTCGCCGTGGCGACCCGGTGACGAAGCCAACCTAGCCGCCCTCCCACTCCTGCGGCAGCCGACACGGCGTCGAATCATCTGTACCATCGAGGTACAGATGCCCCGACCCCCCATCACCGGAACCCTCCCCAACCTCGAGGCTTTCTGCGCCACCTACGAGACCGGCTCCTTCACCGCCGCGGCCAAGACGCTCTCCGTCACCCCGCAGGCGATCAGCCGCAGCGTCGCCCGCCTCGAGGCCACCCTCGGCGTCACCCTCTTCCGCCGCACCACCCGCAGCCTCGCCCCGACCGACGAGGCCCGCCGCTACTACGACCTCTGCGTCCAGGCGATCACCCTCCTCGCCGAGGGCGAGCGCGGCCTCCAGAGCGGCAGGCGCGGCCTCGCCGGCCGCGTCCGCCTCAGCGTCGGCACCACCTACGGGCACCACCGACTCCTCCCCCTGCTCGGCGAGTTCCGCCTCCGCTACCCCGGGATCACCGTCGAGGCCCACGTCTCCAACCACAACGTCAACTTCGTCCGCGACGGCTTCGACCTGGCGATCCGCATGGGCGAGCTCGACGACGCCGGCCTCATCGTCAGGCGCCTCGGCGCCTTCGCCCTCGGCATCTACGCGAGCCCCACCTACCTCGCCCGCCACGGCGAGCCCCAGACCGCCGATGACCTCGCCCGCCACGCCTGCATCACCTTCCTGCTGCCGCGGACCGGCCGCGTCCTCCCCTGGCTCCTCGGCCCCACCGCCGACAAGTACATCCCCGCCGCCTCCTACCAGTGCTCCGACGACTTCCTCGCCGCCGTCACCCTCGCCCGCGCCGGCGTCGGCCTCGTCCAGGCCTACGACTTCGTCGTCGAGCATGACCTCGCCCGCGGCGCCCTCGTCGAGGTGCTCCGGCCCCTCCGCGGCGCGAGCCGCCCCTTCTCGCTCGTCTACCCGCGCGACGCCGCCGTTACCAAGGCGACCCGGGCGATGATCGACTTCCTCGTCGCCACCGCCCCACGCGCCGCCGCCTGAGCGCCTGCAGCCGCCTCATCACGGCCCGCGGTCGCGGCGGTGGAGCGCGAGCGCCGTGGAGCACGCGGCCGATGTCGTCGCCCGATGAGCATGATCGGCGCTGCCCCCGGCTCGAAGGCGGCCTTCACCGTCCCGCTTGCGAATCCGCCCGTCGTGATGATCGTCCCGCGAACCGCTCTGAGCTGTCGACGGCGACGGGGGCGCTGGTGGCTCCGACCTCGATCACTTCGGGCGGGCTCCGCCCCTCGATCCGTGCCTTGGTGGGGCGGTGCGAGGGCTGTCGCTCGGGCTCCACGGTCGATGCCCCGAGCGCCGCCATGACCTCCGACCAAACACCGGCGGCTGTCCAGCGCTCGTACCATCGCCAGCAGGTGGTCGCGGCGCCGAATTCGGGCTCTTCTAACATGTTCGTGGATCCAGGATGGACCCCAAGGATGTGTTCTGCCGCGTGAAATCTCGGTTGTCTGGCAAACAGGTCGTGGCTGCGTTCGCGCACATCTCTTGGGGCCAGTTTTTACTGGCACAAGGGCCGCGCGGGATCGAGCATCTGGGCGTGCGCATCACCACGTTTCTACGACGCCTTTTGGGAATGGAGCAGGTCCGTGTCCTCGGTGCTGAGTTCGAGGAGGACAGGCTTGTCATCGACGTCGCGCCGAGCTGGACGAAGGGCCGCTGCTCGACCTGCGGGGCCACGGGGCCGATCCGTGATCAGAGGGTGCGTCGGTGGCGGCACCTCGACGTCGGGGGGGTCGAGTGCGAGCTGCGTTACTCGATCCGCCGCGTCGAGTGTTCGTCGTGCGGCGTCAAGGTCGAGCAGGTTCCCTGGGCGGAGCACGACACGGGCTTCACGAAGGGCTTCGAGGACTTGATCGCTTTGATGGCCCAAAAGACAGATAAAACGACCGTCGCGCGGCTCTTGCGGATCGCCTGGCTGACGGTCGGCCGCGTGATCGAGCGGGTGGTCAAGCGCTACGGAGGAGACCCCAGCGAGCGCCTCCGCGGGCTCCGTCGGATCGGCATCGATGAGCTCTCTTACCGCAAGCACCACCGCTACGTCACCGTCGTCGTCGACCTCGACACACGCCGCGTGGTCTGGGTCGCCGAGGGCAAGGACGCCGCCGCGCTCGACGGCTTCTTCGAGGCCCTGGGGCCCGCTGGGACGGCTGCGCTGAAGGTCGCGTCGATCGACATGTCGGGAGCCTTCAAGAAGGCGCTGCGCGAGCGGGCGCCCCACGTCCGCGTCGTCTTCGATCGCTTCCACGTCCAGCGCTTGGTACACGACGCGCTCGACGAGATCCGCCGCGGTATGGTCGCTGAACTCCGCGACCCCGCCGAGAAGCGCACCCTCAAGGGGACCCGCTTCGCGCTCCAGCGCTCGCCCTGGAAGCTCGACGCCGTCGCTCGCAACAAGCTCACAGAGCTCGAGAAGGAGAACCAGCCGCTCTACCGCGCCTACCTTATGAAGGAGTCCCTCGCGGCGATCTTCGACACCGCATCTCCAGAGTCGATCCACAGCGACCTCACAGGCTGGCTGCGCTGGGTCGAGGCCGAAGGCTTGCCCCCGCTTGTCAAGGCCGCTGAGACGATCGCTGCGCACTTCGACGGGATCACCGCCTACATCACTGTCGGCGTCACCAACGCGATCACCGAAGGCTTCAACCGCAAAGCCCGCGTCGTCACCTCCCGCGCCTACGGCTTCAAACGTCTCTCCAGCTTCGCCGCTATGCTGCTGCTCTGCTGTGGCGGTCTCTCCATTCCTTGGCCTCATGTGATGCCTCTTTAACCCATGAATGTGTTAGGAGAGCCCGAATTCGGGCGGTACCTCGCGCCATTTCGCGCCAAATTTCAAAACCCAGCGAATGCCGTCGACGACGCCGCGGAGGTCGACGCGGGTGCCGCCGCAGCGGCCCCGCGTGGTCTCGATCTTGTCCTTGATCCGCGCCCACTCGGCGTCGCTCAGCCGCTCGAAGGGGGCCGGTGGCAGGGCGGCGACGGGCTTTACGGCGTCGACGATTCGTTCCGTCGCCATCTCGAGCGCTTGGCGGACGACGTGGTTGGCGAGGTGGGCGTAGCGCTGGGTGGTTCGTGCCTGTTTGTGACCGAGCAGCTCGCCGACGATCGCGAGAGGGACCCCGCTCATCAGGGCGTCGCTGGCGAAGGAGTGGCGGAGGTCGTGCAGACGGACATCATGAAGATCGGCGGCAGCGCGGATGTTCTCCCAGGTGCGGTTAAGCCCGCGCAGCCGTTTTCCGAGCACGTACCCAATGCGCGGTTTGTCAGCCTGCTCGTGGATGTGCCGCAGCAGCGCCAGCACACGCGTGGACACCGGCACCCGCAGCTCGCCGGTCTTGGTGTCGGGCAGGTTGAGCAGGGAGTGCTGCCAATCGACCATCGGCCAGGTGAGGGTCAGGATCTCGTCGCGGCGGCGCCCGGTGAGCGCGAGCAGATCGAGCGCCCAGACGCTCTCAATGTCTAAATGCCCGCGGCGACCGGCAGGCATCCGTAGGCCGGCCTGGATCACAAGATCGAGGCGCTGCCGCTCCTCGGGCGAGAGGAAGCGCTCTCGCCTGCGCATCGGAAAAGGTTTGATCCCTCTTGCGGGGTTTCGCATCTCGGCGAGCTCCCAATCCTCGATGATCCGGCCGTAGAGGCTGCTGATGGTCGAGAGCATGTTGTTCGCCGCGCCGGGTCGATCGCGCATGGTGCCGTGCAGCTCGGCGATCTCGGCCTTCGTCACGCTGCGGAAGTCACGATCGCCGAAGGCGGGCAGGATGACGGTATCGAGCGTGCTGCGGTAACGCTCGGCGGTCGCGGGTTTGAGGCGGACCTCGACGTGGACTCGTAAAAAACGCTCGGCGAGCTGGCGCAGCGTGATGCTCGTGGGCGCCCTCGGTTCCGCTTGCTTCACAGGCGCGGGAGCGGACGCGGGCGGTTGGCCGGCTCGCTCGTCCAGGACCACGCCTGTGGCGATCTGAGCGAGCAGCAGAGCGGCACGTCGGCGCGCCTCTTCGATCGAGAGATCAGGCCCGAGCTGCCCGATCTTGTGCCGCCGGTCCTTTCCATCGACGCGGTAACGCACCAGCGCGATCTTCCGGCCGGTGGGCAACACCCGCAGGATGAACCCCGGCATGGCCTCACAGGTGACTTCGTACATCTTCGCGCGAGGCTTGCACCCGCGGATGAATGCGGCGTTGATCATGACCCCTCCTCCTACCCCCAGATTCTTCGAGACAAATTCGAGACAAACAAGCGGCCCATGGGACCTGTTCCAAAGCGCACATTGTCGCGTATAGGACCGCGCAGGGCGGTTTCACGACAGGTGTATAGTTTTCGTGATGGAATAGGCGTGCTGGTTCCACAGCTTGCGGCCGGGGCGCCAGGATTGGGCCTTGTCGCCGAGCACGGTGACGCCGAAGGAGCTCTGGATGAGGTTGTTGTGGGCGACGATGATCTCGACTTGGCCGTCGTTATCCACGTCGACGACGATCGGGTACTCGATCAAGGTGCCGCTGTTGTGGGGCTCGTAGAGGAGCTTGACGACGCCGTCGACGCCGGAATAGACGTAGAGGTTGACCTCGTCGGCGTAGACGACGTCGGCGACGCCGTCGCCCTCAAAGTCGTAGACTGAGGAGCCGGTGATCGCGGAGCTGGCGTCTTGGGTGGCGACCTGCCACAAGACCGAGCCGTCGCCGTCGAAGACGACATAGGCGGCGGCGCCAGCGACGCCGATCTCAGGGAGGCCGTCGCCGTCGAAGTCGGCGATCGTCGGCGGGCCGCCGACGCCTCCAGGGTTGGCGACGCTCCAGAGGACGGCGCCGTCGCCGGCTTGCAGGCGGAGACCGCCGGCGGTGACGACGACGATCTCAGGGTCGCCGTCGAGGTCGAAGTCGGCGACGGCGGGGTATCCGTCGGCCTGGCCGTTGAACCAGATCGCAGAGCCGTCTGGGCGGTAGAGGGCGTTGCCGACGACGACCTCCTGGACGCCGTCGCCGTCGATGTCGGCGCCGAACGAGGTGCTGCCGTAGTTGCTGTGCGCGCCGACGCCGTGCTCGCCGGCGCCGCGCAGGGTGCCGTCGCTGTTGAGGATCGCGCGGCCGGCGATGATCTCGGGGGCGCCGTCGCCGTCGAGGTCGGCGATCGCCGGGGCGGCGAAGGAGATGTAGGCGATGTGCTGGGAGACGACCGGGCTGCTCCACTTGAGCGCGCCGTCGTGCTCGAAGGCCTTGACGACGCCGGGGGCGGCGAAGGTGACGAGCTCGACTTGGCCGTCTCCGTCGATGTCGCCCGCGGCGATCCCGGCGCTGCCGTAGATCCCCTGGCCGTCGATCGAGAGCAGCTCGACTTGGCCGTCGCCTGAGATCGCGCGTAGCACCCCAGCGCCGAGGTAGTCGGCGCCGCTGTAGGTGATGTAGAGGAGGTCGGGGAGCTGGTCGCCGTCGAGGTCGATGACGATCGGCGACATCATGACTTGGTTGGAGGCGGGGGCGGCGGTCCAGGCGGTCTTCTGCCACTCGACGACAGGATCGAAGGTGCCGATGTTCGGCTCGTTCATGCAGGTCGGGTCGGCGGCGACCATGTAGCCCTGCGGCGGGTCGTCGCCGCAGTAGCCGGGGACGTCGGAGGTGGTGGCGGTGTCAGAGTCGGAGTCGGAGTCGGAGTCGCTGTCGCTGTCGGTGGCACCGGTGGTGGTGGCGCTGTCAGAGGCGCTGTCGCTTCCTTGCGCGGCGCTGTCGCTCTCGCTCTCGCCCGCGGTGGCGCTGGTGGTGGCGCCTGTGGCGCTGGCGGTGGAGGTGAAGCCGCCGTCGGTGGCGCCGTCGCTGCCGCCGCTGTCGCCGGCGCAGGCCCCGAGGAGGAGCAGCGCGGTGGTGGTGCTGGTGAGTGGTGACGATCGCGTGGGCATCGATGAGGACGGTATCATCGCGGCGCCCTCGCCTCGGCGTCGATCACTCGGGCTCGCGGGCCGGTAGCTCGACGGTGAAGGTCGAGCCTGCGCCGCGGGCGCTGGTGACGGTGATCGTGCCGCCCATCTCCTCGATGAGGCGCTTGGTGATCATGAGGCCGAGGCCGGTGCCTTCGCGGCGGCGCGACATCGAGTCGTCGACTTGGACGAAGGCCTCGAAGATCTGGCCCAGGTCCTCGGGGTCCATGCCGACGCCGGTGTCGGCGACCTCGAAGCGGATCCGCTCGCCGCCGGGGAGCCGCGCGGCGCGGAGCTCGATGGTGCCGCGCTCGGTGAATTTGCAGGCGTTGCCGGCGAGGTTGAGGAGGACCTGGTGGATCCGCTGGCTGTCGCCCTCGATGACGCCGAGACCGGCGGCGGCGGTGATGACGAGGTTGTTGCCGCGGCGAGCGGCGAGGGGGGCGACGGTGTGCTCGATCTCGCGGATCAGCTCGCTGAGATCGAGGGGCGCGTAGTGGAAGGCGATCGCGCCGGCCTCGATCTTGGAGATGTCGAGGATGTCATTGATCAGGCCGAGGAGGTGGCGGCTGGCGGCGTTGATCTTCGCGGCGTCCTCGGCGAGCTCGGCCTCGCGGTGCTCGGCGAGCTCCTCGGTGAGCAGCTCGGCGAAGCCGATGATCGCGTTGAGCGGGGTGCGCAGCTCGTGGCTCATGTGGCGCAGGAACTCGGTCTTGCGGTGATCTGCGTCCTCGGCGCGGGCGCGGGCTTGCAGGAGCTCTCGGTTGATCCGGTTGAGATCGCGCTCGTTGCGCTGGCGGTTGCGGTCGTAGACGGCGGCGAGCAAGAAGCAGAGCGCGGGGGCGATCACGCTGCTGGCGACGACGGTCGGCGCGATGGCGCGCAGCGTCGCCGCGTCGTTGAGCGGCAGCGTCTGATGGGCGAAGACGGTCGCGGCGCCGAGGACGAGCACGCTGATCAGGCCGGTGCGCGCGTCGCTGAAGAAGGTGGCCATGATCGGGACCGCCGGAAAGAAGGCGATCCCGGGCGCCGGGAAGCTGCCGAAGTTGAGCAGGATCACGGGCATCGCGAGGATCAGGAACCACGAGAAGATCGCCCCTGCGAGCCGCGGCGAGCGGGTCTGCCGCTGGATCAGCGGCAGCAAGAACAAGACCACGACGAGCGAGGAGGCGATCCAGAAGTTGCGGTCGATCGGCAAGGTCGCCGCGCGCACGGTCAGGTTCGCGACAAGGAGCGAGCCGATGCCGATCGAGCTGGCGACGAGCCCGCGCGCGCGCAGGCGGCTGTCGTGCGACTGTCGGAGATCGTCGGGGATCAACCAGTCGATGAGCCCGAGGAGGGCGCCTCTGGGCGGGCCTGGCGCCTCATGCTTCTCGGCGTCGTGGGCCACGATGAGAGTATCGCGGCGGTCATCGCGGGGGCGCAAGGCGCCGCGAACCTGGTCCGCTCCGAGGTCATAGGAGAGGTCTGCGATGGGAGCGTCGGCGAGCGAGCCGCTAGATGCGGCGAGAACGTGTGTACAATCGCTCGCGGGACGGTGCGCGGTATCATGCAGGGCGACGCAGATCTAGTGACGGGCGCGACTGGGTTCGTCGGCGCGGCGTTGGTGTTGGAGCTGCTCCGCCGCGGCTCGGGATCGGTCGTCGCGCTGGTCCGGCCGGGGCGCGAGAGCGCGGCCGAGCGCCTGTCGCGGGCGCTGAAGGCGGCTGCGGTCGCCTATGGCGCGCCGGAGCTGATGGAGGCGATCGAGCGGCGATGTGTGGCGGTGGAGGGCGACGTGACGCGGCCAGGCTGCGGCGCCCCGGCGCTGCCGCGCCGCCGCTACCAGCGCTTCTGGCACAGCGCCGCGTCGCTGGCCTTCGAGGATCGCTACGCGGCGGAGATCCGCGCGGTGAACGTCGACGGCACCCGAAGCGCGCTCGACCTGGCTGCGCGCGCGGGGGTCGAGGTCTTCAACTACGTGAGCACGGCGTATGTCGCGGGGGCGCGAGATGGGCTGGTGGGCGCGGCCCCGGTGGTCGATGCGCGGCCAAACAACCTCTATGAGGCGAGCAAGATCGAGGCGGAGCTCGCGGTCGCCGCGGAGCGGCGCTTCTACGCGAGGATCCTGCGGCCGAGCATCGTGATCGGCCACAGCCAGACGCTCGCGGCGACGACTTTCAGCGGGATGTACGGGTTCCTCCGCCGGCTCTTTAAATTTTGTCGGATCATGGACCGTACGGAGCGTGGGCTGCTAGCGTCGCGGCCGCTGCGGATCTGCGGAGATCCAGAGGCTGCGCTCGACCTGGTGCCGATCGATCAGGTGGCGGCGGAGGTCGCAGGGATCGGGCTGGCCGACCATGAGGGCGCGGGCGCCTGCGCATACTTTCACGTCAATCAGGCGCACCCGCCGACTGTGGGCGCAGTGGTCGTGGCGATGGCGGCGGCGCTGAAGATCGCGCAGCCGCGCTGGGTCGAGGACGTCGGGGGGCTCGAGTGGCTCGACGAGAAATTTAACGACCAGATCGACTTCTACCGCTCGTACTTGCGCGGGCGAAAGCGCTTCGATCGCAGCGGCACAGACGCGCTGGTCGGCGCACCCGCGGGCTCGATGACGATCGACGCGGCGGCGCTGGATCGCCATGTCGCCTGGTACCTGCGGCAGCTCGAGTCCGAGCGGGCGGGGCTCCCTGGTACCCGATGAGCGCCGCGCCGGTGTTCGTGGTCGGGACGGGGCGCTGCGGCTCGACGCTGGTGTCGTCGCTGCTGCGCGAGCACCCGGCGGTGACGAGCCTCTCGGAGGTGTTCTCGTTCGCGACGGACCTCGGCACGGAGATCGATC
Source organism: Nannocystis sp. (assembly GCA_016712315.1). GTDB lineage: Bacteria > Myxococcota_A > Polyangia > Nannocystales > Nannocystaceae > JADJRG01. The sequence goes on along the minus strand of JADJRG010000023.1, from coordinate 291,385 downwards.
GCGCCTTCCCCGAAGGACAGATCAGCGGGGCGGCGCTGTGGCGGATCTTGGCGACGCCGTGGCCGTGGCAGAGCTTGATGCTGCGCCATGACGTCGCGATGGAGGAGGTGCTGTACCCGTGGCGCGGCGGCGGGCGCTGGGGCGCGCGGTCGGGGGTGCCGGCGATCTGCCAGGCCGCGCTCCCTCACCTGAGCGGCGACCCCGACGGGCTCTTCGACGCGCTCGCGGCGGCGGCGGTCGCGCTCGATCCCGCGCCCGTGGGCGTGCAGTACGCGCGGCTCTTCGAGTGGCTGCGGGCGCGCGCGGGGGCGCGGCTGTGGGTGGAGCGCTCGGGCGGGTCGCTGCGGATCGTGAGCCGGCTGCGTCGCGCCTTCCCAGCGGCGCGCTTCGTCCACATCGTCCGCGACGGCCGCGATACGGCGCTGTCGATGAGCAGACACGCGGGCTTTCGGATGGTGTTCGCGGCGTTCCAGTTGATCGAGGGGCTCGGCGTGGATCCGATGGCGTCGACGGATCGGCGGTGGGAGGGGGATCTCTCGGACGAGCTGGCCGCGCTGCTGCCCGAGCGCTTCACGCGGGAGGCCTTCGCGCGCTTCGACACGCCGCCGCCGCTGTGCGCTCACTACTGGAGCGGCGAGATCAGCCAAGGGCTGGCGGAGCTGGCGGGGCTGGGGGAGGAGCGGCTGCTGACGATCCGCTATGAAGACCTGCTCGGGCTGCGCGAGGGCGCGACAGAGTGCGCGGCGGGGCTGATCTCGTTCATCCTCGGCGAGGTCGATCCAGCGTGGCTGCGCCGCTGCGTGGCCTTGGTCGGGCAGGGGCGCTCGCGCTGGCAGGAGCTGCCCCCGCGGCTGCGCGCTCAGACCGAGGACGCGTGCGCGCCCGGCTTCGCGGCGCTCGCGGCGGCGGGGCTGACGTGGCCCTGAGGACCGGTGAGGCGGTGGGCGACGCGCGCGGCTCATCCTGATACCATGGCCGGGTGCGCGGGCACAGTCGTGGCCGCGCGGCCACAACTGCGACTACAACGAGTCAGGAGACCCCACGAATGGCTGACGCCCATATCTCTGCGATGGTGCTCGATCGCGCCAACCGCGACCTCAACGCCCCCGCCTTCCGGATCAAGCGGGGCGACGCGTGGATCGACGTGCCGTGGAGGGAGGTGCTGCCGCGGATCGAGAAGATCGCGGCGGGGCTGCTCTCGGCGGTCGCGCTCAGTGACGGCGCTCGAGTGAGCATCATCGGCAACACGTCGATGGACTGGGTGATCATGGACGTCGCGGCGATGTCTGTGGGCCTGCAGACGGTGCCGATCTACGCGAGCCTGCTGCCCGAAGAGGTCGGCTTCATGCACGCGGACACGGCGGTCGAGCTGGTGATCGCGGAGAACGCGGGGCAGGTGGCCAAGGTCCGGGCGATGCGCGGCGGCTTCACGTTCTTCGACAAGACCTACTCGCCGGCCGATCTGCGGCTGAGGGGCAAGATCGTCGTGGTCGATCCGACGGGGCTGGCCCCCGCGGACGACTGGGAGAGCCTGGCGGCGGTGGAGGCGCGCGGGGCAGAGCAGCTCGCGCGCCTGAAGGCGGAGATGGCGCGGCGGGCGGCGCTAGTGAAGCGTGATCACGTGGCGACGTTCACGTACACGTCGGGCACGACGGGGCCGCCGAAGGCGGTGATCCAGACGCACGAGAACATGCTGTCGCTGCTCGATAACGTGGCGAAGATGGGGCTGTTCGGGCCGCAGGTGCAGGAGGGCGGGCTCTTCTTGTTCTTGCCGCTGGCGCACTCGTTCGGCCGCTTGATCGAGCTGGCGGGGCCGTACTTCCAGGCGCCGCTGGTGATCTCTTCGGTGCCGACGCTGGCGGTGGATCTCGCGGGCTCGCGCCCAGGCTTCTTCCCAGGGGCGCCGCGGGTGTACGAGAAGATCAAGGGCAAGATCGAGGCAGGGGTCGCCTCGGCGCCGCCGCTGCGGCAGAAGATCTTCGGCTGGGCGCTGGGCGTGGGCCTGGCGACGGTGCCCTACGCGACGACGGGCAGGCCGCTGCCGCTGTGGCTGTCGATCCAGCAGGCGATCGCCGACAAGCTGGTGTTCTCGAAGATCCGCGCGAAGCTGGGCATGGACCGGGTGTACATCCTGCTCTCCGGCTCGGCGCCGCTGCGCCGCGACGTGCACGAGTTCTTCATCGCGCTCGGGTTGACGCTGATCGAGGCGTACGGGCTGACAGAGACGTGCCCAGGGCTGACCTCGAACCGCCCGGGGAACATGAAGATCGGCACGGTGGGCCCCGCCTTCGACGGGGTGACGCTGAAGATCGCCGAGGACGGCGAGGTGCTGGCGAAGGGGCCGAACATCACGCAGGGCTACCTGAACCGGCCCGACGCGACCGGCGAGGCGTTCGACGCGGAGGGGTGGTTCCACACCGGCGATCTGGGCTCGCTGGACGCGGACGGGTTCTTGACGATCACCGGCCGGAAGAAGGAGCTGCTGAAGACCTCGGGCGGGAAATACATCGCGCCGGTGAAGATCGAGGCGCTGCTGAAGGCGCAGAGCTTCATCCAAGAGGCGGTGGTGATCGGCGATAACCGCCACTTCTGCGTGGCGCTGTTCTCGCTCGACCCGGAGAACTTCGGCGAGTGGGCGAAGACGCAGGGGATCCCGGCGGAGCCAGGCCACGCGAAGGTGCGCGAGTTCTTGGCGGCGCACGTGAAAGAGGTCAACAAGGCGCTGGCGAGCTTCGAGTCGATCAAGTACTTCGAGGTGCTGCCAGGGCCGATGACCGTCGACGGCGGCGAGCTGACGGCGAGCCTGAAGGTGAAGCGCAAGGTGGTGGCGACGAAGTACGCGGCGCTGATCGAGGGCATGTACCAGAAGCAAAAGTCGGACGAGTAGGAGCGCGCGCGTGATCGCGCGCGGGTGGCGCCGCGGCGGGCCGAGAGGCCGCCGCGGCGCGCTGTCTTCTAAGAGCCGATCTCGGGCGTCCGCGCGGCGGTGAAGGCCGGCCGACGGGACACGCCGCGGGTTCAGATGTTGGCGCGGAGGAGGGCCGCGACTTGGGGCGCGTGGGTGATCGGGGCCATGTGGCCGGCCTCTTGGATGGTGCGGCGGCGGGCGGCGGGGAGGAGGGCGGCGAGGTGATCGACGATGGCGCGGGCGGGGGCGGGGCTGCGGTCGGCGTCCAGGAGGAGGGTGGGGACGGTGAGGGCGCGCAGGGCGGGCTCGGTGACGCCGGCGTTGAAGGTGGCGGGGATGCCGACGCGGTGGAGGAGCGGGGCGGCTTCGATGAGGTGGGCGCGCTCTTGGTCGCCGAGGAGCTGCCAGTGGGCGGGGCCGCTCCAGTAGGTGATGAAGCGCCGTTGGGCGGCCTCTGGGTCGCCCGCGTCGACGGCGGCGAGGCAGTCGGCGGCGACTCGGTGGCACTCGGCCGCTAGCTCGGGGGGGCCGCGGCGATCGAGGAGCTCGAAGACGACCGGCTCGAAGAGGGTGAGGCTGGCTGTTCGGCCAGGTCGTTGGAGGGCGTACAAGAGGGCGATGAGGCCGCCGAGGGAGTGGCCGACGAGGTGGAGGGGGGCGCGCAGGTCGAGGTGGCCGAGGAGGTGGTCGAGCACGCCGAGGGCGGCGGGGAGGAGCTGGTCGGGGAGGATCTCAGGGGAGGGATCGGAGCCGCCGTGGCCGGGCAGATCCGGGGTGATGAGGCGGTGGCCGGGGCCGAGCAGGCGGGCGTAGCGGCGCCATTGCAGGCAGGAGGAGGTGCCGGCGTGGAGGAGGAGGAGCGGGCGGCCTTCGCCGCGATCTTCGTAGTGGATCCGCAGGCCGCGGTGGTGGAGGTGAGGCATCGCTGGACGCAGGGTACGAGAGCGCGGGGGCGTTGACGATCCGCGTCGAGGAGGGGCCGCGCCGGTCTGTCAGGTCGACCGGCGCGGCCCGGGGGGCTCACGGAGGCCAGGGGATCGACTGTTGACCGGGCTGCACTTGGATCGTGACGGTGGCGGCGCTGGTGTTGAGGGGGCTGGTGAGGGTGTACGTGAAGGTGACGACGGAGGGGGCGGCGCTGGCGGGGGCGGCGACGGGCTTGACGACGATCTTGCTGGTCGCGGGGACGCGGCGCAGGCCGTTGCTGACGTTGTAGCTGAGGGTGACGTCGCCGTGAAAGTCGGCGGCCAACTCGTGATCCACGGCTCTTGTTGGTCACGGCGCGGCGGGACGTCCGCAGGCCGGTGTCGATCTTGCCCCTGAGACATCCTTGATCGTCCCCTGAGATACCTCGGCGGGCGTCGGCGCGCAGGCGCGTCGGCGCGCCTTCTTGAGCGAATCAACGATGCAATTGTTCGAGCGGGCGCGGGTCAGGCGAGCAGGCCGGTGAGGGCGGGGGTCTGGGTGTCGCCGTAGGCGCTGAGATCGGCGCCCATGGCCTGGGCGATCGCGGCGAGCAGGCCGGCGTGGCGCTGGCCGCTGTAGTCGAGCAGGCGGCCGGGTTTGATCCCGCCGCGGCCGGCGAGCACGAAGGGCATGTCGTCGTGGAGGTGGGTGTTGCCGTCGTTGACCTCGGTGCAGAGCAGCACGAGGGTGCTGTCGAGCATGGTGCCTTCGCCGTCGGGGCGGGCGGCGAGCTGATCCAAGAGGTAATTGAACTGGGTGACCCACCAGCGGCGCTGGGCGAGGTAGTCGGCGTACTCGCGCTTGCTGGGGTCGTGGCGGGGGCCGTAGTGCGAGGCCTGGTGGCTGCGCATGTCGAAATTGGGGTCGTACATCTCGGCGCCCATGAAGCGGCTCATGATCAGCTCGGAGGTGTGGTTGGAGGACTGGAGCACGCCTACGCGGGTGAGGCCGCAGGCCATGGCTTGGACCATGAGATCGGTCTGGGCGCGCAGGATCGCGGGGAATTTGGCGGGGTCGTAGAGGTCGCCGGTGACGGCGGAGAAGTCGACGCTGGGATCGTCGCAGGTGCCCGAAGGGCCGGCCTTGATCCGACCCTCGAGCTCGCGCAAGGACTCGAGGTGGAGGTCGAGCTTGGCGCGCTCGAGCTCGCCGAGGCGGGCGCGCAGGGCGTGCATGTCGTCGAGCACGCCGTCGATGACGGTGACCTGAGTAGGATCGGGGCCGCCGCCGCCCTGGCCCATGACACCTGACCCAAAGAGCAGCTCGAAGGCGGCGCGGGGGTCGTCCTCGGGGGTGATCGTCTGGCCAGGGCTGGGGTAGGAGATGAACTTGTCGCCAGAGGCGTTGCCCGCGTTGGCCATGGCGCCGAGGTAGAGGTGGCGGAAGGGGGCGCTGGCCCCGACGGTGCGGGCGAGGTAGTGATCGATGCCCTCGCCGTTGCCGCCGTCGACGGCGGTGAGCAGCTTCTTGGCGCCCCCAGGGTGGGAGCCCTGATCGGCGGGGCCCATGGTGAGCCCCCTTATAAAAAGGCAGTCAGACTTGTGCGGGGCGAGGGGCTCTAGCTGGGGGCTGAGGGCGAAGTCGTACTCGCCGCCGGTGGGGTGCCAGAGGCTAGGCTCGCCGTCCTGGCTGGGGCCGACGACGCCGTCGGGGAAGTAAAAAAAGATGACGCGGGCGGCCTTGGCGGGGGCGGCGGCGGCGCTGCGGCCGCGGGCGAGGTGGAGGAAGGGGCCGGCGATCGCGGCGAGGCCGAGGCCCTGGAGGAGGCGGCGGCGGCCGTGGTGGCGGGCGGAGGGCGGCGCGCTGTCGGCTGTCTTTACAGACATATTCTGTCTCTTGGGGAAGATCATTCGGGCGCTACCTGCGGAGGGTGAAGCTGGGGGCGGTGGCGATGGCGACGAGCAGCTCGCGGACGTCGTAGCCGCTCTGGGCGAAGCGCGACTCGACGGCGGCGAGGCCGCAGAGGTCGTGGGGGGCCTCGAGGTAGCCCATGGTGAAGCGGTAGGCCTGGCGGGCGAAGCAGGCGGGGGCGGCGTCGGAGGCGGCGAGGATCTGGGCGAGCTGCGGCAGGGTGGTGAAGGGGGCGTTGGTGCCGGCGCCCATCGACTCGACGTCGTTCATGTCGCCGGCGGGGTCGATGGGGAGGCCGTTCTCGAGCTGGCGGTAGCGGCCGACCGCGTCGAAGCGCTCGAAGCCGAAGCCGAGCTCGTCGATGTACTGATGGCAGAGGGCGCAGGATTGATCGGCGGAGTGCTGGCGGAAGCGCTCGCGGGTGGTGGCGTCCGCGTCGACCTCGGGCACGCCGCCGGCGTTGGCGGGCGGGGTGCCGAAGTGCTGGCAGAGCAGGCGCTCGCGGACGAAGAGGCCGCGGCGGACGGGCGAGCTCTGGTCGCTGTGCGCGTAGTTGGCGAGGACCGCGGCGTGGCCGAGCAGGCCGGCGCGATCGGGGCCGTTGTCGGCGAGGGCGAAGTCGCCGCCGGGCGGGGCGGCCAGGCCGTAGTGGGCGGCGAGGGCGCTGTTCAAAAAAGTGTAGTCGGCGGCGAGCAGGGTGCCGTAGCGGCCGTCGCCGTCGAAGACGACGTGGGCGACGAAGCGGCGGGTCTCTTCGATGAGGGCGAGGGCGAGCTCTTGCGACCACTCGGGGTGGAGGTTGGTGCTCTTGCTGGCGCTTCGTAGCGGCTCGACGCCGAGCCACTGGGCGGCGAAGGTGGCGACGAGCTCGCGGGCGCGTGGGTCGTCCAAGAGGCGGCGGGCTTGGGCTTCGATCTGCTCGGGCGTGCGGAGCTGATCGGCGGCGGCGGCGGCGAAGAGCTGGTCGTCTGGCATGGTGCCCCAAAAGGCGTAGGAGAGGGCGCTGGCGGTCTCGTAGGGGGTGAGGCGGGCGCCGCCGTCGCCTTGGTCCTCGCCGAGCTCGCTGCGGTAGAGGAAGTACGGAGAGGCGAGCATGACGCGCAGGGCGACGCCGACGCCGGCGCTGAAGTCGGGCTCGCCGAGGATGAGGTCGCGGTACTTGGCGCGCTCCTCGGGGGATAAGGGGCGGCGGAAGGCGCGGGCGCCGAAGTCGCCGAGGAAGGCGTCGGCGCAGGCGGCGGGGTCAGGCAGGGGATCGCAGGGGAGGAGCTGATCAAGGCGGGTGAGGGCGAGCTCGGCGACCTCGGCGGCGGCGGCGAGCTGCTTGTCGACGTGGGTGGCGGTGACGAGGCCGGCGGCGGCGTTGTTGTCGTACTCGAAGCCTTTGGGGCGGCTCTCGACCGGGAAGTCGCGGGCGGGGGCGAAGAGGGGGCCGGCGCCGTCGCCGTCGCAGGTGAGCTGGAGGAGGGAGTTCTGGCCGCCGAAGCCGTCGGGCTCGCTGGCGGGGTTGCTCGGGTCCGGGATCCAGTCGGCCTCGTCGATCACGAACTTGTAGGTGTGGGCGCCGCTGGGCAGGTCGCGCTTGGTGTAGTAGATGTTGTCCCCAGGGACATGTTCCATGGACCAGCCACCAGCGGCGACGGTGGCCGGCCAGCCGTTGAAGGAGCCGGCGACGTGGACGGAGCTGTGGGCCTGGGCGCTGGAGAAGATGAAGGTGTGGCGGCCGCAGGGATCAGCGGCGCAGGCGCCGGCGACGCAGGACTCGGCGGCGAGCTCGCAGTCGGCGTCGACGCCGCAGGGGCCGCCGGCGGCGGCGGGGCTGAGGCGGAGGAGGTCGCGGACGGTCGCGTCGTACTCGCGGCGGGTGAGCAGGCGGAGCTGACGGGGGGCGAGCGCGGCCTGTCCTAAGGTGCAGGCGTCGCCGGTGAGCTCGGCGAGGATGTAGGCGGCGACGTCGTCGGCGCAGGCGGCGGTGCAGACGGCTGGGTTCTGCGTGGGCATGGTCTGGTCGATGGTGGCGACCAGGGAGGCGACGCCGCGGTCCCAGTCGCGCAGGGTGGGGCCGACGCCGCCCTCGCCGCTGAGGCCGTGGCAGGGGGCGCAGTGCTCCCTGTAGAGGATCGCGCCGCGCGCTCGATCGCCGTCGCCGAGGCCGCTGTCGTCGCCGCCGCTGTCGTCATCTTGACCGGCGGCGCAGGCGGCCGCGAGCAGGGCGAGGACGAGGCGCCGAGTCGGGGGCGGCGGGCGTCTTCTGGATCGTTTCTGCATGCCACGGTGGTTGTAGGCGGTCGCGGACGCGCAGGGCAAGGTGGGGTGGGGGAGTGCGGCGCGATCGCGCGCGCGGGAGGGGCGGGATCTTCGGCGCGTCGGGGGTCGATGGGCGGACGGCTGCGGGAGGCGATGGTTGAAGGTAAAAGGACCTGTCGGCGGGCGCGGCTGGAGCGGCGTGATTCGATGATACAAGGGGCGGGCAAGAGGGGGCCTCGTGGAGCTTCAGTGGATCGGCGTAGCGTTTGTGCTCGGGTTCCTAGCGAAGCGGCTCGGCCAGCCGCCGCTGATCGGCTTCTTGGCGGCGGGCTTCGGGCTCGAGCTGATGGGGGAGTCGTTGTGGCTGCGTGAGACGGCGGCGGGGGCGCTGCGGGTGAGCACAGGGGCGCTGCCGGATCTGCGGCCGGACGCGTCGTTGCACGAGCTGGCGGACGTCGGCGTGCTGCTGCTGCTGTTCACCATCGGCCTGAAGCTGGAGGTGCGCAGCATCCTGCGCCCCGAGGTGTGGGGGGTGACGCTGCTGCACGCCGGGCTGAGCACGATCTTCTTCGCGGGGCTGGCGCTGGGGGCGGCGGCGACCGGGCTGGCGATGTTCTCGGGGATCGAGGTGACGACGGCGCTGCTGATCGGCTTCGCGCTGAGCTTCTCGAGCACGGTCTTCGCGGTCAAGGTGATCGAGGAGCGCGACGATATGGCGGCGCTCTACGGGCAGGTGGCGATCGGGATCTTGGTGGTGCAAGACCTGGCGGCGGTGCTGTTCTTGGCGATCTCGGAGGGCAAGGTGCCGAGCGTGTGGGCGCTGGGGCTGCTGCTGCTGCTGCCGATGCGGGGGCTGTTCCACCGCTTCTTGGCGTTCTGCGGCCACGGCGAGCTGCTGGTGCTGGGCGGGCTGGCGACGGCGCTGGGCGGGGCGGCGCTGTTCGGCGCGGTGGACATGAAGCCAGACCTGGGGGCGCTGCTGGCGGGGGTGCTGCTGGGCGGGCACGCGAAGACGAAGGAGCTGGCGAGGTCGCTGCTGGGGCTGAAGGACGTGTTCTTGGTGGGGTTCTTCTTGACGGTGGGGCTGACCGGGCTGCCTTCGCTGGTCAACGTGGGGGTGGCGCTGGCGCTGGCGCTGCTGGTGCCGCTGAAGGGGGGGCTGTTCTTCTGGCTGCTTGCGCGCTTTAAGCTGCGCACAAGGACAGGTCTGGTGGCGAGCCTGGCGCTGACCAATTACAGCGAGTTCGGGCTGATCGTCGGCGGGCTGGCGGCGGCGAAGGGGTGGCTGAGCAGCGAGTGGCTGGTGACGCTAGCGCTGGCGCTGGCGTTCTCGTTCGTGGTGGCGGCGCCGATCAATAAGCAGGCGTTCGCGCTGTACCGGCGGCTACGCGGGGCGCTGAGCCGCTTTGAGTCGAAGACGCGGGTGCCCGAGGAGGAGCCGGTGGACGTGGGCGCGGCGGAGGTGCTGGTGTTCGGGATGGGCTGGGTCGGCACGGGGGCGTACGAGCTGGCGCGGGCGCGGGTGGGTGAGGCGGTGGCGGGCTTCGATATCGACGCCGACACGGTGGCGGAGCAGCGGCAGGCGGGGCGACGGGTGTTCTTGGCGAGCGCGACGGACGCCGACTTCTGGGAGCGGCTGCACGTCGACCGCGAGCAGGTGAAGGTGGTGATGCTGGCGATGTCGAGCCACTACGAGAACTTGGCGGCGATCGCGATGATCCGAGCGGAGGGGTTCCCGGGGCTGCTGGCCGCGCCCGCTCACTTCGCGGACGAGGTGGACGCGCTGAAAGCAGCTGGCGCGGACCTGGCGTTCCACGTGCTGGCCGAGGCCGGGACGGGGCTGGCAGAGCACGCGCTGGATCACTTGGGGGTGACAGGGCAGGCGGCGTGATCTGCTCGATCGGCCAGGCGCTAAGGGGCGTGGGGGCGGCAGAGGCCTAAGGCGGCGAGCTCCTGGCGGACGGCGCCGGCCCAGTCGCGGTTGGCCTCGGGGTTGGCGGGGCTGGGGTGGAGGATCCGGCCGATCCGGACGCCGCTGCCGGCGAGGGCGGCGCGGGCTTGGTGCTCGGCGAAGGCGCCGAGCGCGACGACCCAGGCGGGCTCCAAGGCGCGGACGACGGCGCGCAGGTGCTCGTCGCAGGCAGGGAAGAGGCGGGCCTTCTCGCCGACGCTGAGCTTGTCTGGGGTGAGGTTGCGGCCAGACGCCTCGAGGAAGAGGAGGGGGCAGTAGTTGGCGATGTAGTGCTCGCGGAAGAAGGCCGCCGGGGTGCGCCAGTGGGCTGCGACGGCGCCCCAGAGGCGGGCCCCGCTGATCTCGCGGCGAGGGGTGGCGAGGCCGAGGACGGGGCGCTTGGGGTGCTGCTGGGCAGGGGCGCCGATCGGGGCGCTGAGGTGCATCCAGTCGCGGACCGTGACGACGTCGCCGAAGGGCACGCCGGTCTGCGCCATGCCAAAAGGGCCAGGGTTCATGCCGAGGAAGACGACGCGCTTGCGCGGCTCGGCGAAGGCCTCGATGTAGGCGGCGTGCATCGCCCAGGCGTAGTCGAGGGGGTTGTAGACGTGGCTCACAGGGGGGCCGAAGCGGAGCCGTTGGACCGCGTCAGCGAGCGCCTTGGCGGCGTCCTGGAGCGCTTTTGCGCGGCCCTTGGGGCTGCCGAGGCGGAGCATGCGAGTTGCTAGCACGGATCGTTGGCAGACACAGGGGTCCCGTGGCGGACGCGGCGCGGCGGGGTGAATGCGGGCAGGCGCGGCGCTGCGCTGGTTGAGCGTGGGACGCTCGTGCGCTCGCTGTGCGTGTCGTGGTCGACGCCGGCGAACGGGTGAGGGTCGGTCGGGCGGGCCGCGGGGCGCTGCTACGTCTTGAGCGGGGCAGCGGCGCGCAAGCGCACGCGGGCGGGGGCGGTTGACGGGGGCGGGGGGGGTTGGGGATCGTGGGGGGCCGATGACTGGTCGTGGACATACACCGCGTAAGGGAGGCGCGCCGTCGCGCGGGCCGGCGGAGGGGCCGGCGGAGGGGTCGGCGGACGGGGTGGTTGGGGTGGTGGCGGCGCTGCGAGGCGAGGGGGCGCTGGCGGCCGAGGGCGGGTTCACGATCGACGGGGCGAAGGCGCGGGAGAAGATGCAGGCGTATCAGCTCGCCTCTCCGCACGAGTACGTGCTGCTGCTGGTGCGGGCGGCGACGCTGCGCGGCGCTGCTTCGATCGACTTCACGATCGATAGCGATGACGTGCGGATGAGCTTTGACGCGCACTTCTCCGCGACGGAGCTGGAGGGGATCGATTCGGCGATCTTTGGAGATGGCGACGATCGGGCGAGTCGGGCGCGGCAAGCGCTGGCGCTGGGGCTGTCGGCGGCGCTGGCGACGGGGCCGGCGTTCGTGAGGATCGAGAGCAGCGACGGGGCGACGGGGGCGCGGGTGGAGCTACGGCCAGAGGCGCTCGGGGCGGCTCCAGGGGTGATCACCGCGGAGCCAGCGCTGCCGGCTGGGACGCGGATCTGGGTGCGCGATCGCTTCGGCGTGAAGGTGTTGCTCAAATTTGTGCGGCAGATCGGCGGCGAGGCGGCGGAGGCGCTGGCGCTGCGTGAGCGGGTGCGGTGGGCGAGCGCGGCGATCTCGCTGAACGGGGCGCGGATCTCGGCGGGGCTCGGCGGGCTGACGCTGCTCGCGGAGGGGGCGCTGGCGGGGGATGGGTTTTATGGGGTGGTGGGCTTCGATCCGCGGGAGTATCAGGCGCCGGCGCGGATCGACCTGCTCTGTAACGGGGTGTGGATCTGCCAGAAGAAGCTGTCTTTTGGGCCATCTGGGCTGCGGGCCTGGGTGGACGGATCGGCGTTGATGACGGACCTGTCGCAGCAGGCGATCGTCGAGGACGAGGCGTATCAGGCGGCGCTGGCGGCGGTGCGGCAGGCGGCGCGGCGGGCGATCGGCGAGCTGGCGGCGCTGGCGGGGGCGCAGGTGGATCCGCCGCGCTGGATGATCGAGGAGCTGCAGCGGTGGCTCTTTAAAAAGTCGCGGACAGAGCTGGAAGGGTGGGGCCGACGGGCGGATCTGATGGCGATCTACGAGCTGCCGCTGTGGCGATCGACGCGCGGGGAGCGGCGATCGACGCGGGCGCTGGTCGAGTCGAAGGGGGCCGTGGCGTTCAGTCAGGAGCGCTACGGCGGGCTGCTGCCGCCCGGCTTCGATTCGGTGATCCACGCGCCAGACGCGGCCGCTGCGGCGTTCTTGCGGCGGGCGCTTGGTGAGCGGGCGCAGGACGTGGGGGAGGCGCTGGCGGCTGCGGCGGAGTCCGCGGCGGCGCTGGAGCGGTTCTTGGCGCGACAGCACAGCGGCAGGCTGGGGGTGGGGGTGTCGAGCGCGGGGCCGGTGCCGATCGTCGGCGAGGGGCTGGCGGGTGAGCTGGCGATCCGAGCGTTTAGCAGCGAGCGCGCGGAGCTGACGCTGGTCCATCAAGGGGCGCACCTGTGCACGCTGCGCGCAGAGCTGCCGGTGCCAGGGGTGGTGGCGGTGGTGGCGGCGGCGCTGGAGCCGACGCCGAGCTTTGATGGGGTGGTGCCGGAGATCGGGCTGGCGCGGGCGCTGATCGCCGCGCTGGCGGCGCTGGAGGCGGCGATCACCGAGCTGGCGGCGAAGCGCCTGCGGCTGGAGGTGGTGACGGCGTATGTGCAGTGGGCGCTCGATCCAGGGCATGTGGAGGGGCTGCTGGGGCCGGCGGGGTTCTCGCGGCGGGGGTGGCAGCGGCTGCTGTCGGGGACCGCTTGGTTTGAGGAGTATCGGCGCGGCGCGAGCCGATGGCTGGAGGACCCGGCGCGGGCGCCTCTGACAGAGGTGGCGCTGGTGCGGGTGGGCCGGGGTGAGCGCTGGTCGCTGCGCCAACTGGAGGCGCTGCGGGGGCGCCGCGGCGGGTTGCCTTGGGTGGCGGCGGCGGGGCCGCTGCTGCGCGCTCCGCCCGATGTGATCGCCCTGGAGGCGGAGGATCAGGCGCTGGTGACGCTTGCGTTCGGGCGGGCGGCGCTGATCGACGGGCAAGCGGAGGTGGCGGCGATGGCGGCAGAAGAGGCGCTGGCGCGGCTGCCGGTCGAGAGCGTGCGCGAGGAGGGGGCGGCGGCGGAGGCGTCGTGGACGTGCGAGGGGCTCGAGCTGTGGATCGGGGCGGTGGCGGCGCCGTACGGGCCCGAGACGATCGCGGCGCGGGTGCTGCGGCGGCGGCGGCTGGTGGGTACGGTGCGGGTCGAGGTGCCGCTGGGCGGGGTGCGGGCGACGGCCTCGGGGGAGGGGTTGGCGGCGAGCGGGCCGAACGCGGCGGAGTCGGAGCGGATCCGCCGGGAGGTGGTGGAGAAGGGGCTGCCAGCGCTGATCTCGGCGGCGTGCGCGAAGCTGGCGGGGACGGAGCTGGGGCGCCGTGAGCGGCGGGCGACAGCGGTCGAGGTGGTGGTGCTGAGCCGCTTGCTGCTCGGCGCTTGGGCGCTGTCGAGCGCCGGCGGGGGGTTGATTTGGGCGCTACAGCGTGCTCAGGCGGCTTGGCGGCTGCGAGGGGAGGTCGGCGAGGCGCTGGTCGGGTGGCCGGCGTTGGCGGCCGCTGCCGGGCTGGTGGGGCCCGAGGCGGTCGAGGCGGCGCTGGCGCGGCTGCGCGCGCGTGAGCCTGAGGCGGGGGCGGCGGCGATCGCGGGGGCGATCACGGGTGCCGGCGCGTTCGGTGGTGAGGGGGCAGAGGGCGGGACAGAGGGCGGCGGGCGGCGGCGGGGGCGGCGAGCAGCACGCGGGCGCGCGGAGAGCGGGGCGTCGGCGGCGTCGGCGGCGGCGTCGGCGGGGCTGCGGCGCGGGACGCTGACGGCGCTGCCTCACTTGCTCGGGCTGCCGCTGCTGCGCCGGCTCGGCGGCGGCCGGGTGAGCGTGGAGGCGCTGCTGGCGGCGGGTGAGGGCTCGATCGGGGTGGTGGATGAGCGGCTGGCCGAGCGGCCATGTTTTGACCAGACGATCGCGGTCGTGTCGACCGAGGAGCGGGCGGCGCTGCTCCGCTGCGTGGGCGCGGCGCGGGTGATCGATCGCGGGGAGTGGCTGGAGGAGAAGATCCTGGGGCAGCGGCTGGCGAGCCTGCCGAAGGTGGGCTCGCTGCGGGTGGCGCCAGAGCTGGTGGTGGCGGCGGTGGCCGTGAGCGGCGAGTTTTCTGGGGAGATCGGGCTCGCACGGGCCGGTGAGGGGGCGGTGGCGGTGTGCGTGCAAGGGCGGCTCTTGACGCGGGTGGCGCTCGACGCGGAGGTGCCGATCGTGGGGGTGCTGGACGCAGGGTCGCTGGAGCTCGACGGGGCGACCCTGTTGCCCAATGAAGCGGGGCTGGCGCGGCTGCGGGCGGTGGTGATGGCGCATCGCGAGGCGGCGCTGGCGGCGGGGTTGGCGGCGTGGGCGGGGCGCTCGGAGGTGGAGGTGGAGGCGGCGCTGCGGTGGCTGCTGCCGCTGCTGGAGCGGCTGGTGCCGAAGGTGGGGGAGCAGCCGCGGCGGTTGACGACGCTGCGGCCGCAGGCGCTGGCGGAGGCGGCGATCTTCCCGCTGGCCGCGGGCGGGCGGGCGTCGCTGGCGGCGCTGGTGGCGGCGTGTCAGCGCAGCGGGGGGCTGTGCTTCTTGGGGAGCCGCGACGCGGCGCGTCGTCTACTGGCGACGGAGACGGCGGCGGTGGGGTCGGAGACGCCGGTGCTGCTGCTGCCCGATGCGGCGGCGGTGCGGGCGGCGACGGGGCTCTTCTCGCCGAAGAACGCGCTGCAGGACTACGCGGAGGTGGCGGCGCGGGCGGAGACGATTCGGCAGCGACAGGCGGCGGCGCCGAAGCTGCTGGCGGCGCCGCCGCGGCGGGCGTTGGTGTCGTTGGCGATCGCGGGGGCGGGGCTGCGCGGGTGGATCTGGCTGGAAGGTCAGGTGAGCGAGGAGGGGATCACGTTCGGGCGCGAGGGCAAGGCGCTCGGGGTCCTGCGGCCGCCAGGCGCGGAGGGGATCGTGGGGGCGATCGAGGGCGAAGGGGTGGAGATCTTCGGGGCGTGGGAGGGGGCGCGGATCGGCAAGGCGCAGCAGACGGAGCTGTCGCGGGCGGTCGGCGAGCTGTGGAAGGCGGCGGTGGATCGCTACAACGAGGGGCTGCGGGCCGGTGAGGCGCTCGCGGGCGCGCTGGTGGGGCGGCTGCGGGCGCGTTTGCTCGAGATGCACGGGGCGATCGAGGGGGAGCGGCGGGCGCAGCGGCGGGCTCGGCGGGAGAAGGCGGCGCTGTATGTGGCGCTGCGCTCGACGCCGCTGTTAGAGCTGCCAGGGGGGCGGCGGATCAGCCTGGAGACGGCGCTGCGTGAGCAGCCGAGCGAGCTGGCGGGGCTGCTGCTGTGGCCGGCCGCGAAGGCGCGGCGGGGCGGCGGCGGGGCGGCTGGCAGCGTGGTCGCCCAGGCGGCGGGTGAGCGGCCCGGTGTCCGGGGCGAGCAGGCGGCAGACGGGGCGGCGCTCGCGCCAAAGGCGGCGGGGCGCACCGGCGAGCCGTTGACGCTGCGCGATATCATGCTCGCGAAGTCGCGCGAGCGAGAGGCGGCGCGCCAGGAGGGCGAGGGCGGTCGCGACGCCGCGCAGGACCCTGTCTCGGGCGCGGTGGGTCGTCGAGGCAGAGGCCGGCCGAACGCGCGGTCGCGCGGCTCAGGAGCCGCGCCGGAGAATGCCGGTAGTGGCCGGCCGCAGCCGGGGCCGCCGAAGGAGGAATTGCTGCTGATCGAGGCGCTGCGGGCGGAGCTGCGTATGCTACGAGATCGCGAAAATGTGCCGCTTACAGGCTTCGACTTGCAGCAGATCCGGGTGGCGGAGGTGGACCAGGGCGGGGTGGCCGATCTGCGGACCGGGCAGCTCTTGTTGGCCCGCGAACACCCAGTGATCCGGGCGCTGCTGGGGGCGAGGTCGGGCGATCCGCTGCTGGTGAGTATGGTGGCCTCGGCGGCGTATAGCGCGATCAATCGGGCGTATGAGGCGGTGTCAGACTCGCATGAGGCGGCGTTCCACGCGGCGCACGCGCTGTATGTGATGAGCGCCGGGGTCGGGGATGGTCAGGGGTAAGAGCGGCGGCAGATGTGCGCGGTGGCGCCCCGGGCACGGGCTCGATCACGCTCGTCGGCGCTGGCAGATGTGAGCCGATGTGGACTCCGGGGGGGCGGCTGAGGTTATGATGGTCGCCTCGGAGGGCGAGAATGAGCGCTGATACGATCCCCGCGCGGTTCTTCCAACAAGCGAGCCAGACGCCAGGCGCGCCGGCCTTTTATGTGCGCGAGCCGGGAGGCTGGCGGGTGACGCGGTGGGAGGAGTACGCGGTGACGGTGCGGCAGGCCGCGAAGGCGCTGATCAAGCTGGGCATGGAGCCGGGGCAGAGCGTGTGTATCTTGGGCTTCAATCGGCCCGAGTGGGTGATCATGGACGTCGCTTGTATGGCGGCGGGCGGGGCTCCCGCGGGGATCTATACGACGTGCTCGGCGAGCGAGGTGCAGTACATCGTCAACCACTCCGAGGCGCCGGTGGTGCTGGTCGAGGACGCGGCGCAGTGGGAGAAGATCGACAAGGAGCGGGAGCGGCTGCCGCTGCTGCGTCATGTGGTGATGATGAAGGGGGCGCCGAAGATCGCCGACCCGCTGGTGATGAGCTGGGAGGCGTTCTTGGCGGCGGGGGCGTCGGTGAAGGACCACGAGGTGGAGCGCCGGGTGGCGGCGCTGAAACCACAGGGGTTGGCGACGCTGATCTACACGTCGGGCACGACGGGGCCGCCGAAGGGGGTGATGCTGTCCCACGCGAACCTGGCGTGGACCGCGGGCTCGGCGCGGGAGATCGGCGGGATCCATAGCGCGGACCGGATGCTCTCCTACCTGCCGCTGTCGCATATCGCGGAGCAGATGTTCTCGATCCATGTGCCGATCTCGGTGGGCGGGGCGGTGTATTTCGCGGAGTCGCTGGAGCGAGTGGCCGATAATCTGAAGGAGGTGCAGCCGACGGTGTTCTTCGGGGTGCCGCGGATCTGGGAGAAATTCCACGCGGGGATCTCGGCCAAATTGAGCCAGGCGACGGGGCTGAAGAAGGCGCTGGTGACGTGGGCGATGGGGGTCGGGGGCGCGGTGAACGCCGCGAGGATGGCCGGGCTGGGCGAGCCGCGCGGGCTGCTGGCGCTGCAATACGCGGCGGCGAAGCGGCTGATCTTCGCGAAGCTGAAGCCGGCGATCGGCCTGGGCGCGGCGCGGATCTGCGTGAGCGGGGCGGCGCCGATCGCGAGAGAGGTGCTCGAGTTCTTCGCGCAGCTCGATGTCGTGGTGCTCGAGGTGTATGGACAGTCCGAGGACACCGGGCCGACGAGCTTTAATCGGCCGGATCGCTTCCGCTTGGGCACAGTGGGGCCGGCGGTGCCGGGGGTGGACGTGCGGATCGCCGAGGACGATGAGATCCTGGTGCGCGGGCCGAACGTGTTCTTGGGGTATTTTAAGGAGCCAGCGGCGACGGCGGAGACGCTGCGCGACGGGTGGCTGTATTCGGGGGATCTGGGGGCGTTCGACGCGGACGGTTTTCTACAGATCACGGGCCGGAAGAAGGAGATCATCATTACAGCCGGCGGCAAGAACATCGCGCCGAAGAACATCGAGGCGGCGATCAAGAATCATCCGCTGGTGAATGAGGCGGTGGTGATCGGCGACCGCAGGAAATTTTTGACGGCGCTGGTGACGCTTGACCCGGAGGCGGTCGAGCGCTTCGCGTTCGACCAGGGGATCCCGGTGCACGCGGTGACGTCGCACGAGCGGACGCGGGCGTCGATCCAGGGGGCGATCGACGCGGCGAACGCCGAGCTGGCGCGGGTCGAGCAGGTGAAGAAGTTCACGATCCTGCCGCGGAACCTGTCCATCGAGGCAGGTGAGCTGACGCCGACGCTGAAGGTGAAGCGGGGGCGGGTGAACGAGAGCTTCGCGGCGGAGATCGAGGCGATGTACGCGGAGTAGCGGGCGCCCCGGCTCAGGTGAGCAGGCCGGGGACGACCTCGCTGGTCGCGAACTGATCGCTGCCGAAGGCGTCGACAGGGGCGCCTACGGCCTTGAGACAGGTGAAGGGGACGCGACAGGCGTTGCCGCCGGCGAGGCTGATGTGCACGCCAGGTTGGACGAGGGCGCCGCCGGCGCCGCCAGCGACGAGCAGCGGGAAGTCGTTCATGGCGTGATCCCAGCCGCCGGAGACGTCGCTGGTGCCGAGCACGCAGCTACGATCGAGCACGGTGCCGCCGGCCTCAGGTAAGGCGCGGAGGGCGGCGACAAAGTCGCCGTAGAGCTCCATGAAGTAGGCGAGGCCCTTGAGCACGTTGGCGTCGTAGCCCTTCTGGTGCTCGTACTCGTGGAAGGAGGTGCCGAGGCCGGTGCCGGTGATGCCGATGTCGGGGTAGTCGACGTGCGAGGCGGGGCTCGAGAACTCGAGCGAGACGACGCGGCTGAGGTCGCAGGCGAAGGCCATGGCGACCAGCTCGGCCATGGCGCGGGCGCGGAGGCGCTCAGACTCGGGGTTGCCGGGGTCGCTGAGCATCATGCAGGCCTCGCCGCCCATGACCATGGCGGTGAGGCGGCCTTGGAGCTCGTGGATCCCCTCGAGGTGGAGGTCGAGGCGGGCGCGGTCGTTCTTGCCGAGGCGGCCGCGCAGGGCGGACGCGTCGCCGCGTACGGCGTCGAGGACCTTGGCGCGGGCGATCGCGGAGGGCTCGAGCTCGCCGGGCTTGAGCAGGTTGAAGAGCTTGGCGAAGAGCTCGCTCGGGTCCATGATCGGCGGGTTAAAGACGTACGGCGCCGGGTGCGAGATGTAGCTGATCGCGGTGCCAGGGGCGTTGTTGCTGCCGGCGTCGGCGGTGTGCACGGGGGTGACGGCGAGCGCGAGGGTGCGAAAGGGGGTCTTCTCGGCGAGGTGCGCCGCGGCGATCTGATCCACCGAGGGACCGGAGACGGTGAGGAAGTCCCAGTCGTTGCTCTGGCCGCTAAACGAGGGGTGCAAGAGCGGGTTGCCGCCAGCGAGGATGCCGACGGCGCCTTCGACGTGCGGGTTGTTCTTCTTGAGGACGGGCAAGGTGCCGCCGCTGATGACGCTGATCGCGTCCTTGACGGGGGCGAGGCCGGCGAGCAGCCCCGCGGCCTCCCAGCCGGGCCCCTGGGTCTGCGGCGCCCAGGCGAGCGGGTGGGTGCCGTTGCCCCAGAACCACACGCCAAAACGCAGCGGTAAGGGCGAGCCGTCGGCGAGGGCTTCGCCGTGGCTGTCGAGCATGGCCTCGAGCAGGGGGAGGCCGACGGCGACGGCGCTGGCGCCGAAGAGGCCTCGGAGCAGGGTGCGGCGCGGGATGGGCTTGCTGAGGGTCATGGGAGGTCCTCGGGGGAGCGGGTGGCGTAACGGAAGCCTTCGCTGCGGACCAGCGCGTCGACGGCGGCGGTGAGGTCGTAGCCGCTGTCGACCAAGGAGTCGCGCAGCAGGGTGATCACGGGGGCGAGCGCGGGGTCCTCGACGTGGCCGGTGGCGTAGCGGTAGAGGTTGCGGACGAGGCAGTCGCCGACGGCGATGTGCTCGGTGAAGAGGCCGCCGAGGGCGATGGCGTCCGGGAAGGGCTTGCCGTCGAGATCGCCGCTGGGGTCGATGGGCAGGCCGCGATCGGTGAGGCGGTAGACGCCGAGGGCGTCGTAGTGCTCGAGGGCGAGGCCGATCGGGTCGGTGAACTGATGACAGGAGGCGCAGAGCGGGTCCGAGACGTGGAGCTGGAGGAGCTCGCGCTTGGTCATCGGCGTGTCATCGCCAGGCTCGGGGAGCTCGGGGGCGACGTCAGGCGGCGGCGGCGGGATGGTCTGACACATGAGGATCCGCCGGATGGTCAGGCCGCGCATGGTGGGCGAGGTGCTGGCCTCGCCGGAGTTGATCGCCAAGAAGCCAGCGAGGGTGAGCAGGCCGCCGCGGGTGTCCGGCAAGGTGACAGGGTTGAAGCCGGGCTCAAAGGGGCCAGGCAGGTCGTAGAGGGCGCCGAGCTCGGCGTCGACGAAGCCGCCGCGGGTGTCGAAGAGGCGCCGGTAGTCGCGCTGCTGGAGGACGGTGTCGTCGATCACGCGCAGCAGCTCCTCGCGCATGGCGAGGCCGATCGTCGGGGTGAACGCGGGGAGCAGCTCCGGGTCCTTTTGGAGGGCGTAGAGGACGTCGAGGTCGAGCATGTCGACGAAGAGCTGGAGCACGCCGTCGCGCGCGCGCGGCGAGGCGAGCAGGCGATCGAGCTGGGGGCTGAGGCCGGCGGGGTCGTCGAGCTCGCCGGCGGCGGCGGCGTCGAGCAGGGCGTCGTCAGGGGTGGTGTTCCAGACGAGGTAGGAGAGCCGCGAGGCGAGCTCGTAGCCGTCTAAGCGGACGTGGAGCGGATCGCTGGGGTCGGTGGGGGCGCCGAGCTCGACGCGGTAGAGGAAATTGGGCGACTGCAAGAGCCCGGCGACGGCGTGCTGGAGGCCGAGCCAGGGATCTCCGCCGAGGAGCTGGGCGACGTCGGCGGCGAGCTGGCCGTAACGCGCGAGCTCGTCGGCGACGAGCGGGCGGCGCCAGGCGCGGCGTCCTAGAGAGGTGAGCACCTCCGCGACGCAGGGATCGTCGGGGCTGGCGGCGGGCTCGCAGCCGGTGAGCAGGAGGCGCGCCTCAGGGTCGGCGAAGAGCTGGGCGGTGACGGCGATCGCGGCCTCTTCGTAGTCCTCGACGGTGGCGACGGCGACGCCCCCCTGGGCGGCGGCGATCGAGGAGCGCCACTGGCCGACGGCAGGGGCGGCGACCTCGCCGAGCACGTCGATGACGGAGTTGCGGTACTGCGTCGGCGTGAGCAGCCGCAGACCGGTGGGGCCGGCGACGGGGGCGATCGCTTGGGGATCGTCGCCGCTGTCGCCGCTGTCGCCGCTGTCGCCGGTAGCTGCGCTCGTGCTCGTGCTGGTGGCGCCTGCGTCGTCGCCGTCGCCCTGCTCTAAGCCTTGGTAACAGGCGAGCGTGAGCGCCCAGGTGAGGGTGAGCGCGAGGCGGCCGAGCTGCGTCGCCGCTGCGCTCGTCTGCTTCGGATCGGCGCGGCGCGGCGCGGGCTCGGGACTGAACTCCATCCCGGCATCTTAGAGCGGCCTTCTCCGGCAATTCAAGCGAGGCCCCGCGCCCCAGCCGACGATGTGGGCGATTCGGGGCGTACCCCTTGTGGTATCTTCGGGCGTATGCAGCACAGCTCCTTCGCCGCCCCAGGGCCGTTCCGAGCCTCGCAGCTCCGTGAGGGTGACCCCTACGAGCTCTCCGAAGGGCACGCGATCCGCTGCATGACCGCCGGCGCCCGCCACGGCCGCGCCCACTCCGCGGGCGATCGCGTCCTCGCGACCGACCCCGCCGTCGCCGGCCAAGTCGGCGTCGATGTCGGGATCACCTGGGGCGATGACAAGAACCTCCGCGCCCCCGACCTGATCGTCGGCGCGGTCCAAGCCGAGCCCGGCTGGCAGCGCGTCTTCCCGCCCCTCGCCGTCGAGTACGCGGACGTGGGGCAGGATGAGGGGGAGCTCCAGCGCAAGATCGGCGAGCTGCTGGCGGGCGGTACGCGCCTGATCTGGGTGGTCCGCCTCGAAGGCCCGCTGCGCGTCGAGGAGTACGCCGCCGATCGCTCGGTGCGCCTCGTCGGCGCCGAGGAGTCGCTCACCGCCCCGGGGATCCTGCAGAACCCCGTGCCCGTCCGCGCGCTCGTCGACCCCGCCGCCGCGAACGAGGTCGCCCTGCGTAACCTGCTCCAAGCGCACGGCTACGACTCGATCGAGGCGATCGAGGCGCGTCAGCGGCGGGAGCGCATGGAGGGGAAGCTGGAGGGGAAGCTGGAGGGGAAGCTGGAGGGGAAGCTGGAGGGGAAGCTGGAGGGGAAGCTGGAGGGGAAGCTGGAGGGGAAGCTGGAGGGGAAGCTGGAGGGGAAGCTGGAGGGGAAGCTGGAGGGGAAGCTGGAGGGGAAGCTGGAGGGCGAACGGATCGGCCTCGTCGCGGCGCTGCGCACGGTGCTCGCCGCCCGCGGACTCACGCTGGACGCGGCTGGCGCGGCGCGGCTCGAGGAGGCGCGTGACCCGGTGGTCCTCCGCCGCGCGCTCGCCTGCGCCGCGGTCGCCGACGAGATGTCGGTGATCCTCGCTGCGCTGGACTGAGGAGGGACACTGGGGAGGTCCGCGCGGGCGAGCGC
Organism: Nannocystis sp.; assembly: GCA_016712315.1. Taxonomy (GTDB): domain Bacteria; phylum Myxococcota_A; class Polyangia; order Nannocystales; family Nannocystaceae; genus JADJRG01. The sequence goes on along the minus strand of JADJRG010000023.1, from coordinate 269,194 downwards.
GGCGCAGGCGAGCGCTCTTTCTTGGCTTTCTTGGCTTTCTTGGCGAGCAGGGCGAGCTCAGGTACGCCAGGCGGCGAGGTTGGCTGATGACGACGATCCCGAGTGCGCTGGCGTGTGCGGTCCGTGGTGGCGAGTGTGTGCTCTGGGCTGGGGCGGGGATCGGGGCGCTGGCGGGGCTGCCGGGGTGGCTGGAGCTGCTCGAGGGCTGGGTGGCCGCGTTGCCCGACGAGGAGCGCGAGGGGCTGGCGCCGCTGCTGGCGCGAGGGCGGCTGCGGCCGGTGCTGGGGCAGGTGCTGCGGCTGCGCCCTGAGCTGGCGACCCTCCCCGATGAGGCGGCGCCGCTGCTGCGGGCGGCGGCGGGGGTGCTGGGCAAGATCCGCTGGCGGGCGATCTTGGCGAGCGCGTATCCGACGGTGATCGCGCAGGCGCTCGCGGGCGACGGCGATCCGCCGCGGGCTCACAGCCACCGCGAGCTGGCGCGACCGACGCTGCGAGGGCATCGCCCGGACTCGGCGCCGCTGCTGGTGAAGACGCCGGCGGCGGGGCGGCCGATGCGGGCCGATCGCGGGCTCTTCGCGCTGGTCGAGGAGTGCGTGCGGGCGCAGACGATCTTGTTCTTGGGCTTCGAGCTGGACGACCCGGACTTCGTGGCCGTGCGTGAGCTGCTGGCGCGGACGGGCCGCGGTCGGCGCCATTACGCGGTGATCCCGGGGATCAGCGCGGCGGAGGCGGCGGAGCTGCTGGAGAGCTACGGGATCGAGGTGATCGCGGATGAGGCGCTGCGCGACCCGGCGGCGGCGCTGGCGGCCCTCTACGAGGCGACGTGGGAGGCGCCCGAGGGGCCGCTGAACGTCCGGGTGGACCGGGTGATGCTCGATCTCGCGCGGACCCTGGCGGAGCTGCCGCTGCGCGCGGATCTGGCGGTGGACGCGGCGCTGACGGTGGGCGTGACCGAGGCGAGCTTGCTGCTGGCGCAGCTCGATCCGGCCGAGGCGGGGCGTATGGAGGCGGGGCTGCGGCTGCGCCTCGGCGGGCTGATGGCGGCGCACGGGCGGCTGGAGGAGGCGCGCGGGCACTTCGAGGCGGCGCTGGCCCAAAAGCCAGGTCCTGAGTACCAGGCGCTGGCGCGCCTCGGGCTGGGGCGCGCGGCCGGGCTGCGCGGGCACTTCGAGGCGGCGCTCGCCGAGGTGACGGCGGCGGCGGCGATCGATCGGTCCCTGGCGCTGTGGCCCGAGGAGATGACGCCGCGAGCGCTGGTGGCGGTGGACGCGGCGAACACGGTGATGATCTGCGAGGACGGCGCGGGCGCGGCGCTCGAGGTGTGTACGCGGGCGCTGCCGCGGCCGGCGGGGTCGCACCTGGAGCGGCGCTTCACCAGCGAGCTGGCGCGGCTGAGCGCGCTGCGGCACCCGGCGCTGCAGGCGATCTCGGGCGGCGGCTGCGATGGGCAGAGCTTCTGGACGATCGCGGCGCCGACGACGGGGCCGACGCTGGCGGCGACGCTGGCGCGGGAGGGACAGCTCGAGATCTTCCAGGCGCTTCGCCTGGCGATGACCGTGCTCGACGGGCTGGCGGCGCTGCACAGCGAGGGGCTGGTGCACGGCGATCTGCGGGCGGAGCAGGTGGTGCTGGGGGCCGAGGGGGCGCGGCTGGTCGGGCTCGGCTTCGCTCCGCTCAGCAACCCGCGGCGGCCGTCGCTGCGGCGGGTGAGCGACGGCCTGGTGGCGCCTGAGGTGCTGGCAGGCGAGGCGGTGAGCCCGGCGAGCGATCTGTACCGGGCGGGGGCGCTGCTGTTTCGCTGCCTGTGCGGGCGCGCGCCGCTGCACGCGGCGTCGACGGCGTCGCGGCTGCGTGCGGGGATCGACCCGCGCGTGGATGATCTACTCGCGCGCGCGCTGCACCCGGATGTGGCGCGTCGACCGTCGCCTCGGCGGCTGCGGGCCGAGCTGGCGGCGATCGTCTCGGTGCCGATGATGCTGGTCTCGCGGCTCAGCTCGTAGAGGGCGTTGCTCCGCCCCCAGGGGCGTGCGAACCTCCGCGGATGAGCGATGGGCCGGCCGTACAAACGAGGAGCGAGGGCGCGGTGGCTGCGATGCCGGCAGGGGCGCGGCCGCAGCTGGGGTCGGATGAGGTGCTCTTCGAGGGCGTCGCGCGCCACTCGGTGGTGCTGGGGGGGTATTTGAAGGGGATCGCGGTGTGTGTGGCGGGCGGCGCGGTCGGCGTAGGTTTGCGACAGATCGAGGCGCTGGCGACCTGGCCGCTGTGGCTGTTGGCGTTGGTCGGCTTGCCGGTGCTGCTCATGACGTACCTGCGTCACACGACGTCGCGCTTTAAGGTGTCAGGGCGCCGGGTCGAGACGGAGATGGGGATCCTGAGCAAGCGGGTCGATAGCCTCGAGCTGTGGCGGATCCTGGACGTGCGCTACGAGCAGAGCTTCGCCGACAGGATCTTTAACAACGCGAAGATCATCTTGATCGGCACCGACCAGTCGCACCCGATGTTGACCCTGCACGGGCTGCCGAACCACCGCGCGCTCTTTGAAAAATTGCGCGACGCGGTGCAGACGGCGCGGCTGAGCAGCCGGCCGATGGAGGTGGTGCCCGGGCATGACGCGGCGGCGCTGGTGGGGCACGATCGCGAGCACCATCTGTAGGTCCCCCTCGCGGCTGACGTAGTGGCAGATTCTGGCGGGATCGAGGCTGCCGCAGTGGCAGATTCTGGCGGGATCGAGGCTTCCGTAGTGGCAGACTCCGAGGTGACGTAAGGGAAGAGGTGAGCGTTGAATGTGCCACTAGGGCACGAATTCAGGGCTCTACGCGCAAGTTCGGAGCTCCTGGGCGGCAAAAAATTCAGACGCGGATGGGCGTCGCTCGAGATATTGGAGGAGATGTCGATGGCGCGGCACGCGGCCGCGTCGGCGCGGCGGTCCGTTGGCAGGGGGCCGCCGTCGACAGAGATCCTGCCGTCTAGGGGTAGCTATCATGCAGATCTATTCGATCCTCATCCTCATCGGCGTGGCGCTGTTCAACGGCGCGCTCTTCGCGTTCCTGATCTCGTTCATCCGCAAGCACGCGGGCCGCGACCAGCAGCAGCTCGGCGCCTGAGCGCGCGGCTAGAGGGCGGCGGCGATCTCGGCGACGATCGCGTCGGCAGCGGCGACGGGATCCGGAGCGCTCAAGATCGGTCGGCCGACGACCAAGTAACGGGCACCCCTGGCGATCGCCTGCGCCGGGGTGATGATGCGCTGTTGATCGCCGCGGTCGGCGGTTGCGGGGCGGATCCCGGGGATCACAGGGGCGAGGGCCGGGGCGGCGGCGCGGACGCGCTCTAGCTCTTCGCCGCTGCAGACGATCCCCTCACAGCCGGCAGCGGCGGCCGCGGCCGCGCGGAGCTCGACGAGCTCCGCGGGCGCGCGGGTGTGGCCGGCTTCGCGGCAGGCGGCCTCGTCCTGGCTGGTGAGCACGGTGACCGCGAGGATCCCGAGGGCGCCGGCGGCCTCGTCGACGCAGACACGCAGGTGCGAGGCGCCTGAGCCGGCGTGCACGGTGAGGAAGCGGACGTCGAGGCGGCGGGCGGCGCGTACGGCCCCGCGCATGGTGTTGGGGATGTCGTGGAGCTTGAGATCGAGGAAGATCGGCAGCTCGGGGCAGGCCTCGCGCAGGCGGCGGACGACGGCGGGGCCCTCGGCGACGAAGAGCTCGAGGCCGACTTTGATGAGGCCGACGTGGCCGCGCAGGCGCGACGCAGCGGCGAGCGCGGCGTCGGCGTCAGGGAGGTCGAGCGCGACGATGAGGCGGGCGCGGGCGAGGTCGTAGGCGCGGTCGGCGGACATCGCCCGCGGTGTAGCCCGGCGGCGGCGATCGAGGCAAGCTCGCGGCGATGAAGGACGACCCGCGTGAGCAGCTCTTTGAGTGCCTGGAGGCGGCGGTCGCGGAGGGGGTGTTCCCCGGCTGCGTGGCGCTGGTGTGGCGAGCAGGGGCGACGCTCTATCACGAGGCGCACGGGGCGTTGGCGACTCACCCCGCGTCGACGGTGGCGCACGTGAGCTGCGCGCGCGACACGGTGTACGACTTGGCTTCGCTGACGAAGGTGCTGGCGACGACGACGTTGACGTCGATCGCGGTGAGCGAGGGGCGCGTGGGGCTCGACTCGCCCGTGCCCGCGCCGTGGTCGCAGGCGTGCCCAGGGGCGCGGCTCGGCGATCTGCTGAGCCACAGCGCAGGGCTGTGCGCGCACCGTGAATTCTTCGCGGCGCTCGGGCGGCGCTCGGCGGCCGGTCAGGAGGCGATCTTGGCGGCGGTGTGCGCGACCGCGCCGAGCTACGCGGCGGGGACCCAGGCGATCTACTCAGATCTCGGCTTTATGATCCTCGGGGCGTGGCTGGAGCGGCTCTTCGACGCGCCGCTGGAGCGGGCGTTCGCAGACAGGGTGGCGTGGCCGCTGGGCCTCGACGGCGGCGAGGTGCCGCGGCTGGGCTTCCACCGGCTGATGGGCGGGCGCGGGCCGACGCCGGCGCAGATGGGGCGGGTGGCGCCGACCGAGGTGTACGACCCCGCGCTCCATCCGGGGGGGGCGCCGAGCTACTTCCCGATCCGCGAGGGCCTGGCGGTCGCCCACTACGAGGCGCACGACGACAACTGCTTCGCGATGGGCGGGGTGGCCGGGCACGCGGGGCTCTTCGGCGACGCCCAGGCGGCGGCGTCGGTGTGTATCGCCTGGCTCGAAGGACAGATCGACGGGCTCGACGCCGCGCGCTTCTGGCGGCGCTCGGCGGTGGCAGGCTCGACGCGGATGCTCGGGTGGGACAGCGCGAGCGCGGACGGGGCGACCGGCGGGGCGCTCTCCGAGCGGGCGCCGGGGCACCTCGGCTTCACCGGGACGAGCGCGTGGATCGAGCCGACACCGGGCGATCCGCGGGTGTTCGTGCTGCTGAGTAATCGCGTGCACCCGACCCGCACGTCGACGGCGATCACGCGGCTGCGACCGCGCTTCCACGCGCTCGCGGCGCGGCTTTGATCGGCGAGCGCGCGCGGGTGCGCGGTCGCTTGCGGTAGTTGCGAATAGGTGGCTGTGACAAAATGAGAGCGCATGACGATCGGCGACCCCGCGCCGCCGGAGCAGCGCTTCGTGAGCGCCCTCCTGCGCGTCTTCATCGCGCTCGCGGCGGCGTCGCTGGCGATCTCGATCGTCGGGGCGATCGTCGAAGGCGGCGCGGGGTACGGGCCGGTCGGTGGGGCCTCGGCGGCGGCGATCGGCCTGCTGCTGTGGCTGCACCGGGTCGCCGAGGGTGGTGCGCCGCAGCGCGCGCTCGAGCGGCTGTTGGCGGCCTGCTTCGCGGCCGGGGCGCTGGTGACGTCGACGGTCGACGCGAACACGACGCTGCTGGCGCTGGTGCTGCTGGTGCTGGTGCTGGTGGCCGCGCCGCGGGCGCTGCCCAGGGAGCGCTGCGATCGATGGTTGTACGTGGTGTTCGTGTACTTCGGGCTGGTGGGGGTGATCGAGCTGGCGGAGCCGGGGTTTCGCGCGGGGCTCAGCGAGGCCGCGCGTGAGCGCTCGGCGGCGGCCTCGTACGCGGCGCTGGCGCTGCTAGGCGGGCTGGCGGCGCGGCAGTTTCGCAGCTACCCGTTCGCGACGAAGCTCTCCTTGGCGTTCCTCGCGGCCGGCTTGTTGCCGTTCGGGATCTATCGCCTCAGCCGCGCCGGCGGCGCTGGAGAGCGCGCTCAGGCGCAGATCTCGGCCCGGGTCGAGCGCGACGCGCAGGTGATCGCGAGCGTGCTCGACGCGCGGCTCGCTCGCCTGGACGACGCGCTGCGCTGGTTGGCAGAGGACGGGCGGTTGGTCGCCGCGGCCGAGGATCCGGCGGCCCGGGCGGCGGCGGGGGCGGCGGTGGAGCGGGCGCTGCTGCGGGCGCTGACGGGCGAGCAGCGGGCGTGGGTGGGCGTGTTTGTGGCGGCGACCGGGGGCGCGGCGGTGCACCTCGGCGGGGCGAGCCGCGGGCGAGAGGCGGTCGGCTCGGCGCTGGCCTCGTCGCGCGCGAAGGGGCTGTCGTTCACCAGCGCGGCGGTCGATGAGGAGCTGTTGCTGTTCGCGGTGGCGCCGATCCGCGGGGCCGAGCAGGCGCTGGTCGCAGCGATCCACCCAGAGCTGGTGAACGCGTGGGTGGCGGCCGCCGGGCAGTCGATGGTGGTCTTCGAGATCGTCAGCGACGAGCGGCTGCGCGGCGAGCTGCTGCTGCGCGGGCGCGGGGCCGCGGAGGCGGCGGCGGGGTCCCCGTCGATCTGGGCCTCGTCGGCGCTCGCGGCGAGCTCGTGGTCGGTGCGGGTGGCGGAGGACGGGGCGGCGGCGCGGGCCGCTCAGCTCCGCAGCGAGCGAGAGGAGCAGCTCGCGCTGCTGGTGGTCGGGGCGTTGGCGGCGCTCGGGTCGATCCTGCTGGGGCGCCGGATCGGGGCGTCGCTCTCCGACGTGGGCGACGCGATGCGCCGCTTCGGTGACGGCGAGATCAAGGCGCGCGCGCCGGTGATGGCGAACGATGAGATCGGGGTGCTGGCGGCGCGCTTCAACCACCTCGCGGAGCAGGTGGGCGGGCTGCTGCGGTCGCTGGAGGAGCAGGCGTCGGCGCTGCGCGCGGAGGTCGCGGAGGGGCAGCGCAAGGAGGAGCGGCTGCGGGTGCTGAACGCGGAGCACGCGGCGGCGCGCGACCAGGCGATGGCGGCGAACCGGGCGAAGAGCACGTTCCTGGCGCAGATGAGCCACGAGCTGCGGACGCCGCTGAACGCGATCATCGGCTACACCGAGCTGATCGCGGAGGAGACGGCGGAGCGCGGGCTGACGGGGCTGACCGAGGACGCTAGGCGGGTGCTGCAGGCGGCGCACCACCTGCTCGGGATCATCAGCGATATCCTCGATCTGTCGAAGATCGAGGCCGGCAAGCACGAGGTCAGCGTCAAAGACTTCGACGTGCTCGACCTGGTCGCGGAGGTGTGCGAGACGGTGACCCCGATGATCGCGCGCCGCGAGAACGCGCTGGTGGTGGTCCGAAAGGTGGAGCGGCTGCCGGCGCGCACCGACCGGACCAAGCTGCGGCAGTCGCTGCTCAACCTGCTCAGCAACGCGGCGAAGTTCACGTCGCGCGGGCAGGTCGAGCTGGTGGTCGACTCGATCTCCGTGGACGGGCAGCCGTGGATCTGGCTGGCGGTGCGCGACGAGGGGATCGGGATCCCGAGCGGGAAGATCAGCGCGCTCTTCGAGCCGTTCACCCAGGTCGATAACTCGCCGACGCGCCGCTTCGACGGGACAGGCCTGGGCCTGGCGATCACGCGCCGCTTCTGCCGGATGCTCGGCGGCGACGTCAGCGTCGACAGCGAGCTGGGGCGCGGCTCGGTGTTCGTGATCAGGGTGCCCGCTCGGCTCGCGCCGGGCGAGTAGCGGGCTGGCCCGAGGTGCAGGTGAGGATCAGGTGGGGGTCAAGCGCACGTTGACCTCGGCCGACGGATCGAAGGGCGAGCCCTCGACGTCGGCGATGCAGCGGACGACCAGGCGGACGCTGGGGGACTCGCAGGCGGCGTTGGGGTCGGGGTAGCCGTTCTTGGCGAGCACGGCGCAGAGATCGACGTCGCTGACCATCCAGGGCTGGGTGATCACCTGGCCGACGGCGACGGGGCAGGGCATCTTGAGGCAGTTGTCGCTGTAGCTGGTGTTGGGGTCAGGGTCGGCGTCGCTGGCGACGATGAAGGAGCTCTCGCCCTCGGGGGTCTTGATGTAGAGCCAGATCTCGTACTTGGTCGCGAGCAGGGTGCACTCCTGCTTGCCGGTGATGACCATGGTGCCCTTGAGCACGGAGTCCGTGACCGGGAAGGAGGCGCTGTCCGCGGGCTGGCGCTCGATCACGGTGATCGCGACGTCCGCCATGCCTTGACCGCCGAAGAACTTTTTTACTTTGTCGAAGAATCCCATCGGGGGCGAGCTATTACGCGCGCCGCCGCGGGTGTCAAGGGCGCTCTCGCCCGCGGCGGCCGGCGCTTGATCAGGCGCGGGGCGGCTCGCGGCGGACGATCGTGTGCACGGCGTCGATGAAGGGGCGCTCTTCGGTGCTGTCCGGGCCGCGGCCGTGGCTGCGGTGCGTGCCGTCCTCCGTCCACTCGCAGAGCATGTTGACGGGCTCGTCGCGGGCGTGGTCGTGGCCCTGCTCGAGGGTGAAGACGCGGATCCACGAGAGCTCGCGCAGGGTGGTCGCGTAGGGATCGGCGAGGCGGGCGAAGACGCCGACGATGTGGGCCTCGGGGACCTCAGCGGGCGGCGGCGGCCAGATCAAGGCGATCACGCCGTTGCTGGTGAAGGTGAGCTCGTGGCGCGGCTCCTCGTCGGCGCGCAGGGTCTCGGCGTCCGCGTAGTTGCCGGCGTGCTGCCAGAGGTCGTGGAGGTAGCGCTCGCCGTCCGGGCCGTTGAGGATCCCGAGGAAGCGCGCAGGATCGCGGAAGGCCTCATGCGGGACCGCCCGGTGGGCGAAGACGTAGGCTTGCGAGGCCATGCGGGTTGGTTGGTACCACGGTTGCCCGACGGTGGGAGACGCCGCCTTCGCGGCGAAATTAGCGGCGGCGGGCGCTGGCGCGCGTGGCCGCGTCTCGCGGGCGCTGCGGGCCGGTCCATAGGGACAGAGAGGTCACCACGCGCGGCGGTCCGCGCTGGCGCGCGTGAGTGAGGTGGCCCACCCGAGGGGCAGGGTCGCGCGGCGGGCCGCTCAGTCCTCGTCGCGGAGGCGCGGCGGGGACTCCAGCTCGGGGTGCTTGCCGCGGATGTCGGCGTAGAAGGCGCGGATCTCGTCCATGTCCTTTCGGACATCTCCCGAGGGCCAGATGTAGCCGCCGACCCCGCCGACGCGGCGCTCGAAGTCGAGGAAGCCGAGCGCGATCGGTACGCCGGCGCGCACGGCGATGTGATAGAAGCCGGACTTCCAGGCGTCGACCTTGCCGCGGGTGCCCTCGGGCGGCACAGCGACGATGATCCGCTCGGCCGCGGTGATCTGCTCGGCGACCTGGTCGACGAGGTTGTGGCGGGAGCGGCGATCGACGGGGATCCCGCCGAGGGCGCGGAAGAAGCGGCCAGAGAGGCCCTTAAAGAGGGTGTGTTTGCCGAGCCAGTGGACCTCCATGCCGAGGGACCAGGAGACGGCGACCATAAAAGGGAAGTCCCAGTTGGAGGTGTGCGGGGCGGCGATGAGGACGAATTTGGGGTGGTCGATGCTCCCCTGGGTCCTCCAGCCGAAGAAGCGGAGCCAGGCGCGTCCGATGGGTCGTGAGATCATGGTGGTTCCGTCAGTCGGCGGAGAGGGCCTCGACAGGGGAGCGGGGGGGCTTTCGGAGAACGAGCGGCGGAAACTCGACGCGGCCGCCGCCGGTACTACTACCACCGCCGCCGCCGCCGCCGTCGCCGTCGTCGCCGCCGCCGGGACGATCGAGGCCGAGCTTCTCGCGGGCCTCTTTGATCCGCACCTCCTCTTCGAGGCGGGCGCGCTCGCGCTCTAGGCGGCTGAGCTGGTCGTCGCGGCCCGCGGCGCCGGCGGCGGCCTCGACGAGGCCTCCGGCGCGGTCAAGGACGGGCCGGAAGGTCTCGGCGGTGTGTGAGGTGGTGGTGTGGTTCAGGGACTTGAGGGCGCCGGTGTCGGGGTAGAGCTCGACGCCTTGCTCGCTGCGCTTCTTGATCGCGTCGGCGGGGAGGGCGAGGGTGGCGCCGAGCTGCGGGACCTGGAGATCTTCGCTGGTGAGGACCTCAGCGCGATCGGCGGCCCACCAGACCAGCGCGGTGACGTGGCGCGGTACACGATAAAAAAGGCCCTGCGGGGCGAGGCAGCGGCCCTCTTCGGCCTCCTTGCAGCCGGCGAGGGGATCGACGCGGCTGGCGAGGTCATCTTGGTGGAGCTGGAGGGTGAGGCTGACGGTGACCGCGCCGCCTGGCGCTCCCTGTTGGGCGGCGGGGCGGCGGAGATCGGCGGGGATCTCGCAGCTCACGGCGGGATCGATGGCGCTGACGGTGGCGGTCGCGCGATCGAGGGTGAGCAGCGGGAAGACGAGCTCGCGGCCGTCGCTGCGGGTGTGCAGCGGATCGACGGCGCGAGGGGTGACCGCGCAGCGGATGAGGCGGCGCCGACGCTCCTCGCGGACGACGAAGAGGTCGGTGATGGCGGCCTCCTGCGCGTCGATGCCGGCGAGCACGCGATCGAGGGTGTCGCGCGGGAGGCCGCCGGGCAGCCCCTGCCAGGTGCCGGCGTAGATCGCCTGGCGTTGGCCGCGGAGGTCGCGGATCCGGTTGGCGTAGAGGCCGCAGGCGCCGCTCCGATCGTCGCCCGCGAAGACGGCGCCGAGCGCCTTGGTGGTGAGGTCGAGGGCGGCTCCGGTGACCGCGAGGCCGATCTCGAGGGCGTGATCCTCGGCGGTGATGGTGGCGCCGGTGAGCACGCCGTCGCGGGTGAGGTTGACCTCGCCGGCGGCGCTCTTGAAGCGGCGACCGCGGAGATCGATGAGGTAGATCTCGTCCGGGTCGGGCTCGGCGCGGCTGCTGAGCGCGGCGGTGAGGGCGATCCGCGGCGGAGCGGGCGGCGCCGGCGGCTCGCTCTGGACGGGGCGGGCGGCCCCGGGCTTGCCTTGCTTGGCGGCGGGGACGGGCGGGGCGAGGCCGAGGCTGGCCTTGAGGGCGGCTTCGTCGGCGCACGGGCCGCGGACCTCGTGGTAGGCGTCGAGGTCGATGCTGACCTCAAGGACAGCCCGTGGGAGCGCGTAGTAGACGCCCTGGGCGCCCTCGGGGGCGACGGAGGCGTGGTAGACGCGGTGGCCAGCGTTGCAGGCGCTGAGCAGGGTGAGGGCGGCGAGGGCTGCTGCGGTGCGTGGGCGCATTGTGACTCCGGTGGGCGTGGGCTCGAGGTGGCTCGGAATTTCTCTGTCCCTCGCTCAGGCGCGGCGCTGGAGGCTCCAGCACTCCTGGACGAGCGCGCTCTGGTCGAGGAGATCATGAGGGAGCCACCAGGTGCCGCGCGCGCCGAAGCGAGGGCCGGCGGCGTCGACGATCCGCAGGCCCCGGGCCGGGTGATCGGCGACGACGAGCACGGCGTGGCCGACGCGCTGCACGGGCTCGAGGTCGCGGCTGTGGACGGGCCTTTGCGGGGTGATCGCGGCGTAGCCGGGGGTCAACCAGAAGCCGAGGACGACCGGCTGGGCGGCGGCGAGGGCCTGACGGATGTGGTGGTGGCGTCGGTGATCGGGGAGGCGGGCGAAGGTGTAGCGGCTGAGGCGGACGCCGGTGACGGGATCGAAGCGGGCGGCGGCGAGGGCGGCGGCGTCGTCCTGGGCGGCTGGGCTCGGCGGGATCATGGCGCCCTGGACGGTGAGCGGGTGCGGGTGGAGGGCCTGCCGACAGACGCCGTGCTGGGCGGCGGCTTGCAGGCCGGTGAGGATCGAGAGGGGGGCGGCGACGCTGTGATCGACGCGGGCCTGCCAGTAGTGGAAGAGCGGGGAGAGCTCGGGCAGGACGCGGCCGCGGCGGACCAGGAGCTCGAGGGCGCCGACGATCGCGATCGAGACGCAGCAGCCGAGCTCGCCTTGGTCGCGGATCCGGGGGCGTTCGATCAGGGAGATCGGGCCGGCGGGCGGGGCCGGCGGCGCCGCGCCAGGCGGCGGCGCAGCGGCGCCCCCAGGCGGAGATGGCTGCCAGCCAGACGTCACAGGCACGACCCCAGGGTACACGAGGGCCGCGACGGGGTGCGAGGGCTCGGCGGCGGACGACTCGGCGCGCGGGATGGCGCGAAGGCTGGTAGCCTGCGACCTATGGACCTCAGAGCTGTACGGCGTTGTTGGGCGCGTTCTTTGCCGCTAGGCGCGGCGCTGGCGCTCGGCTGCTCGGGTGATGACAGCGGCGGCTCGGCGACCGAGAGCACGAGCACGAGCACGAGCACGAGCACGAGCGGCGAGTCGACGACGGACGCGACGACGGACGCGAGCACGACGGACGGCGGCACGACGGCGATGGACGACGGGCGCGCGGACGTGGTGCCCGGGGCGCTGGCGTGCAAGATGGCGATGATGTCCGATCCGTTCCCGGCGGATCAGGAGTGTTTGGGGTACAGCTACGTCGGCGGGGCGCTGACGGTCACGCACGGCAACGGGGCGTTCAACTGCTGCGTGAAGACGATCGAGATCGCGTCGGCGGTGAGCGACGCGGCGATCGAGCTGTGGCCGAGCGAAGGGCCGGACTTCGACCCCTGCCTGTGCACCTGCGCGTTCGACGTGGACTACGTGATCTCGGACTTGGCGGTCGGGATCTACACGATCACGATGCACGGGCTCTACGTGCCGGAGAAGGACCCGCCGCTGACGGCGACGGTGGACCTGGCGATGACGCCGATCGGGCAGCTCTGCGCGCCTCGTTCAGGCATGCCTTGGGGGTAGCGGCGGATCAGGGAGGTGGAGGCGGCCGCCGGGGCCCGGGCGGGGGCGCTGGCGGGCTTGGTCGAGCCAGGTGATCGCGAGGTGGACGGCCTCGGGGAGCGGCAGGCCGCGGGCGAGGTGGACGGCGATCGCGGTGGCGAGGGCGCAGCCGGTGCCGCGCACGTCGGGGCCGGCGAGGCGGGGGCGGGTGAGCTGGAGCGGCGCGCTGTCGGCGATAGAGAGGCGATCGGTGACGTCGGGGCCGCTGCCGTGGCCGTCTTTGAGGAGGAAGGAGGCGCCGCCCAGGGCGCGCCGCAGGGCGGTGAAGAGGCGCGGATCATCGGCGGCGTGGCCGGTGAGCCAGGCAGCCTCGAGGCGGTTGGGGGTGAGGAGCGCGGCGCGCCTGGCGAGCCGGCAGAGCTGCTCCTTGAGGGGAGAATTCTCGGTCGAGTCGCCTGGCGACGCGGGGGCCAGCAGGGGGCCGCCGTCGCTGGCCCAAAGGACAGGATCGAAGACGACGGCGATCGCCGGGCGGGCGCGGAGCAGCTCGATCAGGCCGTCGAGGTGGTGGCGGGGGACGACGCCGATCTTGAGGACGACGGGCGCGCTGGCGGCGGCGTGGGCGAGCGGGGCGAGCTCGGCGGCGACGTCGCTCCAGGGGCGGGGGTAGGCGCGCGCGGGGGCGCCGGCGCCTTGGCGGGTCCAGGCGCTGATGACGGGTAAGAGCCGCAGATCGGGGGCGATCGTGCGCGCGGTCCACTGGTCGCGCAGGAGCCCGGCGCCGCCGGTGGGATCGAGGCCGCCGAGCAGGCCGAGCGGCGGGCGTTGGGGGTCGTGGTGCGGCACGCGGGCTCAGATGTACGGGGCCATCTGGTCGCAGTAGAGGTTGTCGCCGACGTCGACGCTGAGCTGCTGGGCGTAGCGGGTGAAGAAGCCGACGCGATCCTCGACGGCGGGGGTGGTGGGCTTGCCGCACTCGATGCCGCCGTTGATGATGTTTGTGGTCAAACCATAGCCGGGGAGGCGGCCTTGGGCGACGTCGGCGGGGCTGGGCTGCCAGATCCCGGCCATGACGTCGTGGGCGGCGGGTTTGGGGGCCTGTGGGGTCATCCAGAACCACAGGGCGGTCTGGATCGCCAGCTTGCTGTCGCTGGCGACGAGCCCGGGGTCGCTGAGCAGGTCGACGCCGAGGGCGTCGCCGGCCTGTCCATAGTTGTAGTTCCAACTGAGCTGGATCGCGCCGCGGCCGTGGTAGGTCTCGCCGGGGGCGCAGGGGTATTGCACGTTGTTGGGGTCGCAGTACTGGGCGCAGCCGCCGCCGCCGCAGCCGATCTCCTCGATAAAACAGAGACCCCAGGCGTAGGGGCCGTCAGGGGCGTCGGCCCAGCCGCCGGTGGTCTCGTGGCTGATCTGAGCGAGGAACGCGGCGACTTCGCGGCGGCGACGCGCGAGGTCGCCCTCGCAGGCGAAGGTGGGGTAGTCCGCGGCGGCGGCGATCAGGCCGGGGTAGCTGTAGTTCTCGCCAAAACAGGCGGGGTCGTCCTTGTGCAGGAAGAGGGCGTCCCAGTCGGCTTCGCTGAGAATGTCCGCGAGCTGGCAGTCGCCCGCGGACGTGGCGTCGGAGTCGGAGTCGGAGTCGGTGGTGGTGGTGGTGGTGGTGGTGTTATTTGTTGTTGTCGGGCCTGTGGTGGGATCGGTGGTTGTTGTTGTTGTGGTCGTCTCGGCGGGGCTGGAGGTGCCCGTGGGGTCGGTGGTGGTGGTTGTTGTGGTGGCGGGATCTTGCGTGGCGGCCGTCGCGGTCGAGGTGGTGGAGGAGAGGGTGTCGCCGCCTTCGGGCTCGGGGCAGGCGCTGAGGGGGAGGGCGCAGAGCAGCGCGTAGCGGGCGCCGCGTCGCCGGGGGTTGGGTTTGATTAATGTTATGAAATCTAAGAGAGAGAGGGGCATGGTGTCTACTCTTGGGCGGCTGGGGGGACGAGGAGGGCTTCGCCGACGCCGAGGCGGTCGGGGCGGCGGGGATCGAGGGCGAGGATCCGCAGGCGCTGGGGAGATCGGCTTGTGGAGGTGGCGGCGCGGGGGAGCTCGACCAAGAGGGCGCCGCTGGCGTCGGTGCGGCGCAGGCGAGAGCCCTCAGGTAGGGTGTAGAAGGGCTCGTGGAGGGGCTGAGGCGCGGGCGAGGGCGCGGCGGCGGTGAGGGTGGGGGCGGCGACGGGGAGGGGCTCGGGGGTCGCCTGGGGGGGCGGTGCGAGGGGGGCGTCGGCGGGAGGGAGCAGGTAGGTGCGTAGGTCGAAGAGGCCGACGTCGCTGGGGCTGGGGCTGTAAAAAAAGGCGAGGGGATCAGGGAGGGGGAGCGTGGGATCGATGAGGTCGAGGAGGAGGAGGGCGGGCAGTGGGGCGCCTTCGGCGTCGGTGGCGCGGATCTCGAGACGGAGCGGGCCTGGGCGGCCTGGGGGCTGGGGGCGGACCTCGAGGCGGATCCGCTTGGGTTCGAGGGAGATCGGCAGATCGAGGGCGGCGACGGTGAACGCGGGGTGGCCCGGGTGGACGAGCAAGGCGGTGAGGTGCAGGTTCGGGGGCGCGCTCGCGGGGATCGGCAGCTCGACTCGGGCTCGGTCGCCGTCTACCTGGAAGAGGTGGTGGCCGAGGATCCCCTCGCGCTCGAGCAGGAGCAGGCCGCGGGCCGGGGCGCCCTGGCCGACGCTGGGGTCGCGGCGGATCAGGAGCGAGGCGAGTTGGCCGGCTTCGTAGGGCGCGACCTGACCCTTATGTGTGTGAGGGTCTTCGGGGATGATCTGAAGCGCTTGGGTTTGTGGGGCTGTTTGGGTTTGGGTTTGGGTTTGTGTTTGGGTTTGGGTTTGTGTTTGTGTTTGTGTTTGTGATGCCGAGGCGAGGTGAGCGGAGTCGGGGCCGATCGCGAGGGGATGAGAGAAGGTGATCGGCGGGTCGTCGGGGTGATCTGGGGCGCCCGTGATGAGGATTGAAAAGACGTGATCTCCGGGCTCGGCGGCGCTTGGTGGGGGGATCTCGAGGGTGAAGGCGCCCTCGGCGGTGAGGGGGAGGGGACCCGCGGCGAGGGTGGCGCCGCTCGGGGAGTGGAGGGTGTAGCTGGCGCGCGCGGCGCCTTGGGGGTGATGGAGGCCGCCCGTCGGGCCGCGCTCGACGCGGCGGAGCAGGCCGGCGAGCCGTAGCGCTTCGCCAGGGGCGTAGCGGGCTCGATCGCTGGTGATGAGGGCGCGTAGGTCTTCGGTCGTCGCGCTCCCGGGGCCCCAGTAGCGCTCCAAAAGATCCTGGTGGAGCGGGAGGTAGGCGATCTGCTGGTCGGCGCTGGCGGTGAGCACGAGGCCGCCCTCGAGGCCGACGCCGTCGATCACGGCGAGGCCGTCGCGGTCGCTGCGGCCGCTCCAGCGAGGGGTGTCGTCGTGTTGGCTGCGTAGGGTGAGAGAGACGCCGGCGAGGGGCTGGCCGGTGGCGAGGTGGGTGACCCAGACGAGGCCGCCGCGGGCGTCGAGGGCGACGGTGAGGCCGAGATCGGTGATCTGGACGAGCTGGGCGAAGGCGAGCTGATCGGCGGGGGCGTGGAAGGTGAGCAGGAGCGGCTCGCCGGCGCTCCTGGCGGACGCGCTGGCGAAGTATGGGGCTAGATCGATCGGGATGGGGCGATCGTCGGCGGTGCGCTGGAGCTGGATCGTGGCGGTGGGGGGCGGCACTGCGGCGGGCCAGGGCTGCTGCGGGGCGACCCAGCGGGCTCGGAGGTGGACGCCGAGCTCGCCCAGGCCGAAGCTGCGGGCGCGGAGCTCTAGAGGGCCTTCGCCGCGGGCGTAGAGGTAAAGCGGGGCGCCAGGGAGGAGGACGGCGCTGTCGTAGTAGCCGGCGTGCAGGCGGAGCTCGGTGGTGGGCGCTGGGTCGACGCTTCGGCGGGCGGGTGAGGGCGCGGGCTGGTCGGCTGCATGGGGCTGAGGGCCGTGGCAGGCGGCGGTGGCGAGCAGGGCGCGCGCGGCCAGGCTCAGGTGTCGCTGCGGCCTCGGCATGGCGGTGGACTATATCGCGAGGGGCCGGCGCGTACGGCGTGGAGGTGACGGGCGTGGGTCGAGCGTGGCAGGATCGCGGCATGACGGTAGGAAGAGATCTCTCTTCGCTCGCGGTGGTGGTGATCGCTGGGTTTTTGTTGGGAGGGTGCGAAGAGGCGGCTCCAGCGGCGCCGCCGGTGCGCGCGACGCCGCCGAGCGCGCCCGTGGAGACGCCGGAGGAGCTGGCGCGGCGGGCGGCTGAGCAGGGGCCGCCGCCGCCTTCGCGGGTGGCGCGGACGATGCTGCGGCGAGGGCGCGAGATCGTGCTTGAGGAGGCGCCGGTAGAGGCGCGCGCGGCGTTCTGGGCGGCGATCCGAGAGGGGCGGCGGTTGACGCGAGGGCGGCGCTACGCGGCGGCGGTCGAGCGCTTCGACGAGGCGTTGGCGGCGCTGGAGGGGCACCCGATGGCGCTGGCAGGGCGCGGCTATGCGCGGCTCTTGCAAGGCGATCTGGACGGCGCTGCGGCGGATCTGGGGGCGGTGCAGGCGATGCCGGGGCCGCGAGAGGTGGAGGCGATGATCGCGACGCAGCTCGGGGAGCTGGCGGAGAAGCGCGGGGACGCGGCGGCGGCGCGGCGGCACTTCAGCCGGGCCGACGCGCTGCTGCCGAGCAAGGCGAGGGCGGCGAAGGCGGGCACGGCGCGGGTGTGCCCGGTGGAGGTGACGGAGGCGGCGAGGCTGGAGCGCTTCGACTCGTGGACGGCGCTGTGGGCGATGCTCGCGCGTGAGGGGCTGGTCGACGCCGAGCCAGCGCCGCTGAGCGAGGCGGTGGCGCAGAAGATCGTGTGCCACTCGGAGTGGTTGGATGAGGGGGCGACGACGACCTTCGACGCGTGCGCAGAGGCGCCGGCGGGGCCGTGGGTGAGCCGGCGCTACTCGGAGGCGGGGGAGCACGCGCTGGTGGTGGTGACGGCGGACGCGGCGGGGCGGCTGAGCGCGGCGATCGTCGGGCGGCTGGCGATGGGGCCGTGCGGGGCGAACAGCCGGGCGACGGTGAACCGCGGGGAGGCGACGGTGATCCACTGGGAGCAGTGGGCGTTCGCGCCGATCGAGGCGAAGGAGGATCCGAGCGGGGGGCTGGTCGCGTGTGAGGGCGAGCTGGGGTGCGCGCGGCGCTGCAGCGATGAGATCGACGGGGAGACGATCGATCTTGTGCTGTCCCAAGGGTCAGATGTGGTGACGGCGATCCGCGGGCCGCTGCTCGCAGGCGAGGGGACGCGCGGGCTGGCGGCGGCGGAGGTGCGGGTGGAGGGCGGCTCGCTGCGGATCTCAGGGGCGCAGTGCGAGGAGGTGATGCCGCTGCCAGGGCGCTGAGGCCCGCCGAGGGCGGGGCCCCGGCGGCGGCGAGAAAGTTGCCGGACGCGCGCGCTCGTGCCAGCGTCGCGGCGATGTCCGGGGAGCGAGCGAGCGCGGCGATCCGCGCGGCGGCGATGAAGACGCGGCGCCTCTTGGCGCAGCACGGGTACCTGGTGCTGGCGGCGGCGGGCGCGCTGGTGGTGACGCGTACGGTCGACTTCGCTCCGCCAGAGAAGGTGCGGGCGGCTCCGGCGGCGGCGATCGGCGAGGCGGCGGCGCACCAGACCGCGCCGTCGCGGCCAGCTCCTTCGTCGGAGCTGCGCGGGTTGAGCACGGCGGAGGCGGTGCAGGTGCGGGCGACGCTGCGGCTGATCGAGGACCCGCAGGCGCAGCGAGTGGGCGCGGCGGAGGTGCCCTCGCGGGTGCTGGCGCAACCAGTGGTGGCGACGATGATCGGGATCCCGGCGTCGGTCGACCATAAGGTGCGCTTCGATGACGGGGCGCTGGAGGTGGTGATCGAGCTGAGGATCACGCCGCGCGCGGAGCCAGGCGGGCTGGTGGTAGAGGAGGACGTGCGGGTGCTGAGCCGACGCTCGCGCCGGTGGGACAGCGGCGAGCTCGAGGAGCGCCTGCACCTCGAGAGCCACGGCGAGGTGGTGAAGGTGGAGGCGCGCGGGCGCCGGTGGATCTTCGCGGTGGACGAGCGGCTGTTTCAGCTCGACGTCGACGTGTCGCGCGCGTCGTGAGGGCGCGCGGGCGTCGATCACATGCCGCAGGTCCACTTGCCGAGCGGCTCGAACTTGTCGCCCTTCCACTGGTACATGCGGTCTCCTCCGCCCTCGTCGAAGGCGGCGTTGATCCAGAGCTCGTGCACGCCGTCTCCGTTGAGATCCGCGGCGGCGCGGAGCTTGAAGACCTCAGAGTTGGTGCGGGTCTGCTCGACGAGGAGGAGCTTGGTCGGATCGCTGCCGCGGGCGACGAAGATGCCGCTAAACAGGTAACGGGCGGTGTCGCGCGGGTTGACGACGTAGGCGGAGAAGACGCGCTCGTCCTTGCCGTCGCCGTCGAGGTCGATGCTGGCGGCTTGGTGTAGCTCGGCCTTGTTGGCGCCGACCTGCTTGTCGACGGCGGCGGCGGCCGCTTGAACCGCAGCGCGCTCCTCGTCGCTGGCGGAGGGGGCGTTGCCCCAGGTGTCGGGAGAGACGCTGAGGACCTTCTGGGCGGCAGACTTGGGGCTGGTGGCCCAGTCAAAGACGGCGCCGCTGTCGACGAGGGGGGAGGCGAGGCTGGTGGGCTCGCCGTCGCCGATCTCGCAGAGGGCGCGCTTGGGGGCGCCGATGGCGTCGACCTGGGCGCTGTGCGCGGACTTCAAATAGACCTCAGCGCCAGGTGGGGTCAGTGAGAGGCAGTCCTTGCCCGCAGCGAGCTTGTTCTTGGCCTTGTCAAAGCAGCCGAGCGGGACGAGCGCGCCGTCGAGGATGAAGAAGGTGGCGCTGATCTCGGGCGGCACCGGGCCCGTGATGTCGACGGCGGTGACGACCTTGTCGACGCTGGCGTCAGGATCGCGAGGCTGCTCGGGGGGCTTGGCGGCCTCCCCCGCAGAGGCCTCTGGGGCCGGTTTGTCGCCCTCCTTGCCGCAGGCGGCGAGCAGTGAGGCGCTGGCGATGACGGTGAGGAGGAGGCGGCTGGACATCGGCGCGATGGTACTCCGGATCGCGGGTGACCAGTCGGTTGAAGGTGCTTGAAATCGCGCGCGGTCTGCGGCAGGGTGCGCGTATGCGCCCCAGTACGCTTCTATGGCCGGTTGTTGCGGCGATCTGTTGGGTCGGCTGCGCCGATGACTCGGGGTCGGCTTCGGTCGGTGAGAGTGAGGGGGCGTCGTCGTCGTCGTCGTCGGGCGGTGAGGCGTCGACGAGCGCGAGCGGGGCTGCGAGCAGCAGCGGCAGCGAGACGACGGGGGAGGCGACGACGGGGGAGGCGACGACGGGGGAGGTGACGACGGGGGAGGTGACGACGGGGGAGGCGACGACGGGGGAGGCGACGACGGGGGAGGCGACGACGGGGGAGGATGCGATGGACATGTGCCCGCGGGTGAAGGTGATGGTGGCGCCAGGGCAGACGCTGAACGTGCGGCCTGATCCGTCGACGCAGGGGGCGCCGGTGGGGGCGCTGCCGAACCACACGATCGTCGATGTGCTGGCGATCGCGCAGGGAGAGTCGATCGGCGGGGTGGACACTTGGTATGAGATCGCGAGCGGCGGGATCGAAGGCTTCGTCTTCGCGGGTTTTGTGGCGTGTACGCTCGAGGAGGCGCCGGAGCTGCTGCCGCCAGACGGGTACTATCTGCCGCTCCAGTGCGGGAGCTCGGCGACGATCAGCCAGGGGAACTTCGGCGGCTTCAGCCACCAAGGCAAGGCGGCGTACGCGTTCGACTTCGCGATCGGGGTCGGCACGCCGCTGGTGGCGATGGCCGACGGGGTGGTGATCCATGTGTACGATCAGACAGGTCCGGGCGACCCCTGCTACAACGGCGGCGGACAAGAGTGCTTCCCCTACGCGAACCTGGTGGTGCTGCGGCACGGCGACGGGGCGGCTTCGATCTATAAACACTTGAGCGCGGTAGGGGTGGCGCTGGGCGAATTTGTGCCGCGCGGGGCCTCGGTGGGCGCTTCCGGGTCGACGGGCTACTCGACGGGCCGGCACGCGCACGTGATGCGCACGGAGGACTGCGGGGTGGCGAACTGCCAGTCGATCCCGCTGTCGTTCGTCGACGTGGCCGGCGGGGTGCCGAAGACGAACCAGAAGGTGACGTCGGGCAACTGCCCGTGAGCGGCGGGCGCGCGGGTAGAGACGGGCTTGACGCGGCGCGGCGCGAGGAGTGCAATGCGTCATGCCGATCTGTCTCTCTGACCTCGCTCCGCTGCGTCACTCGATCTTGCTCGCGTTAGGGGTCGCGCTGGCCCCCGGGTGTGAGGGCAAGGGCGGCGATGACGACGGCACGGCTGGGTCGACGAGCGAGGGCTCGACGAGCGGGTCGACGAGCGGGTCGACGAGCGAAGGGTCGACGAGCGAAGGGTCGACGAGCGAGGGGTCGACGAGCGGGTCGACGAGCGAGGGGTCGACGAGCGCGGAGACGACGGGGCTGACGCCGATGGGCTGCGAGGGGTCGGAGCCGATCCCGCAGGCGCACGTGGATCCGCCGGCGCCTTCGGGCTTTGAGATCTGCGCGGACGGGACGATCCACCGGGTGCTGCCGAAGGACTGCCTGGCGCCCGCGACGCCTTCGACGTGTATGGACAGCTCGGGCGGCGGCTGCCAGTCAGACGCCGACTGCGTGGAATTTCCGCACGGCGCGTGCCACCAAGACGTCGCCTTCGGCGGGGCGCTCGAGGGTGGGACCTGCTCGTGCGTGTACGGCTGCGTGAGCGACTCGGACTGCGGCGCGGGGGAGATCTGTCGCTGCGCGGGCGACGGGCTCGGGTGGTACACAGAGTGCGTGCAGGGCGGCTGCGTGGCGGACAGCGACTGTGGGGGGTACCTGTGCGCGCTGTCGCCAGACACCTGCGAGCCGGGCGGCTTCTTGACGGCGTGCCACGGGCCGAGCGACGACTGCTACGGCGACGATGAGTGCGGCGACAAGTGCGTGTTCGAGTCGTCGCCGGAGCCGAAGTGGACGTGCAACGGGGCGGTGTGCGGGCGGCCGTTCTTGGTCGACGAGGCGGCGAGGGTGGCGCCGGTGATCCGCGGCAGTACATGGTCGAAGGGACAGGGGCCCGGGCCCGAGGTGGCGCGGCTGGACGCGACCGAGCGGGCGGCGCTGCGCGAGCACTGGGCGGCGGCGGCGGCGATGGAGCACGCGAGCGTGGCCTCGTTCGCGCGCTTCGTGCTGGATCTGCTGGGGCTGGCGGCGCCGCCAGAGCTGGTGCTGGCGGCGCAAGAGGCGCTGAAGGACGAGGTGGAGCACGCGCAGATCTGCTTCGCGTTGGCGAGCGCGTACGCGGGTGAGGCCTTAGGGCCAGGTCCGCTGGCGCTGGCAGGGGCGCTGAGCGGGGCGAGCGATCACGCGGCGGTGGCGCTGGCGGTGCTGCGCGAGGCGTGCGTAGGCGAGAGCTTGGCGGCGATCGAGGCGCAGGCGGCGGCGGCAGGGGCGAGCGATCCGGCGGTGCGGCGCGCTCTCTTAAAGATCGCGGCGGACGAGGGGCGGCACGCGGCGCTGGGCTGGCGGACGCTGGCGTGGCTGATGGAGACGATGGACGAGGCGGCGCGGGCGGGGCTGATCCAGGAGTTGGATGAGGCGCTGGCGGCGCTGGAGCGCGGGCTGGCGGCGGAGCTGGCGACCGCGGCGTGCGAGGACGGGGCGCTGGCCGGCCACGGGCTGATGAGCGCGGCGGCGCGGGCGGCGGCGCTGCAGATCGGGGTGAAGGCGGTGCTGGCCCCGGCAGCGGCGGCGCTGGTCGAGCGCGGGCGACGAGCGGCGTGACCGAGCCGGGCGCGGGCGCCCGTGGGAGCGCTCTCAAGAAAGTCGGCCAGAAAACATCGTTCTCGGGCCCCACGGTCCTTCGCCGACTTTCATCCCCACGGGTCGGCGTCAGCCGGTGGGGAACTCAGAAGGGGGCGCGCTTGGAGGGGCCGTAGTAGGTCCCGGTTGGCTGCTCCTTGAACCAGTAGCCTTGGGTGTCGCCGCGGCGCTCGGCTTGGTGGTAGTCGACGCCGCCGAAGTCGACGGTGTCGAGGATGTGGTAGAGGGCCATGTCGCGGAGGTCGTCGTAGATCTTGTTGTAGGAGGGGTCGTAGTAGCGGCCTTGATAAGCGATGACCTTGTGGTTCTCCCACACGTAGAGGGCCTGGCCGTTGACGTTGGCGGCGAGGTTGAGCACGGTGTTGTGCGCGCTGACGAAGCCCTTCTTGTTGAGGCCGGTGTACGAGGTGAAGTTCACGTCGTCCTTGTTGAGGGCGAGGCCGTAGGGCTTGGGGGCGTAGGCGAGGATCGAGAGGGCGCGCGCGAACATGAGGCACTCGCCGGTGCTCTTCTCTCCGTCGAGCAAGGGGGAGCCGGTGCCGCCGCCTGCGCTGCCGTTCCAGGTGTAGCCGCTGCTGTGCACGTAGGTGGTGAAGGCCTTAAAGAGGGCGGCGAAGCTGGTGGGGTTGTTCGCCATGATCTGGCAGCCGGGGAGCTTGTTGAGGGCGACGTAGCCGAGGCGCTTCTCTTCGTCCTTGAGCTGCTGAGCGAGTTGATTCGACCCGTAGTAGTCCTTGATGATCCCGTAGATGCTCGTCATGTGATCCCACCCTCCGCGTCCCGCGAGGTGTCAGCAGAACACGCGGGTCGACGTGCTTCAAGCGAGGGGCGCAGGCGGCGAAGGAGCAGGTCCGCGCGTGCTCCTGCTGGCCGGTCGGCGGGGCGCTCTTGTTGGGCGCCGCAGGTCCGGCGCGGGCGAGGCGATCGAGCGCGGCGCAGGCGACGGCGAGGGGCTCCCTCGACGGCTCACGCAGGGCGGCGATGGACGACACGGGTGGCACAGAGGTAGTCGTGCCAGCCGCGTTTCGCGGGGGCGAGGGCGATCCACGTGTAGCCGAGGAAGAAGGCGACGAACGAGAGGATCTGGGCGAGGCCGCGGGCGAGGGCGCGCCCATAGGGGACGCGACCTCCGTCGCTGAAGCGGACGACACGGAGGCCGAAGCCGAGCTTGCCGATCGTGCCGCCCCAGGCGCCCACGAGCAGCGTCTTGTAGGCGGCGGAGAGCGCGGTGAAGAGGAGGATGAAGGGGGTCCAGTGGCGGAGGAGGAGGACGAGGATGAAGTCGTCGGACTCGATCGCGGAGTAGGGGATCGGAGCGTATGGGTGCAGGTCGAGTTCGCCCGCGAGGGTGGCGGCGAGGGTGGCGATGAGCATGAGATCAATGGAGGCGGCGACGAGGCGGATCCAGAAGCCGGCGGGGCAGGTGATCTGGGTCGGCTTCGCCGCGGGCTGCATGCTGGCGACGTTAGCGCGGCGGTGCAGACGATGGCAACCGCGGGGGGTCAGCGCGGCTCGATGGTCATCGGTAGGCCGTCGGTGAGGCTGAGGGTGCCGCGCATCTGCCAGCGCGGTCGGTAGCCGGCGCGCAGGCGCGGGCTGAAGCGCTGGGCGAGCTGGGCGAGCAGGATCTGGCTCTCGAGCAAGGAGAAGCTGTTGCCGATACACACGCGCGGGCCGCCCGAGAAGGGGTGGTAGGCGTGGCCGTGACGGACGGCCTCGCGCTCGCGGGTCCAGCGCTCTGGATCGAAGCGCTCGGGGTGCTCCCAAAAATCGGGGTGGCGGTGGGTGTAGTAGGGCGAGAGCAGCACGGTGGCGCGCGCGGGTACGTGGAAGCCGCCGAGCTCGCCGGGGTCCACGGCGTCGCGCGCGTAGAAGGGGGCGGGGGGGTAGAGCCGCAGGACCTCTTTGATCACCTGCAAGGTGTAGGGGAGCTGGCGTAGGTCGTTCGCGGTCGGCGAGCGTCCGCCGAGCACGCGGTCGAGCTCTTCATGCAGGCGCTCGGCGACGCCCGGGTTCGCGGCGAGCGCGTACCAGGCGAAGGTCATGGTGGTGGCGGTGGTCTCGTGTCCGGCGACGAAGATGGTGAGCGACTCGTCGCGCAGCAGGCCCTCCGACATCGCCTGACCGGTCTGCTCGTCGCGCGCCTTCATGAGCCGGGTGAGGAGATCGTCGGGCCACTGCGACTCGTCCGTGCGGCGCCTGCGGGCGATGATCTCGTCGATCGACCGGTGCACCAGCGCCCGCGCGGCGCGGTACTTGCGGTTCTTGGCGGTGGGGAGCCACAGGGGGAGGATCACGCCCCCTTGGGCGTCGGCGAAGCTGATCATGGTGCCGATGGCGTCCTTCATCGGCGGGATCGACTCCATCGTCTCGGCGCTGAACATCGCCTTCAAGATGATGGAGGCGGTGACGGCGGCCATCTCGTGGTCGATCTCCACCTCGGCGCGCCGCTTGGCGAGCCCGCTCCAGCGCTCGACGAGCTGCGCGCCGTCTCGCAGGATCATCTCGGTGTAGCTCTGGACGCTCTTGGGGGTGAAAAATGGGGCCATGAGGCGACGCTGTCGGCGCCAGAGCTCGCCGGTGCTGGCGACGAGGCCCTCGCCGAGCAGGTACCTGCGCACCCCGTCGTAGCTCGCGCGCTTGTCGTAGTTGTCGCGCTCGCTGACGAGGACGCGCTCCACCGCGTCTGGGTGGATGACGAAGAGGAGCGTGCGGCCGCCGATCCGCACCTGGAATGTGTCGCCGTACTCGCGCCAGAGCTCGCCGACGTGGGCGAGGAAGCCGCGGCGACGAGCGCCGAGGATGAAACGCAGGGCTCCAGGGCCTGGCGCGGGCGTTCGGGAGGCAGCGGGGGCGCGGGCGTCGGGCATCGGTCGGTCTCAGGGTCTCACGTACACGACAAAGACGGGGCGGCGCGAGGTCGGCTGACGCCTACGGGACATGGTTTCGCGCTTCGGGTAAGGTCGGGCCGGCGCGCTCCGGGATCGATCGCTCGATCCGAGAGGTGCGTGCCCGCCGCGCCCGTGAGGGGCGCCCCGATCGAGCAGATGAGCCCGACCATGCAGTCCAAAGCCAAGACCGTCCCCGAATACCTCGACTCCCTGCCTGAGGAGCGCCGCCGCGCGCTCTCGGCGCTGCGCGAGACGATCCTCGCGAACCTCGACGCAGACATCGAAGAGGGCGTGCAATACGGGATGATCGGCTACTACGTGCCGCACCGGATCTACCCAGCAGGGTATCACTGCGACCCGAAGCAACCACTGCCCTTCGCCGGGATCGCGTCGCAGAAGAATCATATGTCGCTCTATTTGAGCTGCGTCTACGAGGGCGACGGCGACGGCGAGGCGGCGGCGGAGCTGGCGTGGCTCCGCGAGGCCTGGGCGAAGGCGGGCAAGCGGCTCGATATGGGGAAGGCGTGCGTGCGCTTCAAGAAGCTCGAAGACCTGCCGCTGGAGGTGATCGCGGCGCTGCTCCGCCGCGTGACCGCGGCGGTCTTTGTCAAGCGTTATGAAATAGATAGGGCGCGAGCCGCTGCGGCGAAGAAGGCGGCGAAGACGACGGCGGCGCGCCGTGGCGGTGAGTCGGCCCGGCGCTGAGCGATGGCGGCGGGCGCGATCAGTCCCAGCGGCTGTCGAGGGTGAGGGCGAGCTGGTAGACGGCGCCTTGGGCGGCGCCGCCAGCGTCGTCGATCTCCAGGCGCCAGACGCCGTTGACGGGCTCGTCGCCGGTGACGGGGAGGTCGAGGAGGTCGAGGTGGATGTCGAGGGTGGGGGCGCCGGTGGTGTCGAGCACGAGCGCCTCGGTGCCGATCGGGTTGATGAGGCGGATGATGAGGCCGTTGGCGGCGGCTTGGCCGAGGGTGAGGTCGAGGCGGGCGCGGGTGGCGACGGTGGCGAGGCCGGAGACGATGATCGGGAGGGTCGTGGTGGCGCCCGGGACGAGCTCGACGAGCTGCGCGCCGAAGGTGTGGCGCATCCAGCCAGGGCGGCAGAGGCCGTCCGGCTGCTTGCTCGAGAAGGGCTGGCAGAGGAGGCCGGCGTCGGTGGGGGCGCAGGCGTCGTCGCTGGCGCAGGGGGCGTCCTGGCCGGGCGGCGGGGCGGTGTGGCGGCAGACGCCCGGGCCGAGGAGCTGTCCGGGCTGCTCGCCGGGGAGCATGCCCTCGCAGGTGAAACCTGGCCCACAGACCATGTCATCGGCGGGGGCCTCGCAGGGCTGGCCCTCGACGCCGCGCTCGACGCCGCAGCGGGTGAAGTCGCCGTCTTCGATCGCGCCGACGACGGTGAAGGTGTTTTGGAAGAAGGCGCGGCCGACGCGGGTGTCGCCGTAGTGGGCGCTGTAGACGACGAGGACCCGATCGGTGCCGACGTCGAGCACGGTGAGCTGCTCGAAGCCGCCGTCGTCGGTGGCGAGCAGGGCGTCGGCGACGTCGACGACAGGGAAGCCGAGCTCGGCGCTGGTGAAGAGGAGCTGGTCGGCCTCGACCGGCGAGAGCTCGGCGGGATCGGCGATGAAGCGGCGCTCCATGAGGGTGATGCTCGGGGTGAAGAGGAGGTCGCGGTAGGCCTCGGGGAGCAGACAGACGTCGGCGAAGAGGGCGGCCTGGGCGCCGGCGGTGCACTGCGGCAAGACCTCGACGATGAAGGTGCGATAGTCGAGCGCGCAGATCGGGTCGTCGGGGTCTTGGGCGCAGTGGGCGTCGTAGTCGTCGGCGACCGGCTCGGCGTCGGCGCAGCTCAGGAGCATGTCGAGGAGGAAGACCTTGTCGCTGAGCTCAGGGTCGGCCTTGAGGGCGTCGACGCAGGCGAGGATGGCGGCCTCGATCGAGGCGGGGCAGAGGAGCTCGCCGCCGCCGGTGGTGGTGTCAGGGTCGGCGGTGGTGCTCTCGGGATCGGCGGTGGTGCTCTCGGGATCGGCGGTGGTCGCGGCGCCAGAGGAGGAGGTGGTGGAGGTGGACGAGGTGGTGGTGGTGTCGGTGTCGGTGGTGGTGCCGGCGGTCGCGGTGTCGTCGCCGCCTTGGGGGGCGCAGGCGAGGGCGCAGGCGAAGGTGAGGCTGAGGGCGAGGCTGGTGCGGGCGGCGAGCATGCGCGGGATTGTGCCGATGATCGGCGGCGCGGCAAGGCGGATCGAGGATGAGCGGTCGCGCGGCGCGTAAGCGGTGACGAAGCGTGAGAGGTGGCGCTCGCCCCTGGATGGTTCGCGGGAGATCGACGACAGTGGGGCATGCCGTACGTCCGCCCGATCGCCGTCGTCTTCGCCCTCGTGACCCTGTTCTGCGCGCAGGAGGCCGGCGCCGATTTGCCTCCGCCGGAGGAGAACCTGGCCTGTGACGGCAAGAAGGCCGGCGACGCGTGCACGACCGCGAGCGTCGCCGCGGGGCGCTGCGTGGCCGACACCTGCTCGCGCCTCGACTACTCGCAGGGGACGCCGCCGAGCACGGTGAGCTACGAGTGCCAGCGCTGCGCTCCCGCCAGCGAGGCGCCCGCGAGCGAGCCGCCCGCCGCGGCGAAGGGGTGCTCGATCGCCGCAGACGGCGCCTCGTCGCTCGCGCTCTTGGCGCTGGGATTCACGGCGCTCCGGCGGCGGCGGGCGGCGGGCGCTCCCCGCTTGTAAGTCGCCGCGGCGGGCGGGAGCGCGCGTTCGACGGGGTAAGGCGTCGTCGCTACGGTGAGACGAGGCGCTCGGTCGAGACGGCGTGCAGGGGGGCGCCTCGCTCCTCGTAGGCGTCGAGGTTGGCGACGGTGATCCGCGCGATCTCGGCGAGGGCGTCTTCTGTGAAGAACGCCTGGTGGCCGGTGATGACGACGTTGGGGAAGGTGAGCAGGCGGGCGAATACGTCGTCGTGGATGACCTCGTCGGAGAGGTCGTGGAAGAAGAGATCAGCCTCTTCTTCGTAGACGTCGATGCCGAGGCTGCCGAGGGCGCCGGTCTTGAGCGCGGCGATCACGGCGCGGGTGTCGACGACGGCGCCGCGGCTGGTGTTGATGAGCATCGCACCGGGCTTCATTCCTGCGAGGGCGCTCGCGTCGATGAGGTGGTGGGTGCGCGGGTTGAGCGGGCAATGAAGGCTGATGATGTCGCTGCCGGCGAGCAGCTCCGAGAGCTCGACGTAGCGGGCGCCGAGGGCGAGGCAGGCGGGGTTGGGCTTGGGATCGTAGGCGAGCAGGTGGCAGCCGAATCCGGCCATGATCCGCGCGAAGCAGGCGCCGATAGTGCCCGTGCCGATGACGCCGACGGTGCGGCCGTGGAGATCAAACCCCAAGAGACCTTCGAGCGCGAAGTTGCCCTCGCGTACGCGGGCGTGGGCGCGGTGGATCTTGCGGTTGAGGGCGAGGATCAGCGCGACAGTGTGCTCGGCGACAGAGTGCGGCGAGTACTCAGGGACGCGGCCGACCGCGAGACCGAGGGCCGCGGCGGCCTCTAGGTCGACGTTGTTAAAACCTGCGCATCGCAGCACGATGAGGCGGACTCCGGCGTCGGCGAGGCGGGTGAGTACGCGGGCGTCGAGGTGGTCGTTGACGAAGACACAAACCGCCTGCGATCCGGCGGCGGCGGCGGCGCTCGCCTCGTCGAGGCGGCCCTCAAGATAGATGAATCGGTGACGAGCGCCGTGATTGGCGCGCCCTAGGTAGACCCGGTCGTAGGGACGGGCGCTGTAGACGCTGACCTGCATGGCGGGCAAGCTAACGCGTGTGCGGCGCGCGGTGAACCCCGGGAGATCGGTAGGTCTCGCCCTCGGGCTGGGCTTGACCGCCCTGAGCGCGCTTCACTGCGCACGCGGGGAGGGGCCGCGCCACAGCTCCGGGGACCAAGACGCCGCTGCGCGCGAGGCTGCGGCGCGCGGGTCGCCGGCTGCCGCTCAGACCGTGGTCGACGGGCCTCCAGAGGCTGGTACCGGATCGTCGCCCTTGCCCGCTGGTTGCTCCGTGGCGCGGGCGGCCGTGACGGTGGTGATGACGCCGGAGCAGGTCACGCTGCTCGGCGGTGAGGTGGGCGTTTCCAGGACACCAGGGTTTCAGGCAGGGGCGCACGATCGCGGCGCGGCGCCGTCGCTGCGGCGGTGTCTCGCTTCAGTCCGGCCTGAGCGGGTTGAGGTGCGCGCCGAGGCCTCGTGCACGTCGTTCCAATTGCACGGGCTGCTCGCGGACCTTCGAGGGGCCGGCGTGGGTTCGTACGAGTTATGGGTGGGGGGCGAGCGCGTGGGTCGCTTCGAGTTCCTCGCGGAGAAGCCTGAGTGCGAGGTGTCGGATGTCTATTTGGGCCCCGCTACGGCGGCTCGGATGTCCCATGGCCACGTGGTGGCGATGACCACCGAGGTCGCGGCTGCACGGGTCGCGCTGCTGTGTGACTACGGCGCCGAGCTGGGCCGACTTGTCCCGGTCCTGCGGAAGTTGGACGGGAAGCAGCTGCAGATCTCCCTGCACACAGGCCCCTATTGATCCCCGAGTGACCCGCGAGATTCCCCGCACGCGGCCGCTGCGTGCCTCGCCCGCGCGCCCCTGCTAGCAAGGGGCCCCTGTGCCGCTGCCTACCCTCGCGCACGTCGAGCGCGGTCGCGCCCTCGGCGCCCTCGTCGCCGTCCAGATCCTCTTCGGTCTCCACTACAGCGTCGCCCGCGAGGTCACGGCGGTGGTCGACCCGATCGCCTGGACGGCGCTCCGCGCCGCAGGCGGCGCTGTGCTCCTCGCCCTGCTCGTCACCCTCACCGGCGCCCGCTGGCCGCGTGGCGGCCGCGTGTGGGCTCGCCTCGCGGGCTTGGCGCTGCTCGGCATCACCCTCAACCAGCTCCTCTTCAACGCCGGGATCAGCCGCTCCACCGCGATCCACGGCGTCCTCGTGATGGCGACGCTGCCCGCCCAGACGCTCGGCCTCGCCGTCTTGCTCGGCGACGAGCGCCTCGACGCCCGCCGCCTCGCCAGCGTCCTGCTCGGCCTCGCCGGCGTCGTCGTCCTGCTCGGCGTCGACCAGGCGCTCGCTGCCCCTGGCGACTGGCTCCGCGCCCGCGACGGCGCCCCCGCGGCGAGCTTTGGCGAGAGCGTGCTCGCCGGCGATCTGATGATGCTCGGCAATTCGCTCTCCTACGCGCTCTTCATCGCGCTCGGCCGCCGCGCCGCCGCTGGGCTCGACCCGCTGCCGATGACCGCGGCCCTCTACCTCGTCGGCGCTGCCACGACGATGGCTTTTGGGGCAGGTCCGATCGCGCAGGTCGATCTCGCCGCCGTGCCGCCGACGATTTGGGCGCTCGCTGGCTTCATCGTCATCGGCCCCACCGTCGCCACCTACCTCCTCAACATCTACGCCCTCCAGCGCCTGCCCACCTCGTTGGTCGGCCTCTTCATCTACTTGCAGTTCGTGGTCGCCGCCCTCACCGGCGCCCTGTGGCACCACGAGGTCCTCGACGCGCGCGTCGCGGTCGCCGCCCTGCTCGTGCTCGGCGGCCTCGCGGTGCGCTTCGCCCCGCGGCTGGCCGCCGCGAGGGGTCCTTGATGCTGAAGGGACGCCAGCGAGTCAGGCGACGAGGCGCGTGAGCCGAGGCGGGCCTGGTGGGCGTCTCGCTGGTCGCGGCGGCGCGCTTAGCGGCGGTCCCAGCCCTTTTTGATGTTCTCGGCGAGCAGCTCGTCGGCGATCGCCTGGGCCTCCGCGAGGGTGGGGGCGAGGCGGACCTCGCGCTGGAGCGGATCCTTGCGGCCGGCGCTGAAGTCGGTGAAGTGGACGACGTAGGGGGGATAGCTGGGGTCGAGCGCCTCTTTGTGGGTCTGCCAGAGGAGCAGCTTGCGGACGGCGGTCTCGCCCTTGGCGACCTTGGTGTAGACCTCGCGGCGGAGGACGGCGCTGGGGGGGAGGATGAGGCGCTCAGCGTGGCGATCGATGCCCTCGACCAGGCAACGCTCGAGGACTTGAGCGACGCGGATGTCGACGTTGTTGACCGACTTGTCGTCGCGGACGCGGACGAAGACGGGGTGGAGGAGGCTGGCGCCGGACATCTGCCGGACCGCCCGCCAGCGGCCGTCGACCCACTCGAGGACCATGCGCTCGATCGGCTCCCCCGAGGAGTCCTCGCTCTGGATGTCGGTGACCTTGACCTCAACGACGATCTCGGGGCGGACGAAGCGGTAGAGGGCGCCCTTGCTGTTGGCGTGGCGGTAGTTGGACTCGACGGCGGTCTGGGGGAGGCGGCGCATGAACGCCTCGCGCTCCTCGGTGGGCATGTTGCCGCAGGAGCCGATGACCTGGAATTGGCCGTCCTCGCGCATCATGCCGAGGAGGAAGGAGCCGACCTTTTCGGGGCCGTCGCTGGACTCGGTGTAGCCGATGATCGCGGCGTCGACGCTGATCGCGGGCTTGGCCTTGAAGACGGTGTTGTCGGCGGTGCGGATGACGAGGCCTTCGCCCTTGCCGCCCTCGACCCACTCGTCGAAGAGGGCGGCGACGCGCTCGCCGCCGCTGACGCTCTCGGTCTTGATCGCGCGCAGGCGCTTGCCGCCGTCGAGCAGGTTGCTGAGGGAGGTGAGGCGATCGGCGTAGAGCGGGTTGCGCTCGGGGGAGCCTTGGTGGCCGCCGTGGATGGTGTCGAAGGCGGCGAAGGCGAGGCGATCGACCTCGGCCTTGGCCTCGCCCCCCATGGCCGCGGCGAGGTCGCCGACGCGGGGGCGGCCGCCCTTGCGCGCGGCGAAGAATTCGCCGGCGATGACGGTGCGCGGGTGAGCCTTGCCAGCGGCGGCGGCGGCCTCTTGCAGGACGGGGATGTCGCCAGAGACGACGCGGCCGGTGGGGGAGGCGAGGAAGGCGTCCTTGCCGTCGATGACGAGGAACCACAGCTCGCCGTCGATCTTGGGCGAGACGAGGAGGGGGCCGTGCGGGGTCGCGGTGAGCAGCTCGTCTTGGACGAGCGCGCGGTAGCGGCCGGCGACGGTGCGCTTGTAGCCGCGCACTTGGGCGGCGATCTCGCTGTCGAGGACGCTGCCAGCGGGGCTCAGGCGGCCTTGGCCGAGGGGGCGGGCGGAGTCGGTGGTGTAGAGGTTGGTGACCATAAAAATTACTCCGGCGGCTCAGGAGGCGGCGGTCTCGAGGGTGCGGAGCTCGAGGTTGGAGAGGTGGAGGAGGAGCTTGTAGCGGGCGCCGTCGACGCGACCCTCGAGGAAGCCGCGGTAGGGGGCGCCGTTGTCCTGGAAGATCAGCGGGTCGCGGCCCTTGGGGCCGGCGCCGAGCATGACGACGACGTTCTCGTCGTGGAGCTGCTTGGCCATCGCGTAGAGGAAGTCGTAGGTGAGGCCGTCGACGTGCTTGATCGCGATCGTGCGGCGGAAGGCGAAGCGGGTGACGGCGTCGCTCTTGCTCATCTTGCGGCCGGTCCAGCGGATCGGCTGATCTTCGTTGACGTTGCCGGGGATCGTGACGGGCGGCTTGCGCTCGCGCTCAGCGCCGTCAGGGCCGAAGATGACGTCGACGGCCTCGGGCGAGGCGTGGAGGACGGTGCCGTCGCCGGAGAGGTAGACGGGGGTGGTGTCGCTGAGGTACTTGCCGACGAGCTCGAGGTCGACCTCGGGGTCGCCGCTGACGAGCGCGTCCGCGAGGCCAGCGCCGTGAGCGGCCGCGAGGGCGTCGTAGAGGCCAGACTCGGCGGTGGCGATGTAGCGGCGGAAGGCGATGGTCTTGCCGGGCACGCCCATGGCGGGGCCCGGCGCGGCTTTGATGGTCTCGATCGCGACGGCGGCGTCGCGCGAGGCTTCGTTCATCAGGTGGATCTTGCGCATGATCGGGTCCTCTGGGCTCAGAACATCTCGAAGTCGAGCTCGTCGTCGTCGGCGGCGTCGTCGAAGGTCTCTTGGGCGACGAGCGCGAGCTCGGACCAAGGCGACTCGGTAGGATCGCCGACGAGGGCGAAGAGGCCGGCCTTGTTGGCGACGAGGAAGGCGGTCTCGGCCTGGTAGTCGGCGCGGTAGTTGAAGGGGAAGCGGAAGACCTCGCCGGCGTGGAGGCGGGCGAGCAGGGCGGGATCAACTGTCTCTGGGGTCAGGCAGTAGATCGAGCGGACGGCGAGGTCGAGGAGCTGCTCGGGGGGCACGGGGCCGGTGAGCTCCTGCTCGACGCCGAGGGTGGCGGCGACCTGGGGGACCGGCTCGCCGGCGGGGCTGAGGCCGACGAGGGCGCGGTTCGGGATCCAGGCGCCGGCCTCGTCGAAGTAGCCCTGCTTGGTCATGCCGGCGCGGATCAGGAGCGCGCCGTCGCGCGTGAGCTCGGCGCGCTCGCAGCGCTGGCCGCTGGGGTCGAGGATCTGGCGCTGTCGCCGGCCGTAGAGCTTGGTCCGATCGAGCTTCTCGTGGGCGAAGCTGGAGACGGCCCCGTTGTATTTCACGACGATTGGCTTGGCCATGATGAGCGGCCGCCATGGTCGGCGCTGGATCGTCGGAACGTCAAGCCCAGGGGAGAGGCGCGGATCCGCGCTAAGGGGCGATCGCGGCGTCGAAGAGGTAGCGGCCGTGTCTGTCCCAACGGACACGTGGGAGCTGGCGGTCGGCCTCGAAGGCGCGCTTGCCGGCGTCGAGGTCGCTCCAGAAGGCGTGGAGCGCGGCGTCTGTGGTCACCTCGAGGAGCGGGGCGAGATCGCGCTGCGGGAAGATGTGGACGTGCACGCGGCCCTTGGCGAGGGCGCGGGCGAACACCCAGAGCTCCTCGATCCGCGGGTCGGTCATGGCGAGGCAGCCGATCGAGGCGCAGCGGCCGTGGATCATGATCGCGGAGCCGGTGGCGCCGATCGCTCGATCGCGGGCGTTGGGGTAGTTGATCCGCATGGCGAGGTAGTAGTCGCTGCGCGGCTTGAAAAAATCGATCTCATAAAAACCCTCGGGGACCTGGCCGTCTCCTTGGCGGAGCTTGGGGCCGAGCTGACCGGAGGTGGCGCAGATCTCATAGGTGGCGACGAGGCTGAGGGGGCCGCTGGCGTCGCCGCTGGCCCAGACCTCGAGCTCCTTCTCCTGCTTAAAGACGCGGAAGTGGAGCTGTTTGGGCGGGCCTTCGACGCCCGCGGCGTGCAGGAGCTCGGCGACCTCGACGCCCTTGTGGATGAGGGCGCGGCGCTCGCGGGCGGGGCCGGAGAGGGCGTCGTCTCCGCGCTCGGCGACCCAGCGGCGGAGATGAGGGCGCTGGGGATCGGCGGCGGGGCTGGCGTAGGCGTCCGGCTGGCAGGCGAGCGCGGCGGCGAGGGCGAGGGCGAGGCGTCGGAGCTGGACAAACGAGAGGCCGAGCATCGCGCTGCCAACGCGTGAGCGCGGCGAAGGCTTCCGGGTGAGGATCACTCGCGGAAGCGCACGTGGAAGTGGTTGACGTGGCCGCGCCAGTGGCGGATGAGGCCGTAGGTGCGGCCCCTGCCGCGCGGGTACTGGAAGAGCTCGTCGAGGGTGTCTTGGCGCTCGCCGGCGGCCTTGGCGTGCTCGTAGACGAGGCGCTGGAGCTCGTAGTCCATAAAAATGTGGCGGACCTGGTCGGTGTCGATGAAGGCCTTGAGCAGCGCCCAGGTGCGCTCGATGTCGAGGTTCTTCTTGTTGGCGGCGAGGAAGCGGGTGGCCTCGGCGAGCTCGCCCTTGAGCACGTAGCCGACGTCGACGTCGCGGCCGTGCTGGTGGGAGAGGTGGGGCGGGAACTTGCCGCCGCCCTTGCGGCTGATGTCGCCGATGTGCACGTCAGGGCCCTTGGGGGCGCGCCTTCGGTAGGTGGCGACCGCCGCCTGGATGGTGCGGATGGTGGCAGGAGTGCCCCAGGCGTTGGCGCTGGACTTGATGAAGGCGCCGAAGCCGGTGGTGAGCTGGACGCCGTGCTTGAGCACGCCGGCGTTGTCCTCGTACTCGCCGCCGAAGCCGGGGGCGATCGGGCCGTCGCGGTAGATGACGAGCTCTTGGCCGATCGAGAGGGTCTGATCGCGCTGGATCTTGCCCTCCTGGAAGGTGAGCAGCTCGCCTGGGGTGAGCTGGTAGCGCTGGGCGATCACGCCGAGGTTCTCGCCCTTCTGGACGACGTGGATCAGGCGCTCGCGCACGCGGGGGGCGATCTCCGGGCAGACGCGGATCGTGTCGCCGGCGCGGAGGGTGCGGGCTCGTTTTTCTAAGCCGCGGTTCCAGGTGAAGAGGTCGCGGCTGCGCACGCCGTAGCGGCCGGCGATGTCGCTGGGATCTTCGCCGGGCACGACCTCGTGGATGAAGACGGGGCTGTTGCCGCCGCACTCCGAGGCGGGGGCGACGCGCTTCTCTTCGACGCAGAGCTCGAGCGGCTCGCCGACCTTGAGGTGATCCTTGCGCTTCTTGAGGGCGGGGTTGCGGGCGAGCACCTCAGCGTCGCTGAGGCCGTAGCGGGCGGAGATCTTGCCCAAATTGTCGCCGTCGCGGACGGTGTAGGGCTGGATGACTCGATCCTTGCCGCACTTGACGGGGGGCTTGTCGGCGGCCTTTTCGGCGGGTTGGGTGGCGAGGTCCTTCTTGTCGGGCTTGTCGGGCTTGTCGGGCTTGGCGGGCTTGGCGGGCGGCGGCGCGACGTCGGGGGCGATGCAGACGCGCACCTTGCGGCCGAGCTTGAGGACGGAGTCGCGGCGCAGGCCGGGGTTCTCGTCCTCGATGCCGCGCAGGCTCATGCCGTAGCGGAGGGCGATGGCGCTGAGGCTGTCGCCGGCGGCGATCTCGTGGGTGTCACGCTTCTGGCCCTTGGGACAGGCGTTGGCCTCGCCCGCGAGGAGCCAGCAGAGGGGGAGCGCGAGCAGTGCGGTGAGGCGGCGCACGAGGGTCCGGTTTGCATGATCTGGGGCGAGTGCACAAGCCCGCGTGCGGCGGGCCGGCGCGATGGGTACAAGGCAGGAGAGGGGGCGATAGGGGCGGCGTATGCGGTGATCCACGGGTTATTCACGCGGAGCCCGTGAGGGCCGCCACGCGCGCGTAGGTGTCGGTGCGGATCTGCGCTTGCGGCGGCGGCCGCGGGCCGAGAAGCTGCGGGCGTCGATGCGCTCTGCACAAGCAATTTTTTCTTCGGGTCGAGCGCGGCTGCTCGGCGGCTGCCTCGGGGTCGCGCTGGCGACGGGGTGCGCGGCGGGGCGCGCGGTGGATGAGGTGAGGGGCGCGGGCCTCGATCCGACGCCGGCGTTGATGCTGGTGGAGAGCTGGCCGCTCGAGACGGGGCTGGATCACCCGGAGATCCCAGACAGCGCGGCGGTGTGGCGGGCGATGTTCGCGGGGGCGACGCGCTCGATCGATCTGGCGTTCTTCTACGGGGCCGACGCGCCTGGGTCGATCTTGGGGGATCTTTTAAAAAATGAGATCGAGGGGGCGGCGGCGCGGGGGGTGCGGGTGCGGGTGATCTTGGACGCGGCGTTTTATGGGCGCGACCCGGCGGTGGGAGAGCGGCTGGCGGCGACTCCAGGGATCGAGGTGCGGCGGCTGGACCTGAGGGCGCGCACGGGCGGGGTGATGCACGCGAAGTACTTCGTGGTCGATGGGACAGATTGTTTCTTGGGGTCGATGAACCTGGACTGGCGCTCGCTGGTGCATATCCAGGAGCTGGGGCTGCGGATCCGCGAGCCCGGGCTGGCGGCGGGGATCGCGGAGCTGTTCGAGCTGGACTGGGCGCTGGCGGGTGGGGCAGAGATCGAGGCGCTGCGGCGGCCGAGCGCGGCGCCGCTGCGGGTGGACTTTGAACACCAGGGGGCGCCGCACTCGGCTTCGCTGGTGATCAGCCCGCAGGGGCTGCTTATCGATGAGTCGCGCTGGGATCTGCCGCGGCTGCTCGAGATGATCGAGGGGGCGCGCTCGCGGGTGCGCCTGCAGGTGCTGTCGTACGCGCGCCTCGGGTACGGGGGGGAGCGCTTCGACACGCTGGATCTGGCGCTGCGGCGGGCGGCGGCGCGAGGGGTGCGGGTGGAGGTGATGGTGGCGGATTGGAACTTAAGGCCAGGTGGGGTGGAGGACCTGAAGGCGCTGGCGCGGACGCCGGGGATCGAGGTGCGCTTCGTGACGATCCCGCAGGCGAGCGCGGGCTTCATCCCGTACGCGCGGGTGATCCACGCGAAGGTGCTGGTGGTGGACGGCGAGGCGGCGTGGCTGGGCACGAGCAACGCGGGCGGGGACTATTTTCTGAAGAGCCGGAACGTGGGGGTGATCGTGCGCGGGCGGGGCTTCGCGAGCGAGGTCGAGGGGGTGTTTGAGGGGCTGTGGCGCGGGCCGTATGCGCGGGTGATCGACCCGGAGGCGACGTACGCGCCGCCGCGGATCGGCGAGTAGGCTTGCGCGGAGGACGGGGGGGGCGGTACGAAGCGGGCGCGAGCCGGTGCGATGAACTCTCCGAATAATTCCAATTTTGATTCGAGGTCGAGCTTCAACAGGGGCGTGGGATCGGCGCCGGTCGCGGCGGATCCGGAGCTGCGGATCCACGGGGAGCACGCGTGCCAAGCGGTGGCGAAGCGCCGGCCAGAGGACATCCGGCGGGTGTACTTGACCAAAGACCTGGTGCCGAATTTCGGCGAGCTGCTGCGCTGGTGCGCGGCGAACCGGCTCGCGTATCACATCGTGGGGGCGGACGAATTAGAGAAGATCACGCAGTCGGTGCACCACGGGGGGATCGCGATGATCGTACGAGAGCCGCCGCCGCTGAGCTTCGGCGAGCTGGTGAGCCGGCTGCGGGCCGAGCCGGCGGGGCAGCGGCGGGCGCTGGTGTATGTGGATAATGTGCAAAATCCGCACAATTTGGGCGCGATCGTGCGGGTGGCGGCGCACTTCGGCTCGCCGGCGCTGCTGATGGCGGGGGACCAGGCGAGCGTGTCGCCGGCGATGATCAGGACGGCGGAGGGCGGGGCGGAGTGGGTGGACGTGATCGCGGTGCCCCGCGGGCCTGCGCCGCTGCTGCGGCTGCGTGAGGCGGGGTTAGCGTTGGTGGCGACGAGCTCGCACTCGGCCCGCCAAGGGCTCTATGAGGAGCCGCTGCCGCGGCGCTGCGTGCTGATGATGGGCTCCGAGACGCACGGGCTGGCGCCCGAGCTGGCGGCGATCGCGGGGCTGCGGGTGGCGATCCCCGGGACGGGGCAGGTGGAGAGCCTGAACGTGGCGAGCGCGACGGCGGTGCTGCTCGGCGAACACTGGCGGGCGCACCCGCCGGGATCAGAGGCTGTCTCTGAGGACAGACATGACGCGCGGTCTCGCCCGCATCCTGGCTCGCGAGACAGGCGAGATGGCGGCGCTGCGGCGCGGCAGCAGACCGGCGGGGCGCGGGCGCAGAGCGAGGCGCGAGGGCAGAGCGGCGAGGCGCGCGGCCAGGGCGAGCCGCGGCGAGGGCAGGGTGGAGGGCCGCGGGGGCCAGGCGTCGGGCCGAAGGGTCGTTGAGCGGGTCAGCATCTGCGCGCGCTGATCGGCGCGGCGGGGCTGGTGTAGTCTCCGCCGCGTGATCCATATCGATTCGATCTCGAAGCAGCACGGCAAGCAGCTCCTCTTCGTCGAGGCGTCGGCGGTGATCAATCGAGGGGAGAAGGTCGGCCTGGTGGGGCCGAACGGGGCGGGGAAGACGACGATCTTTCGGATGATCATGCGGCAGGAGGCGCCGGATGACGGGGAGGTGCGGGTGGAGAAGGGGCTGTCTCTCGGGTACTTTTCGCAGGACGTCGGCGAGATGGCGGGGCGCTCGGTGGTGGCGGAGACGATGAACGGGGCGGGGCCGATCTCGGAGATCGCGGCGGAGCTGCAGGCGCTGGAGGCGGCGCTGTGCGACCCAGCGGAGGCGGAGCAGATGGAGCGGCACTTGGCGCGCTACGGGGAGGTGCAGGCGCGCTTCGAGGAGCTGGACGGGTACGGTCTGGACGCGCGGGCGCGGGAGATCTTGGCCGGGTTGGGGTTCGCGCAGGAGCTGATGGACGGGGACGTGGGGCGGCTATCGGGCGGCTGGAAGATGCGGGTCGCGCTGGCGCGGATCCTGCTGCTGGCGCCGGACGTGCTGCTGCTCGACGAGCCGACGAACCACTTGGATCTGGAGTCGATCTTGTGGCTGGAGCGCTACTTGCTCGACTTCCCCGGGGCGCTGGTGATGACCTGCCACGACCGCGCGTTCATGAACCGGGTGGCGCGGAAGATCCTCGAGATCGACGGCGGGGAGCTGACGACGTATTCGGGAAATTATGACTTCTATGAGCAGCAGCGGGCGATCGCGGAGGCGCAGCACCAGGCGCAGTACGAGCGCCAGCAGGCGATGCTGGCGAAGGAGATGCGCTTCGTCGAGCGCTTCAAGGCGCACGCGGCGAAGGCGGCGCAGGTGCAGTCGCGGGTGAAGAAGCTGGACAAGATCGATAAGGTGGAGCCGCCGCGGCGCCGGCATCGCCTGAGCTTTGAGTTCCGCAAGGCGCCGCGCTCAGGGAACGACGTGGTGAAGCTGAGCGCGGTGGGCAAGGCGTACGGGGCCCGGGTGGTTTATAAAAATTTCGACCTGATGATCCGCCGGCAGGAGCGCTGGTGCGTGATGGGCGAGAACGGGGCGGGCAAGTCGACGCTGCTGAAGATGATCGCGGGGCAGACGACGCCGGACAGCGGGTCGCTGAGCTTGGGCGCGGCGGTGAAGATGGGCTACTTCGCGCAGCACGCGATGGACCTGCTGGGCGGCTCCGGTACGGTGCTGGATACGCTGATGGGGGCGTTCCCTACGGCGTCGGTGGGGCAGCTGAAGGCGCTGGCGGGGGCGTTCGGGTTCACGGGGGACGACGCGGAGAAGAAGATCACGGTGCTGTCGGGCGGCGAGAAGGCGCGGGTGGTGCTGGCGATGATGCTGTACGACCCGCCGAACCTGCTGGTGCTCGACGAGCCGACGAACCACCTCGATATGGCGACGAAGGAGATGCTGATCGAGGCGCTGACGGCGTTCGAGGGGACGATGGTGTTCGTCTCCCACGATCGGCACTTCTTGGCGGCGCTGTCGAATCGGGTGCTGGAGCTCGGCTCGGGGCCGCCGCACCTGTACGGGGGCGGGTACTCCGAGTACGTGGCGCAGACCGGGCACGAGGCGCCAGGGATGCGCTGAGCGGCGGCCCGGAGGCGACGCGGCGAGCGCAGGCTGGTGGGCCCGGCGCTCGCCGTCGACGCTCCGACCTGGCCCGTGGTTCAGGTCGCGGGCAGGTTGACCTGCGGCAGGCTGGCGACCGCCTGCTCGATCAGCTCCTGCGGGTACTCGTAGTCCTGCAGCTTGCCGGCGAGGTAGGCGTCGTAGGAGGCCATGTCGAAGTGGCCGTGGCCGCAGAGGTGGAAGAGGATGACGCGGGCCTCTCCGGCCTCCTTGGCGGCGAGGGCCTCGCGGATCACGGTGGCGATCGCGTGGGAGGGCTCGGGGGCGGGCACGATCCCCTCGGCGCGGAGGAAGGTGAGGGCGGCCTTGAAGGTCTCGAGCTGGCCGATCCCGACGGCCTCGATGAGCTTCTGGTCATAGAGCTCGCTGACGATGCTGGCCATGCCGTGGTAGCGCAGGCCGCCGGCGTGCACGGGCGGGGGGATGAAGCGCCGACCGAGGGTGTACATCTTGATCAACGGGGTCATGCCGATCGCGTCGCCGAAGTCGTAGGCGTAGGTGCCGCGGGTGAGGCTGGGACAGGCGGAGGGCTCGGCGGCGATGATCCGGGTGGTCTTGCCGTGGGCGAGGTTGCGCTGGAGGAACGGCGTGGCGATCCCGGCGAAGTTGGAGCCGCCGCCGGCGCAGCCGATGACGATGTCGGGGTACTCGCCGGCCAGCTCCATCTGATCGAGGGCCTCTTGGCCGATGACGGTCTGATGGGTGAGCACGTGGTTGAGCACCGAGCCGAGCGCGTACTTGAAGCGGCCGCCGCTCTTGGCGGCGACCTCGACGGCCTCGGAGATGGCGATGCCGAGGGAGCCGGTGGTGGTGGGATCCTCGGCGAGGATCGCCCGGCCGGCGTCGGTGCGGTCGCTGGGGCTCGCGAACACCTGCGAGCCGAAGGACTGCATGATGACCCGGCGGTAGGGCTTCTGCTCGAAGCTCACGCGGACCATGTAGACCTGCAGCGGCATGCCGATGAAGTTGCAGGCGATCGAGAGGGCGGTGCCCCACTGGCCTGCACCTGTCTCTGTGGTCAGGCCTTCGACGCCCTCGGCCTTGTTGTAGTACGCCTGCGGGACCGCGGTGTTGAGCTTGTGGCTGCCGCTCGGCGAGACGCCCTCGTACTTGTAATAGATGTGGGCGGGGGTGCCGAGCGCCTGCTCGAGGCGGCGGGCGCGGATCAGCGGGGTGGGGCGCCAGAGCTTGTAGATCTCGCGGACCTCGTCCGGGATGTCGATGTAGCGCTCTTGGCTGACCTCCTGCTTGATCAGCTCCATCGGGAAGAGCGGCGCGAGGTCGGCGGGGCCGACCGGCGCGTGCGTCCCAGGGTGCAGCACCGGCGGTAGCGGCCGCGGGAGGTCGGCCTGGACGTTGTACCAGCGGCGAGGGATCGCCGACTGCGGGAGGTCGAAGCGGGTGTTTACGTCACTCATTCTCACGCCTTGTCTCGCGCTCGATGTACCCAAGTGCACACGCGAGGGGAGGCAGTATATCCAGGTCACCGCGATGAAGGCGAGAAAGAGGCCGCCGCGCGCTTGTAAGGCGCCTTCGAGGATTGGTTGCGGCTGCAACACTTCGCGCGCGAGGTAGTGGCGCGATCGCTCATCGCACCTCGCAAGTCGCGGCACGAGGTCGTTCTTTGAGTCATTGTGCTTACAAGTCGCGCGCAGTTTCATCCGCAGGCGGTGACGTCCGCTGGTACTATCAGGGCGTAGGTCTTCAGCAGGAGATGCGTTTGTTCTCAAGGATCATCATTGTCCCCCGTTGGTCTGGGCGCTCGTCCTCAGATTGGTATCCATGGCTTCGCGAGGCGCTTGGCGATGAGGTGGCGGTGCAGGCGCTGGACCTGCCCGAGCCGGGGACGCCGACGATCGAGGCGTGGACGGCGGGCGTGACGGCGGCGCTCGGCGAGGACGTCGCGGCGCTGTCGACGACGCTGCTGGTCGGCCACAGCGTCGGCGCGCGCGCGGCGTTGCACGCGCTCGAGCGGCTGCCCGTCGGTCGGCAGGTCGGCGGCCTCTTGGCGGTGGCTGGCTGGTGGACGGTGGATCGGCCGTGGCCGACGATCGTGCCGTGGATCGAGGCGCCGCTGGAGCTCGCGCGGGTGCGCGCGGCGACGCGGCGGATCGACGTGCTGCTCGCGGACGATGATCCTTTTACTTCGGATCATCGGGCGAACGCGGCGCGCTGGGAGGAGGCGCTGGGCGCGGAGGTGACGGTGTGCGCGGGCGCGCTGCACTTCAACGCGGCGACCGAGCCGGCGGTGCTGGCGGCGATCCGGCGGATCTCGGCGGGCTGAGGCGGGCGCGAGGGTGCGCGCGGTGGATGACTCTTGGGTCATGTCTTCGCGCGCGAGGTTGATCCTTGCCGGTGAGCGCCTGCGCGGGCGACAGTCGTCGGGATGAGCTACGAAGAGCGGCGGGTCCTCGTCAAAACCTATGGCACCTTGCCGCGCAGCTCGCCGCTGCTGGTGACGGTCGCGGGCACGTGCGGGCCGATGCGCCTGCATACGCTGGCGGCCGAGGGCTTCGGCGCGCTGGCGCGGGCGGCGAAGGGCGACCTAAAGATCGAGCTGAAGATCGCGTCCGGGTGGCGGCCGCACCGCTGGCGCTCACGAAAGCACTACGAGGAGACGGTGATCGAGCGCTACGGCTCGCTGGCGGAGGGGCGGCGCTTCCTCGCGTACTCGTCGCCGCATGAGACAGGGTTGGCGATGGACCTGGGGGTCGGCGGGCTCAAGCCAGATCGCCGGACGATCGACGAGCAGCGGAAGAGCAAGCTGCACCGGTGGATGGTCGAGGAGGCGTTTAAGTTCGGCTGGCACCCCTATAAGGTGGAGCCTTGGCACTGGGAGTTCCCGATCAGCGTGCAGGCGTGGAAGACGGGGATCCACGACGACGATGAGGTGGTGCTGCTCGATGACGATGAGGGCGCCGAGGAGGATGAGCTGTGGGGTGAGGACGACGGCTGAGCGCGTCGCGGGCGACCCATAAGAGGAGAGAGGGCCGCTCGTCCGCCGAGCAGGCCCCCTCTCCGCTCCTCCTCGCGATAAAGGAGGGCACCCCGCGGCCGCTAGCGGGCGCGGCTGGCGGCGCTCGCGAGCGCCTCCGCGCGATCGGTGCGCTCCCAGAGGAAGTCGGGGTCGCTGCGGCCGAAGTGGCCGTAGGCGGCGGTCTTGCCGTAGATCGGGCGGAGCAGGTCGAGCTCGCGGATGAGCGAGGCGGGCCGGGCGTCGAAGTGGTGCTCGAGGAGATCGGCGAGGCGATCGTCGGAGATGACGCCGGTGCCGAAGCTCTCGACGGCGATGCTGACGGGCCGCGCGACGCCGATCGCGTAGGCGAGCTGGATCTCGACGCGGGTGCAGAGGCGCGAGGCGACGAGGTTCTTCGCCATGTAACGGGCGTAGTAGGCGGCGCTGCGATCGACCTTGGAGGGATCCTTGCCCGAGAAGGCGCCGCCGCCGTGGCGCCCCATGCCGCCGTAGGTGTCGACGATGATCTTGCGGCCGGTGAGGCCGCTGTCGCCCATCGGCCCGCCGACGACGAAGATCCCGGTGGGGTTGATGTGGAACTTGGTGCGGCCGTCGATCAGGCGCTCGGGGATCGTCGGCTTGATCACCTCCTCCATCACGTACTCGCGCAGGGCCGACTGCTTGATGTCGCCGCGGTGCTGGGTGGAGACGACGATGGTGTCGACGCGCGCTGGGACGCCGTCGATGTACTCGACGGTGACCTGCGACTTGCCGTCAGGCCGGAGGTAGCCGCTGGCGACGTCGCGGCGGCGGACCTCGGCGAGCTTGGCGGTGAGCCGGTGCGCGAGGGAGATCGGCAGGGGCATGAGCTCGTCGGTCTCGGTGCACGCGTAGCCGAACATCATGCCTTGATCGCCGGCGCCTTGCTCCTTGTGCGCGGCCTCGTCGGCGTTGACGCCGACGGCGATGTCGGGGCTCTGACCCTCGATGGCGACGAGCACGCCGCACGAGTCGGCGTCGAAGCCCATCTCGGAGCTGATGTAGCCGATCTCGCGGATGGTGGAGCGGACGATCCGTGGGATGTCGACGTAGGTGGAGGTGGTGACCTCGCCCGCGACGTTGACGTAGCCGGTCTTCACGAGGGTCTCGCAGGCGACCCGGCAGCTCGGATCCTGCGCCATGATGGCGTCGAGGACCGCGTCGCTGACCTTGTCGCAGAGCTTGTCGGGGTGGCCTTCGGTGACTGATTCGCTGGTAAAGAGACGGCTTGCCATGGTGTGCTCGTGGGCGCGGAG
The DNA here is from genome assembly GCA_016712315.1 of Nannocystis sp. Lineage (GTDB taxonomy): Bacteria > Myxococcota_A > Polyangia > Nannocystales > Nannocystaceae > JADJRG01. Next base: position 224,583 of record JADJRG010000023.1, on the reverse strand, counting down.
GATAGGCCGTGAGGGCGCGGCCCCGCAAGCGCGTTCACCCGCGGGCGCCGCGGCTAGCCAGCAGGCGTGAGCGTCCACGTGAGCTCGAAGGGCTCGACGACGGCGTCGCTCAGCTCGAGGAAGAGATAGGGGCCGAGCGCGCCGATCCACGCGGCCGGATCGGCGAGCGAGAGCACGACTCCGTCCTCGCCTGGGGGTTCGCAGGCGATCGCGTCGGTGAGGGCGCAGCCAGGGGCGCGGGCGGCGAGGCCGACTCCGCCGCGCTTGACGACCAGCTCGAGGTCGCTGGCGGGCGGTAAGGCAGGATCAAGGGCGATCCGGAGGACACGCTCGCGGGCGCCGGCGCCGGTGCACGCGTGGGCGTGGGCGTCGGTGTGCGGGGCGCTGGGATCGATGAGGCGCGCGCCGGCCAGGGCGTCGATGATGAGGAGCTCGGCGGTCGCGCAGGTGTCGGCGGCGAGGGCTTGGCAGGTGGTGGGGCCGCCTGGATCCGCGGCGTCGGCCAGGCAGAGGGCGCCGGTGGGGCAGCGGCCGGCGATCGCGGGGCCGCAGGCGTCGCCGAGCCCGAGCACGCGGGTGAGGGCGATGTCGACGGAGAAGGCGAGCGGGTCGAGGCCGTCGGCGGGCGGCGGTGTGGCGAGCGCGGGGTCGTCGGGCGCGGCGCTGATGGCGACGAGCACGACGCCGCCGGCGGGTAGATCGCGGACGATGAGGGGGCCGTCGTCGGCGCAGCCGAGGGTGATGTCGGGCGGACAGACGTCGGCGAGGGCGGCGCTGCGGGCGACAAATCCGCCGCCTGCGGGGGTGAGGTTGAGGTCGGCGTCGATGGGGATCTCGACGCGGAGGTAGACGCGGGGGCCTCCTTCGTCGCAGGGGGCGAGGGGGCCGCCGAACGCGACGCCGCGGAGGGTGCCTTGGTGCCTGCCGAGCGCGAGGGTGGGGGCCTGGGCGCAGATCGGCGAGGGCGGGGCCGCGGGGGCGAGGCCGGCGCTGGTGTCGGTGTCGCCCGTGGTGGCGTCGGTGGTGGTGGTGGTGGTCGTCGTCGTCGCGGCGGCGCCGTCGTCGCCCCCGCAGCCGAGGGCGAGCGCGGCAGGCAGAGCGAGCGAGAGGGTGCTCGTGGCGAGTGTCGAGGGCCCGCGCATCGATCAGGAGACTATCAGGTCTCGGGTCGTTCGCTGGTGAGGCGTTCCCTCGCCGCGCCGCGCGCAGTATCTTGCGGCCGTATGCGCATCGATCCGGACGTTCGCCCGCAGCTCCTTGATCTCCGCTCGTCCGCGGGCGACGCGGATCAAGCGCGCTGGGCGGCGCTGTGTGGGCGCAGCGCGGGGCTCGAGGGGGAGGCGGACGCGGCGGCGCGGGCGATCATCGCGGATGTGCGCGCGCGCGGCGACGCGGCGGTGCTGGAGCATACGCTGCGGCTCGAGGGGCGGCGGTTGGTGGCCTCGGAGATCGAGGTGGACGCGGCGACGCGGCGGGCTGGGGCGGCGCGGGTGGCGGCGCCGCTGCGGGCGGCGCTCGGGCTGGCGGCGGCGAATATCCGGAGATTTCACGAGACGCAGCGGCCGCGTGACAGCGGGCTGGAGGGGCCAGATTCGGCGCTGGTGAGCCGGGTCGGGCCGCTGCGACGGGTGGCCGTGTACGCGCCGGGTGGTACGGCGGCGTACCCGTCTTCGGTGTTGATGGCGGCGATCCCGGCGAAGGTGGCGGGGGTGGATGAGGTGCTGCTGTTGACGCCGCGGCCGAGCGATGTGGTGCTGCTGGCGGCGGAGCTGGCTGGGGTGGATAGGGTGTTCGCGATCGGCGGAGCGCAGGCGATCGCGGCGGCGGCGCTGGGGACGAGCGCGGTGCCGCGCGTCGACAAGATCGTCGGGCCGGGGAACGCGTACGTGACCGCGGCGAAGCGGCAGGTGTTCGGGCTCTGTGACATCGACGGGATCGCGGGGCCGAGCGAGATCTTGATCTTGGCGGATCGAGGAGCAGATCCGCGGCTGTGCGCGGCGGATCTGCTGGCGCAGGCGGAGCACGATCGGCTGGCGTGCGCGGCGCTGGTGACGGACCACGCGCCGCTGGCGGCGGCGGTGGCGGCGGCGCTGAGCGAGCAGCTCGGGGATCTGCCGCGGCGCGAGATCGCGGCGGCGGCGCTGCGTGACCACGGGGCGCTGGTGATCGTGGAGGATCGGGCGGCGATGATCGCGGCGGCCGAGGCGTACGCGCCGGAGCACCTCGAGCTGCTGGTCGAAGAGCCAGATTTGATGGTGCCGTCGCTGCGCTCGGCGGGGGCGATCTTCGTCGGGCCGTGGACGCCAGAGGCGGCGGGGGACTACACGGCGGGGCCGAGCCACGTGCTGCCGACGGCGGGGGCGGCCCGCTTCGCGTCGCCGCTGGGGGTGTGGGACTTTGTAAAATACACGAGCGTGCTGCGGCTGGGGCCGCAGGCGTTGGCGGCGCAGGCGGGGGCGATCGTCGAGATCGCGCGGGCAGAGGGGCTGGAGGCGCACGCGCGGGCGGTGCTGATCCGCCAGGAGCGGGGGCGCTGATGTCCGAAGAGGCAGGTTGGTCGGTGCACCTGCGGCCCTCGCTCGCGGAGCTGCGGCGCTATGAGGTGTCGCTGGCGCAGCCGCGGGCGCGGCTGCACGCGAACGAGTGCCCGGAGCCGTGGCCGGCCGCGGTGATGGTCGAGATGGCGGGGCTGCTGCAGGAGGTCGAGCTGGGGCGATACCCGGACCTGGCGCCAGAGCGGCTGCGCAGGCTCTTCGCGGCGCGGTATGGGGTGGGTCCCGAGCGGGTGGTGCTGGGCGACGGGAGCGACGAGGTGATCGCGATGCTGCTGACGGCGCTGGCAGGGCCGACGGGGCGGCCGAGCAGGGTGCTGGTGCCCGACCCTTCGTTCGTGATGTACGAGCACAGCGCGCGGGCGCTGGGGCTGGAGGTGCACCGGGTGCCGCTGACGGCGGCGCTGGAGCTGGATCCGGGGGCGATGCGGGCGGCGTTGGCCGCGCTGGCGCCGGCGCTGTGCTTCTTGGCGCGGCCGAACAACCCGACGAGCAGCCTGTGGGACGCGGGGCTGATCTTGGCGCTGGTGGCGGAATTTCCGGCGACGGTGTTCGTGATCGATGAGGCGTACATCGCCTACGCGCCGGGGGCGTCGCTGTGGGCGAGCGATCGGCCGGCGAATTTTGTGCTGATGGGCACGCTGTCGAAGGTGGGGCTGGCGGCGCTGCGGGTGGGCTTCTGTGTGGCCCACCCGGCGCTCGTGGACGCGCTGGAGCGGGTGCGTCACCCGTACAACGTGCCGGGGCCGTCGGCGGTGCTGGCGGAGGCGGCGCTGACGCGCTTCCACGCGGCGCAAGAGGGGATGATCGCGCGGACGATCGCGGGGCGCTCGCGCCTGCTCGAGATCATGAAGAAGCGGCTCCCGGGGGCGTTTGTCTTCCCGGCGTTCGCGAATTTGGTGGTGGTGCGGCTGGATCCTCCAGCGGCGGCGCCTCGGCTGACCGCGGCGCTGGCGGAGCGGGGGATCCTCATCAAAGATCTGTCGCGGTTGACGCGGCTGGCTGGCTGCGTGCGGGTGAGCGTGGGGACGGCGGCGGAGCTGGATCTGCTGGATGAGGCGCTGGGGGCGCTCGCGCCGGGGGTGCTTGGGTAGCGCTCGGTCGAAGAGAGAGAGAGGTAGAGGCGATGCGGGAGCATTGGACGCTTGATCCGAGGATCACTTTTTTAAACCACGGATCGTTCGGGGCGTGCCCGCGGGCGGTGTTGGCGGCGCAGGCGGCGATGCGCGCGGAGATGGAGCGCGAGCCGGTGCACTTCATGATGCGGCTCCTGGAGCCGCGGCTGGACGCGGCGCGGGCGGCGGTGGCTGGTTTTGTGGGGGCTGACCCTGAGGACATGGTCTTCGTGCGCAACGCGACGGCGGGGGTGGCGGCGGTGCTGGGCTCGCTGGCTCTTGAGCCAGGTGATGAGCTGCTGGCGACGGACCACGGCTACAACGCGTGCAAGAACGCGCTCGATCGGGCGGCCGCGCGGGCAGGGGCGCGGGTGGTGGTGGCGCGGCTGCCGTTCCCGCTGACGGGGCCCGAGGAGGTGACGGCGGCGGTGACGGCGGCGGTGAGCGAGCGGACGCGGCTGCTGCTGATCGACCACGTGACGAGCCCGACGGGGCTGGTGCTGCCGGTGGAGGCGATCTGCGCGGCGATGGCGGCGCGCGGGGTGGACGTGCTGGTCGACGGGGCGCACGCGCCGGGGATGTTGGCGCTGGATCTGCCGCGGATCGGCGCGGCGTATTACACGGGGAACCTGCACAAGTGGGCGTGCGCGCCGAAGGGGGCGGCGCTGCTGTGGGCGCGGCGGGATCGGCAGGCGGGGCTGCTGCCGGCGGTGATCAGCCACGGCTATAACTCGACGCGGCCGCGGCCGCGGATGCACGAGCTGTTCGATTGGACAGGTACGGAGGATCCGACGCCGTGGCTGTGCGCGCCGATCGCCCTCGAGGCGGTGGCGGCGATGGCGCCGGGCGGGTGGCCCGAGGTGCGGGCGCGGACGCGGGCGCTGTTGGTGACGGGGCGCGATCTGCTGGCGGCGGCGCTGGGGATCCGGGCGCCCGCGCCCGACTCGATGCTGGGCAACTTGGCGGCGCTGCCGCTGCCGCCAGGGCCGCCAGGGCCGCGATCGGCGCTGGAGCTGGCGCCGCTGCAAGAGGCGCTGTTTGAGCTGGAACAGATCGAGGTGCCGGTGGTGCCGTGGCCGGCGCCGCCGCGGCGGCTGATCCGGATCTCTAGCTTCCTTTATAACGAGGTGGGCGAGTACGAGCGGCTCGCGTCGGCGCTGCGGGTGAGGCTGGCTGAAGAGGCAGGTTTGTAGGGCGGGCGCTCGATCACGCGTGGGGCTCACTTGGGGCCGCGAGGGTCGCAGTAGCGGCGGACGCGGGCGAAGGCGTCGGGGTGCGGGCGGACGAGCTCGCAGGCGCGGCTGAGGGTGTCGACGAGCTGGGTGGGGAAGAGCTTGGCGGTGCCGTCGCGGCTGGCGGTGAGCACGCGGCGGCTGTCAGGCGAGAATTCGGCCCAGTCGACGGTGGCTGCGTGACCGGCGAGGGTGCCGACGAGGTCGTAGGTGGGCGAGGAGGCGTCCCAGAGGCGGGCGGTGTTGTCGCCGCTGGCGGTGACGATGAGGGCGCCGTCGGCGGAGAAGGCGGCGGAGCGGATCGCCGCGGAGTGGCCGCTTAAGGTGGCGACGAGCTGGCCGGTGACGGCGTCGCGCACCCAGGCCTCGCGCAGGCCGGCGGTGAGCAGGCGATCGCCGTCCGGGGCGAAGGCGATGGTGGGGGCGACGTCGCCGTCTCCCTCGTAGATCGCGAGGCTGGTGCCGTAGCGGGTGTCCCAGAGGCGGGTGGTGCCGTCGCGGCTGGCGGTGGCGACGGTGAGGCCGTCGGCGGTGAAGGCGGCGCTCTCGACGAGGCCAGAGTGGCCGCTGAGGGCCTCGATGTAGCGGCAGAGGCCGGCGTCCCAGAGCTGGACGACGCCGCTGTCGCGGCCGACGCTGAGCAGGCGCTCGCCGTGGCGATCGAGGACGGCGAGGCGGAGCGCGCCGATCAGGCCGTCGCAGGTGGCGAGGAGCTGGCCGTCGCGCACGCGCCAGCGGCGGATGGTGTCGTCGGCGCCGGCGGTGATCGCCTCGGCGCCGTCGCGGGTGAAGGCGAGGTCGAGGACGGGGGCGACGTGGCCGCGGAGCTCGGCGACAGGGAGGCCGTCGCGGCCCCAGAGGCGGGCGATGGGGTCCGCCTCAGCGATGGTGGCGAAGACGGCGCTGTCGGCGGTGAAGACGGCGTCGACGACGGGGCCGCCGTGCTCGGGGAGGGCGCGGAGCAGGGCCTGATCGCGGGCGCTCCAGAGGCGGGCGCTGCGATCGTCGCTGAGGGTGACGATGTGCTGGCCGTCGGGGGCGAAGCGGGCGCGGCGGAGGGGGGCGCGGTGGCCCTTGAGCGTGGGGATCGGCGAGCGGAGGCTGGCGTCCCAGATCCGCGCGGTGTTGTCGCTGCGGGCGACGGTGGCGATCAGCTGGCCGTTGGGGGAGAACTCGAGGGCGGTGATCGGCGCGAGGTGACCCTCGAGCACGGCGAGCAGGTCGCCGTCGCCGCCCCAGAGGCGGGCGCTTCGATCGACCCCGTAGGTGGCGATCTTGCCGCCCTTTGGCGAGAACCTGACCCCTTGGACAGGACCCTCGTGGCCGGTCATGGTCGAGAGGAGCTGGCCGCTCTCGCAGCTCCAGAGGCGGGCGGCGCCGTCCTCGTGGGCGGTGGCGAGCAGGCGGCCGTCGGCGGAGAAGGCGGCGTCGAGCAAGGGGGCGCCAGGGGCGCTAAAACGCGCGATCTCGCGGCCCGCGTGGGTCTCCCAGAGGATCGCCTCCCCGTCGATCGCGTAGGTGAGGATGCGATCGCCGGCGCCGGAGAAGCGGGCGAGCACGACGGCGCCGCGGTGGCCGCGTAGGTCGGCGAGCGGGGCGCCGAGCGTGGTCCAGAGGCGGGCGCCCTCGGCGTCGAAGCTGACGAGGCGTTGATCGTCAGGGGCGAATTCGGCGCCTCGTACGCCGCCGCGGCGGCTGGGGAGCTCGGCGATCAGCTCGCCGCTGCGGCTCGACCAGAGGCGGGCCCTGCCGGCGACGTCGACCGAGAGCACGCGGCCGCCGCCCGGCGAGAGGCGCGCCTGGGTGGCGCCGCGGTGGCCCTTGAGGGTGGCGATGACCTTGCCGGTGGTGGCGTCCCAGAGGCGCGGGGGGCGGGTCCGGCTGACCGTAAGGACACGTTCACCGTCGGCGCTGATCTCGGCGCGCTCGAGGGCGGGATCGGCGGTGGCGAAGACGCGCAGGGGCTCGCCAGAGGGGCTCCAGAGGCGGACGCTGCGGTCGGCGGAGGCGGTGAGGATCTTGCCGTCGCCGCCGGCGAAGACGGCGGAGAGGACGACGTCGCCGTGCTCGTCGAGGGCGGCGATCGCCTTGCCAGAGACGGCGTCCCAGAGGCGGCTGGCGCGGTCGCGGCTGGTGGTGAGCACGCGGGTGCCGTCGCGCGAGAAGCGGGCGGCCTCGATGGGCTCGTTGTGGCGGAGGATCAAGGGGCGACGCGGCGGGATCGCGACGGCGTTGACGAGCGCCTCGCGGACGCGCGAAGGGACGCCTCGGCCGGCGATCAGCGCCTCGCCGGCGGCCTCGATGGCGAGGGAGAGGGCGTCGATCTCGAGGCCAGGCTGCTGGGCGAGGAGGAGCGCCTCGGAGGCGCGCCGGAGGAGCTGGGTCTCGCCGGCCTCGCGCTTGGCGCGGAGGTTGGCGTCGGCGAGCTGGATCTTGGTGGTGCGCGCGAGCACGAACTGCCACAAGGCGACGCCTAGGAGGGCGCCGAGGGCGGCGACGGTGACGGTGAGGATGGTGATCGCGCGGCGCTGCGAGCTGGCGGCGTCCTCGGCGCGTTGACGGCGCTCGCGCTCGATGTCCGCGAGGTAGCGCTGCTCTTGGATCCGCCGCTCTTGCTCGACGAGGGAGCGGCGCGCCTGCTCCTCCTTGCGCCGCGCCTCGGCCTCCGCGCGCTCCGCCTCGGCGATCCGCTGGCGATCCTCGGCCTCGCGGCGGGCGAGGGAGATCGAGGAGAGGAGGAACTCGTGCTCGCTGACCATCAGGTCGCTGCGGCCGCGGGACCAGCTCAGCGCGTCCTCGAGGGAGGCGCCGCGCAGCAGCCACGCGTCAGGCTTGCCGGCGGCGATCCAGCGCTCGACCGACTCGGCGAGGCGGTGCTCCTTCTCCTTGTCCTTGAGCCAGGCGAGGTCGTAGACCTCGGCGAAGATGAGGTTGCGGGTGGTGAGGTGGAGCTGGTTGCCGACGGTGCGCTCGGCGGCGATCCCCATGAGGCGCAGCTCGGTCTGCACGGGGCTGTTGGGCTCGGCGAGGACGCGCTCGCCGTTGAGGAGCTGGCGGTAGGTGTGGAGGAGCTGGCGGACGCGGGCGCGCGCGGTGCCCTTGTCGAGGCGCTTCTCGGCGTAGGCGAGGGAGGGGTCGCCCTGCCGGCCGCCGCGGAGGAAGAGCAGGTAGGCGGCGTCGTCGACCGCGTCGGCCTCGCTCTGGCCGTAGAGGGTGCCCCGGCGGGCGAGCTCTTCACATAACCTTTGGGCCATGTATGGATGGCCAGAGGTCCAGGCGTAGACGGCGTTCAAGAGGGCGGGGGTGTCGCGGGCGAGGTGCTGGAGGCCCGGGGTGAAGGCGTCGAGCTCGCCGCGGGTGAAGTCGTCGATGCGGATCCCGCGGCCGATGTTGAAGGGGGTGCGGACGGGGTTCTGGATCAGGTCGGTGGGGGCGGCGACGCCGAGCAGGCAGAAGGTGAGGCGGCGGTAGGCGGGGTCCTCGGCGCGGAGGTTGTAGGCGCTGCGGATCGAGGCGAAGAAGTCGTCGGTGGTGAAGGAGAGCGCGAGGACGGAGTCGACCTCGTCGATGAAGACGACGACGGGCTCGTCGATGCGATCGAGGAGCTCGTTGCGGATGAAGCGGTACCAGCGGTGCACCGGGGTGAGCTGGTTGTGCTGGGTCCAGAAGAGCTCAGGATCGGGGAGGCCGAGCTCCTCGGCGATCTCGTAGGCGATGCTGAAGTACCACTCGTCGACGGTGACGGAGGAGCCGATCCCGGAGAAGTCGATGCTGACGCAGCGGATCCCGCGGGCCTCGAGGCGCTTGGCGGCGCGCAGGCGGAGGCTCGACTTGCCGATCTGGCGCGGCGCGAGCACCGAGCAGAACTCCCCCTCGAGCAGGGTCTCGACGACCTCGGTGTCGGCGCGCCGCTCGATATAAAGGCGGCCGATCGGGATCGCTCCGCCGACCTGGAAGAGGTTCTTGGGGGTCATAGGCGCAGCCGCTCGTAGAGGCGGTAGCGCAGGCGGTAGAGGCCGACCTGCTCCTCGACGGCGAGGCCGGCGCTCTCGAGGCGGTGCGAGATCGCCGGGTCGAGCGCGGAGAGGGACTCAGAGCGGAGCGAGCGCAGGCCGTCGAGCAGCTCCGGCTGGCTGCGCAGGCGCCGGGCGTAGCGCTGGAGGAAGTCGTCGAAGAGGCCGGTGCTCTCGTCGATGAGCTTGGCCGCGGCGACGCCGCCAGCGAGCGCGGCGCGGTGCATGACGTGGCGGATGAGGTAGGGGTGACCGCCGACGATCGCGTCGAGGCCCTTGAAGTCGGCGTCGCTCCAGGGGAGCTGGTAGCGGCGCGCGAGCTCGCGGACCTGGGCGGGCGCGAGGTCACCGAGCATGATCGGCGGGGTGAGGTTGAAGGGCGACTGGGTGGGCCGATCGATGAGCATCGTCGGCGTGGTCGAGATCGCGAGGATGAGGCGGAGCTTGGCGAGCCGCGGATCTTGGGCCCACGCGCGCAGCATGCCGAAGCAGTCGTCCTTGAACGGCAGGCCCCAGACGGCGTCGACGCGGTCGATCGCGAGGATGACGCGGCGCGCGCTGAGCGGGGTGATGTGCTCGCGCATGAGGCGGCCGAGGCGCTGGTTGACGCCGCCGCGGGCGCCCCAGGTGGCGGCGACCCAGCTCTCGTCGCCGCCGAGCGCAGCGACGATCTGATAGGCGAGCTCGAGGATGAAGCTGCCGTAGTCGCGGCGCGACTCGAAGTCGAAGGTGTCGAGGTTGATCGCGATGACGCGGGCGTCGCCGCCGTCCTGGTGCTGCACGCAGTCGAGCAGGTACTGGGTGGTCCAGGTCTTGCCGAACTTCTCAGGGCCCCAGAGCACGACGGGGGCGCCGGGTTGGTCGAGGTAGTTGAGCGCGGTCTGCTCGGCCTCGTCGCGCTGGATGTGCCAGGTGAGGTCGTAGGGGGCGCCAGGGGGCTGGATCCGGGCGTTGATCGGGGTGAGATCGGTGCTGGGGGAGGTGAAGGCGCCTTGGGCGGGCGGCGCGGGCTCGCTGACGATGATGTACTCGCCAGAGCGGCCAGGGTCGCGCGGCGGCGGCGGCGGCGGGCGGCGCGGGGCGGGGCGGCGCAGCAGGGCGAGGGGCTCGGGCGCGGTGCCCTGATCGTCGGCGAGCTCGAACGCGTCGAGGTCCTGGATGATCCGCCAGTGGCCGGCGGCGTGGCGACGGGCGACGCGCGGCCAGATCCGCAGGGTGGCGTTGTCGTCGTCGTCCAGGGCGATCCGGCCGGCGCTGTAGCCGTGGCTGCGCTCGAGCTGGGCGGCGTGGCCGAAGCCCTCGAGGCCGAAGAGGGAGCGGCCCTGGAGCTGCCGGCGGCTGCGGGCGCCGCCGATCGCGATGACGGTCTCCGAGTGATCGTGGAGGTGGCCGCAGACGTGCGCGGCGAAGCGGCCTGGGGTGTGGATCTCGCCGTGGAAGTGATCACGGGCCTGTCCTGAGAGCCAGGATGAAGGGTGGTGGGTGAGCAGCAGCGCGAGCTCGTGCTCTTTGATCCACGCGGGGCCGTCGCCGCCGCTGGCGCCGTGGAACTGGCGGACGTCGAGGGCGAGGCGGCCCTCGTAGTCGGCGCCGCCGAGCTGAAGAAAGGCGCTGTTGAGGCCGAGCACGCCGAGGTTGATGCCGTCCTTGGTGATCGTCGCGGCGAAGTCGCCAGGGAGCACGCCCTGGCGGAGCTTGTCCGGGCGCGGGAAGGGGGCGTGGGCGAGCCAGTGGGTGTAGTTGGCGAAGGCGCGGTCGACGAGGCGGCGGTAGGGCGAGCCGGGGTCGCGCCAGAAGTCCTCTTGCACGCTGGGGAACTCGGCCCAACGCTCGAGGATCAGCGCCTCGGGTAAGGTGGGCTCGGGGCGGGCGAGGTCATGGTTGCCAGGGACGACGAGGAGCTGCGGCGACGAGCCGAGCGCCTCAAGGTGGCGCCAGAGCGGGGCGAGGGTGTGGTTGAAGCGCTCGTACTCCTCGGCCTTGCCGCGCTGGGTGATGTCGCCGGTGAAGAGGACGAGGTCCCACGGGCCGCAGCGGTCGTGCAGGCGCTCGAGATCTTCAAACAGGATGTCCTTCACGCCAGGCCAGAGCCAGGACTGCCCGTCCTGACCCTGGTGGAGGTCTGTGAAGTGCAGCCAGCTAATCGAGCGCATGGCGGGCCATTTTTCCAGCAGGAGGGGCGCGCAGGGGCATCGCAGTGTAGCACCCGCGGTGACCGTGATGCGGCGAGGCAGGGGTCCTCGCGCGGGCGCGCTGGGGCGATCGTGGGTCGCCGAGGCGCGCTCGTCGCGAGGTCATGCGCATGGAGTGGGCACAACGCTCGAGACGGGGCGGAGCTTTCGCGGCGGCGCGTTTGTCGGGGCGAGGTCGCCCTGCCGGGCCGAGCGAGCGGTCTGGTCAGGCGAGCGCCGGGGCGGTAATTGTTGGTGCGGATGGGGACGCGCGTGTCCGGGTCGATCGGCGGGCGTTGGGCGCTCGCGCTGCTGTTCACGCTGGCGGCGGGGCGGGCGAGCGCGGCGGCGATGAGCGGGCCGGCGGAGCCGGAGGTGGTGGCGCCGGCGCTGCTGAACAGCGCGTCGATCGTGTACCCGGTGGAGCTGCTGGCGGAGCAGCCGCCGCCGCAGGGGCGGGTGGTGATCACGCTGGTGGTGGGGACCGACGGCGCGCCGAAGGAGCTGGTGGTGGCTGAGGGGGTGCATCCGCGCTTGGACGCGCTGGCGGCGGCGGCGGCGGCGAGCCTGCGCTACAGCCCGGCGCGCTACCGCGGGCAGGTGGTGGAGGCGACGATCACGGTGGTGATCGAGATCGCGCCGCCAGCGCAGGTGACGGCGCCGCCGCGCGAGGATGATGGCGCGGACGTGGGGACAGGCGAGGGCGCCGGCGAGGGTGAGGGCGCGGGGCCGCGCGAGGACGGGCCGGTGCGGCTGCGCGGGCGGATCCTCGAGGCGGGGCAGCGCACGCCGGTCGCGGGGGCGGTGGTGCTGGTGACCCCAGCGGCGGCAGATCTGCCGCTCGGGGCGCAGCGGCGCGCGCTCTACGGGGCGGAGGAGGAGCCGGCGTGGAGCGTACGGGCGATCACCGACGTGAACGGCGAGTTCGAGGCGCGGGGGCTGCCGGACGGGCGCGTGCGGGTGGTGGTGCTCAGCCAGAGCTTTGAGCGCTTGGATTTTGTCGAGGAGATCGCGCAGCGGTCGCTGCTCGAGGTGCGCTACTACCAGCGTCGGATGCGGGTGAACCCGTACCGCACGGTGGTGTCGAGCCGCCGTAGCGAGCCGGAAGAGGTCGATCGTCGGACGATCTCGGCGGAGGAGATCAACAACATCCCAGGGACGCAGGGCGACGCGCTGAAGTCGATCCAGAATTTTCCAGGGGTCGCGCGCTCGCCCTTCGGCGCGGGGGTGCTGGTGATCCGTGGATCGGCGCCCTCGGACTCGAAGGTGTACTTGGGGTACCACGAGATCCCGCAGCTCTTTCACTTCGGGGCGATCACCAGCGTGTTCAACTCGGACATGCTGGCGCAGATCGACTTCATCCCGGGTAACTTCGACAGCCGCTACGGCGACGCGATCGGCGGGGTGGTGAACGTGAACCCGCGCAAGGGGCGGCGCGACGGGTTTCACGGCTACGTCGACGCGGATCTCTTCGACGTGGGGGTGCTGCTCGAGGGGCCGGTAAAAAAAGGGTCGTTCGCGCTGAGCGGGCGGCGCTCGTATATCGACGCGGTGCTGCGGGCGGCGCTGCCCGAGGACATCGGCCTGAACTTCACGCAGGCGCCGCGTTATTACGACTATCAGGCGCTCTTCGACTACCCGGTGGGGGGCGGCGAGCTGACGGCGCGGGTGTTCGGATCGGATGATCGGCTGGCGCTGATCACGAGCAGCCCGACCGGCGGCGCGGGCGACAGCGCAGGCACGGCGATCTTGTTCCACCGCGGCGACCTCGCGTACCGCAAGCAAGAGGGGCCGTGGGAGTTCTTGATCACGCCAGCGTACATCTTTCAGTCGGCGCAGGGGGGCTTTGGCGATCTGTTCCGCTTTCAGCTCGACCGCCACGAGTTCTCGGGGCGAGCCGAGGTGAGCCGGCAGCTCAGCAAGAACGCGGCGCTGCGGGTCGGGACGGAGGTGCAGACGGGGCGCTACAACATCAGCGCGGAGGCGCCGAGCTTCCCCGCGGGCTCGGGGCTGGGCGACACGGGGGTGCTGAACATCGCGAAGGACGTGGGCGGGACCTTCGCTTCACCGGCGCTGTATACGACGGCGACGATCCGGCTGGGCGAGCGCTTCACGCTGCTGCCAGGGGCGCGGCTGAGCTACTACGCGCGGGTGATCCGAAAATTGGCGGTGGATCCGCGGCTGCGGTTCTCGTGGCAGGTGGCGGACCGGGTGGCGCTGAAGGGCGGGGTGGGGCTGTATACGCAGGTGCCTGATATCTTCGAGTTCAACCCGGTGTGGGGGAACCCGGACGTGTGGCTGGAGCGCTCGGTGCACTCGAGCCTGGGGGTGGCGGTGGCGCCGGCGCCCGACGTGTCGATCGAGGTGACAGGCTTCCACAAGCACGTGTGGGACCGGGTGACAGGCTCGACGATGCTGGTGCTGTTCGACGAGGACCGGATCCGGCCGGAGAACTTCGCGAACCAAGGGATCGGGCGGATCTACGGGGCTGAGGTGCTGCTGCGCAAAGACCTGACGCGGCGGCTCTTCGGCTGGCTGAGCTATACGCTGATGAAGAGCGAGGTGCAGGACGCTCCAGGGGACTCGTGGAGCCCGTTCGGCTTCGATCAGCGGCACATCATGACGGCGATCGCGGTGTACCGGCTGCCGCGCGACTGGCAGATCGGCGGGCGCTTCCGGCTGGTGAGCGGGAACCCGACGACGGGCCGGACGACGGGGGTGTTCGACGCGCAAGGCGGCGGCTACCTGCCGATCGACGGGCCGACGAACGGCGAGCGGCTGCCCGCGTTCCACCAGCTCGACGTGCGGGTGGACAAGCGATGGACGCTGCGACGAGCGATGATCAACCTCTACCTGGACGTGCAGAACGTGTACAACCGGCAAAACGGCGAGGCCTGGAATTATTCGTATAACTTCCAACAAAGGGCGCTGACGACGGGGCTGCCGATCATCCCTTCGCTGGGGACTCGGGTCGAGTTCTGAGGGCGACTACGCCTCCGCCGCGACGCGGAGTCGAGTGGCCAGCCGATAGTTGACCGCTCGTAGCGTCTCTACGCGCCCGATCGCGGTGCGGATGCGGTGAAGCGGCGCGTTGAACGATGCGCTGATGTCCGGGAGCTTATCGTCGGGCGCGGTCGGGATGATCAGCAGGAGGTGAATTGGTAGGCCCACGGTCGCCGGGTCCTTGAGGCGGCTCGGAAGGAAGTCGGCGATCCGAGGATCGTGACGACCGGCCGCTACACCGAGCCAGAGCGCGATTGACTGCGTGAACTTCGTGGCGATGTCGTCGATCCAGACGCGGTGCTGTTCGGGAGATCGCTGCTGATGCGGCAGGCTGGACTTCGCCTCCACGAACACGAGCGCGGGACGATTGTTCATCGTGTGTAGCATCACGAACTCGCAGGTCATCAGGCCGGCCAGACGCTGCTTGGGCAGCTCGTCGAGTCGGCACGCTGTCTCGGGGTCGAGCCGAAATGTGACACCAGACTCTTGGAACTCGATCGGCGACGCCATCGGCTAGTCCCCAATCGCGATGTCGGAGGACGGCGAGATCCCCAGCTCCTCCTCGTACAAGGCCACGGAGGCCCGTGACAGCGCATTCGGAGGCATTCCCTGCACAAGATCGAAACACTCAGGGGCTTGATCGCGCTGGAGCGACAACAGCGGGACAGGTGTGTCCGAGCCGCGCGACAAGGCGACGATCTTGCGCATGGCGGTCAACGAGTGGGTGGCGAGCACGACCTGTAGCCCGCTCTTGGAGAGGGCGTGGAGGATATCCAAGAAACGAACCAGCGCGCTCGGATGCAGGAATGACTCGGGCTCGTCGACGAACAGGACAGAGGACCCCGTGAGGCTACGGTTGACGATCAGCCGGTCAATAATGGCGATCTTCTTTACCCCCTCAGCCGTGATGGCGACTGGATAGTGGTGGTTGCCGCGTTGGAAGGTCCACACGCCCTCCTTCTCGATCACGCGACCGGAGATCAGCTCTTCGATCTTACCACGCGCGTCCCCGAAGGGCGGCGTGCCCCGCGATGGCGCGCGCTCGAGCGCCAGGACGAGGTCGTACGTGGGATCGTCGAAGCCAAACTTCTGCGCTTGACGAGACTCCTTAATCGCCGCGATCAGCGAGAGCACTTCCTTGGCTGGGATGAACAAGGACGTGCTCTTGATCGGTGGGACGTTCGTGGTGAGCTCACCGACCCCCTTCTTCGCCTTTCGAGTGAACTGAAAATCCATCTCGAGGTCAGACGCCTCCACGCGGCCGCGTAGCCGCACATTCAAGGGATCATCCTGCGCCTTCGACACGAGATCGCCGAGCGTCGGCAACTGAAACGTCCAGGTGAGCTTGTCGTCGAGGATCTGACGCACTGTGCGCGCGTCGTCGCCGCGCCGATACGCCTCGGCGGACCGAACGCACGCGTAGAGCATCTTGAGCAGCAGCGTCTTGCCGGTGTCGTTCTCGCCGATGATCACGTTGATGCCGGGCCCGAGTTGCCAGTCGAGCGCAGCGATCGGGCCCAAGTTGCTCAACTCGATTCTGGTCAACATCACGCCTCGCCTCATCCTCCGCGGGCGCTCGAGCGCGTCCCGCGATCACGACGGGCATACCCTCTCAGGTGCGGGCGGTCAATGTGACGCGCGCGGGTTCGGCTATCGGGTGTCCGCGAGGACAGGTTGAAATTCGTCCCAGCCGTAGCGGCGGAGGTAGTTGCCCCACACTCCCTCGCAGACGGGCTCGTAGCGGCAGCGCTGGCACTCGGGGCGCTTGTGGCGGGCGGCGTCGTCGAGGTCGGCGCGGCGGATCTGGACGAGCTCGCCGCGCTCGCCGCCGCGGCGCTGCTCTCGATCGAGGTCGAGGCCGCCGAGCAGGCCGCTGCTGGGATCGGGGGGGGGCTCGAAGTGGACGTAGTCCTCGACGTAGCCGCGGTTGAAGTCCGGCAGCTCGGTGGTGGTGCAGAGGGGGATGTCCACCAAGAAGGCCATGACGCGGGGCTCGCGGGCGGCTTGCTCGCGCAGGAAGTCGCGGGCGGCGGCGGCGATCTCGGTGTAGGTGGGGAAGATCTGGTCGAAGTAGGTGTTGGCGCGGCCGTTGGCCTGCATGACGTTGAAGACGACCTGATCGACGCCGTGGGCGCGGAGGAAGCGGTAGATCTCCGCCAAGTGGGGGAGGTTGCGCTTGGTGACGACGGTGCTGGTGTGTAAGGCGACGCCGTGGCGCTTGTAGCGGGCGACCATGTCGATGCCGGCGACGGTCTGGTCGAAGGAGCCCGGGGTGCGGGTGAGGCCCTCGTGCAGGCGGCGCTCGTGGCCGTGGATGCTGATGTAGACGCGGTTCATGCCGGCGCCGAGGAGGGCGCGGGTGTACTTCTCATAGGAGAGCGCGCGGCCGTTGGTCATCATGGAGATGCAGCGCGCACCTGACTCTTTGGCCATCTTCACCCAGGCGGGCAGGCGCGGGTTGGTGGTCGGCTCGCCCGAGGTGAAACAGACCTCCTCGTAGCGCCGCTGCTGGCTGAGGATCCAGCGGACGCTGTCGTCGTTGGTGGCGGAGTTGGTGACGTAGCGGCCGTCACGGTCCTCCTCCATGCAGAAGATGCAGTTGTTGTTGCAGACGGCGCCGGTGAGGATGTGGACGCGCTGCGCCTTGCCGGCGATCCGCGCCTCGATGGCCTCGGCGGGCTCGTTCGCGGGCTCGTTCGCGGGGGCCGTCGCGGTCAATGGGGCCTACCAGGAGCCGTGGGAGCCGTGGGAGCCGTGGGAGCCGTGGGAGCCGTGGGAGCCGTGGGAGCCGTGGGAGCCGTGCGAGCAGTGGCCGGGATCGCCAGGGGCGGCGATCGCGGAGAAGCCCTGGCCGAGGCCCTCGTCGGCGCGCTTCAGCGCGTTCTCGGCGATCTCGCGCTGCTCGGCCGAGAGGAGCGCGCCCGCGCGGCGCTGGGGCTTGGGGAGCGCGGGCAGGTCGTCGCAGCGGTCGTCGTCGCGGTTCTTCATGGTCGGCCTCCAACCTGCGGCGAGCCCGCCGAGGTCTGGCGACCGTATCACAGGAGCGCGCGGGCGGGCAGCTCAGGGCCGAGCGGCGCGTGAGGGGGGTCAGCGAGCGGAGATGGGGCGATCTCGCGCGCAAGGGGCTCGCCGGCGCGCAGGGCGGCGCTCGCGGCCGCGCGCGGTGTTAGAGTCGCGCGCCGAGGGTTCGTTTCTTATGCATCAGACGCCGCACAACGTGACCGCAGAGCTGGAGGAGGGGGCGATCCGCCTCCGCGTGGACCGGGAGATCTACCCGCTGCCGGCGATCTATGGCGCGTCGTATGTGTTTATCGACCGCTGCTTCGTGTTCCTCGAGCGAGACGGCGAGGGGCGGGTGGTGGTGACGCTGCAAGCGCGCGACCCGAACCCCGCAGAGGAGGCGCTGCGGGCGCTGGTGGGCGAGTTCTCGAACGAATTGCTGTCGTGCGCGTGGCGCCACCAGATCACGGCGGAGAACCGCCACTTGATCGAGGCGGTGACCAGCCAGGCGCTGGCAGGGGCGATGGGGCCGCCGTCGCTGGACGACCTGGCGAGCTTCGACTTCACGTCGGACGGCTTTGAAGATCCGCTGGGGATCGCGCAGTCGTGGGAGGAGAAGCATGGCCGGAAGAACAAGGCCCAAGAGGCAGGTGCGGCGGGCGCGGGCGAGGAGGAGGGGGGCCGATGATGACGCTGCGCTTCTCGAGGGCGCTGTACGCGGGCGAGGCGGTGGATGAGGCGCTGGGGGCGTTCGCGCACCTGGTGACCGCGGAGCGGTCAGCGACGGCGGAGGCGTGGGAGCTGCGGTTGACGTGCCTGTATCCGGCGCATACGCGGCGGATCGTCGGCGAGCTGGGGAACTATGCGCTGGCCCGGACGATCGAGCGGGGAGGTGCGCTGTGAGCCGGATCGACCTGCGCCAGCTCCGCCTGGATCCGCGCGCGCCGGCGTTCTTCCGCTGGCGAGAGGTGGGCGAGCACGTGGTGGTGACGAACCTGGAGGGGCGCTACCTGCTGCTCTCGCTGGACGAGTTCAAGCGCTTCGCGGAGGGGCAGGTGGAGGCCGGCTCGCCGCTGCACCAGCGGCTCGACGAGGCGAACCTGCTGCGCGCGAGCTATCGGGTGGAGGAGGCGGCAGCGGCGCTGCGGCGGCGTAAGAGCTTCCTGCAGGGCGGCGGGGTGAGCCTGGGGATCTTGGTGGTGACGCTGCGCTGCAACGAGACCTGCGTGTACTGCCACGCGTCGCGGGCGAACATGGAGGCCGTGCAGACGGACATGTCCCTAGAGACGGCCGAGAAGGCGGTCGACCTGCTGCTGTCGACGACGAGCCCGTCGATCACGATCGAGTTCCAGGGGGGCGAGCCGCTGGTCAATTTCGCGGCGGTGCAGCGGGTGATCGAGGCGGCGAAGGCGAAGAACCAGGCGATCGGCAAGCGCCTGGAGTTCACGATGGTGACGAACCTGGCGCTGATGGACGAGGAGAAGCTCGGCTACTTGCTCGACAACCACGTGCAGATCTGCACGAGCATCGACGGGCCGGAGAAGCTGCACAACGCGCAGCGCAAGCTGCCGACGGGGGACGCGCACCAGCGGGCGGTGCGGTGGATCAAGGAGATCAACCACCGCTACGAGGCGATGGGGCTCGACCCGACGCTGTACCACGTGGAGGCGCTGCTGACGACCACGCGTGAGACGCTGCCGCTGTGGAAGGAGGTGGTCGACACGTACGTGGGGCTCGGCTGCCGGGCGCTGTTCCTCCGGCCGATCGACCCCTTCGGCTTCGCCGAGCGGACGCGGCTGCGGGTCGAGTATCCGCGCTCGCAGTACATGGAATTCTACCGGCGCGCGGTCGACTACATGATCGAGCTGAACAAGCAGGGGGTGGAGATCCTGGAGCGCTACGCGGCGATCTTCTTGACGAAGATCTTGGGCGGCGAGGACCCGAACTTCTTGGACCTGCGCTCGCCGGCGGGCACGGGGATCGGGCAGATGGCGGTGAACTACGACGGCGAGGTGTTCACCTGCGACGAGGGGCGGATGCTGCACGAGATGGGGGATGACACCTTCCTCTTGGGACACGTCGATACGCACCGCTACCGCGAGCTGGTCGGCCACGAGACGGTGCGCGCGGCGGTGATCGCGTCGAACCTGGACGGGCAGCCAGACTGTACAAATTGCGCGTACAACCCGTACTGCGGGACGGTGCCGGCGAACAACCACAAGACGGCGGGGTCGATGTTCGGGCGGATGCGAGAGAGCGCGATCTGTGCGGTGCACAAGGGGATCCAGGACTATCTCTTTGAGAAGCTGGCGACGGCGGACGCCGAGACGCGGGCGATCCTGGAGCGCTGGACGACGCACCGGCCGCGTGAGCACTTCATCCAGGGGCTGTAGGCGGGCGCAGAGGGGGGCGCGCGGTCGCGCGTCGCCGCCGCGGGGCTGACTTGTCGGCGGCGTTGGCTTGTGCCAGAAGACTCGGCCGATGGAGTGGCTACGCGACGTCTTCTCTGGGATCAAGATCGGGTCGCTGGACAACCTGCTGCATGACGCGCTGGCGACGCTGATCCTCGGGCTGCTGGTGCTCGTCGTCCGCCGGATCGCGGGGCGGGCGATCAGCGGGAGCAAGCTGCCGCTCGAGATGCGGCGCCGCCTGGACAGTCAGGCGCGCGCGGTCGCCGTGCTGGTGTTCTTGGCCTTGGGGGTGGTGATCTGGGCGGCGGAGCTGCGCACGGTGGCGCTGTCGCTGGTGGCCTTCGCGGCGGCGGTGGTGCTCGCGCTCAAGGAGGTGATCATGTGCCTGAGCGGGGCGTTCGTCCGCGGGGTGAGCCGGCACTTCAAGCTGGGCGATCGGATCGAGGTGGGGGCGGTGCGCGGCGACGTGATCGACATCGGCATGCTGACGACGACGATCCAAGAGATCGGGCCCGGCGCGACGATCCACCAGCACACAGGGCGCGCGGTGGTGCTGCCGAATAGCATCTGGCTGGCGAGCCCGGTCGCGAATTTCTCCCACTTGGACGAGTACTGCTTCCACGTGGTGACGATCCCCTGCGAGCAGGCGGCTGACCTGGCGGCGATCGAGGCGGCGATCCTGAGCGCGGCCGCGGAGGTGTGCTCCGAATACCTGGAGGAGGCGCGCAGCTACCTCGAGCGGATGGAGCGGCGCCGCAGCATCGACGCGCCTTCGGCGGATCCGCGGGTGTGGCTGCGGATCTCCTCGCCCAAGGACGTGGAGCTGCTGCTGCGCTTCCCCGCGCCGATCCGTCTGGTCGGCAAGACGGAGCAGAAGATCCTGCGCCGCTTCTTGGCGATCGCGCCGCCGCTGAACGGGCAGCGGAGCGCGCCCGCGGCGGCGGCTCAGGGATAAGGATCGGCGGGCATGGTGACGCCGCCGGCGGCGGCGAGCGGCGACGCGGAGCCTTCAGCGATCGCGCCTGGGAAGTGCAAGGCGTCGCCTTGAGCGAGCGTGTGATACTCGAGGCCGGGGTAGTCGAGGAACTGCGCGGGCTCGCAGAGCAGGGGCGGCTGGTCGGCGCGGACGACGTAGACATGACCCGCGCCGATGACCTCGCCTTTGCCGTCAGGAGGGATGAGCACGGCGGTCGCCTCGTCGACGCCGACGCCGACGGCCGCGCTCGCCCAACCATCCGCGTGCAGGCGGGCGAGGAAGCCGATGAGGCGGCCCATGCGATCGCGCTCGCCGAAGTGAGAGTCGGTGATGACACCAGCGAGCGGCGAGAGCTGTAGAAAATCGCGCTCGAGGGTCATGTAGTCGTTGTAGGGATCTTCGAGGGCCTCGTATGAGTAGACGGAGTCGTTGTAGGCGGCGTAGATGAACTCGCCGAGGACGGCGAGGCCGGCGCTGGTGCCCCCGAGCACGGCGCCGCGGTCCCAGGCGGCTTGGAGTTCGTCTTCGATCGGGGTGCCCCTCCAGAAATTGAGGTAGTTGGCCTGGTCACCGCCTGGCAGCCAGATCGCCTCTGCGTGGCGTAAGGTCCACAAGACGTAGGGATCGGCGGCGAGCTCGGCGGGCACGAGCATGGTCTCGATCGAGCTCGCGTTGCCGAAGTCGTAGAGGTAGTCGTTATACCCGTCGGCGCCGCTGGCCCGGAGGACGACGACGTCGCCGCCGGCGAGATACTGGCCCCACCAGGCGAAGGCTTGGTCGACGTCGGCGCCGCCGCCCATGAGGATGAGCGCGGGGCCGGTGGGCTTGACGTCGGCGTCCTCAGGATCGCCGGTGATGTAGTGGACGAGGCTGCGCGGGGGCGAGGGCTTGGGATCGTGCGGCTCGCCGGTGTCTGTGGTGGTGTCTGTGGCGGCGCCTGTCGTCGGAGAGCTGGTGGCGGCGGTCTCGGCGCTTGTGTTCGCGGTGGTGCCCGCGGTGGTGCCCGGGGTGGTCGCGCCCGTAGAGGTCGCGCCCGTAGAGGTCGTGCCCGTCTGCGCGGCGCTGTCGTCACCGCAGCTCGCGGCGGTGAGCAGGAGCGCGAGGGCGGCGCGGGTGCAGAGAGCGCGTGTGTGGGTCGCCATGCCAGCCTGGTGAGGATCTCTTACCCGATCTGGGGCGCGCTCAGGAAGCTCCGTGATTCAACGGGCAGCCGCCGTGATGTGTGTCGACCGCAGATCTGGCGCAAGGGCCAGATCTGCGGTCGAGGGCGAGCGCGAGGGCGCTCATCCGGGCTCGAGGATGAAGGGGTAGGTGACGGTGATGGTGCCGCCGCTCGGCTTGGGGAAGATCCAGCGCATCACGGCCTTGCTGATGCACTCGCCGACGCTCACGTCGGTGAGATTCTCGTCGACCTGGGCGCTGATCACCTTGCCCTGCTCGTCGATGACGAACTTGATGACGACGCGGCCCTTGAGGTTTGGGTCGGCGGCGAGGCCCTGGTTGTAGCAGTGACGGACCTCGTTGATATGGGCGCGGACGATCCGGCGGATGATGTCCTTGTCGAGGCTGCCGGTGATCTCGGCCTTGGCCTGACGGACGGTGGGCACGCGGGTGCCGCGGCCGCCGAAGCCGGCGCCGGCGCCGCGGCCGTAGCCGACGCCGGTGCCGCCGCCGCCGTGGCCGTAGCCGATGAGGCCGAGGCCGCCGATGCCGTAGCTGTCCTGACGGACAGTCCCCATGGGGACCTCGACGGGGACGCTCACGGTCTTGATCGTGCCGTCGGGGTCGACGACCCGTCGCTCGTCGACGGCGATGAAGGCGGTGTACTCGGTCATGATCTTGTAGCGGGTGGCGAGCGCGATGACGTCCTTCTGTACGGCCTCTGGGACGTCGTAGGGGCGGACAGGGTAGCTGAGCAGGGCGTCGACCTTCTTGCGCGCCCACATGCTGGTGAGGCCGGTGTGCGACTCGGCGCCGGCGAAGTCGACGTCGACGGGGATCTCGACGGGCTCGCCGCCGATCTGACCCTTCAGCTTGATCGTGCCGCTGGGGGCGCCCTTGAAGCGGCCGAAGACGACGACGGGCTGGCCGGCGAAGAGGTCGGGGATCCGCGCGGGCAGGACCTCCTCGACGCTGAGGCCGCCCCAGTCGATCTCAATGTCGGTGAGCACGGGGCGATCGATCTGCTGATAGAAGCGATCGACGACGGCCTTGGGGGACTCGCCAGGGCCCATGTAGGTGACGGCGCCGCGGCCCGCGGTGGCCATGCCGTCGAGCAGGTAGCGGTTGACGCCGCCGCCGACGCCGAGGCTGAAGAGGCGGGCGTTGGCGGTGCCGATCCGCTCGTCGATCGCGCGGAAGATCTGGGCCTCGTCGCCGATGTAGCCGTCGGTGAGGAAGAGGACCATGCGCATGCGCTCAGGCTGGCCCGGCATGTCGAGGGCGGCTCGGATGCCGCTGAGCATCTCAGTGCCGCCGCCGCTGGCGACCTGATCGAGGTAACGCAGGCCGCGCTCGCGGTTCTCCGGGGTGTTGGCGAGGCCGACGGGGCCGAGCTGGGAGGCGCGGTCGGCGAAGTTGAGGATCTGGAAGGTGTCCTGCGGCTGCATGCCGTCGAGGGCGCGGCGTACGGCCTCCTTGGCGGTGTCGATCGGCTCACCCATCATCGAGCCGGAGGAGTCGATGACGAAGACGAGCTCGCGCGGGCGGATCTTGTCCGCGCTGATGATCGAAGGAGGCATGACGGTGAGGGTGAAGGCGCCGCCGTCTGCGCCCTTCTGGGTGAGCAAGGAGGCGCGGGGCTCAGGGCCAGCGAGGCCCCAGGTGAGCACGAAGTCGCGGTTTAGGAGCTCTCCGGCGCGGGCGAGCTCGATGAGGGCGCCGCCCTCCTGCCGCTCGACGGCGATGGTGTGGTACTTGGCCGAGATCCCTTGGATCGGCATGCCGGCCTCGATCGCGACGCTGAGCTCGAGGTCCGCGCAAGGGACGAAACCATCGGGGATCGGGGGCGGGCTGATCTTCTTGGCGTCGGCGACGCGGTCGGCGGGGGCGTAGCGGGGGCCGACGACGGTGGGCAGGGCGAGCTCGAAGGTGCCACGCTCTTGGCGCAGCGGCTGGACGACGTGGAGGGTGACCTCGATGGACTCGCCAGGGGCGATGTTGGCGAGGCTCTGGGTGAAGATGTTGGCGCGCTCTTGCTCGAGCAGGGCGGCGGTGCGGCCGTCGCTCTTAGCCTCCTCGTAGAGCCTCTGGGCCTCTGCCCGCGCCTTCATCTCGCCGCGGATGGTGCGGCTGCCGACGGTGATCGCGTAGCCGTCGACGGCGCCGTCGGCGGCGAGGGGGAAGGTGTAGATCGCCTCGATGGGCTGATCGAAGGGGTTGTGGAACTTCTGAGTGACGGTGGTCTCGGCGATGGTGCCGACGACGAGGGTGTCGAAGCGGGTGCGCTCCAGCGGCATGGCGAGCCAGCGATCGCCGCTGCGGACGGCGAGGCGGCCTTGATCGCTGGCGATCTTTGGGTCGAACTCGGCGGCCTCGGTCGACTTCTGGCCGTTGAGACAGAGCTTGTCGCCCGGCTCGCGGGCCACGCTGGCGGCGATCTGCTCGCGTCGGCCGGTGCGGGTGGGCTGGGGTGAGGGGGGCGCGGGCGCGGCCTCGACCTCGCCTCGGGCCTCGGCGTGGGCGAGGGGCTCAGCGACGCCCTCAGAGCCGCTGTCCTCGAGCTGCGGGGCGCACGCGGTGAGCGCGAGGATCGAGGAGGCGCAGAGCGCGGGCAGATAGGACGTCGTCTTCATGGCCGTTGACCTCACTGGGGGGCGAAGACAGCGGCCGACGCTCGAGGTTCCGAGGCAGATCAGGGGGCGCGGTAGATCAAGAGCCACTGGTTGGCGGTGGCGGGGGCGATGTCGCTCGAGGAGACGAGGGAGAGGGCGGGCGCGGCGGCGGTGATCGTGCGGGCGGCGTCGGCGGCGCTGTCGTTGCGGAAATGCTCGTGGCCGGCGGGTGAGGCCTCGGCGCGGCGCGCCTGCGCGGCGGCGCGGGCGAGGCCGAAGGCGGTGTTGTCGACGACGGTGAGGGTGCCGCCGGGGCGCAGTCGTTCGGAAAAGATGGCCTTGAGGACAGGCAACGGATCGCGGAGGTGGTTCCAGGAGCGGAGCATGAGGGCGTGATCGAAGCGGCGATCGTGGAGGCCTAAGGGATCGCGAGGATCGGCGAGCTGCTCAGCGGCGCCGACCTTGAGCTCGGCCCAAGGCCAGCGGCGGCGCAGGAGGGCGAGCTGGCGGGGATCCGGGTCGAGGCCGAGGTAGGTGAGGCGGCCGGCGCGGGCGTGGGGGGCGAGAGCGTCGGCGTATGGGGCCTGGCCGCAGCCGAGGTCGATGACGTCGCCGCGGAGCTGGGCGAGGTGATCGCGGACGAGGGCGTCGGCGTCGCGGAAGAGGTTGTGATCGAGCTGAGGCTCGTAGAGGCCGGTGCAACGATCGTGGTGAGGGCAGGCGGCGCAGAGGGGGGCGCGCGCGAGCTTGACGAGATCGCGGGCGAAGTCGTCGGAGGCGGGGCCGCGGCCGACGTCGACGTAGAGCTGGCCGTGCTGGTGCTTGATGGCGACGAGCTCGGCGTCGTTGAAGTCGCGGGTGCCGGCCCGGTAGCGCGCGACCTTGCCGCGGTGGCGTATAAAAAGATCGCGGCCGCGATCCCACGGGGTGACGCCGAGGGGGCCGTCGCGCAAGGGGCAGTGGGCGTCGTCCGCGACGGTGAGGGGCGGGGCGGGATCGAGGGTGTAGTTGTAGGAATTGGCGCGCAGGCCGGCGCGCCGGGGCTGGAGCTCGCGCTCGCCGAAGACCTCGTGGTAGCCGCGGTAGAGGCCAGGGCAGGGGCCGCGCAGGGCGCAGCCGTCGCAGGCGGGCGGGTGGAGCTTGTTGTGATCGTCGACGGGGTAGAAGTCGGGCTCGCCGACCTCGATCATGGTGCGGTAGGCGTGGGTCTTGAGGTCATCGAACCTGTCTTCGAGGCCAGACATGAGGCACAAGGGGATGGCGCCGTGGCGCAGGCGGGCGGCGACCGAGGGCGCGCGCTCGGCGGCGTAGGCGAAGGCCTCGCGGACGCGCGCGGCCACGTGGGCGACGGGGGGCATGAGGTGGTCGAAGAGGCGCGAGCCGCCGCCCTTGGGCTCGACCATCGAGAACTTGAGGGAGGCGTCAGGGTAGGGGCGGAGGGCGTCGACGACGGCGCAGAGGTGCTCGACGTTGTGGCGGGTGACGACGCAGTTGACGTGCAGATCGAGGCCTCGGCCGCTGAGGTTGGCGAGGGCGCCGTAGGTCTGCTCGAAGGCGTCGGAGCGGACCATGAGGTTGTGGATCTTGGCGCTGCCGCCGTGGAGGGAGAGGTAGACGTAGCGGAGGCGCTGCTCGATGAGCTGGTCGACGAGCTGCGGGTAGGCGAGCATGCGGCCGTTGGTGACGAGGCCGAGATCGAGCCCCTGCGCGGCGACGAGGCGGGCCCAGTGGAGGAGCTCGGGGCGCATGGTGGGCTCGCCGCCCGAGAGCACGACCATGCTGTGGCCGAGGGCGGCGGCGCGGTGGATCTTGGCGTCGACCTCGGCGGCGGAGCCGTCGATGTGGCGGACCTCGAGGGTGTGGCAGAAGCTGCAATGATCGTTGCAGCGGTAGCCGACCTTGAGGAGCGCCTTCATCCAGGGGCGACCATAACACCGCGGCCGGGGTGGGCGCGATCGCGGGTCAAGGCGCGTCGCCGTCGCCGCGGAGGCGATAGCCGACCCCTAGCTCGGTGACCAGCCAGCGCGGCCGGGCCGGCTCGTCCTCGATCTTCTGCCGGAGCTGCGCCATGTAGACCCGCAGGTAGTGGGTCTGCTCGACGTGCCCAGGCCCCCACACGGCGAGCAAGAGCTGGCGGTGGGTGAGGACCTTGCCCGCGTGCCCGGCCAAGGTCGTCAGCAGCTTGTATTCGTGCGGGGTCAGCCGCAGCGCTCGACCGCCGCGGGAGACTGTCCTCGAAGACAGGTCGATCTGGACCTCGCCGAAGGTGATCACGGGCTCAGAGCGGGGCGACCAGCGCGCGGCGTGGCGCAGGGCGACCCGGATCCGCGCCATCAGCTCGCCCATGCTGAACGGCTTGGTCAAGTAGTCGTCGGCGCCGCAGTCGAGGACGCGCACCTTGTCCGCCTCTTGGCCGCGCGCGGAGATCACGATGATCGGCGCCTTCGACCACTCGCGGAGCTGGCGGGTCAGCTCCAGCCCGTCGCCGTCGGGGAGGCCGAGGTCGAGGAGGAAGAGGTCGGGGTTGTGCTCGACGGCGCGGCGCAGGCCCTCGGCGACGCCGCCGGCCTCGACGGTGCGGTAGCCTTGGGCGACCAGGGCCACCCTCAAGAAGCGGCGCATCGGCGCCTCGTCGTCGATGATGAGCACGAGCGGTCCGGCGTCGCTCATGCGCCCTCCTCGCTGCGCGGCAGCGGCGGCGCGTCGGCGAGCGGGAGCGTGACTCGGAAGATCATGCCGCCCCCCGGTCGGTCCTCCGCTGTGATCGCGCCGCCGTGGGCGATCGCGATCGCCCTGCATATCGCGAGCCCGAGCCCGACGCCGCCGCCGCCGACGCGGCCGCGGGTGAACCGCTCAAAGAGCGCCTCTCGCGGCCCCGGGGGCGCTCCTGGGCCGCGATCGGCGATCTCCAAGATCGCCTGGTTCGCGGCGGTGGCGGCTCGCAGCTCGATCGGCGCGCCCTCCGGCGTGTATCTACAGGCGTTCTCGAGCAGGTTGAGCAGGAGCTGCTCAAAGAGCAGCACGTCGAGCGGCACCAGCGGCATGCCCTCCGCGATCGCGACGGTGAGCGGTCGTTCACGCAGTCGCCCCTCGGCGCGCGCGAGCGCCGACCCGATCGGCTCCTCGATCGGCACCCACTCCTTGTGGACCCGTACGGCCCCGGCCGAGAGGCGCGTCATCTCGAGCAGGTTTCGCACGAGGCGCTCGAGCCGCGCCGCCTCCTCGTGGATCATCTGGAGCAGCTCGCGTTGGGTCTGCTCGTCGACGCTCGCGGATCCTTGCAGCAGCACGCTCGCCGCGCCCGTGATCGAGGCGAGCGGCGTCCGCAGGTCGTGGCTCACGGAGCTGAGGAGCGAGCCGCGGAGCTCCTCGGTGCGCGCGCGCAGCTCCGACTGTTGGGCCTCTTCGGCCATCGCCGCGCTCTGTAGCGCGACCGCGGTGATCCCGACCATCGCCTCGAGGCTGCCGCGCAGCGCGGGCGCCTCGATCTCGTCGGCGGGCCCCCCGGGCACGCGCAGGGACAGCGCGCCAGCGCCAGCGACGTTCGGCTCAGCGGTGAGGGTCACCGGATGGTTGAGCGTCGCCGCGATGTGTCGCTCCGCGCAGGCGAGGATCGCGGGTGAGGAGCGCAGCAGCGCCAGCTCGCGGCTGAGGCTCAGCAGCGTCGCGGTCTGGGCCTCGCGCGAGCGGGCGGCCTCGGCTGTGGCGCGGAGGCGGTCCATCAGCGTCGCTGTGGCGAGGCCGACGCCGAGCATTACGGTGAAGGTGATCGCGTAGCGCGCGTCCTCGAACGCGAGGGTGAAGAAGGGCGGCACTAAGAAGAAGTCGAACGACGCGACGCTCAGCACCGCGGCGGCGGCGGCGGGACCGCGCCCGAAGCGGGCCGCGATCGCGACCACCCCGAGCAAGTAGATCATGATGACATCCGCGGGCTCGACCGCGCCGGAGATGATGACGCCGAGCGCCGTCAGAGCTCCCACAGCTGCGATCGCGGCCGCGTATCCGGCCACAGCGCGGCGCCACCTCGCCTCGATGACCATCGTGAGGTCGCCTGGATACCACGGCGAGGCGGCTCGTAGGCTCATGTCGCCTGATCGTCGCTCGCCGCCAGCGTCACCCGCCAACCGAGGTCGCCCGCCAACGGCTGGCGCGACGCGATGTCCGGGCCCTCGCCCGTACGCAGCGCCTCACGGAGCGCGAGGCCGTCAGGGTCGGCGAGGCGCGCCAGCATCGCGTGGTTGGCGGCGACGATCCCTCCCTCTGGATCGATGACGGCGCACGGGGCGACCTCAGCGTCGAGGAGCGCCAGTAGCACCGCCTGCGCGCCCGCCCGCTCGCTCGGCGGCGCGGCGACCCGGTCGCGCAGCAGGCGGTCATCGAGGAGTCGATTGACGTCGCGCATGATCTGGCCGAGATCGGCGGCCGCGTCGGTGGACTCGCAGCGGCGGAGGTGATCGCCGTGGTGCGCTCGATCTAAGACCTCGCGGAGCTCGGCGATCGGCGCGACGATCCGGCGACGGAGCCGGCGACCGATCACGCGGCTGATCAAGAACGCGATCACGCCGGCGAACACGGCCGCCCACGCGTTCGCCGCGCCGAGCCGCTGCGCTTCGGCGCCGTGGCGCGCCATCGCGGCGATGTTGATGTCGACCAGCGACGTGGCGGAGGAGAGCGCCGGGCCGAGGGCGGCGATCTCACCGCGGAGCGCGCGCGGCGTCTCAGCGGCCAGGATCTCGATCATCGGCAGCTCGGCGGGCTCGGTGACGTTGCCGCGCAGCGCCTCGATCGCCGCCGCCGCCTTGGCCGCGGCGTCGCCTCGCTCCTCTGGGGGGCCGGCTGGGGCCCGCGCGGCGAGCTCGATCACTGTCACCGCCCCGCGGATCGACGCCATGTTCTCGTCCATGATCTGGGCGATCGCCGGCCCCAAGCGCGAGGCGAGCAGCACCGCGTTCAGCGACATGACGAGCACCATCCCGATCATGATCCCAAAGGAAGCTACGATCTCTCTGCGAAATTCCATAGGGGTTCAGCTCCTCTCGATCATCGCCGCGACGGCGCTCTCTTTGGCGACGAGCACCATCACGTCGTCCTCAGCGATCGACGTCTTGGGGTCAGGTGTGGTGATGGCCGCCTGGTCGCCCCGCCGCAGCGCGACCACGGTCACGCCGAAGCGCCGCGGCAGCGCGAGCTCGCCGAGGGTCCTGCCGATGAACGCGCTGGGGGCTCGCACCTCGCTGATCACGAGGTCGCTCCCCAGATGCATGATGTCGATGATCCCGCGGTGAAGCACCTGGCTGGCGAAGCGCTCGCCGAACTCGCGCTCCGGGTTGACCACCTTGTGCGCGCCGACCAACGTCAGGATCCGCGCGTGGAGGTCGTCGTTCGCCCGCGCGATCACCTGCGGCGCGCCCATCTGGCGGAGCAGCGCGGTGCAGACGATCGAGGCGTCGCGAGACTCGTCGCCGATCGCGCAGATGCACAGGTCGCGGCGCGCCGGCATGGTCTTCGCGAGCGCGTCGGCGTCGGTCGCGTCGAGGCACGCGGCCTCGGCCACGAACGACGAGGCCGCGCGTACACGATCCTCGCGCAGGTCGACGGCCAGCACCTCGACGCGCCGATGCGCGAGCGCCCGCGCGAGCGCGAAGCCGAATTGTCCGAGACCGATCACGATCGCCTGTTGCTCTCTCATGTGCGCCTCCTAGCCGACATCGAGGTCCTCCTCGGGCCGCAGCACGCGCACGTGCGCGCGCCGCTCGCTCAGGACCATCAAGAGCGAGAGGGCGCCGACCCTGCCGATAAACATGCAAGCGATGATGATGGTCTTGCCGACGCCGTCGAGCTGGGCCGTGCCGCCGAGCGAGAGCCCGACCGTGCCCAACGCTGAGACCGCCTCGAAGATCGCGAGGCGGGCCGACATCGACTGGGTGAGCAGCAGGGCGACGCTGGCGACGACCGCGCCGCTGATCGCCAAAGCGACCACCACGACCGCCTTCTCGAGGGTCCGCGTCGATAGATCGCGGCCAGCCGCCGACGCGCCGCCGAGGCCGCCGCGCATCGCGCCTGCGACGAGCAGCGCCAGCGCCGCGACGGTCGTCACCTTCACGCCGCCGGCGGCCCCGCCCGGCGCGCCGCCGATGAACATCCAGATCAGCATCATGACGAGCGTCGCCGGGCGCGCCTCTTCGAGCGCGATGGAGTTGAAGCCGGCGGTCCGCAGGGTCACCGACTGGAACCACGCGTTGTGCAGGCGATCGACGGTCGAGAGCCCGGCGAGCGCGTGGTCCCACTCGAACGCCGCGAAGAGCGTCCAGCCGCCGACCAGCAGGGCGACCGTGGTCACCCAGATCACGACCGATTGGATCGCCGGCGCTCGGCCCGTGGGCCGCAGCAGCCGCGGCAGCGCGAACACAGCGACCGGCGAGAGGCCGCCCGCGATGATCAAGAGGCCGATCACGTGCAGGATGAAGGGGTCGCCCTGGTATGGGACCAGGCTCGCGCTCTGCAGCGCGAAGCCGGCGTTGCAGAAGGCCGAGATGGCGGTGAAGGTCGCCCGCCACAGCGCTTGCGCCGCGCCGTCACCGTGTCGGTAGAAGGCCGTGAAGAGGGCCGCTGCGCCCGCGAGCTCGCAGATCGCCGTCATCCATAAGATCCGCCGGACGGCGACGAAGAGATCGCCGCGGTCTTGCGGGCTGAGGAGCCGCGCGACCGCCTCTTCATGGCGCAGCCCCATGCGGCGGCCGATCACCCGGAGCACCGCGGTCGAGAAGGTCATGATCCCCAGCCCACCCACCTGGATCAGCACCAACACCGCGGCTTGGCCGGCGAAGCTCAGCGCCGATGGGGTGTCGAGGACGATGAGCCCCGTCACGCAGACCGCCGACACCGCGGTGAAGGCCGCGTCCAACGCGCTGATCTCGACGCCCGGCGCCGCCGCCGCGGGCACGAGCAGCATGAGGGTGCCGAGCGCGCACAGCCCCGCGAAGGTGCCGACAAAGAGGCGCTCAGGGTGGTCGACCACGGCCGCCCACGGCGATGAGGTCGGCGAGCTCTCGACCCGCGGCGCGCGGCGTCGCGCTCGCAGCGCCCACCCGAGCACCAGCAGCGTCGCGAGGGCGCTGAGGCCGGCGCTCACCCGCTGGATGAGGGGAGAGTCGGACTCGCAGAGCAGCGCGGCGGCGCAGACCCCGAGCGCCGCCGCGGTGGCGCCGACGGCGTGCGGGGCGCCACCGCGGCGGCGTCGCCGAGCGCCCGCGACGCGCTCACGATCGAGGAGGCCGTCGATCGCCGCGATCGCCGCGACGAGGAGCACCAACGCCGCGACCGGCGAGCGGAGCAGCGGCGCGGCGTTGATCCCCAGCGTGCCGATCACCGCGCTCGCCCCGAGCGCCTGCCCCAGCCGCGGCCAACGGGTCAGCGCCAGCCCCGCGGCGAGCAGCGCTGAGGCGACGGCGCCGACCCACGCCCACTCGCTCCAGGGGCTCGCCGCGCTCAACCCTCGGGCCCAGGGGGCCAGGACGAACGGCAGCGGCGAGGCCACGATCAACGCGGCGCGCGCCATCGGACGCGGCCGTGGCGCGACGCCGCGGCCGCGACTCAACGCCATCAGCCTCTCCAACCTCACGGATCTGCGCTCCTGTCGCCCCGCGCGGCCGGGCAGGCCGCATGAGGCGCAGACAGTAGGCGCCTCGAGGTTCGATGGGTATCAAGAAGATCGGCGACGACATCAAGGTCGCATCAAGAGCGCCGAGCCGGCCGCTTGACCGGCCCTTTGCGGGCAGGCTAGCCTGCGGCTGATGTCGGACGCTTCTGTTGCTCGTTTAGGTCGCCGCGGGGCGATGCTGTCGGTCGGGGCGATCGCGGGCGTGGCGGCCTTCGCGGGCGCAGAGACAGAGGCGAAGGCGAAGGCGGAGCCGAGCCAGCGCGCGCAGGTCCGGGCGCTGTTCGCGGGGCTGATCGGGGAGAGCGAGGCGCTGTCGGGTTGGCAGGTGAAGGCGGTGTATCCGGTCGGGCGCGGGGCGATCCCGGTGGTGTTGGCGACGCCGACAGGGGAGATCTTTCAGGTGGAGGTGCTGCGCGTCGGCGCGGGCGCCGGGGAGCCCGAAGGTGTGGCGGGGTGCGAGGACTTCTCGATCTTCTTGATCAACCACGGAGATGGCTCGACGGCGAGCGAGCGGTCGCAAGGGCTGGGCGCGCGGGCGCTGGCGGCGGCGCTGGCGGGTCGCGCTGCGGCGATGCGCGCGGCCGGTGAGCCGCTGCCCGAGCTGATGAGCTTCGCCGAGCGCGCGCGGGCCTTCCCGGATGGCCGCTTCTCCCCACGCACCTGAGCCGCGGCGGGCGACGGCGCTGCTGAGCGGCGCGTGCGACAATCGTTGCCGCTTCTGCGCGCGCGTAGGAGCGGCGCCGGAGCTGTCGGACGAGGCGGCGATCGAGGCGCGGCTGCTGCGCGCGCGTGGGGGCGCGGAGGAGGTGACGCTGGTCGGCGGCGAGCCGGGGCTGCTGGGCGATCGGTTGGCCTTGTGGGTGGCGCGGGCGCGGGCGCTGGGGTTCGGCGCGGTGGGGGTGCAGAGCCACGGGCGCGGGCTGGACGCGGCGCTGCTGGACGCGCTCGTGGCGGCGGGGCTCAGCGATCTGCACCTGTCGATCCACGGCGAGAGCGAGGCGGTGCATGACTTTCATACGGGGATCGCGGGCTCGTTCGCGGCGGCGATGGCGGCGCTGACGGCGGCCAGGCAGCGAGGGGTGACGGTCGTGGTGACGACGGTGTTGACGCGCTCGAACATGCGCAGCCTTGGGGGGCTCGCGGCGCCGCTGAAGGCGGGCGGGGCGGCGGCGTGGACGATCGCGGCGCCGGCGGCGGCGGGGCAGGCGTTGCTGTCCTTTGAGTCAGTGATGCCGCGGCTCGGCCTGGCGCTGCCGTACGCGCTGCAGGCGCTGGTGAGGGCGCGGTCGCTGGGGCTGTGGTCGTTCATCGCCGACGCGCCGCTGTGCGCGTTGGGGCCGCACCGCGGCCTGGCGCTGCGCACGGCGGCGCGGGCGTTCGTGGCGACGTGTGACGGCTGCGCGGCGCGGGGCGAGTGCGCGGGCTTGGACGCTGTGTACGCGGCGCGCTTCGGCGGTGATGAGGTCGCGGCGGCGCGCCTTCAGTCGGCGCCTTCAGTCGATCCGGCGGCGGCGCGGGCGCTGCGGCGGCTGTTCGTCGGCGCGGGGGCGCTGACGACGGAGCTGCGCTCACCCGCTTCGGTGGTCGCACCTGCGCGCGGGGGGGCCAATCTGTCTGAAGGAGCAGGTCGATGAGCGCTGGCCGAGAGCTGGAGCCGCCGGAGGATCTGACGATCCCGCGGCCCGGGTCGACGACGGCGCAGGTGGTGCTGTCGGCGGCGCTGCGGCGGCTCTTGGGCGACCTGGGGGCGGCGCTGTCGCCTCGTTCGGGGATCGTGGAGCTGGGGCAGGCGGCGGCGGCGCGGGCGCTTCGCGCGTCGCTCGCGGCGCACCCGGGGGCGGTGGCGAGCGTGCTGCGGCGAGCCGACGTGGGGGCGTGGATCCGCTGCCTGCGGCCAGGGTGTGGTGGGGTCGATCGGGAGGCGACGCTGCAGGCGCTGCTCGCGGGGCTGACGTTGGGGCTGGCTAGCGCGGGAGCGTTGACGGGGCCGATCCGGCTGCCGACGCCGCCGCGGGCGGTCAGCTCGCTCGCCGGGCGGGCGTGGATCGAGGCGCCGGAGGGCGCTGGGGCGTGGACGATCGACAATGAGAGGATCTCGTTTGAGCGCGGCGAGGCGGTCGCGCTCGAGTCGGTGTGCGGGCGGGAGGATCGCTTCGTGACGCTCGTCGGCGATCTGGCGCTGGTGTTGGTCGACAGCAACCCGCTGGCGCTGGTCGAGGCGCACCCGGAGAAGTCAGGGAACGCGGTCGATCTGGGCGGACGGCCGGTGGCGGCGTGGGTCGCGAGCGTGCGCGAGGCGCTGGGGTGGATCGAGGCGGTGATGCCGGCGCTGCACCGCGAGCTGCTGCTGTTCATCCAGGCGGTCGTGCCGGTCGGGTTTTTCGCGGAGCAGCACCTGTCGGCGTCCTATCAAGAGGCGATCGGGACGATCTATCTGTCGCTGCACCCGCAGCCGTTGACGATGGTGGAGGCGCTGATCCACGAGTTCTCGCACAACAAGCTGAACGCGCTGCTGGAGGTCGACGCGGTGCTGGCGAATGGGGCGAGCGCGGGGCATCGATCGCCGGTGCGCGCCGATCCGCGCCCGCTCTACGGCGTGCTGCTGGCGGTGCACGCGTTCTCGGCGGTTGCTGGGTTTTATGAGGCGTTGGTGGCGAAGGACGGGCCCGAGGGCCGGGATCCGGCGATTCGGCGGCGGATGACCGCGGTGGTCGAGAGTAATCACGCGGGCTTGGCCGTGCTGCGCGCGCAGGCGCGGCCGACGAGGATCGGGGCGGGTTTGATGGCGGAGCTGGAGACGATCGATCAGCGCCAGCGGGCGCTCGTGAGCGCTTGGTGAGCTGCGTGATGGCTCTATGCGCGGGCTGGGGGCTCTTCGCCACAGTCTGTGGTTTCCGCTATGGTGATCGTCGTGGGCGGCGCTCGGCGCGCGGCGGAGGTGGTTTATGGTGGCGGGGCGATTACGGTGGGTCCAAGGCGCTTGGGTGGCGGGGCTGCTGCTAGGGGCGGGTCTCTTTGGCGCGTGCGGCGGCGATGACAGCAGCTCCGCCTCCGCGTCGGCAGGTGAAGGGGAGAGCCACGGGTCGACGAGCACCAGCGATGGGGGCTCGATCTCGGAGAGCGAGAGCGAGAGCGAGAGCGAGTCCGGCGGGTCGCAGAGCGGCGGTGAGGACTCCCAAGGCGGGTCAGGCGGCGACTCGAAGGGCTCCGGGAGCTCGAACGCGGAGCCGACGGGGGGCGAAGGATCCGGGGGGGTCGCCTGCGGGGACGGCGTGGTCGACGCGGAGGACGGCGAAGAGTGCGACGACGGCCTGAACAATGGGCCAGGTAAGGCGTGCTCGATCGAGTGCAAGCTGAACACCTGCGGCGACGGCGACCAAGGGCCCGGCGAGCTGTGTGACCTCGGCACAGACAACGACAACTTCGGCCCGTGCAAGCTCGACTGCACGCCCAACTTCTGCGGCGACGGCTACGCCGGCCCGGGCGAGAAGTGCGACGACGGGGACGACGATAACTTCGACCTCTGCAGCGACGAGTGCTTGCCTGCGAGCTGCGGCGACGGGGTCCTACAGCCGCTCAACGATGAGGTCTGCGACGACGGTCCAGACAATCAGCTCGGCGGCGAGTGTACGCCGCTGTGCCAGCTCGCGACCTGCGGCGACGGCTACCTGTGGAAGGGCCAGGAGGAGTGCGACCAGGGGCAGAATAACGGCGACGATAAGGCGTGCAAGTCGGACTGTACGCTGAACGTCTGCGGCGACGGCTTCAAGGGCCCCGGGGAGGAGTGCGACGAGGGCGGGAACAACAACAACAACAAGGCGTGCAAGCTGAACTGCACGTTGAACGTCTGCGGCGATGGTTTTAAGGGGCCGGGCGAGGAGTGCGACGACGGGAACGATATCGACTTCGACACCTGCTCGAACGCCTGCAAGGTGAACCCGGGGTGAGCGGCGCGGCTGCTGGGGCGCGTCTGACTCGCTCGCGCCCGGTGGTCGGCCTCCTCAGCGCAACAGCTCCGCGCCGTGGCCGACTTGTCACGCCGTGCGTGGCGGACTCCTGCTCCTCTTCACCGCGATCGTCGTCTTAGCGATCGGCTTCGTCAACTACTGCTTGCTTCGGCGCCGATACGTCGAGAACCGCCTGGCGGCCAAGCTTACCCGCCTCGTCGGCCAGGGTCTCGTCGACGCGCAGCCCTTCGGCCACGATGATTTCCGCGGCGGGATCGCGCTGCGACGCGCAGACGCGACCGTGTTTGTCGAGTTTCCCCGGCGGGGCGGGCTGAGGCTTCGCGTCGCCCTCAATGACAGACAGCGCCCCGAGGTCCCGAGCGGGCCGCTCCCCTTGTTGGTGCTGCGCGGCGAACGGCCCTTGGACCGGCTCGGCAAGCGCCTCGGGATCAACAGCGAGACTCAGACCGACGACCCCGAATTCGACCGCCAAGTCTACGTCGCGGGCGATCAGCTCTCACCGGAGATCGCCGAGATCCTCGGCGCCCCGCAGCTCCGCCGTGCGGTCCTGCACCTCCTCTCCCGTGGCTGCTGCCAGATCACCACCGAGGCGGTCACTCCCTTCGAAGCCCGCCTTAGCCCGTGGCTCGCGACCACCAGCCCCCTCGTCGCGGTCTACTCCCCGCTCCCCGATCGCGAGGATCCCGCCGACTTCTTCGCCGTCGTCGACGATCTTGTCGAGCTCGCCCGCTGCTTCCCGGACAAATACAACAACAGCGAGCACCCCCCAGACCACGTTTTTACCTGGATGTTCACATCCGCGCTCACGGTCATCCTGGTCCTCGCGCCGCTCTCGCGGATGATCCATGTCACGTACCGCGGGGGTCCCTCTCCTTGGCGCCTCGCCTTCCTCATCAGCCTCGCAGTCACGATCCCGGCGGTCATCGTGACCGGCTGGCGCCTCCGGGGGCGCCCGAACGCCATCGGCGAGGCATGCGTGCTCGCCTTCGTCTGGCTGAGCGGCGCCGCTATGATCGTCTCCTCGATCCTGTACGTGCTCGGGCCCGATGGTTCATAGGTCGCAGCCGCGCGGCGTGGGGTTAGGGTTCGCCGGGCACGCCGGGGGCGTTGGGGGCGTCGAGGGGCTCGTCGCGCTCGTCGATCGGGGGGGCCTCTGGTGGGGGCTTCTTTGGGGCCTGGGGGCGGCCGACTCGCGGCTCGGCGGGCTTTTGCGGCTTGGCGGCCTTGGCGGCGGCGGCTTCGGCGGCGGCGCGGCGATCGGGGTCCTTGATCTGGAGGCGGGCCTCGTGCATCGCCCCGAGGTAGCGGGTGTAGGCGCGCTCCGAGGGGTGGCTGCCGCGAGGGACGGGCGGGTTGCTCGACCACGGGCGATCGGCGGGGGGGACGTTGAGGAACATGTAGGCGGCCATCGCGGCGGCGGCGAGCAGCGGGGGGGCGAGCCAGGTGGTGATCCCGCGGGGGGGTGAGGATGCTTCTTGGGACATGTCTTTTGTGTCTGGGGACGAAGTGACAGGCGCGGCGCGGCGGCTCAGTCGCTGAGGGCAGGCGCCGCAGGCAGCGGGACGTGGACGCGCCAGGCGCCCTCTTCGTAGAGGAGGTCGAGGTCGAAGGCGCGCTCGGCGGCGGCGCCGTGGACGCGGACCTTGGCGGTCGCCTCGTCGGCCTCGAGCTGCTCGACGCGGGTGAGCTGGAAGGTGGGATCGACGTCGACGACGCGGAGCAGGGCGGAGGGGGCGATCGTGCGCCTGCCTCCGACTTGATCGCTGGCGCGGGCGGCGGCCGCGGTGAGGCGCGCCCGCGCGGGGCCGTCGAGCAGGGGGAGCAGGGCGGCGGTGTCTCCCCGCTGCGTGGCCTGGACGAAGGCCTCGGCGGCGGCGTTCGGGGTCTGCTGGGCGGCGCCGCAGGCGGCGAGGGCGAGGGCGAAGGCTGTACCTGTCCT
The DNA here is from genome assembly GCA_016712315.1 of Nannocystis sp. GTDB lineage: Bacteria > Myxococcota_A > Polyangia > Nannocystales > Nannocystaceae > JADJRG01. The sequence continues at coordinate 186,770 of JADJRG010000023.1, read as the reverse complement.
TCGGGTCATGCCTCATCGTCCTTGCCGCGGTGGAGGCCGAGCCGCTTGAGGAGCTCGCGGAGGTAGTAGCGGGTGATCCCGGCCTCGGCGGCGGCGTGGCTGAGGTTGTTGTCGCAGCGCGCGAGCAGGCGCGCGAAGTAGGCGCGCTCGAAGGCGTCGATGACGGCCTGCTTGGCCTCCTTAAAGGGCTGGGTGACGAGCTCGGGGGGGAGGGCGAGGGCGCCGCCGGTGGGGCCGCCTTGGGCCGCTTGGGCGGGCACGACGGGCGGGGGCGGCGGCGGCTGGCGGCGGCCGGTGTGGAGGTCAGAGGGCTCGATGAGGCCGCCAGAGGCGAGGTAGGCGGCGCGCTCGATGGTGTTCTTGAGCTCGCGGACGTTGCCGGGCCAGCGCTCGGCGAGCAGGACGCGGCGCGCCTCAGCGCCGAGCCGCGGGGCCGCGCCGTGGAGGCGCTGGAAGTCGGCGAGCATGCGCTCGGCGATCAAGACGACGTCGTCGCCGCGGTCGCGCAGCGGCGGCAGCTCGACGGTCATCACCGAGAGTCGAAAGTAGAGATCCTCGCGGAAGTCGCCCTGGCTGACCATGGTGCGTAGATCTCGGTGGGTCGCGGCGACCACGCGGACGTCGACCTTGCGCACCGCGGCCTCGCCGATCCGCTGGACCTCTCGGCGATCCAAGACGCGCAGGAGCTTGGGCTGGAGCTCGAGGGGGAGCTCGCCGATCTCGTCGAGGAAGAGGGTGCCGCCGCTCGCCTCCTCGAAGGCGCCGGGGCGATCGGCGACGGCGCCGGTGAAGGCGCCGCGCTTGTGGCCGAGGATCGCGGCCTCGGCGAGCTCGCGAGGGAGCGAGCCGCAGTCGAGCACGACGAAGGGGCCGGGGGCGCGGGCAGACTCGTCGTGGAGGGCGCGGGCGACCAGCTCCTTGCCGGTGCCGGTCTCGCCGTGGACGAGCACGGACATGTCGGTGGGGGCGATCTTCTCGAGCAGGGCGAAGATCTCGCGCATGGCGGGGCTGTCGCCGGTGAGCGCGCCGAAGTGGCCGCGCTTGGAGAGCGGGACCGAGACCTCGTCGGCGGAGAGCAGCGTGATCGCGCTCTTGCCGATCTGGACGGTGAGCCCTGGCTCGATCCAGATCTCGCGCACGCGGAGGCCGGCGACGATGGTGCCGTTGGTGCTGCCGAGGTCGCGGAGCAGGACGCCGCGCTCGTCGAGGTGGAGCTCGATGTGGATCCCGCTCACGGAGGTGTCGGTGAGCACGAGGTCGTTGACGGGGGAGCGGCCGACGGTGATCCGCGGGCGCGCCGATTGGATCTGGACGCCTCGATCAGGGCCGTCCGTGACGCGTAGGAGCACGCGCCTGAGCCGGCGATGCGAGGCGACCGCCGGCGAGAAGGCGGCGGTGCGGCCGTCGAGGGCCGGGTCTTGGGAGCTGCGGCTCACGTGCGAACTCGATCCCGCGGGGGGCTCAGTGGACCACGCGGAGGTGCTTCGGCCGCGCTCCCGGCAGCTTGCCCGAGCGCGGTTGGCGACGCCAGGGGCGAAGCGCCACGAGCAGGGCGATGAGGCCGGCGAGGGCGCTGGGGAGCATGACCTGCCAGGGGGCGCCGCGTAAGGGCGGGGCGGCGAGGGTGAGGCCGGCGAGGAGGAGGGCGAGGCCGCGGCCGGTGAAGGGGAAGATCCCGAGCAGGTTGAGGGGCTGGCGGGCGAAGACGACGCCGAACGCGGCGATGACGGCGAGATCGCTGGGGGTGGCGCCGCCGAGGGGGACCTCGAGCAGCAGCGGCGCGGCGAGGCCGACGAGGGCGACGAGCAGGTAGGCGCCGAGGGCGGCGCCGAGGGCGAGGGCGAGGTACTTGGCGGGCCCAAAGCGGCGCTCGAGCGCGGAGCCGAGGATCCACTGGATGAGGAAGGTGGCGACCACGCCCTCGAGGCGGCCCGGCGGGAAGAAGAAGAGGGCGCTGAGGGGCTGCCAGGGCTCGCTGGCGAAGCTAGGGCCGAGCAGGAGGTGGGCGGCGATCGGCTGGTCACCGAGCAGCATGTTGGCGATCACGACGGTGAGCGAGAACGCGAGGGCGCCGCGGCGCAGGGGCGGGAGCGAGCGAAATGCCGGAGACGATGCGCGCACCGCGAGAGTCTACTCCCGCCGGGTGGGGATCGCCCCCGTGAGCGCGCGGGTCGCGGGGTGCTCGGCGACTTCATCGCGGAGATGGAGGAATCGCCCCCGTGAGCGCGCGGGTCGCGGTGACGGCGATCGTTGCGGCTTTTTTGCGGACAAGCGCTGGGATCAGGGAGATTGGCGGCATGAGCAGCGCCCCGCAGAACCGTCGCCTCCACCGGGTCTTCGCGACCAAGTTCACCGAGTACCACCTGCGTGAGGATGAGTGCGTGGGGGTGCGTGACCGCGAGACGGGGGCGTGGCTGCGCCACCACGCGGCGCTGCGGCTGCGGGCGATCCAGGTGCCGGAGAGCGGCGAGGACTTCGTGTGGATCGGCCGGCGGATCCAGTTCTGGGGGCGCCTGGCGGATGTCGTGACCTCGCCGGTGCTCGAGGTCGGGCGGCCGGAGCGGTGGGCGGTCGAGCACTACGTGAGCAAGTCGAGCACGGGCGAGCTGCGGGCGTAACCGCGCGGTGTGCGTAGCCGGCGTGGCGCCGCGCTGAGGCGCGGCGGACCAAGGAAGAGAGAAGAGAGAGAAGAGACAAGGAGAGAGCGCCGCCCGGTGACCCGGTGGCGCTCTCTTCGTGTTTTTTCGTGTCTTCCGATCGCGACGCGCGCGGATCAGGGGGTCTTGGTGGTGGTCTTGGTGGTCTTGGCGGCGGCCTTGCCTGCGCCGACCGGGGCGGTGAGGCCCTCGGGAGGGACGCTGCTGCCCTCCGCGGGGGCGCCGGCAGGAGCGCCGCTGGCGCCGGCAGGGGCCGCGCTGTCGGCGACGGCCTCACCCCCGGTGGGCTCGACGGGGGGCGTGGCAGCGGCGTTGGGATCGACAGGATCGCCCGGGCCGTCGAAGCAGCAGATCACGCCGCCGTTGCGCTCCGAGGTGACCGCGCCGCAGCCCTCCGCCTTGCCGAGCGAGATCTTGGTCTTGCCACGCCAGACGGCGTCGCGGCACTTGCCGAACTGGCAGTCGTCGCCGCAGCAGACCGGCTCGGAGCAGATCCCGGACTCAAAGCACGGGAAGTCGGTGGCGGCGGTCGGCGGCGGCGGGCACAGCTCGTCGGTCTGGCCGTGGCTCATCGCGGCGACGAACTTGCCCGGGCCGGCCTCCTTCTCGCAGGCGCGGGCGCTGGTGTTGTTCTTGAGGTCGGTGTTCTTGCCGTCCATGCCGCAGATGTGCCAGCCAGGGGCGCAGGCGTCCGCGGGGACCGGGCAGACCTCGCCGTCGTCGCCACAGGCGGCTCCGGTGGGCTTGTCGCGCAGGCTCTTGACGCCTTGCCAGCGGGCGAGGCAGCCGGCGACGCGCTTGTGCTTGGTGATGTCGCCGAAGCCCTCGCGTTGGCCGTCGGCGCAGCCGATCAGCTCTGGGGCGCCCTTCTCGCTCTCGACGAACTTGATCCCCTCGAGGGATTTTGGGGGATCCTTAGACTCGTCCTCGTAGCCGCCGACGTTGGGGCCAGGGCCGCACACACAGGCGGTTTGCCACAGGAGCGCGAGACCGAAGGGGACTGCCAATAAACGGGTCCAAGTGGGCACGGAACTCATAGGCGGGGAGGATAGGAAAGAAATCGCTCAGATCCTAGCCCCAAAATCGGGTCGGGCGGGTGGTGTTCGGCAGCGCGCGTCTGGCGCTTCGCCGGGCGCCTTGTCAGAGCGGCGCTTTTTCGCCAAGCTCGCGCGCGCTTTGGGGGTCTTCTTGGCGGAGAGCGCGGGCCCGGCGCGCGATGACCTCTGGATGCGAGAGGCGCTGGCGTTGGCGGATGAGGCGGCCGCTCGCGGCGATGTGCCGGTGGGGGCGCTGCTGGTGATGGACGGGCGGATCATCGGCGCCGGCTTCAACACGCGGGAGCACGCGGGCGACCCGACGGGGCACGCGGAGGTGGTGGCGCTGCGTGAGGCTTGTCGGGCGCTGCGGCGCTGGCGGGTCGATGGGGCGACGCTGTATGTGACCCTTGAGCCATGTCCGATGTGCGCGGGGGCGCTGGTGAACGCGCGGGTGGCTCGGCTGGTGTACGGCGCGGATGACCCGAAGGCGGGGGCGGCGCGGACGCTCTATCAGATCTGCGACGACCCGCGGCTGAACCACCGGATGGCGGTGCAGGGCGGGGTGCTGGCCGAGGCGTGCGCGGCGCGGCTGCGGCGGTTCTTTCAGGAGATCAGGGCGCGTCGGCGGGCGGGCGAGGGCGAGGGCGCGGGCGCGGGCGCGGCTGAGGCTGAGGCTGGCTTTAAGGGCAGGTCTACGCGGCGGGGTGACGGGTGAGCGATCGCGAGGCGGTGCTCCGGCTGCTGGCGCGCGAGCGCCTGTGCGTCGACGCGTTCGCGCCGGGGAGGACGACCTTCTTGTCGCACTTGGGGGCGCAGCCGCGGCTGGTCCCAGGGCCGTGGATCGCCCACCGCGAGCTGCTGATGGCGCTGGCGCTGGCGAACCTGACGCCGGAGCAGCGCGAGAGCCTGGCGCGGGCGGTGTTGATTGACCATGAGCGAGAGTTCGGGGTGGGGCGGGTGCTGCTGTCGACGCTCGCCTCGGGGCTGCCGTTCGGCGGGTCGTCGCTGCTGCTGCGGCCGCGCAGCGGGGCGCCCGTGTGCCTCTACACCTGGGCTTTAGGGCAGGAGGCTCGGCCGGCGACGTGCGAGTGGCTGCTGCTGCGCGCGCAGCCGGAGTGGGCGACCGAGGGGGCGGCGCCGCTGACGGCGCGGCAGGTGCAAGCGTTGGCGGCGCTGGAGGAGGAGGTGGTGATCTTCGTACCGTCGGCGGTGGCGGCGCGGCAGGTCGCGGAGCTGTGCCTGCCTGGGCTCGAGTTCACGGCGCACCCGCGCTTCACGCCGCACCTCGAGGGGGCGCGCTCGCAGGCGAAGATCGCGATCTGGCCGCATGACGCGGTCGACGGGGCGAGCTTGGCGCGGCGGCCGGTGAGCGCGGGGATCATGGTCGACGCGCCAGAGCCGACGGCGGCGACGGTGCAGCGCTGGGCGGAGAAGCGAGGCGGAGTGTCGCTCGCGGCGGCGAGCTGCCCGGGGCGCCTGGATCGGGCCGGGCTGCTCGCGCTGTGGCGGCGGTGCGGGGCGCCGAAGATCTTGCTGCGAGGCGACCCGGCGTGGGCGGCGGCGGGGCTCTCGTGGCTGCGAGAGATCGGCGCGACGGTCGAGCTGCAACCAGACGCGACCCAGCTCGGGCTGTTCGTCTGAGGAGGCGACCCGGTGGCGAGTCTGCGGGTCGATACCTTTGTCCCGCGGGTCTGGCGGCGGAGCCCGTGGATGGCGGAGATCGCGGCGACGGCGGCGCGCTTTGACGGGTGTGAGGGGTGGCCGGAGGTCGCGAGCTACGGGTGCGCGGCGGCGCCGGTGCGCTTCGTCGAGCAGCGGGTCGGGTCGAGCGCGGGCGCCTACGACGCGAGGATCGTCCAGCATGGCGAGGTGTTGACGCGCGCGCGCTGCTGGCATGACTTTTTTAACGCGATGATCTGGTGCACGTTCCCGCGGGCGAAGATGGCGCTGCACCGCCGCTTGTCGGCGAATACGCCGGCGATCCGGCCGCCAGGCGGGCGCACGCGGGCGCAAGATCTGTGGACGATCCTCGATGAGGGCGGCGTGCTGTTGGTGGCGCCGGCGGCGAGCCATGAGGCGCTGCGCGCGGAGATCGCGGCGCAGGAGCCGGTGCACCGCGGCGGGGCTCGCCTGGAGCGGCTGCCGCGGCACCGCGCGGTGGCCTTCGGTCACGCGCTGCTCGAGCACGTGGTGGTGGGCGCCGCGGTCGCGCGGGCGAGCGCGATCTTGGTGGCGGAGGAGGCGCTGACGGGGGCGATGAACCTGTCTCTTGATGCATGGCTCGAAGAACACCTCAGTGGCGCGGGCGAGCTGTTCGCGGGGGGGAGGATCGGCTACCCGGTGGCGCCGCTGGGGCTTGCGAGGTGAGGCGGGGCGGGGCTAAGTACGGGGTATGGAGTCAGAGCTGGCCGGTAAGGTCGTGATCATCACGGGGGCTTCGAGCGGGATCGGGCGGGCGAGCGCGCTGGCGTTCGCGCGGGAGGGGGCGGCGATCGGGCTGGTCGGGCGCGATCTTCGGGCGCTGGCGGAGGTCGAGGCGGCGTGCGTGGCGGCCGGCGCGGAGGCGATCGCGCTGGCGGCGGACGTGACGGGGGCGGCGGCGCCCGAGGCGATCGTCGCGCAGACGGTGGAGCGCTTCGGCGGGGTCGACGCGCTGGTGAACGCGGCGGGGGTGCTGGTCGGCGGCGGCGTGGAGGCGTGCTCGGACGCGCAGTGGGACGCGATGATGGACGTGAACGTGCGCGCGCCGATGCGGCTGATGCGAGCGGCGTTCCCCCGCTTGGCGGCGCGGCGCGGGGCGATCGTGAACGTGTCGAGCGTGACGGGGTTGCGGGCGTTCCCCGGGCTGGCGGCGTACTGCGCGAGCAAGGCGGCGATCGATCAGCTCACCCGCTGCGCGGCGCTCGACTTCGCGCCGCACGGGGTGCGGGTGAACGCGGTGAACCCGGGCGTGGTGGTGACGAACCTGCACCGCCGCGGGGGGATGGATGAGGAGCGCTACGCGGCGTTCTTGGAGCGCTCACGGGCGACGCACCCGCTGGGCCGACCCGGGGAGCCGGAGGAGGTGGCGCGGCTGATCGTCTTCTTGGCGTCGCCGATGGCCGGCTGGATCACCGGCGAGACGGTGGCGATCGACGGCGGGCGACACCTGACCTGCGCTCGTTGAGCGCGGCGGGCTAAAGAGGGGCGCCGCCGAGGATCCACTGGCGGATGAGCTCGGCGTCGGCCTCGGCGAGGCCGTCGCTGCCTTGCGGCATCTTGGAGAGGCAGGCGGGCTCGCCGTCGAGGGCGATCGGGCGGACACGCAGCCAGAGGATGCTGGCGTCGGGATCGCCGGGGAGCACGAGGGTCTGCTCGCCGCAGGCGGCTTGGGCGGCTTTGGCGTCGACGAGGGTGGCGTGGTCGAGCGCAGGATCACCGGTGAGCATGAGCTGGCCGGCGCCGCTGCCGTGGCAGTAGCCGTTGGTGCAGCCGGCCGCGCCGAAGATCGCGTTGACCTCGGCGTAGCTGGGGACGTCGACGCCGGTGTCTGTGGTGGTGGTGGCGTCGGTGGTGGTGGCGTCGGTGGTGGTCTCGGCGGCGCTTGTGGTGGCCGTGGTCGCGGTGGAGGTGGTGCTCGATGTCGCGCCGCTCGAGCTCGCGTCGGTGTCGCCGGAGTCGTCGCCGGTGCAGGCGAGCAGCAGCGCGGCGGCGAAGAGCGCAGATCGGCGAGAGAGCGTAGAGAGGGCGGCGAGCATGCCGATACGTTAGGAGGGCGGCTGGGGGCGGTCAATCGCTCGATGCATGGGGGAGTGCGCGGCGCCGCGAGATCCGTGATGATGGCGCGATGTGCGGGTGGGTATCGCGAGCGAGGGCGTGCGGGCTGCTGCTGATCACGAGCTGCTTGGTGCCGAACCCGAGCTTCGATCCAGGCACGGAGAGCGGCTGGTGCAGGCCTCCGGGGCGGAGGACGCGGGGTTGTTCCGCTTCTCGCTGCCGATGGGCGCGAAGGAGTCGTTCATGCCGAGCTGGACGAAGCACCTGGTCGGCGACGGTCAAGCGGTGGGCGAAGGGATGGCGGTGAGCGCGGACGGATCGGCCTACTTCGTCGCGACCTTCTCGGGGATAGTGTCGCTCGGCGGGATGGGCCGCTCGGCCGTGGGTGATGACGGGCTGCTGCTGAAGGTGGCGCCGGACGGGTCGCTGCTGGCCTTCGTCGCGTTCGGTGGGGTCGGTCTGCAACAGCCAGAGCGCCTGGCGTTGACCCCCGCAGGCTGCGTGGCGGTGGTCGGGCGCTACACGGAGGGGCTGCGCTTGGGCGAAGGCGAGGCGGGGTTGACGCAGAGCGACGGGATCGACGGCTTCGTCGCGCTGCTGCGGCTGTGAGGCGCTGGTCAGCCGTGGGGATGGTCTTTGAGCCAGGTGCGGAAGGCGTCGCGCTCGGCGGCCCAGCCCGGGCCGAGGCGGTCGAGCATGGTGAGGGCGGCCTCGGCCCGCTGGCGGGCGGCGGCGCGATCAGCGGCGGCGAGCGCCGGATCGGTGAGCTGGGCGCGGGCGAGCTCGAGGTGGGTGAGGTTGAGATCGCCGTCGTCCTGCGGGCGGACCATGCCGTAGACGTCGATGGCTTTGCGGTAGTGCTCGGCGGCGCGTGCGGCGTCGGCGCGGGCGAGCGCGAGGTCGCCGAGGGAGCGGTGCACGCGCGCGAACTGGGGGTTCTCCGGGGTGAGGGCGGCCTCGAGGATCGCGAGGGCGCGGGTGAGCTTTTCAGCGGCTTCGTCGTGGCGGCCCAGGGCGGTGAGGGTGCGGCCTACTCCCTCGAGGGAGCGGGCGATCGCAGGGGTGCCCGGCGGGAGCTTGGCCTCGCGGAGCTCGAGGGCGCGCTGGTGGGCTTGGAGGGCGCTTTGCGGGTCGCCCATCTTTAAAAAAGTCTCGGCTTGGTAGCGCAGGGCTTCGGGTGCGTCGACGTTGTCCGCGGCGAGGAAGAGGTCAACGGCGCGTTGGTGGTGCTCTAGGGCGATGGGATAGTGGCCGAGGCCGGCTTCGGCGGCGCCGAGGCAGGCGAGATTGATAGCTGCTGAAGAGATATCAGCGCCTTCTGTATGAGGACTGATCTCTGCAGCACGTTGGCAGTTCTCGCGTGCATTGGTGAAGTCACGGCGATCCAGATCCAGAAGGCCACGGCGGTTGAGAATCTCCGTCAAGAGGATGCTTTCGGGGCCATGGGTCTTTTGTGCGATGATGGTCGCGTTGTGAAGGGCTTCTTGGGCTGGCTTAAAATCGCCGAATTCAGTGTGTGCGACCGCTATGTTGATATTAATAGTGACTAGATAAGGGTGTGTCGGTCCGAGGCTGGATGCCAGGACGCGATGGGCCTCCTGTAGAGGTCCAATCGCGCGTCTAGGGTTATGACCAACGTTGAGGTGGAGGGACCCGAGATTCAGGAGCGTGACCGCACGACTCCAGGAATGCTCGGTTGTAGACTCCAGTGCATTGCTAAAGGATGATTCGGCCGCGGATAGGTCGCTGAGCAGGTCGTGCATGACGCCGATGTTGTTGTGCATCAGCCAGGCGGCTCCGAGTGTTGGTGGAACACGCTCGAGGAGGTCTTGTGCGAGGTTAGCGTCGTTAGTAGCTCGACTGGGTTCGTAAGCGATGACAGAGCGGAGGAAGATCCTCTTGCTTAATGCCTCGAGGGCGATCGGGTCGGCTTTGCTGCGTAAGCCTAGGGAGATCGCGGCGCTTAGGGAAGACTCGGCGGCAGTGGCTTCGTGGAGCTCCATCTCTAGGGTGCCTTCGTGGAGCTCGGCTTCGGCGAGCAGGGGGAGGTAGCCGAGGGTCTCGGCGCGGGCGCGGATCGGGGCGACGAGCTCCAGGCCTTTTGAAAATTTGCCGGTGTCGGTGAGGGCTTTGATCCGGGTGAGTTGCTCGCGTAGATCGGCGACCTCGGCGGCGATGGCGGGGTCTTCGGGGGGAGGGACGGCTTCGCTGAGGGCGGCTGCGTCGGCGCAGGTGGCGAGCGGCGGCAGGTTGGTGGCGGCGATGACGGCCTTCTCGACCGTGTCGGCGTCGGTGTTTTGTAAAAAAACGTCGACGAGGGCGCCGAGGCTGACCCGGCGTTGGTCCAGGCAGGCGACGCGCAGGTCGTAGAGGCGGTCGGAGTGGGCGCCGCTCTGGTGGCTCTCGCAGGCTTCGCCGCGCATGTCGACCCAGGCGGCGGCGTAGGCGTCGAGGTGGGGGGTGAGGCGGGTGAGGGTGTCGGCGGCGTAGGGCAGGCCGGTGGCGCTGAAGGCGGCCCGCAGGGCTTCATGCTGGCTCTTGGACCAGATCGACGCGATCTCAGCGGCGGCGCCTTGGCAGAGGGCCGCGGAGGTCTGGCCGTAGGTGGCGGCGCCGAAGCCGAGCGCGCCGACGAGGCCGGCGACGCCGGCGGTGGCGAGGGCGCGGCGGCGCTTGGCGACGGGGTCGCGGGCGAGCTCGGTGAGCATCGCGGCGATCGTCGGGTAGCGCTGGGCCGGGTCGACGGCGAGGGCGCGGCGGACGATCTTGCGGATCCAGGCGGGCACCTTGGCGGCGTCGGCGGGCTCGCGGATGCGGCCTTGGAGGACGTCGTGGAGCAGGCCGGCGAGGGTCTCGCAGTCGAAGGGGCTCTGGCCGTGCAGGCCCTCGAAGAGGGCGACCGCGAAGGAGAATTGATCGCTGCGGGCGTCGGCGGTGAGGCCCTTGTGCTGCTCCGGGGACATGTACGCGGGGGTGCCCATGATCGCGCCGGTGCGGGTGAGGTGGGCGTCGAGCAGCTTGACCGCGTTCCCCGGCGAGGGCACCAAGGCGCGGCTCTCGGCGCCTTCAGCCTCGGCGCCGCCGTCGACGGCGCGGGCGAGGCCGAAGTCGAGGACCTTGACGGCGCCGTTGTCGGCGAGCAGGACGTTGTGCGGCTTAAAGTCGCGGTGGACGAGGCCGGCGTGGTGGGCGGCGTCGAGGCCGCGGCCGGCTTGCAAGAAGACCGCGAGCACGTCGCGCCAAGGGCGGGGCTGCTTGAGCCACTGGTCGAGGCTCTGGCCGCGCACGTACTCCATGGCGACGAAGACTTGGCCGTCGACTTGGCCGACCTCGTGCACGGTGACGATGTTGGGGTGGGCGAGGCGGGCCATCGCTTGGGCCTCACGCATGAGGCGGGCCTTGCCGACCTCGCCCTCCTCCGACTCGCTGCGCATGACCTTGATGGCGATCTTGCGATCGAGCTGGTCGTCGTAGGCGGTGTAGACGACGCCCATGCCGCCCTCGCCGAGGCGATCGAGGATGGTGTAGCGGCCGATCTTGACGGGGGCGGCCTTGGAGCGGAAGAGGCGGGCGCGGATCAGGTCTTTGAGGCGGCGATCGTCGCCGCCGGGCTCGAGCACGCGGCGAGCGAGCTCGGGGTCGTCGGTGATCGCTTGGTCGTGGCTGTCGCCGAGCTGGGTGCGGATGAGGCCGAGCTCTTCGCGCGAGAGCGCGCGGTCGTCGGCGTGCTCGTCGGCGAGTTCGTCGCTTTGGCCGGTGGAGGCGAGGGTGCGGGCGAGGGAGATCGCGTCGCTGGGGGCGAGGGAGCGGGCGGCCCGGCGGGCGGCGATGACGGCGGGATCGCTGGGCGGCAGGGTGCGGGCGAGGTTGGCTGGATCGCCCGGGTCGTGGGAGGCGGCGCCCGGGGCGTCGGCGGCGAGGGTGCGGATCAGGCTGGGGTCGTCGCGGCGGGCGGCGCCAGCGTCGGCGGGGGCGGGGCGGAGCTGGGTGCGGGCGGTCGCGAGCTCGGCGACGGGCGCGGGCGCTGCGGCGGGCGCGACGGTCTCGGCCAGGCTGATCTCGCGCTTGTCTTGGTCCACGGGGGGGCTCCGATCAGCCTCGTCTCGAGGCGGTCGCGGCTTGCGGAGGGAGAAGAAGGGCATGCGAGGATCTCCTGAGCGGCGCCGAAGATCCAGGGCGCCGCGCTCGCGGGGGAGTGACCACGAGCGCTCGATCAATTGCGGGCTCGGATCCGCGCGCGCCGGGTGTTGTGTTAGCGCTCCTTGAGGGCGCTGCGCAGGCTTTGAGCCCAGCTCTCGAGGTCCGAGACGGTGCTCTGGAGCAGCTTGGGGGTCTTGGCGAGGGCGGCGAGCTGCTGCTCGAGGAGCTGCTTGGCGCGGCGGATCCGCGTGCGCAGGGTGCCTTCGGGGATCTGGAGGGCGTCGGCGATCTCCTTGGCGGTCATGTTCTCCCAAAAATACAGCTCCAGGACCGTCTGGGCGTCGATCGGGATCCGCCGGAGGGCCTGGAGCAGGAGCTGGGTCTCTTGCTCACGGCCGAGGATCGAGGAGGGGGTCGGGCCGAAGTCCTCGACGGAGCGCTCCATGAAGTCGATACGGTCGCCGTCGCGCCGCTTGCCGCGGTAGTGCTCGAGCAGGATGTTGCGGGCGACGCCGAAGAGGTAGGAGCGAAAGGCGGTGCCTTCGCGGATCCGCGCGCGGCTCTCGAGGCAGGCGAGGAAGGTGCGCTGGATCAGGTCGGGGGCGCTGTCCCACGCCTTGGAGCGGAAGAAGCGGGAGATCGCGTCGTAGTAGCGCTCAAAGAGCTCGACGCCGGCGTCCTCGTCGCCGTCGCGCCAGGCGCTGAGCAGGCGGTCGTCGGGCATGGGGTCCATGGACCTCCGAGTCTAACCCAGCGAGGCGGGGGCCGGCCGTGGAGTTGTCGAGCGCTCTTGGGCGCCGATGGCCGCTGCTGACGTCACCAGGGGGCCCTCGGAGGCCGCAAAAAAAGATCTCGCTCGGCCGCAATTGTTCGGCGACCTTGCTTCACTCCCCCGCAGAGACGACGACGGCGCGAGCGGGAGGGCGACCCGCGCGCGTCCGCGCGATGAACCACGAAGCGAGCAACAACGACCATGAAGACGTTTACCAAGATCCTCCTCTCCTCTTTGACCCTCTGCCTCGGCGCCTGTGACGCCGGCGACGGCGTCGACTTCAGCGACGGCGAGGTGGCCTTTCGGCCCTTCTCAAGCGGGATCAAGCTGAACACCAGCTTCATCCTCACCCTGGAGGTCCCGGAATTTCACATGAAGGGCGTGCAGCACAAGGGGGCGCAGCTCGACGCGGTGTGTTTGGACCCGAAGGCGACCGACACCAAGTACCCGGTGTGCCTGTTCGCCGATAAGGGCGAGGTGTGGGTGGAGAAGGGCATGGTTCGGGGTCAGAAGGGCCAGAGCCACTATGAGGCCGAGAAATTCATCAACTCTCGGTGGCTGACGAAGCTGGATTATGACAAGAATGGGGTCCTCGACTCGTCGATCGAGCTGCGGATCACCGACTACAAGCCGTACGTGAGCCCCAGCGGCTACGATGTGTTCGATTACTACTGGGTCTACGACCCCGCGACCGCGGGCGGGCTGATCACCAAGTACGTCGAGAAGCAGGCGGGGCTGGTGCCGATGTGCGAGCCCGATGGCGGTGACCCGACGCAGGTGGGCTCGATCTTGCTCGAGCATACGAGCCTCAACACCGACATGGCGACGACCGACGGCAAGGTGCATTTTATGCCCGACGTGACGCACCTCGCCTGCCACTCGAGCGCGGTCGCGAAGCCGACGAGCTGGGGTTACCCGATGACGATGGTGCAGGACCAGATGGGCGGCCCGGAGAAGGCGCGGCGGGGGTATGAGTCGATCATCCGGGCGGTGCGCCTCGACGCCTGCAACAACGGCTACTCCTTCACTCAGCCCGGCGAGCAGGTCGCGGTGGATGACGTCTTTGGGGTCAACCGTGAGGGCGACCCGAGCCTCAAGCTCGAGGGGATCGTGTCGCTGAAGAAGGGGTGGGTGTGCATCGGCGACGACCTGCGTAACGGCAAGACTTTTGCGGACATCGAGGCGAAGTGCCCGGGGATGGTCACACACTGCGACGATCTCGGGGCGTCGCATTGGTCTGATGTCAGCGCGGACCTGATGACCCAGCTCCCGTAGTTCGCGCCGCGATCGCGGCGACAAGGAGGCGCCCGGCGCTCGTACTGCGAGCCCCGGGCGTTGTTTTTTTGTACGATCAAACGGCTACGGGGTGAGACGCGGTTGGGGGCTCATTGTCCGGGGGCGGGGGCTGAGAACCCCACGCGTGAGCGACAGGGCTGCGACAAGGGCAGAAGTTTTTGCTGCGCAGGGCAATTGAACGTGGAGGCCTAGACACTCCCTTGGTGTGGTCGGCCGCTGGCCGCTTCGTGGTGCGTCTGTTCGTCTGTTCGTCTGTTCGTCGCTCTTAGGTCGTGCGTGTGCGTGGGTTCGCCCCCTCGTGTGCGCTTCGCCGGCCCGGGTCGCCCCCGGGTCGGCGTTGTTTGGTCGCTTCGTCTCGTTGTTCGCCTCGTTGTTCGCCTCCTCGGCCCGCTCGGCGCAGATCGTTGTTGCGATCGGCGGGGCGGGCTGAGACCTTGTGGGGGTGGAGCACGAGGATCTTTTCTCTCTGCGGGCGGCTGTACGGGCGAGCGGGGGGGAGCGGGCCTGGTTGCGCCTTGGGGCGGATCCAGGCGGATTTTTTTGTGGGGCGCTGTTCGCCGACCTGCTCATGGCGCGGCGCGAGGGGCTGCTGGCGGCGCAGACTCGTGTGGGGTTTTTGCATGTGCCGCCCGATCACGCCTGCTCGGCGGCGGCGGCGGGTTCGCCTCGGCTGTTCGCGCGGGCTGTGAACTTGGAGATGATCGGGCGGGTGTTGGGGTCGCTCCTCTGCCGCGAGCTGCTGGCGGGGCCGCAGGATCGGCGGCTGTTGATCTCCGGGTTCGGGCCCTTTGAGGGGGTTTGTGACAACCCGTCGGCGGCGTTTATCAGCGACGCCGAGGCGATCGATTCGATGATCGCGCTGGCGTCGCCTGGGGCGGCGCGGATCGGGGGCCGTGAGGCGCTGCTTGTGGGGCCTGCGGGCGAGGTCTTGCGCTGGATTGACCGATATCGCGCGGCGGACGGGGCGCAGACGATCGAGGTGGTGGCGGGCTTGATACCGCTTGAACGCGAGGCGAAGGAGGCGCTGGCCGGCCGTTATCGGCCGCTCGCGGAGGTCGAGGCGGGGATCTCGGCGTTGCTGGCGGCGGCGCGCGCGGCGGGGCCGTTGGACGCGGTGATCAGCCTCGGGGTGGATAGCGGGCAGATCGCCGGCGATGGCGCCGAGGCGCCGGTCTTTAAGGTGGAGACGCAGACGTGGGGCTGGCAGCGGGGGCGCGAGCGTGGACGGAGCTCGAGCGCGGAGCCGCAGCGCTGCTTCGATCTGGGGGCGATCGTGGCGCGGGCGCGGGCGCGCGGCGACGTAGGGTTGGTTAGGTGGGAGCGCTGAGCTGGGCGAGGGCGGCGATTAAAGCGTCGACGGCGGCTTCGAGGCGGCGTAGGGCGGCGTCGGCGCCGGTGAGGTGGCCCTGGCGGGCGAGCTCTTCGAGGCGTCGGGCGGCTCCTAGGGCCTCGAGGGCGTCGAAATTGGCGACGGCGCCGGCGAGGCGGTGCGCGCGGCTGACGACGATCTGGGCGTCGCCAGCCGCGATCGCTTGGCGGAGCTCGGTGAGGATCGGCGGGGCGGTGCGCGCGAAGATCTCGGCGATCTGGGCGAGCAATTGTCGGTCTCCGCCGACGCGCCCGAGGATGGCCGAAGGGGCAGGTGTGAGCTGGCCGGCGAGCTCGCCCAAGGCTTGGTAGAGGGTGGCGATGCGGAAGGGCTTGGTGATCACGCTGTCCATGCCGGCGGCCTTGCAGCGCTCGATGTCGTCCGGCATGGCGTGGGCGGTGAGGCCGATGATCGGCACGCGCGGGCCTCCCTGCTCGCGGGCGCGGATCGCCTCGGTGGCGGCGATCCCGTCCATGCCGTCCATTTGGATGTCCATGAGGATGAGATCGAAGTACTCGCGCTGGCTGATCTCGAGCGCGGCGGCGCCGTCGGCGACGACCCGCAGCTCGTGGCCGGCGCGGCTGAGGAGGTCGCCCGCGACGATCTGGTTGACCTCGTTGTCCTCGGCGACGAGCACGCGGAAGCTCGGGATCCGTGCGGTCAGGGGGGCGTTGATGGCGGGGTGGTGGCGGAGCAGGCGGACGATCCGGCTCAGCAGCTCCGAGGGGGTGTAGGGGCGCAGTACGGTCGAGATCTCGGGATCCGCGGCGAGCTCCTCGCGCGGGGCGAGGGCGTCGGAGATGGCGAGGATCGGGCCGCGAAAGCCGGTGCTGCGTACAGACTCGATGCTGTGGCGGAGGGGGGCGCCGGTGGCGTCGATGAGGGCGAGATCGTAGGCGCCGCGCTCGTCGGCGACGATCTCGACGCCCCAGCGGGTGAGCGTCGCGATCAACGCGGGCGCGTCGCCGCATGGGACGACGTGGGCGCGGAGATCCGAGTGCCAGAGGGCGCGCGCGAGCTCGTTGTTGCGCTCCGCGATGGTCGGGGCGCCGTCGCTGGCGCGCAGACGGACGGTGAACCAGAAGGTCGAGCCTTGGCCAGGGACGCTGTCGACGCCGATCGATCCGCCCATCATCGCGATCAGGCGGGTGCAGATCGCCAGGCCGAGGCCGGTGCCGCCGTAGCGGCGGCCCGTGGTCAGGTCGCCTTGCTCGAACGGCTCGAAGATCCTGGCCTGACGCTCTCGTGGCACGCCGATGCCGGTGTCGCGGACGCGGACGCGGAGGTCGACCTCAGTGTCGCCGGAGGGGCGGGCCTCGACGGTGATGAAGACGCCGCCCGCCTCGGTGAATTTGATCGCGTTGCCGACGAGGTTGGCGACGATCTGGCGGAGGCGGGCGCGGTCGCCGATGTATTCGCACTTCAGGTCCGTGGCGAGCTCGAGGGCGAGGCTGAGGCCCTTGCGGCGGGCTCGCACGGCGAAGGACTTGAGGGCGTGGCCAAATTCACGCTCGATCTCGAAGGGCGCGGGCTCGATCGCGAGCTTGCCCGCCTCGATGCGGGCGAAGTCGAGGAGGTCGTTGACGAGGTCGAGCAGCCACTCGCCTGAGCGGTGGACGATCTCGAGGCGCTCGTTGAGGCCGGCGGGCAGCGGCTCGTCGAGCAGCAGCTCGGTGAGGCCGAGGATGCCGTTGAGAGGGGTGCGCAGCTCGTGGCTGACGTGGGCGAGGAACATGCTCTTGGCGCGGTTGGCGGCCTCGGCCTGCTGCATGGCCTCGCGGAGGGAGGACTCGAGGGCCTTGCGGGAGGTGATGTCGATGTCGATCGTGTCCCAGATCAAGGCGCCGTTGGCGAGGCGGCGGGGGGCGGCGTTCATGCTGATCCAGCGGGTGCCGCCGCCCCGCAATTGGATCGGGATCTCGGCGTGGACGGGGCGCCCGGCGGCCCAGTCGGCGACGCCTGCCTCGATCACGGCGCGGCGGTCGTACTCGGGGACGCGGGCGAGCAGGTCGACGGGGTCGACGTCGGTGAGCTCGCCGTCGCAGTCCCAGAGGGCGGCGGCGCCGGCGCTGGCGTAGACGTGGCGTGAGCCGTGGGCGGAGAAGATGACCTGGCGGATCGCGATGCCGTCGTGGGCGTCGCCGATGGCGCGGAGGCGGGCCTCGCTCTCGATGAAGCGCTCTTCGGCGGCCCGGAAGGCGCTTCGGTCGCGGATCAGCGCCATCAAGCAGGGCACGCCGTCGGTGTCGGTGACCATTTGGCCCTCGACCTCGACCCAGCGCGGCGCGCCGCCCTTGGCGTGCAGGGTGATGTTGGCGCGGAAGTGGCCGACGCCGCGGGCGGCCTCGTCGAAGCGCTTCCAGATCGCCGGGTCGCTGTGGGGGCCGTCGAGCAGGGCGCGGGGGCAGCGTCCGCGCGCCTCTTCGAGGGTGTAGCCGAAGATCTGGGAGAAGCTGGTGTTCACCCAGCGGATCCGCCCGTGCGAGTCGCCGAGCAGCACGGCGTTGTCGATCTGGCTGACGATCTGGGCGAGCTGACGGGCCTCTTCTTCGCGCTCTGAGAGCAGGCTGTGGGCGCGGCTGCGCGCGTCGACGGCGCGGTAGTCGCCGAGGAGCTGGCCGAAGGCGGGGGCCATCAGGCGGAGGGTGGCGATGCGGCCTGGATCGAGGCGATCCGCGGGGATCTTGAGGGCGATCGCGCCGATGGTGCCGTCCCCGAAGGCGATCGGCTGGCCGAAGAGGAGGGCGCCGTCGTCGAGCACGACCACGCGCTCGTGGGCGGCCGTCGTCGTCTCGAGGAGGACATCGAAATAGCAGCGGTCGATCGCGGCGGAGGGGGCGATGCGGCCGTGGTGGATGCTGCGGATGGCGACGATCCGGCCGCTCACTTCGTCGTCGGCGTCGGTGCGCTCGGCGAGCAGGCCGATCTCGGCGCCGGTGAGGGCGACGAGGGAGCCGAGCAGATCGCCGAAGATCAGCTCTTGCTCGGGCAGCGGGTCGAGGAGCAAGAGCTGCTGGGCGCGCCGGATCGCGGCGAGCTCGGCGCTGCGGATCGCGGCGCCGAGCTCCGCTTGATGGCGGGCCTGGATGTCCTCGATGACGGCGATGAAGGGCTGATCGGGGCGCTCTCGGGAGACCTGGAGGTCGACCCACAAGGAGGGGTGATCGTGGCGGAGCAGGCGGATCTCGAGGGAGAAGCGGGTGCGTTGGCCGTCGACGATGTCGGCGATGAGGGCGCGGAGGCGGGGGCGATCCTCGGGGGCGCAGGCGGCGAGCGGCGAGGCGCCGAGCAGGGCGGCGGCGGGGCGGCCGAGCAGGCGCGCGAGCTCCGGGTTGACGGCGAGCCAGCCGATCTCCGGGTCGAATTCGCCGATGCCGACGCCGGCGCAGTCAAAGGCGCCGCGCAGGCCGTCGAGGCGCTGACGGAGGGTGTCGACCTCCTGGCGCTGCGTCGTGACGTCGACGGCGAGCCCTTCGATGCCGCGCTCCTCGCCGCCGGGGCCGTGCATGACTCGGAAGGTGACGAGCAGGTTGCGGGTGCCGCCGTCGGGGTGCTCGACGACGACCTCGTGCTGCTGCGAGCTGGCGTGGCCGGCGTTCCTGGCGCTCAGCTCGCGGAGCGCGGCGGCTGAGGCGGGCCGGAGCAAGGTCTGCCAGTGGGCGCCGAGCAGATCCGTCGGCGGGGCGCCGAGCAGCCACGCGGCGGCCTCGCTGAGGCGCGTGAGGCGGCCCTCGGCGTCGGTCTGGAAGAAGAGCACGGCGTCGCCGAGCGCTGCGTGGCTCATCGCGGCTCCTGATCGGGTGGAGGGTGGCTGGGCTGGACGCTGGGCGCGGCGATCACTTCGCCCGCGCCTGGCTGACGCAGCGCTCGAGCAGCTTGCGGCTCATGCCCGTGAAGCTCGAGAGGCGATCGAGGCGCTCCTCTCCGTAGGCGAGGTTGATGATCATGAGGTCGAGGTCGAGGATCTTGATCAAGCTGGCGGCGCGGGCGGCGAGCAGCTCGGGGTCCTTGACCTCGCGCTGGAGGGCGGTGAGGCCGGCGGCGCGCAGGTAGCTGGTGACGGCCTCGACGTACCAAGGCTTGACGCCGACGCGGACGTGGGCGAGGCCGATCTTCCAGCGGTTCTCAAAATAGGCCTCGCCGTACTCGCCGGCGAAGAGCTCGCCCATCCAGCGGGTGTGGGTGCGCTTGAGCCGATCGACCTGGCCCTCGAGCAAGGCGGCGGCGTCCTCTCGCTGGAGGAGCTGGGCGTAGAAGCCGTCGGTGATCTCGGCGCCGTACTGGGCGAAGATCGGGGCGAGGGCGGTGAGGTGCTCGGCGTCGGCGTCGGTGAAGCCGATGAAGTCCTTGAGGGTGCTGTAGATGTCGTGGTGGGTGCTCATGGGGGGCCTCGGGTTTGGTGTTGCTGGTCACGCGCCATCCCTGGCCTGGGGGCGCCCGGCGTAGGCGCCCCGGTGATCGATCATCGCGGGTGCTCGGGCTCGCTCGGGCTCGGCAGGAGGTGGCTTAAGATCGCGAGCAGCTTGCGGGCGACGAGGTTGGTGTTGCGCCGCCATGAGGCGTCGCGGGGGACCTGGACGACCAAGAAGAGGCGCGGGCTCTCGCCGCTGTTGAGCGGGCGGATCACGAAGCGGCCGGCGCCAGCGTCGGAGAGGGTGAGCTCGTCGATCTGGGTGAGGGCGAGGTCGCGGCCGGCGCGGCCGACGATCTCGTCGAAGAGGCTGGTGAGGCCGGCGGCGATCTCAGAGCGGACGAGCTCGCCCGCGGAGGCGACCAGCAGGCCCTGATCGGTGCAGACGAGGGAGAGCTGGTAGCCGCCCATGGCGTTCATGCCGGCGAGCAGGGCGGTCACTTGTGCCTCGATGCCCTGACTAGACATGGTGGGACGCTAACACGGCGCTCGCGGCCGAGTCTTCGCGTCTGTGGGGGTAGATCTCGCTCACGCGCCGCCTCCGCGGAGGTGGGCGATCCGGCGGAGGTTCTGCTGGATGACTCGATCGCCGGGGCTGCGGGCGAGGGCGCGGAGGAAGAGCGCCTCGGCGGCGTTGAAGTCGCGCTCCTTGAGGTGCTTGCGGGCGCGGCTGAGCAGCGCCTCGAGATCCTCGTTGGGGTCGATGTCTTCCTCCCAGGCGGCGTCCGGGGTCGGAGGTGGCGCCGGCGCGGCGCTGGTGACGGTGGGCGGGGCGAGCGGCGGCGGGGTGAGCGGCGGCGCGGCGAGCGGCGGCGTGGGCCACAGCGGCTCGGGGTCGGGCTCGCGTTGGCGGATCGGCAGCACCTTGGCGCCGATCTGCTCGAGCAGGCCGACCTCCATGGCGTCGATGATGGCGTCGAGGACGAGGGTGGCGGGGGCGCCGCTGGCCTGGATCAGCTCGGCGAGCGAGCGTACGCCGTCCAAGGTGGAGAGCACGAGGTCGGCGGGGGCGCCGGTGGGCTTCCAGGTGGCGCCGCCGCGGAGGCGGAGGATCTTGCCGCCGAGCCGCGCCCACTCGTCTTGCAGGCGGCAGGCGTCCATCACCGCGAAGGGGACGCACTCGATCGAGTCGGAGGCGATCGGCTCGCCGCGGGAGACGACGAAGGCGCCACCCTCGCCAAAGAGCAGCTCGCGCAGGCCTTCGACGCCGCTGAGCTTGCCGGCGCGGGCCTCGACGACGTGGCCCTTGATCAGGGCGATCGAGCCGCGGCCGCGGACGTCGATCCAGCCGGAGAGGGCCTCCATTTGGACGAGCTGGAGGAGCGTGGGCAGGCTGATGTCGTCGAGCGCGCCGGCCAAGATCACTCGCCTGGACTGCGTGGTCACCGAGCTACTCTGGTCAGTTTTCGTAGTTTGTGACACCCCTGCTACTCCCCCCGCTCAGTCGACCGACTACTAAGACACTTTCAAAGTACAGGCCTCCAAGTGTCTCAAGAACTGTCCTCCTCTGGAGATAGAACGGCCTCGGTGGGCGCTCGTCGATGACGCAGAACGACGTTTAATTGGGGCCTAAGGGCGTCAATCCAGTGAGTCTGGGGGGCGGCGACCGCGGGCAGGGGCACGCCGCGCGCAAACAATTCGGACACCCTGCATGTGGACATATCGTCATCGTGTGGGCGTAGTCATGAGAGTGCTGACGTGATGGGAGTATTACGGAGAGTGTAGGTGATTGTCGCCGGCGCGGTCGCGCGCGATCGTCGTGGGTCTGGGCGGTCAATAGGCGTATTTTCCCCAGAAATGCTGGCACTTAATGCTATGAGTGCGCGATCGGCGGCGGCTCACCGCGGTGGCCGAGGCGGGCGCGAGGCGGTATGGTGGCGGCGATGCGTTGGGACCCGGGCCATCAGAGCCGTGACTTGATCGATCGGCGGGGGGCGCGAGCGCCCCGAAGCGGCGGCGGCGGCGGCGCGCCGGTTGGTTTGCTGCTGAGCCTGGCGCTGCGCACGAAGTACGGGTGGATCCTGCTGGTGCTGGCGGGCGCCTATTACTTGTTCTTCACGGTGGAGGAGGCGCCGCGTGATCCGGCGATGAGCGGCGGTGAGAGGGCGGCGGTGGCGGCCCCGGACGAGCTGCTCGCGCGCTTCGTGGGCTTCGTGCTGGATGACCTTCAGGACACCTGGACGGGGATCTTCAGGCGCGAGGGCTGGACGTACGAGCGCGCGAAGCTGGTGCTCTTCACCGGGGCGACGGCGAGCGCGTGCGGCCTGGGGGAGGCGGCGATGGGGCCGTTCTATTGCCCGGGCGATCGGCAGGTGTACATCGATCTCGGCTTCTATAAGGAGCTGCGCGGCCGTTTAGGGGCTCCGGGCGATTTTGCGCAGGCGTACGTGATCGGCCATGAGATCGGCCACCACGTGCAGGAGCTGCTCGCGGCGAGCGGGGTGACGCCGCGGCGCGGGCGCGAGCGCGGGGCCGAGGGCGACGCGGTGCGGGTGGAGCTGCAAGCGGACTGTTTCGCCGGGATCTGGGCGCACGCGGCGGCGCAGCGGGGGATCCTCGAGGTGGGCGACGTCGAGGAGGCGCTGGCCGCAGCCGCGGCGATCGGGGACGACGCGCTGCAACGCGCGGGGAGCGGGCGGGTGCGTCCAGAGAGCTTCTCGCACGGGACCAGCGCGCAGCGGGCTCGGTGGCTGCGGACCGGGCTCGAGCGCGGCGAGGTGGCCGCCTGCGATACGTTCGCGGCGCGCTCGCTGTAGGGCTGGGATCCGCGGTAGAGTCGGGCGTGCCTCGTTACGCGCGCTCCGTTGGCTCGGTGTGGTTGGTGTGCTGGTCGCTCGGCGGCTGTAAACCCGCGGAGGAGGAGGCGAGCGCGGCGACGAGCGCGGGGGGGTCGAGCGGAGGGGCGACGAGCGCGGCGGCCTCGACGAGCGAGGGCGGATCCGCGGGCGAGTCGAGCACGACGGACGCGCCGCCCGAGCCAGGTCCAGACGCGATGGTGACGCTGTTTCAGGGCGAACACATCTACTTCGGCGCGGAGAACCACCGCCAAGCCGATGTGACAGTGACGCTGCCGGAGCCGGGCTTTTTTTATAAAAACGTGACGCTGAACCTGGCGCTGGGCTGCCCGAACGGGCTCTGTGATCACTGGGATCGCTACGGGACGATCGGGGTGGTGCGCTGGCCAGGGGCGGAGGACGAGGGCTTCGTCGAGGTGGCGCGCTTCATCACGGCGTACCGGCTGCCAGGGCAGTGGACGATCGATGTGACCGACTTGCAGCCGCTGCTGGCGGGGGAGCGGACGTTTCGGGTGTTTATCGACACGTGGGTGGGGCCGGGGCACGCGCAAGGGGATGGTTGGCTGGTCGACGCGCGCCTGGACTTTGAAGGCGGGGTGCCTTCGCCGCTGCCGATCGCGGCGCTGCCGCTGTGGCAGCAGAGCTTCGGCGCGGGCGACCCAGGCGCGCCGATCTCCGCGCAGGTGCCGGTGGTGACGGTGATGCCGCCGGCGGAGGCGACGTCGTTTCGGCTGCGTACGGCGATCACCGGGCACGGCTTCGGCAACACGGAGAACTGCGCGGAGTTCTGCGCGAAGAACCACGGGTTCATGATCAACGACGTGGATCCGTACTCGACGCTGGTGTGGCGCGATGATTGCCCAGAGACGGCGGTGCAGGACCAGTTCGGGACGTGGCAGTACCCGCGGGCGGGCTGGTGCCCAGGCGCGGACGTGATCCCGTGGGAGGTCGACGTGACGCCTTCGATCACGGCGGGGGCGCCGAACACGGTGATGTACGCGCTACAGAGCTACGAGAACACGTGCCGGCCAGGGCTGGACGTGTGCAAGGGCTGCACGGCGGGCATGAGCTGCGAGGACGGGCACGGGCAGCCTTATTACTATTTGTCGTCGGTGCTGATCGCGCTCAAGGATCCTTGAGCGCGCGCGCGAGCTCGCTAGCGGACGAAGAGGCCGCCGCTGTAGATCCACGGGAGCGGGCGGCTGCGGTAGGGCTCGGCGACGTCGCCGAGGTAAGGGGTGAGGTGCGTGGGGGTGATCCAGACCTCGAGGCGGTAGACGCCTGGCCCTGCGACCATGTGCGTCAATTCCCCTTCACTCCACTCGGCGACGAGCTCGCGGCCCTCGGCGGTGGCGCGGTAGAGGCGGCCTTGGACGGCGGGGGGCTGGTCGCCTTGGGGCGAGCGGGGATCGAGGTGGGGGAGGTGGGCGTGGATCTCGAGGCCGGGGGCGTAGGGGAGCTCGCCGCCGAAGTCGTAGGTCGTGTCGCCGCCGCGGGCGTAGAAGTCGAAGCCTTGAGGGGTGCCGAGGCTCTCAAAGACGATGTGGGCGCGACCCGCGGCGAGGGCGGCCTTGGCGCTGTCGACGGTGAGGGGGCCGTCGATCCGCAGGCGGTTGTTGAACCAGCGGATCATGCGGCGGTAGGAGTCGATGCGCTCGCCGTCAGGAGCGGCGCTGGGGAGCACGTTCTGGTGGGCGTCGGTGCCGGCGGAGATGGTGAGGCGCTGGGTCTGGCCGAGGCGCTCGAAGGCGAGGATCGACGGCTCGTTGGGGATAAGGAAGCCGAGAGGGGCGAGGTCAGGCTCAGGCGCGACCCCGCCGACGGGGAAGAAGAAGGGGAGCACGTCGGTCAAGAAGCCGGCGGGGTCGAGGCCGAGGTGATCCGCGCGGATGTCAGGGTCGAGGTTGGCGTGGAGCTGGTAAAACTCGAGGCCGGTGAGGCCGAGGGTGGCGAGCTCTTCGACGTCTCGGCCCTCGGTGTGGGCGACCCAGGCGAGGGCGCCGAGGTCGCGGATGGTCTTGAAGCTCTGCGGGCTGGACTCGCCGTAGGTGCCAGGGGGGGCGTGCTCGGGGATCCCGAGGGGCATCATGGAGCCGCTCTCGATGCCAGGGATCAGGAGGACGCGATGTCCTTCAGGACAGGCGATCCAGTTGGCGACGGTGCGGCCCTGATCGTCGAGGACGGGCTGATCGCCGCGGCGGGTGAGGACCATGTCAGCGAGCGGGACGCCGTCGGCGTGGGCGGGGTGATCGGTGAGGAAGGCGACGTCGACGCGGGTGACGCAGAGGCCGTGGCGCAGATCGGCGAGGCAGTCCTCGTCGAGCTCGCCGCCGGGCTGAGGATCGCCGTCGCAGGCGTCGTGGGAGTGCGGCGAGTGGATGTGGACGATGGCTCGGTAGTCGCGGACGCCGCGGGTGAGGCAGCCGCCGATCTCGGGTTGGCCTCGATCCCAGGGGATCGGCGCAGAGAGGGCGCTGAGATCGCCGTAGCAAGGATCGAGCGGGGCGCCGGTGTCGGTGCCGGTGTCGCTGTCGGTGTCGGTGGTGGCAGCGGTGGCGGCGGTGGCGGCGGTGGTCTCGCTGTCCGCGACGGTGGTGGCTGCGTCGGTGGTGGCGGTGGTGCTGCTGTCGGTGGCGCCGCTGCTGCCGCCGCCGCTGGGGCCGCAGGCGAGGGCGAGCAGCGGGAGCGCGAAGTGGCGGAGGGTCGTCGGTCGCAGGGGTCGCATGGCGGGCGAGTGTAGCTGAGACCGCGCGCGGGTGGGCGAGATCGAGCGGGGTGGGCGATGGCGCGCCTGAAAAGAATGAGGGCCGCGCCGGGTGGCGGCGGGCCCTCTGCGGTCGCGCCCTTGCGGGTCCGTTGGTTTTAGTTCGTACGACGGAGGTCGGTGTCGTAGGTGCGGACTTCGCCGAGCTCGGCGAGCTCTTTGCTGATCTTGTCGGCGCGGCCGACGACGATGATCTGGACGGGGCCGGCGCTCCAGAGGGCGGCGCTGGCTTGCTTGAGCTGGTCGGCGGTGACTGCCTCGATGGCGACGCGGTAACGCTCCCAGAAGTCGCCGGGGAGGTTGTAGGTGCGCTGGGTGATGGTCTTGTCGACCATGACCTCGACGCCCTCGACTTGGAGGGCGAACTGGCCGGAGATCTTGGACTTGAGGCGGCCGAGCTCGCCCTCGGGCACGCCGGCGGCGCCTGGCTCGCGGAGCAGCTCGAGCAAGGCCTCGGTGAACTCGCCGGCGCTCTTGGTCTTGGTGCTGCCGCCGGCGAAGAACATGCCGCCTTCGTAGCCGTAGTCGTTGAAGGCGCCGACGCCGTAGGTGAGGCCGAGCTGCTCGCGGAGGACTTGATTGAGGCGGCCAGAGAGGCCGCCGCCGAGCAGCGACTGGAGGATCTTGCCCTCGATCCAGCGGGGCTCGCCGATCCCCGGCGCAGGGACGATCACGGCGATGGTCGCCTGAGCGCTGGCCTTGCGATCGATGATGTGGATGACGGTCTTGTCGGGCGCAGCCGGGCGCTCGCCGCGGGGCGGAGCGACGGGCTCGCCGGCCTTCCACTTGCCAAAGTGCTTGGCGGCGAGGGCGCGGGCCTTGGCGGGATCGACGTCGCCGGCGATCACGAGGATGGCGCTCTGGGGGCCGTAGTGGCGCTGGTGGAAGGCGACGACCTGGTCGCGGGTGAGGGCGGTGATCTCGGCCTCGCTGGCGAAGGGGCGGCCGTAGGGGCTCGACTCGCCGAAGATGAGGCGACGGCCCATACGCATGGCGAGGCCGAAGGGGGCGGCCTTCTCGCTGGCGACGCCTTGGACGAGCAGGTCCTTGATCTTCTGAAAAGAGGCCTCGGGGAAGAGCGGCTCGGTGGCCTCCTCGGCGAGGATCTGGAGGGCGAGATCGAGGTCGCGGCTGAGCATGCTGGCGCTGAGGGTGGCGAGCTCGCTGTCGTTGCTGGCGCTGGCGCTGCCGCCGGTGGCGTCGATGAGGGCGTCGAGGGCGGCCTTGCTGCGCTTCTTGGTGCCCTCGGCGAGGAGCTGGGCGGTGAGATCGGCGAGCAGGGAGGCGTCGGCGGGGGCGTAGATCGAGCCGGCCTTGACGACGAGGTTGACCTCGACGACGGGGGTCTCGGTGTCGCGCAGGATGAGCACCTCGAGGCCGTTGGGGAGCTTGCTCTGGTCGACGTCGGGGAACTTGACGGGCTTGGCGGCCTCGACGCCGGGCAAGGGCGGGAGGGCGGCGAGCATGGCGCGCTTGGCGGCTGCTTCGTCGTTCTTGGCCTTGCGCGCGTCGTCCTTGGCGGCGGCGTCCTTGGCGGCGGCCTGGGCGGCTTCATCGACGGGGGGCGCGGTCTCCTTGGGCTTGCAGGCGAGCGCGGGCAGGGTGAGCAGGGCGGCGAGGCTGAGGGCGAGGGGGCGGTTCATTGGGCACCTCCGGGGGTGATGTCAAAGGTGACGCTGCGGGCTTGGGTGAGGTACTTGTTGGCGACGCGCTTGAGATCCGCGGCGGTGATCTTGTCGAAGCGCTTGTAGTCGCCGCTCAGCTTCTCGGCGCCGCCGAAGAAGACCTCGTAGGTGGCGAGCTGGCTGGCCTTGTAGAGGGTGGTGGCGAGGCCGTCGAGGTATTGCTTATAAAGCTTGGCCTTGGCGCGCTTCAGCTCGGCGGCGCTGATCCCTTGCTTCTGCACCTTGCTGAGCTCGTCCCAGTAGGCGGCGCGCAGGTCGGCGAGCTTGATCCCCTTGCTGGCGATCAGGAGGGTGGCGAGCTGGCCGGGGCCGTAGGTGGGGATCGGGAAGCCCGCTTGCATGATCACGGCGGCGGCGAGCTTGTCGTCGTCGACGAGGCGCTTGGGCAGGCGGGCGGAGGCGCCGTCGGTGAGCACGGTGGCGAGCAGCTCGAGGGCGTCGCGGTCGGGGTCCCGCGGCGGCGGGACGTCGAAGCTGACGATCGCGAGGGGGATCGGGGCGAGGGGGTCGCTGACCTCCTTGTAGACGGCCTCGGTCTGCTCGGCCTCGGCGGGGAAGGCGGCGCTGGGCTCAGGGCCGCGCTTGAGGGGGCCGAAGTACTTCTCGACGAGGGCGCGGGCGCGGGCGGGCTCAAAGTCGCCAGCGAGCACGAGCACGGCGTTGTTGGGGACGTAGTGCTGGGCGAAGAAGTCGATGAACGCCTGCACAGGGGCGCCCGAGAGATCCTCCATGGAGCCGTAGATCGAGTGGGAGTAGGCCCAGCTCGAGAAGGCGGCGGCGGGCCAGTCGAGCAGGATGGTCTTGGCGAAGGGCTGGTTCTCCTGCTGCTGACGGACCTCCTCCTTGACGACGCCCTTCTCGTTGTCGAGGGCCTTGTCGTCGATGACGAGCGAGGCCATGCGGTTGGCCTCGAGGTAGAGCATGCCCTCGAGGAAATTGCTGGGCACGGTCTCGAAGTAGTTGGTGCGGTCGGGCTCGGTGTTGCCGTTGAGGCTGCCGCCGGTGTTGTCGACGTAGAAGCCGAAGGCGCCCTCGGGGACGTTCTTCGAGCCGTTGAACATCATGTGCTCGAAGAGGTGGGCGAAGCCGGTGCGTCCCTCGACCTCGGCGGCGGAGCCGACCTTGTAGGTGATGTAGACGGTGACGACCGGGGCGCTGTGGTCCTCGCTGAGGACGACGCGCAGGCCGTTGTCGAGGGTGAACTTCTGGATCGGTACCACCGGCTCAGCGGCGCGCGTGAGGGCGGGCGCGCCGAGCAGGAGGGCGAGCGTGAGGGAGAGGTAGGGCAGGTGCTTGGGCATCGGGGCGGCGCGAATCTACCCGCGATCCCAGGGTTGGTCACGCGATCGCCCGCGTCATCGGTCGCGGCGCGCGATGGGGCCCGGAGACCCCAGGTGGTCCCAGGAGCCTTCAGAAGGGCTTGGAGCGGCGATCCACGGCGCGGGTGCGGCAGAGGCGGTCCCAGAGGGTGAGGGCCTCGCCGAAGTGGACCTCGGCGTCAGCGTGGTGGCGGTTGTGGAAGACCGAGGTGTTGACGAAGGCGCGGGGGAGCAGCGCCTCGAGCGTGACAGAGGTGATGCCGCAGTGGAGGTAGAAGTTGAGGAGGATGAAGGCGGCGATCAGGGGGAAGTAGACGGGGCCGTAGTGGGTGGCCCAGGGGAAGGCGACGAGCACGATCGGCCAGAAGGTGAGCAGCGACTCGACGGGGCCGACGGCGAAGCCGGCGAAGGCGGTGGGGTCGCGGTGGACGTGGTGGCCGCGGTGAAAGGGGAAGAGGAGGCGGGTGTGGAGGAGGCGGTGCTTCCAGTAGAGCCAGGCGTCGATGACGAGGACGCCGAGGAGGTTCTGTAGAAAAACGGCGAGGGGGCCGCCGGCCTGGTCGATCGACCAGGTGAGGCCGATCGGCAGGCCCGCGGCGGCGCGGGTGAGCGGCCAGGCGGCGAAGCAGGCGGCGATCCAGGCGGCGATCGCGGTCTCGCGCGCGCCCAAGGCGATCCGCGCGGGGCGGCGGCGGGGGCCCTGGATCCGCGGGCGGCCGGCGCAGCCGACGGTGACGACGGCGCAGCCGAGGAGGATGAGGCCGGCGAGCACGGCGAAGGCGGCGAGCAGGTTGCCATACCAGGCGAGCACGCCCCACGGGGAGGCGAGGCCGGCGGCGGTGAGGCCGACGACGACGGCGAGGTCGATCATGCGGGCGCCGCGGCCCGAGCGCTGGGAGAGGACGCTCGCGTCGGCGACAGGGCGGAGGAGGGCGGTGAGCAGGGCGCGCATCGGAGTAGGGCGAGAATAGGCGATCTGGCGCCGCCGATCTCCCGTACACTGGCGCTATGTCGAGCACGGGTGAGGCGCCGCTGGACGGGCCGCTGCCGGCGGATGTGCCGGGCTCGCTGCGCCGGGTGGCGATCCTGGAGCGGACGCTCGCCTGCGGGCCGGCCGAGGTGTGGGAGAACGTGCTGGACTGGCCGCATATCCCGTGGCTGCACCCGGGCAGCTTCACGTCGGTGGAGCTGCTGGCCTGTGGGACAGATTGGTGGCGGGCGCGGGTGGGGCTGGCGCCGGCGGGGCTGGGGCGCTCGGTGGTGCTGGAGCTGCGGGTGGACCGGGCGGGGCTGCGCTACGTGACCGAGACGCTGGAGGGGCCAGGCAGCCCGGCGTGGATCGTGTCGACGCTGACGCCGATGGGGCCGGCGGCGACGGCGATCCGGGTGGAGTTCTTCGCGGCGGTGAAGGACGCGATGCACCGACGGATCACGGGGCAGGCGTACCTGCGGGTGTATCGGCGGCTGTGGGACGAGGACGAGGGCATGATCGTGGCGCGGCGGGCGAGTGAGGCGGCGCTGGCGGGGCGCGGGATCGAGCGATCGCTGGGGCGACGGGTGGCGCTGGCGCTGCCGCAGACGGTGGTGATCGGCGGGGCGCGGGTGCGGATCTTCGCGGTGGGCGCGGAGCTGCGGGCGCTGGCGCTGGTGTGCCCGCATATGGGCGGGCCGCTGCCGGATGAGGCGCGGGAGGGCTGCCGGGTGTGCCCGTGGCACGGGTATCGTTATGACGAAGATGGACGGCGGGTGGACGGGCGCGGGGCGGGGCTGCGGCGGTGGACGGTGCGCTGGGATCCAGTGAGCGATGAGGTGGTGGTGTCCTCGTAATGTGCGGGGTGGTGGGGATCTATCGGCCGTTGGGGGCGGCGGTGTCGCCGGCGATCCTTACAACGATGGCGGCGACGCTGCGCCATCGCGGGCCGGACGGGGCGGGCGGGGCGCTGCTGGCAGGAGGGCGGCTGGGGCTGGCGCACCTGCGACTGGCGCTGGTGGACCCGGTGGGGGGCGCGCAGCCGATCTGCAATGAGGATCGGTCGATCTGGGCGGTGGTGAACGGGGAGATCTATGAGCACGAGGCGCTGGGAGCGGCGCTGCGCGGGCGGGGGCACGTGCTCCGCTCTCGCAGCGACGCGGAGGTGTTGGTGCATTTGTATGAGGAGCGAGGGATCGGCTGCTTGGACGAGATCGACGGGGAATTCGCGGCGCTGATCTGGGACGGCCGGCTGGGGCGGTTGGTGGCGGTGCGCGACGCGGCGGGGGTGCGGCCATTGCTGTGTCGGCGCCATAAGGATGAGGATGGGGAGGCGTGGTTGTTCGCTTCGGAGGCGAAGGCGATCTTCGCGTACCCGGGGGTGGTGCGGGCGTTCTCGCCGGAGTACCTGACGGGGCCGCCGTTCGGGGCCTTTGGGGCGTTCGCGCGGGGGGGCGCGGCGTTCGTGGGGTTGGCTTCGGTGGCGCCGGGATCGGCGTGGATCGTGGACGCGCAGGGGCATGAGTCGCGGGCGCGCTGGTGGCAGCCGCGCTTCTTTGTGGATCAGGGGGGGGGAGGGCGGCGGGATCGTGAGGCGACGAAGGAGGCGCTGGCGGCGGCGCTGGAGCGGTCGGTGCGGCGGCGGATGGCGGTGGAGGCGCCGCTGGGGTGCTTGTTGAGCGGGGGGGTGGACTCGACGATCATCGCAGGCTTGGCGGCGAAGCGGCGCGCTGGGGTTGGGGCGTTTCACCTGAGCTTTGTGGGGTCGCCATTGGATGAGTCGGCGGGCGCGGCGGCGGCGGCGCGGCGCTTCGGGCTGGAGATGACGACGGTGGAGGCTTCGGCGGAGGTGATGGCGGCGGCGCTGCCGGCGGCGCTGCGGGCGATCGAGGGGGTGATCGTGAACCCGCACGCGGCGGCGCGCTATGTGTTGATGCAGGCGGTGCGGGCGGCGGGGGTGAAGGCGGTGCTCACCGGGGAGGGGGCGGATGAGTGGTGGGGCGGGTACGCGTGGTTCTTGTTAGAAGAGCTGTGGCGGCGCGCGGGGGAGCCAGCGGCAGACGCGGCGCTGGCGCGGCTGGTCGGGCGAGAGCAGGCGGGGGCGGAGGTGCTGTGGTCGAGCTCGGAGCTGTGGCGGCGAGGGCCGCGGCCGCTGGGGTGGCCTTGTTTTTTTCACCTGCGGGCGCTGGGCAACGAAGAAGGGGCGCGGCGGCTGCTGCGGGAGGGGCAGGCGTGGGTGGCGGCGGCGCGGCCGTCGATGCAGGCGCTGGCGGGGCATGATCTGGGGGATCTTAAGAGAATGGCGCCGGGCGACGCTTCGCGGCTGCTGGCGATGGATCAGCTCGCCGGGTATATCCTGCCGGCTCTGGGGGACCGGGTGGAGCTGGCGCACGGGGTGGAGGGGCGGCCGGCGTTCTTAGGGCGTGAGGTGGTACGCCTGGCCCAAGAGACACCTTCATCGTGGCTGTGGGAGGCGACGGCCTTGGCCGAGAAGTCGCTGCTGCGCGAGGCGTTCGCGGGGCTGCTGGGCGGGCTGGCGGCGGGGCCGAAGCGGCCGTTCTTCGCGCCTTCATGGCTGGCGCTGGCGAAGACGCGGGCAGGAGCGCTGCTGGTGGAGGAGCACCTGAGCGCGGCGGCGGTGCGGAAGGCGGGGATCTTCGCGCCAGAGGTGGTGGCAGGGGCGCTGCCGCGGTGGTTGGGATCGACGGGCGAAGAGGCGGCGAGCGGGCGGTTGGATCGTATGTTCGGGGTGGTGCTGAGCGGGCAGATCGTGGCAGCGGAGCTGCTGGCGCGGGCGCCTGAGGCGGCTCCGGCGAGCTTTGAGCTGGTGTGGGCGGAGGGCTGCGGGCCTGAGCCGGCGGCGCAGGCTCCGTGAGCGCTGTTGATTGTTGATTGTCGATTGTTGATTGTTGTTTGTCTACGTAGGTTGGATCAGCCGAAGAGGATCCGGTCGGCGATCCGCGAGGTGTGGCGGGCGATCGTCGCGCTTCAGCCGGCGCCGCAGAGATCGGCGCCGTAGTGGCTGCAGGCGCCGAAGGTCGAGCGGCTCTCGCAGTGCTGCACGCAGACGGCACCCTCGCCGCATACGTCGGGGTTGTAGGCGAGGCAATCGCCGGACATGCCGCGCAGACGGCACGACTTGGCGCAGGTGTAGGCGGGGCCGCAGGCGTCAGCCCCCCAGGTGAAGCAGGCGCCGAGATCGCTGCGCGACTCGCACGCGCGCGCGCAGGTGATCGCGGGGCCGCAGGCGTCCGGGCCCCAGGAGGCGCACTCGCCGCCGAGGCCGCGGCTGGTGCACTGCTTGGCGCAGGCGGCCCGGGCTTCGCAGTGATCCGCGCCGAACTCGGCGCAGGTGCCGTCCATGCGCCGCGAGACGCAGCGGCGCGCGCAGCTCAGGTTGGTGCCACACGCGTCGGCCGCGAATTGCTGGCAGCGACCCTCAGAGTCCCGCTGGGCGCACTGGGGGGCGCACACCGCGTCGGCGGCGCAGTAGTCGGCGGCGTACGCCATACACTCGCCGTTCACCTCGCGCCGAGCGCAGCGCGATACGCAGCGGAGCTGCTCCTTGACGCAGCCACCGCCGCTGCAGGTGAAGCCGGGCGGGCAGTCGGCGGCGCCGCCGCAGGTGCCGGCCTGGGGCGCCCTACCAGGCCCGAGGCCGAGGCCGAGGCCCGCGCCGAGGGCGAAGAGTCGGAGCCACCAGCGACGCTTGTGAGGCATCGGGCGACGCTAGCACGCTCAGGATCGGCCGCCCACCCGGCGATCTCCGCGTTTTTTGAGGGGAGGGGCGTGCCCGGCGATGGACGCGGAAACGAGCCGCTTCGCGGCGCGGAATCGGCGGCGGATGGCCTCGCGTCGGGGAGCGGCGGGGGGAGGAGTACGGTTAAGATCCGGGGCTGGATGGATGAAGAGCGCGACGGCGAAGGCGAGGCGCTGGAGACGACGGAGGAGCGCTCCGTGGCGATCGATCTGCTCGAGACCGCGGCGGGGCCAGCGGCGAGATCGGGGGGGATGGCGGGGGAGCTCGGCGAGGGGACGGTGCGGGCGCTCCAAGGGCGAGGGACGGCCGAGACGGTGGTGAGGGCGACGAGCGGCGCTGGAGCTCCAGGGATCCGCGGCGTCGCTTCGCAGGTGACCGAGGCGCGGTCGACCGGAGGTGCTCCGTCGTGGGCGAGCCGCGGGGCCTCGGGGACGTCGGCCGGCGCCGAGGAGGAGCGCCGGGTCGAGACGCTGCCGGGCGATCCGCTGGAGTGGGCGGCGCCGACCGTGATGATGAAGCTGGAGCCGGAGACTGAGGCGCGGATCGGCCGCTTCGCGGTGCTGCGCAAGCTGGGCGAGGGCGGCATGGGGGCGGTGTACTCGGCGTACGACGAGGAGCTGGACCGACGCGTGGCGATCAAGCTCGTGCGCGGGGCGCTGGCGGGTGACACGTTGGGGCACGCGCGGATGCAGCGCGAGGCGCAGGCGATGGCGCGCCTCTCCCACCCGAACGTGGTGCAGGTCTACGACGTGGGCATGCACGCGGGCGAGCTGTTCATCGCGATGGAGTTCGTGCGCGGGGTGACGCTGGAGCAGTGGGCGGAGGCGATCGATCGCGAGAGCGCGGCGGGGCTCGAGGAGATCGTGGCGATGTACCGGCAGGCCGGTGAGGGGCTGGCGGCGGCGCACGCGGTGGGGCTGGTGCACCGCGACTTCAAGCCCGAGAACGTGCTGGTGGGGGAGGACGGGCGGGCGCGGGTGCTGGACTTCGGGATCGCGGCGGCTTCGGGGGCGGAGGGGGCGCCGCGCGGGCGCGAGGGGCGGAGCGGGGGCGTCGGGGGCGGCGGGCTGCTGGCGAGCGACCTGACGCAGACGGGCTCGGTGATGGGCACGCCGGCGTTTATGGCGCCAGAGCAGTTCTTGGCGCGGCCGACGGACGCCCGCACCGATCAGTTCTCGTTCTGTGTGTCGCTGTATTCGGCGCTGTATGGGGAGGGGCCGTTCGGCGGGGACTCGTTCGTGAGCCGACAAGCGGCGGTGTGCGGCGGCGAGATCGCGGCGGCTCCGCCAGGCGCGAAGGTGCCTGGGTGGCTGCGGGCGGTGCTGCTGCGCGGGCTGCAGGTGCTGCCGGAGGAGCGCTTTCCGAGCATGGCGGCGCTGCTGGCGGCGCTGGCGGCGGACCCCGAGGCGGCGCGGCGGTGGCGGCTGCGGACGATCGGAGCGATCGCGGGGGCGGCGCTGCTGAGCGCGCTGGTGATCGTGGGGGCGATGGTCGGCTGGGGCGTGTGGCAGCGGCGGGCCGCGGAGGAGGCGGCGCTGGAGCGGCTGGCGGCGATGGAGCGCGGCGTGGCCGAGCGGAGCGCGGCAGGGGAGATCGCGGAGGCAGAGCGGGTGTTCGCGGCGTTCGTCGGCGCGCCGGTGAATCAAGGCAAAGAGGCGCTGGCGCTGGCGTGGCTGGGGCGGGCTGCGCGGGCGAAGAGCGCGGGCGACAGCGATCGGGCGGTCGACGCGTACGCGGCGTCGTATACGGTGGCGACATCGAAGGCCCACCAGGTGGCGGCGCTGACGGGGCTGGTCCGCTTCTTCCGCGAGCGGTACCGCCTGCGCGGGCTGATCAAGGCGGTGGGCGCGCTCGAGGAGGCGTCCGCTGGGGCGTTCGAGGAGGAGGGGCTGCGGGGGGCGCGACTCGAGGCGAGCACGGCGATGCGCGACTTCACGCGTGCCCGCGAGATCGCGGCGGCGACGCCTGCCTCGCGGCCGCAGGCGCGGCTGGTGCGGATCGTCGAGGCGATGACGTCGGCGCACGAGAGCTCGCTGCGGCCGTTTCCAGGCGGGCTGTGGGGTGCTTCGGCGGACGGGTCTTTGGTCGCTGCGGCGAAGGGGTCGGTCTATTGGATCGAGCGAGGGATCGATCTGAGGCCGCTGGGGGAGCGCGCGCTGGGGCTCGCGTCGCCGCTGGTGTTGGCGCGGCCAGGCGGCGAGGTGGCGGGCGGGACGCTGGTGGCGGGGAGCGCTGCGGGAGAGATCGTGCTGATGGAGGTGGCGCGCGAGGGGGAGCGGGAGCTGCTGCGTTGGCCAGACGTCGGCGCGCCGCGCTGCGCGATGGTGGCGGATCTGGAGGGCGACGGGGAGGCGTCGATCTACGTCGGCACGGGGCCGTACTCGCGCCATGTGGTCGAGCTGCGGCCGCCGTCCGCGGCGGATCCGGCGCGGGTGGGCTGGACCGTGCGAGCCGCGGCGCCAGCGATCACCGCGCGGCGCTCCGACGTGAACAGCCTCTTCGCGGCCGATCTGGACGGTGACGGGGTGACGGAGGTGATCGCGGCGCTGGGGGCGTGGCGGGCGTACGAGCTGCACGCGCTGCGCTTCGACGCCGAGGCGGGGGCGCTGGCGACGGTGGCGCGCGCGCGGCTCGGGAATATGCAGGCGTCGTGGTACCGCGCGCCGGATGGTTCGCGGCGGATCGCGGCGTGGAAGTACGACGAGTCGCTGAACCCGACGGCGCTGCCGAGCTCGGGCGGGCGGGCGCCGTCGGGGCTGCACTCGCTGCGCTTCGCGGAGGGGCGCCTCGAGGTGGTCGCGAGCCAGGGGATCTCGAGCGAGCTGATGGTGAGCCTGTCGGAGCCGCGGGTCGCGGATCTCGACGGCGACGGGGTCGATGAGATCGTGGTCCACTGGCGGCATCACGAGGACATCGGCGCCAGCGGGGATCGCTCGACGATGGTGCTGATCGATGATGAGGCGGGGGGGTTCCTCACGTTGCCGATCAGCGGGGTGGATCCGGTGTCGGTCATGGATCTGGACGGGGACGGCGACGACGAGCTGATCGTCAATATCGGCGGGCCGCGGCTGTGGGTGATGGGGGCGGGGGCGGGGCGGCTGCCGCTGCGAGGGCGCGGGGAGGCGGTGGCGGCGCCGGCGCTGGAGGGGGAGGAGGCGCAGATCTGGGGGCGGGCGAGCGAGCTGGCGGCGATGGGGCTGGAGGCGCAGGCGGTGACGGCCTTGGTGAGCCTCGCGGACAGCCTCGCGGATCCGGCGGCGGCGACGACGGCGCTGACGGCGGCGGCGCAGCTCGCGGACTCGCAGCGGGATGACGGGCGGGCGGCGTCGCTGTACGCGCGGGCGGCGTCGCTGAGCCCGTCGGAGAAGGTGGCTGAAGAGACAGGTTTATCGGCGATCGACGCGTACCTGCGCCGCGGCGATCAGGCGGCGGCGGGGGCGCTGGCGGCGACGCTCGCGAGCGCGGAGGCGAAGCGGAGGGCGGCGGCGCGGCCGACGGTGTCGATCGACTTTAAGGCGCCGTTGGCCCCGGCGTGGCAGATCCACCGGCCGCTGGTGCCGCAGCGCGACCCCTCCGCGGGGGCGCTGCGGGTGGAGGCGACGGGGAGCGGGCCGATCGCGGGGCTGCCGATCACCTTGTCGGGAGGACAGGTGGTGGTGACCGTCGAGCTGCTGCTGCGCAGGGTCGAGTGGGGGCAGGAGCTGCAGGTGGGGATCGAGCCGCCAGGCGGCGGGCTCATCGGGGTGAACGTCCGCGGGCGGGGCGGCTCGGGCGATCAACAGGCGTGGACCGGGTGCGTGTGGCCGCAGGAGGAGGTGGGGGCGGGCACGCCGATCGGGCCGGCGCAGCCGCTGCCGGCCGGGCGTTGGCGGCTGCGCATGGCCTTCGATCCGAAGGCGCAGGAGGTGGCTTGTACGGTGTGGGGGCCGTCAGGGGCGGAGCTGTGGTACGGCCGGAGATCGTATCGAGGCGAGGTGGCGCTTGAGGGAGAAGGCGCGGTGCTGATCTCGAGCCAGGGGCC
Source organism: Nannocystis sp. (assembly GCA_016712315.1). Taxonomy (GTDB): domain Bacteria; phylum Myxococcota_A; class Polyangia; order Nannocystales; family Nannocystaceae; genus JADJRG01. Next base: position 150,018 of record JADJRG010000023.1, on the reverse strand, counting down.
GGCGGGCAGCGCAGGGTGGGTGTCGGCGGAGCTGGTGTCGATCGAGGTGGTGGGGGCGTCGCTGCGGGAGGCGGCGGCGCCGCGGGAGGCGGCGGCGCGGCACGCGTTGGTCGAGGGGCGGCTGCTGGACGCGTTGGCGGCGATGGACGTCGAAGAGGTCGCAGACGCGGGTCTAGAGGGGATGTGGCGGGTGAGCGCGCTCTCGCGCCTGGGGCGGTGGGAGGAGGCGGTGGCGGTGCTGCGGCCGCTGTTGGCGGACGCGGCGCTGGCGGCGGCGGTGGACGGGCCGCTGACGCACCTGCTGCGGATCGCGCCGGAGACGACGATCCCGCTGCTGCGATCGGCGGCGAGTGGCAGGTCGCACCGGGCGATGGTGAGCAGGACCTGGGAGTTGGCGCGGCGGATGCAACCGTGGGATCGGCAGATGTTGGAGGTGTTGTACCGAGCGCTGGCAGATCTCGAGGAGGAGCGCGGCGAGGCGGTGGAGCTCGCGGTCATGTTCGAGGCGCGAGCGCAGGTGCACGCGCGGCTCGGGATCTTTGATCGCGCGCGGCGCGACTACAGGGCCGCGATCTCGCTGATCGAGCGGGCGAAGGTGCCTGAGGCGGAGCTGATGGCGACGCGGGCGGAGGCGCTCGCGTGGAAGATCGAGGAGGCCTCGGCGGCGATCCGCGGGGGCGATGTGGCGGCAGGTGAGGCGATGATGAGGGCGCTGCTGGCGGAGCCGATGAACGAGGCGTACGTGCGCGACGCGGTGGATGTGCGCGAGGAGTTCGCGGGGCTCAGGTGAGCTGCGCGCGCACCCAGGCGAGCTTCTGCGCGGCGGTGGCGATCTGGCGGAAGCCGAGGCCCATACGATCACGGAGGGTCCCCTCCATGCGCTCGGCGGCGCTGGCGGGGGAGATCGGGCGGAAGGGGACGACGCCGTCCATGGGATCGCCGCTGCGATGGAGGTAGTTGACGCCGTCCCAGGCGAGCTCGTCGTACCACTCGCGGTTGCCGGAGATGACCCAGCTCCGGCGGCGGCGGAGGAGGGCGAGCAGGGCGTCGGCGAGGGCTCGATCTTCGGCGGTCATGGGGGCGACTCGACGGGCTGCCAGTGTAGATGAGTCGCGGCGCTATGAAGATGTCTTTGAGGACATGTTGGCCGCTCACGGGCGCGCGTCGGCGGCCGCGCGGGCGCGCTCGGGGGCGGTGAGGCGGGCGGCGGCGCGCCGGAGGATCGGCACGCCGAGGAGGGTGGGGCCGAGCCAGACGAGCAGGGCGACGAGGGGCTGGTTCGGGAGGTAGTTGGGGGCGTTGACGACGAGGAAGGCGGTGAGGCTGGCGATGTAGGCGGTGCTGAAGCCGGTCATGTGATCGAGGAGCCAGTGGACGCGGTACTCGCCGCCGCGGCGGAGATGGCGGAGGTGGGCGATCACGAGGAGCAGGGCGAGGGCGACGAAGATCTGGAAGACGAGGGCGCCGTCGATCGCGCGGACGACGAAGTAGAGGACGGTGAGGCCGAAGAGGGCGGTGGGGACGCTGTGGGCGAGCGGGGCGGGGGTGCGCGGCGGCAGGCGCTTTCGGGCGAGCGCGACGCGGCCCCAGAGGGCGAGGTAGCAGGAGAAGAGGCCGAGGAAGAAGAGGAAGTCGTTGGGGCGGAGCGTGGCGAGCACGATCGCGGTGAGGGCGATGGTGATCATGGCGGCGAGGAAGACGACGCCGGCGCGGCGGTGCGGCGCGCCGCCTTTGCGGGCGATGAGGGCGACGCCGCCGGCGAGCAAGGAGAGGGCGCCGGCGACGATGTGGAGGATCCGGGCGCTCTGGAGGAGGAGGTCGGTGTCGGGCATCTGCGTCCTTGCCGGTCAGCGGTGGAGCCCTAGGAGGCCAGCGGCGAGGGCGCCGTGGAGGGCGGCGAGGGCGCGTCTTTGATCAGGCTGTCCTCGAAGCCAGGGTAATACAGGCAGGTCAGCTTCGGCGGCGTCGATGAGGCTGGCGAGCGCTGGATCTGCGGGGTAGCTGCGGCCCTCGGCGAGCAGCACGAGCTCGGGGCGTCCGGCGAGGTCGAGCAGCCAGAGATCGCCCCTGAGGAGGCGGATGCGGCGGCCGACGAGGGCTGGTTGGGTGAGGCTCTGCGGGAGAGGCGGGCGGCTCGGCGGGGGCGGCGGGGCCGGGAGCCGCGGGGGGCCTTCGAGCCAGCGCGGGAAGATGCCCCACTCCTCCCAACGATCCGGCTGGGCGAGGATCTCTCGCTCGAGGACGGCGAAGAGCTGCTCGATGGCGCGGGCGGTGAAGAGTTTTTTGGGCTCGCCGGGGCGGCGGAGGATCGGCGGATCAAAGCGGAGGATCGGCGCGGCGGCGCCGCGATCTTGGCAAAAGACGGGGAGGACGGCGGCGTCGGTGGCGGCGGCGAGGGCGCCGATGCCAGGGCGGACGCGGATCGACTGGCCGAGGAAGGTGAGGTGGTGGGCGCCTCGCTCGGCGGCGAGGCCGTCGACGCCGCTGTTGCCGTCGGCGAAGAGCAGGGTGGCGCGGCCGGCTCGCAGGGCGCGGGCGAGCTGCCATAAGGCGGCGGGCTCGCCGCTGTCGATCGCCTCGAAGACGCTCCAGTCGAGCTCGGGGAAGAGCTGGTCCATGCGTTGAGCGACGTCCGCCTCGACGAGGCCGCGGCCGCGGGGGTCGACGAGCAGGGCGACGCGCAGGCCGAGGCGGAGCAGGGTGGGGGCGATCCAGCGGTAGGGGCCGAAGTGGGAGGGGACGAGGATGAGGCCGGCGCCGCGGGCGAGGGCGGCGTCGAGGTGGTGGCGGCCTTCGATCACAAAATCGCGCCAGAGCTGGGGCTGGGCCCAGAGGTGGTCGTAGACGATGACCCTGCGGCTGGCTCGGCGGGCGATCCTGCGGATCTCGGGGCGGGTGGCGCGGCCGGCGAGGCCGATGGCGGCGCCGAGCAGGGCTTGATCCTGGCGGACAGCGAAGGGGGCGCCAGGCCCGAAGCTGAGGTGCGCGGCGCGGTGGGCGGCGGCGCGAGCGCGGCGCTGGTGCTTCGGGTCGCCGCGCGGGCCGTTTTGTTTGTGCTCCGACGAGGGGATCATCGGGCGAGCAGGTCCATGAGGTCGAGCACGAGCCGGAGGGCGGCGCGGGCGCTGAGATCGGCGGCGCTGTGGCCGGCTTGCAGCTCGACGAGGTCGGCGCCGATCAGCGGGCGCTCGCCGACGCAGGCGCGGATGAGGTGGCGGGCGTGGGCGAGGCTGAGGCCGTCGGGCTCGGCGGCGGGGGTGGCGGGGGCGACGGCGGGGTCGAGGGCGTCGAGGTCGACGCTGACGTAGCAGGGCAGATCGGCGGGGAGCAGGGCGGCGAGGGCTCGATCGTCGCAGCGGCGGAGCTGGGCGGGGGAGAGGGCGCGGTACGGGACGCCCTCGATCTCTGGCGGGATGTCTTGGAGGGCGCGGACGCCGAGGGCGATGATCTGGCGGATCGGACAGGTGGCGGCGGCGCGGCGGAGGAAGTTGCCGTGGTGGAGATCGCCGGCGTGGCGCGGGAGGGCGGCGTCGGTGTGGGCGTCGATGTGGAGGAGCGCGAAGGGCTCGTGGTGGGCGGCGAGGGCGGGCAGCGTGACGCTGTGGTCGCCGCCGATGAGGATGACGCGGGCGCCGCGGCGGTGGAGCGCGGTGAGCTCGTGGGTGAGGGCGGCGGCGTAGGTGGACCAGTGGACGCCGGGGGCGCTGGCGAGGTCGCCGGCGTCGTAGACGCGGGCGCCGGCGAGCAGGCGACGGCCGAGGTCGAGGTCGTAGAGGCCGAGGGCGCTGCCGTCGCTGAGGCGCTCGCGCAGGGGGTGGGCGGCGCTGATCCGGCGGAGTAGGGCGGGGCCGCCGGCGGCGCCGCGCGGGTAGCCGGGCAGGGTGTTGTCGTCATAACAAGCGCCGAGGACGACGACGGGTCTTTGTTCGGACGGGGGATCGCGGGGGCCGTCGAGCGCGGGCGCGAGCGAGCTCGGGTCGGCCGCGGCGTGGGGCCAAGGCGGGGCGTCGCAGAGGCGGGGCAGGGTGGGCCGCAGGGTCAGGTCCGTGGGGCCGAGATCGCCGCCGGGTGGGACGAGGAGCCGGAGCTCCAGGAGCTGGCGGAAGATCTGGTCGATGGGCCCTTCGAGGTGGTCGTCGCCGAGGCACTCCGCGATGGTGCGGGGCTGCGTGAACTCCTCGAGGAGGACGAAGGTGTCGGGGGTGAGCCCGAAGACGCGGGTGGGGTCGGTCTGTAAAAAAGCTTGGGTCGGGGAGCCGGGGATCCGCCGCAGGTGTGGGTTCACCTGCAGCCGCTCCCCTGTGTCTACCCGACCCATCGGCGCTGCGCTTGGCGAGTCGTCGTGGCTGCTCGATCGGCGCGCGCTTAGAACTGCGCCAGTTGGCTGGCCTTGAGCGACTCGAAGGTTGGGTCAGGGTTGCTGACCTTCTCGGCCTTGCTGTTGTCGAGCCAGCAACGACCGGCGGCGGCTTGATTGGCGCGGTCGACGAGGGCGTTGAGGCCCTGGATCTCGACGCCGCCGCGGGGATCAAGGATGACCCCGAGCTGGAGGATCCGGTTGTCGTTGGCCAGGCCGCTCATGGGCTTGTCGATCGCTTGGGCGTCGATGACGACGCCGACCGGGGTGACAGCGACGCGCACCTGGAGGGCCTGGGGGATGAGGGGCTTGGAGAGCTGGATCTTGGTGCTGGCCTTGAGGACCGGCAGCTTCGCCTTGTTGAAGACCTTGGGCTCCTCCGCGGCGGCGGCGCCCGCGGTCGACATCACCGTGATCGCAGCCGCGCCCATGCCGAGCTTGGTCAGTAGATTGCGCCTTGTCTCGTTCTTCACCATGTTGCCTCCATCCACCCTTGCGGTGCGTAGCGACGCTACTCGCCGTGTTTGTTGAGGTCAAGGCCGGCGTCGGCGAGGGCGGTGAGGATCTGGCCCATGACGGCGGCGCTGTCGCGCGCAGGCGCGCGTGAGCCCTGTTCTGTGCGCATGACCGGCGCGTCTTCGAGCTCAGCGGTGAGGCGCTCGACGCAGAGGGCGAGGTGGTGCTCTTCGGCGTCGTGGCCGCCGAGCGCGCGGGCGAGAGGATCGACGAGGCGGCGCGGGGGGAGGTGGAGGCCGGCGTCGTCGACGCGGTAGGTGTGGTCGTGCTGGCGCAGCTCGCCGCTGAGCACGGCGTACTCCCAAGAGATGGTGCCGGCGATCAGGCCGATGAGCAGGCTGGCCGGGAGGACAGTGTGGGCGAGGGCGAGCGGGGAGCGCTGCTCGCTGATCTGCGGGGCCTCACCGCGCAGATCGAGGAGCCAGTAGGCGCGATCACCCCCGGCGAAGACGACCTCGTATTGGCGCGTGACCTGCCAGCGGCGGTGCCAAAAATAGGCCTCGGGGTCCTCTTCGGCGGCGCGGGCGAGCTCGGCGAAGAAGTCGGCGAGGGCGGCGTGGCACTGCTCACGGGTGAAGGCGTCGCCGCGCGGCTCGACGACGGGGTGGCCGAGCTCGTAGGGGCGGAACTGGAGCTGCTCCCAGCGGTAGTCGGCGGCTTCGGCGGTGCAGTAGTCCAAGAGGCCTTGCTCGCGCGCGAAGACGCCGGGGGCGAGGTTGAGGGCGTCGCCGGGCTCCATGACGTGGGTCCGCCCGGCGAGCTGGGGGGCGGCGACGGCGACGTCGTGGAGGAAGCGGGCGCGGGTGACGGGGAAGATGAGGTGGTTGGTCCAGGCGGCGGGGCCGATCGCTCGAAAGCCGCAGGCGCCGGGGATGAGGGCGCGGGGGGCGATCTGGAGGATGTTGGCCAGGATCGCGCGGTACATCTCGTAAGGGAAGACGACCGGGTTGCCGCTGGGGAAAGTGGCGTCTTGTAAAGGCTGCCAGGGGGCGATGAGCAGGTCGACGGCGCCGAAGCGGCGCTTGACCTCGGCGATGGTGGCGGCGCTGGGGAAGGTGTCGACGAGGTGCCAGAGGGTGACGCCGTCCTCTTGGACGATGAAGCCGTGCTCGATCGCGCCGTCGGCGGGCGGGGTCGGGGTGAGGGTGGCGGCGCCGGCGGTGATGGGGGCCCAATTGGCGAGCGGCTGGACCTGCTCGAAGCCGAGGCCGGTGAGGCAGCCGAGCAGGAGGGGATCGTCGGCGGCGAAGATCGGGGTGCTGCGATCGAGGCGGGCGATCGACTCGAGGTCGAAGTGATCGCGGTGGGCGTGGGTGATCACGACGGCGTCGATCGAGGGCAGGCGATCGAGGTGGAGCCGCCTCGGCGGGTAGAGGTCGTAGAGGCCCTCGTGGTGGACGCCGAAGAGCAGGGGATCGAAGAGCAGGGCGACGTCGCCGCTGCGCAGGACGAGGGAGGCGTGGCCGAGGAAGTCGAGCTTCACGCGGCGCCCCCGAGGTGACGCGCGACGTAGGCGGCGAGGCTGTCGACGCTCATAAAGTCGTCGCGGCCGATGTCGTCGAAGGGGAGGTCGAAGGCGTCGGCGAGGCCGGAGACGATCTCGAGGCTGGCGATCGAGTCGAAGCCGAGGCCGCCGCCGGCCGGATCGGCGAAGAGGATCGCGTCTTTGGGGAAATTGTCGGGGGTGTAACCCTCGAGCTCGAGGCGCTCGATGATCACGGCGGCGACCTTGGTGGTGATCTCAGGGAGATTGGGTGTCTCTTGGGTCATGTTGCTGATCCTGGGCGGCGGAGGGCGATCGAGGCGACGCTGCCGGCGAAGCCGAGGGCGTTGCAGAGGACGAGCGGGAGCGGGCCAGGGCGCGGGGCGGCGGGTAAGGCGACGCGGGCGCCGTGGGCGATAGGGTTGGTGAGGCCGATGGTGCCAGGCACGAGGTCGGCGCGCATGCAGGCGATCGCGGCGGCGGCTTGGACCGCGCCGGCGGCGCCGAGGCTGTGGCCGGTCTGGCTCTTTAAAGAGACGACGGCGACGGGCCCCTGCGGCGCGGATCCGGCGGCGGCGAGCTGACCCAGCAGGCGCTCGATGGCGGTGAGCTCGGCGGCGTCGTTGGCGGGGGTGCCGGTGCCGTGGGCGGAGACGAGCGCGAGCTGGTGCGGCGCAGGATCGCGCGCGAGGGCGAGGGACATGGCCCGAAGCACACCTTCGCCTTGTGGATCTGGGGCGGTGGGGTGGTGGCCCTCGCCGACGCAGCCATAGCCGCGCAGCTCGGCGAGGATCGGCGCGCCGCGGCGGTGAGCGTCGGCGGCGCGCTCGAGGACGAGGTAGGCGGCGCCGTCGCCGAGGCTGAGGCCGGCGCGATCCTGATCGAAGGGGCGGGTGCCGGCAGGATCGAGCGCGCGCAGGCTGGTGAAGCCGGCGAAGCTGAGGAAAGAAAAAGCGTCGTGGCCGCCGGCGATGACGCAGTCGGCGCGGCCCGCTCGCAGGAGGTGGGCGGCCTGGCCGATCGCGTTGAGGCCGGCGGAGCAGGCGGTGTTGAAGGTGAGGGCGGGGCCGCAGGCGCCGAGCTGGGCGGCGATCTCGAGGGCGATGATGGCGGGGGTGTCGGCGAGCAGGGCGGGATCGGGGCGCTCGCCGCGGTGGGCTTGGCTGAGGTGCTCGAGCAGGCCGTGGTTGGAGCCGTGGGAGGTGCCGCTGCAGACGGCGAGTCGGTGGGGGGTGTAGTGATCGTGGGGGCGCTCGGCGGCGAGGACGGCGTCGAGGGCGGTCTCGACGGCGAGGGCGGCGGGCCAGCGGTGGCGATCGACGGCGCGGAGCTGGCCGCTGAGGGCGGAGCGCAGCTCGGCGGGGGGTGGGATCTGCATGGCGGTCTTGGCGAGGAACCAGCGGTCGCTGGTGTCGACGCCGAGCACGGGGTGGAGCTCGCGTCGGCCGCTGTGGATCGCCCCGAGGAGCGGATCGACGCCGCGGCCGAAACATGTCCATACGGACATGCCCGTGACGACGATGAGATCGTCCGCGTCGTCGGTCCCTGGGGAGGTGGAGCGCATCGGGGATCAGGCTCCGATCAGCGCGCCGCCGTCGAGGCGGAGCGTCTCGCCGGTGAGGTAGTCGGGGGCGTCGAGGGCGAGGTAGGTGACGAGGTTGGCGACCTCTTCGGGGCGGCCGAGGCGGCGCACGGGCTGGCCTTGGACGGCGCGCTCGCGGGCGCTGGGGTCGGCCATGGCGGCGACCATGTCGGTCTCGACGAGGCCAGGGGCGACGGCGTTGACGCGGATCCCGGCGGCGGCGAGCTCGCGCGCGAGCACGCCGGTGAGGGCGAGCACGCCGGCCTTGGAGGCGGCGTAGGCGGCGAGGCCGGCGCTCTGGTGGAGGGCGGCGATCGAGGCGAGGTTGATGATCCGGCCGCGCTTGTGTCGACCGAGCATGGGGATCGCGGCGCGGCAGCAGTGGACGACGCCGCCGAGGTTGACCTGCATGACCTGCCAGAAACGATCGAGGGGGGTGAAGAGGAAGAGGCCTTCGTGGAGGATCCCGGCGCTGTTGATGAGCAGGTCGAGGCGGCCCTGCTGGGCGCGGATCTGGGCGAACATGGCGCGCACGGCCTCGGGGTCGGCGACGTCGGCGCGGCTGCACGAGGCGTGATGACCGGCGGCGTGCAGCTCGGCCGCGAGGGCGGCGGCGGCGGCGTCGTCCTGGCGGTAGTTGATGACGACGTGCACGCCGCGGGCGGCGAGGCTGTGGCAGATCGCGCGGCCGATGCCGCGGCTACCGCCGGTGACGAGGGCGACGAGAGGCTCAGAGGGGGTGGGCTCGCTCATGGTCGCTCAGGCAGGTTCGGGGCGGCGGAGCAGGGCGGCGAAGAGGGCGCCGTGGAACTCGATGTGGGTGACGAGGGCGTGGCTCTTCGCGGCCCGGTGCAGGGCGTCGGCGGCGAGGGCGGCGGCGAGCACGGCGCCGAAGCCGAGGCCGTCGCCGATCTGTCCTTTGGGGCTGGTCGAGGGGAGATCAGGGCGGCCGAGCAGGGCGAGGGCGCGGCGCTCGAGGGCGTCGAGGTGAGGATCGCCGTTGCCGCCGCCGCTGTGGTGATCGAGGCGGCTCGGGGTGAGGTGGGCGCCTCGGAGGGCGGCTTGGATGAGGCTCAGGAGCGCCTCGGCGGTGGGGCTGCCCCAGCCGGCGAGGGCGCTGGGGCCGGCGAGGGGGGCGCCGAGGCCGCTCTCGGCGGCGCAGAGCTCGGCGTAGATGGTGGCGCCGCGGGCGCGGGCGCGCCCCAGGGGCTCGAGGGCGAGGAAGACGGCGCCCTCGCCGAAGGTGGGGCCGGCGCTGGTGGGGTCGTAGGGGCGGATCGCGTCGGCGGGGCAACGCGGGCGGATGAAGCCGTTGGCGGCGTCGGCGGCGAAGCAGTGGGCCTCGATCTCCTCAAAACCACCGACGAGCAGGGCGGGGGCGTCGCCGCGGCGGAGGGCGTCGAGGGCGAGCAGGAGGGCGCCTCCGCCTTGGGTCATGAGGTTGGGGCCGCGGAGCACGAGGTGAGCGGCGATGGCGCCTAAGGGGGCGTTGGCGACGCTCTGAGAGAAGAGCAGGGGGCTGGTCTTTTTGGCGCCGCCGCTGAGCACGGCTTCCATGATCTTGGCGACGACGCCGGCGGGGCCGCGGTTGCGGCCGAGGTAGACGCCGATCTGCTCGCGCTGGGGATCTTCGGCGAGGCCGGCGTCGGTGAGCGCCTCGTGGGCGGCGACGAGGGCGATCTGGGTGGGGGCGATGGGGAGCGGGGGGCGCACCTCCGGGAAGGCGGCGCGAAAGGGCGCGAGGTCGTGGATCAGGCCGGCGACGGCCTCAGGGAGCGCGGGGGCGCGATCGCCGACCCGGGTGAGGGCGCTGCGACCGGCGGCGAGGCCGCTGCGTAGGGCCGCCCAGCCGGCGCCGAAGGGGGTCCAGGCGCCGAGGCCGGTGATCGCGACGCGAGGGGCGGGGTCCATGGCGCGGTCCAACACGAGGGAAAACGCGCGTAGACGGGCGCGGCGGCCGGTATAGTAGCGGAGGATGATCGCGGAGGGCAACGGCGCGGCGGGGCGAGCGGTGCTGCCGACGCTGGCGGCGACGCTGGCGCTGCTGCGCGGCGAGGAGGCGCGCGAGGGCGCGCCTCTGGGGGCTCGATCGGGGGAGATCTTGGGGCAGGTTGATCTGGTTCGAGAGACAGATCGCGTGCGGGCCCGGCTGGCCGAGGCGACGCTGGCGGCGCTGTGCGCGGGGCATTTTCCGGGCGATCCCGTGGTGCCGGGGGCGCACTTGCTGGGCTGTATGGCGGACCTGGCGGGCTGGATCGACGCGGCGGCGGTGGTGGTGGAGCGCTGCGTGTTCCGGGCGCTGGTGCGGCCGCAGGCGGGGGTGTGGGCGCAGGCGCGGGCGGAGCGCGGGAAGGTGGTCGCGGAGATCGTGATCGACGGGGAGGCGCGGCCCGCGGCGGTCGCGTGGTTGGTGCGACGATGACGGCGAGGCTGATGAGGGCGGAGATCGCGGGGCTGCTGCGGCATGAGGCGCCGGCGCTGCTGATCGCGGAGGAAGAGCTGGCCGAAGGAGCAGGTGGCGCGCGGCGCTTCACGACCCGGGCGCTTGCGGGGTGGTCGTGGCCGCTGCTGGTGGACGCGTGCGCGCAGGCGGCGGGGCTGTGCCTGCGCGGGATCGCGGTAGAGATGATCGGCGGGGCGGTGGTGGTGGGCGCGTACGCGGGGATCGGGGTCGACGTGGGGCTGCGGGCGGGCGCGTATACGATCTCGGCGCGGCCGCTGCGCTGCCTGGCGAAGCTGCAGGTGTTTGAGTTCTTGTGCGTGGTGGAGGGGGCGGGCGCGGGCGCGGCGGGGTGGCCGGTGCGGGTGACGCTGACGCGGGCGGCGTAGGCGCGGTCGGCTGGCTCTTCGACCAGGTTCGGCGGCGCCGACGACGGGCCCAGGCGGCGGCTACTCGGCGGGGGTGGCGTCGATGTCCGGCGTCGGGGTGGACGCGTGGGCGGGCGCGTCGGCGCTGAGGGCGGCCCAGAAGGCGTCGACGGCCTGGGCGGCGGCGGGGAGCTTGTCCCAGTGGGGGAGGCCGCGGGTGGGGACGATGCGGGTGGCGCTCCAGGTGGGGCTCTTTTCTAAGAGCTCGGGGAGGCGATCGAAGGTGACGTGAGGATCTTCGTCGTAGAGGACGTGGGTGGGCACGTGGATCTGGGCGTAGATCTCGGAAAAGACGCGGGGGGTGAAGAGCAGGCCGCTGATGAAGGCGAGGGGGGCGTAGGCGGCGCCGGGGCGGTGGGCGGTGAGGAAGGCGTAGCGGACGAGCTCCTCGGGGAGCTCGCCGGTGAAGTGCTGGCCGAGGAAGTAGCGGAGGCTGGGGCGGGTGACGACGAGGTCGTAGAGGGGCTGACGGAGGAGGTCGCGGGTGAAGAGGCGGTGGCGGCGTAGAGCGGCCGGCGTGGCGCCCTGGGGGCTCTGGTGGCCGAGGCCGGTGGGGGAGATGAGGGTGAGGCTGTGGAAGGCCTCGGGGTGGCTGTGAGCGGCGAGCGCGGCGAACTCGGCGGTGAGGGAGAGGGCGATGACGTCCGCGGGGGCGCCGATGTGGGTGAGCAGCGCGGCGATGGCTTCGCGGTAGAGCTCTGGCGAGTAGGGGCGTGGGCCGCGCTCCGAGGCGCCAAAGCCGGGCAGATCGAGCGCGTAGACGGGGCGCTGGCCGCGGTAGCGCTCGAAGAGGGGGCGCATCTCGAAGGCGGAGGCGGCGGCGTTGATGCTATGCAGGAGGACGAGGGGGCGGCCCTCGGCGCTGTCGTCGGCGTAATAGGCGAGCTCGCCGGAGGGGGTGTGGAGGTGGTGGCGCGGGGCGTCGATGGCGGGCGGTAGATCGACGGCGTGATCGATGCCGAGGTGGCTGTAAGTGACCCAGCCGGCGGCGGCGGCGGCGAGCGGGAGCGCTGCGGCGCGCGCTCCAAGTCCGATGAGTGAGGCTGCGCGGAGGAGCATCATGGGCGGGCATATGTCACGCGGTCGCCGCGAGGGCCAGTGAAAAGCCTGCACGCAGGGGAGATCTTTGGCGAATTTGGCCGCGTGCGCGGCTTTGGTGGCGGTCGCGGGCGGGATATCATGGCGGCCATGAGCGACGCAGGCGAGCGCGAGGGCACGGCGACGATCTCGGTGACGATCGACGGACAGGCGGTGGCGGTGGCGCCAGGGACGACGATCTGGGAGGCGGCGCGGCAGGTGGGGATCGAGATCCCGGCGCTGTGCCACGACCCGCGCTACCGGCCGGTCGGGGTGTGCAGGCTGTGTGTGGTGGACGTGGGCGGGCGGACGCTGGCGGCGAGCTGCGTGCGCGCTTGTGAGCCGGGCATGACGGTGACGGCGACGAGCGAGGCGCTGACGCGGCACCGGCGGATGTTGACGGCGCTGCTGGTGGCGGACCAGCCGGTGGTGCGATCCCAGGCGCGGCCAGAAGGGTCGCAGTTGGCGGCGCTGGCGGCGAAGCTCGAGATCGCGCAGCCGGAGGGGGCGGGATCGCGGGGGCCGCTGGGGCTGCCCCGGGGGACAGGTCGCGGTGAGGACGCGTCGTCGCCGGTGATCGGGGTGGATCACCAGTCGTGCATCCTGTGCGACCGCTGCGTGCGGGCGTGCGACGAGGTGCAGAGCAACGAGGTGATCACGCGCTCGGGGAAGGGCTACACGGCGAAGATCGCGTTCGATCTGGACCAGCCGATGGGGGCGTCGAGCTGCGTGTCGTGCGGCGAGTGTATGGACGCGTGCCCGACGGACGCGCTGGTGAACAAACAATTGTCGGCGCCGCTGCGGGCGCCGGCGGCGCTGAAGCAGGTGGCGACGCTGTGCCCGTACTGCGGGGTGGGCTGCTCGATCACGGCGCACGTGGACACGGCGCTGAACAAGGTGGCGTGGATCGACGGGCGCGACAGCCGGGTGTCCGACCGGCGGCTGTGCGTGAAGGGGCGCTACGGCTTCGACTACCCGTCGCACGCGCACCGGCTGACGCGGCCGCTGATCCGGCGCGAGGAGGCGTACCCGAAGGGGCCCCTGAGCGGGGCGGTGCGGCAGGAGCGAGGGCGGCGGCCGGGGGGGCTGGTGGACTACGCGGAGGTGATGCCGGCGTTCCGCGAGGCGAGCTGGGAGGAGGCGCTGGCGCTGGTGGCGCAGAAATTGGGTGGGATCCGGGCGGCTTACGGGCCGCGGGCGTTGGCGGGCTTCGGCTCGGCGAAGGGGTCGAACGAGGAGGCGTACCTGTTCCAAAAATTGGTGCGCGTTGGTTTTGGCTCAAACAATGTCGACCACTGCACGCGGCTGTGCCACGCGTCGTCGGTGGCGGCGCTGATGGAGACGATCGGCTCGGGGGCGGTGTCGACGACCTTCCGCGACGTGGAGAACAGCGACGTGGCGCTGCTGGTCGGCACGAACACGACGTCGAACCACCCGGTGGCGGCGACCTTCTTTAAGGCGGCGGCGAAGCGGGGGTGCAAGCTGATCGCGATCGATCCGCACCGGCCAGACATCGCCGACCATTGCTATCGCTACGTTCGGATCCGGCCGGGGACGGACGTTGCCTTCTTTAATGGGGTGCTGTGCGAGATCCTCCGCCGCGGGCTGGTCGATGAGGATTTTGTTAAGACACGGACAGAGGGCTTTGAGGCGCTGAAGGCGACGGTGGCGGCGTATCCCCCTGAATTGGCGGCGCAGCTGTGCGGGGTGACGGTGGCGGAGATCGTGGACGTGGCGGTGACCTTCGGCTCGGCGAAGGCGGCGCTGATCTTTTGGGGGATGGGGGTGAGCCAGCACGTGCACGGGACCGACAACGCGCGCTGCCTGATCGCGCTGGCGCTGGTGACGGGGCAGATCGGCCGGCCAGGGACGGGGCTGCACCCGCTGCGCGGGCAAAATAACGTGCAAGGGGCGAGCGACGCGGGGCTGATCCCGATGGTGTTCCCCGACTACCAGTCCGTGAAGGACGCGGCGATCCGGGGGCGCTTCGAGGCGGCGTGGGGGGCGGCGCTGGATGGCACGCCAGGGCTGACGGTGGTGGAGATCATGGCAGCGGCGATCCGCCATGAGATCCGGGGCATGCACATCATGGGGGAGAACCCCTTCGTGAGCGATCCAAACTCCAATAAGGTGCGTAAGGCGCTGGCGAGCTTGGACTTCCTGGCGGTGCAGGACATCTTCTTGACAGAGACTGCAGAATTCGCGGACGTGATCCTGCCGGCGTCTTCGTTCTTTGAAAAGACGGGGACTTTTACGAACACAGATCGCCGGGTGCAGATCGGGCGGCCGGTGCTGGCGCTGCCGGGGGAGGCGCGGCAAGACTGGGAGATCCTGTGCGAGATCGGGCGGCGCATGGGGGCGCCGGGGTTTGTGTTTAAGGACGTAGCAGCGGTGTTTGATGAGTTCGCGGGGCTGTCGCCGAGCTACCACGGGCTGTCCCACTCGAACCTGGGCGCCGAGGGCAAGCTGTGGCCTTGTGAAGATCCAGAGCGTGAGGACGGGACGGTGGTGCTCTTTGATGAGAGCTTTCCGAGCGGCCGCGGGAGGCTGGTGCCGGCCGAATTCGCGCCGTTTACGGAGCTGCCAGACGCGGAATACCCGATGATCCTGACGACAGGGCGGCTGCTAGAGCACTGGCACACAGGGACGATGACGCGGCGATCGACGGCGCTGGACGCGATCGAGGGGGAGCCGCACGCAGATATGCACCCAGAGGATATGCGGCGGCTGGGGCTGAACGAGGAGGATTGGATCGCGGTGACGAGCCGCCGCGGGTCGATCACGCTGAAGGTGCGGGGCTCCGGGGCACCTGGCCTCGGGGCCATCTTCATCCCGTTCTGCTGGCGGGAGGCGGCGGCGAACGTGCTGACGAACGACGCGCTGGATCCGTTCGGGAAGATCCCAGAGTTCAAATTCTGCGCGGTGCGGGTGGAGCGCCACACGACGGCGCGGACGTCGAGAGCGCGGCGGAGTAGGTGGGGGCGATCGAGCTGGCGATGCTGCTGGTGGCGGCGAGTTATGGGGCGTATCGGCTGATCCGCGCGCAGGCAGAGACGCGGCGCTACCTGGAAGACCGCGCAGAGGCGCCGCTGGAGCTGGCACACCTGAGCCCGACGCTGGCGCAGGTGGCCCGCGAGACGCGGACGCTGCGGGTGGCGCTAGAGAGCACGATCCGCGGGGTGCGGGCGGCGCTGTCGCTGGACCCGACGCGCACAGCGGACGAGATCGAGGCGCTGGACGCGGCGCTGATGGGGCGCGACGCGAGACGTGGGCGAGTGGCTGGCGATGCTCGACGGGCTGCCCGCGAGCGAGCTGGCGGCGCTGGTCGAGCTGGGGGTGTCGCAAGAAGGGATCCGGGCGGCGCTGGTGGCGGAGCACGGGAGCTTCGAGCGGGGGCGGTTGCGGGTGGCTGGGCGGCCGACGCTGGACTTGAGGATCGAGGAGATCCGGCGCGAGCTGGGGCGGATCGAGGAGGCGCTGGTGCGGGGGCGGTCGCGGATCTATCGGTGAGGTGGCGGTGAGGCGCTGAGGCTGACCGACAGGCCAGATGCTGGCCGCTCACGCGTTCTCATAGAAGATGTACGGGTTGAGGATCTCGCGCCTCCACAGCGCGTCGCGCTCGGTACGGGTCAGGGTGGCCTCATCGCAGGCGAGATCCCACTCGCCCTGGATGACGGCGAGGATCTCCTCGATCATCGCGTCCGCTTGGCGGTCAGTGACGCCAAAGTCAGCGGCGACCGCTCGGGCGAGCCTCAGCTGTGAGGCATTGGCGCGGTCGCGCGTGATGCCGAGGGCGTGCGATGCGACGCTTGTCGACCGGATCTGTGGGCAGAGGTCGTACGCGGGGGTCAGCCGCAGCGACTCGCCATCCCAGAGGGCCGCGTGGTTGCGTAGGTGATCGTCGGTGTTGCCGATGCAGATGTTGAACACGAGGCGTCGAAAGAGCTCGCGCAGGGTGGCCCTGGCGTCGCGCCAACCGGGATATTTGATCGCCTCCGCCAGATCGGCGTACGACGCGTAGTGGGCCTCGGTCTCGCGCAGACCGAGGATTGTGAGCGCCGAGAGCACAAGATGACGGGCGCCGTCGCTCGTGCGGTCGAAGCGCTCGACGAGCAGCACGTCTCGACCGGCGGCACGCACTACCTCGATCGGAGCTACGTCGATGCCGACGCGTCGCGCGAGGATCATGCCGACCGCCTCGGCCTTCACGACGGGTCTGGAGTCGGTCGACGAGGAGAACTTGGCGACGAAGCAGCGGCCCTCGTGGTCGAGCAGGGCCTTGGGGCGCGCTCCCCCGACCGAAGTGCCGTGCCCGGCGGCCGCAGCCAGGTCTTGGGGATCGGCTGCCCCGCCTCGACGAGCTCCGCGAACTGGAGGAGCTGCTCGAGCGTCGCCGTCTCGCCGCGGGCGATGTACGTGGTGGGTGAGTCCTGAAAGTCGAGCGCACCGATACGATCGCTGCCGGAGAGTAAGAGATAGGTGAGCTCGTCGAGCTCGACCTCCGGCTTGCCATGCAGGCGCAGATTGATCACCCGCCTTCCCCAAGCGTCCGGTGCGGCGTCGCGTAGGCAGCCAGCGATCGGGAGCGCCGAGCGCTGCCCACGGACGGGATAGCCGCGCCAGCCGCTGTCGGCAGGGGGAGCGGTCGGATCGATACGCCCGCGCCGGAGGGGCAGCTCCGGTGTGTAGAGCGAGATCGCTCCGTCCCGCTCGAGATAGGAGCGAGCGTAGGCGAAGGTGAGCACCTCCTGCTGCTCGAGGAAGGCTCCGGTCCGGTCGAGCCGTCCCGCGACGATCGGTTCGGTGGCGCCGGGGAGCCAGATCCAGACGAAGGCCTCGCGCTTAGGCTCAGAAGTCATCGTCGACCTCGGGCAGCGCCTTGCGGACTCTGGCGGGGAGGAGCGCGAGCCGGGCTCGCTCAAGCTCGGCGATGCGCGCCAGGTCGCCGGCCTCGACGCCGAAGAGCGGCACCCCGCAGATCGCCGCGGCGTCAAAGACGAGGCCGATGGCCGTGCCCGGCGCGCCGCCTTCGATACGTGAGAGGGTGGCCCCCGTGACGCCGAGCCGAGCGGCCAGCTCGGCCTGGGTCCAGCCGAGTTCACGCCGTGCAGCGCTGATCTGCGCACCCAGCGCGCTGAGGGCTGCCCGGGTCGCGGGTAGGGGGGAACGACGCACCCTCACCCCTACGAAATATCATTAAATGATGTTTAGGCGCTTAAAAATCATTTAATGGTGGTTGATCGCGGCTGTGGTCCCTCGTCCGCGGACAGGTCAGGTGGCGGTGGTGGCGCCTTGGGCGTCGAGCAGGGCGCGGATCGCTTCGCGCTCGGTGTGCACGAGCACGACGATGAGATCGCCGGGGCGGGCCCAGTCGAGGGCGGCGAGCAGGGCGGGGGGCTCGTCTTCGGCGCGGCCGAGGGCGCTGGGAGGGTGGCCTAGCTGGGTGAAGGCTCGCTCCAGGTGATCGCTGACTTCTCCAGGGGCGCGGCCGCGTAGGTAGTGCGGTAGCTCGCGGACGATGACGTGATCAGGGGCGAAGGTGAGCACGGCGGCGGCCGAGGCGCGGATGTCGTCGTCGCTGCGATCTCCAGCGAGGCCGAGGCTGATGAGCAGACGGCCGCCAGGGTGGCGCAGGCGGAGGTGGTGGATGACTTCTCCCAAGGCGGCGATGCCGTCAGGGTTGTGGGCGAAGTCGAGGAGGACGCGGGCGCCGCGGCACTCGTAGAGGTTGACGCGGCCAGGGTTGTCGCGGGCGCTGGCGGTGAAGCCGCGTAAGGCTTCGAGGATGGCAGGGCGCGGGAGGTGGAGGGCGTGGGCGAGGGCGGCGACGGCGAGGGCGTTTTGGACGTTGTAGCGGGCGGCGCCGCCGAGGGTGAGGGGACGTCGGCGACGGCGATGAGCGGAGACTCGTGATCGCCGACGGCGTGGACGAGCTGGCCTTCGGCGACGTACCAGGCCTCGCCAGCCGCGCGGCGGTGGTGGGCGGCGGGGGTGGGTTGGTCGGGGCTCAAACTAAACCAGACGAGGGGGGCCGGGAAGGCGCGCGGCAGGCGGCAGAGGGGGGGGCTGTCGGCGCCGAGGACGACGCGGCCGGTGGGGGCGACGACGGTGGTGACGACGGCCTTGACCTGAGCCATGCCGTCGATGTCGACGACGCCGTAGTCGCCGAGGTGATCGGCGCTGATGTTGGTGATGAGGGCGGCGTCGCAGCGGTGCGGGGCGAGGCCGCGGCGGAGGATCCCGCCGCGGGCGGTCTCGAGGACGGCGATGTCGACGTCGGGGCGGCGGAGGACGAGGCGGGCGGCGGCGGGGCCGGTCCAGTCTCCTGGCTCGATGACGCGCTCGTCCACGGAGATCCCGTCGGTGGTGGTGTTGCCAGGGCGCAGGCCGGCGCAGCGGACGACGCGGGCGAGCAGGCGCGAGCAGGTGGTCTTGCCGTTGGTGCCGGTGATGAGGGCGATGGGGATCGCGCCGAGCTGGGACCAGGGGATCTGGTCGGGCGCTGGGAGCTGGCCTAGAGGCCAGGTGATGGAGCGGGCGCCGTGGCCGAGGGTGCACAGCTCGTCGTCGACGAGCACGGGCAGGCCGCGGGCCTCGGCGGCGGCGACGAGGGCGAGCAGGGCGGGGCGAGCCTCGCGCTGGCGGGCGGCGAGCAGGGGCGGGAGGGCGGCGCTGAGGGGGCCAGGATCGTCGCCGCGCAGGCCGGCGCGGACGCGCTGGACGGCGAGCTCGAGGGCGTCGAGGGCGGTGTAGAGGGCGTCGAGCGGGGCGGGGGTGGCGAGGGCGGCGCCTTCGCGGCCCTCTCGATCGATGAAGCGGCGGCGGCGGAGATCGGCGGGCGGGAGGCCGAGGGCGCGGGTGAGGGCTTCGTGCTCGAGGTCGAGCAGCGGGAGGGCGCGATCGGCCTCTTCAGGCGAGGCGAAGCGGAGCTCGACGAGGGCGCCAGCGCCGCGGAGCTGGAGGTTGGGGCCAGTGAGGCGGCGGGCGTCGAGGAGCTCCATAGGCGCGGGGTCTCCGTCAGAGCGTATCTTTGTTGAGCACGAGAGAGGGCGAATGCGCGCGTTTTTCTGAGGCGGTTGATCCGGCGCGGCGCGCGCGGCTCAGTCTTCGCTCTCGCGGGCGGCGATGCGGACGCCTCGTTGATCTTCGATCGTGAGCTCGCCGTGGCGGGTGCGCTGGCCGCCGGTCTCGACCTCGGTGGGGCCCTCGACGAAGCCGACCATCGAGCCGACGGTGGAGAGGGCAGCAGGGGCGGCGCCGTGGCCGTGGCCGCCGTCGTCGCGGAAGCGGATGATCTGCTTCCAGCAGCGGGCGATGTTGTCGCCGAAGATGAGGAGGAGATCGCCAGGCTCGCAGAGGGCGAGGCCGGCCTCGACGGCGCGCTGCTCGTCGAGGATGACGTCGATGCGATCGCGGGGGACGCCGGCGGCGAGCAGCTCGGCCTGCATCATCGCGGGGATCGCGTCGGGCTTGCGGCCGCGGGGGTTGTCGTCGCTGCGCAGGACGAAGTGGTTGAAGGCAGGGGCGGCGATCTTGGCGATCGCTTGGATGTCCTCGTCGCGGCGATCGCCAGGGGCCGCGAGCACGCAGATCCGCCGGCCGGCGATGTCGAGCTTGCTGACAAAAGAGGCGATCGCGCGCACAGCGGCGGGGTTATGGCCGTAGTCGAGGATCACCTTGAAGGGGAGCTCGTCGAAGACGTTGAGGCGGCCAGGGGCCTGGAAGTAGCTGGTGTCGAAGGTGCGCAGGCCGTGGCGGATGTTGTCGGCCTTGACGCCCATGGCGTAGGCCATGAGGGCGGCGAACATCGCGTTCTGGACGTTGTGCCCGGCCTTGCCCTCGATGGTGGCGGGGATCAGGTGGGTCCAGAGCAAGGGGATGTGGGTGCCCTTGTCGTAGATGGTGATCATGTCGCCGTTGATCCCCTCCTCGAGGACAGCCCCGAGGCCGCCCGCGCGGATGTGCCGGCGCACCAGCTCGTGCTTGGGGTTCATAGTGATGTAGCCGATCCGCTTGGCAGCGGTGTAGTCGGCCATGCGCAGGCAGTGCTCGTCGTCAGCGTTGAGGACGGCGCAGTCGCGGGCGACCTCGACGACGATCCGCTTGACCTCGGCGAGCTGCTCTAAGGTGTCGATGCCGCCGAGGCCGAGGTGATCGGCGCTGACGTTGAGGACGGCGCCGACGTTGCAGGCGCGATAACCCATGCCAGCGCGGACGAGGCCGCCGCGGGCGGTCTCGAGGACGGCGAGGTCGACGCGGGGGTCGCGGAGGACCATGGCGGCGGCGACGGGGCCGGTCATGTCGCCTGCGACGGTGCGCTCGCCGTCGATGTAGACGCCGTCGGTGGTGGAGAGGCCGACGGTCGCGCCGCACATCTTGTGGATGTGCGCGACCATGCGGGCGACGGTGGTCTTGCCGTTGGTGCCGGTGACCGCGGCGATCGGGATCCGGCTGGGCGTACCTGGCGGAAAGAGCATGTCCATGACCGGCCCGGCGACGTCGCGCGGGGTGCCCTCGGTGGGGGCGACGTGCATACGAAAGCCAGGGGCGGCGTTGACCTCGCAGATCCCGCCGCCGATCTCGCGGTAGGAGCGAGAGATGTCAGGCGTGATGAAGTCGATGCCGGCGATGTCGAGGCCGATCGCGCCGGCGGCCCGGATCGCCATCTCGCGGTTGTCCGGGTGGACGACGTCGGTGAGGTCGATGGCGGTGCCGCCGGTGCTGAGGTTGCCGGTGCTGCGCAGGTACATGAGCTCGCCAGCGGCGAGCACGGTGTCCGGGGTGTAGCCCCTCAGCTCGAGGAGGCGGCGGGCTTGGTAGTCGAGCTCGATGCGGGTGAGGACCTTCTCGTGGCCGATGCCGCGGCGAGGGTCGGCGTTGACGAGCTCGACGAGCTGGGTGATGGTGCGCTCGCCGTCGCCGACGACGTGGCCTGGGACGCGCTTGGCGCAGGCGATCAGCTCGCCGTTGACGACCAAGAGGCGGTGATCAAAGCCCTGGAGGAAGGTCTCGACGAGGACGGTGCGGGCGTGCTCGGCGGCCTTCTCAAAGGCGGCGGTGACGGCCTCTGGGGTGGCGAGGTCGATGGAGACGCCGCGGCCATGGTTGGCGTCGAGGGGCTTGACGACGACGGGGTAGCCGAGGGCCTCGGCGGCGAGGACCGCCTGCGCGGCGGTGCGGACCATCTTCTGGCGCGGTACGGGGAGGCCGAGGTCGCCGAGGATCCGGTTGGTCATGTCCTTGTCCGAGGCGATCTCGACGGCGATGTAGCGGGTCTCCGAGGTGATCGTCGCTTGGATCCGCTTCTGGTAGCGGCCGTGGCCGAACTGGATGAGGGAGTTGGTGCTGAGGCGCAGCCAGGGGATGTCGCGCTCCTGGGCGGCGCGGACGAGGGAGGCGGTGGAGGGGCCGAGCTGGCGCTTCTGCGCGAAGGCGATGAGGTCGTCGAGGCGGGCGCGGAGGTCGAACTCAGGGGGGGCGGCGGCGCCCGCGGGGCGTAGCTCGGCGGGGAGGAGGGCGTGGAGGAGGTCGCGCGCGAGATCGCCGGCGGCCTCGCCGACCTGCTCCTCTTCGTACTCAAAGACGACGTGGTACTCGCCCTCAGCGCCGGCCCCGCGGGTCTTGCCGAAGCTGACCTTCGCGCCAGCTAAGACCTGGAGCTCGATCGCGACGTGCTCGAGGACGTGGCCGAGCCAGGTGCCCTCCTCTTCGCGCAGGCGGCGGATGAAGCCGCCGTGGACGCCGTAGGAGCAGGTGTGGTGATCGAGGCTGGGTAGGGCGTCGAGCAGGCGATCGACGAAGCCGGGGATCTTGGCGCTGGGCCAGCGCTCGAGCTCGCCGAGATCGACGCGGAGGCGGATGACGGGGAAGTGGGCGTAGACGTTGGGTCCGCGGTAAATTCGGCGCTCTAGGATCTTCATGGCTGGGCCTCAGTCTTGGGTGCCAGGGGGGGGCGCGGCTTGGCGGAGGTGGAGGTCGTAGGTGCTGCCCTTGTTGAGGATGTGCAGCTTGATGCCGGTCAAGCAGATCACCGAGCCGGTGCGCGCGTGGCCCATCGAGCTGTGCTCGAGGGCAGAGGCGTCGACGATGGTGATCGCGCCGGTGCCCTCGACGTGGAGGACGTCGTGGCCGTCGATGAAGGCGGCGGTGTCCTCGTCGAGGCCGAGGCCGACGGCGAAGGGGTTGTAGGCGAGCGCGGTGAGCAGGCGGCCGAGGCGATCGCGCTGGCGGAAGTGCTGGTCGATGACGACGCGGTTGGTCATGCCAAAACCAGGGGCCAAGGAGACGAGGCCGGCGCGCGGGGTCGCGCCGCCGCGACCGAAGGCGATCATGTGCTCGGAGAGGACAGCAGCGCCGGCAGAGGTGCCGCCGACGTGCACGCTTAAGCGGCGTTGAGGCGGCGGATGGCCTTCGCGACAGGTGTGCCGCCGAGGATGGTGGAGATCCGGAGCTGGTTGCCGCCCGTCAAGAAGATCCCGGTGGCGGTGTCGAGGCGGGCCAGCCAGTCCTCGCGAGCGGTCTGATCGCGGGCCTCATAGGCGAGGGAGAAGGCCTCGCCAGCGCCGAGGTTGCTAAAGATCGAGACGTAGCGTTCGCCGGTGTCCGGGAGGCGGGAGGCGGTGGGGATGATGGCGATCTTGGCGGCGCCCCCGCCGCTGATCTCGACGAAGCGGCGGAGGATCGCGGCGTTGCCGTCCTTGTCCTCGGCGCCGCCGACTGGGACGAGGTACCCGCGGACTTGATCATTCTCTACTTTGGCTGGCACGCGCTGCCTCGACTCTCACCTCAAAGGTGCCGAAGACGGTTGGTAAACGATCGCGGAGGAGCCAGCGCCCGCGGGCCATGACGGCGGCAGGGGCGTGGTCGTCGGCGAGGATGACGAGATCAGCGTCGGCGCCGGGGGCGATCCTGCCCTTGTTGGCGAGGCGGAGCTGGCGCGCGACGTTGGTGGTGAAGACCGGCAAGAGATCCTCGGAGAAGGACGCCGCCCTCGAGCAAGCCGCGGATGGTGTCGGTGAGGGTGGTGGCGCGGCCGACGTCCATGGCGATGACGTGACCTTCAGGGCCGAACACAGGCATGCAGCCGGCTCCGTCGGAGGAGCAGGTGAGGCGCTCGCGGGGGAGGTCGGCGCGCAGGTAGCGAGCGATGGCTTCGACCTGGTGGAGGCCGTCGCCTGGATCTTCGTCCGGGAAGGCGGTGACGTCGACGGTGACGCCGCGGCGGGCGAGATCGAGCGCTTCGTCGAAGAGGCGGCGCTGACGGTTGATGTGGGTGGGATGAAAGGTGCGCGCCGGCAGCTCGGTGTGATCGAGGGCGCGCCGGACGAGATCGAGGCCGCGTGGGCCGTCCCCGAGGTGAAGGTGGAGGACGCCAGCCTTGCCGCTCATGAGGCCGCCGACGTGGGCGTCGCTGGCGATCCGCAAGAATTCGTCGAAGGTGGGCTGGGAGGAGCGGTGATCAGAGATCGCGAGCTCGCCTACGCCGATGATGGGGTCGACGTAGACGATGTCGCGGCGGATCGAGCCGGTGAGGGTGGGGACCGGGAGCTCGTAGGCGCCGGTGTAACAGTAGGCGCTCAAACCTTCTTCGCGCAGGCCGAGGGCGCGGGCGACGAGATCAGCGACGCTGCGGGTGGTGCCGTCGGTGCCGAGCACGCCGACAACTGTGGTGATCCCGGCGCGGGTGAGATCGGTGAGCTGGACCGGGGGGACACGCGTGCAAGGGCCAGCCTCGCCGCCTCCGCCGCTGAGGTGGACGTGGGCGTCGATGAGGCCTGGGATGAGGCGTGCTCCGGCGAGATCAATCTCCTGGCAGGGGAGGCCCGAGGGGAGGGCCGGGAGGTGATCGCCGAGGGCGAGGATCTGGCCTCCCGCGATCAGGAGATCGCAGAGCCCGAGGGGCTGAGGGGCGTACACCCTCGCGCTGCGGAGGAGCCAGAGCATCCGGGCGGCACGCTACACGATGCGCGGGTTTGGCGACAAGGGCGGCGGAGGGCGGCGCTGGGATGAGGCGCTTCGGGATGGGCGGCGCTGGGAGAGGGCGCGCTGGGAGGGGGCGCTCTGGGAGGGGCTTACGGGGCCGGGAAGGGGCCGAACTCGACCTTGTCTACGTTGGCTTCGGCGGGGCGGCCGGCGTCGCCGTGGTCGGTGTAGACGGTGGAGGGGCGCCGCCAAAGTAGAGCTGGGCGCAGCCGCCTTGGCCGATCGGAGCGGCTGGGTCGCAGCGCTTGCAGAGGTAGTTGCTGGTGCCGCTGCTGGCGCAGACGAAGTCGTCGTCCCAGAAATAGGAGCGGCAGAACTGGTCGCGGACGTCGAGGGCCTTGAGATCCGGGGTGGGCTCGACGGCAGGGGCCTCAGGGTTGGCGACGTCGCAGGCGCCGAAGGCGTTGAGGCTGAGGCCTGCGTCGCAGGTGCTGTCGAGCTTGGCCTTGCAGCCGCGGCTGCCGCGGCGATCCTCGGCGCAGGGGATGTAGAGGCCAGCCTTGTTGATCGCCTCGGTGAAGGTCTGGACGTAGATACGGTTCGACTGCGCGTTGCCGGTGCTCTCGTCGCCGCCGTACGACTTGATGGCGCATGAGAGCTGGAAGTCGGTGACCGAGCAGACCTGGTTCTCTTTGGCCTCGGTGAAGTCGCCGCTGCCATCCCCACCAGGCGCGGCGCAGGTCGCTTGGGTGCGCTTGTCGCCGACAACAGCGGCGATCTCCTCAAACTCGAGGCAGTCGTCGGCGTTGCCGCAGCGGAGGACCTCGTCGGAGTTCTCAGGGTTGAGAATGGCGGAGCAGCCGAGCTGCGAGAAGCCGATGAGAGCTGCCAAGGTGGCGCAGAGGCGAGACATGCGATCTTCTCCGACGGGGACCCACGTCATGCGGGACCCGGCGAGGATACGGGGGCGCCCATGGGAGCGCAAGCCGGCAAGGTGAGCTCAAAGACGGTGCCTTCAGGTCCGCTCCGGGCGACCCGGATGGTCCCCTCATGATCGCTGACGATCTGCTGGACGATGGCGAGGCCGAGGCCGGTCCCCTGCGCCTTGCGGGTGTAAAAGGCCTCAAAGACGCGCTCTCGCTCGGCCTGCGGGATGCCAGGGCCGTTGTCGGCGATGGTGATGGACACGCTCTCGGGGCCTGCGGTGAGGGCGACGGTGAGGCGGGGCGGACGGCCGCCCAAGGGCTCGCTGAGGGCCTCCTTGGCGTTGCGTAGGAGGTTCATGAGGGCGCGGCGGAGCTGCGATGGATCGCCCTGGATGAGGGCAGGGCCGACGATCTGACGGCGGAGCTCGATGCCGGCCTGCTGGTGCTCCTCCTCCATAAAATCGAGGAGTGAGACCAGCTCCGCGGCGAGATCGATGGGCTGAAGCTCGGGCTTCTGCTGGCGGGCGAAGCCGAGGTACTCCTCGGTGATCGCGGCGAGGCGATCGACTTCGCCGGTGATCCGCGCGAGCAAGGTGCGGGCCTCAGGGGGTGGCTCCGTCGAGCTCGTCCTCCAAGAGCTCGACGTTGAGGGCGACGCTGGAGAGGGGGTTGCGGATCTCGTGGGTGACCTGGGCGGCGAGGCGGCCGATCGCGGCGAGGCGCTCGCCGCGGATCAGCCGGGTCTCACGCTCCTGTAAGGCGGCAGCCATGAGGTTGAACTCGTGGGCGAGCTGGGAGACTTCATCGCCAGGCTGACCCGCGCGGCCGAGCTCGAGCCGCTGATCCCACTCGCCTCGGCCGAGGCGGCGGACGCTGGCGGTGAGCCGCCGCAGGGGCCTCAAGGTCCAGATGACGCCGACCGCGGCGGCGAGGGCGAGCAAGCTGGCGATCCCCGTGAGGACGAGGGTGAGGCGCTCCGTCTTGCGCTCGGCTTGGCGCACTTGATCGCTGAGCTCGCGGATCGCGCGCGCTACTTGCTCGTCGAGGGCGAGGAAGAGGCGGTTCTGCTCGTTCTGAGCGCGGATGTCGAGGAGGACGTCGCTGGGGCTGCGATCTTCGTCGGTGGCGACGGCGGCTTCGAGGCGCGAGATCGCGTCGTGTAAGGCGCGGACCTGCGCGAGGCGCTCGTCGCCGCCGAGGCGCTGGGGGTTGGCGAGGGCGTCGTCGACGACGGCGCGGGCGTTCTGGACGAGGCGGGTGCGGACCGCGAGGGCCTCGGCGAAGGTCGCCTCTTCGCTGGGGGTCATGAGCTGGGGCTCGCCCCTGCGCGCGCGGTTGAGCTCGACCCGCGCGTAGATCCGCGCGGCTTGGATGTGAGCGGCCGTGCGGCGGGCGTTGAACTCGACGTAGACGACGGTGAGGAGGTCAAAGCTGGCCTGGAGGGCGCGGACCTGGCGGAGGATGGTGAAGGAAGAGGCGCCGGTGACCAGCAAGACCATGACCACCAAGGCGGTGATCCGCGCGGCGAGGCTGTGGCGCAGTCGGAGCAGCGGGCGGTCGAGCACGAGGCGCGACTGTACCACCTGAGGGCGGCAGGCCCTTCCCGCGGCCGGGCGCCGTGCGAAGGTCGAGGCGGTTATGTCTACGACCGGGTACCGCTCCACTTCACCGCTCCATGGGCTGCTCTCCGGCCTGCTCTCGGCCGCGATCGTGTGCTCTACGCTGATCCCTTGCGCGCAGGCGCGGGCGGCGGACGGCTCCGTGCTCGATCTCGAGGGCGATGATAAGGCGAAGGTGGCGGCCCTGAGTAAGGCGCTGCGCGGGCAATTCGCGGCCCGCGGGATCGGCGGCGGCAAGGAGATGTCGGCGATCGAATTCAAGCTGACGATGGGCTGCGATGACCCGCCTGAGCCGCGCTGTATGGCGAACGGCGGCAAGAGCCTGGGGGTGGGTCAGCTCGTGTACGGGTCGCTGAAGGGGAAGGGGCCGAGCTATCAGGTGGAGCTGGTGCTGGTCGATGTCGGCAGCGGCTCGGTCACGAAGTCGCACAACGCGACGATCGAGGCGAGCGGGCTCGAGGCGGGGGCGATCGAGGCGACCGCGAAGGGGCTGGTCGAGGCGATGATCGGGGCGCCCCCTCCAGATCCAGAGCCGGAGGTGGCGCCGCCGGTCGAGGCGGTCGAGGCGCCAGAGGATGCGCCGCGCTCGCGTCTGGTGTGGGGGCGTCACAAGGCGGCGACGTGGAAGAAGGCCGGCTTCGCGACCTCGTTGGTGCTGACGGGGCTGTCGGCGGGCGCAGGGGTGGCGTTGGGGTTGATGAGCTCGCGGGATCGTTCGGCGTACAATGACGTGATCGATGCGGCGAAGGCGAGCCTCGATGACGATGACCCGGACAACAACGTCAACCCTTTCGTCGACCCGAGCGTGGATCTCTGCGGGGTCGCGCGTGAGGTGGGGAACGCGGAGGTGACGAAGGCCTGCGACAAGGGCGACGGGCTGGCGCGCGGGGCGACGATCTCGTTCATCGGCGCGGGGGTGTTCGCGGCGTCGACGCTGGCGTTCGCGGTGCTGCTCTTCGTGCACCGCGAGGACTCGACGATGGCCCGCCTGCGCGAGCGCAACCTGACGCTCGGGGTGGCGCCGATGCGCGGCGGGGTGGCGTTCGGCGGCGGCTGGCGCTTCTAGACGACCGGCCCATCAGCGGGCTTGTACGCACTCCCAGGACTCGTCGACGATCTCCCAGAGGTCGTCGCCGCAGAGGTCGCCCGAGGCGAAGATGGCGCGCTGACGGCCTCGCTGGAGGTTGAAGCTCTGGCGCTTGCTGTCCTCGATCGCGCCCGCTTCGGCGCCCTCGCAGGTGAGGCTCCAGGCGACCTCGCAGCGGATCTCGAAGGCGCAGGTGTTGTTAAAGGTGATCGACATGCCGGCCGGCGCGGCCTCAGCGGCGACTTGCACGCAGCTATTGACGTCTGCGGCGGCGTGGGCGGTGGTCGGGGCGACGATGAGGGCGACGAGGGCGAGCAAGGCCGACGACGCCGCGCGGGTGCAGCGGTTCATAGGGGAGCATCTCCAGGGGCGCGCGCTCGCCGGGGGTCGGCGGCGCGGCTGATGGGCTCATGACAGCGAGGCTGCCGCGAGGTTCCCTACGAGCGCGCGCGCCCAAAGAGTCCCGCGGCGCAATTAAAAAGAGGCGCCTCGCGCGACGCGGGCGCCTCCGCTTCGCCGGCGCGGCCGCGCGCGGCGAGGCGCTCAGCTCTGCCAGATCACGGGCTTGCGCGCGTCGTACCAGGCCTCGATGAGGGGGTTGTAGCGGGCTTCGACGGCGTCGCGCTTGAGCTTCATGGTCGGGGTGAGGTAGCCGTTGGGGATCCCCCACTCGTCGCTGGTGACGGCGATGAAGGCGAGCTGCTCGTACTCCTCGACCTGCGCGTTGACCTCGGCGAGCAGGCGGGTGAGGCCGGCGTCGATCTCGGCGCGTACGGCGGGGTCCTGGCGAGGCGGCGCCGAAGATCCTCGGCGAGCATGACGACGGCGTAGGGCTGCGGCATGCCAGAGCCGCTGACGCAGGAGAGCTCGATCTTGGAGTCGGCGTTGAGGAGGTTCTCGATCGGGGCAGGGGCGATGTACTTGCCCTTGGAGGTCTTGAAGAGCTCCTTGACGCGGCCTGTGATCTTGAGGCGCCCTTGCTCGTCGATCTCGCCGCGATCGCCGGTCTTGAGGAAGCCGTCGGCGGTCATGCACTCGCGGCTCTGCGCGGGCTCCTTGTAGTAGCCCTTCATGGTGGCGGGGCTCTTGACCTCGATCTCGCCGATCTCGCTGATCCGACACTCCGCGCCGGGGACGCAGTGGCCGACGTAGCCGATCCGCGCCTTGCCGGGCAGGCTGAGGTGCGAGTAGGAGAAGTTCTCGCTCATCGCGTAGCCCTCGAGCAGCTCGAGTCCGAGGTCTTGGTACCACTGGATCAAGGAGGGCGGGATCGGGGCGGAGCCAGAGACGGCGAGGCGGGCCTGATCGAGGCCGAGGCCCTTGAGGATCTTCTTCTTCAAGAAGTAGGAGAGGATCGGGACCTTGAGGAGGCGCGCGAGCTTCTGCTCCGGGACCTTGGCGAAGACGCCGAGCTGGAACTTGAGCCACAGCCGCGGCACCGACTGAAAGAGGGTCGGCCGCGCGCGCTGCATGTCGGCGAGGAAGGTCTCGAGCGACTCGGCGAAGTAGATCCTCATGCCTGTCTTAAAGGACAGGAACTCGATCGCGGTGCGCTCAGAAGGCGTGAGCGAGGGGAGGTAGGAGAGGACCCGATCGTCGGCGGTGAGCGGCAAGAGCTGGAGGAAGCCCTTGGCGGCGACGCAGGTGGTGCGGAAGGTGTGCTCGACGCCCTTGGGCACGCCGGTGCTGCCAGAGGTGTAGATGAGCAGGGCGCTGTCGTCGGCGGCGCGGGTGGGCGGGCCGCTGATCGGCTCGGACTCGGCGATGATGTCCTCCCAGGTGGGGTGGTCGGTGGGCGGGCTCAAGGGGGTAGGTGACGCAGGGCAGGCCGGCAGGGACGCCGCCCTTCATCTCGTCCCAGGTGTCGAGCTTGCCGACGAAGAGGAGCTTGGACTCGCTGTGCTCCAAGATGTACTTGACGGTCTTGGCGTTGAGGGTGGGGTAGAGGGCGACCGAGACGTAGCCGGCCATCCAGATCGCGAGGTCGCTGAGGATGAAGTGGGCGCAGTTCTTCGAGACGATCGCGATCTTCGAGCCGGGCGGGAAGCCGAAGGAGCGCAGGTAGGAGGCCATGCGCCTCGCTTGATCGAGCGTGTCAGCCCAGGTGAAGTCGCGGACGGCGCCGCCGCCGATCGGCTGGGTCATGTACACCGCTCCAGGGCGCTCCTTGGCCCAGCGGTAGAGGTTCTCAAGGACGAGATCGCTCGGATCAAGTTGCATGGCGGTCTGGCTCCTGCTCGGAGGGTGCATCCTCGCCGATACCTTCACCTGGAGGCAACCACAGGGGCTGCGCGATGGCGCGCCGGGTCCGCGCGGTGATCAGGTGTTTTGCGGGAAGATCAGGGTGATGCAGGTGCCGCCGCCCGGCGCGCTCTCGAGGGCGATGCTGCCCGCCATCAGCTCGGTGACGAGGTTGTGGACGATGTGCATGCCGAGGCCAGAGCCGCCTTGGCCGCGCCTGGTCGTGAAGAAGGGCTCAAAGACGCGTGCGCGCTCCTCAGCGCTCATGCCGCGGCCGTCGTCGCGGAAGGTGAGCTCGCAGCGGGCCCCTTCAAGGAGGCGGAGGCGTACGTCCATGCGGCCGGGGGCGTCGCCCACGAAGGCGTGCGTGACGGCGTTTTGGATCAGGTTGCCGAGGATCTGCGCGATCGCTCCGGCGTGCACGTGGGCGTCAAAGGGGGCGCCGAGGTGGAGATCGAGGCGGTGCCCGCCGCGCTTGTAGAGCGGGGCGAGGCTGGTGAGGACCTCTTGCACGTAGGCGCCGAGATCGAGGCGGCGCGGGGCCCCGTGCGCTTGATCGACGGCGATCTGCTTGAAGCTCTGGACGAGCTCGGCGGCGCGGCTGAGGTTGGTGAGCGCGAGCTCGGCGGCCTCGCGGCCGTCGTTGAGGAAGGCGGCGAGGCTCGAGCGCTTGAGCTCGCCGGCGGTGAAGGCCTGCGCGAGCCCGCTGAGGCGATCATGGAGGAGCGAGGCGGCGGTGACGGCGATCCCCATGGGGGTGTTGATCTCGTGGGCGACGCCCGCGACGAGGCCGCCGAGCGCGGCCATCTTCTCGCGGTGGAGCAGCTCCTGCTGGGTGCGCCGGAGCAAGCCGAGGAGCTTGTCGACGTAGACGTCGGCCATCAAGAAGGCGGTTTCGTGGTAG
This sequence comes from Nannocystis sp., assembly GCA_016712315.1. Taxonomy (GTDB): domain Bacteria; phylum Myxococcota_A; class Polyangia; order Nannocystales; family Nannocystaceae; genus JADJRG01. Next base: position 119,436 of record JADJRG010000023.1, on the reverse strand, counting down.
AGGCGATCGAGGACGTCGCGGGCGGCGAGGGCGAGCTCCGGAGCTGCGACCTGTCCTTCGAGGCATAGCTCGACGCCGCGCTTGAAGCCGAGGAAGCCGCGCAGCAAGGTGGAGATCTTGAAGTCGTGGGAGGCGCGGAAGCTGGTGACGTGCTCGATGAAGGCGTCGCGCTTGGTCGGATCGCCGGCGAGCAGGAGGTCGCTGTAGGCGTCGAACTCTTGGGCGATGAGGGCGCGGGTCTCCGCGCGGGGCGCCCTGCCCTGGAGATCGCCGGCGCTGTGGATCACCCAGTCGGTGCCGTGGTCGATGATCTCGTCGCGGCGCTCGCGGAGGAGGTCACCCAGGAGCGCGCGGAGGTCAGGGGTGAGATCGATCATGGGCGGCGGCCTCGAGGTGGAGCTGACGCTCGCAGTGGCGGTCGAGCGCGCCGAAGACGGGATCGTCCGGGTGACGGCGCCGGAGCTCGGCGAGCCCGCGCCGGGCGGATGGCCAGCGCTGGAGCTGCATCTGTTGGATCACCTCGGCGAGCGGGCGCTTGGTGGCGGCCTTGTCGTCGCGGGTGGACGCAGGGTCGCCGGCGAAGACCTCAAAGATCTCGACGAGGCGGCCCTTGCCGCGCAGCTCGACCTGGCCGAGCTGGCGGGCGTGCTGGTGGTGCTCCGGGGCGAGGCGGTCGTGGACCTCGCGGCTGATCAGGAGATCGACGCCGAAGACGCGGGTGAGGCGCTCGACGCGGGCGGCGACGTTGACGCTGTCGGAGACGGCGGTGAACTCGAGGCGATCGGCGCCGCCGAGCACGCCGAGGATCATCGGGCCGGTGTGGACGCCGACGCCGAGGCGGGGCGCGAGGGGGAGATCGGGGCGCGCGGCGGCGAAGGCCCGCGACCGCTCCAAGAGATCGAGCGCGGCGGCGACCGCGTCCTGCGGGGCGCGCGGGAAGAGGGCCATCAGGCCGTCTCCCAGGTACTTGTCGACGACGCCGCCGTGCTCCGCGATCGCCGGGATGATGGCGGCGTAGAAGTCGTTGAGGAAGCCGAAGGTGGCCTCTGGGCTGAGGCGCTCGGCGAGGGCGGTGAAGCGCTGGAGATCGGCGAAGAGCACGGTGACCTCGCGCTGGATGTGATCGCCGACGCGCACGCGGCTGACGTCGGCGTCGCCGAGCAGGCCGAGCAGGCGGGCAGGGACGAAGCGCTCAAAGGCGGCGAGCAGGTCGCGCTGGCGCTGGTGGAGGCGGAGGTTGTCGAGCGCGACGGCGGCGTTGCGGCAGAAGAGATCGAGGAGGTCCTGCTCCCAGGCGGCGCGGTTGCCCCCGGTCTCGATGTAGAGGGCGGCGCAGGAGCGATCGTCGCGGCAGATCGCGTAGAGGCTGTAGGCGGGGCGGTGGAGCGGGCGCTCTCGGACGATCGCTAGCTCGAGATCGTGGAGGAGCTCGGCGTCGAGGCAGTCGCGGGCGGCGCGGCCGACGGCGCCGCTGTATTCGCCGGTGCCGGCGATGATCACGGGGTCGCCGTGGTCGACGCCGAAGAGGGGGCCGCAGGCTTGGATGAAGATGGCGCTCTGGTCAGGTCCGAAGAGACCGGCGAGCTGGGTGAGCAGGCCGCTGAGGAGGTGCTCGAGGCTGCGGCGCTCGAAGAGGGAGGCGGTGGCCTCGATGACGCGGCGCAGGCCGGCCTTCTGCGCGTCGATGATCGCGATGTCTCGGTAGGAGCGGAGGGCGCCGATGACGGTGGTGACGAGGCGCTGGGCGGTGAGCTCGGTCTTGGCGCGGTAGTCGTTGATGTCGTAGTCGAGCATGACCCGCGGCTCAGGGGCGAGGCCGGGCTGGCCGGTGCGCAGGACGATGCGGATCGCTCGGTCTCCGCGCTCTTCACGGATCCAGCGGGCGAGCTCGAGGCCGGCGTGCTCGCGCTCCATGACGACGTCGAGCAAGATGAGGGCGGTGTCCGGGTGGCGGAGGAGCAGCTCGCGGGCGCTGGCGGCGTCGGCGGCGCCGGTGAGCTGGAGCGGGCGGCCGTCGAGGTGGAGATCGGCGAGGGCGAGGCGGGTGATCGCGTGGACCTCAGGTTCGTCGTCGACGATGAGGATCCGCCACGGGTTGACCGCGACGGTGTGCTCAGCGCCTGCGGGCTGGCGCTGCGCCTGCGGCTCCTCGGGGGCGAAGAGGAGGTCGTCTGGCCCCGGCGCAGCGATGGAAGTCTCCATTTGTGATGACATACCAAATCGTTCCCGTTTGCGGGGGGATCGATCGATTGGCCGACGCACGCGCGGATCGGAGCGCGTCTTTGCCGTGGGTACGGGCCCGAATGCTGGGGTTCGGGCGCGCGCTCAGCGGGGGCCTTCGCGGTCGAGATCGGGCGCAGGCGGCGGCTCGGGGGCCGTTTGTGGGGCTTGGCCGGCGGGGCGGCGGGGCGGCGGGGCGGCGACGGGGCGGGCGCGCCGGCGGAGCAGGTAGATGCCGTCGTGTTCGTCGATCACCTCAAAGGTGGTGGCGCGGATCCGATCGAAGTGCTGGCGCTCTTTGCCCTCAAAGCGCCACGCGCCGAGCAGGAGGTATTCGGCGTCGCGCACGTCAGGCCAACGATAGGCGCGGGCGCGGTTGGAGACCTGGGCGCCGATCTCGCTGGAGGCGGCGATCGCTGCGTCGGCGGGGACCTGGGCGATCATCTCTTGGAGGCGACGGTAACGGAGCTGGAGGGCCTCGTCCGGCTGGCGGATGAGGGGCTGCCAGCCGGCCATGAAGGCGCTGTTCTCGATGAAGACGCCGAACTTGTAGGTGGTGAGGCTGGTGGCGGCGATGAGGCCGCCGACGAGGGCGGCGCGCAGGCGGCTGGGATCGACGCCGAGGGCGCCGAGGCGCGGCGACTCGCCGACCCGCGCGAAGGCGTCGATGGCGGCGACGTAGAGCATCGGGAAGAAGACGGCGGAGTACTGGAAGTTGAGCGAGTACATGTTCTGCCGGCTGGCCGTGCCGATGAAGAAGAGGCCGTAGATCCAGAGGACCCGGGCCCGGCCGGCGAACAAGGGGAGGAAGAGGAGGGGCAGGAAGAGCTGGACGAGGAAGCGGAGCTTCTCCTCCTTGGCGACGACCTTGATCACGTAGACAGGGTTGGAGAGGGCGTTCTTGACGAGGCCGGTGACGCCCTCCTCAGGCCGCGGGATCATCTCGGAATAGAAGGTGGCGTAGCCGTAGACCTTCTCGCTGTTCATCATGAGGCCTGGGTCCGGCATCATGACGAGCTTGACGAAGGCGAGGTAGGCGAGCGAGGCGCCGAGGATCCCAAGACCCGCGCGGAGCTGGCCGCGGGCGAGCGCGTAGAAGGCGATGAAGCTGGCGAGCAAGGGCATGTCCTCGCGCGCGGTGAGCAGGAGGATGAGCGCGAGGGCGAGGCCCCAGGTGGCGCGCCGATCGACCATGTAGACGACCCAGATCATCAGGGGGATCGCGAGGGCGACCGAGTGGAAGTCGAACATGTTGACGCCGTGCAGCAGCAAGCGGCGGCGTAGAGGGCGGCGAAGAGGAGGCCGTACCAGGGGCCTCGGCCGGGGCTGTCCGCGCGGGCGAGGCGATCACGGGCGAGCAGGTAGAGGGGGAAGACGCCGGCGCCGAGCCAGATCGACTGGAAGACGAGCAGGGTCTCGGCGCGCGGCCAGAGCGCGTAGAAGGGGGTGAGGATGACGAGCAGCGGGTCGAAGTGGGCGGCGGTGTGATCGCCGATGCTGAGGAACGAGGAGCCGAGGAAGTTGCCGTGGATGGTGTGCCAGAGGAGGTTGTCGTAGATCCCGAGGTCGTAGACTTGGGTCCAGATGTTCCAGTGATCGATGAGGGCGAAGCGGGCGAGCACGACGCTGTAGCCGCCGAAGATCGCGACGACGAGGGCGAAGGGGAGCCAGGTGGGGAGGCGGCGGGCTGCGGCGAGCAGGCGCTCGCGGGCGCCGAAGGGGCGCGCGGCGAGGCGGTAGACGCCGAGGGCGACGAAGGCGCTGGCGAGGGCGGCGTGGAGCAGGGTGAGGTTGGGGTGCTCGCTCTCGATCTTGGGAGCGGCGAGGGCGGCGATGAAGGGCAGAGCGAGCAGGCCGATGAGGTCGCGGCTGAGGCGCTGGGCGTAGGCGGCGAGGCTGAGCGCGGGCTCGCTGCGGCGGCGACGGCGCCAGGCGATGACGGCGAGGGCGCTGATGAGCAGGAGAGAGAGGCCCATCCAGGCGAGGAGCTGGCCGCGCAGCCCCGGCGTTAGATCGTTGCGGTAGACGAAGGGGGCGCGGCGGAGGTGCGTGACCGTCCAGAGGTAAAAACCAGGGGAGAGGCCGATGAGCGCGGCGATCGGCGCCCAGGTGGTGAGCGCGGCGATGAGGGCGTGGAGGCGTCCGCCCGCGGGCGCGAGGTCGCTTGGTGGTGTTTGATCCGACATGCGCGGTGCGGGGAAGGGTAGGAGATCGGCGGCGCGGCGGGGAAGGGAAATTCCGCGCTAGGTCGGCGATGCGCGGGCAAGAGGCGGTTGTCGGCGGCCTGGCGTTGGCTCACGATGGCGAGATGCAGATGAAAACTTTTCAGCGGAGCTTGTGGGTGGTCTTGTTGGGGGGGTGGGTCAGCGGCTGCGCAGGCGATGACAGCGGCGGCACGTTCACGACGGCGACCACGACGACGACGTCGACGACGGGGCAGCCGACCACGAGCTCGGCGAGCGACACCGACGCGACGACCGGTGATGACACAACGAGCGACAGCACGACGACGTCGACGAGCACGTCGACGTCCGAGACGACCAGCTCCGAGACGACGAGCGTGATGCCGCCGGCGTGCGGCGACGCGGTGGTCGACGCGGGCGAAGAGTGCGACGACGGCAACACCGTCGACGGCGACGCGTGCACGAACGCGTGCACGAACGCGGCGTGCGGCGACGGGATCGTGCAGGAGGGGGTGGAGGCGTGCGACGACGGCAATGACGCGGATGACGACGGCTGCCTGGCAGACTGTACGCTCGCGGCCTGCGGCGACGGCTTCGTGCAGGCGGAGGTCGAGGAGTGTGATGACGGCAATGATGATAACGCAGATATGTGCGTAGAGGGGTGCAAGCTGGCGATCTGCGGCGACGGCTTCGTGCAGATGGACGTCGAGACGTGCGACGACGGCAACAACTCACAACCCTCCCCCGCAGTCCGCCCCCGATCCGCAGCCCCCTCGCTTCTTGGCTCAGATCGGCGTTCTGCGGGGGTTTTCGCGTTTCCCCTCCGGGCCGCCCGCGGCCCCCCGAGCGCGGGCAACGCGCGAACTGCTCGATCCCGGCAACCGGCTGGCAACGCCGGCAACGCTCGCAGAGTTGAGAAGGGCTTCACCTTCACGGGGTACCGCTGGGCCCCAGCAAGTCGCGGGGGAGGCCCGCAGTGTTGGCCGGCGTTGACTACGGTATGCTACAGTAGCCGACATGCTCCATCCCCGGTGTCGGTGACCATCCCTGCGATACAAACGAGATACACTCTGCCCCCTGCCCCTTAAGCTCGCAGGTGTTCGGAGCGTTGACGTCGCAGAAGGAGGTACATTTCTCCTCCAGGTGGAAGCAGAACCGTCCAGACCCACAGCCATTAGAAATACATGCATCGCCGTCAATCGGATGTGGTTCCGGTTCCGATCGATCCCGTGCGCAATAAAAATAAACACCGATCGCCGACCAGCCAAGCTCACAGACATCCAACGGGTGTTCGCAGTCCTGAGCGAGCGGATCGCACGCCTCGATGCACAACCCCCAGTCGCCGGATTGAATAACATAGCAGTAATCATTTGACTGCGGGCACGGCAGCGAGCCCCCGGCGTCGAGCAGATCCCACCCGCGCGAACCCGCTCGCGCGGCGCGTGAACTCGCTCGGAGGGCGCACTGGCGCACTCGTGACGGCCAGCCACCCAGCCACCCAGCAACCCAGCCCCCGAGGTCACAGCCGCCTACAGGTCACGTCGATTCCGCGCTCTCACGGTCGCAGCCCGCGGGCCGGTCACGCCCCCTCCCTGCTCCCCAAGGTCACAGCCCGCCAGGCAGGTCACACCCCTCCAGCGTCACGAGCCCGCGGGCCGGACACACCCCTCCATCGCGCTCACCCGACGCCCGCCGCATCGGCTGTCCAACGAGCGGTCGGCTGTCGGCGGTCGGCAGGCGGCGACCTAGGACGTACGACCTGTGCTTGCGGTCGGCCACCTGGAGAGGCGCGGTCGGGCGTGTCGGGTGTGTCGGGCGTGTCGGGTGTCGGGCGTGTCGGGCGTGTCGGGCGTGTCGGGTGTCGGGTATCGGGTGTCGGGCGTGTCGGGCCTATCGGGCGTAATCGCCATCCGCTCACGACGGCCAGGCTGCCCAGATCCCAGATCGGCGTTGGCGGAATTATCGTCGCGGGCGTGTCCCTTGGCTCGATGCCTACCAGGAGCGCCAGCGGACGACGCCACACCCGCGATCACGCCGGGCCAGCGGCGTCGGTTGCGATCTCGATCAGCTCCACCAGCGGAGACCACACGGAGCTCTGCTCCGCGGCATGGCGCGCGTACACGAGGGCCTCATGATCGCCGCAGTCGCGCCAGGCGGTGAGGCTCGCCTTCGCTTGCTCGTAGCCGTTATCGGGGGTGGCCACGTGCTCCGCCGCGACCTCGAGTGCTCGGCGGAACGCGTCGGCGCTCGCGGGGCGCCGGGCCGGATCTTTTTCAAGAGCGCTGGCGACCAGGGCCTCGAGATCGTCGGAGATCCCACGATCGGGCGCTCGCTCGGTGACGGAGGGGGCCTGCTCACTCGCGTGGGCGCTGAGCACCTCGAGGACCTTCGTGCCGGGGAACGGTACACGCCGGGTGAGCAGCTCGAACAAGATCACGCCGACGGCGTAGATGTCGGCGGCCGGAGTGAGCGGCTGCTCGCGCGCCTGCTCGGGGAGACGTAAGCGAGCGTGCCTATCAGGACGCCGGGGGCCGAGGAGGGCGCGATGGAGAGCAGCGGGCCGGTGTGGATCTTCGCGAGGCCGAGGTCGAGCAGGATGAGGTGATCGCGGCCGTGACGCTGAACGATGAGACAGTTTTCAGGCTTGAGGTCGCGATGCACGGCGCCGAGCTTGTGGAGCTCGGCGAGGCCGTCGAGGAGCTGGATCGTGAGGCTCAGGGCGTCGGCGATCGGCATCGCCGGCTCGAGGAGCCGCTGGCGCAGCGTGACGCCTTGTAGAAGGGGCATTACCAGGAAGAGCACCGGTTCACCGCCGAGCGCGGGCTCTTCTCCGTGATCGAAGATCGGGATCACGTGCGGGTGATCGATCTGAGCGGCGAGCACGGCCTCTTGATAGAATCGGCGGCGCTGATCGGGGGCGCGGCCGTGTTCGGGGTGCAGCGCCTTGATCGCGACGCGGCGGCGCAGGCGGAGATCAAGGGCCTCGTAGACATCGGCCATGCCGCCGGGGGCGATGAGGCCGTCGAGGCGGAAGCGGCCGTGCAGCGTGCGGCCGCGCAGGTCAGGGCCGCGCGGGTGCAGGGCGATCGCGTCGGCCATCACGCGCCCCTCCGTACACACGCGGCGTCCCGTCGACGCAGCCAACCGATGATCTGCCACAGGAAGTCATCAGCGGCCGGGAAGAGCGCGACCTCGACCGACTCTCCGCCATCGGACTCTCGCAGGCGCGTCTCCGCCCGAATGACCCGCGAGTGCTTGGGGTCGTCCTCGATGGCGACGCAGGCAGCGGGCAGGCGGAGCCGAAGCTGACCACGGCTGGTGGTGAAGATGAGGATGCGGGCGGGGCTGACCATTGGTTATGAAAATCAAGCAGGCCGGCTGGCATTGTCAAGTTATGAAATTTCAACGATTGCGCCCCTCCCCCGCGCGGAGTGGGGCTCGCTTCCGGGCATGTTGGCTGGATGCCGGGGGTGTTGGCCCTCGACCCTGGGTGTTGGCCCGCCCCCGGCCGGCTACCCGGCTGGTGGGAGTGTTGGCCGGAGCGCCAGGTATCGCGCGGAGACGGCGGCCAGGCGGTACCCGGCTGCCCGGTACTGCCCGGGGTGTTGGGTGTTGGCCTGTTGGCCCGCGGCCCCGAGGCGTTGGCCGGCGGATGCTGTCCGGCGGCCCGGGGCCATGGGTGTTGGCCGGCGGCACACGGTGTTGGCCGGCAGCCCGGGGTGTTAGCCGGCGGCCGGCGGGGTGTTAGCCGGCGGCCGCCGGGGTGTCAGCCGGCGGCCGGCGGGGTGTTAGCCGGCGGCCGGCGAGGTGTTGACCGGCGGCCCGGCGGGGTGTTGGCCTGTCGGCCGGCGGCCCCGGGGCGTTGGCCGACGGAGGTTGGCCGCCCCGGTGTTGGCCGGCGGCCAGGGGGTGTTGGCCGGCGGCGGCCCGCGGTGTTGGCCGGTTGCCAGCGATGTTGGCCGCCCACGGTGTTGGCCGGCGGGGGGTTGGCCGGCTGCCCCGGGTGTGGGCCGGCGGCCCGGATGTTGACCGGCGGCCCGAGATGTTGGTCGGCGGCCCGTGGTTGGCCGGCGGGGTGTTGGCCGGTGGAGGTGGCCGGAGGCTGCCGGGCGGCGTGTTGGGCGGCGGCCCGAGATGTTGGCCGGCGAGCAGTGGAGGCCCGGAGTTCGCGCCTGCATCGGGTGCGTGCCTGCATGGCGGCAAGCGGGTAGTCGGTCGGCACCGCGGTGAGCGTGCCTAGCGCCGTGCACCGAGGTGGTCGCCGGGCGACGTGGCGGGCGGCGGTCGGGTCGCGTGATCGACACGTGCAGGCGACGGCGCAGGCGGTGACGGCTGGCCGTCAGCGGCGACGCGCCGCCGTGGCGATTGCTGTCAGGCGACCGCCGCCTACGCGTCAGGCAGCAAGTGTCAGGCGCACAGCGAGGGCCACGGCGGGGGGCCACGAGTGTGGCCACGAAGGGGCCACGAAGAGGGCCACAGCGAGGGCCACGAGTGTGGCCACGGAGAGGGCCACAGCGAGGGCCACGAGTGCGGCTACGAAGAGGGCCACAGCGAGGGCCACGAGTGCGGCTACGAAGAGGGCCACGACGAGGGCCACGAGTGTGGCCACGAAGAGGGCCACGGCGAGGGCCACGAGTGTGGCCGCGAAGAGGGCCACGAGTGTGGCCACGAAGAGGGCCACGGCGAGGCCCACGAGTGCGGCTACGAAGAGGGCCACGAGCGCGGCTACGAGCGCCCTGCGGCGTCGGCGCGCTTGCCTTCGCGCCGCGCGATCTCGTATCGTCACCACGTCAAGAAGCGAGGGGGCGGAAACGAGTCCAGCCTTGGAAGTCTCTACCCGCCCATATTTCAAAGATCGAACCCGCCAGCATGTGATGTCTATCGAGCCCCCTGTGATGAACACCATTTTGACCACACGATTTCCTCTCGAATTGGGACTATTTGCAGTCTGCTTTGTGCTCGTCGCGTGTGCTAAGGTTACACCAGGTGAAGGCGAGATCTCCTCAGCCTCCACGTCCGTGGGGGCGTCTGCGACGGGGACAGCCGCGACGGGGACAGCCGCGACGGGGACGACCGCGACTGAGACGTCTTCGAGCGGAGATCCGTCGACAGAGACATCCTCTGGCTCCCACGGGGAGACAGAAGGCATCCCGTGCGACCCCCACTCGGACGACTCGTGCCCACCAGGGGAAAAATGTTCTGCACCCTCTGAGCCGGTCATCTGGGCCGGTAATCTCGCTTGTTTTCCTGTCCACGGTGATCGAAAGAAGGGTGAATCATGTAACCTCGGACCAGGCTCTCCTTACCCTGACGGGAACGACGACTGTGAGAAGGGGACGGTATGTGTGACTGGTAACCTATTAGGCAAGGAACACCCGAGTTGCGTCAGCTTTTGTGCCCCCCCGTACTGGGGAGAAACTACGAATCAATCATGCGCTGATCCGTCTGAGTTTTGTTACTCTCCTTTTTGTGCGGATTGTCTGTTGGGGATTTGTGCGCGTCTGTGTGATCCTCTCGCGGAGGGGTGCCCAACGGGGACAAATTGCGTATACTCTGAGAGCAAAGCGGATCCAGGTTTTTTGTGCACGTTTCCATTTGGCGCTCTTCCGGGCGCCGGGGAACCCTGCGACTGGATGTGTGCGCAAGGCAGTTATTGCTTACCGTCGGGGTGGGTTGCCGCGAACGAGGCATGTCTTGACTCGGAGGGCTGCTGTGCGCCTCTCTGTGACCTTACGCAGGGAAATTCATGCCCGGGGAGCGGCGAGGGAGAGTCATGTAAGCAGTTTCATGACTATTTGTTAGGTGTGAACTTTGATCTGGAGACAGATCCATGGTTTTCCTTGTACGAGAACTTAGGGATCTGTGCGTTGTGAAGCGACACAAAGGCGGTGGATGTCTGTGCTGCTTGCGGTACGAGAGCTTGTCGATGCCGATCCGACGGAGGCCGCGCAGCCGAGACGCGGGATCGCCCCCGGGTCTCGGAGAGCATTTTGTGGTGTAGGTCGGAGGCCGAGTCACAGGCGTCGCGCAAGCGGATCTTCGCCGAGAGGTATCCGACCTGGTCCGCGTCCAATTCATGGTAGGCGACCCCGTCGAGGTGCGGATCCAGACCCTCCGTATAGGAGACAATGGACCGCCCCGCGGGGGAGCGGCGTCGCGTGCATGCCGAATCGTTCTCTCCAGCTCATGATCTGTCCTCCGGGTCATCCCATTCATCGAGCCCGCCCATGTCCACATTGTCCACCTCGCCCACGTCCTCGAGGTCGTCGCCGTAGGCGCGGAGGAGGGCGTGGTACTCCTCGGTGATGTAGTCGAGCGGGCCCTTGAGCGAGCGACGCGGCGCTGGCTCGGGCCGCGGCAGCGCGCGTCGTTTGCGCTTGTGGTTGGCGAGGCGATCGAGCGTACGATCACCAGCGTCGCCGAGCTGTGGCGTCGCGTCTACACGCTGCCCACCTCGCCGGCGCCGGGCAAGCTGCGCTACTACGTGTTCTTCTACAGGCCCGGCGTCTAGTCGCCGTCGGCTTCGGCCCCAGGCCGCGCGCGCGAGGGCTTGGGGTAGCAGCGCTGCGCCGCAAGCACCGCAAAGCACCCCCCGCCGCACCGGATCCGGCGGCAAAACCATCACCGCCCTCGTGTCCTCTGCACCCTCGTTCTCTTCGTTCCTGTCCATTCGTCTCGCCCGGGACCGTGCTCAACGGGCTCCGCGAGGCCACTTACGAATCCCCCCCCAGACAGCTTATTCCAAGTTGAACGACGTAGCAACAGTTAGGACCCTCCTCAGAGGGGCCACACAATGTATCCATTTCCCACTCGACACACGCATATTCCCCAAAAACCCCATCGACAATTGTTTTTGCCTGAGGTGAATGGACGCAGTCATCACAGCATGCCCCGCATGGCTGCCCATCCCGCGGAATACACAGAACAAACTCATAGTCACCCTGAGGACTACAAGACAACTCTGACGTGACAGGCACATCGTGCCTTATACAAGCATCCTCACTCGAACCTACAGATTCGGCGCTGCTACCGCTCGTGCCCCCCTCCGTGGCGGTGATTTTTTCTTCTGTAGCACAGTCGGATAGTACGAGAACGTAAAGGAAGCGCACGGTGAATTGCCTGTCCATGTTCAGAAAACCTTGCTGATGTCGCCCGGATGCACCCTCGACATGCAGTAGGGGTCGGTCACTAGTGCTTGCATTACGTTGATAAGCCAGTAATCATAACAACCAAGATTCCGTACTGCGTCGAGGCCTTGCGCCACCACAACCCTACACCCGGCTGCGTCACGGCAATCGCCCTTTGACCCACAACCGTTCCCTTTGAGAGGGAGACAGAGTTCATGACATTGATGACCTGCACCTGTCCCCGGTGAGTTTAGGTTAGACGCATGCCCGAATTCATGCCATAGTGAGTAGATTCGCTCCTGCAAGTCCTGCACCGGCCAACCCGGGCTCATGTATATGGTCGCGGTGCCGATACCATGAGTTTGAAACCGCGTAGCTGCGCGATTGCTGTTAGAATCTTCCATGCTCTTCCGGAATGCCACATTTCCCCATCTGACCTCACTCGTCCAATGCAGGTCAGGAAGATGTGACCATGATTAGGCGTATGCGGAGTCTTACAATATCGCAGCGCAACAACCCGGGACTTTAAATGAAGAAAGACCTGGTCTAGCTTCGAATCTGAGTACGTACCGAAGTGCTTTCTTAGATTTGGGGACTTCATGTCGGAGAATCCGATCAACCACGCCTGGTCCCACATTTCCCGGCGCTTGGACCATGTGTTGAGTGACCGCACCCAGGCAAGGACGGCAAGCGCATTGTAGGCATAAATATAGGCATGGCTATCTGCCTCAAGAATGGCGTTCCTCCACACTTGGTAGGGATGGCGAATCGGAACACATTGACCAATGGCTGCAAATACAGTGAATGGCATTGGAGGAGCGAAAAGCTGGCATATGCTCGGAGGTTGTTTTACGACTTTCCCCGTGAACGTCTCGAAGATTAGCTTTCCCGATCCGCCCCCGGATTGATGTGAGGTTCCCTCGGTATAATGAGCGGCAGGCGATACAGGGGAGGGGCCCCGACCCACAGCAGTTTCTCTCGTGGTCGCGTGTAACCGCATTTCAGGCCAAAGTGCGCCTGTCGCAGGGGTCTGTGGTTTCGAGCCTCGACCTCGGTGTGGATCTGTGTGAGCGACGCATTCAACCTTTTCCGAGGAGATATTGGTAAGAGCTGCCTCGAGACTCTCCCCGGTTGCATATCCGCACTCAGTCTGCATATGAGACGGGGGATCTATGCCATCACTTCTCTCAAAGCAAAATCCACGCCATTGGATCGATGATGCATGCATAGTTGTAGGCGGAGGCAGATCTTTCGGCAACACCTTGAACGCGTTCGGATCGAGCATCTCGGGCGCGATCTCCATGATCTTCTGCCTGGTGCGGGCGATGTTGCGCCGAAAGTCGTCTTCCCAACTCATTGCTACCTCCTCGCCGCTGGGTCATCCGTTCGCGCGCGCGATGAGATCGCCGCTGAGTTCAACCCAAAAGGGCGTGCCGCCGGTGCCGGTCTGAGTGAAGGTGAGGACGATCTTCAGGTAACCGTCGGGATCGGTGGCGACGGCGGTATTCAGGCTCGGGATGGTGGAACTGCTGTTGAGGGTGACGCTCAGCAACGCAGTTGCCTTGGTGAACTCGGCCGGGTCCTCGTCGGAGGGACCGGTGCCGTAAGCACGGAGGATTACGGTCTGTGTGCCGACCAAAGCGCCGCCAGAGCACCCGTGGAAGCGGAGCTGCAGGCGTATGCTTTGGTAGGGGACGACGTTGACGGCCGGGTGGATGATGATCGTCTGGCTGGCGCTCGCGGCCTGCCAGGTGAAGTCGAAGCGCTGCTTGCCGAAGAGGGGAATGAGAGTACCGGACATAAGACCTCGGAGGTTGGGCTGCTGGTTGTGGCGAATATTGGTGGCGGGTGTTAGGGGGCGTTGCGAACCGCGAGGAGCGCCGCTTCGGTGCCCTCGTGGAGGATCAGGCACTCGCCAGCGGGCACCTCCCAGTCGGCGATCCCCAGGGCCGCCCCAACGTGCCGAGGCGTGGCCGGCGGGCCGATCGAGAGCGCTTTGTCAGGGCTGATGAGTCCGCTGATCTGGAGCGTGACAATGGCGCGATAACGGGTGTTGTTGGTGTAGAATGCCATAAAGGGCTAGCTCAGGAGTCACGCAGCACGAGGACGACGCTGATCTCGACGAAAAAAGGGATCTGCGGGGTGCTGGTCTGGGTGGCGACGAGCCGGACCCGTAGGGCGGCCTGGAGGCCGGTGACTTCGCCGCTACGGAGCAGCGGCGGGGTGTGGGTGCTGTCGATGGTGACGCTGAGGAGGGGGCTGCCCGTCGCGCCTCGATCGATAAACTCGGCGGGATCTTCGTCGCTTGGGAGGGTATGGTCGAGTTCGAGCACGACGCTCTGGCCGGAGCTCATCGACGACGCATGAAGGCGTATCAGGAGCTGTGCGCGGTAATAGGCGCTGACGTCGATCCCTGGGACGATCACCAGGGTCTGGCTGGCGGCGCCGGCCAGAAACGTGAAGTCAAAGCGGGTCATGGCGAGGAGCTGCTGTCGGGTCGATTTGCTACACATCGGGGCGACTCCTGGCGTATCCGCCGAAGGGCTGATCTGCAAAGTGAGATACTTGGGCAGTTTACCCCCCCCCCCTTTTTTTTTGTCAACGGGGTGTTGTATTTTTTCTCGTTCTTTTTTTGGGTTCCCCCCGCGCCGCGCGAGCGCGGTCCCGGCGAGGACGCCGCCGCGAGGGGGTGTCGGTGGTCAGCGGTCGCGAGGCGTCGCGGGTAGGGCGTAGGGCGCCCGCGTGACGAGCGCTGCTTCGACGCTCGCCAGAAATGAGCCGCCTCTGCTCGTCAAAACCGCTCCAGGCGTGAAGGGTGCGCCGGTCGGCGCGAAGGCGGGGTCGTGTACGAGGGTCGTGCACGCGGCGTTGGTCGCGGAGGCGCGCCCGCGGCGGCGCGGACGGCCGAGGCTCGGAGATGAGATCGCCGCTGGCGGGGTTGCCGTCGTCAGCGCGTGGGCGCCTTCTTCCTAAATTTCCTGGCAAAACTCGACCGTCCCGCAGGAGCCGAGTCGTCCGGTGCCCGGATGGCGTTCTGGTCTGCGACGATCGTCTTGACCTGCGCCTCGAGATGGCGGAGCGCCTCGAGATCGCGCTGCAGCTCGGCGTTCTCAGCCTGCAAGCCAGCGAGGGCCTGCGCGTGTCGCTGCGCCTGCTCCTCGAGCGCGGCCGTCGCGGACGTCGCGGCCTGCGCGTGGGCCGTCGCTTGCTGCTCCAGCTCGCCCAACCGGCCACGCAGCTCTGCGAGCGCCGCCCTCTCATCGGCGAGCTCGCGGTCGATCGCTGACCGCGCGGCGCGCTCGTCTACGAGCTGCTGTCGAAGCCCCTCGATCACCAAGGCGAAGGTGTCGCGCTGCCGGAGGACCTGCGCGAGCTGAGCCTCTACATCAGCGGCCCGTGGATCTACCGGAGCGGCGGTGGACGTCGCTGGCCGGTGAAGGCGAGCGAAAAAATCAACTGTGCCGTCGGCGACACGACGAACAAGATCGTCGGGCAGATCCTGCTCCACTTCGAGCACTTCGGCGACCACGTTGGCGATGGCGCGGACGATCGTGCGCCAGGTGTTTTCCGAGATCGGCGCGAGCGCGGCGAGCAGGCGATGCTCGAAGGTGTACTCGGGCATCACGCGCGGCGATGGCGGTGGTGACGATGATGGCGATGGCGGCGGTGAAGGCGGCGGTAACGTTGACGTCGTGACCTGCGGCGACGTTCGGGGTCGCTCCCGCGGCATGTCGCGGTATCGGCCGAGGCGCGGAGGTCGAAGTGGCGGTGGCGGCCAGCTCGCGCCGGCCGTCGGTGACTTCTCGTCGGAGCGGGGGTGCGCGTCGATGGGCGTGGCCACCGGCGGCCCATCCGCGCCAGCGTCGAGCGCACCTTCGTGAGCGCGCGATCGACGACGCCCCCGACCCCGACGACGCGCATCATGATCGTGAGCTACGTCGGAAGATGCCGACGGTGAGGCGGGCGCATCATCGCCGGCATCGACCAGCGAGATCTCGAGCGCCAGCGCGCCCGCCAAGCGCATCACGACGTCGAGCCCGAGGGCTTCATGATCCGACTCTAGCCGGCGCACGATCGCCGCGACACCGCGACCATGACCGAGCAACGATCGCCACGTCGCGCCCTGGCGACGCCGCACCACATCAAGAGCCGCGACCACCTCGATCGCCGTACGAGCCCGCGTCGTCCCGATCATCGCCTCCATCCTCAACGGCGGCAGCAGCCGCATCACGGTGTTGAGCCGCGGCCTCCCGGAGCTCTCCGAGAGCAGCCGGCGGAGGTTGCTGGGCCGCATGCCCGCCGCGCGGGCCATCGCGGCCAGCGAGACCCCGCGTGAGCGCGCGCGGTCGCGGAGCTCCGCCATCCACGTCGAAACCTCCATGGTTCCATGGTAGCCGTCGACAGCGGGCGATTGGGCTCACCGCGCCTACCCGAGGCGGGCTCACGATGCGCGCCGATGATCGTCCACGCCGACCGATCATGATGCGCTCCGGCGCATCATGAGCTCCACGCCGTGATACGCATCATGAGCTGCGTGCGCATCATGAGCTGCACCCGTGATGCGCCCCGCCGCGTCCGCGAGGGTCATGAACGCCCACCGCCCAGCGCGATCGACTTCGCCTCATCGTGATCTACACGCCGTGGTGCGCATCATGAGCTGCATCCCGTGATGCGCCCCGCCGCATCATGAGCTGCATGCGCATCATGAGCTGCATGCGCATCATGAGCTGCATCCCGTGATGCGCCCCGCCGCATCATGAGCTGCACGCGCATCATGAGCTGCATGCCGTGATGCGCCCCGCCGCGCCCCGCCGCATCATGAGCGGCATGCGCATCATGAGCGGCATGCGCATCATGAGCGGCACGTCGTGATGCGCCCGGGCGAGCTCGCGCGGGTCATGATCGCCACCTCGTGATGCGCCCCGCCGATCACCCTCGCGCGTCACCATCGGCTACGATGATGCGATGGCACCTGCATCCGAGCCGGAGCGACGCTACCGCATCACGGTCTTCCGGCCCCATGGTTCGGCCTGCCAGCAGCGGACCGTGGCGCTGGACATCACCGCGCTCACCGCCGGCCAGCTCGATCAACTTCGCCCCCTCATCAGCGACTACCTCGGCCCCGGCTTCGTCGCCGCGGTCGACGGTGAGATCATCGCGCGCGGCCCCGCGGCCAGCGATCCGCAACCCGTACCGGCCATCAGCGCACCTCGCTACGACGACATCCTCGAACCCACGCGACGCCTCACCGAGCTCGCCATCCAACAGCACGAGTACTGCTACGCCGAGCTCCAACGGCTCCGGCGCGACTACGAGGAGGAGTTCGACCAAGAGCGGGCGATCCTGCGCAGCCTCCGGCAACGCTGGCTCGAATGGGTCTGCAATGACAAGGCCCAACCCGAGGACGCGCTCCGCTACCTGGCTGGCGTCGTGCGAGATGCGCTGAAGCGGCGGGAAGACGGGACCAGCGGAGACGGCTCGGCCAGCGAACGAAGGTAGGCGCGCTCAGCCGCACGCTCGTTCGAATTCACGGGGCCAAACGTAGGCTGTCGCCGCCGGTCCCGTACGCGGCCTCCTCGAGCTCGGCGGGCCGCCGGTCGAGGTGGCGGCTCGGCTGGCGATCATGGCCATCCCCAACTGCGGCAGCCGCATCACGGTCCCCGAAGCAGCCGGCGCAGGTTGCTGGGCTCCATGTCCAGCCCGCGGAGCTGTAGGTCGGGGCGCAGAGCCGTTGGCCCGCGCGGCGATGATGCCGAAGGGCCGGGCGGTGGGCCCGCGTGTTGGGTGGCTGGGTGGGTGGCTGGGTGGCTGGGTGGCTGGGTGGCTGGGTGGCTGGGTGGCTGGGTGGCTGGGTGGCTGGCTCGGCGGCCTTCCCGAGCGCGCCAGGGCGCCGTCCGAGCGCGCCAGGGCGCCGTCCGAGCGCGCCAGGGCGCCGTCCGAGCGGATTGGCCCGAACGCGGCGCCGATCTGCTCGACGCCGGGGGCTCGCTCCCGGACCGTCGATCACCGAATCAGCGCCGAATCAGCGCCGATTCGTCACCGATTCAACACTGATCCGGGATCCCACCCGCGCGAACCCGCTCGGGCGGCGCGTGAACTCGCTCGGAGGGCGCACTGGCGCACTCGTGACGGCCAGCCACCCAGCCACCCAGCAACCCAGCCCCCGAGGTCACAGCCGCCGGCAGGTCACGTCGATTCCGCGCTCTCACGGTCGCAGCCCGCGGGCCGGTCACGCCCCCTCCCTGCTCCCCAAGGTCACAGCCCGCCTAAGAGGTCACACCCCTCCAGCGTCACGAGCCCGCGGGCCGGACACACCCCTCCATCGCGCTCACCCGACGCCCGCCGCATCGGCTGTCCAACGAGCGGTCGGCTGTCGGCGGTCGGCAGGCGGCAACCTAGGACGTACGACCTGTGCTTGCGGTCGGCCACCTGGAGAGGCGCGGTCGGGCGTGTCGGGCGTGTCGGGCGTGTCGGGTGTCGGGCGTGTCGGGCGTGTCGGGCGTGTCGGGTGTGTCGGGTGTCGGGCGTGTCGGGCGTGTCGGGCCTATCGGGCGTAATCGCCATCCGCTCACGACGGCCAGGCTGCCCAGATCGGCGTTGGCGGAATTATCGTCGCGGGCGTGTCCCTTGGCTCGATGCCTACCAGGAGCGCCAGCGGACGATGCCACCCCGCGATCACGCCGGGCCAGCGGCGTCGGTTGCGATCTCGATCAGCTCCACCAGCGGAGACCACACGGAGCTCTGCTCCGCGGCGTGGCGCGCGTACACGAGGGCCTCATCGTCCGCGCAGTCGCGCCAGGCGGTGAGGCTCGCCTTAGCTTGCTCGTAGCCGTTATCGGGGGGGGCCACCTGCTCCGCCGCGACCTCGAGTGCTCGGCGGAACGCGTGGGCGCTCACGGGGCGCCGGGCCGGATCTTTATCAAGGGCGCTGGCGACCAGGGCCTCGAGATCGTCGGAGATCCCACGATCTGGCGCTCGCTCTGTGACGGAGGGGGCCTGCTGGCTGGCGTGGGCGCTGAGCACCTCGAGGACCTTCGTGCCGGGGAAAGGTACACGTCGGGTGAGCAGCTCGAACAAGATCACGCCGACGGCGTAGATGTCGGCGGCCGGAGTGAGCGGCTGCTCGCGCGCCTGCTCGGGGGAGACGTAAGCGAGCGTGCCGATCAGGACGCCAGGGGCCGAGGAGGGCGCGATGGAGAGCAGCGGGCCGGTGTGGATCTTCGCGAGGCCGAGGTCGAGCAGGATGAGGTGATCGCGGCCGTGACGCTGAACGATAAGACAGTTCTCGGGCTTGAGGTCACGATGCACGGCGCCGAGCTTGTGGAGCTCGGCCAGGCCGTCGAGGAGCTGGATCGTGAGGCTCAGGGCGTCGGCGATCGGCATCGCCGGCTCAAGGAGCCGCTGGCGCAGCGTGACGCCTTGTAGAAGGGGCATCACCAGGAAGAGCACCGGTTCGCCGCCGAGCGCGGGCTCTTCGCCATGATCGAAGATCGGGATCACGTGCGGGTGATCGATCTGAGCGGCGAGCACGGCCTCTTGAAAGAATCGGCGGCGCTGATCGGGTGCGCGGCCGTGTTCGGGGTGCAGCGCTTTGATCGCGACGCGGCGGCGCAGGCGGAGATCGAGCGCCTCGTAGATATCAGCCATGCCGCCGGGGGCGATGAGGCCGTCGAGGCGGAAGCGGCCGTGCAGCGTGCGGCCGCGCAGGTCAGGGCCGCGCGGGTGCAGGGCGATCGCGTCGGCCATCACGCGCCCCTCCGTACACACGCGGCGTCCCGTCGACGCAGCCAACCGATGATCTGCCACAGGAAGTCATCAGCGGCCGGGAAGAGCGCGACCTCGACCGACTCTCCGCCATCGGACTCTCGCAGGCGCGTCTCCGCCCGAATGACCCGCGAGTGCTTGGGGTCGTCCTCGATGGCGACGCAGGCAGCGGGCAGGCGGAGCCGAAGCTGACCACGGCTGGTGGTGAAGATGAGGATGCGGGCGGGGCTGACCATTGGTTATGAAAATCAACCAGGCCGGCCGGCATTGTCAAGTTATGAAATTGTCTCGATTGCGCCCCTCCCCCGCGCGGAGGGGGCTCGCTTCCGGGCATGTTGGCTGGATGCCGGGGGTGTTGGCCCTCGACACTGGGTGTTGGCCCGCCCCCGGCCGGCTGCCCGGCTGGTGGGAGTGTTGGCCGGAGCGCCAGGTATCGCGCGGAGACGGCGGCCAGGCGGTACCCGGCGGCCCGGTACTGCCCGGGGTGTTGGGTGTTGGCCTGTTGGCCCGCGGCCCCGAGGCGTTGGCCGGCGGGTGCTGTCCGGCGGCCCGGGGCCATGGGTGTTGGCCGGCGGCACACGGTGTTGGCCGGCAGCCCGGGGTGTTAGCCGGCAGCCGGCGGGGTGTTAGCCGGCGGCCGGCGGGGTGTTAGCCGGCGGCCGGCGGGGTGTTGACCGGCGGCCCGGCGGGGTGTTGGCCTGTCGGCCGGCGGCCCCGGGGCGTTGGCCGACGGAGGTTGGCCGACGGATGTTGGCCGGCGGCGGCCCGCGGTGTTGGCCGGTTGCCAGGGATGTTGGCCGCCCACGGTGTTGGCCGGCTACCCACGGTGTTGGCCGGCTACCCACGGTGTTGGTCGGCGGCCCGAGGTGTTGGCCGGCGGGGTCGGCAAGCGGGCAGCCACTCGGCACCGCGGTGAGCGTGCCTAGGCGCCGTGCACCGAGGTGGTCGCCGGGCGGCGTGGCGGGCGGCGGTCGGGTCGCGTGATCGTCACGTGCAGGCGACGGCGCAGGCGGTGACGCCTGGCCGTCAGCGGCGACGCGCCGCCGTGGCGATTGCTGTCAGGCGACCGCCGCCTACGCGTCAGGCAGCAAGTGTCAGGCGCACAGCGAGGGCCACGGCGGGGGCCACGAGTGTGGCCACGAAGGGGGCCACCGCGGGGGCCACGGCGGGGGCCACGAGTGTGGCCACGAAGAGGGCCATGGCGAGGGCCACGAGTGTGGCCACGAAGAGGGCCACAGCGGGGGCCACGAATGTGGCCACGAAGAGGGCCACAGCGAGGGCCACGAGTGTGGCCACGAAGAGGGCCACAGCGAGGGCCACGAGTGCGGCTACGAAGAGGGCCACGAAGAGGGCCACGAGTGTGGCCACGAAGAGGGCCACGGCGAGGGCCACGAGTGCGGCTACGAAGAGGGCCACGACGAGGGCCACGAGTGTGGCCACGAAGAGGGCCACGGCGAGGGCCACGAGTGCGGCTACGAAGAGGGCCACGAACGCGGCTACGAAGAGGGCCACGAGCGCGGCTACGAGCGCCCTGCGGCCTCGGCGCGCTTGCCTTCGCGCCGCGCGATCTCGTATCGTCACCACGTCAAGAAGCGAGGGGCGGAAACGAGTCCAGCCTTGGAAGTCTCTACCCGCCCATATTTCAAAGATCGAACCCGCCAGCATGTCGACATCAACCTCACTCACCCGCTCGATCCCGCCAAGCCGATCCGTCGTCGCGTCGTCGCGCCGGCCGGCATGGACGCGGCCGCGGCGGTGGAGTGGGGGCGCGCGGAGGCGCTCAAGCTCTTCCGCGCGCTCTGCCAACCGGCCGATGTCCGCGCGCAGAAACGAGGTGCTACCGACCACGACGCGAAACCAACCCCACCCCCGATCAAGACCCTCACGGAGTACTGGGCCGTCTTCGAGTCCAGCCACGTCGCCGAGCTCAAGTACTCGACGCGTGTTCATTATGAAACCGTGTGGGCGAACATCCGCCCGCTGCTCGGCGCCCTTCGACTCGACCAGATCGACGAGAAGGCGCTCACGCAGCTCCGCACGCACATGAGGCAGGAGAGAGCTTTGTCTCAGGGCTACACCCGCCAGACCTGCGAGGCCGTGCGCGTCGCGCTACGGCACGCGCGCAGCGAGGGCGCGTTGCCCAAGGGGCACGAGCTGCCCCAGATCACCTGGCCGAAGCAGCGGCGCGCCAAGGTCGACGTGTATTCGCGCGAAGACCTCGAGGCGTTGGTCGCGAGCGCGCGCAACACCGAGGAGCGCGTGCTCTTCCTGCTGCTCGCCGACGCCGCGCTGCGGATCGGCGAATGCGCAGGACTCATGTGGAGAGACATCAGCCTCGAGGAGCGCACGATGGTGATCCGTCGCAACGTGTCGCGGGGCCGGCTGCAAGACACCGCGAAGGGCGAAGACGGCGAGATCACCCTCTCGCCGCGGCTCGCCGAAGCGCTGCGCGGCTACACGCCGCGGGGCGACTTCGTGTTCGTGCCGGATGGGCGCTTCAGCGCTCACAGCATCTTCCACGTGCAAAAAACACACGTGCAAGAGGGCACCCTGGGCATGCGGGTGCGCCACGCCCAGAAGCGCGCGGGTCTGTCCGTCTACGGTCCGCATCGGATCCGCCACAGCGTGCTGACCCTGCTCGCGCACAAGGGCGTGAGCCCTTACGCGCTGCAGGCCCTCGCGCGGCACGCGAACTTGTCGACGACGATGCGCTACTACGTGCACCTGAAGCAAAGCGCGCTCGCGGCCCAGGCCGTCGCGGCGCTTACCGCTCCCGATACCGACGGCAACGGAGCGGCATGAGAGATCGATCGCCCGTAGATCTGGCATGAGACGCTAGCTACCGGCGATTTCTGAGAACGGCAACGACGTCGACACGGACATGTGCCCAGGGACGTGCGCGGCGGCGGCGTGCGGGGACGGGTTCGTGCAGGAGGGCGTGGAGGCGTGCGACGACGGGAACGACCTGAGCACGGACGAGTGCGTCGAGGGCTGCGAGCTGGCGGCGTGCGGGGACGGGTTCGTGCAGGAGGGGGTCGAGGAGTGCGATGACGGGAACATGAGCAGCACGGACGCGTGCGTGAGCGGCTGCAAGGCGGCGAAGTGCGGCGATGGGTTCGTGCAAGAGGGGACGGAGGAGTGCGACGACGGGAATATGGTCAATAACGACTCTTGCTCGAATATGTGCAAGAAGAACGGCGTGACCTATTCGCAGTCGTTCCAGCAGAACGGGACGCCGGGGCAGCAGTGCACCGAGTGGAACAACTTCCGCGGGGCGCTGATGCCGGGCTCCTACACGAAGATCACGCTGCGCGGCTCGCAGGACATGATCGGGACCAGCTGCGCGGGCGTCAACGCGAACACGCTCTGTAACAACCTGAAGAACGGGACGGCGACGACGCTGGCCTGCGACGGCCGGACCTGGCGGATCGGCAACTGCGGGAACGGGGTCGAGATCAACTCGAATAATACGATGTGTAGCTGCACCAACGGCCACGTCGTGCGGCCGTGCATCGGTAATTCGAACTGGGGCGGGATGAACGGGGCGACCTGCTCGGCGGTGACGCAGACGCTCGAGGTGATCTGCGAGTAGCGCGGCGCGAGGCCGCGGCCCGGCCCCGTCGCTCGGGCGGCGGGGCGCGGGCGCGTCCGCGGGCTCAGAGCCTGCCGGTCTCTCGCTGACGATCAGCCGAGCTCGCCGCCGCCGGCCTCAGAGGGCGGCGGCTGGGCGACGAGCGGGGCGGCGCTGAGGGCCTTGGTGCGGGCGGCGGTGGCGTCCATGAAGGAGGTGAAGACGTTGATCACCTTGTGGATCGCGTCGCTTCCGCCAGCGATGACGCCGCCGGTGAGCAGGATGTCGACGAGGCGGAAGGCGACGAGCTGCGAGGTCGCGACGCCGGCGAAGGCGCCGGCGAGGAGCAGGCCCTCGAGGGTGCGGATCCCGACGGCGCTGACGACGATGCCGAGGGCGAAGCTGACGCGTAGGGCGATGACTTGGGTCTGGGTGCGGTAGACCTGCCGCTCCTCCTCGATCTTCTCGATCTCGGCGGGTTCGGGCGGACGGCGGCGCTTCTTGAGCTGCTCGTAGCGGAGCTTGAGGGCGGCGCTGCCGGGCTCGCGCCACGTGTTGACGAAGACCTCGAGGGCGCGCTCCATCACCAAGGAGATGATGAAGAGCGCGGACAAAAGATCGACGAACTCCGGCCCCGAGATCGGTCGCAGCGGCAGCGGCGTGGGCGCGAGAGAGACGGCGAGCCCCATGGTTACGAGCGTGAAGAGGATCAGGAGCCGATTCGACATGAGACGCTACTCTAGGCTGTCACTGTAGCCGCGGCGAGCGGGCGGCTCCAGCGGCGAGCGGGCGCGCGGGCGCCCGTTGACGTCGACGAGCGGGGCGATGATGATCGGTGGGTGACGTCTCTACCCCCAGGGCCGAAAGAGTCGCTGCTGACGACGCTGCGTACGACCTTCCATGTGGCGCGGGCGCCCTATCAGGCGATGGCGGCCGCGCGGGCGCGCTATGGGGATCCGTTCACGATGACGACGATCAACGGGACGGTGGTCGCGACGGCGGACCCAGCGCTGATCCGAGAGATCTTTAGCAATAAGGATCCCGATCTCTATGAGACCTTCGCGAACGCGGCGCTGACTCCGTTCGTCGGCGCGCGCTCGCTGCTGCTGCTGTCGGGGGAGCCGCATCGGCGCGAGCGGCGGCTGCTGACGCCGCCCTTCCACGGCGAGCGGATGCGCTCGTACGGGCAGACGATCGTCGAGGCGACGCGGGCGGCCTTCTCAGCGCTGACGCCGGGGCGGCGGTTCGTGGCGCTCGACGTGGGGCAGCAGATCTCGCTCGAGGTGATCGTGCGGGCGGTGTTCGGGGTGGAGGAGCGCGCGCGGATCGACGCGGGGTCGGCGGAGATCCGCGCGGCGATGGACGCGGCGCTGCCGATCTTCATGTTCGGGACGGTGTTCCACAAGGCGCCGCTGGGGCTCGGGCCTTGGGCTCGTTATGTGCGGCGATCCGCGGCGGTGGATGAGCTGCTGTACGAGCAGATCGCGCGGGTGCGCCCGTCCGCGCATGAGCGCGACGATATCCTGTCGATGATGATCGCGGCGCGCTATGAGGACGGCGAGCCGATGAGCGACGGGCAGATCCGTGATGAGCTGCGTACGCTGCTGATCGCGGGGCATGAGACGACGGCGGTGACGATGGCGTGGGCGCTGGACCAGCTCCACCGCGAACCAGCGGCGCTGGAGCGGCTGCTGGCGGAGCTGGACGGTTGTAGCGCGGCGCCGGATGAGCTGGCGAAGCTGCCCTTCTTGGGGGCGGTGGTCGATGAGACGCTGCGGCTGTGCCCGGTGGTGGAGGTGGTGTTCCGCAAGCTGCGAAGGCCGCTGCGCTTCGGCGGCTACGATCTGCCCGCCGGCGTGTCGCTGACGCCAGCGATCGCGCTGACCCATATGCGCGAGGATCTGTACCCGGAGCCGGCGCGCTTCAGGCCAGAGCGGATGCTCGAGCGGCGGCCTGGACCGTTCGAGTTCCTACCTTTCGGCGGGGGGAGCCGCCGCTGCATCGGCGCGGCGCTGGCGAGCTACGAGCTGCGGGTGGCGCTCGGCACGGCGCTGCGCGAGTGGACGCTGGCGCTGCACGAGCCTGCTCCGGTGCCAGTGGTGCGTCGCAACTTGACGCTGGGGCCGAAGACAGGGGTGCGGATGGCGATGGTGGGCCGGCGCGCTTGAGGTGAGCGAGAGCGAAGCTCGCTCACGCGCAGTGCTGGAGCAGCGGATCGCGCTCGGGCATGCAGGCCACGATAAGCGCGAGCAGCGTGAGCGCGGCGGGCGTGTGCCCGGCCATGGCGGGGCGAGGCGGTTAGGGGCGGCGGCGGCGGCGGCGGAGGGCGGCGAGGCTGAGCAGGAGGAGGGCGAGCTGGCTGGGGCTGGCGCCTTGGCTGCGGCAGGTGCAGGTGAGGGTGGAGCCGCCGCCTCCTTGACCCGCGGTGGCGTCGTCTCCGCCGTCGCCGCCGCTGTCGCCGCTGTCGTCGCCGGCGGTGACGACGCCGCCGCTCTCGCCGCTGCCGCCGCCTGGGACGCAGGCGAGGGCGCCGTCGCCGGTGGGGCCGCACTCCGGGGTGAGGGGGAGAGCGGCGCAGTCAGTGGTGACGAGGCCGACGCTGGGGTCGCAGATCTTGAGGAGGTCGCCGGCGCAGAGGCCGGCCTCGGTGACATCGCCGCAGGGGTTGCAGTCGTAGAGATCCGAGCCCTCAGGGCAGAGGCCAGGGGCGTCGCAGACGCCGTCGTGGTCGTAGGGGCAGTAATCGGCGGGGGCGCTGGGTAAGGCGCCAGAATTGGGGGGGACGCAGGAGTAGCCGGTGCCGGCGTCGACCCAGCCGCACTCTTGGCCGAGGACGGCGCAGAAGACCTCTTGGGTGCGATCGCTGGAGCCGTCGCAGTAGACGAGCACGTCGCCGACGCACTTGCCATAAAAGGTGCTGCCGCCAGGGACGTCGTCGCAGGTGGCCTTGGGGTCGATGTTCTCGGCGCAGTAGGGGTCGATGAGGCAGGCGCGGGTGCCGTCGCTGACGGTGGCGCAGCAGTCGAAGGCGCCGCCGCAGCCGGCCTTGGTCTTGCACTCGTGCGAGCAGAAGCCCTGCTCGGCGTCGGCCTCGGCGACGCAGAAGGGGGCGGAGTCGTCGCACTCTTGATACCCCGCGGCCGCGCAGGCGCCCGCGGGAGCGACCCCGTCGGGGTTTAAGCAGTCTTGGCCGATGAGGCTGTCAAAAAGGCCGCAGACGAGGCCGCCTTGGCCGCATTGGATCTGCTGGACGCCGTCGTCGGGGTCGCCTGATTGTTTGCAATAGATGAGGTCGTCGCCGTCGCAGCGGCCGTAGAAGGACTCGTCGCCGCAGGTGCCGGGGATGATGACGCAATTCTGGCCGTCGTACTCGAAATTATCGTTGCAGGCGCAGATGTATTGATCGGGGAGATCGGGGTCCGGCCACTCGGGGTGGCTCTTGGGCGGGCAGTCGGAGTCGACAGGGTCACACTTGCCGTCGGCGGCGTTCGGGACGCCCTCAAACCCCTCTTTGCAGGCGCAGGCCTTGATCGCGGGGTCCCAGGCGGAATTGAGGGGGCAGCCGCTCTCCTTGGCGACGCACTGGCTAAAGTCCGAGTTGGGGACGAAGCCGTCCTTGCAATAGCAGGTGCCCATCGCCGGGATCGAGTTGGCGGGGCACTGAATGGCGTCGTAGGCGACGCAGGTGGCGCCCCCTTCGGCGGGGTAGTAGCCAGGGTCGCAGTAGCAGAGGCCGCCCTGCTCGCTGGCGTTGGGCGGGCACCCGTCCATGGGGACCGCGGCGGAGCCGAGCACGCCGACGGCGACCCAGGCTTCGGCGTTGGCGACGCAGTCGGCGGCGGTGGCCTTGCCGAGCGCCTTGAGCTCGTCGCAGGCGGCCATGGTGCCCTCGGCCATGTCGATGAAGCTGGCCTTGGAGGTGACGTGGGCGCCGTAGAGGGTGCGGTACCAGATCCGCTCGACGGCCTCGCGGCTGCGCTTGGTGCCGAGCAAGTAGGCGGCGCGGTTGGGGATCCCGCTGTTGATGTGGACGCCACCGTAGTCGTCCAGACCCTTGTAGAGGGCGCTCATGTGGGCGGGCTGGTTGCCCGCGGCGGGGTCGGCGAGGCTGCGGGCGAAGGCGCCAGGGAACTTGGGGCCGACGATGTCCTCGCCGATCGTCCAGTCGTCGCGGTCGATCATGACGGCCATGACGTCGGCGAAGCTCTCGTTGAGGGCGCCGGATTGGCCGTAATACTCGAGGGGGACGGTGCCAGTGACGACGGCGTGGGAGTACTCGTGGCCGGCGACGTCGAGGGCGCGGGTGAACTCGTGGAAGAGCTTGCCGTCGCCCTCGCCGAAGACCATGACCTTGTTGAAGGCGTCCCAGAAGGCGTTGTTGTACTGCTGGCCGTAATGGACGGTGGTGCGCACTTGCGCGCCTTGGCCGTCCCAGGAGTTGCGGCCGTGGGTGGTCGCGAAGTAGTCGATGACCTTCTGGAGGTGGTGGTGCGCGGTGACGGCGCTGGCGGGCCAGGTGGACTTCTTGTTGGAGGTGACGACGGCGCCGTAGGAGCTGGTGTAGGCGGCGTCGTGGGTGTAGAGGGTGGCCCCGGCGGCGCCCTTGCTCTGGTCGATGAGCGCGTAGCTGTTGGTGTCCGGGTAGAAGGTGATCCGCAGGGGGACCTGCTCGCCGTAGAGATCGGCGGCGTTGGTGGTCTGCGGCTGGGGCTTGGCGGTGATGATCTGCGGGAGGCGGGCGAGGAGCTGGCCGGTGCCGGCGTCGACGTAGGTGGCGTAGCGCTGGGGGGCGCCGTCGACCCGCGTGACCTCCTGTACGAGGCGCCAGGCGAGGCTGGCCTCTCGTGCAGGTCCTCCGGGCCAGACGCCGAGCTCGGGCTCGCCTAGGTCGATGACGCGGCCGCCCTGGTCGTCGCGGGCGTTGGCCGGGCGGGCGCGCTGACGCGCCGCGTCGGGGCCGTAGCGGAGGCGGTGATCAGGGCGGATGGGGCCGAGGTCTTGGGCGTTGAGGGCGGTGAGATCGCCGGCGGCGTCGAGGTGGATCGCGAGCTCGGCGCCCCACACGGGCAGGCCGCGGTAGCTGACGCCGTAATAGATGTGGACGCCGTCGGCGGGCTCGTCGATGACGCGGCGGGGGACGAGCTCGACGTCGCCGGCGAGCGCGGCGAGGCCGAGCACGTCGCGGTGATCCTGGAGGAGGCGGGCGGCCGCTTCGGGGCCGCGGCCGTGGGGGTTGGGGACGCGGCCGCTGAAGCGACGGAGGGCGCCTCGGTGGGGATCCAGGCGGAGACGCGGGGGCTCCGTGGAGGCGGCGGTGAGGCGGCCGAGGGCGGCTTGTACGTACGGGGGCGGCGCGGCGGCCTTGCCAGGGAGCGCGAGGGCGACGCTGGGGGCGCGCTGGGGGGCCGGCCCGGCGCTGACCACCGGCGGTGCTTTGCCGAGGCGCTTGGCGGCGGCGCTGGCGGCGAGCTTGCCCGCGGGGGCGGCCTTGGCGGTGAGGGCGGCTGGAGCGGCCTGGGCGCCGTCAGGGCGGAGCATGAGGCCCGCGAGGAAGAGGCCGGTGAGTGGGAGCGCTCGGGTCAGGCGGGGCATGGCGAAGGGCGAGTCTAACGTGATGGACGCGCGCGGTGGATAGAGAAGTGGCGGCGGTCGGCGGGCCGGGTAGAGTGCGCGGGCTATGAACTTCGGCGCTTGGGTGCGGCTGGACGAGGCGGAATTTCCCGCGGCAGGGGGAGTGCTGCAGGCGCGGCTGGAGGAGGGGTTGGTGGTGTATCCGCGGGGGAAGAGCGCGATGGTGTACTACGCGGGAGCGAGGATCTGGGGGCCGCCGCGCGGGCTCTGGCGGCGGCGAACCCGGGGGCGCGGTGGCTGGTGCGGGTGAGCCGTGAGCCGGTGATGGAGCCAGAGGAGGCGGCGGCGCGGCTGATCGCGGGCTTTGTCGAGCGCTTCGGGGCGGCCCCGCGAGCGCCTTGAGCGGGGCTCGGATCGCCGCTTGACGCGCGGGCGGGGATGGGTTGTGGTCATCCGCGATGACCGCGACGACGACGATGAGGCGCACCCGCTCGCTCTGGCTGGCTTCGGCGCTTGTGCTCTTTGGGACAGGTTTGGCGGGGTCCGGGGCCGCGGCGGCGCCGACGCTGGGGGTGGCGGCGCTGCTCGGTGAGGCCGAGCTGGGCCCGGCGATCACGGCGGTGGAGCCGGGGGAGCTGGCGGCGGGCGCGACGGTGGTGGTGCGCGGTCGCGGCTTCGTCGAGGGCGACGAGCTGCGCCTGGATTCGGTGACGCTGGAGGAGGTGAAGGTGTCGGCGGGAGGGGACCAGATCTCGGCGACGATCCCGGCCAAGGCGACGAAGGGGAAGACGTTGACGGTGCGCCGCGGGGGTAAGGCGGTGGCGAGCAGCGGCGGGTTCGTCTTTGTGCTTAAGCGCCGAAGCTCAGCGCTCAGAAGCCGGCGGTGGCGGCTCCAGGCGAGACAGTGACGCTGAGCGGGAAGGCGCTCGACCGGGTGACGACGGTGACGCTGGGCGCGGCGACGGCGAAGATCGAGGGGCAGAGCGCGAGTAAGTTGAGCTTTGTAGTGCCCGAAGGGGCGACGACCGGGATCGTGGCGGTGTCGAGCTTGGGCGGGCAGGCGGCGCTGAAGAAGCCGCTGGAGGTGTTCTATGCGCCGACGCTGAGCGGGGTGGCGCCGACGGCGGTTTTTGAGGGGGAGGAGGTGGTGGCGAGCGGCGAGCACTTGGTGGGCAGCGGGGCGGGTAAGGTGAGCTTTAAGATCGGATCGAAGGCGCTGAAGGTGGTGTCGGCGGAGGCCGGCTCGGCGCGGCTGGTAGCGGTGAAGGGGGCGAAGAGCGGGGCGCTGGTGGCGGAGGCGCGCAAGCGAAAGGCGACGCTGGAGCCGGGGCTGACGATCCACAAGGCGCCGGTGATCTCGAGCGTGCCGGCGAGCGTGGGGGCGCCTGGGTCGTTGACGGTGAGCGGCAAGGAGCTCGCAGACGTGGGGAGCTGGCGGCTGGGAGCGGCGACGTTGACGCTAGACCCTTCGGCGAAGGCTTCGGCGAGCAAGGTGACGCTGCTGGTGCCGGCGGAGGCGAGCGGCTCGGCGACGCTGGTGGCGACGGCGCATGGGCGGGAATTCGCGAGTAAGAAGGAGGTCACGGTGGTGCGGGCGCCGACGCTGACGGCGATCGCGGTGCGGCCGGCGAAGAGCGGGAGCGAAGGGGTGGTGATCGGCGAGCACCTGACGACGAAGACGACGCTGAAGGTGGGCGGCAAGGCGGCGAAGGTGCGCTCTGTCGAGGGCGAGCGGATGACGTTCACGCTCGCAGGGGCGCCGCCGAAGGGGGTCGCGGCGGCGGTGGCGAAGACCGGGAGCTTCAGCGGGGCGCCGCTGGAGTTCGACGGCGACGCCGCGGGCTATCGCTTCGCGGCGAGCCGGCTGGCGGGGCTGCTCTCCGCGCCTCCGAGCGACTATTCGCTCGCGGCGGTGCGGCTGGATCTCGAGCAGAGCGAGGCGCTGCTGGGCGGGGTGAACGAGGCGAGAGCGCTGGCCGGGTCGAGCGCGGGGGAGATCCAGGGGCGGGGGCTGCGGTTGGCCGAGGATCTGGGGCGTATGTTGGTGGCGGAGCAGGCGCTGTGCGCGAGCATGGCCAAGGGCAAGGCGAAGGCGGGGGAGAATACGGCGCTCGGCGAGGCGCTGCGGGCGACGCACCGGCGGGCGAGCGAGCTCGTCGGCGCGATCGAGGCGCTGTGGACCGGGCTGCCGGCGGAGGCGCTGCTGAGCGAGGAGCTGCGCGTGGATGAGGTGGACGCGGCGGTGGCGGCAGCCCTGGCCGCGACACCTCGCGCGAAGACGGCGTGCGCGGGGAAATTTCACGGGTCGTCGGTGGTGAGCGAGGCGAGCAAGACGATCCAGGGCGATCTGACCCCGCGTTATGAGGCGGCGATGCTGGGGGCCTTCAAGAATGTGATGGACCAGGGGAAGACGTACGCCGACGTGAAGAAGGCGGTGGACGCTCGGTTGACGCGCTTCTCCCCGGCGCGGGCGAGCGCGTGGCGCAAGACGCTCGAGGCGAGCAAGACGCTGGTGAACGCCGACGCGGGGGCGAAGAAGCCGACCGGTAAGGGGGCGAGCGGGGACAAGAAGGTGGAGCCGAAGGGCAAACCCGCGGGCAATAAGCCGGGCAAGCAGTGATGGGGGCCTCTCCGGGTGGGTCCCGGAGAGGCCCAGCTCGGTCGCCTCACCAGCAGCGCATATAATCGCGGCCGGACTGCGAGGCGCGGAGGCAGGCGGTGGTGTCGCCGTCCCCGGGGGTTAGGTCGATCCCGTTGAGGAGCAGGCGCGCCTCGATCCACGCGATCTTGTCGGCGGTCGCCGCCCAGCGCTGTGTGCCGCCAGGGTACGGGCAGAAGTCGCTGCCCACCTCATACTCGGAGGCCATGCCGCCCACGAGGTCGAAGGTCAGGTTGTTGGACGAGCGCTCGAGCCGGGCTGTACCGCCCGAGTCGCCCTTGCAGATCCTCGCGCCGCCCTTGACCACTTCGTCCGTGAAGTGCCGCGAGCTGGCCCAGTCGATGTATACGGAGCCGTAGCGGAGGATGCCCGCCCCGGTCCCCTCGTGGGTGGCGATGCCCCACCCGTGGAAGACGATGCGATCGCCCGCGCCCATCGGTGAGACCAGCACCCTCATGGTATCGGGGCCCGCATCGACGCCCGCGATCGGGTCGTCGAAGACCACCAAGCCGATGTCATCGCCCGGGTCGCCGACGCCGGTGTAATTGCCGTGCCGGTACACGGTGGCGCTCAGGGTCACCCAGGGCTGGACCGCGCCGTCATCCTCGCGCCGCAGGGACATCGAGGTCGCTCCCGCGGGGAAGCAGTGAGCCGCGGTGAGGACCGCGCGCGGGTGGATGAGGGTGCCGCTGCAGCCGTTGGAGGTGCCGTTCTGGACGCCGCTGAGGTTGCGCGTCAGGCGGACGACCGCTGGGTGGTTCGATTCGCCGTCGGCCTCGCCGACCCGCGGGGTCAGCGCGTCGACGGGCTCCTCGGGTAGTTGCCGCCTGTCGAGGGATCGGGCGCGGGCGCCGTGGCCTCCTCGTACTCGACGCGCGCCTCCTGATAGTCGCGCGCTTGGTCGCAAGTCGCGATGCGGTCGAGGCCGAAGTACCGCTGCCACTCTCGATCCGCGGCGAGCTCCTCGTTCATGCGGCCGAGGAGGTAAAATTCGGTCCACCGGTGGACTCCTTCCTCGCCGAGATCGGCCTGCCAGACCGAGCAGACCGTGGCGTCGCCGTCGCGATAGGGATAGTCGCCGGCCACCAGCTCGTACGCGGGTTCGGCGTCGAGCTGCTCGGTGTCGGGCTCATCGGGCATGTCGGCGCAGGCGCTCATCAGCAGTGAGAGGGCGAGCAGAGCGGAGGACTTACGCGCGAGGCGCAGGGAGACAGTCGAGGATCGGTGGTGAGTCATGGGGTCGGTTCGTCCTTGCCTCGACCTAAAGCAAGCAGCGAGCCGCATTCATCGATTTGAAATGATTGGTCTTTTTTCGATCGTCGCGCCCGCGCGGTCCCGCTGGCTACGGCTCCCCATGGGGCATCCACGGGGTGTCCCAGGGGTCATCTTCTCGTCGCGCTCGGATCGCCCGTGGCTCGCGCGGTGTCGCCCTGAGGACGGCTCTTGACCGCCGAGGCCCGGGCCTGGACGATTCCCAGGTATGTCCTCCTATCAGCGCGATTGTGACATCTACCAGGGGTTTCAGTTCAAGGTCGGCGTCCGCGCGACGGTAGGCCACATCACCCGGCTTACGCTCGCCGGGAAGGAGCTGACCGCCGATCTCAGCGTCAAGGATCCGCTCGCGCCCGCGACCACGCTCGCGGCGGTCGCGGTGCTCAGCGGCTGCTCCTGGGCCGGCCGCGCCGCCGACCCGATCTATCTGATGGGCCAGGTCTCCGCCGCGAACCGCAAGAAGCTCGCCAAGCACCTCGCCGCTGGCCCCGGCGTCGCGGCGATCGGCCTCATCTTCGCGGTCTACGACTACGACTCGCTGGAGCAGCGCTACTACAAGGGCCTCTGCCCGCAGAGCGCCCTCCTCTCCGGGCACCTGGCCGACGACGGTATGAGCCTCACGATCAGCGACGAGGCCGACCAAGGGATCACCTCGCCGATCAACTACGCCTTCGCCATCGGCGCCGCGCCGACGACCGACACGCAGCTGCTCGCGCTCCGGAGCTCGGTGAAGCAGGCCCTGACCGTGACCTGGTGCGCCTGATCGCCGGGCGAACATCACACCGGCCGCGCGGAGCGCCTCCGCGTGCCGCGTGTCCGCCAGATCCGCGAGCCGGCGGGCGCCGCGGCGGGGTTCACGAGGGGGATGCTTTATTGACAGAGTCCCCGGGGGGCGCCGCACTCGCCGGCGCCTTGGCACTCGCCGCTCTCACACTCGGCGTCGAAGCGGCACTCGGCGCCGCTGAGGAGGGCGCCTGGGCAGTAGGCTCGGTCGCACTCCTTGGGGAGGGCGCCGCGGCGGGCCGCGTGGGCGGGTAGGACGGTGATGCCGCTGAGGTCGATGTCGGCGGGATCGTCGGCGGGGCCGCCGCGCGGGCCGCTGGCGCGCTCCCACATGCGGACGAAGTCGTCGGCGGAGCGGCGGAGGGGGGCTGTGTCGCTGCCGTGTTGATCGAGGTCGTCGAGGAGCTGGCCGAGCTGGCCGATGTGGCCGAGTCCAGTGTTGTCATAATCTACAGCGAGAGGTGGCAGTCCTTGGCCGCGCTCGTCTCGCGCCTGGCACTGCGCCTCCTCGGCGAAGGAGGCGGAGCAGGCGTCAGGGCCGAAGCGGGGGCGGGTCTGCTGGATAAACCCGTTGAAGTCGGAGCCGAGGCCGAGGGCGACCTTGAGGCCGAGGCGGCCAAAATCGTAGGCCTGGGCGAAGGAGCGGGCGCTGCCGTGGCAGGTGTTGGCGACGGCGGAGGGCTCGTAGGTGTTGACCTCCTCGGGGGCGGTGCGCAGGCCGATCATGCCGCCGGTCTCGCGGACCATGGCGACGATCGGGGCGGGGGTGGTCTTCTCCTCTTTGCCCTTGGCTGGGAGCATGATCTCGCGGAGGTGCGCGTGCGAGAAATAGAGGGGGTAGTACTGGCGCTCGACCGCGAGCTGATACACGCCCTGGACCATGGCCTCCGACATGTGGGCGAGATCGATGAGCATGCCGCGGTCGATCATCTCCGCGACGACGGCGCGGCCCTCCTCGGTGAGGCCGCGGACGTTCTTGCAGTCGGCGTCGACGTCGAAGCCGAGGGTGACGTCAGGGGTGGTGAGGCCGCAGTCGGTGTCGACGTGACAGGACTCGCCGAACTGCGCGACGTGGAAGATGGTGTTGTGCGGGGCGGCGCCGCCGAAGCGGTTGTCGAGCTGGTGGACGAGCTGGAAGGTGCGCACGCCGAGGGCCTCGAGCTCGTCGAGCTGGGCGCGCCAGTCTCCTGCGCCGAAGATGTGGGAGGCCTCGACGCTGAGGACGAGGGCGAGCTTGCCCTCGCCGACGATCCGGCGGGCGTCGGCGGCGCTGAGGGCGATCTCGGCCCAATCATTGGCGGCGGCGAAGGCGTTGGCCTTCTCGAGCTGGATCCGGACGTCGGCCATCTCGTCGCACTGCGGACGGAGGAGGTTTTCGGGGGGTAAGGCGCGGCAGAGCCAGTCGAAGCTGACCGCGGAGATGACCTCGACGCGGAGGCCAGACTCGTACGCGTCATATAACCACCCCTCCCAGGATTGTTGGTGGGCGATGACGTCCCAGCGCGGCCACCCGTGTAAGGTGGGCCAGCCGTCGCGGCGATCTTGGTGCTTGCCGGTGTCCCCGCTGCTGCCTTGGATGTCCCCCAAGAGCTCGGAGACGCCCTCGCCCCCGAGGGAGAGGAGGACGGCGAGCAGGGGGGTCTGGGCGATCGCGTCGTCGAGCACGGCTTGGTCGCAGCCCTGAAACAGTGTGTCGATGTCGGGGCGGAGGCGGGCGTGATCGCCAGGTTCACCGCCGTCGCAGAGGGCGAGCACGGCGTCGGCTGGGCCGACCGCGGCGCCGTGCAGCCACCCGCCGCCGAAGGCGTCCTCGGCGAACATGTGGAGGTGGAGATCGGCGTAGCCCTCGAGGGGCGGAGGGGGCTCGCCGGTGGTCTCGGCGTCGGTGGTGGAGGCGGTGGTCGTTGTCGTGGCGCCGGTGGTGGCGGCGTCAGTGTCGGTGGTGCCGACTGGCGGGCTGGGGCAGGCGACGAGCAGGAGGAGCGGTAACGCGCGGGAAGGGGCGGATCTGGGCATCCCCGCGAGTGTA
Source organism: Nannocystis sp. (assembly GCA_016712315.1). GTDB lineage: Bacteria > Myxococcota_A > Polyangia > Nannocystales > Nannocystaceae > JADJRG01. The sequence goes on along the minus strand of JADJRG010000023.1, from coordinate 84,257 downwards.
CTGCTGGGGGCGCGGGCGTGGGGTGGAGGGCCTGGCGGGCGAGCGGCAGGGGCGGGGTCCCCCTCGGTTGACCCCCCTTGGCAAGGCGGCGGGGGCGGACTAGCGTTCGCGCGCATGAGCTACGACTTCCGCACGATCGAGGGGCGCTGGCAGCGGTTTTGGGACGAACACGCGACCTTCGCGGCGACGATGACGCCAGGGCGGCCGAAGTACTACGTGCTGGATATGTTCCCGTACCCGTCCGGCGATGGGCTGCATGTGGGGCACCCGGAGGGCTATACGGCGACGGACATCATCGCGCGCTATAAGCGGATGCAGGGGTTCTCGGTGCTGCACCCGATGGGCTGGGACGCGTTCGGGCTGCCGGCGGAGCAGTACGCGATCAAGACGGGTACGCACCCGGCGACGCGTACGGCGGAGTGCGTGGCGAAGTTCAAGGAGCAGCTCAAGATGTTGGGCTTCTCCTACGACTGGGCGCGGGAGATCGATACGACCTCGCCTCGCTACTTCAAGTGGACGCAGTGGATCTTCTTGCAGATCTGGGGCTCCTGGTACGACGCGGCCGCGGGGCGCGCGCGGCCGATCGCGGAGCTGCCGATCCCTGGCGCGGTGCAGGATGAAGGGCCCGCGGCGGTGCGGCGCTTCCAAGACGCGCATCGGCTGGCGTACTTGCACGAGGCGCCGGTCAACTGGTGCCCGGCGCTGCGGGTGGTGCTGGCGAACGAGGAGGTCGCCGAGCACGTGGAGCAGGGCTACGAGGTGGTGCGGCGGCCGATGCGGCAGTGGATGCTGCGGATCACGGCGTACGCGGAGCGGCTGCTGAGCGACCTCGAGGGGCTGGAGTGGCCGACCAGCGTGATCGAGATGCAGCGCCACTGGATCGGCCGCTCCGAAGGAGCCGAGGTGGATTTTCAGGTGGTGGGGGTGGACGGCGAGGCGGGCAAGGTGACGGTGTTCACGACCCGCCCCGATACGCTGTTCGGGGCGACGTATATGGTGCTGGCGCCAGAGCACCCGCTGGTCGGCTCGATCACGACGGCGGCGGCGCGGGCTGAGGTGGATGCGTATGTGGCCCGGGCTGCTCGGCGCAGCGAGCGAGAGCGGCAAGCCGAGGCGGCAGAGGGGCAGAAGACCGGGGCGTTCACCGGGGCCTTCGCGAAGAACCCGGCGAATGGGGCGGCGATCCCGATCTGGATCAGCGACTACGTGCTGATGGGCTACGGGACGGGGGCGATTATGGCGGTGCCGGGGCACGACGCGCGCGACCACGCCTTCGCGAAGGCGATGGGGCTGCCGATCGTCGAGGTGGTGGCCGGCGGGGAGGATGTGCAGGCCGAGGCTTTTGTCGGCGAAGGGGTGGCGGTGCGCTCAGGGCCGCTGGACGGGCTGGGGACGGCGGCGGCGAAGGCCCGGATGACCGAGGTGCTGGAGGCGGCGGGGTTGGGGCGGCGCCGGGTGACGTTCAAGCTGCGCGACTGGCTGTTCTCGCGGCAACGCTACTGGGGCGAGCCGTTCCCGCTGATCCACCAGGCCGACGGGGTGGTGGCGGCGGTGCCCGAGGCGGCGCTGCCGGTGACGCTGCCGCCGATGGCCGACTTCAACCCGAGCGAGAGCGGCGAGCCGCCGCTGGCGAAGGCGAAGGCGTGGCGCGAGCTGCCCGACGGATCGCTGCGCGAGACCAATACGATGCCGCAGTGGGCGGGGAGCTGCTGGTACTACCTGCGCTTCATGGACCCGGAGAACGACGCGGCGCCGTTCTCGAGGGAGGCCGCAGACTACTGGCTGCCGGTGGATCTGTACGTGGGCGGGGCAGAGCACGCGGTGTTGCACCTGCTCTACGCGCGCTTCTGGCACAAGGTGCTGTTTGATCTGGGGCTGGTGGGCTCGAAGGAGCCGTTTAAGCGGCTGGTGAACCAAGGCATGGTGCTGGGGGCGACGTACTACCCGGCGCCGCCGCGGCGCGACGCGAGCGGGAAGCAGGTGATCTTTAAGCCGGATGAGGTGGAGCCGGCGGCGCCAGGGAGCGACGCGCTCGTGGTGAAGGCGACGGGCGAGCCGGTGACGGTGCAGTGGGACAAGATGTCGAAGAGCCGGGGGAACGTGGTGAACCCCGACGACGTGATCCGGGCGTACGGGGCGGACACGATGCGCCTGTACGAGATGTTTATGGGGCCGCTGGAGCAGAGCGCGCCGTGGCAGCCCGACGGGGTGAGCGGCTGCTATCGCTTCCTGCAGCGGGTGTATCGCCTGGTCTTCGAGGAGCGCGAGGGGGCGGCCGATGTGCTGCGTACCCTGGCCGAGGGGGAGGGCAGCGAGCGCCAGCAGCGGCTGCTGCACCGGACGATCCACGAGGTGAGCGACCGGATCGAGCGGCTGGCGTTTAATACGGCGATCTCGTCGATGATGGTGTTCGTGCGTGATATCGCGCAGGCGGGGGAGCCGGCGCCCCGAGCGGCGTTGGCGCAGTTGATGCTGCTGCTCGCGCCATTCGCGCCGCACCTGGCAGAGGAGCTGTGGCAGGCGCTCGGCGGGACGACGACGCTGGCCTACGAGCCGTGGCCGGCGGCAGATCCGCGGCTGCTGGTGGAGGCGACGTTGACGCTGGTGGTGCAGATCAACGGGAAACGACGGGCAGAGCTGACGGTGCCCCGTGAGACCGAGAAGGACGGGGTGATCAGCGCGGCCTTGGCGGATGTTGACGTGCAGCGGCACTTGGCCGGCGCGACGCCGAAGCGGGTGATCTATGTGCCTGGCAAGCTGGTGAACGTGGTGGTGTAGCGCCGTCCCCGCCGGGTGTCGGAGATGCGTGACGATGCACACGAAAAAAGGGGCGCGAACCTGCTTTCGACCCTTGTGCTCGGGGATGACCCCTGTTACCTTCCGCCACCCCTGGCGAGCCCGGGCGTTTCCTCAAAATTGAAGCGTGCGTTGCACCCGTAGCTCAGTTGGATAGAGCATCGGTCTACGGAACCGAGGGTCGTAGGTTCGAATCCTTCCGGGTGCGCAAGTGAAAAACCAAAAAAGAGAGCCCCTCCCGCGGGGCTCTCTTTTTTGGTTTTGATTTTGACCTGGTTTGGGTCTCCGGCGCCGCGGCTACTTGGTCTCGAGGACGATCTCGGCGTCGTCGATCTGGCCGTCGCTCGAGATGAAGTCCAAGGGGATGAGCCAGGTGCCGGCCTTGCTCAGCTCAGCGCGGATCCGGAAGCGCTTCGGGCCTTCGACGGTGTAGGTGGGGATCACGGCGGTGAAGTCCTTGTCGGCGAGGTACTTGGGCTGATACGGCTCGATCTTGTCGAACTGGGAGTCGCCGGGGAGCGGCTTGGGGCCCGAGTTGATGAGGATCGTGAAGAAGATCTCGCCAGCCTTGGGCGGCCACGACGCGGCGTCGTCGACCTCGAGGGTGTACTCGAAGTTGCCGTTCGCGGTGGCGTAGGGGGTGCCGAGCTCGGTGAGCTCGACGTCGTCCTGCTCAGGCTCGCTGCAGGCGGTGAGGGCGCCGCTGGCGGCGAGCAAAGAGGCGAAGAGGGCTGCGAGGAGGCTCTTGGTGGTGCGCATGCCCGATACGCTAGGTCTGACCCCGCGCGCTCCCAAGTGAAGGGGTTGCGAGGTGCGCGTCGTCGGGCGCGCAGGATCTTCGGTCGATCAGCCGGCGACGCTGCACTTGGCGAAGGCGTGGACCTCGTTGTTGTCGAGGCGGCACTCGGTCCAGGTGTGCTCGGGCATGCCGTGATCGATGACGACGTGGACCTCGGTGAGGCCCAGCTTGAGCGAGGGCGGCGGATCGGGGAGGACGAGGATGATGTCCTCGGCCTCGGCGGGATAGAGGGCCTTGGTGGTCAGGATGAGGCCGAGCTGCTTGCCTTCGGCGGGTGGGCCCTCGAAGAAGGCGATCGGGACGCCGGCGGGCACCGCGGCTTGGCCGACGTTGCGGATCCGCGCGGTCAAGGTGTAGTCGCCCAGACAGTCGACGAGGATCTTGCCGGTGAGATCCGGGGCGGCGAACTCACCCGCAGGTTGGACGTTCTGCCGGAAATTGTTGAGGCGCTTGACGGTCCAGTTGGGGGTCTCCGCCGCAGGTACGGCGCCGCTCTCTTCAATATTAGTCACGTGGTAGGTGTGCTGGTTCCAGATCCTCCGGGTGCGCACCCAAGAGCCGCTGGCCGAGCCGAAGATCCGCAGGCCAGACTGCTTGGAATTGTCGTCGGGGCAGGTGACCGCGTAGGCGTTGGAGGCGACGACGATGTCGGCTTGGCCGTCGTTGTCGACGTCGGCGACGAGGGGGTACTCCCAGAGGGTGCCGGTGGTCGAGCAGGTGCTCTCGATGAGGTTCTCGCCGGTGAGGCCGTCGTACATCCAGAGGTGGTTCTCGTCGTTGTAGATGACCTCAGCCTTGCCGTCGCCGTTGAAGTCGAAGACGGAGGAGCCGGTGACGGCGGAGGAGCAGTCCTTGGTGGTCCGAAACCACAGCTTGAGCAGGGCGGTCTCGGTGGCGATGTTGGGGTCGATGAGCTTCTTGCCGTCGAGGACGATGTAGCCGACCGCTCCAGCGGCGCCGACGTCAGGCACGCCGTCGCCGTTGAAGTCGGCGACGGTGGGGGGGCCTCCGCCGTACTCGGCGCCGGCGTTGCAAAAATCGATGGTGGAGTAGCCGTCGTTGATGTCGACGCCCTTGCGGATGACGGCGGCGCCGTCGAGGCTGCGCGGGTCGTGGCGGATCAGCGCCATGGTGTGCGGGCCGCTCGAGGAGATGATGACGACCTCGGGCTCGCCGTCTTTGTCGAAGTCGCCGACGCCGTGGTAGCCGATCGGGATCGCGTTGGCGGGGTCCTTGACGTTGGCGGGGCGTAGATCCCAAAGGAGCTCGCCGGTGGCCTTGTAGGCGCGTTGGCCGTCGGTGACGTCGAGGCTGCCGTCGCCGTCGAGGTCGACGAGGCTGGTGAGGCGCGCGCTCCACTGGGTGGCTGGATCGAGCTCCTTGAGGATCTCGCCGGTGACGCCGCTCAGAAGGGTCCAGCCGACGAGGACCTCGGGCACGCCGTCCCCGTCGACGTCGCCGATCGCGGGGCTCTCGTAGCCGCAGTGGACGCGGGTGTTGTCGGCCTGGGTCCATAAGGTGCTGCCGTCGGCCCGCAGGGCGATGACGCCGGTGTTCTGGGCGAGGGCGTCGCAGCAGCTCATGCCGGCCGGGCCAGGGTTCATGCAGGCGACGATCTCGGGGACGCCGTCGCCGTCGAGGTCGCCGCCGGCGAGGCCTCCGCCAGGCTGGGTGATGTCAGGGATGTTGAGCTTCTCGACGATCGCGCCGTCGACGATCGAGATCGCGTGCAAGGCGCCTTGCTTAAAATAGGCGCCGCCGGTGAAGGTGGAGAAGACGATCTCGGGGATGTCCTTCTCGTTGACCTTGCCGTCGCAGTTGTCGTCATCGAGCTGGATGACGATCGGGGTCATCATGACGTCGCTCGAGTAGGGCGGGGTGACCTCGCCGCCCCAGGCGTACTTGAGCTGGATCGCGAAGTCGTCGATCGGCGGCTTGACCTCGCAGGCGGCGAGGCACTCGGGATCGTCGGGATCAGGCTCGACGCCCATGGCGCACTCGGGCGGGGTCGGCAGGCACTTGCCGGTGGCGAGGGAGGCGCCTCCCATACACATGGGGTCGGGCGGCTCTCGATCCTCGCCGAGCGAGTACTCGCAGTACTCCTCCTCCCCGCAGTCGGTGGCGTCGACGCAGGTGGCGCCAGGGAGCACGCAGGTCTGGAAGGAGCAGACCTGTCCTCCAGGACAGCAGATGGCGCCGCAGGCGAGCTCGGCGGGGCAGCAGAGGTCGTCGATGCAGACGCCGCCCTCACAGGTGTCGGCGCAGGTGGGCTCGCCGGTGTCCGTCGGGTCGGTCGTGGTGAGGGTGTCGCTCTCGCTGGTCTGAGTGTCCGTGCCGGTCGGGCCGGTGGTGGTGCTGGTCGTCGTGGCGGTGGTGATCGTGACGCCGCTCTGCGTGTCGGTGCCCTCGGTGTCGCCGCCGCCGCCGTTGCAGGCCGCGAGGAGCGCGAGCGTGAGGGCGAGGCGACGATCGTGTGGGGGCTGCTGCGTCGACGACATGGCGCGGCGATCATCACACCAGCGGGCTCGCGATGGCAACGCGGACGCGGCGGCAGGTGAGGCCAGGCGGCGGCGATGCGGCCTCAAGGCCCCAGTCGATCGAGCGATCTGCGCGGGTCGGCGCGCTGGGCGGCGGTAGCCGCGGCGCTAGCCGGCTAAAACGCCGCGCGCTCGGAAGTCGGCGATCGCGTCGGCGAGGGTGTCGCCGAGCTCGCGGAAGGTGGCGCCGAGCTCGCTGCGCGCCTTGCGGTTGTCGTAAAAGGAGGGGCGGAGGGCGTACTCGAAGAAGTCACGGCTGATGATCGGGGGCTGGCCGCTGCGCCGCGCCTGAAGCTCCCATACACGAGCGACGAGGCGGGCGAGCGGGGTGGGGAGCTTGACCAGGCGGCGATGACGGCCGGTGACGCGTTGAATCGCGCGGATCAATTCGAGGTTGTCGAGGTTGTGCGCGGCGGCGATGTAACGCTCGCCTCGGCGGCCTCGCTGGGCGGCGAGGACGTGCACGGCGGCGGCGTCGCGGACGTCGACGTAGCTGGCGCCGCCGGCGAAATAGGCGGGCGGGACGGCGCCCCCGGCGATGTTGAGGATCAGCTTGCCGGAGGGGGTGGGGCGTAGATCGCCAGGGCCGAGCACGATCCCTGGGCAGACGATCCGGACGTCGAGGCCCCAGGCGGCGAAGGACTCGGCGAGCTCGCGGCTGAAGTACTTGGCGCGGCTGTAGGGGAAGTCGATGCGCCACGACTCGTAGGCGGTGCGCTCGTCGCCGAGGGTGCCGGGCCGCGGGCGGCCGAGCGAGGCGACGCTGGCGGTGTAGATGACGCGATCGACGGCGGCGCGGCGGGCGGCCTCGAGCACGTTGTAGGTGCCGCCGATGTTGACGGCGTACATCAAGGTGGGATCGGGGGCCCAGTCGCTGTAGATCGCGGCGGCGTGGAAGACGGTGTCGACGCCGTCGACGGCGCGCTCGCAGGCGCCTCGATCGAGCACGTCGCCCTCAAGGAGCTCGACGTCGCAGCCGCGGAGGTTGTCCGGGGGCTCGCCAGGGCGCGCGAGCACCCGCACGGCGACGCCTTGTTCGAGGAGCTGCTTGGCGATCCAGGCGCCGAGGAAGCCGAGGCCACCGGTGACGAGCGCGCGCTTCATCAGGGGACGATACACGAGCCGGCCGCCCGACCGGGGGGCGAGACGCGGCGAAAATTGGCGGAGGTGCGGGGGAGGCTGGCATGGTGGCCGGGCGTGACGCTCCGCTCGATCTCCCGACCTAGCGCTCCTGCCGAGGGGCTGCCCGCGCCCTCGTGGGCGCGGATCCGCAGGCTCTCACTGATCCGCAGGGAGGTGCGCGAGGGGCTGGCTCCGCAGGCGCTGGACCTGCTGTGGAGCCAACGCGAGCAGATCGTCGAGGGCGGGCGCGAGCTGGGGTCGCGGGCCCGCCACGGGAGCTTCTTCGCGACGGCGATGGTGACGATCGATCTGGTGCGCTGCGCGGCCCTGTTCTCCGAGCCGGCCGACGTGGCGACGGCCGAGCTGGTGGCGGAGCTGATGGCCGCCGACCCGGCGCTGGTGAGCCGGCTGGCGGCGCTGGTGCGGCCAGAGCTGGCGCTGCTGGCGGAGGTGCCAGAGGCGGCGCTGTCGATCACGGTGGAGCACCGGGTGCGCGCAGAGGGGGTGCAGATCTTGATCGACGGCGACGCGATCGCGTCCGTCGACGTTGAGGATCCATGCGGCGCGGCCGCGGGCGAGGGGTGAGACGCGGGCGATGAGCGAGGCGCCCAAATCGGCGGGCCCCGGCGCGGAGGGGGTGTACTCGGCGCGTGAGGTGTCGCGGCTCTTCGAGGTGCCGGAGAGCAAGCTGCGCTATTGGGCGCAGACGGGGTTCATCCGGCCTTCGCAGCGGCTCGGGGACCGGACGATGTACGACTTCCGCGATCTGATCGCGGTCAAGGTGGCGAAGGAGCTGCTGGCCGCGGGGATCTCGCTGCAACGGGTGCGACGGGCGTTGGACGCGCTGCGGATCAAGCTGCCAGGGGTGAACGCGCCGCTGGCCCGGCTGCGGATCCGCTGCGAGCACGACGCGGTGATCGTCGAGGAGAGCGACCACGCGTTCGAGGCGACGACCGGGCAGTATCTCCTGAATTTTTCCGTGAGCGCGCTCGCGCAGGAGGTGGCGACGGTGCTGACGCTGCCGCTGCCAGGCGCGCGCCGTGGCGAGGATGAGGGCGAGGAGCGCAGCGCCTACGAGCACTTCTTGGCGGGCTGCGAGCACCAGGCGGCGTGGGAGGGGGAGGACGAGGAGGACGCGGCGTTCGTGGCGGCGCGGGCGGCCTATGAGCGGGCGATCGAGCTCGATCCGGGCCTGGCGGCGGCGTATACGAACTTGGGCTCGATGCTGGCGGCGGTCGGCGATCTCGACGGGGCGCGCGATCTGTTTGATGAGGCGCTCGGCTGCGACGGCGACCAGCCGGAGGCGCAGGCGAACCTGGCGGCGCTGGCCTTTGAGACAGGTGACCCGGAGACGGCGATCGCAGGCTACCGCCTGCTGCTGCGTGGCCACCCCGATCACTTGGAGGCGCAGTACGGGCTGGGCAGGGCGCTGCTGGCGGTGGGCAAGGAGGCGCACGCGTTGGCCCACTTGGAGCGCTTCTGCGCGGGGGTGGACCGGCTGCCGCCAGGGGAGATCGACGCGGAGCTGGCGGCGCGGCGCGATCACGCGGGCATGGCCGTGGCGGCGCTGCGGCAGGCGCGAGGCGGGCGCTGAGCGGGTGAGGCGTGGGCGATGAGCGAGTGGAGCGAGGAGCGGGCGCTGGCGGCGGTGGTGGCGGCGCTGGCGAACACTGCGGCGGGCCGACGCTTCGATCTAGGACGGGTGCGCTCGCTGGCGGACTTGCAGGCGCACGCGCCGATGATGGACGTGGCGAGCCACGCGCGCGAGGTCGAGGCGCACCTAGGCTTCGGGACGACAGACGCGGGGGATCCGCGGGCGCGGGAGCTGAGCGGGGCGATCCACGAGCGGGCCGAGGTGACGGCGGTGTGGCGAGGTTTTTTAAGGGGCGAGGAGGTGCGGCGGGCGATCGTGCTGCAAGCGCGAGAGATCGACGGGAGCGTGGATCGCATCGTGGTGGACGACCTGGCGGCGCTAGGAGCAGAGGTGCTGCGGGTGGAGCGGGTCGACGACGAGGAGGCGCTGCTGGCGATGCTAGAAGAGGTGGCGCCGACGATCATCGCGGCGCCGAGCTCGTTCACGCTCGGTTGGCTGGAGGAGCTGCTGGGGCGGCCGCTCGAGCGCGCGGTGCCGTCGCTGCGGCTGCTGCTGGCCGGGCATGATCTGGGGCGGCGGCTGCGGTCGCGGCTGCCGGTGGAGTCGGCGGGGTGGATCCACCGGAGCGGGCGGCTGGGGCTGCCCTCGCCGCGGCCGCCCGCGCGGGCGTTCACGCTGGCGGTGGGCTCGCAGGTGATCGAGCTGCTGCCGCACCAGCAGAGCGACGACGGGCTGCGGGCGTTCGAGGCCGAGACGATCGCGCCGGCGCAGGCGATCTTGGGGCGACACTATGAGCTGGTGGTGTCGTCGCCGCTGGGGTGCCTGCGCCTGCGCACCGACGAGCACGTGCAGGTGGTGGGCTTTGATCCGCCGACGAGCTTGGTGCCGACGCCGCGGCCGCGGGTGATCCGGCTGCGCCCTCCGCCGCAAGAGGTGGCGCTGGAGGGGATCTCGATGGTGGGGGTGTGGCTGACGGCGGCTGTGCGGCAGGCGTTCCGCCCAGAAGATCCGGCGCTGGTGGCGGCGACGATCGGGCCCGACCCTGGGGCGATCGACGCGGTTCAAACCTCGACGCGGGCGCTGAAGGGGGACCCGTTCGCCGAGACCGAGCTGGGCGGCGCCGGGCGATCGGGGGTGCGAGCCCGGCCGCTGCTGCCGCGCAGGCTGCTGGTGCAGGTGGAGGTGCAGGGGCTGGGGCGGGCCGATCTGGCGGAGCGGCTGGCTGAGGCGATCGACGCGGATCTGCGGCGCCGCTCACCGGCGTATGATCACCTGCGGGGGCGCCGCGAGCTGCGGGCGCCGCGGGTGACGATCGTGGCGCCTGGCTCCTTTAAGAACGCGCAGGCGCGGCGGATCCGTGGGCTTCGTGGGCGGGTAGGGACTCCCGAGGTGCGCGTGGTGGGGCGGGAGCGGGCTTCGATCTTTCCTTCAGCGACGCACTGGCGGTGAGTGTGAGGATGCGCGATGTTGTGCGCGGGTCGGGCTGACACGAACGAAGCTCGGCGCCGCAGCGTTCTGGTACCCCGAAGAGCCCCATGTTCACGTCCATGGTGCTCGTATTGACCACCTCGACACGCGTCAGTCCACGGTCGGGCAATTGCACTCGGACCAGGTCCCGAAGCAGCCGAAGGGGGGGGATGCGAACTGCGCGATGAACGCGTCGTAGGCCGCCTGGGAGAGGGCGGGGTTCGCTCCCGCCCTGAGCTCGTCCATCATGTGGAGCGCGGGGGCGCCGTCGAGGCTCACCAGCGCGTCGTTGTTGACCACGATGAGGGTGTCGATGCGGGTGACTGAGTCGAGACCCGCGAGCGAGGTGATGCCGTCGAGCCCGCCGAACCCGTCGATGATGCACCCTCCGAGCGTCAGCGAACCGATCGATGTCATGTTGTGGAGGCCTTTGAGCGACGTGAGCAGGGGGATCTGATCGAGGGTGATGTTGCCGCCGTCCGTGGCGACGGCGAGCCCCTCGAGGTCCGTCAGCTTGGGCGCGCTCACGACCGTGAGGAGGTCGAGGTTGGTCGCGGAGAGGCCTGCGAGCGACGTCAGCTCCGGGTGGTTCCACACGACGGCCACGAGCGGGCGGTCTCCGAGCTCCTCGACGAGGCCGGAGAGCCCCGCGAGGCTCGACAAGGCGTCGTTGCTGGTGAAGAAGAAGCTGAGCGAGTCAGCCGCTGGGTCGACACCCCAGCTCGACGCGGCGCTGAGATCCGTCAGCGCGGGGTTATCGCACAGGTCGAGGCGGGCGATCCCCGCGAAGTCCGGCGCGAAGCTCGGGAGCGCGGTGAGCCCGAGCTCGCACAGCTCCACTACACGCGCGGCCCTCAGCCCGGAGAGTCCGCTGAGATCCGTCAGCGCGGTAGCGCGGCGGAGGATCAGGATGTCGACCTCCTCGAGGCGCGCGAACGCGTCGAGATCGCCGAGGACCCCGTTGTCGGCGATAAACAGCGTACCAGTGACCCGACGCAGGTCGGCGAGACCGGCGAGCACATCCTCGGGTATGTCGCCCTCGATCCGCAGGGAGCCGTGCACGACCGTCAGACAGCGGAGCTCGTCGGGGCTGCTCGCCTGCGTGATGATGAGGTCGCCCGAGTGCTCCCACGGCTCGTCGCACCCGGCGAGCGCCGTCTCCCCGGAGGTCGTGGTCGTGGGCGCGGTCGTCGAGGTCGACGTGAGGGTATCGGTGGCGACGGGCTCCTCGCGCACGACGCAGGCGCTGAGCAGCGCGACGACGCCCGCGGCCACCACGGCGAGAAAACGGAGCACTCGGGGAGCGTCACACGCCGATCACTCGCGGCACAAGCGGAAATATAGGTGCCGAGGGTCGTAGGCTGGGAGCGCGCGGGCACGATGATCTGCACGTTCGGGCGAAGGGTGCGGACGTTGGGCTCGGTGCGGGCGCGGCTGGCGGGCTTCGAGCTCCAGCACGAGCTGGCGGCGGTGTATCCGATCGTCGTGGTTTATTATGAACAATTCTTTAGTGGGTCAGGGGCGGTCGGCGACGGCATTTAACAGGGCCTCGATGAGGGGGCGGCGGGCGACTCCGGTGTATTTGTAGCCGTCGATGATGAGGGTGGGGGTGCCGGTGACCCCGGCGGCGCGGGCGAGGCGGAGATCGGCGCGGATCGCCTCAAGGACCGCGGGGTCGTCGAGGCAGGCGGTGAAGGCGGGCTGGTCGAGGGCGAGATCGGCGGCGTGGGCGAGCAGGGCGCGGCGATCGAGGGTCGGCTGGCCGGCGAAGACTCTCGCGGCGTACGGCCAAAATTGGCCCTGGCGATGGGCGCACTCGCCGGCGATGGCGGCGAGGCAGGCGTGCTCGTGCATGCCGGCGCGCGCGGCGGGGTTGCAGGCGGCGTCGAGGGGGAAATTGACGAAGATGACCTCGATAGTGCGGGGGCTGGCGGCGAAGGCGCGCTCGGCGTGCGTCCATAACTGAGCGCAATAGGGGCACTCAAAGTCGCTGAATTCGTAGATCGTGATGACATCCGAGTCGGCGCTGGCGGGGCCGTGGCGCTGGCGGGGGTTGTCGCCCGGGGCGAGGCCGGTGAGGCGGGGCTTGGCGAGCGCGGCGGCGACCTCTTCGGCGATCCGGGCGCTGAGGGCGGCTTCGGCGCGCTCGTGGGCGCTTTGATACCAGCGGGCCCCGGCGGCGAGGGCGAGGGCGAAGATAAGGGCGGCGAGCAGGCCAGGGGCGGTGGTCGGGCTGCGCAGCGCGGCGGGGAGGTGGGGGGCGATGGGGCGAGGGAGGGCGGTCAGCGCGGCGATGAGGATGAGGGCGTTGAGGAGGTACCAGAGCAGGCAAAAGGGGCAAAAAGAGCCCTCGATGGCGGAGATGAGGGCCATGGCGCCGGAGGCGAGGGCGCTGACGAGGGCGAGGGCGAAGACGACGGTGGGAGCCGGATGGGCGGGGTGGCGGCGCTGAAAGAGGGCGAAGAGGGCGGCGGCGGCGGTCGCGAGCGCCCCAGCGGCGCCGTAGAGGGCGATCGGGAGGCCAAAGAGGGCGCCGTAGCGGCCGGCGGTGACCTCACAGCCGTCGCGGGCGAGGGCGTGGCAGATCCGGCCGACGCCGCCAGCGCCGAGCTCGAGGTCGATGTGGACGAGGCTGAGATAGATGCCGTCGGCGGCGCCGAGCAGGGCGAGCAGGAGGACGGCGAGCAGGGCGAGGGCGCGGGCGCGAGCGCGGTGCGGGGCGGTGGTCATGCGCGGAGAGCAGTGTGGATGGGGGCGTGGGGCGGGCGCAAGCGTGAGCTTGTGCGACCGCGCCGGTGAGGCGCACCTATCCGAGCTCGACGGGCAGGGCTTCGAGGCGGTGCAAAAAGGCGGCGCTGCGGTAGCGGTGCCGCGCCGGCGCTGCGGCGAGGCGGAGCTGGGGGGCGGCCTCCAAGAGGAGGCGGAGGGCGATCTTGGCCTCCAGCCGGGCGAGCGGGGCGCCGATGCAGTGATGCAGGCCTTTGCCGAAGGCGAGGTGCTTGTTGGGGGTGCGGGTGAGGTCGAGGCGATCAGGATCGTGAAACACGGACTCGTCGCGGTTGGCGGAGAGCACGGCGGGTAAGACGACGGCGCCGGCGGGTATGGCCTCGCCGTGCAGGGTGAAGGCCTCGCGGGCGTAGTAGGGATCGGTGGTGAGCAGGGGGCCGTCGAAGCGCAGCAGCTCTTCGACCGCGAGGTCGAGGCGCTCAGGCCGGGCGCGCAGGTCGGCGAGCTGATCGGGGTGTTGGAGGAGGGCGAGGGTGCCGTTGGCGATCAGGCTGACGGTGGTCTCGTGGCCGGCGGTGAGCAGGAGGAAGACCATGGCGACGAGCTCGTCGTCGCTGATCCGCTCGCCGCTGTCTTCGATGTGGACGAGGCCGCTGAGCAGATCGGGGCCAGGCCGGCGGCGCTTGTCGGCGGCGAGCTGGGCGATGTAGCGGGTGAAGCGCCAGATCGCGGGCAAGATCTTAAAGATGGCCACAAGACCAGGTGCGTGGGTGATGTCGTGGACCCAGCGCTGGAAGCGGGGGCGGTCGGCCTCGGGCACGCCGACCAGCTCGGTGATCACGTGGACGGGGAAGGGCAGGGCGAAGGCGGCGATCAGGTCGCCGCGGCGGGCCTCGGTGAGGCGCTGGAGCTGCCGGGCGGCGACCTGCTCCATGGCTGGCGCGAGGTCGGCGATGGTCTTGGGGGTGAAGGCCTTGGCGACGAGGCGGCGCAGGCGGCGATGATCAGGGTCGTCGACGCTGATCATGCTGGTCATGAGCTTTTTGAGGGGGCCGGGGAGGTCGATGATGCGGGGGGCGCCGGGGCCGAGGGTGGTGTTGGCGGGGTCCTTGACGAGGCGATCACCGGCGAGCAGGGCGTCGACGTCGGCGTAGCGGGTGATGAGGTAGACGCCGCGGCGATTGAAGCGGGCGCGGGCGACGGGGCCCCGCTCGCGCAGGCGCTTGAAGACGGCGTGGGCGTTGTTGTGGAGCTCGGGGCTCTGGAGGTCGAGGGGCTTCATCGGGACCTTTCTTGATCAAGAGGGGGGGCGCAGCCGTGGAGGAGGAGCCCTGTGAGCTGCGCGGCGAGCTGGTCGACGGGCAGGCTGGGCGGCGCGGCGAGCGGGCCGTGGAGGAAGACGGCGCCGACGGCGAGGCCGACGAGGCTCCTCGAGAGCTGATCGGGGTCGCCGCGGAGGAGGCCGCGCTCGGTCTGGGCGGCGAAGAAGGCGGTGAGGTGGGCGCGGCCTTCGGCTTCGAGGCGGGTGAGGTGGGCGATGGCTGGTCGTGAGTCGGGGTCCGGCGAGAGCCCGGCGAGGAAGAAGACGGGGCCCTGATCGATCAGGTGTTGGAGGAGGGCGCGGGTGATCTGCTCGAGGGCGGCGCGGAGCTGGTGGAGGGTCCCCACAGGGGCGAGGGAGAGGCGGCTGGCGAGGGCGCGAGGGGTCCGTTCACGGGCGTAGGCGTCGAGCAGGCCCTCGCGGCCGCCGAAGTGGCGGTAGATGGTGGCGACGCCGAGCCCGGCCTCGGCGGCGACCAGCTCGAGGGTGGCGGCGGCGATCCCCCGGCGACGGGCGACGGCCTGGAAGGCCTCGAGCGCGCGCTCGCGGACGCTGAGGTTTTGAGGTGGCTCTTGCGACAGGTCTTCGGGGACAGCGGTGAGCGCGGCGCTCAGGGCGTCACGCGAGGGGAAGCGGCGGTAGAGGGCGGCGCGCGAGATCTTCGCGGCGCGCGCGAGATCGACCATGCTCCAGGTGTCTCCCTCCTCCGCGGTGAGGCGGCGGGCTTCGTGGAGGATCCGGGCGCTGAGGTCTGAGGGGCTTCGCATGGCGGATCTGGGTGTTCGTCCGTGATCGATAGGTTTATCTATCTTGGCGAGACAGTCAAGTCGTCGGGGCGCGTGTGGGCGGGCGGCCGGCGGGCTGGACAAGACGTGGGCAGGTGGGTAGTCGAGGGGGATGTCGCGCAGCGGGCTGATCTTCCGCCCGGTGCCGCGGACCGGGGTCATCTACGTGATGACCGAGGCGGCGGCGCTGGGCTTTCGTTATGGCCACCCCGAGTGGCAAAATCTGGGGCAGGGAGCGCCTGAGACGGGGCCGCTGCCGGGCAGCGCGGCGCGGCTGCGTGAGATCGCTTTGGACGACGCTTCCCACGAGTACGCGCCGGTGGCGGGGCTGTGGGAGCTGCGCGAGGCGGTGGCGGGGCTGTACAACGCGCGCTACCGGCGGGGCATGAAGGGCCGCTATAGCGCGGAGAACGTGGCGATCGCGGCGGGCGGCCGGGCGAGCTTGACGCGGGTCGCGACGGCGCTGGGGAACGTGCACTTGGGGCACCTGTTGCCGGACTACACGGCGTACGAGGAGCTTCTCGAGGTGTTTCGCGCGTTCGTGCCGATCCCGATCGTGCTGCGGCCCGAGGACGGCTTTCGGCTGGCTCCGGCGAGGCTGCGGGAGACGATCGTGGGCGCGGGGCTGGGGGCGATCTTGCTGTCCAACCCGCAGAACCCGACTGGGCACCGGATCGCCGGGGAGGAGCTGCGGGCGTGGGTGCAGATGTCGCGGGAATTCGGGTGCGCGCTGATCCTGGACGAGTTCTATGCGCACTACGTGTACGGCGAGGCGGAGGGGGCGACGGCGAGCGCGTGCGCGTTCGTCGAGTCGATCGAGGAGGATCCGGTGGTGGTCGTCGACGGGCTGACGAAGAACTGGCGCTACCCCGGGCTGCGGATCTCGTGGACTGTGGGGCCCAAAGAGGTGATCGAGCGGGTGAGCTCGGCGGGGTCGTTCCTCGACGGCGGGCCGCCGCATGGGGTGCAGAGGGCGGTGATCCCGATGCTGGACCCGGCCCACGCGGCGCAAGAGACGGTGGCGATCCAGCGGGCGTTTACGGCGAAGCGCGGGCTGATGCTAGAGAAGCTCGAGGCGATGGGGATCGGGGTGCCTTGTCCGCCGGAGGGGGCGTTCTATTGCTTCGCGGATCTGTCCGGGCTGCCCGCGCCGCTGGCGAACGGCATGGACTTCTTTCGGGCGGCGCTGGCCGAGCGGGTGATCTGCGTGCCCGGCGAGTTCTTTGATGTGGACCCGGGGAAGCGGCGCAGCCACATCCCTTCGCGGCTGCGCTCGTTCGTGCGGCTGTCTTTTGGGCCATCCGAGGGCGAGGTGCGGGCGGGGCTCGATCGACTCGCGGGGCTGGTGGCGCGCGCTCGGGCCGCGGCAGGGTGAGCGCTTGCGGCGCGGTGCGGCGATGTCGCATGATGTCGCGACATGCGAGGTAAGCACTGTACGCGCCCCCCCGAGGGCCTCCGGGAGTTTTTTGGGATCTACTCGGTCGCGCCGCAGATGTTCGCGCTGTTTGAGCGCCTGCCGCGGGTCGCCCGCTCGGACGCGAGCGTGCTGATCCGCGGGGAGACGGGGACGGGCAAGGAGCTGGTCGCGCACGCGGTGCACTCGCTGAGCGCGCGCGGGAAGGGATCGTTTCAGGCGATCAACTGCGCGACGTTGACGGCGGAGCTGCTGGCGTCTGAGCTGTTCGGGCACGTGCGCGGGGCCTTCACCGGGGCGATCCGCGACCGGCCGGGGCTGTTCCGCCAGGCGCACCACGGCTCGATCTTCCTCGATGAGATCGCCGAGATGCCGCTCGAGATCCAAGCCCGCCTGCTGCGCGTGCTCCAGGAGCGCAACTTCGTGCCGCTCGGCGGGACTGACTCGGTGGATGTCGACGTTCGGGTGATCTCGGCGACGCACCGCTCGCTGCGCGAGGAGTCGCGGCTGCACCGCTTCCGCGAGGACTTGATGTACCGCGTGCGGGTGGTGCCGCTGTTCTTGCCGCCGCTGGCGGAGCGCACCGGCGACGTGGAGGCGTTGATGTGGCACTTCATCGACCAGTTCGCCGCGCAGGGCCAGCGACGGATCGAGCGGGTCGAGCGGGCGGTGCTGGACGCGCTGCTGGCGTATCCGTGGCCGGGCAACGTCCGCGAGCTGCGCAACGCGGTCGAGTACGCGTGCGCGATCGGTGAGGGCCCCGACTACGTGGAAGGCGACCTGACGCCCGAGCTGCGCGGTGAGCCGCCGCCGCGGGTGATCAGCCCGGAGCCGTCGACGAGCGGCGGTCCGGCGGCTGAGGGCGAGGCGGCAGAGCGGGCGCGGATCGTCGAGGCGCTCCGGCGCACGGGCGGGCGCAAGGGCGAGGCGGCGCAGCTGCTCGGCGTCGATCGCTCGACGCTGTGGCGCAAGCTGCGAGAGCTCAAGATCCGCTGAGGGAGCGGCCGCTCACGCGAGGCCCTTGGCGGGCTGTTTGACGCGGAAGGGGATCTTGAGGTGCGCGGGGGCGCCGGGGCGGGCAGGGGCGGGCAGGTGGCCGGCTCGGATGTTGACCTGGAGGCTGGGGTACAGCAGCTTGGGCGCGTCGAGCGTGGCGTCGCGAGCCTGGCGGAAGGCGGCGAAGTCGGCCTCGCTACGATCGGCGGGGAGCTGGATGTTGTGCGCGCGCTCGTCGCCGATCGTCGACTCGAAGGCGAGGGCGCGCCCGCCAGGCATGTAGTCGTGGCCGACGAAGACGCGGGTCGCCGGCGGCAGGGTGTAGAGGCGCGCGGTGACCGAGCGGTGCAGGACCTCGGCGCTGCCGCGCGGGAAGTCGCAGCGGCCGGTGCCGTAGTCCGGCATGAAGAGGGCGTCGCCCGTGAACACGGCGTCGCCGATGTGATAACTGACGCAGGCGGGCGTGTGCCCGGGGGTGGCGATGACGTTGACCTCGAGGCTGCCGACCGCGAAGCGCTCACCGTCCGCGAGCAGGCGGTCGAAGTGCTCGCCGTTGGGCGTGAACTCGTCGCCGAGGTCGAAGATCCCCTTAAAGACGCCTTGGACCTCGAGGATCCGCTCGCCGATGGCGACATAGGCGCCCGGGAAGCTCGCGCGCAGCACCTGGGAGCCGGAGAGGTGATCGGCGTGGGCGTGCGTCTCGAGCACGGCGTGGAGGTGCAGGGACTCGCGCTTTAAAAAGTCGGCGACGCGGTCGACAGACTCGGTGGAGATGACCGAGTTGACGGGGTCGTAGTCGAGGACCGGGTCGATGACGAGGGCGTCGCGGGTCTGCGGGTCGTAGACGACGTAGGTGAGGGTGAAGGTGTGGGGATCGAAGAAGGTCTCGATGTTCATGATGGATCTACTCCGAGAGGAGGCGGTGAGAGAACATGCCGGCGAACATCGCCGCGACGAAGAGGAAGACCTCCGGGCTGCCGCCGGCCATGGCGGTCAACGCGGGGCCGGGGCACAGGCCGACGAGGCCCCAGCCGACGCCGAAGATGGCGGCGCCGACGACGAGCGGGCGATCGATGTCCCGGCGGGTCGGCAACATGAAGCGCAGGCCGTGGACGGGGCGATCGCGGCGGAGGATCAGGGGGAAGCCCAGCAGCGTGACCGCGGACGCGCCGCCCATGGTGAAGAGCAGGCCCGGGTCGCGTAGCGTGAGGAAGGCGAGCACGTTCTCCGGCAGGGTCATGCCGGAGACGCCGAGGCCGATCGCGAACAAGAGGCCGACGAGCAGTGAGGTGATGACGTTCACGAGGCAGCTCCGATCAGCAGGGGCCGTAGGAAGAGGGCCGTGAGGACCCCGGTTGTCATGAAGACGACCACCGCGACGAGCGAGCGCGGCGAGCGGCGGCCGAGGCCGCAGACGCCGTGGCCGCTGGTGCAGCCGTTCGCCCCGCGCGCGCCGTAGCCGACGAGCAGCCCGCCGAGGACGATGACGGGCCAGGGCGCGGGCAGTTGATCAGGGAGGGTGTCGGGGGCGACGAGCAGGAGGGCCGCGCCGCCGAGGGCGAGGCCGACGAGGAACGCGAGGCGCCAGGCGCGATCGCTGGGCGGGGCGGTCATGATCCCGCCGACGATGCCGCTGACCCCGGCGATCCGTCCGCTGAGCCACAGCAGCAATAAGGCGCTGGTACCGATGAGTACGCCGCCCATGAGCGACGAGAGGATGGAGGAGGTCATGTCCCGTACCTTGCAGTTGGTGTGCCAACGCGTGAACTTGCTGCTCTCGCGGCGGCGTTCGGTGTTACGATGCAGTGTTGCGACATTTGTTGCGACATAATCCCGCCTCTCGAGGTCTTGCGGCGCGCGTCAGGCCAGGCC
Source organism: Nannocystis sp. (assembly GCA_016712315.1). Taxonomy (GTDB): domain Bacteria; phylum Myxococcota_A; class Polyangia; order Nannocystales; family Nannocystaceae; genus JADJRG01. Next base: position 64,827 of record JADJRG010000023.1, on the reverse strand, counting down.
GCGCAACATGCCGTGCCAGTAGAGCTGCGGCAGCGCGTACTTCTTCATGAGGTACATGCTCAGCCGCTCCTTCGACTGGTCGAAGGGGAAGGTCTCGGCCGGCTTACCTTCGTAGTCGAACTCGGCGAGGATGAGCCGACCGTAGCCGGTGACCAGCGGGCACGAGGTGTAGCCGTCGTAGGACGCGCTGGCGGCTTGACCGCGCATGTGGCCGAGCAGGTTCTCGACCAGCACCGGCGCCTGCTTGCGGATCGCCGCGCCGGTCTTGGAGGTCGGCAGGCTGCTGGCGTCGCCGAGCGAGAAGACGTTGGGGAAGCGGCGGTGCTGGAGGCTGTGCTTGTCGACCTCGACCCAGCCCGCGGCGTCGGCGAGCGGGCTGCGCTTGAGGAAGTCGGGGGCGCTCATCGGCGGCGTGACGTGCAGGAGGTCGTAGTTGATCACCACCTCCTCGGGCGCGCCGCCTGGCTCAGCGCGGGTGAACACGGCCTCGCGGTGCTGCGGTCGGATGGCGATCAGGTTGTGGTGGAAGCGGGTGACCACGTCGCGCTCGCGGACGAGGCGGTCGAGGGCGTCGCCGTACTTCTTCACCCCGAACATCTTGGCCCCGGCGGTGGCGAAGACGACCTCGACGGCCTCGCGCGCGCCGACGCGGCGGAGGTGGTGCTCGGCGAGCCACATGATCTTCTGCGGGGCTCCGCCGCACTTCACCGGGGTGTTGGGCATGGTGAAGATCGCCCGGCCAGAGCGCAGGCCGCGGAGAAATTGCCAGGTGCTGTCGACGGTCTCGTAGCTGTAATTGCTGCACACGCCGTCGTGGCCGAGCGCCGCCGGGAGCCCGTCGATCTTCGCCCAGTCGATCTGGATACCTGGCGCGACGACCAGGTAGTCGTAGTGAAACTGGCGGCCGTCGCTGGTGGTGACGAGGTTCTGCTCGGGGAGGAAGTCGCGCACAGAGTCGCGGATCCACGTCGCTCCGCGCGGGATGAGGTCGGCCTCGGGGCGGACCGTGGACTCCCGCGTCGCCGCGCCGCCGCCGACGAGGGTCCACAGCGGTTGGTAGTAGTGGCGGTCGGAGGGCTCGATGATGGCGACGTCCGGCTCCGCGAGCGCGCGGCACAGGCGAGCGGCGACGCAAATTCCGCCGGTACCGCCGCCGACGATGACGATCTTGTGATGCTGTGGCATGTGTGGTTACTTCAATGCAGGGCTCGTGCCAGCGGAAAGGCGGTGCGTCGGCACAAGCCGTAGGAGCCGTACGGGGCGTACGCTGGCTGGATGTAGCACCATGTTGCGACGTTCGACATCGTCGACGCCCTCGGCGGCGCGTGCGGACCCGTGTTGACCGCGACATGCCTTGGCCCGATTGATGCATAGTAGCGCGACGATGGACCGATTGCGGCGACTCGTCCCGATCCTCGCGTGGTTGCCGCGCTACCGGCGGGCGGACCTGCCCGGTGACCTTACCGCGGGGCTGACGACCGCGGTGATGCTGATCCCGCAGGCGATGGCCTACGCGATGATCGCCGGGCTGCCGCCGATCGTCGGGCTCTACGCCGCGATCGCCCCGCCGATCGTGTACGCGGTGTTCGGCAGCTCGCCCAAGCTCGCGGTCGGGCCCGTGGCGATGGACTCGCTGCTGGTCGCGGCCGCGCTCAGCAGCCTCGCGCTGGTCGGCGGCGAGACGATCGTCGTGGCGGCGGCGGCCCTCGCGGCGCTGGTCGGCCTGATCCAGCTGGCGATGGGGGCGCTGCGGCTCGGCTTCGTCGTCACCTTCCTGTCGCAGCCGGTGCTCAGCGGCTTCACCTCGGCGGCGGCGCTGGTGATCGCTGCCAGCCAGATCGGCGCGCTCTTCGGCGTCAAGCTGTCTCCCAGCACCGGCCTGCACACGATCCTCGGCGAGCTGTGGGGCGCCCGCGCCGGGATCCACGTGCCGACGCTGCTGGTCGGCCTCGCCGCGGTGAGCCTGCTCATCGGGCTCGCCCGCTTCCGCGGTAAGGCGATCGTGGTCGTCGCGCTGGCGATCATCAGCTCGACGCTCTTCGACCTGGCTGGCCGCGGGGTGGCGGTGCTAGGCGAGATCCCGGCAGGGCTGCCAGGCTTCGCGTTGCCGTGGATCTCCTCGACGACGCTGATCTCGCTGGCACCGGCCGCCCTGACGATCGCGCTGCTGTCGTTCATGGAGGCGATCTCATCGGGCCTCGCGGTCGCCGGCCCCGACGACCGCCCCGACGCCGACCGCGAGCTGGTGGCGCTGGGGCTCAGCAACCTCGCCACAGGTCTGATGCGCGGCTATCCGATCGCCGGCGGCCTCTCGCGCACGGCCGTCAACGCGCAGGCAGGGGCGCGCACGGGGCTCGCTGGGGTGTTCACGGCGGCGATCGTGGCGGTGGCGCTGCTGCTGTTGACGCCGCTGCTGCACGGCCTGCCGAAGGCGGCGCTCGCGGCGATCATCGTGGTCGCGGTCGCGGGCCTCGTCGACTTGAAGCTGCCGCGTACGCTGTGGCGGCTGCGCCGCCGCGAGCTCTTGACGCTGGGCGTGACCTTCGCGGCGACGCTGACGCTCGGGATCACGACGGGCCTCGCGCTCGGGGTGCTGCTGTCGCTGGTGCTCTTCGTGCTGCGGACTACGCGGCCGCATACGGCCGTCCTGGGGCGGCTCCCGGGGACGACGGTCTACCGCAACCTCGATCGATTCCCGGACGCCTTGCCGGTGCCCGGGCTGGTGATCGTGCGGATCGACGCGCAGCTCTACTTCGCCAACGTGGCCTTCTTGCGCGAGACGTTGATGCGCCTGATCGACGAGGCGGCGACGCCGGTGCGCGGGGTGATCCTCGACGCCGCGGGGATCCACGACGTCGATATCTCAGCGCTGAACACCCTGCAGGAGCTCCATCGCGGCCTCGCGGCGAAGGACATCGCGCTCTACTTCGCGGCGGTCACCGGCCCTGTGCGCGACCTGTTGGCGCGGTCGGGCTTCCAAGACCTCCTCGGCGCCGATAAATTCGCGATCACCACCCACGAGGCCGTGCAACAAGCGCTCGGCGAGCGCTGCTCCGTCGATCCGCGGGTGCTGCAAGCGAACCACTGAGGTTCGCTGTCATGACTATCGTTATGACAAGTCAGCGAGCGCCACGGGACGCTCGAGATCGCGGCTGAGGGGGCGCTCCGCGGGCTCCTTTGGGCCGGCTACGCGCGAATTCTTTCGACGAAGCTGGCCGGCAGCGCGCGCGTCGTCGCGTGCCCGTGGCCCGCGGATGTGGTAGTTGCGGTCGATGTCCCACAGCGCCCTCCCCCGCCGCTTCGCCCTCCTGCTCGCGGGAGCGGGCCTGGCCTGCACCCCCGGCGCGTCCACTTCGGCGACCGAGGGCAGCGAGTCGATGACCGACACGGAGTCGACGTCGACCAGCGCGGCGTCGGCTCCGACGAGCGAGAGCGACGGCGAGACCGAGACGAGCTCGACGACCGACGCGACGGGCGTATGCACCACGGGCGGCGGCGAGGAGGCGACAGGGCACGCGTGCGGCTGCACGATCAACACGTGCGCGAACGGCAACTGGGAGGCCTGCGACGACCTCGAGGGGCCGAGCTGGTGCAGCGTCGGTGCGATGCTCACCTCGGTGACCTACTGCGCGAGCGACTCGCTCGACTGCGGCCCCGTGCTCGAGTCGTGCGGTGAGCAGGGCCTCTGCGATGACGATCCCGAGGCGCGCGAATACGACGAAGAGGCGCTCGACTGCACGCTCGCGGCGCTGCGCGATCGCGCGCCGGGGACGTACGGCTGGAGCTCGACGCTCGACGGCAGCTACTCCGGCGCGGCGGGCGTCTTCCACCTGCGCGCGGGGGGGGGCGATGTGGGCGCGTGAGTGCGAGTGGGAGGACCTGGGGACGTCGATGGACCAACCATCGGGGCTCGAGCTCGCGAGTCCGGACTACTTCGCGGGGTGCCTGGCGATGCCGGCGGCGAGTCAGCGCTGGGCGTGTATGCGAGGCGGCTTGACCAGGACGACGGCGATCGCCTTCTGCGACGGCGGTACGGGCGGCCCGCCGCCGCTCGGGACCTGCGCGGACGGCGGGGTCGCTTGGGCCGGGAGCGCGATCTTCCAGGGATCCGACTCCGGGGCGCTCCAGCAGCTCGCGGGGGTCGAGTGCATCGAGGGGCCGCTGCGGATCGACGGGGTGCTCTGTGAGGATGTGCTCGACGCGCTCGCTTCGCTGCGCCGGATCGACGGCTCGCTCACCCTGCGCGGCCTCGCGGTCAAGGACCTCGGGCCGTTGTCGGCGCTCGAAGAGGTCGGCGGCGCGGTGATCATCGAGGGGTTGCCGGAGGCGAGCAGCCTCGCGGGGCTCAGCGGCGTCGCCGCCTTGCCGGGTCAGCTCGACCTCCGTGATCTGCCAAAACTCGCGGACCTGAGCGGCCTCGAGGGGTTGACCAGCGTCCAGGCGATCCTCATGCGTGAGCTCGGCGTCGCGTCGCTCGCCGGCCTCGGTCCGGTCGGCCCGAGTACGCTCGAGATCTGGGAGTGCCCCGCGCTCACGTCGCTCGCCGGCCTCGAGGGGATGAGCTCGGCGCTGAACGTGCGGTTGATCGATGTGCCTTCGCTGAAGTCGCTGGACGGGCTCAAGAACCTCGTGTCCGCGGAGTTCCTGCAGATCAGCGACGCCGGCGTCGTCGACCTCGGAGGCCTCGACGCGCTGGCGCAGGTCGCGGCGCTGAGCGTCCGCGGTCAGGTGCTCGTCGACGTCGGTCCGCTGCCGTCGCTGGTCAGCGTCGATAGCCTCGATGTCAGCTTTTCACCGCTCGTGGCGTCGCTGTCGGGGCTCGCGGGCGTCGCTGCCCTGCCGGGCGGGCTCCGCCTCGCCGATCTGCCGGCGCTCGACGATCTCAGCGGGCTCTCGTCGGTCGCGGCGGCGGGTGATGTCGATGTACGGCTCTGCGACGCGCTCGTGGACCTGAGCGGGCTCGGCGCGCTCGCGACGGCGGCCTCGATCACGCTCGAGGACAACGCGTCGCTGGCGTCGGTCGCCGGCCTCGACGCGCTGACCGCTGTGGCAGGCAGCTTCATCATCCGCGAGAACCCGTCGCTCGTGGATATGGCAGGCATGGTCCTCGCCCCCGCGGTCGGCGGGCGCCTTCAGTTCTGGAAGAACCCGAGCTTGAAGTCGCTCGCCGGCATGGAGGGGGTGACGGCGATCGTCGGCGACCTCAGCATCGTCGGTAACCTGCTGCTCACGTCGCTCGACGCGCTCGCTAATCTGACGCTGGTCGACGGTAACCTCGAGATCAGCGACAACGTCCAGCTCCCCACCCAGGACGCGCTCGATTTCGCCGCGAAGATCGAGGTCACCGGCAGCACCGAGATCGGCGGCAACGGCTGACGCACACGCGCTCGCGCTCGTGCCCGCGGGCCGGGCGATCGCCGTGAGATAGTACGGGCATGGATCTTCATGCCCCCCTCGTCGTGTTCTGCACCCTCGCTCTCCTCTCGCTCGCGTGCTCCGGAGGAGAGAGCGGCGACGCCGGCGAGAGCGAGGTGTCGAGCGGCACCGCGGGGACGAGCACCCAGACGAGCGGGGACTCGGAGACGACCACCGGAGCGACGACCAGCGGCGGGATGAGCGGCAGCGAGACCGCCGCGAGCGCGACCTCGGCGAGCACGAGCTCGCCGGTGACGAGCACCACGAGCGCCAGCGACCCGACGAGCGGGATGACCGACACCGGGACGACCGACAGCGGCACGACCGACAGCGGGACAAGCACCGACAGCGGGACGAGCACCGACAGCGGGACGAGCACCGACACCGGGACGAGCACCGACACCGGGACGACCGGCGACACCGACGACACCGACACCGATGCGACCACCGGGGGCGTCGAGAACCCGCTCTGGGAGACCCCGAACCTCTGGTACTCGGTCGAGGACAAGCTCCACTACATCAAGATCGACGAGAACGACGGCACGGTCGTCGAGCTGGTCACGAGCACGATCACCACCCCGCTGCTCGACGGCTTCAACGGCATGACGATGCTCAACGACGGCTCGCTCCTCGGCTCGCGGGTCCTCCAGGGGATCGGCACGCAGATCTTCCACGTCGCCGAGCCGCCGACGACGCCGAGCAGCGTCGAGGTCAAGATCATCGGCATGGTCCCCGACACCCTCCTGATCGAGGCCCTCTACACCGACTGCAAGGGCCTCGTGTACCTCATGGACAGCGGCGTCGATCTCTCGAATGCGATCGGCAACCGGCTGATCCGCTTCACCGGCGACTACCTCGCCGGCGACCTCAACTACGAGGTGATCACCGACCTCCAGAACGCGAGCGTCGCCGACATCGATGATCTCGGCCCGGGGATCGACAAGATGGGGCAGATCACCGACGGCGAGGGCTTCGCGATCGACTCCGGCTCGGTCTACAACTTCAACTACAACACCGGGACCGGCACGAAGGTCGGCAACGGCGGCACCTGGGGCTCGCACGCGCTCGGCGGCCCGCTCTTCGCCGACAACACCGCCCGCCTCTACCTCCTCGACATCAACGCCAAGCTCTTCGGGGCCGACCCAGTCACCCTCGCGCTGACGCCAGCGCTGGTCACCGGGCCGAAGCCCGCCGGCGACGCGCCCGCCGGCTGGACCGGCCTCACAGGGCCGCTGACGGAGTGTATGTCGACGCTCCCGCAGTAGCCGGCGCGTCGCTGATCGCGCCGCAGCGTCGCGCTACCATCCGCGCGTCATGCTCCGCTGCGCGTCCTACCCGAACCTCGACGTCCATGCCTTTGTCACCGACTTCTCCGCGCCCCTCGGTGAGCTCGGCCGCCTGCCCGCGCTCGCCTGCGGCTTCGCAGGCGCGGACGCCCCCCTCGCCAGCGATGACTCGGTCCGCGCCGTCATCCGCGATCTGCTCCGCGCCCGCGGCTTTCGCCCCACCGGTCGCTCCAAGCCCTCCTCCGAGTACCTGCTGCGGGCGGTCGCCGACGGGCAGCTCGGCACGATCAACGCCGCCGTCGACGCGTGCAACCTGGTCTCGCTCCGCAGCGGCCTGCCGATCTCGGTGATCGACCTCGCTCGCGCGACGCCGCCGCTCTCGATCGCTCCCGCCGCGCCCGACAGTACGTACGTCTTCAACGCCTCCGGCCAGGTCATCGATGTCGCCAACCTCCTCTGCATCCACGACGCCGATGGCCCCTGCGCCAACCCGGTGAAGGACGCGCAGCGGACCAAGACCACGCCGCAGACCCGCACGACCCTCTCCGTGCTCTGGGGCAGCCTCGCCCTCCCCGGCCGCGCGTCCGTCGCCGCTGCGTGGTATCGGCGGATCCTGGAGGAGATCGGCGCGACCACCCGCGACGTCGCCCTCACCCTGGATCAGGGGTAGGCGCAGCGATTCGAGCGTCTGCTTTCAGGACGCGGGGGCGCGCTCCACGACGCGGCCTCTTGGGCCTCGCTGAGCTCGCTGAGGCGGACGAGGGCGCTGCGTGGCGACACGTCTTCGATGTAGTTCTGCCGGAAATTGTTGAGGCCTGGCTGGGTCCAGTTGTTCACAGGCGTGGCCGGCACGTTGCCATCATTGTCGATGTTGGTCACCGAATAAGCGTGCTGATTCCAGAGCTTGCGAGTACGAGTCCACCGCGGGGCGGAGAAGACGCGCACCCCCGTGGTCTTCTGGCCGCCGCAGTTGAAGCCGGAGTAGTTGTTGGAGGAGACGACGATGTCAGCGTGGCCGTCGCTGTCGATGTCGGCGATGAGGGGGCTAGAGATTCGAAATTCGGAGGAACTGAGGCGTTTCTCGGAGCCGGCCTGAAAATTGAACCAAAAACGAACCAAGAACGAACCACTGAGGGAGATCTCACGGTCGCGCATCAGGCGCGAGGGGAGAGCGGCGGGGAGGCGCAGGCGGCGGCCCTCGAGCCGGGTGGGGAGGCGCTGTCGAGGGCGACGTTCACGACTGCGGCGGCCGATGGCGACCAGGATCAGGAGCTGCGGCGGTGCCTGGGGCAGCTCGACAGATAGTGGCGAGCGGATCAGCCCCAGATCGCAGCGTCGAGGTCGAACGAGGAGTCATTGAACGTCCCGGCAGCGATGGCCCGCTTCAGCTCGTCGATGAGCGGCGTGAGCTCGGGGAGGTAAGGCCGCACCCGTTCGGGGATCTCGCCTTCGCCAGTGGCCTGCGCGATCAGGCCGCGTGCGAACTCGACTCCGGCGTCGCAGATCAAGACCTCCAACCGCCTCACCCGCGCCGCATGTGAGGCATGCCCGATCCCGTCATCCCAGGCTGCGAGGTCCGCGACCCATCGGATCACGTCGTGCTCGGCGAACCGGTCCGGTCGGAAGTCCTCCTGATACGAGGCACCGAGGGACTCGAGCGCGCCCTCAGGGTCATCCTTCGACAGGTCGAGCCACTCAAGGAACACCTCGTCGGCGCCCATCTTGACTGCGTGCTTGAGCCCATCTGGGAGGTTCATGCAGGAATATTGAACCCGTCAGGGCCGGGCTTGCAATCACCCGGGTGCAGGACGGTGAAGCAGGCAGGGTCCTTGAGGCCGTGGGTGCGGCGGCCGCGGTGGACGTCGTCGTCGTTAACCCGGGCCGTCGCCGTCGACGGCGGCTACACTCGACGCCATGCCACGCCTCCGCGTCCTCATCCTCGCCGCCGTCGCGGCCGGCTCGGCCGGCTCTTGCTCGGATCGCGACGATCCGAGCGCGGATACCAGCGGCGGGGAGGTCGACGGCTGCTCCTTCATCACCGAGGCGTTCGCGATCGATCGCGACATCACCGAGGCCGACGTGACCGAGACGATCGACGAGGCCGCGGCCCGCGGGGTGTATCTCACCCGCGCCGAGCTCACGTGCGAGCACCTCTGCGACGGCCTCTTCCGCCCCGGAGAGTCGTATTGGGAGACGAACCCCGACACCTGCACCTCGACGCTCGACCCGACGCCTGGAGCGACCTCCGAGGCCGTCGTCGGTCACGTGCAATGCGCGGGCGACGCGGTCGACGGGTCCTCCGGCTGCATCGGTCGGCGACCGATCGGCCACGTCGACGTCGCCCCTGCGGGTGACGATCTCGCGGAAGCGCTCGCTTGCGCGGCCGCGCTCGAGGCGGCCTCGGTGACCGCCTTCGACGAGCTCGCCTCGCGCCTCGCGCGCTGGGGGGCGCCAGCTGAGCTCGTGGCGCGCTGCCGCCGCGCGGCCGCCGAGGAGCGGGTCCACGCCGAGGAGGTCACCGTCCTCGCGCAGAGCCTCGGCGCCGAGGTGCCGGCGACCCGCTGCGCCGCACGCTCTCCTGATCTCCGCGCGGTCGCCATCGACAACGCGATCGAGGGCTGCGTGCGCGAGGCCTGGGGCGCGGTGGTCGGCGGCTGGATCGCCCGCTCGTCGACGGTCCCCGCGCTGCGCGAGGTCTACCGCCGGCTCTTCGCCGACGAGGTCGGCCACGCGCAGCTCGCCTGGGATCTTCATACATGGCTCATCGGACAGCTCGATGCCGAGGCGCGGTGCGGGGTGCTCGCTGCCCAAGCGGCCGCCCTCGCCCGCTTGCCCGCGCAAGCGGCCGCCGAGGTCCGCCGAGCCCCGGCAGCGCTCGGGCTGCCGAGCGCTGACCAGGCCGCCGCCGTCGCTGCACGCTTCGCCGCGGCCCTACGAGCGGCGTGACGCGGAGCCCGTACGCAAGATCGTCGACGGGAACCACGAGCCTCACCGATACAATCCTGCGCGATTGGGTCGCAAATTTGAGCGCAGATGTTAAGAACGCCGATTGCGGCGATCGAGCAGGTCTCCCGGGCTGGGGTCTCTGGGCTACAGAGCCATTGGATGCTCACCGAGGGCGACAGCGCGGGAGATGTCGGCGGCGAGGCCGTCACAACGCACAGATACCTAGGTTTTTGTACAAGGAAAACCATGGATCTGTCTCCAGATCAAAGTTCATACCTAACTTATAATCATGGAACTGCTTACATGACTCCCCCTGCCCGCTCCCCGGGCATGGATTTCCCTGCGTAATGTCACAGAGAGGCGCACAGCAACGCTCCGAGTCAACACACGCCTCGTTCGAGGCGACCCACGCCGACGGCGAGCAATAACTGCCTTGCGCACACATCGAGTCGCAGGGTTCCCCGGCGCCCGGAAGAGCGCCAAATGGAAACCCGCACAAAAAGCCTGGATCCGCTTTACTCTCAGAGTACACGCAATTTGTCCCCGTGGGGCACCCCTCCCCGAGAGGATCGCACAGAGGCGCACAAATCCCCAACAGGCAATCCGCACAAAAAGGAGAGTAACAGAACTCGGACGGATCAGCGCATGATTGATTCGTAGTTTCTCCCCAGTACGGGGGGGCACAGAAGCCGACGCAGATCGGGTGTGTCTTGCCTAATAGGTTGCCAGTCACACATACCGTCCCCTTCTCACAGTCGTCGTTTCCGTCAGGGTAAGGAGAGCCTGGTCCGAGGTCACATGATTCACCCTTCTTTCGTTCACCGTGGACAGGAAAACAAGAGAGCTTACCGGCCCAGATGACCGGCTCAGAGGGTGCAGAACATTTTTCCCCTGGTGGGCACGAGTCGTCCGAGTGGGGGTCGCACGGGATGCCTTCTGTCTCCCCGTGGGAGCCAGAGGACGTCTCCGTCGACGGATATCCACCCGAAGAGGTCTCCGTCGTCCCAGTCACCGCTGTGTCCGTCGGAGACGTCGCGGCCGAGGATGTATCGACCGATAGTGTGTCGGTCGAAGCCGCCCCGGTGGACGAGGTAGTTGAGGTGATCTCGCACCCACCGACACTCGCACCCGTGGGCATGAGACATGCGGCGAGGAGCAAGCGGAGCCAGTACGGGGAGAGAGGGCTGGAGGTTAGGTCCATTGATACTGCCCCGTGATGTCTTGAGTGAAGGTGAGGTCGATCTTGAGGAAGGGGTCCGGGGCGGTGGCGTAACGAGAGCTGGACACGGGTGTACGGTACCACGCTGAGCGCGCGGTGAAGGATTAACGTGCGGCTCGCGCTGCTACCCAGCCAGGTGAGGTCAAATCGCTTCATCGTGAAGATCGGGGGTGTAGATCGCGGCCTGGGGTCTCCTTCGTCAGGGAGTTGGGTCAGGAAGGGGTTGCCCTGGTGCGTTCGTCGTTATCGCGCTTCGGTCGCTGCTGGCGGCGAAGCACGAGGCTGAGGTAGACTCGCGGGGCCGACGGGACGTCGAGAATGACCCAGCTCATCGAGACAGAGGCGTTCGTCACCGTCGTCGAGGTGGGCAGCTTCGTCGCCGCCGGCGAGCGCCTGGGGATCTCCAGCTCCTACGCGAGCAAGCTCGTCGCCCGGCTCGAGGACCGGCTCGGCGTGCGCCTGCTGCATCGCACGACGCGCAAGCTGACGTTGACCGAGGTCGGCAAGGTCTACCGCGAGGTCTGCGTCGAGGCGCTGGGGCTGATCTCGCAGGTCGCGGACGATGTGCTCGCGCTACAGGCCGCGCCGCGCGGCTCCCTGCGCGTGACCCTGCCGACGCAGCTGGGCCTCCGTTGGTTGTCGTCGTGGGTGGCCGACTTCGCCCTCGCCAACCCGCAGTTGACCCTCGACGTGGTGTACCTCGATCGCGCGGTCGATCTGATCGGCGAGGGCTTCGATGTCGCCCTCCGCGGCGGCGTGCTCCCCGACAGCGGCCTCGTCGCCCGCCGCGTGGCCACGGCCAGCCGCCTGGTCGTCGGCAGCCCGGCCTACCTGGCGCGCGCCGGCGCGCCGACGACCCCGGAGCAGCTCGCCGAGCACGCGTGCCTGCTCTACTCGAACAACACGAACCCCGCGAAATGGACGATGTCGGCCGGTGAGGAGCGGCGCACCATCGACGTCGCCGGGCCGATGCGCGCCAACAACGGCGAGGCGCTGGTGCGCGCGGCGGTGCGAGGGGCGGGGCTGGCGTACTTGCCCGAATTTCACGTCGCCGAGGCGATCGCCCGGGGCGATCTGGTGACCGTGCTGGATGGGTGGACCACGCATGTGCCGATCCACGTGTTGTACCCCAGCGGTCGCCACCTCCCGCTCAAGGTCCGGGCCTTCGTCGACGGCGTGGCCGCGCACCTCGCGGATCCGCCCTGGCGGCGCGCGATGGGCGATCAACCCCCGCCGAGCTCCGAGTAGGTCTTTGGGACATTGATGGTGGTGTGAATCCAGTCCCACAGCGCGTAGCCGTGGAACGCGTCCATGGTCACGCTGGCCTGGGCCTCCTCGAGCGTCTCGCCGCCGTCGAGCGCGGCTTGCACCTCGCCGACGAGCGTGTCGAGGTAGTCGACCGACCAGTCGAAGCCGGCAGAGGTCAAGGGGTGTGAGTGCCCGGGGACGACGATCGCGTCGGCGGGCAGGGACGCCTTGACGGCGGCGAGCGTCGCGCGAACGTCCGTCGCGCGGCCGTCGAGGAGCCAGGGGATCGCCGGCGCCTCGGCGATGAGCGGGTTGCCGGTCCACAGCACCCGGGCCGCGGGCACGTAGACGAAGAGGTCGCCCTCGGTCTGACCGAAGCCGTGGTAGCGGGCCTCGACCTCGAGGCCGCCGAGATCGACGGACCAGCCGGCGTCGCTCACGAGGATGTCGGCGTCGACGCGCGCGGTCTCGGCGATGCCCTGATCGGCGCCGAATGCCGCCTCCATGAACGCGATGTCCGCCTCGAAGTGCGCGGCGATGTGCGCGGCGGTGCGCTCGTGCTGGACGACGGCGACCTCCTCGGGCAAATATGCGTTCCCGAAGTTGTGGTCGCCGTGATAGCTGGTGTTGATCGCATACAGCACCGGCTTGTCGGTCTGTGCGCGCACGAGATCGATCATCTGACAGAAGAGCTGACGATTGATCATGGTCTCGACGAGGAGGACGCCGTCGTCGCCGATCACGAAGCCGCCGCTGGTCGCCAGGGGGATCCCCGCGGGCCCGTATTCATCGGCGTTGCGGTCGTAGACCACGAACACGCCCGGGGCGAGCTCACGCGAGGTCAGTGTGATCGCGTCGGGGGTCCACGGGAGCGTCGGGTTGGCCTCGGTGACCGTGAATTCTTCGTCGCACGCGGGGAACGCCTGGGCGTCCTCGCCGTCGCCGGCGGTCGAGCCAGCGGTCGAGCCGGTGCACGCCGAGAGCAGGGGGAGGAGCAGGATAGAGTTGCGCATCGAGGTCTTCATGGTGGTCTCCACTCGCGCCGTGGGGCGCCTGCGGACAACCTACGACCTCACCAGCGCCGTGATTAGAGCCCCGGGAGGCACAAGACTGCTGAACGTCGATAGGGAATCGCCGGGCGAGGTCACCACCTGATGTGCTCGGATCCGGCGCTCGGGGTCATCGGCGCGGAGGGCGGTCTGCGCGGCGGGAGCGGCGGGGAGTGGAGGGCGAAGGGGCGAGGCTCGGTGTTAGAATGACCCCCGAATGGCCGACTCAGGACCGCTCTCGGCGCTTTTTCTCGCGCATGTGCCCTCGTCCGAGGGCGCGTCCGCGTACGCGACCGACCTTGAGGCGCAGCTCGCCGCGCTCGTCGATGCCGCGCATCGCTCCTCCGACGTCTTCCAGGTCCCCACCGCCGATCTCCTCCGTTTCATCGCCCTGCGGTTTGACCCCGCGTGCCCGATCGCTCAGCTCCGCGCGGACGACCTCTATCACCTCTGCGCCTACGTGCTCGGCGTGCCGGCTGCCGCGGCCATCGTAGAGGCGCGCTATTTCGGGCCGGTGAAGGGGGCGCTGCGGAGGATCCGCGCCTCTCCTGACCTCACCCAGGACGTCCTGCAAGCCTTGCGCTGCCGTCTCCTTCTTGACCGCTCTCACGACCCTGAGCACAAGCACTACAGCGGCGCCGGGTCGCTCACGTCCTGGCTCTGCGTCTGGGCGGTGCGTGAGGCCGGACACCGCCGTGATCGCCGCGACCGCGAGGAGCTCTTCGACGAGCACGCTCTCGCCGACTTGCCGCAGCGCGACGAGGATCAAGAGCTCGCGTACCTCAAGCATCTCTACCGCGAGCACTTCAAGGCGGCGTTTCAGGAGGCGCTGATGACCCTCAGCCCGCGCGAGCGCAACGTGCTCAGGTACAACGTCCTCAAGGGGCTCAACATCGCCGAGATCGGCGCGATCTATCAGGTGCACCGCGCGACGGTCGCTCGCTGGATCGCCCACGCGCGCGAGCTGCTGCTCCAGAGCACCCGCGAGCGGCTCACGCAGCGGCTGCACGCCGCCGATCACGAGCTCGATAGCATTCTGCGGTTGATCGAGAGCCAGATGGACGTCAGCCTCCGGCGCTGCCTCGATGACGACGCCTAGCGCGCACCTCAGCGACGACGAGCTGGTCGCCCACCTCGAGGGGAGGAGCAGCGCGGAGCAGCGCGCCCGCGTCGACGCGCACATCGACGGCTGCGCTGCTTGCTTCGAGATGGTCGCGGCGCTGGCTCCGGCCGCAGCTGGCGCCTCGGGGGTCGCGTGGACGGACGAGGGCGGTGACATCAGCGGTCGCGGCGAGGTCGACGGTCACCGCGTCTTGGCGCGTGGCGCCGTCGTGCTGGGTCGCTATGAGGTCCTCGAGATCGCGGGCGTCGGCGGCATGGGCGTCGTTCATGTCGCCTACGATCGGGTGCTCGAGCGGCGAGTCGCGCTCAAGCGGGTACGTCGGGGGCGCGGCGCCGGCGCGCATGATCCAGGGCGTGCAGCGGCTCGCCTCCTCCAAGAGGCGCGCCTGCTCGCGCGTCTCACCCACCCGAACGTCGTCGTCATTTATGACGCCACCGCGGGGGCAGAGGAGGTGTTCTTGGCGATGGAGCTGATCGAGGGCCGGACCCTGCGCGCCTGGCTCGAGGGCAAGCCATCGGTCGACGCGATCATCGACGCCTACCTGGAGGCCGCGCGCGGCCTCGCCGCAGCGCACGCGGTCGGCGTCGTCCATCGCGACGTGAAGCCTGACAACGTGCTGGTCGGCGCGGATGGTCGCGTGCGCGTGACGGACTTCGGCCTCGCGATCGGCCTCGCCGACGCGACCTCGCGAGAGATCGCGGGCACGCCGCGATATATGGCGCCGGAGCAGCGGCGCGGCGAGGAGCCGGACGCTCGCAGCGATCAATATTCCCTCGCTGTCGCCCTCCATGAGGCCCTCGGCGCCGCGATCCCCGTGTGGCTGCGAGGGGCCGTCGAGCGCGCGACCCGTGACGCCCCGAGTGAGCGCTTCCCCTCGATGGCCGCGCTCTGTGCCGCCATCCAGCGCGGCCGATCACGTCACCGTTGGCGCCGACGCGCGCTCCATGGCGCCGCGGGGGCGCTCAGCCTGGGCCTCGTCGCGGTCGTCACCTATCGGGTGATGACCGCGCCTGCCGCGTGTGTGGCGGCCGAGCGGCGGCTGGCTGAGGTCGTCTGGGGCGAGTATGGCCCGCGCGATCTTGCCTCTACAGCTGCGCGCGATCCCGATCATACGAGCCTGTGGCGGCAGGTCCCATCCAACCTCGACGCGGCCGCGCGCGCGTGGACGGAGCGCTATGAGGCCGCGTGCGTCGCACACGCGGAGGAGGATCTTCGTTGCCTCGACCGCGCCCTCGAGCAGTTTGGTGTCGTCGTCGAGGCCGCC
The DNA here is from genome assembly GCA_016712315.1 of Nannocystis sp. GTDB lineage: Bacteria > Myxococcota_A > Polyangia > Nannocystales > Nannocystaceae > JADJRG01. The sequence continues at coordinate 49,277 of JADJRG010000023.1, read as the reverse complement.
ATCGAGGCCGACGTCGCCGCTCTGCACGAGCTCGCGAGCGGCCGCCTTCACGACGTCCTCCGCTCGGCTTGCGGCTCCGCTGCGTCGCGGCGCGAGTATGCGGCGATGCCCGCCTCGCGCGAGCGACGCGCGGAGATCTACGCGATCCGTCACCTGCTCGGCGAGATCCAGCGGCTCGCGGCCGAGGGTCGCCTCGAGGAGGCGAGTGTGCTCGCCGACCGCGCGCTCAGCCGCGCCGAGGCCGCCGCATATCCGCCGCTGATCGCCGATGCGCTGCTGCGTCGCGGGGTCATCTCCCACCAACAAGGGCGCCTGGAGGCGGCGGGGCCGCCGCTAGAGCGCGCCCTCTCCCTGGCCGAGGCGAGCGGTGACGACCGGATCATCCCCGAGATCTGGCTCGCGCTCGTCGGGCTCGATGAGTCTCGCGGGCGCCTCGCCGAGGCCGACCGGGGCCTCGCGCGCGCCGCCGCCTTCGTCGCCCGCCTGCGTACACCGACGCCCGGGACCGCGCGCTTGCTCTCCAAGCGGGCCTTGGTGCTGCGCGCGCGCGCTCGCCACCGTGAGGCGATTGAGGTCGAGTCGCGCGCGCTCGCGCTCTATCCGCAACTTCCTGACGCGGAGGCGCTGGTCGCCGGTTCACTGACGATGATCGCGACCAGCCACGCCGCGCTCGGCGAGTGGCCTGAGGCGCTGGCGATGCATCGCCGGGCGCTCGAGATCCGCGAGCGTGTGCTGGGCCCGCTGCACACCCGCGTCGCTGGCTCGCTCAACAACATCGGCGCGGCGCTGGCGGCGCTCGGGGCCTTGGATGAGGCCGAGGAGTCCATACGCCGCGCCTTCAGCGTCCGCGAGGCGCTGGTCGGCCCGGACGGCCTCGATCTCTCGTACGTTCACCACCACCTCGGCCTGCTCGCGCGCCGCCGCGGCGAGCTGGCTGAGGCGCGGGCCCACCTCGCGCGTGCGCTCGTGATCCGCGAGCGCTACCTCGACGCCTCGCACCCGTTGATCGCGGAGCTGCATCACCACCTCGGAGACCTGCTCGTCAGCGTAGGTGCGCTGGATGAGGGCCAAGACGCGCTCGATCGCGCGTATCGGAGCTATGAGCGCGCGGTCGGCCCCGACCACCCCCAGACGGCGCTGGTCCAGGCGGCGCTCGGCCGCGCTGCGCTGCGGCGTGGTGATCCCGCCGCGGCGTTGCCGCTCCTTGAGGACGCCTACGAGCGCATCCGGGAGGCCGAGGTCGCGCCTGAAGATCGGGCCGAGCTCGCGTTCAGCCTCGCGCGCTGCGTCGCTCTCGTCGCGCCCGAAGAGGTAGATCGCGCGCTCTCACTCGCGGGCCGCGCGCTCGACGAGTACGGCGCTGCCTCTGCGGAGGTCACCGGCGCCGTCGCAGAGGTGCACGCCTGGTTCGCCGCCATGCAGGTCGCCCGACCGGGCCTGTGACGGTTGCGCGCGCGGCCGTGCGACAAAAACGCGCCCGCCGCCTCCTCCCTCCAGGAAGGAATCGAGGCGCAAAATTATGCTCACGAAGAGCTGCTCACTGCCCGAGGACGGCGCAGTCATTCATCGACACCAAGCATCCTCCGGCGATAGCTTCTACATCCGTGCCTATCGCGCGCACGCTAGCCCGACGCTCGCAGAGGTGTTCGAGGCCAAACACCGCGCGGCGCTGCGCCGCTACGGGCTAGAGCTCGGAGAGGAGATCGCGGCGCCGACGAAGCTCGGCAACGAGCGCGGGATCTGGCTCTTTACGGCGGAGTGGTCGCCTGCGTCGCACCCTCCGCCGCCCGGATCAAAAGAGCATGACGAGTCCACACGTCGCGGCGTGGGTCCCGTCGCGGGCGTGCGCCTGGACCTCCGGAGTCGAGATCGCCCCCTCTCGCTCGAGCGCGCGGTGAGCCGCTTTGGCCAGCACGATCGGCTGCGGCGCTATCTGCACGGGCGGGTCGGTGAGTTGGCGGGCTGGTGGGTGGATCCCTGCGCTCGAAGCCGAGGGCTACCCGCGGCGTTATTGGTGGTGGGTGTCGACTTCGCGGCGGATCAAGGTCTCGCCAGCGTGTTGACCTTGGTGCCACGCCACACCCGCGCGATCGTCAGCAGCCTCGGGTTTCAAGTGTGCCCCGAGTTCGGTGAAGACGGCGAATTGCCTTATCCCGACGATCGCTACCGCTCCGCCTTGATGCGCCTCGATCTGCTCGATCGGCGCCGGCCCCTCCCTCAAAGCGACGACGCCAAGGAGCTACATTATGCCTGATCACGCCCACATCATCTCCAGTTACCAAGCGCTGCTCGGCGCAGAGCACGTGGTCACCCGCCCTGACGACCTAGCCGCCGCGGAGACCGCGACCTTCGCCACTCGCGCTAGGATCCCGGCGATCCTTCGCCCGGCGGATCGTGACGAGGTCCGAGCGTGTGTCCGGCTCGCCGGGGAGCTGGGGTGCGCGCTCTATCCGATCAGCCGGGGAAAGAACTGGGGCCTCGGCTCACGCGTGCCCACCCGCGACGGCGCCCTGCTGCTCGACCTCGGCCGCCTCGATCGGATCGTCGAATACAACGAAGAGATGGCCTACGTCACCCTCGAGCCTGGGGTGAGCTTCGGCCAGCTCACGAAATTCCTCCGTGAGCAGGTTTCCTCGCTCATGATGGACGGCATCGGGGGGCCTCCGGACGCCAGTATCATCGGCAATACGGTCGAGCGGGGCCATGGAATGGGCCCGTGGGCCGACCGCTTCAGCAATGTCTGCGGCGCCGAGGTCGTCCTCCCTGATGGTTCCGTGATCCACACCGGATTCAAGAGTTTCCCCAATTCCCGCGTCTCGGCGCTTTCGCGCTGGGGGGTCGGACCATCGCTCGACAGCCTCTTCACTCAGTCCAACCTCGGGATCGTCACGTCGATCACCTTATGGCTGCAACCACGGCCGGCGTCTTTGCAGCCGTTCGTCCTGCGGATGAGCAGTGGCGCTCAATTGAGCGCGGCGGTCGAGGCGTCCCGCAGGTTGCGGCTGAGCCGAATGCCCGTAGGCTTGCGGTTCCTCAACGACTTTCGCCTCTTCTCGGTCTTCTATCCCTGCCCATGGGCGGATGATGATCTGCGATCGCTCGATGAGCGCCGGCGCGAGATGCAGCAGCAGGGCGGCATCGGTCTGTGGAACGGCGTCGGCGTGATCCATGCTCCTTCGCGGGAGATCGGTGCTGCGCTCCGTAGCCACGTCGAGGCGCTCTTTCGGCCGCATGTCGACGAGGTCGTCTTTGAGGCGCCTTCACGTCAGCAGCCCGTCGACGGCGCGGCCTCGATCGGGGGCTACAGCCTTGAGTCGCCCTTCGACAGCGTCTTCTCCGGCGGCACCTCCGACGGGGCGCTACGTATGTGTTATTGGCGAAAAAGGCCGGATCAAACGACTGAACAGGGCATCCACAGCGACAGTTGCGGGGTCCTCTGGTACTGTCCGACCCTGCCTGCGCGAGGGGCTGATGTCTCCCTCGCAGTGGCGATGATGGACGAGATCTCCGCGGAGTACGGCTTTGAACCCAATATTGGCCTCATCTCCAGCACAGAGCGCACGCTCGAGGTGACCGGAGCGATCCTGTTCGACCGCGATCGCCCGGGAGAGGACGAACGGGCGCTTGTCTGTCATGACAAGCTTATGGGGACCCTGACGGCGGCCGGCTTCACTCCGTATCGTCTGGGTGTTCAGTCGATGGGGCTGTTCGAGGGTCTGGAGGAAGGCGCGATGGCGCTCCTGCGACGGCTCAAAGCGGCGCTCGATCCCCAAGACATCCTCGCCCCCGGCCGCTACGACTCTCGTCGCGGCCGAAAAGAATAGACGCTCTCGCGGCTCACGGCTCCACTCCTGCGCGTAGGACGCAGAGATCGCTGAGCACGGGCGATTCGAGCAGGTGCGGGTCGTCGATCCGAAGGCGCGCCCGGAGCTCGATGAGGCGGCCGACGACCGGCTCCGCGACGGCGCCGTCGACGACGGGGATCCAGGGCTGAACGCCGAGCTCACCGAGGGTGTTGGACGCGCGGACCTCGACGGTGAGAGTCGTGCCGTCGGGGACCTTGCCCTCGGGTTCGGTGTTGTAGGGCACCTTGCCCCACGCCGCGTCGAATTCGCCGCCGTCGTGGATCACGGACCATTGACCGACCTTGACGCTCACGTTATGGGCCATGAACCCGGTGAAGTCGGTGTATGTGTAGTTAAAGGCGCCGACTCCGTCCATGTGCCCGTGCCAGTACTGCGTCGCTGCGCCGGGGGGGCCGCCCTTCGGCCCGGCCTCGACCTTATGCACCGCGTGCCAGCCGATCACCCGAGGGTGACCGTCGTGTCCGATCGAGACGCCATACCCGGAGACCAGCGGCGTCGAGCCGAGCAGGGCGCCGCTGTTGTCGAATTTATAGATCGTGGTCAAGCTCGTGCCCCAGATCTGGTCGTAGTGATCTACCGTCACGCCGAAGATCTTGTCGTTGATATACGTGATATCGCAGGAGTTCTTGGGGTCGTCGTAGTCGCAGCGCGCCAGGCCGAATTTGGTCCCATACCAGGCGATCCCCTTCGAGTCGACGGTGCCGCCGTAGTTCTCGAGCACGGGCAGGTTGACGCCGGTCTTCTTCGCCATGTCAAAGCGGCTGGTCGGGGCCCAGTTGAGCGCGGGGTGGTAGAGGTAGTCGCCGCGGACCGCGAACCCGTAGGGGCGGCTGGTGAGGGCGATCTTCTCGAGGATCACCGGCGGGCTCTGGGTCACGTCGAGCTTGTACGCCGCGTTCTCGTTGAAAGAGCCGACATATGCGTGACCCTGACCGTCGAGGGTGAAAGCGCGGAGTACGCCGTTGACCGGGCCGACGGGGAATGAATAGAGGAGACACTCGTCGTCTTGGCCCTTGTACTCGGCAGGATCGTTGACGTCGATGATCCCGTCGTCGTTGGCGTCGTGTGAGGTCGAGATCTGACCGTCGCCGTCGCGATCGACGCACTCGTCCTCAGCGCCGGCGATCTTCGTGATCGCCCCCTGAACGGAGAAGGCGCGGTTGGCGACGTACATATCCCCGTCCATGTCGATCGAGATCCGCGACGGCTTCCACGTCGCGGGGTTGATGTTACACGACGGGCAGTCCTCGAGGAGAAGAGAAGGGTAGCGGGCGACTTGTTTTCCCGTGACCGTGTCGATCTTCAGGACCCGCCCCTCGTCGGTCTGCGCGACGAACATGTAGGGCTTCGGCGCCCAGAAGTCGTCGATCGAGATCTGGAGCTGGTCGCTCGTGGGCGCGTCGTGATGGACGTTGACGGCGAGCCCTTGGTCGAAGTCGGCGTCGAGGGTCCACGAGTTGCTCTTGTTACACGCCGGTAGCGGCTCATCTCCGGTGTCTTCGCTGTCGCCCGTGCTGTCTGTGGCGGTCTCCTCGGTGTCGTTTGTGTCGTTTGTGTCGTTTGTGTCGTCTGTGTCGCCTGTGCCGCTGGTGGTCGTGGACGTGCTGGCGGAGTCGGTCGGGTCCTCCGTCGAGCCTCCTTGACTCATCGACGCAGACGTCGTCGCGTCGCCGGTGTTGGTCGCCGAGTCGGAGGCTGAGCCTGAGCTGACGTCGCCGCTCTCGCTCTCACCGAAGCCGCCGGAGAGCGACTCGCTCGCGGAGGTCGTGCGCCCGCCGCTGTCGCTCGTCTCACCGCCTGTGTGCGACTCCGACTGCCCCTCGGCGCTGCCGCACGCGCTCGCGGTCGCGACCGTGACCGCGACCAAACATGACCTCAGCGCTCTATCATTGATCCTCACCATGTGTCCCCCCTTCTTCACCTGCTCGGCTCGGCCGGCGCGTCGGAGCGCCGTCAGCGAGGCCGCAGGTGTGAGTGGGTGGAGGCCAGGCTTTGTCGCACGCCCCGCGCTCTGAAGGTGAACGGCGACCGCGGCCGAAGACGAACAGCGCAGGTTCGCTCGTCCACGCTCGATCTCGTATCCTCGCGGCGCTCGGTCATGGCCGCCCAGAGGCGCCTCTGGGGCTGCGCTCATGGTCCCGGGGCTACCGCTACGAGCCCGGCCAGCGCTTTGGGAAGCATCGAGACAAGCTCGAGGCGGCCGAAGGTCGCGCGGCGGCGAGCTAATCGCGGCGGGCGCTGGGTTTGTGCGCGGGGCGGGCCACGGCGCGCTCCCGGAGGAGGCGTGTTGTGGGCGCTCGGAGGCGCTGTGTTGCGGCTGTGAGCGGCGAGGAGCCCCGATCAGGGGCAGACGCCGGTGCCCTCGGCTTTGTTGTTCTGGTGGCGACACTCGAGCCACTTGGCGTCGGGGTTGACGACCGCGAAGATCGGCTGCTGGCCGCTCTTGATCGCGTCAGAGGCGTCAGGTAGGGGGAGGATCACGTCCTCAGCCTCCGCCGGATAGAGCTCCTTCACGGTCTCCGTGACGCCCAAGAGGGCGCCGCCTTGCTCAGGATCGCCGGCGTAGAAGTGCACAAGCACGCCCGCCGGGACCGCCTGGTGGCCGATGTTGCGGACCCGAGCGGCGAGCGAGTAGTCGCCATCACAGCGGCCCTGGACGGTGTAGATAACAAGATCCGGGGCGGCGACGACGTCTTCGATGTAGTTCTGCCGGAAATTGTTGAGGCCTGGCTGGGTCCAGTTGTTCACAGGCGTGGCCGGCACGTTGCCATCATTGTCGATGTTGGTCACCGAATAAGCGTGCTGATTCCAGAGCTTGCGAGTACGAGTCCACCGCGGGGCGGAGAAGACGCGCACCCCCGTGGTCTTCTGGCCGCCGCAGTTGAAGCCGGAGTAGTTGTTGGAGGAGACGACGATGTCAGCGTGGCCGTCGCTGTCGATGTCGGCGATGAGGGGGTACTCGTGGAGGGTGCCGCTGGTGTTGCAGGTCTGGTAGAGGACGTTGCCGTCGAAGCCGCGGTAGATCCGTAGGTAGAGCTCGTCGCCGTAGACGACCTCGGCGCGGCCGTCGCCGTCGAAGTCGTAGACGGAGGAGCCGGTGAAGGCGGAGGAGCAGTCCTGGGTCTGCTTGATCCAGATGAGGGTGTCAGCGTTGGGTACGTTCGGATCGAGGAGCTTGGCGCCGTCAAAGACGGCGTAGCCGATCCCACCAGCGACGCCGACGTCGGGCTTGCCGTCGCCATTAAACTCGGCGACGGTGAGGGGGCCGCCGCCTGCGGTGCGGCCGTTCGAGTTGACGGGGCAGAGGGTGGGGCTGAGCGGGCCGTTGATGTCGATGTTCTGGCGGAGGATCTTGAATTTCGTCGGCTCCTTGGAGTCGTAGCGCCAGACGTGGAGGAAGCGGATGTTGGAGCCGCTGCCGTAGTTGGCGAGGGCGGCGACCTCTGGCTCTCCGTCGCCGTCGAAGTCGGCGATGGCGGGGTAGGTGCCGGTGAGCTTGGTGTCGACGATGAGGGTGCCGTCGGCCTCAAAGGCGGCGCTGGCGGTGACGATCTCCAAGACGCCGTCGCCGTCGATGTCGGCGGCGATCGCCTTCTCGCGCCACCACGAGCCGCTGGGGTTCTTGACCGGGAAGGTCGCCTTGACGGCGCCGGTCTGGCCGTTAAGGACGAAGCCAGAGACGAGCACCTCGGCCTTGCCGTCGCCGTCGAAGTCAGCGAGGGCGGGCATGTCACAATAGTTCGAGCCGCCCGAGACCCAAAGGGTCGTTCCGTCGGGCTTGAAGGCGCGGACGCGGTTGTTCTCGGTGCAGGCGACGATCTCTGCGCCGGGGATGCCGTCGAGATCGGCGGCCGCGAGGGCCTTGCCAGGCCACACCCGATCGGTCTGCGGGTTGACGGACCACTTCTTGACGAGCACGCCGTCGATGACCGAGACGGCGTGGAGGGTGCCGTTGTTGTTGTAGGCGCCGGCGGCGAAGGAGGAGAAGACGATGTCAGGGACGTCGCGGTGATCGATGAGGCCGTCGCAATTGTCGTCGTCGAGCTGGGTGATGATCGGGGGCATCATCACGCTGGCGTCCTTCCACTCGTAGCGGAGCTCGGGGGTCCAGGCGTTGTCGATGTCGAAGAGGCACTGAGGGAGGCAGTCGAGCTTGTCGAGGTCGTCTGGTTCGACGTCGAGCTCGCAGTCGGCGGGGAGGGGCATGCACTTGCCCGTGTTGGGCGAGCCGCCGCCGCCGCAGATCTTGTCGCCGGCCTCGCCGAGGCTGTAGTCGCAGTATTCACCGGCTGCGCACTCGCTGGCGGTGATGCAGGCGTCGCCCGGATCGACGCAGGCCTGGAAGGCGCAGAGCTGGCCGTCGGCGCAGCAATTGTCGCCGCAGGCGTTGGCGACGGGGCAGCAGAGATCATCGATGCATACACCGTCGATGCAGAGATCTTCGCAGGCGGGGCCGGTCGTGCCAGTGTCTGTTGTGTCAGTGGCAGATGCGCCGGTGTCGGTCATCGTCGGGTCGGTGGCGGCGGTGGCGGCGGTGCCGGCGGTGGTGGTGCCTGTGGACCCGGTGGTGCTCTCGCTGCCGCCTTGGGTCTCGCTACCGCCCTGGCTCTCAGTGGCAGTGTCACTGTCAGTTCCGGGGGTGGCGGCGGTGACGGCGGTCGTGCCATCGGTGCCGGCGGTGGTGCCAGCGGTGCCCGTGCTGTCGCCGGTCGCGTCGTCGCCGCAAGCGACGCCGAGGGTGGTGAAGAGGAATGCGCTAGCCAATTTACCGAGCTTCGTGTCTGTCATCGCGACTCCAAGGCTGTACAGGCCGAGTGTGGGGCCGCGGCGGCGAAAGATCACGACGATGATTGCGGGCCCGCCGGCCGGGCGCCGCTTCGCGCTGCGCCGCCTTGGGGCCGCTCGTCGAGCGTTGAGGATCGAGCGCGGCTAGAAGGTGCCGATCACCTTGAAGTAGGCGATCGAGGTGCCGGTGGCGCGCTGGCCGAACTTCGTGCGGCCGCCGAACTCGCCGAGCATCGCGAACGAGCCGATCTCGAAGGAGGCGTAGCCCCAGGGCGGGGTGATGATCACAGAGGGGGCGATGACGCCCGAGCGGCCGGCGTCCTTGGGGTTGTTGTTGGCGAAGTCGATGAGGCCGAAGGCGCGGAAGATGAGGTGGCGGCCGTAGAAGATCAGGTCGGTGCCGCCGACGACGTAGTTGCCGATGTGGCCGGCGCCGAACTCGTCGATGAAGCCGCGCAGGTACTGAGCCTGCACATACACGTGCTTGCCGAAGGTGTAGTCGGCGCCGACGGTGGCCTTGATGAAGGGATCCTTGCGGACCGCGATCCCGGTGACGTCCTTGACCGGGTTGGCGACGCCGTCGTCAGGGGTGACGTCGACGCCGTAGACGAGCGGCATCTCGATCCGTAGGCGCTGCTCCTTGGGGATGAAGAGCCCCATCTCGCCCCATACGCCCATATTGCCGAGGAAAGGGATCTGCGTGGCGAAGTCGGCGCCGATCACTTGCATCCGCGGGTAGATCATGAAGGCGTCGGATTGCAGCCAGTAGCCGTCGACCCCCTCACTGGCGAAGGAGGCGATCTGGGTGGACTTCACCTCGACAGGCAGGGGGATGTCGTGGCGGCCGTAGTAGTACGAGACGCTGAAGTCGACCTGGCCGAGGTGGGAGCCGATCTTGGCGGCGGCTTGGCCGTTGGCGAGGGTGTTCTCCGGCATCAAGACGTGGCCGTTGACCCTCGGGATGTACTTGACGTTGGTCGGGATGAAGCGGTCTTGAAGGAAGAAGATCTTGGCCTTGTCGCCGTCGTAGGCGAAGGGGACCTCGGCGTAGGGATCCTTGAGGCCGGCGGCGGCGGAGGGGGGCAGCAGCCCGGGGTAGAAGAGAGGGACGTAGACGCCCTGGAACCACACGCGGTCCTGAAAGGGGTTGTAGTCGACGACGACCATCTGGTTCGCGATCGGCTCGGTGAAGAGCGGGCGATCCTCGAGGTCGTCGGCGTTGATGTTGTTGGTCGGGTTGAACTTGTCGCCGGTGCCCCAGACGACGATCTGACGGCCGAGCTTGACGTCGAGGCCAGGGACGATCTCGTTGATCGCGACATAGGCGGCGTCGCTCTCGACGTGGAAGCGGTTCATCATCTGCATCGACGAGAGGTCGTCGAGCTGCCGGGCTTGGCTAGTGCCCATAAAGACAGGCTCGATGTCGCCGACGATCTGGATGTGCTTGTTGGGGGTGTAGGCGAAGTAAAACTCGAGACGGTTCTCGTTGCGGCCGATCTTGCCGGGGGTGTCGGTGCGGTCGATGTCGAAGTAGACGCTGCTGAGGATCCGGGTGCGGGTGAGCAGCTTGCCCGAGCTGAAGATCCCGCCGCCGCGCTTGGCAGAGCCGGCGCTGTCGGCGGCCGCAGGCTGCTTGAAGGGGCTCTTGCCGCTCGAGGCGGCGTCATCCGTCGGGCTGGTCGTGCCGGTCGTGCTGTCGCCGCCGCTGCTGCCGAAGATGTCGTCCATGTCGACGTCTTGGCCCCCGGTCGGGGATGGCGCGCCGTCTCCGCTGCCAGCGCCGAAGACGTCGTCCATGCTGAGCTCAGCGTCGCCTCCAGGAGGGGGCTGCGAGGGCTGCGAGGGCTGCGCGGCGCCGCTGCCAGCGTCGCCCCCCTCGGCCTCGGCGGGGCCGAAGTAGGCCCGCGGGTCCGTGAGGAGCGCAGGAGCTGACGCGAGGGTGAGGGTGACGAGGACGCCTGGGATCACGGGAGACTCAGCCGCGCATCAACATGCGGCGGGAGAATAGATCATCCGAGATCGGGGTCTCGACATCAATTTCTGAGAGGTGAATGATCGTCTCGTCGCCGGTCTTGAGGTTCTTCATCGAGATCTCGGTGGGGAGCTGGGCGCCCTTGTGCTTCACCCAGCCGCCGCGGACCTGCTCGCGCACGGCGGCGCCTGAGCCGTCGTAGTAGCGGATCTTGGTGATCCCGCCGACCTTGGAGTCGATCACGATCTCGAGCTTGGTGTAGCTGCTGACCTCGGCGGACTTGGGGGTGAGCTGAAGGGTCGTCTCGTCGCCGGTCTTGCCGAGCAGGGTGGCGTCGAAGCTGCCCGCGAGCTTGGCGAGCTTCATGTCCTCAGGGGTGAACTCAGAGCCCATGAAGCCCTGGTTCTGCATGTGTGAGGCGACCCGGCGGACCTTCTTGAACTCGGGGCTGTAGATCCAGAGGGTGTTGGCGTCCTCCATGAGGATCTTCATGCCGGCGACGTCACCAGGGGCGGTGAAGGTGATGAACTGCTTCTCGAGATCCTTCATCACCATGTTGAAGACCAGGGTCTTGGTCTTCTTGCCGTCCTTTAGGACGTCCATCGAGGCGACGTAGCTCTGGTTGGGGAAGGTGCTCGCGCGTTGGTCAGCGACCTTGAGGATCGCGGCGCCCTTCGCGGAGGCGTCCTCGGCGGCGGCGGCGGTTGGGGCGCCCGCGAGGCCGAGAGCAGGGGTGAGCAGCAGGGTGGCGAGGAAGAGTGAGACCGACTTCATGGCGTTGTGTGGGCGAGACCTGGCGGTGTCAGACGGGGCGGCTGGGGCAGTATTTACCCGGGCTCCGGGATCTTCGCGCGGGATCGGCGAAAGCGCCGGGGTGAAGGGCTGGGGTGTGACGGGGATCACTCAGCGGCGGACGAGCAGGGGGATCAGCCAGCAGGCGCCGAGTCCCGCGCCGAGCAGGCCGATCGCGAGGCCCGCGCCGAAGTCGCGTAGCGGGGACATCTCAGAGTCGAGGAGGACGAGGAAGGCGAAGGCGAGCTGGAGGGCGGAGATCAGGACGACCGCGCCGATCTCGTCGACGGCGCGCTGTCCCGCGCCCTCGCCGGCGCGCTGGCGCGCGCGGAAATTGAGGTGGATCGCGAAGTCGACGCCCGCGCCGACGGCGATGCAGGTGACCATGCTGGTGCCGACGCTGATCGGGGCGCCGAGCAGGGCGAGGCCGCCGAGCGCGAAGGTGAGGGTCCACAGCGCGGGCGCGAGCGCGATGAGCTGGCGGGCGAGGAGCAGGACGAGCGCGAGGCCGCCGATCGAGACGGCGGTCGAGTGGATGAGGCTGCGGGTGACGCTGGCGGCGAAGGCCTCGCCGATCACGGGCTGGCCGGTGAGGCGCGGGCGGAAGGGGATGATCGGCGCCTGCACGCCCTCGGGGGCGCGGGCCATCCGCCAGGTGTCGTCGTCGAGCTCGCTGAGGGCCGGGGTGAGCGCGGCGCAGCGCGGACGATCGGCGTCGGCGCTGAGGCCGAGCACGGCGCAGCGCTGGCTCGCGCGCTGCTCGCCGAGCTCGTCGTCGAGCCAGGCGCCGAGGTGCTCGGCGACGAAGCCGAGCCCTTCGGGATCTTCAGCGGCGAGCTCAGGCAGGCGGCGGCGGAGCAGATCGAGGAGCTCGGGGCCGCGGGGGGTGAGCAGCTCGGCGGGGTCGATGGCGTCGATCTGCGCGCGCGGGACGCCTTCGACGGGGCTGTCCTCGGAGTCGAGGGCGCGATCTCGGAGCTTGGTGGCGACGGCGAGGGCCTCGGGGGTGGCGGAGAGGCCTCCAGCGGCGAGCAGGTCGGCGTCGACGGGGCGGCCGAGGAGGCGGCCGAGGCGGGCGCTGACCTCCGCGAGCTGGACGGCGCGGGCGTGGGGATCGCTGGTGGCGACCGCGGCCATACGATCGTCGGCGCCGTCGTAGCGGCGCAGCAGCTCGCGGATCTGGTGGGTGATCGCGACCTGACGATCGCCCGGCGCCGGCGCGAGCTTGACGTGGATCAAGGCGCCGTCGGCCTCAAGGGTCATGAGCTGGGCCATCGCCGGATGTCCCGTGAGATAGGTGAGGACGCGGGCGGCGCGCGGCGAGCTCTCAGGGACGCCGCCGCGGCCGCCGAGGGCCTCGTTGAGGACGGCGATCGGCTCGACGACGCTGCGCACGTCGGCGACGCCGTCGATCGCGGCGATCTGCTCGGCGAGGTCGCGGATCTCGCGGAGCACGAGCGCCTCGCCGATCGGCCCCTCGACGGTGATCTGCAGGAAGGTGGAGCCGCCGAAGTGGCGGTCGAAGAAGGCGCCCGCGAGGCGCGGGGCGGAGCCCTCGGCGAAGACGTTGGAGGTGTCCGGGTCCGCGCTCATGCGAGCGGCGAGGCCGCTGCCGAGCGCGGCGATCAGGAGGAGGGCCCAGAGGGGGGGGCGCAGGCGCAGGGGCATCGGCCGCTCGGGGCGGTGACGGAGCAGGCGCGCCGGCAGCAGGGAGAGCAGCGCGGGCATCACGAGCAGCGCGAGGCCGAGGAGGGCGAGCACGCCGATCCCGGCGACGGCGCCGAAGCGCTGCATGGGCGCTTGCGGCATCACCAAGAGCGCGAAGAAGGCGACGGCGGTGGTGAGGCCGCTGAGGACGACGGGCCTCCACAGCTCGCGCAGGGTGGCGAGGGCGCGCGCGCGGGAGCTGTCGCCCGCTTGGCGCTGGTAGCCGGCGAGCATGTGCACGCCGAAGGCGCCGCCGAGGGCGACCATCATCACGGGGATCGAGGAGGAGACGATGGTGAGGGGCTCGCCGAAGACGCCGTGGGCGCCCATGATCAGGCCGACGCCGAGGCCGGTGACGAGCACGTTGAGGACGGCGGCGGTGAGGGAGCCGAGCAGCAGCGCCGAGACGAGCACGAGCACGAGGATGACGATCGGCGAGAGGCGTACGATGTCGCGGCGGCTCGCTAAGGCGGCCTCGGCCTCGATGAAGGGGGCGCCGCCGAAGTGGCTCTCGCCGGTCCAGGAGCCGCGGGTGAGCTCGCGGACTCGGTCCAAGGTTTGGGCCCTGGCTGCGCTGGCGCGGCCCTCCCCGGGGAGGAGGAAGACCATCATGGCGGCGGCTCGTCCGTCCGCGGAGATGAGGTTGCCGACGGCGTCGCGCGAGCCGAGCACGCGGGCGCGGATCTGGGCCTCGTCGCGGAGCTGGGGCGGGACGAGCGAGGCGACCTCGAGGCCCTCTTCGGTGATCTGCGGGTTGGGGAGGTCGGTGAAGGAGAGGACGAAGCGGACGCCGGGGAGCTCGCTGAGATCTTTGGCGAGCGCGCGGGCGCGGTCGATGCGATCGAGGCTGAGCATGTCGCCGTCGGCGGCGCTGAGGCCGACGAGGCCGACCTCGAGCATGCCGAAGCGGGCGGCGACCTCGCGGAAGACGATGACGTCGGGCTCGTTCGGGGGGAGGAAGGCGAGGACGTCGTTGTCCTCCTGGACGGCGTTCACCCCAGGGATAAGCCACGCGCTGGCGGCGATGAGCGCCGCGAGGATCAGCCAGCGGGCGCGGATCACGAGCTCGCTCATCGTCGCCTCCGGTGCGCGCTACGCCCAGACAGGGGTGAGCCAGTCGCGTCGGCGCTCGACGCGGCCGCGGACGACGTCGGCGAAGTAGGTCTGGAGGCGCTTGGTGAGGGGGCCGATCCCGCCGTCGCCGAGCACGCGGCGATCGACGCTGCGCACGGGGGTGATCTCCGCGCCGGTGCCGCAGAGGAACATCTCATCGGAGGTGTAGAGCTCGCTGCGGCCGATGCTGCGCTCGGTGAAGGGGATCCCGAGGTCGGCGGCGAGGTCGATGATCGAGCGGCGGGTGATGCCGTCGAGGTTGTCTTCGGTGCTGGGCGGGCTGTAGAGGACGCCGCGACGGGCGATGAAGATGTGCTCGGCGCTGCCCTCCGAGACCTTGCCGGTCTCGGTGAGGAAGATCGCCTCGTCGTAGCCGTTGTCGAAGGCCTCGCGGCGGGCGAGGGCGCTGTTCAAGTAGAGGCCGGTGGGCTTGACCCGCGCGGGGATGGCGTTGTCCGAGACGCGGCGCCAGGAGCTGACGCAGACGTCGATGCACTCTTTGTCGATGTAGCGGCGCAGCGGCATGCTGTAGGCGACGAAGAAGGAGTCCTCCTCGCGCAGGACGGGCGCGAGCCGCTCCGAGTTGGAGAAGACGAGGGGGCGGAGATAGACGTCGTGGTGGACCTCGTTGCGGCGGACGAGCTCGAGGAGGATCTCCGAGATCTCGGCGTGCGTGCCGGGGAGGCGCAGGAAGATCACCGCGGCCGATCGCTGGAGGCGCGTGACGTGATCCGCGAGGCGGAAGACGAGCACTTGCTGGCCGTCGTCGGCGAGGTAGCCGCGGATCCCGCCGAAGCAGCCGAGGCCGTAGTTAATCGCGCGCGAGCGGACGCTGATCTTCGCGTCGTCGTCGGCGACGTAGTCTCCGTTAAAATACGTGACCATCGGCGCGAGGATGCCAGAGGTTCACGCGTCGTGACTATCTGCGAATCTCGCTGCACAGAGGCGCGTGGGGGCCTCGATCTCGAGGATACGCGCGGCGAGAGGCTCCTCACGGTGATCGTGGGCGATCGTCGCGGCGCGCGCGTGCGCGTATGCTGGCGCGGTGCAGTGGCTCCTCGCCGTCGCGTGGCTCGGCGCGATCTTCGGCCTCGCGGGGCGGATCCAAGGCGCTGACCGGCGCTGCTCTGGGGGGGAGGCGCTGACGATCGCGGTCGCGGGATCGTTGGTGATCGTCGGGATCGCGGCGACGCTGACGGCGGCGCTCGGCCTGTTCTCTGCGGCGAGCGTGGCGGTGTTGGTCGGCGGGTCGGCGATCGTGTGTCTCCGCGGGGGCTGTCGGGTCTGCTTCGGCGCGCTCGGCCCCGAGCACCTCGGGCTCGCGCTGACCGTGCTCTTGGGGATCTCCCTGCGTACGCCGCTTCACCCGGCCGAGCTGGCGGGCCGTGATCCAGGGACGTATGTGCTGCAGGCGCGGCACATCCTCCGCACGGGGTCGCTGCACCACCACGACGCGCTGCTGGCGGCGGCGACGCGGGCGGGCGATCGCGCGGGCGCGGGTGATCTGCTGGGGCTGCTGCCGATCGAGCGCGAGGGCTGGCGTGAGGGCGTCTATGAGGGGCCATACCGGCCAGGGCTGTACCTGCGTGATCGCGCGAGCGGGGCGGTGGCGCCGCAATTCTTACAGATGCACCCGGCGCTGCTGGCGGTCTCGGGGCTGCTCTTTGGGCCAGCTTATGTCGGGTCGATTCTTTATTTGTACGCGCTGGTGTCGGCGGCGGCGCTGTGGTTGTTGGCGCTGCGGCTGTGGCCGGGGCGCTGGTGGCCGGCGGCGCTGGCTTCGGGGCTGTACGCGGCGGCGCCGCTGGTGATCTGGGTGGCTCGGGCGCCGCTGAGCGAGCCGCTGATCGGGGCGCTGCTGCTGGCTTGCGCGTTGGCGCTGAAGATCGGCGAGCGGCGGTGGGCGGCGGCGCTGCTGCTGGGCGGCGCTGGTTGGGTGCGCGGGAACGTGTGGTTGCTGGCGCCTCTGTTGCTGGCGATCTTGTGGCTGCGGCCGCGGTCGCGCGGCGGGTGGCGGGCGCCGGCGATCGTGTGCGGGCTCTTGCTCGGGAGCGTGATGCTGCACGCGGAGGTGGCGTTCCCGTACCTGTACGACGAGCTGCGCAGGCAGTTGGGCGGGTGGGCGCCGATCCGGCCGGCGGGGCTGATGCTCGGGGCGCCGCTGGCGATCGGGCTGTGGTGGGCGGTGGAGCTCGGGATCGGGCGGTCCGCGGCGGCGCAGCGGCGGCTCTCGTGGTGCCTGGCGCGGCTGCCGTGGGTGTTCGCCGGGGCGGCGGCGCTGAGCGTGATCGTGTACGTGTGGCTGCGGGTCGGCGGCGGGGGCGAGCGGCCGTTTAGCCGCTTGGACGCGGCGCTGCCGGCGTTCGGGCCGTGGCTGCTGGGGGCGGCGGCGGTGGGGCTGGGGATCGTCGCGCGTCGACGCGGCGCGGTGAGCGAGGATGGGGCGTGGTGGGCGGCGCTGATGGTGGTGCCGACGGCGACGCTCGCCCTCTACGCGCAGCGCAACCTGCCGCAGGCGGGGCTCTACTACTACGGGCGCTATCTGGCGCCTGAGCTGGCCCCGGCGCTGTTTCTGTCGGCGACGGCGGCGGTAGTGGCGGCGAGTGATCGCTTGGCGAGGCGGTCGCGGCGCCTCGGCGCGGTCGGCGTTGTGGGGCTCGGCGGCGGGCTGTGGCTCAGCGTGGCGGGTCCGCTGGCGCTTGCGCCGATCACGTTGGCGACCGAGCAGGCGGGGGCGGAGCGGTTGATCGAGGATCTGGCGGCTCGGATCCCGGCGGGCGCGGTGGTGATCGCGGGCGGGGAGGGGTGGCTGAGCGCGCACACGTGGAACCAGGTGGGCGGGGCGCTGGCGATGGGGCACGGGGTGCAGGTGCTGCCGTATCGCGGCGCGGAGGCGACGTACGCGGCGCTGCACGAGCTGCTGCTCGCGGGGCCGCAGGCGCGCGCTGAGGCGGCGCCGCCGGTGCTGCTGCTGCTGAACGAGGCGACGCAGGCGCACCGCGAGGGGCCCGATGGGCCGAAGATCGCGGCGATCGATGATCGGCTGCCGGCGCCGTTTCGCGCGCGGCCGCTGGGGCTCTTCGAGCTGTTCACGGACCGGCTGACGCCGACGATGGACGCGCTGCCGACGAGGATCACGCGCAGCGAGCTGCGGCTGGGGCTCTTCGCGGTGGAGGTGGACGCGGGGCAGGCGGCGGCGATCTCCGCCTGGACGATGCGGGGCGGGGCGGCGCTGGGGCCTGGTGATCTAGACATGTCGGGAGAGACATGGACTGAGGGGCATCTCTGTCTGGATCGCGACCGCGAGCTGGTGATCCGCCTGGCGCCGCGGGGCGGGCCGCTGGCGCTGGCGCTGCTGGCGACGGGCGGGGCGGCGCGGCGGACGATGGGCTGGCGGCTGACGGTGGACGGCGAGGTGATGGATCTGTCGCTGCCGCACACGCCGATCCGCGAGCGTGAGACGCTGGGTCCGTTCGTGCGCGAGCAGGGGCCGCGAGAGCTGCGGCTGCGGGGGAGCCGAGAGGCGGAGGTGGGGGCGATCTGCCCGTTCGGCGGGCTCGCGGAGCTGAGGCTGCTGCCGGCGGAGCTCGGGGCTGTGTGGCCGGCTGAGCGGGGTTCGCTGGCGATCTCGTACGCGCCGCCGCACGCGCACGGGCACGCGGCGCAGGCGTCACGGTGGGCGCTGGGGCGCTCGCTGTCGCGGCTGCGGCCGGGGAGCGCGCCGCGGCCGACGAGCGAAGGGCTGGCGATCCGGCTCGAGGAGCCGGGGAAGACCGAGGTCGCGTTCGCGCCGATCTTCGGGCCGGAGGGGGAGGTGCTGTGGTTGCTGCACCTGCTCGGGGCTCGGCTGGACCCCTCGGCGCGGTTGGAGCTGTGGATCGATGGGGCGCTGCTGGTGACGATCGATCCGCCGGATCGGTCGGCGGGCAACTGGACGGCGCCGCCAGCGGTGACGCGCGCCGCTCCGGGGGCGCCGGCGAGGGCGCGGCTGGTGCTGGTGGACGCGGCGCCGGGGGATTTTGTCCTGGTGCGTGATCTGGCGGTGGTGAGCCGCGAGGGGCTGTAGGTGAGGGTTGTGGCTGAGGTATGTTCGGCGAATGCACACGAGCACGCGCCCGCTGGCGTTGATCACAGGGGCGAGCCGGGGGATCGGCCGCGCTGTGGCTTTGGCGTTGGCGCCGCGGGCGGACCTGGTGCTCGTGGCGCGTGACGCCGGGCGCCTGGCGGCGGTGGCGGCGGAGGCGGCGGCGAGGGGGGCGCGGGTGCAGGCGTTGACCGCGGATCTGGAGGCGGCGGGCGAGGTGGCGAGGCTGGTGGAGGCGACGTCGGGTACGGTGGAGATCCTCGTCAACAACGCCGGCGCGGCCGCATCGGCGCCGCTGGGGCGGACGGACGACGCGCTGTGGGCGCGCATGCTCGCGCTGAATTTGACGGCCCCGTTCGCGCTGGCTCGGGCGCTGGTGCCAGGCATGATCAAGGCGGGCGGCGGGCGGGTGATCAACGTCGCGTCGACGGCGGCGCTGAAAGGCTACGCGTACACGAGCGCGTACTCGGCGGCGAAGGCGGGGCTGCTCGGCTGGACGCGGGCGCTGGCGGCTGAGGTGGCGAGCAAGGGGGTGACGGTGAACGCGGTGTGCCCGGGGTTTACGGACACAGATCTGGTCCAAGAGGCAGTTTTGAAGATCCAGGCGTCGACGCAGCGCAGCGAGTCGGCGGCGCGGGCGGCGTTGGCGGGCTTCTCGCCGCAGGGGCGGCTGCTGGGGCCGGAGGAGGTGGCGGCGCTGATCGTGTTCCTGGCGGGGCCGGAGGCGGGAGGGATCAACGGACAGGCGTTGGCGATCGATGGCGGTGAGACTGGTTGATCATCGCGACGGCTGTGGATTTTTTTGTAGTTGCAATTACGTGGAGTGGGCGCGGCTTCGCTCGTCGGGCGGAGTCTGCTAGCGTGCGCCGCGGACCATGCTGATCTCTGCGCGTTCGTTGATCCCCTGCTTGATCGTCTCGTCGTGCTTCGCCTCCTGCGCGGGGGATGACGGGGGGCGCCCGAGCGCGACGAGCTTCACCGGCGGCGCCTCGGCGACGCAGGGGATCACGAGCGCGAGCGGCGGTAGCAGCGACGGAGCGAGCGGGGCGAGCGCGAGCGGCGGTGATGGCTCGGCGGGCGGCGATGAGAGCGGCGAGGGGCCGACGAGCGGGCCGAAATTAGACCTCGATGACAGCGACGACACGCTGGGCGGCGGCGGCGACTGCGGGCCGTGGACGCCGAAGTTTAAGGAGTCGTTCGCGCACATCTGGATCGCGAACTCGCCCGAAGGTACGGTCTCGAAGATCGAGGTGAAGACGGGGATCGAGCGCGCTCGGTATCGGGTGGGGCCAGGGCTGACGAACCCGTCTCGCACCTCGGTGAACCTGGCCGGGGACGTGGCGGTGGCGGATCGTGCGGGGGGGATCACGAAGATCGCGGGGGCGGCGGAGCGCTGCGTCGAGAGCAACGGGATCGCGGGGATCCAGACGTCGACGGGGGCGGGCGAGGTGCTGCCGTGGGGCGAGGACGAGTGCGTGCTGTGGCGGGTCGATCTGCCCGATGGGGCAGGTATGGAGCTGCACTCGGCGGGGCCGCGGCCGATCGCGTGGGAGGCGGCGGTCGATCACGCGCTGTGCCCGACGGTGAACCCGCGGGTGTGGGTGGGCTGGTACGACTACCCGACGAAGACGGGGAATTTTAGGCGGCTGGACGGGAAGAGCGGGGCGATCCTGGACGAGGTGAGCGTGCCGCAGTGGGGCGATCTGAAGCACGGGCCGTACGGGGGGGCGGTGGATCGTCAGGGGGACTTCTGGGCGCTGGGGTGGAGCAAGGGGCCGCTGGTGCGGATCGACAGCGAGACGCTCGAGGTGGAGCGGATCGAGATCGAGGCTCCTCCGGGGGGCGCGAAATTCTACTTGTACGGGATCGCGGTGGATCGCGACGGGAACCCGTGGTTGGCGGGGGAGCAGACGGTGTACCGCTATGACCAGGGCAAGGGGACGTGGACGCACTTGACGATCCCGACGGGCCGGATGCGCGGGCTGCAGATCGACCGCTTCGGGCGGGCCTTCATCGCCCTCAATAACCCGGCGGGGCTGGTGGTCGTCGACACAGAGAGCGCCGCGATCGTGGCGCCGACGGTGACGATCCCGGGGGCGATGATGCCCGTGGGGGTGAGCATCGACGTGGACGGGGCGGTGTGGGTGGTCGACCGCGACGCGGATCGAGCCTTCAAAGTTGATCCGATCACGTACGCGGTGCTGATGGAGGTGGCGGGGCTGAGCGGTCCGTACACCTACTCAGACATGACCGGGGCGGGGTTGAGCTTGGTGACGTATCCGCCCGAGGGCTGAGACGGTCGGGCGCCCTATCGACCCCTATGTACATACCCCCGCGAGGGGCGCGCGGATCGGCTCGGTCGCGCGCTCCCGGGCCGCAGGTGTGGAGCCTCTGGGCGGGACGCCAGGGCCGTGTGAAGCTCAAGGGCCCGGTGAGTCGAGTCCCCGAGATCACGCGCCTTCTGGAGATCGCCGGCTATGAATTCGTCACGCCGCTGCTCCGTGACGCCTCGTGGTTGATCGCTCGGGCTCGCCAACGCGGCGTCGATGTGCTCCTGCGGGCGCCGAATGATGACCGGCCGGGCGCAGCCGCCGAGCTTGAGGGGGAGCTCGCGGTCCATCGCCGCCTCATCACCCTCGCCGCGGAGCGAGGCGACTCCGCTGGGCCGCCGATCGTGCTGGGTCGCCGCATCGAGCGCCGCGGGGATCGAGCGGTCCTCATCTACGAGCATTTCCTGGGCGCCCCGCTCGAGCCCGGCGCGCCGCGTTGGCGCGACCCGGCCGCCGCCTTCGCCCTCGCCCTCGCCGCCGCGGACGCGCTCGAGCGCCTCCACGCCCTCGGCGCGGTCCACGGCGCGCTCTGCCCGGCGGCGATCTGGGTCGACGAGAACGACCAACCACGCGTTCGCCTCGCTGCCCTCTCGCAGGTCAGCTTCGACGGTCGCGCGCCGCGCCTCGGCGAGGGCCTCAGCGCCGCGATCGCCTATCTCGCGCCCGAGCAGAGCGGCCGCACCCGCCAGGTCTGCGACGCTCGCGTCGATCTGTACGCCCTCGGCGCCGCCCTCTACGCCGCCCTCGCCGGCGCGCCGCCGTTCGTCGCCGACGATCCGCTCGAGCTGCTCCACGCCCACCTCACGCAGATCC
Organism: Nannocystis sp.; assembly: GCA_016712315.1. GTDB lineage: Bacteria > Myxococcota_A > Polyangia > Nannocystales > Nannocystaceae > JADJRG01. The sequence continues at coordinate 27,815 of JADJRG010000023.1, read as the reverse complement.
CGCCGCCCCTCGTCCAGCGCGCTCCGGCGGCTCCGCCCGCGCTCGCCGCGATCATCGAGGTCCTGCTGGCCAAGAACCCAGAGGATCGCTACGCCAGCGCCGCCGCCATGCGCGCGGATCTCATGCGCGCCGCAGCGGCCCCGCGGGCGACCTTCACGCCGCACCTCGGCTACAGCGCCGCCGCCCGGCTCGTCCTCCCCGACGGCCTCTACGGGCGCGATGACGCGCAGGCGGCCCTGCTCGCCGCGTTCGAGCGCGCCGCGGCCGGCGAGCGCGCCGTCTGCTTGGTCGCAGGAGCGTCGGGCGTCGGCAAGAGCGCCCTCGTCGCTGAGCACGCCGAACGCCTGCGCGAGCGCCTCCGCTTCACCGCCGGGAGGTTCGAGCCGCAGCGCCGCAGCGAGCCGTTCTCCGCGCTCACCCAGGCGTTCAACAGCCTCTTAAGACAGGTCCTCGGGGGCAGCGAAGGAGAGGTCGACGCGTGGCGAGAGCGCCTGCGCGCGAGCGTCGGCGGCGGCCTCTCCGCGCTCGTCGAGCTGGTGCCGGACGTTCAGCGCGTGGTCGGCGCTCTACCGGCGCCGGCGCCCTTGCCTGCGGCCGAGCAGCGGCAGCGCCTGCACCTCGCCCTCCAGCGCTTCATCGCCTGCTTCGCCCGTCCGGAGCGGCCGCTCCTCCTGCTCCTCGATGATCTCCAGTGGGCCGATCTCGCCAGCCTCCGCTTCATTGAGGCGCTCACGAGCGGCCTCGAGGCCCGACACCTCGTCGTCGCCTTGGTCTATCGCAGCGACGAGCTGCGCGGCGCTCGACCCCTCCAGCGTCACCTCGAAGCCTTGCGCGCGCTCGCGCCTCCGCCGGCGGAGATCGAGCTCCAGCCGCTCGACCGCGCGGCCCTCCGCGCGCTCGTCGTCGACGCCCTCGGCGGCGCCGCCGACGTCGACGCGCTGGTCGACGAGCTGCTACGTCGCTCCCAGGGGAACCCCCTCTTCGCCCGCGAGTACCTGCGCTTCCTCCACCGCGAGGCCGGCCTGCGGATCGACGCCAGCGCCGGCGCTTGGACCTGGCGGCTCGCGGGCGTCAACGCCGCGCGCGTCCCCGTCTCCGTCGCCGAGCTGATCGGCGGCGCGCTGAGGCGCCTGTCCGAGCCGTGTCGACGCGCGCTCACCTTCGCCGCTCACCTCGGCGGCCGCTTCGATCTCGAGCTGCTCGCGGCGCTGCTCGAGATCGCCCGCGCCGACGCGCAGCAGCTCCTTGAACCGGCGCTGGCGCTCGACCTGATCGTCCCGGCGGGCCCGCACCTCCGCTTCTTCCACGATCGTGTGCGTCAAGCCGCGGCCGGCGAGCTGCCCGCCGCGCAGCGCCCCGAGCTCCACCTGCGCGTCGCCCTCGCCCTGCTCGCCCGCGACGCGGATCCCGCGGACCCCGAGGCGCTCTTTGAGATCGTCGCTCACCTCGGCCACGCGGGCGCGCGCCTGCTGAGCCCAGCGCTGAGACGACGCGCCGCCGCCTTGCACCGCGAGGCCGCCCGCCGCGCCCGCGATAGCGCCAGCTACGAGGCCGCGGCCAACTATCTGGAGGTCGGCCTCGATCTGCTCGGCCCGGAGGGTTGGGCGAGCGACGAGGCGCTCACCTTCGAGATCCACGCCGAACGGGTCGCGTGCGATTACCTCAGCGGCGAGCGCTCGCGGGCGCTCGCTCGCCTCGACGCGCTCAGCGCCCGGCCTCTCACGCCCCGTCAGCGCGCCCAGGTCGAGGCGCTGCGCGTCACCGTCTGCGTCACGCTCGGCCAGATCGCCGCGGCGATCGACGCCGGCCGCCGCGGCCTCGCCCTCCTCGGCGTCGATCTCCCGGTCGACGCCGAGGCGCAGCGCGCCGCGGTCGCCGACGAGCTGGCGGCGATCCAACGGGAGCTCGGCAGTCGCCCCTTCGCCGTCTTGATGGAGGCGCCCGCGCTCGTCGACCCCGACCACAGCGCCGCCCTGGGGCTGCTGCAAGAGCTGCTCACGCCGGCGAATATGACGATGCCTCAGCTCTACGCGCTGATCATCGCCAAGCAGGTGCGCCTCACCATCGACCACGGACATACGAGCCTCGCCGCCTTCACCTACGTGATCTTCGGCTTCTTCCTGGCCACCGCCCGGGGCGCTTACCGCGACGCGGAGTCGTTCGGACGCTTCGCGCTCGCCCTCAACGATCGCCGCGGCAGCCACGAGCTGCGCTGCCGGCTCCGCTTCGTCTTCGCGTCCTATACCCACTTCTCGTGGCCGCTGCCCGACGTGCTCGACGATCTGCAGATCGCGCGCCGTGAGGGCCTCGACTCCGGCGACTACAACTACCTCTCGTTCGCGTGTAGCCACCAGATCATCGCGATGCTCGCGCTCGGTCGCCCGCTCGTCGATCTCGCCGCGGCCGCCGACGACGCGCTCGCGCTGATGCAGCGCACCAAGGTCGCCTCGTCGATCGCGGTGATCGCTGTGGCCCGCCAATTCATCGCCGCCCTCGCCGGCGAGACGATCGCCCCCGACACCCTCACCGACGCCAGCTTCGACGAGGGCGCGCTCGCCGAGCGCCTCCGTGAGGGCAAGCTCACCTTCGCGCTGCGCTGGTACTACCTCGCCAAGCTCCAGCTGGCGGTCCTCTTCCGCCGCGCCGCCGTCGCGGTCGCGCTGCTGCGGGCGGTAGGGCCTGAGATCGAGGCCGGGTACGGCTTCTACTTCACGACGGAGCTGCCGTTCTTCGGCGCGCTCGCGCTCGCGGACGGGTGCGGCGGCGGCGAGATCGAGGCCGCCGAGGCGCTGCCGTGGATCGACCGCTACCACGCCACACTCGACGGGTGGGCGGCCGGCGCTCACGCCACCTACGCGCACCGCGCGAGCCTCGTCGACGCCGAGCGCGCCCGCCTCCGCGGCGATCATGAGCGCGCCGCCGCCGCCTACGACCGCGCCATCAGGCTCGCCCTCGCCGCGGGGTACCCTTGGCACGCCGCCCTCGCCGCCGAGCGCGCCGCCGCCTTCTTCTGCGCGCGCGGGCAGGCCTATTTGAGCCAGCACCTCCTGCGCGACGCGTGCGAGCTGTACGAGCGCTGGGGCGCCGCCCCCAAGGCCGCGGCGCTGCGCCGCGAGCTCGCCGCGAGCGGCCCGCCCGCGGCCGCCTCGTCGACCAAGGGTGTTCCCAAGGACCTGTCTTTAGGGCAAGCAGATCTCGATCTCCGCAGCGTCCTCCGCGCCTCGCAGACGCTCGCCGCCGAGAGCAATTTGGACGAGCTCGTGCGGGCCGTGATGCGGATCGTCGCCGTCACCGCGGGCGCCAGCGGCGGGGTGCTGGTCCTGCATGAGCCGCGCGGGCTCACCGTCGTCGGCGAATTCACCGGCGAGGCCCGTCCCCGGGCTGTAGGCGCGGCCCGACTGCTCGACGAGCGCGACGACGTGCCGGCCGCGCCGATCCGCCTCTCTTTCCGCGCGCTCCGCCAGCTCACCCTCGACGACCCGGAGCTGGTGGAGCTGCTGCGGACCGACCCAGCCCTCCGCGAGCGGCGCCCGCGCTCCATGTTGTGCCTGCCGCTCGCGCTCCGCGGTCAGGGGATCGGCGTCCTCTACCTCGAGAACAGCGTCACGCAGGGGGTGTTCACGCCCGCTCGGGTCGAGACGCTCCGCCTGCTCAGCGCGCAGATCGCCACCTCGATCGAGCAGGCCCGACTGGTCACCCGCCTGGACGAGGCGAGGAGCGCCGCCGAGGCCGCGAGCCGCAGCAAGAGCGCCTTCCTCGCCAATATGAGCCACGAGCTGCGCACCCCGCTCAACGCGATCATCGGCTACGCGGAGCTGATCGGGGAGATCGTCGAGGAGCGCGGCGACGAGGAGCTGCTCCGCGATGTCACCCGGATCCAGCGCGCCGGCGCCCACCTCTTGCAGGTGATCAGCGACATCCTCGATCTCTCGAAGATCGAGGCGGAGCGCCTCACGGTCTTCCCCGAGCGCTTCGACGCGCGCGCGCTCGCGCTCGAGGTCGCCGACGCTGTCGGCCCGGCGGTGCAGCGCGGCGCGAACGTCCTCCGCCTCGATCTCCCGCGAGATCTCGGGGACATGTTCAGCGACCCGACGCGGGTCCGCCAGATCCTCCTCAATGTCCTCGGGAACGCCGCGAAGTTCACCGATCGCGGGACGATCACCCTGCGCGCCAGCCGCGACGGCGACCGGATCCGCTTCATCGTCGAGGACACTGGGGTCGGTATGAGCCACGAGCAGGCGCGCCGGATCTTTGAGGCGTTTCACCAGGCGGATGGCTCCTCGACCCGCCGCGCCGGCGGCACCGGCCTCGGGCTCACGATCACCCGTCGCCTCTGCGAGCTCCTCGGCGGGGCGATCTCGGTCGTCAGCGCGCCAGGTCACGGCTCTACCTTCGTGATCGAGCTGGCCGCCTCCGTGGGGCCCGGCGGAGCGCCCTCGCCCGAGGGATCCCGCTAGGATCTTCGGATGATCAAGCTCTACCACGCCGCGATGACCTCATCTCACCGCTGCCGCTGGGCGCTCGAGGAGGCCGGCATCCAGTATGAGATCGAACGGATCAGCCTCAGCGGCGGCGACCACAAGCGGCCCGAGTACCTCGCGGTGCACCCGCTCGGCAGCGTGCCCGCGCTGGTCGACGACGAGGGCCGCGCGCTCATCGAGTCGGCCGCGATCTGCATGCACGTCGCCGAGCTCGACCCAGCGCGCCGGCTCGTCCCCGCCGACGGGACCCGCGCCCGTGCGCTCTACTACCAGTGGATCCTCTTCGCGATGACCAACCTCGACGGGGTGATCCATCCCGCGTACCTGCGGATGCTTCGGATGCCCCCGGAGCACCACCGCAGCGCCGCGACCGACGACGAGCGCGCCGCTCTGCGCCGCCAGCTCTCGGCGATCGGCCCCTCGATCGCCGAGAGCTGGCTGCTCGGTGACAGCTTCAGCGCGGCGGATGTGGTCGTCGGCGGCCTGCTCGAGTGGGCGTACGCCTGCGGCCTGCTCCAAGGGGCAGGCGCCGCGGAGTCCTACCACGCCCGCCTGCGCGCTCGACCCGCCTTCCAGCGCGCCTTCGCCGACTAGACCGCCGACGTGGCCCGGCAAGGCCGCGACGACGGGCGGAGTTCGCGGCGCTGGGGCGGGGAGGTGTGCGGCGCCAGCGGCGCGTGCGGCGCCAGCGGCGCGCGCGCCGCCGCGCACGGCTAGGTCGTTTCTTGTACTCTCGGGCGATCACGGACGCTCCTCTGACGTTCAAGCAGCAGGCCGCCGCGCGTACGCCCGTCACCGTCGTCGGGGTCGGCGCCTCTGCGGGCGGTCTCGAGGCGATCGAGGGGCTGCTCGCTGCGGTCCCCGCCGACAGCGAGCTCGCGTTTGTCGTCGTCCAGCACCTGGATCCGACCCACAAGACGATGCTGGTGGAGATCCTCCAGCGGGCGACCACGATGGAGGTGATCGAGGTCCACGAGCAGACCGTGGTCGAGGCGAGGCGGGTCTACGTGATCCCGCCGAACCATGACCTCACGATCAAGGATGGTTCGCTGCGCCTCGCCGAGCCGGCGGGGCCGCGCGGCCTCCGCTTGCCGGTCGACGTGTTCCTGCGCTCGCTCGCGGTCGAGCTGCAGCGCCGGGCGGTCGCGGTGATCCTCTCGGGCATGGGCTCCGACGGGACCGCCGGGGCCCGCTCGATCAAGGAGCGCGGCGGCCTCGTGCTGGTCCAGGACCCGAGCGTCGCCCGCTTCGACAGCATGCCGAAGAGCGTCATCGACGCGGGGCTCGCCGACATCATCGCGACGGTGGAGGCCATGCCGCAGAAGATCCTCGGGGCGCTGCGCTGCGGCCACGAGCTCGCTCGTGAGCCTGTCCTCAGCGACAGCTATAAGGACACGCTCGCGGAGATCGTCCAGCTCCTGCGCGCGCAGCTAGGCCACGACTTCTCGCCGTACAAGAGCACGACGCTGGTCCGGCGGATCGAGCGGCGGATGGGGATCCACCAGCTCGCCGCGGTCGCCGACTACCTGCGGCTCTTGCAGGAGAACCCGGTCGAGGTGCACAACCTGTTCAAGGAGCTGCTGATCGGGGTGACGCGCTTCTTTCGTGACCCGCAGAGCTGGGAGTACCTGTCGAAGGAGGTGCTGCCGGCGATGGGCGCGGCGCACGCGCGCGGCGCGACGCTGCGCGCGTGGGTCCCCGGCTGCTCGACCGGGGAGGAGGCGTTCTCGCTCGCGATCGCCTTCCGCGAGCAGGTGCTGGCGGGGGTCGTCGCTTGTCGGCTGCAGATCTTCGCGACCGACCTCGATCCCGACGCGATCGATCGCGCCCGCAGGGGCACCTATCCGGCGAGCGTCGCCGCGGATCTGTCGAGCGAGCGGCTCGCCCGCTTCTTCGTCGCCGACGGCGAGTCGTACCGCGTGCGCAAGGAGATCCGCGACATGGTGATCTTCGCGCAGCAGAACGTGCTCACGGACCCGCCCTTCACCAGGCTGGATCTGCTGAGCTGCCGCAACTTCCTCATCTACATCGAGCCGGAGATGCAGCGCCGGCTGCTGCCGATCTTCCACTACAGCTTGAACCCCGGCGGGGTGCTGTTCCTGGGCAGCGCCGAGACGATCGGCGGCCACACGCACCTCTTCAGCCCGCTGAGCGCGAAGGCCAAGCTGTACCGGCGCATCGAGGTGACGCCGCGCAGAGGGGCGCTCGTCTTCCCGCCGACGTCCGCGGGCGGCAGCGCCGTCGAAGCGCCGCTGCGGCGGCCCGTCGCCAACATCGAGCACGCCGCGGACAAGCTGCTGCTCGCGCGCCACTCGCCGCCCGCGGTGCTGATCAACGACGCGGGCGACATCCTCTACTGTAGCGGCCAGACCGGGCGCTACCTCGAGCCGCCGGCGGGCAAGGCGAACTGGAACATCTTGGCGATGGCGCGCGAGGGGCTGCGGCTCCCCCTCACGCGCGCGCTCAGCCAGCTCCGGCAGGGGCGCGGCGAGCTCGCGCTACCGGGGCTGAAGGTCGCGAGCGAGGCCGGCGAGCGCGTCATCGATCTCGCCGTCACATCCCTCGATCTGCCGGGGCCGCTCTTCGGCCTGATCCTGGTGATCCTCCACGAGGCGGCCGCAGAGGCGCCCGCGCGCGCGCGCAAGCGGCCGGCCGCCTCCGAGGAGCTCGTGAAGGCGCGCGCGGAGGCGCTGGCGCTGCGCAGCGAGCTGCAGGCGATGCACGAGGAGCAGCAGTCGTCGCACGAGGAGATGATGTCGGCCAACGAGGAGCTGCAATCGACCAACGAAGAGCTTCAGTCGACGAACGAGGAGCTGACCACGTCGCGCGAGGAGATGCAGTCGATGAACGAGGAGCTGCAGACCCTCAATACGGAGCTCCAGACGAAGATCGACGAGCTCTCACGGGCGAGCGATGACATGCGCAACCTGCTCGACAGCACGGACATCGCCACGCTCTTCTTGGATTCCGCGCTGCACGTGCGGCGCTTCACTGCGCAGGCGACCCGGCTCATCCGGCTGATCCCGAGCGACGTCGGCCGCCCGGTCACAGACATCACGTCGGCGATTAACTACCCTGAGCTGGCAGCGGACGCCCGCGAGGTGCTGCGCGCGCTGGTCTTCAGCGAGCGCCAGGTGACCACCTCGGACGGCCGCTGGTTCACCGCGAAGATCATGCCCTACCGCACCCTCGAGGATCGGATCGCCGGGGTCGTCATCACCTTCACCGACATCACGGTCGCCAAGGCGCTCGAGGCCGAGCTGCGGCGCGTCAACGACGAGCAGACGGCGGCGGCCCGGGGCCACCGCGAAGGAGGAGCAGCGTGACCAGGAGCGATCACCCCAAGAGCCTCTCACCGGCCGAGCTGCGTCACCTCGCGGAGGAGGTGCTGTCTGGGCGAGCGCCGGTCCCCTCGGCCGAGGACGTCGACCTGCCGCGCTTGTTGCACGAGCTGCTCGTGCACCGGGTCGAGCTCGAGCTCCAGAACGAGGAGCTCGTCCGGACCCACGCGGAGCTGGAAGAGTCCGCCAGGCGCTTTCGCGAGCTCTATGAGCGGGCGCCGGCGGCCTACTTCACGCTCGACCCGGCGGGCACGATCCTCGAGGCGAACCCCGCGAGCGAGGCGCTGCTGCGGGTCCCCTGCGGCGCGCTGGTCGGCGAGCCCCTCGCGCGCTTCATCGCGAGTGATCCCGCGCCGGAGCTCGCGCGCAGCGTCGCCGCGGCGATGCGCGGCGACGCGCTGCAGAGCTGTGAGACCAGGCTGATCGCGGGTCGTGACGGCGAGCCGGTCGAGATCCACTTCGAGTGCTGCGGCCATAGCGGCCCAGACGGCGGGCGGGTCGGCTACTGCGTCCTCCGCGACATCACCGCGGAGCGGCGCGAGGCGCTGCGCAGCAGGAGCGCGCAGGAGGCGGCGGAGCTGGCCAACCGCGCGAAGAGCGAGTTCCTCGCGCGGATGAGCCACGAGCTGCGCACGCCGATGAGCAGCATCTACTTGGCGACCGAGCTGGCGCTCGCGCAGGCGGTCGAAGGTCCGAACCGCACGTACCTGACGATCGCGCACCAGGCCGCGAGCGCGCTGCTCGATGTGGTCTCGGGGCTCCTCGATCTGGCCAAGATCGAGGCTGGGCGCGAGGATCTGGTCGAGGCCGACTTCGATCTGCGGGCGACGATCGCGGGGAACCACGCGATCCTGCGGATGAGCGCGGAGGTGAAGGGGTTGACGTACACGGTCGAGATCGACCCGCGGCTCCCCCACGTGGTCCATGGGGACCGCGGGCGCTTCGGCCAGGTCCTCCTGAACCTGCTCGCGAACGCGATCAAGTTCACCGAGCGCGGCGGGGTCGCGCTGATCGCCCGCGTCGCCGAGGAGCCCTCGCGCCGCGGCGGGGTCGCCCTCGTGGTCGAGGTCAAGGACACCGGCATGGGCTTCCCGGCGGCGGTGAGCGCTCAGATCTTCGAGCCCTTCACCCAGGCGATCGACGCCCAGCACCTGAAGTACGGCGGCAGCGGCCTCGGGTTGGCGATCTCGAGGCAGCTCGTCGGGCTGATGGGCGGGCGGATCTGGTGCGCGAGCGAGGTCGACGTCGGCAGCACCTTCGGCTTCATCATCGACCTCGGCGCGGCGAAGCAGCCGGAGGCGCTCGAGGCCGCGCGCGCTTCACCCCCGCGCGCCCTCGCTGCGCGCCGGCGCCGGATCCTGGTCGCGGACGATGACGTGGTCAGCCAGCACCTCGCCGCGGCGCTGCTGCGACGAGGCGGCCACGAGGTGCTCGTCGCCGACGACGGCCAACTCGCCCTGCAGACGTTGGCGCGCCGGCCCGTCGACGTGCTCCTCCTCGACCGCCATATGCCCGCGCTCGACGGCCTCGAGATGACGAGGCGGATCCGGGCGGGGCACGCCGCGGGCGCGCCGGCGGATCTGCTGATCATCGGCCTCACCGCGGTCGCGTTCCCCGGGGATCGCGAGGCGTGCCTCGACGCCGGTATGGACGCGTGCCTGATCAAGCCCCTCGACCTGGCGGAGTTCGACAAGATCGTCGACGATCGGGCGCGCACGCTCTAAGAATTTATGAAAATAGAGCGCGCGGGCGAGGGGCGTGGGTGGCTGAGAGGGCGCCGGCTATTTAGACCTGGGGCGGGCGAGCAGGCCGAGGATGAGGAGCACGGCGAAGACGGCGACGAAGATGAAGAAGAGGATCCGGGCGACCCCCGCGGAGGCCGCCGAGATGCCGGTGAACCCGAAGATAGCGGCGATGATCGAGATGACGAGGAAAATGATCGCGAGACGTAACATAACGTGGTGGTTCCTTGCCGCGATCGATATCGCGATCCGCCGCGCGTGACCAGCGCGGCGGCTCAGAAACAGATGCGGCCGGCACCGCATTCATGCCGGTTTGACGGCGCTGAGGCCGCCTTTACTCGATTGACAGAGATTCGTCGGGGTTGTATCCACGAATTCATAAAACGGATCATGCCTATGGAAAATTCGACGAAGGACATCGTCCCGTCAGGGGCGGATCGGGCCGCTGTCGGCGATTGGGAGTCTGAGGGCGGGAGCCTGCCGCCGCCGCGGGTCACGCCGCCGGTCGACGGCGCCGGCGGGCCGCTGAAGTGGGTGATCGGCGGGCTGTCGGCGGGGGTGCTGCTGGTGTGTTGGCCGCTGTGGCCGGCGCTGGTGCTGGCGTCGTGGACCGCGGCGCTGGCGCGGCCGATGCTGCTGCGCTTTGAGCGGCGGATGTGGGGGCGACGGCGGGCAGCGGCGGTCTTCTCGCTGGCGCTCTTCTTCGTGGTGGCGCTCCCGCTGGTGCTCGTGATCGTGGGCGTGGTGGTCGGCGCGCGGGATCTTTTCGAGACGATCTCACACATGCCGTCGGTGAAGACCGCGCTCGCGGCGATCGCGGCGGGCACCGACGACGCGCAGGCGCCGCGGCTGCCGCAGACGCTGTCGGAGGGGATCGACCTCATCCAACGTTATGGCGAACAAGGCATGAACGTGCTGAGTAACGTCGCGGGGGCGGCGGCGAAGGGGCTGGTGGCGCTCTTTATCTATTTGATCGCCGCGTTCGTGTTCCTGCTCGACGGCGCGGCCGCGTGGAGCTGGATGCAGCTCCACTCGCCGCTGCGGCCGCGGCAGCTCGATCGTATGGCGGCGGCCTTTCATGAGACTGGGCACGGGCTGCTGGTCGGCGTCGGCCTCACGAGCGTGACCCAGGGGCTGATCGCGACGGCCGTGTATGCGTCGATCGGGGTGCCCCGCTGGTGGGTGCTGGGCCCGATCACCGGGGTCGCGGCGATTATCCCGCTGGTCGGCACAGGGCTGGTGTGGGTGCCGATCTCGGTGGGGTTCTTCTTGACTGGCCACCCGCTGAAGGGGGTCATCCTCGCGGTGGTGGGGCTGGCGGTGATCAGCGCGGCGGATAACATCCTGCGCCCGATCTTCGCGCGCAACGCGGCGCTGAGGATGCCGATGCTCGCGCTCTATGTGGCGCTCTTCGGCGGCCTGGCGGCCTTCGGCCTCTGGGGGGCGCTGCTGGGGCCGCTGCTCGTGCGGCTGCTGATGGAGGCGCTGGTGCTGCGCCGCGAGGCAGAGCCGCTGCCTCGGGACGAATCAGGGCAGGGATGAGCGGGCGGCGGGCCGGTGCGCGGCGCCGGCCGCCGGGATTGTTTGTGCTCGCACGATCGCGCGAGGCGATCGTGTAGGGTGGAGCTGCGCCGCGGCGCAGATCGGGTGGATGGCGATGCGTAGGGGTCGATCATTGTGTCTCGTGGTCCCGGGGTTGATCGTGGCGCTGGGCGCTTGCAGCGACGACGCCGGGGGCTCAGGGGCGACGACGGGCGAGGGCTCCGGCTCGACGAGCGAGGGGGTGAGCTCGTCACCAGGCGAGAGCGAGAGCGGGAGCGAGGCGACGACCAGCGACGGCAGCGGCTCCGACTCGGCGACGACGTCGACGACCGGCTCGACGACGTCGACGACGGGCGATCCGACGACGACGTCGACTAGCTCAGGGACGGACACCGATCCGGCCCCAGAGCTGTGCGGGAACGGGGCGCTCGACGAGGGCGAAGCCTGCGATGACGGGGTGAATGACGGCTCCTACGGCGGCTGCGCGCCTGGCTGCGCGGCGCTGGGGGGGTTTTGCGGGGATGGGGTGACGAACGGGCCCGAGAGCTGCGATGACGGGAATGACGTGGATATGGACGACTGCACCAACGCGTGCGCGCTCGCGAGCTGCGGCGACGGGAAGGTGCAAGCGGGCGAGCAATGCGACGACGCGAACGACGACGACAGCGACGCCTGCCTGAGCACTTGTGTGAGCGCGAGCTGCGGGGATGGTTTCCTATGATGAGGGCGTCGAGCTCTGCGACGACGGCAACAGCTCTGAGACGGATGAGTGCACCTCGCTGTGCGCGGCGCCGTCCTGTGAGGATGGGCTGCTGAGCGGGTCGGAGAGCGACGTGGACTGCGGCGGAGGGGCGTGCGAGGGGTGTGGGGCCGGTCAGGCCTGCGCTGGGTCGAGCGACTGCGGGGTTGGGGTGTGCACAGGAGGGATCTGCGCGCTGGCGATCTCATGCAAGGCGCTGAAGGACGAGAAGCCGGGCGCGAGCAGCGGGGTCTATGACCTCGACCCGGACGGCGAGGGGCCGATGACGCCGATCCAGGCGTATTGTGACATGACGAGCGAGGGCGGCGGCTGGACGCTCGTGATGCGCTTCGCGCCGACGAACGGGCAGTTCCACTTCTATAACGCGCACTGGACGATGAACTCAGTGGTGAATGAGAAGGTGCTGGACCCGGTGGACCCGTCAGACGGGAAATTCCCGGCGTACAACGCGGTGGTGGGCGGGGAGCTGCGGGGGTGCCTGTATCACCCGGTGAATAAGGTCTTCGGCTGTAAGGCGTATACGCTGCCGGCGCCGAAGACGCCGCTGGATCTGTTCACGAACACGCCGGTAGGCTCGGATCTGGCGATGAAGGGGCTGTACTTCAAGGGGGAGAGCGTCGCCCAGAAGATCGAGTGGTTGACGATCCAGGGGCGCACCCTCGGCGAGGCGTCGGTCGCCCCGAACTATGTCGAGGTGGGGATCAACATCGACGACGACCAGTCGTGTTATGACGCGCGGGTCCGCTTCGGGCTCGTGCTCAATAATGAGGCGAACGTGATCACGCTGAACGACGCGGCGGGCTTCGGGGCGCAGTCTTACTATACGGCGGCCTGTGACGTCCCGAACGGGACTGACGCGCCCTGGAAGACGGCGTGCGGCTTCGCCGCTGGGCCGAACCTCTATCATACTGCGGGGCAGATCTGGATCCGCTGAGATCCCGCGCGCGAACGAGGGGGCCGCGGCCGGGTTCGTCGCGGTCTTCAGGCGGGGCGCAGCTCGCTGTCGCCGTAGAGCTCGAGGTAGCGGCGGCGGACGCCGAAGCAGCGGGGCTCTAAGGCGCAGCGCTGGCACGCCGGGGGCTTGGCGAATTCGCCGCGGTCGAAGTCCTTGGGGATCGCGGCGAGCCCGAGGAAGGGGGCGAGATCGGTGGGGACGAGGCAGAGGGGGATCCCGCACATGGAGTCGAAGCCAGTGATCTCGAGGCCGTGGGCGCGGGCGCGTCGCAGCGCCTCCGAGAGGCTCGGGGTGACGTCGCTGTAGCTGGGGATCAGCAGGGGTGTGTGCGGGACGAGGTCGGTGGAGGGGCCGACGAAGGAGATGCACAAGGAGGCGCGGGGCCAGCGGTGATGGATGAGATCGACGGCGTCCGGGAGCTGGTGGTGGTTCTTCTGGCAGAGCACAAAATTGAGGCGGACGTCGACGCCGGCGCGGGTGAGCGCGTCGACGCCGGCGAGGGTGCGCTGGAAGGTGCCAGGGGCGTTGGTGACGGCGTCGCCGACGTCCGCGGTGGCGCCGTGCAGGGAGACGAAGGCGCGACCTAAGCCGGCGTCGCGCAGGGCGGCGGCGCGGCCGGGTTGGTCGAGGCGGATGGCGTTGGTCTGGAGCTCGATCTCGGCGGCACCGTGGGCGCGGGCGAGGCGGATGTAACGCTCGAGATCGGGGCTCAAGGTGGGTTCGCCGCCGCTGAGCACGACGATCCCGCGGCCTCGCGCGGCCTCGCGGATCGCGGCCTCGACGGCGGGCTGAGGCGGCGGCGGGAGGTGGGTGCTGACGAAGCAGAAGTCGCAGGATTGGTTGCAGTGGAAGTGGATCCGGACGGTGGTGGCGCGCTGGAGCTGGCCGTCGTCTCTCCTGTAGAGCTCGGGGGTGACGAGCTCGCGGGCGATCTGATCGGCGACGCTGTGGATGACGGAGAGGCGGCGGCGCAGGCGATCGTCGCGCTGCGGGCGGAGCTGCGGGGGCGGGGCGCGGCGGCGGAGCGCCTCCGGCGGGCCGGGGCAACGATCGGCCAAGACGCAGCCGCCGCACTCCGCGGCGCGGGCGTGGCCGGGTCGGTCGCGGCCTCCGGGGGTGAGGGCGTAGAGGTGGGCGACGCGGGTCGGCTGGTCGAAGAGACAGGGTGGGATGAAGGTGTCTTGCGCGAGGCGCAGCGCTTGGCCGCGCTCGCGGGCTCGCTCGGTGAGCTGGGTGATCAGGGCGGTGAGCTGCCCCAGGTCGAGCAGAGGGCGGCGATCTGGGGAGCGCTGGACTGCGACGAGGAGGACGCTGGGGGCGCCTTGGGGGTGAAAAAAATTGTGCAGATTCTCGAGCAGGTCGGCGGCGGTGGGGGCGGTCTCGGGGGTGAGAGCGAGGGCGAATTCGAGCGGGATGGCGGCGGCTCGCAGGCGCTCTAAGGCCGCGAAGGTGCGGGCCCAAGCGCCAGGGGTGCGGGTGAGGCGGTCGAGGTGAGGGCCCCAGACCGGCAGGCGGAGCTGGACGCGGCCGAGGCCGGCGTCGCGGAGGCGGGTTATGGCGGCGTCGTCGAGGTGGGCGCCGTGGGTGGCGAGGGCGACGGCGGGGCCGCGGGCGCGGATGTACGCGATGATGGCGGGCAGGTCGCGGCGCAGGGTCGGCTCGCCGCCGGTGAGCAGGAGCTCGGCCGCGCCGTCGGCGATGGCGGCGTCGATCCGGGCGCGTAGGGCCGCGGGGGCGGCGACGGCGGGGCGCTCGCGCGGCTGGCAGTCGCCGCAGAGGAAGCCGCAGCGGCGATCACATGTCTCATTGGTCAGGATCGGAGCGAGGCGCATGGTCGCGTGACCGTTAGACCATGAGGCGGCGCCGCGCCGCAAGGTGACCGGCGTGGCGGCGCGCGCCCGACCCGTCGAGGCGGGGCTACTCGGCGGGCTTCTTGTTGCGGCCGAGCAGGCCCTTGATCCCGGCGACGAGGCCGATGGCGAGGACGAAGATCAGCTTCTTGCCGGCGATGAGGAGCTTGAGCAGGCCGGCGAAGAGCCCGGCCTTGAGGGCGACTTTCCCGGCGATCAGGCCGCCGATGCCGTAGGCGGCGACCTCATCGAGGTCGGGATCAAAGTCGATGTAGCGGTTGCCCTGCTTGAACTCGACGAGCGCGTAGACCCGCTCCATCTCGGGCCTGATTTGCGGGAGCTGGGACATGGCGCTGACGGCGTTGAGCTCGAGCACGCCCTTGCGGCCGAGCACGCGGATCGCGTAGTTGAGCGAGCCCTCGGGGGCCCCGTCGGCGGCGAGCTCCTGGGCCCAGTAGAGGCTGCGGATCTCTGGGACGTAGCGGGGCGGCTCGGCCCAGCCGCGGAGGTGCAGGGCGGGGTAGCCTTGGGCGGTGCGGCTGGGGTTGTTGGCCTCGGTGGCCTCTTGGAGCTGGGTGAGCAGCTCGTCGTAGTCGATGTCCTCGGCGTCGTCGTCCTTGACGTGGCCCTCTTGGCTGTAGGTGATCACGACGCCCCAGCCGCGCCCCGGATCCATGGGCGAGATCTCGGCGGGGACGATCATGCCGAGGGTGAGATCGCTGGGTGGGTTGCCCCACGCCTCGGTGAGCACGCGGGCGGCGTCGCTCGGGCCGAGGTAGCGGAAGTGATCGCCGAGGTGGAGGACGGCGAGCTCGTCGCCGATGGTGATGTCACCTGTTTGATAGGACAGCTTCGCGTCGAAGCTGAGGATCGCGGCCTGAGAGAGGGCGGCCAAGATCTGCTGCTCGGTGGCGTCCAGGGGATCGCCGCGCTGGCCGCGCAAGACGAGGGCGTCCAGGGCGGCGGGATCCATGCCCTCGAGGGCGGCGCGGGCGCCGGGGTCCATGCTGTCGAGCACGCCGGCGATGATGGGATCGATGGGCGCGTCGGCTTCGGCGACGGGCTGCTCGACGGGGCGCTCATCGGGGGCGATGTCGGCGGTGGCGAGGGCGAGCACGAAGGGGAGCACGGAGGCGAAGGGCATCAGCGGCCTGCTTTCTCAGGAGGTCCGCCGAAGATATCGGATGTGCGACCGGCGCGGCAGGGCTGGACGCGGCGGTGCGGCGACGGCCGGCGGGCTGTTATGCTCGCGCCGCTATGACCGACCGATCCGCGCCGCGCGGCGACGTGCTCTTTGTCCTCGACCCGCTCGCGTCCCTGAACCCGCGGGCCGACTCCTCCTACGTGATGATCACGGAGGCGCTGGCCCGGGGCTATCGGGTGTACTTCTCCGGAGCTGGACGGGCTGCTGCTCCGCCACAACGAGGTGTTCGCGCACGCGCAGCGGATCGCCGTGGAGGGGGCGAGCGAGGGCGCGCCGCTGGCGCGGGTGAGCGACCCAGAGGTGCGGGCGGCGGCGAGCTTCGCGGCGGTGGTGATGCGCAAGGACCCGCCGGTCGACCAAGACTTCATCATCGCGACCTGGTGGCTGGACCGGGCGCGCGAGCAGACGGTGGTGATCAACGAGCCGGCGGGGCTGCGCGACTTGAGCGAGAAGCTGGCGATCTTGGCCTTCCCGGGGCTGATCCCGCGGACCTTCCTGCTCCGTCGGACAGGTGATCTGCGGGCGGCGCTGCGCGAGCTGGGCGGGCAGATGATCCTCAAGCCGGTGTACGGCTACGGCGGCCGCGGGGTGCTGATCGCCCGCGAGGACGACCCGAACTTGAGCACGCTCTTCGAGCTGTGCACCAGCGACGGCGGCGGCTGGACGATCGCGCAGGAGTTCGTGCCGGCGGCGAAGCTGGGCGACAAGCGGATCTTGCTGGTCGACGGCGAGGCGATCGGGGCGGTGCTGCGGGTGCCGGCGGCGGGGGAGCTGCGGAATAATTTCCACATGGGCGGGACGCCAGCGCTGGCCGACCTCAGCGCGCGTGACCGCGAGATCTGCGCGGAGGTGGGGCCCTTCTTAAAGGCGCGAGGACAATTCTTTGTCGGGCTGGATGTGCTGGGCGACAAGCTGACGGAGATCAACGTGACCAGCCCGACGGGCATGCAGGAGGTCAACCGGCTGGCGCAGCTCCGCGGGGCCGAGACGATGCAGGCGCGCTTCTGGGACGCGCTGGAGCGGAAGATCGGGGCTGAGCGCGAGCGCCAGGTTGTGGCGGTGATCACAGGCCCGGCGGCGGGGGCAGATCGGCGGCGCTTTGGCGGGTAGCTTGGGCGCGATGTCTGGCCCGATCATCCCGCTCTCGCAGCGCCGCGGCGACCTGCTCTTCGTGGTCGCGTTCGCGCTGTTTACGGCGTCGTCGTTGCTCTCGGACGCGCTGCACGCGCTGGCGATCAGGCCGGCGGGCTTCGATCCGAACGCGACCTACGCGGCGCTGGTGGGCGACCACTACTTCGCCTCAAACCCGCAGACGCTGCAGGTGCGGCTGTATATCTCGGGCTTCGTGTTCGCGCCGATCACAGCGGCGCTGGTGGTGGCCTTTGTGAAGGGATGGGAGGAGATCCGGCCGCTGGCGCTGCTCTACGCGGGGGCGATGATCGTGGGGGTGAGCGAGTTCATCGCCTGGGACCTGACGTCGGGGACCCCGCCCGAGCGGCTGGGGCTGTTCTTCGCGTTCAACGGGCCGTATCTGCTGGTGCCGCTGCTGCTGGCGGCGCGGATGTGGCGCGAGGCGCCCTTCTCGCGGCGCGCGTGACTCGTGAGGCGGTGAGCGGCTGATCCGCGGCGCGGCGGGCCCTGCTAGGATGGCGGCCGATGCGGCGAGGAACGGGCAGCGCGCGGGGGTCCGCGAGGGTCGCGGTCGCGCTGGGGCTGTGCCTCTGCGCAGGCGTGTGGGAGGCCCGCGGCGACGTCATGCCGGAGGAGGAGCTGTGGGGGCGGGAGATCGGGGCGCGGGTGGAGATCGCGGGGGTCGATCGCTTCGCGGAGCATGTCTTCTTTATTTTCCCGGCGTACTGCACGAGCGCGCTGGCGGCGCTGGATGGGGCGACGCTCTACTTCTACGACCAGGATGAATTGGCGGCGCGGCCGAACTACCTGGTGCTCCGCGACGGGCCGCTGGCGTCGTGGATCGGCGGCAATCAGTCGTGCCAGGGGTCGAGCATCTACGCGCTGGCGCGCGAGGTGGCGGCGACGATCGATCTGGACGCGATGTCGCTGGAGGGGCTGCGCGGCTTCTTCGAGGGCGATTCGCGGCTCTTTCGCGCGGGGTCGTCGTTCCAGTTCCTCGACACGCCGCTGTACGCGGACAAGCGATCGCCGCTCCAGCAGGTGGATGAGGTGGTGCGGGTGCTGCGACTCGACGCGGAGGGCGGGATCACGGCGGTGGTCGACACCGACACCTACTCCTTCGCCGATGGGACCACGCAGACGCTGCCGCTCGCGCATACGCGGCGGCCGCCGCTGCCCTTCAAGCCGCTGAAGCCGGCGAAGATCGCCAAGTACGTGGCGACGCACGCGAAGTGGCTGGTGCGTCAGCCGGTGACGCCGCCGCCAGCGCCGCGGCTGCCGGAATTCGCGGAGGAGGAGGAGGGAGAGACCGGGGCGACCGGGACGACCGGGACGACCGGGACGGACGGGGGCGGCGAGCGAGCTCGATGGGACAGACCGCGCGGAGACGACGGTGGCGGGGGTGATCGCGATCGCCGAGGAGAGCGCGCAGGGGACGACGGAGACGACGGGGGGCGACGGGGACGACGGGGGCGGCGGAGGCGTCGGAGGCGACGGGGACGACGGGGACGGAGGGGGCGACCGGGACGACGAGCGAGACAGCGATGGCGGTGGCTGATGCGGCGGCGGGCGCGACCGGCCCGGGCACGGGCGAGGCGGCGGGAGCGAGCGGCGGCGATGGTGTGGGGGTGGTCGGTGGGTTGTCTGCGGTGGCCGCGGTGGTGATCGTGAGCGCGATCGCGGCGGGCCGACGACGCCGACGGCGCGGGCGCTGACGCGCGCCCGCGGGGGTGTTTTTGGGCCTATGGTGATAGCGCGGGCTATTGGGGGCAGATGACCTGGCTGATCTGGCCGCCGCTCATGTCGCTGTAGGTGTAGGGGGCGTTGAGGCCGTCGTAGAAGGCGGTCTCGTAGGTGTCGGGGTCGATGCGGTAGGCCGCGTTGCCGCCGAGCTGGATCGCCCAGATGAAGCCGTCGACGTCGACGGCGATGCCGCGGTAGATGTTGTTGCCGGGCAAGGGGATGATGTCGCCGACCACCATGGTGTCGGAATTGACCCAACCAACGCCGCCGGTGGTGGCGCTCCAGATCCGCCCCTCGAGGTCCTCAGCGACGCCAGAGCCGCCGTTTCCGGGGATGTTGCCGATCACGTTGGCCCAGGTCTTGGTCTGGTAGTCGAAGCGGCGCGGGCTGTCGTCCCAGACGCGGCCCTTGGAGTCGACGGTGATGCCGTAGGAGCCGCCGTTAAAGACCTCGTAGGCGAGGGTCTCGTGGTCGACGCGGGCGATCTTGCCCTGGCCGAAGACGTAGAACCAGAGGTTGTTCTGCGGGTCGACGGCGGCGCCGTAGGCGCCAAAGCCCCAGCTGCTGTTGCCAAAGGTGCAGGAGAGGATGTTTTGCGGGATCTCGACGGAGTCCTCGACGACGCCGGTGTCGCCGTTGACGCGGTGCACCCAGATCCCGGCGACGCCGCACTGGCCGGGTTGAAGGCCGTCTTTGGCGGTGAGCGTCCAGATCTTTTGCTCGTCGTATTGGCAGGTCCCGAGGTTGTAGACGCCGGAGGTCCAGGCGACGGGGCGCTGGACGGTGACCTGCTGAAAGGGTTGTGCCAGGCGATGCACTCGTCGTTGGCGAAGGGGAGGACGTCGTTCTTGCCGGTGGAGGTGTCGATCTGGCCGTTGTTGTTCTTGTCGACGCAGTCGGCCTTGCGGGCCCAGATCTTGGTGAGGCCGCCGAAGCGGTTGGCGATGGCGACGGCGCGGCCGTCGATGCTGACGCTGGTGCGGGAGGGGCTGCCGCTGCCGTCCGGGCGGGTGCGATAGCGGGCCTCCTCGATCATGGTGCGGGTGTCGAGCTTGGAGACGGTGTGCTCGCCAGAATTGGCGACCCAGACGTAGCTCCACTCGCTGTTGCCGCACTTGGCCTCGCAGTCGACGCCGGTGTCAGAGTCACTGTCACTATCCCCGGTGGTGCCTGAGTCGGTGTCGCCGGTGGTGACCGCGTCGGTGGTCGCGTCGGTGGTCGCGTCGGTGGTCGCGTCGCTGTCAGTGGCGACGGCGGTGGTCTCGCTGGGGTCGCTGTCGCTCTCCCCCTGGGTGGTGGCGTTGGAGTCGGAGTCGGTGGCGCTGCCGCTCTGGGTGGCGTCCGAGTCGCTCATGCTGCCGCTGCCCTGGGTGGCGGCGGTGGTGGTGGCGGTGGTGACCGCGGTGGTGGCTGTCTCGACGGTGGTGCCGGCGGTGTCGCTGGTGGCGGCGTCGTCGCCGCAGGCGAGGGGCAGGGCGAGCAGGGCGAGCAGGGCGAGCAGGTCGGATGCGGCGGGGCGGATCTGCGGGGGGGTGGGGCGGCGCATAGGGGGGGTTCTCCTCAGATCAACGGGTGGAAGACCCAGGTTGTCGGGATGAGGAGCGATCGTCAACCCCCTCTCGGGCTCGCGCGGGAGCGCGGGCGAGCGCCGCCGCGCGGCGAGTGAGGCGCGAAAATCGACGACACCGGGGCGAGAGCCGACTAGAGTGCGCCGGTGCGGGCTTGGTCCTGGTCCCTTGGCGGTGGCGCTGCGCTGGTCGCGCTGACGCGCGTGGCGGCGCTTCCCGATGGGCCGTGGGAGCAGGACGAGGCGATCTTCGCGAGCGCGCTGCTGGACTTCGATGTGCCGGCGCACCGGCCGCATCCGCCGGGGTTCCCGGGGTGGATCGGGCTGGGTTTGCTGCTGCGTCCGCTGGTGGGCGATCCGCTGCGGACGCTGGAGCTGCTGTCGTGCGCGGCTTCGGCGGCGAGCTTCGTGCTGCTGGCGTGGCTGCTGGCGCGGGTGGTGCCGCGGCCGGTGGCGCTGGCGGCGGCGACGCTGCACGCGTTCGTGCCGACGGTGTGGTTTCATGCGCCGCGGGCGTTGGCGAGCACGCCGGCGGTGGCGCTGGCGCTGGCGGCGGTGGCGGGCTGGGCGCACGGGTCGCGCTGGGGGGCGCGGCTCGGGTGGATCGCGCTGGTGTGGGCGGGGCTGACGCGGCCGCAGCTCGCGCCGGTGTTGGCGGCGCTGGGGCTGTGCGCGGTTGTGTGGCTGCGGGGGCAGCCT
Source organism: Nannocystis sp. (assembly GCA_016712315.1). Classification (GTDB taxonomy): domain Bacteria; phylum Myxococcota_A; class Polyangia; order Nannocystales; family Nannocystaceae; genus JADJRG01. The sequence continues at coordinate 6,800 of JADJRG010000023.1, read as the reverse complement.
CGGGCGTTATGCAAAGATCTGGCGCTGGCCGGCGGGATCGGGGCGGCGGTGGCGGCGGCGGTGGTGATCGACACAGGGTCGCTGGCGCGGCTGCTTCGGGCGATGTCGGAGCATTATGGGGCGAATGAGCGGGCCCGCGCGGGGTGGCCGGAGGAGCTCGGGGACCTGGGGTTGGTGCGGGGGCTGGGCGGGGTGTGGGCGACGGGGATCTGGGCGCTGGCGACGGGGATCGGGCTAGGTTTGTTGGCGCGGCGGCGCTGGCGGTGGGCGGCGGCGGCGGGGTTGGTGCTGGCGGCGACGCTGGCGACGCTGCTGCTGTGGCACGTGCCGACGCACCCGCGCTATCAGGTGCCGCTGGCGGCGGTTTGTGCGCCGCTGGTGGCGATCGCGGCGGCGCGGCTGGGGCGCGTGGCGGGGGTGGGGATGCTCTTTGTCGGCGCGGGGGCCTCGGCGTGGCTGGCGGCGCTTGCGGTGTGGAGCGTGCACGACGCCGCTGCCGATCGTGGCGGCGCTGCGGGCGGTGTCGCGGCCGGAGGGCGACGCGCAGGCGGTGGTGTATACGCACGGGGCGTTCTCGTTCCCGCGGCTGTGGTCGATGACAGGGGCGCTGGGGCGGCCGGCGGTGGATGAGCGCGAGCTGGGGCGGCTCGGGCCGACGTTGACGAGGCCTTTCTTGTCGATGACGGCGATCGAGCCGCTGCCGGGGGCGACGGTGACGGCGCGGATCTTTGAGGAGTTTCCGCAGGAGGCGTGGGATCTGTCGCAGCGGCGCTTTGTCCGGGAATGGGTGGTGGAGGGGCGGTGCTGACGGGGAGGGTGAGCCGGGCGGAGATCGATCGGGGAGGGAGCGCTTCGCGTGGCTGGGACCGGCGGTGACGCTGTGGGCGCAGCCGTCGGCGGAGGGGCTGGGGCTGGCGCTGGTGGTGCCGCAGGAGAGGTGGCGCCGCTGACGGTGACGGTGACGGTGGAGGAGGTGGTGCGGCTGCGGTCGACGCTGGCGGCGGGGCCGCAGGTGCTGCGGACGCCGACCGGCTGCGCGAGCCTGTGCGCGGCGCAGATCAGCTTTGACAAGACGATCACGGCGGCGAAGGGACCACAGGGCGCTGTCGGCGAGGATGTACGGGGCGTGGAATGAGGGGCCGCTGTTTAAGACGCCGGCGTATACGTGGAGCCCGGGGCTGCCGCGGGAGGCGGCGGCGCGGGGGGTGGTGTTCTCTGGGTTCTATGGGCCGGAGAAATTTACAAGGGACTCGGCCGGGGGGCGTGGACGACGGGGCTGGCTCGCGCTGAATTTCCGGCGGGGCCAGGGCGGGTGGGGGTGACGCTGGCGAACCCGCCGCCGCGGGCGGGTCTGGTGACGCTTCGTAGCGATCCGGAGGCGCGGACGGTGGCGGTGACGGGGCAGCCGTCGACGCACTGGATCGCGGTGGGGGGCGCAGGGGCGGGCCGGATCGAGATCGAGGGGGCGGTGAACGTGCGGCGGCGGCGGATCCGACGAAGAAAGACACGCGGCCGCTGGGGCAGACGGTGCTAGAGCTGCGCTACGAGCCGGAGTAGGCGGCAGGGGCGCGGGTTCGCTCCGTGATCGTGCAGCGAGCGGGATCTCCCGGTGGAGCGGGCGCTACTGGCCGGCGATGTTGCAGGCTTGGAGGCGCATGATCAGCCTCGTCTTCGTTGGTGAAGAAGTAAAAGGCGCCGTTGCTGGAGAAGACGGCGCCGGTGCTGAAGATGCCGAACTGGAGCTTAGGGCCGGTGATGACCGGCTCCCAGGTGCCAGTCAGGAGCGACGCGGACGACCGAATTTTGGGGAGTTGGAGAGGTGAAAGAAGTGGTCGCGGAAGGCGGACTTGGGGGCGGCGAAGCTGATCTCTTCGCCGACGCCGTAGCCGAGGCTGTAGGGGTAATCGAGGGTGACGCTGTTGTCCGTGGCGATCCGGTGGAGGCCCTCGACGGTCTGGTTGATCGCGTAGAGCCCTGGCTTGAAGGGCGCTGGTGGGCGGCGGGATCGCGAGGTCGACGACGATGAAGAGATCGCTGGCGAGCAGGGTGCGTGAGGCGTCTTCGCCGATCTCGTAGACCTTGCCCTCGCTCCATTGCTGGCGTAGAGGCGCTGCTGGCCGTCGCCGCGGTCGCCGTAGATCAGGCCCTCGCAATTGCCGTGGCTGACGAAGGTCTGGACTTGGCCGTCGGGCGAGATCTTGTGGATCCAATTGCCGTTGACGGTGGTGCAGCTGTAGAGGACGCCGCCGTAGGCGTACTCGAGGTAGGGGTTGGGCGGGAGCAGGCCCGCGGCGGGATCGACGACCCAGCCGGCGAAGTTGCCGTCGTGATCCATGCGGCCGACGCCGCCGGCGGTGTTGGCGGCGTTGTTGAGGGTGAAGAGCACGCCCTCGCCCGGGAGCTCCCAATAGGGCCGAGGGCGCGCTCGACGTCGCCGAGGCGGCCGTAGGCGCCGAGGTCTTTGCCTACCTCGAGGACGACGCGGGCGGTGTATCCGTCGAGGGCGGTGAGGTCGAGGTCCGGCGGGGTGCAGTCGCAGCCTCGTCGAAGAGCTCGTTGCAGTTGTTGTCGAGGCCGTCACAGAGCTCGGGCTGATCCTCGCAGGCGGGCTTGCCGGTGGTCGTGGGCTCGTCCGTGGTGGTGCCAGGGTCGGTGGTCGAAGCGCCAGTGTCGGTGTCAGTATCGGCGCCGGTGCCCGTGTTGGTGTCAGTATCGGTCGAGGAGGAGGACGTGGTCGTGGCGGTCCCGGCCGAGGTGCTGGTGCTCTCGGTGCCGCCCATCGTGCCAGCGTCGGTGCTGGCGTCGGTCGTGAGGGGGGCGGCGGCGGTGGCTGTGGTGGTGGCGCTGAGGGTGGTGGTCTGTGTGGCGCTGGCGCTGCTGTCGTCGCCCGGAACAGGCGGCGAGGGCGAGGCACACGCGCAGGAGAACGAGAGGCGGCTCGGCGCGCGGCGGGGCGGATCTGCGGGTCGAGGGCATCGCGGGGGATTACATCACGGATGGCGCGAGGCGAGGCGGCGAGTCGGGGGCGTGGCTGCGACAGCGGGGCTCGCGGGCGCGCCTGTCGGGTCACTTGGCCTCGCGCAGGGCGGCGAGCAGGGCGCGCGGCAGCTCTTTGGAAGAGGTTGTCGCGGACGTGGAGGTCGACGTGGAGGGTGAGGCCGCGGAGCCGACGGAGGCGGCGCTCGATGATGAGCCCGGTGATCGGGTGCTGGATGAACTCCTCGACGACGCCGAGGACGCGACTTCGGCGAGATCAGGGTGAGGGCGCCGGTGAGGTGGCCCTCGTGGATGTCCATAACGGCGAACATGCCGAGGGTGCCGGCTGGAGACGTCGACGCCGACGTGGCTGCGTAAGAGGCCGTTGAAGCGGGTGAGCTGGACCGGGTCGATCACGAGGGCGGGAGCCGCCGTCGAGCTGGGCGCTGGCTGGGCGAAGGAGGCGCTGAGCTCGAAGAGGCCGCCGCCCATGGCGCGAGGCCGCGGGCGTTGATGGTGGCGGCGCGGCGCGTGGGGGTGCGTGCGGCGCGGCCGAGGTTGGCGGCGGTGAGCTGGAGGCCTGAGACGACGAAGCGTGAGGGCGGGCTGGTGGTCTCGTCGCGGTACTCGAGCTGGCTGTCGACGATCTGCACGCCGTCGGTGGGGTAGGGGAGTGGAGATCTTGGTCTGCCACTCCGGGTCGATCCGGAGCTGGCTCTCGCTGGGGATCCGCCCGGTGATGAGCGTGAGGCGCGGTCGGTGGAGGATGATCGCCTTGAACGTCTCGATGGTGTCGTCGGTGACGCTGGTCTCGACGAGATGACCTCGAGGCGGTCGATTTGCGGGCTATAGGCGGCTCTCGGCGGTGCCGCCGGTCTTGCGCAGTGACGTCGGTGAAGGCCGATGACGCCCCGCGCGAGGTCGAGCCCCGAGGCCGCTTTATGGTCGCGTCGTGGCCCATGAGGCTGTCCTGGCGGAGCTTTCAGCCGGTGAGGTTGATCTCGCTCATGAGATCCAACGCGTCTGCCTCAAAGGCGTCGTCGAGGGTCATACGCGGCGCGCCTCCTTTAGGGTGGAGGGGCGACCGAGGAGGATCGGCGCGTCCGAGGTGGTGGTCGTGCTGCTGAAGATCGCCTCGGCTATGGGGGGTGATGGACGCGCTCGCGGGGCGAGCAGCTCAAGATCGTAGAAGTTGGGCTGGAGGAGGCCGCGGAGGCGGCCAGCGCGGTGGCGGTGAGCTGGCCGTGGAGCGAGAGGGCGCTTTCAGCGCCGAAGTCCATCCCGATGACCTTTAAAAAAGATCGGGGAAGGGGCGCAGCGGGAGGCCAGAGGCGCTAAGCGCAGTGTCCGCGAAACGCCTCGCGGGAGCACGGGGAGAGGGCGCCTGACGGCGTGGAGGCCGCCCGGCGCTGTGGGCGACGATCCGAGCGGTGAGGGCGTCGATCGGTGGTGCCCCACGCGCCTTGACGGTAGGGTGGCGCGCAGGCCGGTGAGGAGGGGGATCGTGGCGGAGATCAGGAGGACGATCCCGAGGCTGCTGTCGGCGAGGGTGAAGGAGCGGCAGCGGGCCGAGGCCAGCGAGCGGCCTGGGGCGGCAGGCGGGTGATCGGCGGGAGAGACCGACCATGGGGCGCAGGCCGAGGCGGGCGTCGAGCCGAGAGCTGAATCGACGCGCGGCCGCGGAGGAGGAGCGGCCAGCTCCAACGCACGCCGAGATCGCGGAGGCGCAGGCGGCGGCGCTGCTGGTGTCCTTGGGGGCGATCCGAGGTCGAAGGCGGAGCTCGCTGTCCCAGAGGCGGAGCTCGATGCGCTCGAAGCTGAGCCCGCGCCGAGCTGGCTAACGACGCGCGACTTGAGCCAGCCAGTATCGATGATCTCGCGAGCAGGTCGAAGGCGATGACGCTGAGGAGGACGAGGAAGGCGCCGACAGCCCGATCCGGGTGCGATGTGAAGTTGATAATCAGGGGTAAAACGTTTCTGCAGGTCAATGCGTAAAGGAGTACGACAGGCTCGGCGCAGGGCGCAGGCGAAGCCTGGCAGAGCAATGAGGCTGCGCTCCCGCGCGCGGACGCAAGGGCAGCGCCGCGCCGATCCTGCGCCTTCGTCGTGGATCGCAAAAAGTGCCGGGACCGGCTGCGGCCGCGTCGCCGATGCAGCGTGGTGATCGACTGGAGGAGGCCGCGGCGGGGGCTGAGGGCGGGCCGTGAGCGGCGGCGTGACCACGGACCTGCCTGAATGTACATGTCGAGGATCGCCTGCCCGCTTGGGCTGCGGGCAATGCGCGTCCTGGGCGTACTCCATGGCGACGCGCGAAGACCTGTCCGCGATACCCTGGACCCGACGTGCCGAGAAAGTGCGGTGGATCCGCGATGACGAAGTTTGAGAGGGCGCGCAGCCTGTGCCAGCCCCGGTCGCGTGAGGCGGTTGATTGTCCGTCGCGCCTCATCGCTTGCTCGCTGGTCGGGCTGGCGTCCTTGTTCGCCGCGCGAGCCGGCGACCAGGGTTACTCGGCCTGGGTCGCGCTCACGGTCGTGGTCGCCAGTTCGTTCTCGGCGTCGCCGCGGGTGCGCCAGCGCTGAGCCCGGCGAGCCCAGCTGATCACCTGGGACCCGATCGTCGGCTTCCTGCGGTGCGCACGCTCCCGCGGCTGCGGTCAGCGAGCTTCTACCGGACTTCGTCCCCGGTCGTCGAATCCTCGCCGTCCTCGACCAGCGCATTCACACGGTCTGGCTGCGTATCTTTGTTAATCGCCGATTCGATGATCGGCGGGCTGAGCAGCAATGATCCGGCAGCTACCGCGCGCTGGGCTGCACTTCGAGCTGCGCGGCCGCGATCAAGCGCGACCGCCGTCGTCACCGCTGCGAGCGCCCTGAGCTGCGATCACCGCGCGACCAAAGCCCAGAGCGACCGCACCAGTTTTCGCCCCAAAGATCAGCCTGACGATTCACCGATGGTGGCGCCCGTGGTGTCGGCCGCCATCGCGGCCCCGATCCTTCGCAAACCAGCGCTCGTCCCAACAGATGGGCGGCCAGCTCGCGCTGGTCTGGGGGCGATCGGCGCGGCTGGGCTGGCGCGCGGGCGCTGTCTCTTCGTCGCGCCCGTGCCGTCACAGCGGATCTCGCCCGCTGCCTACTGATCTGCCGAGCAGTCGATGTTGTGGCTCTTCGCCCCGCATGGTTCGCCTACGTGATGGCAGTGGCAGAATGGCCGCGGCCGCGTGTGGCGCGATCTTCGCCCCCGCCACTCAAACGCCTCGACATGAGGTGAAAGATCCTCCTCTGCGCTACTGCCTCAAAACAGGGTCCCGGGTAGCTTGGTTAACCCCTTGAACGCGCTCTTTCGCCTTTCGCCGCAAGCTCCCGGGATCGTTTTATTTTTCGCGCGTCTCTTGAGCCGACGCTGTCGACGCTCGTCGACGCCTCTCAACCTCCGTTTTGGGGAGATATTGGAGACGGATCCTGGGATCCGCCCGATGGGAAGCGCCGACGCCGACGCTTTCCTCGATCCCTCACATCCGGCCCCATCGATCCTGCACGTAGAGTGATCCCGCTCGGCGATTGACATCTCATCAAAGCGGCTCACGGGCGCACTTCTAGCGCGCGACGCCGGCCGTTCGCGCTTGACGACCTATCCGCCAGTTCACTGGCGGCGCTTGTTCTTGTTCTCTCCGAAGATCATGCGCCGGCCTCGTTCGCGCCGGGCGCGGTCCAGCTTCGTCTTCCGCGCGTCCGTTCTGCGGCGTGATCGGCTCCGGAGGGTGCCGCGTGGAGGGCGACATGCAGCGCTCTCCTCGGTGGCGACGGCGGCGGCGCTGCTCCTCCTCG
>JADJRG010000022.1 GCA_016712315.1 Nannocystis sp. | reverse complement strand
CATGGACAGCAACTGCGCGCCTTGCCACCGCCGCGAGGGCGGCGACGCGCAGAGCTCGACTGTGGCTTCAGTGGTCGGTCGAGGATCCTTGCGGCTGGGGATCTGCAGCGCCGGTGGCCGCAGGAACGGCGCGGGGGCTGGAGTTATGGACATCGTGCCGGGCGATCCAGACGCGCCGATCTCGTGTTCCGGATGGAGCACACGGAGCCCGACGTAAAGATGCCAGGAGCTGGGCGGGCTCGCGCCGGACCCGCGGGGCGGCGCTGATCCGCGAGTGGATCGCGGCGATGGAGCCGAAGGGCCGCACGGGCGAGCGGAGCGCGGCGCGAACGCTCGCGCGCTCTCGCGCCTCGCTGCGCGCGCGGGTGGTAGGGGTGGCCTGACGCGGGGATCGGCGACCTGGGTACGGTGGTGAGGATCCGCGCCCTCGGTCGCTCGGGATCGGCGCAGCGGGAGTGAGCGTGTATGCGGCGGTTCCGACTGGCGGTTTCGGCGCGCTGGCGGTTGCGGCGGCGTTGGCGGGCAGCGGCGCGCGACGGAGACCGCGGCGAGCGCGACGGAGGGATCCGGCATGACGGTCGACACGTCGACGGGGCCGGTGACGACGACGATGCTGAGCACGACGACGACGTCGACGAGCGAGAGCACGGGGTGTCTGACAGCGCGACGATGGGCCGACGACGGCGGTGGATCCGAGCGTGGGGATCCAGAGTGCGGCGACGGGGTGCTCGACCCCGGGGAGTCCTGCGATGACGGGGCGAAGAACGGCCCGGGGCAGCCGCAAAATTACGATGTGCGCGAAGAATAGCTGCGGCGACGGGGACGCGGGCCCAGGTGAGGAGTGTATGACGGCGCGTTCAACGGCCCAGGAGCTCGTGCAAGGCGGATTGTACGTGAACAATGTCTGCGGCGACGGCGATAAGGGCCAGGTGAGGGCTGTGATGACGGCAACAGCGACGACGACGACGCCTGCTCGAACGCTTGCAAGTTGATCTCGTGCGGCGACGGCGAGGTCTCAGCCTTTGAGGAGTGCGACGACGGAAACGCCGATAACACAGATATGTGCACGGACGCGTGCACGAACGCGCCCTGCGGCGATGGGGTTTGTGCAGCCAGGGGCCGGCGAGGGCCGCGATGACGGGGTCAATAACTCGCAGAACGCGGCGTGCAATGCGAACGTGTGCGCGGTCAACGTGCGGCGACGGGGCCATCTACAACACCGGCGACGGGGCGGTGGGAGTGTGACAGCGGCGATAACAACGGGCCAGGACAGCTCTGCAACGCGATGTGTAAGGTGAACGTGCGGGACGGCGATAAGAGCCCGAAGGAGCAGCGGGATGACGGCAACAACGCGCCGGGGGTGACGGCTGCTCGGCCAGCTGCGTGCCGAGGGCTGCCGGTAACCAGATCGTCGACCCGGTGGGAGGGGCTGCGATGACGGGGTTGACGGCGATAACGACGACGGCGCATCGGGACGCGCGTGTACTATCCCCCCCCTGAGCTGTGGACGGCTTCGTTCAGGCGAGCCTGGAACGAGGCGTGCGACCTCGGCGGGGCGAACAGCAACGGCGGCGCTTGTACGCTCGCCTTGTGAGCTGGCGGCCTGCGGCGACGGGTTCGTCCACCAAGGGGTGGAGCAGTGCGACGACGGGTGAACAACGGGCCAGGGAAGTCGTGCCGGACAGGCTGTGTGCTGAATGTCTGCGGCGACGGCGACCAAGGGCCCGGAGAGGCGTGCGTGACGACGGGAACGAGAGCAACGAGGACGCTGTACGAACGTGTGCAAGCTGGCAGATTGCGGCGACGGGGTCAAGCAGCCGGGGAGCAGTGCGACGCGGGGGTCAACAACAGCAACACGGGGGCGTGTAAGCTGAACCGCACGCTGCCGAGCTGCGGGGACGGCTTCGTCCAGCCGAGCAACGGCGAGCAGTGCGACGACGGCGACCAGAGCAACAACAACGCCTGCTTGAACTCCTGCCAGGCGGCGGCCTGGGGGGACGGCTTCGTGTATCAAGGGGTCGAGCAGTGCGATGACGCCAATCAGTCGAACAACGACGGGTGCACGAACATGTGCAAGCCGCCGACCTGCGGGGACGGGTTCAAGAACGGCGGCGAGAGCGACGTCGACTGGTGGAGGGAGCTGCCCGAAGCGCGGGCCGAACGGGAGCTGTACGGTGAACGCGGACTGCGCGACGGGGGTGTGGTCTGCGGGTAAGTGCGTGCACCCGACGAGCTGCAACACGCTGGAAGATCGCGGCGCCGGGGACGCCGACGGGCCTGTATGTGATCGATCCGGACGGCGCGGGGCCGATCGCGCTGCTGACGGTGCGCTGCGAGATGGGGCTGGGCGCCTGCGGCTACACGATGGTGCGCTTCAACGACGGGGCGCTGGGGAGCAATCAGGACGCGCGTACAACGGAACGCGCGGCGGCGGGGATGGAGGTGATCGTGCCGCGGACGAAGGCGCTGGCGCAGTCGATTCACACGTGGAACGGCAACGTGGTGCCGAACCTCTACAACGTGTTCCCGAAGTACAACGGCGCGCAGAACATCTTCAACTGGACGGGCCGCTGCAAGGGCCAGCCGTGCACCTTCTGGATGACCGACAACGGCAACGGCGACGTCGCGTGCGGGGGCTTCGAGCCGAACGGCGACAACAACGTGAACTATCGGATCTACAAGTGGAACGAGGGCTGCGGGATCCAGGGCGGCTGGAACGACGCGAACAACAACGTGCAGTACCACGGGTGGGTGATCTGCTCGACGAACGACTGCTGAGCGGCCAAAGGCCGGAGGTGGGCTCAGCCGCGGGGGGCTGCCAGCCGGCGAGCACGTCCTCTAACATGCCGAGGCGATCTTGCCCCAGAGCAGCACCGGCGGGCTGTGGGGGCGACGGACGACCATGCTGGGGACGCCGCAGCAGCCCGGCCTCGCGGGCGGCCTCGGTGTTGTGGCGGAGGGCGGCCTTGATCGCGGGATCCTCGGCGCGTCGGAGCATGTCCTCGGGGTCATGTCCGGCGGCCCGCAGGAGCTCGGCGAGGACGGCGGGGTCGTCGATCGCGCGGTCTTCGGCCCAGCAGGCGTGGAAGAGCGGGAGGATCAGGGCGGGATCGAGCAGGGGGCGAGGCGGAGGGGGACGACGGTGCGGATCGGGAAGTGGCTGGGGAAACGAAAGGGGACGCGCCAGAGCGCGGCCCAGTCGTTGAGGTCGCGGAGCATGTAGCGCTGCTTGGCCCGGCCTGTGGTGAAGAGAGGGGACGTCAGGGGTGCCGAGCTCGCGGAAGAGGGCGCCGAGGAGGATCGGCCGCCAACACACGCGGGCGCGGTGGGCGGCGGCGATCCGCTCGATCTGGGTGGCGGCGAGGTAGGCGAAGGGGCTGGAGAAGTCGAAGAAGAGATCGATCTCGGCGGGCTCCGCGGGGGTCGATCGGGCGATCGCCGGGGCGTGGCGGCTGGCCGCCGAGCGCGGCCTCGACGAAGTGCAGGCGGTCTTGCCCCCCACCAGAGGCGATCGCCGACGGCGAGGGCCGGCACGCCGAAGGCGCCGAGCTGGGCGGCCTCGGCGGTGCTGGCGAAGAGGCCGTCGCGGGCGGTCTGGCTGTCCATAAGGTCAGGATCGACGCCGACGCGGCGGGCGAGCTCGGCGAGGACGGCGCGGTCGCTGACGTCGAGTCCGTCGGCCCAGTAGGCGCGGAAGAGCGCGCGGCTGAAGCTCGACGCGCTTCGGCTGGTGGTCGACGGCGGTGAGCAGGCGCATGGCCTCGACGGTGCGGCGCGGGTGCGCAGCCGGGAAGGTGAGCGGGACGCCCCAGCGGTCGGCCCAGCGCTGGAGGTCGAGCAGGTTGTAGCGGGCGCGAGGCGGGCTCATCGCGGCGGCGGGGGCTGGGGGCGCTGGCGGCGCGGAAGAGGCCGCCGAGCAGGACTGGCCGCCACTGGAGCTCGGCGCCGACGCGGGCGGCGAGCGCTTCGACCTGCATCGACGCGAGGTAGGCGTAGGGGCAGACGATGTCGTAGTAGAAACGTAGCTCGGCCACGGCGGCAGTATCGGCGGGCGAGGTCGAGGCGTCTACGGCGCCGCTGGGTGGGCGCGGAGGCCCCGGCCGGTGCTGAAGAGTGGTACACCGCCGCGCATGTCCAGCGGCGCGGGAGCGGTCGAGGGTTCGTTGGCGGGGCTCGAGGGGGCCGCGCTGATCCAGGCGCTGCGTCGCCGTTATCGCACGGTCGACGGCGCGGTGTTCGCGGGGGGGCGGCCGTGGCGGATCTTACGGCCGCGTTCGGCGGATGATCTGCTGGATGACGACGCCTTCGCGCGCGACGGGCGGATCCCGTGTGGGCGGAGATCTGGGGTCCGCGCCGGTGCTGGGCGATCGACTCGCGGGGCAACCCGGGCGCGGGCGGGCGCTTCTCGAGCTGGGCTGTGGTGTGGGGGTGCTGTCGCTGGTGGCGGCAGCGGCGGGGTATCGCGCGCTCGCGACCGACTATTACCCGGAGGCGCTGGACTTCGTGCGCGCGAACGCGGCGCTGAACGAGGTGGCGCCGCTTAGCGGTGCGGATGATCGATTGGCGGCGTCTTCCGGCCGATCTGGGGTGTTCGAGCGGGTGGTCGCGGCGGACGTGCTCTACGAGTCGGGGAACATCGATCTGATCGCTCAGGCGTTGGCGCGGACGCTGGCGCCGGGCGGGACCGCGACGATCGCGGATCCCGGGCGTCCGACGGCGGCGCGATTCGCCGCTCGGTGTGAGGGCTATGGTTTTTGTGTGAATGTGGACAGGATCCCGGTGGAGACGGCCGGGCGGCCGAGCGCTGTCGAGCTGTATGAGGTGACGTGGCGTAGATGAGCGCTTCTGCGGCGGCGCCGGGGCGCAGAGGCTCTGGTAGGCTCAGCCTCCACTCAGGAGTGTTCAGCTATGGAACCATTCATCGGTACGATCATCCTCTTCGCCGGTAACTTCGCGCCCCGGGCTGGGCCTTCTGCGCCAGGCCAGCTCCTCTCGATCGCCCAAGTCGGCGCTCTTCTCGATCCTCGGCACGACCTATGGCGGCGACGGGCGGACGACCTTCGCGCTCCCCGATCTGCGGGGTCGGGTGCCCGTCGGCATCGGGCAGGGACCCGGCCTGCCGGCGGTGGATCTGGGTGAGCAAGGCGGCGCGGCGACGACGACGCTGCTCGCGACGAACTTGCCAGCGCACAGCCACTCGTTCGCGCTGGCGCACGCGCCCGCGGACGGGAAGGAGGCGGGTTATCTGGCGTCCGGAGAGATCTACGCGAGCGCCAAGAACTCGGTCGCGCCCGCGGACACGATCGGCGTGGCAGGGAACAACGCGCCGGTGAACAACATGCAGCCGTACACCGGGCTCCAACTACATCATCGCCCTCGAGGGGATCTACCCGTCGCGGAGCTGAATCGGGGAGCGGACCGCGCGGCTGGAACGGGGGCCGCGTGGTCCGCTCGCGGGGTTATTGCGGCGTGGCGCCCTCGGCGAGGTGGGCGGGGAACTCGCGGACGGTGAGCAGGTGCCTTAGGGCGCCGAGGGGGTCTTGGGGAGCTTGGTGAAGTACCGCATGGCGCTCGGGAGCTCGCCGAAGGTGCGCTCGGGCGCTGGAAGTGGGCGTCGGCGGCGATGTTGTCGCGGACGAGAGGAGCGGCGCGGCGTCCGGCTCGGAAGGCCCGTACGTGCTGGAGGAGGCGGGCGTGGTACTCGGGGTCCTCGACGGTGGCGAGCAGTGACTCGGTGCGCGGGTGGGTGCCCGCGAGCAGCGCGAGCACCTGCGACTCCATCTCAGCGAGGCCATCCTCGAAGGACTCGAGGAGCTGGAGATCATAGTCAGGGTTGGCGTGGACGACCTGGAGGACGTGGCCGATGATCGTGTCTCGCGACGAGTTGAAGCCGGTCGGGTCGATCAAGGAGGCGGGGTCGTCGAGCAGGCGTAGGAGGGTGTGGAAGTAAAGTGATCCCCTTGGTGCGGTAGTAGTCGTCCGCGCAGGGGATGATGAAGAACCTCGACATGTCGATGGCGCCGATGATCCGCTGGGTTCGGGTGGGGATCTGCTCGATCCAGCCGAGCTCCTGGAGGCGGCGCAGGCGCGGCGCGACTTGGCGCTCGTCGCCGAAGTGACGGAGCGCGCTAAGAAGCTTGCGGGCCTTTTGGCGACGGGTGCTCTTGTCCCCCATGGCCCGGCGGATCAAGCGGATCGGGCGCTCCTGGAGGCGTGCAGGGGTAGGGGCGGCGTCGAAGGGCATGACTCGCTGAAGATGAACCCGCCTCCGTGGGTGCGCAAGGGGTTGCGCAAATTCCTGTAATTGCGTTTTTTATCGGGGGATCGGGAGAATGCGGGGCGCTGGCCAGCCACGTCGCCTCGGGGTCCCTCCGTCGCGGACGGCAGCGAGGTTCGTCGGGGCCGCAGCGGAAGCGCACGTGGATGTGGCCGTCGTGGCCGCGGGAGTGGCGGACGAGGGCGCCTTCGTGGCCCTTGCGGTTGGGCCAGGCGATGATCTCGCGGAGCTGATCGGGGGTGGCTCCCTCCCACAGGGCGGCTTGATAGAGGCGGCGCTGCAGCGGGCCCTCGAGGAAGATCACCTCGATCTCGCCGGTGCGGACGAGCGCCCTCACGAGCTCCCAGGCGGCGGGCCAGTCGATCTCGTCGGCGTTGGGGAAGGCGGTGAGGGGGAGCGCGGGGAGCAAGGGGAGGCGGATGTCGACGTCGCGGCCGGATTGATGCGAGCGGTGCGGGGCGAAGCGGCCGCCGCGGCGCAGGCTCATCGAGCCGATCACGATCTCGCCGGCGAAGCCGCTCTGGTGGCGGAAGTCGGCGATGGCGGCGTGTAGGGCGCGGATCGTGTGGCTGCTGCCCCACAGCCAGCGGTCAAAGCCGCGGGTGTAGAGGGGCTGTCGGGGAGTTGTACGGCGTCTTTGATCCGGCCGCGGTTGGGGGCGCCGACGCTGCGGGCGCCGTCGATGCCGTCAGGCGCTGGCGGCGGCGGCGGGCCGGGGGCGACGTTGACGGTGCGTGGCGCGCCGGGGTCGATCCAGATCGTGAGCTGGTCCCCCGGCTGGGGCTGCGTTTGCCGCGGTTCATGGCGATCAGGTCGCGGTGCTCGACGCGGTGGTCGACGGCGATCGAGCTCCAGGTGTCCCCTGGCTGGGCGGTGTAGCTGAGCTTCTGGCGGGGCGGCGGGGCGCGGCGGGCGTAGATCCGCAGGGTCTTGCCCGGCTTTAAGGCGACCCTCCGCGAGCTGAGCTTGTTCCACTCGACGACCTCGTCGCGCTTGACGGCGTAGCGGGCGGCGATCTGGCTGAGGCGCTCGTGGGGGGTGATCTGGTGGGTGATCCAGGTGCGTCGGTCGCTGGGGTCGCTCGCGCTCGTGGGCGCGGCTGCGCCGCTCAGGTCGAGGACGGCCGGACGCGGCGGGACGTCGTCTCGACCGTCGTCGGGGTCGCGATCGCCGTCGGGACCCGCGCCGAGCAGCCAAGCGAGCGCCATGAGGGCCGTGAGCACCGCTCGAGGCTAACCGATCGACGGCGGGAGCGTCACGCCTGATCGTTGGATCTTCGACGATCTTCAGCGATGGGGTCTGCGCCGCTCGGGGGCCGTGAGCCTCAGCGCCGCGCGAGCGGCGTGTCGCCTCCGCTGGTGAAGAATGAGTGTATCGCGGTGTCTGTAAGGTCGTTACAGTGTGTTGATTCCGGCTGGCCTGTCGCGCGATCGCGCGATCGCGTGATCGGGCTAACGGCCGCAGAGGGGCCGCTCAGGAGCGCGCCGGGTGGTTTCGCTCCAGGAAGAGTGAGGGGACCCTGCGTCATCGGGGTTCCGTAAATATCGTGCTTGTGGGAGAATCGGGCATGCAGATCCGGCGGCTCCGTGGTGCGATTGGCCTCGCGCTTTGCCTCGTCCTCGCCGCTTGCCACGGTTCAGGGGGCGAAGACGGCGGAGACGGGGAGATCGGCGATAGTCAGGACAGCCGGCGCGGAGGCGCTCTTCGGCTGGTGGGGCGCGAGCGACGCCGGCGGCGGGCGCAGGATCTACGGCTTGATGCCGGCGGCGTCGGCCGCGCGGTTGTTCGGATCTGCGACAGTAGGGGCGGTGGCGGCGCTATACACGATGTCCGAGGGGCAGCGGCCGGCGCTCGCGCCGCTGTCGACATATACGGTCGACGGGGCGACGCCGACGTATTTGGTGATCGACGGGGTGAGGCGTGCGATCGAGAGCTTCACAGATGGTTATGAAATGACGTTGGCGGCGGATAGCGAGCTGATGGGGGCGGAGATGTATCATTTATTCAGCCGCTGCCCGGGCGAGCGCGCCACCGGGTGGTTTGATCTGCGCGGCCAAGGCTGCGCGGGGGGGGCCGCGGGGGGCGCTTCGGTGGCGATCGACGCGGCGGGGGAGGTGCACCTGCTCGCGGGGTCGATGGACGAGGGGGCTGGGGCCGGCTGCGCGACGTCGCCGACGTACGCGCGCTTCGCCGAGGGGTGTGACGCGATCGGCGAGGTGGCCGCGGAGATGCGCTCCTCGGCGCTGCTCGCCCAGGGCGGGGTGATCCACGCGCTGATCGAGGTGCGCTCGGCTGACGCGGGGTTTCACGGGCAGATCGTGCATCGCTGGCGGGGCGCGGCCGACTCAGCGTGGGAGGAGGAGGCGGTGGCGCCGGCTGGCTCGCCCGTGAGGGAGATGCGCTTGCTCGCGGCGGGGAGGCGATGGTGGCGGTCGTCGGCCGAGAGGACGGGACGATCGCGCTGCTGCGCCGCGGCGACGAGGGCGCGTGGGTCGCTTCGCCGGCGGCGCTGGCGGGGGCGCTGCTGGACGCGGACGCGGCGGCGGACGGGGAGGTGGCTCTGCTGCTCGCGGAGCCGGCGGCGGCGCTGCGGGTGCGCGGTGAGGTGGTGACGCGCTTCGATCTGCCGCGGCCGGTGGCGCCTGGCTTCGGCGGCGGCGTGCGCCTGCGGGCGGACGGGGCGCTGCACGCGGCCTGGAATGACGCGGTGATCGGCGGGACGGTGAGCGGGGTCGGCGGGGAGGGTGATCGACGCGCGGGGATCTACGCGGTGCTGAAGGACGAGGCGTGGACGACGTATACGCTGGGGGCTGCGGCGCACCCGCGCGTGATCTCGGGGCCGACCGGGCGTTGGCGGGTGATCTACGCGATCGGGGCGGCTGCGGCGCGCTGGCGCTGGCGCTGCTCGGATCGCGGGCGATGGCTCGTTGAAGAGCGAGCTGCTGGCGCCAGAGGGCGGCGGCGTAGGAGCGCACGCAGGGGCGGTGCGGATCGCGGCGGCGCAGGCGGCGGACGGGATGATCGCGGCGACGAGCGGCGGCGATCGGCTGTATGTGCGCCTGCCAGAGCTGCTGATGCCGCGGCCGACGCAGACGATCCGGCTGGAGATCGTCGGCGAAGGGACGGTGTGGAGCGAGGACGGGCGGGTCGAGTGCTCGGAGAGCTGCGCGGTGGGGGTGCCGTACGGCACGCGGCTGGCGCTGCACGCGGAGCCGATGGGGGACGCCTCGGTCGGGATCTCGGCGTGCGCGGCGGCGTATGTGAGCCTCGACGGCTGGTGCTGGGTGGACGCGGTCGGCGCGGAGGCGGGGCTGGGGGAGCGGGTGGTGTCGGTGTCGTTCGTGCCGCGTTGAGCGGGCGGCGCGGCGGCGCGGGCGTGGTTGACCGCGCGCTCTCGCTCGCCTAGCTTGCCCGCCTCATGCGGATCGATGGAGCTCTCCCTCAGCGCGCTCGGGTGGTCGTGATCGGCGGGGGGGTGATCGGCTGCTCGGTCGCGTATCACCTCGCGCACATGGGCTGGCGTGACGTGGTGCTGCTCGAGCGCGACCGGATCACCTCGGGCACGACGTGGCACGCGGCTGGCCTGATGGTCACGTTCGGCTCGACCTCGGAGACGTCGACCGAGATGCGGAAATACACGCGCGACCTCTACGCGCGGCTCGAGGCGGAGACCGGGCAGGCGACGGGGCTGCGGCAGATCGGGTTCATCGAGTGCGCGGCGGATCGCGACCGGCTGGAGGAGTATCGCCGGGTGTCGGCGTTTAACCGGCTGTGCGGGGTGGACGTGCAGGAGCTGTCGCCGCGCGAGGTGAGCGCGCTGTTCCCGCTCGCGCGCACCGAGGACATCCTCGCGGGCTTTTATGTGAAGGAGGACGGGCGGGTCGACCCGGTGGACGTGACGATGGCGCTGGCGAAGGGGGCGCGGCTGCAAGGCGCGACGATCGTCGAGGGGGTGGCGGCGACGCAGGTGCTGACGCGGGGCGGCGCGGTCGTGGGGGTGGCGACCACGGCGGGGGCGATCGAGTGCGAGTACGTGGTGAACTGCGCGGGGATCTGGGCGCGGCAGCTCGGGGCGGCCTCTGGGGTGACCGTGCCGCTGCAAGCAGCGGAGCACTACTATCTATTGACCGAGCCGATCGCGGGGGTGCACCGCGATCTGCCGGTGATCGAGGACCCGGCGTCGCACGCGTATATCCGCGAGGAGGGGGCGGGCTGCTGATCGGGCTCTTTGAGCCGATCTGCGCGCCGTGGAAGGTGGAGGGGATCCCGGAGAATTTCTCGTTCGGCGAGATCGCGCCGGACTGGGAGCGGATGGGGCCGTACCTCGAGCGGGCGATGGCGCGGGTGCCAGCGTCGCTGGAGGCGGGCATTAAAAAATTCTTCTGCGGACCGGAGAGCTTCACGCCCGATCTGCGGCCCTGCGTGGGCGAGGCGCCGGAGCTGCGCGGGTACTTCGTCGCGGCGGGGCTGAACTCGATCGGGATCCTGACCGGGGGCGGGCTGGGGCGGGTGCTGGCGCACTGGATCATCCATGGGCGGCCTGACGTGGACGTGACGGGGATGCACGTGGATCGGCTTCACCCGTACCAAAATACGCCGGAGTACCGGCGGCTGCGCACGGTCGAGTCGCTGGGCATGGTGTTTCAGTGTCACTATCCGACGCGGTCGATGCAGACGGCGCGGGGGGCCAAGCGCTCGGCGTTTTATGAGCGGCTGGCGGCGCAGGGGGCGTACTTCCGCGACGTGAGCGGCTGGGAGGGGGCGGACTGGTACGCGCCGGCGGGCGAGTCGGCGGATCCGGGGCCGCTGTCGTGGGGGCGGCAGCGGTGGTTCCAATGGTGGGCTGAGGAGCACAAGGCGGCGCGGGAGGGGGTGATCGTGATGGATATGTCGTTTATGGCGAAATTCTTGGTGCAGGGGCGGGACGCGGGGCGCGTTCTCAACTGGATCTCGGCGAATCAGGTCGACGGCGAGGCGGGGTGGATCACGTATACGCAGTGGCTCAATGAGGGGGGGACGCTGGAGGCGGATCTGACGGTGACGAAGCTGGCGGAGGACCGCTTCTGGGTGGTCGCCTCCGATACGGCGCACCGCCACGTGGAGGCGTGGATGCGCCGCCATACGCCCGCGGACGCGTTCATGTCGGTGACCGACGTGACCTCGGGCTACGCGCAGCTCAACGTGCAAGGGCCGGACTCGCGGGCGTTGATGCAGGCGCTGACCGGCGCGGATCTGTCGAACGAGGCGTTCCCGTTCCGTACGGCGCGGGAGATCGACGTCGGGCTGGCGCGGGTGCTGTGCGTGCGGATCACGTACCTGGGGGAGCTGGGGTACGAGCTGTATATCCCGGCCGAGCAGGCGACCCATGTGTACGACCGCATCGTCGAGGTCGGCGCGCGCTTCGGGCTGCGCCACGCGGGGCTGAAGGCGCTGGCGAGCCTCCGCATGGAGAAGGCGTACCGCGACTACGGCCACGACATCGACAACACAGACTCGCCGCTGGAGGCCGGGCTGGGCTTCGCGGTGGACTTGAAGAAGCCGGGCGGGTTCATCGGCAAAGAGGCGGTGCTCGCTCACAAGGCGGCGGGGCCGCTGCGGCGGCGCTTGGTGCAGATCCTCGTCCAAGACGCGGAGGCGATGATGTTCCACGCGGAGATCGTGCTGCGCGACGGGGTGGCCGTTGGCTACGTGCGGGCGGCCTCGTATGGCCATACGCTGGGCGGCGCGGTGGGGCTGGCGATGGTCGCGGCGGAGGTGGCGATCGACCAGGCTTGGCTGGACTCGGGGCGCTGGCAGGTGGCGATCGCGGAGCGGGTCTATCCGGCGATCGCCTCGCTGCGGCCGCTCTACGACCCGTCGATGGCGCGGATCAAGGCTTAGGGGCGGACTCGGCCGCCGGCTTGGGTTCGGGCTCCGGGGCAGGCTCCGGGGTAGGCTCGGGCTTGGCGGCGGGCTTGGCGGCGGGCTTGGCGGCGGGCTTGGCGGCGGGCTTGGCGGCGGGCTTGGGCTTGGCAGGCAGGAGACGATCGAGGGCGTGCACGGGGCCGGTGCGGGCCCGTAGGTCGCCGCGGAGGATCGTGGCGCCTTCGATCTTGCCGTCGGTGACGGTGAGCTCGGTGCCGGCGTGGGTAGGCAGGGGGGCGCCGCTTTGCAGGAGATCGGCGGCGCTGCGCTGGCCGTGGACGATGTGGCGGCGGAGCAGGGCCGTGAGCTCTTTTTTGTCCTTGGCGGCGAAGAGGCGGCGGCGATCGCGGGCGCTGAGCGCGGCGAAGGCCTCGTTGGTCGGGGCGAGCAGGGTGAGCTCGCTCGCGCCGCGGAGCTCGGCGTCGAGGCCGGCGGTGATGATGGCGCTGTGCAGCTCGCTCAGGCCTTGCTCGACCAGCAGATCCATGACCTCGGGCAGGACGGGCTCGGGCTCGGGCTCGGGCTCGGGCTCAGGCTGAGGGGGCGGGACGACCTCGCTGGTGACCTGGGGCGGCGGCGGCGGGAGCTCGGCGAGGGGGCCGTCGCGCAGAGCAGGCGCGCTGGCGCAGGCGAGGAGCAGGAGCAGGGGGAGGAGGTGGAGGCGGTGAGCGACCATGAGCGGGGCGTGACTGTACTCCGGATCGGCGGCGCGCAGGCGCGCGTGGGGCGATCTCACGCGTGGGCGGCGGACGGATCCGCTCAGCGATCGTCGGCAGGCGGAGGAGCGTGCGGGGCGGGGATGGGTGCGGGCGCCGGCGCGGCCGCGGGCTCGGGTCTCGCGAGTTGGCCGCCGCAGCTCCGGCAGTAGTGGGCGTCGGGATCGTGGCCCTCGAGGGTGCAGTGCGGGCAGGTGCGGGTGGAGGTGTGGATCGGCTCGTGGTGGAGGACCATCTCGGCGCTGACGATGCCCGTAGGCACGGCGATGATCGCGTAGCCGGCGATCATCAGCAAGGAGGCGATGAACTGGCCGAGCGGGGTCTTGGGGGCGATGTCGCCGTAGCCGACCGTGGTCATCGTGACGATCGCCCAGTACATGGCCCGCGGGATGCTGGTGAAGCCGCTGCCCGCGTCGCCTTCGATGAGGTACATCGCGGTGCCGACGATCACGACCATGTTGATCACGGCGAGCAAAAAGACAGAGATCTTGGAGCGGCTGGCCCGCAAGGCGCCGAGCAAGGACTGGCCGGCGGTGAGGAAGTTGGCGAGCTTGAAGATCCGAAACATCCGCAGGAGGCGGAGGGTGCGGATCACCAGCAGCGACTGAGATCCTGAAAAAAGAGGCTGAGGTAGGTGGGGACGATCGAGAGCAGATCGACGAGGCCGAAGGTCGAGGTGGCGTAGCGCAGCGGCTTGTCGACGCAGAGCAGGCGGAGCACGTACTCGGCGGTGAAGATGAGGGTGAGCAGCCACTCGATGACCAGCAGGATGTGACCCGAGGACGACTCGACGTCGGCGACGCTCTCGAGCGAGACGACGATGATGCTGAGGACGATCAGGATCAGCAGGGCGATGTCAAACTTGCGCCCGGCGGGGGTCTCGGCCTCGAAGATGATGATGTAGAGGCGGCGCCTCCACGGGGCTTGAGAGGGGGCGTGGCGCCGCTGGAGTGAGATCTTGATCACAGGCAACCGCGCGTCGCGGCCGGGGTGGCGCTTCTGGGGCGGGCGCAGCATCGCGGGGCAGAATCGCGGGATCAGCGGTGGAGCGCAAGGCGGGTGCTAGCCGTCGTTGGAGGCGCGCGGGTGAACTCAGGGGCGGCCGCGGCTTGCGGGTCCGCGCTCGCGATGGGTAGGATGACCGGGCTGTGTCTGTGCGTGCGGCGATCTGGGGGGTCTTGGGGGCGCTGGTCTGCGGCTGCGCTGGCGCGGGTGAGGGCGAGTCGAGCGCGACGAGCTCGGAGACCAGCGAGGGCGGGGCGACGGGTGGCACGACGGGGTCGACGTCGGCGGGGTCGACGACGATGAAGGATCCGGGGCTGCCGGAGCCGCACGCGTGGGAGCTGAGCCTGAGCTTGGACACCTCCGCGGGGCGATCTTTAGCGTGTGGGGCGACGGGCCCGAGAACATCGTCGCGGTCGGCGGGCAGCCGACGGCGGGGCTTCAATGCGGTATCAGGGCGGCGCGTGGGTGGAGGAGCCGCTGCCGCCGATGACGCCGCGGCTCAGCTGGGTGGCAGGGATCGAGGGGCGGTTGTATGCGGCGGGGTACTTCGGGGCGCTGCTGCGGCGCGAGGATGAGGGGTGGGCGTCGGAGGTGAGCGGGGTGGATGAGCCGCTGTGGGGCGTGTGGGGGGCGAGCGAGGCGGAGGTGTGGGCGGTGGGCGGCGGGGCGCCTCCCGCTCCGCCGGTGCTGCTGCGGCGCACAGAGGGGGCGTGGCAGCGGGTGGACGTGGCGGCGATCTCCGGGGACGGGCACGCGCTGTATAAAATTTGGGGGCGCGCGGCGGACGATATCTACGCGGTGGGGGCGCGAGGGCTGGTGCTGCACTACGACGGGGTGGAGTGGCGCCGCGAGGAGAGCGGGACCTCGGTGACGCTGATCGGGGTGTTCGGGGATCCGAGCGGGGAGGACGTGGTGGTCGCGGGCGGGCGCTCTTCTGGGGTGGTGCTGCGGCGCTCGGGCGGGCTGTGGCAGGTGCGCGGGCTGCCGGAGGAGGACGGGCTCGACGGGGCTTGGATCGATGAGGACGGGGTGGCGACGGTGGTCGGCCGCCGCGGGTTCATCGGCGCGTTCCCGCGGGCGAGCTCGGGCTGGGTGCGCGAGGCGAGCGGGGTGGAGGACGAGCTGCACGCGGTGTTCGGGGTGCCCGGGGGGCCGGTGTTCGCGGTGGGCGGGCGCTTCGATATGGCGCCGTATACGGGGGTGATCCTGCGGCGCTCGCCGTGAGGTCGTGGGCGTCGCTGGCCGGGGGCGCAGGCCAGGCGGGGCTACGCGGAGGCGGTCGCGGCAGGAGCCCAGAGGTGACGCTGCGTCATTGTGACAGTGGCGCGGCGAGGGCCGGCGTGCGCCCAGAGGTGACGCTGCGTCATTGTGACAGTGAAGATCGTGAGCTGGCTGATACGAACGAAATGCGGGGGCCTGGCGGTGGTGGGCTGCATTTCATTCGCTTCTGTCGGCGCGTAGGCGACGTATTCTGGGGGCACGCAGCGGCGAGTGACGCCGTGAGGTGGACGAGGGCGCGGCGCCGTGATGATGCGGCAGCGACCGCTCCGTGCTCCGTGCGATCGGTAGAAACAGAGGGAGTGTGTGCCATGACCGTCGCTAACGTTTTTATGATGCCGACCTCAGACTTTGTCTCGGTGATGGGGATGTGGGCCCTCGGGGTGCTCTTGGTGGTCGGGACCATGCTGATGCTCGCGTGGCGTGATCAAGCCCAGGGGCGGTAGAGGGCGGGGCGCTTTTGTCGCGCGAGAGCGCGCGGCTTCGTGCTACGCAGGGGCGGTGATCCCGACCCGACGCGCGCTCCCCTCCTCCTTGTCCCGTACGGCCCTCTTCTTGGCGCTCTCCAGCGCCGCCGCGCTGAGCTCCGCCTGCGGTGATGACAGCAGCGGCGACTCCGAGGCCACCGGCGCGAGCTCCGAGGGGAGCAGCGAGGGCTCTGGCGAGGCGAGCAGCAGCGGGAGCAGCGGCGAGACTTCGGGGGATCCGACGGGCGATCCGACGACGACGACGGGCGATCCGACGACGACGACGGGCGATCCGACGGGGAGCACGACGGGTGATCCGACGGGTGATACGACGGGGAGCACGACGGGCGATCCGACGGGTGATCCGACGGGTGATACGTCGGGTGATACGTCGGGCGACACGATGGGGGTCGAGGAGCCGGTGCCGAGCGAGCTGCCGGTGCCCACCGCGCCTTGCCCGTCGTTCGTCAGCGGCGACGTGATGTTCTCACCCAAAGGGATCGCTCCGCGGAAGGTGCGGCTGTGGATCGATCCTAAGGCGAGCGAGGCGGAGGGGCCGGTGGTCTTTTATTGGCACGGCACCGGCAGCGCGCCGACAGAGGCGTTGACGGGGCTCGGACAGGCCGGGATCGACGCGGTGACGGCGGCAGGCGGGATCGTGGCGGCGCCGCACGCGGATCCGGCGGCGGCGCCTTCGCCGTGGTGGTTGGTGCTGACCGAGAAGGAGGACGATCTGCTGCTGGCCGATGAGGTGCTGGCGTGCGCGATCCAAGAGGTGGGGATCGATGTGCGGCGGATCCACAGCATGGGGCTGAGCGCGGGCGGGCTGCATACGTCGCAGATGAGCGTGCGCCGCTCTTCGTACGTGGCGAGCGTGGTGCCGTACTCGGGCGGGCTGCTCGACGGCTTGATGCCGCCCTGGGACGCGCCGGCGAATAAGGTCGCGGCGATGATCTTCCACGGCGGGCCCTCGGACGTGGTGGTGGTGTCGTTCCCGAAGACGAGCGCGAACTATCTGGATTATTTGCAGAAGCAAGGGAGCTTCGGCTTCGTGTGTAACCACAACATGGGGCACGTGATCCCGGTGGCGGCGGTGCCGGCGGCGCGGCAGTTCTTGGCAGATCACCCGTTCGGCGAGCAGCCGCCGCCGTACGCGGGCGGGCTGCCGCCGAGCATGCCGAGCTACTGCGCGCTGCCGTGAGCGAGGGCGCTACTCGGGCGGCGCCGCGTAGACGCCGAGCAGCCAGCGCTCCCAAGGGGTGGGCTCGGCGGCGGCCCCGGTGCGGGCGAAGAGCGGGGCGCTCTGGTAGCGCGGGAGGATGGTGCGCAGCTCGCCTTCGTCGCGCGGCAACCAGACGGCGAGGCCAGCGAGGCCGCCCGGTACGGCGAGGCCTGGGTAGGGGGGTCGCTGCGGTAGCTGTCGCCGAGGCTGCGGGCGAGCACGGTGGCGAGCAGGGCGGCGTCGAGGCGATCGAGGGCGGCGCCGAGCTGAACGCTGGCGGGGCTGGGTGGATCGGCGGGGGCGCGAGATCGCTCCCGGGCGAGCAGGTGGCGGAGGCCAGCGGCGAAGACGCCGAGATCGCGGGTGCCGCCGAGGAAGCCAGGGAGGCCGCCTGGGGCGAGCAAGGCTTGCAGGTCGATGGCGCGGAGCGGATCGGCGAGGCGCCAGGCGTCGAGGGCGGCTCCTAGATCGTGGAGGGCGGGGGCGAGGCGCTCGCCGAGGGGCTGGGTGGCGACGACGCTGATCACGTAGGTGCGCTCGATGGCGTCGTCAGGGGCGCGTAGGGCGTAGTGGCCGGCGTCGACGGCTCGGCCGTAGATCGCGGGGATCCGCTCGGCGAGCTGGCAGGCGTCGTCGAGGGGCGGGCAGGCGCTGGCGCCGAGGGCCGGAGCGGTGAAGGCGGGCAGGAGGAGGCTGTAGGGGAGGCCGGGGTAGGGGGCGATCTGTGGGTACCCAACGAGGTAACGAGCGACGCTTTGCAGCTCGAGGCCGACCTCGACGGTCTGCATGAGGCAGGCGTCGGCGGCGAGCACGTCGACGGGGCGGGGTAGGGCGGCGAGGGCGCTGTGAAGGCTGGGGATGTCGAGCACGGTGCCTTCGCCGTGGTCAAAGGCGATGCCGCCGACGAAGCCGCCGGGGCGGTAACGCAGGGCCTCGGGGGGCTCGATGAGGGCGGGGCGCCAGCCTTGGCCGTGGCCCCAGAGGATCACCATGAGGCGCTCGGAGGGGTAGGCGCGGGCGGCCCAGGTGACGAATTCTCGCAAGGTGTCGGCGGGCGGGGTGGACTCGTCGGGATCGAAGGCGACGACGGGGGAGCGGAGCAGGTCGGGGGCGGCGCCTGCGAGCTCGGTCGCGGTGGGGGCGGGCGCGCCGGGGTCGTTGAAGATGTGGAGGCGCCGCAGGCCGCTGGGGCCGGGAAGATCAAGGTGGACGATGATGTCGTGGTGATCGCTGGAGGCGGCGCCGGCGGCGGTCTCGAGGTCGCGGAGGTTCCAGTAGGCGTGCAGGGGCAGGTCCTGGTTGTCCGCGGCCATGTAGAGGAGCACGGTCCATGGCTTTTTACACATGTCCCGTTGGACAGATCTGTAGTACCCGTCGTAGTCGCCGGGCTGGGGGGCGCGGGCGTGGGCGGGCAGATCGGCCCAGGCGAGGGCGCAGGCGGGCAGGGCGGCGGGGCCGTCCGCGCTCGGAGGGCGCGCGGACGGGAGCGGCCACGGACAGGCGGCGAGGAGGAGGGCGGCGGCGAGGAGGGCGAAGGCGCGCATGTCAGGCGCGGGCGAGCTCGATGAGGCGCTCGACGATCCGGGCGAGGGGGGCGGCGCCGCCGTAGGCCTCAGCGGCGCGGAGGGCGGCGCTGCGCCAGGTGCCCGGAATGACCTGTCCTTCGAGCCAGTCGCCGGTGGCGTAGGCGTCGGCGGCGGTGCGGGCGCGGGCGCCGGGCGGGGGGGTCCAGAGGAAGTCAGGGTGGCGGTTCTGGTACCACTCGCCGCCGAGGATCGCGCCGGCGGGGTCGAGCTCGAGGTCGTAGATGTAGCGGACGCGGGTGATGCCGTCGCGGCTGGGGTCGTCCTCGGTGTCGTGGCTGGGGGCGGTCTCGACGACGTAGTCGACCTCCATGACGACGCCGACGATCGCGGCGACGTTCGCGCCGCGGTAGCGGCGGAAGCGATCTCGCTCCGGGGGGAACTGGTCGATCGGGACGATCGCGCGGCTGAGATCGCTGGCGTAGCGGTACTCGAGCGGGTTGAAGGTGCGGTAGCTGTAGGCGTGGGCGGGCTGGTTCCAGACCTCGTAATCAAAGGTCGCGTCGAGGACGAAGGAGCGGCGAGCGACGCCGATCTGGTTGACGATCGCGAGGTGCCAGGTGCCGGGGTTGGTGTCGAAGCAGCGCGAGGAGCTCATGCGGCCGATCTCGTCGCGCGCGGGATCTTTGTCGTTGCAGCGGCCGCCGATGAAGCGGGAGACGGCGCTGGTGTTGGCCCATAAGAGGGAGGCGAGGCCCTTGATGTCGGAGGGGTAGAAGCGGAGGCGGGTGTGGCCGTCGGCGGCGAGCGCGGTGACGGCGCGCCGCGGGCGCGGCAGCATGTACGCGGCGGGGGCCCAGCCGTGGCAGATCCCCATCCAGCGCTCGACCTTGCCGTCGCGCTCGTAGTAGGCGCGGCCCTCTTGCCACATGCGGGCGGTGAGGGTGCCTTGGGGGTCGCCGACGAGCAGGTCGTACTTCTCGGCGGGGGCGAGGCGATCGATGGCGTCGAGATCGCCGGTGGCGGCGATCTCGAGGGCGGGGCGATCGCGGACGTAGGCGTGGTTCTTGGCCCAGTCGGCGTCGCTGGGGAAGCGCGGATCGGCGTACCGGCAGCCGAGTACGCCGCGGTAGATCCCCCAATAGTCGTCGGACCAGGGGGACTCGTCGAGGCTGGACTCGCGCAGGCCGGCGGCCTCCATCGCGCGCAGGTCGCGGTGCTCGAGGCGATCGACGAGGTTCTCGGCGCGATCGTGCTGCTCGTAGGGGGCGCGGCCGGGGAGGACCTCAGCGAGGCGGATGACGACGCCGTTGTCGAGCATGGTGTGGCGCTGGCGGAGCAGGTCGCGGCCTTCAATATGGCGGCCTTGGGCGACGTCGTCGGCGCTGAAGAGGGCAGGGGCTGCGGCGCCGCGGAGGTGCTGCTTGGGGGGCAGCCGATCGAGGGCGGCGAGGGGGTCTCGTTGGATCTCGGCGAGGGCTTCGTTGATCTCGGTCTCTTCGAGGGACATAGGGGCGCTCCAGGCCTGGCGAGGGTAGGCCGGCGATCGCCAGGTCAGCCGCGCAAGTGCTGCGGAGGTGCGTCGATCAGGGGTCCTCTTCAGGGTCGCGTAGAGGCTCGCCTGCGCGCCCTTCGCCGGCGGCGAAGCGGCGAGCGCCGATCACAGACTCGCGCTCCAGGACGGCGAGGCCGCCGCGCCCCTCTTCGCGCAGGGCGTCGTCGGTGCGCTCGATCTCCCACTGGCGGTAGGCGGCGCGGCGATCGGCGCGCATGCACGCTTGAGGGTGCGCGGCGATGACGCGGGCGAGGGCCTCGGCGGTGAGTAGCGCCTGTCCGGGGGGACAGATCCGATCGATGAGGCCGATCCGCAGGGCCTCGTCGGCGGGCACGGGGCGGCCGGTGAGGATCAGGTCGAGGGCGCGGCCCATGCCGATAAGGCGGGGCAGGCGGACGGTGCCGCCGTCGATCAGCGGGACGCCGAAGCGGCGGCAGAAGACGCCGAGCACGGCGGTGTCTTCGGCGACGCGCAGGTCGCACCAGAGGGCGAGCTCGAGGCCGCCCGCGACGGCGTGGCCGGCGATCGCGGCGATGACGGGCTTTTGTAAAAAAAGGCGGGTTGGGCCCATGGGGCCGGGTCCGTCGGGATCGACGTCGTTCATGCGCTCGCCGCTGGCGATCGCCTTGAGATCGGCGCCGGCGCAGAATGTGCCCCCTTCGCCGTGGAGTACGGCGACGTGGGCGCATGGATCGGCCTCGAAGGCGCGGAAGGCGGCGAGCAGGGCGGCCGCGGTGGGGCCGTCGACGGCGTTTTTTACGTGAGGTCGGTGGAGGTGGATGACGGTGACGGGGCCGCGCGCTTCGCTGCGGACGGCGGCGGGCTCGCTGGGGGCGCTCATGGGGGCTCGTGGATGGGCGTCACCACGCGGCGCCGGCGGTGACGCCTCCGTCGGCGACGATGACTTGGCCGGTGATGAACGCGGCGGCGCGGGAGGCGAGGAAGACGGCGATCCCGCCGATGTCGTCTGGTTCGCCGATCCGGGCGAGCGGGGTGGCGCGCTCGACCTTCTCGCGCAAGGCGGGGCTCTCCCACAAGGCGCGGGCG
This sequence comes from Nannocystis sp., assembly GCA_016712315.1. Classification (GTDB taxonomy): domain Bacteria; phylum Myxococcota_A; class Polyangia; order Nannocystales; family Nannocystaceae; genus JADJRG01. Next base: position 1,150,255 of record JADJRG010000022.1, on the reverse strand, counting down.
AAGTCGGTCTTTATAAGGCCGGGGGCGATGGTGTTGGCCCGGACGCCGCGGCCGCCCCACTCGACGGCGAGGTTGCGGACGAGCTGCATGTCGGCGGCTTTGGAGATGTTGTAGGCGCCGAGGTAGGGATCGCCGCGCAGGCCGCCGATGCTCGAGACGACGATGATGCTGCCGCCGCCGCGCTCGGCCATGCCAGGGGCGACGCGGTTGCACAGCCAGAGGTTGGCGAGCACGTTGTTGCGCATGATCTTGTCGAAGACCTCGTCGCCGAGGCCGGCCATCGGCCCAAAGTAGGGGTTGGAGGCGGCGTTGCAGACGAGGCAGTCGATCCGGCCCCAGGCGGCGAGGGTGGCGTCGACGAGGTGATCGAGGTCCTCTTTGCGCGAGATGTTGGCGGGGATGGCGAGGGCCTCGTGGCCTTCCGCCCGGATCGCGGCGGCGACGGCCTCGACGGCCTCGGGTTTGCGGCTGGAGATGACGACGCGGGCGCCGGCGCGGGCGAGCTGCTCGGCGATCGCGCGGCCGATGCCGCGGCTGGATCCGGTGATCACCGCGACGTGGCCGCGGAGGTCGAAGAGGGCGCTGGTCATGAGGTGGACGCTAGCGCCGTTCGCCGCTCGGCGGCATTTTTAAGGATTCGGCCCTAAATTATTGTTGCGGGCGCGGGGCTCGTTGGCGGTGATGACGACGCCGGCGTAGCCGATGACTCGCTGGCGCTCGCCGCTGATCTCGCCGGAGTGGCTGTAGCCGATGAGGCGGGTGGCGTCGGCGCCGCGCAGGCGGCTGGCCTGGAGGGCGATGACGGCGGGGATCAGGCCGCACATGTGGATCTGACGGGCGCGGACGAGCCGGTAGAGGCCGGCGGGGTCGAGGGCGAGCAGGCGGTCGATGGCGAGGTCGTCGTAGGCGCGGGCCTCGTCGGCGCTGTGGTAGTGGGACATGTCGCTGCTGGCGACCAGGAGGATCGGCTCGTCGAAGGTGGCGAGGACCTCGGCGACGCCGGCGCTGAGCTTCATACATTCGTCGAGGGAGTGGCTGCCGAGGCAGATCGGGACGATCGTGGCGTCTGGTCGGCGCGTGTGGAGGAAGGGCAGGTGGACCTCGATGCCGTGCTCGGCTCGGTGCGCTTCGGCGTCCGGGGTGAGCCCGCAGCGGTCGATGAGGCGCGCGGCGAGCTCTTTGTCGATCTCGAGCGCGCCTCCAGGGATGGACCAACGACCCGAGGGCCAGATCGCGCGCCGCGCGCCGCTGCCCGTGTGGTTGGGGCAGAGCAGGACGACGCGTCTCGGTACGTGCACAGCCGCCCAGGTCTGGCCGGAGATCCCTCCGCTGTAGTCGTAGCCGGCGTGCGGGGCGATGATGGCGTGGGCGGGTCGAGATGGCCGCTCGGTGGCGGTACAACGACCCACGAGGGCGCCGAGCAGGGCGGGATCGCGGGGGTAGAAGCGGCCTGCGACCGCAGGTGTTCGGTGTTCAAACATCAAGAGACTTACGTTGAAGAGGTCTCTTCGTTGTACGGTGAGCAGAGGGGAGTGTGCCAGCGAAGATTTTTGGGGTTTGTCCGCAACTAACCAGAATACGAGCAGTTTTTGCGGCGGGCATGGCGATAGGATCAGGAATGCACGCGAACACGACCCTGATGGAGACGCTCACGGTGGAGAGCGGCGGGATCACCTTACGAGGGGTGAAGACGCCTCGCTCTGCGGATGATGCCGGTGAGAGGTCTCCATTGCTCTTTGTCCACGGTTATCCCGATACGAGGGCGACATGGTCGCCTCAGCTCGAGGCCTTCGGCCGCGCGCGGTCGGTGGCGGCGTTTGATCTGCCGGGGGTGGGTGAGTCGCGCGGGGTGGTGGGGCGGGGTCGTCTGCGTATCGAGGCGCTGTTGGCGGATCTCGAGGCGGTGATCGACGCGGCGTGGGGGGCCGAGGCGCGGGTTCATTTGATCGGGCACGACTGGGGCGGCGCGCTGGCGCTGTGTTTTGCGAGCGATCCGCGGCGGGCGGCGCGGCTGCGTTCGGTGGTGACGATCGCGGGGCCGCACCCGGCGCTGATGATGGCGCGGCTGCGGGCGGCGCTGCGCAGCGGGGAGGCGGCGGAGCTGCGCTTCTTCGCGGGGCAGCTCCGGCGGTCTTGGTACATGCTGGCGTTCCAGATCCCGGGGCTGGCGGAGGCGCTGTGGCGGCGCTGGCCGGAGGCGCTGTGGCGGCGGGTGCACCGCGGCGGCGGGGTGCCGCGCGAGGATCCAGAGCTGGCGGCGACGCGAGAGGTGATCTTGTCGGCGGGGATCGGGATGTTGGGGCTGTACCGCGAGAATCTCTCGGTGGTGCGGCCGCGGCTGCCGACGATCTCGGCGCCGACGTGCCTGATCGCGCCGAGCCGCGACTTCGCGCTGATGCCCGCGCTCTACGACAACCTGCGGGCGCACACGCAGGCGTTGGAGGCGCACTACGTGGAGGCGAACCATTGGGCGCATCGTGAGATCCCGGGGGTGGTGAACGGGATCATCGAGGCGTTCGTGCGCCGCGTCGAGGACGCGGGATCTGTCCGTGAAGACAGGTCTTGAGGCGTCGGGCGGAGCGATAAAAAAAGAGGGCCTGGCGGCGCCAGACCCTCTCTGCTCGTCGCGGCGGGCGCGGATCAGCGGACGCGCACGGCGTCGGCGATCACGACGGAGCCCTCGGCGGTCCAGCGCGAGAGCACGACCTTGTTCCAGCCCTTGGTGAAATTCCAGGAGCCGAGCTGCACCCACTTCGAGCCGTTGCTGCGCTGGTCGACGTTGACGGTGCCGAGCTTGGTGCCGGCCGCGTTGAAGATGACGAAGGGGGCGGAGGCGGCGCGGTTGCTGCCGGCGACCCACCACGCGTCGATGGTCTTGGTGGCGTCGTTGGGCATGTAGAAGGAGAAGGTGGCGCCGTCGCTGACCGCCGCGGTGTTGGCGTGCCAGTAGCCGGTGTTGAAGTAGCCGGGGGTGGCGCTGCTCGAGGTCCAGTTGCCGGAGACCTCGATCTTGGCGACGGACTGGTTGTTGCTGTTGTTGTTGCTGTCGATGATGATCGTCGACTGGTTGGGATCCGGGTTGGGCTGCGGCTGCGGCTGCGGCTGCGGCTCGGGCGGCGGCGCGGCGCCGCAGGCGTTGTTGACCCGCTGGATGTAGTTGGTCCACGGCCAGTTGGGGCCGGGATCGGTGCGGTTGTACGGCTGGAGCTGGCCGTGGCCGACGATGTGGTACTTGTCGCGGGTGATCCCGTGATCCTTGGTGATGTCACAGGTGAGCTTGGCGGAGGCGTCGAGCAGGCCGTTGTCCCAGGTCTTCTGCGAGCCGTAGCCGGCGTGCTCGATGCCGACGGTGAAGTTGTTGCTGCTGCTACCGTCTCGTGAGCAGTACTTGCCGCCGTTGAGCGAGCACTTGTAGGTGGCGGCGATGTGCCAGGCCTTGTGCGACTCGCGCACGAGCTGGCTGATCTCGGAGCCGGTGCTGTTGACGACGTAGTGGGCGCTGGCGCCCGACTGGGTGTTGTTGAGCCAGCTCCAGCAGCCGCTGTAGGCGCCCTCGCAGGTGTGGATGATCACCAGCGTGACCTTGCCGGCGGTGCCGCTCGGGCGGGCGCTGTAGTTGGGCGAGGGGCGCCAGATCGCCTTGCTGTAGTCAGGGCCCTGGGCGGTCTGTGGGGGCGGGGTCGGGGCCTGGAAGTCGGGCTGGATGTCGACGCCGCTCATGGCGGCCATCACGCCGTCGAGGGTCTGGATCTCGATGCCGTTGCGTACGGCCTCGTAGACCTCGGTGTGCACGTAGTTGGCTTGACCCTCGAGGTCCTCGATGCCGCTGTAGGCGGCGACGACCGGGGCCCACGCGCCGATGCTCTTGCGGTCGAAGGTGCGGCCCTCCGCGAGCTCGTCCAAGAGGGCGGCGGCGGCGCGGATGTTGGCGGCGCCGACGAACTTGGCCTCGACCTCGGTGACGCCGGCGAGCTCGGCGGCGCGGGCGACCTGCTGCTCGCGCAGGCCCATGACGCCGAAGGCGGGCTGCTGGCCCTCGAACTCCTGCTCGCCGATGACCATCTCCCAGCGGGTCTCGGCGTAGGCGATCGACTTGAGGATCTCGGCGGGGATGTCGAACTCGCGGCTGGCGCTGTCAAAGGCGTCGCTGATCGAGCCGAGCAGCTCCTTCTGGGTGGCGGCGGGGTCCTCTTGATCGCCGCCGTCCTCTGCGCCGCCAGGGAGGTGGATGCCGCCGTCCTCGAGCTCTTCGACGGGATCGTTGGGGCCGCAGGCGGCGAGGGCGAGGGCCGTGAGGGCGGAGGTGGCGAGGAGGATGCGGCTTCGTGACATGGTGAGGTCCTTCCTTGAACTGACCGAGAGAGGGGCGCCTGACGACGCGACATGACCCTAGGAAGGTGCACGAAGAGATGCAAGCTCGAAATTGAGCGGTGATTAAATTGTGATATGAACACCGATTATCTCGTCGCGGTCCGGCGCGGAGGAGGGTGAGACGAGGCGATTTGCGGGTTTTAATAGGATCCGCGTGGAGGTCCTCGCCTGGCCGGAGAGGATGCTCTAGAGTGGCGGGGTCAGGGTTTTTATGGGGCGCTTGGTCGTGCTGATAGGGGTGCTCGCCGCCGGGTGTCTGGTCGACAATCCGCTGTTTTCGGACAAAGGCGGCGGCGAGACGATGAGCGGGGAGTCGTCGACCGGCGGCTCGACGTCGGCAGCCGAGACGACGACGGGGGTGACGACATCGACGACGAGCTCGACGGGGGCGAGCTCGACGGGGGCGATGACGCTGGATACGAGCTATACGGGCGTCACGAGCGTCACGAGCGACACGAGCGACACGAGCGACACGAGCGGCACGAGCGGCTCGGCAGAGGAGCCGCCGTATCTCCCCGGGGTGTTCTCGTGCAAGGAGGCGCACAAGACGGATCCGGCGCTGCCTTCGGGGATCTATCGGGTCGACGTGGAGGGCCGGGCGCAGACGGTGGATCTTTATTGCGACATGGATGTGGTCGGCGGCGGCTGGACGCTGGTGGGCCGCTCGGTAGCCATGGCGGGGGGCGACTTCGGTTGGAGCTCGCAGCGCGGGGCGGTAGAGGACGATTCGGGGCCGTACTCGTTGGGGATCGCGGCGCTCGGGATCAGCTTCTCGGAGCTGCTGGTGGGCGATCGCGGCGAGGGCAAGAGCTGGGGGGAGAACGCGTTCGTGCTCAGCGGGGTGCCCGTCGGCTTCGTCGACATGTTTCAAGAGAGCGAGCTGACGCTGGGCTTGGCTTCGTTGCCCTCGAACGTGTGCCCCGCGACAGAGGACGTGCTGATGCTGCGCTACGCCGGCAGGACGGCGCTCGTCGAGGTGTTTTGGCTGCGCGACATGCCCTACGACGGAAAATACTACGGGCTGCAGGCGGGCGGCTTTGACCTGTTCTACCACGACCTCGATGACATGGAGGCGTGCTGGCGGACCGGCAAGATGTCGACGAAGCAGGGCATGATCATGGTGCGCTAGGCGGCGCGGCGGCGACGAGGCCGGCGACGAAGAGGCGCACCCAGAGGTCGCGGAGCTGGTGGCGGTCGAGGCTCGGGCGGTCGAGCCACTCGAGGCTGGTGAGCTCGACGAGGCCGATCCAGCCGCGCAGGAAGACGAGGAGGTGGGGATCGTCGCCCTCGATGCCGAGGCGGAGGCGGAGGCGATCAATGAGGGCGCTGCGGGTGGCGCCGATGATCGCGGCGACCTCAGGGTCGGCGCCGAGGCCTCCGCCGCGCATCAGGGTGGTGTAGGCGCCGGCGTGCCGCAGGGCGAAGTCGAGGTAGGTGTCGAGGGCGCGGGCGAGCAGCTCCGGGGAGGGCGGGCCGGCGGCGGTGAGCTCGGCGTCGGCGAGCAGGCGCTCGGCGGCGAGGCGCACGGTCTCGATGTAGTACTCCCGCTTGCCAGGGAAGTAGTGGTAGAGCAGGCCCTTGGAGACGCCGGCGGCGTGGGCGATCGCGTCGATCGAGAGCTCGTCGTAGGGCACGTCGGCGAAGAGCCGCAGGCCGAGCTCCAAGAGCTGGTTGCGGCGCTCGTCGACCGCGAGGCGGCTGCGCGAAGAGGCGCGCTTTCGAGCTTGTGCGGGCACGCGCCGAGCATAGCGGAGTTGGCCCGCGTGGCGCCCCTGCGGCGCAGCCGTGGGGTGTTGAGGCTATTGACTGGTGTTCAATAGGTGGTAGGGTCGAGGCTTCGAGGAGGCCGCGATGAGCCGTGAACCTGCTGATCTCGGGGCGATCCGCCCGCGTACGATGGACTTTCGATTCGATGAGATCCCGCGCCATTGGCTGGCAGGGCTGGCGGTGCCGACGGCGATGGCGAACGCGCTGAACCTGGTGTTCCCGATGGGCGAGCGCTTCTTCGTCCGCAGCGTCCGCCACTACTTCGAGCAGATCGAGGAGCCGACGCTGCGGGCGCAGGTGAAGGGGTTCTTCGGCCAAGAGGGGCGGCACGCGCACGAGCATGAGCGCTTCTTCGCGGTGATGGAGGCGCAAGGGATCGAGATCCAGGGCTTCCTCCGCCTCTACGAGCGGATCGCGTACAAGGGGCTGGAGCGGCTCTTCGGGGCGAAGATGGGGCTGAGCGTGACGGTCGCGCTCGAGCACTATACGGCGTTGATGGCCGAGAACGCGCTGAACGACGGGCTGATCGGGCAGGCCCACCCCTCGCTGCGGGCGCTGCTGGCGTGGCACGCGGCGGAGGAGATCGAGCACAAGGCGGTCGCCTTCGACGTGCTGAAGGCGGTGGATCCGCGCTACTCCGTGCGCGCCGCGGGCATGGTGATGGCGACGATCACGCTGCTCGGGTTCTGGGCGCTGGGCACGGCGATGCTGCTGCGCCAAGAGCCAGATCTGAGCCTGCGCGAGGGGCTGCGCCAGTTCGTGGCGATGCAGCGCCGCTACCCGGTCGCGCGGCGGGTCTTCGGGCGGGGGATCCGCGAGTACCTGCGGCCGAGCTTCCACCCGTGGCAGAACAACAACCTGGCGATGGCGCGCGACTACCTGGCGAGCGTCGGCCAGGCGGTCGCGTGAGGCCGCTGGCTGGACGGCCATGGCTGAAGAGACATGGCTATTCGGTCATGTCCCGGGCGTGCTGGGCGGCGATCGTGTCGTAGGTTGAGGCGTGAGGGGCGCGCTCGCGCTCGGCGCGCATCGCCTCGAGGCGGCGCAGGACGTCGCTGCGGGTGATGAGGCCGAGCAAGCGGCCGTCCTCGGCGATGACGAAGACGCGGCGGACGTCGCGCTGGGTGAAGTGATCGACGAGCTGAAAGAGGCCGTCGCTCGGGGCGACGGTGACCGCCTCGCTCATGGCGTCGCGGACGACGCCGCCGCGCGCGCCGTGGAAGGCGACCGCGGCGTACTCGCGGATCGCGTCGCGCTCGGAGAGCACGCCGACGACGCGCTCCCCCTCGACGACGGGCGCGCAGGAGTAGCCGTGGGCGAGGATGTTCTGGGCGGCGTCGATGAGCTGCTCGTCGGCGGAGAGGGCGTGCACGGCTGGGTTCATCAGCTCGGCGGCGGTGGGGATGCTCGTGAGGTCCGTGGTGTGCATGCGGACCCCAGTAAGGCATACGCGGCCAGCAGGGGCGGCGCGTAAAACTTGCGGGGTCTCGGCGCCCTCTTGCTCGCGGGCGGCGTTGATGGCGCGAGGCGGGTGAGGCGTGGTCTACACTGAGGGTCGAGCCCGCGATGGTGCGCCCAACGGAACGGACAGAGCCTCGGCCGCGCCCCTCGTTCGAGCGCTTCTTTGAGCTGGCGGTCGACCTGCTGTGTATCGCTGACACCGCGGGCTACATCCGGGTGGTCAACCCGGCGTGGGAGCGGGCGCTCGGGTGGACGCCCGCGGAGCTGCAGGCGCGGCCCTACCTCGAGCTGGTGCACCCGGACGACGTGCCGGCGACGATCGCGGCCGCGAGCGCGCTCGGGCGCGGTGAGACGGTGCTGCGCTTCACCAACCGCTACCGCCACAAGACGGGCAGCTACCGGCGCTTGGAGTGGTGCGCGGTGGTGCGGCTCGAGGAGGGGCTGATCTTCGCGACGGTCCGCGATGTCACCGAGGCGAGCCGCCAGTCGATGTTGCAGGCGGAGATCGAGGCGGTGAGCGGGGTCGGCAGCTGGGAGCTGGACCTCGACACAGGTGAGGTGTTCTGGTCGTCGGTGACCCACGCGATCCATGAGACCGACGCGTCGACGATGTGGCCGCAGATCGAGGATACGCTGCGCTTCTTCGCGCCCGCGGCGCAGGAGCAGCTCCGGTCGGCGCTGGCGGAGCTGCTGGCGCGCGGGGAGCCCTTCGATCTCGAGCTGCCGTTCGTGACAGCGAAGGGGCGGGCGCTGTGGGTGCGTATGACCGCGGCGGCGGAGCTGCGGGGCGGCAAGGTGGTGCGCGCCTTCGGGACGTTTCAAGACGTGACGGCGCGCCGAGGGGCGGATGAGGCGCTGCTCGCCGCGCGCAACCGCTTGCAGGCGACGCTCGACGCGATCCCAGACGTGCTGCTCGAGCTCGACGCGGAGGGGCGCTTCGTCGGCTGGCACTCAGGCTCGACGGAGCTGCTCGCGGCGCCTCCGGAGGTGTTCCTGGGGCTGATGCTCGAGGAGGCGGTGCCGCCGACGGTGGCGGCGGTCGGCCGCGCGGCGATGCGTGAGGCGGCCGAGAACGGGCGCTCGACCGGCCAACAATACCGCCTGGACCTCGAGGCGGGGCCGCGGTGGTTCGAGCTGTCGGTGCGGCGCAGGCAGGCGGCGGGGCCAGGGCTGGCGGAGTACGTGATGCTGGCGCGCGACATCACCGACCGCCGGCTCGCCGAAGAGGCGCTGCGGGCGGCCCTGGAGCGGGCGGAGCAGGCGAGCCGCGCGAAGTCGGCGTTCTTGGCGAATATGAGCCACGAGATCCGGACGCCGATGAACGGGGTGATCGGCATGGCCGAGGTGCTCGATCACTCGCTCTCCGACCCGGGGCACAAGCAGATGCTGGCGGTGATCCGCGAGTCGGGATCGGTGGTGCTGAATATCATCAACGACCTGCTCGATATGTCGAAGATCGAGGCGGGCAAGCTGGAGCTGGAGTCGGTGCCGTTCACGCCGCTCGAGCTGGCCCGGAAGGTGGAGTCGGTGCACAGCCTGAAGGCGGCGGAGAAGAACCTGTCGCTCTCGGTGTTGACGACGCTCGGCGCGGAGCGGCCGCGGCTCGGTGATCCGCACCGACTCTTGCAGATCCTGCACAACCTGCTGAGCAACGCGATCAAGTTCACGGAGCGCGGCTCGGTGACGGTGACGCTGCGCTGCGACGCGGGCCGGCCGCTGCGGATCGAGGTGCAAGACACGGGGATCGGGATGACCGAGGCGCAGGTGGCGAGGGTGTTCGAGGAGTTCGAGCAGGCCGACAGCTCGGTGACGCGGCGCTTCGGCGGGACCGGCCTGGGGATGTCGATCGTGCGCCGCTTGGTGCTCCTGATGGGCGGTACGATCGCGATCGAGAGCCGCGTCGGCGTGGGCACGTGCGTGCGCGTGGAGGTGCCGCTGATGGGGGCGCCGGAGCTCACGCGCGCGCCGGTGGCCGCGCCGCTGGCGGTGGATCTCCGGCTGAAGGGGATGCGGGTGCTGGCGGTGGACGACAACGAGATCAACCGGATCGTCCTGCGGGCGATGCTCGAGAAGCTCGGCGTGACGACGAGGATGGTGAACGACGGCCGCGCCGCGGTCGAGCGCGCTCTGGAGGGCGGCTACGACGCGCTGCTGCTGGACATCTCCATGCCCGATATGGACGGCCTCGAGGCGCTGCAGGTGATCCGGGCGCGGGAGCTGGCGAGCGGGCGACGACCGGCCCCGGCGATCGCGGTCACGGCGAACGCGATGCACCAGCAGGTCCAGGGCTACTTGGAGGGCGGCTTCGACGCCGTGATCGCCAAGCCGATCCGCCCCGAGGCGCTGGCAGAGGCGCTCGCGACGGTGAGCGGCCGCTGAGGCGCGGCGCTCGGTGCTTGTAGCTGCACGTTCGCGCGCGCTTCGGGGTGCGCTGGTGATCTCGCGGGCGCTGGGCGGGCGTCCAGGGCGATGCCGCGGGCGATTTCGGGCTGAGGACGCGGGCAGAGTTCTGCGCGCGAGAGGCCCGATGGGTCAGCGAATGCGCGGCTCAGCGTGAGGGGTCCTGTGGTATTGGATTTGAAGAATTATGGTCGCGGTGAACCCGCCAGAGGAGCCTCACTCGGGCGCCGAGACGCCGATCTCGTCGGGTGTCCGGCGCGCTCGCGAGGAGTGGACGCCCCCGGAGGAGTTCGACGAGTACAGGCTGGTGCGCCCGCTCGGGCGCGGCAGCATGGGGCTGGTGTACCTCGCGCAAGACCGGGTGCTCGACCGGCCTGTCGCCATCAAATTCATCAGCAGCGCGCACGCCAGCAAGAACGAGCGGGAGCGCTTTATGGTGGAGGCGCGGGCGGTCGCTCGCCTGCACCACCCGAACATCATGGCGATCCACCGGGTCGGGGAGCTGGCGGGCAACCCCTACTTGGTCTGCGAGTTCATCAACGGGCGCAGCCTCAACGAGCTCGAGGTGCCGCTGTCGTGGCAGCAGGTCCAGAAGATCGCGATCGGCCTGGCCCGAGGGCTCGGTAACGCGCACCGCCACGGGGTGCTGCACCGCGACATCAAGCTGGCGAACGTGATGCTGAGCGCGGCGGAGGAGGTGAAGATCCTCGACTTCAGCCTCGCCAAGCTGATGAAGGACCCGACCCAGCGGCGGCGGCGGCCCGCGGACGACGAGGCGGCGCAGGCGAACGTCGAGGAGCCGACGGGCGCGCCCGGGGGCGTCAAGGCGAAGGGGGCGGCGCTGCCAGCGGCCGTGCAGTCGCGGATCGGGGTGCTCGGCGACGCCGCGCGCGAGCAGACGCTGGCGCGGCTGGGCGCGGGGAACCTCTCGGCGGTCGCTGATACGGCGCGACGGGAGGCGGCGCAGGTCGAGGGCGAGTCGAAGCAGCCGGGGCCGATCACGCAGGACGGGGCGCTGATGGGCACGCCGCACTACATGGCGGCGGAGCTGTGGCACGGCGAGCCGGCGTCGCGGGCCTCGGACATCTACGCGGTGGGGGTGGTGCTGTACGCGCTGCTGACGGGGCGTACGCCGTATGGGGGGATGTCGATCACGGAGCTGGCGAGCGCGATCCTCGAGGGCGATTACCCGCCGATCTTGTCGCTGGCGCCGACCTGCGACCCGCGCTTCGCGGCGCTGGTCGATCGCTGCCTCAAGCACTTCCCGGGCGAGCGCTTCGCCTCAGGCGAGGAGCTGCGATCGGCGCTGGAGCTGATGACGCCGTCCGGGCGAAAGCAGCAGATCCCGAGCGGTAACCCGTACCGGGGCCTGCGGGCGTTCGAGGCGGAGCACCGGGCGCTGTTCTTCGGGCGCAGCGCGGAGATCCGGGCGGTGACGGAGCGGCTGCGCGGGGAGCCGTTCGTGCTGGTCGCGGGGGACTCGGGGGTGGGCAAGTCGTCGCTGTGCCGCGCCGGCGTGGTGCCGATGATCGAGGACGGGGCGCTCGAGCCGGAGCGGCAGTGGAGCAGCGTGGCGATGATGCCGGGGCGGCGGCCGCTGCAGGTGCTGGTGTCGGCGCTGGCGACCCGCTTGGAGGTCGATGAGGAGTCGATGCACGCGCTGCTGGTCGAGTCGCCGATGAGCTTCGGGTGGTTCGTGCGTAAGCAGCTCGGGGTCGGGCGAGGGCTGGTGATCTTCGTCGATCAGCTCGAGGAGCTGGTGACGATCGCCGACAAGGAGCAGGCGAAGGTGGTCGGCGGGGTGCTGGCGCAGATCGCCGCGGGGATCGCAGGGGTGCGGCTGCTGGCGTCGGCGCGCGGGGACTTCTTGACGCGGGTGGCGGAGATCCCAGAGCTGGGGGAGGAGATCTCGCGGGCGATCTACCTGCTGCGGCCGTTGACGCGCGAGGGGGCGCGCGAGGCGATCAGCGGGCCGGCGCAGCTGCAAGGGGCGCGCTTCGAGGACGAGGCGCTGGTGGACAGCTTGATCGACGCGGGGGTGGAGGGCTCGCTGCCGCTCTTGCAGTTCGCGCTGGCGGAGCTGTGGGAGGTGCGCGACGCGGCGAAGGGGCTGATCTCGCGGGCGAACCTCGAGCAGATCGGCGGGGTGACGGGGGCGCTGGCTCGCCATGGGGATGGGGCGCTGGCGTCGCTGCTGCCGGCGCAGCGCAGCGAGGCGCGGCGGATCTTGCTGCGGCTGGTGACGATCGAGGACACGCGCGCGAACCTGAGCGGGGAGGAGCTGGTCGGCGACAGCGAGGCGGCGAAGAGCGCGCTCGAGGCGCTGGTGCGCTCGCGGCTGCTTGTGGTCCGTGAGACGGCAGACGGGGTGATCTACGAGATCGCGCACGAGGCGCTGGTGCACGGCTGGGGGACGCTGCGCGGCTGGCTCGATGAGGAGCGCGAGGCGCGGATCATCGCGCACTCGCTCGAGACAGCGGCGAGCGAGTGGGAGCGCCTTCGGCGGCCGCGAGACGCGCTCTGGGGGGCGGCCGCGTTGGCGCGCGCGGGGGCGCTGGATCCGGCGGGGCTGCGGCCGCGTGAGCGCGATTTTTTACAAGCGAGCCGGCGGGCGTTGGTCCGCTCGAAGCGGCTGCGACGGGCGATCGTCGCGGCGATCCCGTTGGCGCTGGTGGGTTTGTACGGGGCGGTGAAGATAGAGGAGTACCGGGCGCTGGCGGCGAAGGTGGAGGCGCGGCTGGAGGCGGCGGCGGCGGCGCTCGAGCAGGCGCGCGGGGAGGCGGCGCTGCTGGAGCGTCAGCGCGAGGAGGCGTTTCGCCGCTTCGATGCGCGCGATCCTGAGGGCGGCGAGGCGCTGTGGGCGGAGGTGGTGGGGCTCTCGCCGCGGCTGGACCGCAGATATAAGGATGCCCTGCAAGGGTTGGAGGCGGCGCTGATCCTCGACCCGGGGAACGAGGCTGCGCGGGCGCTGCTGGCGCAGACCTTGTACCTGCGGGCGCTGCTCGCGGAGGAGGAGCACGACACGAAGCAGGTGGAGGAGCTGCGCGAGCGGCTGGCGCTTTATGATGAAGCAGAGGTCTACGAGTCGCGCTGGTCGGCGCCTGGGACGTTGCAGATCAACGCGCGCCCAGCGGGCACGACGGTGACGATCGCGGAGTACAAGGTGGAGGAGAACGGGCGCTATACGCTCGGGGACGCGCGGCCGCTGGGGGCGACGCCGATCGCGGGGGTGAGCCTGGCGCCGGGTTCGTACTTGCTGGTGTTCGAGCGTGAGGAGGTCTCTGTCCGCTACCCGCTGCTGGTGCGGCGCGGCGAGGAGCTCGAGATCAACTTTGAAATGCCGGCGGCGGCGGCGATCCCGGAGGGGTTCGTGTACGTGCCGCCTGGGCGCTTCTTGTTCGGCAGCGCGGATGATGATGGCCTGCGCAAGTCATTCTATTACGCGGCCCCTCTCCATCAGGTGACGATGGGGGCGTATTTGATCGCGAAGAATGAGGTTACTTTTGGCGAGTGGATCGAGTTCCTTGAGGCGCAGCCGGCGGCGGCGCGCGAGGAACTGCTGCCGCGGTCGGATCTGCTGTCGTTGGCCCTCGAGCGGGGCGAGCCGGTGCTGAGGATCCAAGTGGGGGAAGAGCAATCGACGCTTCGGAGGGGCGAAAAGATGGTCTACCGGGGGCGTAGAGAGCGACAGGAGCAGGACTGGTTGATGTGGCCGGTGACAGGCATCGACTACGTCCAGGCCGTGTCCTATGCGCGTTGGAGCGCGGAGAGCGGGCGCGTCCCCGGTGCTCACGTGTGCTCCGGCTGGGAGTGGGAGCGGGCGGCGCGAGGCAGCGACGCTCGGCGGTACCCTCACGGAGATATCCTCACACCCGAGGTCGCGAATTTTGACCAAACGTACGGATCTCCGGTGGCGAAGGGACCAGATTTGATAGGGTCGTTTGTGAGCGGCGCGAGCCCGTTTGGGGTCCTTGATCTGGCGGGCAACGCCGGCGAGTGGGTTTCGTCGACCATGGACGATGATGTGATGTTTAGAGGAGGAGCGTTCGGTTTCGACTCGATTCAGGCGATTGCTTACAACCGTGGGGTCGTCCCCGAGAGTTTTCGTGACTGGCAGACGGGTGTGCGACTCTGCGCGCTGGTGCGGTCGTAGCGGGCGGAGCGGGTCCGCTGTAAGCGGGTGGTAAGCGGGCGGCGAGCGGGCGGTTCGTGGGCGGTGCGTGGGCGGTGCGTGGGCGATGAGTGGGCGATGAGTGGGCGCCTTGCTCATATCTCAAGAAATTCCTTCACCTCACCTACACCACGATTGTGATAGGTTGGCCTCGGGGAGATGACGGCATGATGCATCAAATTAAGAGTCTGGTGGCGCTCGTGGGGACGACGCTGCTCTTCGGCTGTGATCCGGATCTACACGGCATCGCGGAGGACGGGAGCAGCATGACCGACTTCCTCGACGAAGAGGGGCGGATCAGCTGGCGAAACATCCAGGACAACGGGGTGGAGAACAACGGGGTGCGCTGGAACGGGGTGCGCTGGAACGGGGTGCGCTGGAACGGGGTGCGCTGGAACGGCGTGCGCTGGAACGGGGTGCGCTGGAACGGTGAGGATCTGGTCGACCCGTCGATGATCGGGAATCAGATCCGTGCGCTGACCCAACAGGGGCAGGAGAAGGTCGGGCCCGACCTCGAAGGGGCTGTGCTCGATGCCGACATCCTGGTCGATGGGGTGCTCACGCCAGTCGAGTTCCGGTTGACCAGCGTCTCGCCGATCGCCACGCCCAGCGGCGTGTCGGTGGATGGGCTTTTGATCGAGCAGCGGGAGCTGCCGAGCGGTAGCTGGGTGAATGTGTGCGAGAACAACGCGCCGGCGGTGTCGCTCCAGGGCGACTGGGACGTCGCGACGGGGGACAAGATCTCGTCGAGCAGCGACGCGTCGACGTGGGCGTGCCTGGGCGCGGCGCTGGGCGACTGCGCGGGCTGGGGGTATGTGCCCGGGGCGACCTTCAACGGCCACTCGCTGAGCGCCTATCACCAAGCGTGCACGCGGGCGAAGCGGGCCGACTACGTCGGTGATGGGGGGCCGCACACCTCGAATGGCACGGCGATCGACATCTATGATCGCCTGGGTATGCAGGTGCCGGGCACCTCATGGGGCGTCGAGGCGCTGTACAACGAGAACGGCGTGGTGTGCATCAGCACGCCGCGTAAGACCAACTTCACGCGCGCGCAGATCATCTCGAAGGCGGCGTTGAAGGGGAAGAGCTTGAGCAGCGACGGCTGCGTCGACGCGGACAACGACGGCGATCTCTTCGACGACTACCCGACCGCGTTGATCGCGATCCGGAACGTCCCGACCTCGCTGTAGCGGCGGACGGTTCGGCTTCGACCGAGGGCTCAGCGCGCGCGCGCCGGGCCCTCGGTTTTTTGCGTCGTTCGGGGGAATTGGCGCGCTCGTGCGCGGATCGGGCTCGTTTTGGCGCGTAGGCTCGCGGGCCGAGTGCGGGTATCCTGGCGGCCGATGGTCGCGCCTACCGTCGTCGGCCAGCGCTTGGCCAACCGCTACCGCGTGCTGCGTCACCTGGCGGACGGCACGACGGGGGCGGTGTACCTGGCCGAAGACGCGGCGACGCGGGGGCGGGTGATCGTCAAGGTGCTCATCCCGGAGCTGTCGTTCGAGGAGCGGACGATCGCGTTCTTGCAGGCGCGCCTCCAGCGAAATATGCGGCTGCCCCGAGCGCCAGGTTCAGCGCTGGACTCGATCGTCGACATCACCGACGTGGGCTCGCTCGCGAACGACGACTTGTATGTGGTGATGCCGCTGGTCGGCGGCGAGAGCTTGGCGGGGCTGCTGGCGCGGCGCGGCCGCCTCAGCTGGGCGCAGGCGAAGACGCCGCTGATCCGGATCGCGGAGGTGATCGGGGCGTACCACGGCGAGATGATCGCGCTGGGGCAGGCGCCGGCGCTGGGCACCTTGCAGGCGAGCAACTGCTACGCGATGCGCGGCGAGGGCAGCGAGGCGACGATCAAGATCATCAACTCGGGGATCGATGAGGTGGTGGTGCGCCGGATGTGGCGCGAGGGCGGGGAGCACGTGCGCAGCTTGGCCCGCTACGGGGCGCCAGAGCTGAGCGCGGGCGAGAAGGTGGATCTGCGCGCCGATGTGTACGCGGTCGGGGTGATCATGTACGAGCTGCTGAGCGGGCGGCTGCCGTTCGATGACCCGAACGTGGCCCGGCTGGAGGCGATGCACTTGATGAGCCCGCCGCCGCCGCTGCGCGAGCTGGTGCCGCGCGGCTGGGTGCCGCCGCGGGTGGAGGCGGTGATCGGGCGGGCGCTGGCGAAGAAGCCGGAGGAGCGCTTTCAAGGGCTCGGGGCGCTGGTGGAGGCGCTGACGCGGGCGTCGACGGGGCCGGCGGCGGCGAGCGCCGCGGAGGATGCTGTCCCAAGAGGCAGCGCGACGCTGACACGCTCGGGGCGACAGGTGCGCTCGGGCATGGTGGTGCGCGACCCTAGCGGGCAAGAGCGGTGGCCTTCGGAGCGCTCAGGGCCGATGGCGGTGGGGGCGAGCGGTGGGGGCGCGCAGCCGCAGGTGGTGGAGCGGCCGAGCCCGCCGCCGCCGCCCGCGGCGCCTCCACCCGCCGCAGCGCCGAAGGCTCAGGTCGCGGCGCCGGCGGCGGTGGAGCGCGCGCTGAGCCCGCTGGAGGAGGCGGCGGCGGAGGCGGTCGAGGCGGCGCGTGAGGCGGAGGCGGAGCGGAGCGCGACGGCGCTGCGAGCCCACGACGTCGGGCCGCGCGCGAGCGATGGGGCGGACAAGCCGCGACGCACGGCGGACACGGTGATCACCCGCAGGCCCCTCTTGGTGCCGGAGGACGGCGGGGCGGCGGGCTCGGGGCTGCGTCGACGCGTCGAGCCGGGCGGGTCGTCGACGATCCGGCGGGGGCGCTCGTCGGTGGAGCTGGGCGAGCCGGCGGCGGCGGAGGGCGTGAGGGCGGAGGGGCGGCCCGCGGGGCGCTCGTCGGCGGAGCTCGAGGGGCCGGAGACCGACGCGGCGACGCGTAGGGTGAACGCTGGGGCGTCGGCGAGCGCGGTCGCGCGCCCGCAGGCGGCGCCGCCGGCCGCAGCCGGCTCAGGCGCGGGCGCGAGGGTCGAGCCGCGGCTCGGCGCGGCGCCTGTTCAGGCTGGTTCTTTGGACAGGTCCCAAGGGGCTGGTAGCGCGGCGGCGCAGGCGGGGCCGGGCGCGGGCGGGGCGGTGAAGGGCGCGCTGCTGTGGAGCTCGCTCTTGGCGGCGGTGGTCGTGATCGGGCTGTTCGTCAGCGGGGTGATCAGGCTGCCAGGCCCGGCCTCCGGGCAGGTGAGCGCGCCGCCGGTGAACGAGCCGCCGCGCCCCGCGATCGCGCCGCTGTCGGCTGAGGCGAAGATCGCGGAGGAGCTGTTGCAGCAGGCGAAGATCTCCGAGCAGTCCGGCGATATGAAGGCGGCGTTCCGGCTGGCGAGCGAGAGCTACGAGCGGGCGCGGACGACGGGGGCGCTGGAGGTGATGGGGCGCAGCGCGTGTCGGCTCGGGGACGTGGATATGGCTCGTTGGAGCTACCGCCACTTGCCGGCGGGATCGCAGGCGGTGATGCGGGCGCTGTGTGAGACGGCGGGCGTCGGGCTGGATCCCTGAGCGACGCGTCGACGGCTCAGCGATCGGCGTCGGTGGGGGCGCGACGGTGACGCATGGTCACGAACTCTTCGGCGGCGGTGGGGTGGAGGGCGAGGGTGCCGTCGAATTGGGCCTTGGTGGCGCCGCAGCGGAGGGCGACGGCGAGCGACTGGATGATCTCAGGGGCGTCGACGCCGACCATGTGCACGCCGAGCACGCGGTCGCTGACCGGGTCGACGATGAGCTTCATGAAGGTGCGCTCGCGGCGACCCGAGAGGGTGTTTTTTAAGGGGCGAAAGGCGCTCTGGTAGACGTGGACGGCGCCGTATTGGCGCCTCGCGTCGTGCTCGCTGAGGCCGACGGCGGCGAGGGGAGGCTGCGAGAAGACGGCGGTGGGGGCGAGCGTGAGATCGGGGAGCGGGGCGGCCGGGGCGCCGAAGTGGCGCTGGGCGAAGGCGGCGCCGTGCACGATCGCGACGGGGGTGAGGGCGAGCTGATCGGTGACGTCGCCGATCGCGAAGATGCTGGGTACGCTGGAGCAGAAATGATCGTCGACGACGACGGCGCCGCGCTCGGTGAGGGCGACGCCGGCCTCGGTCAGCCCGAGCCCGGCGGTGTTGGGGCGGCGGCCGGTGGCGAGCAGGACGGCGTCGACGAGCAGGTGCTGGCCGTCGCCGTAGTCGACGCGCAGGTCGTCGCCGAGGCGCTCGATCGCGCGGACGGGCGCGTGAAAGCGCAGGTCGAGGCCCTTTTCGGCGAGCTGCTCGGCGAGGAAGACGCGCAGATCGTCGTCGAAGCCGCGCAGCAGGCCGCGGCCGCGGCCGAGCAGGGTGGTGCGGGCGCCGAGGCCGTGGAAGATCCCGGCGAACTCGACGCCGATGTAGCCGGCGCCGACGACGGCGACCCGCCGCGGCAGGGTCTTGAGGTGGAAGGCCTCGTTGGAGGTGATCGCGAGCTCGACGCCGGGTAGGTCGGGCAGGTCGGGCCAGCCGCCGGTGGCGATCAAGATCCGCTCCGCGGTGATCGAGCGGCCGGCGACCTCGACGGTGTGGGGGTCGACCACGCGGGCGCGGCCGTCGATGACGTCGACGCCGGCGTCGCCGAGCAGGCGGCCGTAGATCAACGCGAGGCGGGCGAGCTCGCGGTCTTTGTTGGCGATCAGGGCGGGCCAGTCGAAGCTCGCGGGGGGCACGCTCCAGCCGTAGCCGGCGGCGTCCTCGAGGTCTTCGCGGAGGTGAGCGGCGTAGACGAGCAGCTTCTTGGGGATGCAGCCGAGGTTGACGCAGGTGCCGCCGAGCTGGCGATCCTCGGCGACGGCGACCCTCGCGCCTGCGGCGCCGGCGAGGCGTGAGGCGCGGACGCCGCCCGAACCGGCGCCGATGGTCAAGAGATCGTAGTCGTAGCGTCGCATGGCTCTTGGGTCAGATGCCGACGACGGCCTGATCGCCGATGACGACGAGGTTGTTCGGGCAGGTCAAGGTGCGGAGGAAGGCGACGATGTCGTCGATCTCAGGGTCGCTCAGGCCGCGGTCGGCGAAGTTGGGATCGAGGCCGGTGAGGCTGCGGTCGCCGCCCTTGGCCATGGCGACGACGGCGGCGCGGAGCTCGGCGACGCTGCCGTCGTGGAAGTAGGGGGCGGTGTCGGCGACGCCGCGCAGGGTGGGGGTGCGGAAGCGGTCGTTGTCGGCCTCGTCCTTGGTGATGGCGCCGCGGCCGAGGTCGCGCTCGCCCTGCTGGGCGCCGACGCCGACGTTGTGGTAGAGGCCGTCGGTGAAGTTGGGGCCGGTGTGACAGGTGACGCAGGCGCCCTTGCCGCGGAAGAGCTCCCAGCCGCGCAATGGGGCAGCCTCGAGGGTGTTGGTGTCCCAGGGGGTGTCGCCGCACAGCAGGGTGCGCTCGTAGGCGGAGATCGCCTTGGCGACGTGATCGGGGGTGACGGCCTCACCTTCGCTGAGCTGGAAGATCGCGCGGAAGCGCTCCTTGTACTCGGGTAAGGCGCCGATCTCGGCGGCCTTGGCGTCGACGCCGTCGCCGACGGCCATGTTGCCGCCCTTCCAGGCGCCGATCATCTGCTTCTCGAGGGTGGGGGCGCGGCCGTCCCAGTAGTAGGCGGTGTGATAGGCGATGTTCCAGATCGTGGGGGTGTTGCGGGGGAGATCTTTGTCGCCCGGGCCGAGCGCCTTGACGCGGCCGTCGGCGTTGCCGAGGTGGTTCTGGTGGCAGCTATAACAGCTGCGCGAGCCGTCGACGCTGAGGCGCTTGTCGAAGAAGAGCTGGTGGCCGAGCTCGACCTTGGCGGCGCTCATCGGGTTGTCCTCGGGGACAGGTGGTTCGCTGAGGCCGCGAGGGATCGTCCAGGTCCACTGCTCGGGGGGGATCGCCGCGGCGGGCGGCGCGGGCGCGGGCTCGCCGGCCGCCGCGGCCCCTGCTGGGCCCTCGCCGCGGGGCTTTGTGGGTTGCGGGCAGGCGCCGACGAGGAGCGCGAGCGCGGGGGCGAGGAGGGCGAGGCGAGGTGCAGACATCGCGGTGACGCTACACGAGGGGGCTGTAGCGCGCTACCCGCGGGTGCGGCGCGGCGTGACGATCGCGGCGCAGTGCGGGTATGTTCGGCGCTGGAGATGTCGACGCCGAGGCCACGGCTGAGCCGCGCGCAAGAAGAGGCGCTGATCGCCGAGTACCGCGCTCGTCTGGGCCGCTGCGTGCCGTGGTCGGAGGCGATCGGGTGGCGGCCGCAGCTCGAATTTCAGGCGGCGACCTACGAGGTGACGCCGCCCTTCGCGGGGATCTTGCCGTCCGACGCGCCGGTCGAGGCGCTGCGGGCGAGCGAGCTGGTCGACTCGCCGCAGGGATCGTTCCGCTACTGCGTGCGCCTGCACCCGCGCGGGCGGCCGCTGCTGACGTGGTGGGGCCGTGAGACGGGGACGGTGATCTTCGACGCGGATATCGGCGTGCCGGCGCTGTTCCAGGCGCGCGCGGCGGACGAGCCGGGCTCCGGGCGCTGGTCGGCGTCGCCGTGGATGTCGTTGACGCCGGCGGAGCTGCTGACCCTTCGGCCAGGTACGCGGCTGGCGCGCGGGCGGGTGGTGGTGGCCGGGCTGGGGCTGGGGCACCAGCTCGTCGAGGTGAGTCGGCGCTTGCAGGTGAAGCACGTGACGCTGATCGAGCGCAGCCAAGAGCTGGTGGAGTGGCTGCTGCCGGCGCTGCGGCCGCGGCTGCGCCGACCCGTGGAGGTGATCGTGGGCGACGCGCTGGAGGTGCTGCCGCGGCTGCGCGCGGACGTGGCGCTCGTCGATATCTTCCCGAGCTTCGGCGAGGCGGGGCCGACGATCGCGGCGCTGCGTCGGTCTTGCCCGAAGATCGGGGCGATCTGGGGCTGGGGGGAGTGAGGCGCGAAAAAACAGAGGCCCCAGCCGGGGGTCGGCTGAGGCCTCTGTCCTCGTTTTGTGAGCCCGGTAGGAATTGAACCTACAACCCAGGGATTAAGAGTCCCTTGCTCTACCAATTGAGCTACGAGCCCGTCGCGGGGGACGAGGTATACATCATCCCCGCGCGGTGGGAAGCCCCTTTTGATGCGCATTTTCTCACATGCGCATCGGCCGCGATTTTGCGGCGGCGGCGGCTGGCCCTCGACGGCCTTTCGGCTCTACCCTAGAGCGGCGCCGGCCGTGGTGGCCGCTCCCCCGGACGCCTGGGGATGTTTGAGCTGCGACTAATTCGAAGATTGTTCGCCCGCGCCCACGAAGGACGAAGAAGAAGATGCCGATGCCCCGCCTCTCCCACCTCACCGCCGCCTTCATCCTCGCCTCCGCCTTCGGCGCCGCCCAGAGCGCGCAGGCGGCTGACTTCTCGTTTAAGCCGTTCACCGAGTCGACGGTGTGCCCGACCTGCAAGCCGCCGCCGTCAGATGAGCTGACGCTGAGCGACGGCTCGTCGCTGCACGCGAAGGTGATCGCGATCAACAGCGACTTCTATACGCTCTCGCTCTTCGGCGAGATCCGAACTATCCCGAAGAGCCAGGTGAAGTCGGTGAAGTGGCAGAACGGCAGCCAGCCGTCGGGGATCGACGCGCTCGACCAGATCGTGGTGAAGACCGGCCACGTGCTGACCGGGAATTTCACCAGCGAGGAGAAGGGCTTCAAGCAGATCCGCGTGCTGGGCCTGCCGAGCGCGTTTATGGTGCTCGATAAGGTCACCGACGTTTTTTATAAGCGCGGCCGCCAAGGCTGAGCTGGCGCGGCCGCGGGCCCCTCAGCGCTGGCGCTCGCCGAGGGCCAGAGGGGCCGCTGTGGCGGCCTGGACGTCGGCGACGCTGACCCCTGGGGCGAGCTCGACGAGGCGGAAGCCGCCGCCAGGGTCGATCGCGATCACGGCCATGTCAGTGATCACGAGATCGACGCAGGCAGGCGCGGTGAGGGGGAGAGAGCAGCGCTCCACGAGCTTGCTGGCGCCGTCCGGGCCGCGCTGGTTCAAGACGGCGATGACCTTGCGGGCGCCGACGGCGAGGTCCATCGCGCCGCCGATGCCGGCGACCTTGCGCCCGGGGACCATCCAGTTGGCGAGGTCGCCGCGGGCCGAGACCTCCATGGCGCCGAGCACGGCGACGTCGACGTGGCCGCCGCGGATCATCGCGAAGGAGAGGGCAGAGTCGAAGGTGGCGCCGCCCGGCACGATCGTCACGGTCTGCTTGCCCGCGTTGATCACCCGCGCGTCGACCTCAGCCTCGGTGGGGAAGGGGCCCATGCCGAGCAGGCCGTTCTCCGAGTGGAGGACGATGCCCGCGGCAGGGTCGAGGTAGCTGCTGATCAGGGTCGGGATGCCGATCCCGAGGTTGACGACTCCGCCGCGAGGGAGCTCCCTCGCGGCGCGTGCGGCGATCTCTTCGCGGGTCCAAGGCATGGCGGGCTGAGTGTATAGTCCGCCGGTGCCAGGGCGTGGGCGAAGTTCACGGCGCGGCGGGCTCGTCGGGCTCGTCGGGCTCGCGTTGCTCGGGTGCGTCGCGCCTGGCTGCTTGCAGGTGCCCGCTGCGGGGCCGGCGACCGAGGCGCCCGAGCCGGGGCCCCTGCCGGCGGTGGAGCTCTGGCCAGGTAAGGGGCCGGCGGCGCTGTATCAGGTGGGGGAGATCCGCGCGTTCGAGCTGAACCAAGGAGAAGGGCTGCGCGGGGTGAGCTGGGGGCGCTACGAGGGGCCGCTGGCGGAGCAGCCGCAGCACCACCGCTTCACGACCCGGGTCGAGCTGCTGCTGCCAGGCCGAGCGCCGCTGCGCAGCGACGGCGAGATCATCGTCGACGCTGCGGGCGAGCTGATCCGCGGCTTCGAACGCAGCGACGCGGCGCGGCTCGACTTTGAGCGGCAGGGGGATCTGCTGATCTTGAGCGCCGGGCGTCAGCGCGAGGAGCTGAAGTTCACGCGGGGGACCGCGTACATGGCCTTCGGCGCGCTGCTGCATGAGGAGCTGATGTTGGGGCTGCGCTCGCTGCGGGTGGGAGAGGCGAGCTGGCGCTTGGTGAGCTTGTCAGGGGCGCTGCCGACGGAGTGGTCGGCGCAGATCTCCCGAGAGGACGGCCCGGGCGGCGGCGCGGCGCGCCTGAGCACGAGCCTCGGTGAGTCGATCTTGTTCGCGGGGGGGCGGATCTTGTCGATCGACGTGGAGGACGACGGGCTGCGGGTGCGGCCGAGCGAGGCGGCGTGGCCGGCCTGGGAGATCGCGGGCCCGCGGGCGCTGCGCTACTCGCCCGCGGCGGACGCGAGCTTCTCGGCGCGTCCGGTGGAGCTGCCCGGAAGGCCAGGTGAGCCGCGCCTCGTCGGTGAGCTGCTGATCCCGAGGGCGGCGGCGGCGGGGCCGCGACCAGGGGTGATCTTGCTGGCGGGCAACGGCCGCCAGGATCGGTACGGCTTCGCGGGGCCGCCGCCGGTGGATCTGGGGAGCCACGCGATCACGGACGCGATCGCCGAGGCTGGCTTCGTGGTGCTGCGCTTCGATGAGCGCGGCCAGGGCGAGAGCGACGACGGGCCCCTCTCGTACGAAGGGCAGCTCGAGGACGCGCGCCGGGCGCTGCGGACGCTGATGGTCCAGGCAGAGGTCGATCCGGCGCGGATCGCCTTGGTCGGGCACGGTGAGAGCGGCTGGCGGGCGATGCAGCTCGCCGGGGAGGATCGCGGCGTGGCGGCCGTGGCGCTGCTGGCGACGCCGGGGCGGCCCTACGGGGCGCTGCTGGACGCGCAAGCAGAGCTCGACATCGCGGCGATGCCGCCGGCGGTGCGAGAGGCGGCGCGGGCGCAGCACCAGCGGCTGATGACGGCGCTGCGCGGCAGCCAGGCGCTGCCCGCGGAGCTGGCGGAGCAGGCGCAGTGGCTGCGGGAGCTGCTGCTGGTCGAGCCAGCGCGGTTGATCGCGGGCCTGCGCTGCCCGCTGTGGCTGGCGCAGGGGGAGAAGGACTTTGAGGTCGACCCGCGCCGCGACGCGGCGGCGCTGGTGGAGATGGCGCGCGGCCAGCGGCTGCGCCCGCAGATCCAGCGCTACCCGGGGCTGGATCACTTGTTTAAGCCGGAGGCGGGGATCTCGACGCCGGCCCGCTACCTGGACCCGGAGGGGCCGCGGGCGGTGGACCCGGGGTTCTTGGCCGACCTGACGCGCTGGCTGGCGGCGACGCTGGATCCGCCGAAGCAGCCGAAGCGGCCGGCTCGGGCGCGCTGATCGGCGGCGGTGTCGACCTGGCGCTCAGGACATGTCGCGAGCGCGGGCGCGGTCGGCTGGCGCTTGGGACATGTGGCGGCTGGTCACGCGCGCGAGGTGAGGTGTCCGAGACAAACGACGAAAGGCCGCCCAGGGGTCCTGGACGGCCTTCTGCGGCGCCTTCGCGCCAGACCCAGCGACTACAGGTCGTAGGGGCGGACCGTGGAGCGGCCGTTGGACTTGCAGCGCTCGACGGCGGCGGCGAGGAGGTCGTGGACCTTGTTGGAGACCGCCTCAATGAGCTGGCCATCGCTACGGAGGCCGGCCTCCTTGATGACATCCTTGAGCTTGCTGCCGACGACGACGATTTCCCGGGGCTTGGACTTTGCCATGGTGATTCTTGCTTTCGCTCTACGCGTTCAAATGACGGTGAAGTAGGGCTCTCGCGGTGTCCGGCTCATCCGGCCCGCGGCTCGGTCGGAACATAAACCCACTCCCCGGCCCCTGCAAAGCCCTTTTCGACGCGTGAGGCGGCGATTTTTTTCGGCGCCCGTCGCCTCGTCGCCGAAGCACAGCGGCTGATCGCGGCGTCAACACCGCCTCGATCACCCGCCGCGGCGCCTCGCCCTCGATCCGTGAAATCGCCTCAAATGGCCGTTCCGCGGCGAATTGAGGCGATCCAGCGATCTAGGAGATCGGCCGCGCCGGGGCCCGCGGCGGTCGCCTCGAGGGTCCGTGAGGCGGCGACTCCTGGCGGTCGGACGATCACGATGCGTAGGTGATCCTCCGGCGGCGAGATCCAATACTCGGCCCACTCGACCGCCAAGATCTTGTCTGGGCCCGCTAATTCGCCGCTGTCGAGGCCCAGCGCGGCCGCTCCGGCGCCGCCGGTGTGTCCACTCTGCTGGACATCGTCGGCCTCGCCTCGGCGGTAGAGATCGATGTGCACCAAGGTCCTCGGGCCAGGGTGGATCAGGCAGAGCGCGAAGGTCGGGCTGGTCACTCGCTCGGGGCGGTCGACGCCGAGGCCCTCCGCCAGCGCGCGCGTGAAGGTGGTCTTGCCGGCGCCCATCGCACCGTCGAGCAGCAGGAGCTCTCCCCCGCGGAGCAACGAGCCGAGCGCGCGCGCTGCTGCGGTGAGGGCGGTCTCGTCGAGATCGTGGCCGAGCAGCGCCATGGCGCGGGATTGTACGACTTCGCGCGCTTGGGCGCTGCGGTTGCCACGGCCGGCGCTGCGGTGTACGGATGATGCCGTGTCGTTGATGGCGCCTCTGCTCCTCGCGGGCTTGCTCTCCTCTATAAGCAGCCTTGGCGGCGACGCGGGGGTGATCGGGCGGGCGCCGCTGCGGCCGCGAGAGGAGCGCGGTGAGATCCCAGAGGAGGCGAGGATCGCGGACTACCAGCTCGAGGTGAGCCTCGACGCGGAGCGCCACGAGCTGCGCGGGGCGGTGACGGTGACCTGGCGCAACCGCGGCCGCGAGGCGGTCTCTAGCCTGCCCTTTCACCTCTATATGAACGCCTTCCGCGGCGAACAGACGGCGTGGATGCGCGAGTCGCGGGGGGCGCACCGCGGGGTGAGCCAGAGCGGGGAGAGCCCGTGGGGCTACATCGACGTGCAGACGGCGCGCCTAGCCGACAGCGGCGAGGCGCTGCGCTGGACCTTCGGCGATGACCCGACCTTGATGACGGTGCTCCTGCCGCGGCCGATCGCGCCGGGCGAGCAGGTGGCGGTGGCGCTCGAGTTCTTGACGAAGCTGCCCCGGGTGTTCGCGCGGACGGGCCACGCGGGGGACTTCCATATGGTGGGGCAGTGGTACCCGAAGATCGGCGTGCTCGACCCCGAGCGCGGCTGGCAGGCGCACGTCTTCACCCTGAACAGCGAGTTCTTCGCCGACTTCGGCGACTACGACGTGTCGATCGAGGTGCCGCAGCGCTTCGTCGTCGGCGCGAGCGGGGCGCTGGTCGCGGAGGAGGCGCTCGGCGAGGGCCGGCGGCGCCTCCGCTATCGCGCGGAGATGGTCCATGACTTCGTGTGGGCGGCCGATCCGCGCTTCGTCGAGCGGCTGGTGGAGTGGCGCGGGGTGCTGCTGCGGCAGCTCATCTTCCCCGAACGGGTGGGCGACGCGCAGGCGCACTTCGACGCGGCGATCGCGACGTTGGAGTCGATGGACGCCCGCTTCGGCGCGTACCCGTGGTCGACGTTGACGATCATCCATGTGCCCGAGGACGCGGGCGGCGCGGGCGGTATGGAGTACCCGACGCTGTTCACGACCTCGGACATCGCGGAGCGGAGCCTCTGGTGGGCGATCTTCGGGCTGGATGAGCGGATCTCGGGGATCCTGACGACCGTGCACGAGCTCGGGCACCAGTACTTTCAAGGGCTGCTCGCCTCCGATGAGCACCGCGAGCCGTGGCTCGATGAAGGTATGAACACCTTCGCGAACGGGATGGTCTTCGCCGACTGGCATGGTCCCTCCGCGTGGGTGGCGCGGCTGGGCGGGCAGGCGATCAGCGAGCCGGAGCTGGTGCGGCTCAGCCTGCTGCGCGGCGCGGATCTCGACCCGGTGGCGAGCCCGGCGGACGCGTTCTTAGAGGTGACCGGCGGCTACGGGGTGACGGTGTACCGGAAGACGGCGGCGATCATGCACACGCTGCGCGCGCTCGCCGGCGCCGACGCGTTCGACGAGGCGCTGCGGGCCTACGCGCTGCGCTGGCGCTTCCGCCACCCGCGCGGCGAGGACTTGGAGGACGCGCTGATCGAGGGGCTGGGGGCGACGCTCACGTTCCCCAGCGGGAGCGCGGCCGGGCCGGTGCACATGGACGTGGCGAGGTTCTTGGAGCAGGCGCTGCGCAGCGTCGATGTGCTCGACTTCGGGATCTCGAGGGTGGAGAACCGGCGGCGGATCGGCGACGCGGGCTGGCGGGTGGACGAGGAGGGGGACCTGGTAGAGACGCCTCGGCCGGAGACGTGGCCGAAGCTGACGGCGCTGGCCGACGCGGAGATCGAAGGGGTGGTGGTGGTCGAGCGCCGCGGGGCGATGCGGCTGCCGGTCGAGCTCGAGGTCGAGGACGTGCACGGTGAGGCGCAGCGGCTGACGTGGGACGGTCAGGATCGCTACCGCGTGTTCGTGTTCCCGGGCCGGCGGCTGCGCCGCGCGGAGCTGGATCCAGACCATAAGCTGGTGCTCGAGCCGCGGCGCCTCGATAACCTGCGCTATGCGACAGATCAGCCGGCGCCCAAGGGGTTGACGGAGCCGCTGGGGGAAGCGGCGGAGGCGATCGCGCTGGCGGTGCTGGCGGGGGTGGCGCTGTGAGGGCGCTAGGCCGGGTGCTGCGGGCGCCAGGGCTGTGGCTCGGGCTGGCGGCGCTGCACGTGGTCCTCGCGAAGGTGCTGGCGGCGCCGGTGGTGGCGTCGCTCGGGGCGGCGCTGCAGCCGTACCACTTCAGCGACCGCGGGGCGTTGGTGCCCGCGCTGGCGGAGCTGCTGGTCGCTCAGCCGCCGGTGGTGGTGGCCTTCGCGACGGCTTGGATCGCGAGCGCGCTGCTCGGCGGCCTCTTGCAGCTCGTGTTGGCGGGCGGGATCATCCGGCGGCTGGCTGGGCCCGCGTCGATCGCCGAGATGGCGGCCGAGAGCGCGCGTTATGTGCCGCGCTTCGCGGCGCTGGCGCTCTATGGCTGGGTGCCGCGGGCGGTGGTGCTGGGGCTGGTCTTGGCGGATCCGCTGGAGATCGGCGCGACGCCGCGCTTGGTGATCGGTGGGTTGGGGCTGGCGATCTGCGCGCACGCGCTCGAGCTCGCGCGGGCTCGCGCGGTGTTGTGCGGCGGCGGGGCGTATCACCCGCGGGCGCTGGTGGGGGCGTTCTCCGCGGTGTTCTCGGCGCCTCGTCGCTCGCTGGGCGCGGTGCTGCTGTGGTCGGCGGCCGCCGGCCTGGCGGTGGCCGCGGTGGCGGTGGTGAGCCGCGGGCTGGGCTACGGGTGGGTGATCTGGGCTGCTCGGCTGATCGCGGCGCTGGGGGTCGGCCTCCAGCTCTGGCGGATCGCCGTCGCCGTGGCGGCGGCGACCGGCGATCGGCGCGTGTAGCCCGCTCGGCGGCGCTCAGCTCAAGAGGTGGGCGTGGGCGAAGTCGGTGAGCTGGGCGAAGCGGCGGAAGCGGGCCTGGATCGCGGCGGCGTCGAGCTCGCGGAGGCGATCGTACGAGAAGCCCTCGACGCAGAAGGAGGCCATGACGGAGCCGTAGATCATGGCGGTGCGCAAGGACGCGCCGCTGGGTGGTACGCCGCGGCGGGCGAGGTAGCCCATAAATCCGCCGGCGAAGGAGTCGCCCGCGCCGGTGGGATCGATGACCTCCTCGAGGGGGAGCGCGGGCGCGACGAAGAAGTCGCCGGACTCGTCGAAGAGCAGCGCGCCGTACTCGCCGCGCTTAATGACGAGGTTGCGCGCGCCCATGCGCTGGATCCCGCGGGCGGCCTTGACGAGGTTGTGCTCGCCGGTGAGCAGGCGCGCCTCCTCCTCGTTGATCGTGAGCACGTCGACCTTGGCGATCACGCGGAGGAGATCGTCGCGGGCGACGTCGATCCAGAGGTTCATGGTGTCCATGCCGCAGAGGCGCGGGCCGACCATACGCTCGAAGACCTGGAGCTGGAGCTGCGGCTGGATGTTGGCGAGGAAGAGGTACTCGCTGCTCTCATAGCCAGGCGGCAGGCTGGGGACGAAGCTCTCGAAGACGTTGAGGTGCGTCTCTAGGGTGGTCCTGTCGTTCATGTTCTCGTGGTAGCGGCCCTTCCAACGGAAGGTGAGGCCGTCCTCGACGATCCGCAGGCCAGCGGCGTCGACGCCGGCGGCGCGGAAGTCGGCGAGGGTGCGCTGCGGGAAGTCAGCGCCGACGACGCCGACCAGGCGCACCGAGGCGAAGTAGGCGGCGGCCATCGCGAAGAAGGTCGCGGAGCCGCCGACGGACTCCTCGCGCTCGGCGCTGGGGGTGATGATCCAGTCGATAGCGACGCTGCCGACGACGAGGAGATCCGGGCGTTCAACGCTCATGGTGTCTTGTGCTCTCTGGCTAGGGTGGCTCTTAGGCCAGGTAGTGGCCGATGATGAGGTCGAGCCGCTGACGGGCCTCGGCGGTGATGCTGGCGGGCGCGGTGTTGATCGCGTGCGCCAAGGCGCGCGGGTAGGGCAGATCGGCCTCGCCGTAGGGCAGGCCGGCGGCGAGGCGCAGGACGACCGCTTGGGCCAGGGCGACGTTGCGCTGGAGGACGGCCATGACGGCCTGGACGCTCACCTCCTCCTCGCCGACGCGCCAGCAGTCGTAGTCGGTGGCGAGGGCGAGGATCGCGTAGCTGATCTCGGCCTCGCGGGCGAGCTTGGCCTCCGGTAAGGCGGTCATGCCGATGATCCGGGCGCCCATGCCGCGGTAACGCTCCGACTCGGCGCGGGTGGAGAAGGCGGGGCCCTCCATGACGACGAGGGCGCCGCGATCGTGCACGGTGGCGCCCTCGGCCTCGGCCGCGGCGAGGACGCGGGCCCGCAGGCGCTCGTCGATCGGGTCGCCGAACTGGATGTGGGCGACGACGCCGCCGCCGAAGTAGGTGCTGTGGCGGCCGCGGGTGCGATCGATGAGCTGATCGGGGAGGACGACGTGGCCAGGGACGATCTCCTCGCGCAAGGAGCCGACGGCGGAGACGCTGAGGAGGTGGGTGACGCCGAGCTGCTTGAAGCCGTGGATGTTGGCGCGGTAGTTGATCTCGCCAGGCAAGAGCACGTGGCCGGCGCCGTGGCGCGGGAGGAAGGCGGCGCGCAGCGGCGGCAGGCCAGGGCGCGGCAGCTCGCCGACGGTGTAGGGGCCCGAGGGGGCGCCGAAGGGGGTGCTAAGCTCCACCGCGCGGACGTTTTGCAGGGTGCTCATGGCGTAGAGGCCAGAGCCGCCGAGCACTCCGAGCACGATCTCTGCGCGGGCGGCGGGTGAGGCGGGGTGGGGCGCGGTCATGCGGCGGAGGATAACGGGGGGGGCGCGGGCGGCCAAGCCGATTCTCCGCCGCAGGTCGCCGCAGAGGCGCCGGCTGTGGCACCCTGCGGCCATGTCGAGCTCGCCTCGCGGCTGCGTCGCCGCTGGACACCCCCTCACGGCAGAGGCCGCGCTGAAGGTCCTCGAGGCCGGCGGTAACGCGGTCGACGCGGCGATCGCCGCGCTCTGTATGAGCTGCGTGGCCGAGCCGTCGCTGTGCTCGCTCGGGGGCGGCGCGTTCTGCCTGGTGCGCACGGCCGACGGTGAGGCGCGGCTCTACGACTTCTTCGTGCATACGCCGATCTGCAAGCGCGAGCGCGAGGGGCTGGACTTTCAGCCGATCGTCGCCGACTTCGGGGCGGCGCAGCAGGAGTTTCATATCGGCCTCGGATCCGCGGCGACGCCGGGGCTGGCGCGGGGGATCTTCGCGGTGCATCGGGCGCACGGGGCGCTGCCGATGGCGGAGGTGATGGCGCCCGCGATCGCGGCGGCGCGCAAGGGCATGATCCTCACGTCGTTCCAGTCGTACATCATGCAGGTGATCGCGCCGATCTTGCGGCACAGCGCGGCGTCGCGGGCGATCTTCACCCGCGGCGACGCGGCGGGGACGATCCTCCAGGCGGGCGACTTCTTCGCGAACGCGGAGCTGGGCGGGCTCTTCGAGGCGATGGCCTACGAGGGCGATCGGCTCTTCTACGAGGGCGAGATCGCGGCGTCGATCGAGCGGCTGAGCCGGGAGCACGGCGGGCACCTGACGCGCGAGGATCTGCGCGCTTATCAGGTGATCGTGCGCGAGCCGCTGCGCCTGCGCTACCGCGGCGCGGAGCTGCTTACGAACCCGCCGCCGTCCTCTGGCGGGCTGCTGATCGCGTTCGGCCTGGCGCTGCTGGCGGGGCGGGATCTCAAGGCCTTGCCCTTCGGACAGGCTGAGTACGCGGCGCTGCTGGCGGAGGTGCAGGCGGCGACGCAGCGGGCGCGCGGTCGGCACGGGGCGATCCCGATCTTGCTCGACCCTGAGGTGATCGCGGAGGCGATGGCGGAGCTCGAGGCGGCGCCGCTGGCCACGCGCGGGACGACGCACCTGAGCGTGATCGATCGCGACGGCAACGCGGCCGCGATCACGGCGTCGAACGGCGAGGGCTGCGGCTATATGGTCCCAGGGACAGGTACGATGCTGAACAATATGCTCGGCGAGGAGGACCTGAACCCGGGCGGCTTCCACGCGTGGGCGCCGGCGACGCGGATGGCGTCGATGATGTCGCCGACGGCGGTGCTGGGCGACGACGGCGGGCTGATGGTGCTCGGCAGCGGCGGCTCCAAGCGGATCCGCTCGGCGATCTTGCAGGTGCTGGTGAATCGCCTCGATCATGGGATGTCGATCGCGGAGGCGGTCGCGGCGCCGCGCCTGCACTTCGACGACGGGCACCTCAACGTCGAGCCGGGGCTCTCGGCGGCGGCCTACGAGCGCCTGGCCGCGCTCTTCACCGAGCACACGTTCTGGCCGGCGACGAACATGTTCTTCGGCGGGGTGCACGCGGTGGTGCGCGAGCCGGACGGAGCGCTGCACGGCGCGGGCGATCCGCGCCGGCAAGGCGTGTGTTTGGACCGCCTCGGCTAGCGGCGGCGGCGGCGGGCGAAGAGGCCGAGCAGGCCGGTGAGCAGCCAGAGGCTGTCGGCGGGGCGCGGGGCGCTGGTGCAGCCGCAGCCGTCGTCCTCATCGATGCCGGCCGTGTCGGTCGCGGTGTCGGTGGCGCCTGCGGTGCCGCCGGTGACGCCGGTGACGCCGCCGGTGCCCGCGGTGTCCCCGGTGCCGCCGGTGCCGCCGGTGCCGCCGGTGCCGTCCGTGCCGCCGGTGCTGTCCGTGTCCGAGCCGGTCTCGGGGGTGGCGTTGCCGACGAAGACGGTGACCTCGTCGGCGCCGATGTTGCGGTCGTGATCGATGGCTTGCACGACGAAGCGATAGGTGCCGGCGGGGAGCTTGCTGAACCCCCACTTGCGCTCGAAGACGAAGGCGGGGCGCTCGTCGATGAGGTTGCCGTCTTGGTAGATCAAGAGCTTCCAGCCGACGCCCTCGAAGTTGTCGGTGATGTCGGCCTCGATCGAGATGTCGGTGCCGGCGGGGAGCTCTTGGCCGTCCGTGGGGGTGAGGATCGAGACGGTCGGGGCCTCGGTGTCGGGGCCGTTGACGCCGAAGTAGGCGAGCAGCTCGGCGTGGGTGTTCTGCGCGCCGCCGCCGCAGAAGATGTCGTGGGTCGACTGGCAGTTGATCCCGCCGGTGGCGTCGTTGTAGCCGATGCAGTCCTGCGCCCAGACGCGCGGCTTCTGGTCGACGTAGGGGTGCATGATGTAGCCAGAGTTGAAACTCTTGTCGATGTGGGCGAGGCCGAAGGCGTGGGCGGCCTCGTGTAGGGCGGTGGTGGCGAGGGTGTTGGTCTGGCTGGCGGAGGCGGCGGCGGTGAAGGCGAAGGTCGCGTCGCGCCACCATCGATCGCCGCAGTCGCTGCTGCACGAGACGCCGAGTACGCCGTTCTGCATGCCGAGCAGGCCGGGGGTGCCGCCCATCATCACCATGGCGTACGGGAGCTCGGGCGGGGGGGCCTGCTCGTAGGCGAGGCGGACCCCGTAGGGGGCGAGCTGGCTCTGGAAGGTCTCGATGATCGCGAGCGCCTGCGCCTCGGTGCCGTTGAAGCCGGGGTACTCGAGGGTGCCGCCCTTGAGGCAGGTGGACTGCATCTTGGCGGAGTTGGTGCCGGGGGTCATCGGGCCGCCGAAGAAGTTGAGGAAGATGGTGGCGCGGTGGGGCTCGTACTGCCACTCCGCGGCCTGGGTGGCCTGCGGATCGGGGGCGGCGAAGAGCTCGGCTGGGCCGACGACGTCGCCTTGGACCTGCCAGCCGCGCTCCTCGAGCATCGCCTCAAAGTCGGCGCGGCGCTCGGCCTGCTCTTGTTCGCTGAGCTCCGGCGCCTCAACGACAGGGGCGCCGAAGAGCCGCCGTCCGGGCTCGTCCGCGGCGCTGGCCGGGCTACAAAGGAGGCTGACCAGCGTGAGCGAGGCGACGGGCCAAAGAACGGCGTTGTAGTTCATGTTCTGAGGTTCGCATACGCCCCGGCGGAGATCCAGCGCCCGCGCGCCGGCAAGTTTTTCCAGCGAGGATCACTCGCGGGCGGCGGGCCAACCCTGCGGCTGCGGCTGCGGCCGCGTCTGCACGGGCCGCGTCGGCGGGGCGTAGCGCGAGCAGAGCTTGCTCCACAGGGCGCGCACGCGGGCCGCCTCGGGATCGTCGCTGAGGCCGTCGCTGAGGCTCTGGAGCGCGCTCGCGCCCTCGTCGCAGATCTGCCAGGCGTCTTCATCGACCCACCCGAGCTCGCGCCGCTGGTAGGAGGGGGGAGGTGACCTCATGGCGAGGGCGCCGACCCGCTGGACGAAGCCGAGCAAGAGCCGGGCCTTGCGGGTGTTGGTGGACTCACCGGAGATCTCACCGAGCGTCCAGGCGCGCTCCTCGACCATCGCCGCGCCGGTCTCAGGATCTTGGTACTCGATAGTCAACATGATCGAGTCCTGCGGCCGCAGCGCGTCGCCGCGGGCCATCAGCTCCGAGGCGAAGAGCTGCGCGGTGTTGGCGAAGTAGTGGATCGCTTGGACCTCCTCTTTGATCGCGGAGGACTCCTCGCCGTGGAAGACGTTGAGGCGCAGCGAGGGCGGCAGGTGGAGCTGGAAGTGGACGTCGAGGGCGGTGGTCTCGAGCAAGGAGATGAAGCGGCCGCCGAAGACGGCGTCGACCTCCGCCTCGGAGCCGAGGAAGACGTAGGCGCCCTTGCCCCGCTCGGTGAGGCGGTCGAGGAGCTCGTCGTTGAAGTCCGCGCCGACGCCGACGCCGGAGAGGCGGATCCGGCGATCGTCGTAGAACTTGCCGACGAGGGCGATCGTGCGGGCGTCGGTGACGCCGGTGTTGGTGAGCGCGTCGGTGATGAGGACGACGCGGTTGTTGTAGCTGGGCTGATAGGCGTGATCGGCGAGCTGGTAGCCGCGGCTGAGCCCGCTGTAGACGTCGGTGGCGCCGCGCGGGCGCATCGCGTCGATCGCTTGGGCGAGCAGCTCGGGGCGGTCGCGGCCGACGACGAAGCTCTCGAGCGGGGCGCAGACCTCGTGGTCGAAGAGGACGATGTTGACGACGTCGCCGGTCTTGAGCTCGGAGGTCATACGCCGCAGGCCGCGCTTGAGGTACTCCATGCGGCCCTCAGCGCTCATCGACCCAGAGCGATCGATGACGAAGGTGGCGTTGGCGTTGCGCCGGCTGTCTCGATCGACGGGCTTGCCTTGCACGGCGAGGGTGAGGTCGAAGAGGCCCGGCTTGCCCGGGCTCGGCGCGAGGTTGGGGAGCACAGAGAAGTCGTCCTGGGGGGCGACGGGGGCGGTCTCAAAGCTGAAATAATTGAGGAGCTCGTGCTGGCGGATGTGGCTCGGGGCGATCGGGAGGTAACGATCGATCGCGTAGATGATCCGCTGCGCGGAGCTGAGGCTCATCGTGTCGTCGTTGGAGAGATAGGTGGCTTGGCCCCAGTCTTGGAAGTCGTCCTTGTAGTTGTAGGGGGGCGCGGTGGCGATCAGAGGGGCCTCCTCGGCGGCGACCGACTCGTAGTCGGCGGCAGGGGCGCCCGCGGGCGACGGGGCGGAGGGGCGCGCGCGCTCGTCTTCGGCGTGTCGCTGCATGTCCGCGAGCTTCTTCTTCGGCTCGGCTTCGGCCCGCTTGCTGGGCTGGGCGGTCTTTTTTGCGACCTCGCCGCCGGATCCTGCGTCGTCTGCCGCGGTGGCTCCGCCGAGCACGCCGCCCGCGACGCCGCCCGCGACGCCGCCGAGGCTGCCGCTGACGGCGCCGCCTGCTCGACCTCCGCCGCTGTTGCTGTCGCCGGGCCGCTTGCTGGCGGCGGCCTGCTTCGACTCCCTGGGCGGCTCGGGCTGCGGCGGGGTCGACGACGGCGCCGGCTGATAGGGGACGTTCTTGTAGCCGCCGCTGCCGCTGCCGGAGCCGTACCCGGAGCCGACGCCGCTGCTGCTCCCTCCCTTGGCGACGGGCTTGGGCTTGGATTTGCCCTGAGCGATGACGGGCGAGGGGCGGCGGAGCTCGGGGTAGCAGAGCTCGAGGTTGTTCACGAGCGGCGGCAGCGCCCCCATCGGCGGCGGCGGGGCGATGATGCGCTGCCGCGGGGGGTGTGGGCGCGGGCTAAAGAGGTGCGGCGGGGCGTTGTAGGCGGTGTTCTGCGGGGGGAGCGGATCGACGGCGCCTCCTCCTCCGCCGACGATCGGGGTGACAGGCGCGCTGGGGCGGCAGCCGGTGAAGGCGAGGGGGGCGACGAGGAGGAGCGAGGGGAGCCAGCTTCGCATGGGGGACTCTCTTGGGTGACGAGGACCGTAACGCCGAGGATCGCCGGGGGCTGACACCTTGTGGGATCTTTTTTTGTTGGCGCCCCGAGGGCGCTGGAGGTGGCTCGTGGGTCAGGTGGGCCCTTCGACGCGCGCGGCCGCGTGCCGGGGCGCAGCGTGGAGATCCCACGGGGCGGGAGCGAGCCCTTCGCCCGCGGCGATCGCGGCGAGCTGGGACTCGACGTCGGCGGCGGTGGGGCGAAGCTCGGGCGCCTTGGCGAGCATCTCCATGATCAGGCGATCGAGCGCGTGCGGGAGCGCGACGCGGCGCTCGCTCGGGCGCGAGGGTGCCGCTTGGATATGCGCGGCCATCACCTCGATGTTGCTGCCCGCGAACGGCAAGGCGCCGGTGACGATCTCGTAGAGCACGCAGCCGAAGGCGTAGATGTCAGCGGGAGGGCCGACGTCGCGGCAAAGGGCCTGCTCGGGGGCGATGTAGAGGGGGGTGCCGATCACGGCGCCCTCTTGGGTGAGGCGGGGCGCGTGGGCGCTCGGCTCGGCGATCAAGGCGGCGCCGAAGTCGAGGATCCGCACCCGCTCGGCGCCCCCAAAGCGCTCGAGGAAGATGTTCTCCGGCTTGATGTCGCGGTGGACGAGGCCGACGCGGTGGGCGGCGATCAGCACGGAGGCGATCTGCTGGCCGATCGAGAGCGCCGCGGCGACGCCGAGCGGGCCCTCGCGGGCGCTCATCCGCGACCAGAGATCCTCGCCGTCGAGCAGCTCCATGACGATGTAGGGGCGGCCGTCGTCCTCGCCGACGTCGTAGATCTGGACGGCGTGCGGGTGGTGGAGCGCGGCGCACGCCTTCGCCTCGCGGAGGAGCCGCGCGCGCGCCTTGGGGAGGTCGTGGCCGCGGTTCAACATCTTGATCGCGGCGGGTCGTCGGAGCTCCAACTGTGTGGTGCGATACACGGCGCCCATGGCCCCCTCGCCGAGCTTGCCCTCGAGCCGGTAGCGCCCGCCGATCAGATCGCCGGTGGCGGCCTGCGCCGCGGCGCGGGTGAGCACCCGCTGGATCGCCGGGAGCAGTCGATCCAGCGCGATCGGCTTGGTGATGTAGTCGGCGGCGCCGCGGCGCATGGCGTCGACGGCGTCGTCGATCGATCCGTAGGCGGTCATGACGATGACCGGCACCGCCGCGAGCTGGGTCTCGAGGAGGGTGAGCAGCTCGAGGCCGTCGACGCGCGGCATCTTGATGTCCGTGAGGATGACGTCGGGGTGCCAGGCCTTGAGGATGAGGAGCGCCTCTGCTCCGTCAGCGGCGGCGCGCACGGCGAAGCCTTCGTCCTCGAGCAGGGCGACGAGCGCCGACCGGGCGTTCTCCTCGTCTTCGACCAGCATGGCGCGTGTTTGGTTTTTAGTGTTCGCCATGTGGATCGCCTCGAGCGGATCCCAACAGTAAGTCGCTATCGGGGCCGCGCGAGGTCGAATGGCTGGGACAAAGGCCGATCTCTCGCTCACCGATGAGGGCTGCTACAACGTCATGATCGGAGAAGGGCGAGATCGTACCTCGGGCGCTCTGGCCGCGCTCGTGGCCCTTCCCGGCGATAACGACGATATCGCTCGGCTGCGCCGCGGCGAGGGCGGCGGAGATCGCTTGAGCCCGGTCGAGCTGGCGCATGAGCTCGGCCCTGCGTCCGATCGCGCCGGCGTGCAAGGCGGCGGCGATCTGCTCTGGTGGCTCGTCGCGGGGGTTGTCGTTGGTGATGATCGCGAGGTCCGCGGCGTCGCCGACGGCGGCGCCCATCGCGGGGCGCTTGCCAGGATCGGCGCCGCCGCCGGCGCCGAAGACGACGATCACGCGGCCGTCACCGGCGAGGCGCCGGGCGGTCGCCATGGTGCGGGTGAGGGCGTCAGGGGTGTGGGCGTAGTCGATGGCGATCAGCGGGGCGGCGCAGAGGAGCTCGAAGCGGCCAGGGAGCGGCGGCGTGGCGGCGAGGGCGGCGGCGATCGCCGCGCCGGGGAGGCCGCAGGTGAGGGCGGCGGCGGCCGCGGCGAGGGCGTTCTCGGCGTAGATCTCGCCGATCATCTGGAGGTGGAGGCGCGCGCCGAGGGCGGCGGCCAGCGGCGAGGGCTGGAGGTGGATCTCGGTGCCGCGGGCGCTAACGTCGATACGTTCGGCGGCGAGGGCAGGTGCGGTGTGAAATTCGCCGCGGCTGGGCGCGCCGTACCAGAGGCGCTCGACGTCGCCGGGGATGACTTGATCGAGGAGGAGCGCGGCCGGATCGGCGGCGTTGAGGATGGCCCTTCGGCCAGGTCCGAGGTTGATGAAGAGCTGCGCCTTGCTGGCGAGGTAGTGCTCCCAGGAGCCGTGGGCGCTGAGGTGATCCTCGGAGAGGTTGGTGAAGATGGCGTGGTCGAAGCGCCAGCGGCGCGCGTGGCCGCGGGCGAGGGCTTGGCTGGTGAGCTCGACGGCGGCGCGGCGGCACCCGCGGCGGTCGGCGAGGGCGCAGAGGTCGAGGAAGTCGCGCCAGCTCGAGGGGGTCGGCAGGGGGCGATCGGCGAGGCGGTAGCCGAGGGTGGTGGCCGCGAGCACCGGCTCGCCGTCGCTGGCGAGGGCCGCGGCGAGCAGGGCGGTGGTGGAGGACTTGCCGTTGGTGCCGGTGACGCCGACGGTGCACCAGGAGGCCGCCCAAGGGGCCGCGGGTGGAGGCGGACGCGCGGCCTCAGGGGTCGACACCGCGGTGAGCATGCGCGGGGCCGCGGAGCGCGGTCAAGCGGCTGAGCGTGAGTGACCACGGCGAGGATCCAGGCTAGCTTGTCGCCTGCGCCGCGACGGCGCGGCCCAGGAGCCACTGCTGATGACCGTAGGAATTTTGACCTCAGGCGGCGACGCGCCCGGCATGAACACGGCCGTACGGGCGGCGTTTCGCGCGCTCAAGATGCGCGAGCCGGATCGCGAGATCCTGTTCTTTCGCGACGGCTTCCGCGGCCTCGCGCGCCGCCTCGACTCGGCGTCGGATCGCAACGTCGATCGGCGGGCGATCCGCGACATCATCCACCGCGGCGGGACCTTCCTCGGCACGGGCAGGGTGCCGGAGCTGCGCTTGCCGGAGGGGCCGGTGGCGGATCTCGAGGAGCGGCTGGCCGCGCGAGAGGCGTTCTTACGGGTGGCGGTCGCGAACCTGTACCAGATGCAGGTGGACCACTTGGTGGTGATCGGCGGCGACGGCTCGTTCCGCGGGGCGAAGCTGATCGCGGAGAGCTTCCGCTCGGCGTTCCCGCGGCGGCCGTTTCGGGTGATCGGCGTGCCCGCTTCGATCGACAATGACATCTTCGGCAGCCAGTACTCGATCGGCTTCGACAGCGCGCTCAACAACGTGGTCGACGCGATCCGGAAGATCCGCGACACGGTGGAGTCGCACAAGCGCGCGATCATCCTCGAGGTGATGGGGAACACCTCCGGGTGGTTGGCGCTACAGTCAGCGATCGCCGGCGGCGCGGCGATCGTGGCGATCCCCGAGGTGGAGGCCAGCTACGATCACGATCTGATCTTGCAGCGCTTGGCGGCGGGGATCCGCCGCGACTACCGCTACTTCATCATCGTCGTGGCGGAGGGGGTGCACAAGCGCGCGGGCGCGGACTGGTCGATCCGCTTGGGGGCCCGGATCGAGGCGGACCCGCGGATCCGCGAGGCGCTCGGGGGGGCGATGGAGGTGCGCCTGAATTCGATCGGCCACTTGGCGCGCGGCGGCAGCCCGAGCGCGCTTGATAATACGCTGGCGGGGCTGCTCGGGGCGGCGGCCGCCGACGTGATCCAGACCGGATCGGTCGGGGGAGAGCCGGTGATCGAGGGCGACGCGGTGGTGGGGATCCATGGGCCGTTCCCGGTCGTGCTGTCGCTCGAGGAGGTGGTGCAGGGCTCGCCGCGGTTGGTCACCGTGCAGAGCCCGCTGTACCAGCTCTCGGAGAAGCTGATGCTCCAGGCGGAGCAGCCGTTCTAAGCGCGTAGGCGGGCGGTCCCGCGCGCGCTTGCCTCTGGCCGCAGCGCGCGGGACACTGCCGGCCGGAGAGCCTCGATGCCCCGACTTCCCCCGCAATTCACCGAGCTGATCGCGTCCCTTGAGCTGCCCCTCGATGACGACTTCGTCGAGCCGTTGGCGGAATTCTCCGCCGCTGAGCTGGTGCTGATCGCGAGGCAGGCGGTGAACCTGCTCGGCCGCGGCTGGGGCGCGGCGATGGTCGAGCTGGGGGCGCCGCGCGCGGCGATCCCGGCGCCGATCACGGCGGAGAGGTTGGCGGCGACGCCTGGCTTTTCAGACCTGCTCGCGGGGACACGCGAGCTGAGCCCGGGAGAGCGCGACGGGGCGCTGATCGGCCAGATCCAGGGGGGCCTCCAGGCGCTGGCGGGGCGGAGCGCTGGGGCGCCCGCGGCGCTGACGCTGCCCCGTTGGGGCGCGGACGGGGTCTTCGGGGGCGAGATGCTCGCCGGGTCGGCGGGGCTGCGCGAGCTCGGCGGCTATGCGGTCGAGAACCCGTATGTGTTCGCGCAGGCGGACGCGCGGGCGCTGATCGACCTGCTCGCGGGGCGACCGGCGCCCGATCTGTTCGCGGCGCCGCTGCGCGGGGAGGTGAGCGCGCCGCCGCAAGGGGCGGGGCCCGTGGGGCGGATCGTGGCGATCGCGGAGGGGATCGCGGGCGCGCTGGAGCAGCCGTTCGTCATCGAAGTCGGCGGCGCGCGCTACAGCTATAAGGCGCGTGACTTCGGCGTCGAGCCGGCGTTCAACGGCATGCTGCGGGCCCCGGGCGGGATCGGCTACAGCGTGCGCAGCGGCCGCGATTATTGGAAGTGCAACATCTTCGGCGGGGTGGTCCTGGCGCTGGCGGAGGTGCCGGTGCCGACGCACTCGGTCGGGAACTTCCGCCACTTCCCGCGGGCAGAGCGCTTCGGCGAGGCGCTCGCGCGCTCGCGCGGGTGGAAGATGATCGCGCGCTTGGATCACCGGGATCCGGCGAACACGGAGGTGGCGGTGACCGGGGAGGCGCAGAACGAGGAGATCCGGGCGCTGCTGCGGCAGATCCAGCCGGGGGACGTCTTTTTCGCGGACAACCCGGGGCCGCCTGGTCATGACGGCGGGCACACGCGGATCTGCGTCGAGGCGGCGGCGCCGGGTGACCCGGATCTGGCGCCGATCTTCGCTCAAGCTCGTTATGACTGCGCCCTCGTGCAGCGCGATGGGGTCGCTCGGCTCTGTCACGGCCGGCAGATCCAGTTCTGGCTGCTGCGCTACGTCGGCTGAGCGCGCGCGCCTTCGTGGTCGCTCGCGAGGCGACGCGCCCGCGGGCGGGCGGGGACGCGACAAAAAGAGGGAGGGCGCCGCGGCCGCGACGCCCTCCTTTGTCTCGCTCGCGCCGCGGCGCTGAGGATCAGCCCGGGCAGATCTCGAACGCGTCGGCGCCGAGGTTGTTGCCGGGGTGGCAGTCCGAGATCAGGCTGTCAGGGTCGACCTTCACGAAGATGTTGCCGTCGCCCTTGAGCACGGCGAGGCAGTCGACGACCTCGCAGTCGCCGACGTTGAGCAGCTTCTGGGTGGAGGTCGAGCAGGCGAGCTTGGCCTGATCGAAGCCGTCTTGCTTGTTGGCGGTCTCGTAGAAGGCGACGATGGCGCCGTCCTGCACCGGCGCGGTGCCGCGGTTGCACACCTCAGCGGTGAGCACCTTCTCGCCGTCGCCGAACATGCACAGCGAGCCGAGGTCGAGCATCTCGACGGTGAGGTCGGCGATGTCGAGGTTGCCGAAGCCGCCCTGGGTGTTCTGGCGGTAGTTGTTCAGGCCCTCGACCAGCCAGTTTTGGGCGATCTCCGTCGACTTGGGGACGGTCGCTTGATCGGTGATGTGGGTGATCGAGTAGGAGTGCTGGTTCCACACGGGGCGGGAGTTGGCCCAGCGATCCTCGGGGTCGCGGTAGACGACGAACCCGGACTTCTTCACGTGCGTGCCCGACTCGGCGAAGAGCGGGTCGACGGCGGGGCAGGTGATGTTGCCGAGGGTGCGCGGGACGACGATCTCGGAGGCGAAGTCGCCGTCGACGTCGGCGACGACGGGGTTCTCCATGCCGGTGAGGCTGAAGCCGGGGGCGCTGAAGATCACCTTGCCGCTGCTGCCGTCGTAGACGCGCGCCCAGCACTCGTCGCGGTAGACGACCTCGGGCTTGCCGTCGCCGTCGAAGTCGAAGATCGAGGAGCCGGTGATGTTCGAGCTCCAGTCGCTGGCAGGCTGCGCCCAGAGCACGCCGTTGGGCATGTTCAGCATGTCCGGGGCGCGCTCGCACTTGCCGCCGGGGCGCTGCGCGGGCACCACGTTGGCGCAGTCGGGGTCGTAGACGGTGTAGAAGTAGGCGCCCGCGACCGCGAACTCGACCTGGCCGTCGCCGTCGAAGTCGCTGACGGTGGGCGGGCCGCCGCGGCCGCCGTAGACTTGGTTGCCCTTGTAGATCGGCGTGGGACCCCAGACGGTCGAGCCGTTGAGGGCCATCATGCGGACCTCGCCGGTGGTGCTCGCGGGGGCGTTGTTGTCGGGCGCCGAGACGACGACGATCTCGGGGAGCTCGTTGATGTCCTTGCCGACCACCGAGGAGTAGGTGCCGGCGTTGGCGATCGCGACGTGGCCGGACTTCTGGTTGGCGTTCTGGAAGAACCAGGGCTTGGTCTCCCACATCTTGGTGTTGTTGTTCCAGCCGGCGATCCGGTTGAAGCGGACGAGATCCGGGAGGCTGTCGAGGTCGACGTCGACGACCGCGCTCTGGACGCCGAGGTCGAGGTAGTGGAGGTAGCTCGGCGCGTTCTGGATGCAGCCGTTGGCGGCGAAGACCATCTCGTCGTGGACGATCTCGGGGATGCCGTCGTCGTTGAGGTCGATGACGCTGGGGCCGTGGTTCACCCACTGCGAGCCGAAGTTGACCGGGAGGTTGTTGTTGCCGCAGTCGCGGCCGTACCAGAGCCGGTTGAGCTTGGGGTTGTCGAGGTCGGTGTTGTCGATCCCGAAGGCGATGAGGCGGGTGGTCGGCGGGTTCACGGACTCGTCGCGGTGGAGCGCGATGATCTCGGGGTGGCCGCCGTTGGCGACGTCGCCGTCGAGGTCGGCGACCGCGATCTGGGCGCCGTAGGCGAGCCGGTTGGCGGTGCCCATCTCGTCCTCGCCGCCGATCCGCATCTGCTCCTCGCAGGTGCGGCCGTCGAAGACGCGCAGCATGCCGAGGCGACCGCCGGTGATCGTGCGCCAGGTGGTGACGATGACCGAGGGCTGGAGCTTGTCAGGGTCGTCGTCGAGGTTGAGGTCGGCGACCAGCGGGGTCGTGTAGATGTAGTGCGAGAGGTTGGTGAGGTCGTTGACGTTGTTGGGGCCGGTCCACTCGCACTGGACGACCGGGGTGACGCCGGCGGGGAAGTCGGGCTTCTGGCAGTTCTCGTCGTTGATCTTGTCGGGCGGCACGCCGTACGGGATGCACTGGCCGTCGTTGTCGCAGTAGGAGTCGCCGGGGCAGTCGTCGTAGGAGGCGCAGGGGCCGAGGTCGGGGATACAAGCGTCGTACAGGCAGAGGTAGTTGTCGGGGCAGAGCACGTCGCCGCACTGGAAGCCGCCGGTGGTGGTGTCGTCGGTGGTGGTGCCGTCGGTCGTCGTGCTGGTGGTGACGCCGTCGGTGGTGGTGTCGACGGTGGTGCTCGTGCTCTCGCTCGTGGTGGAGGTGGAGGTCGAGGTGGAGGTCGAGGTCGTCGACACCTCGGTGTCTGACTCGGACGAGGTGCTCGTGGTGCTGGTCGACGTGGTGTCGGTGGTGCTGTCCGAGGTGGTCGTCGCCTCCGAGGTCCCGACGTCGTCTCCGTTGCAGGCGGCGAGGCCGACGAGGACGCTCAACGAGGCGAGGGTCAGGATCCGTGCGCTAGGGGTCGAAATAAGCATTTTTAGGTCTCCGGTCAAAGAGTGTATCGCCGTTGGTCTGGTTCTTCGCTGGCGCAAAGCTGCGGGCGTTGTGGCGGCCCATCGGCCGATGAATTGTCGTCGCGATCGCGCGGGTGCGCGAAGGG
The DNA here is from genome assembly GCA_016712315.1 of Nannocystis sp. Lineage (GTDB taxonomy): Bacteria > Myxococcota_A > Polyangia > Nannocystales > Nannocystaceae > JADJRG01. Next base: position 1,106,489 of record JADJRG010000022.1, on the reverse strand, counting down.
CCTATAGACTGATCGCGGCGCGCTGTCATGCAATCGGAGCAGACGCGTCGCGCATGCGCTGTGCGCAGGAGGACTCCTCGATCGGCGATCGATTTCGATCCGGACGCGGCCGCGCGATCTGGTCTCTAGGTACGGCCGCGCGCGTGCTGGTAGAGTGGCGCAGATCACTATGCGGCACGCGGAAGATGAGCTGGTCTGGATCGACGGGAAGGGGGTGGCCCATCCCCTCGGTGACAACGCGATCAAGCGTATGCGCGCGCGTGAGGGCGCCTTTCGCCTGCTGCCGACGCCCGACCACTTGGTGTTTATGCGCTTCACCGGTGAGGACGGTCGGCGCGACGCAGAGGACGGGGCGATCGTCCGCATGGCCGGTGAGATCGTCGGTCCCGGGGTGATGGGCGATGTGCTCGCGCTCATCGCGAGCTCGGGCTGGCGCGGCGAGCTGGTCGTCCGCGACGGCGCTCGTTGCCGCGGGGTCTTCTTCGAGCACGGCAACATCGTCGGCGCGCGTACGGACGTCGATGAGGAGAGCCTCGGCAGCCTGCTCTTCCGCTACGGGCTGGTGGATGAGGAGCAGCTCGCGTCGATCCTCGCGCGGATCGCCCACGGGGAGCGCTTCGGCGCGGCCGCGGTGGCGCTGGGCTTCGTCAGCGAGGCCCAGGTGTTCGAGCACCTACAACGGCAGATCGATGAGGTCGTACACTCGATGCTGCTGATCGCGGACGGCGCGTACTGCTTCCTGGACGGCTTTGAGGAGGCTTCGATCGGCTATCGGCGGACGGTGCCGGCGCTGTCGGTGTTGATGAGCGCGACCGCGAGGCTCGATGAGATGCGGTACTTCCGCGCGCGGATCCCCTCGGGGGAGCACGTGCCGGAGCGGATCGGTGAGATCGTTCAGGTCGACCCAGAGCTGGCGCCGCTGTGGCCGCTGATCAACGGGCGCCGCAGCGTCGAGGAGCTCGGCCGTTTGACCGGCCTGGGGGACTTCGAGGTGACCAAACAGATCTACCGGCTGGTGCAGGCGAAGGCGGTGACGATCACGGCGCCTCGCTTCCGCGGCGGGGTCGGTGAGCTGGTCGAGACGGCGAATGTGATCCTGGTGCGGATCCACCAAGAGGCCGATCTCGCGGGCCGCGGGACCTCGTTTCGGACGACCCTCGCGAGCTTCGCTCAGGGGCGCTTCGGCCGGCTGATCGTCGGCGCCGGTCCGTTTGAAGACGGATCCTTCGGGGGGCGTCGGCTCGCGGCGAACGCGGTCGCGTTGGTCGGTGAGGACGAGGCCTACGCCCACGTGGCGGAGCTGCTGCACGACTACGCCTCGTTCGCGCTCTTCTCGCTCGGGACGAGCGTCGATTCGAGGGTCGAGCTGGGGGTGAGCCGTGAGGTCGAGGCGCAGCTTTGCCGTCTGCGGCCGCAGAGCAGCAGTAGCCAGCTCATCCGGCTGACCGACGTGGATGAGCAGATCTCGGAGTTGAGTGCAGTGACGAGCGTCGACGGCGAGGACGCGTTGTAGCGCCGGCGGCTCAGCGAAGCGCGGCGCGCATCGCCTCGATGACAGGGGCTGGCAGGGGCCGCCCCTGCCAGCGCTCTTGGGCGTAGACGGCCTGCCATAAGAGGGTCTCCAGGCCGTCTTGGACGGCGAGGCCGCGCGCTTCGGCGCGATCGAGCAGGCCGCCCGGGGGGCGCGGGTATACGAGGTCAAGGACGGCGGCGCCGGCGGGCATGGTGGTGAGATCGAGGGGGATCGGGAGCTCTGCGGGGCCGCCCGCCATGCCGACGCTCGTGCAGTGGACGAGCAGGTCGGCGGCCAAGGGGCCGGCAGCGAGCTGTGGATAGGTGAGGGCGCGGATCCGTGGGTCGTGAGGCGGGGGCACGCCGGCGCGGCTGACCCAGCGGAGCTGGTCGACGCCGACCTGGTGGAGGAGGGCGTCGACGACGGCGCGCGCCGCCCCGCCCGCGCCGAGCACGATCGCGGCGCTCGGGGTGCGCGCGCGGAGCTGGCCGAGGGCCGCCGCGAAGCCGGGGCTGTCGGTGTTGTCGCCGTAGAGACGATCGCCGCGGAGGATGACGGTGTTGACGGCGCCGATCCGCGCGGCGCTCGGGCTGAGATCGTCGAGGTGGGGGAGCGCCGCCTGTTTGTGGGGGATCGTCAGGTTGAGGCCGGCGAGGCCGAGGGCGCGGGCGCCGATGAGGGCCGCCCCGAGGCGCTCGGGCGGGACTCGGAGGGCGAAGTAGCGGTGCGGCAGGCCGAGTGCGGTGAAGGCGGCCTGATGGAGCGCGGGCGAGCGGGAGTGATGGACAGGGTCGCCGAGGAGCGCGTAGAGGCGCGGGAGATCCGAGGTGCTGCTCACGGTTGGCCGCGATGGTGCCACCAGAAGGGCGCTCCGTCGCTGAGGCCGAAGACCTCGCTGGCCCACGGGGCGTCGACGGCGGCGCTGGTGATCACGAGGTCGGGGAGGCCGTCGGCGTCGAGATCGCGGGTGTGCCAGCCTTGCTCTTCGAGGGCGGCAGGGGCGCCCTGGGTGGCCCAGAGGCCGCAGTCGGGGTGGCCAGACGCGGGCACGGTGAAGCGCCACCAGGTGGTGGCGAAGCCGGCTTGGTCGGCGGAGAAGATCTGCCAGTGAGGATCGCCGACGCTGTGGCCGAAGACCTGGCCCGCGCAGTTCGAGGGCTGCTCGGCGGTCCATGTCGAGGTGAGGACGAGGTCGAGGTGGCCGTCTCCGTCGAGGTCGAGGGTGTCCCACGAGAGGTCGCCGACCGCCTTGGCGGCGCCGCGTAGCTCGACAAACCCCTCGCCGACGCGGCCTCCCGCAGGTAAGCGCCAGATGTCCACCTGGCGGCGGAAGCCGTTGCCCTGGTTCTTGAAGACCTGCCAGTGGGGGCCGCCCTCGAAGCCGGGGACCTCGCCGCGCCAGCCGTCTTCGGTGATCTCGGTGGCGGTAGCGGTGATGACGATGTCATCGCGGCCGTCGGCGTCGAAGTCGAGCATGGACCAGTTGTTGTCGCCGACCTGGGTGGGCGCGCCGTCTGGCGTGGCGATGCCGCGCGACTTGCTGCCGCCGATCGGGACCATCCACGGTTTGGGGGCCTCGGCGAAGGTCTTGGCCGCGAGATCGCCGAAATAGACCTCCCAGTAGGGGTTTTGGAGGGAGCCGATGACGCGCGGCTGGACGCTCTGGTCGGGGGCGAGCACGCCCGCGCCGGTGACGATGAGATCGAGGGCGCCGTCGTCGTTGAGGTCGCGGGTGACCCAGGCGAGATCGCCGACCGCAGCCGGCACCGCGCTGCTGCCCGCGAAGCCGCGCTCCGGGGAGCCCCCGGGCGGCAGGTGCCAGGCGGTGGGCGCGGGGGCGAAGCCGTCGCCGAGGTTCTTGTAGATCTCCCACAAAGGGGTCGCGGGGTAGCCGATCGCGCGGTGGGTCCACCCGTCGCCCTTGGCGACCGCGCGTCCGGTGATGACGAGATCCGGGCGGCCGTCGTCGTCGACGTCGAGGAGGCTCCAGGAGTCGTCTCCGGCGGTCTGGGGCGCGCCTTCGGTGGTCACGAAGCCGTGGTCTTGGAGGCCCCCCGCGGGTACGGGCCAGGCGTGCGGGGTGAGCACGAAGCCGGAGGGGCCGCCCCAATAGACGTCCCAGTGCGGATCGCTGGGGTAGCCGGGGGTCCTCGGGAACCACTTGTAGCCCTGCTTGCTGACGGCGCGGCCGGTGATGAGGAGATCGAGGTAGCCGTCGCCGTTGAGATCGTGGGTGGAGGTCCAGAATTCGTCGCCCAAGGCGAGGGGGGCGCCTTCGGGGGTGACGAAGCCTTGGTCGACGTGGCCGCCCTGGGGTACCGCCCAGGCCGCGCCAGGGCCGAAGCTCGCGCTGGTCTCCGCGGCGCAGGCGCCTTCGAGGCAGATCTCACGGTCGCCGCAGGGGGCGAGATCGCTCCAGCGCAGGCAGCCGTCGTCGCTGGCCTCGCAGGTGACGACGCCGCCGTCCCGACACTCGCTCTGCCCGACTTCGGTGCAGGTGGAGGCGCACCCGCCGGCGTCCCCTGCGTCGGTGGTGACGGCGGCGGTGGTGGCGGCGGCGGTGGTGGTCGCGCTGGTGTCGCTGTCGCTGTCGGTGAGCTCGGCCTCGCCGTCGTCGCCGAGCTGCGTGTCGAAGAGGTTGCACGCGGTGAGGGGGGCGAGGAGGGCGACGCTCAGGAGCAGGGGCGACGGCTGAAGGCGGAGCATCATCACCTTCTGGTGTAGAAGAAAACGATCGCGAGGCGCAAGCGCGAAGGTTGAGGGTGCATCGTCTAGAGCTGTAATTTTGGTTATTGAGGCGTCGTTTGCTGCGAGTGTTGATCGCAGGTTGACGTTCATGCACCTACAGCGGTCATCGATTCCTTCATGACAAAGAGGTCAGGGGTGTCACAGATGTCGCGTCGGTGTGGCGGGTGTGGCTTGTCACCCCCATTGTGGCGTGGGCGAGGCGCTTCTGCGCCTTGATGGGCCTTCGCGGCTGGGTTATGCCCGGTTCATGTCAGAGTCTCTGCAAACGACAATCCCCCGGATCAATGAGCCTGCGCCGCAGTTCACGGCGCCGTCAACGCACGGCGAGATCAGCCTCAGCGATTTTAAGGGGAAGTGGGTGGTGCTCTTCAGCCACCCCGCGGACTTCACCCCGGTGTGCACGACCGAGTTCGTCGGCTTCGCGAAGGCAGCGGCGGACTTCGCCCGGCTCGAGACGCAGCTCATCGGCCTGAGCATCGACTCGGTGTACAGCCACATCGCCTGGATCCGGGCGATCGAGCGCCACTTCGGGGTGTCGGTGACGTTTCCGGTGATCGCCGACCTGAGCATGAACGTGGCGTCGAAGTACGGGATGATCCACCCAGGCGCGAGCGCGACGGCGGCGGTGCGGGCGGTGTTTGTGATCGATCCGGCGCAAAATGTCCGGGCGATGATCTACTACCCGCTGACGACAGGGCGGGTGATCGGCGAGGTGGTGCGGCTGGTCGAGGCGCTGCAGCTCAACGCCAAGCACAGCTTGGCGACGCCCGAGGGCTGGCAGCCTGGCGACGCGTGCATCGTGCCGCCGCCGCTCACACAGGCGGCGGCGGAGCAGCGCATGCAGTCGAAGTACGAGGTCACCGACTGGTGGTTCTCGAAGACGACCTGCCCGAAGTAATTCGCAGCCTTGAGAGGAGCTCAATCGGCGACGAGAGCGGCGCGCTAGGGTTCGCCGGTGACCGTCGCCTGCACGGTGGTCTCGGCGAGGCCCTCGCACTGCTTGCCGAGCACGACGCCGCGGATCGTGAAGGTGACGAGGGTGCCAGGCTCGATCGCAGGATCGGCGGTGAAGACGACGGCGATCGGGGTCTTCATGCCGGCGAAGATCGCGTAGAGCCAGTTGGCGGGCGCGCCCGAGGTGACGAGGGGGTGGTCGGCGCTGACCTCGATGCCCGGGTACCAAGAGAAGTCGGCGCCTCCTGTGTTGTGCAGGGTGACGCCGACCTCGATGCTGCCGCCAGGGAGCCATGGGGCGGGCTGGGGTTCGGCGGTCGGATCGATGAGAGCGATCGGGGCGGCCGCGGCGCATACGGCTTGGTCTTGGCCGCTGTCGGTGGTGTCGTCGCCGGTGGTCTCCGCGGTGGTGGCGGCGTCGGTGGTCGCTTCGGTGGTGGTCGCGTCGGTGGTCGCGTCGGCGGTGGTGCTCGCGTCGGTGGTGGTCGAGCTCGCGCCGCTGGAGGATGACGAGGTGGTGTCGGTGTCGTAGACGTAGTCGGGATCGTTCCAGCCGCAGGCGGCGGCCAAGAGGAGCGGCAGCGCGTGGTGGTGCGGGCGGGCGCGGTGGAGCATCGGATGAGGCTCGCATCGCCCGCGGAGCGCCGCAAGAGCGGGGCGCGGGCTCAGCCGAGCTGGACTTGGATGTTGGTGACGATCGCGCGGAGGGCGTCGACGACCTCGCGGGTGGTGGCCGCCTTGACGATCACGTATCCCTCGCCCTCATAGCCGTCGGCCTTCATCTGGCCGACCTTGGGGAGCTTGCTCTCAACGACGAGGTGACCGGCGGCTTCGTTGGCGCGGGCGACCCCGTCGACGGCGCGGACGGTGCCGCCGCGGCCTTGACCGCGGAGGAAGGCGGCGCCGCAGGACCAGCGCCGCTCAGGCATGCTGAACTCGCCGTTCACCATAAGACGCGCCCACTTGGCCCACATGTCGACGTCGTGGCAGAGGCCCATCATCGGCATGAGGTGAACACCAGGCGGGCGCGCGCCGACCTCGGAGATGACCATGGAGCCGTCTCGGCGGAGGAACCACTCCATGTGGGAGAGGCCCGTGACCATGCCGAGGGCGGTGAGCGCGGCGGCGTTGAGGGGGCGGAAGGCGGCGGCGTGGGGCTGGAGCTGCTCGCGGGGGAGGAGCACGCAGTACTGGATCCAGGGGTTCTCGAGCACCTCGAGCGGGCGCGGTAGGTAGTAGCTGGAGGAGCTCCAGACCGCCTGGCCGGCGATGCTGACGGTCTCGAAGGTGTGCTCGTCGCCGGTGACGAACTCCTCGGCTTGGACGGGGTTGGACGGGGTGACGAAGTGCGACTCGAGGGCGGCGCTGAGCTCGTCGTCGCTGCCGACGCGGACGGTGCCGCGCGAGCCGAGGCCCGCGGGCGGCTTGAGGATGATCGGGTAGCCGACCTCGGCGACGAAGCGACGGGCCTCGTCTCCGCTGGTGAGCAGGCGCTGGCGCGCGACGGGCAAGCCGGCGTCCGCGAGGACGCGCTTCATTTGATTCTTCTCGCGGAAGTTGCGGGCGATCGCGGCGCCCATGCCAGGGATCGCGAGGCGATCGCGGACGACGGCGATGGGGAGCTGCATCTGCTCGAGGAAACCAAGGAGGCGATCGACGCCGCCCCACTCCTTCTTAAAGGCAGCAGCGGCGGCGCTGAGCTGGTCGACGTCGAGGCAGTCGGCGATCTGATAGTGGCCAGCGATCTTGCCGCGATAGGCGGGCGGCAGGCGCTCGGCTGGTTCGTGCGAGATGACGCCGAGGCGGACGCCGTCGAGCGCGAGCAAGGCGTCGACGCAGCGCAGCATGTTGGCGCTAAAAAAAGGGATGACGAAGAGGACGCGGGGCTCTCGGGTGGCTAACGACATGGCGGCGGGTGGATCATGCCCGCGCGGCGAAAATTCTCCAGCGCTTCGGCCGCTCCGACGGCGCCCGCAGCGACGGGCGAGATCGCGCGCGTTCAGCGCGCTCAGTCGACGGAGAGGTGGATGTGATCCGCGTGGCCGCCGACGCTGTACGACTCGCCGAGCTTGTGCTTGATGCTGGGGCCGAAATTCTCGCGGCGGTGACCGAAGGTCTCAAAGCTGCTCTGGATCGCTTGGGTGATCTCGGTGACCTCTCCCCCCGCGCCGTAGTGCTCCGACATGCGCTTGCCGTTGATCCGCGAGATGTCGACGGCCTTGGACTGCGCGTGCCGGCTCGGCGCGACGTGCGAGTCGCTGGCAGAGGAGATGTAGATGGTGTGCAAGGTGTAGCCCGGGGCGATGTCCGTCTTGATGCAGTGGCGCAGCCCCTCGACCAGCCGCTCGTCGACCTCACGGTCGACGGTGGCGGCGAACTCGATCGTGACGTTGTTGATGGCGCTGGGGATGTGGACGGTCTCAGACATGCGCACGAGTCTGCGGCGCCGGCCTCGGGTTCGGTACTCAAGAAGAATTGGCGCCGGCCTAACGCAGTGGCCACGGGGTGGCGAGGCTAGTCGGGATCCTGGCGGAGAACCTGGTAGCCAGGGTGGGCGCGCTCCCATGACTCGATGGCGCGCCACATGGCGGTGGTGAGCAGCCAGGCGCGCTCGCAGGCGGTCGCGAGGGCTTCGGCGAGCGCGTCGGCCTTGGGCTTGTTGCCGGAGCCCAGGGCGGCGAGGCCAGCCGCGAGCAGACCGAGGAGATCGTGACCGTTGCAGAGCTGGTGGAGATCGGCCGCAGGGAGGGCCTCACACTCGGCGGCGAGGTCGCGCTCGAGGAGGGAGTGAGCGCTGCTGTAGTCGATGATCTTGCGGATCGCGATCTTGAGATCTGGGGTCCAGTCGGCGGCGGCGCACTCGCTGTAGCGGTCGAAGTAGGAGAGCTGGCGCTTTGAGATCTTTTTAAAGACGAGGAGATCGAGCTCGTCGTGACTCCGGTTCTTTAACCAGCGGAGGCGGCCGAAGCCGGCGGCGTGGCGGAAGAGTCGGACTCGGAAGGTCTCTCTCCAGCGCTGCTCGGCGGCCTGGAGCTTGTCGGGGTCGAGGTGAAAGTTGGCGAGTTTCTCGAGGGCTGGGGTGGTGAAGAGGGTGGTCTCGAGGTCGTGGGCGTCGGTCCAGATGACGTCATCGCGGTCTTCGAGGCGGCCTTCGAGGCGGTCGAGGTCGGCGTCGAGCACGGCGAGCAGGACGGCCTCGGGGTCGCCGCGGGCTTGGTCGAGGGCGCGTAAGACGGCGTCGCGGCCGCCTTGGTCGTGGTGGCGGACGTGACAGTCGCGGACGCAGTGGATCCGCCAGAAGCGGGCGTCGATGCCGGCCTCGACGAGCAAGGAGACGGTGCGACGGGCGGCGTTGAAGAATTTCGACTCGGTGCGCGGGGGCGGCTGAGGTACACCCCACTCGGGGTGGTTCATACAGGCTCACCTAGGCGGACCATGAGATCGGTATGATCTCCGACGATGTAGGGCGAGTGGGTGGCGAGCATGATGTCGAGGTCGGCGAGCCGGGCGATCGCGATCAGGTCGGCGAGCAGGTCGACCTGCCAGGTGACGTGTAACGAGAGCTCGGGCTCGTCGATGAGGATCAGGCTGCCTGGCTGGACGTCGAAGAGCAGCTCGTGGAAGAGCACGAGCTCGTGCTGCTCGCCGGAGGAGAGGTCTCGCAGCTTGAGGGGGGCGCCGCTGGCGCTGAGGACCTGGTAGCCGCTGTCGACGTCGAGGCGTACGACCTTGGGCGCGAGCTTGCGGTTGAGGCTCTCGAGCAGGCGTTGAGCCTTGTCCGCGACCGGGAAGAGGGGCGCGAGCTTCTCTTCACGATCCTTGAGGATGATAAAGAAGGTCTTTTTTTGGTCCTCGGTGAGGGCGGCTTCGTCGATGGGGTCGAGCTGCTCGCGTAGCAGGCCGATCTCGATGAGGTGCTCCGTGCGCTCGTGGAGGTGCCTGGAGCGCTTACGGAGCTGGTCGAGGGTGGGTAGATCTTTGTGGGCGGCGAAGAGGCGCTTGGCGAGGCTGGAGTCGAGTTGCGACGAGATCGCGCGGTACTGCCGGTCCGCGGCGACGATGACCCGTCGGAGCCCGCGGCCGAGGCGCTCGATGGTCAGCTCAGGATCGCCGAGCCGGTTGCGCTCGTAGAGCCGATCGGCGCGGATGAACTTGATCGGGGCCAAGGTGCGGAGAAAGGACGCGAGTTGCGAGTCTTCTGGGATGAGCGACGGGAGAGCCTCCTCGCCGTAGATCTCGCGGATCTCCTGGATTAGATCGACGTCGTCGCGCTCGCGATCACCGGTGAGGTGGTCCCACTGATGGCGATGATTGCGCTGAAATCCGCGCTTCTTGGCGATGTTGGCGAGATCCTCAGGGGGGACGCGAGGGATCTCTCCTTCTTCGGGCGGTCGGCCGGGCAGCGAGAGCTTGTAGCGGTGAGTGGTGGCGATGGATTCCTCCCCGACTCCAGCGCGCCGACGGATGAGCCCGAGCGCTTTGGAGATCGTGAGGGTGGCGCCGTCGGTGGTCTCGAGCTCGAGGCGGCTGAAGGGGTAACGATCGAGTTGCTCGAAGTGGCCGCGGCAGAGGGCGGCGAGCAGGTTGAGGGTGATCGTCTTGCCGGAGCCGTTGCGGCCGTGCAGCACAGTGACGCGCTGGTCGAGCCTTAAGAGGATGTCGATCTGGGGGGTGCTGGGGCCGAAGAGATCGTCGATGGTGAGGCGCTTGAGCCGACGATAGGGGCCCTCTGCGCTCCTATCGTGTGGGTGCAGTGGGTCTTGCTCGTCGGCGGTCATGAGGGCCTGATCGAAAGTTACGAACTGGAAGTAACTAGAAGATCTCGCGGACCCAGGTGGCGAGGCGGCGGCCGATGCCGGGGCGGTCGCTGCGGGCGTGGGCTTCGGCGAGGGTCTCTAAGAGGGGCTCGTGGGTGGCGCCGTAGAGGGCGAGGCCGACGCCGGTGGCGAACTTGGGGTTCTGGATGACGCCGGCGAAGCCTCCTTCGGTGAGACGGAGGCCGCGGCGGCCGCCGATCCCGTGGCCAGGGACGCCGATCCGTACGGGCATCTGAAAGATGTCTTCGGTGATCTCGGCCATGCCGTCGAGGGTGGCGGCGCCGCCAGTGAGCACGATGCCGCTGCCGGCGAGCTCGGTCATGCCGCTCTGGACGAGCTCTTCGTGGGCGAGGAGGAGGATCTCTTCGACGCGGGGCTCGATGATCTCGGCGAGGAAGCGGCGCTGGAATTCGCGCGGCGGACGAGGACCGACGCCGGGGACTTCGATCCGCTCGTCGCCTTGGACCATGGAGACGAGCGCGCAGCCGTGTTTGCGCTTGATCTGCTCGGCCTCGGCGACGCTGGTGTGCAGGCCGTGGGCGATGTCTTGGGTGATGCGGTGCCCTCCCATGACAATGACGGAGGAGAAGACGTTGGTGCCTTCGCTGTAGATCGCGAGGTCGGTGGTGCCGCCGCCGATGTCAATGACGGCGACGCCGAGGTCGCGCTCGTCGTCGTGGAGGACGGCGAGGGCGCTGGCGAGGGGCTCCAAGACGACCTCGATGACGTCGAGGCCGGCGCGGTTGCAGCACTTGATGATGTTCTGGACGCTGGTGGTGGCGGCGGTGATGACGTGCGCGCGCACCTCCATGCGGACGCCGCTCATGCCGATCGGGTCGCGGATCTGGCCCTGGCCGTCGATGATGTACTCGAGCGGTAAGGTGTGGAGGATCTGCCGATCGAGGGGGATGTTGACCGCCTTGGCTTGCTCGAGCACGCGGGCGACGTCCGCTTCGGTGACCTCGCGGTTGCGCATGCTGACCTGACCGAGGCTGCGAAAGCCGCGGACGTGGCCGCCGGCGATGCCGACGTAGACGGACTGGACGTCGACGGCGGCCATCTGCTCGGCCTCTTGGATCGCAGCGGCGATGCTGCCCGTGGTGGCTTCGATGTTGACGACCACGCCTTGACGCAGCCCCTCGGAGGGGCTGGTGCCGACGCCGATGATCTCGAGGCCACTCTCGGTGACTTCAGCGATGATCGCGGCGACCTTGGTGGTGCCGATATCGAGACCGACGATGACTTCTCCGACCTCAGCCATACGCTGCTCCGTTCACTCGTAGCGGGGGATCCGCGCTTTTTTCTTCGGGCGCTTGCCCGGCTTGGTGGTGGGGGCCTCGCGGGCGGCGACGGCCGCCTCGCCGCGCCCTAAGACTGCGGCCTCATCTTCTGGGGTGAGGAAGCTGGCGACGATCCGCTCGGCTGCGCCAGGCGCAGAGGTGGCGTCGAGGTGGACGACGGCGAGGCGATCGGCGCGATCGCCGAGGGCGGCGCGTAAGGCGTCGTAGCGGGCGAGCTTGCCTTCGATCGGGCCGCGGCCGAGGCGGAGCTCGCTCTGGCCGGTGGCGGGGTAGAGGGTGAGCTCGCCGGCTTCGCCGAGGTGGATCTCGCCGAGGGGCGGGCGCGCGGCGGCGGACCAGGCGTCGCTGGCAGCGAGGGCGCGCTGGATCGGGCCGCTGTCGCCGCTGGTGAGCGCGGCCGCGGAGGCGCCGGTGATCACAGGCAGGTCGCCGCGCTCGCCAGGGCCGAGAATTTTGAAGGGGTGACCGGCGCGATCGACGAGGAAGAAGCGGCCGGCGAGGAGGAGTACGGCGGCGGGCTGGTGCTCGGTGACGGCGATCCGGAGGGTGTCGGGCAGCTCGCGGCGGAGCTCGACGGCGCTGACCCAGCCGTCGGCGGCGATCCGGCGCTCGAGCTCGCGGAGATCGAGGGCGAGGATGTTGGTGCCGGGTTCGATCGCCATGAGGGCGGCGATCCGCTCGGCGCTGAGGTGGGGCGTAGGCTTGACGAGGAGTTGGGCGGCCTCGAAGCGCGGGGCGGTGGTGACGTAGGCGGCGAAGGCTTGAGCGCCGACGAGGAGGCCGTAGGCGAGGCAGAGGGCGACGCCGAAGCGGCCGAGCAAGGAGCTGAGGTCGCGGGCACGGCGCGCGAGGCGGGGGGCGACGGCGGGGGTGAGGCGCTGGGTTGGAGCTGCGCTGGTGTCGGCGTCGCGGCGGCGGCGGTTGGCGCCGCGGGCCCTCGCGTTCGGGCGAGGCCTGGCGCTCGCGCGAGGGCGAAAGAGGGCGCTGAGTCGTAACGCGGGCTGAGGGGCGCGTTGGGCCGCGATCACCGGGGCGCGGCGCGGGTTCGCGCGGCGCGCGTTTCGCTGGGCGGTGGTGGTGGGCATGGCCGAGGGACCGAGCGGGCATGCCATGAGAGGGGGGGCCGGGGCAAAAAACACGGGGCTGCGGGGCTGCTCAGGTGCGCAGGTGGGTGTTCAGGCGCGCGGGTGGGTCGCTGCGGATCGTCGCGAGTCGCGTGGTGGTGTGCAAGAATTTGCCCATGGAGATCTCGCCTGGTTTTGGCGGCGTCGTTCGCGCTCCCCTCGGAGGCTGAGAGCGCGGATCCGCGCCCCTCGGGGGAGGCAGCGTTCGTTCGTCGTTCTGCTCGGGGTGGGGGCTGGCCGCGACGGTGACATCGACGGAGGGTGAGCGACTCGCCCTCACCTGGCGGTTGTGTTGGGGATCTCGTAGCGTCTCTGGGTCAGGGGCGGAGGCGGGGCGATCGGATCTCCCCCAAGTTTTTGGTCGCCAGCAACCTCCCCATGGCCTCCGCCCCCTGACACTTTTTTTTGATCTTTTTTCCGACGCGGTTGGAAAAACGGCGATTGGCTGGCGCGGCGGGGGCGATTACGCGGGGCGGCGGCGGCGAAGGCCGAGCAGGATGAGGACGCCGAGGCCGGCGAGCGGGGTGGGGCCGCCGCTGCGGCACGTGCAGCCTACGTCGGGATCAGGTTCGCCAAAGCCGGCGGTGGCGGTGGCGGTGGCGGTGGCGCTGAGGCCGCCGCTGGCGCTGGTGTCCGGGTCGCCTGTGGTGGGGCCCGCGGAGGCGCCGGTGGTGGTGGCGTCGCCGGTGCCGCTGCCAGAGTCGCCGGTGCCGCCGCCGCTGGTGGTGGTCTCGCCGGTGGTGGTGGGACCGGTGGTGGTGGGATCGGTGGTGGTGTCGTCGCCGCCGGTGGTGCCGATCGAGCAGGGGGACCAGTCGGACCACTGACAGCCGTCGCAGGTGCGGAGCTGCTCGCCGCCGTCGCCGCAGGGTTGGCTCTCGGTCGCGCCAGGCTGGTCGCAGAGGCAGGGGGCGGCGGGGGCGATCCGGAGGTCGTCGACGACGACGTTCTTGCCCTGGTGGCCGGGCTCGTAGTTGTCGCCGAGGCGGATCCAGTGATCAACGCCCTGGTCGAAGGGCCATGTCCCAAGGTGCACCCAGGTGTCGGCGTTGGCGGCCTGATCGACGAGGACCTTGTCGGCTTGGCCGCCGCCGTAGCTGATCTTGTAGGTGGCGGCGCCGGTGCGGTTCGGCGGGGCGGCGGGGGAGTAGACCCAGAGGTCGTAATTGCCGGCTTGCTCGAACTTAAAGAGCCAGAGGCCGGCCTCGGCGTAGTCGGGGGAGGGGACGTCTTGGGGGGTGTAGGCGGCGTGGCCGCCGAGGCCGTCGCCGTGGCTCCAATTCTCGGGCTTGCCGCCGAGGGTGAGGCAGGGACCGTCGTCGGCGAGGATGATCTCGGCGGGCGGGATCGGTTCGCAGATCTTGGGGGGCGGCGGGGGCTCCTCGTCGCCGTTCTTGGAGATCAGGTCCTGGCCCTTGAGCAGGCCGCTGTAGCCGTCGATCGGCTCGGGGAGGACGGCGCGGCCGCCGTACGAGCCGCCGCTGCCAGAGCCGCCGAAGCCGCTGTCGCGGTGGAGGGCGAAGTGGAGGTGCGGGGTGGCGAAGTTGCCGCAGCTCTGGGCCTGGTTGCAGGACTGGCCGAGGGTGCCGAGGGCCTGGCCCTTGGCGATCTTTTGGCCCTTGCTGACGCTGACGCTGTCGAGGTGGGCGTACATGCTGATGTACTTGTGGCCGTCGCCGTTGTAGTCGTGCTGGATGTAGACGCGCTGGCCGTAGGCGGCCCAGCCGGAGGTGCCCCAGCCGGCGTCGAGCACGGTGCCAGCGGCGGCGGCGAGCACAGGCTGGCCCTTGCCGAAGTTGGGGTGATCCGGGAGGACGAGGTCGAGGGCGTGCCAGTCGTTGGCGCACTGCGAGTCAGAGGCGCGGCAGTGGAGGGAGGAGCCGGCGTTGGGGCCGTAGCCAGAGAGGACGCGGACCTTCTCACCTGCCTTAAAGGGCAGGCTGAAGGCGAAGGCCCCCGGCTTCTGGACGGCGCCGTCGGACTGACAGTTGGCGTACTGACAGGCGTCGGCGGGGCGGGGGGCCGCGGTGAGGGCGAGGGCGAGGGGGAGAGTGGCGCTAACCACCAGGCGACGAGGGAGCATGCGGGTGAAATTAGGCGCATGGGCTCGATCTTGGGAGACAAATTTACGGAGAGGACACGTAGATCGGCGGCAGGGTCGAGGTGTCGTGCTTGAGGGCCCGCGGGGGGCCGCGGAGGTCGTCGCGTGTCGATGGGGGGCGTGCTCGTGCTCGCGCGGGCGGGCGCCAGCGCGCGCGTGATCGGCGGAAAGGCGCGAATTCGTGGCGTAGCACGGGGTTTTAAGGGCTTCTATGCTGGGCGCCCCGCGGATGCGGGCGAGGAGCCGATGTCAGACCGAGGACGTGAACGTGACCTGGTGCTCGCACCGAACGAGTTCGCCTTCATCTTGGATGCGACGAAGGGCAACATCAACGTGTACGTCGGGCCGCATAAGACGAGCCTGGCGAACACCGACGAGCCGGTGGTCTTCGATCCGACGACCAAGCGCTTCGGCCGGCGGGTGTTGGACGAGGCGATCCAGCCGATCTCGATCGCGCCGGAGGGCTGGTACCTGGTGCTGAAGAACCCGGCGCGCGACGGCTCGCACCCGCGTACAGGGGCGCTGAACAACCTGCCGGACCTGGAGGTCGGCCGGAAGGTGAACATCAAGGGGCCGATCTCGTTCGCGCTGTGGCCTGGCCAGATGATCCGGACGATCCCGGGGCACCAGCTGCGCTCGAATCAGTACCTGCTGGTGCGGGTGTACGACGAGGCGGCCGCGAAGGCGAACTGGAAGAACGCGGTGGTGAAGGGCCGCGGCGACGTCGAGGGGGAGCAGGGCGGAGAGGCGCTGGACAAGCTGGCGAGCGAGCTGACGATCGGCAAAGAGCTGGTGATCCGCGGGACCGATGTGTCCTTCTACATGCCGCCGACTGGGGTGGAGGTGGTGCCCGAGGGCGAGCAGAACTACGTGCGCGAGGCGGTGACGCTGGAGCGGCTCGAGTACTGCATCCTGCTCGATGAGGACGGCAATAAGCGCTACATCCAAGGGCCAGCGGTGGTGTTCCCGCAGCCGACCGAGTCGTTCGTCGAGAAGGCGGGGGCGCGCAAGTTCAAGGCGATCGAGCTGAACGAGAACAGCGGGATCTACTTAAAGGTGATCGCGCCGTACGAGGAGGGCGGGCGCTCGTTTAAGGTGGGCGACGAGCTGTTCCTGACGGGCAAGGAGGAGATGATCTACTTCCCTCGGCCCGAGCACGCGATCATCAAGTACGGGGAGCAAGAGACGCACTACGCGGTGGCGATCCCGGCGGGCGAGGCGCGGTACGTGCTCGACCGGCTGAGCGGGCAGATCACGCTGAAGCGGGGGCCTTGCATCTTCTTGCCGGATCCGCGGCATGAGGTGATCGTGCGGCGGATCTTGGACCCTCGGACCGCTTCGCTGTGGTTCCCTGGCAACCAGGAGGCGATCGAGTACAACCGGGCGCTGGCGGCGGCGGAGCGCAAGGAGGGCGCGGCGCCTGGGATCGCGGCGGAGGCGGCGCGCAGCCCGGCGCCGAAGGGCGCGGCGCCTGGACGGCCCGCTGCGCCGCCTGCAGCGCCGGCGCGGGCCGAATTCGCGGGCGATGGCTTCACCCGCTCGCAGTCGTTCACGGCGCCTCGGACGATCGTTCTGGATACGCGCTTCGAGGGGGCGGTGGCGATCGCGGTGTGGACGGGCTACGCGGTGCTCGTGGTCAATAAGACAGGCGCTCGGCGGGTGATCAGCGGGCCGTCGACGCACCTGCTCGAGTACGACGAGACGCTGCAGTCGATGGAGCTGTCGACCGGGACGCCGAAGAGCGAGGACAAGCTGATCAAGACGGTGTACCTGCGGGCGCTGAACAATAAGGTGTCCGATAAGGTGGAGGCGGAGACGCGCGACCTGGTGGCGGTGCACTTGACGCTGTCGTATCGGGTGAACTTCGAGGGCGACCCGGCGCGGTGGTTCGACGTGGAGAATTATGTGAAATTCCTGTGCGACCACCTGCGCTCGCTGATCCGCCACGCGGTGAAGCAGCACGGGATCGAGCGCTTCTACGGGGAGGCGGCGGCGGTGATCCGCGACGCGGTGCTCGGCGCGGCGGTCGAGGGTAAACGCAGCGGCCGGAGCTTCCCCGAGAACGGGATGCGGATCTATGACGTGGAGGTGCTCGACGTGAAGATCGGCGACGAGATGATCGCCGAGCACTTGGTCGAGGCGCAGCACTCGGTGGTGCAGTCGACGCTGGCGCTCGCGGCCGAGCAGCGGCGGCTGAGCTACACCCGCGAGACCGAGGCGATCAATCAACAGGTGGCGGAGGTGCAGTCGCAGACGCGCCAGCGCTCGCTGTCCCTGAAGACAGATGAGGTGGGGCAGGCGCTGCGGCTGCGGCTGGCGGAGATCGCGGCGGAGATGGAGTCGCGCCAGCAGCGGCAGGCGGGCGAGCTGCGCGAGCAGGAGGCGCAGGGGGCGATCCACGCGGCCGCGCTGGCGCGGAGCAAGCAGGAGCGGGAGCTGGAGCTGGCGCTGGCAGGCCAAGCGCTGGAGCAGCGGCTCCGCGAGCTGAGCGCGGAGGTAGCGGCGGTGAGCGAGAAGTCGCGGGCCGTGTCGCCCGATCTGATCGCGGCGCTGCAGGCGTTCGGCGACCGGGCGCTGGCCGAGAAGATGGCAGAGTCGATGGCGCCGCTGGCGATCCTCGGGGGCGAGAGCGTGGCGGAGGTGCTGAGCCGGCTGCTGCAAGGGACGCCGCTGGCGCGGCTGCTGAGCGCGCCGCCCGCGGAGGGCTGAGGGCGGCGCCGGCGCGCTCACAGCGGGCGGCCGGCCGCGGGAGGTGGGAGCCGCTCGCGGCCGGCACGAGCCGCGGGCGCGCTCGCTCGAACCATCAACACGAGGATCACTGGGCGCAGGTGATCCGGGCGTAGTGGCGGGTGTAGTTGAGGCTGTTGTTGGGGAGCTTGGTGACGCGCACCCAGGTGAGGCCGACGGCGCCGGGGAGCATGACGATCTGCGCGCCGTAGCCGCCGTAGCCGAGGGATCGCTCGAAGATCTGCTTCTTCTTGAGCTTGCCGTCGGCGCCGATCAAGAAGATGTGGATGTTGGTGTCGAACCAATTGTCGGGGAGCTGGGAGTTGGTGTCCGGGAACTCGGCGTAGACGCCGATGTAGTCGTGGCCGGTCCAGAGCAGCTCGATCTCGGTGGGGGTCTGGCCGCTCCCGAAGGTGGTGACAGGGGTCGTCCAGCCCAGCGCCTCGTCCCAGCGGCCGACGTGGGCTACCTGGGCGGGGCCGGTGTCCTCGACGCGGATGATCAGCCAGTCGGCGCCGTTCCAGACGGCGGCGCTGGCGTCCCACCCGCCGTACGCCTGGCCGTTGAGCTTGGTCTTCTTGGCGTCGAGCTTGCCCGTGATGAGGTCGCCCATCTGCGCGAAGAGGCCGCTGGTCTGCCCTTCGTTGCCGTAATGAAGGGTGAGCACGCGGTCGCAGGTGGGCGTGTCGCAGGCGGCAGAGCCGGCGGCGGCGATCTCTGTGCTGGTCTTGAGCCAGTACTTGCGGTCTCCGCCGAGCGTGTAGGCTTGGACGGAGGTGAAACGATCTCCCAGGCCGCAGTGCATGGTCTCGCCCATGACGACCCACTCGCCGCCGCGGCTCGCGACGTCCATCTTTTGGACGAGGGAGTTGCAGAGCGCCCATTCGCCCTTCTGCCACAACTTGTTGCCCTTGGCGTCGTAGGCGGTGATCCCGAGGGTGGTCGAGACGGTCTGGCTGAGGAAGAGAAAATTGTCGCTGACAGGGTCGTAGCCGGCGGCGCCGTTCCAGCCGCAGACGCCGATCCCAGGGGTGCGGACGCCAGCGCCGAGGAGCTCGCCGGTGGTCGGATCGCGGCGCTCAAAGAGGTGCTCACACTTGCTGATCATCGGGTTCCAATCCTCGCGGATGACCACGACGTCGGCGCCGTCGTAGGTGAGCGGGGCGGGCGGCTTACGGTCGGTGATCGAGGAGAGATCCTCGAGCAGGATCGGTTGGCTGACCTGGAGGAGGTCGCAGGGGGGGAAGTACGGCTCATCGCCGCCGGTGTCTCCCGTGGTGCTGTCGGAGTCGGAGGTCGCGTCGGAGTCGGAGGTCGCGTCGGAGTCGGAGGTCGCGTCGGCGTCGGAGGTCGCGTCGGCGTCGGAGGTCGCGTCGGAGTCGGAGGTCGCGTCGGGGTCGGAGGTCGTGTCGGAGTCGGTGCTGGTGAGCGCCGTGTCACTGTCCGTGACGGCGGCCGTGGTGGTGGCCGTGTCGGAGGTCACTTCGGGATCGCCGCTGGTGCTCTCGCTCGGGAGGGTCGGGTCGCTGGACGAGGTGGTCGGGCCCGATGATGACGCGCTCGCCGCGTCGCTGCCGCTCGCGGAGGTCGCGTCCGTGGAGGTCGCGCTTGTTTGGGCGGTCTGCTCCCCTGCGTCAGGACAGGCAGCGAGCAGGCACCCGATGGCCGCGATGCGTGTTGTGTGTGAGAGCCGCATCGGGTGATCGTAGTGGATCGATCGAGGGCTGTGAGCCCGGTTGAGCGAGGGGGCGCGGATGCGCGCGCGTCGGAAGCGGTGTAGGATCGGCCGATGCTCATCCGCCGCCCGCTGCTCGCGATCCTCCTTTCAACCGCCACCGTCGCTTGTACAAACAACGCGGCGCCCCAAGACGCGGCTCCGACGCCAGCGACGGCGAAGGAGAAGGCGCTCGCTGAGGCGGCGCCGCCGACACCGGCGACGAGCCTGCCGCCGAAGGAGGTGTCGCTGAGCGCGCCCAAGGCGGCGCCGCTGGCAGGCCCGACGCCGGAGATCAAGGTGATCGACGCAGGCGCAGAGCCGCGCGCGGCGCTGCGGATCCACGCGGTGACGGGGCAAGAGCAGCCGATGAACATGACGATGACGATCGGTATGGCGATGAATATGGGCGCGGGGGCTTCTCCGTATATCAAGATGCCGCCGACAGAGATGCTGATGTCGACGAAGGTGACGAGCGTCTCTTCGTCCGGTGATTTTCGGTATGAGTTCGAACTGACCGGGGTGGACGTGAAGGCGCAGGCCGATACGCAGCCCGAGATGGTCGAGGCGATGCGCGGGGCGATGGCCGGGATCGTGGGGATGCGGGGGTACTCGGTGGTGAGCTCGCGCGGCGAGGTGCGTGAGGCCGAATTCGAGCTGCCCCCGAACGCCCCAGCGCAGATCCAACAGCAGCTCCAAGGGATGCGGCAGTCGATGCAACAGATCGCGGTGCCGTTCCCAGAAGAGGCAGTGGGCGTGGGCGCCCGCTGGGAGGTGGTGGCGGCGATCCCCGACCTGAACGGGCTGAGCCTGACGCAGAGCGCGAGCTACGAGCTGGTGGGGATCGAGGGGGAGACGGTGCGGCTGAAGACTTCGATCTCGCAGGTGGCAGAGCCGCAGATCATGAAGGCTCCAGGGATGCCTCCCGGCGCTCAGGTGCGGCTAGAGTCGATGAGCTCGAGCGGGCAGGGCGAGACGACGCTGAACCTCGGAAAGCTGGTGCCGCTGGCCGCGAAGATGCAAATGGGGATGAAGATGGCGATGGACATCGACGCGAGCGGGAGCCGCCAGAAGATGGCCATGAGCATGGATATGGGGTTTGAGCTGCGCGGGGAGTAGGAGCGGGTTGGGCGGTGGCTGAGGCGGGACCGCTCTCTACGAGGTCGCTTGGGGGTTAGGCGAGGGGGCGGGCGAAGGTGGGGGGCTTGCCTCGGAGCATGGCGGTGACGCCGATCTTGCTCGCGGACTGGGTGAGGCTGTGGGCGGCCCTGTCGGCCTCGTGCGCGGAGGCGGCGGGGTAGTCGAGGTTGTTGGTGGCCTCGATGGTGGCGGCGAGGAGGTCGCGTAGATCGGCGTCGAGCGGGACGCCTCGCTCGTTGCGAGGATCGACGTCGCGGTCGACTCGGACGGGGTGCGGACCTGCGCGGAAGGGCGGGAGTGCGGCGCCCTGAGCGAAGGCGCGGGCGAGGTCGAAGCTGGCGCGGGGGAGATCGCGGACAGGGACGATGGCGCTGATGAAACCCCAGGTGGCAGCCTCTTCAGCAGGGAAAGGGTGGCCGGTGAGGAGGAGTTGGTTTACCCGCGGAGCTGCCGCAGGATCGGAGGCGCGGTGGATCTGGTGGCATCCGCCAAGGCCCGGGAGGACGCCGACGGTGACCTCCGGCTGGGCGAGCACGGTGCCGGCCGCGGCGATGCGGGCGTGACAGGAGGTGGCGAGCTCGAGGCCCCCGCCGAGGACGCGGCCGACGAGGGCGGCGACGGTGGGCTTGCCGCGGCGGAGCTTGTTGAGGGTGGCCTTCCAGCGCTGGATGAGGGCGAGGGCGGCGGCGTGATCGCCGAGGACGGGGACGAAGGCGTTGAGATCCGCGCCGTGGCCGAATTCGCGGCTGAAGTGGCCATCAGGGGCGATGACGATGGCGGCGACGGTAGGATCCGCGGCGAGGCGCTCGTAGGCGGCGTCGAGCTCGGCGATGAAGGTGTGGCTGAGGGTGCTGCGCTTCAGGGAGATCAGGCCGACGCCGTCCTGGACGCTGACGCCGACGTAGATCTGGCCCCAGCCGGGGTTGTTGGCCGGGTCGAGGGCGGCGAGGGGGGCGACCTGGTCGGCGTGGGAGATCTGTTGGGCTTCTAAGAAGGTGCGGGTGATCTGGGCGGCAGCGGCGCCGAGGGATTGGATGAGAGCCGGCGGACCTTCGCGGAAGGCGAGGGCCTTTTCAGCGAGATAATTAAGGGCGTCGAGGCCGGCGATCTGGCGGTCGACCATGGCGGCGGTGAGAGCGAAGAGCATGCCGAGGAGGCGGGCTCGCGCGGGCTCGAACAGCTCTGGTGGGCAGCGCTGGCCGCGCTCGTAGGGCCACTGAAGGGCCGGATCGGCGAGGTAGGGGCGCCAGGCGGCTGGGATCTCGAAGAGGTTGGAAGGGACCTCCTCGTACATGAGCTCCATGCAGTGGGCGCTGAGGCCGTTGGCGCCGCGGATGAGGTTGTGGACGAGGAAGGGCGAGGTGCCGAGGACTTGGCGACAGACGTCGTCGACCTGGGCGGGGCTGAGGCCGAGATCCGCGTGGATCCGGACGGCTTCGAGCATCATGCCGCAGAAGTAACGATCGGCGGCGAAGGCGGCGACGTCGCGCACAGGGATGAGGGTCATGCCGAGGCGATCAAGGAGGCGACGGACGGCCTTGATCTCGGCGGCGCCAGTGACCGCGTCGGCGACCGGCATCTCCCACAGCTTGTTGGTGAGGTGGGGGAAGAAGGGGTGAAGGACGCCGCAGCGCTCGGCGCCGGGGAGGCCGTCGAAGAGCTTGCGGGTGGTGAGGCCCGAGGTGGCGGAGAAGATGTAGGCCTCCGGATCGCGGGCACGGAGGCGCTGGTAAAAGGCGCGCTTGAGGTCGAGGCGCTCGGGGATCGCCTCAAAACAGAGGCCGATGGGCTGCGCTTGGGGGAGATCGTCGAGGGTGCCCTGGACGGTGAGGATCTTGTCGGTGACGGAAGCGATCTCCGCGGGGGTGAAGCGGCCCTGGAGATCGCTGGCGAGGCGATCTTTGAGGCCATGGACGGCAGGGGCGAGATCGAGCGCGATCGCGGTGATGCCGTGGGCGGTGAGCAGGCGGGCGAGCTGGCCGAGTTTGCCGTACCCGACGTTGCCGCAGGCCCCAGCGACCAAGAGCGCCTTGGGCGGGGCTCCCGGGTCGGGCTGGAAGATCGCTCGGATCGCAGGGTCGCTGATGGGCTGCATGGGCCGGGAGGATAGGAGGGGGGGCGGCCAGGGCGCCAGCACGGGCGAGGGTGCGCTCTTTGAGCTTCCCCACGGTGTGGAGCAGTTTTGGTTTTTTTGTGGATTTTTGGTGGTTTAAGCGGCGTGGCCAGGGCGTTGGCGTTCGTGGTGACGGTGCGAGAGCGCGCAGGCCGGGCGCGCTCTCGCGCAGGAAGGGGCGCCAGGGGCGTGTAGCTGCGGAATATTGTGAATTTGCCTCATCGTGGCGTATCGTCCGCAGACGATCCGAACCGTGAATCCGGTCGGTAGGAGACCCGCTCATGAAGCTCAACAGCAAGTTCCTGGTTGCGGCGCTTACCGCACTTTCTTTCACTGCTCCTGCCTGCGGCGGCGACGCCAAGAAGGAGGACCCCAAGAAAGAAGAGGCGAAGCCCGAAGAGAAGAAGGACGAGGCCGCGAAGCCCGCCGAGGAGAAGAAGGAAGAAGCTCCCGCCGAGGCAAAGAAGGAAGAAGCACCTGCCGCTCCCGCCGCGGAGTGAGCTTTCTTTCCCAACGATCGGGCCCTCTCGGGCCTCCTGGACGAGGCGCTTCAAGGAGCGCCTTGTTTTTTGGTTCCAAGGATCGCTAGGGTCGCGCATGCGCGCGGACGGCCGGCGGTTTGATGAGCTTCGCTCCTATTCGATCTCACCGGGGTTCATCGGCCAAGCGCTGGGTTCGGCGCTGATCACGGCGGGGCGGACCCGGGTGATCTGTACGGCGAGCCTGGAGCCACGGGCGCCGAGCTGGCTGACGAGCGGCGGCTGGGTGACGGCGGAGTACTCGATGTTGCCAGGGGCGACTTCGCCGCGTGGACGCAGAGATCCCGGCGGGCGCGGCAAGGAGATCCAGCGCCTTGTCGGCCGCTCGCTGCGGGCGGCGATCGATTTGAAGCGGCTCGTCGGGCCGAGCGGGGGGCTGTCGCTGGTGTGCGACTGCGATGTGATCGAGGCGGACGGCGGGACGCGGACGGCGGCGATCACGGGGGGCTTTGTGGCGCTGGCGATCGCGCTGCGGCGGCTGCGGACGCAGGGGCTGCTGGTCGGAGAGGCGATCCTCGCGCCGGTGGCGGCGGTGTCGGTGGGCATGGTGGCGCTAGACTCGGCGGCGCCGGTGGCGATGCTGGACTTGCCCTATGCGGAGGACAGCCGCGCTGCGGTGGATCTGAACGTGGTGCAGCTCGGCTCCGGCGGGCTGGTGGAGGTGCAAGGGACGGGGGAGCAGGGGACGTTCTCTCGGCCAGAGCTGGCGGCGATGCTGGACTTGGCGGAGATCGGGTGCGAGGCGCTGTTCGTGCTGCAGCAGCAGGCGCTGGCGGAGGCGATGTGAGCGCGGCTCGGCGGCTGGTGTTGGCCTCCGGGAACCTCCACAAGGTCGCGGAGCTGGCGCGGTTGGTGGCGGCCGCAGGGCTGCCGCTCCGCGTGAGCGCGGCGAGCGAGCTCGGCGCGCTGCCGGCGATCGTGGAGGACGCCTCGACGTTCCGCGGGAACGCGATCCTGAAGGCGCGTGGCTTCGCCGGGTGGCTGGAGGAGCGCGGGCTGGAGGGCGAGTCGCTGGTGCTCGCGGATGACTCAGGGATCTGTGTGGACGCGCTCGAGGGGGCACCTGGGGTGCTCTCGGCGCGCTTCGCGGGGCCAGGGGCGACCGACGCGGAGAACAACGCGCGGCTGGTGGCGGCGCTGGCGAGCTTGGGGCTCGATCGCTCGGCGGCGCACTATGTGTGCGTGCTGGCGCTGCGCAGGGTCGACGGGGGGCCGCTGGCGGGCGGCGAGCCGGTGCGCTGCTTTGAAGGGCGCTGGCACGGGGAGGTGCGGGCGGCCCGGCGCGGTGAGGGAGGGTTTGGGTATGATCCGCACTTCTGGCTCGATGGTGGCGCGCGTACGGTGGCAGAGCTGAGCGCAGAGGCCAAAGGGGCGCGCTCTCACCGCGGGGCGGCGACGCAGGCGCTGCTGGCGGCGCTGCCCGAGCTGCTGCCGCGAGCGTAACAGGCGGTGAAGGGCTGGACGCGGCAGGGGCTTTTGCGGTATGTCCGCGGGCCTTCGGGGCGTAGCGCAGCCTGGTAGCGCGCCTGCTTTGGGAGCAGGATGCCGGAGGTTCGAATCCTCTCGCCCCGACCACTCGCGCCTGTAGCTCAGCCGGATAGAGCATCGGCCTTCTAAGCCGAGGGTCGCAGGTTCGAGACCTGCCAGGCGCGCCCGCTCGCGCTGATCGTCGGTGAATCGAGGTGCTCCTTTGCGTTGGCTGGTGGGCGATCTTCAGGGCTGTGTGCGACCGCTCGAGCGGCTGCTGCGCGCGGTCAAATTCGATCCCGGGCGCGATGAGCTGTGGTGCCTGGGGGATCTGATCAACCGCGGGCCTGAGTCGCTGGCGACGCTGCGGCTGTGGCGCGATGTCGGCGGGCGGGGGGTGATCGGCAACCATGAGGTGTACGCGTTGCTGGCCCGCGGCGGGAGCTGGCCGCGTAAGAGCGACACGCTGGACGCGCTGTTCGCGGCGCCCGACGGGGAGGCGCTGCTGGCTCGCCTGCGCGCGCTGCCTGTGCTTGTGTACCTGTCTGGAGGGGCAGGTTATTCGGACGCGTGGTGTGTGCACGCGGGGCTGCACCCGGGGTGGTTGGATCTGCACGCGGCGGCGGCGGCGATCAACGCGGGGCCGCATGACGACGCGTGGCTGCGCTCGGAGGCGGTGAGCTTCGCGACGCGCGTGCGCTGCTGTACGGCCGCGGGGGAGCGCAGCCGCTACGACGAGGGGCCGGAGGGCTGCCCGCCGCCGTATCGACCGTGGGACGCGCTGTACACGGGCTCGACGCGGGTGGTGCACGGGCACTGGGCTCGCCGCGGCTTCTATCGCGGCTCCCGGACGATCGGCCTGGACTCGGGCTGCGTGTACGGGGGGCCGCTGACGGCGTGGTGCCAGGAGGAGGACCGGATCGTCCAGGTGAGCGGCTAGGCGAGGTGCTTGCCGAGGCTGGCGAAGCCGATCTGGCCCCGATCGGCCTGAAGACGACGGATGAGCTGGGCCTGGCCCTCGGCGTGGTAGCTGGAGCGGACGAGCGGGCCGCTCTCGACGTGGGCGATGCCGCGAGCGAGGGCGTAATCTTTGAGATCGGCGAACTCGTCGGGGTGCACGTAGCGGGCGATCTCGAGGTGCTTCTTGCTGGGCTGGAGGTACTGGCCGAGGGTGAGGATGGTGAGGCCGAGATCGCCGAGCTGATCGATGACGTCCTTGACCTCGGCGATCTCTTCGCCGAGGCCGAGCATGAGGCCGGTCTTGGTGAGGGCGCCGCGCCCGCGCGCGCGGCGCAGGACGGCGAAGCTGCGATCGTAGCGGGCTTGGACGCGGACCTCGCGGCTGAGGCGGGGCACGGTCTCGAGGTTGTGGGCGAAGACGTCAGGATCCGCGTCGAGCACGGTGTCGACGTCGTGGAGGGCGCCCTTGAAGTCGGGGACCAAGACCTCGACGGTCATGCTCGGCGCCGCGCGATGACAGGCCTCGAGGGTGGCGGCCCAGATCGCGGCGCCTCCGTCGGCGAGATCGTCGCGATCGACGGAGGTGATGACGGTGTGGGTGAGCTCCAAGGGGGCGAGCATGGCGGCGACGCGGCGGGGCTCGTCGAGATCGACGGGCAGGGGGCGGCCGGTCTTGACGTCGCAGAAGCGGCAGGAGCGGGTGCAGATGTCGCCCAAGATCATGATGGTGAGCGCGCGGTGGTTCCAACACTCGCCGATGTTGGGGCAGCTCGCGCTCTGGCAGACGGTGTTGAGGCCGAGCTGCCTGAGCTTGCCGTGGATCTCGCGATAACCATCGCCGCCAGGCATCTTGACGCGCAGCCACTCGGGGTGGCGACGGCGCGGCTGCGGCTGCGCTTCGGTGGGGGCGGCGGCGTCGACGATCGGCAGGCGGATGGTCACGCGTTCGGGTGTAGCACGGGCGGCGGGCGCGATCGTGAGCGGCTGCGCGCTCAGAGGGTGAAGCCGGCGCGCGGGTCTTCTTCGGCTTGCAGGGCCTCGAGGGCGGCGAGCAGCGCTGGATCGCCGGCGCGCGGGAGGCGGACGTCGAGCTTGATGAGGAGATCGCCAGCGTCCCTTCCTGGCGCTTGCACTCCCTTGCCCTTGAGGCGGAGGGTCTGGCCGTTCTGAGAGCCAGGGGCGAGCTTGATGGTGAGCTCACCCCAGGGGGTGGGGACGTCGATGGGGCCGCCGCGGTAGGCCTCGAGGGCGGTGACTGGCAGGGGCAAGATGAGGTTGTTGCCGTCGCGCTGGAGGTGACGGTGCTCGCGGACGCGGATGGTGAGCAGGATGTCGCCAGGCGGGTTGCCGCTGCCTTGGCCGCGGAGGCGGAGCTTGGAGTTGTCGGCGACTCCTTGCGGGACCTTGACGTCGAGGGTGCGCGCCGCGCCGCCGCGAGACTCGATCCGCAAGGGGACGGTGGCGCCGAGCAAGGCGTCGGTGAAGTCGATGGTGATCTCGCCGCTGATGTCTTGGGTGGTGGGCTGCCGCGGGCCGCCGCGGCCCTGCGCGCCGAAGAGATCGTCGGCGTCGCGGACGCGGCCTCCGCCGAAGAGTTGGGAGAGGATGTCGTCGAAGGAGGCTCCGCGGGCGTCCGAGGAGCTGGAGAAGCCGTAGCTGCCGCCGAAGCCAGGGGCGCCGCGGCCGCCGCCCGCGCCGCCAGGGAAGCCGCCGCGGGCCTGCTTGTAGGCGCGGGCGCGGGCAGGATCAAAGCCTTGCGTGAGGCTGATCTCACCGAACTCGTCGTAGAGCTTGCGCTTGTCTGGGTCGCCGATGACTTCGTAGGCGACGGAGATGTCCTTAAAGCGCTCCTCAGCGGCCTTGTCGCCCGGGTTCTTGTCCGGGTGAAACTGCTGGGTGAGCTTGCGGTAGGCGCGCTTGATCTCGGCCGCGTCGGCGGTCTTGGAGACGCCCAAGGAGTCGTAGAGGTCCTTCACGAGCGGGCATGGTAACGCCCAGAGCGCGGGCGGCAAGGGCGGCGGTGAGGCGCGACGAGCGTCCTCGCTTGGAGGAGCGCGAGGCGCGGGCGGCTACGGGTGACCTTTGATGGTTGTTGTGGCACACCTGCCCGAAGGTCATGTTCGACGAGACTTCAGTCCAAGACCGGATCGCAAAGGCGGCCCTCGGCGCGGCTTCTTCACACCCGTACGCGGGCTTTCTCGCGCGCGTGAGCAAGCCCGGCCGCTACCTCGGCGGTGAGGAGCAGCAGATCTGTAAGCCGTGGTCGGAGCCGCTCACGTGCCGCTTCGTGCTGGCGTTCCCCGACATCTACGAGATCGGGATGAGCCACTTGGGCACGCGGATCTTGTACTCGCTGATCAATAAGGCCCCCGATCTGGCGTGCGAGCGGGCGTTCAGCCCGTGGAGCGATATGGAGGCGGAGCTGCGGGCGCGAGGCCTGCCGCTGATCAGCATGGAGAGCCAGCGGCCGCTGCGCGACTTCGACGTGGTGGGGGTGAGCCTCCAGTACGAGCTGAGCTACTCGAACGTGCTGCTGAACCTGGAGCTGGGGGGGATCCCGATCCGCTCGCGTGACCGCGGTGATCACGATCCGATCGTGATCGCGGGCGGGCCGACGGCGACACACCCAGAGCCGCTGAGCTCGTTCGTGGATCTTTTTCTGGTGGGCGAGGCGGAGGAGGTGCTGCCGGCGCTGCTGCGGACGATCGGCGGGCTGCGGCGGGCAGGGGCGTCGCGCGCGGCGGTGCTGGCGGCGGCGGTCAAGCTGCCAGGGATCTATGTGCCAGAATTCTATGAGGTCGCGGTGGACCCGCGATCGGAGCTCGAGGTGGTGATCGGGCGCAGCGCCGCTGGGGTGGCCGCTGGGGCGCCTGAGCGGGTGGAGCGGGTGTGGGTGCGCGATCTGGATCAGTTCCCGTTCCCGACAGAATTCCCGGTGCCGTACGCGGAGGCGATCTTCGATCGCGCGGCGGTGGAGATCACGCGCGGGTGCACGGAGGGGTGCCGCTTCTGCCAGGCGGGGATCATCTATCGGCCGGTGCGGGAGCGATCGCCGGCGGCGGTGGTGAAGGCGGTGCTGGAAGGGGTGGACAAGGGCGGGTTCTCCGAGACGAGCCTGACAGCGCTGAGCACGGCCGACGTGTCTTGTATCGATCCGCTGATCAAGGAGCTGGTGCCGGAGCTGTACAAGCGGAAGGTGAAGCTGGGGGTGGCGAGCCTGCGCGCGTACGGGCTGAACAACGAGCTGCTCGACGCGATCAAGACGGTGGGCATCAGCGGCCTGACCTTCGCGCCAGAAGCAGGCACGCAGCGGATGCGCGACGTGATCAACAAGAACGTCAGCGACGAGGACATCCTGGCGTCGGCGCGGCGGATCTTCGAGCGCGGCTACGACCGGATCAAGATGTACTTCATCATGGGGCTGCCGACCGAGACCGAGGAGGACGTGGTCGGGATCGCGGAGACGGGGAACCGAGTGCGCGAGGTGGCCCGGGAGATGCGGGTGGCGAGGATGCCGACGGTGACGGTGTCCGTGTCGCAGCACGTGCCGAAGCCTCATACGCCGTTCCAATGGGCGGCGATGGAGTCGGTGGAGGATCTTTATGGGAAGATCGATCTGCTCAAGGGGCTGGCGCGCCGCTACAAGCTGAGCCTGAAGACGCACGCGCCGCGCGAGAGCTGGCTGGAGTGCCTGTTCGCGCGCGGCGACCGGCGGATGGGGGAGGCGCTTGAGCTGGCCTATCGGGCAGGTGCGCGCTTCGACGGGTGGAAAGAGGTGTTCTCGTTCGACCGCTGGCTGGCGGCGCTGCAAGCGGCAGGGATCGAGCCGGAGCGGTATACGAGGACGATCCCGGTGGACGCGCGGCTGCCGTGGGACCACCTGGACATGGGGCTGGATCCGGACTTCTTGGCGAGCGAGTACCGTAAGGCGCTGAAGGGGCGCAGCTCGCCGCCGTGCGGGAAGCCGTTCGGGGCGAAGGTGCACCACACGAACGAGGCGGACGCGGCGGCGGAGCAGCGACGGCTGGTCTGCTACGACTGCGGGATCGCCTGCGATATGAGCGAGATGCGCGGCGAGCGGCTGGTCGCGCTGCGTGAGCTGAATCGGCTCCGAGAGGCGCGCCAGGAGCGCGAGGCGGCGGCGGCCGAGGCGTGGGCGCTGGCGGCGGATGACGCGGAGGATCTAGAGGATGGGACGGCGGATCCGCCGCTGCTGGGCGAGGAGTTCATCCCGGCGGAGCGGCTGGTGAGCCGGGTGAAGGAGGGGCGGCCGAGCGGGCTGACCGGGCTGACCGGGCGCTCCAATTTGGCGGCGGATTCGGCGTTCAAGGAGGCGGCGGAGGCGCCGTATAGCCGGGCTCGGGTGTTTTTTACGAAACAAGGGGCGATGGCGTTTATGGGCCACCTGGACCTGCTGCGGGTGATCCCGCGCATGCTGCGGCGCGCAGGGCTGGAGGTGGCGTTCACGCGAGGCTTCAACCCAGTGCCGCGGATGAGCTTCGGTCCCGCCCTGCCCCTCGGGACAGCCGCGCTCGAGGAGGTTGTGGAGATCGATCTGATCGTGGCGGACGCCCTGGCGGATATGACAGGGGGCTGGAGCGCGGCGCAGCGGGCGGAGATCGGGGCAGCGCTGGAGGCGCGACTTCGCGCGGTGGCGCCCCCCGGGCTGGAGATCGTGGGGCTGCGGCTGGTGGGGC
Source organism: Nannocystis sp. (assembly GCA_016712315.1). GTDB lineage: Bacteria > Myxococcota_A > Polyangia > Nannocystales > Nannocystaceae > JADJRG01. The sequence goes on along the minus strand of JADJRG010000022.1, from coordinate 1,076,574 downwards.
CAGGCGAGAAGCGGATCGGGGAGATGATCGCGGCGGCAGAGTACGCGGTGACGCTGGACCCGGAGGGGGTGGCAGCGGCGGAGCAGAAGCTGATGGCGAGCTTGGCGGCGGCCGAGCTGCCGGTGGTGCGACGCTCAGGCGGGAAACCAGGGCGGAGTAAGAACGAGGCGCCGCGGGTGGTGGACGCGCGTGGGCGGATCTTGTCGGCTCGGGTGGACCGCGAGCGGGGGGCGCTGATGCTGCGGCTGAACTTGGGGAGCGGCGACGGGGGCGCGCGGCCACGTGAGGTGGTCGAGGGGCTGCTGGGGGCGGCTGTGCCTGATCACTGGTTCTGTCGGGAACGGCTGCTGACGGAGGTGGACGGGGAATTGGTGTCGATGATGGCGGCCGGCGCGGTGATGCGGCCGGCGCAGGCTCGGCGGGCGGTCGAGGTGGCGGAGGCCTCGGCGGAGTGAGGGGGGAGGGCGGGTGAGCTTGGAGATGTGGGGCCTGAGCCCTTGGGTGGGGATCGGGCTGCTGGTGGCGGCGGGGATCTTCGCGGGGGTGGTGAATACGCTGGCGGGCGGGGGGAGTTTCTTAATTTTGCCGCTGCTGATCGGGCTGGGGCTGCCTCCGACGGTGGCGAACGGGACGAGCCGGGTGGGGGTGCTGCTGCAAGGGATCGGCTCCTCGTGGGCGTTCCATCGCGATGGGATCGGGGAGTACACGGCGACGCTGCGGGTGGCGCTGCCGATGACAGTCGGGGCGATCGGCGGGGCTTGGCTGGCGACGAGGGTGGCGGACGCGATGTTTGGGCCGCTGATCGGCGGCGTGCTGGTGGTGTGGGCTGTGATCCTGGCCTTACGGCCAGGTCGTTTCTTGCGGCCTCCTCCGGCGCCGACGCCGATGTCGTGGCGGGCGGATCTGGTGGCGGGGGTGATCGGGGTGTACGGGGGCTTCTTGCAGGCAGGGGTGGGCTTCCCGCTGCTGGCGCTGCTGGTGCCGGGGCTGGGCTATCCGGCGGTGGTGGCGAACGCGATCAAGGTGCGCGCGGTGCTGGTCTATAGCGCGCTGACGCTGCCGATCTTCGGGTTGGCGGGGCAGATCGCGTGGAAGGAGGGGCTGGCGCTCGCGGTGGGGACGGCGCTGGGCGGTTGGCTGGGGGCGCGCTGGCAGATCCGTGCAGGCGCAGGGCTGGTGCGCTGGGCGGTGCTGGTGATGGTGGCGATCGGGGGGGTCTCGATGCTGTGGCCGAGATGACCGAGGCAGATCAACGGCTCGCGGCGCCAGAGCGTTGGCGCGGAGGCGTGCTCCTGCGAGGATGGGCAGGAATTGGCCTGTAGAGGCGGGTTCTAGGGGTTGTGTGAGGGAATTTGGCGTTGCCTACAGTGTAGGATAAGGTAGGCGTTTTGGCCGGGCGGATCTCTTAAAATCCCAAGTTTTTTGCCTCGCGAGATCGCCTCAGATAAGGGCACGCGTGGAGCAACTCCTCGCCTGAGCAGCGAGCAAGCAAGCAAGGGAACCCAGCTATGGCGTACTTCGACCTCGACGAATCTCTGCCCCCAGCCGCCAAGATCAAGGTGATCGGCGTGGGAGGCGCGGGCGGCAACGCCGTCAATACGATGATCAATAACAAGGTGGAGGGGGTCGAGTTCATCGTCGCCAACACCGATGTGCAGGCGCTCGAGAAGAGCTTGGCCGGGATCACGATCCAGCTCGGCAAGGAGATCACGCGCGGCCTGGGCGCCGGCGCGAACCCGGAGAAGGGGCGCGAGGCGGCGCTCGAGAGCATCGACGCGATCGCGGAGGCGCTGCAAGGCGCAGACATGGTCTTTGTGACAGGTGGTATGGGCGGCGGCACGGGCACGGGGGCGGCGCCGATCATCGCGCAGGTGGCCCGCGAGCTCGGGGCGCTGACGGTGGGCGTGGTGACGAAGCCGTTCCGCTTCGAAGGCCGGAGGCGGATGCGCTTCGCGGAGATGGGGATCGAGAAGCTGGAGAAGGCGGTCGACACGCTGATCACGATCCCGAACGATCGGCTGCTGTCAGTGACCTCGGCGAACACGAGCTTGCTCGACTCGTTCCGCCTCGCGGACGAGGTGCTGCAGCACGCGACGCAAGGGGTGTCCGACCTGATCACAGTGCCGGGGATCATCAACGTCGACTTCGCGGACGTGCGCACGATCATGTCGGGCCAAGGGCGGGCGTTGATGGGCATGGGGATCGCGTCCGACGAGGGGCGGGCGCTGGCCGCGGCGCAGCAGGCGATCTCGTCGCCGCTGCTCGAGGACGTGACGATCCACGGGGCTCAAGGGATCCTGATCAACATTACGGCCGGCCCCGACCTGCGCCTGCACGAGGTGGAGGAGGCGGCTTCGCTGATCCAAGAGGCGGCGCACGAGGACTGCAACATCATCTTCGGCGCGGTGATCGACCCGAATATGGGCGATATGCTGCGGCTGACGGTGATCGCGACCGGCTTCGATCGCCACGCGCCAGCCGAAGAGGAGCTGGAGCAGGTGATCCGCAGCCACCAAGGTCGCCGCCGCCAGAGCGCGAGCGGCGGGGTGATCCAGGTGCAGGTGCCTGGTGGTCCGTCGGCGCGGGCGACGTCCGCGGCCAGCGCGGTGCGCGGGGCGCAGGCGGCGGCGCTGCTCGGCGGGTCGCAGAGCTCGGGGGCGTATGCACGCGAGGCGGCGGCGGCGCGGCCGACGCGTGAGGCGCCAGCGGCCGATCGGTGGGCGCGCAGCGAGGCGGCGGCGGATCCGAGCGAGATCCCAGCGTTCCTGCGGCGCCGCGATGAGCCGACGATGCGCTGAGCGGCGCTCGCCGCTCAAAGTTGCAACAAGAACAAACACGAGAGCGGGCCCCAGCGGTCCGCTCTTTTTTGCGCCCTTGAGCGGTATGAGGCCGCCGGTTTGACGGCCCTCTGCGGTCTGCGCCAGGATCGCGGCGATGGCTACCACCAACTACACGATCGACCGCTACTCGGTGTTTCACAACACCCTCGACACCACGAACGGCCTGACCGCGGTCATCAACTGCTTCGAGGGCAGGACGCACCGCGGCACGCTCTACTTCTATCGCGACGGGTTCACGGCGCCGCCGAGCCAGAAGATCGCGAACGGCGCGCTGTACCTGCGCTTCCACGAGGCGCGCTTCGGCGAGGTGATCGGGACGCTGCGCTACGAGAAGCCGCTCAGCCTCACCTTCAACGACGCCAACAACTGGGGCAGCATCCTCAGCGGCGAGGAGATGATCGGCGAGCAAGAGGGCTGAGGGCGCGGCGGCGGCTCAATCGCCGGGCGCGCGGTAGGGGCCGTCGCCGCGCGTATGTGCGCTGTTAGATCCAGGTGGGGTCGGGGAGCGACAGCTTGGGCGTATGGTGCGGGCACGAGGGGCGGGCGAGTCATGGGCCCCGATCCGCGCCGGCGACGCGCGGATCGACGCTCTTCACTCTTTTGGAAGGGTGTCGGGGCGCTCCTACGCGCGTGGCCTGTTGGTTACGCGTGGGGCGCTCCGTCAAGTTGTGGCGGGCGATTGTGCCCTCCACGTGGGGAAGTAAGAGAGAAGGACGAACAATGTCGAAGAAAATCATGGATCCACAGAGCGAAGGGGCTGACCTGCCCTTCTTCGCGCACCTCCTGACGTCGCAGAGCGACCCGGCGCAGAGCACCAACGGCGGCGGTGCGCCCACGTACCACTGCCTCGACTCGCCGTGCACGAAGAAGTACCCGAGCGACGACGACGAGTCGACGACCTGGTTCAAAGACAGCGACGGGTAAGGTGAGCCGGGCGCCCCCGATCTCTCTTGAGGTGACATGATGCGCGAACAACCCTGCGTCCTGCTGCTCACGCACAGCCAGGAGCCATTCTGCACCGAGAGGGTCGCGGGCGCCCTTTTGCGGGCCGGCGCGCGGCCGCTGCGGCTCGATACGGACGATTTCCCGCTCGCGCTCGCGCTGAGCGGCGAGCTCGACCCTGCGGCGGGCGGGCGGCTGCTGCTCGACGGGGAGGCGCTGACGGTCGACGCGGTGTGGCTGTGGCGGCTGTGGCCGCCGCGCCTAGACGCGGGCCTCGCCGCGCCTCACCGCGAGGCGGCGCTGCGCGAGTCGATGACGGCGCTGCGCGGGCTGCTGGACCTGCTCGACGACGCGCCGTGGATCGACGGGATCGACGCGAATCGGTGCGCCGAGAACAAGGCGCGTCAGCTCCGGCTGGCGCAGGGGCTGGGGCTGGCGATCCCGCCGACGCTGATCACCGCCGATCCGGCGGCGGCGCGGCGCTTCTGGGGCGCGCACGACGGGCAGGTGGTGGCGAAGCTGCAGACGTCGCTCGGCTACTCGATGGCGGGCGGCGGCGGCTTGCCGACCCGGATGATCGGGCCCGCAGATCTAGAGGCGCTCGGCGGGTTGCGCCACTGCCCGATGATGTTCCAGCGATATGTCCCAAAGGCCATGGAGCTGAGGATCGCCTGGGTGGACGGCCGCGCGCTGGTCGGCGGCCTCGACGGGGCCCGATGCGGCGTCGACTGGCGCCACGAGTCGACGGCGAGCTGGGAGGCGCACGCGCTGCCGACGGCGGTGCACGAGCGCCTCGCGGCGTTGATGCGCCAGCTCGGGCTGCGACAGGGGGCGATCGACATGATCGTCACGCCGAGCGGCGACTACGTGTTCCTTGAAGTCAACCCCCACGGCGAGTGGGGGATGTTGGAGCGAGACCTCGGCCTGCCGATCGGTGAGGCCATCGCGCAGGCCCTGCTCGGGCTGGCGCGAGCGAAGCTGCGTGAGAGGAGCGAGCGATGAAGACGAAGAAGAAGGTCGTGATGGTGACGCACTCGGAGGACATCACCGGGATGCTCAAGGAGCTGCGCGGGCTGCTGGAGCGGCGCGGGGCCGAGGTCATGCGCTTTGATACGGATCGCTTCCCGATGGAGGCGCACGCGTCGCTGGCGCTCGACGACGACGGCGAGGCGCTGCGATTTCGCTGCGGCGCGGAGGAGCTGCGGGTGGGCCCGGAGGACGCGATCTGGTACCGCCGCGCGCGGATCGCCGAGCGGCTGCCGATGTCGATGGACAAGCAGCTCCGCCACGGCTGCGTCACCGAGTCGAAGGCGCTGCTCTTCGGGCTGATGGCGGCGGCGCCGGGGTTCGTGCTCGACCCGCCAGAGCGGGTGCGCGCGCGCGGGCATAAGCCGTTTCAATTGCGGCTCGCGCGGGAGCTGGGGATGGCGACCCCGCGGACGCTGATGACGAACGATCCGGCGGAGGCGCGCGCGTTCATCGAGTCGTGCCCGCACGGGGTGGTGGCGAAGATGCTGTCGGCGTTCCCGATCATCGACGAGCAGGGGGTCGAGCAGGTGGTCTTCACGACGGCGCTGTCGCGCGAGCACCTGGGCAAGCTGGACGGCCTGCGCTACTCGCCGATGGTGTTTCAAGAGAAGGTGGAGAAGGCGCTGGAGCTGCGGATCACGGTGATCGGCGGGCGGATCTTCACGGCGGCGGTCGACTCGCAGCGGACCAGTGGCGCGGAGATCGACTGGCGTGAGCGCGGGGTGACGCTGCTACAGTCGTGGATCGGCTATACCTTGCCGGCGGAGATCGAGCGGGCGATCGAGCGCTACATGGAGCGGATCGAGATGCAGTACAGCGCGATCGACATGATCGTCGAGCCGAGCGGGCGCCACGTGTTCCTCGAGGCGAACCCGGCCGGCGAGTGCTTCTGGCTACAGTACAATTCGCCGAATTTTCCCCTCTCCGAGGCGCTCGCGGACGTGCTGCTCGGCGAGCCGGGGGCGCGGCGGACGCTCCGCGCGTAGGGCTCCTCGCTGATGCGTGAGGCGACGCCGATCGACGGAGGCGGCCTGCGGGCGCGGCTCGGGCGCGGGGCCACGGCGGTGCGGATGGCCTGGCGCAGCTCGCCGGCGACGGCGTCGCTGTGGATCGGCGTGCTCGCGGTCGCGGCGGCGACGCCGATCGCGATGGCGTGGGTCGGCAAGGCGATCGTCGACGCGGTGGTCGCGGCGGACGTCGAGCTCGCGCTGACCTGGGTGCTGGTCGAGATGATGCTGGCGGCGCTGATGATGACCGCGAGCCGCGGCGGGAGCATGCTGCGGGCGCTGCTGGGGGTGCGCCTCGGGCTCGCGGTCAACCTCGAGATCCTGCGCAAGACGCAGACGCTCGAGCTGCGCGACTTTCAGGACCCGGAGTTCTACGACCAACTGACGCGGGCGCGGCGTGAGGCGGGCCATCGGCCGCTGGCGGTCGCGTCGGAGCTGCTCGGGCTCGCCAGCGCGACGCTGACCTTCGTCGGCTTCGCGGCGCTGCTCTTCAGCTACAGCGCGGCGGCGGTGCTGCTGCTGCTGGTCGCGGCGATCCCCGCGGCGCTCGCCGAGGTGCGCTTCTCAAGGGCGGCCTTCGATCTGCGTAACCGTCGGGCGACCGACGCCCGCCTGCTCGGCTACCTCGAGTACGTGCTCGCGAGCGATGAGCACGCCAAAGAGGTGATGATGTTGGGCCTCGCGCCGACGCTGCTGGAGCGTTATGAAGGGGTGAGCGAGAAGCTGTGGGTCGAGGAGCGTGCGCTGGCGCTCCGGCGGATGCGGTGGGTGGCCCTGTTGTCGCAGCTCGGGACGCTGTCTTTCTACGGCTGTTATGCATATATCGCGGTGCAGGCGGCGTCGGGGGCGCTCGGCCTCGGCGATATGACAATGTACGCGTTCGCGTTTCGCCAGGGGCAGGGGTCGTTTCAGGGGATCTTGATGGCGGTCGGCGGCCTCTATGAGCACGACCTCTATATGTCGAACCTGCTGAGCTTCCTGGCGATCTCGAGGGGGCAGGCGCCGCTGATGCTGGCCGCGGCCCCGGAGCGCGAGGAGTCGGGGATCCGCTTCGAAGGGGTGGGCTTTCGTTACCCCGATCAATCGGTGTTCGCGCTCCGTAACATCGATCTGCAGATCGCCCGCGGCGAGACGGTCGCGCTGGTCGGCCACAACGGCGCCGGTAAGTCGACCTTCATCAAGCTGCTGGCCGGCCTCTACGAGCCGACCGAGGGGCGGATCCTGCTCGATGGCCGCGACCTGCGGACGCTGCCGCGCGAGGAGCTGCGTCGCCGGCTCGCGGTGGTGTTTCAGGACTTCAACCAGTACCAGCTCAGCGCGCGCGAGAACGTCGGCTTCGGCGATCCGGCGCGCGTCGAAGATGAGGGGCGGATCGCGGCGGCGGTGGCCAATGGCGGCGCGACGGAGGTGGTGGCGGGGTTGCCGGCGGGGATCCACACGCAGCTCGGTCGGTGGTTTCAAGGCGGGGTCGAGCTCTCTGGCGGCGAGTGGCAGCGGATCAGCCTGGCGCGGGCGTTTATGCGCGAAGATGCCGACGTCTTGATCCTCGACGAGCCGACCGCGGCGCTCGACATCGACGCCGAGGGCGAGGTGTTCTCGCGGGTGCGTGCGCTGGCGCGCGGGCGCACGTTGCTGCTGATCTCGCATCGATTCGCCAATGTGCGGATGGCCGACCGGATCGTCGTGCTCGAGGCGAGCGGCGTGGCCGAGTCGGGCAGCCATGAGGCGCTGATGGCCGCGGATGGCCTCTACGCGGCGATGTTCCGCAAGCAGGCGCGCGGCTACGCGCTGAGCTGAAGGCGGCTGGCTCGGCGCGGATCTGCTCGGGGCGCGCCGGAGCGGCGCGGCGACGCGAGTGCGGTCGGCGCAGCTTCGTGTTATCGGGTTGTGATGCGTACACGCCCTTGGATCCTCGCATCGACGCTCTCGCTTGTGGCCGCGGCTTGCGGCGATGACAGCACCTCCTCCGCTTCAGAGACGGCGGGCACGACGAACGATACGTCGACGTCGTCGTCGTCGTCGACGTCGAGCAGCTCAGGGAGCTCTTCGTCGAGCAGCGCCTCGGAGAGCGACGGATCAGGCTCGGAGAGCGACGCGAGCTCGAGCGCCGGGACGACGACGGACGGCGTGACGAGCACGAGCGCGGGTACGTCGACGACCGACGCGACGACGGCGGCGACGACGGAGGGGACGACGGAGGGGACGAGCGAAGGGACGAGCGACGGGACGACGACCGAGGACACAGGGGTCGAGCCGTGTATGCCAGGCGACGGCATGGGCATGGGCGACGTGGAGAAGAGCTTCCTGTGGGTGGCGAACACGGACGAGTCGAGCATCGCGAAGGTCGACACTCAAACGATGAAGGAGCTGGCGCGCTACCGCAGCGGGCCGGGCTTCGAGGACCCTTCGCGGACGGCGGTGAGCGTGGACGGACGCTTCGTGGTGGTGAACAACCGCGAGACCGGGCGGGTGACGGCGATCGCGGCGGACCCAGAGGACTGCAAGGACCTGAACAACAACGGGATGATCGACACGTCGACGAGCCCGAACGATCTGCGGGCGTGGGGGCAAGAGGAGTGCACGCTCTGGTCGATCGTGCTGCCCTACGACGGCGAGAACGGCGCGGGGCCGCGCGGTGTGACGTGGACGCCAGGCGACTGGGACCAAGACAGCTGCTCGTTCATCAACCCGAAGGTGTGGGTGGGCTACCGGCCGAGCTGGGGGGTGGCTCACATGGCGAAGCTGAACGGTGGGACAGGTGCGATCGAGCAGACAGTGGAGCTGAACAATTGGTCGGTCGGCGACAACTGGTGGGGGCCGTACGGGGCGGCGCTCGACTCGAAGGAGCAGGTGTGGTTCACCGGGCTGCGCGGCAACTTGTACAAGATCGAGACGAAGAACAACAACGCGCTGAAGGAGTACACGTCGCCCGGCGACAGCCAGTTCTACGGCATGACGGTCGACGCGAAGGGCCGAGCGTGGACGGCGGGCTGCGCCGGGCCGGTGTACCGCTTCGACCCGATGACCGAGAGCTTCGCGGCGGTGCCGGGGACGAACGACTGCTTCCGCGGGATCGGCGCGGACAAGGAGGGCTTCATCTGGACGGCGATGAACTTCGAGTGCGCGGTGATGCAGATCGACGCGGACTCGGCGACGGTGGTGCAAGTGCACCAGTTGAACCCGTGCTCGACGCCGGTCGGGATCAGCGTCGACCTCGAGGGCTACGTCTGGGTGGTGGACGAGTGGGAGGGGGCGTGGAAGATCGATCCGCTGAACCCGAACGCGAAGCAATTCGTGCCGATCGCGAACCAGCACTACACGTACTCAGATATGACCGGCGGGCAGATCAAGAGCGCGATCCTGCCGCAGTGAGCGCGACTGCATACGGGGTTTACGGCGCTCGGCAGCCCGAGTGAGCGCCGCTCACGGACAGGGTCACGAGAAAGAGATCGTGATGCTTTCCGAGCGCCAGAGCAGGTGAGCCCGCGGCTGTGTGGACGCGTCGAAGCCGGAGCTGCGTTGTCCAGGTACGGGCGTGCCAGGTCCCGGCGAGGGCCTCTCCGGTGATGGTGGCTGTGACGCGCGCTTGTTCCGCGGAGAACAAGCCGTCACGCTCCCAGGTCGCGGCGTCGAGCAGGGCGGCGCAGCGCTCGAGCAACGCAGCGCCAGCGTACGCGTCGACGTAGTCGAGCTGAGGTGAGACGCGAATGCTCACGACAGTGGCGTCGAGGAGCCCTAGCAGGGTGAAACAGCCGGGGTCGAGGCGAAGGCCGACGTTGGCGTCGCCGATCTCGAATGCATGAGGCTGCAGCGGCTGCGCCGCGCACAGCCCGCCCGTCGCCCGAGGGACGCTCATCTGCGCGGACGAGCGCGCCATGACCTCGCTGAGGGGCATCTGCGGCGCCGCGACGACGCGAGGATACGAGGACTTGATCATGGTGGCGCCTGGTCCTTGATCTGCTCCAGATCCTCGAGGTGCTTCTCGGTGCCTAACACTTCTTCGTACAGGGGCGTCGCGTCCTGAAGAATCCAGTTCATGCGCTCGCTCGCGTCATATAGCTCAGGCACGTCTCCCTGACTGCCGCTGTTGAACCATCCGCGGCTGAAGTGGGTCGTCGGGCCGTCCTCGCACCCGCTGCCGAGCACCAGCTTCGCCGGGCTGGTCAGCGGGGCGCCAGTCTCGTTAGCGACGAGGATCTTGCGCAACAGGTAATCATCGTAGATCAAGGGTTGGAGCACATTGATCTGCTCGTGAAACGCGATCTGCCGCAAGCTCTCACGGCGATCGCCGCGCGTCAACGCCTCGAAGCCGGCGAGGGCCTCGGGCTCGAGCGGCGGCGTTCGGGCGCCTGCGCAGGCCTTCATTCGTTCGAAGCCCTCCTCCTGGTAGAAGCGGTGAATCGGGTAGATGTCCATGAAAAGGTCTCGGTTGCCCTTCCCGAGCATGTCACGGGTGTACGCGGCGGCACCTGCGGCGCCGAGGCCGTATCCTGCCAACCCGAGGCCAGAAAGAGGCGACACCAGCGCGGCTGGCGTCCCGGCGCCCACGAGCTTGCCACCCACGTCGATCGCGTGGGTGGCGCTGTCCATCGCGCATCCGACCTGCTTGCTCGCATATGCTGCGAGACCAGCCCACACGAAGTCTGGGTTGTTGAGGTAAAGATCTGCGTAGGCGGCGCTGATCGCTCGATTGCGGGCGCGGGGGTCATCGTCGTGGGGAACGATGATCGCCTCGGCCTCGTCCTGGTACTTCTTCCACAGCGCCGCGCATGCGCACAAGTGTGAGGCCCCGCCGACATATACAGTCCGCGCGCCGGATAGGATCTCGAAGGTGCAGGCCCCCGTGTCCCCGACCCGTGCCGCGGGTTGCCGGCCAATCCGCACGGTCTCGCTCCCCTTGATAATCGCGGGGGGAATCGTAGTGGGGTGATCTGAGCACGCCGCGAAGTCGACGCATGAGCGGGCTGCGGGCATCGATTCAATGAGCACAGTGAAGTCTCCCACCACGATCGCGCCGGTCGTGACCTTGAAGCTCCCAAGGTGCTCTTCGAGCCAGGCGCCGATGCTTCGACCCATCTTCTCGCCCAGCCATGCGCCGGCCTGGCGCGCCTCACTGATCACGAGACCTCGCGCTCTTTCGGCCGCTCGGCCCGCGAGATAGCCGCCGACGAGCCCACCAGCCACGAACCCGATGCCGGTGACGACGATACTTCCGCGCGTCGCCACCTCGCTCACGGCGGCCGCCCCGAGCGCCGCGCCGAAGGACGCGCCGAGCTGCGCCCCGAAGCCCTCGAAGTCGAAGTCATGGCCGACCGGATCACCGAGTCTCGCTGCCAGGGGCATATCGATCCAGGGTTGACGGGGTTGGGGGGATGAGCGCGCTGAGCAGCGCTCGCTTGAGCGCGTCGCGTCCACCCGGCGTGAGGCGCGGCGCGCCGGTCGATGTGAACATGACCATTCCGTCTGGTCCGGGCACCTGGATCTGTACCTGCTCGATTGGGCCGTTCGGCGTGGTCCAGGCGAAGGCGAGCTCATGCGCCTCGATCCCGTCCAACTGGCAGGGCAACGAGTGCTGCAGCACGAAACCTGGAAGGCTCGCGAGCAGCAGCTTTTGCTTCTCGGCGTACTCCATGGCCGTCGAGCCCGCGCCTCCAGGATCGCGGTGCACGACCAAGGTCTCGATCGAGCCGTCCGCGCCAGCGCGCCGGAGTACGTGCGCTGTATCGTCGGTCCAGGAGTCGTCGAGCTCGTAAGAGCCCCAGGAGGATGCGTGAAGGGTCATGGCGAGGTCACGTGCTGACCCCCGAGGCCAGCGATAAATCGCAGGCCCCGATCTCGGCGCAGGCCTCGCTGTCCCCGGGGAATCGACGCCACATCGGCGCCTGGATCGGAACATATTCGGGGCGAGTCGCGACGACAAGCTCAAGAAGACTTGCTTCCGGACAAGGCCGATTGCTCAGGAGTGATGAAGTGTCAGATCTCATGAGATCGAGCTTCACGCGCGGGTGCCCTGTGATAAGCGCCCGCGCGCTCGTGCGCCGACGATCAGCGGGCGAAGTAGCCCATGTCGTTGATCCCGTAGTAGCCGTTGGAGATGATCGCGGCGGCCCCGTCGCAGACGTCTTGGCTGGTCTTGTTAAAGTAGTCAGGGGTCCCGGCGGTGTAGCTGGCCATGGGATGCGGCTGGGCCCAGTAGGAGCCGGCGAAGGTTGGGCAGGTGGTGCAGCAGCTCGAGTAGAACCACGGGACGCCGCCGTTGGCGTTGATACAGGAGGTGCTGGGGCCGCTGTTGGTCGTCGAGAGGAGGGTGTTGTTGATCATGTTCACGGTCGCCTGGAGGCCCGTGAGGGTGGCGCTGCTCTGGTTGATCGAGAACGTGCCGTCGGTGCCGACGTAGGCGAGCGGGCCGCAGGACTCGCCGCTCTGGGCCTTGCGGACGCGGTGGACGAGCATGTGACGCTTGCCGACGGTGATGTCGCTCCAAAACTTGCCAGCGAGGCGGTAGCCCTCTCCGGGGGTCGGCGCGCCGACGGTCTTGCCGTACCAGTCGGCGTAGGTGGTGAAGAGGGCGGCGGTCTTGGTGGGGTCCCAGACGGTGCGCTGGAGGAGGGTCCAACCACCGCCGTCCGTGTCCATCTCACAATAGACGGTCGCCTCCGGCTCGGGGCCGTCGCCGTCGAAGTCGACGGTGTAGAGGCCGGTGGGCGCCTCGGGTGAGGAGGTGCGGATGTCCTGACAATGGCGGCCGAAGGCGCAGATGTTGTCCGCGCAGGCGTCAGTGTCACAATCGCTGCCCTTGGCACACGCCTGTCCTTTAGAGCAGTCGGTGCACGAGCCGCCGCAGTCGACGTCGGTCTCGAGGCCGCTCTTGATCCCATCATCACAGGCCGGCGGCGCGCAGAGGGTGGTGCAGCCGTTGGCGTTGTTCTGGTCGCCGTCGTCGCAGAGCTCGACGCCGAGGTAGACGTGGCCGTCGCCGCACACGGCGTTCAGACAGGTGCTGATGCAGGCGTCGTCGTCGTCGCCGTTACCGTCGTCGCACTCCTCTCCCTGGTGCAGGATGCCGTCACCGCAGGTGGCGAGGGCGCACTTGTCCGTGCACGAGGGATCCCGAGGATCGTCGCAGGCCTCGCCAGGCCCGACGAAGCCGTCGCCGCAGACGTTGGCGGCGCAGCCCTCGACGCAGGTGTCGTTGTTGTCATCGTTGCCGTCGTCGCACGCCTCGCCGGCTTGGACGTAGCCGTCGCCGCAGATCGGGAGCTTGCAGGTGGTCGTGCAGGCGCCGTTGTCGTCGTTGGCGGGCCCTTCGTCGCACTCTTCGCCTGGATCGACGGCGCCGTCGCCACAGAAGGGATCGGGTTCGCCGGTGGTGTCTCCGGTGGTGGTGCCTGTGACGGTGATCCCCGAGGTGCCGGGATCCGTCATCATGTCGAGGTAGACCGCCGACCCGAGCAGCGAAACCAACCAGACAGAACAAAGACGCCGTTCTGAGCCCTCCCAGCCCCCGTAAGGGGGTTTTTTGTTTTTCGCGCGGATCACGCGTGAGTGCGGCTGAGTACGCAGAATTTGGCACGGGTGTGGCACGGATACGTCACGGGCCGGTGAGGGCGGCGACCCACGACAGCGGTGGTCGCCAAGGCAATCGTATCCGTCCGACCTCTTGCCGGTGCCGCTCTTGCCGGTGAGCTGATCGCGCTTCCCCGCCCCTGGTACTCTATCGAGGATTGAGTGCTCAACGCCTGTCGGCATCAAGGCGAGCTGATCCTGTTCGGCCTGCACCAGCTCTGCGAGGCCGCGATGTGCTCAACGCCTGTCGGCATCAAGGCGAGCTGATCACGAAGCAGAAGGGCTCACGCAAGTGAGCAAGAAAGAGTGCTCAACGCCTGTCGGCATCAAGGCGAGCTGATCGGGCTCATCTCACCCCTGGCCACCTCGACGTGCAAGTGCTCAACGCCTGTCGGCATCAAGGCGAGCTGATCACAAGATCTCCGCCGGCCCCGGCCCGCGCGCGCTGTGCTCAACGCCTGTCGGCATCAAGGCGAGCTGATCGCAGAGTCGCCGACGAGGAAGACCTTGCGGAACTGTGCTCAACGCCTGTCGGCATCAAGGCGAGCTGATCACGCCTACACCGGCCAGCCGGTGAGCGCCGTCGAGTGCTCAACGCCTGTCGGCATCAAGGCGAGCTGATCCGGGGGGGTGCGCGCACGTAGCTCTCGAGTAGCGACACGAGTGCTCAACGCCTGTCGGCATCAAGGCGAGCTGATCACGGGCAGGCCGTCGCGACCGTCTACTCGCTGCGGGCGTGCTCAACGCCTGTCGGCATCAAGGCGAGCTGATCAAATGTGCCCAGATCTCGCCGTGGTCTCCGACGCCGTGCTCAACGCCTGTCGGCATCAAGGCGAGCTGATCGGTCGGCGATCGGACCGACTACATCTCGCGGCTCGGGTGGTGCTCAACGCCTGTCGGCATCAAGGCGAGCTGATCCCAGACCGCAAGCAGGGCCTCCACGCCGGGCAAGCGCGCGTGCTCAACGCCTGTCGGCATCAAGGCGAGCTGATCTCACATGCGCGAGTTCGCCTCGAACATGGCCTCCTCGTGCTCAACGCCTGTCGGCATCAAGGCGAGCTGATCTTGAGATCGGTGGGGAGGGTGAGCGAGGTGGTCTGGTGCTCAACGCCTGTCGGCATCAAGGCGAGCTGATCCCAGCAGCGCGAGCACCCCCAAAATCGTTAGCGTCTTGTGCTCAACGCCTGTCGGCATCAAGGCGAGCTGATCGCTCCAGGACCGTATCGGTTGGGGCGGTGCTGGCGTGCTCAACGCCTGTCGGCATCAAGGCGAGCTGATCTCGCGGGCGATCTCCTGTAGCTCGGCCGCCGCGCGGTGCTCAACGCCTGTCGGCATCAAGGCGAGCTGATCCGAAGGTGTCTGCGAGCCTGAGCTGCCGCCCTGCGAGATGTGCTCAACGCCTGTCGGCATCAAGGCGAGCTGATCTCGTGCACGTCTCCGCTGAGATCGAGGGTGCGGCAGTGCTCAACGCCTGGGCTTGTTGGATGGGCCCGCTTCGGGGGGCCACGACCGAGACCGCTTCCGTGCTCGGCGTCAGAACGTGCTCGCGGCGAGCCGTCGCACGCGCGCCCCTTGCCTAGCGCGCGCGAATCAGCGCATGCTCGCAACCGCGCCTACCGCTGCGCGTCCAGGAAATCTCCGCATGCGTCGACCCGCCCATGTCCTCCTCCTCGCCCTTGTGCCCGCCTGCTACGACCCGAGCGGGTACGAGACCCTGCTGGAGTACTACACGACCGAGGACAGCGACAGCGACAGCGGCAGCGACGACTCCGCCAACAGCAGCCCACCGATCAGCACCGTCACGACCGAACCGCCGCCTCACGGCTCCGACAGCGACAGCGACGCCTCATCCGCTTAGCGACACCGGCGACGACACCGAAGGCGCCCTGCCCGCCCCGGGGATTGTCGGGTACGAGCTCACCCCCGGGCCGATCATCTTTAAAAACGGGCCGCTCACCGTCACGGTCACGGCCGAGGGGGCCGAAGGCGTATCGATGCAGCTCGAAGATGGATCCTTGATCCAACTCGCTGCCCTTGACCCCGACCTCGAGCACGATCGGGACCCCGTTATTTTTCAGGGCGAGCTCGCCGTCAACACCGGCCTCGCCAACGGCACGCAGTTTCTCAAGCTCACCCCGTGGCGCGGCGATCTGGCCGGCGACGCAGTGACGACGAGCTACACGATCGACCTTCCGACGCCCGGAGAGGAGATCTTTTGGGAGATCAACGAGCTCAGCGGCAGCGGGATCGTCAAGGCGCTCGGCGTGTTGCCGAGCGGCGATCCCGTTGAGTTCGGCCAAGACACGCTCGCCGGGGATAGCCGCTGCTACCTGCGCCGTCGCAACCAGGGCGGATGGAGTTCGTTCCGCAGCGTGCTGCCCGGGTTAACCTGCGCCCCCATCGACATGAAGATCGACGCCGACGGCGCGATCAACCTCCTGGCCTACCGGACAGGTGTCGGCGGAACCGAGTGGTGGCTCGGGCAACTCAGCTCGTGGGACGCTGGCGTAACCCCCCGCGGCCTCGGCGGAAAGGACGAGCTCGCCCTCGCCCTCGGCGCCCACCCCTCCGGCTTGATCGCCGTCTGCGGCGCCGCTCCCAGCGGCCACCCCGACGCTTGGGACGCCGCCGCGTGGATCTATCGGCCGAACCAGTTCGGCGAAGCGCAGACCTTCGACTACGTGGCCAAAAAGGACGACGAGGTGCCGCACAAGTTCACCGAGATCGTCCGCGACTGCGCGTTCGCGGGCGACACGCTCGTGATGGTCGGAGAGGCGAACGGAAAGCATGAAAAATTCCTACAACTCAAGCGAGACCGCCACTTCACCCTCGAGGTCGATGTGATCACCACGGCCCACAAGTGGAAGGTCGGCGGCATCGAGGGAGACGCCCAGACCGGCGGCCGGGCGCTCACGATCGACGAGCAAGGGCGCTACATCACCGCAGGATTTATCTGCGGCGATGACTGCGATCCGAAGGCGACTCTCCGCGTCCACGATCCGAAGGGTGGCGACGATTGGTTCGCGCCGATCGGTGATCTGCCGAGCCTGTCCTATGGGCCACATGACATCGCCTGGAGCCCGGCCGGCTACGCCGTCGTCGTGATGGGCGGGGCCAAGGGCAACGAAGGCGCCTTCTGGGTGCGAGCGTTTAAGCCTGGATCAGCGGCGCCGCTGTGGACCTACAGTCGCGAGGACAACAAGAACTTCCACATGGCGATCGCCGTCGCGATCGGCGCCTTCGGCGAGGTGTACGCGGGCGGCCTCGGCAACAGCGGGTATCCCGCGGTCGCTTACATCGGCGGCTGAGCCCGTGCTCAGCCCGGGATGAACTCGGCGCACGCCTCCGCGACCAGATCGGTCGCGGCCTCGAACGCATCAACGAAGTCCAGGTTGCCGTCCGCAACCATGTGGTACGGGAATTTCTTTGACGAGCTCGCAGATCCGATCGGGCGCTGGACAGTCGGGGTTGAGGATGCTCAGCATCACCACCGCGCCCGGATCACCGCCCTTGGCCGAGAGCACACGATCTGCCCACAGATCCGGGTTGCCCTTCGAGTCGTAGTCGTAGCCGCCGAGAAAGGTGACCATCAGCAACGCATCGTCACGGAGGAAGCCGGCGTTGCAGCCGCCCGGGGCGTTCATCTCCGGCTTCATCGCGGCGCTGAGCGCTTGGCCCATCAGATCGCGACCGCTGACGCCGAGCCTGGCGACGCAGGCGAAGGTCTCGGCGAGGTTCGGCTGCTCGTTGGTCAGGTAGCGCCGCCCGCCCGCGATCTGGCACGGCTTGTTGCTCGCGTTCCCACCTGCGGCGAAGACGTTGCCGGCGCCGATCGTGCGGTCGCAGTCGGTGACGAGGTGAAGCAGATCGCAAGGGTAGTCCGGGACCCCGCCACAGAAGCCCTCCATCGCGCAAGCCAGGTCACAGGTGATCAGGCCCCACTCGGTGTCACCGTCGACGACCATGATGTGGTAGTCAAAATCCGCGACTTCGCCTGGATGGTGGCGATGAAGCCGGGAAACGCCGCGAGCAGTTTTTCTTGGCTGCTCTTCATCGAAGCGTCGCGCGAGAGGACAAAGAGCAGGTCGATCTTGCCCTCGCACCCCGCCGGCTTCGTGTCGCTGCCGGTGGCGGTGTCAGTGTCGGGGCCGACGTCGTAGAGCAGCGTCGTGTCGCCGGTGCCCACGCTCGGGTCCGCGGACGAGCTCGCGTCGCTCGCCCCTCCGCCCGAGCTCCCTTGCGACGCCCCCCCGTCGCTGCCGCCGCTCGTGTCCGCCGCGCTGGAGTCTGATCCCGAGGGAGGAGGTGCCGTCGTCGGCACCGACGCGAACGACGTCGTCTCGCCCTGCGTCGGCTGGCAGGCGAGCCCGAGCCCGAAGGCGAGGAGGAGCCGGATCCGTGGCGCCATGGGTGGGAGCCTACTCCTGGGAGGGCGAGTGGCGCCAGCAGGACCAGCTCTTCCTGGATCAAGGGCTGTGTGGGCGGCGCGGCGGCGGGGGCGGCGGCTCGTTGACATTCTGCGGTCGAGGATCATTTGTCGGAGCGGCGGCGGCGACGAGTGCCGCACGCAGAGTGTCCCGGAGGAGTTGTATCTCCTCGAGTCCCTCGCGTACCGCGGCCTCCAAGAGTGTCATGCGCTCCTCCGCCGCGGAAGTAGGCGCAGCGGGGCTGGAGGGTGCAGTCGGCGTCGCCGAGAGATTTCCTGCGGCCGTGGCCACGGGCGGCCGGGTTGAGCTGTAGCCTCTGGCGGGGCGGCGGGCGCCTCCGGTGGGTCGGCAGCGGGGGCTTCGGGGGCGATGATAACGGGCGTCGCGGGCGCCTCCAGCGGGTCGGCTTCGGTGGCGGCAGCGTCGTCGCTGATGGTGCTCGCCACACTCATGGTCTCGTCGTCAGCGGTCTCGTCGGTCATGGTGCTCGCCTCGCTGTTGGTCGCGTCGGAGTCGACCGCGGCCGCCGCATCCGCCGCATCCGCCGCATCCGCCGCGCCCTCTTCGTGGGTCATGGTGCTCGCCTCGCTGTTGGTCGCGTCGGAGTCGACCGCGGCCGCCGCATCCGCCGCATCCGCCGCATCCGCCGCGCCCTCTTCGTGGGTCATGGTGCTCGCCTCGCTGTTGGTCGCGTCGGAGTCGACCGCGGCCGCCGCATCCGCCGCATCCGCCGCATCCGCCGCGCCCTCTTCGTGCTCCCTCACCTCATCGGCCGTCGCCTCTGCCGCTTAGCGCCGTCGTCTCGGCCGCGCGCGCGGGCCGACAGGCGCGGGGTGTCTCTTTTAAAAACTCGCGATGGAGCTGCGACCACGGGTCGCTCAGCTCTTCGAGGCGGATCGTCCACGTATGGCCCTCGCGCACCATGAGGCACGTCTTCGTCGCCAGCAGCAGTTGCAGCGCGTGGGACAGCGTCCGCGGGGAGATCCTCAATTTCAGCTCGCCGGCCACCTCTTGGAGCTTCTTTAAGATCCTACCCGTAAGCCCCACCAAGTCCTCGGCTCCTCGCAGCGCCAGCTCGCACAGCAGCCGCGTCACCGTCGGCAGCGCTTGTCCTCCGCGGGAGCGATGCTCCTCCTTCACCTTCGCCTTCTTCGCCCGCCGCAGCAGCGCCTCAAAGCACCCACGTAGCGCGCTCGATACTCGCGCCGTGTCCTCTGGCGCCAGCCGCTCTCGGGCGAGAATTCGATCGTACTCGGCGCTGAGGCTCGCGGGCAGACGCAGCGGCCCGCCCGCGGCCTGCGTCTTCGGCGACTCAGCGCGTGGCCCCGCTGGCGCCGTCCGCCCGCGCCCTCGCCCGCTCCCTCTTTCCGTCGCATGGATCCCGAAGCCAAGTTCTCTGAGCGCGTCCATGTTCAGGTCATGCAAGGACCCGGGCCTACCGACGCTCACCACGTCCATCTCCCCGAGCGGGTCGTCCTGCGCGCGGATGAACACCAGTTGATCGCCCTGACAGGCGCACAAGATGGTGCCCGTTGACAGCGTCGCCACACCGACAAGAACCGCCCCTCCCACCAGCCTGAAGAACCGCTTCACGCCCGCCTCGGTCACAACAGGTACAGGCACAGCAGCGGCGTTGTTGCCCTGTTGGTCACCGACGCCGAAGGTCACACCGACCAGCGCCGACCGCATCACCGAGCTCGTCATCACCAACGAGACCGAGCCCGCCACCACCGCGCCCGCCGACATGCCAACCGTCAGCGCGGTGAGCACCACCGCGGCGACCGCCACCGAGCCCGCCGAGGCAGCGAGTGCCACCGAGGCGGCGAGCACCACCGAGGCGGCGAGCACCACCGAGGCAGCGAGCGCCACCGAGGCGGCGAGCACCACCGAGGCGGCGAGCACCGTCGCCGCCGAGGTCGACTCCGACGAGCCCGCGACCATCATCACCGAAGAGCCCGCCATCGAGGCGACCGACGTCTCGCCCATCAGCGCGGCGAGCACCACCGACGAAGTCGACTCCGACCACGTCTCGCCCATCAGCGCGTCAAGCACCACCGACGAGGTCGACGTCGGCGAGCCAACCACCACCGCTGCGCCCGCCGACGTCCCGACCGACGAGCCCACCCCCAACGCGGCGAGCAACATCCCCGACGACGTCTCGCCCATCAGCGCCGCGAGCATCTTCGACTCCGACGACTCCGATGACCTGCTGAGCAAGCTGAGCCGGAGCGAGTTTCAGGCCGTGCTACGCGAGCAACAGGAAAACCTGAAGCAGGGACGTGAGCTCCAAGCGCAGTTCGAGGCCGCGCAACGCGAGAATGACCTCGCAAAGATGGACCAGCTCGCGTCGGAAATCGCCAAGAGGTTAAAGTGCCACCTGTAACCTCAGAGCCATCGCGGGCGTCTTCCTCGCCTACACAGGCCTCCTGGAGGGAGCTACAGCCGGTTCCGTGCGGGCCCCGCGACTGAGCCCCGCCCACGCTGACATGGACGCCCACCAGTCCCTCGCCCGCCTCCCAGGTGACGCCGCACGCGACTTAGACGGGGTCGTGCTCCCCATCGGGGAACGCCGCTGCGATCCGCTCCTGCACGGCAAAGGACAGGTCGCCGCGGTGGCGACGCCGGAACGCCGGCTCCTGCCAATCCTCCGAGGTGATGAGGCCGCGGCAGGCGGCAGCCCGGCAGCTGCAGGACATCTCGACGCGCCCCCGGCCATGGTCGACAAAGACCGTGCCATAATCAAAGGTCAGCTCATTCTCCATCGCAATCGCGGACCGGGCAAATAGCAACAGGTGACCTCGGATGCCGCAGTTGGGATCGCACGAGTGGTTGATGAAGTCGGCGGAGTCGATCTCGCTCTCACGCGGCCGCCGAACACCGCGACCAGCTCGCCATCGGCGATCGGCTGGGTGGCAAAGGCGCCGCGCCCACCCAGCGGGCTGCTACGGATGACGGCCTTTGGAGTCAGGTAGCGGAAGCTCATGGTCGCTCTGATGCTAGCGCCCGGACCGGGCTCGAACAGGCCCGTCTGGAGCGGCCGGCAGAAGTCAATCGCGCAGGTCCTTCGCCATAAGGACCGCCTCCTTGTGAACCGGAGCCGCGGACTCCAGCAGGCGCCGCCCCTCATACTCGTAGGTGGTCAGCGAGCGCGCCGTGTGCCGGACGAACCCGAGCCTCTCGGCCAGGTGTCGCGTCACCTCGTGGAAGCAGAGCGTCGCCGCCCCGCGGTAGCCGCGGGCGCGCGCCGCCGTCAGGACGCGGCGGTCCAGATCGTACAGGAGCGCGAGCCCGTCCACCGTCGGCACGGCACCGCCCAGGGCCATGTCCAGGAGCTCTCCGACTGCCGGCCGAGATGCAAGCTGCCGCTCGTACTCGTCGCAGAGCTCGTACACCAGCGCCCAGTAGGGCCGCGCCCGCAGCGACTCGGCGGCAAGATCCGGTGGCGGCTGGTCGGCCCAGTCCAGGACCAGGCTGAGGCCGAACAGCTCGCCCGTATGTGGATCGCGAGCAACCAGCGACAGGCCCAAGCGCTGCGCACCACGGACCGTCCGGGTAAACGCCGCAAGCACATCGTCCCGCGTCAGCCCAAGCGCCACACACACGGGCTCCCGGGCGACGAACAGATCGGCGGCGAAGCGAGCAAGCGCCGCTTCCGGCACCTGCTCGGCTGCCACGACCTCGTACATGGAGGGTACGTCGGCCGGAACCGGGTCCCTGCCATCGAGCCAGCGGGCGACCTGCCACAGGGGCGCCTGCCGCACCTGCGCCGGCGGCAGCGCCGGGGCCGGGACGCCGCGGGCCGCCAGCCGGGCCAGCAGCTGGGCCAGCGCCAGCGAGTCACCACCGAGCGCGCCAAAGCAGTCCTCGCGGGACACCGGCGCGATGCCGAGCAGGGTCGAGTACAGCGCCGCCAGCTCCTGCTCATCGGGCAGCAGGACGACCGGCTGAGCGCGCGGGCTCTGCTCAATACCCATCGCCTGGCGGATGAGCGCCTGCCGGTCGAACTTGCCGCTGGGAACCAGCGGTAGCGCTGCCAGGGCCATGATGCGCGATGGAACAAGCGGCGGTGGCAGCTGCGCCCTCATGCGCTCTCGCAGGGGCTCGACCGCGATGTCTGCGGGGGCAACGAACAGCCAGAGTCGGCGGGTCTCTGGATCAGCGGGGCTGGGCACGGCGACCGCGGCGGCGTGTCCTCCCGTCGGCAGCAGCGCGGCCACCACCAGCTCGATCTCCTCCAGCTCGATCCGGACGCCATTGACCTTGACCTGGTTGTCGACCCGCCCCAGGTACTCCAGCTGGCCGTCGGCCAGCGCGCGGACGCGGTCGCCGGTGCGAAACAGCCGGGAGCCGCCGGCAACCCCGGGGTACACGAAGCGGACCTGATCTTCCTCCGGACGTTGCCAGTAACTGCGGCACAGGATCGGCCCGCCGACGAACAGCTCGCCGGTAGCACCGGCCTCCACGGGGCTGCCATCCTCACCCAAAACCCACAGCTCGGCCCCTGCGACCGCGGATCCGATGGGTACGCGGCGCTCGGGCAGCGCCGTCTGCGGGGTGAACTCGGCGCAAGTCACATCGGCCGAGATCTCGGTGCTGCCGTACAGGTTTAGCAGCGTCGCATGCGGGCAGGCGGCGCGGAACCGGCGAAGCAGCGCTGCGCTCAGCACCTCCCCGCTGCTGATCCACAGCGAGATCCTCGGCAATTCCCGACCGAGCTCGGGATAGACCCCCAAGAACGCCGAAAGCAGGGAGGGGACCAGGGTCAGGCGCGTAACACGATGCGCGGCGAGGACCTGCACCATGCGGGAAAGATCCGCCACTTCTTCAGGCCGGATGATCGCGACCGGCACCCCCTGCAGCAGACTCCCGAGCAGCTCCGTGGCCGAGTCGAGGAAGTTGAGGGAGGAGCGGTGCGCGACCACGTCATCCGCGCTAAAGGGATAACGCTGCCAGCCCCAGCGCCAGCGATGCAGCATTCCTGCCTGCCGCACGCAGACCCCCTTGGGGCGACCCGTGCTCCCCGATGTGTAGATGATGCAGAGCAGGGCCTGCGTCGGATCCCCTGGCGGCAGCACCAGCGCTTCGGTCCCGGCGTTCGCCGCTTCCAGCGACCCGATGTCGATGTGGGGCAGCGCCGCCGACAGCGGGCTGCTGTCCGCTTGGGCGCCGCCCGTCAGGACCAGCGCGGCCCCGCAGTCGGCGGCGATGAAGCGCTGCCGCTCGGCGGGATAGGTCGGGTCGATGGGGACGTAGAAGCCCCCGGCCAAGAGGATCCCGAGGACTGCGACCACGGACTCGACCGAGCGCGGAATGGCCAGGACGACGCCAGTCCCCGGTGCCACACCGTAGCCACGTAGGCCCTGCGCCACCCGCAGCGCGCGCGCCTGCAGCTGGCCGAAGGATAGAGATTGCGCGCTACAGAAAACGGCGCGCATCGCGGGTGTGCGCTGCGCGACCTCGACGAAGGCGGCCGCCACACTGGCTGGGCTGGCGATCATATGTACCTAGACGACGTTGTCCGAGTACAGGTGGTAGTTGGCGGTCAGCTCTTCCCCTTCGGCGATGTCGCGGGCGGCATAGAACGAGTAGTCCTGCAGGGAGTACGTCAGGTTGGGGTCGGTGGGGTTGTGGTTCACATACCAACCGGGTGTCAGGGAGTCGAAGCTCGACGGGCAGCCAAGGCGATCGCCGCGGTGCAGGCAGAAGTCTGCGTACATCTGCTTCTCGGCCGGGCTCAGATTCGGAAGCGCGCTCTTGTCGACCCAGATCATATCCGTCTGATCCCCCGGGAAGATCATCGTCCCCGCTTTGATGGGACAGATCGCGAACACGCCGATGCCGTGAATCTTGGAGGCTCTCAGTCGGGTGCAGACCTTGTGGTGCGGGAGGGAGCTCATGATAGATCCTTGACGTAAAGAACGATCTCGCGATGCCGCGCCGCTAGCGGTTGAAAGACCCGCTGCCCATCGATTTCGTAGGTGGCATAGTCGAATGCAGAGAGCCGTTGAAAGCCGGTGCGCTCGGCCAGCACCGAGGTGATGCGACTGGTGCAGATGGTGAGCGCACGACGGTAGCCGCGCAGCCGCGCCGCGTCCAGGGTCCGCTGCTCCAGACGGCGCGCCAGCTCGTAGCCATCGATCTCGGGGGAGACTCCGGTCAGCGACAGCTGCACGACCTCTCCGAGAGCAGGCTGGCCACACAGCGTCACATACTCGGATTCGATCTCGGTCAGGATCTGAACTATCGGCCGCAGCCGCGACGAGATCTCTGCCAACGCGACCCCGGCCGGGCTGCAGAAGTCATGAGCCAGGCAGAAGCCGACCAGCTTCCCGCTGCCGCAGTCCCTGGCCACAAACGACACGCCATCAGCCAGGCTGCAGGCCACAATCGGCGACACGTAGGGGATCTGATCCTCCAGGCTCAAGTCCGTCACCAAGGTCAGCGGCTCCCGCTGGGCGTCGACCTCGGCGGCAAAGCGGATCGCAGCCGCTGAATCGACGGTGGACAGCGACAGGATCTGCTCCGCCGGTGGCTCGGACTCGGGCGCGGGGGCGGTCCCCTCGTCAATCCAGCGAGCCAGCTGGAATAGCGGCTGCCGATACACCAGCACGCTGTCCAGGAACGTGGCACGAAAGCACCGGTCCAGCGCGTCAAGCAGCTCGGCAAGCGCCAGCGAGCCGCCGCCGAGCGCCATAAAGGAGTCTTGCCGAGAGATAGGAGCCTGACCGAGCAGGGTCGCAAACAGCGCGGCCAGCCGCCGTTCGGTGTCCGAGCGCGGCTCCTGCGCAGGCTGTACATTGCGGGGGGAATGGTTGGCCCAGGTGGCCAGGGTGCGCCGATCGAGCTTACCGCCGGGCAATAGCGGCAGGCCGCTCGTCGGCAGGAACTCCTTGGGTATTGTCGCGGACGGCAGCCGCTGCCGGGCCGCGGTCTGCAGCAGCTCCGGATCGTACTGGGCGGGCGCAAAGAACGCGCAGAGCCGGCGTGACTGCGGCTGTCCAGGCGTCTCCCTGACCACCACCGCGAGCTGGCTCAGCCCCGGGCAGGCCGCGAGCAACGTCCGCTCGATCTCTTCGGGCTCGATGCGGATCCCGAGGATCTTGATCTGGTTGTCAGTCCGGCCAAGAAAGTAGAGCTGACCATCCTCGCCACGGCGCACGCGGTCCCCGGTGCGGAAGATCTGCTCGCCGGGTCGCCGCGGATGCGCAAGGAAGCGCAGGGCCTGCTCCTCCGGGCGCCGCAGGTAGCCGCGCGACAGCACCGGCCCGCCGACGAACAGCTCCCCGCTTTCCCCGTCAGCCACCGGTTGCAGCTGATCATCGAGCACGGACAGCTCGGCGCCGGCCATCGCGATTCCGATGGGGACCCGCTCGCTCGGAAGCTCCGTATCCGGTGTAAAGACCGCGTAGGTCACGTCGGCGGTGACCTCGGTGCTGCCGTAGATGTTGACCAGGGTCGCGAGCTTGTGGGCAAGGCGGAACTGGCGCAGCAGGGGCAGCGTCAGCTCTTCGCCGCTGCAAGCCCACAGGGTAAGCCGCGGCAGCGCCGCGCCCAGCTCAGGAGCGGTCCGCAGCAGCGCATCGAGGACCGAGGGAACCACGGTCAGCCGGGTCACCTGCGCCTGATGCAGCGCCGAAAGCATCCGGCTGGGCGACCTGGTCTCGTCGTAGGAAAGCAGTGCGGTCGGGACCCCGCAGAGCAACCCGGAGAAGAGCTCGACCACCGAGTCCACGAAGTTCAGCGAAGAGCGATGGGCGACCACTTCCGGACGCTCCGGCGCGAACGGGAAGGCCTGATATCCCCAGCGCAGCCGGTTCAGGGTGGCACCGTGGGTCCCGCAGATGCCCTTGGGTCGCCCGGTGCTTCCGGATGAGTACAGGACATACAGCAGGTCGTCCGGGGATAGCTCGACGGGCTGAAACCCAGGGGACGGCAGCTCCCCGGCCAGCGCATCCAGATCGACGATCGGGTGGTCGGCAAGCTCCGGCGGCGGGATCGCCAGGCTCGGCGCCGTCACGATCACCTTGACCTGCGAGTCCTCGATCAGGAAGCGCTGGCGCGCCCGCGGGTAGTCCGGATCGATCGGAAGGTAGGCCCCGCCCGCCAGCAGCGTCCCCAGGATCGCGACCACGGCTTCGAGCGAGCGCGGCAGGAACAGACCGACCAGGGTACCGCGGCCCACGCCCTGCCGCTGCAGGGCCTGTGCCACCGTCGTGGCCCGCCGCAGCAGTTCGCCGTAGTCGAGGTTGCCCCGTGCGGACATCACGGCCAGCGCATGGGAGGTCCGGGTCGCCACGTTCAGAAAGCAGTCCGAGAGGGACGGCTCCTCCGTCGACCGATCGCAGCGCGGCCCGGGCGCGCCAAGAGCCACGGACGGCCCGCCGAGTGGGGATATGGTTGTGCCGAAGATAAGGACCGCTCGTTGTGAGGCTGGAAAACTGAACGTAGTCAAGGTAAGGGCAGTGCTATGCGGTGGTCAAGCTCGGTGGCTCACGACTCCATGTCGGGGTCTGTGTGCTCCAGCGCCGCATGAGGGTCCCCGTTTTCGTACAGCCCGAGCCTGCGTCCCCCCACCGCGAGCGCGTCTTCCAATGCATAGCCAAGCAGGTCCTGAACCTTGGCCGGCAGCGTCCGCGCGACCGCGAGGGGGACGTTCAGATGGCTGTTCTCATAGGGACGGAGCCAGCCTGCGCAGTAGCTCAGCGACAGCCCGCGGCGCGCCTCCGCGGTGCGGTTTTCGCCGCCGCAGTGGATCGCGTCACCGCGGAACAGCAGCGCATCGCCCGGCTCCATCTCAGCCTGCAGCAACTCGCCCGCCGCGGGCTCGCGGTCCTCACGCCAGGTGTGCGATCCGGGAGCCACATAGGTCGCGCCGTTGTCGCGGGTGAATCGGCTGAGCGCAATGATGGTGTTCACCATCACCGGGTGCAACCCCCGCTCAATCCGATGCCACGCCTCGGTGTCGCGGTGCGGCGGTTGGGCCTTCTCACCCGGTCCAAGCTCGATGAGCTCCCCGGAGTTGAGCAGCACGCTCGCAGCTCTGGGGAGCAGCATGCGCTCGGCCCACGCGACGACCTCAGGGTGCCCGATCAGCTGGGGTGCGGACGGAAGCTTGCTGCACAGACCGTGGATCCGCCGGGTCCGACGACCCAGGAAGTCGTTATGCTCCTCAGAGCTCGCAGACGGGAGCCCGGTGCTGGAGTGCCTGCCGAGCCACGCGTCGGCCTCCCCGTTGATTCGCTTAACGAGATCCGCTGAGATCAGGCCGCGGACAACGGCCGCGCCGCAGCGCGAGATCGCGTCGTCGATCGCCGGCCAGTCAATGGGCGCCGTGAACGCAGGCAGGCAGCGGCTCGGCGCGACCTCAACCGACGACTCGGCCCGGGGCCGTAGCGCTGTGGCGGCCGAGATCACCCACCACGATACCCCCTGCGGCCCAGCCGTCGCCGCGCCGCTGTCAGCGCCCGCTCGAACCCAGCGCAGCTCTCCGGCAACGAAACGGCCCACCCCGGCGACGGTCTGCTCGCCCGCGACATAGCAGAACACGACATCCTGGGAAAAGCGCTGCGCCGGACGGTGGTGGTACGGCGGATCGGTCACCAGCACGACAGACGGAGCGCCCTCCGCGCTCTCGCTGAATATCTCCAACACTGCACCAGGACTCGCCGGATCCGCGATCACGCGGCCCGCACCGGGGCGACATGCTACCTGGAAAGGCATTCTGAAATCTCTCTTCTTAGAGCGTGGCAAGGGCAGCCGGGTCACGGTCAGGCTTGCGCCTCGGCGGACGTGCCGGCGACGGAAGGCTGGCTTCCCCCTTGCACACAATAAGCTCCGGATGCGGCCGGCGATGGGGCGAGGGTGAGTACAGAGCGGCCCAGTGAGCTGCGGCGGAGTCCGCGGCCGGGGGATTTTTGCACGGTCCACGGCGGGAGGGCAAGCGCGCGTGTGACGACATGTGCCGCCAGGGCCCGAGAGGGGCAGCGAGAGGGGCAGCGAGCGCGGCAGCGCGCTTAAGCGTTTTGAAGTGGGAATTTGAGCGCGCGGGTGAGTACGGAGCGCGCAGGTAAGCAGCGGGGAGCCCGCGGCCGGGAGACTTTGGCGAGGTCCTGGGCGCGAGGGAAGCCGGGGGTGAGGCGAGGCATGAGGAAGCGCACGGCCATGAGCCCGAGAAGGGCAGCGACGGCGGCAGCGGGGCGCGGGCGGGTGAACACGTCGCCGGTGGGGCGCGTGGTCAGGGGAACAACAGGACCTGTCCAAGAGGAGGAGGCGCAGGGGGAGCCCGGGCGCCGTGGAGAGCTCGCCGGCGGCCTCGCGGCGCGCACGCTCGCGGATCGCGGCCAGGACCCGCTGGGGCGTGAAGGGAAGGCGGTCGAGGCGGATGCCGACCGCGTCGTGGATCGCGTTGGCGATCGCCGGGATGCTCGAGTGAAGCGGCCCCTCGCCGGACTCCTTGGCCCCGTAGGGCCCATTGGCGTCCGGCGCCTCGACGATCATCGCCGCGATCTCCGGCGTGTCGAGGAAGGTCGGGATCCGGTAGTCGAGCAGGCTCGGGCCCGCGTGCGCGCCGCGGTGCCCGGCGTCGACCTTGTGCTCCTCCATCAGCGCCTCGCCGAAGCCCATGTACGTCGAGCCCTCGATCTGGCCCTCGACGATCCTGCGGCTCAGCGCCTTGCCGCAGTCGTGCGCGACCCAGATCGTCTTCACCTCGACGATGCCGGTCTCCGCGTCGACCAGGACCTCGGCCAGGTGGGCCGTGAAGCTGTAGGCCGGCGACGCCCCGATCGTCCCGCCGATGAGGTCGAGCTTGTAGCGCAGCACCTCCAGCAGGGTGTGGTGCGCCGGCGCGGCGACCTGCACCGGCTCGCCGTTGACCCTCATCGACAGGAGCAGATGGGACATGTCACGGCAAGCATTGCCCGAGCGCCTCCACGGGTGCAAGCGCCCCCGTCCCGCGATCCCGTGCGAAAGCTCGCCGTTCGCCGCCATTTACCTTCGCCTCGCGGCCTCGGCGACCTCACCCGCCGCACCCGGCCGCGGCGCGCCGGCCGGCCATGATACGCTCGGCGCCCGACGTGGCCCTCGCACCGCAGCATGCTCCGTCTGTCCGCTCCCGGCGCGCGGCCTGGCCCTCGCTGGCATCTGTCTTTTCGGCCATGTTCATGCTCGCCTGCGCCACCGAGCGCGGCAGAGGCTGGGACACCCGGGCCCCCGCTCCGGCCGCGCCCGCCGTCAGCCTGCTGCTGCTCGGCGAGCTCGGCTTCCCTGGCCGCGCTTAAGCGTTTTGAAGTGGGAATTTGAGCGCGCGGGTGAGTACGGAGCGCGCAGGTAAGCAGCGGGGAGCCCGCGGCCGGGAGACTTTGGCGAGGTCCTGGGCGCCTAAGAGGTTCAAAGCCAGATTTTGGTCCGGCGGCCGGGTACTGGGCTCTCGCGGCATCCGCGCAGGAGGGGCCTGGAAGGCTGATTTCTCCGCCTTTCGGGCGGTCCGCAGGCCGCCTCGCAGGATTCTCGTGTGACAACACACGTCGTTTCCCAGCTAGAACTCTCTCCGTCCGGGGAACGGCAAGGAGCCGCCGGGCGCGACGCGAGGAGCGCGCGGTCAGCCGGTGAACAACAAGACTTGGCCCGGTGGATGGGGCCGCGGTGGCGGCGGTGGAGCGCGGGCGCCGTGGAGCACGCGGGCGATGTCGTCGGGGTCGGAGACGACTTCGAGGACGCGCATGCGGCCGCCGCACTTGCGGCAGACCGTGACGTCGACGGCGAAGACCCGGGCCAGGAGCTTCGCCCAGCCGAGCCGACGTGGCCGAGGCGAGGCGTCGGTCAGCGAGCTGGAGGTGTCGTTCGCGGCGGCGGTGAGGTCGAGCGCGAGCTGGAGCTCGGGCATCGCGGCGGCGGGTGGGATGACGCGGGCGCGGAGGTGATGATGGCTCGCGAACACCCCGAAGTAGCGGAGCATGTGAAAGCCCGGAGGAGGCACGAGCGCGCAGAGGCGGGCGAGGAACTTGTCCGGGGCCATGTCGGCGTGGGCGACGCCGCTGCGCCAAGGAGCCTTGAAGAGGACGCGGACCCGGCCGTCGGGCAGCACCTTGACGGCGTCATGGGCGAAGGGCGGCCGCAACATGTAGCGGCAGAGCCTCTCGAGCTGCTTGCGGTCGCGGCCGTCGACGGTGGTCGCGGCGTGCAGGTGCATGCCGAACGCGGAGAGCGTCAGCGACGGCCGCGCCGCGGGCTCCTGCGGTGGGAGCGCGTGCGGGCCGACAAGCGCGAGCTGCACGCACGCGGCGAGGGCGGGGTCCAGGTCCAGGGCGTCGTCGTCGTCCTCGGCGTCGGCGGCGGCGGCGACGGCCTTGTGGACCTGCGCGAGCGCGGCCGTCATGCGCTGCGGTGTCGGCGCCCGCGCGGGCAGGAAGCGCAGGCCTTCGCCGGCCTGCTCGAAGGCGCCATCCGTGACGAGACAGTGCAGATGCACGTAGAGGCCGAGGTCGCTGCGGAAGCGCTGCACCGCCGTGAACACCCCAGCGTGCAGCGGCTGCACCGATGCGAGGCCGTGGCGCGCGCGCCTGGTCAAAGACATCCTCGCCGCGGCCAAGGCGAAGGACTTCACAGCGCTCGGCAAGCTCATGGAGGCTGAGTTCTACTTCGAGGGCCCGATGGGTGATCAATCGACGACCCGCGCGGCCGCGCTCAAGCACTGGCGGGCCGACCCTGATCGGCTCGCTCGCCTCGTCAAGCTCCTCGAGGGGCCGTGCGCTGGCGGGCCGTCGACCTGGGAGTGTCCGAGCGAGGTCACCGGGACCGAGGAGTACGGCAACGCCGAGCGGACCTCGATGGCGACCTAGAGACCTTACGTGTGACGCCCTCGGGGGCCCGCGGGGTGCAGGGTTGATCGCGCGGATCTCGACCGCCGCGGCCCGGCCGCCCGCGCCATCGTCTCGGCGCTACACATCCTGGTACCAACCAGCGATCACCTGGAGATCAGAAACCGGCCAGCGCCAACCCTCCCCCTCATGCCGTCGGCTACTTGCACACCCCGACATCGCGCCAGGCGGCGACCTAGGACGTACGACCTGTGCTTGCGGTCGGCCACCTGGAGAGGCGCGGTCGGGCGTGTCGGGTGTCGGGCGTGTCGGGTGTCGGGCGTGTCGGGTGTCGGGCGTGTCGGGCCTATCGGGCGTGATTGCCACCAGCTCGCGACGGCCAGGCTGCCCAGATCGGCGTTGGCGGAATTATCGTCGCGGGCGTGTCCCTTGGCTCGACGCCTACCAGGAGCGCCAGCGGACGACGCCAACCCCGCGATCACGCTGGGCCAGCGGCGTCGGTTGCGATCTCGATCAGCTCCACCAACGGAGACCACACGGCGTTCTGCTCCGCGGCCTGGCGCGCGCGCAAGAGGGCCTCATGGTCGGCGCAGTCGCGCCAGGCGGTGAGGCTCGCCTTCGCGTGCTCGTAGCCATCCTCGGGGGCGACCACCTGCCCGGCCGCGGCCTCGAGTGCCCGGCGGAACGCATCGGCGCTCTCGGGACGCCGATCCGGATCTTTTTCAAGGGCGCTCGCGACCAGGGCCTCGAGATCGTCGGAGATCCCACGATCGGGCGCTCGCTCGGTGACAGACGGGGCCTGCTCGCTGACGTGTGCGCTGAGCACCTCGAGGGCGGTCGTGCCGGGGAAAGGTACACGTCGGGTCAGCAGCTCGAACAAGATCACGCCGACGGCGTAGAGGTCGGCGGCGGAGGTGAGCGGCAGCTCGCGCGCCTGCTCGGGGGAGACGTAGGCGAGCGTGCCGATCATCGCGCCGGGGGCCGAGGATGGCGCGAGCGAGAGCAGCGGGCCGGTGTGAATTTTTGCGAGGCCGAGGTCGAGCAGGATGAGGTGATCGCGGCCGTGACGCTGAACGATGAGACAGTTCTCAGGCTTGAGGTCGCGATGCACGGCGCCGAGCTTGTGGATCTCGGCGAGGCCGTCGAGGAGCTGGGTCGTGAGGCGCAAGGCGTCGGCGATCGGCATCGCCGGCTCGAGGAGCCGCTGGCGCAGCGTGACGCCTCGTAGAAGGGGCATCACCAGGAAGAGCACCGGCTCACCGCCGGGCGCGGCGGGCTCTTCGCCGTGATCGAAGATCGGGATCACGTGCGGGTGATCGATCTGGGCGGCGAGCACGGCCTCTTGAAAAAATCGGCGGCGCTGATCGGGGGCGCGGCCGTGTTCGGGGTGCAGCGCCTTGATCGCTACGCGGCGGCGCAGGCGTAGATCGAGGGCCTCGTAGATATCAGCCATCCCACCATCTCATTCTAAGCTATTGAGATCTTAGGTGTTTTTTAGGCTCGGTGGTGCTCGTGACGCGGTCGTGCCGCTAGCTCTCGATGAGAGCGATCGCGGTTCGAAGCGCGCCAGGGGCGAGGTGCATGTAACGATCGGTCGTGCTCGAGTTCGCGTGGCCCGCGAGCTCCTGGATCGCCCTCGGTGCGGCTCCGCGCGCGGCGAGCCGCGAGCAGAAGGTGTGGCGGAGGATGTGGGTCCCCGTCAACGGCAGGCCCGCGGCCTGTTGGGCTCGTTGGAGCAGGCTGAGGATCGTCTTGTAGCCCACCCCGCTATCGGCGTTCGTTCGCGTGATCAGCCGCGTCTCATGGTCATCGCGCTGGCGCTTGATCTCCCGAAGGAGCGCGCGCAGGCGCGAGGTCATGACGACCTGACGCGTGCGGTTGCTCTTCGGCAGGCCCACCTGGCCGCACCAGTCGTTCTCGGCGACGTTCAGCACGCCGCGTTCGACGTCGCAGTGGACCAGGCGAAGCGCCGCGATCTCGCCGCCGCGCAGGCCAGCGTCGCCGCCGAGGAGGACCGTCAGCAAGCTGCGCTGGTCAACCTCGGCTGCGGACTCGATCAACCGCCGGTAGGTGTCATCGTCGTAGAAGGCGAACGATCTCTCCGTGATCTTCAGCTTGCGGATCTTCAGTAGCGAGGGGAGCACTCCCCAGTCGACTGCGACCCGCAGCATCAGCCCGAGGACGTCGAGCATCATGTTGACGTGGTGTGCCGAGTGATCAGCGTAGGTGGCCTTGAGCTTTTGGATCTCAGCCTCGCCGATCTCATCCAATGGCCGATGACCGAAGTTCGGCAGCAGATAGGTACGGATGATCTTCTTTCGGCAGTGGACCGTGCTGGGCTTGAGGCGGTTCGCCAGCAGATACTCGGCGATGAAGCGCTCGCTGAACTGCGCCAGCGTCGGGTTCTCGGCCGCAGCATCTTGGTCCTCTTCTTCCTCCTTCTCGTGCCCGTGCAGGATCAGCCACCGCTCGCGCTCGCGTGCCCACTTGAGCGCGGCGGAGTGGCTCGTCGCGCCGGGGATCTTCGATCGCTCGCGGATCTTCCGGCCGTCGATGAGCTTCACGTGGATGTCAGCCTGCCAGGTCACGGTGTTGGTCTCGGGGTAAACCCTCTCTCGGATCTTGACGCTCATTGAATCCTCCATGAGCGCCGCTCTGTGCCTTCGAGCAGGGACCCTAGCACGATCTCGCGCATGAAGTAGAGCCGTCGACCGATCCTCAAGGACCCCGGGAGCTCCCCCTTGTCGACCCGGTCATAGACAGTGCGCCGCGAGCAGCGAAGCAGCCCTGCGAGCTCATCCGGCGTCATCAACGGCGACACCGCCGGCACCGTCGACGCCCCTTCGCCTGGCGTGCTCGCCCTCGTCGTCGCTGCCCCCGAACGCTTCTTCTCTGTCGCCATCGCCACCCTCCGCTCCACGATCCACCTCCGCGGGGGCCCGTCACAGGCCCCATTTTTCGACGGTAAACGGTCGCCCGGCCGGCGTCAGCGGGAATGATCGCTCATGGCCAGCAGGGGCCCGGGTTCGACCCGTGCGCGAGCAAGCGTGACGCGCGGCTGCGCCCTGTGATTTTCATAACGTTAACCGTGGGACGGCGTATAGCCTGGTCTGGGCGTGATACGGGGCGACTTGCGCGGTCGTGCCCATCCGGGGGTGTTGACCCGGGCGGCCGGCTTGTTTTTCATAACTGTATGAACGTGCCCAACAACCTCAACCTCTCCCTCACCTTCGGCCGCGGCGAGGTGCACATCTGCATGCCGGCGCTCGCCGTCAACGTGGAGCCCTCGCCATCGACGGGTAAGGCCGTGCGGGTGTGGATCTCGCTCAACAAGACCCGCCCCGGGGAGAGCCCGATCGAGATCGCCGTCTTCCCCAGCCCCGAGAGCTTCCTCGAGCAGTTCAGCGACTGGATCCGGCGGTACCGCGCGCCGACCCCCGAGCAGGGCGACCAGGGTGGCGGGGGAGCCGTGCAGGGTGAAGAGCGTGACCGCTGAGAGCAAGCCTCAGAGCGCGCTGTGCAGGCGCGATCGAGCGCCGCCTCGCCGACCAGACTTACGCCTGCCGGCCCGTTCCTTGGTGGCCGCCAAGAACCCAGCGTGGGGGCCGCTCACCTCGCTGATCGAGTGCGTGGCCGAGTAGGTGGGCTCCCTCCCTGCGGACCGGAGGGCGCCGGGGTGCGGCCGGCGGTGGTTGCGGCAGCCTCGGCGAGCGAGATCGGCTCGTCGCGGCGGAGGGGATTCCATGAACGAGATCGAGCTCTCCGGGCTACTCGCCCACAGATCGCCGCGCGACTTCACGCGAACGCGAACGCCCCTTGCAGACGGCCCTTTGCCCGTTTACCGTGCTCAGATGGACGATATGAACGAGCTGTGGGAGTGGATCACGGGAAGACGGGAGTTCCCTGTGCCGGTGGCGAGCGGCCCTTGGCTCTCGATCGAGAACCTACCCGCCGATGAGCAGCGTCGTCTCGTCGCTGCACTTCAGCAGCTCGAGCTCCTCGATCCGATCAGCGGAGCTATCCCGACGAGACTCCGGCTCAAGCGCGCGCCCAACGCCTATGACGAGGATCTGCTCAGGATCTTTGGATTCCGTGCGGCACCCGGGAGCGCCTCCTCGCCCAACCTCGCCCCAGCTTCCACAGCGCCTCCTCTGAGTCCGCCGCAACCGGCGCCGTCGAGCGACACCGGACCCATCATCGACGCCGAGTGGCGGCCTTCCGCCGCCTCCGATCCGGTGAAGACGCAGATCCTCGTCGAGCCTGAACCCGCGGCCCCTTCCCCTCCGATCGCCGCACACGTGACCCGGCGCGACGGGCCTCAAGCGGCGGCACCCCGACAAGATCCGCCTGGCGTCGCCGAACCAGATCCCCGCGTGGTGGCCGGCGCTCGCCATCGGCGCCTTCGCTGGCACATGTGGAGCCCTCATCATCGCGCTCAGGACGGAGAAGCGCAGCCAAAGCCTGGAGTCCCAGATGTCATCCGTCCAACGAATGCTGAACCACTATCCGGCGGATGACGGCGAGGTCGCCCATGCGATCGATCGAGAGTTCGAGGATCTGCGCGCCCGCGGGATCCTCGGCCTGCGGCGCTGACCCTCGATCAGCGCCCCTCGCGAACGCGCTCCAGGTTCTCCTCGATCTCTCGCTTCAGCCTCTCCGGGTCGACGCGCGACATGTGACGCCGCACCACGATCACCTCGAC
This sequence comes from Nannocystis sp., assembly GCA_016712315.1. Taxonomy (GTDB): domain Bacteria; phylum Myxococcota_A; class Polyangia; order Nannocystales; family Nannocystaceae; genus JADJRG01. The sequence goes on along the minus strand of JADJRG010000022.1, from coordinate 1,041,243 downwards.
GCTCTTGTACTGCACCACCTCCTGCGCGCGGACTAACGCGATCTGCAGCTCGTCGCGTTCCTTGGTCAGCGCAGCGAGGGCCCGCTGCTCTTGGAGCCTGGTCTGGTCGTGAGCGTCTCTCGACTGCGCGATCTCTCGGCGCAGCTCGACGAGCTTGGCCTTCAGAGCGGCCACCTGGTCCGCGCTCGGGCGGAGCTGCTCCAACTCGCGCTGGCTCGCCTCGAGCTCGCGCGTCATGCGATCGCGCTGGGCCCCCCACGTGTTGCGCTCGCCCTCGAGCGCCCCTACCCGGACGCGGAGCCCAGCGATCGTCTCCTCTGCGTCCCTCCTCCGCCGCACTTCAGCGTCCGCGGCTGCCCGCACCGCCTCGACCTCCTCCCACGCGCCCTCCAACTGCCCTCGCAGGCCCTTGCTCTCCGCCATCGCCTGGGCGCCCGCTCTGAGCGCCTCTGCGAGCTCTTTTCGCGCCGCCTCCACCTTCTCGTGCAGGCCCTTGCTCTCCGCCATCGCCTGGGCGCCCGACCTGAGCGCCTGCGCGAGCTCTTTTCGCGCCGCCTCCAACTGCTCGCGCAGGCCCTTGCTCTCCTTCGTCGCGTGGCCGCCCGACCTGAGCGCCTCCGCGAGCTCTTTTCGCGCCACCTCCAACTGCTCTCGCAGGCCCTTGCTCTCCTTCGTCGCGTGGGCGCCCGCCCTGAGCGCCTGCGCGAGCTCTTTTCGCGCCGCCTCCGCGTCGGCCTTCGCGACCATCGCTGTGGCCTCGACCTTGGCCAACACCTCTGCCGTGCTCGCGCGCTCCACCTCTGCATCCCGCCTCGCCTCCGCGACCTCTGCTCGCGCCACTTTCACCTCCGCCCGCGCTGCCTTCACCTCCCCCAGTGTCAGCAAAGTTGTCGCGTTCACCTGAACCACCGAGGGGGCTGAGAAGCAGAGCAGTGAGATGACCAGCGAGTTAACGGAAGTGAAGAAGAGCGTGAGCGAGGACGATCTCGAGATCCAGATCCAGATCGAGGACGACGAGGAAAACACGGAGGGCCTGGGGGTCGGCCGTGAGGAGAACGAGGCGGTGGCGGGGATCGCAGGCGAGGTGATCGTGGTGATCCCGCGGCACGTGCAGGTCATGATGGATCGTCGAGCGGACGATGGGGCCCTGTGCATCCGGATCGCGGTGGGAGGTCTTCGGTGACGGGGACATCGTACACCGAGGGCTTTAAGGCCCAGATCGTCGCGAAGCTCACGACGTCGGGACGATCGGTCTCGGAGATCGCCAAGGAGCTCGGCCTGCATCCCGGGCTGCTCTATCGGTGGCGACGAGAATCGGCTAGGAGAGGCTTCATGGTGACACGCCCGCAGCCCCCCAAGATGATCGCCCAAAGCGCCGCCCAGGAGGCCGCAGAGGCGCCGCAGAGGCGACCGCAGGACTGGTCGCCGGACGAGAAGATCGCGGTCGTGATGGAGTCGCTGAAGCTCGACGAGGCGCAGCTGGGCGGCCTCTTGCGCCGACGTGGGCTGCACCAGGCGACGCTCGACGAGTGGCGCGAGACGATGCTGCGCGGCGGCAAGGCGGAGCTAGCTGGGCGCCAGGAGAAGGCCACCGGCGCTGAGGCACGGCGCGTCAAGGAGCTGGAGCGCGAGCTCCACCGCAAGGACAAGGCGCTGGCCGAGGCGGCCGCGTTGCTGGTGCTCCAAAAAAAAGTCCGCGCCCTCTTGGAGGGCGTGGAAGACGACACATAGCGCGCGAGCGCGCGGCGATCATGGGCCTCATCCAAGCAGCCACGGCGATGGGCGCGACGCTGACGCGCGCATGCGAGTGCCTGGGGCTCTCGAGCCGGACGCTTCAGCGCTGGCGCGAGGAGGGGGCGGTGACGATCAACGGCGAGGCCCGGCGACGACGCCCCACAACAAGCTCAGCGCGGAGGAGGAGGCCGAGGTGCTGCGGGTCGCGACCTCGGCAGACTTCGCGGACTTGTCGCCGAACCAGATCGTGCCGCACCTGGCGACTCACGGGATCTATATCGGCTCCGAGTCGACGATCTACCGTCGCCTGCACGCCGCCGGGATGATGCGGCATCGTGGCCGCGCGCGGGCGCCGAGCCGGCGGCCACGCGCGCTCACAGCGACAGGACCCGATCAGCTCTATTCGTGGGATATCACCTACCTACCGACGAAGATCAGCGGCCGCTTCGTGTACCTGTACATGATCATCGATATCTGGAGCCGTAAGATCATCGCAGCAGAGGTGCACGAGCGTGAGTGCGGCGCGATCGCAGCGGACCTGGTCGAAAGGACTTGCGCCGCGGCGGCGCGATCTGGTAAGCCGCTGTGGCTGCACTCCGGACAACGGCGCGCCGATGAGGAGCGCGACGCTGCTGACGATGCTCCGCAAGCTCGGGATTAAGGCGAGCTTCAGCAGACCCCGTACGAGCAACGACAACGCCTACTCGGAGTCCCTCTTCCGAACGCTCAAGTACCGCCCGAGCTACCCCTCGCGGCCGTTCAACGATCTCGACGCCGCCCGAAACTGGGTCGCGAAATTCGTCTACTGGTACAACGAAAAACACCTACACAGCGCGATCAGCTTCGTCACCCCGAGCGATCGCCACGCCGGACGCCACCTCGCGATCCTCGCCGCGCGCAAGGAGACCTACGCGGCCGCCCGCGCCAAATACCCCGAACGGTGGGCCCGCAACACCCGCAGCTGGGACCCGGTCCCCACCGTCGACCTGAACCCTGAACCATAGACCTGATCCGAAGCCGGAGCCAACAACCCGGCCCTGAGCAACAACGCGACAACTACCCTGACATCCACCGACCTCCGCCCGCGCTGTCACGGCCTCGGCCCCTGCCGCCTCTGTCTTTTCCCGCGCCGCCGCCGCATCCATCCGTGCTGTCGCGAGCTCGGCCCCTGCCGCCTGTGTCTCTTCCCGCGCCGCCGCCGCCGCCGCCCGTGCTACCGCGAGCTCCGCCCGTACCGCCTCTAACTCCAACTGCGCCGCCTCCCGTGCTGTCGCGAGCTCGGCGCGTGCCGCCGCGGTCTCCATGCGTGCCGCCGCCGCCTCCGCCCCTGCTGTTGCGATCTCAGCTCGTGCCACCGCGGCCGCCGCCGCCCGCGCCGCCTCCACCCGCGCCGCCTCCGCCGTTACCTCCTCCGGGACCGCCGCCACCACCGGCACCACCGCCGCGACCGCGTCCCCCTCCGCCACCTCCACCAACGCCGCCGAGCGAACGGACACCTCGGGGGGTACCGCGGTAGCGGGCTGCCTCAGCGCCGCGATCACCAGGTCGCACTCGAGCGCGCTCGCCAAGCGCAGGATCGTGTCGAGCCGAGGATCTTGATCCTGTGAGGTGAGCAGCCGCTTGAGGTTATTCCGGTCGACACCTGCTCGCTCGGCCAGCATCCGCAGCGACACCTGTCGCGTCGCCCGACAGCTCTCGAGGTGAGCCAAGAGCCCCGCCACCGTCGCCGGTTCGACGCCGACGATCCCCAGCCCCAGTCGCTCGAGCAGGTGGAGCACCACCCCAAGCGACGGAGCTCGCTGCGTCGCCTCCAGGATCCTACCGAGCTCGGCGGGGTCCATACCGGCCCGTTGCGCTGCCTCCGCCAGCGAGAGCCCCAGCCGCTCGATCCACCCCTTCACCGCCGTGAGGAAGTTCTCCACCTGCACATCTACAAGTTAGGGAGCGGTAAGTCTTTTGTACAGGCTCATCGTCGCGCTGGCGGGGTGGCGGGTGGCGGGGTGGCGGGGTGGCGGGGTCCCGAACGGAGCTCGATTGAATGCGCGCGAACCTCGAGCGCAGGCGCGCGAACCTCGACGCAGCCACGCAGCCACCCAGCCACCCAGCTACGCAGCCACCCAGCCACCCACGCAGCCACGCAGCCACCCAGCCACGCAGCCACCCAGCCAGCCACCCAGCCACCCAGCCACCCACCCAGCCACCCAGCCACCCAGCCACCCAGCCACCCAGCCACCCAGCCACCCAGCCACCCAGCCACCCAGCCACCCAGCCACCCAGCCACCCACCTGCTCGGCTTCGCCCGCCTCTCTGCGAACAATAACGATCGAGAGCCGGTCGTTCGCCGGCCGAAAACCGGTCGCTCACGAGTCATCCAACGGCCGTGGGCAGGCCATCCGCCGAGCGAGTCGAGGCGAAGAGCAAGTCAAGGCTCGACCGCGAGCGAAGCGACCCTCAACAACTCAGGATCCGATCTCGAGGCGATCCTGTATGCTTTTCCGCTGAATTTCTGGAGGAGGAGCGGTCGATCATGGCGAAATCGCACGACAAACGCGTTCAAACGGCTGACGAACCCGATCGAGCTTTGGAGCGGAAGTTGGCCGAACACTACACGAGGATCAGCCAAGCCCAGGAGATCGATCCCAAGATCTTGGCGGCGGTCCAGATCTGTCTCGAGCGGATCCCCGGACGAATCCCGACGACCCCGGCCACACGGCGCGTCATCACCGAACTGATGACGCGCCTGATTCGGGTCATCGCCGTGCGAACCCCCGACGTACACGGGACGCCGCGAGAGCTCGATCAGGTCATCGCCGAGCTGAGCGGCGAGCAAGAGCTGGGCGCCCGCCGGCTATATTTGGCACTCATCGCGCTCAACGGCCGGACGGCCCTCGTTCAAAGGCCGAGTCGAAGCCGGTGGATCTTGCTCCTGAACAAAGTCACCGACCAACGAGCCGAAGAGCACCTCCAACTCCTCCAGGAGACCCCTTCGTATGGTCTTCAGATCGCCCCCGTCGCGCCACGCGCGCAGATGCGCACGACCCCGGCCCCAGCCCCCGAGCCGCCGGAGCGGTCGGAGCCGCCCCGCCGTCCTCGGTAGCGCGATCCCCGCGCTCCCATGGGCGCGATTAAACCACGGCGCTCGCCGACGCCCGAGAACCTCAGCTATCACTACGAGCGCGACCGCACCTACGAACTCCACGGTCTCACCGGTGATCCCAGCGCGCCCTTCTCGTTCTCGGCGCTCCTCGCCCACGCGGACGGTGCCGACGAGATCGCCTACGAGGACAGCGCCAGCGCAGGCGCCGAGACGAAAGGTCGCGCTTGGCCGTCAGGAGCCGCTGGATCAGCGTGTAGGTCGGCGTCCAGAGGACCGCGCGGCCCTGGCGGACGAGGCGGTGGCCGAGGGCCGCGAGGGCGTGGCTCTTGCCGACGCCGGGGAGGCCGAGGCGAGGACGTTGATCGCCACCGCCACCCCGATCGTCAGCGCCGTCGCCTACAACGCCCGCGGCCTGTCACGAGCCACCTGCGAGGCCCAGACACGGCGGATTCTGGGCGTGCTGGCCCCGGAGGTGGGGGTCTCGTGGCAAAGCAGCGCCGGGTGTCACATCCCAGCCTCGCCGCCTAACACATCCTGATCACAGAGGATTTCGCCCGAAACCTGGCGACCTGTCACGGACTCGCTTCCGGGCCCCCTCGGGTCTCTGCCACGAGGGCATCCATGGACGTCGCGTCCTCGGCCGACACGCGGATCCCGCACCCCCCGAGCTCGGGGTCGGGAGCGGCCGGCGTGCTCGAGGCGGAGGGGCTGGGCGATGAAGCTGGAGCTCCACCAACTCGACCTGAAGTACGAGGCGCTGCGGTCCGCGATCCGGCGCGGGAGCAGCGACTGCTCGCGTCGCTGGGCGAGCACGGGCAGCAGACGCCGCTTCAGGCTTCAGGTGACGGCGAGCGGGACGGCGGATCGCTACGTGCTGATCGACGGCTACGCGCGGGTGCGGGCGCTGCGGGCCCTGGCGCGCGACGAGGCCGAGGCGCTGGTGCTGGATCGGCCTCGACAACACGCGGCCGCGCTCGGCCCCCGAGGAGCGGTGGCTGCTGCGGGCACTCCTCGACGAGCATCGCCTCTTACAACAGGATCTGGCGACGCGGCTCGATCGCTCGCCGAGCTGGGGGAGCCGTCGGCTGGACCTGGTACGCGTATTGCCCGCGACGATCCAGGAGGCTGTCCAAAGGGGCAGATTTTCGACCAAGGCAGCCGAGCGGGTCCTCGTCCCCTTGGCCCGGGCCAAGCCGGCGCTCTGCGAGAGGCTGGCCCAGGGGCTGCGGCCGCAGGGGGCGTCGACGCGGGATCTGACGCGGGGTATAACAGAGCCATGTTACGTCCTCAAGAAGCGAACCGACGAGCCCCGATCCGGGACCGCGGTATGCGGCACCGCTCCAGGTGCAAGTTCTGTCCGGCCAAGCCACGACGAGCGCGAGCTCTACGCGGTGCGCAGGAAGATCCCTCCGACCAGAAACGACCAGCGCCTGGAAGACCTCGCGAAGCAGCCCCCCGCGCTCGTCCGCGGATGTATGAACGGGAGAAGGAGCGACGATGCCTGCACGTTCTCCATTGACGGCCGCAGGTGCATGAAGCAGGTGCGGCAGCGCGTGAAAGATGTGACTGGTCGGAGAGAGGATGGGATCTTCTGATGAAGACAGTAACGCTTGCAAACGCCGAGGATTTCCGAAAGCAGCTCATGCTCGTTCGAAGCCTATCAGATACGCTTCGAGATTTGCTCGCGGGTCGAGCGACTCGTACCGACGTTAAGAAGTGGACCCGCGCTCTCTGGCCCCCAGCAATGGGCTGGGTAATCCATTTATGTCGAGAGAAGCTGCGTGCATCTTCGATTCGATCTATAATATCGACGAGCGATGGGGCGATAGCCCTCTCGTGCGCGACGTGGATCTCCGTGCCTACTTGCGCTGGCTCACTGAAGGTCAGGTGTTCCTTGCGGATGATGAGCCAGTCGTAATAGTCGCGCGCAACATCGAGCAGTTCGCCTCCGCGGTCAACGGCAACGCCATCCGATGGTGGCTCGACGGGATCGGCTGGTGTGCCGAGGTACGATTCTGTGCTGCCGCGACCGGACGACCATTCGTGGCGCACTCTCACCTTGAGAACCCGAACTCGATGAGCATCTCCAAGCTAGCCCGCGACGATTGGCACGACGCGCTCGTCGAGTTGTTCGAGGCGTTAGCGATCGACGACAAAGATTGTACGTTCATAAACCCGGGTGTAGACTTATCCCGGGTGCCCTGCTGGGCGCTCTGGCACCAGGACGACAACAACAATTGCTTTGAGGTCAATCGCTCAAAGAGCTACGCGAAGGCATGCGCCCAGGCGAATCTGTTCGCGGCACGGGGCCACAAGCAGCTATACTGGATCGATCTCGTCTGAAGCAGCGGTCGATTCGCTCTACGCCTCACATCCGCAACCGTCGCTGAGCAGCGAGCAGGCGAGATGTCCTCGCTGACATTTACGAGATTTGTGTCAGTTGGGCTGCGAGGTAGGATTTCGCCCAAAACCTGGCGACCTGTCACGGACTCGCTTCCGGGCCCCCTCGGGTCTCTGGCACGAGGGCATCCATGGACGTCGCCTCCTCGGCCGACACGCGGATCCCGCACCCCGAGATCGGGGTCGGGAGTGGCCGGCGTGCTCGAGGCGGAGGGGCTGGGCGATGAAGCTGGAGTTCCACCAACTCGACCTGAAGTACGAGGCGCTGCGGGTCCGCGATCCGGCGCGGGAGCAGCGACTACTCGCGTCACTGGGCGAGCACGGGCAGCAGACGCCGCGTCGCGCGAGACGCTGTTCACCTCGACGGTTCGGCCGCATTTCCCAGTTCCCTCGACCGCCAAACCTCAATCGACGCTAGCGAGTGTCGACGGAGCGGATCTTGCGCCCCTAGAATAAGAAGCAGGTCGCCCGTACTTGTGGCACGTTCGATTCCGTCTATGAATGGCAGGTTGCCGCTTGGGGAGAACACCACCAACTGCAGTCTGTCAAGGCTGATCGAGGTGTGATGGATCGCCGAGGTGGAAACAGGCTTGTCCGAATCGGCGGCGAGGACCATGAGTGTGCGATAGCGCGGGTCATCTGTTCGACAGAAGCCATCCCCTACAACGCAAGAGGCGACACCCTTCGAAATGCCAACGGCTCTGTGTCCCCCACAGTTCCAGATGTTGACATGGCTTCGCTCTAGTAAGGCAAAGGTGAAGCTCAGTAAAGCAGGTTCCTTGAACAGTCCAAGTGTGAGGGTCGCTTCGCGAGCGAGGGTCTCTTGTCCATCCGCGGCAGTTCTAAAATCACCGGCATCTAGCAATCGCCTAGCGTAGGTTCTTGCCAATTCCCGCGTCACAGAAAGACCCTCATCATGCCTTGCAATCAGGGCACTAACCAGGAGAAGCCGGTCTTGAGTGGCGATTCCAATGGTCTCTGCACTGTCATCGGGGTGAATGGCGACACCCAAACGCACTCGCGTCAATGTCAAAATGTGCCTCCAAAGAGGAAGGTTGTTCGCTGGAGCACGGCGCCGTTGGAAAGGATATAGGACAGCTCTTTGGCTGTAAGAGTGCCGAGATTAATTCCGGATTCCCCGACACTGAATACAATCTCCTTGGCCCGATCGATTGCCGGGGCAATTGCACTCATCTCTGCGGGTAGGTCCTTGAGAGTATGTCCGCCGAATCTTGCCGCAAGATCCCTAAGGAAGACGAGTCCTGGTCGAGCGACCTCAACCTTGACCGTCCCGATCTTTAATCCATTACCACCGTAGATCCCGAGGAATACCCGTTCAGGTGAACCCGTGGGGAGTTCGGGAAGGTGAAAAGACGCCAAGTCTCTCACCTTGGCACCGGATTCAACGAGTGCCTCGCGAAGTTCGTGCTCACCGAGTGAGTTCTTCGCCGATTCGAGAGGTCTACTCGAGGTGCGGAGTCGACCCCGGATGGAATCGAGAGCGTATTGCCCGGGAGGCGCACCATGAGCGATTGCATCCGCTTCGGCAGCCGTACCCATGGCGGCGGCAGCAAGGGCTAGGGCGGGACGGGCCTGGATTGCCGTTCCAACGACCTCGGCTGCCTCAGTTGCGGCGATGTAGCCTCGGGCGACCAGGGTGGAGCGAGCGGTGATGCTGGCGATGGCGAATCCAGCCCCGAGACTCGCGCCGATGGCTATGGTGCCTAGCCAGGCTTGCAGCGCCGATCCGGCGCGAGAGTCAGCATTCTGGCGGACGCCTCGGCTCCAGGCGTCCCAGTCTTGGATATACTCGGGGCCGTTCGCGGGTCCAGAGTCTTTGACCGAGAGATCTGCGGGCTCAAACTGTGGATCCCCTTCCACGGGAAGGGTGGTTGATCCGGCGCCAGCGAGGCCCCGCCCCGTGGTGATGAGTGAAGGTGGCGGTGCCTTACTGCTGACGGTGTCATCGTCACAGACGATATGTTGGGGGCTCGTGCCCCCAGGGTCCGTGAAGGTCAGGGGGTTGTTGTTGGCGTAGGCGAAGCGGTTGGGGCCGCCTTGGAGGCCGATGGGGTCGGCGGCGGTCCATCTTGCGAGCCAACACGCGTAGTACCGCGCCTCGTGGTAGTAGAGGCCGGTCTCTTCGTCGCGCTCTTTGCCGGTGTAGCGGTAGCGTTTGGGGCTGGCTTCGATGGCGCTGTTGGCGGCTCGGTAGGCGCTGGTGCCGTAGGGGTGGTATTCTTCGTAGGTGATGACCTCGGCGTCTTCGCTGAGCTCTAGGGTGGCGGTGCCGAGGTGGTTGTGGTGTTGGTATCTTAAAAGGGGGGTGGGGCTGCCCAGGGGGGTCTCGTCTTCGACGGTCTTGGTCTCGATGAGGCAGTCGGCGCCGGCTGGGGTGTGGACGTGCAGGGTCTCGCGCTCGGTGTCGAGGGTGGGCGTGCCTTGCAGGTCGGTGGTTTTTCTAAAGGTCTCCCAGGGGCCGAGGTAATAGCGCTCGGTGGAGATGGTGGCGGCTTGGTTGAGGTGCACCTTGCGCACGCGCTGGCCGGCGCTGTCGTAGACGTAGTAGGTGACGCCGCCGCCTTGATGGTCGGTTTTGATAAGGCGGTCCTGGGGGTCCCAGGTGAGGCCGCCGGGTATCGTGGGCATCGCGGTCATGTTGCCGTGGGCGTCGTAGGTGTAGGGCTCGCTGTAGTCTTCGGGGTCTTCGAGGTCGTCGCCGGGGAGGGTGGTGGCGAGCAGGCGGTTGCCGGTGGTGGCGTAAGTGTAGCCGCGATGCCAGACGGTGACACCACCGGAGCTGTGTTTCATGCGGAGAATGTTGCCGACGGGGTCGTAGGTGTAGGTTTGCAGGTAATTTCGCTGGGCCTGGGTGTCCTGCGGGTGGGCGATGGGGGCGAAGCCTTCGGCCGTGGGCTGCGGCAGGGCGTCGTGTTCGCGACCTGTCGCTTGGGTCAGGCGGTAGAGCGGGTCGTAGGTGAAGGACTGGGTGGGGTCGGCGTAGGCGTTGTCGAAGTAGACGCCGGCTTGGGCGAGGTCGCGGATCCGGGTGATGTTGCCGACGGGGTCGTAGTGGTAGCGGAGATCTTGGACGCGGCGGAGGTCGGGATCGCTGTGCGGGCGCTCGGTGTGGATCCGCCGGACGCGGAAGGTGGCGGGATCGTACTCGAAGTTTGTAAAAACGTCATTGGCGGCGTCGACGCGCAGGCGCTGGCCGCGGGCGTTGTAGGCGACGGCGCTGACGATCGGGGTGGCGGTGGCGGCGCCGCGGATCTTGACGGCGAGGGCGGTGACGAGGCCGCGGGGGCTGTAGGTCTGCTCGGTGACGCTCTGGTCGGGGGTGGTCTGGGTGAGCACGCGGCTGAGGGCGTCGTAGGTCCAGGCGGTCTCAAAGGCCTCGGCGTCGAGCAGCGGGTCGGCGGCGTCGTGGATGTCCTGAGGGACAGTTTCCAAAGCGAGGTCCTGCCAGTCGGGGGCGGCGGTGTAGTCGCTGGCGAAGCGGCGGGTCTGCTGGAGGAGGTTTTGTTTAAAGTCGTAGGCGTCGAAGACGAGCTCGCCGGCGGTGTCGTAGAGGGCGTAGACTTGGCCGCGGTGGTTGGTGTCGGCGGCGCTGACGCCGAGGCTCTCGCCGTAGACGGTGCGCTCGCGGAGCAGTTCGTCGTCGGTACCCGGCTTGACGTAGGCGTGGGTGGGCCGGCTTAAGGCGTCGTAGGTCCAGCGCCAGCGGTGGAGGCGGTCGTCCCAGGCGCGGAGGGGGGCTCCGAGGGCGCTGGGGAGGGTCCAGCGGGCGCCCGCGTCGGGGGCTTGGGTGCGGAGCGGGAGTCCGCCCGGGGCGTAGACGGTCTGGGCGGCGGTGTTTCCGCGGGCGTCCGTGACGGCGAGGGTGTTGCCCTCGAGATCAAGGGCGAGGCGGGTCGCGTAGAAGATGGGATCCTCTTCATCATCGAGGCCGTTGTGCTCGATGGTGAGGAAGGGGCGTCCGAGGTGGTCGAGGAGGGTTCGCGTGGGCGTGGCGGCGTGGGCTTCGGATTTTGTGGCCGCGTCTCGCTCGGCGTCGTTCTGGTCGGTGCCGGGGGTGAGGGCGTCTCGCTCGGCGTACCAGTCGCTCTCAAGGACCGTGTCGTTCGGGTCATGGGTGAGCTGCTCCCAAGGGGTGAAGGTGTTTTTGGAGAAGGTGCCGTCGGGCAGGTCGGTGCGGATGAGGCGACCGAGAGGATCGTAGTGGAGCAGCGGGGTGACGCCCCACTCGGCGAGCTGAGCCTCGCCCACGTAGACGGGCGAGGCGTCGAAGAAGGGCTCGTACTGTTTGATGGGGTTGCCCTTGTTGTCGAGGATCACGCGGCCGGTGCCGACCCAGCGCGGGTCGGGGGTGGTGTCAGAAATAACGAGCTCGCCGCCGTCGAAGACGAGCTCGCCGCTGCCGTCGCGCTCAGGCGCGAGGCCGGGCTCCGCCTTCATTTTTCAAGGACGACCTGGCCCATGCCGCCGGAGTAGGTGAAGCGCTCCTGGAAGAGCGTGGTCTCGGGGTCGTGCTGCTCGCGCAGCTTGGTGTGGACGCTCACCGGCTGCTCGTCGCTGTGCCAGGCGTCGAGGTCGTAGGTGAGCTCGATGGTCGGGTCGTCGAGCGTGTCGCCGTCGCTGTCGCCCTGCTTGCCCATCACGGCGACCCGCACCACATGGCCGAGGGCGTCGAAGGCGGCGGCCTGGCGGTTGCCGTTGGGATCGGTGATGAGGGTGGGCTGCAGGGTGCGGTAGTCGTGCGCGGCGGCGGTGACGTTGCCGAGGGGATCGGTGACGGTCTCTACGAGCAGGTCGTAGTCGTCGTAGGCGATCGTGGTGGCGTTGTTAAAAAGATCGCGGACCTCGATCGGCCGATAGAAGGCTTCATCGTCGAAGATCTGCCGGCCCGAGGGGCGCCACCACAGGCCTGTGTCGTCGCGGTAGCCGCCCTCAGTGTCGAGGGCGAGGCCGGTGAGCTTGGCGCCGAAGATGTCGTCGAGCTGGTCGTCGGTGAAGGCGAGGGTGAGGGTCTCGTACGGGAGCGCCCGAACGCCGCAGGAGCCGAGAGCGAGGCGTGTGGTGAGATCGTCGCTGTAGTAGTAGCTCTGGACGCGGCTGAGCAGGCGCTTCTCGGCGCCTTCGCTGGGGCTGTCCTCGTAGGCGATCTCGTCGGCGCCGTCCGCGTGGGCGAGCAGCGCCGAGAACGAGAAGGGCGCGCTGGGATCACCGGTGAGACCGTGGAGCTCGTAGGTGCGGGCTTCGGAGGGCACGCCGAGGCGGTAGGTGGTGGCGTCGTCGATGTGGATGAGCTCGGCCTCGGTGTAGAGGATGCTGGTCTGCTCCTGCTCGAGCTCGGCGGCGACGGCGTCAGGGCGCGGATAGGCGATCTGCGCCGAGCGGCGGACGTTGCCGTAGGCGTCGACCTCGAGGGTGACGCTGTGGCTGACGCGAGGGTCAGCGGGGTCGCGCTCGTAGTGATAGCTGAGGCTCTCGCGGTCGTGCACGAAGAAGGCGGCGTGCTTCTGGCCCGCGCGCGGTTGTAGGAGACGCACCTCGAAGTTGCTCTCGGCGACGGTGTACGGGTGCGGCTCCTGGGCGCTGCCGTCGCGCGCGTAGACCTCGACGCGGAGCGGTTTGCCGCGGAGGGCGCGTACGGCCTCGCGGCGCTCGAGGGCGCGGAGGCCGGCAGGGATGACGGTGTCCTGGAGATCGATGGCGATCCCGCTGGGGTTCTCGAGGGTCTTGTCGCTGTAGTACTCGTCGGCGTAGCCGCGCGAGACGCTGTTGCCGCCGAGGAAGACGCCGGTGTGAAACCAGGTCTTGGTGAGGACAGGCGGGACATAAAGGACGCCGTCATCGATGGTGTGGCCGGTCGGGAATTCCTTGTCGCCGGTGGCGTCGGTGATGGACTCGGCGTCCTCGGTCTCGACCATGCCAAAGCCGCGAAACTCGCGCTCGGAGCCGTCGTAGGCGCCGTGGTGGTAGCGGTACTTTTGGATGAAGCTGTGGCCGGTGACGTGATCGTGCACCTCGACGCGCTCGATCACGTGCACCGGGAAGGGGAGCCGCGTCTTCCATGGGCGGCCGGCGGCGCGATCGGCGAGATAGAACTGGGTGGAGGGCGCGTAGTAGACGCGGGTCTCGAGGCCGAGGTTGTTCTCGGCCTTGGTCAGCAGGTAGGGCTTGCTTACGGCCATCAGGTCGATGTAGGCGAGCTGGGCGCCGCGGAGGTGCGGGAGGTCTGTGGACCACACGAGGGCCGAGGTGCCTTTTCCGAGGATGTCGACGAGCTCGACATGGCTGAGGGTGTCGACCGGCGGAAAGCCGTCGAGGTGCACAGCGGCGGCGAAGGCGTTGCCGGCCTGGTTTTTGAAGATCCTCGCGCCGTCTTCGCGGAGGTAGACGAGGTCGGTGGTGCCGGAGCCGTCGATGTCGCCAGTCCGGAGGCGATCGGCGCGGAAACGATCGGGGCGATCAAAGACCGGCGCGCCGCGCATGGTGATCGCGCGACCGAAGCGCCCGTGGCCGAGGTTGGGCCAGTAGGTGACGTCGCCGTTGCGGACGCGGCAGATGTCCGAAAGGCCATCTCCGGTCATGTCGGTGAAGTAGAGCGCTTGTTGAGGGTCGGACCAGAGGAGCTGGGGGCCGGCCTTCTCGTCGGACGGGCGCGAGAGCGCGAGCGGCGAGCCGAAGCCGTCGCGGCCGCGTGAGGGGTACCAGATGAAGCGGCTCTGCTCGGCGACGAGGATGTCAGCGAGCCCGTCGCCGTCGAGGTCGAGGAGCTGGACGTTGGGGGCGCTGAGGTCGATGTTGGGGAGCGTGCGGAAGGTGCGGTAGGGCTCCCACTTCGCGGGACCCCCGCCAGGTGGGGTTGTCCGGTCGAAGTAGCCAGGCACGGCGCCGCCGAGGCTCGCGAGGCTGAGCTGGCCGTCTCCGTCGAGATCCATGAGGCGCTGGGCGCCGAGCTTGGCGTTGCTCGGGAGGGTCGGGAGGGCGTGCCAGGGCCCAAAGGTGCCCTCCCCTTCGCCTCGCTTGTAGTACCAGTGGCCGGCCTGCTCGGTGAGCAGCCCAGGCAGCCCCTCGCCGTCGAGATCGACGAAGCGAAATCGATCGCCGTCGACGCCCGCGGGCAGGTCGCGGAGGCTGGCGCGATCGAGACGGTGGGTGGCGGTGCCGATCTCAGCGGCGCTATAGGTGAGCGCGATCGGCGGGTAGGCGGCGCTCGTGTACGACTCTTCGACCGTGTCGTAAAGGTACCCCCGGCGGGTGATCGCCGTGAGAAGCGTGGCGGTCGGGTTCTCGTCGTAGGTGAGCTCGATGGCGGCGACGAGGTAAGAGGTGATCGGTAGCTCCTCGAAGTGGTGGAGCATGAGGATCCGCCTAGCAGAGGCGACGGGTGCGGACGTCGAAGCCGGAGCGGTAGCTCGAAAAAGTGTCTTCACGAACAGGCCATGGATCGCCAGCGCCGCCGTCGACCTCGAGGTCGCCGTAGTCGAGGCGGACCTCGAAGAGCCAGTCGGCGGCGACGTCGGGGGCCGCGTTGCCGTAGTAGACCCGCCGGAGGTAGCGCTGCGCCTGGGTCTGGACGACAGCGAGGCGCTGGTGCTCCTCGAGGGCGGTGGTGTCGACGTTCTCGAGATCCTCGGCGCTGTACTCGAAGACGACGAGGTTGCCGCGGTCGTCGCGGGTCTCGTCGAGCAGCCAGGAGAAGATCCGCTCCGGGTGGGCAGGGTCGGCGACCCGGCTGGCGGCGCTGGTGCCGTAGGTCGAGCGGTGGTTGTCGCGCGTCCAGGTGCGCCAGTGGACGTCGCCGGTGGCGATCTCCTTCCAACGCTCGATACGAGCGAAGCCGGACTCGACGCGCGGCCGATAGGAGAAGATCCGATAGCCGCCGCTCTCCGTGACCTTCGGGATCCAGTCACCCTCGCTCTCCACGAGCATCGGTACAAGATCCTCCGAGCCGGCGACGATGAAGGTGTCGGCCTCGCGGGCGTCGTCGTAGGTGGGCAGGCCGCGATCGGTCTTGCGGGTGATCGCAGCGACCGAGAGATGCCAGCCGATCCCGAAGGGACCGTTGCTTGGCGCCGGTGGAGTACTCGAGGGCGAGCGCGGGGGTGAGCTCACGACCCGGCGAGATCGGCAGCGGGACGCTCATGCCGCCGCTGCCGATGAAGGCGTTCGCGGCGAACTTGTCGCCGATGTTCTTGAGGGCGCCGCCGCCCTTGGGGAGCGCGAGCGTGGGGACGAGGCCGGGCTCCGAGGGGGCACCCGTGGGCCCGCCCGGGGTCGACGTGCGGTTGCCTCCCTGAAGTCGCGACGCTCCCGGCGTGGACTGTTGGCCGCTGGGCGCCGGGCTCGGCGACGTCGTAGGTCGGCTACGGGGATCCGATGGCTTTCGTTCGGTCGGCATCGCCTTCGTCTCCTTCGCTCACGGCTCCGCGCCGACGCGGTACTGAATCAGGACGAGGATGTCGTCGGGATCCTTGCCTACTGGCCAGCCTGTCGTCACCGAGAGGGTGAAGGTCCCTGGCTCGCTGGTCAGCGGCGTCGTCGCAGCGAACCACAGGTACTCGGGGTACGACGCTGGCTGGCCAGCCTTGTACGCGGCGAAGGTGAGCCCCTCCTCGGTGACGCCGGGGCCATTCAGCTCCGCCCCGACGAGGTGGGCCTCGAGCGTCGGGATCGTGTCGTCGCCCGGCCGCCAGCGGACGAAGAACGCCGCAAACTCGATCGTGCGCGCAACGGGCTCCTGCGGGTGCGGGAAGCGCTCCTCCGACAGATCGAGCTCCAACTCGGCCGCCCCTTCATCGGCCCCGGCGGTGACGAAGGTCCGCCACGCCTCCGGGAACTCGGCGCGGGCGGAGAAGATGCGGACCTGCCCGGTGCCCTTAACCGCCTCGCCGTCGGCGCGCTCCATCCCCGCGAGCGCGGCCGGGAGGCCATCTTGGACCAGGCTACCGAAGGCATCACCGCCCTCGCGAGCGGTGTACCGGATCGTCAAGATGACATCGGCGATCGTCTCGTAGTCGAAGCTGCGGACCTTGGACGGGAGCGAGAGGCGCCAGGAGCTCTGGACGAGGCCTTTGCCCTCAAAGGGAAGGTAGCGCTCATCGCGTAGGTTCGGCTCGAAGAGGCCCGCGTCGTCCTGACCCGTGCTCACCGCGATCGACTGGACGGAAGGGATCATCGCCAGCTCTAGCTCGATGTCGGGCTCGCGACGGATCGCTCCCGACTCGTAGGTCAGCGTCGCACCGACGCTCCCGAACGATCCGGTGACTGCTGGCACCGAGACCCCGACCATCTTGATCCGGCGCAGGTAGTGGCTCGGGTGATCGAGGTCGAAGATCGCCTCGGGCAGGAAGAAGTGGCAGGCGCCGGTCTTGCGGAGGGCGACGAGCGCGACCGGATCGAGCGACGCGAGCGAGACGCGCTTGGTGAGCTCGTACTCGCGGCGGTTCTTCTCGTAGTAGGCCGCCTCCATGCGCCGGAGATCCTGCGCCAGGCGCTCACCGGCGAGGAGACCCTTGCGGCGGTTATCCCAGTGGCCGTACGAGATGAAGTCGCTGACGTCGCCGTCGTCGATCGCTAGCTCGTAGCGGTAGCAGCGCTCCGCCCGGCGAGCGAGATCAACGGCGAGCTGGTACACCTGGAAGTAGAGCGTGCTCAGCTCGCCGGACATCCACGCGTAGAGCTCGGTGTTCGTGAACTTGCTCTGCATGGTCTCCAGCACCTCTGCGGCGTCAGCCGCCTGCTGGTCGTGGTTCTTCAGCTCGATCTCGCTGATCGCCTTGCGGATCTCGGCGGCAGTGATCTGACGGTCGATCTGGGCGATATCCTTCTGCGCGAGTCGGGCCTGAAAATCCCAGTCCTCCTTTCGCCGGTCGTACGACGCCTGTGTGAGCGTCATACCGGCCCTGGCCCGATTGATCGACGCACCGCCGCTGGTCGACTGCCCAATCATGTGAAGAGCCGTCGATAGCTGCTGACCGCCGATCTCCGCGTCGAAGCTCGGGACAAAACCGCGGACGCCGACTTTGATCTGAGGTAGGAACGCCAAGATGCTGGCGAGCGCGGTGCAACCGAGGCTGACCGCATCTAAGATGAGCGAGTTCCTCTGCAGCTTGACTTCGGCCTCCTCGAGCGCGTTCATCCGCTCGCGGCTCTGGTAGTATTTCAGCCGCTCCTCCGCGATGTGCCGACCGGCGCGCAGGGCGGCGATGTTCTCCGTCGACTCGTCGAGGGCGGTCTCCCGGATCTTGCGCACCGAGCTCATCATCTTCAGCTCTTGGCCAGCGCGCAGGAGCGCCAGCGCTTCGGCGTCACGCTTCTCTAGCGCTTGGAGCAGCGCTCCTCCGAGCGCGCTCACCTGGCTCCCGAACTCCTTGGCGATCCCGAGGTGGATCGAGAAGCGGTAGTGTGGGAGTGGAGCTCCCAGGTTGCTGATCGCCGTACCGATGTCGATCCCCTGAGCGGCGGCCTTCGCCAGCAGAGCGGGGTCGATCGGCGGCTGGTAGAGCGGGAGCTCGCGGCGGACGCCATCGAGGTTGAGGCAGTGGCGCAGCTTGAAGAAGCGGTCGGCGACGATGTCCCAGTACCCGAGGAGCTTCCCGTTCGGGGGGACGCAGAAGTAAAGCTCCGATCTGACCGGATCGGCGTCAGGCGCCCCGGCCGTAAACGGATACACGCTCATGAAAGGGGGCTTCGGCGGATCTTTTTTGGCTTGCTCGTTGAGAGTCTGACTCTTCTCTGGAGCGATGTAGGCGAACTGGTACACACCAGGCGTCACCTTCTGTTGATTGTCTTGAGCCTTGAAGTCGAGAACGAGCGCTTGCTTCACCACCCCGCCCTTAACGCCGAGGACCTTGTTCTCGAGCTGCACCATGAAGTTCGAGAAGTCGTCGATGAAGCCGTCGTTCTCCGCGCAAGCCTCGAAGAAGGTGCGGTCAGGGCGCTCGCGGGCGTCGAGCTTGCGGGGGCGCTTCCCGAGGATCTGTAAGGCGAGGTCGTAGTACAGGAGCGCCTCGTTGTTACTCTCGAGGGTGTCCTGGCGAAATAGATCATCGCCCCAGGCGATAAGGTTGTCGAGGTATTTCATCACGACCGCGCGCATATACGCGGTGGGCCGCATCCGCGCGATCAAGTGCGGGCGGAAGGGATCGGTGCGGGACGCGTCGATCTGGGCCTCGAGGTCCTCGCGTCGTGCGATTTTGAACGCGTCGTCGCCCTCATAGTGGAGGAGCTCCAAGAGTTCGTCGATCGACATGTGCGCTGCCGCCACACGGAAGGGCTTAATCCTCCAGTAATATTTGCAGTCGCTCTCGGCGACGAGCGACGGTGTCCTCGTGGGGTTGAAGATGTAGTGGAGCCACCGCTGGGCCTCGGCGAAGCGCCGCTCGGCCATCAACCGGTCGGCGATATACATCGGGGCGTGGAAGAAAAGCTCCCAGTTGTAGACGCTATACGAACCCCCGAAGAGAAAGTCGATGTCGCCCGTCGGGTAGGGTTTTACAACGCACTCGTTCGGCGTCGGTACGTATACTTGATCGATGTGGTCGTTGAGGTCTTGGAAGACCAGATCATTCCCTACGGGCGCCAGGAGACCGTCGACGCCGTACTTGCGGACCTGCTCGATGAAGAAGGCTGCATGCGGGTGGTAGAGCGCCGAGACCCTGAATTTGGGGCCCACGTTGGCCTTGAAGCCCTTCACCCAGGAGTGGGCGTTCGCCGCGGCCGCGCCGCCAGCGAGGATCTGGTTGACGGGTATCGGCGTCAGAGCCTGGCTCTCCGCTGCGCCGACGACGAGCCCGACGTAGGGGACGAATGAGGTGTCACCCGCTGTCGTAGGATCGACTCCGTTTCGCGGGATATCGGGGGTCGGCATCGCCGTCGGTGGATCAACGCGCCTCAGGTAGAGGCCCACCGAGTCATCCTCGTAGGTGAAGGGCTGGTGGCTATCCATACCACGAGTCTGCCGCGGAAAGGTCACCGCCACTCGCGAGGGCGTGTTGATGATCTTCGGTGACCAGTCGAGCTGCCAGTCGACAGAGTTACGGATCGGGAGTTTGAGCCCTCCAGGGACTGATTTTGCTGTGAACGCTTGGTGGCGGATGGTCAAGTCGTACGGGGTCGGCGCATCGCCCGTAAGCCCGTCCTCGTTGAGCGCTGGTTGATCCATAATTGACTCATTGATCAGAATGAATGTATCGTGCAGAGAGTCGTAGATAAATGGACGAGGGTAATAGAAGGTGGGTGGATTGGTCTCATGAACGAGACGGGCCGTCCTCACGACGATCTCGCCGCCACTCCCGATCTCGCTGGCCAAGTAGTACTTGGAGAAGATGTTACGACTGTTCGCCTCGCCCAGGCCTGAGATCACATCGGACCAATCGAGCGTCACGTCACGCGACGTCTTGACGCCACTCCATCCATCCTTTTGACGCTCACTCCACATCAGGCTGATCTCGACGAAACGCTCTGATGTGCCCGTATTGGGCTGTTTCTTGGTATCCGTTGGCCGCATGCCGAACTTCGGCCAGATCAGCATCAGGCGCCGGTTGACCATGATGGGGAGGACCCCGCGCGCCTCGATCTGGAAGGGGACCTCCTCCCACGGGGTCCAGTAAGCGTCGTCGATACGCTGACGATAGAAAACTTTGGACGGATCGTCGTGCGTCCGCCCGAAGACGTGGAGGCGATCCACGACGACCTCGCCCTTGCTCGTGCGCTCGACCTCGTGATACGTGCCGCAGATCTCAAGACGCGCGATCTCATGGAGGCCCTCGAGATAGCGGATGTAGGCGTTCTCGACGCTCTCCTCAGTGGCGTCGGCCTGGGATATCTCTTCCTCGAGCTTGCGGAATAACGGGGACTTATCGTCGCGGAGCTCCGGCAGTACCCAGTTTTCGGGGTAAAGGAAGATCTTACGGTTGGCCTCCCACACCCGGTAGCGCTTCATCCAGACCCACTCCTCGGAGTGCTCGTCGCTCAAAACGACGTCATCTTCGTGGCCCATGAGGGCGCGCTGGATAAAGAGTTGCACCGCCGAGGTGGCGAAGAGCAGCCGCGAGGTTTTGCCGCAGGCGCTGACCTCCGGGTCCATCAGGAAGTGGGCCAGGAGATCGTCGCGGTCGCCCACGCCCGAGAGGCGAGGGACGAGGTACTGGGCCAGGGCGTCGCGCTGTTGCTCGCGCAGACGATCGCGGAGGGGCTCGGCCACGCTCGGCCACGCCGCTGGACTGTACTTGGCCTGCGCTGCCCCCTTGATCTCGGCGGCCTGCGCCGTCGTCGCCACCGTCGTCGCCCACGTGTGGAGCGTCGCCGGATCCACGCCGACGCGTTTCGACACCGCGAGTGCGTCCGCGAGCGCCAGAGGGCCTTCCAGCGTTTGAAAGTCCTCCTGGGAGAGATCCAGGTGCGTCTCGAAGGTCGAGAGCATTGTGATGTCCCAGCCGGCCGAATTCGCGAGTGACGAGAGCGTCGTAGCCTTGACGAAGGTCTCGGCGAAGATGAGCCCCAGGAGGTCTACGAGGTCCTCGGGCGCGCCGAGCACCCGATCGCGGAGATCGATGGCGCGCCGCAACCAGCCCCAGCCCGTGTAGGCCGCATAGACGAGGCTGTCAGCGGCGCCCGCGGCCGGGAGCTGAGTGAGGTCAAGAATCTCCACGGACGCCTCAGGAGCGACCGCGAGGAGCCAGCGAAGGAGACCGGGCGAGAAGCGGAGGGTGCGGATCACGAGCGCGACCTTCGTCAGCGCCCGGTAGAGCCGCGCCGGCTCCGGGAGCCCTTCGCGCTCGAGGAAGACCTTGGGGAAGGACTCGCTCTTTAAGAGCTCTGCGTCGTCGATCGGGTTAAACGCGGCGACAAGCCCATCATCGGTGAGCACGTCGAGCGCCGGCCGCGACGGATCGAGCTCCTCGAGCGGGTCATGGACGTAGCTCTCGAGCAGCGCGCTCGCGTCCGCCGGTTCGAGATCGAGCGAGGTCGAGATTGTGCGGACGGCTGCGCGATCCCGAGCTAGACGTCGGAGGTGCTCGGAGAGCTCAGGGACGGCGAGCACCGCGCGGGCGTCGGGGGCTGCGGCCTCATCGAAGGCCTTCCCAAGCTCGACGTAAGCCGCGCCATCGATCGTCAGGAAGCCGAAGAGAGCGTCCCTCGCGGCCACGGCCTGCGGCCCCGTCGCGTCCAGGGGGATCTTCGTGTCGATGAGGCCGAGCGCGCTCTCGAGCTCCTCGTCCGCGTAGAGACGGGCGAGGAGCTCGGCCAGGCGCTCACGTGCCGGTAGGTCTGCGGGCGGCAGGTGGGCCTCGTGGTCGGCGTCCGAGGCCTGCTGCGCCGTGATCACGTCGAGGAGCGCCCGGGTGACGTCCGCCGCGCTCGCGCCGAAGCGTTCGGAAGCCTGGTCGCGGAGAACGAAATCGAGGGCGGCGGCGGTGAGACCCGAGGTTCTGACATCCGCTGCGACCGCGAGGAGATCCCGCACGGGGGCATCAGGAGCCCCGTCGAACGGCCCCGGGCTCCCCTCCTTGAGGGCCTCACGGTAGTTCACCAGCGTCACGAGGTCGGGGACCCGTAGCGAGGTCGCACGGGCGAGCGAGGCCACGCGGTAGAGCTTGGAGAGGTTCGCCCGGTTGAGCGACGACCCGTCGGTGAGGCCGGTGGCGGCCATCGCTGCGCCGAGGCTCGCTTCGTCGACCTGGAGGATGCCGAGCAGCGAGCCCTTGACGTCGACGAGCTTGAGCTCGTTCGCGTCGATCTGACCGACGCGGAACTCCGGCTCGCGCGTGTTTGGGCGGACGACCTCCTCGTAGAACGAGAATACCCCCTCCGCTGGCGCACGCGTGTCGAGGGGTGCCCACCACGAGAGGACTTCGGCGAGCGGTAGACGGGGGTACTGACGACGGACGCGGACGAAGTGCGCCAGGACCTCGAGCTCCTCGTCGACCGGCTGGGCGAAGGTTAGGCCGAGCCCCCGCATCACCATGTCGACCTCGAAGTTCGACCAGCCGAGGGCGCGACCGACCCGGAAGACGGTGACCAATTTCTCGAGCTTGGTCGTGTCCAGGCCCGGCTCCTCGGGATCGGCGATGAGCCGAAGCTCCGCGTCCTTGAGCGTGCAGGGCTCGTCATATACGATCTTGACGTCGCTCAGTAGATCGGTCCGGAGGAGCGCCTGAAGCCCCTCAAAGCTGAGTTCACTCCGCTCGAGGAAGGTCTCAACGCGGTTGATCTGGTCGATCCACGTGCCCGCCGACGCGAAGCCCCAGAGGTGCCAGAGATCGATCGCCTCGTTGGTGCGCCGGACGATCGACCCCTGCGACGGCGAGAGGCCGAGGCGCTCGTCGATCCGGTAGATCTCGTCCTCGCCGAGGCCGTCGAACCACTCGAACGCGTCCTGGAGAGCGATACGGCTGACGCCGAGGTGCGTCAGGTAGATCCTCGCCTCTGAGAGCCCCAGATCAAAGGGAAGGATCCACGGGAAGCAGGCCCCCTCGTCATCGCTCAGGAAGGTGTCGTAGACGTCGGTGTAGATCTTCTCCGGGTGCGCGAGGAGGTCCGGTCCGCTCCAAGTCGTCTGCGGCCAGGTCGCCGGGTTCGTGTGCGGATCTTCCGAGTGGTGCTGGAGGACGGCGCGCTCGAGGACCTCGTTCACCAGGTCAATCGCCGGTAGCGGGGTGTCGGCGTTCTCGCAGTTAAGCTTGACGTGCATCAGCTCTGGGCGCCTAGCAATCAGCTTGTTGAGGACCGTCTCGTCCCCTCCCGGCCGTAGGAAATTCATGATCTCGACGAAGTAGGCGGCTGCGCCATGAACGGAGTCGCAGTGGCGGCACGCGCAGTAGTCGAGGCTGCCGAAGATCGCCGCAAGGTCGGGATCGCCGCAACCGGGCGTGGTGATCACGTTGGTCGACGGAAAGACGAACTCCTTCCGCATCTGTGTGAAGGCGGCCAGAGTGGTCGACGCCACCTTGTCCGCCTTGTCGTAGATGCTCGCGGCGACATCTTCGCCGCCGAGCGCGGACGCATAGATCGCCTTGAACGACGCGAGCCCCATCATCCGGATCTGTCGGGCCGAGACGATGCCGCCCTCCAGGAGGGCGCCGACGGCCGACGTTCGTCCGAAGCGGGGCGCGATGTTAAAGACGCGCTGGATCTTCAGAAGATCCTGCCGGAGCGCGTCCAGGTCCTCGGGCTCGGGCGGGAGACCCTCGGCGGTCTCGAGGAAGTCATCGATGGAAGTGCGCGCGAAGCTGAAGCCCGGGTTTTGGATCACGAAGCCCGCGACGTCCGAGGTGGCGGCACCCCCTGGAAGGTGGTAGGCGACGTGTGCCGACGGGTACAGGTCTTCGACCATGCGGGAGATGGCGCGGCCATAATTGGCGCGCCGCTCCGTCTCGTCGGCGCCGGGGATGCCTGCCGGCGTGCTCACCGGGCTACTGTCCACCTCCTCATCGAGGAGGTCGATCCAGTCCTGGTCGTCGTACTGGGCGAGCTCCGCCGCAACACTGAAGTCGTCGCTCACGCGCATCTGGCTTAGGAGCTTGACGAGGGGCGCATGCGAGGCCGTGAGGGTGCCGACCTGCAATGTGAACTGAATCGTGTCGACGACGGCGTCGCCGAAGTTCTCAGTGTCGGCGCGCAGGTCCTCCCAAAACTCCTCAATCGTGCCTATGTGGGACAAATAAGCCTCGGCGAAGGAGCGAGGCAGGCCGCTCGTCAAGGAAGCGGCCGTCAGGACCGATCCAAGCGTGGTCGTCTGTGGATCCGACGCCGGAACCGCGTGATCGAGGCGAGCCGCTGCTAAGGCGCTCGTAATGCTGGTAATATCAGCCTCCACCGACGAGGAGATCGCGTTATCAGCGATTGCTCTCATGAGGGCGGATGTGACCGTCTCGGCGTCCAGGCTCACGACAGCGTTTGTCGAGAGGGGAAAACCAGCATGAGCGATCCCATAGAACGCCTCGGCGTCGATGGCGAGCGCTTCTGACAGTCGGTGCGCGCGAGCGATCGTCGCGATCAAACCCGCGTCAAAGCCGGTCTTCGCCGAGAGGTAGCCGACCTGGTCCGCGTCGAGTTCATGATACGCAACGCCATCGAGGAGTGGATCCAAGGCGTCCATATAGGAGACAATCGAGGGTTTTCCTCGCAAAGTCTCATTATCCCTCACCAGGATGAGACTTAGATCCCAGCGAGGATTGGTGATCTTCTCTGAGCTCGCAACGAGCTCCTCGTCATCATAGCACCGGACAATAATGTCAATGGAAGCCTGATCTGGGTGCGCTCCGGGCGGTCCTTCATAACGCACTAGGAAACGGCCGTCAGATGCGGTCTGTTCGGTCTCGAGGAGCGTCTCCGTCGCCATCTTCTTGTGGTAGACCTTGACGTCAACACCCGCGATCGGTGTTCCGTCGACCTCTACGACCTTGCCGGCGACATTGTAGAGGAAGTTGCCCTCGGGTGGGGTGTACGAGGAGTCTACTTCTACCTCGATGGTCTCCGTCCCGCGGAAGGTCAAGGCGCTGATGAGTTTATCTTGGCACCCCAGGAATACGACACCATCATACACCTTAAACGTCACTGTTCGGTGGTGATTACCCCCCATGATCTCGAGCATCTGCTGGAAGGTCACCTCAAAGGTGAAATAGCCCCCGGGGACGGCCGCACCGACCGACGTAGTGGTTATATGGAGGATCGTGTCGGTGATGGGATCCACCAGCGTGACCGTTGCATTCTCGACGGCGTCGCTGGTTTGAATGTCGGTGACTTGACCGTAGAGCGAAAGTGACATGCTCGTTCTCCATACCCTCAAGAAGCCCCGACGGGCCCACACGCCGGGCCTTGTCGTACTAGACGCGCACGAAGTCCATCTACCTGCGGTAGCTATCTGGGTGTCGCTAGGTGACGGTGTCTCGGCAAGCTACCAGAGGAGATTGAGCATCGCCAGAGCGAGGAAGTCCTCCGTTATCGCGCATATGGGGGTCTGTCTGCACCAGGCACAGCACGAGTCTCTGCGTCACGGTCGCGTAATCGCCATGGGCATTTGCGAATTTCAATGAAGCTACTGAGATTATTGACGTTTTCCCATGAGTGAATATGCGCGACTAGTCTGGTATTTCGGCCGGCCGGTAGTATGCTGTTGAAAATGCCCTTTGGGGCCCACGAACCCCGCGCGTACACACATTTGACTGAGGGAGATCTCCTCCTCATCGTGTTGGGAACGTCGATCCTGGACCGTGACAAGGTGGAGAACGACCCGGTCGGCCCGCACTTCCTCCAGCGCCACATGGCGGGCGAGATGACCGCGGGTCCTCGATTCGCGCTCGGCAGCGCCGATGTGGACGTGCCCGCTCGCGCTCATGCCACGAGCCCGGCCGCGGCGGGGATAAGAAGGAACGCGAGCGTGGGCAAGAGAAGAACGTGCGGCGGCCAGGAGTGCATAGCCCAGCAGCGGCACGCCTCGCGCTGCGTCTGCGGGGACCTTGAAGACACGGGAGCTCGCGAGCGCTACCATCGAGGCGCTGAGCGCGCGCACCAGCGACTCGCCGCCGAGGGCTCGGGCGTGCGCGTTAAAGTCGGCGTGTCGACGGCGGCCTCGCTTTCGCCGCAGCCCGCCCTGGCCCATGATCGCCCCGCTCGATTTTGCCTGGTCGTTGCCTGGCCGGAGCACCGACAACGAACGACAGCATTTTTTTAGAAAACTCCACCCCCGCCAAGACGCCCGAACTCGTGGGATTTCAGCCGATCAGCGGGCTGTGGGCGTTGAGGTGGGGGTGACGATGTTCGATGTTCGCCGGCCTCGCCCGCGGCGACGTGGGCGAGGTGACCGCCGGCGCCGTCCTTGACGGCCTCGGTGGTGAGCAGGCCGTAGATGGCGAGGCCGGTGTCGGTGAGGCCGAAGTCCTCGGCGACCACGCGGCGGTCGCGGATCTCGTTGCGCAGGATGCCGATGAGCGCTGCTTCGCGGCGTCGATCCGGCGGGCCTTGTAGTCGGCGACGATCTGCTCGAGGCGCTCCCGCAGCGAGCGGTAGAACGCCGGGTCCTCCTCGAGGTGGACGTGGATCTCGTCGCGGATCGCGTGCTCCATCTCGCTCGCGCGGGCCTCGGCCGACTTGCTGGCCTCGAGGCGCTGCTCGAACTCCGGCGAGAAGAGGGCCACCTGCCACAGCCCGGCGCAGGACGAGCTGACCCGCGCCGACGGCCGTGACGTATCGGTGCCACGCCCGTGCTAAATCCCGCGTACTCGGGCGGCATCATGCGCACAGTGCGCGATAATAAAAAAGCCCCCGAGAGGGGGCTGGAAGGGCTCAGAGCGGCGGTTTTGGTTGTCTGTTGGGGTTGTGGGATCGGGTGGCAGAAGCTTATCTGCCATGCCGCCGAAGGCGGTCAGAGCGTCGAGGCGGAAGCGATCGAGCAGCGTGCGGCCGCGCAGGTCGGGGCCGCGCGGACGCAGGAGCTCCTTGGGCGTGGAAGAAGCCGATCCCGGGGGCCGCGGCGGAGAGAGCGAGGTCATGCGATCCCCCGCGTGGCCTGGCCACGGAGCCAGTGGATGAGCTGGCCCAAGAAGACATCGACGGTGGGCAAAAAGGCGACCTCGATGGAGCGTCCATCGGGCGCTTGGCGGCGCGTTTCGGCCCGGACGACCTCCGAGGCTCTTCCAGGGTGCTCGACGGCGACGTTGGCGGCCGGCAGGCGCAGGCGGAGCTGGGCGCCGCCGGCGCTGACGACGATGGTGACGGTAGGTGGGGTGGGGTCGCTCACATAGTTATGAAATACTTTCCAGCCGGCATTGTCAAGTTATGAAAAATAACGAAGGCGCGCCCTGCGTGTTCCCAGCCCCGGAGGCCGTCGCGCTTTGGACACCACCTCTCGCGGAGCGATCTCTCCCGCTGACGGCCCGGGGGCCGCTCCGTACCCTTGGATCATGCCGGGCCTCGCCCCGGCTCGAGGAGGGGGACGGTGGGACAGGTTGGAGGAAGACAAGCCGCGGCGGAACCTCGTCG
Source organism: Nannocystis sp. (assembly GCA_016712315.1). Taxonomy (GTDB): domain Bacteria; phylum Myxococcota_A; class Polyangia; order Nannocystales; family Nannocystaceae; genus JADJRG01. Next base: position 1,014,017 of record JADJRG010000022.1, on the reverse strand, counting down.
CGAGTCACCATTGATGACCCCAGACGAGCTCGCCGGTTGGCTCCACTGCTCCCGCCGCGCCGTCTACGATCGCGTCTACCGGGGCCAACTCCCGGGCTCGCTCCGGGTCGGCCGGCGGCTCTACTTCATGCGCGAGATCGTGATAGCGTTCCTGCGGGAAGGCACAGAGGGGCGCTCAAGGAGGAGTCAATGAGCGTCAAGATCCGAGAGCGGGTTTACCCCGAGACCAACACCGTGACCTGGCAAGCTGACATCCACGTCAAGCTCATCGACGGCCGGAAGATCCGCGAGCGATCGAAGATCCCCGGCGCGACGAGCCGCGCGGCCGCGCTCAAGTGGGCGCGCGAGCGCGAGCGGTGGCTGATCCTGCACGGGCACGAGAAGGAGGAAGAAGAGGTCGAGGCGGCGCCGAAGATGCCGACGCTGGCGGAGTTCAGCGAGCGCTTCGTCGTCGAGTATCTCCTCGCCAACCGGCTGAAGCCGAGCACGATCCACAACCGCAAGAAGTACATCCGAATCTACCTGATCCCGAACCTCGGCGACCGGCTGCTCGACCAGATCGACGAGGTCGACGTGCAGCGGCTGAAGGCCAAGTACGCCCACCTGAAGATCTCGAGCGTCAACGCGATCCTCGAGGTCCTCGGCGCGATGCTGCGGATGGCGGTCGAGTGGGGGGTGCTCCCCGCGATGCCGAAGATCCGCAAGCTGAAGCGGCAGGACCAGCGCTTCGCCTTCTACGACGAGGTGACGTACCAGCGCCTCGTCAAGGCCGCCGGCGAGGTCGACGAGCGCTGCCTCCTGGCGGTGCTCCTCGGCGGCGACGCGGGGCTACGCGGCGGCGAGATCGCGGGACTGCGCCTCGTCCACTGCGACGTCGAGCGCGGCGTTCTGCACATCGTGGAGAACGACTGGTGCGGACACGTCGGGCTGCCGAAGGGCAACCGCCCGCGGCAGGTGGTGATGACCTCGCGGCTGCGCGAGCTCCTCCGCGAGCTGAAGCGGCGGAGCGACGACGTGGAGGCGCGCGTGCTCGCGCGCTCCAGGGGCGAGGGCACGCCGACGTCGCGCGTCATCGTCGGCCTGGTCACAAAGGCCCAGAAGGCGGCCGGGCTGCCGCTGACGGGCACGCACATCCTCCGGCACACGTTCTGCTCGCGGCTCGCCGCGCGCGGAGCGACACCGAAGGCGATCCAGGAGCTCGCGGGGCACGCGAGCTCGAGCACGACCGATCGCTACATGCACCTCGCCCCCGGCGCGCTGCGGACCGCGATCGCCCTCATCGAGGGGTAGTGGCACGGGCGCGTCACGAGCACGGGCGCGCCGCATAGAACCTAATAAAATCAATGGTTTAGGGGGTCGGTCGGTCATGTCGAGGGTGACGGCGCTTGACTCGCTCTCGCCGGCGGTTCCGCTGCCTTCGGTGGTGGTCGAGTCGGTGGTTGTTGTGGTTGTTGTATCGGCTGTGGTTGCGGTCGCGGCGGTCGTCGCGGTGTCGCTCCCTGCCCCCGAGTCTCCGCACGCGCTGGCTGCCGTGAGCAGGGTGAGGAGGGCGATGGCGTCTTTTTTTAGGAATGATCGCCGTGAGTTATGGACGCGCCGGATCTGCATGAGTCCCGTTGTAAGGTTGGCCCGTGGGCCGCGATAGGGGCTCGATTCAGAGGCCTAGGGCGCGGCGAGTCGGGCGAGAACGCCACCACATCCAGGCGGTCTCAGCGAGCCGGCCAGCCGAGAAGCCGAGCAAGGCGACGAGCAGGCCGGGGGTGCGGCCGTCGTGGACCCCGAGGAGGAGCACGCTGGCGCAGACGAGGAGGAAGATGAGGACAGACTCGGTGATCGCTCGCGTGTCGCGGGCGTGGACGACGACGCCCTGATACCAGCTCTGGAGCGCGCGCGCGCCGGCGAGCGGGAGGCCGAGCCAGAGGGCGAGGTGGGCGAGGTGGGTGAGCTCCGGCCTGAGACCCATGAGGCCGCCGAACCACCAGCCGGCGAGCGGGGTGGCGGCGAGCAGCAGCACGACCGCGATGAGCGCGCCACAGAGGATCCAGGCGAAGCGGCGGAGGGTCGGCGGCGCGCCAGGGCGCTCGAGGAGGGCGACGACGACCTCGCTGTAGGCGAGGCCGGCGCCCTGCAGGAGGAAGAAGAGGCCGCTGACCACCGGCCAGGTGGCGAGCGACTCGAGCGGCTGCGGCATCCGGCTGATCGCAGCGGAGCCGATCGGCTGGACGACGAGGGTGACCAGCGGCGCGAGCGCGAGCGGGAGGTAGAAGCGGAGGAAGGCGCGGCCGCGGACGACGCCGGCTGGATCTCCAGGGTCCAAGGCGGCGACGAGGGGGCGGACCTTGAGGGCGGCGAAGAGCCAACCCGTCGTAACTCCAACGATCACCGTGGCTGTGGCGACGACGATGCCCGGGGCGCCGAGCAGGTAGCCGATCGTCACGGTGGCGGCGCCAGCGAGGATCCGGAGGGCGGCGCCGTGGCTGACGAGGCGAGAGCGGCCGCCGCGGATCAAGAGGCCTTCGTTGAAGCGGCGGATCGCGATCGACCAGGTCCAGGGGAGCATGATCTGGAGGCCGAGGCGGGCCGGCTCAATGACAGGGGCGGGGACGTCGAGGGCGCGGACGATCCACAGATCAAACAAGGGGGTGAAGGCGAGTAGGACGTGGCAGACGGTGAGGCCGGCGGCGATCCGATGCATAAATCGGCGGAGCGAGCGGTAGGCCGCGAGGTCCTTGGCGAGGGCGGTGGAGGCGGCGAGCATCATGATGATCGGGGCCTCGATGAGCAGCGCGATCGGGAAGACGACGCCTCCGTAGGCGGCGAGGTGGATCTCGGGGGCGTCCAGCCGCGCGACGACGGCGCTGAGCATCGGCAGCTCGCTGCCCATCAAGAGCCAGCTCGCGGCGAGCGGCCACCAGGCACGGATGACCTCGCGTAGCCCGATCGCAGGGGCGGGGCTCGGCGGAGCAGGGGGGGGCGGCAAGGCGGGAGAGGATAACGGAGCGGCGGCTGCGCGGGTCAGCGGCGTGAGCCAAGGTCGCGGAGCGTCGTCGAATGTCGGGTATGCTGCTGCGGATGGGCCGGTGTCCTGCGATCTTCGGGCTGTGGTTGGCGGGTTCGCTGGCTTGTTCGGGTGACTCCTCCGCCGGTGACGCGACGAGCGCGACGAGCTCAGGCACGAGCGCGGGTACGAGCGGGGGGACGAGCGGGGGATCGACGTCGGGCACGAGCAGCGGGTCGAGCGGGAGCGCGGGGGAGTCGAGCGGGAGCACGGGCGAGTCGAGCGGCGGGGTCGAGCTCTGCGGCGACGGGGTGCACTCGCCGGGGGAGCTGTGCTTCTTACGCCCGAGCTTGTTGCCGATCGGGCCGGATCCGCTGGCGATGGCGGTGGGCGACCTCGATCACGACGGGGCGAACGATCTGGCGTTCGCCCTCTTCTCGCCGCGGCAGATCGTTCTGCGCTTCGGCGACGGGGTGGGCGGGTTCTCTGGGCCGACGATCCTCGAGGCGGTGTCGCAACCGCGTGATCTGGCGATCGTCGATCTCGACGGGCTGAGCGGGCTGGACGTCGTGATGGTGGAGCTAGGGTTCGGGTACTTGGTGCGGTATCTGAGCGGGGCGGCGCCGCGGAGCTTCGAGGGCGGGGCTCAGGGCGCCGGCGGGGCGCGGCCGCGGGCGATCGCGAGCGGAGATCTGGACGGTGATGGCGATCAGGATCTGGCGATCGCGGACGAGGAGGGCGGGATCTTCTTCGCGTTCGGCGACGGGGCGGGTGGGATCGCTTCGGTGAGCGAGCTCGCGATCGAGGGCGAGCCCTATGACGTGGCGCTGGGCGATCTGGACGGCGACGGGGATCTGGACGTGGTGGCGCCGCTGCGGGAGATGGGGGCGCTGGCGGTGGTGATCGGCGACGGGGTGGGCGGCTTCGCGGTGGCGGAGCTGATGCCGCTGCGGCCTGATCCGCGGGCGCTGGCGCTGACAGATCTGGACGGCGACGGCGATCTGGACGTGGCGGTGGTGAGCTTTGAGGACGACTATTTGGTGCTGGCCCAAGGGACAGGTTCTGGGACGTTCGAGCCGTTCTCGGCGCTGCCGCTGGGGCGGGGCCTGTACGGGGTGGCGGCGGCGCAGCTCGACGCGCAGGGGTGGGTCGATCTGGTGGTGATCAGCCGCGAGCGGGCGTCGGCGATCGTGGTGGCGGAGCTGGATCAGGTGGTGCCGCGCACGCTCGAGATCGGGCTCGGGTTGGGGGTCGTCGACGTGGTGATCGCGGATCTGAGCGGGGATGGTGCGCTGGATCTGGCGGTCGCGGACTCGCTGGCCGGCGGGGTGCACTTGATCTACGCGGACCCGTGAGGGCGGCGCAGGCGGCGGAAGAACGGCAGGCGCTCGATCTCGAAGAAGGGGGCGTAGGCGACGCCGAGCAGGGGGTAGGGGAAGAAGATCCACATGATGGCGAGCACGCCGACGTGGAAGCTCCAGGCGACGATGGCCCAGAGCGCGGCGAGGCGGCGGCTCAAGAGGGCGAGGGGGGCGAAGAGCTCGAAGGCGATGCTGACGGCGGCGAGCGGTTTAAAGAGGGCGGGGTGGCGGCAGAGGGCGGCGCCGAAGCGCGAGTAGGTGTCGCCGAGCTCGGCCTTGCGCAGGTTGTCCCAGGCGACGTAGTTACGGAGGATGTCGCTGGTGATCCAGTCGAGGCCGCTGTGGCGCAGCTTGGCGATCCCGGCGAGTAGGTAGGCGAGGGCGGTGATCGCGGCGGCGAGGCGTAGGGGCCAGCCGTAGCGGGGGTGTTGTTGTTCGGGTGGCGGGCGGCGGCGCGCGTCGAGCGACCAGGCGTCGGCGCTGCGGGTGAAGCCGAGCACGAGCACGTGCACGACCATGAGGTTCTCCGTGTGAAAGACCATGCCCCACGAGTTGCGGTAGGTGGTCACCCAGAGGAGGAGGAGGGCGAAGAGGGGGCCGCTGAGGGCGAAGCGCCAGCCCAGGGCGAAGGCGGCGCCGCTGAGGGCGGCGGCGACGACGAGGGTGAGCACGAGCGGATCAGGGGGAGGGGCGCCGGTGAGCAGGTCGACGACGCCGATCGGGCGAAAGCCGGCGGGGTCGAGGTGGCCGAAGCTCGCGAGGTGTGGGAGGCGGATGAGGAGGAAGATCAGGGCGAAGGCGCCGACGAGCAGGCGCAGGGCGGCGAGGCGCTCGGCGGGGGCGGGGGCGAGGTAGGCGCGCTCTAGACGGCGGAGCAGGGGCATACGGGGCGCTCTCGTCAGGACCGATGGATCCGGCAGCGGGCGTGGTGATCCCGGCTGAGGGGGCGGGTGTCTCGCGGCTCGGTGAAGTAACGGAGGGCGTCGTAGCGATCGCTGCTGACCTCGATCCAGGCGAAGTCGGACCAGGCCGGGAGCGGCGCGAGGCGAGCGGCGACGCGGCGGCAGAGCTCGGGGGCGCGCCCCTGGCGGATCGCGGCGCTGACGGTCGCCTGCGCCTGGAGCACCTCGTCGCTGCCGATCAGCGGGGGCGGGACCGGGCGGAAGCGGCGACCGTCGGGGCTGGCTGCGACGACATGTCCGAGGGTTCCTGTCGCATCGGCCCGGCCGCGGGCGAACATCGGGTAGCTCGACCAAGGGAAGGAGTCGTAGTCGACGCCGCGGGCGAGGGGCATGGCGACGGCGCCGAGGATAAGGAGGCCGAGCAGCCAGGCGTGGGCGCGGGTGCGTGGATCGAGGGGCTGCGCGGGTTGCATGGCGCGGTCGGTGGGCGGAGGATCAGGGCTGGAGCTCGACGAAGCGGCGGCCGTGGCCGAGGGCGGCCATGGAGTGCTGGACGAAGTCGATGCGGATCTCAGGGGCAGAGACGGACTCGGAGAAGGCGCCGGCGACCTCGACGCCGGGGGCGCAGGCGAAGCAGTCTTCGCGCCGCCACTGCTGGCGGACGAGGAAGGCGAGCACGCTGGCCATTCGCGCTGGATCGTCGCCTTGGGGGAGGCCGCGGGCCTCGCGGATCGCCATGGCGGCGGCGAGGGCCTCGCCGAAGCCGGCGGCGGGGGTGTTGGGCGGCGGGATGACGTTGCCGAGCCCGTAGGCGCCGAGATAGGCGGGATCGACGCGGCTGTCCTGGTCGTAGACGACGCGGCTCTTGAAGGCGACGTAGTCGAGGCAGAAGCGCTCGTAGCCGGGGTGGGGGTGGTGCTCCAAGGAGGCGCGAGCGGCCAGGCAGTGCCAGTTCTCCTCGAGGAAGAAGAAGTCGTAGAGGCCGTGCGCCCAGTAGCGGGTGGCGGTGTAGGTCATGGCCTTGTCGACGGCGGCGCGGAGCTGGTCCGGGGGCGGGAAGGGGCCGTCTGGCTCGGCGGCGGCGAGTTTTTCCAAGAGGGTGAGGGCGAAGACGGCTTGACCGCCTGCATACAGAGGATCGGGGCCGAGCACGATCTCGTCCTTCTGGAGGCTGTAGCCGGGGTGGAAGCCGCCGTCCGGGCGCTGGAGGGCGAGCAGGAAGCGGCCGAGCCGGGCGATGAGCTGGTCGTGTTGGCGATCGACGGCGTCTCGGCAGCTCAGGAAGGCGATGAGCGAGAGGGCGGTGTTGCCGAGCGGGGCGAAGCGGGGCGGGGTGTCGCCGAACTGTTGGGCGAGGGCGGAGAAGTCTTGGGCGCGGCGCTCGAGGCTGGCGAGCATCTTGAGGGAGCGGGCGACGGCCTTGCGGACCGGCGGGGTGTCGCTGGCGACTTCGCAGAGGGCGAGGGTGGTGCCGGCTTGCCGCGGCACGGCGAAGCCTTGCCAGGAGACGCGGCCGGTGAAGGGGTTTTGCAGGTAGCGGAAGCGGCCGTCCGGGGCCTGGGCGGCGACGATGTAGCGCTCGGCGAGATCGATGGCCTCTTGCACGGTGCGCTGGTTGAAGGGGCGCTCGGGATCGCGCATGCGCGGGATCTCGCGGAGGTGGCCGTCTTGGTCGACCATGAACGGGCGGGTGGTGACGCGGGTGAGGCCGTCGAGGGGGATCCGCTCCTCTGGGTCGGGCTGGCGGCCGAAGGCGCGGGCGAGGCGGTGGGTGTCGACGCCGAAGCGGAAGTCGTCGATGAAGGCGAGCGGGGCGTTGGCGCTGAAGTGGTCGAGGGCGACCAGCTGCCAGGGCATGAAGCAGCGGCCTCGGTGGCAGATCCCGTCGAGGGCTGGGCGGACGGCGAAGGCGTCGGGGGCGCTGTGGGCGGAGCTGAGGGGGGCGGTCGCGGTGATGAGGTCGAGCTTGAGCGGGGCGCGGGTGGCCGCGTCGTGGAGGGCGGCGCGTAGGGCGGGGAGGAGCTCGGCGGGCGTGGCCTGGACGCAGCGGGTGGCGACGCGGTGCGGCTGGGGATCTGGAGGGGCCGAGCGGCGGAGGTAGGTGACGACGAGGGTGGCGAGCTCGGGTGACGGTGGGGCGTCGCAGTGGGCGGGGTCGCGGGTCATCAGCGAGGCGGTTGCCGAGTCCGGCAACGGGGGCGGCAGGTCGGCGACGATCTCGGCGAGGGCGGCAGGGAGCTGGTTGGGGTCGCTCAGCGGTGACGGGTGCGGCTCGGGGGTGGCGGCGGCGGCGGTGCGCCAGAGCCCGGCGCCGACGAGCAGGGCGATTCCTGCGCTGGTGCCGCCGACGATCCGGGGGTTGGTGAGCTTGCCGGTGACGGCGATGCCCCATGCCGCAAACGGCACGGTGAAGAGGACGAGGTTGGCCCAGACGGCGGCGAGACCGGCGGCGACACCTTCGCCGAGGCTGCCGTAGAGCACGGCGATGTAGGTGGCGCTGTCGAGCAGCAGCCAGGTGTGGTAGCCGAGGAAGAGCAGGCTGGCGAAGGCAGTGGCGCGCCAGGCGACGGCGCGGCGCGGCGAGCCGACGAGGGCGAGGGCGGCGGTGAGCGCGAAAAAGAGCGCGAGCAGGGTGGCGAGGGCGGCGAACGGGGTGGGGGCGCCCCAGGGGAGCACGCTGGCCGCGGCGGCGAAGACAGCCGCGTGGAGGAGGGCGAGGCCGGCGAGGGACCAGCGAGGGATCGTGCTCGGGGGTGGCTGGACCATCGGGTCCGTGAATATCACAGGCCGGGGAGGGGCCCTAGGGGCGCAGTCGGCGGAGAATCAGCCGACGGGGGGGTTGACGACGAGGCTGAGGCCTTGACCTGTCATGTCGGAGTAGGTGTAGGGATCGACGAGGCCGTCGACGGTGACGGTCTGATAGGTGTCGGGATCGACGCGGTAGGCGCGGTCGGCCTCGCGATCGACCACCCAGACCTGCTCGTAGCGATCGATGCTGACGCCGACAGGCTCGCCGCAGCCAGGCAAGGCGATGCCGCCGTTGATGAGGGTGTTGGCCTTGGTGTCGTATTGGATGAGGGCGCAGGGGCTGTTACCGGCGATCCAGGCGTGGCCCTCTTTGTCGATGGCGAGGCCGCGCAGGCGCGAGGAGGTGAAGCCTCCGCCCATGTCTTGAAAGGTCTTGGCGCCGAGGTCGAAGCGCCAGAGGTGACCGTCCCAGCCGCCGAGCCAGGGGACCCCGTCGGCGTCGAGGGCGATGCCGTAGAGGACGACGTCGGGGCCCTGGTAACGCTCGACTTGTAAGGTCTGAGGGTGGACGTAGACGAGGTTGGCGCGGGTGCCGAGGCCCCAGAAGGCGCCGCTCTGATCGGCGGCGGCGCCGTAGGTGCCATGACCCCAGTTGCACTGCCAGTCCGGGGCGGTGACCTCGTCGTCGGTCTGGCCGGTGATGCCGTCGATCCGGCGGATCTTGACGTTGTTGCTGGGCTGATCGCGCCAGCCGACCCACACCTTGGCGGTGGCGAAGCAGTCGCTGGTCTGGCCGCCGTCCCAGGCGATCCCGCGCGGGCCGCCTTGGTTGGAGTCGAGGCCCTGGGGGAAGCTCATGGGGTGGTACCAGAGCACGCACTCGTCTTCTCCCCAGGGGCGGATGTCATTGGGGCCGAGGGAGGTGTCGATGATGCCGTTTTGGTTGGAGTCGACGCAGCTGTCGAGGCGCGCGGCGATCTTGGTGACGCCGCCGGCTCGGTTGGCGACGGCGACGTCGCCGCGGAGGTTGACGGAGGTGCGCGAGGGATCGGGGTTGCCAGGGCCGGTGCGGTATCGGGCGAGCTCGTTGGCGTTGACCGTGTCGATCTTGGAGACGGTGCCTTGGCCGGTGTTGGCGATCCAGATGATGCTGAAGTCGGGATCTCCGGGCTTGGGCAGCTTGCTGCCGCAGTCGGCGCCGCCGGGCAGGCCGTCGGTGTCGTCGTCGGGGAGGTCGAGCTTCATGCCGCCGCTGCTGCCGCCGCCGACGCTGTCGCTGTCGCTGTCGCTCTCGCTGGCGCCGGAGATCGAGGTGATCCCGGTGATGCCGCTAGCGCTGGCAGTGGCGGTGCCGCTCGCGCCCGTGTCGTCGCCGCTGCACGCGAGCTGGGGGGCGAGGGCGAGGGCGAGGGCGAGGCCAGGGAGGTGCGGGCGCGCGATGGTGGCCATGAGGGTCGTTATAGCGCGCGAAGCGGCGCGGGCGAGCGGAGAATTTTTGCGCGGCGGCTCACACCCGTGGGGCGTGGAGATGGGCGGTGCGGGCGCGGGTGTCGATGGAGGTGTACATCTGCTGGCCGATCGAGCAGGTGCCAGTGTTGATGAAGATCCCCTCGGGGAGCTCGACGTGGACGGGCACGTGGGTGTGGCCCATGACGACGGCGTGGGCGGCGTGCTCGTGGAGGAGGCGGCGGGCGGCGCGGAGGTACGGACCCTCAGGGTGATGGAAGCGCTGGTGCTTGATCCGGATGTCGTTGCCCTCGAACCATTGGGCGACGGGGCGCAGACCGGCGGCCCGCAGGCGACCCGTGAACCAGGTGGCGCCGCGGGCCAGCGCCTGGGCGCGGCAGAAGATCGGATCAAACTGGTGGCCGTGGATGAAGAGGACGCGGAAGTCGTCGTCGCCGAGGCAGAGCCGCTCCGCGGCGCCGAGGTGCGCCCCGGCGATGAGGTCGTGGTTGCCGTGCACGTAGTGGTAGGGCGCGCGAGCGAAGCGCTCCGCGAGCTGCGGTAGGCGACGCCTGGCCTTGATGAGCTGGCGCACGGCGGCGCGAGGACCGAGGAGCAGGTCGTGGTCGGTCTGGAAGATGTCGCCGACGAGCACGATCGCGTCGTGCTCCGCTTCGAGGCGATCGAGGAAGGCGAGGAAGCTCGGTTCGGGGTGGCGGAACTCGTCCATCCAGGCGCGGGCGCCGATGTGGAGGTCGGAGAGGGCGGCGATCCGCATGTGCGCGAGCATAGCGGCGCGGGGGGTTGTGTCGCGGCGGCCAGTGCGTAGAAGATCGGCCGTGTCGCAGGCTTTTTTTCGTTGCTCGAGTTGTGGGGGGATCAATCGGATCGACGCGCAGCGGCTCGCCGAGGGGCCGGTGTGCGGGCGCTGCCACAAGCCGCTGGATCGCTCGGCGGCGCCGGCGGAGGTCGACGATGACGCGCTGGAGCGGCTGATCAAGGCGTCGCCGGTGCCCGTGCTGGTGGACTTCTGGGCGCCGTGGTGCGGCCCGTGCCTGATGTTGGCGCCGCACGTGACGGCGCTGGCGCAGCGCTTCGCGGGGCGGCTGATCGTCGTGAAGCTGAACACCGAGGAGCACCAGCGGGTCGCGTCGAAGCTGCAGATCCGGTCGATCCCGACGATGATCGTGTGGAAGGGGGGGGAGATCGCCAACCGGCAGGTCGGCGCGGTGATGGGGCCGCAGCTCGACGCGGTTGTGACCCCGTACCTGTGAGCGCCGCGGGCTGGGGGGGCGAGGCGACAGGTCGCGCTCGGGCGCTTGGGCTGCTCGGATCCGCGCCTGTTTGGGGGGCGAGATGGGTTCCCTCGAGGCGTCGAACTAGGGTAACACGTGGTGTACCTTGCGTATGTGGGCACACCTCGCGGTCAACCACTCGCCGCCCCGATGAAGCAGGATCCCCAGGCCCCATGAGCGACGAGAAGAGCAACTCCGGCGAGGTCGGCGGGACGCCGATGAGCTCGACCGGGTACTACGGGTACCAAGGCACCGACCTGCCGACCGGTATGGTCGTCAAGTGCGTGAGCCAGTTTGAGATCGTGCAGCGCCTCGGCGAGGGCGGCATGGCGAAGGTCTATAAGGCCTTCGACCGGCTGATGAACCGCTACGTCGCGCTGAAGGTGATGAAGAACGACGTGCCGGAGTGGGCGCACCGCCACTTCCGCCGCGAGGCGAGGATGTGCGCGAGCTTCATGCACAACAACCTCGTGCGGGTGATGCAGGTGGGGACCACGGAGGAGCTGGGGCTGCTGTGGTTCGCGATGGAGTACCTGCGCGGCAAGGACGTCGGGTGGTTCATCGACAACGGCACGCCGGTGCCGGTGTCGGTGATCTGCGAGATCTTCGGGCAGGTCTGCGAGGCGCTGCGCTACGTGCACCTCCGCCGGATCGTCCACTGCGACATCAAGCCGTCGAACGTGTTCGTGACGCGTGACTCGCACGATCCGCTGCTGCGGGTGGTGAAGCTGCTGGACTTCGGGGTGGCGCGTGACCTCAGCGATCTGTCGCCGCAGAGCAAGGCGCACGTGATGGGCGATCCCCGCTACATCGCGCCGGAGCAGACGATCCCGGGCGGGTATATCGACCACCGCGCGGATCTGTACGCGCTGGGCATGACCTTCTTCGAGCTGGTGACGGGCGGTCGCCACCCGTTCGAGGATCTCTTTGATAAGCACCCGCGCACGCTGCTGCAGGCGCACCGCGAGCGAGATCCTCTGCCGGTGAGCCGCTTTATGCCGCCCGGCACGCCGAGCGGCCTCGGGGCGGCGATCGACGACTTCTTCTTCAAGGCGTGCGCGAAGCAGGTGAACCAGCGCTTCGCCGACGCGGCGTCGATGAAGGACGCGATGAACGATCTGGCGAAGCTGGCCGGGTCGCTGTAGCTGGCGCTCACTCGAGGCCGAGGCTGCTCACCTCGTCCTCGTCGAGGCCGAAGTAGTGGCCGATCTCGTGCAAGACGGTGACCTCGACCTCCTCCGCGAGCTCGTCGGGGTCGGGGAAGGTGGCGAGGAGGTTGGCGCAGAAGAGGACGATCCGCGAGGCCATGACCGCGATCTCGCCGCTTCGTTGTCCGTGCTCGTCTGGCCCTTCGAACATGCCGAGGGCGCGCGGATCAAAGCCGGTGGCGACGACCTCCCAGGCGGGTAGATCCTCGAGGACGATGGCGACGTTGCCGAGGCGGTCGCGCAGCGGCGCGGGCAGGCGGGCGAGCGCCTCCTCGGCGACCTCGGCGATCTGCTGGTGCTGCCGCGCCCGTTGCTCGGGCGGCGGGGCGCTGGCGCGCTCCTCGGCGGCGTCGAGCGCGAGCACGGTGAGGAAGTGGCGGCGCATAGCCTCCTCGTCGCCGAGCTCCTCGGCGAGGCGGGCGAGCGCGTAGTGGGCGTCGGCGAAGCCGGGATCGTCGGCGATGAGGGCGTCGAGCAGCTCCTCGGCGTCGCTCGTCGCGCCGATGGACCACTGCGCGTGAGCGCGCAGGAGCAGCACTTCGGGGTCGTCTTGGTGGCCGTCGAGGGCGTCGAGGGCGGCGAGGGCGGCCCGGGGATCGTCAGCGATGAGGGCGTCGATCTCGGCGAGACGTTGGTCAAGATCGGCCATGCGGCGAGGGTATCACGGGGCGCGACGGGGCCGCTGCGGGCCGCGCGACGGGCGGACTAAACACCGGCGATGATGGTGATTTTGGTGAGGCGCTCGATAAAGGCGCCGCGCGAGGTGCCGCGCCCGAGCTCTAGATCGCTGACCTGGACGCGCTCGACCGTGTAGAGGGTCTCTCGCTCGCCCTCGGGGGCGCCGTCGCTGCGACCTGTACAAGGGACCAGGTACTCGGCGAAGGAGTGGAGGGCGAGGGCGACGCCGTCGTCGTCGCGGCCGAGGTAGAGCATGATGTGGTTGGGGAAGTGGAGGAGGACGAGTCCGCGGCGGTGGGCCTCGTCGATCAGGCGGGCGCGGGCGGGCTCAGGCAGATCCGGGGGGAGCTCGATGACCTCGCCGGCGATCGCTTGATCGCCGCTGTGACGGGGGAGGTCGAGGCCGAAGCCGGCGAAGAGATCCATGAGGAAGCGCGAGCAGTCGCGGCCGCCTTGGTAGCCGCCCCACCCGTAAGGAAGGCCGAGGTACTGGAAGGCGTCGGTGAGCAGGGCTCGGCGGCTGAGGGGGCGCTCGCTGCTGTCGAGCTGGGCGCCATCGGCGGGGGCGCCGGTGACGAAGCGGCCGGCGGTCGCGAGGTGGACGCGGCCCCGCGCGCCTCCGACGCTCGGCAGCCGCGCGGCGAAGGGGACGGCGATCGACTCGCCGTCGTCGCTGCGCAGGGTGAGATCACGCGGGGCGCGCTGATAGGGGCCGCGCAGGTAAGGGCGCTGGAGATCGTCGGGGATCCGCGGCGAGAGGGCCGCGCGGCTGGGGATCCAGCCGAGCACGTAGGCGGTGCGCGCGAGCAGGAGCTCGTCGGACCAGCGCATCAGCACTTGGACGGGCTCTTGGGGGCGGATCATGGAGCAGAGGTTGCGATCGAAGGCGCGCTCGAGGCTGGGGGTGTAGAGGCCGAGATCGAGGGGGCCGCAGCGCACGGGGATGAGGTCGAGGGCGACGCGGAGCTCGGGGGTGAGCGCGGGCAAGGGGCCGATGGGGCCGAGGCGAGCGGCGAGATCGCCGGCGAGTGAGGCGCCTTCGGCGGTCAGGTAGCGGCCGTCGTCGACCTTGGCGCGGAGGAAGGAGAGGCGGGTGTCGATCTGATCGTGGATCGCGGCCGGATCGACCGGCGCGAGCAGATCGTACCTGGCTCCGAGGCCAGGTCGGAGCATCTCCGCGTTGTGGCGGTCGATCGCGGCGCGGCTGATCGCGGGGGCGCTGAAGCGCGGGTCGCTGGCGCCGAGGCGCAGCCAGGTGTCGAGCTGCTCGTGCTCGGGGCGGATCCGGGGCATGCGCGCGGGCGCGGGGGCCTTGGTCGGGCAGGTGTCGAGCGCGGGCTGAGGCGAAGGCTGAGGCGCGGGCTCGGCGGACGGGGCGGCGGCGATCGGAGGCGACGGCGGGGCGCCGCAGGCGAGGAGCTGCGCGAGCGCGAGGGCGCCGAGGCGCGCGGCGACGGAGCGGGCTGGGCGGCGCAGAGGCACGGGTTCGACGAGTGTACGGCCTGCGTGACGATCGTCCATCATGAGGGGGTCGATCGCGAGCGCGGAGGCGCCGCTTCGCGCGCCGCGCGGGGCCGATCCGGCCGTGTTATGCAGGGCGCTCGTGCTTGTCTGTGCGCCGCGCGGGGCCCTCGTGGCGGGCCTGATGGTGGGGGTGGTCGGTTGCCACCCGCCGGCGAGCGCGCCCGTAGATGCCCCAAAAGACATGTCCTTGGTGGCGGCCGGCGAGGGGGCCGGCGCGGTCGAGCGCGCCCCGGCGGCGGAGGCGGGCGAGGGCGAGGTGGCGGTATCAGATGTCTCTGGGGACATGGTGAACCTCGACGCGGCGCCGCGGGCGGACGAGCGCTGGCGGGCGCGTGATCCCGCGTATGTGGCGTTTGAAGGCGCTTGTGAGGGCGAAGGGGCGTCGATCGTAGTGGCGGCGGTGGGCGACCTGCTGCTGCACCACGAGCTGCAGATCCAGGCGTTCGCGGCGCCGGAGCGCCATCGGGCGCTGTGGGCGGGGGTGGAGGATCTGTTGATGCGCGCGGATCTGACGTACGGCAACCTCGAGGGGCCGATGGCGGCGGGGTTGGATCGTGAGGGGCGTGAGGTGGACGATCCGGGGCTGGTGTTTGATCGGGTGGTGTATACGGCCTACCCGCGCTTTAACTTCCACGCGAGCTTGGCGGAGGATCTGGTCCGCTCCGGCTTCGATGTGGTGTCGACGGCGAACAACCACGCGCTCGATCGCGGGGCGCTGGGGGTGGACCGGACGATCGCGGCGCTGCGGGCGGCCAAGCTGGCGTACACGGGGACGCGGGCGCGCGGGGACGCGGCGGCGCGGTGGTACACGATCACGCGATCCAAGGGGATCGGGGTGGCGTGGCTGGCGTGCACCGAGCTGATGAACGTGCGGCCCGACGCGGAGGGGCAGGTGCTGCGCTGCGGTGACGAGGCGGTGGAGGCGACGATCCGGGCGTTGAAGGAAGATCGCTCGGTGGACGCGGTGATCGTGACGCCGCACTGGGGGAAGGAGTACGCGCCCGAGCCGCGGGCCTCGCAGGTGACGCTGGCGCGGCGCTGGGCGGAGGCGGGGGCGACGGCGATCTTCGGCAGCCACCCGCACGTGAATCAGCGCTGGGAGAGGCTGGTGACCAGCGGGGGGCGGGAGGCGCTGGTGATCTATTCGCTGGGGAATTTTGCGAGCCATCAGCCGGAGCTGCCGCGGCGCTCGAGCGCGCTGTTCTATGTGGGGCTGCGTCGCGGCGCGGACGGGCAGACGCGGGTGTTCGGGGCCCGCTATGTGCCGCTGCACGTGCGCCAGGAGGGGGATCGCTTCTTTGTGGAGGCGGTGGACCGGGTCGGGGGGCCCGCGGAGAGCCGCGCGCACACGACGGGGATCTTCGGCGAGGCGAACTTGATCAGGCCGGAGGAGGCGCTGCGGCTCGCGCCGCACTGCGGGGATTAAGTTTGTGGTGCAACATGTCCCTGGCAGCGGCGCTAGCGGGCGGCGGCGCGGCGCAGGCGATCCATGATGACGCGGCCGAGGCCGCGCTCGGGGACCGACTCGGCGATGATGACGCCGACCCCGCCCGCGTCGAGGCCGCGCAGGGCGGCGTAGAGCTCGCGGGCGTACCCGACGAATTCGGGGTCATCAGGGACGCGCCAGACCGTCGCAGCGCCGGGTCCTGGCTCGGCTTCGCGCACGATCACGGCGACGCGCTCGCCAGCGGCGCGGAGCTGCGTGACGATCCGTGGGAGCTCCCAGGTGGAGGCGATGACGACGCGGGCGCGGGGGGCGTAGTGGCGATAGCGGAGGCCAGGGGAGCGCAAGGCGGCGCTGCCAGGATCGTCGGCGGCGAGGGGGCCGAGCACGGCTTCGATGGCCTCGCGGGTGAGGGCGCCGAGGCGGAGCAGGCGCGGCGCGCCGGTGCAGTCGACGACGGTGGACTCGAGGCCGTGGATCGCGGGGCCGCCGTCGAGGATCATCGCGACGCGATCACCGAGGTCTGCGGCGACGTGGGCAGCGAGGGTGGGGCTGGGGCGGCCTGAGCGGTTGGCGGAGGGGGCGGCGAGGGGGCCGCCGAATTCGCGCAGGAGGGCGAGGGCGACCGGGTGGGCAGGTACGCGGACGGCGACGGTGTCGAGGCCGCCGCAGGCGATCGGGGGGACGACGGGGCGGCGCGGGAGCACGAGGGTGAGCGGGCCGGGCCAGAAGGCGGCGGCGAGGCGGAGAGCGGCGGGCGGGATCGTCTGAGCGATCGCGTCGAGCTGGTCGGCGCTGGCGATGTGGAGGATGAGGGGGTTGTCGGCGGGGCGCTCTTTGGCGGCGAAGATCGCGGCGAGGGCGGCAGGATCGAGGCCGTCGGCGCCGAGGCCGTAGACGGTCTCGGTGGGGAAGGCGACGAGTTGACGCGCGCGGAGCAGGGCGGCGGCCTCACGCAGGGCGGCGGGATCTGGCGCGCGAACTTCGCCCGGCGACACAGGTCGACGTATAGCAGCCGGCGCGGGAGAGATCGACGGGGCGATCAACGGGCGGCGAGGAGCGCGGCGAGGCGGGCGCGGACCTTCACGACCGAGTCGGGGTTGAGCGAGATCGAGTCGATGCCGGCGTCGAGCAGCATCTCAGCGAAGTCGGCGTGGTCGCTGGGGGCTTGGCCGCAGATCCCGACGGGGCGTCCGGCGGCGTGGGCCTGGGCGATCACCTGCCGGATCATCATCAGCACGGCGGGGTCGCGCTCGTCGTAGATGTGGGCGAGCAGGGCGGAGTCGCGATCGACGCCGAGTACGAGCTGGGTGAGGTCGTTGGAGCCGATCGAGAAGCCGTCGAAGCGGGCGGCGAATTCACCGGCGAGCAGGACGTTGGAGGGGATCTCGCACATGACGTAGATCTGGAGGCCGCCCTCGCCGCGGCGTAGGCCCTCCTCGGCCATCACGGCGAGGACGCGGTCGGCCTCGGCGGGGGTGCGGCAGAAGGGGATCATGAGGAGGATGTTGGTGAGGCCGAGGTGCTCGCGCGCGAAGCGGATCGCGCGGCACTCGAGGCGAAATCCGTCGCGGTAGCGCGGGTCGTAGTAGCGCGAGGCGCCGCGGAAGCCGATCATCGGGTTCTCTTCGGCGGGCTCGAAGCCGGCGCCGCCGAGCAGGCCGGCGTACTCGTTGGTCTTGAAGTCGCTCATGCGGACGATGGTGGGCCGCGGGTAGACCGAGGCGGCGAGCATGGCGACGCCGCGGCCGAGGGTTTGCACGAAGAACGCCTCGCCGTCGGGGTAGGAGGCGGTTAAGGCGGCGATCTTGGCGCGGGTCTCGGGGGCGGTGATCTGCTCGGGGTGAGCGAGGGCCATCGGGTGGACTTGCACGTCCTCGGTGATGATGAACTCCATGCGCGCGAGGCCGATGCCGTCGACTGGGAGGCGCCAGAAGTGGAGGGCGGCGCCAGGGTTGGCGAGGTTGAGCATGATCTTGGTGGGCAGCGCGGTGGGCTCGCCGGGCGCGGTCTCTTCGCGGCGGAAGCGGAGGCGTCCGGGGTAGACGTAGCCGCTCTCGCCTTGGGCGCAGGAGAGGGTGACCTCGGCGCCGCTCGTGAGGCGGAGGGTGGCGTCGCCCGCGCCGACGACGGCGGGGATGCCGAGCTCGCGGCTGACGATCGCGGCGTGGCAGGTGCGGCCGCCGTGATCGGTGATGATACCGGCGGCCTGGCGCATGATCGGGACCCAGTCGGGGTCGGTGATCTCGGCGACGAGGATCGCGCCAGGGACGAAGCTCGCGAGGTCCTCGGCGCGCTTAATCACGCAGACGGGGCCGGCGACGATCGCCGCGCCGACGCTGCGGCCGGCGACGATGGGCGGCGGGGGCGGCTCCTCGAGGGTGTAGGTGACGATCCCCGCGCTAGCGGCGCGCTGAGAGTGGATGGTCTCGGGCCGCGCTTGCACGATGTAGAGGGCGCCGGTCTCGCCGTCCTTCGCCCACTCGATGTCCATCGGGACAGGTTTGCCGGCCTTCTTGGAGTAATGGGCCTCGATCGCGACGCCCCAGCGGGCGAGGGTGAGGATCTCGTCGTCCTCGAGGGCGAAGCGCTCGCGGCGTGAGCGGGGGGTCTCGATGTTGCGGGTGCTGTGGCGGGCGCCGCGGGCGAAGATCATCGTCTGCTCCTTGGCGCCGCAGCGCTTGCGGAGGATCGGTCGGTGGCTCGCGAGCAGCGGCTTGAAGACGAGGTACTCGTCGGGGTTGACCTGGCCCTTGACGACGTTCTCGCCGAGGCCCCAGGCGGCGTTGATCATGACGACGTCGGGGAAGCCGGTCTCGGTGTCGAGGGTGAAGAGCACGCCGGCGGCGCCGCGATCGCTGCGCGCCATCACTTGGACGCCGATGGAGAGGGCGACCTTGAGGTGATCGAAGCCCTGGAGGTCGCGGTAGGTGATCGCGCGATCGGTGAAGAGCGAGGCGTAGCAGGCGCGGCAGGCGTCGAGCAGGGCGGCCTCGCCCTCGACGTTGAGGAAGGTGTCTTGTTGGCCGGCGAAGCTGGCCTCGGGGAGATCCTCGGCGGTGGCGGAGGAGCGGACGGCGACGGAGGGATCAGGTCGTCCTTCACGGGCGCCGAGCTCGCGGTAGGCGGTGACGATCGCGGCGGCGACGGCGGGCGGGAGCGGGGCCTCGCGGATCTTGCGGCGGAGCTCGCGGCCGACGTCAGCGAGCGGCCTCGCGCCGCTGTGGAGCTCGGCGATCGCGCTGGCGATCACGGGGCGTAGCCCGCTGTGATCGAGCAGCGCCCAGTAGGCGTCGGCGGTGGTGGCGTAGCCCGGTGGGACGGGGATGCCGGCGGCGGCGAGGTTGGACACCATCTCGCCGAGGGAGGAATTTTTGCCGCCGACCTTGGCGACGTCAGCGAGGGTGAGCGCCTCAAAGCGCACGCAATAGTCTTTGATGCTCATCGCCCTCGACGTTATCACGGCGCCTTTGGCGGGCTCGTTGGTGGACCTCCGCAAGATTTGCGATTCGTGCGGCGATGGTTGTGTATTTCGCGTCACGTGATCGCGGTGGCGTGACGGCCTGCGTGTACTTGCACGAAGAAGGGCCTTGACGCGGGCGTCGATGCCCGGCCATGGTGCTCATATGCGCGCATCCCTGCGGTGCGCGGGCCGAGGAGAGGCGATGACTGAACTGAACCGGCTATCTCTACTGACAACCACTCGCGGCCTCGGCCGGGCGTGGGCGCTCTGTCTCACGGGCGCCTTGATCTTCGGCGGCTGCGCGGACGACGGCGGCACCAGCGACGGCAGCACGAGCACGAGCACGAGCACCAGCGGCGCGACGACCAGCGGGGGCAGCGGCGAGGCGACCAGCGAGGCGCCAGACTCGAGCACGAGCGACGGGGTCGACGGTGATCCGGGGCCGCCGCCCTTCGATCTGCACCGCGACAACGTGCGCCTGCTGCCCTTCGCGATCCGCCACAACCGGCTGTCGCTGCTGCTGGATCTGCCGCCTGATGATCCTGTCTTCTCGGTCTTGTTGGCGCGGCGCTTCGATCTGGGCGACTACGACTTCTCAAAAGGGATCAACCCGGACCTGACCTGGACGACCTCGCGGATGGCGAACTGGGTGGCGGCGATGCGACCGGTGTGCGGCTCGGCGCCGATGAAGGCGCGTTACCCCGAATTCCCGCTGGACCTGGCGGCGTTGATGGGGGACGCGTACGGCTTCACGCCCTCTCCGGCGGATCTGGAGCCTTATGAGGATCTCTTGGGAGACGCCGAGCTCGACGAGGCGACCCGCTATGAGACCGTCTGTTTGGCCGTGCTCAGCCAGTTGGAGTTCGTCGCGTTATGATCGGGCGCGCGTGCACCGCGGCGCTGATGAGCGCGCTCGCGCTGGTGGGCTGCTATAGCGGCGCGCCGCTGGCCGAGGGCGACGAGGGCGCGGCGTCGACCGGAGAGACCAGCGAGGGCGGCGAGGCCGGCTCCGCGGCCGGGAGCACGGATGCGAGCGGCAGCAGCAGCAGCGGCGACGCGACGACCGAGGCGACGACGGAGCCCGAGGTCGTCGATCCGCTGGCGGAGCTCGACCAGTTCTCAGAGGCGGAGGCGCGCGCGTACCTGGCGACGATCGCGCCGATGGTGGTCGGCCGCCTGCTCACCGAAGCCGAGGCGAAGCTGATCAGCTACTACGGCAGCCGCGGGCTGGCGGGGGTGATCGAGGGCTGGATCGAAGATAAGGCGTTCGCCGAGACGGCTCGCATGATGATGCAGGTGAAGCTGCACGCGAGCGGCCAGAGCGACGAGATCGACTTTGAACTGCCCGGCAATTTGGCGGCGCACGTGGCCGCGCAGAAGCTCCCCTATGCGCGCTTGATCACCGCGGACTATTGCGTCGACGGGGCGGGCTCGAAGATCCCGTGCGATAGCGGCGCGCCGTACACCGCGGGTGTGCTGACGACGCGCGCGTATCTGCGGGCGAACGCGTCGCGGTTCAACCTGCGGCGCGCGCGGCGGATGCTGTACATCTTTAACTGCCAAGTCTACCCGATGTCGTCGAACCTCCAGCCGCCGCTCGAGAAGGAGTCGCTGATCGCGATGTTCCAGGCGCTGACGCCCGAGGATCAGACGGTGGAGGAGGCGAAGAGCGGCTTCGGCAACGGCTTCGCCTGTTATAGCTGTCACAGCCAGTTCGGCGCGCACTCGCAGCTGTTCGTCAGGTTCGATCAGGACGGCAACTACCGGCCGGACGCGACCGGCCTGCAAGACCCCGAGGATGAGCTCGGGCGCTCGCCTGGGGGCCTCTTCGTCTCACACTTCGTCGATCCGGTGGCGGCCGCCCAGGAGATCACGCAGGTCTTTGGGGTGCCCGTCGAGGACCTCGCGGTCGCGGCCAAGGTGCTGAGCGAGGACGAGACCTTTTATCAGTGCGGCGCTCGCAACGTCATCGAGTGGACCTTCGGCCTCTCGGAGGCGGAGGCCGCGAAGACCGATCCACTGCTTCTTCAAGAGCTCGCCAGGCGCGCCCGGGCGCGCCGCCCAGAGCCGACCTTCGGCGATCTCTTCCTGGTCACTCTTACGCACCCCGCGGTGATCGATGTGGTCCTCGCGGGCCAAGGAGCCCTGCCGTGAAGTCCAAGACCCCGATCATCGAGACCCTCCCGCCGAACCAACGCCGCCGCTTCCTCAAGCTGCTCGGCCTCGCGCTCGCCGCCCCGGCGGTGCCTGCTGGGGTGCGCCACGCGGCGCGCGCGTTGGCGGTGGGCGAGGCGCGCGCCGCCGATATGGCGGGCGAGGAGCCGACGTACTTCATTGAGATCAACCTCCGCGATCAGTGGGACTTCGGCCACGTGTTCGTGGCGCCGGGGCTGGCGACCCACCCGGCGCTGATCCGCGGCAGCGACGGCCGTAAGTGCGCGATGTACTTCATGCCGGAGGAGCTGATCCAGCGGCCGAATAACATCTTCATGACGCCGCACGCGCTGCCGCTCGATCCGCACCTCGACACGATCGCGATCATCGAGACCTGCGAGCTGGGGATCGGCGACATCCACGGCCATGAGGCGTCGTGCGCGTTGCGGGCGCCAGGGCGCTCTAAGGTGGGTGGGGCCGGGCGGATGTCGATGGGCGCGAACGAGCCGGTGCCGTACACGCCGGGCAATCAGGAGCACTACGCGTCGACGCCGACGCCGGCGTCGCTCCACAATTATTGGCAAAAGCAGATCACGCCGGGGCTGCGCAGCGGCGTCGCGTTCAAGGGGATCAGCCGCGATCACACGGCGTACCACTTCGGCGCGGGTCTGCCAGGCGCAGAGCTCGACCGGATCCAGACCCGTGAGTCGCTCTTCTCGGCCTTCCCGGACAAGCTCGAGGACTTCAACGTGGTGCCGACGGCGGCGCAGGCGAACGCGCTGATGGACGTGCTCATGAAGGCCGACGCGCGCTTCCTCGACAGGTATGGCTACGTCCCGCAGGTGAAGCCGGCGCACCAGTCGAACCAAGACGCGGCGCGCGGGGTGCTTTATGTCGGCGAGCCGAAGCTGATCTCGCTGCCGTTGAGCGAGGAGGAGACCGCCTACTGGAGCGCGGGCGTGCCAGGGCAGGTGGGGGTGAACCTCAAGGCGAACATCTGGGAGCAGTGCGCGTGGGCGTTCAAGCTGATCTCGAACGGCCTCGTGCGCACCTTCGCGGTCGAGTTCGACTACCTCGATTGGCACGATACGCGCCCTGAGGAGATCATGGACACGATGGCGCTCCAGACGATCAACCCGCTGGCGCGCTTGATCGAGAGCCTGAAGCTCGCGGGGATCTACGACCGGACGGTGATCGCGATGTACACGCTCGATAGCGGTCGCTCGCCGGCGGCGAACTCTTCGGGTAACGAGGGCAAGTGCGGGCTGATCCTCGCGGGTGGCATGATCAAGGGCGGCTACTACGGCGACGTCGGGGTGGCCGAGAATTCGGGCGACGGACACACCTACAGCTACTCGTCGCCTGATCCGGCGACGGGCGCGCCGACCCCGGCGGTGACGGACAACTCAAACCGGCTCTCGGGGGCGCACGTGTGGCGCAGCGTGGTGAAGGCGCTGGGGATCCCCGATGACGTGGCAGGGCAGTTCCCGGACGTCGCTGGGGTCCAGCACCTGCCCTGGTTGCTCAATTCGTGATGGGCGTCTTCGCCCGTCGTGGGCGATCGTCGAGCCGGCTACCCAGACGGGGCGAGCTGTGTTTGAGTCGAGCTCCCACTTGGAGCTCACTATGACCCGCATCGACGCCAGGACGATTGAGACACCCCGCCTCCGTACCTTCTACCGCGCCGCCGGCCCTGAAGATGCGCCGGTGGTGCTGCTCATCCATGGCAACGTCTCGAGCTCGGCGTTCTTTGAGGAGCTGATGATCGCCTTGGGCGATCGGTATCGGCTGATCGCGCCCGATCTGCGGGGGTTCGGCCAGAGCGAGCGGCGACCGATCGACGCTACCCGCGGGCTGCGGGACTTCGCCGATGATGTGCACGCGCTGCTCACCGCGCTGGCTCCGGGGCGGCAGGCGCACGTGCTCGGCTGGTCGGTGGGCGGCGGGGTCGCGTTGCAGATCGCGATCGATCATCCGGCGGACGTGGCGTCGCTGATCTTGCAGGCGCCGATCTCGCCGTTCGGCTTCGGCGGTACCAAAGATCTGGCGGGCACCGCGTGCCACGCGGACTTCGCCGGCTCGGGCGGCGGCACCGCGAACCCAGAGTTCGTGGCGCTGCTCCGCGCGGGTGAGCGCGGCGCAGAGAGCCCGGTGGCGCCGCGTAACGTGCTCAACAGCTTCTACTTCAAGCCGCCGTTTCGAGCGACGCCAGCGCGTGAGGAGGCGTTGGTGAGCGCGATGCTCGAGATGGCGATCGGTGAGGACTTCTATCCGGGAGATCTGGTGACCTCGGAGAACTGGCCTGGTGTGGCGCCAGGGACGCGGGGCATGAACAACGCGCTGTCGCCGAAGTACCTCGATCTTTCGGCCTTCGTGGCGATCGAGCCGCGGCCGCCCGTGCTGTGGATCCGCGGCGCTGAGGATCAGATCGCGGCGGACGCGTCGTTCTTCGACTTCGGCTTCTTGGGATCGCTCGGGGCGGTGCCTGGGTGGCCCGGGCCGGAGATCTGCCCGCCGCAGCCGATGGTCGGGCAGACGCGGGCGCTGCTGCAGCGCTACGCGGCCGCCGGGGGCCGCTTCCGCGAGGAGATCGTGCCGGAGTGCGGGCATTCACCCCATTTGGAGGCGCCTGAGCGGTTTCTCGGGCTGGTGCGTGGTTTCCTGACGGAAGAGGTCCGCTGAGCAGGGCCTGAGGGTTCCGGCGATATCTGGCGAATTTGTTCGAGCAGGGGCAGTCTACGCCCGCCATGGCGGAACCATCCAAGACTGAACCCGGCGACGTGCCTGTGCTCGGCGACATCCTCGACTTCATGCGCTTGCTGTGGGCGGTCGATCACGGGCTGCACTCGACCTCGAAGCGGATGAACACGAGCATCGGTGTCACCGGGCCGCAGCGCCTGGTGCTCCGTATGACGGGGAAGTTCCCCGGGATCTCAGCGGGTGAGTTGGCGCAGATCCTACATGTCCATAAGAGCAGCTTGACCGGGGTGCTCCAGCGCCTCGAGGCGCGCGGGCTGCTCAAGCGCACCGCCGATCCAGAGGACGGGCGGCGCGCGATCTTCAGCCTGACCGCCAAGGGCAAGGAGCTCGACGCGGTGCGCGCGGGGACGGTGGAGCAGGCGATCCGCAAGGTGCTAGGGCGGGTGCCGAAGGAGCAGATCGAGGTCACTCGGGAGGTGCTCCAAGCCGTGGCGGCCGCGCTGGCGGCGGTGAGCCAGCCGGCGAGCAAGCGCTGAGCGCTTGCCCACATCTTTCGGCGGCGGTCTCGTGTAGGCTGCCGCCGATGTTGCTCGAGCTGCACTGCCACTCGACCTGTTCCGACGGGAGCTTGTCCCCTACGGCAGTGGCGACCGAGGCGGCGCGCCACGGCGCGCGGGTCTTCTGCCTCACCGACCACGACAGCTTGGATGGGCACGACGCCGCCGCCGCCGCGCTCGCAGGCACGGGGTGCGCGGTGCTTCGTGGGCTCGAGCTGAGCTGCCGCGAGGGCGATCGTACGATCCACCTCCTGATCTATGGGGTGCAGGAGGGCGAGGGCGAGCGGGCGCTGCGGGCGCGCTTGGTCGAGGTGATGGCGAGCCGGCGCGAGCGGATCGGGGCGATCGTGGGGCGCCTCGCCAAGCTGGGGGTGAAGCTCGATACGGAGGCGATCCTGCGTGATTCGGCGGGGCACACGCCAGGGCGACCGGATGTGGCGCGGGCGCTGCTGGCGGCGCGGGTGGTGACGAGCCTGCGTGAGGCGTTCGATCGTTTTCTGAAGGACGGTGGGCCGGCGGACGTGCCAGTGGGGCGCCTCGGCCTCGCGGAAGGCGTCGCGCTCGGGCGGGCGTGTGGGGCGAAGCTGTCGATCGCGCACCCGCACACGCTGCGCTCGTTCGCGATCGTCGGCGAGTTCTATCGGCGCCATAGGGCGGCGGGGCTCGACGGGATCGAGGCGCTGTATGGCCGCTACGGCGCGCGGGAGCAGCAGACGTGGCTGCGGATGGCCGAGGACCTGGACCTGGTGGTCACGGGCGGCTCTGACTTTCACGGGGCGTCGGCGCCAGAGGTGCCACGCCCGGTGATCGACGTGCCTGCTCGCTACGCGGAGCGTCTCTGCGCGTGGTTGGAGCTGGCGGCCTAAAAACGAACGCGCCGCTGCCGAAGTGGCAGCGACGCGCGGCCGGTGCGGCGAGCCGCGGGTCGATCACTCGCGCAGCTTGGTGAGCAGGCCGTCGACGGTCTTCTTGGCGTCGCCGAAGAGCATGCGGCTGTTCTCTTTGAAGAAGAGCGGGTTCTCAACGCCCGCGTAGCCGGTGCCGCGGCCGCGCTTCATGATGATGACGGTCTTGGACTTCCAGACCTCGAGCACGGGCATGCCGGCGATCGGGCTGGACGGATCGTCCTGAGCGGAGGGGTTGACGATGTCGTTGGCGCCGATGACGAGCACGACGTCGGTGTCCGGGAGATCATCGTTGATCTCGTCCATCTCGAGGACGATGTCGTAGGGGACGTTGGCCTCGGCGAGCAGGACGTTCATGTGGCCAGGCAGGCGGCCTGCGACGGGGTGGATCGCGAAGCGGAACTCGGCGCCGCGCTTGCGCAGCAGCTTGGCGATCTCCGAGACGGTGTGCTGGGCCTGCGCGACGGCCATGCCGTAGCCCGGGACGACGACGATGCTCTTGGCCTCGCGGAGCAGCTCGACGGTGTCGTCGGGGCTGATCTCGGTCTGATCTCCGGTGATCGCTTGGGCGCCGCCGGCCGCGGGCGCGCCGCCGTCCGAGCCGAAGCCGCCGGCGATCACGGAGATGAAGGAGCGGTTCATCGCCTGGCACATGATGTAGGACAGGATCGCGCCGGAGGAGCCGACGAGGGCGCCGGTGATGATGAGGAGGTCGTTCTCGAGCATGAAGCCGGCGGCCGAGGCGGCCCAGCCGGAGTACGAGTTGAGCATCGAGACGACGACGGGCATGTCAGCGCCGCCGATCGCCATGACCATGTGCACGCCGAGCAGGCAGGCGACGCCGGTCATCACGAGCAGCCAGGTGAGGCTCTGGGCGGGGTCGCCGAGGAAGAGGTAACCGAGCGCGACCGAGCCGAGCACCATCGCGAGGTTGAGGAGGTGACGGCCAGGGAGGAGCAGCGGCTTGCCGCCGATCGAGCCGCGTAGCTTGAGGAAGGCGATAATCGAGCCGGTGAAGGTGAGGGCGCCGACGAAGA
The DNA here is from genome assembly GCA_016712315.1 of Nannocystis sp. Classification (GTDB taxonomy): domain Bacteria; phylum Myxococcota_A; class Polyangia; order Nannocystales; family Nannocystaceae; genus JADJRG01. The sequence goes on along the minus strand of JADJRG010000022.1, from coordinate 987,597 downwards.
CGCCGACGAAGATCTCGACCGCGTGGATCGTGTGATCGGCGCCCGTGAGCTCCTTGAGCGGCGTGATGTGGCTGGCGAGGCCGACGAGCACCGCGGCGAGGCCGACGAAGGAGTGCAACATCGCGACCAGCTCGGGCATGGCGGTCATCGCGACGCGCGCCGCTAAGATCGCGCCGATCACCGCGCCGGGGACGATGGCCGCGGCCAGCATGCCGAAGCCGCTGCCATGGACGTTGGCGACGGTGAGGTCGCGCTGGATCTCCGTGACGCCGAAGGCGGCCGCGATGATCGCGAGCGCCATGCCGATGATGCCGTAGAGGTTGCCGCTGCGGGCGGTCTCCTGGCGGCCGAGGCCGCTGAGGCTGAGGATAAAGAGGGCGCTGGCGGCGATGTAGAGGACGGTGGTGAGGCTAAGTGTGAGCACGTCGGTCCTACCTTCCTACTTGCGGAACATCTTCAGCATGCGCTGGGTGACTAAGAAGCCGCCGGCGATGTTGATGGTGGCGAAGAGGATCGCGGCGGCGCCGAGGAGCGTCGCCGGGGCGGTGGCTTCGCCCGAGACCTGCAACATGCCGCCGATGATGATGATGCCGCTGATCGCGTTGGTGACGCTCATGAGCGGGGTGTGCAGCGCGGGGGCGACGCTCCAGATCACCTGGTAGCCGACGAAGCAGGCGAGGATGAAGACGGTGAAGTGGGTGAGGAAGCTCGGCGGCGCGCCCATGCCGATGCCGATGAGCGCGGCGCCGGCGAGCAGCAGCGGGAGCGGGGAGCTCGGCTTGTCCGAGGCGCCGTGGCCGTGGCCGTGCTTGCCGTGCTTGGCCTTGGGTCTGCTTGGCGCGGGCGCGGGCGCGGGCGCGGCGGCCGGCTTGGGCGGCGGCGAAGGATCGGCGAGCTTGGGCGGAGGCCACATCAACTCGCCCTTCTTGAGGACGAGCGCGCCGCGGACGACGACGTCGTTGACGTCGACGCGGTACGCCGCGTCCTTGCCCATGTCGTCGAGCAGGTGGCAGAGGTTGGAGCCGTAGAGCTGGCTCGACTGCGCGGCCATGCGGCTGGTGAGGTCGGTGTAGCCGACGATGGTGACGCCGGCGTGGACGACAGCCTCGCCGGGGCGGGTGAGCTCGCAGTTGCCGCCTTGCTCGGCGGCCAGGTCGACGATCACGCTGCCGGGCTTCATCGCCTCGACGTGGTAGCGCTCGAGCAGGCGCGGCGCGGGGCGGCCAGGGATCAGCGCGGTGGTGATGATGATGTCGACGTCTTTGGCCTGCTCATGGAAGAGCTTCATCTCGGCGTCGATGAACTCCTGGCTCATCACCTTGGCGTAGCCGCCCTCGCCGGTGCCGTCCTCGTTGAACTCGAGCATGAGGAACTCGGCGCCCATGCTCTCGACCTGCTCCTTGACGGCAGGGCGGGTGTCAAAGGCGCGGACGATGGCGCCGAGGCCGCGGGCGGCGCCGATCGAGGCGAGGCCGGCGACGCCCGCGCCGATGACCATGACCTTGGCCGGCGGGACCTTGCCGGCGGCGGTGATCTGGCCGGTGAAGAAGCGACCGAAGGCGTTGGCGCCCTCGATGACGGCGCGGTAGCCGGCGATGTTGGCCATCGACGAGAGGGCGTCGAGCTTCTGCGCGCGGCTGATCCGCGGCACTTGATCCATGGCGATGACGGTCGCTCGGCGCGCGGCGAGGCGATCGAGCAGCTCCTTGCTCTGCGCGGGCCAGATGAAGGAGATGAGGGTGCCGCCGTCGCGCAGCAGCTCGGCCTCGTGGATGCCAGACGGGTGCTCGGCGGGCGGCCGGACCTTGAGGATGATGTCGGCGGCGCGGTAGAGGTCGCGGACGTTGCCGACGATCTGCGCGCCAGCGGCCTCGTAGGATTGGTCGCTGAAATTTGCGCCAGCGCCGGCGCCGGCCTCGATGAGCACCTCGAAGCCGAACTTCTTGAGGCGGGCTGTGGTGTCGGGGGTCGCCGCGACGCGGCGTTCTCCGGGGTGTACTTCCTTGGGGATCCCGATCTTCATCGTCGCTCTGGTCTCCGCGCGCGGGCCCATGGATATCACGCCGGAGGGGATCTGTGGGCGGTTTGGACCGCTCCTTGTGGCGATCTTTCCGGGTACTGTGGCGGCGATGAGCGACCCTTTGAGTCACTTCAATCACGATGGTGAGGCCCAAATGGTGACGATCTCGGAGAAGTCCGAGTCGCCGCGAGAGGCGCGCGCTGAGGCGCGAGTGCGGATGGCCGCGGCGACGCTGGAACGGATCCGCTCAGGCTCGGTCGGCAAAGGCGACGTGCTCGCGGTCGCGCGCCTGGCGGCGACGCTGGGGGCGAAGCAGACGCCGGGGCTGATCCCGCTCTGTCATCCGGTCCGGATCACCGGGGTCGAGGTGACGCTGCGGCTGGATGAGGGGCTGCCTGGGGTGGTGATCGAGGTGTGGGTGGCGGCGATCGATCGCACGGGGCCAGAGATGGAGGCGATGACGGCGGCCTCGACGGCGGCGTTGACGGTCTATGACATGTGCAAGGCGATGGACCGCGGGATGGAGATCGAGGCGGTTCGCCTGCTCGAGAAGCGCGGCGGCAAGACCGGGGCGTGGCGTCGCGATGACGCGTGAGTCGTCGGTGCTCCGACTGGTTACTCGACGGTCACGGACTTGGCGAGGTTGCGCGGCTGGTCGACGTCGGTGCCCTTGAGGTCGGCGAAGTGATAGGCGAGGAGCTGGAGGGGGATCGCGGCGACGATCGGTTGGAGCTCCTCAGCGACCTCGGGGACGAGCAGGACGTCGTCGGCGACGTCAGCGATCGCGTGATCGCCCACGCTGGCGATGGCGATGATCCGGCCGCCGCGGGCGCGCACCTCCTCGAGGTTGGAGAGGACCTTCTGATAGCCGGCGCCCTGGAGGGCGAGCACGATCACGGGGACTTGCTCGTCGATGAGGGCGATCGGGCCGTGCTTCATCTCGCCGCTGGCGTAGCCCTCAGCGTGGATGTAGCTGATCTCTTTGAGCTTGAGCGCGCCCTCGAGGGCGACGGGGAAGCAGAGGCCGCGGCCGAGGAAGAGGCAGTCGCGGGCGGCGACGTAGCGGCGCGCGACCGTGCGGATCGCGGCGCCTTGTCCGAGCATGTTGTCGATCTGGCGCGGTAGGTCGCGCAGGCCGGTGAGCAGGGCGGCGGCGCGCTCGCTGCTGAGGGCGCCGCTGCGCCGCCCGAGGTGGATCGCGAGCAGGGTGAGCGCGGTGAGCTGGGTGGTGAAGGCCTTGGTCGAGGCGACGCTGATCTCGGGGCCGGCGCGGGTGAAGAGGACTTGATCGGCGACGCGGGTGATCGTCGAGCCGACGACGTTGCAGAGCGCGAGCGTGTGGGCGCCGCGCTCCTTGGCCTCCTTGAGGGCCGCGAGGGTGTCGGCGGTCTCGCCGGACTGGGAGATCGCGAGCACGATCTCGCCCGCGTCGAGGATCGGGTCGCGGTAGCGAAACTCGCTGGCGAGGTCGACTTCGACGCGGATCCGCGCGAGGCGCTCGATCAGGTACTTGCCGGTCAAGGCGGCGTGCCAGGAGGTGCCGCAGCCGACGATCACGAGGCGCGCGCCGGCGCGCAGGGAGAGGCGGAGGTCGTCGAAGAGCACGTCGTCGTCGCTCGCGGCGCAGCCGAGCACGGTGTCGCGGATGGCGCGCGGCTGCTCGTGGATCTCCTTGAGCATGAAGTGCTTAAAGCCCTGGCGCTCGGCGGCCATCGGGCTCCACTCGACGCGGCGACGAGGGCGGCGCGCGGGCTCGCCGGCGCGGTCGAAGATCTCGACGCTGCCCGGGCGGATCCGGGCGATGTCACCGTCGTCGAGGTCGATGACGAGGCGGGTGTAGGCGAGCAAGGCGGCTGCGTCGGAGGCGACGAAATTCTCCGCGCTGGGGCTGTCTTCGCCGATCCCCGGGCCGCCGAGGCCGATCAAGAGGGGGGCGGCGTGGCGCGCGATGATCAGCTCGCCGGGGTGCTGATCGCTGATCGCGGCGAGCGCCCAGGTGCCGTGGAGCTGAGGGGTCGCGCGCTGGACAGCGGTGAGGAGATCGCAGCCGCGCTCTTGCATCTCGAGCTCGAGCAGGTGGGCGATCACCTCGGAGTCGGTCTCGCTGGTGAAGGCGGCGCCCGCGGCGGCGAGGCGGGCGCGTAGGGCTTGGTGGTTCTCGATGATGCCGTTGTGGACGACCGCGATGTGGCCGGCGCGGTGGGGGTGGGCGTTCTGCTCGGAGGGGCGCCCGTGGGTGGCCCAGCGGGTGTGGCCGACGCCGCTGGCGCCGCGCAGCGGGCTCGCCGCGAGCTGCTGGGCGAGGCCGGCGATCTTGCCCTTGCAGCGGGCGAGGCGGAGGCCGCCGGTGGTGAGATCATGGATCGCGACGCCCGCGGAGTCGTAGCCGCGGTACTCGAGGCGGCGTAGGCCGTCGAGGAGGATCGGTGTGACGTCCCTGGCTCCGGTGTATCCGATGATCCCGCACATATGACCCCTAACGCGCCAAGGGCCCGCGCTTGTTCCGCGTGGGCCCTCGACGGATGCGATGGTTGTAGGACCTACTTTTGGACGCGGTTGAGGTCCGTGTCGTACAGGAGGATCTCGGCGTCCGGGAGCGCCTCCTTGATCTGGTCCTCGATCTTCGCGGCGGTGCCGACGATGACGATGTGCGGCCGGCTGAGCATGTACTTGCGGGCCATCACTTGGACGTCCTCGGCGCCGACCTTCAAGAGCTCGTCGCGGTAGGTCTTGTAGTAGTCGCGGGGCAGGCCGTAGGTGATGATGTTCTTCACCCGCCCGGCGATCTGATCGGCGGTCTCGAGTTGGAGCGGGAACGCGCCGACGCTCTGCCGGACCGCCTCTTCGTGCTCTTTGGCGGTCGGCGGCGCGCCGCGCATCTGCTCGATGTGCCCGAAGATCGCCTTCAGCATCTCACCCGTGGTCTTGGTCTTGGTCTTGGTCCAGATCGTCCAGGTGCCTGGGGCTTGGCCGGCGCTGAGCTTGGAGTAGATGCCATACGTGAGGCCCTTCTCCTCGCGCACGTCGAGGAAGAGGCGGCCGGTGCTGCCGCCGCCGAGGATCGTCGAGGCGATCTCCATCTTGAGCCAGTCGGGGTGCTTGCGGGCGAGCGCGAGGTTGCCGACGCGGATCTCCGACTGCGCCGAGGCCGGGCGATCGACGACGTGCACCTGGAGCTTGGTCGGGTGCTTGTAGCTGTCGGCCTTGAAGGCGTTGAGCGGGTTGGGCGGCGCCTCGCCTTCGATCGGCTTCCACTTGCCAAAATACTTGGTGACGAGCGGCTCTGCCTCCGTCTGGGTGATGTCGCCGGAGAGGATCACGAAGGCGTTGTTGGACCGATAGAAGGTGCTGTGGAACTTCTGGACGCCTTCGAGGGTGACGGCGTCGATCTCGGCGTCGGTCGGCAGCGGGCGCCCGTAGGGGTGACCGGCGGGGTAGACGACCATGTCGTAGAGGGTGTCGGCGAGGGTGCCTGGATCCGACTTCATCGCCTTGAGGCCGGTCTTGGCCTTGTCCTTGAGCTTCTGCAGGGCGTCGGCCGGGAAGGCGGGGTTCTGCAGCTGATCGGCGATCAGATCGAGGGCGAGCGCGAGGTCGCGCTTGATCACGCGGGTGAAGATGTAGCTCTCGTGCACGCCCGCGCCGGCGTTGAGGGAGGCGCCGACGTACTCGATCGCCTCGTCGATGTCGGCCTTCTTGCGCTTCTTGGTGCCCTCCGCGAGCATCGAGGAGGTCATCTCGGCGAGCTGCCGGTCGTCCATCGTGCCGGCGCGGACGACCAGCTGGACGCTGACGAGGGGGACCTCGTGGTTCTCGACGACGAAGACCTGGAGGCCGTTTGCGGCGGTGAAGGACTGGATGTCCGGGAACTGCACCGGGCGCGGCGAGGTCGGGGCCGGCGGGTCTTGGTAGATCCGCTTGGGGGCCTCGACGACGGGCTCGGGCGGCGGCGGCTCGGGCGTCGGCTCGGGGATGACCACGGGCTCTTGCTTCTTCCCGCAGGCTGCGGTCGTGGCGACGGCGAGCGCGGCGAAGATGGCGAGGCGGACGAGGGGCTGCTTGCGGGCGGTATTGGAGGTGTTCATGGCGTCCTCTGGGGGCGTTGATGAGCGGATCACGTGCCCGCCTTGGGCTGGATCTCGAGGGTGAGCCAGGTGCCGAGGTACTCGGTGGCGACCCGTTGGATGTCTTTCGGGGTGACCTGCTGGTACTTCTCGAGGTCGGTGAGCACGCGCTTGGGATCGCCGTGGTGGAGGGCGCCCATCGCGATCGACATCGCGCGACCCTGGTTGGTCGCGAGGGTAGAGACTGTCTCCATCACCTGGTTGTTGATCGCCTTCTGCAGCTCGCGCGGGCTGATGCCCTTCTTCTGGAGCTTCTCGATCTCCTCGCGCACGACCTGCTTGATCGCGTCGAAGTTGGCGGTCGGCAGGGGCATCGCTTGGGCGAAGAGCAGGCCCGCCTCGAGCAGGGTGAGGTGCCCGCCGCCCGCGAAGGCGACCAGCTTCTTCTCGTCTTGCAGGATCTTGGGGATCCGCGCGGACTCGCCGGTGAGCAGGATGTTGCCGAGCAGGTCGAGGGCGTAACGATCGGGGTGGTTCTCGCCGACGGTGTGCCAGCCGATCGCGAAGATCGCCTGCTGCGCGAGCGGGTCGCCGACGACCTTCTCGAGCGGCTTCTTGCGGTCGATGGCGGTCGGCGGCGACGGCGGGCGCTCGGGGCCGCGCGGGATGTCGCCGAAGTAGCGCTCCATCAGCGGCTGGAGCTCGCCGACGCTGACGTCGCCGACGAAGACGAGGGTGACGTTGTTGGGGGTGTAGTACTTGTTGAAGAAGGCTTGGACGTCGGCCGTCTGGGCGGCCTCGAGGTCCTCGAGGCTGCCGATCGTCGAGTGTCCGTAGCCGGAGCCGGTCCACGCCTCAGAGAGGAAGTCCTGGAAGGCGCCGGCGTAGGGGACGTTGTCGACCCGCATCGCCTTCTCTTCTTTGACCGCCTTCCGCTGGTTCTCGAAGTTGTCGTCGGTGATCTCGAGCGAGCGCAGGCGGTCCGACTCGAGCCACAGGCCGAGCTCGAGGTACTGGCTCGGCAGGTTGTTGTAGTAGGCGGTGACGTCGTAGGTCGTGAAGGCGTTGTTGTTGCCGCCGACCCGTTGGACGAAGGTGAGGTGCCCCATCGGCGGGACGTTCTTCGAGCCCTCGAACATCATGTGCTCGAAGAGGTGGGCGAAGCCGGTGCGCTGGGCCTCTTCGTCGCGCGAGCCGACGTTGTAGGCGAGGGTCATGTTGAAGCCGGGGGTGGAGTGATCTTCGACGACGTAGACGCGGAGGCCGTTGGCCAGGGCGAACTCCTGGATCGGCAGGTCGAAGTTGAGATCACCCTTCTTGGGGGCCTTGGCCGCCTTCACGGGCGCTGGCGGCGGGCCTGCGAGGACTGGCGTGGGCGCGGCGCCGAGGGCGGCGATCAGCGTGGATAGACAGAGAATTCGTCGGAAGGGGGAGGGGGACATCGCCTGGGGTTCTCCTCGCGGTCTTTAGGGACGGCGCCCGGAAGCTAACACATAGAGGGAGCATCGGGGCGCCGCCGGCGCCAGAGATCTCACATGGGTCATGCCCTCGGTTGACAGCCGCATTTCGCCGGCCCTATAACCCGCGCGTTCAGCAGGTTGGTCCCCCGACTCGCTGCTGGGGCGTCGGCAAGTGGTAAGCCAGCGGTTTTTGGTTCCGCCTACCGTAGGTTCGAATCCTACCGCCCCAACTCCTTCCCCTTTAATCCTCGCGTAAGCCTGAGCCGGAGGAGCCCGCCTTGAACAAGACCCTCGCCATCTTCAGCGGGAATTCGAACCCTCCGTTGGCCGCTGAGCTGTGCGCGACGGTCGATATGCCGACCGGCAAGGCTCGAGTCGAGCGCTTCTCGGACGGGGAGATCTTCGTCGAGATCGGGGAGAACGTCCGCGGCGTCACCTGCTTCATCGTGCAGTCGACGTGCTCGCCGCCGAACCGCAACCTGATGGAGCTGCTGATCATGATCGACGCGCTCAAGCGGGCGAGCGCGGGCAGCATCGTCGCGGTGATCCCCTACTTCGGCTACGCCCGCCAGGATCGCAAGGTGAAGCCGCGTACGCCGATCACCGCGAAGCTGGTCGCCGACCTGCTGACCGCGGCGGGGGCGACCCGGGTGCTTTCGGTCGACCTGCACGCGGGGCAGATCCAAGGCTTTTTTAACATCCCGTTTGATCACCTCTTCGCGACGCCGGTGTTTCGCGAGCCGCTGCGCGACGCTGGGCTCGGCGGCGACGACACCGTGGTCGTGTCGCCAGACGCCGGCGGGGTGGAGCGCGCGCGCGCGTACTCGAAGCTGCTCGGCTGCTCGCTCGCGATCATCGACAAGCGCCGCGACTCGCCGAACGTCAGCCAGGTGCTGCACCTGATCGGCGATGTCCGCGGCAAGCGCGCGATCATCGTCGACGACATCATCGACACCGCGGGGACCTTGTGCAACGCGGCGCAGGCGGTGCTCGACGAGGGAGCGCGCGAGGTCTACGCGCTCGCCAGCCACGGCGTGCTCTCCGGGCCGGCGATCGATCGGATCAATAAGTCACCGCTGACGAAGGTGTGGGTGACGAACAGCATCCCGCAAGAGGAGCGTCAGGCGGCTTGTGACCGCCTCGTGGTCTGTAGCCTGGGGCCGCTGCTGGCCGAGGCGCTGCGGCGGATCCACCACGGAGACTCGATCTCGAGCCTGTTCATCTGAGCCCGAGTGATAGAAGAGCGTCGGCTGTCGGCGGCGAGCCCGATGATCGCGGCACCCACCCGCCAGCCACGAGAGAGAGAAGAGTGAAGCGATGACCCACGAATCCAGAAAGATCAACGTGCACGTGCGAACCGCCGCTGGTAAGGGCGCGGCCCGTACGCTCCGCAGCGCCGGCAAGATCCCGGCGGTGCTCTACGGGCGGGGCGGCGAGCGCCTGACCCTCATGGTCGACCGCAAGGAGCTCGAGAAGTCGATCGACCCGACCCGGCAGTGGAACACCTGGTTCTCCGTACATGTCCATGAGGAGGGCAAGGGCGAGCGCGTTGAGTCGTGCTTGGTAGTCGACCGCCAGGTCCACCCGATCCGCCGCAGCCTCACCCACGTCGACTTCATGCGGGTCGACCCGGCGCTCGAGATCGAGGCGGTCGTGCCGGTGGAGTACACGGGCCGCTCGGTCGGGGTTCAGGCGGGCGGCAAGCTCAAGACCTTCCGCCGCTCGCTGAAGATCGCGGCGGTGCCGGCGAACATCCCCGTGAAGGTGACCGTGGATGTCACCGCGCTCGATGGCAACCAGACGCTGCGCATGGAAGACCTCGCGCTCGACGGCTTCCGCCTGCGTGAGCGCCCCTCAGATCCGCTGGCGTTCGTCGAAGCGGCGAAGGTGAAGGTGGTCGAGGCGGAGGAGAAGAAGCCCGCGAAGAAGGGCAAGAAGTAGCTCCGGCGGGGCGTGATGACCGGCGGTGATGGCAGAGAGCGTCCCATGGCTTGTGGTGGGGCTCGGCAACCCCGGGCCCCGCTACGCCGCGAACCGGCACAACGTCGGCTTCATGGCGGCCGAGTCATTGGCCGATCTCTTCAGCCCGCCGCCCTCATGGTCGGAGCGCTTCAAAGGCTGGAGCGCGGCCGCGCGCGAGGGGCCGCTCAGGGCGGTGCTGCTCCGACCGCTCACGTTTATGAACCGCAGCGGCGCCTCGGTGAGCGCGGCTGCGGGCTTCTTTCAGACGCCGCCGGCGCAGATCGTGGTGCTCCACGACGAGATCGACTTCCCCTTCGGTCGCCTGGCGGTGAAGGCCGGAGGCGGTCACGGCGGTCACAATGGGCTCCGTGACATCATCCAAGCGCTCGGATCCCGCGACTTCGTGCGGGTTCGAGTGGGCGTCGGTAGGCCGCTGCACGGCGAGGTCGCTGACTACGTGCTCTCCGATTTCTCCCCCGAGGAGCGGGCAGAGCTGCCCGATCTGGTCGATCGAGCGCGACGCGCTGCCCTCTGCGTGATGACCGATGGGGTCGTCACGGCGATGAACCGTTTTAACAGTTGAACGCGGCGCCGGTGGCGGCCGCGTGAAAGGCAAACCTCCAGTGGATTTTCCAATTCAGAACCTGATCTATCTAGCGCCAGTAGCCGGCGCTATCGCCTTGATCTACGCCTTCGCGACGACCGCGTGGATCGGCGGGCGCGACCCCGGCAACGAGCGGATGCAGGGGATCGCCTCGCAGATCCACCGCGGCGCGATGGCCTTCCTCGCGGCGGAGTATAAGGTGCTTGCGGTCGTGGTGGTGGTGATCGCGGGCATGCTCGCGTTCCTCTACCGCGACAGCACCGACTCGTCATGGACGGTCGGGCTCTCGTTCATCGTCGGTGCGCTGTGTTCGGCGCTCGCCGGCTATATCGGCATGCGTGTGGCGACCAAGGCGAACGTGCGCACGGCCGCGGCGGCGCGCGGTGGCCTCGCGCCGGCGTTGACCGTGGCCTTCCGCGGCGGCGCGGTGATGGGCATGTCAGTGGTCGGGCTCGGGCTGATCGGCTTCGGCGGGCTCTTCCTCGTCTACCTCGGCGCCTTCGACGCGCTCGCGGACGTCGACGGCGCGGCGTTTCAGTTCGGCCGCGTGATCAACATGCTCGCCGGCTTCTCGATGGGGGCGTCGTCGATCGCCCTCTTCGCGCGCGTCGGTGGCGGGATCTACACCAAGGCGGCGGACGTCGGCGCGGACCTGGTGGGCAAGGTGGAGGCGGGGATCCCCGAAGACCACTTCCTCAACCCGGCGACCATCGCGGACAACGTCGGCGATAACGTCGGCGACGTCGCCGGCATGGGCGCGGATCTCTTTGAGTCGTACATCGGCGCGATCCTCGGGACGATGATCCTCGGCGCGGTCGCCGTCAGCGGCCGCCTCGAGGCCGCGGTGCTGCCGCTGGTGATCGCGGCCGCGGGGGTGGTCGTGTCGGTGATCATGACCTTCTTCGTGAAGACCCGCGAGGGCGGTAACCCGCAGGTGGCGCTCGATGTCGGCGCCTTCGGCGCGGCGATCCTGATGGTGCCGATCTCCTGGTTCATCATCGATTACTGCATCGCTTCGGCGGCGTCGCACGGCACGCCGATGGTGATGTTCGCCGGCGGCGAGCCGATGACGACGAAGGCGCTGATGGCGGCGATGGTGGCGGGTTTGGTGGCGGGCGTCGCGATCGGGCTCGTCACCGGCTACTACTGCTCGAAGGGCAAGCGGCCGGTGAATAGCATCGTCGAGCAGTCGGGGACTGGCCCTGCGACCAACATCATCGCGGGTATCGGGGTCGGCTTTGAGTCCACCGCGGTGCCGATCCTGCTGATCGCCGCGGCGATCTTCGTCGCGAACCACTTCGCGGGCCTCTACGGGGTCGCGCTGGCGGCCCTGGGAATGCTCTCGACGACGGGGATCCAGCTCGCGGTCGACGCCTACGGGCCGATCTCCGACAACGCGGGCGGCATCGCCGAGATGAGCGGGCTGCCGCCGCAGGTGCGCGAGCGCACCGACATGCTCGACGCGGTCGGCAACACCACGGCGGCGATCGGCAAGGGCTTCGCGATCGCGTCGGCGGCGCTGGCGTCGCTGTCGCTGTTCGCGGCCTACCGTAACCTGGCCTTTAAGCCCGGTGATGTGCTCGCGCTCACCGACCCCGAGGTGCTGATCGGCCTGCTGCTCGGCGGCATGCTGCCCTTCCTCTTCTCGGCGATGGCGATGAAGGCGGTCGGCGCGGCGGCGATGGACATGATCACCGAGGTGCGCCGGCAGTTCCGCGAGATCCCGGTGCTGCGGCAGGCGCTCGCATTGGTCGTGAAGGCGGAGCACGAGGGGCGCGATCTGACGGCCGAGGAGGACCGTGAGGTGCTCGCGGCGGGCGCGAAGACCGAGGTCGAGCGCTGCGTGGCGATCTCGACGCAGGCCTCGATCCGCCGGATGATGGCGCCAGGCATCTTGGCCCTGGTCGCCCCCGTGCTCGTCGGTTACTGGTCTCCCTTCGCCCTGGGCGGGCTGCTCGCCGGGACCCTGGTCTCTGGCGTGATGCTCGCGATCTTCATGTCCAACGCCGGTGGCGCGTGGGACAACGCGAAGAAGCAGGTCGAGGACCAGAAGAAGGACAAGAGCGCGCTGGTCAACACCGGCAAGGGCTCCGAGCGTCACAAGGCCGCCGTGATCGGCGACACCGTGGGCGACCCCTTCAAGGACACGGCGGGCCCGAGCCTGAACATCCTGATCAAGCTGATGACGATCGTCGCGGTGGTGATCGCGCCGTTGATCGGGCGCCTCTAGGTCGTGGTGCCCGCGAAGGCGGGCAAGACAGGGGCCGTGTCCGCAGGGATACGGCCCCTTCTTCGTGGGTTAACACCCCTTGTTGTTGGGGCGTGATTGGTTTAGAACCTCTCGCCCTCCTTGCTCCCCGAGCTCTTTCGGGGGGCCAACAGAAAGTCCACAGGGAGAAATCATGTCCAGCACTCAAGGTCAGGTGCTCTCGCACGCGTCGCGTCGAGGCACCAAGCGTGAATACGAGACCGTCATCATCCTGCGCTCCGCCGCCAATAAGAACGACATCCTCGACCTGGTCCACAAGGGCCAGGGGGTGTTCGAGTCCTATGGCGCCCGCCTGATCCAGATCGAGAACTGGGGGAGCCGTACGCTCGCCTATCCGATCGACCGGGCCACCACCGGGATCTACCTCTACTGGCGCTACCTCGGCGGCTCCGACATCGTCCGCGAGTTTGAGCGCAACCTCCGGCTCGCCGATAAGGTGCTCCGCTTCCAGACGATCCTCGTCGATCAAGACGTCGATCCGGTGGCGCGCCCCTCCGAGGTCACCGAGGATCTGCTTCACGCGATCTCCGAGCCGCCGCCGGAGCCGATCGTCGAGGAGCCGGCTGAGCTCTCCCACGACGACGAGGACGACTACAACGATGAGGACGGTGAGTAGCCATGGCGTTCGATAAGGATTTCCCGAAGCACAGCCGCAAGGCGTCGCTGCTCAACGTCGATAAGACGCTGGTCATCGATTACAAGAACCCGCAGCTCCTGCGCTCCTTCCTCACCGACCGCGGCAAGATCGTCCCGGCCCGGATCTCAGGGATGACCGCTCGGCAGCAGCGCCAGATCACCCGGGCGATCAAGCGGGCTCGTATGCTCGCGCTGATCCCCTTCTCTGTGAACTAGGAGCCATGAGCCATGGCGACGATCCAAGTCATCCTCACCAAAGACGTCGATAACCTCGGTCGCGCGGGCGAGCTCGTCCGTGTTCGCCCAGGTTACGGCCGTAACTACCTCTTCCCCCGCGGCATCGCGCTCGCGGCGACCCGCGGTAACATCGCCGAGGTCGAGCATCGCAAGCGCGTGATCGCGCGCGAGCGCGCCCGTCAAGACGAGGAGAACCGCAAGCTCGCCGAGACGCTGAAGACCGTCAGCGTCTCGATCGCCCGCAAGAAGGGCCAAGACGATCGCCTCTTCGGCTCGGTGTCCAGCAAGGACATCGCCGAGGCGCTCGCGGCGCAGAACATCATCCTCGACCGCAAGGTGATCGTGCTCGACGACCCGCTGCGCACGGTCGGGGTGCATGAGGTGGTCGTCCGCTTCAGCGCCGAGGTTCACTCGACGCTGAAGGTGAACGTCATCGGGATCTGAGGGCCCAGTCGGGCTCAGCGAGGCCGGCGCCGCGTCACGCGGTCGCCGGCCTCTTCGTGTTCGTCGAAGAATTAAAAGAGGAGCGCGCGTGGTAGCGTCGCCGCGATCAGCGATGAATTCACGTCCTCTCCCACATAACCGCGAGGCCGAGGCGGCGATCCTCGGCGGGATCTTGCTGCGCGGCGAGCAGGCGCTGAATGAAGTGTTGGACCTTGTGGCCGACGGCGACTTCTATATGCCGGCGCACCAGGCGATCTTTAAGGCCATGTCAGCGCTGGCGGAGCGCCGCGATCCGATCGACGTCATCACCCTCGAGAACCAGCTCCGCGCGACCGATACGCTGCGCTTGGTCGGCGGGATCGAGGCGCTGGGCAAGCTCGGCGATCGCTACGCGACCAGCCACAACATCACGCACCACGCCGAGCTCGTTCGCCGCGCGGCGATGCTGCGCAACCTCTCGGTGACCGCGCGTGAGGTCGCGGAGGAGGCGACCGGGGACCTCGAGGATCCGTACCAGTTCATCGACGAGGCCGAGAAGAAGATCATGGCCGTCAATGAGCGTGGTCGTCGGACCTCCTACCAGTCGTCGCGCGAGCTGCTGCTCGGGGTGTTCAAGGGGATCACGGAGCGGCATAAGCGGAAGAACCCGATCACGGGGGTGCCCACGCTCTTCCATGAGATGGATATGATGACCGGCGGCTTGCAGCCCGGTGATCTGCTGATCTTGGCGGCGCGACCGTCGATGGGGAAGACGGCGTTCGCGCTGAACCTCGCGGCGAACGCCTGTATCCCGCAGGCGCGCCACCTCGGCCTGCCGGTGGAGGAGCGCCCGGTGACCCACCCGGTGCTCTTCTTCAGCCTCGAGATGGGGGCAGGGTCGCTGATCGAGCGGATCCTCTGCGCGGAGGCCCGCGTCGACTACTCCAAGCTCCGATCAGGCATGTTCGTCGAGGAGGACTTTCGCAAGCTGATCAGCGCGGCGGATCGGATCTCGATGGCGAAGCTCTTCGTCGACGATCAGGCGGCGCCGACGATCCTCGAGATCCGGGCGCGGGCGCGGCGTTTCCGTGAAGATCGCAACATCTTCGACGGCGGTCCCGAGCAGATGGGGCTGGTGATGGTCGACTACTTGCAGCTCTGCCGCGGCGGTCGCAGCCGCTATGACTCGCGGGAGCAGGAGATCAGCGAGATCTCGCGCGGCTTGAAGGCGATGGCGAAGGAGCTGAAGATGCCGGTGATCGCCTTGTCGCAGCTCAATCGAGCCGTCGACAGCCGCGCGGACCATCGGCCGCTGCTCTCCGACCTCCGCGAGTCGGGGGCGATCGAGCAGGACGCTGACGTCATCATGTTTATCTACCGTGCGGAGCGCTACCTGGCCGGGGATGCGTCGCCGCAGGAGCGGGCCGCGGTGGAGAACAAGGCCGAGATCATCATCGGGAAGCAGCGTAACGGGCCGATCGGCACCGTCAACCTGACGTTCATCAAGCACCACACCCGCTTCGAGAACGAGGCCCGGTCGGTGTGAGCCGCAGCGGGGACCATGGCGGGTCTCTCGTGAGTGTGCGCGATGTACGCGCAGGGCCTCGATCGCCGCGCTAGCCGCCTCGTGGCCAACCTGAGGCGGTCCGTGTTAGCTTCGACGCGGCGTGGCGACCCCAGCTCAGATAGGCCCCTTCCAGGTCAAGGGACTGCTCGGCAAGGGCGCGATGGGCGAGGTCTACGAGGGCTTGGATGAGCAGCTCGGCCGGCGCGTAGCGATCAAGATCCTGGGGCGTAAGCACCGCGAGTCGGAGGAGTTCAAGACCCGCTTCCTCCGGGAGGGCCGCGCGCTCGCGGCGATGAACCACCCCAACGTGGTGCAGATCTATTTCATCGGCGAGCACGAGGGGCGGCCGTTCTTGGCGATGGAGTTCCTCGACGGCGAGGACATCGGGGTGCTGGTGAAGCGTAACGGCCCGCTGCGCCCCGGCGACGCGGCCGAGGTGATCCGGCAGGCGGCGATCGGCCTGGCAGAGACGCAGCGCGTCGGGGTCGTGCACCGCGATGTGAAGCCGTCGAACTTGGTCGTGACCTCGGCAGGGATCGTGAAGGTGACGGACTTCGGGCTGGCGAAGGCGCTGCAAGAGGATCTGTCGATCACCGCGACGGGCGTGTTCGTCGGCACCCCCGACTACTTGGCGCCCGAGCAGGCGATGGGCAAAGAGGTCGACGCGCGCGCGGACGTGTACGCGCTCGGCTGCTCGCTGTTCCACCTGTGCTCCGGGCACCCGCCTTTTCGCCGCAGCGGCCAAGACGACCACTACACCGCGGTGGTCCGCCGCCACCTGAAGGCGGAGCGCCCCGAGCTGAAGCATGAGGTTGCTGGCTTCGACGAGGAGCTCTCGGATCTGTGCCGGCGGATGATGAGCCGGCGCCCCGATGTGCGGCCTGGTTTTGATGAGCTGAAGGCGGTGCTCGGCTCAGTGTCGCGGCGGATGGACGGCCAGGTGCCGCCGCGCCACACGGCGGTGCGCCTGCGCGAGGAGCAGGGGCTCGCGGCCGGGAGCTCGCCCGCGGACACCAAACGAGCGACGGCCCCAGACGCGGGCGGAGCGCCGCGGGCGACGATGATCGCGATCATCGTCGGGGTCGGCTTGGGGGTCGGCCTCGGCGTGGCGATCGCGCTGATGTATCTGTAGTCGAGACGACGGGCGTTGACCCGGAGGGGCGAGCATGGACGCGACTCAAGGACAGAGCTTCGACGCGGTGGTCGAGCGGGCGACGATGACGCTGCAGCGGCGCCTGCAGGGGCGGCCGATCGACTGGGCGCTGATCTGCGGCTCCGGCTTCGGTAAGGGGCTGATGCAGGGCGACGGCGGGCTCGGGCTCGCGGTCGAGGAGACGATCGCGCTGGCGGAGCTGGGCATGCCGACGCCAGGGGTCGCCGGCCACGGCAAGGCGCTGGTGATCGGGACGATCGGCGCGCGTCGGGTGGTGGTCCAGACAGGGCGTATTCACCCGTATGAGGGGCATTCGGTGCAGGTGTGCACGGCGGCGTTGGCGGCGGCGTTGGCCTGCGGGGCGCGCGGCGTGGCGCTCACCTGCGCGGCGGGCGGGCTGTCGCCGGTGCTCGTCCCAGGGGATGTCGTGCTGATCAAAGATCAGATCGGCCTGCTCGGACCTACGCCGCTGATCGGGCCGCGCTTCGTCGGCTGCGGGGCCCTGTATGAGCCGCGGCTGCGGGCGCGCGCGCAGGCGATCGCGGCCGAGGCGGGGCTGGGGGCGATGCGCGAGGCGGTGTATGTGCACTGCCGTGGGCCGCAGTATGAGACGCCGGCCGAGACCGAGGCGCTGCGGCGCCTAGGCGGCGATATTGTTGGTATGTCAACGACCTACGAGGCGCTGCTGGCGGTCGCGGAGGGGGCCGTGGTCGCGGGCGTCGCGGTGGTGACGAACGTCGCGGGGATCGTCGGGCTGTCGCACGCAGAGGTCGAGGAGCGCAGCGACGCGGCGCGGCCGCGGGTCGCTCGTCTGCTGGCGGCGCTGCTCGCGGAGGATCCCACGGCGTCTTGAGCGCGATGAGACCCGAGCGCCTCGCCGCCGCCGCGCGCGCGTGGCAAGGGCCGCTGCTGGAGCAGCTCGCGCTGCGCTCGGACGCGATCGGTGAGGCGCTCGCGGGGTCTCATGGGCTGGTCGCGTGGGATCGCCAGCGGGTGATCGGCCGGGCGCAGCGCGAGCTGTGGGCGCTGCGTGAGGAGCGGTTTCGACCGCCTTATGGGGGCGAGCCCGCGCGGGTGATCGAGCGGGCAGGGCAGCCGCTGGAGTGTTTGGCGGCGGTGTGGCGGCGGCTGCGGCAGGGTCGTCGGGTGCACGTGGGCGCGGAGGCGGCGGCGTGCACGGCGGGCCTGGAGCTGCTCGCGTCCTTCGCTCCGCGCTTGGAGGGGGCGTTGACGGTCGAGGGGCTGGGAGCGAACGACGTCGCCGCGCGCGCTTGGCCGGAGGCTGGGGTCGCTCCGGCGCTCGAGCGGGTCGCAGTGGTCGCCGCCGACGGCGATCGCGAGCTGGCCGCGTATGTGCTGGCGCGGGCGTCGCTGCGGCGGGGTGGGTGCGATCCGCGGAGGATCGGCAGGGCGCTGGTGTGTGGGTCGATGACGCGGCTCGAGCGTCACTTGCAGCGGCTGTGGGTCGGCGCGCGGATCGGCTCGGCCGAGGATCCGGAGGCGTTCTCGGGGCCGAGCTCACCGAGCGTCGCGGCGGCGTTCTTCGCGGCGCTCGATCGTTGGGCGGCGCTGCCCGAGGTGGAGGTGCTGTGTGAGGGCGGGCGGCTGCATCGTGGGGGAGAGGGGCCGATCTTCTTGGCGCCGGCGCTGCTGCGCAGGTCGGGGCTGTCGACGCGGCCTCTCGCGGCCGAGCCGCCGATCGTCGGCCCGATGCTGGTCTTGTATGCATGTCCTGAAGAGCAGATCTTAAACAACGCCTTGGAGGGGCTGGGATGGGCGCCTTCTCGCCAACTGTGGGTCGGCGCGCCGCCGCTGGGCGAGCGAGCTGCTGAGGGGCGCCGCTACCTGCGCGGGGCGCTGCGGGTGGAGCGGGTGCCGCCAGGGCTGCCCGATCCGCGGCCTGTGTGACGGACGCTCGCGCTAACGGGCGATCCCGACCAGGCGCCAGGCGCCGAAGCGGCGCTCGAGGAGGAGCACCAAGGGATCGCCGGCGATCTTGGTGAGCGCGAAGAGGCGGCCGTCGCCCTCGTTCACCCCGGCCGGGACGTTGCCGAGCGCCTTGCGGAGGCCCGCGGCGCTGTAGACCTTGGCGGCGCTCGGGCGGCCGGCGCCCTTGGACTCGTCGAGAATGCCGGTCAAGAGGGCGCGGAGCTCGTCCTTGTTGCGCGCGACGATCTGATCGCCGGCGTAGAAGGGGAGGCTGCTGCGCAGTAGGAGCTTTTCGAGGTCGCCCGCGGCGAAGTCGAAGAGCCAGCCGCTCGCGGCCTTGGTGGCTTCGGCTTGGGCGGCGGCGTCGTCCGCGGCGGGATCGGTGCCCTCTTCGAGGAGCGGGGCGCTGCCCGCCTTGGGGCGGCGGTTCGGGGGCTCTTCTGGCTCGCTCGGGCTGGCGCTGGGCGGCGGGGCGGGTCCTTCCGGGCCGGGCGGGCCGGAGGGGGGGAGCTGGCGCGAGAGGCGGCGGCTCTCCATCGCCTCGCGCTCGTTGCCGGTGCCGCGGACGGGGCGCGAGGGATCCGGGCGATCGCCAGCGCCAGCGTTGTCGAGGATGAATGGTTCGGCGCCGAAGGTGCCGCAGGCGCGCTCGTCGCGGTGGAAGGCCCAGTGGATGTAGACCTTGCCGTTGCCGCTGAGGATCTCGCTCGGAGGCTGAGGGAAGGGGGCGGACGCGTGGATGATCTCGCGGGCGGCTGCATCAAAGCCGGTGTTGCCGGAGAAGCGGACGGTCTTGACCTTGTCGATGGTGCCGTCGCTCAGGAGGACGATCTCGACCCTGGTCCAAAGGTCAGGTTTGTTGAAGGGGTGGCTGCGCGGCTGGGTGTCGAGCTGCTCGAGGAAGCCCCAGGCCCAGAGGTCGTGGATGCCGCGGTGGATGGTCGCGATGTAGCGGGCGAAGGGGTGCTTGCGCGACCGCAGGGCGGTCTGGTTGCCCATCTTCACCTCTGGGACCATGTTCTCGAGCGGCGACTGCCAGCGCTCGCGGGCCCCCTCCCACACGCCCTTCTGCTTGGACTGGCGCTCGGAGACGAGGGCGCGTTGGGCGTCGAGGTCCTTGCCGAACATGGCCGTGAGGTCCTGCTGTGAGAGCTTGAACTTGGCGTCCTTCTCGCGCGAGCGGTTGCGGGCGCGCTGCTCCGCGAGGGCGCGCGCGGGGGCCTGCTCGGGGCGCTCCGCGTTGAGGGTGCCGTCGGCCGCCGCGTTGGCCTGCGACTCCTGCTTGGTGAGCGCCTCCGCGTGCTCGCGCGGCTTGAGGTCGCGCATCGAGAGCAGGCTCTTGGGCTTGGGATCCTCGGCGGCGGCGAGCTTGGGCTGCGGGGCGACCGGCTCGCGGGGCGCCTCGCGGGCGAGCTGGCTCTTCTTCTCCTGCTCCTCGGCGATCTTCTGCTCGTCGGCGGTGCCCTGGTCCTTGACCTCCGAGCGCTCGAGCTGCTGCGCCTTGGCCTCGTCGGCGTCGCGGATCAGGTTGGTCATGCGCGCGCGGGTCTCTTCGAGGACTTCGCGGTTGATGTTGGAGAGGTAGTGGGCGTCGCTTGGGGCGTGCTCTTCGTCGTGCTCGTCGAGCTGCTCGACCATCTTGAGCTGCTCGAGCACGAAGTCGATCTTCTCTTGAGGTTGCTGGGGCTCCGGCTCCGGCTCTGGCTCTGGCTCCGGCTCCGGCTCCGGCTCTGGCAGCGGCGCGGGCTCTGGCTCGCGCTCCGGATCTGGTTTGAGCTCTGGTTTGGGCGGCTTGGGGCGCTCGCGCTCGCGCTCTGGTTCGGGTGCGAGCGGATCGCGAGGTGGGGGCTCGTCGGGGTCGACGAGGGCGATGAGGAGGGGCTCTTCGGCGCAGGGGGGGCCGAAGAGGACGTCGCGGAGCTCGAGGGCGAGGGCGCCAGGGCGGCCGTTTGGGCCGGCGATCACCAGCTCGAGGAGCTCGCGGCTGATCTGGCCGCAGCGTGGCCGCTGGAGGCTGGTCGCGGGCAGGTGAAGCGCGTCACCGCCCGCGTAGAGGCTCGCGCTGGTCACGATCACACCGACGTTGATCGCGATCGAGGCGAGGAAGCAGGCGATGATGGCGCCCGCTGAGGCCTGGCGGCGGTTCACGGGCTCCAATGTAGCGAAAGTTGATGGAGAGGGGCGATCCGGCCGCTTGGACGGGAGGATCTGGCGGCGTCGGGGGCGCTGGTGGGGTCGGGTCGTTCACGCGGCGATCCCGCCGCTACGGGGCCTGAGGGCTAGTGGACGCGGCGAAAGACGCCGATGACCTTGCCCAAGACCTCGGCGGCGCGAAAATCAGCGCGGCTGAGGTAGATCGGGGCCATCGTGGGGTGGGCCGGCTGGAGGCGGATCCGGTCGCCCTCAGGGTAGATCCGCTTCACGGTGGCCTCACCTTCGATCATCACGACGACGATCTCCCCGCGCTCGGCGGTCGATTGGCGGCGGACGAAGATGTAGTCGCCGTCGTGGATCCCGTCGTCGATCATGCTCTCGCCCTGGACGACGAGGCCGAAGACCTCGCGTGAGTCGGTCGACCCCAGGAAGAATGGGTCGACGCCGACGCTGTCGACGATGTTCTCTTCGGCGAGGATCGGCTGGCCGGCGGCGACGCGGCCGAGGATCGGCACCTCGGCGCGCCTGCTCTCGGGCTGATCCACGGGGCGCAAGGCGCGGCTCTTCAGCTCGTCGCGCTGGAGGTACCCCTTGCGCTCGAGCGCCTTGAGGTGGTCGTTGACGCCGTTGGTCGAGCGGATCCCCATGTGCTCGCCGATCTCCCGGAGGGTCGGCGGGTAGCCGCGCTGGTCGAGGCAGCTCGAGATGAAGCTCAGCGCTTGCTGCTGGCGGTGGGTCAACGTGGGCTTCATGGCAGCGTCGTGGTGCGTTTGCGGGGTCTGCGCCATTGAGGACACTGAACGGGTGTATACAAAGTCGGGGTTAAGGTCAAGGTTTTGGTGAGATCGCGGGGGATCTCGCGTCGACTCGCGGGGGCTCGTCCGTCCTCAGGTGCAGCGGGCTGGACCTGTCCTCTGGTAATGTGGCGAATGACGATGACACTACACGCTCCTGGATCCCTGCTGTTGGCGAGCGCCTTGCTGGCGCTCTCGTTCGCCTGTAACCCGAAGGCCTCAGAGACCGAGGCGGAGACAGAGACCAGCGGATCGAGCTCGATGACCGGCGATCCGACGACGTCGAGCAGCGGCTCGACCGACAGCACCGCTGGGACGAGCAGCGGCTCGACGACATCGATGACGACGTCGATGACCAGCTCGACGAGCGCCGGCGAGACAGACACCGGCTGCTCGTTCCTCGACTGTGACACCGGAGGCATGACCGGCGCCTGCGATCCGAAGTCTCAGGACTGCCCGCGCGGCGAGAAGTGCACCGCGGTGTCGCCGATGGAGGGGGAGCCGTGGGGGATCAACAAGTGCGTGCCGGTCGCGGGTGAGGGGCAGGTCGGTGACCCTTGCGACGTCAAGGACGGCAAGTACACCGGCCTCGATGACTGCGCGCTCGGCTTCATCTGTCTGCTGACCGACGATGAAGGGATGGGCGGCACCTGCGTCGAGTTCTGCGACGCGAACGATCTGTGCCCGCAGAGCGGGGCGAAGTGCGTGACCTACAACGACGGCTCGCTGCCGATCTGCCTCGCGAACTGCGATCCGCTGGTCCAAGACTGCGCGGCGGGGCAGGGCTGCTATCCCTCTGGTGGCGACTCGTTCGTCTGCTTCAAGACCAGCGTCGGCCCAGGGGAGGGCGGCCAAGGATCCGGTTGTAGCTACACGAACCAGTGCCAGCCGGGGCTGATGTGCGTGGGCGCGGCTTCGAGCGCCGGGTGTATCGACGCGAACGGCTGCTGCTCGCCCTTCTGCGCGATCTCAGAGGGGGACGGCCCGTGCCAGGAGAGCGAGAGCTGCGTGCCGTACTTCGCGGATGGCATGGCCCCGCCCGGGTATGGGGACCTCGGGGTGTGCGCGATCCCGGAGTAGCTGGCGCGGCCGCGCAGGCGAGTTCGTGCGGGGGCTGCTAGGATCCTCCGCATGTCGACCCTGATTCGCGCGATCATCTCCGGCTTCGGGCTCAAGCTCGGCCAAGATCTCTACCGCCTCATCAACCGCAAGCTCGGGGTCTTCCCCGAGGACGACGAGCGCGGCGGCGGTAAGGTGGGCAAGGATGAAGAAGAGGGGGAGATCGAGGCGCGACCCGGGGTGTTGAGCGGGCTCTCGCTCGATTGAGCGCGAGCCCGCTGGCGCGCGTCACTCGGGGTCGCTGGCCGGGCGCGGTTTGGTCGGTGACGGGGCGGCGGGCGCTGGGGGCGCTGGGGGCGCGGGCTCGGGGGCGCTGGCCTTCGTGTCCTGGCGGGTGACGGCGGCGCGGAGCTTGCCCTCTTTGTCGACCGAGAAGCGGATCTCAGCCTTGACGTCGATGACGAGGCCGGCGATCACGCGCTGGAGCATCTCGACGCTGTCCATGTTGTCGAGGAAGGATCGGACCTCGCTGGCGAAGATGCGCACCAGCTCGCTCTTGGTCCCTTGGGCGAAGCCCGAGACGTAGTCGCGTCCCTTGCCGAAGGCCCCCTCGGGGTCCAAGAGGCCGGTGATGCCCTCGCTGAGCTTGCGACGGAAGCTGGAGCTCATACGATCGTCGTCGTCAGCGCGTTGATCCGCCATGGGCGGAACGCTACCCGCACTGCTGTGCGCGCGCCAGCACGTCGCGGGTGCGCGATCGCCCTGGAGGCGATCGCTGCGAAGATCTCTGGTGAGCGCGCGGGCCTCGTGGGCGCGCGTCCTCGGCGATCCCCTCGATCTCGTAATTGAGCGCGCAAGAGGGCCTCTAGGGCGCTCTGCGCCGCGATGCGCTGCGCGTTATCAAGGCTTTCCGCGGGCCTCGGGAATATGTTATTTGCGGCGATGCGTACGGGGTGTGAGGGCGAGGCCCGAGCCCGGTCGCCGCGCTCTTGTCTTACATTGTGCGTTTTTTCCGTAGATCGCAGCACTCGTGATAGGTGACGACCACGCTCGCCGCGCACGCCAGACAGGAAGCTCCCCACATGACCGCCTACCTCGGAAATATCTGTGCAGCTCTCATCACCGTCGGCCTCTTGGTGGGTACTTTGCGGTTCTCGCGCCGCCTCGGCTGAGCCCCGCGCTGCGCTCGGCCTCGCGCGAGGTGCAGGGCGATGAGCCGCCAGGATCCAGATCGCCCGGGCTTGCCTACTTCGCACAGCCTGTGGCGGCGCGCCGACGGTGGCGCTGCGCTCTCGCTGCAAGACATCAGCGAGATCCAGCTCCTGCTGCGCGGACAGTCGGTCGTCGACTGGCATCGCCTCTCCTTCACGACCGAGGATGAGGTGCGGCGCTTGCTCGCGTTGAACTGCCTGGATGTCGACGATCCGCGCGACCGCGACCGCTTGCAGGAGCTGCGCGCGCAGGCGGCCCGCTACATCCTCGAGACCCTCAAGATCCGCTTGGATGAAGCGATCGCCAGCGGCGTCGATTGGCTAGCGCTGCCGCTGATCGCCTCGGGCAAGAGCTCGGCGCAGCAGCGCCAAGCCTGCATGTTGCTCAAGGTGATGCACATCATCTATCACCTGGACGCCCGCGAGCTGCGGACGACCCTGGCGATCTCAGACAACCAGATCTTCTCGTTGGTCGAGGAGAACGTGACGCTGATGATCGACGCGCTGCGGACCGCAGGGGTGCCCGTGGTCGAGTTCTCGTGGTCGCGTAAGACCAAGGACTCGCTGATCACGAAGATGCTGGTCAAGCGCGAGACCAACGCGGCGCGGGTGTTCGACCGCCTGCGCTTCCGCTTGATCGTCCGCGGTCCCGAGGACCTGGTGCCGACGCTGCAGATCATGCTGCGCCGCTGTATCCCCTTCAACTATGTGGTCCCGGGGCAGACGGTGAACTCGCTGATCGACGGGTCGCGGCTGCAGGCGACCAGGAGCGCGGCGGAGGGCGAGGACGGGGGCGGGCTCGAGACCAACGAGTTCTCGGGGGCTGGCTTCAAGATCTTGAACTTCATCGCCGACCTGCCGGTGCGCGTGGCCGATCTGCTGGGCCCCGAGGAGCGCCAAGGCGGCCGCGGCAGCGTCGTCTTCGTGCTGGCGGAGTTCCAGGTGCTCGATCGCGCGACCGCGGAGTCGAACGAGCTGGGCGAGAGCTCGCACGCGCAGTACAAGCTGCGTCAGCACCAACACGTCCGTGTGCGCCTGCTCCGCGAGCCCAAGTGAGGGGGTCGTCCCTTGCTGCCGCCGGTGAGGCGGGGTACCGTCGCAGGCGTGATCCGGGCGCTCGTCCTCGCTCTGTCTGTCGCTTCGAACTCGGCCGAGGCCGCTGAGGCGTCGGCGACGACGACCGCCACGGCCGTGACGACGCAGCCGCGTCAGGCGGAGGAGATCCCAGCGTGGCTGCTGTGGCGCGACTACGTGAAGGTGGCGCCGCCGCAGGGCGACGGCAAGGCGCTGTTCATCGCGGCAGCGGCGACCTTCGGCGTCGGCGCGGTGATCCAACTCAGCGATCTGGCGCTGAACGATAATTCGATGTCGGGGGTGACCGAGCGGCTCTTCATCGGCCCCGCGATGATCTTGGCGCCGATCGGCGGGGCGCTGCGCGGCCGCTACGACGCGTACATGGACACGGCGCTGGGTCGGCGGACGCGCCCGACGAAGGGCATGATCGCGGCAGGCCTCACGCTGGCGGCGGTGGGCGCGATCGGCGGGGTGACGAACGAGGTGCTGTGGTGGCGCTGTATGGTCGGAGAGACAGGTCCCTATCGCCAGGCGGCTCCTGACCCGGATCTGTTCACGCCAGGGAGCGAGCTGTGCCCGTTCTCCGCGGCTCGGCTGGCGCTCGACGGCTCGGCGATGATGGTGTCGAGCGGCCTGGGCATGGCGCTGTGGGGGCTCCGCTATCGCCGTGATATGCGCGCCTACGAGCGGGCGGTGATCGCGGCGGTGCCGACGATGAACAGCCACCACTTCGGCCTCGCGCTGTGGGGGCGCTTTTGAGCCGCGGCGCGGCGATAATGCTGCTGGCGGCGCTGCTGGCCGCTGTGTCCTGCTCGGGGTCGCCGAAGGCGAGCACGGCGCCGCACGTGTGGGTGCCGCGGGCGTCTTCGCACGGGCTCAACATCGACCAAGAGAGCAGCCGTGTGCGCGAGATCTATGTGCCGGCGGCGAGCGCGGCGGCGGATCAGGGCGAGTAGAGGGCGGCGAGGTCGATGTGATCGGTGAGCCTGTTGTCGCCTTCATCGCAGGCGGGGTCGAAGAAGGCCGGGCGCTGCGCGTAGGCGAGGTCCAGCGTCCAGACGCCGCCTAGACCGTCAGGCACGGTCACCGGGGCTCCGACGGTGAGGTTGGTGGCGCCGTCGCCGTGGTTGACCAGGAGCTCGATGGGGCGGGTCACCGCCGCGCAGGCGCCTGAGACCTGGTACGTGCAGCCCGCTTGCGCGCTGGGCTCGCCGCTGAGCCCGGGGATAAAGGGGAAGCCGTCGCCGCGCGAGACGATGAGCCGGCGGGCTGGGGTCGCCGGCTCGCCGCCAGGGCCGTCGAGCAGATCGAGCTGGACGGTGTCGCTGCTGGTCCCGCTGGTGGCCTTTAAGGAGACCCAGTCGCCGACCTGGAACGGGAAGAGCGGGGCGGGCGCGCAGAGGTACCAGCGAGCGCCGTCGAGGCCGAGGGCGTAGCAGCCGTCGGCGCCGAGATCGACCTCGGTGAGCTGGGCGATGCCGGTGGGGACAGGGGCGCTCCAGAAGAGGCGATCGAGTTCGCTCTGGGCGGGGCAGTTGGCTGCTTGATCGCTGTCGCCGGCGCCGAGCGGGGTGATGCTCATGGCGCCGATCGGGGTGAGCTCGGTGTCGCCGTCCTCGTCGCTGATCAAGAGGGCGCCCTCGGCGTGGTCCTCGCCGTGGACGACGCCGGGTTGGATGGTGAGCGGCAGATCGTCGCGAGCCCAGGTGACGACCGTCGGCGCCATGGTGTCGCTCGTGAGTAGGATGGCGCGGCAAGGGCGTGTGGGCGCCGGATCTCCCGCGAGTGGGAGGGCGGCGGCGTTGACCTGGTTGCCCAAGGACCAGGTGGCCGGCTCGCCGAAGTGTGGCTCGCGCAGCAGCTCCGGGGCGGTGGTGACGACTTCACAGTCGGTCTCGAGATCGGCGCGGAGCTGGCGGATGATCAAGACGAGCCGCTCGCCGGTGTCGTTGTGGATGTACACGTCGGTGTTGAGCGGGTTGTAGGGGATCGTCTCAGGCGGCGGGCTGGTGGCGACGCAGAAGAGCAGACCGATACAGCCGGCGGTCGCGGTGGCGAGGCGGCGCAGGCCGATGATCGGCGGCGCTCCGAGCATGACAGGGACGAAGAGCCGCCATGAGACGAGGAGGCTGGGGAGCGTGAGGAGGTCGCCAGGATCGGAGGTGATCTTCCAGGGGGCGCCGAGCCCGGCCATCAGGGCGCTCCAGGCCGCAGCAGCGGCGGGCGAGAGCTGGATCGCGGCGAAGACGAGGCCGACGGCGAGGTGGGCGGCGAAGAGCCCGCGCAGGCTGCGGACGCGGAGCAGCGCGGCGAAGAGCGCGGGCGCGACCAAGAGGCCGGTGATGTCGCTGAGCTTACCGACGAGCAGGGAAGGCGCGTGCAGGCCCCCCTTCAAGATGTGATCGTTGAGCGCGAGCAGGACGAGCGCGCCGAGCCACGCCGGGTGCAAGAGGGCGGCCGCAGGGCGGACTTCGGCGTTCGCGGTCATCACCGTCTGTTTTTACCACGCTCGTCGGCAGCGCGCGGGGCGGTGGCTCGGAGATCCGTGGGTAGGTCGCGGCTCGCTACACTCATCGTGATGCGATCGCGCGCTGCGAATGCTAGGATCGGCGGCGGAATGAGCGTCGTGGGTACGATCGGGGAGGATCCGCGAGGGGGCGCGGGGCGGCCTCAGTGGTTCTCGACGCTGCTCACCTCGATCGAGTCGAGCGTCTCGCGCTGCATCGAGCACTTCGCGGTCGACGGTGCGGCGCGGGCGTCGACGATCGGCGCCGCGACGGAGCCGGCGGACGCGGTGTTCGTGCTGCCGCTCTCCGCCCGCTCGGCGGAGGAGCTCGATAATTTGGTGTGGTGGTGGACGAACGTGCTCGAGGACGAGCGGGTGTCGTTGCCGCGCAGCTGCGCGACCGCGGCGCTGCGTCGCCATCACCCGCACCGCGTGGCGATCGTCGCGTCGCAGCGCGAGCGCTTCCTTGAGGGGCTGCAGGCGGTCGCCAGCGATCGTTTGGTGCTCTGGTGTGAGCCCGGGGCGAGCGCCGAGCTGGTGCGCTTGGCAGTCCTGCACGTGCGCGGGAAGTGGGTCGATTGGCGGGCGGTCTACGGTCGCGAGCGTCATCGACTCTTCACGGAGAGCTGAGGCGCGGCGCGCAACGTATGCGGCGAGGTCGGGGGTTGCGGTGCTGGTGATCTGACCAAGGTTGGCGAGCATGACCCGATCCAAGACCGCGTCGATGGGGCTGATGTTGAGCCTGCTCACCTCCTGTGCGGGTGATGAGGGCGACCCGCTGATGATCGAGGAGCCCGCTCCTCGCCCGGGCGACGCCGAGGAGGAGGCGCCGGAGGTGCCGACCGTGCCGGAGGAGCCGGAGGAGCCGGAGGTGCCGGGGGAGGAGCCCGCGCCAGAGGAGCCGAGTTCGAGCCCGACTGGCGGCGTGGGCGTCGCGGACGTGAACCTCTGTGTCGAGTTGAAGAGCGCGGCGTGTCCAGGCGACGCAGACGCGCACCTGACCCGGCACGGCGGGCTCCGTCCGTGGGCGCCGTGCCGCTTTGAGCTGGTCGATCAAGACACGTGGGAGCTGCAGTCGATCCGGGTGGCCGCGCTGGGGAAGGATCTGCCGATCGTCGGGATCGAGGGGGTGCTCGGGGACTTCGATCGGCTGGCGTCAGCGGTCGACGGCGGGGTCTCACACTTGAGCGAGGTGGCGGGGCTCGATCGGGCCTTCCGCTGGCAAGACGTCGACTTCCACGACGGCGCGTGGATGCCTCAAGGGATCAGCGGCAGCTTCGACGCGAGCGAGGACGGTTTGGTCGCGGGGCGTGAGGTGGTGGCGGTGAGCTGGTACCACAAGTCTTCGGTGAGCGGCCTGAAGGATCGCGAGGAGGTCGCGAGGATCTCGTTCGTCGACGTCTCTGCGCTCGGCGAGGGCGGCGCGGCGCCGTATCGCCACGTGCTCTTGGTCGAGCCGTACCTCGACGGCGATCGGATCGACCTGCGGGCGACGAAGGTGCACGCCGGCGGGATCGCGTGGGTGGGCCGCTATCTGTACGTCGCCGACACCGCGAAGGGGCTGCGTGTCTACGACACGTCGCAGATCTTGGAGGTGTCGACCGCGCAGGATCGGATCGGCTACGACGCGCAGACGGGCGAGTACCACGCTTATGGCTACAAGTACGCGCTCCCGCAGGTGGGCGCGTATCTGCTGAGCAGCGAGAGCTGCTGGATCCGCTCGTCCTTCGTCGCGCTCGACGCGACGAGCTCGCCGCCTTCGCTGATCACCGGCGAGTTCCACGACCACGACGTCGCGGGCAAGCTGGCGCGCTGGCCGCTGGCCGGCGAGCGGCTGCTGGCGAGCGATCCAGCGCGCGGCGCGACGGCGGCGAGCGAGCTCTTCTTCGCGCAGGAGAGCGACGTGCAAGGGGCCCTCTCGGTCGGTGGGGAGTGGTGGTTGTCCTGTAGCGCGCAGAGCGGCGCCGCGGGCCGTCTGTATCAAACCTCCGCGGGCGCGCCGAGCGTGAGCCACGGCTGGGTGGTGGGCCCGGAGGATCTGATGTACGACCGCGTCGGCGGGCGCTTGTGGTCGCAGAACGAATTCGCGGGGAAGCGCTTCGTGTTCGGCGTCGACCTCGCGGGCTATTAGGCTCCATGACCGACGGCGCGTCGGTCACCAGCGCGCGGCTCCCTCAGATATGCTGGGGGGACGCGGTGACGCGGGATTGGATGGGCTTGGGATGAGGTCTTTTTCGGGCAAGCGCACGATGTGGGGGCTGTGGGCGACATGCGGGCTGGTGGCGGCGATCAGCGGCTGCGCAGGCTCCGATCCTGGGGCGACAGAGTCGAGCACGCTGAGCGGGACGACGACGACGACAGGGGATGCGACGACGGGCGAGAGCGAGAGCGAAGGCGGCTCGACGAGCGATGGCAGCGGGACCGCGTCCTCGACGTCGGGGACGACCAGCGCGACGACCGATGCGACAGCGACGGACACGGACACGGACACGGACACGGACACGGACACAGGCCCGGATACGGACACTGACACCGGCGAGGAGCTGTGCGGGAACGGGGTGGTCGACGGCGGCGAGGCCTGCGACGATGGGGTGAATGATGGCGCCTACGGCGGCTGTATGCCGGGCTGCGGGGAGCTGGCGGCGTTCTGCGGGGATGGGGTGGTTAACGGCGCGGAGGGCTGTGATGACGCCAACGATGACGACGGGGACGAGTGCACGAACGCCTGCGCGCTCGCGAGCTGCGGGGACGGCGTGCTGCAGGACGGTGAGCTCTGCGACGACGGCAACGCGGAGGACTCGGACGCGTGCCTCGGCACGTGTGTGCCCGCGAGCTGCGGGGACGGGTTCGTCCAGGCGGGCGAGGAGGAGTGTGACGACGGCAACCTAGTGGAGACGGACGCGTGCCTGTCGAGCTGCGCGGCGGCGTCGTGCGGGGACGGTGTGATCCAGGAGGGGGTCGAGGCCTGCGATGACGGGGTGAACGACGGCGCCTACGACGGCTGCGAGGCCGGCTGCGAGTCGCTGGCGGCCTACTGCGGCGACGGCGTGAAGAACGGCGAGGAGGGCTGCGACGACGCGAACAGCAGCAGCAAGGACGGCTGCCTCGGCAACTGCGCGCTGCCGAAGACTTGCTTGGTGATCAAACAGTTCGATCCTGACGCGACCAGCGGCGCCTATAAAGTGACGCCTGACGGGATCAACCCGTTCGACGCGCACTGCGACATGACGACCGACGGCGGCGGCTACTCGTACCTCAAGCGGCTGATGCCGAACGCGCACAACGCGGCGCAGGCGGAGGCGGAGTGCGACAAGTTCGGGATGAACCTCTTCATCCCGCGGACCGCGGCGCACGTGGTCGCGTCGTACAAGATCGCGACCAACGCGGGGATCCAGAGCTTCGGTGATCCTGGCTTTATGTACATTTTGGGGATCTATCCCAAGGTGCAGGGCGCGAACTGCTCGCAGAAGGCGATGAACAGCGTGGGGTGCACGACCTGGCGGGCGGGCGACGACGGGCCCTTCTACGTCGGCAACAAGACGAACATCACCGAGCCGAACGGCGACAACGGGGTGACGTCGTCGATGTACTACGTGTGGGACGTGAACGGCGACGTGACCGGGTACAACGACATCGTGGCGCCGGGTTATACGTCGACGCAGTTCATGTGCGACTTCGGCGACAAGAAGTAGGAGATAGGTCGGAGAGATCTGCGGGCGGCGGGGTGTGACGGCGTTCACGCGCCGCCGCTCGCGTGGGCTTTGGGCCTGGTCAGTCGGGGCGGCGCGGGCCACCATGGGATCGCAATGGATCTGCCGCTCGCGCCGTCTCCTCCCCCGCACCCCTCCGTGATCCTCTGTCGTGACGCAGCGACCGGCGAGGTGATCGGTGAGGCGCCAGTGATGGACCGCGCGGCGATCGTCGCGGCGGTGCGGCGAGCGAGGGCGGCCCAGTTGGCGTGGGCGCGGGTGGGCTTCGAGGAGCGCCGAGGGGTGCTCCGTGAGATACTCAGAGATACGCTCGAGCACCAAGAGGAGCTGGCGCAGTGGGCCTGTCGTGACTCGGGCAAGACGATGGTGGACGCGGCGATGGGCGAGATCTTCCCGGTCTGCGAGAAGCTGCGCTACACGATCGCCCACGGGGAGGCGGCGCTGCGGCGGTCACCGCGACGCTCCGGGATCCTGATGCACAAGTCCGCGGCGGTCGAGTATGCGCCGCTCGGGGTGATCGGCGTGATCTCGCCGTGGAACTTCCCGTTCCACAACCTGCTGTGCCCGCTGATCCCGGCGCTCTTCGCCGGTAACGCGGTGGTGACGAAGGTGTCCGAGCTGGCGAGCGCGTCGTCGCTGCGCTACCTGGCGCGGCTGCGGGCGATCTTACGGCGTCGCGGCCATGATCCCGAGCTGCTCCAGGTGATCACCGGCTATGGCGAGGCAGGCCAGGCGCTGATCGGCGCAGGGGTCGATAAGATCTTCTTCACGGGATCGCCGCAGAACGGCCGGCGCGTGATGGCGACGGCGGCGGAGACGATGACGCCGGTGGTGCTCGAGCTGGGGGGCAAGGATCCGATGATCGTCTGCGATGACGCCGCGATCGAGCAGGCCGCGGACGCGGCGATGCTGGGGGTGTTCACCGCGTGCGGGCAGATGTGCGTGGGCGCGGAGCGGATCTACGTGTTCGACGGGATCTACGAGGAGTTCATCGACAGGGTGCGGAGCCGGATCGTCGCGCTGCGCCAAGGACCGCCGCTGCACGGCGAGTTCGATGTCGGCGCGATGACGATGCCGCGGCAGATAGAGATCATCCAGGCGCTGGTCGACGACGCGGTGGCCCGGGGCGCGCGGCTGCTGGCGGGCGGGCGCCGAAGCAAGGCGCTCGGGGGGAACTACTACGAGCCGACGCTGCTGGTCGATGTGGATCATTCGATGCGGATCACCCAAGAAGAGCACTTCGGTCCGGTCATGGTGGTGATCCGGGTGAGCTCGGAGGACGAGGCGCTGCGCCTCGCGAATGACTGCCCGTACGGCTTGGGCTCGAGCGTGTTCACCCGCGACCGACGCCGCGCAGAGCGGTTGACGCGAGGGATCGTCGCGGGCATGACGGTCGTGAACGACTACGGGCTCGCCTACATGATGCAGGACCTGCCCTTCGGGGGGGTGAAGGTCTCCGGGGTGGGTAGGATCAACGGGCCTGAGGGGCTGCGCGCGTGCTGCAACGAGAAGGCGGTGGTCCGCGATCGGCTGCCGATCCGCCGCGGGATCTCGGTGTACCCGGTGCGTGACGCGACGCTCCCGCTGCTGAGCGAGACGATCCGGGCGATCTACAGCGAGGGGCCGGTCGCGAAGGCGCGGGCGGCGGTGAGGGCGCTGCGCTCGTTGATCGAGCTGGCTCGCTCGTGAGCTGGGGTGACTCGGCGGCGCGTTTCAGGCTAGGTTCGGGCATGGACTCGCCGTTGGCGATTATCTTGGCGGCAGGCCGCGGGACCCGCATGGGCTCCGACTTGCCAAAGGTGCTGCACCCGCTCGCGGGGGAGCCGCTGATCGTGCACCCGCTGCGGGCGGCCGCTGCGGCAGGGGCGAGGGCGGTCGTGGTGGTGGTCGGCTATGGCGCGGGGGCGGTGCGTGAGGCGGTCAAGGAGGCGTCGCCGCGGGCGCGCTTCGCGGAGCAGATCGAGCAGCTCGGCACCGGTCACGCGGTGCTGTGCGCGCTGCCGGCGATCGAGGGGCACGCGGGGCCGACGCTGATCTTGAGCGGTGATGTGCCGCTGCTGCAGGCGGCGACGCTGGGGCGGCTGCTCGACGCGGCGCGTGAGAGCTCGGCAGGGCTGGCGGTCGCGACCTTTGAGCCGCCGTCGCCGACGGGGTACGGGCGGATCTTGCGCGACGCGTGGGGGGCGATGATCGGGGTGCGAGAGGAGCGCGACGCGAGCGCGGTCGAGCGGGCGATCCGGGAGTGCAACGCGGGGGTGTATTGCGCGGACGCCGAGCTGCTGCGGCGGGAGCTGCCGCTGCTGGGCCGAGAGAACGCGCAGGGGGAGATCTACCTCACGGATCTGGTGGCGCGGGCGGCGAGCCAGGGTGAGGTCGCGACGGTGCGGGTCGACGCGGAGGAGGTCGCAGGCGTGAACACGCCCGAGCAGCTCGCGGAGCTGGCCCTCCGAATTCGCGAGACGCCAGTACACTGGCGCCGATGATCCGCTCCGCCCGTCTGCGAGGGGTCTTCCCGGCTTGGACCTGCTTCGGCGCGCTCGCGTTCGTGTCGGCGTCGACGTCAGCGGCGGGCGGGGCCAGCGCGGCCCAGGCGGCGGCCTCGGAGCCTGAGGGTCCCTCGCGCACGCTGAAGATCGGGTCGATCTCGGCGGTGGGCCTCGAGCAAGTGTCCGAGCGCCAGGTCATGGACGCGCTGGCGAGCGAGGAGCTGAGCGCAGGCGCGACGTTGCTGTGGCCGGAGGACGCGCGGGTCGAGCGGGCTCGCGCGCGGTTGATCTCGACCGGGTACTTCGCGCGGGTGACGCTTCGTCTGGTACCTGACCCAAAGGACATGGCATCGGTGACGCTGGTGGTCGACGTCGAGGAGCGCGCGTCCCTCACCGTGAGCGAGCTCTTCCTGGGATCGTCGCTGATGACGCCGTTTCACGGGGGGATCCAGCTGGTCGAGCGCAACTTCTTGGGGCGGGCGATCCACGTCGGCGGCGGGTTGATCTGGGGGACGCCGCCGCGGCAGATCGCGAAGGCCCGCCGTCAGCAGGGGCTGCGCCTCTCCATCGAGGCGCCGCGGATCCCAGAGGCGCGCTTCGGGCTGGCGGGCACGGTCTATGTGCTCTCGGCGAGCGAGCCATATCGGGTCGCTGGGGCGCCAGGCGACCCCGATCCGCGGCTCTTTCGCGCGCTCGACTATTCACGCGTCGGCGGGATCGTCGGCGGTACCTTCCCGATCACGACGAGCTTGCGGCTCGCGGTGGACTACCGCTTCGAACGGATCGACACACAAGCGCCAGAAGGGGTGGATCTGGCGCTTAACGGGGGGATCTCGCGGTTGACGACGGCGGGGCTGTCGCTCGACTGGGATGGCCGCGAGCAGGCGGCGCAGCTCGGCAAAGGGGGCCGCTTCGGCCTTGATATCCACGTCTCTTCGCCGATGATCGGCTCCGAGTACGAGTACGTGCGGGTGGTCGGCGGCGGGGCATATACGTTCCGATTGCCGTGGCGCCACTGGATCACCCCGAGCGTGCTCGGCGGGCAAATTTCCGGCTCCGCACCGCGATTTGAGCTGTTTTACGGCGGGGACCTCAGCGATCTCGCACCAGGCCGCGAGATGGGCTTGATCTACTCGACGCGCAGCGCCTTCGATCTGCTCGGGACGGGGATCGCCGGGCGGGCCTTCGGGGTGCTCTTCTTCCGCGGCGATCTCGAGTACGTGTGGCCGCTGTTCCGCCGCGGGCTGCCGCGCGGGCTGCTGGGCGGGCACGTGTTCGTGTCGAGCGGCGTGTACTCGCTGCTCGGTGACGCGGCGGAGCGCGCGGGTTGGCGATCGATCGGCGCGCGGGCGGCTCCGTTGGGCTTGAACCTCGGCCTCGGCCTGCGCCTCGAGACGGCCCTGGGGACGATCGAGCTGTCGGTCGGTAACGCGACCCGGAGGCTGCCGCTGTGAGGCGACGCGCGCTGCTGGTGGCGGGCTTGTCGTTGCCCGCGCTGGCGATCGGCGGCCGCGAGCTGCTGCGCGCGCGAAGGGCCGACTTCGTGGAGGCAGGCGGCGGCGTGCTGATGACGGTGGCGACGCCCGAGCTGCTGCCGGTCCGCGACGGTGAGGTGATCCGCGCGCTGGAGTCGGGCTTCGCGACGACGCTCGTGTTCGAGGTGGCGCTCTACCGCAGCGGCGGCGGGCGACCGCTGGTGAGTCGACGACGGGTGGTGAAGCTCCAGTGGAACCCGTGGAAGGAGCGCTTCACCGTGGTGATCCGTGACGATGAGTCGAGCCCGATCACGGCGAGCTTCGCCTCTCGTGATGACGCGGTGGCGCGGGCGACGTCGCTGGAGCGCCTGCGCGTCGCCGACGCCGACGCGCTCGAGCGAGGGCCGCAGGCGACCTACTTCGTGACGGTGTTGGCGCAGCGAAACCCGATCGCCGCGGGGGCGCTCGAGGGGACAGGCGCGGGTGATCGGGCGCAGGGGCGCGATCTCGCGGTGTTCTCGCGCTGGATCGGGATCTTTGTCAGCGACGCTCCGACCGCGGAGAAGACGGTTGGGATCCGCACCGCGCCAGCGTTCTACTTGGTGAGACGATGACCCACAACGACGATCCAGCCGGCGCGCCGCTGCCCAAGATCCCGTGGTGGGGTCGACTCGAGTCGCGGGTGATCGCGGCGCTGGCGCTCCTCGGGGTGCTGTGCGTCGGCGCGTCGGCGTACTTGGTGGAGCTGACGGTCGGGACCTTTGAAGGGATCGTCGGCGCGACGGTCACGCGCAGCGAGCTGGTGGTCGAGATCGCCGCGTCGTATTACAGCGATCTGGTCGAGGCTCGGAAGGCGACCTATGAGGCTCGTAGCGGGGCTCTCTTGCGGGAGCTCGACGCTGCGGTGAGCCGCGGCGGGGGGGCGACGGTGCCGGGCTTGGTCGACGAGATCTTCGCTCGTGAGGCGGATCTGGTGAGCCTCGAGGTGCGCCGCGGTGAGGCGCCGCTCGCGAGGCGTGAGCGCGAGTCGGCGCTGCCGGAGGACGGGGGCGCGTGGATCTGGGTTCCAGGGCGCTCAGCGCTGCCGCGCCGTGAGGATGAGGCGGCGTCGCTCGCGTTGGCGGCGGTGTTCGCGATGGATCCGGCGGTGGAGCGCCGACACGAGGCGCTGGAGGCGCTGCGCCGCGAGTCGGGGTTGGTGAGCGTCGGCGCGCGAACGGTCGACTACGCGACGCTCGACGCGGCGGTGACGCGAGCGATGGCGGCGGCGAGCGCGTTGGTGTTGATGATCGCCTTCATCGCGGGGTCCTGGATGGCGCGCGCGACCACGCGTCGGGTGTCCCAGCTCAGCGCGGTGATCCGCGCGGTCGCGGCGGGTGATCGTGAGGTCCGGGCCCGCGCGCGCGCCGACGACGAGATGGGGCAGCTCGGCGCGGCGTTCAATCAGATGCTCGAGCAGCTCGACGCGGCCCAGCGCAAGCTCGCGTACCTGCAGCGGGTCTCGGCTTGGCAAGATGTGGCCCGCCGGATCGCGCACGAGATCAAGAACCCGCTGACGCCGATCCTGCTGGCGGTGCAGCAGCTGCGTGAGAAGGACCCTCAGGCCTCGCCGGAGTTCAGCCGAATGCTCGCCGCTTCGGCGGAGATCGTCGAAGATGAGGTCGAAGGGCTGCGACGGATGGTGGCGACCTTCTCGAGCTTCGCGAAGGTCCCAGAGGCGCGGCCCGAGCCGGTGGAGCTCGCTCGGCTCTTCGAGGAATTCACGCGCGCCTATGGCCACCTCACCGAATCGGGGAGCGATACGCTCGAGGTCATCGCGCCGCCCGTGACCATCGAGGTGGTCGGCGATCGGCAGCTCCTCAAGCAGTGCCTGGTGAACTTGGTGGAGAACGCGGTCCTCTCGCGGCGTGAGGCGGACGAGGGGCCGCTGCACGTGCGGATCTCGGCGCGCGTTGACGATCTCGCAGGGATGGTCGAGGTGTGGGTGGAGGACAATGGGCCGGGGATCCCGGTAGAGATGTGGGAGCGGGTCTTTGAGCCCTATGTCTCGTCGCGGCGCGGCGGCAGCGGGTTGGGCCTGGCGATCGTCAAGAAGATCGCGCTGGACCTGGGCGGCGAGGCGCGTGTGGCGGTGAGCTCCCTGGGCGGCGCGGCGATCGTGCTGCGCCTGGCGCGGCGGAGCGCCGCTTGAGATCGTCGCTCGCGCCGCCGCGAATGACGACGCCCGCGCCGCGGGCGCGCTTCGGCTGGCGGGCCCGCGACGCGCGCGAGGGTGGTCGCGGCCGGGTGACTCTGTTGCGCGCGCTACGGCGGTGTGCGACGGTAGTCTGTGCTTTCAAGCGCGACGCGGAGGGTGCGTAAGCGTAGCCGAGCGATGCGGCGCCGAGCGGCGTTCGGCGGGGCGCTCGCGGCGCTGATGTTGTGCGCCTGCGCGGCGCCTTCGGGTGAACGTGCGTCGTCCGATCATGGCGACGTGGCGTCGCCAGCGAGGCGCGGTCCGTCGCCGATCTCGATGACGGCTGAGGACGGGACGCCGCTGCAGCTCCGACGCCTGACGGTGCGCGCGCAGCTCGATGAGCTGATCGCGTTCACCGAGCTGGACATGGTCTTCGCGAACTCCGAGGGGCGCGCGCTCGCGGCGGCGCTGTCGTTGACGCTGCCAGCAGGCGCGAGGGTGACCCGCTTCGCGATCTTTCAAGACGGCGATTGGGATGAGGCCGAGGTGGTGCCGCGCCGCGACGCTTATGACGCGCTGGTGAGCGGCGAGCGTGAGCCGGCGTTGGCGTCGGCGGCTTCGTTCGGCGATCGCTTCGTCGCGCGTGACCTGCGGATCCGGCAGGGAACGACCCGGCTGGTCGTCTCGTACGTCGAGCACTTGGGCGGCCGCGAGCGGCCCTATCGGGTCGCCCTGGCCGGGCTCCCGCGGATGGATGAGCTCGACCTCAGGATCTACGGTCGCGAGCTGGTGCTGCCCGCAGGAGTCGGCGAGCTGCGGCGCCTCGCGGACGGTCGGCAGCTCTTCCTCCGCCGCGAGGAGGCGAGCGCGCCCGCGGCTGATCTGCTGGTCCAGAGCGGGGTCCGTTCGCTCGGTCTTCGTCATGAGAACATGTTCGTGGCGCGGATCCGGCCTGTCCCGCATGACCACAGCGATCCGCTCGAGGATCTCACGATCCTCTTCGATACGAGCGCGTCCCAGGCGCTGGACTTCGAACGGAACCTCGAGCGTCTGGCGGGGCTCATCGCCGCGATGCGCGAGGAGAGCCCGACGGAGCGGCGGCTCCGGGTGCTCTGCTTTGACCAGGGCGTCGAGGCGATCTTCGAGGGGAGCGCGGCGGAGTTTGATGAGGCCGCGATCGCGGCGATTCGGCGGCGAGGAGCGCTGGGGGCGTCCAATTTGGTGGAGGCGCTGCGCTACGTCGCGTCGCGGCGCGCGGTCGGCGAACGTCTGGTGCTGATGACCGACGCCGTGGTGACCTCGGGCGCCGGCAGCGTGGAGGCGCTGCGGGCGGAGCTGGGGCTGCTAGCGAAGGCGGGGATCCGGAGGATCGACGCGATCACGATGGGTGGGATCCACCAGCCGCGCCTGCTCCAAGCCTTGACCCGCAGCGGCGCGCTGGCGAGCGAGGGGCTGGTGCTGCGCGGCGATCTCTCGGCCGAGGTGAGCGCGCGCAAGCTGGCGCGCGAGGTCCACTCGGGGATCACGATCGCGGTGCCCGGCAGCGAGTGGGTGTTCCCCAGCCTCGTGGACTCGGTGCAGGCGGACGACACAGTGCTGGTCTTCGCGGAGCTCGGCGAGGATCTCGCGGCGGGGCCGCTGCAGGTGCTGGTCGAAGGACCACACGCGCCGCCGCCGATCGAGATCTCCGCGACGCGCGCGTCGTCATCGTCGCTGCTGCGGGACGCGTGGACGGCGGCTTATGTCGGCTGGATGGGCGAGCAGGTGCAGAGCTGTGATCCGGCGACCGCCGAGCTCTGCGCGATCTGGCGGCGGCGGATCAGCGAGTGGTCGACGCGTCACCGGATCCTGAACGGCTCGACCGCTCTGGCGATGCTGGGGCGGGCCGACGACTACCGGCGCTTCGGCCTCGATGAGGCGGATCCGCCGTCGCTGCTGGCGTTCGGCGGGGATCGGGTGGAGGTGTACGAGCGGGCGCGCGTGGCGGCCCGCGGTCGGGCGCACGCGCTCGCGCCGGAGCCGGCGATCGAGCCGGTGCCGGTGAGCCCGCTGACGAGCGGCCGGAGCGAGCAGGTCGGCGCCGCGACGGAGAATCCAGCGCAGCCTTGGGCCTCGGCGACGGAGGCGAGGCGGGCGCCACGACCCGCCGCGGAGCCGCGCCCGTCGTGGCTCACGGAGTCGAAGAGCGGGCGTCGTTGGCCCGGCGAGGAGCAGCGGCAGGCCGCTGCGGCGGTGAAGCCCGAGCTCGGCCCGCGGTGGCGACCCGAAGAGGCATACGAGGGGCTGTATCTGGCGATTATGGAGACGCTGCGCCGAGGCGTGCACGCTGAGGCGCTGCGCCTCGCTCGCGACTGGCGCGCCGATGAGCCGGCGGATGTGCGCGCGCTGCTGGCGTTGGGTGAGGCGTTCGAGGCGATCGGTCTCGTGGATCAAGCGGCGCGGGCGTATGGATCGATCCTCGATCTGTTCCCGACGCGGCCAGAGATGCAGCGACTC
The DNA here is from genome assembly GCA_016712315.1 of Nannocystis sp. Classification (GTDB taxonomy): domain Bacteria; phylum Myxococcota_A; class Polyangia; order Nannocystales; family Nannocystaceae; genus JADJRG01. The sequence continues at coordinate 948,132 of JADJRG010000022.1, read as the reverse complement.
GCTGGAGAGCGGCTGGAGCGGCTGGGGAGCGCGACGCGGCACTTGGTGCTGGATAGCTATGGCCGGGCGATTCGTCGGCAGTCAGGCTCACCGTCAGCGCACCGCCTCCTCGGCTACGCGCTGCTGCGGGCGAGCTACTATCGGGAGGCGTTCGATACGTTGGTCGCGGGCTTCGCGTGGGCCGCGGCGCGCGCAGAGACGCGGGCGATCGCGGACGTGCTCTATGATGACATCGGGCTCGCGGCGGCGGCTTGGCTGCGGGCGCGACCGGGTGATCATGAATTTATTATGGCAGCGCTGGAGGTCCAAGGGATCGCTCTGGCGACGACGCCGTCGCTGCGCTTCGTGCTGAGCTGGGATACGGCGCTCAGCGACGTCGATCTGCACGTCCGCGACGGTGACGGGCAGCCGGCGTTCCACGGGCAGCCCGCGCTGACGAGCGGCGGCAAGCTGTACGGGGACGTGAAGGAGGGCTTCGGCGTGGAGGCGTTCGTGATCGATGGGATCGCGGCGGCATACCCGTACAACCTGAAGATCTTCTACCCGCTCGCGGTGGACGATCCGCTGGGCTACGGGATGGGAAAGCTCGAGATCATCGAGCATGACGGGGCGGGCCGGCTTCGCTTCGATCAGCGGCCGTTCATCGTCCAACGCGGCGACGCGAAGCTGGATCTTGGGACGCTCGACGGGCCATTGGCGGCGCGTTGAAGCTCACGCGAAGGGGCTCGGGACGAAGGGGCGCTTGGGGCGATTGACGCCGAGCTCGGCGTACGAGCCGCGCAGATAGACAGCGTCGAGCTCGCGCGGGTGGAGGGACACGCCCGCGGCGAAGGCGTCACAGGTGGCCTGCCAGAGGCCCGCGGCGTGGACCCCGTCGAGGGGGAGGAGTGCGGGCGTCGGTGACTGGGATCCGGCGAGGGCCGCGGCGATCACGTGGACGCCCGTACCGACGATGGTCGGCGCGGCGGCGAGTTGGGCGATCTCGGCGAGCAGATCGGCGGCGGCGACGACTGTGTCTTGGCTGCGGCGACGGACGTGCAGGCCGCTCATGGCCGCTGGTTCGGGCTCAACGTCGAAGCGCGCGGCGTAGAGCTCACCGCGGCGGGCGTCGAGGGTCGCGACGATCGCGCCGCGTCGTGGTTGAGACGCGGCGACGGCGGCGAGGGTCGAGAGGGGGAGGACAGGGCGGTCGAGGCCGAGCGCGAGGCCCTTCGCCGTCGCGACTGCGACGCGCGCGCCAGTGAATGTGCCTGGGCCGACGCCGCAGACGATGAGGTCGAGGGCGCGGCCCTGGATCTTGGCGCTGGCGAGGGTGGCCATGATCTGGTCGACGAGCCAGGTCGAGGCTTGACTAGCGTCGTCGAGCACGTCGACGCCAGCGAGCTGCGTGGCCTCGCCGCGCTCAAGGTCGAGGACGCCGAGGGCGATCGCGGTCCGCGGCGTGGAGGCGTCGAATGCGAGGATCGTGCGGGTTGACATGTTGGTGTGGGGCGCTCAGGGGGTGAGCCAGAAGCGGACGACGTCGTTGCGGAGGGCGATGAGGAGGAGGGCGAGGATGATGACGAGGCCGATCGCGCTGGCGATCTCTCGCGCGCGCTGGCTGAGCGGGCGTCGACGCACCGCCTCGAGCGTGTAGAACATGAGGTGGCCGCCGTCGAGGATGGGGATCGGGAGGAGGTTGACGAGGCCGATGTTCATGCTGATCAGCGCCATCAGCAGGAGGAAGTCGCCTGGGCCCTGCTCGGCGGCGGTGCCGGCGATGTTAAAGATCCCGACGACCGAGCTGAGCTCATCGACGCCGCGCTGAAAGGTGAGGAGCTGCTGGATGCTGGTCCACATCAGCCGGAGCATGCCGACGGTCTCCTCAGCGGCGGAGCGGGCGGCGTAGGTGAAGCGGCCGCGGATCGGCTCAGGGCTCGGCAGCTCACGCGCGGTGTAGGGCTCGGCCCCGAGCCACAAGTAGCTGCGCTCCTGGCGGTAGATGTCGCGCCACACGCGTGTCTCTTGGGTCAGGTCGATCTCGCGCGGAGGGCTCCCGGGTGACTGCACCGTGAGGCGGATCGGTCGCTCTCCTCGGCGATCGAGGGCGACGGCGAGGGTCTCCCAGCGGGACATCGGTCGGCCTTCGACGGCGAGGACTCGATCTCCGGGGCGGATCCCCGCGCGTGCGGCGGGCGAGTCGGGGTGGACGGCGCGGACGAAGGTGTTGGCGGTCAAGAGGCCCGTCGAGAAGCCCGCCTCGGCGCGTGGGCGCAGGCGTGCGTGCCTCGACTCGTACCAGAGGAAGGTGCCGAGTGGCGCGGGGGATGGGGTCGCCCGCAGGTAGGTGAGGCGAAGCGAGGTGTCACGGGTCTTGGTGAGCTCGCGTTCTAGATCCTCAACGGTGTCGACGGGTTCGCCGTTGATCGAGGTGACGATGTCGCCGGTGCGCAGGCCCTCAGCGTAGGCGGGTGAGCTGGGATCGATGACGCCGATCTGCGGGGCGTAGAACCATGGGTACACCCCGAGCAGGCCGCGCGGGCTCGCCTCGCCGAGCGCAGAGGTGTCGACCGTGCGCCGTGGCGTGACGAAGCGATCGAAGCGTTGGCCGCCGCGATCGATCTGGAAGCGGAGCTCGCGCTCAGGCGCGGCGCGGACGTGCGCCTGCATCTCTCGCCAGGATCGGACGTCGTCGCCGTCGATCATCACGACTCGATCGCCGGCTCGGAGCTCCGCGGTGGCGGCGGCGGAGTCGTCGAGGATGGTGCCGAGCACCGGCGGGCCGACGACGGTGTGGCCGAGGAAGAAGGCGAAGTAGAGGGCGAACGGGAGCGCGAGGTTGGCGAGAGGACCTGCTCCTAGGACCAGGAAGCGAGCCCAGAGAGGCTTGCTACGGAGGGCTCGATCGGCGTCTTGCGGGGGGATCTCCTCCTCGAGGCCCTGGCCCAAGAGCGTGACGTAGCCGCCTAGCAAGATCGGGGCGAAGCGGAGCTCGGTCTCGCCGATCTGGAGGCGCGCGAGCGCGGGGCCGAAGCCGATCGAGAAGCGGAGCACCTTGACGTTGACGAGCTTGGCCGCGAGCAGGTGACCGAGCTCGTGAATGAAGATCAGGGGGCCGATCAGCAGGAGGAAGGCCAGGAGTTGCATCTGCCGGTGCCCTCAGGCGGTCGCGGGCGGGGGCGCGCGGCCCGGAGATTGCGCGGCGCGGCCGCCATGATGAGCGCGCGACTCTAGCACGAGCACGAGCGCGTGGCGGTGGGGGCGTCGGGCCGCACCCGTGAGATCGGGCGGCGGGTACGGATCAGCGGACATTTTTCTTGGATTACCTAGTATTGTCGGCGATCACTGGGACCGGGGCGCGTGAACTAGCAGGGGTATGGCGGTGAATGTCCGCTCCTTGCGGTCGTCTGAGCCCCCGCACTAAGCTCCACTCAAGAGGATCTCATGCTCCGTTCGCAAGCTCTGCTTCTCGCTTCCTTGGCTCTCTCTGTCGGCTGCGCTTCAAAGGCGAATAATAACGTCGAGAACCCCGACGCCGGCGCGGTCGACTATGACGCTGGAGGCGCCGCTGGCGGCGACGCCGTCGATGGTAATCAAGGCGACGCTGACCAAGGTGGCGCGACCGCGAAGGGGAAGGACCAGACGAACACGCGCGGGATCGGGGTGCCGCGTAAAGCGGTGAAGAAGCTCGCCACTGCGAAGCCGCCGCGTGATGACGAGCCGACGGCCGAGCCGCCGAAGCGGACGGGGCGCCAGCCGGTGCCCGTCTCGCCGAACGGGCTCTTGGTCGAGTACTTCACGATCCCCGCGGCGACCGCGGAGATGCCCGACTTCTCGGCCCTGGGCGCGCCGCTCGCGTACGCGATCGCGAATAACGTCGATGTCGCCGCGGGCTCGCCCTTCCCGGGCGCTCCGTCGACCCTCGGCTCGTCGTTCGCGGCCCGCTTCACCGGCTCGCTGAACGTGACCGCGGCCGCGGAGTACAACCTGTGCCTCAACAGCAGCGACGGCTCGCAGCTGCTCCTCGACGGCGGCCTGATCGTCGACAACGGCGGCGCTCACGAGACCAAGCAGGTGTGCGAGCTGGTCTTCATGGATCCGGGCGAGTACGAGGTGAGCGTCCTCTACTTCAACGTCGGCGATGATGTGTCGCTGCAGTTGACCTGGGACGCGGGCGGCGCGGGTGCGGCCGCGGTGCCGCAGAGCGCCCTGTTTAAGCCGGCAGACGCCGACGCGAAGGTGAAGCCCGCGAAGAAGAAGTGAGCTCTCCGAGGCCGCCTCGGCCTCGCTCCTCTGTCACCGCCGTAGACTCGCCCGTCGAGCCTGCGGCGGCGCTGTTTTGGTCGCTGGTGTCGTCACTGCTCGGCGCAACCGAGCAGGGCGCGCGCGTCGGGGCCTTCCTGAGCGCGCAAGAGGATCTGTTGGTTGCCGGCGCGGATCGGCTGCGAGCCCTCGGGGACCTTGGCCTGAGCGACCGGCTCGCGGTCGATCTCAAGGTCGACGAGGCGCGCCGCGTACCAGTTGGTCGCGAAGATCTGGCCGAGCGCGACTTGATCAGGGAGCTGGATGAGGTGGGAGTTCGTGTACTTGGCAGGGCGCGCGAGCAGGCCGTAGGTGCCGACGCGCTGGTTGTGCCGGAGGAGGCGGTAGTCGGTGATGTCGCTGAGCACAAGATCTGTCTCGTCCTCGACGGTGGCGCCGACGAGCACGTAATAGCCAGCGGCGTCGCGGGCGATCTGGCCGGGTTCGACGCGCAACCCCGCGGAGCGGTGGGACCAGAGGAGGTCGATGTGCTCGCGCTTGCTCGCGGCGGGGACATCGTCGGAGCCGAGCACGATCTCGAGGGTGGTGACGCCGGTGGTGCGGGTGTCGATGTCTTGAAAGGCGCGCTCAAACTCGATGAGGAGCAGGGCTGATGACTCGCCGTCGGCTTCGGCGACGTCGAGGATGTGCCAGCGGGGATAGCTGACGGGTACACAGTCCGAGATGCCGTCGGTGTAGCAGTCGGAGGGGAAGGCGAGCTCCCAGGTCTGCGCGAGCTGGAGGTCAGGATCGAGGCGGCCGAGGTAGAAGCGGACGGTAGAGTCCGTGCTCGAGGTGGGTGAGGCGAGCAGCAGCGGTCGACGGCCGGAGAAGATGAGACGCCGCTCCCAGGCGCCTGAGTCGCCGGGGAAGGCGTCGAAGTTGGCGATGTCGACGATCTGCTGGTCGAAGAGGCGGGCGGCGCGGAACTGATCGCCGCTGGCGTAGGTGATCCATGCCTCTCCCGCGCTGGCGCCCGCGAAGAGATCGACGGCTCCGGCGTCCTCACGCGGGATCTTGAGCTCGAGGCGGGGGCCAGGGGCGGGGAGTCGTTGCAGGTACAGATCGGCGTCGCCTGGATCGATGAGCGCCCAGGCGCCATCGTCGACGCCGTCGGCGGCGAGGTCGAGCACGACCGCGTCGTCGAGGATCTGCTCGTCGAGCGCGGTGAAGGCGATCGCGTGGCAGATCCCGCCGAAATCGAGCTCGAGGCCGGGGCCCTCGTCGGGGGTGCAGCCGAGCGCGATGCCGGCGAGGAGGAGGGCGACCGCGATGAGGCGCTTCACCCGAGCACCTCGCGCAGGGCCTCGAGGGTGCGATCCGCGAGGAGGTCGAGCTCTTCGTCGGAGATCGTCAGCGGCGGCATCCAATAAACTATGTCATGGAGCGGCCGGAGGAGGACGCCGCGGGCGAGCGCGGCCGCGCGGAGGCGGAGGCCGATGCGCGCGGGCAAGGGCCCGCCGTCGGGCGCGCGTACGGTGAAGGCGGCGATCATGCCGGCTTGCCGGTGATGGGCGATCGCGCGCGACTCGGCGGCGACCCGGAGACGGCGCCGGCGGAGGGCCTCCGCGCGCGTTGGTAGGCGGGCGGGGAGGTCGTCTGCGAAGTAGAGGCGGAGGCTGGCGAGGCCAGCGGCGCAGGCGATCGGGTTGCCAGCGAAGGTGTGGCTGTGGAGGAATGATCGCTCGGGACCGCCGCGGAAGAGGTCGTCGAGGCCGGCGCGCACGAGCACCGCGGCGAGCGGTAAGACGCCGCCAGAGAGGCCCTTGCTGAGGCACAGGAGATCAGGGCTGACGCCGGCCCAAGCGCTGGCGAAGAGCCGACCGGTGCGGCCGAAGCCGACGGCGATCTCATCGGCGATGACGTGGATCCCGAGGCGCTGGGCGGCCTGGACGACGCGACGGTAGTACCCAACGCCGGTCATGCGCATGCGGCCGGCACATTGAACCAAGGGCTCGAGGATCAGCGCGGAGAGCTCGGGGGCGTGCTGCTCTAAGAGCTCGACGGCTCGATCGGCGGCGGGGGCGTCGGCGCCTGCGTCGCCGTGGAGATCATCGAGGTCATGGTCGGGGAGCTCGGGGGCCGGGAGCTCGAGGACGGGCATCAGCAAAGGCGCGAAGGTGGCGCGGTAGCTGTCATTGCCGCAGAGCGCGAGCGCGCCGAGGGTCTCGCCGTGGTAGCTGTTCTCGAGGGTGGCGAAGCGGCCGCGCTGGGGCTCGCCCGCGAGCAGGCGGGCCTGAAAGCTGAGCTTGAGGGCGACCTCGACGGCCGCGGCGCCGCAGTCGGCGTAAAAGACGCGGCCCATGCCGGGCGGCGCGGCGGCGAGGAGCGCCTCGGCGAGCGCGACCGCGGGCTCGTGGGTGAAGCCAGCGAGCAAGACGTGGTCAAGGCGGGCGGCTTGTTCGGCGATCGCCGCGGCGATCTCGGGGTGGCAGTGGCCGTGGATGGAGGTCCACCAGGAGGCGATGGCGTCGAGGATCGGCCGATCCTCCTGATCGTAGAGCCAGCAGCCGCGGGCCCGCGCGATCGGGATCGGGGGCAGGTCGCGGTGGTCGTCGAAGTGGCTCGCCGGGTGCCAGAGCACCTGGAGGTCCCGGTCGCGGAGGGTCATAGGTCTCGCCTTGGTGCGGTGACTCCCATACCGCGGGAGGCCCCGGGCGCGCTACACTGGTCGGCGATGCGAGTCCCCATGATGTTGCTTCGCGCGGCCCCGGCCGCTCTGCTCGGGCTCTTGATCGGCTGCGCGGTGTATGTAGAGCCGACCGAGCCGGGCGCGTGTCCAGAGATCTGCGGCGCTAACGCGAGCTGTTACAAGGGCGTGTGTGTGTGCGATGACGGCTACGCGGGCAACGCAGAGGCGGCGCAGGGCTGCCAGCCGACGACCGCGGAGGGGACCTGCGAGGCCGATGAGGCGTGCGGGCTGAACGCGTATTGCTCGGAGGGGCTGTGCTACTGCAACGCGGGCGCCGTGGCGGTGTGCGGCAGCGGTGATTGCTTGGCGGTCGACTCGCTCTGCGACGGCGCGCAGAGCTGCGCGAACGGAGCGGACGAGGCGCCAGAGCTGTGTAACCCGACGGTGGCGATGGACTGGTCGGTGGTGGACCGCTGCGACGACGGGATCGACGCGGAGTGGCGGCTGTTCGCGGCCGATCGCGACTGGATCTGGCCGAACGCCGACTCGGTGTTCGTGACGCCGGGCTTCGACGTGGACGTGCCCGAGTCGATCGAGTGCGGCGAGGGCGAGTGGATCTGCTTCGGGGCGACCGCGAACGACCGAAACTGGGGGATCGGGGCCGATGGGTCGCTCGATTGTGATGACTGCTGCTGGGAGTGCGGTGACTATCGGGTCGATGTGCCTTATCTGATCTGCGACTGATCAAGCGCAGGTCGCGGCGCTTGTCGGTTACACCGCGCGGTGGCATAGTGGGCGCCCTCGCGCCTTCGACCCCAAACTCTGGGGAGAGCGCAGGGACTGTGGTCGCCTTCCATGACTGAGATCGCCCAGCTCTTTGAGTCCGCGCTTCGGCAGAACCGCGCCAACCTCCTGCGTAAGGCCGCGCTGAATACAGTCTCGCGGATGCCCGCGACGATGACCCTGCGCGAGCTCTTGCAGAGCGAGGCGGGGGCGGCGATCCGTGAATTGACGCTGCGAGAGCTCAGTGAGGCGCTGGACGGGGTCGCCCCCGCCGGAGGGCGCGCAGCGGAGAATGATCTGGCCGATGAGACAGCCCCGGCGAGCGATGAGAGCCGCGAGGTCCGCGCGTACCGCCAGATCCTCGAGGCGATCGAGGAGGGGCCGTTGACGATCGGCCAGCTCGCGAAGCAGGTCGATATCGACGTCGAAGAGCTGCGTGGTTACCTCAATTGGATGAAGAAGATGGGCAAGATCGGCAGCTCGGGGCGCGCCCGGGCGACCCGCTACTTCGTCACCTGATCCGCGGCGATGGCGAATCCTATCGATCGCGAGGCGCTGATCGAGGCGGTCGCGGCGCTGAAGCACGACCTGGGTAAGTACTCGTCGTGGCGCTGCGTGAACCTCGACGAGTCGGCGTGGTCAGGGCCGGTGGAGGCGCCGCTGGTAGAGTCGCTGCAGGCGGATCTGTTGCGCACGCGCGCAGGCCTGAGCGGGGCTCCAGAGGCGGCTTGGGAGGTCTGGGCGCGCCTCAGCGCCGAGCTTGGTGCGCCGCTCCCCGCGCCTGAATTAGAGGATGTGGCAGCCGCGGTGGCGACGCTGCGCGCGGCTGAGGCGCCGCTGCGGGCGGGCGATCGGGCGGCGCTCGCGGAGCTGCGGAGCGGGCTACGAGCGGCGCAGGCGACGATCCGCGCGGCTCTGTTACAGTTGCACCGGCGGCTCCGCGGCGCAGGCGCGTGACATGTCTTCGATCCTGATCATCGACGACGAGGACAGCTACCACGAGCTGGTGCGCCGCTATATGCCGGAGTACGAGCTGCTGCCGGTGGCGCGCTGCTATCGCGAGGCCGCAGAGGCGCTGCGGCGGCGCGCGGGCAAGATCGATCTGGTGCTGCTGGACGTGCACTTCAACATCGCCGATGAGGAGCTGCTGCCCTTCGATAAGGGGCCGCTGCTGGCGAAGGGCGAGCGCTCACGGGTGATCGAGCGGCTTCGGCGCACACAAGGGCTGCAGATCCTCGATCGGCTGCGAGAGAGCTATCCAGACCTGCCGCTGATCGTGATGACGTCGCGTGATGACCTGCCGCTGGGGGTCGACGCGGAGCGGCTGCACGCGGAGGAGTACACGTACCTGCTGGCGGATGACTACCTCGACGCGCGCTCGCTGAAGCTGCAGATCGAGGGGATCTTGGCGCGGCAGCAGCAGCCGGCCGAGACGCCTGACGAGCCGTTCTTTTGGGGGAAGACGCCGGCGATGTTGAGCCTGCGGCGGCGGCTAGGGATCTTGGCGCGCGGGCGGCTGCCGATCATCATCCAGGGCGCTACGGGGACCGGGAAGAGCCTCCTGTGCCGCGAATTCATCCACCCGCACTCGGGGCGCAGCGGGGCGTTCGTGGCGGTCGATCTGTCGACGATCCCGAGCGACCTGATGGCGGCGCACCTGTTCGGGGTGACGAAGGGGGCGTATACGGGGGCGATCGCGAGCCGGGATGGGGTGCTCGCGCGGGCGCACGGCGGGACGCTGTTCCTCGATGAGATCGGGAACCTCAGCCTCGAGCTGCAGAAGTCGCTGCTGCTGGTCCTGCAGGAGGGCACGTATCGGCCCGTGGGATCGGTGCAGGAGCGGGTCGCGGACATCAAGCTGGTGGTCGCGACGAACGAAGACCTGGCGGCGATGGTCCGCAGCGGCCGCTTCCGCGAGGACTTGTTTATGCGGCTGAACCCGGCGACCGCGGTGACGCTGCCGGGCCTGGCCGAGCGGCGCGATGACTTCTATGAGCTGCTGTCGTTCTTCCTGCGACGGGTCGCCTCGGAGGCGTACAACCGCGATCTGGTGCTGCAGTACGCGAGCCAGCGCGGGCTCTCGCTGCCGACGCAAGAGGGGGCGCTGGCGGTGAGCGTAGGCTCGGTGGTGCCGACCCGGCCGGATCCCTCGCGGATCCACTTCCTGCTGCACCCGAGCTCGCTCAAGCTGATGCGCGGCTTCGAGTGGCCGGGGAATTTTCGCCACTTCGAGATGACCCTCTCAAATTTGGTGACGTTCACGCTGGTCGAGCTGGTCGAGCGCGCGCCGCAGATCGAGCCGGGTGATCCGGCGCTGGCGAGCCGCCCTGAGGTGGTGCCGATCCCGGCGAAGACAGTGAGCGATCTGCTGCGGCCGATGACGCTGGCACGCCGTGAGGAGGCGGCGGCGGCGGTGAGCGAGGGTCCCGGGCGGCGGATGAGCGTGCGGCTGATCGCGGCGGAGTCATTGAACTCTGTGTCGTGCGCGGTCGAGCGGCAGTACCTGGAGCAGCTCTTTGACCAGTGTGAGGGCGATCTGGGGGAGATGGGGCGGATCTTGTTGGATGACGGGGAGGCGGGGCGCAAGATCCAGCTCCGGATGAACCAGCTCGGGATCAAGCTGCGATCGCTGAAGCGCAAGCGAGGGGAGTGAGTGCGGAGCACGGGGCGATCGAGGCGTCGGTGGCGGTCACGCTCGCCAGCGCTGGCTGCGGCCGGGAGCGCGGCGCTGGCGCTCGCGGTGGGGCTGGCGCGCGCGGGGCCGCCCATCGACGAGCGTTCGGGCGCTTCGGGGCCGTTATTGCCGCCGCCGCCGGAGGTGGGTGAGGGCTCGACCGGCGCGGGCGACGGGGGCGCGGAGCCGACGCTGGAGCAGCGGCAGCTCGAGTTCGATCTTCACTTGAGCCGGGCGCAGCGCTTCGAACGCGAGGGGAAGCTCGATGATGGGATCCGTGAGTACACCGCGGCGCTGAAGCTGCAGCCGGGTGACCCGGTGGTGCTGCGAGGGCGCGCTTACTTGCGCCACAAGCGGGCGCGCGCGGACCAGTGCCCCCGCAAGGCGATCGAGGATCTGCGGCTGCTTCGCCTCTACGACCCGCGCGGGCTGTGGCTCGAGGAGCGCGCGGTGTTCTTGGAGTGGCTCGCGCGCTGCGGCGCGACGATGCGGCGGGAGCGCTTGGAGCTGGCGCTGGAGCTCGCAGACGAGGATCCGCGGGCGCCTTCGCGCCCTCCGGAGATCCGGGTGATGATCGCGAGGCTGTACGCGGAGGACGCGGAGGCGGCGACGCTGCCGCGTGAGGCGAGCGCGCTGCGTGAGGCCGCCTCGCAGGAGCTCGCGCGTTATCGAGAGGAGTGCGCGCTGCTCGGGCGGCCGCCGATCGCCGAGGCGCTGCGGATGCAAGGCGATCTGCTCCGGCAGCGCGGCGAGCTGGAGGCGGCGATCGACGCGTATCGATCGCTGGCGGCGCTCTACACCGGCACGCCCGACGCCGCGCTCGCGAATTCGCAGGTGGCGGAGATGCAGCTCGAGGTCGAGCTGGCGCGCTTGGAGCGGGAGCAAGGCGGTCGGCCGAACGCAGAGGCTGAGGCGAGCTATCGGGCGGCGGACGCGGCGATGCGGCGGGGCGATCTGGCGCTGGCCGAGGCGGCGCTGCAGCGGGCGATCGAGGTCGCGCCGTGGTTCCCGAAGGCCCACTACGCGCTGGGCCTCGTGCACGCGCGCACCGGCCGCTACGCGAAGGCGGTGGAGGAGCTGAAGCTGGCGGTCCGGATGGACCGTTACGACTACGAGGCGCATATCGCCTTGGGGCTGCTCTACAAGAAGGAATTCGCGGGGGCGGAGGACGCGGCGGCGATCGAGCACTTGGAGCGTGCGCTGGTGCTGCGGCCAGATATGCGGCACCTGCACTTCTTGCTCGGCGAGCTGTACGCGCGCTCCGATCGCGAGCGGGCGCGCCGGCACTTCAGCCAGTTCCTCGAGTCGGTGAGCACGGACGACGTCGACGCGGAGCGGGCGCGGGTCGCCCTCGACAACCTGAGCCGTGAGCTGCGCGGGGACGAGCCGCTGGCGGAGATCGAGCCGCCCAGCGATCTGCGGCGCTTGGATCCGGGGCTGCAGCGGATGATCAACGAGGCGTACCTGCGCTACGAGGACGACGAGGACTGGAAGCAGGCCGAGCGGATCCTAAGAGCGGCGGCGGACAAGTACGGCGATGAGCCGCAGGTGTTTAATGAGCTGGCGAAGGTCGCCTACGCGGACGGGCGACCTGGGGACGCGCGGGGGTTCTGGGAGCGCAGCTTGCAGATGGACCCAGATCAGGTGGATGTGCATGAGCGGCTCGGGATCTTGATCGAGATCGAGAAGCCGACAGAGGCGGTGGTGCACCTGCGACGCGCGGCGGAGCTCGGGTCGTATAACGCGCGGTTTCGCCTGGCTGGGCTGCTGTGGCGCGAGCACGCTTGGGTCGAGGCGTCGGAGCAGCTCGATCTCTATCTAGCGGAGGCGGGCGCGTATGACCTCAACTGGGACCGCGCGCGGCTGCTGCGCGAGGACTTCGACGCGGCCTTTCGCCGGGTCTACGCGGTCGGTGGCGGGCTGCTCGTGCTGATGTTGGTGGCGCCGCTGGTGATGATCTATCGGCGGCTCAGGGGCGCTTCGTTGGCGCAGCTCTTGGCGCGGGCGCCGAAGAGCTTTCCTGAGGTGGCGCGGATCTTGAGCCTGATCCGGCATGAGATCCTGAAGCACAACACCGCCTTCCTGACAGATGTGGGGCGCGCGCTCGAGTTTGATGAGCCAGACGCGGAGGTTCGGGCGGCGATCGTGGCGCGGCGGCTCTTCGGCGAGCGAGGGCGGGAGCGGCTGCGGCGACGGCGACGCGAGGCGCCGGCGGATCGACGGCTGTCTTCGCGGGACCAGGGGATCTACGGGCGCTTCCTCGGCTACGTGGATGAGCTGCAGGGGGTCGCGCGTACGTACGGGGTGACGCTGAACCTCTATCGCAAGGACCCGATCTTCAGCCCGATGATCCGCGCGTTCGAGGAGCTGCGGGAGCTGGACACGCTCGAGCCGGGGCGCGCGGAGTTCCGCTCGAAGAAGCTCGATCTGGCGGCGAAGCTGAAGCGCAGCGGGCATGAGCTGGGGCGCCGGGCGTTTGAGCGCTTGAGCTCGCTTATCCACTCGCTGTGCGTCGTCGAGGTGACGCCTACGGCGATCCGTGAGGTGTTCGGGCTCGTCTGTGCGGAGTCGCAGTTCGGGCGGGTGGCGATCGCGGAGCTCGAGGTGGCGGGGGCGGGCGCGAAGATCCGGGTCTTTCGGACGGATCTCGAGGATATCCTGGCCAACGTGCTCCGAAACTCGCTCGGCTCTAGCGTCCTCTACGGGCCGTCCCCGGCGCAGTTGGGGGTCGATCTAGTCGCAGAGACAGATGAGATCACCGGGCTGACGACGCTGGCGATCCGGATCAAGGACCGATCGAGCGAGCAGCTCTCGAACGAGATGCTGCGCGGGCGCTACGTCGAGCGCGGGATGGGGATCACCGTCGACCTCCTGTCGCGCTACGATGGGTCGATCGCGGTCGAGCCCGAGCCGGGCTGGCAGAAGGCCGTGGTCCTCCGCTTCTTCACCGTGGAGGATGAGCCGTGAGCGTGAGCGCGCCTGAGATCGAGGTCCTCGTGGTCGAGGACGGGAACGAGTACATGACCAACTTCACCACGTTCGTGGCGGCAGGGATCCGCTACGTGCAGGCGCAGAGCGGCGGCGCGGCGTGCGAGCTGGCGCTGCGCGGCGCGCCTGACGTCGTGTACCTGGATATGCGCTTCGATCGCACGCCGATCGATGAGCTGCTCGGCGACTTGGTGGCCTTGACGGCGCGCTTCAACGGCGACGTGGCGCGGGCGCGGGCGTTCTTGCAGGACAACCAGGGGCTGTTCATCCTGCGGGCGCTGCGCGACGCGGGTTATTCGGGGCCGGTGATCTTGTCTTACGACTTCAGCGCGGAGGAGCGGCGCTTCCGGGCGCTCACGGCGAAGGACCCGGGTCTCTCGTACTGCCCGGACTACGCGGACGCGAGGACGATCCGGGCGGCGATCCTGCGGGCGATCGGGGCGGAGCAGGCGAAGGCAGGGGATGAGGGCGCGGCAGAGAGGTGACCTTGAGGGCGATCTGCGTTAGCGTCGCTCGGCGCGGTCGCTTGGTGATCGCGGAGGTGCACGATGCAGATCTTTCATGTTGTTCTCTTGAGCGTCGCGGTGGCTGGCTTCAGTGGTTGTGCGGAGCAGGCAGGTAAGAAGAAGGAGGAGAAGACCGAGGAGAAGGCCGAGGAGAAGGCCGAGGAGAAGGCCGAGGAGAAGGCCGAGGAGAAGGCCGAGGAGAAGGCCGAGGAGAGGGCCGAGGAGAAAGCGGGGGAGGCGGGCGAGGCCGCCGAGGGCGAGAAGAAGTCCGAGTAGGCGGCGGAGCCGTCGTATGCGCTTGCCGCTCCGTCATCCGCCGCCCGAGGCGGACGCTGTCGTGCTGCGCTGCGCGCACTTGGAGGCGCTCGCTGCGGCGGCGTTGGGCCTGCCGCTGGGCCCAGCCGCGGCGCTGGTGACTGCTTCGCGCTCGCGTGGGCGCCACGGGAACGCGCTGCAGTGGCACTTGGGGCTGGAGCCGCATGACGGCGCGGCGAGCCGTGATTGGGAGGATCGGATCGAGATCAAGCTGGTGAGCGTGTGGCGGCGCGGCGGGGCGATCACCTGTGACAAGCTGAAGGTGTGCGATCTCGCGCTGGATCCGTGGGCGAAGCTGGCGAACGTGTGCTGGGTGCTGGTTGACCGGGTGACCAGGGTGGTCGTGGGCCATACGATGTGGAGCTTGCGGGGGGAGGCGCGGCGCTCGCTGGCGGGGGCGTGGGGGCTTGACCCGCACTTCGATCGGCCGCCGCTCTTCGTGGAGGCGCGTGAGCAGGGGGAGCGGCAGGCGCCCGCGTACTACCTGGCGGGGCGCTGGCTGCGGGAGCAAGGGATCGTGCCGGAGACGCTGCCGGGGGTGTTTGCTTTTGATCCGACGTGGTGGTCGGCGGCGCGCGGTAGCAGCCGTGGATCGCGGGCTGAGCCGCTGTTGACGCTGTGGCGGGGGGAGAGCGGCGCGGTGGTGTGTCCGCGCTGCGGCGGGCCGATCCGGGCAGATCTGGGGCGTTTGCGCGCGGAAGGAGCGGCGGCCGGGGTGCACGCGATGCCGTTTGGCGCAGAGTGCGCGACCCGGGGGCACTATGTCATCGATGCCAGGGGGCTGCCGCTGCCGCTTCAGCACCCAGGGCGGGCTGAGCTGGAGATGGCGCTCGAGGGGCGCGTGGGGCCAGAGCAGGTGTGGCGGCTCGCCGACCGGGTGGCCGAGCCGGAAGACCACTTGCACTGGTGAGATCAACCAAAACGAGAACCCAGGACAGCGGACCAAGCCGTCCTGGGCCCCCCCCCAGTTCTAAGTTCTCGGCACCTTCATGCGTGATCCGCATGCTGCGCGCGTTCTAAGCGTATTTTTTAAGGTTCTAAGGGCGCTTACGGATAAACGAAGAGGCAGTCTAAGGTAGGGAATCAAGCGAGACCAAGGCAGGTTCGTAGAAAGCCAAGGGGTAGGAGCAAGCCAAGCAGGTCGTTACAGCGCGGCGCGAACGGGCCGACACAAGGGAGAGTAGGTGTCGTTGTCGACGGTCACTCACTCTGCATTGACGGTGCCATGGTGGCATTTCCTCGTAATTGTTTTGTTTTTGGGTCGTGGTGGTGGCTGGCAACGGGGTTCTATGACGCAAATGTCCGAGACGAGGCCGGCCGCTCGCGGATCCGCCCTGACATGGATGTCAGAGGGCGCATGGATGTCAGCGGCGGGACCGGGTGGTAAGTAAGCCTCCAGACATGCTCCCTTCACAGAAGCGCGCCCACCCAGCGATGTCAGCTCTTGCCCGCGCGGCGGTGATCGGCGGGACCGGGTATGGCGGCGCTGAGCTGATCCGTTTGCTGATCAACCACCCCAACGTCGAGCTCGCGCGGGTGACCAGCATCGATCGCGTGGGTGAGCCGCTTGAGGCGGTGCACCGGACGCTAGGGCGCACGGGGTTGGTGTTCGAGGAGATGCCGGCGGAGGCGGCGGCCTCGGGCATGGACGTGGTGTTCTTGGCGCTGCCGCACAAGGTGAGCGCGACGATGGCTGGGGCGCTGGTCGGCGCGTCGCCGCGGATCATCGATCTGTCGGGGGACTTTCGCCTGCGCGACGCAGAGGCGTACGCGCGCTACTACGGGGGCGCTCACCCGTTCCCAGAGCATTTGGGCGCGTGGACCTACGGGCTGCCCGAGCTGCACCGCGAGGCGATCCGGCAGAGCCGGCGGATCGCGTCACCTGGGTGCTTCGCGACCGCGATCGCGCTGGGGCTGCTGCCGCTGGCGAAGGCCGGGCTGCTGTCTGGGCCGATCCATACGGTGGCGGCGACCGGCTCGTCGGGCTCAGGTGCGTACGCGAGCGAGGGCACGCACCACCCGACGCGCGCGAACAACCTGAAGATCTACAAGGCGCTGGCGCACCAGCACGTGCCGGAGATCGAGCAGACGCTCGCGGACGCCTGCCGCGCCGGCGGCGTGGCGTCGCGGTTTAGCCTGTCCTTTGTGCCAGTCTCGGCGCCGCTGGTGCGGGGGATCTTGGCCAACTCGTTCGTGCAAGTGCCCGCCGCGATCGATGGGGCCGCGATCGCTGGGCTCTATGGCGATTTTTATAAGGACGCGCCGCTGGTGCGGGTGTTGGGCGGGTCGGCGAAGGCGCAGGCGGAGGTGCTGGCGGTGAAGGGGACGATGTGGGCGGACCTCTCGTGGACGTTGGGGGCGGTCGACGCGGTGAGCGGGCTGCGGCAGCTGCTGTTGACCTCGGCGATCGACAACCTGATCAAAGGTGGGGCGGGGCAGGCGGTGCAGTCGATGAACCTGGCGCTGGGGCTGCCAGAGGTCGCGGGGCTCGAGACGGCGGGGATCTGGCCGTGACGGTCGCGGTCTTGAAGATCGGCGGGGAGCTGGTGAACGAGCCGGCGGGGCTGTTCGCGCTGCTGCGCGACGCGGCGGCGCTGGTGCGCGGCGGCTGGAAGGTGGCGATCTGCCACGGCGGCGGGCCGCAAGCGAGCGCGCTGCAGGAGCGGCTGGGGTTGCCGACGCGGAAGGTCGGTGGTCGTCGGATCACCGACGAGGCGACCTTGCAGGTGATGAAGCAGGCGCTCGCGGGTGAGGTGAGCGTCGACTTGGTGGCGGCGGCGATGGCCGCAGGGCTGCCGGCGGTTGGTTTGTGCGGGGTGTCCGCGGGGCTGGTGTGCGCGCGCAGGCGAGCGCCGATGGTGGTGAGCGGCGGCGGCGCGGAGCCGGTGGACTTCGGGTTGGTCGGTGAGATCGTCGAGATCCGTACGGCCTTGATCGAGCACCTGTGGGCGGGCGGGTTCACGCCGGTGATCTCGTCGCTGGGGATCGAGCCGGCGACGCAGGGGCCGAGCTGCGCGGTCTACAACATCAACGCGGACACGGTGGCTTCAGCGCTGGCGGCGGCGCTGCGGGCGGAGCACTTGTTCGCGTTTACGAACGTGCCGGGGGTGCTGCGTGATCGTGCAGATCCGGGGTCGAGGATCCCGCGGCTGGCGGCCGATGAGGCGCGGGCGGCGATCGCGGATGGGGTGATCGCGGGCGGTATGATCCCCAAGGTGGAAGAGGCGCTGGCGCTGCTCGGGCTCGGGATCGGGGCGGTGCACATCCTCGGGGTGAGCGAGGGGGCGCTGGCGGCCGAGGCGAGGGCGCCGGGCAGCCGCGGTACGGTGCTGGTGGCCAGTTAGATGGAGAGCAAGATGCAGGCGGAGCTACACGCGGCGGTCGACGCCGCTTTCGAGGCGGAGCAGGTGCCGTGGCTGGGGCGGTTGGTCGATCAGCCGAGCCACACCTACGCGCGCGAGGACGTCGAGGCGGCGGCGTCGATCGTCGACGAGGCGGCGGCGGCGCTCGGGCTGGTGCGCGAGCGGGCGGCTGATCCTTCGGGGGTGTTCGCGGATCACCGGATCTACAGCACTCCGGCGGCGGGTGAGGGGCGCGCGCTGGCGCTCGTTGGACACATCGACACGGTGTTCCCGCGCTCGCTGGGGTTCCTCCAGTTCTCTCGCGATGTGGCGCAGCCGACGATCGCGCGCGGTCCAGGGGTGCTGGACATGAAGTCGGGGCTGTCGGCGGTGATCTTCGCGCTGCGGGCGCTGAAGGCGGCGGCGCCGGGGCGCCTGGCGGGGCTGCGCGCGCGCTTCATCTGCGTGAGCGATGAAGAGGTGGGATCGCCGAGCTCTTCGGCCGCGGTGTTCGATCGGCTGGCGCCGTTGACCTCAGCGGCGCTGGTCTTTGAGGCAGGTCGGGCGGGCGATCGGATCGTGACGTCACGCAAGGGCGGGGGGCTGTTCACGATCACGGCGCACGGGCAGGCCGCGCACGCGGGCAACAACCACCGAGAGGGGGTGAACGCGATCCACGCGCTAGCGCTGGTGATCCCGGCGATCGAGGCGATGACGGACTACGCCCGGGGGGTGACGCTGAGCGTCGGCCTCATCAGCGGGGGGACGGCCAAGAATACGGTGCCAGAGCGGGCCTCTTGTACGATTGATGCGCGCTTTGAGCGGCTGATCGACGCGGAGGCGGTGGCGGCGCGGCTGTTCGGGATGGCGGGATCGCTGGCGCGCTGGCCGGGGGCGCCGGAGCGGCTGCATGCGGCCCGCTTGGAGGTGAGCGGCGGGGTGACTCGGCCGCCGATGGAGGCGAGCGAGGCGACGCAGGCGCTGCGGGCGGCGTACGAAGAGCATGCGGCGGCGGCGGGGCTTGGGACCGGGGAGGCGCCGCTGCAAGGTGGTGGCTCCGACGCGAACCTGCTCGCGGCGCTCGGGGTGCCTTGTATTGATGGTTTGGGGCCGGCGGGGCGCTACTTTCACCAGGTGGAGGAGTGGTGCGATCTCGAGAGCTTGCGGCGACGGACGCAGGCGCTCGCGTGCTTCCTGGCGAGCGAGCAGGCGGCGGAGTCGGGGCGATGACGCGCGGGGCGCTTGCGGGACCCGTGGCGCGCGTGCGAGAAACGAGCGCAGACGATGAATGATGCCGACACCCTCGGCTTGCTGACAGCGATCTTGTGCTTGTTCGCCAGCATGTTCTTCTCGGGCTCCGAGACCGCGATCACCAGCCTGGACGAGCGCAGGGCCCGACGGATGGTCGAGGAGGGCGGCTTTCGCGGGCGGGTGATGAACGCGTGGGTCGTGGACCCGGTGCGGGTGCTGTCGACGATCTTGATCGGCAACAACGTCGTGAACACGCTGCTCGGCGCGGTGGTGACGGCGCTGGCGATCCGCCACCTCGGCGGCGGGCCGCACGGGGAGTACGCGGTGGCGATCGCGGTGTTCGTGACGACGAGCTTGTTGCTGGTGTTCGGGGAGATCACGCCGAAGGCGATCGGTCGGGTCTTCTCCGAGAAGGTCGCGGTGCCGGCGCTGTGGTTCTTGGGGGTGCTGGGGAAGGTGCTGCGGCCGGTGCTATGGCTGACGGGCAAGATGACGAACGTGCTGCTGAACCGGCTGGTGAGCGATCGCGACGCGAGCACGACGAACCGCGTGACGGCGGATGAGATCGGCTACTTGGTCGATGTCGGCCACCGCGAGGGATCGATCCGCGCAGGCCAGGCGGCGCTGTTGCAGGGGATCATCCGCTTCGAGGACAAGATCGTGCGCGACATCATGGTGCCGGCTGACCGCGTGACCGCGGTGAACCGGGCGTGGGATGTGAAGCGGGTGCGGGACGTGGCGAGCCGCTCCGGGCACAGCCGGCTGCCGGTGTTCGAGTCGAGCATCAACAACATCGTCGGGGTGCTGCACATCAAGCAGCTCGTGGGGGTGGCCGAGGCGGGATCGATTGATCGGGTGATGCGGCCGCCGGTGTTTATCTCGGAGTCGCTGCGGCTGCACGATCTGCTGCAGCGCTTCAAGGAGCAGCGGGTTCACCTAGCGATCGTCGTCGATGACGCGGGCGACACGGCGGGCGTGGTGACGCTGGAGGACGTGCTCGAGCAGATCGTCGGGCAGATCTTCGACGAGACGGATCGCGCGCCGGTGGTCCAGCAGGAGCAGCCGGGCTTCGCGTTCCTCGACGGACAAGACAGCTTGTCGGCGGTGGAGGAGCGGCTCGGGGTCGAGATCGAGGACGAGATCGAAGGTGTGGTGAGCATCGGCGATCTGCTGACTCACTTGGCGGGGCAGATCCCGATCGCGGGCTCCGTGTTCGTGTGGGAGGGCCTGCGCTTTAAGGTGCTCGCCGCGGATCCTCGCCACGTCATCCGGGTGAGCGTCGAGCAGGTCGAGGCGGACGATGATGACGACGACTGACGCGGGCCGCTAACGCAGGGTGATGTGGGCGGGGTCGTGGAGGTGTGGGAGGGCGTTGAAGAGGGTGAGGGTGAGCTCGCCGGGGCGGTGTTGGAGCTCCGTGATGGAGGTGTTGGCGGCGACGAAGGTGGCGCGCATGCCGTCCCATGGGCTGAGGTCGAAGGCGCGGCGGAGGGCGAGGCCGATCGGGCCCGCGGAGGTGACGACGGCGATGCGAGCGCCGCGTCCTGCGCGGTAGAGGGCGGCCTCGAGGCTCTCTTCGACGCGGGCGCGGAAGCGCGCGTAGCTCTCGACGCCGTGGTGGTCGAAGACCCCGGCGATCCAGCGCTGAAGTACGGCCTGAAAGTAGGGCTCGAAGGCGCGCAGGTAGGTGGGGCGGTCGGCGGCGGCGGCGGCTTGGAGGGCGCTGAGCAGCGCGCTGAGCTCCGGGTCCCGAGCTGCGTGCGCGGGGGCGTGGTCGCTCAAGAGCTCGAGGGCGGGCATCTCGTCGAGCCCGGGGATGACCTCAGGGACAGGCAGAATGAGGCCGCGGGCGGCCGCGGCCGCGCGTAGGTGCTCGGCGGTGTCGCGTTGGCGACGGAGGGGGCCGCAGAGCAGACGATCGAAGCCGCGACCGCGCTCGGCGAGGTGCTCCCCGAGGCGCTGCGATTGCAAGACGCCGAGCTCGGAGAGCACGTCGTAGTCGGCGGCCCGTAAGGAGGCTTGGCCGTGGCGGATGAGGAGGAGGGTGCTCACGCGCGCAGGCTAGCGCGGATCGAGCGGATCAGGCGCCCGGCTGATCGTCGCTGGCGGTGCAGGCGGCGATGCCGAGCGCGGCTTGATAGGCGCAGTTCCACTCGACGAGATCGGCGGCGAGATCGGTGAGGGCGTTGATGTCGTCGCCGCTGCGCACGCCGTCGACGTAGCTGTCCCAGGCGGCGGCGTGGGCGGCGGCGTCGAAGCCTTCGGCGCTGAGGCGCGCGGCCATGTCGGGGGCGATGAGTTTGAAATAGGTGCGGCCTTCGACGGCGCCCTTGTAGCCGGCGGGGGCGCCGATAAGACCGGTCAGGAGGGCCTCGTCGCAGTACTTACGGGTGCGCTTGGCGAACGCGATCGCCATCTGGCGCTCGATCTCGGCGGGGTCGATGGTGGCTCCGGGGTCGCTGAGCATGCCCTCGATGACGGCGATGCCGGGGGTGTTGCGGCCTTCGAGGCGATCACGGACCAGGCCGAAGAGCTCGAGGGCGCGGCGCGCTGCGCTGAGATCGCCGGCGGCCGCGGACTTGGCCTCGATGATGATGACGCGAGCGGCGGCGGTGAAGAGGCTCTTCTCGATGATCTGCTTGGCGGGCGGGACCTTCCAGTCGTCGATGGCGGCGGCCGGGGGCTGGCCGCTGATGCCGGCGCGGCCTTCGGTGAACGCGGCGGAGATCTGGTTGACGAGCTCGCTGTCGCTCGTGGACGCGAGGGCGGCGACCTCCGCGAGCGGCTCCAGAGCGCCGCTCCAGAGGCAGTAGCCCTCGTCCCAGGCGGCGTAGGGATCTTCGACGAGCATCTCGGGGGCGGCGATCTCTTGGCGCAGGCGAGCGGCGAGGCCGGCCCTCGCGCGTGGGGCGACGCCAGCGAGGGCGGGGGCGCTGCCGTCCGCGATCGCCGCGAGGATGGCGGCGTCGTCGCCGCGGGCGCCTTCGGGGTCGCTGGCGCGCAGGTAGTCTTGGATGGCCGAGCCGACGTAGGCGGCCTCGACGGTGGGCGCGTCGGTCGCGGCGAGCAGGGCGGGCCAGGCGAGCATGGCGTCTCGGCAGGCTTGCGAGGCTTCGTCGCCGAGTTGACCCGCGTCGCCGGTGTCGGTGTCGGTGTCGGTGCCGGTGTCTGTGTCGGCGGTGGTGGAGCTGTCGTCCCCAGCGCACCCAGAGGCGGTGATGAGCAGGAGCGCGAGGAGGGGGCTAGAAAGAATGAAGCTGCGAGACATTGCTTGTTACCGTTCCAAGGTGTTTAATGAAAATAAGAATCAATTGCAATATTGAAAATCTCACATCGCGGAAGGACCACCTGGCCGGTTGACCGAGGCGGTTTCCAGTGATAACCACTCTCAAGAAAATGAAAGTGATTTTCAGTTTTCATCGATGGGCCGGTGTCGTGATGTTGCTCGGTGGCTGCGTCGAGCTGACGGTCGAGCCGCCGACGGGCTTCGCAGGGGACGGCCTGCCGGCGGAGATCGAGGTCTGTCCGGGCTGTTCTTCGGAGCAGGTGACCAGCGGCGAGGCGATCTTGCTGGTGAACGCCAAGCTGAGCGGGCCGCGCTCGAATTTCACCGCGAACTTCGCGATCGACGGCGAGGGGCGCTACATCGGCGCTGGTTTGTACCTCTACGATCCGCGCCGTGAGTGTGAAGACGGCGGGTCGGGCTGTCGGCTGGCGCGGGTCGGGCACCTGTGGCTGGACGATTCGATGGGCGCGCTGTCGGTCGGCGACGGCTCGCTGGAGCGCTTCGGCGTGCGTGACCTGGCGTGGCACCCGCAGCGCGGGCTGTGGGGGCTCAGCTACGACGCGTTGAACGATGAATGGGGGCTGGTGTCGTTGACGGTGCCGGACTGGCGACGCACCGACAACCACGTGGCGGTCGAGCGCTATACGTTCATGCCTGGGCCGGTCTCAGACGCGGCTACGGACGCGTGCTACTGGCGGCAGATGCTCAGCGGCTTGGGCTTCGTTGGTGACACGTTGGTGGTCGGTTCGGCGGGTAAGGCGGGCAACGGCTTCGACGCGCGGGGAGGGGTCTTTTCGATCCCGAGCTCGTTCCTCGAGGCGCCGTCGCACTGCGTGTTCCCGAACGACCGCACGTTGGACCCGAAGTACTACGCGTGCGCCCCGCTCTGCGAAGTGGAGGCGCTGTTTGAGGATCGTGTGGGGGTCGCGGGCGATCTGACGGAGGACCCGCAAGGGCGGCTGCTGGCGGCGGTGCGGGCGGAGGATCCGGCGATCATGCCGGTGGATCGTAATGCGCTGTTCCACGTCGATATGGCGGCGCCTGGGGCGGCCCCTGCGTCGACGGGGGTGGTGATCGACGGGCTGCTGGCGGGCCGCGACATCGACGGGCTGGCGCGGGTCGATGGGGTCCTTTATGGGATCGATCCGCTGGGGCTGGTGTACCGGGTGATCGAGCCGACGCCGGAGCAGCCGGATGTCTGGTCGGTGGTGGTGCACGACGATCTCTCGCCGCTCTTCGACGATCCGATCGAGAGCCTGCGCCTGCGCGGGGCGACCCGCGTCGTGGTCGAGCCGTAGCCATGGCGGCGCTTCTTGTAGGGGTGGCGCTGGCGCTGGCCGCCGCGCCGCCGGTCGAGCGCGTGTTCGTCGGGCCGGAGTCGGTGGCGTCGCCGTCCCGGGAGGTCTCGCCTGCTTCGGAAGACAGGTCGCCGATCGCGGCGAGCGCGGAGGAGCTGCCGGACGAGGCGCCGCCTGAGGAGGAGGCGATCGCGCCGGCGCGGGCGCGCCCGATCGCGGAGGCGGGGGGCGAGGAGGCGGAGGGCGAGGATGACGACGCGGGGGGGATGCGCCGGCTGATCGTGGTGACGACGGATCTGCTGGGCACGGCGTCTCGCTTCGATCTGTTCCGGCACGCCGGCGGGCGCTCGACGATCACGAGCGAGGCGGCGAAGGACCGCGGCTCTTCGTCGGTGGGCGAGGTGCTGGACCGCGCGGCAGGGGTGCGCTCGGTGGAGGGGAACGCGGGGATCGGGTCGACGAGCACGAAGCTGAACGTGGGCGTGCGCGGGGCGAACCCGCGGCTCTCCTCGGAGGCGACGGTGATGTTGGATGAGGTGCCGATCGCGCCGGCTCCGTACGGGCAGCCGCAGCTCAGCTTGTTCCCGCTGTCGATCTTCTCGATCGATAACTACGACGTGGTGCGCGGCGGCTCGTCGGTGCGCTTCGGGCCGCGGACCTCGGGCGGGGTCTTTAACTTGATCTCGAAGCCGATCCCGCAGAACCCGCGGATCGCCGTGTTCGCGCAGTCGGATCAGTTCGGTGACGCGGGCGCGGCGGCCTCGTACGGGGGCACGCACCGGGGCTTGGGTATGTACTTCGAGTACGCGCCGCGCTTCGGCCGGAACTACCGGCAACACAGCGAGTTCCAGGCGCACGGGGGGCTCGTCAAGCTGGCGTACTCGCCGAGGCGATCGTTGGACGTGCAGTCGACGACGCACTTGTTCTACGAGGCCTCAAACTTGCCAGGCGGGCTGGATGAGAAGCAGTACACCGAGGGGGATCGCTTCCGCTCGGTGCGGCCGTATGATCGGTTCATCGGCGATCGGATCGGCACGGCGCTGCGCGCTCGCTGGCGCCCGCGCGAGGATCATGAGCTGCAGACGATCGTCTTCTTTAACCACACGACGCGGATGTCGGTGATGGAGCGGCTGCGTAGCCTGGAGAACGAGCCGCCGACGCTGTACTTTCGGCCGCGTCGCTATGACGTTGGAGGGATCGAGCCGCGCTACGCGCTGCGGATCCGCCACAAGAACGAGGCGTTCCAGGACGTGTCCTTCGGCGGGCGGGTGATGCTGGAGCGCGGGCGCAGCCGCGAGTGCCGGGAGCTCTCGCCGCCCGATCAGCCAGGGGTATACAGCGGGGCGCTGGCGGCGAGCTGCGAGGGGCTGACGCTCGACCAGGACCAACCTGACCCGCAGATCCGCCGGGACTCGGACGCGCGGATCGCCGCTTACGCGCTGTATGTGGACGATAAGCTGAACCTGCTGGACTCGCGGCTGGTGATCACCGGCGGCGCGCGGCTGGAGGTGGCGAGCTTGGCGGGGCGCAATAACCTGAGCCAGCGGGCGCTGTCGCGGACGTATTGGCAGGTGCTGCCCGCGGGGTCGCTGTGGTTCGGGCCGATCGATGAGGTGGCGATATTCGCCGGCTACGGGCGCTCGTTCGGGCCTTCACAGTTCTTGCAGGTCGATACGGCGACCAGCGACATGAACTTCCAGCTCAACCCAGAGATCGCCGACATGGTGGAGGGCGGGGTGAAGCTGATGGAGCTGGCGGGGGTTGAGGCGGACGTGACGGGCTGGTATCGCCACTATCAAGACCTCTCGGACGTGGGCGAGACGATGATCGATCGGATCGCGGGGGCGCACGTGTGGGGGATCGAGACGGAGGTGTCCTGGGAGCCAGGTGAGATCTGGGAGGCGGCGGAGGGGCTGGGGGTGAGCGCCGGCTACTCGTGGACCGAGAGCAGGATCTCGGCGGGGCAGTACAAGGGCAACCGGTTGGCGTGGTACCCGTCGCACGAGGTGTGGGGGTCGGCGGAGTACGCGTGGCCGTTCGGGCTGAAGCTGGGGGCGGACGTCAGCCACAACAGCCCGCAGTTTACGGACTACGCGAACAAACCCGCGGGCTTCGACGCGAGCGGGGCGACGGGGCAAATTCCGGCGTATACGCTGATGGGGGCGTTCGCGCGGCTGCGCGCGCCGCTGCCCGACGCGTGGCAGATCGAGGTGACCTTCGGGGTGAAGAACCTGCTCAATGAGTCGTGGTTCATGCGCACCGACGATGAGAACCGCGGGATCTTGGCGATGCGACCGCGGACGTTCTACTTGAGCCTGGGCTTCGCGCATGACTTCTTGCCGCGCGGGGCGCGGGCGCAGGCGGAGGCGCGGCGGGCGAAGCAGCGGGGGACGGCGGGGGCGATCGGGGCGCGGCGGATCGACGCGTGGGCGCGGATGCGTACGCCGTGGCGGGTGGGGCAGTGGCTATGAGCGGGCGGGCGTGGCGGCGGTGGCACCGGTGGATCGGGCTGGCTTCAGCGCTGCTGATCGCCACGGTGACGGTGAGCGGGATCGCGCTGATCTTCCGCGAGGCGCTGCGGACGCCGCTGCCGCGGGTGACGGCGACGACGAGCACGAGGCCGAGCTTGGACGCGCTGGCGGCGGCGGCGTCGGCGGCGGCGGGCGGGGCTGCGGTGACGGATATCACCCTGCCCTCAGGGACAGAGGAGCCGTATCAAGTGTGGCTCGATGATGAGGCGGAGACGCGGGTGCTGCTCGACGGATCGCTGGCGGTGATCGAGGCGGCGCCGTCCAAGCGGCGCGGGCTGACCGGGTGGCTGTTCGCGATCCACACGGGCGAGGCGCTGGGGGCGAGCGGGAGCGCGCTGAGCGCGATGACGGGGCTCGCGCTGCTGGGGCTGCTCGCGAGCGGCTTCGTGATCTCGAGGCGGCCTGGGCGAGCGCGCCGCGAGGGAGACGTGGTAGCCAAGAGGCGACGAGAGGAGCGTGTGTAGGTGCCGATCTTCGTGAAGGAGCCGTCGTACGGCGGGGTGGCGATCGAGATCGAGGTGGAGCGGCTGATCGTCCGCCGTGAGACGCCGTTTCAAGAGGTGATCATCGCGGATACGCCCGGCTACGGGCGCGCGCTGTTCCTGGACGGGCACGTCCAGTCGACGGCCGCGGATGAGGCGATGTATCACGAGCTGTTGATCCACCCGGCGCTGGTGATCCACGGGGCGCCTCGGCGTGTGCTGATCGGCGGCACGGGCGAAGGAGCGACGCTGCGTGAGGTGCTAAGGCACCCGACGATCGAGTCGGTGGTGGCGGTGGACGTCGACGCGGAGGTGGTGGCGCTGTGCCGCGAGCACCTGCCAGGGTGGAGCGCAGGGGCGTTTGAGGATCCGCGGGTCGAGTCGCGCACGGAGGATTTTATGGCGACGCTGGCGGGCTCGGCGGATGGGGCTTGGGATGTGGTGATCGCCGATCTGACAGATCCGGTGGAGGAGGGGCCTTCGCTGCACTTGTGGAGCGCGCCGTTCTTTGAGCAGGTGCGGCGGGTGATGGCGGAAGACGGGATCTTGGTGGTGCAGTCGGGGGAGGCGGACCCGGTCGACCTGAGCGCGCTGCGGACGGTGCGATCGACGTTGGCCTCGGTGTTCCCGCACGTGCGGGTGCTGCTGGCGATGGTGCCGTCCTTTCACTGCCTGTGGGCGTTCACGCTGGCGAGCTGCGCGCCGATCGTGGCGATGCCCGCGGATCTCGAGGCGAGGATCCGGCGGTTGACGGGGCTGCGGGTGTACTCGCGGATCGCCCATGAGGCGGCGTTGACGATCCCGCCGCTGCTGGCGGAGCTGCTCGAAGAGCCAGGGAAGGTGATCACCGGCGCCGAGGCGATGGCGTCGTTGACGTTGCCCTCGTTATGAGCGCCGAGCACGAGGACGAGGGGGCGCGCGCGCGGCGGTGGAGCCGGACGAACCTGCTGATCATGCAGGCGGCGGCGCGGCTGGGGGCGAAGGCGGAGCCGCTGAGCCAGGCGCGCACGGACTTCTTCTTGCGGCTGCGTGGGGAGGGGCGCTCGGTGATCATCTCGAAGACGCGCTCGCCGTTCTTGACGCAGGTGGCGCAGACGCTGTCGAACAACAAGAAGGTGAGCAGGGAGCTGCTGGCGGCGATCGGCCTACCTGTCCCTCCAGACCTGCTCTTGGATGAAGGTGATGATCCGCGCGGAGCGGCCGCGCAGGGCTTCTTGCGGCGCTTTGGGGCGGTGGTGGTGAAGCCGAACTGGGGGAACCGCGGGGTCGGCGTGACGCCGGGGATCAGGGAGATGGAGGGGCTTGCGCGGGCGATCTCGCGGGCTCAGGCGATCGACCGCGACGAGGAGGCGCTGCTGGAGCCGCACCTGGAGGGGACGAACGTGCGGCTGACGGTGATCGGCGGGCGCTGCGTGGCGGCGGCGGAGATCGTGCGGCCGCTGCTGCGCGGGGACGGTGTCACGAGCGCGGCGGCGGCGATCGCGGCGTTGAATGAGGATCCTCGGCGGGGGTCGTGGGCCGCGCCGGCGCTGGTGGCGATGGACGTGATCGAGGCGGAGGAGGCGATGGCGGCGCACCTCGAGGCGCTGGGGCTCGATCTGGAGGAGCCGCTGCCGGCCGGCGCATCGATCGAGATCACGAGCGAGGAGGCGGAGGTGATCGATCGTAGCGACGCGATCGATCGTGCATGGTTCGAGGTCGCGGAGGCGGCGTGCGCTCGCTTGGGGGTGGACGTGGGCGGGGTGGATCTGCGCGGGCCGCTGGCCTCGTTTGTGCGGGCGCCGCGAGGTGGCGCGGAGGCTTGGCGGGAGGCGGCGATCCTCGAGGTGAACGCGCTGCCTGCGCTGCACTACCACGCGCTGCCGACGGTGGGCGCGCCGCGGCCGGTGTTTGAGGCGTTCGTCGCGTATTGCCTGTCGTTGCCGGGGGCGCCGGGTCCTTGCGCGGCGATCGGGGCGGCGGATGACCAGCGAGCGGTGAACTCGGGTTAGAATGGTGACCATGACGAAGGGACGTCGCGGGCTGTTGTCGATGCTGGCCGGGGTGGCGCTGGGGCTGGCGTGTAAGGTGTCGGCGCCCGATCCAGCGGCGCCGAAGAGCGCGAGCGCAGCGCCAGAATTCTCGGCGGTCGACGCGGCGGGCGGCGCGGTCAGCCTGGGCGCGCTACGGGCGCAGGGGCCGGCGGTGCTGGTCTTTTACAGGGGGTTTTGGTGACCCTTCTGTCGTCGCCAGTTCGGCGACTTGGCGAAGATTCAGGGGGAGCTGGCGGCGCGTTCGGTGGGGATCGTCGGGATCAGCGCTGATCCGCCGGAGGACTCGAAGAAGTTCGCGGCGAAGCTGGGGATCGAGTTCCCGTTGGTCCAGGATGTGGGGCTCGGGATCGCTCGAGCTTACGGCGTCGTTGATGGCGAGGTGGCGATCCCGGCGGTGTTCGTGATCAGTCGAGAGGGCGTGATCGTGTGGCAGTACATCGGCGAGCGCAGCTCCGATCGGCCGACGTCGGCGCTGGTGCTCGAGCAGATCGACGCGCTGCAGCGCTAGGCGGGGCGGCGCAGCGCGGCGATCCGCTGGTCGGCGAGCTCGTGGGCGATCCAGTGGGTGGAGCGGCGCTCGCTGCGGGAGCGATCGAGGAGATCGTGGATGAGCGCGGGGATCGCGGCGAAGCGACGGTCGATGTGGGCCTCTTCGTCGAGGGCGTTGGAGGCGCCGACGATGGTGGCGCCCGCGTTGGCGATGACGTCGGGGATGTAGGCGACGCCGCGGGCGTTGAGGCGGTCGACGTCGTCGGCGGCGGCGAAGGGGTTGTTGGCGGCGCCGCAGACGAGGGCGGCGCGCAGGCGCGGTATCGTCGACGCGTCGAGCACGCCGCCGTGCGCGCAGGGGGCGAAGACGTCGCAGTCGACGCCGTAGATCGCGGCAGGATCGACGCGTTGCAGGGTGTCCCCAGGGACAAGGTCTTCGGGCCAGGTAGGGTCGGCGGCGATGACCCGGACGCCGCGGGCGAGGAGGCGGCGGGCGAGCGGGCGACCGACCGCGCCGAGGCCCTGGAGGGCGACGACGCGCGGGTCCGCGGCGGCGAAGATCGCGAGCTCGACGGAGCGGGCGGTCGCCTCGGCGAGATCGCCGCAGGCGACGTGGCGCGTGGCGGCGCGGAGGACAGCCTCGTCCGCGGCGGTGAAGCCGTAGTCGCCGCCGCACTGGTAGCGGCCGCCCAAGGAGTCGATGAAGCGGCCGAGCTGGTGGATCGCTGCGGCGCGGCGATGCGGGGGCGGGAGTCGCAGCACGGACTTGGCGCCGCCGCCGTCGATGCCGGCGAGCACGACCTTGCGGGTCATCGCCTCGGCGAGCGCGAGGGCGTCGGTGAGGGCGTGCTCGTCGCTGGCATAGGCGCGGATCCGGACGCCTCCGAAGGCGCGGCCGCGGAGGGCGGCGTGGATGGCGATGAAGGCGCGGCTGCCCGCGCACTCGAGCTCATAGACGTGCTCATAGCCGGCGAGCGTGCGCGTCTGCATGGGCGAGAGTGTACGCTGGCGGCCGCGGTCGGGGTCGCTTGCCGCGCTGTGAAGGGCTGTGCAAAGCTGGGCAAGATCGCAGTGTTGTCGTCTGTCGCCAGGGCTCTGAGGGTGCTGAACTCCACGCAGGTGCGTCGCGCGGGCCGGAGTGCTGGCGATCCACGCGCGCCGAGGAGGGCCGCGGGTGCTTGAAGAGGCGACGTGGACGCCCCCCGGCGAGTTTGATGAGTACCGGATCGTCCGGCCGCTCGGCCGCGGCAGCATGGGGCAGGTCTTCCTCGCCCAGGATCTGGTGCTCGACCGGCCGGTCGCGGTGAAGTTCTTGGGGTCGTTTCGGCCCGACCCGGTCGAGCGCGAGCGCTTCTTGGTGGAGGCGCGGGCGGTCGCGCGGATTCAGCACCCGAACGTGATGGGGATCTACCGGGTGGGGGAGATCCAGGGGCGGCTGTATCTGGTCTCGGAGTACATCCGCGGGCAGAGCCTCGGGGACCTGGAGCTGCCGCTGCCGTGGGCGAAGGTGCTGGAGATCGGGATCGGGCTGGCGCGCGGGCTTGGGGCGGCTCACCGGCAAGGGGTGCTGCACCGCGACATCAAGCTCTCGAACGCGCTGATCGACGAGTTCGGGCAGGTGAAGCTGCTGGACTTCGGCCTGGCGAAGCTGGTCGATGTGCCAGGTGACCGGACGATCGCGTCGTCGTCTGCTTCGTCGACGCAGCGGGGGATCGTCCCGGAGACGAGGCAGGACCTGGTGATGCGGGCGGCGAACAACGCCCGCCAGATGGTCGTGCAGCGGCTCGCGGACACGGCGAAGCTCGAGCCGGTGGCCGGCAACGCGCCGACGCCGAAGGTGCAGCGCCGCGTCGACGAGAGCCCGCGCTTCAAGGACGGGTGGAGCGGGGGGGCGGCGTCGATCACCCGGCAAGGCACGGTGATGGGCACGCCTCACTACATGGCGCCGGAGCTGTGGCTGGCTGATCCGGCGTCGCGGCGCTCTGACGTGTATGCGCTCGGCGTGCTGATGTACATCCTCTGCTGCGGTAAGCCGCCGCACGACGCGGACTCTCCGTTCGACCTGGCGATGCTGGTGCAGGAGAAGGAGCCGCTGCCGCTGCTGTCCCTCGCGCCAGGTGTGGACGCGCGCCTGGCGGGGATCATCGATCGTTGCCTCGAGCGAGACCCGTACCAGCGCTTCGCCTCGGCGGAGGAGCTGCGCAGCGCGCTCGAGGTCGTGGCGGCGCCGCAGCGGCGCGGGGGGCCGGGGATCCCGACCGGGAACCCGTACCGCGGGCTGCAGGCGTTCGAGGCGGAGCACCGCTCGCTGTTCTTCGGCCGCTCGGCTGAGATCCGCGCGGTGGTCGAGCGTCTGCGCGCGGACTCGTTCGTGGTGGTCGCGGGCGACTCAGGGGTCGGCAAGTCGTCGCTGTGCCGCGCAGGCGTGGTGCCGATGGTGAACGAGGGGAACCTCGACCCTGGCAAGACGTGGCGCACCGTGATCATGACGCCGGGGCGTTACCCGCGGCAGTCGTTCGTCGCGGTGGTGGCGCGGGGCTTCGGGCTCGGCGAGGAGGAGGTGTCGACGCTGCTGAAGAGCGAGCCGGAGGCGCTGGTGCGGGCGCTGCGGAAGCAGCTCGGCGAGGCCGGGGGCTGCATGATCTTCATCGACCAGTTCGAGGAGTTCGTGACGATCGCGGAGCCGGCGGAGGTGGCGCTCATCGGCCCGTTGGTGGTGCGGCTGCTCGCCGGGATCCCGGGGCTGAAGGTGATGGCGACGGTGCGCGGGGACTTCTTGACCCGCGTGGCGACGGTGCCAGGGCTCGGTGATGAGGTGACGCGGGGGATCTTCCTGCTGCGGCCGCTGTCGCCGGAGGGGGCGCGGGAGGCGATCGCCGGGCCAGCGCAGGCGCACGGGGTCGCGTTTGAGAGCGATGAGCTGGTCGATGAGCTGGTCGAGGCGGGGGTGAAGGGATCGCTGCCGCTCTTGCAGTTCGCGCTGGCGGAGCTGTGGGAGAGCCGCGACACGTCGACGTCCGTGATCTCGACGGCGGAGCTGCGGAAGATCGGCGGGGTGACGGGGGCGCTCGCTCGCCACGCGGACGGGGTGCTGGCGGGGCTGCTGCCGGCGCAGCGGGCGGCGGCGCGGCGCTTGTTGATGCGCCTGGTGACGCTGGACAACACGCGGGCGTCGTTGACGTTGGACGAGCTGGCGGCCGCAGGGGAGGCGTCGAAGGCGGCGCTCGACGCGTTGGTGCGTGGGCGGCTGCTGGTGGTCAAAGAGGCCGGCGAGCGGATGGTCTACGAGATCGCGCATGAGGCGCTTGTGGGCGGCTGGGCGCAGCTCGCGGGCTGGCTCGAGGAGGAGAAGGAGGCGCGGGCGGTCCTGCACCGGCTGGAGGCGGCGGCGAGCGAGTGGGAGCGACTCGGCCGCGGACAGGTGGGGCTGTGGAGCGCGAGCCAGGTCGCAGAGGCCGGGACGATCGAGCACGCAGGGCTGCGGCCGCGCGAGTCGGAGTTCCTGGTCGTGAGCGCGCGTGAGGCGACGCGGGCGCGGCGGCTGCGGCGGGCGTTGATCGTCGCGGTGCCGCTGGCGCTGCTGTCGACGTATGGGGGGCTGTGGGTGCAAGGGCAGCGGGCGCTGCGCGAGCGTGTGGACGCGAGCTTTCGCGAGGCCCAGCGGCGCCTCGGTGACGCAGAGGTGTCCGCGCGCAGCGCTCAGCAGCAGAGCGCCGCGGCGCTCCAGTGGTTTGATAGCCAGGCGGTGGCACAAGGTGAGGAGCTGTGGGCCAAGGCGCAGGCGGAGCGTGCGGTCGCGGCGCGTGAATTCGCGGAGGCCTCCCAGGCGGCGGAGACGGCGTTGAGCCTTGATAATAGTCGCGAGGACATCCGGATGTTCTTGGCGGATGTCCTGCTTGAGCGGGTGCTGCATCTGGAGAAGGGCGCGGCGTTCGACGGCGGTGTGTCGCGGGATGAGCTGGTCGCGCGGTTAGCGCTCTATGACCGCGAGGGGACCAGGATCGCGCGACTGAAGGGGGCGGCGCACCTCTACCTCACGGTCACACCGCCTGCGGCGCGTGTGGCGATCGCGGCCTATGTGTTTGATGAAGGAGGCAAGGCGAGGTTGGCGGAGATGCGCGATCTAGGCGTCGTTCGCGCGCTAGAGCCCGTGATGGTCGATCCAGGATCCTATTTGTTGACTGTCACAAGCGAGGGATACGCGGACCTAAAGCTGCCCGTATTGGTCGAGCGAGACGAGCGGCTCCCGGTCGATGTCACGATGCGCAAGACCGATGATATTCCGCCGGGATATACATACATCCCAGCGGGTAGGTTCTTGTTCGGAGGCGCGGGAGACCCCGATCTGCGGCGCAGCTTCATGAACGCGGTGCCGCTCCATCAAGTCTCCACCGGGAGCTACTTGATCGCGACGCATGAGGCGACCTTCGCCGATTATATTGAGTTCCTCGAGGGAGCAGACGAGGAGCTGCGCCAGAAGCATATGCCGCGGACCCTGCGCCGCGAGGGGCCCGGCGCGTGGGTGCTCTCTTGGGACCGTGACGCGCCGTACGAGGTCGCGAGCGGGCAATTGTTCACATATCCGGGTGGGGGTCATTTGACACCGGGGGTGTGGGAGCGATACCCCGTCGTCGGGATCACCGCCGTCGATGCGCTCGCGTACGTCGGCTGGCTGGACGGTAGCGGGCGGCTCCCAGGGGCGCGTCTTTGTACGGACTATGAGTGGGAGCGAGCCGCTCGTGGGGCCGACTCCCGCTTCTACCCACATGGGAACACCGTCGCCCCGAATGAGGCGAATTTCGACCGGACCTATGGCCAAGATCCGCGCCTGATGGGCCTCGATGAGGTCGGCGCGTACCCTGCGTCGACGAGCCCGTATGGGGTCCAGGACATGGCTGGGAACGCGTTCGAGTGGGTCTCGTCGTCGCTCGAGCCGTCGAGCTACGTGGCTCGCGGCGGGGGGTTCGCGATGGACGCGCTGCAGATGCGGGTGATGTCCCGAGAGACCCTCGACGCGGGTTATCGCTCGGAGTTCGTCGGGGTGCGGGTATGTGCGACACTATCGCATTAGTGTACCGCTAATTTTTTGCTTGCACTCTATTGGGACCTGATCAAGGATGAGAGCGTCTGGTTGGGAGAGAGGGCGGGTATGCGCGGATTTTCAATGGTTCTGCTGGCGGTGGTGGTGAGCGGCTGCTACTCGGGCGTCGGGCCGGTCGACGGTGAAGGCGCGTTCCGAACCGTAGAAGTCAACAACTTCAGGCTGAACAACTTCAGGCTGAACAGCTTCAGGCTGAACAACTTCAGGCTGAACGACTTCAAGCTCAATGAGTTCAAGCTGAACGACTTCAAGCTGAACGACTTCAAGCTCAACGAGTTCCGCCTCAACGAGTTCCGGCTCAACGACTTCAAGCTGAACGACTTCAAGCTCAACGAGTTCC
The DNA here is from genome assembly GCA_016712315.1 of Nannocystis sp. Classification (GTDB taxonomy): domain Bacteria; phylum Myxococcota_A; class Polyangia; order Nannocystales; family Nannocystaceae; genus JADJRG01. The sequence goes on along the minus strand of JADJRG010000022.1, from coordinate 913,801 downwards.
GCCTCAACGGGAGCGAATTTGAGGTCGCCTTCGTCGTCGATGGCGCCGAGCTCGTGCGCTCGGGCGTCGACCTGAAGGGCAGCGAGCTCGGGTTGATCGGGCGGGTCTCCGAGGGCGGACAAGACTCGCTCGTCTCCTACACGCTGCGGATCGATGACGTCTATCCCGATCCCGACGCCGAGACCGATGACGTGCTGCTCTACGAGCTCTCGTATCGGCTCGAGGGCAGCGATGACGAGTGGCAGAGCCCGTGCGTCGATGACTACGGGGCCGCGGTCCCAGCGATCCCGGTCGCCAACGGGTGGGATGACGTCACGGGCGATCGGATCGACGATCCGAGCTTGGTCACGCTCGCCTGTTCGGACGCGGTGATCGCTCACTGCGTCCAGTGGGGCTACCGGCCCTGGGCCGACGCCGAGCAGTGCAAGGACAAGAAGGGGAAGAAGAAGTCGAAGGACTGCGATGAGGTCTCCCTCGCCGACTACCACCAGGCGTGCACGCGGATGGCGCGCGCCGACTACTGCGGCGACGGCACGCCGTGGACGGTCTCGGGGCACCAGATCGACATCTGGGATCACCTCGCCCCGCAGATCAACGCGCGCGCCGCCGACGACTGGAAGATCGAGGCGGAGTGGACGCCGGACGGCGCCTACTGCCTGAACGACATCCGCCAGCAGAAGTGGAAGGCAGAGGGGCTCTACCCGAGCTGCGGCAAGGCCTTCGACAAGCACAATAAGAAGGTCAAGGACTGCGGGTCGATGAAGAAGCACCGCTCGCTGCTCACCTCGTCCTTCGAGCCGCTGCCCGCGGAGGACAAGAAGAAGGGCAAGAAGTAGCCGGCGCGGCCTCGGCCCGATGAGAGCCGTCGCACCCCCCGGGGGCGGCGGCTCTCGCCTTTCTCACTGTGCTGTCCGTTGGGACAGATGCTCAGCGCGCGGCGTAGCCGAGGTGCGGCAGGAAGAGATCGAGGGTGGGCTCGATCTGGAGGCCGTCGCTCGCGAGGGCGTGCACGCGCGGGTGTGAGTCGGTGCAGACGATGTCGGTGAAGAGGCCGCTGGCCTTGATCGTGGCGTAGGCGTCGCCGGGGAAGACGCCGTGGGTGGTGATGACGGCGAGGCTGGCGGCGCCCGCGTCGCGGTAGGCCCGGGCGGCGCCCAAGAGGGAGGAGCCGGTGCGGATCATGTCGTCGTAGATGATGACGCGGCGACCTTCGACCTGGGCGTTGACGGCGGCGACGGCGGTCTCGCTGCCGCTGAGGCGGCGCTTGTAGACGAAGGCCGGGGTGACGCCGAGGTCGTTGGCGAGCGATTCGACCCACTTGGCGCGGCCAGCGTCGGTGCAGGCGAGCACGAAGTCGTCGCCGCCGAGGCGGCGGGCGGCGGCGCGGATGATCGGCTTGCCGTAGACGTGCACGGCGGTGAGCTCGCCCTCGAAGTAGTGGGGGATCCCCTCGCTGTGGAGATCGAGGAGGACGACGCGGTTGCCATAACACGCGGGAGGGATCGCAGAGAGCAGGGTGGCCCTGGTCTTGGCGGTGACGACTTCGCCGGGGCGTACGGCCCGCTCCATGGTCGCGTAGGCGAAGTACGGGACCAGGAGGGTGAGGTGGAGGGCGCCGTACTTCACGAGCGCGCAGGCGAGGTCGTAGATGGTGAGGGTGGCGGCGTCGTTGATGGTGCCGCCGATCAGCACGATGTCGCGGCCGTCGACAGGGGTGAGGATCCGCAGGTAGCGCTCGCCGTCGGGGAAGACGCGGAGCTCGAGCTCGCCAGGCTCGTAGCCGCCGCGCCGGCAGAGGGCGTCCTGCATGCCTCGGTACTCAGGGATCGCGAAGACGAGCGGGGACGGGGCGCTGTGCTGCATAAGAACTCCGGGCAGTGTAGCTGACGATCAGCGCGCGCCGGCGAGGGGGTTGTCGACGCGGATGTAGCTGTAGTCGCTGCTCCGATCGGTGATCCTCATGGTGAGGAGCGCCTTGGCGCGGACGACGGGGGCGATCAGGGCGGCGTGATCGTCGTCGCAGGCGGCGGTGAGCGCAGGTTCGCGGCGCCACTCGGAGTAGAGGCGATCGACGAGGCGACGAGCGAGCGACCACGACTCGGCGGCGTCGACGCCGAGGTCGCGCTCGACCCAGCGGAAGAGCTCGGCGAGGTGGGCGTGAAAGAGCGCGTGTACGAGCTTGTCGCGGACCTCGAGGTGATCGTCGGTGACGATGAATGAACCTGGCGCGAAGGACATGTGATGACCAGCGCGGGCGAGGCGCGCGCGATCGACGCGGAGGCCGCCGAGGTCGCGGATGAGGAAGCCGACGAGCTGGCCGCCGACGCGTACGGCGACGGTGTTCTGGAGGTGGGCCTCGAGGGCGACGCCGTGGGCGGTGAGCAGGCGGAGCGCAGGGGGGAGCAGTAGATCGAGGTAGCGCCGGAGGAAGCGGCGCGGATCGAGGCCGGCGGCGAGCTGCTGCAAAAAGGTGCTGGTGGCGCCCGGCGAGCGCTCGCCGAGGGCGGCGCAGACCCAGAGATCGACGGGTGCGCCTCGGTGATCGGCGGGGGCGAGGGCGCGGGCGATGGGCCTCGGGTCGCCTCGGAGGATGACGCCTAGGTGCGCGGCGTCTTCGCCGTAGCGAGCCCCGCTGAGGCCGGCGCCGCCTCGATCCCCCTGGATCACGAGGGGCCGGGTGTGGTGATCTCGCGCTTGGATCCGCTGGAGGAGCGCGGTGAGGGGGGGACCGTTGGCGACGCTCATCGGTGAGACGGTGCGGCGCGCGCTGGTGGTGACGACGTCGAGGGCGAGCTTGATGTGGTAGGGGCGCGCGGGGTCGGCGATCTCGACGGTGCGCAGGCTGAGCAGGGCTCTGGCGGGGAGCGGACGGATCGAGGCTTCCTTGATCACGTGGCCCCAGAGGGCGGCGAAGCGGCGACGTAGGCGCTTGAGCTGGGCCGGATGGACCGGGAGGCGGATAAAACCAGGCGGTGCGGGGGGGGCGAGAACGTGGAGGATGGAGAGGGCGTCGCCACTAACGTTGAGGTGGTCGGTCTGCACGTCGAGGAAGTTGAGGTCGCCGCAGGCGAGGTGCTCGGGGGCGTGGCGGAGCACTTCGGCGGCGCGCAGGCCGAGGCGCGCTCGGGTCATGGGGTGCCATGGGTGGCCGCTGATCACGAGGCCCTCTGGATCGAGCGAGCGGCAGGGGGCGCTGCTACGCGCTTGCTCGCGAAGCGCCGCGCTGTGGTGGATGAGGGCGAGGTTGAAGGCGGAGTCGCGGAGCTCGAAGGCGAGGCGGGCGTGGGTGGCTGGGTCGAGGCGGAGATCCTCGGTGAGGCTGGTGATGAGGGCGTCTGGGTGATCGAGGGCGGGTTCGCGGGGGGCGTCGAGATCGGCGGTGTGCAGGCCGAGCTGGCCCCGGCGCAGGAGGGGCAAGGTGAGGTGACCTCGGCGTAGATCGAGGCGCAGCGAGGCGCCTTCGAGCTGCGCGGCGAGGTGACCCTCGCGGGCGAGGGCGAGGGCGGTGCGGGCGGCGATCTCACGGGCGGCTCGCCGCCAGAGGGCGAGGCGTGCTTCGAGCGCGAGCCCTGGGGCGCCTCGCAGCCGCGGGAGATGATCGGTCCAGCGGAGGAACGCGGCGAGGGAGCGCTCAGTCACGGCGAGGAAGATAGCGGGGTGAGGCTGCGATGGGGCGAAGTCTCGTCGCTCGTGACGTGTGGGCCTTGCGAGGGGCGGTGCGAGGGACCTATGCTCGATCTCCACGCGTTGGTGGGCGTGATCGATGATGGAGCTGCGCCGCGACTTCGACGGAGGCGTCCGACTGAACGAGGAGCCGCTGATCCATCGCTGGGACGATTTTTTGTCGGCGGATGAGTGTGCGCGCGTGATCGCGGCGGCGGCGCCCACGCTCGGGCGATCGCAGGTGAGCGGGGCGGCGCGTGGGGTGGTGAGCGGGGGGCGCACGAGCTCGCGTTCGTGGGTGAAGCACTCGCACGACGCGGGGGTGCTGGCGGCTTGTTCACGGATCGCGGGGGCGATCGGGCTGCCGCTCGGCCACGCAGAGCCGCTGCAGGTGATCCACTACGCGGCTGGCCAAGAGTACAGGCCACACTTCGACGCCTATGATCTGTCGACGGAGAAGGGGCGGCTGTACTGCGCGCGCGGCGGGCAACGGCTGGTGACCGCGTTGGCGTACCTGAGTGAGGTCGAGCAAGGGGGGGAGACCGCGTTCCCGCGCCTCGGTGTGGCGGTGCGGCCGCGCCGAGGCAGGCTCCTAGTTTTTTATAACTGCTTTCCCGGGACGACGCGCTGCGATCCGCGGACGTATCACCAAGGCTGCGCCCCCGCGCGCGGCGAGAAGTGGGCGTTTAACCTGTGGTTCCACGAGCGGCCCTACTGAGGGCTTCATGAGATCGGTCGGAGCTCAGAGGAGGCTGATCAGCTCGATCACGTCGTGGGCGCCGCCGCGGAGCACCGACTCGATCTGTTTGGCGCGTAGGCGCCTGCCGGTGAGCACCTCGACGGCGCCGTGGATGGCGCCCATGGTGAAGGTGAGCTCGCGTGGTGATCCCTGCGCTTCACCCGCGGAGCAGATGGTCTCGCTGAGCCGAACGATGAGCGAGTCGCCCCGCTCCTCGATCGACTCGACGATGCAGAGGCGCGTGCCCTCGGGGCCGAGCGCGGCGCGCAGGGCCGCCGTGGCCTGATCCAAAGTGGTGGCGTCGACGCTGAGGCCGAGCGAGGCAGCCAAAGCCTTGCCTCGCTCGCGGCCCGCCCGCTTGAGCGCGACGCCCGCGGCCTGGACGCCGAGCGTGTCCTCGACGCCGACGACGACGGCCTTGAAACAGACGATGCTGCTGAAGTCTCCCAAGGTATCTCGAAGCGATTGCATACTCCCGTCACCCCACTCCTGAGTCCACTCCAACACATCGGCGGGGCCGGTGAAAGCGGCGCCTACGCGGCGCTCGCGAAGGTGCGCCTGATCGCGGCGGTGAGGGCGGCGATCAGGGCCGGACGACGGTCAAGATCGACCGCGATGTCCTGGCGGATCTCGATCTCGAGCCACGGGCGCTGATGATTGGCGGCGTGGTGCTGGGGCGAGAAGGCGAAGCCGGCTTGGCCCGAATAGGGCTCGTTGAGGGCGCTACGCCAGCCGCATCGGCGGAGCTCGCGGGCGAAGACTTGGGCGAGATCGGCGTGCTCGTCGAAGAGTACGCCGATCTCGACGGCGCGGACGTGACCGTCGTAGACGGGCGTGAAGGTGTGGACGGAGAGCAGCGCGGCGGCGGGCGCGGCGCGGAGGCGATGATCGATCTGATCGTGGTAGGGCGTGTAGTAGTCGGTGATCCGACGTTCACGATCGGCGGGGGAGATCGCGGCGTTGAGGTGGATCGGGTGGCCCTCGGCCTCGACTCGGAAGAGGGTGGGGGCGGCGAGATCGCGGTTGGGATCGATGAGCAGGCGGGTGAAGCGGCTGAGCACGGCGGCGCAGCCGATCTCGCGCGCGAGCCCGCGGCTGAGATCGGCCGCCCCCAGATCAAAGGACCAATGGGTGCCGAGCAGCCACCGATCCTCCTCTGGCCAGCTCCACGGGCTCGGCAGGCGCAGCGAGGCGTGCTCGCAGACGAGCAGGAGGGAGGCGTCGTCGCCGCCTCGGTGGAGCTCGTAGGCCTCCTCGGTCGCGCTGGCTGGGGCGAGCATCCCGGCGACTATAGCGGCGGCTCAGTCGTAGGGCCACGGCTCGGGCGGCGGGTTCGGCTGGGGCTCTTGCGGGGTGCGCTGGTGGATGTTGGTGCGGAAGAGGTCGATGTAGAAGAGGTCGTCCTCGATGTCGGCGTCCGGGTTCTGCTCGAGCCAGATCTGGACGTTCGCGGCGAGCGCGTTGAGGAGGTTGATCGCGCCGAGATCGTCGCCGCCTTGCGCGCGCAGGGCGGCCATCTTGAAGCCCATGAAGATGTTCAGCATGACGAAGCTCTTCTCGACGCTGGCGTCGGCGAAGAAGGTGCCAGGCTCACCGGGGCCGAGGGGCGCGGTGACGGCGATCTCTTGCTCGATGATCACGTCGCTGGCAGGGACGCGGTAGCTGAAGTGGAGGTCGCCGACCTCTTGAGCGCCGGCGCCGGCGCCTGGGGCCGGTAGGAGCTCGAGGAGGATCGCGCCGCCGCCGCCGCGACGGCCCTTGTCGTTGTCGTCGACGTCCTTGCGGTGGGCGATCTGGAGGCTGGGGATCTCGACCTCAGCGCCCTGGCCGTCGGCGGTGAAGAGCTTGGTGCCGTAGAGGCCGCGGAGGATGTAGTCGCCGGTGACGCCAAAATTGATCGAGGCGTCCTCCGCGAGCGGGATGAGGAAGGCCTCGACCTCCTCGACGAACACCTCGGCGACGGCCTTGGGGTCCTCGAGGAAGTAGAAGGCGCCGCTGCCGGCCTCGGCGAGGGTGCGCATGAGCTGGACGTCGAAGTCCTTGCCGAGGCCGATGGTGGTGAGGTTGAGGCCGGCCGCGTTGTAGGCGGCGGCCATGTTCAGGATCTTGGCGGAGGCGGTGATCCCTTCGGTGGCGACGCCGTCGGAGAGGAGGATGACGCGGTTCTGCATGCCGTTGTCGGCGGCGGCGTCGACGGCCTCAAAGGCGGCGCGGAGGCCGTCGTAGATGTTGGTGCCGCCGTCAGCGTCGAGCTGCTCGATGACGACCTGGAGCTCGGGATCGTCGCCTGCGAGGCCGTCGGCGACGACGTCGGCCCACTCGCTGAAGGCGACGATGGTGATCCGATCCTCAGGGAGCAAGGAGCCGAGCATCTGGGTGAGGCCGAGGCGGGTGTAGTCGATCGGGTCGCCGCGCATGGAGCCGCTGACGTCGATCGCGAGGGCGAGGTTGAGCGGGCGCCGGGGGATCGTCTCGGGGTCGATCGGCGTGTTCATGCCGAGCAAGACGGTGGTGCAGTTCGAGCCGGTGATCATGTTGCCCATCTGACCGAAGAGGCCGTGCAGGCAGACGTCGTGGCCGCAGTCGGCGGCGGGGAGGAGCAGCTTGTGCTCGTTGAAGAAGCCGACGTCGTCGATGGTGTCAGGGCCAGGGATCTCGCCGGCGAGGAGGATCTGGCGGAAGAGGCCGAAGTCCTGGGCGCCGCCTTGGCCGACCCCCGGGTTGAGGCCGCCGTCGCCGCCGCTGGCGCCGCCGGTGTCACCGCCGCCGCTCGCGGAGCCGGCGGATTCGCCGCCGTCGGATCCTTGGGCTTGGTCACCCGCGACGATGCTACAGGCGGTCAGCGGGGCGGCGAGCAGGCCGTAGAGGGCGAGGTGGAGGGTGCTGGGGGCGATGATACGCATCGTGAGGGCCGTTTCGCGGGGAGAGTTAACGAATAAAAATATGTCTTGAGGGACAGGTTGATCAGGGGAGGGCGGGAGCGCGCTGGATCGCGACGATCTCGAGGTCGGCGCCGAGCACGTCGGGGCCGTCGGAGCAGCTCGCGTGGATGACGACGCGCTGCTCGGCGTGCGCGAGGAAGAGGTCGTGCTGGCGATCGCCGTCGACCACTTGAGCGCCCTCGCCGAGGAGCAGCTTGAAGTAGGGGCCGTCGCCGAAGCGGACGGTGAGATCGCCGGGGCGGCCGACGCTGCCGCAGACGAGATCAGGCGCGGCGTCGCAGGTGTAGCGGGGCAGGAAGGAGGCGGTCGCGCCGAAGAGGTCGAGGACGTCGTCGCCGACGCTGGCGCGGAGCTCGAGCGCGCCGGTGTCGTCTGGATCGGCGGCGGTGAGGCGCCGCAGCGTGAGCAGCTCGCTGTCGCCAGAGAATTGGGTGCTGACGTCGATCTGATCGCCTTCGACGAACGGGTACAGGATCGCGGGTGGCAGGCAGAGGTACCAGGTCGGCGGCGCGCCGAGGTCGTGGCCGACGCAGCCGTCCGGGCCGACGCTGACGGCGCCGAGCGTGTAGGTGCCGTCGGAGACGCTGCTCCAGGCGATCCTGCCGGTGTCCCCCGGGAGCTCGCAGGTGTCGAGCACCGGCGGGTCCTCGTTGCTGCGCAGGAAGACGAGCTTGGCGCCGGGGCTCGCGATCGTGTGGGGTTGATCTTGCGCGCCGGTGATCACGATTGCGCCCCGCTCGGCGAGGTCGGCGGGGTGATCGCCGGGGAAGGTGACGGCGGGGTAGTCGGCGCTCTGCCAGAACAGCACGGCGGAGGGGAGCCGATCACCCTCGATGAGGGCGGCCTGGCAGGCGCGCTCGGGGTGGCTCGCGGCGACCGGCGCGTTGGTCTGCGGGGGCAGGAGCCAGGTGGTGGCCTCGCCGAAGATCGGCTCAGTGAGGAGCCGGCCCGGATCCGCGGCGACCTCGAAGCAGTCGATGTCAACGTCCGTGAGCAGCGGGCGCAGGCGGACGCTGAGCTGGGCGTCGGTGCCGTTGTGGACGTAGAGGTTGCCGTCGATCGGCAGGTAGCCGCCGTCGTCGCCCCAGCCGTCGTCGCCCCAGTCGCCTTCGCCCCAGCCTTCATCGCCCCATTCGCCGCCGTCGTCGCCGATGCCGCCGGGGCATGCGGCGCAGAGCGCGGTGCAGAGGGCTACAGCGAGCGCGCGTCCTGGCGCGGTGGTGTGAGCGTATGACCTGTCCATAAGTAGTAAGACTCAGGGTCCCACGCCGTGAAGGGCGGAGCAATCCTCGGCGCCGCGTGATCTCGCCCTTGGCCGCGCGTCGATCCTTGAGGTGGCCAGGCGGCCAGGTGAGGGATCGGCGAGGGACGCGTTGCTCGTGGCCGGTAATTCGTCTAATAATGCCCGCGCAGCGATGATCGGCCGTGTACTCATCGTCGACGACGACCCTGATTTCTGCGCGCTCCTCGCCGCAGGCTTCAGGATGCACGGGCTCGAGTCAGTGACCAGCACCTCGGCGAGCGAGGCGCTGGGATCGCTCGCGAGCGGCGGCTTCGACGCGGTGCTCACGGACTTGCAGATGCCAGGCATGGACGGGATCGCTTTCTGCCAGCAGGTCGCGACCCATCACCCAGAGACGCCGGTGGTCGTGATGACGGCCTTCGCGACCCTCGAGACGGCGATCGCGGCGATCCGCGCCGACGCGTACGACTTCATCCAAAAACCGCTCCACCTCGAGGCGACCGCGGTGCGTATGCAGCGGGTCGTGCGGGAGCGGCGGCTGCGGGAGGAGGTGAAGCTGCTCAAGCAAGAGATCGCGGCTCGCCGGCCGCTCACCGGGGTGATCGGGACGAGCCCGGCGATGCAGGAGGTCTTCGACCTGATCGACCGCGTCGCCGAGACCGACGCGTCGATGTTGATCACGGGCGAGACCGGGACCGGCAAAGAGGTGGTCGCGCGGACCTTGCACGAGCGCGGGCGCCGGCGCACCGGCCCCTTCGTCGGCGTGAATTGTTCGGCGATCCCGGAGGGGCTCTTCGAGAGCGAGCTCTTCGGCCACGCGAAGGGGGCGTTCACCGACGCTCGCTCCGAGCGGCCTGGGCTGCTGACGCAGGCCGAGGGGGGGACGCTGTTCTTGGACGAGATCGGCGACCTGCCGGTGTCGGTGCAGCCGAAGCTGCTGCGGGCGCTGGAAGAGCGGGTGATCCGGCCGGTGGGCAGCAACAAGGAGGTCCCGATCGATATTCGGACGATCTGCGCGACCAACGTGGATCTCGAGACCGCGGTCGCGGAGGGGCGCTTTCGCGAGGACCTGTTCTTTCGGATCAACGTCATCCACGTCGCGCTGCCGCCGCTGCGCTCGCGCGGCGGGGACGTGCTGCTGCTCGCGCAGGCGTTCCTCGAGCGCTTCGCGGCGCAGAACGGCAAGAGCGTGGTCGGGATCCAGGCCTCGGCGGCGGAGCGGCTGCTGGCGTATCCGTGGCCGGGGAACGTGCGAGAGCTGCGCAACTGCATCGAGCGCGCGGTCGCGCTGACGCGCTTCGAGCAGATCGCGGTCGAGGATCTGCCGGAGAAGGTGCGCGCGTACAGCCGCTCGCACGTGGTGCTGGCGAGCGATGACCCCTCCGAGCTGCTGACGATGGATGAGGTGGAGCAGCGCTACATCGCGCGGGTGATGGAGGCGGTGGGCGGCAACAAGACGCTGGCGGCGAAGGTGCTGGGCTTCGACCGCAAGACGCTCTACCGCAAGCTCGAGCGCTACGTCGGCTAGGCGCGCTCAGGAGCCCTGGGCCTCGGTGAGGCGCTCGGCCTCGTCGCTGGCGCGTAGGGCGGCGACGACGTCGTCGAGGTCGCCGTTCATGAAGTCGTCGATCGCGTGGCGGGTGAGGTTGATCCGGTGATCGCTGACCCGATCCTGCGGGAAGTTGTAGGTGCGGATCTTTTCGGATCGGTCGCCGGTGCCGATCTGGCCGCGGCGCTGGGCGGCCCTGTCGTTCTGGTAGCGCTGGATCTCGAGGTCGAGGAGGCGCGAGCGGAGGAGGCGCAGGGCGATCTCGCGGTTCTTGATCTGCGACTTCTCTTGCCGACAATGGACGGCGAGGCCGGTCGGGAGGTGGGTGATCCGCACGGCGGAGTCGGTGGTGTTGACGTGCTGACCGCCGGCGCCGCTGGCTCGCATGGTGGTGATCTCGAGGTCGCGTGGGTTGATCTCGACGTCGATCTCCTCGGCCTCAGGCATGATCGCGACGGTGGCGGTCGAGGTGTGGATCCGGCCCTGCGCCTCGGTGGCCGGCACGCGCTGGACGCGGTGGACGCCGCTCTCGAATTTGAGGGCGGCGTAGACGTCCTTGCCCTTGATCAACGCGGAGACCTCTTTGATGCCGCCGGCGGCGGCCTCGCTGAGGCTGAGCAGCTCGACCGACCAGCCGAGGCGCTCGGCGTAGCGGGTGTACATGCGCCACAGGTCGGCGGCGAAGAGGGCGGCCTCCTCGCCGCCGGTGCCGCCGCGGATCTCGACGATGACGTTCTTGGAGTCGTTGGGGTCGCGCGGTAAGAGGAGGCGCTGGAGGTCGTGCTCGTGCGCGGTGAGGCGCTGGCGGAGCTCGTGTACGTCGCTCTCGGCGAGCTCGCGCATGTCGGGGTCGGCGAGGAGCTGCTCGGCGTCGGCGAGCTCGCGCTCGAGGCGCAGCAGCTCGTGGTAGGCGGCGGCGATCGGGGCGAGCTCGGCGTGCTCGCGGGTGCGCTGGAGCAGCTTGACCTTGTCCTGGGCGATCTCTGGGGCGCAGAGCATCTCGCCGACCTCTTCGTGGCGCTCAGCGATGTTCTCTAGCTTGGCGCGTAGGGAGGCTTCCATGGCGAAATCCGGGGGCGGAAGGTATCACCGCGGCGGGGGCGCAGCAACGATCGTGGTGACCCGGTCAGGGATTCGGGCTAAGACGGGGCGGCTATGTCGATCGATCGGTGCTGGGCGGCCCGCTATGAGTTCCTGCGCGAGCTCTGGGACGGCCGCGATCGCCTGCTGGTAGACGAGGCGCTGGCGGCGCTGGTGGCGACGCCCCGGCGGACACATGGGGCGCTCGGGGAGATGGTGCAGGCGCTGACGGGGGAGCGCGGGCGCGGACGGGCGTGGCTGCTGGGTGAGGTTGGCCGGACGTCGGCGGGTCGTCGTCAACGCGGGCTCGAGGTGATCGATTCGGCCGCGACGTCGAGCCTGACAGAGCTGCCGTGGGAGGTGGCGTTGGTCGACCTCGACGGCTTCCTCGGCGAAGGCTCGGCGCCGTCGCGGATGCTGCGTCGCGATCTGCCGGGAGTGTGGCGTCACCTCGACCGCCGGGCGATCGGGCTGCTCGACGCGCTCGCAGAGGCGGCGTCGCGCGGGCGCGCGGTGGTGCTGTCGATCTCGGCCGACAAGGCGCGGGCGCCCGACTTCCAGGTGCTGGTGGAGCACTGCTTTGACCGAGCGCGGCTCTTCGGGGTGGCGCCGATGCCGGTGGTCGGGATCGTCGACTTCGGCGAGATCGCTCGGGATGACGACGGCCGCGGGCAAGGAGACGCCTCAGTCGCGCTGGCGTTCGATAATTCGCTGGCGGCGGAGGTGCCGGCGTTCGCGGCCTACGTGGCGGTGATCGGGCGGCCGTTCGCTGGCGGGATCACGCTCGTGGAGGTCGAGGGGGAGGGCGGCGAGGCCGAGGGGTCGGGTGAGCAGTCGGGGCTGCGGGCTCAGCTCACGCAGGCGCTCGCGCAGGTCGAGGCAGGCGCGGCCGCGCGCCTGTCGTTGGTCGAGCAGCTCGACGCGGCGCAGCGGCGGATCGCGGCGCTCGAGGGGCAACGCGCCGCGTTGGCGGCGCAGCAGGCGGCAGGGGCGTGGGAGGCGACCCGCGGCGAGGGCGCGGAGGAGCGCGTCGAGCTGCTGCGGGCGACCGTGCTGACCTTGCGCTGGGAGCTGGAGAAGGCGCGGGCTGAGATCGATCGCCTCGTCCAGCGGCCGGTGGCGGCGATCGAGGCGGAGCTCGCGAGCCTCCGGGCGCAGGTCGCCGCGGCGGTGGGCGTCGCTGCGAGCGCGAGCGAGTGATCGCTGCGGCGCTGAGCTCGTGGGCTCCTTGATCTCGTGGCCTGGTTGCGGCCCTTCATGCGGGGGTCTATCCTGAGCGCGCGTTGAAGCTGTCCCCAGGGCCTCAGCGCGTTCTCAACCATGCACCTCGGCCGTCGATGATCCTGACCAGAGATCGGCGCCGTAATAACCTGCGAGAGTGATCTAACCATGCGAGTCGTTCAAGGCGCGCCGATCCCCGATTGGGCGGCGCTTGAGACTGCGTTCGAGCACAACGCCCCCGACACCCACAGCTACCTCGACTTGCAGACCGGGCAGGTGATCTCGGTGGTCGATACCCGACCCGAAGACGAGGAGAAGCGCAAGAGCGTGCGCGGCGGCGGGAGCCGCTACGTGCACCTCGATCCGGCCTCCTCCCGCGAGCAGTACCGGTGGATGGAGCGCTTCGTCGCCTCCGTTGAGGACTCAGCGCTGAAGGAGCGGCTGATCCTGGCGATCGACGGCAAAGGGGCGTTCCGCCGCTTTAAGGACGTGCTGCTGTCGTACCCGGTGGAGCGCGATCGGTGGTTCTCCTACCGCGCGAACTTGCTGCACATCTATATCGATCTGTGGTTGGAGCCGCGCGAGATCGATCTCGGCGAGCTGCCTCCGTGGGGCAAACCTGAGCCGCCCGCAGAGCCGGATATTCCGCTGCAGAAGCCGCTCGGTGAGCGCGGGGAGGGGCCGACAGAGGCGCTGCGCCGGCAAGCTCGTGATCTGGTGGACCGGATGCCGGCGCTGGAGCTGCCGTCCGCGGTGGCGTACTTGCTCTTCTTGAGCGAGCGGATGCCTTCGATCCTGGAGCACGAGTAAGGCGCGGCGCCGGGTGAGCTCGGAGGACGAGAATACGAGCGCGTCGCGGCCTTTTCGTCGCTTCCTCGGGATCAACCTCGGCGGCGGACGCGGTAAGACCACGGCGATCGCGCGAGTGGAGCTGGGCGCCGAGGGGCAGGTCGCGCATCTGGTCGAGGCGCGGCTGCGCCACGGCCACCGCGGCGGCGGGGAGGCGAGCCCCAGCGACGGCGATCCGCTGTTTCGCGATGACGTGTTGATCGCGTACGTCGAGCGCTGGCTCGATGAGGCGACGGTGGTCGCGATCAACGCGCCGCTGACGTTGCCCGCGTGTATCCGCTGCCAGCTCGTGTGCCCGGGGATCGGCGCGTGTGAGGTGCCGGTGGTCGCGTGGATGCGTCGACACGGTCCGTCGCTGCTCGGGCGGCGCGGCCGTGGCGACCCCCACAAGCCGGTGGTGACGCCCTACACCCAGCGCGCGGTCGACCTGCTGCTCTCGCACGAAGAGCTGCACCCGCGGGAGTCGTTGGGGCAAGGTATGGGGCCGCTCGCGGCTCGGGCCGCCTACCTGCGCCGCGCGCTCTCGCCGCGGCTGCGGCTGCACGAAAATTTGATCGAGGTGCACCCGCCCGCGACGTTGGCGCGGCTCCTTGGTGGGTCGATCGAGCGCGGGCTCCGGCAAGGTGAGGACGAGCGGATCTGGTCGCTGCGAAAGGATGTGCTCGGGCGTTTGGGTGAGCTGCTGCGCTTCGACTATGTATGGCCGGAGGTCGTGGTCCGCAGCCCCCATATCTTCGACGCAGTGATCGCCGCGTACACGGGGTTCTTGTGGGCGAAGGAGGGGTGGCAGGGGCCTCGGGACCTCATCGGTGGGGGGGCCGCGGGCGCGCTCGAGGCGGCGATCGAGGGGCTCGATCTGCTCTGGCTCGAAGATGGTTGGATCTGGGTTCCTCCGCGGCGCGGACAGACGAGCGTGTGATTCGACACGTCATGAAATTGAGACCGTCGAACCGGGCCGAGGGATCGAGCGTTCAGGGGGCGGTGGTGTGGATGATGAACGCGCGCTCGCGACCGAGGTGCTTGCCGTCAGCGACCGCGCGGGTGCACATTCAGGGCGCAGGCCCGCGGCGCGCGGGCGCGCCAACCTGCGAGGGACTGAGGCGCGATGGCTAATCCTCTCGACGTCGTAGCGCTGACACCCGCCGAGCTCGATCGCATCGAAGATGCGCTCAGTGATCTGGGCGAGGGTCCGTTGGAGCTGCCGCCCGAGACGTCGTCGGCGGTTCGGGCGCGGCTGGAGGGCTATCGGGCGGTGCTGACGCTCGCGCGCGAGGCGCTACCGATGGTCGAGGTGCGCCCGGGTCTGTTGGACGGCGTGCTGGCGGAGGCGGCCGCGTCGGCGCCGGTTGTGTCGGCTGACGCGCCGGTCGGCGAGGGGTTGTGGGCCCGTCTTCGCCGCTCGTTCGCCCTCCCAGGGCTCGCGTTGGCGGCGACGGCGGCGCTGCTGGTGATGTGGTTGCGACCTGCCCCAGAGGACATGTCCAGCGAGGTCGCGACGTTGACGGCCGGCTCGGCGCGAGCAGAGGACGCGCCGGCGGCGGCGGGCGGCGCGTCGCCGGTCGAGCCGGCGCCGACGGTGAGCCCGGTGATCGAGGCCGAAGAGATCGCGGAAGATGAGGTCGAGGGCGGAGAGGCGAAGGAGGCCGCGACACCTGCGGCGAAGCCCGCGAAGAGCGCGCCCGGCGCGGCGAAGCCGACGCCGATGAAGAAGTCGAAGTCGAAGCTCGACGACGCCTTCGGCGCGCCGGCGGCGGCGAAAGAGGCCGAGCTGCCAGGGGTCGATCCAGGTGATAAGGCGTCGCAGCGGGAGGCGCTCGACAAGGCCGACAAGCTGCGACGCCGCGGGCGCTGCCACGAGGCGAGCGCGGTATATCGCTCGCTCGAGGGGGTCGGCGGCGCGACCGAGGCGCAGGCGCTGGTGGGCCTGGGCCTCTGCGCGGAGCTCCAAGGGGACGCTGGCGCGGCGGGGGCGCTCTTCACCCGCGCTCGCAAGCTCGCGGCTGTCGACGGGCTGATCGACGCCGGCCGCAAGCAGATGGAGGGCCTGAAGGCCAGCAAGGCGTTGGAGTAGCGGCGAGGGGCTCGCTAAATTTCGCGCGCGCGGCGGAGCGACCGTGATAGGGTCCGTGCCTCAATCTCGCTTGGAGTGGATACGATGTCGATGACGTCACTCGCGGGCATGCTCTTGTCCCTCTGGATCGCCGACCCCTTCGGCTACTCGTTCAACCGCCAGACCAATGAGAAGGGGGAGGCAGAGGTGGTGCTCACCGCCAACCAAAACCTCGACGCGCTCGAGGTGACCGTCTCGGGCGATCGGCAGACGATCAAGAAGAACGTGCCGGCGCTGCGCTCTGGGCAGACGTACAAGATCCGCTGGGTGCAGAACGGGACCGAGGCGGCGTACTCGATCCGGATCGTCGGCAAGGATATGGACTTGGAGGCGAACTTCGAGATCAGCCGGCCGAGCGCGTCGAGCCGCCAGTCATCGGCGAGCGGGGGGACGCTGCAGGTGCTGAGCTCGCGCTCCGATCTGCTCGAGAAGCACGAGGCGGCGTACCGGGTCCCCTTCGACGTCGAGAGCTATGAGTTCACGGTCTTCAATAATGATGGCGACACGATCTTCAGCGACTCCGGCCGCGGTACGGCGAAGGCTGGGGAGCGGATGGCGCTCCGTTGGGACTCCGACGATCCAGTCTTCTTGATCAAGCTCAGCATCGTCAGCCCCCAAGGACAGACGGCTGAGTACGCGCTGGTGCCGTGGTCGGTCGAGATCCCGCACACGGACGTGAAGTTCGACAGCGGTAAGGCGGTGATTCGCGGCGATCAGGCGCAGTACGTCGAGGACGCGGCGGTGATCGCGATGCACGAGCTCGCTGGCCTCGAGAAGGCGAACAAGGCGGTGAACGCGAACATCACCGCGCAGCTCTACATCATCGGCTACACGGACACGGTCGGCGGCGCGGCGGACAACAAGAAGCTCTCGGAGGCGCGCGCGAAGGCGATCGCCGAGTTCTTCAAGCAAAAGGGCGTGTGGTGCGAGATCTTCTACGCCGGGATGGGAGAGTCGGGGCTCAAGGTGGCGACCGGCGATAACGTCGATGAGGAGCGCAACCGCCGCGCCGCGTACATCATGACGAATCAGACGCCGGGCGCAGGCGGGGCGATCCCTTCTGGCTGGAAGAAGGCCGCGGAGGCGCGTATGCGGCCGCAAGGGGAGCTCCCGCCGTACCCAGAGAAGTACCGTGAAGAGCGCGACCGCCGAAAGGGCGGCAAGGGCGGCTCTGGCGGATCGTCGGGCAGCGAGAGCGACGGCTCCGGCGCGGATAGCTACAGCTCGGGCTCAGGCTCGAGCGACGGTCCGTACGGGGGGAGCTCGACCTCTTCCTCGGCCTCGGAGAGCAGCCGCGGTGAGGACGGGCCGTCCGCGGTGGGCGGGACGCCGGGGGCGTCGAGCAAGGGCTGCTCGGTCGACGGCGGGGCCGGGGGCGGGGCGCTCGGGCTGCTGCTCGGGCTGGGCGCGTTGCTGCGGCGCCGGCGCCTCCGCTGATCATTGTCGGGCGTTGGGCCCGCTTCGGCGTCGTCGTTCGGGCGACGGCGCCGCGGTCGATCAGGGGGCGGGCGGCGGGGATTTGATGCCGAAGTTCAGCTTGGCGGAGTCGTGGAGTAGGTCGGCGAATTCGTCGAGGACCTTGGTGCGGCCGGCAGACGTAGCGGCGCCGCCGCGGACCTGCTTCATGAAGTCGCGTGCGCTCGCGTAGAGGTCGTCGGCGCTGAGCATGAACGTATCGAGCCAGAAGTAGGTGGCCCCGCCCGCAGCCTGCGCCGCGGCGAGCTGGGCGTGGAGCTCGCCGTGCGACTGCTCGAGCTCAAAGAAGCTCGATTCGCAGGCGGAGGGGTCGCCCTCTGCGCTGATGCAGCGGACCAGCGGTCGGGCTCGGATCACGAGGGTGCGGCAGGCGTGCTCGAGGCCGCGGCCGCTGCGGGCTTCGATCTGCGCGAGGGTGGCTTGGTCGATCTCTCCCTGCGCTTCGTCGATGGCGGCGCCGAGGTGATCACGCGCCTCCTGCCAGCGGAGCAGCGCCGCGCCGAGTTGGTCGCGCAGGGTGACGGCTCGGTCGGCGCGATCCGCGGGCGGCGGGCTCGCGATGACGAGCTCGCGGAGCTCGAGGAGGAGCGCGTGGTGCCCCTGGAGCGCCTGCGTGTAGGCGGCCTGCGCGGCCTCGAGGCGCGGCTGTGGGGGTTGGAGCAGCGGGCCTTCGCGGTCGGCCTTGACGCACTTCTCCAAAAAGGCGTCGGCGATGACGGTGAGCGCGGGCGGCGCTGGACGGAGGGCTCCCTTGCCGTCGAAGAGCGCGGCTACGCCCTCTTGGGCGGCTCGTACGCGCGGCTCGGTGGCGCCGATGCACTCGCCGTAGAGGCCGAGCTTGTTGGCGAGGAGCTGGGGCAGGGTGGTCTCGCTGATCCGCGGCGGCGGCGGCGGCGCGGCCTTGCGCTCGCTCAGCTGCTCGCGTAGGCGCTCCTCGAGGGCGCCCTTGATCTGCTCAGAGGTGTCCTCGGAGCAGCCGCTGAGGAGCAGCGGGGCGAGGATGAGGTGGCAGAGTCGCAGGCGCAGCATCTCGGCGATCCAAGGTGACATGAGCGCCTAGAGGGCGGCAAGGGGGCGCTTGCTCCGCTTCAGATGCAGCGCGGGTCGGCGGGCACGATGACGCGGAGGTGGTGGAAGAGGTTCTCGATGCGATAGTGATCGGCGGCGAGGAACTCCTCCCCGTCGAGCTGCGCGTAGAGGCGGTGGTGACGCGGGGAGCGGAAGACGCGGACGTCGATCTCGCGGCCAGAGGGGACCTCGGCGGCCGGTAAGCCGAGGACGGCGAGGTCGTCGCGGGTGACGGGGTTGCGCTTGTGAGCGGTGATGGTGGCAGCGGCCCAGTCGGCGTGGCCGCGCATGACGACGACCTCAAAGCGGCCGTCGTCTGGCTTGCCGTCAGGGGCGAAGATCCAGTCGCCTCCGAAGAGCGCGGTGCCCTTGATGACGATGTCGGTGACGCCCTCGTACTCGTGACATACGCCGTCGATGGTGATCGCGGCGGCGAAGCGGGAGCGGCCGACCAGCGTGCGGAGGTAGCTAGAGAGGCCGGCGCGGAGGTAGATGACCTTGTCGCGGTAGATCTGGCGGAGCAGCGGCACGTGGGCGATGAGGTCGCGATCGCGGTTGCGCTTGGCGAGGATCTGGGCGGAGAGGCCGACGCCCCAGCTGTCAAACCAGAGATCCTGCGCGAGCTCGTCGCCGGCCTCAGCGAAGGCCTGGACGCGGCCGACGTCGAGCCAAGACTCGATGCCGTCGGCGATGATCTGGACGTTGCGCTCGATCGCCTTGATCCCAGCGGCGACGCCGAAGGAGCGGCCTTGGTCGTTGGCGGTCCCCATCGGCATCATGCCCAGGGGGACGTCGAGGCCGGTGCGCTCGCGGGCGAGGATGATGCCCTTGGCGGTCTCGGCGAAGGTGCCGTCGCCGCCGAGGTAGACGACGCGGGCGACGTCGCCGATCTCGAGGCGATCGGCGAGGGCGGCGACCGTGGCGCCTCGCGGGAGGGTGGGGAAGAACTCAGGGTAGAGGCGGGCTCGCTCGAGCGCGACCATCGCGCGGCTGATCGCCGCCGCGGCCTTGCCGGTTCGGGCGGTCGGGTTGCCGACGAGGAGGGAGCAGCGGAGCCGCGACACGCCCGCGCAGGGTACCACTCGGGCGGCGGAGGCGAGGTCGCCGGTTGGTTTCACGGATGGCGGTTGGTTTCACCGACTCGGCGGCGACGGAGGTGCGTGGGCTCAAGGCGAGCCGCGGTGATTCATGCGCCCCGCGGCGCCGAGATCTGTTACGCCTCGAGCACATGCGCGCCTGTAAACAATCCCGGGCTGTCTCTCGTGTCCTCGTCGCCGCTCTTGTCTCGCTGACGCTCGCTTGCTCCGGGGGGACGAACCCAGAGCCGCAGCCGCCGACCGCCGATGGCGGGGTCGAAGGCGGAGCGACGACTACGACGGCGCCGGCCGCCGGCGGCTTTGAGAACCCAGGGGGGATGTGGATGCCTTCACAGCTCGCGGCGCAGGCGGACTCGCTGAAGCGCGCGGGGTGGGGGATGGATCCCGCCGTGTTGACGGAGCCGACGGCGTTCCCGCTCGGCGCGGTGGTCAGCCTCGGCGGCTGTTCGGCGTCGTTTGTCTCGCCAGACGGGCTGATCATCACCAACCACCACTGCGTGACCCGCTACCTGCAGGAGAGCTCGACGCCCGCGTCGAACCTGCTCGTCGACGGCTACTTGGCGAAGACGCGCGCGGAGGAGCTCTCGGGGGGGCCGCTGGCGCGGGTGTTCGTGACGCGATCGTTCACGGACGTGAGCTCGCAGGTGCTCGGTGGGCTCGAGTCGGTGAAGGATCCGGGCGAGCGGTACAAGCAGATCGGCGAGCGGAAGAAGGCGCTGGTGAGCGCGTGCGAGGCCGGGAAGGCGGGGACGCGCTGCCAGGTGGCGAGCTTCTACGAGGGCGCTCGCTTCTTCCAGATCGAGCAGCTCGAGCTCCGCGATATCCGCTTGGTGTACGCGCCGCACGCGGGGATCGGGGTGTTCGGCGGGGAGATCGACAACTGGCGGTGGCCGCGGCATACAGGCGACTTCTCGTTCCTCCGCGCGTATGTCGGCGCGGATGGGCAGCCGGCGGACTTCTCGCCGGAGAACAAGCCGTACGCGCCGCCGCACTCGCTCAAGGTGGCGACGGGCTCGGTGAAGCCGGGGGAGTTCGTGATGGTGGCGGGGTATCCGGGGCGCACCTCGCGGCTGAAGACCGCGGGCGAGGCGCTGGAGGCGGCGGAGTGGTACTACCCGCGGCAGATCAAGATGTACGGGGAGTACATCGCGGTGCTCGAGGCGGCGGGCAAGGATCGGCCAGACGTGGCGATCAAGGCGGCGCCGCGGCTGCGCGGCCTGAATAACTACCAGACGAATTTTAAGGGCATGCTCGACGGGCTGGTGAAGGGCAAGCTGGCAGAGGAGCGGGTGCGCGGGGAGGCGGCGTTGCAGGCCTGGATCGACGGAGATCCCGACCGCAAGGCGCTCTATGGGGATGTGCTGGCGCAGATCCAGGCGCTGAACGCGGCGGGCGTGAAGACCCGCGAGCGCGATATGGCCCACGATGAGATCGTGCGGGCTTCGCAGCTCATCCGCGCGGCGGAGGTGATCGTGAAGATGGCCGATGAGCGCAAGAAGCCGGACGCGCAGCGGGCCGCTGGGTATCAAGAGCGCGACCAAGCGGAGCTCGAGCAGTCGATGGTGGCGATCGAGAAGGCCTACGATCCGGCGCTGGATCGGGCGGTGATGTCGCTGTTCTTGACCCGCGCGGCGGCGCTGCCGGCGGCGGATCGGCCGCTCGCGTTGGATCTGGTGGTCGGCAAGGGGGCGGTCGATGCAGCGGCGATCGAGAAGGCGCTCGATCGGCTGTACAAGGGGACGAAGCTGGGGTCGGTGGAGGAGCGGGTGCGGCTGCTGAAGAAGGCGACGCCGGCGCAGCTCAAGTCGAGCAAGGACCCGTTCATCCGCCTGGCGCTGGCGCTGCGCGGCCAAGGTGAGGCGCTGACGAAGGAGCGGGAGGCGCGGCAAGGGGCGATGTCGGCGCTGCGTCCGCGGTACATCGAGGCGCTGCAGAAGTTCTCGAGCGCGGAGATCGCGCCAGACGCGAACTCGACGCTGCGGGTGACCTATGGGACAGTCCGGGGCTACCGGCCTCGCGCTGGGGCGCCGCTGTATCGGCCGTTCACGGCGCTCTCCGAGATGGTGGCGAAGCACACCGGCACGGAGCCGTTCGCGGCGCCGCAGCGGGTGCTGGACGCGGCGCGGGCGCGGCGCTTCGGCCCGTACGTCGACGCGGCGCTGGGCGAGGTGCCGGTGAACTTCTTGGCGGATCTGGACATCACCGGCGGAAACTCAGGCTCGGCGACGCTGAACTCGCGCGGCGAGCTGGTCGGCGTGGTCTTTGACGGCAACTACGAGGCGATGGCGAGCGACTGGCTGTTCATGCCGGAGATCACGCGGTCGATCCACGTGGATATCCGCTACACGCTGTGGCTGATGGACGCGGTCGACGGCGCCGATCACTTGCTCCGCGAGATGGGCGTGACGCCGGCGATCGAGTAGCGGCGACGCGCGACCACCAGCACCGCGCGGCGCTGGTGGTCGCTTCGTCGCTTCACATGTTGTTGATGTACTCGATCGCGAGCTGGCAGTACGGGTTGATCTGGAGGGCCCGCTCAAAGGCGGTGCGGGCGTCGCCGGCGGCGCCGAGGCCGAGCAGGATCGCGCCGCGGTAGGCGTAGACGAGGTCGAGGTTGGGATCCAACTGCTCGGCGTACGCGAGCAGCTCGAGGGAGTCCTGAGCGGCCGCGCGGCTGGCTCCTTGCGCGCGATAGCGGGCGAAGGCGAGCATGGCGTGCAGCTCGGGGGCGTCGAAGCCTTGGGCGAGGGAGTCCTCGAAGAGGGTGACCGCTGCCGCGTAGTCGCCCTCGTTCATCGCCTCTTCACCCTCTTGGAAGCGCGCAGGACCGACGCCGTCGTCGTAGCCGAGGTCGCCCTCCACGTCGAGCTCGTCGTCGATGTCGTCGATGTCGTCGATGTCGTCGATCTCGCTGATCTCTTCGGCGCGGCTGACCTCGGCGATGTCGTCGTCGTCGTCGTCGTCGTCGCTGACGAGCGGTTGAACCGAGGTGTGCGCGGCGTCGTCGTTGTCGTCGTCGTCGTCGTCGTCGAGGTCTCCGAGCTCGCCGATGTCGTCGAGGTCGCCGAGCTCGCCGATGTCGTCGAGGTCGTCGAGCTCGCCGATGTCATCGAGGTCGCCGAGATCGTCGAGCTCACCGAGGTCATCGTCGTCGTCGTCGTCGTCAGCGGCGGCGGCGACTTGGGTGCCGGGTTCGTCGTCCTCTTCGTCGAGCTCGGCGGCCCCAGCGCTGGGCGCGGGCGCGGCCGCGGTGGTGTGCTCGTCGTCGTCGTCGTCGTCGTCGTCGTCGTCGTCGTCGAAGTCGTCGTCGAGGCCGTCGAGGTCGTCGAGCGGGCTGAGGCCGCTCTCCTCGGACAGGGGCGCCGCGGGCTGCGGCGTGGCGGGCGCGGGCCCGCGGGCGGCTTCGATGCTGGCGAGCGCGATCGCGGCGGGGATCTCCATCGAGTCCTCGCTGCGCAGCTCGCTGTCGCCGATCTCCAGCATCTCTTCGTCGTCGACGAGCTCGACCTCGTCATCGAAGCTGTCTTCGTCGAGATCGAGCGGCGAGCTGACGCTCGGCTCCGCGCGGGCGGGCGCGGGCGCCGACGCGGCGGGCGTGGCGGGTCGGGCAGGCGCGCGCTCGCCGATGTCGGAGAAGTCGGTCTCGTCGTCGTCGAGCGAGGGGGGGGGCGCGACGCGGGCAGGCGCGGGCGCGGGCGTGATCGCGGGCGTGATCGCGGCGCGGGCGGAGGCGCCGCCGAGGGCCGCTGCGCGCCCCTTGGCGGCGCTTCGTTGGGCGTCCGGCCGGAGGCTGCGGGTGTCCATCACGACGCTCTCGTCGTCGTCGAGGGCGGCGACGCCGGCGAACATCTCCTCGTCCTCGGTGGGCAGGGCGGGCAGGCGCGACGAGGCCGCCGCGTGCGCGGTGGGCAGGCGGCTGGGCAGCGGCGTGTCCTCGTATTCGGTGATCAGGCTGGTGCACTCGAAGCTCGGCGCGAGCTTCTCATCGTTGAAGGCCATCGGCTGGAGGAGCGGCCGCAGCGGCGCGGGCTTGCTGCTCTGGCGGGCGGCGGCGAGGTCGACGACGCCCGCCTCGATGAGGCCGTAGAGCAGGGTCGAGACCTGGGGCGGCGCGACGTCGAGCTCGCGCGTGAGCAGCTCGTCGACGCTGCGGCTGCCGTCGAGGCACTTGAGGAAGTAGATCTCTTCGGCGATCAGATCGAGGGGCTCGGGGTGGGCGGTCCACTTCGCGAGCGCGACCGGGTACTTGGCGGCGTAGGGGCGGAGGGCGTTGCGGGCGCGCTGATCGGCGTAGCGGGCCTGGATCGCGGTGATGATGAGGGACTCGACGCAGGCGTGCGGCTCCTCCTCGGCTTGCTCTTCGCCGCCGGCCTTGAACTGAAAGCGCCCCTCCTCCCAGGCGAAGATGTCGTCGAATTTGCCGCGGAACTGGGCGGCGAGGCCGTAGCGCAGGTTGCCGGCGGAGAGCAGGCCCATCTCGATGAGCAGCTCGCCCTGGCGCTTGCCGGTGCGGCGGATCGCCTCGAGTGAATTGTCGCTCTGCTCCTGCGTGATGATGCCCTCGGAGGCGAGGACCTGGCCGAGACACTCCGAGATGACGTTGGAGCGGACGGCGATCGGCCTGCCGTCTCGGAAGAACACGACCTTCTTGGTCTGTCCCTGGAGCAGGTAGAGGCTGCCGGTGACCTTGCTGCTGGCGATCTGCCGGAGCAGGTTGGGGAAGGGGATCCGCCGCAGGGATCCCTTGGCGGGGAAGCCAGATTCGTTGAGGGTGGACTCATCTTGCTCGGGCATGGATCACTCGGGAGAGCACCGCGGCCGGGGCGCGGGTGGAGTTTCGCACGTTCGCTGAGCGCCGTCGTCACTGCAACTTCGGAGTCTTCATGGACAGGTGCGCAAGCTCATTCGCGCGCCCCCCCCCGGCTACTCGAGGATCAAGCGGAAGGCGGCGAGGGGGGTGACGGTGTTGGTCGTGAGGCCGACGCCTGGGGCGAGCTGGAGGCGCAGGCGCTTGCTCGCTTGGAAGTGCGCCTGAGGGTAGATGGCGAGGCGCCAGTCGCCGCGTAGGTCGATCTCGAGGTTGGTCTCGAGGCCGAGGGTAGACCACTCGGCGGCGTCGAAGAAGACGGCCGCGTTGTGGAGCACGGCGCCGCCGCGGCGGCCGAGGCGGCTCAGCGGGGCGGCGCCGCCGAGCATCGTGAGGATCGAGGCGCGTCGGGAGAGGCGGTGGCCGAAGAGGTAGAGGAGGACGCCGTCAGGGCGGCCGTCGGCGAGCGAGACGTCGGTGAAGGCCTGCCAGCCGTGGACCACGCGGGGGCGCCCCGGCGTGGGGAAGGCGCCTTGGAGGGCGACCTTGATCGATTGGAGCTCGCGGTTGAGCATCGGCAGCTCGAGCTCGACGGCGTGACCCTTCGCGAAGGCCCACTCGAGCTCGGGCGCCCAGTAGAAGCGGCCGGTGCGGAGGTTGATCCGGCCGAGGGTGTTGACCTCGAGCTCGCCGCGGCGGGCGTCGAGGCCGCGTACGAGGTCGAAGACGAGCGGCTCGGGGATGTGAGGGGCGCGACCAGGGAAGAGGCCAGGGACCCGCGGGTTGGACTCGCCTGGGTCGACGACGCCGTCCTGGTTGCGATCTTCGAGGCCGTCGGGGACGCCGTCGTTGTCGGTGTCGGGATCCAACGGGTCGGTGTTGATCGTCCGCTCGAGGGCGTCGCTGAGGCCGTCTCGGTCGCTGTCACGCGGCGGGGTCGGCGGCGGCTGATCCACCAGGCGCGGGGCCTCAGGGGGCTCTTCATCCGGCGGTAGCGCCGATGGTCCGGCGACGAGGAGGAGCAGGAGCGGGGTGACGAGGCTCATCGCAGGTCGCCGGCCGAGGCGGTGTGGCCTCGGATCTAGCACAGCAGGCGCGCTCCCTGTGGTGCGCTCGGGCGTCCGCGGATGCGTCTCTAGGCCGTTTGGCGGGGGTTTTGGCGCGTGCGGGCGCGGGCGAGGATCCTTGCTCAGGCGCGCGCTCGGGGGCTATCCTGATCGGCGGCTGGATGCTGCGTGGTGCACCTCGACCGGCGATCGCTTGAGTGGAACGAGGCGGCGGCGCTCGAGCTCGCGCGGCTCGAGGCGGCGCTCGCGGCCGCGGAGGGGGCGATCGCCGCGGCTTCAGACTTGATCGCGCGCTGCGATCGGGCAGGGGTGATCCTCGCGGTGAACCCCGCGGGGCTGGCGCTGCTGGGCCGCGATCGCGGCGACGCGATGATCGGCCGCGGCGCCGAGGCGATGCTCGCGGGCGAGGCGCTGGCGGCGCTGCGCCGCGGTGAGCCGTGGCGCGGGGTGGGCGCGCTGCGGAGCGCGGAGGGGGCGCTGCTCGCGGTCGAGGTGGCGCTGCGGATCGAGGGGGACGTGCGGGTCGTGGTGGCGCGCCCCGTTCAGCGGGAGGTGGGCGCGGCGAGCGAGCAGGCGCGGCTGCTCGCCCGACTGCGCTCGTTGGCGGCGGTGCTCGAGAACACCAGCGACTTCGTGGCGCTGGCCGATCGCGAGGGGCGGATCTTGTATGTGAACCCCGCCGGGATGGCGCTGGTCGGGCGAGGGGGCGAGGAGCCGATGAGCCTCCAGGTGGCGGACCTCCAGGCGCCGCGCGACTACGAGCGCTTGATCACGGAGATCTTCCCGTACGTGCGGCAGCACGGCTCGTGGTTGGGTGAGATGTTCCTCTGGCACACCGACGGGACCGAGATCCCGGTGTCGCAGGTGATCACGGTGATCCGCTCGGAGACGGGCGAGCTGGTCGGATATGCGACGATCTCACGCGACATCACCGACCTGAAGCGGGCGGAGCTCGCCCGGCTGCGCGCGGTCGAGGCGGCCGAGGCGGCGAACCGGGCGAAGAGCGTCTTCCTGGCGAACATGAGCCACGAGCTGCGGACGCCGCTGAACGCGATCCTGGGCTTCGCTCAGCTCCTGATCCGCGGCCCAGGGCTCAGCCACGAGCAGAACGAGCACCTGGAGGTGATCAACCGCAGCGGCGAGCACTTGCTCAGCCTGATCAATGACGTCCTCGAGATGTCGAAGATCGAGGCCGGCAGGATGACGCTGAATGAGCGCAGCTTCGATCTGCATCGGCTCTTGTATGACCTCGAGGACATGCTCCGGCTGCGGGCGCGCGAGAAGGGGCTGCACCTGGCGGTGACGCTCGCGCCCGACCTGCCGCGGGCGGTGATGGGGGACTCGGCGAAGCTGCGGCAGGTGATCCTCAACCTGCTCAGCAACGCGATCAAATTCACCGACGCGGGGGGGGTCACGCTGCGCGGGAGCGTCCGCGCGGGCGAGCGGGTCCACGTGCTGCGCTTCGAGGTCGAGGACAGCGGCCGCGGGATCGCGGCTGAGGAGCAGCACCGCCTGTTCAAGCCGTTCGAGCAGACTGGGAGCGGGCGGCACGCGCCGGAGGGGACCGGGCTGGGGCTGTCGATCAGCCAACAGTTTGTGCGCCTGATGGGCGGAGAGATCACGGTGCGCTCGGCGCTCGGCCGCGGCTCGGTCTTCAGCTTCGAGGTGAACGTCGGGGCGATCGCCGGGGGCAGCCGAGGGGAGGAGGAGGCGCCGCCGCCGATGCCGGTGGGGCTGGCGCCAGGGCAGCCGCGCTGGCGGATCTTGGTGGTCGAGGACGGCGCGCGCAACCGGGAGGTGCTGGTGCGCCTGCTGCGTCCGCTCGGCTTCGACGTGCGTGAGGCGATCGACGGGGCCGAGGCGGTGGAGATCGCGGCGAGCTGGCGCCCCGACCTCATCTGGATGGACATCCGGATGCCGGTGATGGACGGGATCGAGGCGACGAGGATCATCAAGGCGTCGCCGACCGGCGCCGCGGCGGTGATCGTGGCCCTCTCGGCGAACGTCTTCGAGGACGACCGGGCGCGGATGCGCGAGGCGGGCTGCGTCGACTTCGTCGCGAAGCCGTTCCGCGAGCGCGAGATCCTGGGGGCGATGTCACGACACTTGCCGCTGAAGTTCACCTATTCACAAGGACAGGTGGAGATCGAGGCGGCGGCGAAGGAGGGGGCCCGGCGCCTGCCGGCGCGCTGGCGTGAGGCGGCGCGCGGGGCGGCGCTGGCGGCCGATCCGGCCGGAATGACGGCGCTCGCGGCGGAGATCGCGGCGGCGGCGCCGGAGGTGGCCCGCGCGATCGAGTCGGCGGCCCAGTGCTTCGACTATGATGGGGTGCTGCGGCTGCTCGAGGACGACGAGGGCGATCGAGGCGCGGCCGCGCAGGCCAGGAGCGGAGGCGGATGAGCGAGGCGAATGAGATCCTGATCGTCGATGACACCCCAGCGAACCTGCGCCTGCTCAGCGAGGTGCTGGTCGCGGCGGGCTACCGCGCGCGGCCGGTGATCAGCGGGGCGCAGGCGCTCCGCGCGGCGGCGGCGGCCCCTCCGGCGCTGATCCTGCTCGACATCCACATGCCGGAGCCGGACGGGTATGAGGTGTGCCGGCGGCTGAAGGCGGACCCGGCGACCCGCGACGTGCCGGTGATCTTCCTCAGCGCGCTGAACGAGGTGATCGATAAGGTGCGGGCGTTCGAGGTCGGCGGGGTCGACTACGTGACCAAGCCGTTTCACATCGAGGAGGTGCTGGCGCGGGTGCGCACGCACTTGACGATCCGCGCGCTGCAAGACGAGCTGAAGCGCGAGCGCGAGAAGTCCGACGCGCTGCTCTATCGCATGCTGCCGGCGGCGGTGGCCGGCGCGCTGCGCGAGGGGCGGAGCTTCGGCGGGGAGCTGTTCCCAGCGGTGACGGTGCTCTTCGCCGATATCGTCGGCTTCACGGCGCTGGCGCGGGCCCGCGGGGCGCGGCAGATCTTCGAGCTGCTCGATCGCCTGTATACGAGCTTCGACGCGCTCTCGGAGCGGCACGGGCTCTACAAGGTGGAGACGATCGGCGACTGCTATGTGGTGGTCGGCGGGGTGCCAGAGGCGCGGCCCGGCGACGCAGACGCGGTCGCGGCGATGGCGCTGGACATGATCGAGGCGGTCCACGGCTTCGACGCAGGCGACGGGGTGCCGCTGGAGATCCGGATCGGGATCGACTCGGGGCCGGTGATCGGCGGGGTGGTCGGGTCGCGAACCCCCCGCTTCTGCCTGCTCGGCGACGCGATGAACGCGGCGAGCCGGCTGGAGCGGGCGAGCGTGCCGATGCTGGCGCACGTGAGCGACCGCAGCGCGGCGCTGCTGGATCGCGGGCGCTTCCACCTGCGCTCGCGCGGGTCGCTGACGCTGAAGGGCCTGGGGGTCGTGCAGACGCACTTCCTCGAGCGGGTGTGGCCGGGGGCGCCGCGCGCGGGCTGAGCGGCTCAGGGGCCGCGGTCGCCGTGCTGGCTGAGGATCGCGCCGGCGAGGGAGCGCAGGGCGGCCTCGCGGCGGGTGGCGACGCGGATCCGCTCGCTTAAGGCCTGGATCACGGCGACGCCGATCTCGCCGCGCTCGCGGACGATCTGGCGGAAGCGCGGGGCGTCGAGGGTGAGCACGTGGACGTGATCGACGGCGATCGCGGAGGCGGTGCGGGCGGTCTCGCCGAGCACGGCGATCTCACCAAAACACTCGCCTGGGTGCAGGGTGTTGATGACGGCGCCGTCGCGGAGGATGTCGACGTGGCCGCTGAGCAGGACGAAGAGGGCGTCGCCGGGGGCGCCTTGGGCGAAGATGGTGGCGCCAGGGGCGTGGCGATGCTCGGTGCAGGCCTCGGCGATCGGTAGGAGGTTGGCGGGCTGCATCTCGCGGAAGAGCGGGATCTCACCGAGGCTGGCGACGCGGGTGACGACCTGCTTCATGGCGGTGCCGCCGCGGGCGTCCTGCTCGGCGATCTGTTGGACGACGGTGAGCCAGGTCGAGGTGTCGGCGTCGCCGCCAGAGCGCTCGGCGCCGGCGCGGACGATCGCGGCCGAGGCGCGCTGGCTGAGGCCGGTGAGCAGATCCATGGCGCGGGCGGCGAGCCCCGGGGCGGGGCGCACGCGCGAGGGATAGACGCGGGTGAAGAGCCGCCAATAGAGATCGCTGGCGTGGCGATGGAGGAGCGGGGCGGCGGGATCGAGCTCGAGGCCGCGCAGCAGGGCGCGGGCGGCGGGCACGTAGGTGTCGAGGAGCTGGGCGCGGAGGGCTTCGAGGCGCTCGAGGTCGAGCTGGGCCTCGGGGCGGCGGAGCTCGGCGTCGATCTCTCGCTCGGGGGGGGCGATGGCGCCGAGCAGGAGGCTGGCGCTCTCGATCGCGTGCACGATCTGCTCGGCCCGGCGGGCGCGCTCGCGGGTGCCGGCGAGGTAGGCTTGGACGTCGCCGAGCAGCTCGTCGACGCTGGGGTAGCGGCGGGCTCGGTCGCGCTCGAGCGCCCGTACGCAGATCTGATCGATTCCAGGGGGGATGCCGCGGTCAGGGGCGCGATCGGCGGGGGGGACGAGGGGCTCGATGAGCACGCGCATGGCGGTCTCCTGCGGGTCGGCGCCCTGAAACGGGACGTCGCCGGTGAGCAGCTCGTAGAGGATGACGCCGAGGGCCCAGACGTCGACGCCGACGCCGAGGTGGCTGCCGGTCTCGACGCACTGCTCTGGGGCCATGTACTCGGGGGTGCCGCCGCGGATCTGGGCGCGTACTTGGCTGGCTCCGTCAGGGCCGAGCAATTGAGCCATGCCCCAGTCGACGATCACGACCTCGCCGTAGTCGCCGACGAAGACGTTCTCGGGCTTGAGATCCGAGTGGATGACGCCGCGGCGGTGGGCGTGGGCGACGCCGCGACAGAGCTCGGTGAAGGCGCCCAGGGCGCGGTAGAGGCCGAAGGTGCGGGCGGCCTCGGGGCGGCGCTTGGCGCGCTCTAGGAGGTCGGCGAGGGTGCCGCCGCTGAGCCGCTGCATCGTGTAATACACGCCGAAGTTGGGGCTCCAACCAATGTCGTAGATCGGGACGATGTTGGGGTGCTCGAGGCCGGCGGTGATCACGGCCTCCTCGAGGAAGGCCTGGACGCGCAAGGGATCGCTGAGGTGGGCCTCTTGCAGGACCTTGAGGGCGACGCTGCGGCGGAGGTCTCGATCCGTGGCGAGGTGGACGCGGCCGCCTCCGCCTCGGCCGAGCTCGACGCCGAGCTGGTAGCGAGGATCGTCGCCGCCTCGCAGCGAGGGGGCGTCCGCGGCGAGCCCAGGGGCGATCTGGACGGCGACGCCCAGACGCGCGCAGAGATCGGCGAGCGAGGTGAGGGTGGGGGACGCGGGCGGGGTGGCGGCGCTCCGCTCGGAGGGCCCTGTGTCGCTGATGCCAGGCAGGGTGCGGGCCTCGCCGAGGGGGATGGCGCCGATGCCAGGCAAGGTGCTCGCCACGAGAGGAGGGTAGCGGCGTAGCGCGGGGCGTCGCAAGCGCGAGGGCTCGCCGAAGCGCCGCTGTGATAGGCTCAACGCCGATGCGTGCGGTGCGGCCCCGGCGAGCGATACGCGCCCTCAGGTGGGGAGGCGCGGCGTTGTTGGTCGGTTCGTTGGGGGTCGTCGCGGCGCCGGCCAAGGCGCGTTTTTGCGCGGGCTCGGCGGCGGGCGTCGACGCGCCCGCGGCGGCGCTGCGATCGCCTGGCGAGGCGGAGCTGGCGGCGCTGGTCGAGGCGACGCCGCGCTGCTCGCCAGCGCGCCGCTGCGTGGGGATCCACGTGTTCGTGGCGGCGGACGCGGCGGGTATGGTGGTCGATGCGGCGTGGCTGGCAGGGCAGGTGACCGAGGCGCAGCTCCGCTTCGCGCCGATCGAGGTGAGCTTCGAGGTGCGCGCGGCGTCGGCGTTGCGGCCGGAGGAGGGGGCGGTGGTGAGCCGTCGGGATCGCGATCGGCTCGGGGCAGGGCGCTACGATGAGGCGCTGATCCAGGTCTTCGTGGCGGGCTCGCTGGCGAACGTGGATGAGCCAGGGGAGATCCGCGGGGTGCACTGGCGCGACCGGGAGGATCGTTCGCGGCGCTGGATCATCCTCTCGAAGATCGCAGGGCGGCTGGTGCTGACGCATGAGCTGGGGCACTACTTCGGGCTGCCGCACTCGTCGCTGCCCGCGAGCGTGATGAACAAGACGGAGGGGATCGAGCGGCCGCTGGACGAGCGGGTGTTCCACGCGCGCGAGCTGAAGAAGATGCGCGGGCGCTTGAAGGCGTCGCTCGGCGGGCTGCGGCTGCGCTCGGTGACGGCCGAGGGGTGAACGATCGTGGGCGCGGGGCCGCTGACGGAGGAGTGCGTGGCGGCGGGGCTGGCGGCGCCGGAGCTGCGCTCGGCGGCGCCGGTGCGCTTCTTTCGCTCGCGGCTGCTGGAGGGGCTGACGCGGGCGCACCCGGCGTGCCCGTACGTGCTGTTCGCGCCGGTGATCGGGTGGGCGCTGTGGGCCGCGGCGATGGCGATAGGGCCGCGCTGGGGGGCGCTGGGGGCGCTCTTCGCCGGGGGGTGGCTGAGCTGGACGCTGCTGGAGTACTGGATGCACCGGGCGATCTTTCACCTGTCTGGTGAGACAGACGCACGGAAGGTCGCGCGCTTCGTGCTGCACACGCACCACCACCGGACGCCGATGGACCGCGAGCGACTGGCGGCGACGCCCTTCCAAGGCGGATCGCTGGCGCTGCTGCTGGCGGCGATCGATGGGCTGGTGATCGGTGGCGGCTGGCAGGCGGCGCTGGCCGGGCAGATCTTCGGGTATCTGGTGTACGAGGCGGCGCACTACGCGGCGCACCACAGCGCGCGGCCGTGGTTCGGGGCGCGGCTGCGGCGGCATCACCTGCGCCATCACGCGCGCTCCGGCGGGAACTTTGGCATCTCGATCGCGCTCTGGGACGTGGTCTTCGGGACGCGGCTGCGCGGCCCGTGAGCCGGCCCGTGAGCAGGCCCGAGGGGGCGGGTTTCGCCGTGATAGGTTGCTCGGATGCAGCTCCGACGCCTCGCCCCGCTCCTCGCGCTCCCTCTCTTCGCCTGCGGTGACGACGGCGGCGCAGACACGACGGCGACCACCGGCGGGAGCGGGAGCACGACGGCGAGCAGCTCAGGCGCGACGACTTCGGGGGCGACGACGACGACGGGGACGAGCTCGGGGGCGACGACGGGCATGAGCGCGGGCGAGACGACGAGCTCGGGGGCGAGCGATACGGTCGATCCGAGCACGAGCAGCGCGGGCACGACGAGCGCAGGCACGACGACGGACGGGGCGACGACAGCGTCGACGACGAGCACGACGACGGGGGAGCCGCCGTGCGCGGAGGGGACGATGCTGTGCGAGGAGGGGGTCGCGAAGGTGTGCGACGGGCTCGGGGGCTTCTCGAGCGAGGAGGTGTGCGCGGACGAGTGCGTGGCCGAGCTGGGCTGTGTGCTGTGCGCGCCAGGGTCGACCAAGTGCGAAGGATCGATGGTGCTGACCTGCGACGCGATGGGCGAGGGCTTCGTGCCCTCGGAGGAGTGCGACGCGGTGCAGGGGCTGGCGTGTGACCCGGACGCGGGCGCGTGCGTGGGGGCGTGCGCGGCGCTGGGGCTGAGCTACATCGGCTGCGACTACTACCCGACGGTGCTGCAACAATTCGACGGGTACAACTCGGCGCCGAGCTTCGTCTGGGCGGTGGCGGTGGCGAACACCTCGGACGAGATGGTGCAGGTGACGGTGACGAAGGGGCCGGATCCGGTGACGGTGGTGCAGGTGGCGCCGGCGAGCGTGCAGCTCGTCACGCTGCCGTGGGTGCCGGCGCTGAGCTCGGGCTACGGGGGCAGCGTGGTGGTGCCCGATGGGGCGTATCGGCTGCGTAGCACCCGGCCGGTGACGGTGTACCAGTACAACCCGCTGACAGTGACGCACACGAACGACGCGTCGCTGCTGCTGCCGACCAACACGTGGACGGGGAACTATGTGGTGGCGGCGTGGCCGACGTGGCCGTTCGGGGGGAACGCGGTGCCGGGGCTGTATTCGGTGGTGGCCCGCTTCGACGGGACGACGGTGACGCTGAAGCCGTCCGGGACGGGCGGGATCGTGAAGCCGGGCGGCGGGGTGGCGGCGGACGGCAAGGGGGTGATCTCGCTGAACGAGGGCGACGTCTTGCAGGTGCTGAGCAATTACAACGGAGACGTGACGGGCACGATCATCGCGGCGGACAAGCCGGTGCAGGTGTTCGGCGGCCACAAGTGCACGAACGTGCCGCTGAACGTGACCGCCTGTGATCACCTGGAGGAGTCGATGTTCCCGATCGAGACGCTGGCGAAGGAGTACGTGGTGGTGCCGCCGGTGCAGGTGCCGAACGACAAGCTCGACAAGGGTCAGGTGGTGCGCGTGATCGCGAGCGAGGACGCGACGACGCTGACCTTTGAGCCAGATCAGCCGGGGAACAAGCTGCTGGCCAAGGCGGGGGACTTCCTCGAGCTGCCGTCGACGACCCAGAAATTCGTGGTCTCCGCCGATAAGAAGATCTTGGTGGCGCAGTATATGGTGGGCCAAGACGGCGGCTTCGGGGCGAGCGACCCGGCGATGCTGCTGGCCGTGAACCCGCAGCAGTGGCGGACGGCGTACCTGTTCCACGCGGCGACGCTGTGGCAGGCGAATTATGTGGATATCCTGGCGCCGAAGGGCGCGGTGGTGACGGTCGACGGGGCGGCCGTGGGGAGCTGGCAGGCGGTGGGGGCCTCGAACTACCAGGTGGCCCACGTGAAGCTGCCGAACATCAACCAAGGCAACCACGCGGTCAGCAGCGACGTGCCGGTGGGGATCAGCGTGTACGGGGTGCAGAGCTACGGCTCGTACTGGTACCCGGGCGGGCTGGACCTCGACTTGATCCCGCAGTGATCGTTAGGTCTTTAGGCCAGGTCCGGCGGGGCGCCGCGGGCGAGCAGGCGATCGAGCTCGGCGAAGCCGGCGCGGCGATCGTCGGCGGTGGGGTGGAAGCGGCGGGCGAGCTCGGCGATCCAGGCGGGGGTGGAGCCGCAGCAGGCGCCTAGCAGGGTGAGGCGCGGGGAGGCGCGTTGGGCGGCGGCGAGCGCCGCGGTGAGGCCCTGGGGGTCGGTGGCGTGGGTGCACCAGCCGCGCTGTGGGTCTTGGGCGCCCGTGTGCGGGTAGAGGCCGAGGGCGAGGTGGGGGGCTCGCTCGGCGGCGTGGAGGAGGGGCGGGAGCAGGGCGGGCAGATGGGTGAGCTGGGTGCAGTTGAGGAGGAGGGCGCCGATCGGCAGCGGGGCGAGCTCGGTGATGAGATCGTGGAAGGTCTCGCCGCCGAGGAGCTTGCCGTCGGCGCGGCCGACGACGGCGAGCCAGACGGGCAGACCGGTGGCGAGGGCGGCGTCGCAGGCGGCGTGGGCCTCGTCGACGCGGCCGATGGTCTCGACGAGCAGGAGGTCGCAGCCGGCTTGGGCGAGGTGGCGCGCGTGCGCTCGATGCTCGAGGAAGGCGCGCTGACGCGCGGGCGAGCGCTCGGGGGCGAGGCTGTCCTCGAGGGGTGGGATCGAGCCGGCGATGACGGCGCGCCCGGCGGTGGGATCGTCGGCGCTCGCGAGATCGCGGGCCTGGCAGGCGAGCTGGACGGCGAGGTGGGTGAGCGCGGCGGCCCGCTCGCCGAGGCCGGCAGGGGCGAGGTTACGCGCGTGGGTGCGGAAGGTGTTGGTGGTGATCACCTGCGCGCCGGCGCGTAGGTAGTCGAGGTGGATCTGGCGGACGAGCTCGGGCGCCTCGAGCAAGGCGTGGGCGGACCAGAGGGGGGCGCCGGTGCGGGCGCCCCGGCGCTCGAGCTCCGTGCCCATGGCGCCGTCGAGCAGGATGGTCATGGGCGGAGCACGAGCGGCTGCTCGTTCGCGGGGCTCGACGACGACATCGGCGGGATCAGGGCGGGTTGACCAGGCAGGAGTCCATCATCAGGCAGAAGGTGGGGTCGTTCTCCATGCCGATCTGCGGGAGCAGGTGGCAGGAGTAGCCGTCGCGCTGGCACTGGGCGTCGCTGGTGCACTCCGGGAGGCAGGCGGTGAAGATGCCGTTGACGCCGAGGCAGGTGATGCCCGGGCCGCAGTCGGGGTGATCGAGGACGTAGAGGGGATCGGCGTCCATCAGCTCGCAGGGCTTGGAGCAGTAGCCGCCAGGGGCCTTGTAGACGTCGACGATGGCGGCGTAGCAGAGGGCGCCCTCGCCGATCAGGGCGACGCACTCTTCGTCCTTGGTGCAGGGGGCGCCCCACTTGGCCATCTTGTCCTCGCCTTCGCCCTTGACGACGAGACCGGAGCCGCAGGCGGGGTCGACTGCGG
The DNA here is from genome assembly GCA_016712315.1 of Nannocystis sp. Taxonomy (GTDB): domain Bacteria; phylum Myxococcota_A; class Polyangia; order Nannocystales; family Nannocystaceae; genus JADJRG01. The sequence continues at coordinate 878,532 of JADJRG010000022.1, read as the reverse complement.
CTGTGTCGCTGTCGCTCTCGCTGGCGTCGGTGCCGGCTGTGGTGGCGGTGCTGGCCGTGGTGGTGGCGTCGGTGGCGCTGGCGGCGTCGTCTCCAGAGCAGGCGACGAGCGCGAGCGCGAGGGTGAGGGCGAAGGGCGTGCGGGTGCGCATGTGCGCGGGAGTGTCGCCGAAAGGGCGCGGCGCGGAAATTAGTGGCGCGTCGACGGGTGACGGCGATCACCGCCGGGATCGGCGATCGGAGACTTCTACGCGCGCTCAGGCGCGCTCAGGCGCGCTCAATCACGCAGGCGATGCCTTGGCCGACGCCGATGCACATGCTGGCGAGGCCGTAGCGGCTGCGGCTCTGCTGGAGGCCGTGGGCGAGGGTGGTGACGATCCGGGCGCCGGAGCAGCCGAGGGGGTGGCCGAGGGCGATCGCCCCGCCGGCGCGGTTGACCCGGGCGGGGTCGATGCCGAGCTGGCGGATGGAGGCGACGACCTGGGCGGCGAAGGCCTCGTTGAGCTCGGCGACGTCGATGTCTTTGACGTCGAGGCCGGCGCGGCGCAGCGCCTTGCGGGTGGCGGGTACGGGGCCGATGCCCATGACGCCAGGGTGCACGCCAGCGTGGCCCCAGGCGACGATCCGCGCCATCGGCTGGAGGCCGAGGTTGTGGGCCTTTTGTAAGCTGGTGATCAGGAGGGCGGAGGCGCCGTCGTTGAGGGGGGAGGCGTTGCCGGCGGTGACGGTGCCGCTGGCCTTAAAGACAGGCTTCAGCTTGGCGAGCTTGGCGAGGGTGGTGTCGCGGCGGACGCACTCGTCGGTGGTGATCCGCAGGGGATCTTCGCCCTTGCCCTGGGGGACCTCGACGGGGATGACCTCGTTGTCGAAGATGCCGTCGTCTTGGGCGGCCGCGGCCTTCTGGTGGCTGTCGAAGGCCCACTGATCTTGGTCCTCGCGGGAGATGTGGTAGCGCTCGGCGACGTTCTCCGCGGTGAGGCCGAGGGCCTCGGGGGGGTAGAGGCGCTCCATGATCGGGTTGACCATGCGCCAGCCGAGGGCGGTGTCGTAGAGCTTGGCCTCGCGATCGAAGGCCTCGCTGGCCTTGGGCATGACGTAGGGGGCGCGGGTCATGCTCTCGACGCCGCCGGCGATGTAGATCTCGCCCTCGCCGGAGATGACGGCCTTGGCGGCCTGAAGCACGGCCTCCATGCCCGAGCCGCAGAGGCGGTTGACGGTGACGCCGGGGATCTCTACCGGCAGGCCGGCGAGCAGGGCGGCCATGCGGGCGACGTTGCGGTTGTCCTCGCCGGCTTGGTTGGCGGCGCCGAAGTACACGTCCTCGAGCTGCTCGATCGCGGCGCTGTTGCGCTCGGCGATCGCGCGGACGACCATGGCGGCGAGATCGTCGGGGCGAAGGGAGGCGAGGGCGCCGCGGAAGCGGCCGATCGGGGTGCGAACGGCGGCGACGATTACGGGCGTGTGTGCGTCATCGAAGCGCATGGGGAGCTGGCGTATCACGGGGGCGCGGCCGCGGCGGTGGATCGATGGATTGTGCGATCTCACATGGATGCGCGCCTGCGTGGCCGTAAACTCACGCGCGTGGAGGATCGGCGGCGGTGGTAGGTGTTGTGTCGATGTCAGCACCCTCGCTGTTTGAACCGCTCCTGTTCCCCTGCGGCGCGTCGGCGCCGAACCGCGTGGCGCTGGCGCCGCTGACCAACCAACAGAGCGAGGAGGACGGGACGCTCTCCGAGGATGAGCTGCGCTGGTTGGTGCGGCGCGCGACCGGCGGCTTCGGGATCGTCGAGACCTGCGCGGCGCACGTGTGCGCGACCGGCAAGGGCTTTGAGGGGCAGCTCGGGGTGTGGAGCGACGCGCACCTGCCAGGGCTGCGCCGCTTGGCGGCGGCGATCGCGGCGACGGGCGCGCTGGGGCTGGTGCAGCTCTATCACGGCGGGGTGCGCTCGCCCTCGCGGTTGACCGGGCAGCGGCCGTGGAGCGCGAGCGAGTTCGAGGAGGAGCGGGAGGGGTTCGAGCGGCCGCGGGCGGCGACCGAGGGGGATCTCGAGGCGGTGCTGGCGGCGTTCGTGGCGGCGGCGCGGCGCTGCGTGGCGGCGGGGTTCGGCGGGGTAGAGCTGCACGGGGCGCACGGCTATTTGTTCAGCCAATTTTTGAGCAGGACGATGAATACGCGCGCGGACGCGTGGGGAGGCGATCTGCGCGGGCGCGCGCGGCTGCTCCGCGAGGCGCTGCGGCAGGTGCGAGCGGCGACGCCGGCGGGCTTCGTGGTCGGGGTGCGGCTCTCGCTCGAGGACTTCGGCTACGCGCGCGGGCTCGACCTGGATGAGTCGGTGACGGTGGCGCAGTGGCTCGCGGAGGAGGGCGCGGACTTTATCCACGCGTCGCTGTGGGACGTGCACAAGAGCAGCCTGAAGTACCCGGAGGAGAGCGTGCTGCCGCGCCTGCGGGCGGCGCTGCCGCGCTCGCTGCCGATCATCGCGGCGGGCAAGATCTGGACGGTGGCGGACGCGGCGGCGACGCTGGCGCTCGGCGCGGACGCGGTGGCGCTGGGGCGGGCGGCGATCCTGAACCCTGACTGGCCGCGTGAGGCGCAAAAAGAGGGCTTTACGCCGACGCGGGGGCCGCTCTCGGCGGCGGCGCTGGCGGAGCGGGCGGTCGGTCCGCGCTTCTTGGCGTACCTGCGGCACTTCCCGAATATGGTCGAGGAGGGTTGATGGTCGGCGTGGGGATGTCGGCGGCCGCGCGATCGGCCAGGGCGAGCGCGGCCGCCGATCAGACAGCGGGGCGGCGGCGGCGTATAAACGAGCGGCGGTGAGGGAGCGGAGCGACAGCGGGTCGGCCTCGCTGACCTGGATGGCTGACGGGGATGAACCGGCGGCGCCGAGCCATCCCCCGGGGGAGTCGGCGGTCGACGCGAAGACGCCGACTGTCGGCGACAACCTGCAGCTCATCGACTTCGCGAGCAACAAGCGCTTCAGCGTGCGCCGTCGGATCGGCGCGGGCGGGATGGGGGTGGTGTACGAGGCGCTGGACCGCGAGCGCGACGAGTGGGTGGCGCTTAAGACGCTGCTCGGGGTGAGCCCGCTGGCGCTGTACCGCTTTAAGCGGGAATTCCGGGCGCTGGCGGACGTCTCGCACCCGAACGTGATCAACCTGTACGAGCTGTTCTCCGAGGGGGAGCAGATCTTCTTCACGATGGAGTTCGTCGACGGGGTCGACTTCGTCGCGTACGTGCGGGGGGCTGATCCGGACGACCCCGAGGCGCGGCCGGCGCTGTATCAGCGGCTGCGATCGGCGCTGCGACAGCTCGCGAGCGGGCTCGGGGCGATCCACGCGACCGGCAAGCTGCACCGCGACATCAAGCCGTCGAACGTGCTGGTGACCAGCAAGGGGCGGCTGGTGCTGCTGGACTTCGGCCTGGTGAGCGAGTCGCTGGTGGAGACGATGCGCTCGTCCGGGGGCGATATGGTGGGCACGCCGGCGTATGTGTCGCCCGAGCAGGCTGGCGGCGGCGACGCGTCGGTCGCGAGCGATTGGTACGCGGTGGGCACGATGGTGTACTTGGCGCTGACCGGCGAGCTGCCGTTCCGCGGCAAGGGGCTGGCGATGCTGCTGGCCAAGCAAGAGGTCGATCCGCGGCGACCCTCAGAGGTGACGCCGGGGGTGCCGGCGGAGCTGGAGGCGCTGTGCCTGGATCTGCTGGCGCGGGACCCGAGCAAGCGTCCAGGGGCGAAGGAGCTGCTGAAGCGGCTGGGTGAGCCGGCGGTCGCGCCGGTGCTCGAGGCGGCGGCGCAAGAGGCGAGCTTCGTCGGGCGGGAGTATCACCTGCGGCTGCTGAAGGAGGCGCTGGACGCGACCCAGCGCGGGCGGCCAGTGGCGATCCACGTGTACGGGCGCTCAGGCATGGGCAAGACGGCGCTGGTGCGGCGCTTCTTGGCGATGCTGCGCGAGGGCGACGGGGCGGTGGTGCTGCAAGGGCGCTGCTATGAGCGCGAGTCGGTGTCTTATAAGGCGCTCGACAGCTTGATCGACGCGCTCTGCAACTACTTGATGCGGCTGCCTGACGCGCGCGCGGCGGAGCTGATGCCGCGCGACATCCCGGCGCTGGCGCGGGTGTTCCCGGTGCTGCAGCGGGTGCGGGCGGTGGTCGAGGCGCCGCGCCGCTCGCTGGAGATCCCCGACCCGCGCGAGCTGCGGCGGCGCGCGTTCGCGGCGCTGAAGGAGCTGCTGGCGCGGATCGCTGATCGTCGATCGTTGATCCTACACATCGACGACTTGCAGTGGGGTGACCGCGACTCGGCGGCGGCGCTGGCGGATCTGCTGCGGCCGCCAGACGCGCCGGCGCTGCTGCTGATCTTGGGCTATCGCAGCGAGTCGCTGGCGACCTCGGCGCTGTTCCGCGCGCTGCTCGAGCACGTGCGCGACGAGGTGGACGTGCGCGAGCTGGAGGTGGGGCCGCTGTCGCTGGAGGACTCGGCGGCGCTGGCGGAGCTGTGGATCGGGCGCGAGGGCGGGGGCGGGCGCGGGCGCGGGGAGTCGCGGGCGCAGCAGCTGCACCAGGCGCGCCAGATCGCGCGCGAGTCGGGGGGCTCGCCGCTCTTCGTCAACGAGCTGGTGCGCTACGCGGCGGGCGGCGGGGAGTCGCCCGGACAGCGCGGGCCGGTGCTGCTCGAGCAGGTGCTGGAGGAGCGGCTGGCCCGCTTGACGCCGGAGTCGCGGCGGCTGCTCGAGGTGATCGCGATCTTCGGCGGCCCTATCGATCAACGCTTGGCGCTGCGGGCGGCCCGGCAGAGCGGCGACGTGCGGGCGCTGCTGTCGACGCTGCGCCGCGAGCACCTGGTGCACACGTACGCGGTCGATGAGGCGCAGCTGGTCGAGATCTATCACGACCGGGTGCGTGAGGTGGTGCGGTCGCGCCTCAGCGTGGTGTCGCTGCGCGAGCGCCATCGCGACCTGGCGTTCGCGCTCGAGGCGACCGGCGACTTCGACTCGGACACGCTGGCGGTGCACTTCAGAGAGGCGGGGGAGTGGGAGCGCGCCGGCGACTACGCGCAGGTGGCGGCGGCGGAGGCGGCGGAGGCGCTGGCGTTCGACCGGGCGGCGCGGCTGTACCGGTTGGCGCTGGAGCTGAAGCCGCACAGCGATCCGCGGCGGGCGGAGCTGCTGTGCCAGCTCGGCGACGCGCTGGCGAACGGGGGGCGCGGCGCGCGTGCGGCGAAGATCTACCTGGAGGCGGCCGAGATGGCGCCGGCGGCGGAGGCGCTGGAGCTGCGGCGGCGGGCGGCCGAGCAGTACCTGCGCTCCGGGCACGTGGCGGACGGGCTGGCGGCGCTGCGGCGGGTGATCGAGGCGGTGGGCTTGCAGCTGCCCGAGAGCGGGCGGGCGGCGGGGTCGAGCCTGATCTTCGAGCGGATGCGGCTGAAGCTGCGCGGGCTGAAGTTCGAGGCGCGCGACCCGGCGACGATCGACGCGGCGGCGCGGCTGAAGATGAGCGTGCTGCGGACCGCGGCGAGCGGGATGATGACGATCGATCCGCTGGTGTCGTCGCTGTTCCAAAACAAGCACTTGTATATGGCCCTCAAGACAGGTCACGCGTACGAGGCGGCGTGCGCGATGGCGGCGGAGGTCGGCTATGTGTCGGTGGGCGGGGAGCGGGCGCGTGAGCGCACGGAGCGGGTGATGGCGGGCGCGCAGGCGCTGACGCAGCAGGTGGAGGGGCCCTACCCGCGCGGGCTGCTGTCGGTGTGCTGGGGCTTCGCGGCGTTCCACAGCGGCGACTTCCCGGCGGCGATGGAGCGCTTCGAGCGGGCGGAGGAGATCCTGCGCAACGAGTGCGTGGGGGTCTCGTACGAGATCACGCTGACCGAGTCATACCGGCTGATGACGCTGTTCTTCCGCGGCCGGATCAAGGAGATGTCAGAGCGGCTGAGCGGCTGGCTGGTCGAGGCGCGCGAGCGCGATGATATGTGGGCGGAGACGACGCTGATCGCCGGGCCGCAGTGCATCCGCTGGCTGGCGGTCGATGAGCACCTGCGGGCGCGCTCAGAGCTGGGCGCGGCGAGCGGGCGCTGGTCCGAGGGGGGCTTCGCGGTGCAGCGGCTGTGGGCGTTCATCGCGAACGTGCACATCGACTTGTACGCGGCCGAGGGCTTGGTGGCGTGGCGGCGGCTGTCGCGGCGGTGGGAGCAGCTGAAGGCGTCGTATGTGTTCGAGGCGCAGTGGTACCGGCTGCTCTTCCACTACCTGCGGGCGTGCGCGGCGCTGGCGGTGCTGTGCGGCGGTAAGGGGGTCGTGGACCGGGAGGGGCTGCTGGGGCTGTGCGAGGAGGATGTCCGCCGGCTGCGCGGGGAGAAGGCGGCGTGGGGGCGGGCGCTGGCGGATCTGGTGGAGGCGAGCCTGGCGAGCATGCGGGGACGGACGGATGAGGCGATCGTCGCGCTGCGCGGCGCGGAGGAGGGCTTCGGCGCGGTTGACATGCGGCTGCACGCGGCGGTGGCGCGGCGGCTCGGCGGGATCTTGATCGGCGGCGAGGTGGGCGCTGAGATGGTGAGCGTCGCGGAGCTCTTTATGAGCGAGCAAGGGATCCAAAACCCTCGGCGGATCTCTCGGATGTTCGCGCCAGCGGTCGAAGACGTCCGCCCGGCGGTGAGCGGGCGCCCGGGTTGACCTTCGCTCGCGGCGTGCTCAGGCGCGTTCTGTGGTAGGCAGCGAGGATGCACAGACCATCCTTGTATTTCCTAGTATTCGGGCTCGCGGCGGCGCCGGTCGCTTGCGGCGACGACTCGGCCGGGGCGAGCGCGAGCGCGAGCAGCACCGGCGATAGTGACACCGACACGACGAGCGGCGGATCGACGAGCGGCGGCTCGACGAGCGGCGGCGGCGCGTGCGTGCCGGGCGCGAGCGTGGCGTGCGCCTGCCCGAACGGGACGATGGGGGCGCAGGTCTGTAATCCAGACGGCAACAGCTTCGGGATCTGTGAGTGCGCGGGGGGATCGTCCGGCTCGACCAGCGGCGAGACGACAGGCACGACCGGCGAGCCGAGCACGGGCGAGCCGTCGACGGGCGAGCCGTCGACGAGCGATGCGAGCACGAGCGACGCGAGCACGAGCGACGCGACGACCGGGCAGCCGCTGTGTGAGGACCCGGGGCCGGAGCCGAATGAGGAGGAGACGGCGGCGATCGATCTGGGGATGCAAGGCTGCATGGCGATGGCAGGGGCGCTCTCGGGGGTGCTGGATGGGGCGCAGGACGTGGACTGGTTCACCTACCGCGGGAGCTGGCAGCAGTGCGTTCAGGCGAATTCGGATCCGCTGGCGGCGCACGTGTTGATGGCGGACGGCGATCTGCGGCTGTGCGCCTTCGCGCGCTGCCTGCAGGGCAGTACGCAGCTCGAGTGCCCGCAAGGGTCGATGCAGGCGACGTCGCCGGAGGGCTGGACGGGCTGCTGCGGGGCCGGCGATCTGTCGTTCGAGCTCAACTGCGGCGGGACCAGCAACGAGAGCGCGGATCTGCGGCTGCGGCTCGATCAGGCGCCCGAGGACGCGTGCGTGTCCTACAGCGTGCAGTACAGCTACAACCCGTCGTGAGCGGCGGCGCTTGCATTCGCGGCCGCTCTGGGCTGTCCTGGGGCGGCCGTGAGCGCGAATCATAATCAGCCGACGCCCTCGTTCCCGAGCCTCTTCGCCGCCGATCCGCTGGCGGAGCCGCTGTGGCCGCGGTGGATCGGTGAGGCGCGCTATCCGGCGCTGCGCGGGCACCTGGAGGTGATGGGGCGGCACGCGGGGCTGGCGGAGCCGCTGTCGGCGCGGGCGGATCGCGAGCCGCCTCGGCTGATCAGCCACGAGCTCGGCGGCGAGCGGGCGTCGCGGATCGAGTACCACCCGGACTACCGGCGCCTCGAGGAGCTGTCTTATGGGGCAGGGATCGTGGCGATCAAGTACGAGGCGGGGCTGCTCGGCGAGGACCGAGCGGTCCGCCACTTGGTGGGCTTCGCGGGCGGGTACTACTTCGCGCAGACCGAGTCGGGGATGTTCTGTCCGATCTGCATGACCGACGGGGTTGGCTGGGTGCTGGAGCGCCACGGCGGGGCGGCGCCAGCGGCGAAGGAGGCGCTGGAGCGGGTGGCGAGCCGCGATCTGTCGCGTCTCTGGCGCGGGGCGATGTTCCTGACCGAAAGAGCAGGCGGCTCGGACGTCGGATCGAACTCGGTGGAGGCGATCCCGGGCGGCGAGGGCTGGCGGCTGCGCGGGCACAAGTGGTTCTGCTCGAACGTCGACGCGGAGGCGGCGCTGGTGCTGGCGCGGATGCCCGAGGGCGGGGCGGGGACGCGGGGGCTGGGGCTCTTTTTGCTGCTGCGCGATCGGCCAGGTGAGAACCACCGGCGGATCCGGATCGAGCGGCTGAAGGAGAAGCTGGGGACGCGATCGATGGCGACGGGGGAGGTGATCCTCGAGGACGCGGCGGCGACGCTGATCGCGGGCGCCGGCGAGGGCTTTAAGGCGATGGCGGAGATGATCAACCTGTCGCGCACGTACAACGCGGTGGCGAGCGTGGCGGTGGGGCGCAGGGCGATCCTCGAGGCGCTGGCGTACGGCGAGGAGCGGCGGGCCTTCGGGCGTCGGCTGCGCGAGCTGCCGCTGTGGCGGGCGACGATGGCCGATCTGATGGCGGAGCAGATCGGGGCGTTCTGCGGGGTGTTCGCGCTGGTGCGGGCGCTCGATCGCTCGGAGTGCGGCGATCCGGCGGCGGCGCGGCTGGTGCGGATCCTGACGCCGATGGCGAAGGCGTGCACGGCGAAGCAGGCGGTGTGGTCGGTGAGCGAGGCGATGGAGGCGGTGGGCGGCAACGGGTACGTGGAGTGGAGCCCGCTGCCGCGGCTGCTGCGCGACGCGCAGGTGCTGCCGATCTGGGAGGGCACGACGAATATCTTGAGCTTGGATCTGCTGCGGGCGATCTCGCGCGAGCGGGCGGATGAGGCGCTGTTCGCGGCGATCTCAGCGGCGTTGGCGGCCGCGCCCAAGGACGCGGGGGCGATCGTGAGCGCGATCGAGGGGACGCTGGCGGGGCTGAGTGAGGCGCTGCGCGCGACCGCGGCGATGCCTGAGGAGGTGCAGCAGCGGGCCTCACGCGGGCTGTGTGAGCGGCTGTGGCGGGTGTTTTGTGCGGCGACGCTGGTCGCTGAGGCGGGCGGCGCGGCGGAGGTGGCGGCGCCGCTGCTGGCGGCGGCTCGGCGGCTGCTCGCGCGGCCGTTTACGACCGCTCCGGCGGGGGCGATCACGCCGACGCGGGCGCTGATCGACGACGAGGAGGCGCTGCTGGCCGCTGGGCTCGCGCGCTGAGCTGGGCCGCGCGGGGGCGCTCTCTGGGGGGCGTCGGCCGCGGCGCGGGCGGTCGCTTGTCGGCGACGGGCGGGTGTGGATACGCTGCCGTGTGGTCTGGGGAGGAGCAGCAGCGCGGCGAGCGGCGCTCTTGGCGGCGGCGGCGCTGGGTTGCTTCACAGACGTGGTGCAGACCAGCGAGAGCGACGGGTCCGGCACGTCGAGCACGACGTTCACGACCCTGTCGACGGGGTCGACGACGAGCGAGACGACGGGGGCGCCTGAGTGTGTGCTCGACGGCGGTTGCGCGGCTGGTTTTGTCTGCGTGGAGGGGGAGTGCCAGCTCGACCCGGAGAACTGCGGGGAGGTGGCGATCACGGTGCCGGTGCAGGCGGCGAACATGGTGCTGGTGCTCGATAAATCGGGCTCGATGGTCGCGAACACGTGGGACCACGACGGCGACCCTGTCACGCCGCCGATCACCCGCTGGCGGAGCTTGCACGGGGTGGTCGAGCAGGTAGTGAGCTCGTACAACGGGTCGCTGAACTTGGGCGCGGTGCTGTTCCCGGGGCTGATGGCGACGAAGACGTACGACGAGGGGGCGTGCTTGATGAGCGACGCGGTGGACGTGCCGGTCGCGGATCAAAACGGGGAGGCGGTGCTGGTGGCGCTGCCGTCGCCGAATTCGACGGAGATGACGCTCGCTGGCGGGACGCCGGCGACGCGCGGGATCGAGCTGGCCTTCGGGCACCTGTCGACGCTGAGCGACGGGCTGCCGCAGTACATCGTGCTGGTGACGGACGGGGCGGCGAACTGCCGCGCAGACGCGGCGAACCATCACGAGCGCTTCGAGACCTATGACCCGCACCTGCTGCCGCTGGTCGAGGCGGCGCTGGCAGCGGCGGTGCCGACGTTCGTGGTGGGGATCGATATCCGAGATGAGCTGTCGCCGGAGTTGACCGACGGCAGCCCGAACTCGGTGAACACGTACCAGGAGCTGAACGCGCTGGCGGTCGCGGGCGGGCGGCCCAAGGACGACCCCAGCGAGCGCTTCTACAACGCGAACGACCAGACGCAGCTCTCAGCGGCGCTGACAGAGATCGCCGGAGCGGTGGTCTCTTGCGTGATCTCGCTGGCGCCCGCGCCGACGTTCCCGAGCTTCGTCGAGCTGAACGTCGGCGGGGTGAACTTCGGTAAGGCGACCGTGAACGACTGCGCGACCGAGGACGGCTGGCGCTACGTCGACGAGATGTTCACGACGGTCGAGCTGTGCGGGCAGGCTTGCAGCCTGTTCAAGCAGAGCGGGTCGCTGAACGCGAGCTATAAGTGCCCGCCCTCGGGCTAGCGAGTTCGCTCGAACGTGGGGCGGCTCGGGCTGCGGGCCCGGGCTCATGGGGATTTCTTGGTTGAGAAAGATTTCTTGGTTGAGAAAGATTTCTTGGTTGAGAAATTGACAGTAGAGTGTGAGTGAAATAGCCTGGCGAGGCGATGGGGGCCGAACTCACGGAGAATCGCGTCATTGAGCGTCTGCTCGTCGTTCTGAGGGCCCATGGCTGGTCGGTCGAACAGGAGGTGCAGGTCGGCCCAGGCCATCGAGCTGACTTGATCGCGCGACGCGGTGCGCTCGTGTACGCGGTCGAAGTGCAGACCGCGAGAGAAGGGCGGACGAGAGGGGTGATCTCGCTCGCTGCCGCAGGCCTGCTGCGGGCTCGAAAGTACGCCTCTATGGTGAAAGGAGCCCCGATGGTCATCGTGGGGGCGCCGCGCCTCTCGCCATCCATGGTTCACGAGCTGAGACAGTTCTTGGAGGATTTTGGCGAGGGGACGTCATGGGGCGTGTTGGATGAGGCTGGGCTGATGGAGCTCCACGGCCAGGGTCTGGAGGAGATCGAGGCAGTTTCGGCGGACGAGGTGTTTACGCCGCGTGGCGAGGGGGTCGCTCCGTCGAACCCGGCGAATGTCTTCTCGGATCTCGGCCAGTGGTGCCTCAAGGTGCTGCTCAGCCATCGCTTGCCTCCTGCGCTGCAGATCGTCGCGCGTGGGCTGCGTGTGGGGCGACCGATTCGCAACGCGAGCGAGCTCGCCAGGGTGGCGGGGGTGTCGGGCCCCGTGGCCTGGCGAACGGTCAGCGCGCTGCAGCAGGAGGGGCTGCTCAGCCATCCGGAGCCGCTGAGGCCGCTGCAGACGGATGTTCTCATGGCTCGTTGGCGGGCCGCGAGCTTGCGTGGCGGCCTCGACATCCGCACACGATGGCTCTTTCCGTCGCGGTTGGGCTCGCTCGAGCGACTCTCCTCGGCGATACGCGCGGTTGATGCTGCGCGTGAGGGCGATCCTCGTCGGGCGCTCGGGCTCTTCGCCGCAGCCGAGGTGCTCGGACAGGGCTTCGTCGAGGGTGTCGCGCCTTTCCTCCTGCACGAGGACCCGCAAGCTGGAGAGCTTGAGCGCCTCGGCTTGATGGTGGCAGGCGTCGGTGAGCGCGTAGACGTCTTTGTTCGCCGGCCTCGATTCGCCAGCTCTGTCTTTCGCGGGGCGACCGTGGTTGATGGGGTACCAGTGGCGGATGCCCTCCAGATCTGGCTCGACGTATCGCATCACCCTGCGCGCGGCGCCGAGATGGCAGAATACCTCGCGCGAGGGGTGTTGGCTGAGATCGTCACCTCGGGCGAGGTCGGCCTGCTGAGCGACGAGGATGAGCCTTGAGCGACGAGGCCTTGCTCCGTCGGGCGCTCGCGGCTCTCGGCCCGTATCGATCTGAGCTCGTCGTCGTCGGCGCGTGGGCGCATCGGTTGTTCGAGCGGCACCCGCTCGCGCAGCCCCTGGACTACCCTATTCTAAGCACCAAAGACGCCGACCTCGCGGCGCCGGAGCGGTTACCGGTCATCGGCGATCCGATCCCGAAGCTTCTGGTCGCCGAGGGCTTCGAGCAGCAGATCACCGGGCAGCAGGCCTTAGGGGTGATGAAGTTCGTCGCGCGCGACGGCGACGGGTTTTATGTCGAGTTCATCGCCCCGCTCACCGGTGGCGAGACGGATCGGAAGGGGAAGTCGCGCGACCTCGTCGTCGTGGGCGGCGCTACAGCCCAGCGGCTGCGCCACGTCGAGCTCCTGCACATCGAGCCATGGGAGATCGCGCTCGGGGGTGATGTCGTCGCTCGCGTAGCGAACCCCGCGAGCTACCTCCTGCAGAAGGTGCTGACGAGGCGCGCTGGAGCGGGGCGCGCGAAGAGGGGCAAGGACCTGCTCTATATCTACGATACGCTGCAGATCTTCGGCGCGCGGTTGAGTGCACTCCAGCCGCTCGGCGCGCGGATGATGGCGTGTCTGCACCTAAAACACGCGGAGAACCCCTGGGAACGCCTGGATTACGCGTCTGCTGCGCCGCTGGCCGTTAAAGTCGCGGAGGCGACAGGAAGGCCTTCGCCGCCAGATACCATTGGGATCGAGAGGACGTGCAGGTTCGGGCTGAGGTGCCTCTTCGGAGGGGGCTAGAGGGTGGTGAGCAGGTGGCGGGCGTGGTGGGCGTGGAAGGCGGCTTCGTCGCGGTCTTCGAGCTCGGCGAGCTTGTGGTTGAGGTAGGTGTAGGCGGCGCTGGCGAGCATGCTGACGAGCAGCGGGTCGCGGCCTAGGCGCTCGGCGGCGGCGTGGACGAGGGGGTGGCGGAGATCGAGGAGGTAGAGGCCGCGGTGCTCGATGAGGACCTGTGCTCCAGAACCTGACCCAAGCGCCAGGCTGATGAGGTGGGCGTCGGTGAGCGCTCCTTGGGCGCCGTCGCGGACGAGGCGGAGCTCCTCGCGTACGGCCTCGAGCAGGCGCTCCTCCGAGGTGGGCTCGGGGGCAGGCTCGGCGGGAGGCGCGGCGGTCGAGGCGGTCGAGGTGAAGTGGGCGGGGGCAGGCTCGGCGGCGGCCGACGTCGCGGGGGCGGGGGCGGGCGCGGGCGCGGGCGGATCCCAGAGGCCGAAGCTGAGCAGCTCGGCGGGCTGCTCGCGGAGGGCGTGATCGAGGGTGAGGAGGCGGCGGTTGGCGAGCGGGAGGAGCGGGAGCTCGCGTAGCTCGGCGGTGAGGGCGGTGAGGGGCTCGTCGAGGGCGTCGACCTTGGCGGCGGCGTGCAGGTGCATGAGCTGGATCCAGAGGGCGTCGCGCAGCTCGACGAAGCGCGGGCCGAGGTCGCGCTCGCCGAGGGTGAGGCGGTCGAGGAGGCGGCGATAGTCGGCGATGAGCTCGCGCCAGAGGGCGATCGCCGCGCGACGGATCGCGCGGAGCGGCTTGCGATCGAGGGGCGCGGCCTGCCACTCGCTGTCGACGACGACGGCGGCGCCGTGGAGGGCGCCGCCGCAGATCAAGGGGTCGAGGCGGAGGTGGGCGACCTCTTTGCCAGCGTCGCCGAGGTTGATGCGCTCGAGCTCGGCGCGCTCAGGGGTGAGCGGGGTGATCCAGAGGATGCCTTGGAGATCGTCGCGGCCGAGCTTGCGGCTGGCGAGGGCGCTCGTGGGCGCGCTGGTGAGCAGCAGAGGGGCGACGCGCTGGCGCTCGCGGGCGGCGGGGCTGCGCAGGAATTCCTCGGTGACGTCGCGGCGCTCCGGGAAGAGGACCCCGAGGATGATCTCGAGGTCGTGGTCGCCTTCGGGCGCGACGATCGCGTCGCCCGCGGCGGGGATCGGGGCGGTGATGAAGGTGAGCGGCGTGGCGGGCGTGTGCGCCTCGAGGCGCTGGTGGAGGGTCGCAGCTTGGCCGTCGGCGCGGCGGAGCAGGGGGAGCTCGATGATGGCGGCGGTGAGGGGCTCGCGGCGCAGGCGCGGGAGGTCGGCGGCGGCGGCGTCGGTGAGCCGCTCGGCGAGGGCGCGGCGCAACCAGGCGGCGACGAGCTGGCGATCCTCCTCGCCGACGCGGGCGATGAAGGTGGCGGCGAGGTGGTGGCGGAGCTCGCCAGCGTGGCGGCGGCAGAGGGCGCTGAGGCGGCCGCTGGCGCCCTTGGCGAGGCTGCTGAGATCTGGGGCGAGCTCGGACTCGTTGACCTCGAGCGCGCCGACGAGGGGGAGCCCGAGCGACTCCGTGCCGAGGGTGGTGACGCGGCGCCGCTGGTAGTAGATGTGGAGGGTGGAGGCGGGCTTGGGGCCAGGCGCGACGGGCAAGAGACCGAGCTCGCCGGTGATGGCGCCGGTGAGGGGGATCTTGGCGAGGTAGTGGTGGTTCGGGAGGGCGACGACGGGGACTTGGGGGCGGGTGTGAAAGCGCGAGCGCTGGCGGAGGGCGGCGATGATCTTCTCGCCGTCGAGCAGGTGCTTGTCGCCGAGCAGCGGGGCGAGGGCGGCGCGGACGTGATCATCGGCGAGGAGGAGGACGCCCTGCTCGGCGGCGTCGGCGAGCGCTTCAGCGTCGAGATCGGCGGCTTCGCCCCGGGGGAGGAGGTAGATCGAGCGCCGACCGCCGGACCAGGCGATGACGTCCGCGAGGCTGCATGAGGCGCCGCCGGCGATGGTGAGGGTGGGGGCGTCGAGGACGCGGGCGAGGACGGGGATGAGCCGGGCTTGGAGGGCGCTCGCGGCGGGCGTAGCGCTCTTGCGGGCGCGGACGAGGCGGGCGCGGAGCTCGTCGAGATCGAGGGGGGCCTTGTTGGTGAAGAGGCGGGTGAGCTCGTCGCGGATCCGGCCGCGGGTGTAGTCGCCGGCGAGCCCGAGGAAGGCGGCGAAGCGCTGGTCGCCGAGCTCCGGGCCGTGCTGTCGGACGAGCAGGCGGTGCGCGCGGAGGTGCTCGTGGGAGCTGTAGACGGCGGGCGGGACGGCGAGCAGGACGGCGCGGAGTCGCTCGCTGAGGGGGCCTCGGCCGGAGAGCGCGGCGATCTCGGCGATCAGGTGGGGGACGGCGCGCTCGAAGGCCTCGGTGAGGGCGGGGGTCGCGGCAGGGGTGCCTTTGCCGGCGCGGAGCGGGGCGTCGTCGTCGTTGAAGGCGGCGGCGATGTCGGGGATCAGGCAGGGCAGGCTGAGCTGGTAGAGGGGGCGACCGCGGCGAAAGACGCGGACGCTGGCTTGGTCGTCGCGGATCTTGTCGCGCTTGGTGTCGGCGATCGGCAGGCCGATGACGCCCTGGATCGGGCCGTGGGTGAAGGGGACTTGGAGGAGCGCGGAGCCGATCTCGAGCGGCTCTGGGGCGCGGTCCATGAGCTGACGTTCGACGAGCAGGGCCTGGGCGGTGGGGCTGTAGTCGACGAGCGCCGCGGCGCCGAGCAGGGCGGTGATGAAGGCGCGGCGCCGCGGGTCGAGGATGAGCACGGGGCGGTCGCTGGCGCGCGGGGTGGTGGGCATCCACCAGAGCGGCGGGCTCCGCTGGGCGGCGTGCACGAGCTCTTGCAGGGTGAGGCGGCGGGCGTCGCTGGTGGTGAAGAGGGGGAGGCGGAGGAGGGGGTGCGGGGTGTCGGTCGCGAGGCCCCAGGCGGGGCGCAGGGCGCTGAGATCGGCGCCGCGCAGGAGCTCCTGGACGAGCGGCCGGGCGAAGCCGCAGCCGACGAGCAGATCCTCGATGAAGCCGGGCTGAGTGGTGGCGAGGGCGTAGTCGAAGAGCTGCTCGCGTAGGGCCTCCTCCTCGTCGCGCAGGGCGGCGGCGACGCGGGCGAGCAGGCGCTCGATCGCGGCGATCGCCGGGAGGAGGGCCGCGGCGAGCTCGCCGGTGCGGAGGGCGCCGTTGTAGTCCTCTTGCGGGGCGGCGGGGGCGATGAGGGCGACGACGAGGCCGGCGCAGGGGCCGGGGAGGGTGAGCTCCTCGAGGATGTTGCCGTCGAGGATGACCCGAAGGACAGGTCTCAGGGATCCGGCGAGGCGGAGGCCGACTTCGCCGTGGATCCGATCGCTGGCGTGAAAACGCTCGCGCTCGCGGTAGGCGCCGCTCTCGAGGCCCGCGGGGTGCGGGCGGCTGAGGAAGGCGCGGCGGCCGTGCTCGCGCGCGATGACCCGGCGGACGATCGCGCCGGCGTCGACGAGCCGGGGGCCGAAGCAGATCCGGAGGAAGGCGGCGGCGTCGATAGCGTCGTCGTCGTCGACGGGGAGCTCGCCGACGCTTGATCGGACGCGCTCGACCAGGATGATGTCAGCGAGCTCGGGGAGGAGCAGCTCAGGCGGGCTGTGGAGGACGCGCAGGGGGCGATCGCCGAGGAGATCGAGGGTGCTGAGGGTGGCGCCGCCGAGGGTGCGCCAGAGGCGGAGGCGGGCGGGCGGGTAGCGCTCGGGCGCGGCGGCGATGGCGGCGGGCAGATCGGCAGAGGCCTGGCTGAAGAGCCAGGTGAGCAGGTGCGCGCGGTCGTAGCGGTGGTCGCTCGTGGGGTCGCTGATGAGCTCGACGAGGCGATCGAGGGTGCGCAGGCTGGCGGCCGTGACCGCGGTGATGACCTCGTGGTAGGCGGCGTCGCGGACGACGTCGGCCTGGCTGACGTCCTTGCCGAGCAGGTCGGCGCGGATGTGGGCGATGAAGCCGCGCGGCAGGGGGAGCTTGTGGGTGGCGATCAGGACGCCGGCGGTGATGATCTCGGCGGTGGCTTCGCGCTCGGGGTCGCGGAGGTCGACGCCGACGATGGCGGCGCTGTGAGGGCCGTGGGCGGGTAGATCGATCGCTTCGATGCAGCGGACGCCGCTGGGCAGGGCGAGGCCGCGGCTGATCGGGGCGCCGCCGAGGGTGATGACGGCGTCGCCGAGGTGGCAGCGGCGCCGGAGGATCTCGGCCTCCTCGCGGCTCCACATCTGCAAGAGGATCCGCGGGTGAAAGCGGTCGCGGACGTGGATCGTGGTGCCGGCGAGGGGCTCGCCGGGGCGCTCGCGCAGCTCGTCCGGGCGCTTGTTACGCTGGGTGAGCTCGGCGCCGCCGCTGATGACGGTGAGCCAGCGCGGGTCGAGGGACATGGCGGCGCCGAGGCCGAGGGCGAGGTAGTGATGGCTGAGGCGGCGATGATCACGGGCCTCGGTGAAGATGGCGCCGCTGAGATCGCCGAGCTCGCCCTGGCTGAAGGGCTCGCCGTCGGCGCTGAAGTGCACGTCGTCGCCGTCGACCCGGACGGCGATGGTGGTCGCGCCGCGGAGCACGAGCGCCTGGACGATGAGCAAGACGTAGTGCTGGGGGACGACGAGCTGGAAGCGGCGCAGCTTGTCGCGGGCCTTGTCGGCGTCGATCGTGAATTCGCCGCGGGCGTCGAGGGCGCCGGCGCCGCGCAGCTCAGCGTCCAACGCTTCGATCGAGCCGGCCATACGCGCCGGGTGAGGGTACCGCGGGGGCGTGGCGGCTGGGTAGGCGCGATTGCGTTGATAAGCGGAGGCGCTAAGGCGCCGCGCTCCGTGTGCTGAGATGGTCGAGATCCAAGGGGTCGCTCTCGCGGTACTCTTTTGCGGTCAGATCATCCCAGGTCTGGATGGTCGCGTCGACCACGACGAAGCGCCCGCCGCACGGGAGCAGCTTCTCCCAGGCCTCCAGGTGCCGGTCCCATTCTTGATGCTCGAAGGTAGTGACACCTTCGGGGCGGATGAACCAGAAGATGAGACTTACTTGCGCTGCGTCCCAGGATGGCCGCGCAAGGACACGAACCTCCTCGAGGGCGCGCAGCGCTCGCCCCTCGCCGCTGTTCTTGTCGTGCTTTGAGGACAGGCGCGTGGACAGAGGCCTGAGGAGGGTGCTGAAGTCGTCGGGGAAGGCGACGCGGGCTCGTTTGCGCGCAAGAGCTAAGGAGAGGCGACGCGCGTCGGCGTCCGCAGGAGAGCCTGTGACGCGCTCCCAGCCGGCTACGACGGATTTTTCGACGGTCATCACACGATCGAGGTCGGCGACGAGGTGGCGCCCGGCGAGGGCTGGGATGAAGGCGTAGTTGGGTCGACGCCATCTCTCGATCTCGTGATGTATAGCCTCGTCGACCTCGACCAGCGGGCAGACGTCGACATAGGGGCGCTCGCTACAACGCCGGACGAGGTCGCAGGTCTGTGTGAGCACCATAAGGCCGACGACACGCTCCTCCGCGACGTCGATATCTTCGCTCGCCGCGCGGGCGCCTGCTTCAGTCAGCGGCCGGGCAGTGTCGGTTCGGAAGACGAACCACTGCTCGCCGAGCACGCAGTCTCCTTGCCGCCAGCGCTGAAGCGCGTCATCGATGGCGGTCATTTGTTGAGGGTCGGCGCTGCGAGGTGTCATGTCCCAAATTGTGCATCGAGCAGCATCATCAGCGCCCCGGGGGTCCGCGCCTTGTGTTCCTCAGGGTGCGAGCGGGCCTCGCGTCCCCGAGATCGCGGTGCACTCGGTCGTTTAGCGCGTCGACCAGCTCCTCCGGGCGAAGGGGAGCCCGCGCTGCCTTCGCCTCGGCGCTGAGCTCGCCGGGCGCGGGCCGACGGCGGCCGCGGCCCACTCCCAGCCGGGCCTGCGCTTCGTCGTAGCGCTCGGCCGCGAGGAGCTCGAGGGCGGAACACTCGTGATGCTGCTCGAGGAGGGCTGTGCGGTTGGATTCGGCATAGCCCCGATCGGCGGTGCGGATGATGTCGAGCACCCGCAGGAGCTTGCGCTCGTTCGCGGCGCTGAGCGGCTTGCCGCTCGCCCAGAAGTGCACGCTCCTGCGAGAGACGTTGAAGAGCTGGGCGAGCTGATCCCAGCTCAGGCCCGAGGTGCGTCGTAGCTCCGAGAGCGCGCGCCGGGTCGATTCAGTGTCGGTGCGGCGGTCGTCGGCTTCGACGCTCTGCCAGCCGCCGCTGCTCGTGGTCGGCTCGTAGGCGAGGACGAAGGACGCGTCCAAGATGGGGTTCGCTTCGGCGGAGGAGGTGGGCGAGAGGGCGAGCGCGCCGCCGATGACGATAGGGAGGATGATTGGGGTGCGAGGCTGCCGCTCTCGCGCTCGCGTGAGGCCGGAGCTCGTCTGGTCGTCGATGATCGGTGGGTTCATGGTGCACCCCCGAAGCGCCGGAGGAATTCGTCGTTGACGGCCCAACGAAAGACGCTGTAGATGCGCTCGGAGAAGCGTGTCGCTCGTGTGATGGTCGCCTCGACGTCGAATTCTCTTGGAGCGCCTTGGAGCTGCTCGTAGGCGTCAAGATCGAGGATCCAGCTCGCCTCGTCGATGGCCGCGATGGTCGGGTCCATGGTGCTGCCTCGGGCGAGCAGGCCCCATCGCGCCGACAGTAGGGCGGGCTCCTCGTCGGGGAGCGTGAAGACGCTCTGCGAGAGCGCGTGCACGACTCCTTGTCGCAGCGGGCTGGCCAGGATCCCGCTCACCTCTTGTCTGACGAGCGAGGGCAGCTGCGACAGGTTGGGTCCGGTTATCCGGTCGATGTAGCGCACGCCGAGGCGCTCGGTGAATCTTGGGTTGATGTGATCCTCGAGTGCGTGAAGCACTCGTGATAGGCGTGACAGGAGGTCTTGCCGGCTGCTGTAGCGCTCGGTCTCCAGCGCGACAAAATCTGGCGCGAGGGTTACCCGCCACTGGGTGGCTGGGTCGTGGAAGCGCCAGATTGTGGTTGCTCGTGTCTCCATCGGCCGATCCGGGCTCAAGACTAGGTTACGGCTCTGCTCAGCGTGGAGTACCGGGTAGGTGGCGCGGATCGCCTCTTGGAAGGCGCCGATGAAGTCTCTCTTCTCGATTGAGGCGATGAGCGGGAAGCGTACCTGCGCGATGACACGCACGAGGGGCGCGTTTGTCAGCGGGACTTCGGCGGGCGGGGGGCCCGAGAGCGGTGATGTGTGCGGCGCGGTCACTCTTGCTCTCTCCTGCATCGGTATACCGGCGCTGGGGCGCTCGGATTGGGGAACATAGCGCGCGGCGCCCTAGTTGTGAAGTGGAGTGTGAAGTGCGGCGCCGAGGGAGGCGGGTCTCAGGGCTCCTCAGGGGTCAGTAGAGGAACGGGATCATGCGGAAGCGGGCGCGCGCGCAGTATTGATCCCACAGCTCGCCGTAGCGGGCGCGGCAGCGCTTGTCATCGCGCCAGGAGCGGTGGAGGAGCAGGACGAGCAGCCACAGGAAGACGAGATAAGGGACGATCGAGGCTGTCCCTGCGGTCAGGGCGATCGCGAGGTAGACGCAGAGCTCGCCGCTGTAGTTGAGCTTGCGGCCGACGCCCCAGTACCCCGAGACGAGCAGGCGGCCGCCGAGCAGCTCGGGCGGCTTGCCCCAGATCGGCGTGTCCTTGTCGAGCTTGAAGCGGTGCTTCTGGGCGTTGGCGCCGCGGAAGACGGTGACGCCGGCGAGGAAGAGGGCGGCGATGGCGAGGAGCGCGGGGGTAGAGATCGGCGCGACTTGATCGACGAGGTACCAGCCGGCGATGCAGTAAAAGAAGGGCACGAGGACGAGGTCGCCCCAGACCAACATGAAGCCGAAGCGCTCGGCGATGACGTCGAACATCGAGAGCAGGCCGGGCTCGTCG
The DNA here is from genome assembly GCA_016712315.1 of Nannocystis sp. Taxonomy (GTDB): domain Bacteria; phylum Myxococcota_A; class Polyangia; order Nannocystales; family Nannocystaceae; genus JADJRG01. Next base: position 857,845 of record JADJRG010000022.1, on the reverse strand, counting down.
CGGAAGTGGGTGTAGAAGTAGATCCACCAGCAGCCCTGGTAGAGCGCCATCTGCGGGGTGAGGCCGCCGTAGGCCTCGAACTGGGCGTAGCCGAAGGCGACGATGAGGAGGTGGAGGCCGATGAGCGAGGGCTGGTAGGCGAAGAGCTTGAGGTCGACGCCCATGAAGGTCGGGTTCAGCTCGACGCCGTACCAGAGGTCGGCGAGCCGGCCGATCAGGCCGCGCGGGCGGTGATCGGGCGCGCGTCGGCGGCCGCCGCGGTAGAGGACGATCGACCAGGTGATCGCGAAGATGTTGGCGCCGATGAAGAGCGGCCAGAACCAGCGGGTGATCAGGGGGGTGAGGGAGAGATCGAGGAGCAGTGTGCTGGCGATCACAACCATGTGCGTGAGCACCCAGAGAGCCATGCCGTTGAGCTTGTAGCGCTTGATCGCGCCGTCCGGCTGGGGGAAGCCCTGGTGGACGCGGCCGGGCAAGATCATGGTCGCGAGCAGGAGCGCGAAGAAGAAGGCGCAGAAGCCGAGCAGACCGAGGATGAGGTCCGTGAGGGGAGGTGAGGATGCGAGCGTCATGACGTCCACGGCGAACATGGTAGCGCGCGCGCGCACGGGTCGGTGTGCGCTCGATCGCATGGACGAGGCGGGGGCGCTGAGCTACGTTGCCCGCGGCTTAAAGCCGGAGCTGTTGCCGATGGAGATTGCCCCGATGTTGCGCGCCGCGACGGATCTTTTGGGGGTCGGGGCGCGGTTGACGAGGCGCCGCGCGCCGAGCCGGTCCGCTCAGAACTTGCCGCCGATGCTGCCTGGTGGGGTGCCAGTGCTCGGCCACGCGCTCGAGCTGCGGAAGGACCCGGTGGCGCTGATCCAGCGCGGTCGCGACATGTTCGGCGACGTCTTCGGGATGCGGCTGCCAGGCATGCAGGCGGCGGTGATGACCGGCCACAAGATGCAAGAGCGGTACTTCCGGCTGCGCGACGATGAGGTGGATCAGCGCGAGGCGTATCGCTTCACCGTGCCGGTGTTCGGGGAGGGGATCGCGTACGACGCGGAGCCGGAGATCATGCGCGAGCAGCTCGGGTTCTTCCACGCGGCGCTGCGGGAGTCGCGGCTGCGCACCTACGCGCAGGGCTTCGTGGAGGAGGCGGAGGGGTTCTTCGGGCGCTGGGGCGACGAGGGGGTGGCGTCGATGGTGGAGATCGGCAACGAGCTGACGATCTACACGTCGAGCCGGGCGCTCCTGGGCAAGGCGTTCCGCGACCAGCTCAGCGGCGAGTTCGCGCGGCTCTACCACGACCTCGAGGCGGGCATGAACACGCTGTCGCTGTTCGCGCCGCGCTTCCCCTCGCCGGCGCACCTCCGCCGCGATCGGGCGCGGGCGCTGCTGGGCGAGATGATCGGGGGGATCGTCGCGCGGCGCCGGGCGGAGGGCTCAGACTCCGAGGACTTCATGCAGACGCTGCTGGACTCGCGCTACAGCGACGGGCGCGCGCTGACGGCGGAGGAGATCACGGGGCTGCTGCTGACGATCATGTTCGCGGGGCACCACACGTCGGGGGTCACCTTCGCGTGGACGGGCGCGATGCTGGCGATGCACCCGCACGTGCTGCGTGACCTGGTCGAAGAGCAAGACGCGGTGCTGGGCGGGCGCACGGCGCTGACGCTGGATGATCTGCGGGCGATGCACAAGCTCGAGTGGACGATCAAAGAGGTGCTGCGGATGTGGCCGCCGCTGATCATGCTGATGCGCAAGGCGCTGGTGGACCTCGAGTTCGGCGGCTACGCGGTGCCGGCGGGCACGGTGATGTTCGCGTCGCCGGCGGTGGGGCAGCGGATCGGGTCGATCTTCGCCGATCCGCACCGATTCGACCCGTACCGCTTCGGCCCGGGCCGCGAGGAGGACAAGCGCTCGCCGTACGGGCACATCGCCTTCGGCGCGGGGCGGCACCGCTGCATGGGGCTGGTGTTCGCGCAGTTGCAGCTGCGGGCGCTGTGGAGCCACTTGCTGCGCAACTTCGACTTCGCGCTGGCGGACCCGCCCTCACGGTATGTGATGGACTACTCGAACATCATCGCCGGGCCGGCGCCGCCGTGCCGGCTGCGCTTCCGCCGGCGCGCGGGCGCGCGCCGGTGACCGCCAGGCAGAGAAGGGGACGTGATGAGCAACGACGCGTTTTTGTTGGAGAAGAGCCCTCCGCCGAGCTTCGAGGGGTCCCGCAACCGCCGCCAGAAGGTGCGGGCGGCGGGGCTCGATCCGAACTATTGGTACCCGGTCGAGCTGGAGAAGAACTTAAGGCCAGGTCAGGTGACCGAGGCGGTGTTCTGGGGGCGCTCGGTGGCGGTGTTTCGCGGCGAGGACGGCGGCGTACGGGCGATCGAGAACCGCTGCGCGCACCGCCAGCTCAAGCTCTCCAAGGGGCACGTGCGCGGCTGCGAGGTGGTGTGCCCGTATCACGGCTGGACCTACGACGGGCAGGGGCGGCTGTGCGAGGTGCCGCATGATCTCTTCGGCAAGCCGATGCCGAAGATCAAGCTGCGCGACTTCCCCGTGCAGACGCGCTACGGGATGATCTGGGTGTTCTTCGGCGATCCGGCGCGGGCCGAGGAGCGGTCGATCCCGCGGATCCCTGAGCTCGAGGGCGCGGGAGCGCTGGGGCAGCGTGCTGGCGGACTTCGTGTGGAAGGCGCACCACTCGATGATCATCGACAACGTCAGCGACTTCACCCACGCGTACCTGCACCGGAAGTTCAAGCCGTTCACCGACGCGAAGCTGACCCGGCTGGAGACGATCGGCGACCAGGTGCAGGTGGCGTACGACACGAAGGTGGGGCGGGGGCGGATCTCCGGGCTGTTGATCGATCGCGAGGCGGTGAACACGAACTCGATGGAGCTCTGCTACGAGTACCCGTACCAGTGGTCGAATACGGACGATAAGATCAAGAGCTACTGCTTCGTGCTGCCGATCGACGCGCAGACGACGAGGGCGTTCTTCTTGTTCTACTTCAAGGGCTTCAAGGTGCCGCTGCTGCCGCTGGCGCTGCCCCGCTGGGCGATGGACCCGATCCTGAAGATCGCCCGACATACGCTGGTGCGGCCGCTCCTCCAGGAGGACGGGGACGCGGTCGAGGCGGAGCAGGACGGCTATAACGCGTTCTGGAGCGCGCCGATCGCCGAGCTGAACCCGGCCGTGCACGCCTTCCAAGACCTGACGATCCGCAAGTGGGAGGAGTTCTTGGCGAGCGAGGGCGGGGGCGAGCAGCGGGTGCGGCTGCCGGTGCAGCAGGCGGAGTGATGTCTTTGATCGCGGGCTCTCCTTGACCATCTTCGCGTAGGGGCGGCAGATGAGCGCCAACTGAGGGCGTAGCGAGGGTCAGGGGCGCAGCTCGAAGGTGGCTTCGGCGAGGCGGTGGCCGTTGATCTGGAGCTCGACGCGGTGGCGGCCGGGGTGGTGCTTTCGGGTGCTGAAGTCGCGGATGGTCTGCGACTTGGTGAGGGTGTGCGGCGCGCCAGGAGGCAGCTCCAATTCGGTCCACTTGAAGACTTTTTGGGCGGTGGGGCCGGTGGCTCGGATGTAGTGGACGACGTAGTCGATCGCGAGCTGCTGGGGGGTGGCGGCAGCGGAGAGCAGGCGGGCCTCGAGCTGGATGCGCTGGCCGAGCTGGATCGCGGCGGGCTCGATGTGCAGGCTGGCGCGGAGCTGCGGGCGCTGGCCGAAGCCGAAGAGCTGGAGGGCGCGCGGGTCGCCGCGCTTGATCAAGGTGCGGCAGGCGTGTTTGGCGATCCACTGGCGTCGCGGGTGCTCGGCGAGGCGCCAGGCGCTGAGGTGATCGAGCACGTAGGTGGGGTGATCTTTGGTGATGTCGTTGAGGTGGTTGGCGACGGACTTGCGGACGTAGAGGGCCGGATCGTCGCGTAAGGCGTCGAGGATCGGGGCGGTGGGGGAGGGGTCGCGGGTGAGCTCGCGCAGGCGCAGGCCCCACGGGAGGCGCGGACGGGTGCCTTCGCTGGCGAGGCGGCGTACGTGCTCGTTGGGATCCTCGGTCCAGGTCCGCACGACGCGGAGGGTGCCGGGCAGGTCGCGCTCTAAGAAGGGGCGCAAGGCGAACTCGGCGGAGCCGTAGGGGGTGAAGTCGCGGAGGGCTGCCAAGGAGAATTCGGGGTCGTGCAGGCCGTGGGTGGCGACGAAATCAGAGAGGAAGATGGCGACGAAGCTGTGGCGGATCTGCGGGGCGATCTGGCGGAGCCGCTCGACCTTGCCGCGGAAGTCGCCCGATAAGGCGCGGTCGGCGGCGAGGGCGGCGCTGCGCAGGCGCTGCATGAGGCCGCGAGCTTCGAGATCGCTCAGGGTGAGGTCGAGGAATTGTTTGTGATCAAACGTCTTCGGGGCGGCGGCGGCGAGCAGATCGGCGAGCGCGCGGTATCGATCGGCGTCGAACCACTGCTTGAGCTGGGCGGGAGGGGTCGCTTCGGCGGGCACGTGGGCGCCGTAGCACGCCTCCGGGCGGGGGTGCGCGTTTTCGTCGATCGCCGCGGTAGACGCGGCGAGGGCGTGTGATCGGCGATCACACGCCCTCGTCGGTTGGGGCAGCGGCAGGCGCCTAGCTGCGGCGGCGACGGCCGAGGCCGGCGATCCCGAGGATGGTGAGGGCCGCGAGGGCGCCGCTCGGATCCTGGGTGGAGCAGCCGCAGCCAGCGGCGTCGTCGGTGCCAGCGGTGTCGGCGGTGTCGGCGCCGGCGACGTCGTACTTGGGGGTGTTGGCGCTGTTCCAGTCGGCGAGGATCTTGTCGATCGCGACGGTGTTGGTGACGAGCACCTGCGGCGCGCCAGCCATCGCCATCTGGTCGACCTCCTCCTCCCACGGCATCTCGCCCGGGAATTCCGGCCAGGGGCCGTTGTCGGGGACGAAGACGACGCGGCCGTCAGGCAAGGTCCACTCGGCGTGGCCGTCGCAGCGGAGGTAACGCTGGGCCATCCGCTGCGACGGGATCTCGGGGAGGTTGGGGTTCTCCGCGAACATCGGGTCGGCCATCATCTCGTGCGGGGAGATGGTGGTGTACATGCGGGTGACGTAGGGCTTGGTCTGGAGGAGGTTCAGCGCGCGCTGGCCAGGCTCGATGATGCGATCGACGAGATCGGTCGAGAAGGCGGCGCCGTCGCCCCAGGGCAGCGGGTCGATGAGGTCCTCGAAGCAGCTCATACAGGTCCAGAACTCGTAGTCGCCGACGCCGTCGGGGACGGTGATGTAGCTGCGCAGCACGCCCTCGAGCAGGGGGTGGTTGTAGAAGCACTGGTAGGAGTACTCGTCGCAGAACATGAGGTTCTGCGCGGAGAGGGTGTTGTAGATCTCGGCGACGGGCAGGCCCTGGAAGGCCTTGGCGTCCCAGCTCGGGCTGTAGAGGTTGGCCTGCGAGATCCCGCTGGTGGTGCCGGCGTACTCGGTGACGAAGGCGTTGCCCTCGGCGAGGTAGGCGTCGACCGCGGCGGTGATCACCTCCTTGTAGTTGTCCGCGAAGCCGGGCCAGTTGATCTTGAGCGGGTTGACGAGGACGTGGCGGTAGTTGGTCGGGATCGCGCGGTGATCGCCGAGGAAGAAGACGCGGATGTCCATGTCCTGGACGGCGGCGATCCGGGTGAGGCGGATCGGCACGCAAGGCTCGACGCCGTCGTAGACGAGCACGATCGGGTGGACGATCGGGTCGTCGGAGGGGGCGAGCTTGAGGGCGGCGAAGAGGTGGCCCTCGTCGAGGTACTGCTGGAGGATCGACTCGGCCTCGGGCGGCTGGTTGTAGCCGTTGTCCGCGAGCCAATCCATGACCTCGGCGGCGGTGCCGCCCTTGAGCACGGTGATGTCAAAGGCGCCGACTTGGCCCTGGAAGACGACCTCGGGGCCGCCGCCGCCGCCCGTGGTGCTGCCGCCAGAGTCGCCCCCGGTGAGGCCGCCGTCGTTGGGGGCGCCGCCGTCGTCGCCGCCGAAGTCCTCGTCGCCGCAGATCTCGGTCTGGGTGTTGAAGCCGTAGAAGGGGACGGTGCCGTTGAGCACGTTGTCGAAGAGGATCTGCGAGCCGACGTGGAACTCAGGCAAGCTCTGGATCGGGATCACCCAGGCGAACTTGCTGGCCTCCGTGTTGGGATCGTAGGCGACTTGGATGTGCACCTCGACCTTGCCGTCGTTGAAGGCGAAGATGATGTTCTCGCCGCTCTGGTCGACGTTCATGCCGTTGGGGCCGTCACAGGCGAAGCCGCCGCAGGCTTGGGCGGGGGTCGCGTGGGTCCAGAGGGCGGCGACGAGGGGGAGCGCGAGCAGGGAGGCGCGGGAGGCTAGGCCAGGTAGGTATCGCATTCCCCGATGATAGGCCGATGCGTGGGAGGATCAACGGCTTGTAGATGGGTAACGCTGTTCGCTGGGGGGCGGTGTCGCGCGGGAGGGGCGGCGCGCTCGGCTCACGCAGCGCTGGCGGTGGTTGATGGGGTGATCGCCAGTCGATAGGATCGCCGGTGGCCGTGGACGCGGCGCGGAGGGTGTCGATGCGCGGGTTTGTCTCTCTTGGGGTGCTCTTTCTGCTGGTCGTCGGTTGCTCCAAGGAGGCCGCGAAGCCGGTCTACGAGGGCTCGCCTGCGCTGACGTTGCCGACGACGATCGGCGCGGTGAAGGCGCCCGCGCCGCGCCTCGCGGGCCCCGGTGAGCCGACTCTGGCCGACGCGTGGCCGACAGAGCCGCAGCTCGCCGGCCTCATCATCGAGGAGAAGAGCGAGGGGCCTTGGGCGACGCGTCGCCTCACGCGGGCGGCGTCGGACGAGGAGTCGATGGTGCCGTCGGCGCCGCCGATGGCCTTTGAGGCGGGGCTCGCGGAGGAGCTCGGGACCGCGGGGCTGGGGCTGGTCGGTACGGGGCGCGGCGGCGGGGGCACAGGGGAGGGCACGATCGGGCTCGGCTCGATCGGGACGATCGGCAAGGGCAGCGGCAGCGGCAGCGGGCGCGGATATGGCGCGGCGGCGCCGGCACCGGGGAGGATGGCGAAGCCCGCGAACCAGGGGCCGCTGCGCGCTGGGTCCAGCGATGACAACGCCGATCTCACGGGGTTTGTCCGCTTCCTCCAGGAGTCACGGCAACAGCTCGGTGAGCGCTTCCAACGCCTGGACGTCGAGGAGCGCACGTACCTGCGCGTGGTCGATCGCGACGGCTTGCCGGTGCCGGGGGCGAAGGTGCGGGCGCTCGATCCGCAGGGGCGTGAGCTGTGGTTGGCGAGCACGTACGGCGACGGTAGAGCGGTCTTTTATCCGAAGATCGCGGGGGCGAGCCGCGGCGGGCAGATCGAGGTGGCGTCGATCGAGGCGCTGGGCTTGGGGGTCAAGGGCGAGGCAGCGTGGCGCGGGGCGGGCGCGGAGGTGGTGGTGACGCTGCCGGCCGCGCGGCCGCCGATCGTGGAGATCCCGCTCGAGGTGGTCTTCTTGATCGACACCACCGGGTCGATGGGCGATGAGATCGCGCAGATCAAGGCGACGCTGCTCAGCGTCACCGAGCAGGTGAAGGGGCTGGGGAAAGGGGTGCGCCTGCGCTACGGGGCGGTGCTCTTCCGCGACACGACGGACCAGTATGTGACGATGACGCACCCGTTTACGGGCGATATCCAGGCCTTCGATGAGGCGCTGCAGAAGATCGACGCGGGCGGCGGGGGCGACTACCCAGAGTCGGTGAACCAGGGCTTGTACGAGGCGATCTTCGCGATGCAGTGGAGCGAGGGGGCGGCGAAGGTGGTCTTCTTGATCGGCGACGCGCCGCCGCAGATGGAGCTGAAGGGCGACGTGCTCTACGGCGAGAGCCTGCGCGCGGCGGTGGAGAAGGGGGTGCGGGTGCACTCGATCGCGGCGAGCGGGCTGGATCCGCTGGGCAGCGTGGTGTGGCGGCAGGTCGCTCAATTCACGCGGGGGCGCTTTATCTTCATCGAGTACGGCGGCGATATCCGCAAGAGCGCGGCGAAGCACGGGGTCGGCGGGCAGGTGTCGAGCAATAACCTCGACAGCATCGTCTTCGAGCAGATCCGGGCGGAGATCGCGGGGTGGGGCAAACGCTAGCTAGGCGCGGCGCAGGCGCAGCGAGTTGAGGACGACGGTGACGCTGCTGAGGGCCATCGCGGCGGCGGCGAGGGCGGGGTGGAGCTCGCGGAGGGCGGCCGGTAAGGCGGTGATCGGGTAGAGGACCCCGGCGGCGATCGGGATGAGGATGATGTTGTAGGCGAACGCCCAAAAGAGGTTCTGGTGGAGGGTGCGAAGGGTGGCCTCGCCGATCTCGCGGGCGCGGACGAGGCCGGCGAGCTCGCCGCCCATCAGGGTGATGTCCGCGGTCTCCATGGCGACGTCAGCGCCGCCGCCGATCGCGACGCCTACGTCGGCGATCGCGAGCGCGGGGGCGTCGTTGATCCCGTCGCCGACCATGGCGACGGGGCCGTGGCCTTCGGCCTGGAGGCGCTTGATCGCCGCGGACTTGTCGCCGGGGCTGAGGCCGGCGAGCACGAGGTCACCTGCGGCTGGAGCGACGCCGACGGCCTCGGCGATGGCGGCGGCGCTGGCGGCGTGATCGCCGGTGAGTACGGCGATCCGGAGGCCTCGGGCGCGTAAGGCGGCGATGGCGGCGCGAGCGCCTGGACGAGGGGCGTCGGCGAGGGCGAAGAGGGCGAGCGGGCGGCCCTCGCGGGCGAGGATGACCAGGGCGCGGCCGCGCTCGGACTCGCGCTCGATCGCGGCGGTGAGCCAGGGGGGGGCGACGATCGACTCCGCTTCAAGGAGCGCGGGGGCGCCGAGCAGGAGGCGGTCACCGTCGATGACACCGAGGACGCCTCGGCCGCCGATCGTTTGTACGTCAGCGGCGCGGCGGCCGGCGTCGCCGCGCGTCGCCGCGGCCTCGGCGATGGCGCGGGAGAGGGGGTGGTCGCTGGCGCTGGCGAGGGCGTAGGCGAGCGACCAGGCTTCGGGCTCGATCTGAGGATCGGCGAAGGTGGCGGCCTGAATGGTTGGACGTCCGACCGTGAGCGTGCCGGTCTTGTCGAGGGCGACCGTCTTGACGGCGCAGATCTGCTCGAGCGCGGCGGTGCGGCGGAAGAGGATCCCGTGCTGGGCGGCGAGGCCGACGCCGACGACGATCGCGGTGGGCGTGGCGAGGCCGAGCGCGCAGGGGCAGGCGATCACGAGCACGGCGACGAGGCGCATCAGCGCGGCGGCGGGGGCGGCGCCGAGGGCGAGCCAGATCACGAGGGTGAGCAGGGCGAGGGCGAGGATGACGGGGACGAAGACCGCGGTGATCTTATCGATCCGGGCCTGCACCGCGGGCTTGCTGGCCTGCGCCTCGCGGACGAGGCGGATGATGCGGGCGAGGGTGGTCGCGGCGCCGACGCGCTGGGCCTCGACGGTGAGCGCGCCGAGGCCGTTGATCGCGCCGCCGGTGACGGGATCACCAGGTGCTCGCGCGACGGGGGCGCTCTCGCCGGTCAACATGCTCTCGTCGACCTCGCTGCGGCCGGCGAGCACGCGGCCGTCGACGGGGATCGCGGCGCCCGGGCGGACGAGCACGTGATCGCCGACGCGGACGCTGTCCTGGGGGATCTCCTGCTCGACGCCGCCGCGGAGCACGATCGCGGTCGCGGGGCGCAGGGCCATCAGCTCGCGGATCGCGGCGCCCGAGCGGCCGCGGGCGCGGGCCTCCAACCACCGGCCGACGCCGATGAGCGTGAGGATCGATGCACCTGCCTCAAAGTACACGTGGTGGCCGAGCGCGTGGCTGCCGCGGGTGAGGGCGATCGCGACGAGCACGCTGGCGATGAAGGCGACGGTGGAGCCGAGGGCGACGAGCACGTCCATGTTGGCGCTGCGGTGGCGCAGGGCCGCGAGCGCGCCGCGGTAGTGGGGGGCGCCGAGGATCACCTGGACGGGCGCGGCGAGCGCGAAGAGGAGCCACAAGACCCAGCTCTCGCTGGCCCACGCGCCGAGCAGATCGAAGTCGCGGCCCATGCCGAGGATCATGAGCGGGACGGTGAGGAGGAGGCCGACGCGGAGGCGGCCGAGGTGGGCGCGTTGCTCGCGCTCACGGGCCTCGGCTTCGGCGTCGATCGGGGCGGCTCGGTCGAGATCGAGCGCGCCGAGGCCGACGGCGGTGAGGGCGGCGGTGAGGGCCTGGCGGGTGGTGGCGCCGGCGATCGCGGTGATGATCGCGCTCTCGTCGGCGAGGGAGACGCTGGCGCGCTCGACGCCGTCGACGTGGGTGAGGGCTCGCTCAGCGCGGGCGACGCAGGAGGCGCAGCGCAGGCCGGTGATCGCCAGCTCAAAGTGATCGCGAGGGACGCCGTATCCGGCGGCTTCGACGGCGGCGATCAGGGCGGCGGCGGTCGCCGAGGGCCCGCCGGTGCGGGTGAGTTGAGCGCTCTCCTCGCTGAGCTGGACGGCGGCGGCTTGGACGCCGGGGACCGCGAGCAGGGCGCGCTCGACGGTGCGCGCGCAGCCGGCGCAGCGGAGCCCAGTGAGCGGAATTCGGAGGGAAGGGCCGTCCATGGGCCAAGTCTGCGCCGGCCCGCGGGTGGGCGCCAGGCGGCGGCGAGGTCGTGATCGACGCGCGGCCGCTACCAGCAGTAGAACTTGTTCTGCATGTTGATGTTGACGCCCTCGCAGGTCATGCCGATCGGGCAGTCGCCGTCGCCTGTGCACGCGAGGGCGCAGTAGCCGACGCCGGCGATGCACTCGACGGTGGCCTTGCTCTGCGGGACCGGCTGGCAGTCGTTGACGCTGAAGCACTCCTTCGTGCAGAAGCCGTCCAGGACCACCATGTTCTGGTCGACGAGCTGGAGGCAGAGGTCGCTGCACATGTTGTTGATCGCGCAGTCGGAGTAGAGGCCGCTGCCCGGCTGGGGATCGTTGGCGCCAGAGCCGCCGGAGGTCGAGGAGCTCGAGGAGGAGCTCGAAGAGGAGGACGAGGTGGTGCTGGTGGTGCTGGTGGTGCTGGTGGTGCTGGTGGTGCTGGTGGTGCTGGTGGTGCTGGTGCTGGTGCTGGTCGAGTCTGGTTCGCTGGTCGAGTCTGGTTCGCTGGTCGTGGTCTCTTCACCGGAGCTGATCGAGGCGGCGCTGCTCGAGGAGTCGTCGTCGGTGGTGGCGTCGGTGGACTCGCTCGCGCTCTGGGTGGTCGGGTTGGTCGGGGCGGTCGGGTTGTAGCCGCCAGAGAGGCCGGTGCTCGCGCGGCCGTCGTCGCCGGCGCAAGCGAGCACGAGCGCGAAGAGGGGCGCTGAGGACATGGACCATGAGCCAGCTTTGATCTGCATAAAAAAAATCCGATCGCGTACCTCACGACGGTAGCACGCAGGCCGCAGCGCGCGCACGACTTCGACGGTTCTGTGGCGCTACGGCGGCGGCGGTCGTTTCCGCCCGGGCGCCGCGTGGCGGCGGGGACGTCAGCAGCCTCGTCCTCCGGCTCAACGAGCGAGGCGGGCGAGCAGGGCGACGACGGCGGTCTCGACGCGCAAGGGGCGTGGGCCGAGGCTGATCGGGCGGCAACCCTCCGCCTGCCAACGGGCGAGCTCCGGCGGGATGAAGCCGCCTTCAGGGCCGATGACGACGACGGTCGGGCCAAGGTGTGGGCTCGGGCAGGGGTCGGCTCCGTCGAGATCGGCGAGTAAGGGGGTGCCGGCGGCGCGGAGCTCCGGCCAACGCTCGCGGAAGAAGCGGCGGAGATCAGGCCACTGCTCGACCTGCGGGCGTACGGTGTCTCGCGCTTGCTCCAAGCCGAGGAGCAGATCCTGCTCGAGCGCGGCGGGCCGGAGGGCGGAGGAGCTCCAGAAGCTCGGCTCGACCCGCGCTGCGCCGATCAAGCAGAGGCGCTTCACGCCCATGGTGGTCGCCTGGCTGAGCGCTTTGCGGAGGCTGGGGGGCCGCGGGAGCGCGAGCACGAGGGTGATCGGCAGCGGCGCCGGCGGGGGCTGATCGAGGCGCACGCGCAGCTCGACGCCGCGATCGTCGAGGCTGAGCACCTCGCCGACGCCGAGCTGACCGTCGATCACGCCGACCCTCAAGTGATCGCCCGACGAGGCGCGGTGCACCTCGCGGATGTGGGTGAGGCGGCGATCGGTGAGGCGCGCCCGATCTTCGGCGATGAAGTCGTCGCCGCGGAGGAGGATGAGGTTCACGCGGGCTCAGGGCTTGGTGGCGATGACCGAGGGGACGCCGGACTGCGGGGTCGAGCGGTACTCGTTGAGGCGGTATTGGATCTTGCGCGGGGAGATCCCGAGGATCTTGGCGGCCTTGCTGGTGCTGCCGCCGACGTGCTCGAGGGTGCAGAGGATCGCGAAGCGCTCGAGCTCGCGGAGGGAGGCGCCGGGGATCGTCGGCAGCGACTCGTCGCCGCGCTGCTTCTGCATCAGCTCGCGCGGTAGATCGCGGGGCTCGATCTCGGAGCCGCGCGCGAGCACGACGGCGCGCTCGATACAATTCTCGAGCTGGCGGAGGTTGCCCGGCCAGTCGAAGTTGAGCAGCACGCCGAGGGCGCGCTCGCTGAAGCCGCTGAGCGACTTGGCTGCCTGTGCGGCGTACTTGCGGAGGAAGTGCATCGCCAAGAGCGGGATGTCGTCGCGGCGCTCGCGGAGGGTCGGCGAGCGCAAGGCGACGACGTTGAGGCGATAGAAGAGGTCGTCGCGGAAGCGGCCCTCGCGGGCGCTGCGCTCGAGATCGTGGCTCGTGGAGGCGATCACCCGCGCGTCGCTGGTGAGCCGCTGGGCGCCGCCGACGCGGGTGTAGGTGCGATCCTGCAGGAAGTGGAGGAGCTTGGCCTGGAGGCCGAGCGGCAGCTCGCTGATCGCGTCGAGGTAGAGGGTGCCGCCGTTGGCCTCGGCGAGCAGGCCCTCGCGCTGGACCTCGCCGGCTTGCTCGACGCCGAAGAGCTCGCGCTCGAGCGCCGCCTCAGCGCTGGAGCCGCAGCGGAGGGTGACGAACTTGCCGCCCGCGCGGGGGCTGCGGGCGTGGAGGTGGCGCGCCGCGAAGGACTTGCCGGAGCCAGTCTCACCGCTGATCAGCACCGAGACAGGCGCGCCGGCGACCTGGTTGATCAGATCGAGGAACTCGCGGAAGGGCTTGCTCTGGCCGATGACGCCCGGCTGTCCGCCGCCCGCGCTGAGCTGGCTGCGCAGGGCGGCGTTCTCGTGCTGGATCGCGCGGCTCTTGAGCACGCGCTCCAGGACGACCAAGAGATGGGGGAAGTGGACGGGTTTTGGGAGGTAATCGTCGGCGCCGAGGCGCATGGCCTCGACCGCGCCCTCGACCGAGCCGAAGGCGGTCATGACGATGATCGCGACCTCGGGGAGCCGCTCCCGCAGCTTCTGCATCAGCTCGATGCCGCCGAGGGCGGGCATCTTCACGTCCGTGATCAGGACGTCGGGGGTCCACTCGTCGATCTTGCCGAGGGCCTTGTAGCCGTCGGCGGCGGTCTGGACCTCGTAGCCCTCTTCACGAAGCATTTCGCCGAGCGCCGAGCGCGCGGCCGGTTCGTCGTCGGCGATGAGTACACGAATGACCGGGGCGCTCTCAGGATTCACGGCGGCTCTCCTAAGGTCATGTCTGCCACGGACGGTGTTCTCAGCGCGCGCAAATTGTGCGCCATGGCGGGCGCGTGTCCGCGCTAGCCGCCTTCGTCGCCTGCGCCGCCCGTGGCCGCGTCGCCGCCCGTGGCCCCCGAGTCGCCGCCGCCAGCCCCTTCGCCGCCGCCTTCGCCTTGCTCGGGGCCACCGGACTCGACCGGGGCGCCGCCCATCGCTGGGTCGTACGAGGGCACCATGGTCGAATCCGGGGCCATGGTCGGGGGCTCTTGCTCAGGCTCAGGCTCAGGCTCTGGTGGCGGCGGAGGCGGAGGCGGAGTCGGTTCGATCCTCGCGACCGCGGGCTCGGGCTCGGGCATCGGTAGCTCAGGCTCAGGCTCAGGCTCAGGCTTGGGCGCGGGCTTGGGCTCGGCGGCTCTGGCCTCTTTGGCGGCCTTGGCCTTGGCCTCGGCCTCGCGCTTCTTGGCCTCTTTCTCGCGCTCTTTTTCGCGCTTCTCGCGGAGCTTGTCCTCCCTGGTCTTGGTCTTGATCCCGACGAAGCGCGGGCCGCCGACCGTGCCGCGCAGCTTGAAGGCCAGCCAGGCGTCGTCCGGCGGATCCGGGCGGGTGTTGGGGTGCGCGGTCTGGATCATGAGGCGGAGGGTGTCGCTGCGCGCCTGCAGGGCCTCGGTGAGCTGGACCATCATGTCGAAGCCGAACTCGGAGCGGTTGATCGGATCCTTGAGGGTCATCGCGCCGGTGAGCTTCAGCAGGACGTCGTCGCTCTTGATCTCGATGCCCTCGGTGGTCGCGATCCCGTCGGCGACGGTGAGGCGGCCGCTCATGCTGCCGAAGTCGATCTGCGGCAGGGTCACCCCCTTGGCCATGATGCCGGTGCTGACACCTGGCACAAAGAGCAGGGTCTCGCCGTCGCCGACGCGGCAGGCGGCGCAGGAGATGTCGATGGTGCCGCGCGCGCTCGCGAACTTGTTGCCAGGGGCCTCGAGATCGGCGTGCAGGCCGAAGGCGCCGTACACCGGGGCGTTGAGCGCCTGGCGGAGCTTGGGCACGTCGTAGAGGGCGAGATCGTCGATGTCGAGCTTGACCCGCGCGCCGTCCTCGTCGGACTCGTAGGTGGCGGTGATCGTCGCGTCGTCGATGCTCGTCTCGAGCTCGACCTCGACGCCGCCGAAGAGCAGCGCGATCACCGAGACGTCGATCTCGACGACCTCGAGGAGCAGGCTGTCGGGGACCTGGCCGGGCCGCGAGGGGGCGTAGGTCCACGAGACGTCGTGCAGGGTGACGCCGCCCCACGGGCTGATCGAGACGTCCTTGATGTCGATGAGCATGCCGCGCGCGCGCGCTTCATGGCCGATCCGCCAGGCGATCGCGCGGGTGGGCAGGCTGATCCACACGAAGACGACGAAGGCGACCAGCGCGAGGGCGATATAGCCGAGGGCGCCGCGGAGCTGGCGGAGGAGGCGGCCGAGGCCGTTGAGGGCGCCGCTGGTGGCGCCAGGCACCTTGATGGTCCACTTCATGGCGCCTCCTCGGGGGCGCCGATCTCCCAGGTGGCGATCTCGAACTCGACGTTGAGCCGATCCTCGAGGGCGCTGGGCGAGCGGATCCGCAGGCGCTCGGTGAAGATGATCCGGCCCGGTTGATCCTCGAGGGTCTGGACGTACTTGATCAGCTCCTCGAGGGTGACGCCGCGCAGCTCGAACGACATCACGCGCTTGCGGAGGCCGCCGCCGAGCTCCTGCGGCGGCTTCTCCTCCTCCTGGCGGGTGCTCTTGTCGGGGATCACGGCCTTGGTCGCGTCCTCGAGGAGGATCAAGAAGGCGATCGGATCGCTGGGGATGAGCGCCTCTCGATCGGCCTTCTCCTTGAGCTTCTCTTGGTAGACGACGCCCTCGGTGTGCATGAGCTGCACGCCCTCGCGTAAGGCGTCGATCCGCTCGTCGGCGGCGGCGAAGGCGTCGCGCCTCATCATCATGAGCACGACGAGGCCCATCACGAAGAAGACGACCAAGAGGAGGGTCAAGAGGTTGCGTTCGCGCGGGTTCAAGCGCGACCAGAAGCCAGATAGGGCTCCGACGGGGGCGGTCATGCGTCCTCCTCTAAGGGCTTGTAGAGGCAGTCGTGCTCGATCGACATCTCGAAGACCTTACGGTCGCTCTCGTCGCGGGCGCGGCCCTCTTGGATGTTGGTGATGCAAGAGATCGTCTGGAGGCGCCGCTTGAGGCGCGACTGCGCGGAGAGGCGGGTCGCGGAGGCGGTGATGTCGATCTTCTGCCGGCGGATCTCGACGGTCTGAAGCAAGAGGTCATCCTCCCAGCTGAGCCCGGCGTTGGGATCGGGGGCGGCGGCGGCGCTGGCGGTGCCGGTCGTCGTCGGCGCGCTGGGGTTCGCGAAGGCGCTCGGCGGGGCCGTCACGCCGATCACCGCCGCGGGGGCGCTGTCCTCGCCGTCAGGTTCACTGGAGGGGGCGGCCTCGGGGCTCTGCGCGGGGCGTGGACCCTTGGGGGTCGCGACCTTGACGATCGCGGCGAGCACGTCGACGGCGGAGCGGCTGGCGACGAGGGTGCTGAGGTCTCGGCCGCCGACGGCGGCGAGGCGGCCGCGGAGGGCGTCGACGTCGAGCTCTTCGGCGCCGAAGACGGCCTTGGTGAGCTGGCCGAGCTCAGCGGCGTAGGCGGCCTCTGCGGCCTCGTAGGCGCGCACCTTGGCGACCGTGTCGAGGGCGCCGAAAGCCATCAGGCCGAGGCCGATCGCCGCGATCGACGGGATCTTCTGGCTGAGCCAGCCGCCCTCGGCTTGCGCGCGCCCTTGCTTGTAGAGCTGGATGAGCGGGCGGCGTGACGCCGCGAGCGCGCCGCCGATCGCGCCAGTGGCCGCGGACCAGTCGCGGCTGGTGACGCGACGGAGCAGGCCGCCCTCGTGCGGGGCCGCGGGCGCGACCGGGAGGCCGCTGCGCTCGCTGAAGAAGGCGCGGCAGCCGCGCTGCTTGGCGCCGCCGCCGGCGATCCAGAGGACGGTGACCTCGCAGCCGAGCTCGCTGCGCAGCCAGAGGCGGGTGTGCTCGATCTCGAGGAGGATGGGCTCGTAGGCGCCGGCGAGGATCGACGCGAGGCGCGCCTGCTCCGGCTCGAGCTCGCCAACCTCGGCGCTGGGGAGCACGCCGCTCTGGATCTTGAGCGCCTCTGCCGCCTGGCTGTTGACGCCGAAGGCGAGCTGCACGGCCTTGGTGATGTGGTGCGCGCCGCGACGCAGCGACCGGGCGGCGATCGGGCCCTTGGCGCCGACGGCGATCAGCTCGGTGTGCTTGTGGCCGATGTCGACGATCAGCGCGGCCGGCGCGCGAGGGTGCTCGGGATCGCCGTCCGCGACGGGGGGGATCGGGGCGTCGATGGCTTGAGCGATCGCCAGCGGCGGCGGCATGATCGCCTTGATCTCGACCTTGTCCGCGGCGAAGGCCTCGACGATCTGCTGGACCAGCGCCCGCGGGGCGGCGGCGACGAGGGCCGCGCCGATCGCCTTGGTGCCGCCGATGACGAAGTGATCGACCTCGAGGGACTCGACGGGGACCGGGAACTGGCCCTCGATCTCGAAGTTGATCGCTTGAGCGATCCGGCGGGCGTCGCCGAAGGGGAAGCGGAGCACGCGGTAGTAGCCGACGCCGCCAGGTAAGACGATGCCGATCGGGTAGTGCTGCCAGCCGCGCTGGCGCAGCACGCTGCGGGCGACGTCGAGCGCGGCCGCGAGGGAGTCGTCGCCCTGCGGGCCGCGGACGACCGGCTCTTCGTGCACCTCGAGGACCTGCGCGGCGCGGAGGCCCGCGCTGATCAGGGCCGCCTTGACCTCTTGG
Source organism: Nannocystis sp. (assembly GCA_016712315.1). Classification (GTDB taxonomy): domain Bacteria; phylum Myxococcota_A; class Polyangia; order Nannocystales; family Nannocystaceae; genus JADJRG01. Next base: position 840,438 of record JADJRG010000022.1, on the reverse strand, counting down.
GTCCCTAGATCGAGGCCGACGAACTTCTGCGCCATGACTCAGTCCTCCCGGTAGTAGACCCACGCGCCTGTCCCTTTGGACTGGCTGCGGGCGAATTGCATGTCGTAGACGGCGTTGACGCGCCGCTTCACCTGGCCGACCTCGGTGATGACCTCGACGCGGTAGACGCGCTCGGGATCGGTGTTGGCGAGGTCCTTGAGGCCGAGCCGCAGCGGGCCCTCGGCGTCTTTGTCGCCCGCGTCGCGGAGGGCCATGCCCTCGGGGATCCGCGGGAGGTTGGGGTTGCGCTGCGGCGCGCCGGCTGAGCCGCTCGCGCCGAGCATGGCGAGCGGCGAGATGAACTGGTCGGGCTTCTCGATGAAGCTCTTGAACTCGTCGAGGCCCTTAAAGAGGCTGTAGGCGCGGAACTCGACGGCGTAGCGGGCGAGCGGCAGGGTCTTGAGGAGGTAGTTCTCGCCCTCGGTGCGCCACTTGTCCTCGGCGGTGACGCTGTTGCGCAGGAGCAGCGCGATCTGATCGGCGCTGGCGAAATTGACGTTGACCTTACACCCACCGTAGACGGTGAGGTCGCCGCCGATCGCGAGCATGAGGTCGTCGTCCCAGCCTTGCACGAGCTGGACCTCGTCGACGCTGTCGAGGCGGGCGTTGCGGGGCTCGTACGGATCGACGAGCTCGGTGTAGCGGTAGCGCTCTTGGGTCGAGCCGGAGGCGAGCTTCACCATGTCGAAGGAGCGGTTGTCCTCGTCGATGTAGTCGACCAGCGCCTGCACGACCTCGCTGCGGGTGTAGCGCTGGCCGTCGGACTTCTCCTCCTCGAAGAGAGGATCGAAGAGGGTGGGCAGCAGCATCGCCTCGAGGGTCTCGACGACGCGCACTTGATCGTCGTCGCCCTTGGCGAGGCAGTTGACGTTGACCTTGCCGCTCTCCGCGTCGAGGCGGACCTCGAAGCGGCCGTACTCGGCGGCGAGATCGCCTAAGACGGAGGCGTCGAAGCCGTCGAAGCCCATCATCGAGGCGATCCCGCCGATCTCCTCCTTGCCGTCCTTGGAGCCGAAGATCCCCATGAGGTAGGGGGCGACCTGGGTGATGTCCATCGCGCCAGCGAGCTCGCGGAATTGCTTCTGGCTGAAGACCATGCGCTGGAGCTCGAAGAGGAGGAGCGAGAGGCGGAGGGCGCCGCGCTGGAGGTTGCGGGCGATGATCTCGTCGCGGATGTTGACGGCCGACTGAAAGTCGACGCGCGAGTTGTAGGAGAAGGTGACGGTGAAGGGGAGCAGCACCGCGAGGCAGGCGACGACCATCAAGATCGCGACGCCGCGGTCGCCGCGGGCGTCTCCTCGAGATCTTCGTGGGGGCCTTGGACGGGTCATCGGGGCTACTTTGAGGAGTCGATCTTCTCCTGCATGAAGATCATGGTCTGGGTGATGTACTTGACGTCGACGCCGGTGTGGTCGCGGATCGTCAGGGTGATCTTGACGCGCTGCGGGAGGCGGTCGGGCTGGAAGTCCTTCTGGGTGGTGCGCCACTCGGGCAGCCACTCGATGCGGCGCTCGTCCCAGTACTTGACGTCGAAGCTCTTGACGTCCTCGCAGAGGATGAAGGCGGGGTAGTAGTCCTCGAGGCGCTCGGGGAGGTCGCCGGAGAGCCGGGGGGCCTCGCGGCGGTAGAGGTGGGTGCGCGTGCTGTCCTTCGGATCGCGCGCGAGGAAGTATTGGATCACCGACTGATCGCTCTCGTCGGCGTCCTTGCGGATCCGCAGGTGGGAGAAGGCGGAGAAGGTGAGGCTGTCGCTGTCCGAGGAGTCGCGGCCCTCGAAGAGGGTGAAGTGGCGGATGTCGCCGGCCGGGCGGTTGAAGCTGAGATAGGCCATCGAGATCTCGCGCGACATGGTGCTCATCGCGTTGCGGATCATCGAGTAGCGGACCTGGAGCTTCTCGGTGGCTTCGATGCCGCGCGTGGTGCCGCTGAAGCTCCCCCACACGGCGACCATCATCATCGAGAGGATCGCGAGGGCGATCATCACCTCGATCATGGTCATGCCTCGGTCGCGGCGTGGTCGGCTCATTTGCCCATGCCTCCCATCTCGCCCATGCCGCGCGAGCCGCGGGCGCCCGCGCCGGTCGCGGTGCTGGCGGGGCCCGCTCCGGTCGGCCGTCCGCCCGCGCCGCCGGCCCCGCCCGCGCCGCCGCCCTCGGCGTCATCCTCGCCGGAGAGGGCCTCGCCGCCCATCTTCGGGATCGTGGTGAGGCGCTCGGGTTCGGTCCAGAAGGTCGAGACCTTGAGGGAGTGATCGATCTTGCCCTCCTTCCAGGTGACCGTGCAGTAGACCTTGCGGATCGACTGCTCGATCGCGGCCTTCACCATCGGCCAGACGACGCCGAGCATCGTGAAGGCTTGATCGGCGGCGGTTCGGGACTTCACGCCGGTGGGGTTGGCCTGGCGGGCCTTGGCGTCGCGGGCGGCTTGGATCTTGGAGTAGTCGGGGATCTCGAGGAAGTCGACGACGCACTTGTAGCGGACGCCCGGCCAACCCTGCTCGGAGAAGGTGCCCTCGTAGTTGCGGTCCTGAGGGACCCAGCCGCCGTCCTTCTCCATCAGCCACTCGAGCTCGAGGAGCTGGTACTCGGCGAGGAAGGCGACGGCGGTGAGCTCTTGGGCGTAGCGGGTCGCCCGGATGCTGGCCATCTGCGAGACCAGCAGCGAGCTCATCGAGAGGCCGAGGATCGCGACGGCGATCATCACCTCGAGGAGGGAGAAGCCGCCGTCGCGGCGCCGGCGGAGGGGGGCGCTCGCCATCAGAAGTGCTTCCTGTCTTGGCTGCGGCCCAGCTCGTCGCGGCGGCTGCGCGGGTCCTCGACGATCACGAGCTCGACCAGCCCGTCGACGACCTCGACGCGGCCAGTGAGCGGCTGGATGGTGACGGTGTAGGCGTTCGTCGTGCTGTCCTCAAGGTCAGCCTCGGCGCGGATCTCCTTGAGCTGGATGTGCGCGAGCTGGGTGCGGCCCTGCGGGAAGAAGTAGATGCTCGCCTGGCCGGCGGTGATCGGCGCGAGGTCCTCGGCCGTGCGGACGCTGACGATCTTGATCTCCGGCGGGAGGCGGATCGGCTCCTTGAAGCCGGAGATGCTGTTCTCCTCCTCGAACGAGCCGAAGAGCGGCGGCTTGCGGCGAGGGACCGTGCGCGGGCCGCCCATGTAGGGGTTGACGCCCGGGATGGGGCTGCCAGGGGTGGCGCCGGCCCCAGGCGCGGCGCCGCCGCTGGCGCTGCCCGAGAAGACGGCGGCCTGGAGCGAGCGGTTGTAAGCGTCCTCGGCGCGCTTGTCCCGCTCGTCGCGCTCCTTCGCCTTGCGCGGATCATAGACGGTGGGGCGGCCCTGCTTGTCGGTCGCTGGCAGGTACATGCGGGCGTCGCCGCGCTGTAAGGCGACCGTGCCCTCGTCGAGGTCGATCAGCATCCGATAGTAGTCGCCGTCGACGCGCGACTTGTTGAAGGCGTAGCGGACGGTGTTAGCGACTTGGTTGGTGGTGCGGACGATCTCTGCCTGCTTGCCGGTGCCGAAGCCGACGAGCACCGACCCGGCGACGAGGCCGACGACGGCGAGCACCATCAGCAGCTCGATGAGCGAGAAGCCGCGTGAGCCGCGCCGGCGCTGCCGCCTATGAGCCTTGAGGTCCGCCATCACCGCCTACTTCTTGTCGTCGTCCTTCTTCTCAGCGTCCTCCCAGGAGTTGACGTCGTCGTCGCCGCCGGGCTTCTTGTCGGGGCCGCTAGAGACGATGTCGACGGAGCCGTGCTCGCCGGGACAGACGATCGTGTACTCCTCGCCCCAGGGGTCCTTGGTGGCCTTCTTGATGATGCCGGCGGCCTTGAGCTCCTGCACGTCCTTGGGGCACTTGCCGTTCTTCTGCAGCATGTACATCTCGCAGTACTGCTGGATCTGCATGACCTCGTTGCGGGCGCTCTTGATCTTGGCGTCGCCGAACTGGCCGAAGGTCGAGACGGCGATGCCGCCGACGATGAGGCCGATGATCGCGAGCACGACGAGGATCTCGATGAGGGTCATGCCGCGGTCGGCGCGGCGGGCGGCGGCGCTGAGGCGGCGAGGGGCGATCGCGAGGGCTTGGTGGGTCATCATGAGGGGCTTGTCTCCGGTGAGTGGTTGATGGATGACGGCGGGATCACTGGGCGCCCGCCATCTCGTTGAGCATCATGATCGGCTGCATGATCGAGAAGATGATGAAGCCGACGCTGCCGCCCATGACGACGATCATCAGCGGCTCGAGCAAGGTGGTCATCCGACCGATCGCGACCGAGACCTCGCGATCGTAGGCGTTGGCGACGTCGTTGAGCATCGCCTCGAGCTGGCCCGAGCGCTCGCCGACGGCGATCATGTGGGTGACGAGCGGCGGGAATTCGCCGCTGCGCTTGAGCGCGGGCGAGATGCCCTCGCCCTCGCGGATGTTGTCACGCGCGGTCGCTACCACTCCCTCGAGGATGACATTGCCGAGCAGCGAGCGCACGATGTCGAGGGCTTGCAGGAGCTGGACGCCGCTCGCGAGCATGGTGGAGAGCGTGCGGGCGAAGCGGGCGATCGCGACCTTGCGGACGAGGTCGCCGACCACCGGGACCTCGAGGGCGATCCGGTCGCCGAGCTGACGGCCGGCCTCGCTGCTGCGCCAGCGGCGGAAGAGGAAGTAGAGGCCGACGAAGGCGGCGATGATCAGGTACCAAAAGCCGCCGATCACGTCGCTCGCGAAGATCAGGAGCTTGGTGTTCCACGGCAGCTTGGCCTCCATGTCGTCGAACATCGAGGTGATCTGGGGGACGACGTTGACCATCAAGAGGGTGACGACGCCGCCGGAGACGACCGCCATCGCGACCGGGTAGATCATCGCGGACTGGACCTTGCCGCGCAGCTCCTCCTGCTGCTCCATGAAGCCGGCGACGCGCAGCAGCACGGTCTCGAGGGAGCCCGAGGCCTCGCCGGCGCGCACCATGTTGATGTAGAGCGGCATGAAGACGTCGGGGTAGCGGGCGAGCGACTCGGCGAAGGAGGAGCCCTCGTTCACCTTGTTGGCGATGTCGCTGAGGATCCCCTTGAAGCGGCGGCTCTCGACCTGATCGGTGAGCGCGGAGAGGCCCTCGGGCAGGGTGATGCCGGCGGCGAGCAGGGTGCCGAGGAGCTGGGTGATCCGGGCGACGTCCTTCTGCTTGACGCGATCGAAGAGGGCGCTGAGATCGACCTCGCGGCTGAGACCGGCGCCCTGCGGGGCGGCGTTGGTCTCGCTGACCGAGGTGAGGAAGACGCCGCCGCGCTTGAGCTGGGCCTTGAGCGCGGCGACCGAGTCGGCCGACTCGATGCCCTTCACCGTCTTGCCGGCGGCGGTCAAGCCTGTGTACGCGTACGACGCCATCGCCTCGTTACACCTCCTCCGCGGTCACACGCATGACCTCGTCGATCGAGGTCAGCCCGAGCAGGACCTTGTAGGCGCCGTCGTCGCGGAGCGTGCGCATGCCCTGGCGCAGCGCGGCGGCCTTGATCTCGCTGGAGTCGGCGTTGCGGATCGCGAGGCGACGGACGTCCTCGGTGATCGTCAACACCTCGTAGATGCCGGTCCGGCCGGAGTAGCCGCTGCCCTGGCAGCGGGCGCAGCCGACGGCGCGGTAGATGTGGCCGGGCGGCGGGCGCTTTCGACCCTCGGGGGCGACGAGGGGGAGGACGGCGCCGTTCTCGTCGCGCACGGGGGCCTTGAGGGGGTTCTCGCCGCGGTAAAATTTGTCGGGGTCGATGCCGATCTCGTCGAGCTCGGCGGCGAGCGGCCGGTAGGCCTCGCAGCAGGACTGGCAGACGCGGCGGAGCAGGCGCTGGGCTTGCAGCGCGACCAAGGAGGAGGCGACGAGGAAGGGCTGGACGCCCATGTCGACGAGGCGGGTGATGCCGGTCGCGGCGTCGTTGGTGTGGATGGTGGAGAGCACGAGGTGGCCGGTGAGGGAGGCCTGGATGGCGATCTCGGCGGTCTCGACGTCGCGGATCTCGCCGACCATGATGACGTCAGGGTCGTGGCGGAGGAACGAGCGTAGACCTGCCGCAAAGGTCAGGTTGATCTTGGACTGGACCTGGACCTGGCTGATCCCTTGGAGCTGGTACTCGACGGGATCCTCGACGGTGAGGATGTTGAGGTCGGGGGTGTTGATCTCGGAGAGCGCGGAGTAGAGGGTGGTGGTCTTGCCGGAGCCGGTGGGGCCGGTGACGAGGAAGATGCCGTGCGGGCGGTGGATGACCTCGCGGACGATGCGGAGGTGATCCGGGCCCATGCCGATGCTGTCGAGGCTGAGCGCGACGGCGCTCTTGTCGAGGAGGCGGATGGTGATCCGCTCGCCGTGGGCGGTGGGCACGGTGGCGACGCGCATGTCGACCTCCTTGCCGGCGATCCGGCGGCGGATCCGGCCGTCCTGCGGGAGCCGCTTCTCGGCGATGTTGAGGCCGGCCATGATCTTGACGCGGGCGACGATGCTGGCGTGGTGGGCCTTGGGGGCGCGCTTGACCTCCTGGAGGACGCCGTCGACGCGGTTGCGGACGACGACCTCTTTGTCGCCAGGCTCGACGTGGATGTCGCTGGCGCGCTCCTTCGAGGCGTTGAAGATCAGGCTGTTGACGAAGCGGATGATCGGCGCGTCCTCCGCGGAGGCGTGCAGGATGTCCTCGTCCTCCTCGGCGAGCGCCTCGTCCTTCTTCTCGAGGTCGACGTCCTTGGCGCGCTTGCCGTAGGCCTTGTTGATCAGCTCGTGCACGGCCGTGCGCGGCATCAGGGTGACGCGCACCTCGGCGTCGTAGATCTGGCTGAGGTCGTCGAGATCGAGGATCTTGAGCGGGTCGCCGGCGAAGACGTCGAGGAGCTCGAGCTCGGGATCGAGGCGCCAGGGGAGGACGAGGTTGCCGCGGGCGTACTGGATCGAGAGGCGCTCGATCAGCTCGTCTTGGACCTCGGCGATGTCGATGGTCTCGCGCGCGGGCAGCCCGAACTGGCGGGCGAGCCCTTGCACGACGCTCCACTCGCTGCAGTGCTTGAGGCGGACGAGGGCGTCGCCGAGGCGCTCGCCCTCGAGGTGCTGGACGCTGAGCGCCTCGGCGAGCGACTCGGGGCCGATCGCGCCGATCTCGATGAGGATCTCGCCGAGCTTGCGCGGGTCAGGCCGCCCGCTGGTGGCCCCTTGTGCTGTCTCGCTCATCGCTACGCTGTCCATCACGACCCCCAGGAACGAATCAACTAACGCCCGGCCGCGCCGATCGACGCGGCCGCGGGCGCGCCGGCTGCGGCCGCGTCTGCGTCGCCGCCGCCGCCCGCGCCGGTGCTCGGGCCGAGGCCGATCTCGCCGGTGATGATCTCGAGGCGCATCTCGTCCTCGGCGCGGCGCAGCGCGGACTCCTCTTGCTCCATCCGCCGGGCCTCACGATCGATCGACGCGAGCACGCCGGACTTCTTGCGGAAGTTGATGTTGCGCGGGATCTCGCGCCGCTTGAAGTTGGTCTCGCGCTCGAGGAACTCGAGGCGCTCGCGGTCGCGTCGCTGGTGGATCCGGCGGACGTCGTCGGGGCTCTCGAGGACGTGCGGGACCATGACGATCAGGAGGTTGACCTTCTCCTTGGTCTTGGTCTTGCGCTTGAAGAGCCAGCCGAGGAGGGGGATCGAGCCGAGGCCGGGGACCTGCTGGATCGACTCGCCCTCGCGGTCGCGGATCAGGCCGCCGAGGACCATCGGCTGATCGTCGCGGCCGACGATCTTGTCGAGCTTGAGGCGGCGCTTGGTGGTGGTGACGCCGAGGCGCGGATCTTGGCCGGCGATGTCGCGATCTTCGATCTCGACGTCCATCGTGACAGTGGTGGAGTCGTTGATGTACGGCTTGACCTTGATCCGGAGGGTGACGTCCTGGCGCTCGACCGACTGGAGCGGGACCAGGCCTTGGCCGCCGCCGGCGCCGAAGGAGAGGGCGCCGGGGGTGGGGACGTTGCGGCCGACCTCGATGATCGCCTCCTGGTTCTCCGCGGCGTACATGTGCGGCTCCGAGACGACGTTCACGTCCTCGCTGGTCTGGAGGGCCTGGAGCACGACGCCGAAGGCGGGGATGTCGCGGCCGAGGCCGAGCACCTGACCTGACCCTTGAGCCAGCGGGCCGAGGAAGGCGGCGCTGAAGCCGGTGAGCGCCTGCGGCGAGAGGAGCAGCGAGTTGACCGCGGCGTTGGGCGAGGAGGAGACGACGCCGAGGGCGGGATCGGTGAGGCCCTCGCGGCCGAAGTTCTGGGTGAGGCCGCCGTGGAAGCCGGCGCCGCCCTCGAGGCTGCGGCGGATGGTGACCTCGAGGAGGTAGATCTCGAAGTAGAGCTGCTTGCGCTCGCGGTCGAGCTGGTCGATGACCGCCTCGAGGTTCTGGTAGTCCGCCTGCGAGGCGATGATGACGAGCGAGCGGGTCGCCTTGTCAGGGGTGATCTTGACCTCGCCGGAGAAGAGCTCGGCGGAGGCGCTGGCGGCGACGCCCTTGTTGCCGCCCTTGGCGCCGCCCTTGGCCTCCGCCGCCGCTGCCGCCTTGGCGCCGGTGGCGAGGGTCGAGAGCACGGTGGCGACCTCGTCGGCGTCGGCGTTCTTGAGCCGCTTGACGTGGATCCTGCCGCCTCCGCCGGGGAGCTTGACGTCGAGCTGCTCGACGAGGCGGCGGATCATCACGTACTCACCCTCAGAGGTGACGACGACGAGGGTGTTGGTGCGCTCGTCGACGAGCACGCGGCTGCCGGCGGTCCCAGCGGCCGCGGTCGCCCCCGCCTTGCCCTTGGTGGCGGTGCCGCTCTTGCCGGCTTGATCGCCGAAGATGTCGCGGATGATCTCCGCGGCCTGGTTCACGTCGGCGTATTGGAGCTGATAGAAGAAGATCTTCTGGCCGCTGCCGGCGCGATCGAGCTCGTCGACGAGCTTCTGGAGGCGGGTGACGCTCGATCCCTTGTCGGTGAGGATGATCAGGTTGCCGATCGTGTCGACCGAGCCGGACTTGCTCTTGAGGGCGTTGAGCAGGTCCGAGATCTCCTTGGTGTTGCCGTTCTTGATCCGGATGAGCTGGGTGACGAAGCGATCGCTGTTGGGTGCGTCGGCGTCGTCGCCGTAGAGGGGCAGGGTGCGGTTCTTGGCGTCGGTGGTCTCGACGATCTTGAAGTACTGACCGCTGGGCTCGACGGTGAGGCCCATCATCTCGAGGGCGGCGTAGAAGGCGGCGTAGGCCTCGGCGACGTTCACCGGCTCGGGCGAGAGGATCGTGATCTTGCCGCTGCGCACCTTGCGATCGAGGATGAACTTCTGGCAGGTGATCGACATGATCCAGTTGACCAGGTCGTCGAGCTCGGTCTCCTTGGGCAAGGTGATGGTGAAGCGGGCGCCGCGGGGGGTCTTGCGGCATGTATTAAAGGGCAGGTTGCCGCCGAGCTCGTCGCCGACGAGCTGTCCGCCGGCGGCGGCGGCGGCCCGCGACTGGGCGCCTCCGGTGGGGTCATCGCTGGGCGGCGCGCCGCGCCCCTGGATGGGGGCGAGGGCGGCGGCCATGGCGGTCACGAGCGCTAGCCCCTGGGCCCGGCGTGGGGCGAGGCGGAGGCCGAGGCCGAGGTTGGATCGCGTGGTCATTGGATCGTGATCTCCTTATTAATCGTCTTGCCTTTGCGCTCGATCGCGATCGAGAGGTTGCTCGCCTGGCGCAGCTTGGTCACTAGCGACATCGCGTCGTCGACCGTCTTGACCTCGTTGCCGTTGACGGAGGTGAGCAGATCGCCGTTCTTGAGGCCGAGCATCTTGGGGAGGGAGTCGTTGCGGATCCCGTAGAACTTGAAGCCGCGGGTCTCGCCGTCGACCACTGAGGGGACGACGCGGGCCTGCTTGGCGAGCGCCATCGGGTTGGCGAAGAGGGACTCGACGAAGGCGCGATCGACGGTGCAGGAGTTCTCGCTCTCGCACTTGATCGCGTCGCTGGCGCCCGCGAGCTTGTCGTCGGGTTTGGGCTCCTCCGCGACCGGCTCGACCTTCGGCTTCTTGGGCTTGGGCGGCGGGACCTCGGCCCCGAGCTCGAGGTACTCGGCCTGGCCGTTGTTGCGGATGTGGATGAGGCCGCGCTCGACCGCGGCGAGCACCGCGCCGCGGGTGATCGTGTCGCCGGGCCAGTACGGGCGCACGCTGGCGGTCTCGGTGTTGAGCAAGGTGGCTTGTGAGTAGCGCGGATCGCTGGACTCCATGGTGACGATCAGCTTGAGCGGCAGCGAGGTGCGGACCTCGCCGGGTTGGACGCCGCCGCCGCGGGAGAGATCGAGGGGCGGAGGCTCTTGGCCGATGACGGCGGGATCGGTCGTGGTGAGCGGGGGCGGGGGCGGCGGCGGCGCGCAGCTCGGGCAGAAGAGGTTCTGGCTGAGCAGCCCGCTCAGGAGCTTCTCTTTGTCGCTCTCGCTGCGGGCCTTGCGGCTCGACGAGCGCGAGCGGGCGCTGGCGCTGGGGGTGGCGGCTGTGGGCTTGTCGTCCTCGTCGAGCTCGCCGTCGCTGTCGCTGTCGCTGTCGCTGTCGGTCGCGCTCGCGGCGCTGTCCTTCTCGACGTAGAGGAACGAGGAGCCGACGTAGGTGGTGACGGTCGACGCCGCGAGCGCGACCACGGCCGTGACGCCGAGGCTCTTGAGGACCCAGAAGTACTTTTTTAAGAGGGCTTCCATGGTCGGGATCAGTGCAGGATCTCGTCAGGGTCGGAGGAGGCGGCGGCGGCGGCGGCGGCGGCGGTGGCGGGAGGGTACTGCTCCTCGCGCACGAGTCCAGCCTCGATCTTGCGATAGATCGTGCGGGTGGCGATCCCGAGGAGGTCGGCGGCGAGCCGCTTGTCGCCGCGGGTGAACTTGAGCGTCTCGATGATCAACCGGCGCTCGACCTCTTCCAAGGGGGTGCCGACGGAGACGGTGATCTGGCGGCCGTGACCGGCCTGGGGGTCGCGTAGCTCGGGGGGGAGATCGTCGGCCTCGATCTGCTCGCCCCGGCAGAGCACGACGGCGCGCTCCATGGCGTTCTCGAGCTCGCGCACGTTGCCGGGCCAGCCGTAGCCGCTCATCAGGCGCAGGGCGGCGTCGCTCACGCCTTCGACCGCCTTGCCGTGCTTGACCGCGAAGGCGCGGAGGAAGTGATCGGCGAGCAGCGGCACGTCCTCGATGCGATCGCGCAGCGGCGGGAGCCGGATCGGGATGACGTTGATCCGATAGAAGAGATCCTCGCGGAAGCGGCCGGCCTTGACCTCCTCGGTGAGGTCGCGGTTGGTCGCGCAGACGAGGCGAAAGTCGACCTTGGTGCTGCGGCCGCCGACAGGCTCGATCTCACCCTCTTGTAAGGCGCGCAGCAGCTTGACCTGCACGTGCAGCGGGATCTCGCCGATCTCGTCGAGGAAGAGGGTGCCGGTGTTGGCCTCGAGGAAGCGGCCGTCCCGGGTGCGGGTGGCGCCGGTGAAGGCGCCCTTCTCGTGGCCGAAGAGCTCCGACTCGAGGATGCTCTCGGGCAAGGCGGCGCAGTTGGTGCCGACGAAGGGGCGGGCGGCGCGGCGGCTGTGCTCGTGGATGTAGCGGGCGAGCAGCTCCTTGCCGGTGCCGCTCTCGCCCAGGAGGAGGACGGTGGCCGAGGAGGCGGCGGCTTGCCGGGCGATCTCGAGGGTGGCGCGCAGCATCTGGCTGTTGCCGACGATCGGCCGCTTGGTGACGGCGGCGAGCTGGGCGCGGAGCTGGCGGTTCTCGGCGACGAGGGCGTGCTTGTCGAGCGCCTTGCGGACGGCGGCGACGATCGCGGCGCGCTTGAGGGGCTTGGCGATGAAGTCGTAGGCGCCGAGCTTCATCGCCTCGACGGCGTTCTCGATGGTGCCGTAGGCGGTCATCATGATCACCTCGACCTCGGGGGTGAGCGCCTTGGCGGCCTTCAAGAGGTCGTCGCCGGTCATGCCGGGCATGCGCAGGTCGGTGATCATCACCTGCACGGGCTGGGCGCGGAGGATCTCGAGCGCTTGTTGGCCGCTAGCGGCGGTGCGCACGACGAGGCCCTCTTTGGTGAGGACCTTCTCGAGGGCCTCGACGATGCTCGCCTCGTCGTCGACGACGAGCACGGTGGGGGTGCGGAGCGGGCGAGCTGCGGTGGTCGAGGTCATGGGGCTCCTGGGTCCGCCGGAGAGGAAGCAAGTCCAGAGCCTCCGAAGTTTGCGAGTAATCTTAAGGTTTTGTAAAACGAGAGACGCCGTGACAGCGCTCATCTGTCACGGCGTCTCCAGCGTTGTGTCATATTGTCACTTGCGCGTTGTGCGCACGTGGCATCGAGGGTTCACTCGGCGGCGTCGAGCTCGGCGGACGCGCCGGCGCGGAGCTCGCGGAGGAGGCGGTCGCCGCGGGTCGTGATCTCCTCGTGGAGGAAGTTGCAGCGGGGCTCGGCGCGATCGAGGTAGCGCTCCAAGAGCTCGCGCCGATCCGGGTGACGACGCACTTGCTCGAGCAGGATCTCGAGGATCGCGACGTCGCCGAGCAGACGGCCGAGGCGCTCGGCGTGCAACATCGCGTAGGCGAAGTCGCGCTTGGGATCCCAGTTGCCGAGCAGGCGCGTCGACCACTCCGTGGGGCTGTGCTTGCCGAGCTCGCGCAGCTTGGCGCCGACGGTCTTTTGCATGAGGTGCTGCTGGGCAGAGAGGCCGAGGCCGGCGAGGCGAGCGACGCGGCGCTCGATCGGATCGCGGGCGGAGAGGGCGCGCCAGCGGGCTTGGGCGAGCTCGCGGAGGAACCCCTGCGGGTTGCGCATCATGCCCGTGAGGGAGTCCTTCATGATCATGAGGCCCTGGATCTGGGAGGTGCCCTCGTAGATCGGCAGGACCAAGGCGTCGCGGAGCAGCCGCTCGGCGCCGTACTCGCGGGTGTAGCCGGCGCCGCCGTGGATCTGGATCGCCTTGCGGCAGCTGTCGACGGCGCGCTCCGCGGCGAGCAGCTTGAGCAGCGGGGTGGCGCGCCGCGCCCGCTCACCGTAGCGCCGGGCTTCGCGGTGGAGGCGCCTGGCGTCGTCTCCCTCGGGCTCGCGGTGGAGGCGGGCCTTGGTGGTCGTGCGTTGTTGGAGCTCCTCCCAGTAGGCGCTCTCGATCGCGAGCGCGCGCAGGCCTTGGATGTCGGTGCGCATCTCGTCGAGCATGTCGGCGATCATCTCGTGGCGGGCGATCGGCTTGCCCATGCTGCGGCGCTCGGCTGCGTAGCCCCGCGCGAGCCGGTACGCTGCCTCGCAGAGGCCGATCGCCTCGAAGCCGACGCCGACGCGGGCGTTGTTCATCAAGAGCAGCATGAGGCGGAAGCCGTCGCCGCGGGCGCCGAGCAGCTCGGCGGGGGTGCGATCGAAGGTGACGGCGGCGGTGGCGGAGCCGTGGTGGCCGATCTTCTCTTCGAGGCGATCGAGCGCGGCGAGGCGGCGGCGACCGCCGGCGCCGTCGTCCTCGTAGGCGGCGGCGAGGAAGAGGGAGAGGCCGGAGAGGCCGGGCTTGTCGGCCTCCGTGCGGGCGATGACGATGTGGTGCTTGCCGTGGCCAGAGGTGAGGAAGATCTTCTGGCCGGTGAGGTGCCAGCGGCCGGCCTCGTCCTGCTCTCCACGACATGTCAGGGCGGCCATGTCGGAGCCGGCGTCGGGCTCGGTGATGTCCATGCTGCCCCAGGCGTCGCCGGCGATCATCTCGCGGATCTGGGCGGCGAAGCGGGTGCCGATGATCTGCTTCTGGTCGTGATCGAAGCGGGTGCTCCCCTCGTGGATGGAGTAGAAGAGGAGCGCGAGGGCGATCCCCGAGTGGAAGTTGTAGTGGGTCATCACCGAGTTGTCGGCGCGCGCGAAGAGCTCGGCGACCATGAAGTGGACGACCATCGGCGCGTTGAAGCCGCCGAGCTCGCGGGGCAGGGCGAGGCCGTGGAGATCGAGCTCGCGGATCCGCTGGAAGATCGCCTCAGAGGCGGCTGGGAGGCGCGCCTCGCCGTCGACCATGTGGGCGCCTTCGCGGTCGATCTCGGCGGCCTTGGGGGCGATCTCGTCGGCCGCTAGCTCGCCGATCATCGACAACATGTCGCGGTAGGTGCCGCGGGCCTCGTCGAGATCCGCGGGGCCGCCGGGGCTCTGGAAGTCGTGCTCGACGAGCGCGACGAGGGGCGCCCAGTCGACGCCTCGCTCGAAGTAGAAGAGTAGGTCGTCGTTGTCTTCGAAAAAATTGGCCACGTCGCGCGCTCCCGGAGCCGCATAGGCTAGGGCGCCCGCGGCGGGGCGGGCAAGGGGGTCGTTCGCAGAGGATGCGTAGATTTGTTCGCGCCCGGACGATCTCTGGCGTGGATCAGCCGTGAAGGGCCGGTAACACGCCCTCGGCGCGGAGCAAGCGCTCGAGCTCGTCGATGTAGCGGCGCCTGCCGACTTGCAAGATGTGGCCGCCGGTGAACTCGAAGCGGCGCGGGCGCCCCCAGTGCTGCCAGAGGGCCTCGACGTGCGGCGGGGTGACCAGGGCGTCGTCGCTGGCGGCGACGATGAGACGGCGCGACCAGGGGACCTTGGGGGTGTGGGTGAGGGGGGAGTGGATCGACCAGGCGCGGATGAAGCGCTCGCGGGTGAGGCCGAGGCGCTGGGCCTCGGCCATGCGGGCCTCGCCGACGCCGTGCTCCCAGAAGAGCGCGGCCAAGGAGGCGGGGGCGATGATCGGGGCGGCGAAGTCGAGGCGATCGTCGAGCGAGGCGAGCAGGGCGGCGGTGTAGCCGCCGAGGCTCGATCCCATGACGCCGAGAGCGGGGCTACGGGCGCGGATCAGGCCGATGGCGGCGCGTAGCTCGCGGATCGTCTGGATGAAGGCCTCGTTGGTGCGGATGATGTGGACCGACGGGTGAAGCTCGCCGGAGAAGCGGGCGCTGGCGGGACGGCGCGGGCCGTGGAAGGGGGCGACGTAGAAATAGACGTCGAGGCCGAGGCGGTGAAAGAGGGTGCGGACGTTGAACTCGAGCGCGTGCACGCGGCGATCGCCGACGCCCCAGCCGTGGAGGAGGAGGATCGAGGCGGGCGCGGGGCTGCGGTGTAACCAGGCGTGCAGGTGTACGGTGCTGAGGCCGTCGTAGCCGCGGTACTCGTCCTCGTAGGCGCGCTCTACGGGCTCGTAGGGGCTCGCGAAGGTGTAGTGGAGGAGATCGCCCCCGGCGATCGCGCGCCGCCGGTGGAGGCGTAGCAGCGGCCGCGCTGGCGCGGCTGGGAAGAGGCGATCAGGATCGCTGAGGTTCTCTGGGGCGAGGTAGCGCTCGCTTGCCTCGAGATCTCGATCGAGCTCGGCGACGCTGCGCACCGGCAGCTCCTGCCGGAGGAAGACGCGCCGCAGGGCGCGGAACATCAGGTGATCGACCCGTTGGCAAGCCCCAGCGGTCACGCGGGCGCGGAGGGAGGGGCGGGGGAGAGATCGGTCATCCATTCGCGTTCGAGCACTATATCAGGCGATTATCAGGGGATAGCGGGTCGCGCGTGAGCGCCCGCGGCGGGGAGATTCGACCCCCGACGGGGCGCTGCGGGATGTACAATCCCCAAAACACATGCCCGGAACCCTCGCCCGAGCCACACAGATCGTGTACCGCATGTGCCCGCGCCTCTCGAATGAAGAGGAGACGCTGGTCTTTATGGCCGGCGGTGAGGTGACGCTGAGCACCCGCGATACGAAGCACCAGATCAAGCTGCCAGAGAGCGCCTTCCAGGAGCTGATCGAGCGCCTCGAGCAGTACAGCTTCAAGAGCGTCACCGGGGCCCACGGCGACGCGATGGCCGACTACTTCCACGAGATCGAGGTGCATGAGGGGCCGACGAAGAAGGCCCGCTGCACGCTGCGGTTCAACCACGAGTTCGGGACGCTGATCGGCCAGGCGCCGACCGGGATCAAAGAGACGGTGACGCTGCTGTCGCGCCTCGCCGAGAAGCTGACGCACGGGATCGGCCGTGATGAGCGCCCCGACACGATCCTGCTGGAGCTGAGCCGCGGGATCGAGTTCCCTTACATCAACCCGCACGGCGGGCCTGGGCCGTTCATCTTGATCGATCGGGCAGGCCAAGAGATCGCGGCCTCGAGTAAGTCGTGGACGCTGCCCTACGCCGACGGGCTTCTGCCCTGCCGGGTCGGCGACAAGTACGGCTTCATCAAGACCAGCGGCGAGCTGGTGATCCCTTCGGCGTTCCACCTGACGCTGGGGTTCTCCGAGGGGCTGGCGGCGGTGAAGGTGGAGTCGCTGTGGGGCTTTATTAATACGCGCGGCGATATGGTGATCCCGCCGTCCTTCGGCTCGGCGAGCAACTTCGCCGACGGCATGGCGCACGTGCAGCGCGGCGAGCAGGGCGGCTTCGTCGATCCGCAGGGGAGCTTCACGCCGGACCGACCAGGCACGCTGCAGGTCGGGAAGTTCTCCGAAGGGCTGGCGCGCTTCAAGGCGCTGAACCGGATCGGCGTGGCGGCCTGGGGCTTCATCAACAAGGCCGGTGAGGTGGTGGTGCCGCCGGACTACGATATGGCGCACGACTTCACCGAGGGGGTCGCGCGGGTGCAGCTCGATGATCTGTACGGGTTCGTCGATACGCGCGGCGAGGTGGTCATTGATCCGCAGTACCCGGAGGTCGCGGACTTTCACGAGGGGCTGGCGGCCGTCCATGATGAGGGGCGCACCGGCTATATCGATCTACGCGGCGAGATGGTCATCGAGATGGACTTCCGCAACGGCGGGAACTTCTCGGAGGGGCTGGCGGCGGCGGGGATCGGGACGCGGGTGGGGTACATCGATCGTGAAGGCAAGGTGGCGATCGAGCCGGCGTTCGATGTCGGGGAGATCTTTATGGACGGGCGCGCGGCGGTGCGCGTGAACCACCGCTGGGGGTACGTGGATCGCAAGGGGGAGGTGGTGATCCCGGCGATCTATGAGTCGGCGCGGCCGTTTCAGGACGGGATCGGCTGCGTGCGCCTCTTCGCGGCGCCGAAGCCGATCGTGCACACGGGCTCGCCGAAGGTGATCGTCAACCTCGGCAAGGGGAAGGGCTCGAGGGCGAATTAGTCCTACGTGGAACTAATTCGCGCGCTCAGGTGGCTGGGCGCTGGCTGAGGGGCTCGAAGTGGACGCGGACGGTGGGGCGGGCGCCCGCTCGCGGGAGCAGCTCTTGGCGCGCCGCGACGCCGCTGCCGATCGCCTCGATCTCGACGCCGGCGCGCTCGGCGAGGTCGCGGGCGCCGGCGATGCCGAGGCCGGTGAAGTCGGGGAGGTCGCCGCGGACGATCGGCGCGCTGACGCGCGGGCGCCGGCCGGGGAGCTCGGGCTCGAGCAGCTCGGGCGGCGGGGCGGCGGGCTCGCTGGCGCTGGCGCGCGGCGCCCGGACGACCATGGGCTTGGGCGGGGGCGCGGCGCCGTCGCGAGGGACGCCGAGGTGCAGCATGATCTGCTCGCCGAGGCGGGCGAAGCTGGGCGCGGCGACCTCGTTGCCGAAGTGACCCCCTTCGGGGCTGTCGACGGAGACGAGGATGACGACGCGAGGATCCGCGGCAGGGATCGCGCCGATGAAGCTCGCGAAGAATTGGTTCTCGGTATAACCCTTGCCGAGGGTCGCCTTTTGGGCGGTGGAGGTCTTGCCGGCGACTCGGTAGCCAGGCACAGCGGCGTTGGAGCCGGTGCCGTGGCGGCTGTGGACGACGCTCTCGAGCATGCGCATGACGGCGCGGGCGGTGGCGGTGCGGACGAGGCGCTCGCGCTGCGGGGTGTGCTCGTGGATCAGCTCGCCGCGGTTGTCGTGGATCTTCTTGATGATGGCGGGGTGGACGTACTCGCCGCCGTTGGCGAGCGCGCCGAAGGCGGCGGCGACCTGCAACGGCGAGGCGCTCATGCCCTGGCCGAAGGCGATGTTGGCGGCCTGGATGTCCGACCAGCGCTGGTGCTTGGCGAGCAGGCCAGGGGCGGCGCCTGGGAGCTCGAGGCGGGGGCGCTCGCCGAAGTGAAAGCGGCGCACCCACTGGTGGAGATCAGCCTTGCCGAGGCGGTCGCCGATCTTGGCGCTGCAGATGTTGGAGGACTCGGCGAGGATGGCGGTGATGTCGAGCCACTCGGCAGGGTGGGTGTCGCGGATGACGTGGCGAGGGGTGTACTGCCAGCGGCCCTTCTCGCAGAAGAGGGTCTCGTTCTCGCGGATGACGCCCTCCTCGAGGGCTGCGGCGACGGTGATCGCCTTCATCGTGGAGCCGGGCTCGTAGGCCGCTTGGACGGCGAGTGAGGTGGTCTGGGAGACCTTCTCGATCGCGTGGTTGGGATCGAAGGTGGGCCGGCTGGCGAGGGCGAGCAGCTCGCCGGTCTTGGGATCGAGGACGACGACGCTGGCGCCGACGGGGTTCCAACGCTCGACGATCGCGTTGAGCTCGTCCTCGACCAGCGCCTGGATCGCGGAGTCCAGGGTGAGGGTGAGGTCGTCGCCGCGGGCGACGCCGGGGTCGAGGCCGCCGTCGAGGAGGAGCTTCTTGCCGAGCGCGAAGGTGGCGGGGCTCTGGGCGTCGCGGCCGCGCAGCCGCTCGTCGAGGCCGAGCTCGATGCCGAGGGTGCCTTCGCCTTGGTTGTTGACGCGGCCGACGACGTGGGCGGCGAGCAGGCCGCGCGGGTAGACGCGCTGGGTGGCAGGCTCGAGGGTGACGCCGGGGAGCTTCCAGCTCTCGACGATCGCGGCCTGCTCGTCGTCGAGGATCATCTTTAAGAGGCGGTAGGCCTTGTCTTTGTCGAGCTCGGCGCGGAGCTGGGCTTGGTCGACGTCTGGGATGAGCTGGACGAGCAGGCCGAGGAGCTCCTCGTCGCGGCCTTGGGCGCGGAGCTGGCGCGGGTTGATGGCGATCTGGTGGACTCGATCGCTGGTCGCGAGGACCATGCCGTTGCGATCGCGGATGTCGCCGCGGCGGGCGGCGAGGCGGAAGGCGCGGAGCTGCTGGCGGTTGCCGCGCTCGGCGTGGGCGTCGTGCTCGACGACGGCGACGCGGCGGGCCTTGACGGCGACGAAGGCGAGGCCGAGCAAGAGGGCGCCCATGACGACGGTGATCCGCCGGTTGACGGAGCGGCGGTCGGTGGCCATCGGCTGCGGGAGGCCAGGGATGCGGCGGCTGTTCATCGTTGAACCTGCGCCTCGGGCGGGCGTGGACGTACGGTGATCGCCTGGATCCGCTCGGGTTGGACGGGCTCCATGTGGAGGCGCTCGATCGCGACGCGTTGGATGTGGTCGGGGTGGCGGAGGTAGGCGCGCTCGGCCTCGAGGCGGCGCTTCTCGTCGAGCAGGCGGTTGTGCTCGTGGGTGAGCTCGGCGATCGAGGCGCCGAGCTCGAGGCCCTTGGCCTTGGTGCGGACGCGCAAGACGCCGAGGCCGGTGACGAGGCCGAGCAGGGCTACGCCGATGAGGGCGATGCCGGCGGGGCGGCGGCCGCGGAGCGGGATAGGCAGGGGCTCTTCGCCGATGCCTGCGCCGCCGCGATCGCCCGCGCGGGCGCGCCCGTGGCGGCGATCGACGGCGGGAGCGGGGGCGCCGTGGCGGCGGCTGGGGTGCGCGAGGGTGCTCATGACGCTTACGCGGCGCGCTCCAGCACGCGGAGGCGGCTGGAGCGGCTCCGAGGGTTGAGGTCCTGTTCGGCCTGTGTGGGGGTCTGGCCGTGACGGTAGCCGTCAGGGACGCGAAAACGGGCGCGGGGGAGCGCGGCGGCGGGGATCGGCACGCCAGGCGGGGGCGCAGGTGCGCGGCTTAGCTCGGCGAAGCGGCGCTTGACCGCGCGATCTTCGAGGGAGTGGAAGGTGATGATGGCGAGGCGGCCGCCGAGGGCGAGGCGCTCGGGGGCGTCGTGGAGGAGGCGATCGAGCTGGCCTAGCTCGTCGTTGACGTGGATCCGCAGCGCTTGGAAGGTGCGTGTGGCGGGGTTTATCCGCTTGCCGATGGTGCGGCGCTGCGGGGCGCTCATCGCCGCTGTGACGATCTCGACCAGCTGGAAGGTGGTCTGCGGGCGACCGTGGAGGATCGCGCGGGCGATCCGGGAGGCGTCGGGCTCTTCGCCGAGCTCGCGGAGGATGGTGGTGAGCTGGCGGTGATCCAGGGTCCCCAGGAGCTCGGCGGCGCTGGGACCTCGGGTGGGATCCATGCGCATGTCGAGGGGTGCGTCGGTCTGGAAGCTGAAGCCGCGGGCGGCGGTGTCGAGCTGGTGGGAGGAGACGCCGAGGTCGGCGAGGATGCCGGCGACCTCGGTGACGCCGAGGTGATCGAGGGCGCCGTTGAGCTCGCCGAAGGGGGCGTGGATCGCGTGGAATCGCGCGCCGTGGCGGCTGAGGCGGTCGGTCGCGGCGGCGATGGCGTCGGGATCGCGGTCGAGGCCGATGAGGCGCGAGGGGGCGAGGCGCTCCAGGAGAGCGTCGCTGTGGCCGCCGCCGCCGAGGGTGACGTCGACGAGGAGGCGATCGCCGACGCCGCCGGTGAGGGGCGGGGCGAGGGCGGCGCACACCTCCTCGACCAAGACCGGCTGGTGGTAGCCCCCCTGCATGCTTCCTCCAGGGGGAGTGCCAGGCCTGGAGGATCGGGTCAAGTTTCCTGGGTAAGCCAGGGGGGGAGATTTTTAAAGCGATTTCAAATGTTTAGAGCTTTGCCTGTTGACCGTGCGAGGGCCAAACAGTAGTTTCCCCCCCCACTCGACCGGGAGCTGCATGACCCCGCGGACCAAGAACTACCGCCAGATCCACGAAGCCTCGGAGCTGCTGTGGGAGAAGCTCGGCATGCTCTCCCCAGCTCAGCGCCAGATCTTCGACGAAAAAATGATGATGTCGTGGATCTATCACGACTTCGCGCTCGAAGGCACGGTGCTCACCGTCGCCGAGATCAAGGCCGCGATCGATGACGAGATCATCTCTTCGTCGGCGTTGATCCCCGCCTATGACCACGTGATCGCCGTGCGCGATGGGATCCACGACGTGATCGCGAGCCGCGGGAAGCGGGCGGGGCTGACGCTGGAGTGGCTCAAGCACATCCACCAGCTGCTGCTGCCGCCAGGGAAGAAGGATCAGGTCCAGTACCGCAAGGACAACCCGATCCATCGGATGTACTTCCATGACCTGGCAGCCGCGGACAAGATCAGCTACCGAATGCGCAAGCTGACGGACTGGTTCCGCACGGACGAGTGTCGCAAGGCGCACCCGGTGGAGCTGGCCGCGGAGGTGCACCGCGAGCTGATCCGGATCTTCCCGTGGCCTGATATCTCGGGCAGGGTCGCGCGCCTCGCGATGAACGCGATCCTCATCAATGAGGAGTACTGGCCGGCGATCATCCACGCGG
This sequence comes from Nannocystis sp., assembly GCA_016712315.1. GTDB lineage: Bacteria > Myxococcota_A > Polyangia > Nannocystales > Nannocystaceae > JADJRG01. The sequence continues at coordinate 819,060 of JADJRG010000022.1, read as the reverse complement.
TCGACCGCCATAACTACTATGACGTGCTGCGGATGGAGCAGGACCAGCTCCTGAACTTGGTGGTCTCCTCGCTGGAGGAGGGGCTGCGCTCGGCGAACCGGCTCTACCAGCAGATCGTCGACTCGACGCGCGGGCTCTGAGCGCGCCGGAGCAGCCATCGCTGGGGCGAGGCCACCTCCGGGGTGGGTCCTCGCCCTCCTGGTCGCGTGCCCGTCTAGGAGCAGTCGGCGCCGTTGGTCAGGCAGTCGCCGAAGTTGCAGCGGCAGCTCACGGAGCCGCCAGGCAGGCTGGTCTGCCAGCCGTCCGCGAAGCACTTGCCAAAATTACAGCGGGTGCTCGCGGTGTCGCCGGTAGGGAGGTTCGTGCTCCAACCGTCGCCGGCGCAGTTGTTGAAATTGCAGCGGGTCGACGCGCTGGTGCCGTCGGGGAAGCGGGTGTCCCAGCCGTCCTTGAAGCAGTCGCCGAAGTTGCAGCGGGTCTCGGCGCGGCCGCCACCGGGGAGGGTGGCGGTCCAGCCGTCCTTGAGGCAGTTGCCAAAATTGCAGCGGACTTGGATCTCGCCCTGCTCGGTGGGGACGTTCCAGCCGTCTTTGGCGCAGTTGCCGAAATTGCAGCGGCCAGCGGCGAAGACGCCGGCGGCGACGTAATTGGCGGCCTTGGCGGCGCTGGCGGCGGCCTCCTTTTGGGCCTTGTCCTCGGCGGCCTTGCGATCGGCTTCGACGCGGCGGTAGGCGATGAGGTCCTTCTTGGCGGTGGGCCAGGTGAGGGCGCGCTCGTCTCCGCCAGCGCGGCTGAGGCACTCGCCGGTGAAGTCAGCGAGGCGATCGGCGGGGAGCATCGGGCGGACCTGGGCGCAGGCGCGTACGACCTTGGGATCGACGCCCGGGCCGGGCGGTAGGGCGGCGAGGGCGTCGAAGAGCTCGACCGAGGGCTTGCCCTGCATGGCGCGAGCGAGCTGATCGCCGCTCTCGGCGGTGAGCGCCGGGATGTCGACTCGATCGCGATAGCTGGCGCGCGGGAGCTCCTTGACCTTGAGGGCGAAGGCGAGGGCGTCACCCGGGGCGGCGGCGGGGGCAGCCGCGGCGGCGCGAAGGCGCTCCAGCTCGGCGAGGGCGGCCTTGTCCGCGGCCTCGCGCTCGGCGATCTGGGCGGCTTCGGCGTCCTTGCGCGCTTGCTCGGTGGCGAGTCGGTCCTCCTCGGACTTGCGCTTGGCCTCGTCGGCTTGGCGCTGCTGGGCTTCGGCCTCGGCTTTACGGGTGCCGGGGGTGGAGACGTTGAACTGAAAGAGGCTGCAACCAGCGACCGATGCGAGGGCGATGGCGGGGATCAGGTGCTTCACGCGGCGGACGTTAACGCGCGTGTAGAATGGCGACAAGGTGCGCGCGATCGCGCGCGCGAGACGGCGCGCGAAGAGGCGGCGGGGACCGGGATTGGCCCCCGCCGCGGGTCATCTCGAGCGCTGTGCCGGTTCGGTTGCGGGCGCGAGGCCCGGCAGGGGTTTTCCGCCCGGGTGGGCGGGGCCACTGGATGTGGCGAGGGCGGCCGCTCGCAGGCGCGGCCGCGCGCCTTGGGTGGGCCCGCTGGGGCCCGATGAGGGCGCTGGGGTTCGCCGGCGCCTGGGTCGATTGTCGTCGCCGCGGTCGCTCAGGGGCGAGCGCCCTGAGCGGCGCGGCTCATTTCCTAGGCAAGGACACCTCCTCGGCACCTGGCTCGCTGGTCGTTGGGGCGGATCACGGAAAAGGTCTTGTTCTGCTCCATCACACCTCCTGAGTTTGCCGGGGGCCTGAGATGACAAACCCATCGTAGCAGCGCCCAGAAGGGCCAGCAAAGGGCGGAAGCGTCGGCGCGGTTTGACAGAGAGTGCGCGCTCATGGCACCGCTGACCCGTGAATACACCGGAGCACCTGAGGATCTTCGCGCGACCTGAACGCCATGGCCTGCGGGCCGCCGCGGGCGCGCTTTATATAGAAGATGTCGCGCTGACGACGATCGCGGCGCGCTTCGGTACGCCGACCTATGTGTACGGCGCAGGGCACGTGCTGGCGCAGCTCGAGGCGCTGCGAGCTGCGCTGGTGGGGCAGCCGACGCTGGTCTGCTACGCGGTGAAGGCGAACAGCAATCAGGCGATCCTGCGGACGTTGGCGAGGGCGGGCGCTGGCGCCGATATCGTCTCGCTCGGGGAGCTGCAGCGGGCGTTGGCAGCGGGCTTCGCTCCAGGGGTGATCGTGTTCAGCGGCGTGGGCAAGCTGGACGCGGAGATCGACGCGGCGATCTCCGCGCGGATCAAGGCGATCCACGTCGAGTCGCAGGAGGAGGTGGCGCAGGTGATCGCGCGGGCGCGAGCGCTCGGTCAACCAGCTCGCGTGGCGCTGCGGGTGAACCCCGACATCGATCCGGTGACGCACCCGTACCTGGCGACCGGGCTGCGTGAGAGCAAGTTCGGGATCGCGATGGCCGAGGCGCTGACGATCGCGCAGGCGGTGATCGCCGCGCCGGAGCTCGAGCTGGTAGGGATCGCGTGCCACATCGGCTCGCAGATCGTCGACGCAGGGCCGTTCTTGGCGGCGCTAGGGCGGCTCCGCGAGGTGATCAGGGCGGTGAGCGCCGCGGGCGCGCGCCTGACGTATGTGGACCTCGGCGGCGGCCTCGGGATCCCCTACGCGAGCGAGGAGGCGACCGTGGACGTGCCGGCGTTCGGGGCGGCGTTGGCGGCGGCGATGGCAGGGACGGGGCTCGAGCTGCTGCTCGAGCCGGGGCGCTTCTTGGTCGGCAACGCGGGGGCGCTGCTGACGCGGGTGGTGGGGCGTAAAGTCGGTGAGGATCGGTGCTTCGTGATCGTCGACGCGGCGATGAACGATCTGATCCGGCCCGCGCTGTACGACGCGTACCACGCGATCGTCCCGTGCGTGGCGCCGCCCGCCGAGGCGAGCGCGGCGCTGGTCGACGTGGTCGGGCCGGTGTGCGAGTGCGGTGATTTTTTTGCGCGCGGGCGGACGATGGTCGTCCCCGAGCGCGGTGAGCTGCTGGCGATCCTCGGGGCGGGCGCGTACGGCATGAGTATGGCGTCGACCTACAACAGCCGTCCGCTGGCGGCGGAGGTGCTGGTTGCGGGCGATCAGGCGGCGGTGATCCGGCGGCGTCAGACGATCGAGGCGCTGATGGCGGACGAGCGGATGCCTCCATGGTTACGCTGAGGTGAGCGAATACATGCTCTATGAGACAGGTTGAAGGAGAGCCGCGAGCGCGCCCTTGGTCGGGGATCTCGGCTAACCTGGCGCTTGGAAGGGGTGGGAGGTCGGTCTATGGCGAATGTTTCTTCTCTTGGGGCGTTGGTGGCGGGCGCGGCGTTGATGATCGGGGGGTGCAGCGGCGGCGATGACGGCGGGGCGACGACCGGATCGACGAGCTCGACGAGCGCGACCAGCGAGGCGACGGATCCCAGCGGGACGACCGGCTCGACGACGAGCGATACGTCGACGAGCACGAGCACGAGCACGAGCACGAGCTCGTCGACGTCGATGACGACCGACGATCCGAGCACGTCGACGAGCGCGGAGACGACGACGAGCACCACGACCAGCGACACGACGAGCGACGTCGGGGTGTGCGGGGACGGGGTCGTCGACGCGGGGGAGGAGTGCGACGATGGCAACGAGATCGACGGCGACGCGTGCACGAACAACTGCACGAGCGCGGCGTGCGGCGATGGGGTCGTCCAAGAGGGCGCGGAGGGCTGCGACGACGGGAATGAGGTCGACGGCGACGCGTGCACGAACGCCTGCGAGCTCGCGGCGTGCGGCGACGGGATCGTCCATGAGGGCGTGGAGGGGTGCGACGACGGGAACGCGGACGAGGCGGACGGGTGCACCAGCCTCTGCGCGGCGCCGTCGTGCGAGGACGGGATCCAGAGCGGCGCGGAGAGCGACGTCGACTGCGGCGGGCCGATGTGCTCGAAGTGTGCGGTGGACGCGAAGTGCGGCGGCAACAGCGACTGCGCTGAGGGGCTGTGCCTCGCGGGGAGCTGTCAGATCGCGGACACGTGTAAGGTGATCAAGCAGGCGGTGCCGGCGTCGGCCTCGGGCAAGTACACGATCGACGCGGGCACGGGGACGAAGTACGAGGTGTTCTGCGACATGGTGACCGACGGCGGCGGGTGGACGATCCTGTACGCGACCAACGGCGGCGACAACATCCAGGGGATCACGGGGTCGACGGAGGTGCTCGGGGGCGATCCGCTGATGTACCAGCCGTACAACCGGACGCGCGCGTTGAAGGTGCTGCTCTCGGGGTTGGGCGCGGAGGGGCTCATCCGGCGTCAGCTCGACAACGTGTGGATCAAGTTCGATAAGGCGCCCTTCGACGCGAACCTCGATCTGCCGAATCAGCACGCGCACGTGCCGGTGACGATCACGGCGAGCAACGGGCTGAGCGCGGGCGGCTTTATCGGCTGGGCGAACAACAACATCAACGGCGGCGGCGACTACAACGTGTCGATGGTCGACGGTAGCACCTGCTCAGGGACGACGGTGCAGGGGGTAGACCACCACAGCACGAACTACTGGCACCTGAATTGCGGCTGTCAGCGCCACTACCTCTACTCGTACTCGGCGGGGGTGGGCGATCAGGACGCGTCGTACAAGGTGAACACCGGGCTGGGGAACTGGACGGCGACGGCGGGGTGCTCGTCGACCGAGGGCGCGGGGCTGGCGCTGTTCGCTGCGGTGCGTTAACGCGGCTAGAAGGCGGCGCCGCCGGGGATCAAGGCCAGGCGGCGGCCGGACTTTAGCTCGCGCACTTGGGTCCTGCCGGTGGCGGCCATCGCGACGCCGGTGAGGAAGGTGAGCGAGGCGAGGCCGAGCACGATGAAGCCCTCGTAGCTGCGGCGGTCGCGGTCCTCGAAGCGGGCGGTCGCGTCGACCATGAGCAGGCCAGAGGCGATCCCTCCGGCGCTGATCAGAGCGAGGCCGACGCCGCCGGCGCGCTGCTCTCGATCACCTGGTCGTACGGTCAGGTGGATCGCGCTGCGATCGTGCGGGGCGTGGAAGACGCGCGAGGCGGGGGCGCGCGAGCGCTTACCGGCGGCCGGGGTGACGCGGAGCGCGGCGCCCTGCGGGACGAGGTGCTGGCACGGCGAGGCGCAGAGGCGCTGCCAGGCGCCGTCGACCCAGCGCTCGAGGTTCATGCGCTCCGGCGCGCTGAGCCGGACGGTGACCATCGCGGGGGGCGGCTGAGTCGGCGCGTCGGCGAGCGGCGGCGCGGCGGGGGTGGCGGGCGGCGCGGCGGCGGAGGCGGGCGCGGGCTGCGGTGGCGACGGCGACGGCGACGGCGACGGCGACGGCGACTCGTCGATGACGACCTCGATGACTCCGTCGCGGTCATGGACGTCGACGCGGGCGCCTGGCGGCGCGTCGATGATGATCTCCCGAGGGGTCGTCGCTTCGGGCGCTGGCAGGGTCGCGCCGTCGTCGCGCTCGTCGTCGTCGTCGTCGTCGGGGAGGGTCTGTTGTTGGGACTGGCGCGACTGCTGCTGCGACTGCGGGCCGCGGCTCGCGCTGGCGTCGAGCGGGGCGCTAGCAGCGAGCAGGAGCGCCAATGTGGCCGCGAGGGCGGGCGTGGATCGCGGACTCTTGCGCATCACCCTCGATCGTGGCGGGAGCATGTTGGGGTGTCAAGACGCGGCGTGGCGCGCTCGCGCGGCTGCTCACGGGTCTGCGCGCTCGCGCGGCGGTCGCTCGTCGAGCAGCCGCCAGGAGGGGGTGCGTGTCCCGTCTTTGAGCGCGATTTCGGGGTTCGGCTCGCACACGAAGTCGTCGCCGAGGGCGTCCTTGAGCGCAGGGGTGATGACGATCGCGCCCGCTTGGCCGCCCGACTCCATGCGGCTGGCGGTGTTCACGGTCTCGCCCCAGACGTCGTAGAGGAAGCGCTCCTCGCCGATGATGCCGGCGGCGACGGGGCCGCAGTGGAGGCCGATCCGCAGGGCGATCTGCTGGCCCGCGAAGGTCTTGGCGGCGGTCGTTCGCCGCATCGCGAGGGCGAAGCGGGCGATCACCGCGGCGTGGTCAGGGCGCGGCTGCGGGAGGCCCACGGCGGCCATGTAGCAGTCGCCGATGGTCTTGATCTTCTCGGCGCCGAAGCTGCGCGCGAGCTCGTCGAAGGTCGCGAAGAGCTGGTCGAGCATCTCGACGACCTCAGCGACGGGCATACGCGCGGCGCGGGCGCTGAAGCCGACGATGTCGGCGAAGAGGATGCTGGCCGAAGGGACATGATCGACGACGCGCTCGCCGCGCTGGAGGCGAGGGATGACGGAGCGCGGTAAGGTGCGCCAGAGCAGCGAGAACTCGGCGCGGCGGCCGCGGCCGAGCGCGCGGTGGACGCTCGCGCCGAGGCTGTTGAGGCCGATGAGGATGAGGAGCGCGCGGAGCGCCTCGGGCCCGTCGAGGGGCCAGGGCATCGGCACGAGGAGGAGGACGGCGGTGGAGGCGCCGAGGCCGCAGAGCAGGGCGCCGCGGAGGGAGAGCGGCAGGACGAGGTAGAGCATCAAGATGATCGACGACCAGATCGTCATGGCGACCGGCCTCGGGGGCAGCAGCGCCGACACCGAGATCATGGAGGCGAGGAAGATGAGGGTCGCGACGAGGTGCGCGCGGAGCATCACGCGGGGCCGCCAAGGGCGTCGCCAGAGGGCCGTGATGAGGAGAGGGACCATGCCGAGGCCGCGCAGGAGGAGCAGCGGCGGCAGGAGGGCGGGCGCGACGGTCATCGCGTCGGCGGCGCCGAAGAGTGTGTTGATGACGACGGAGGCGGCGACGACGGTCTGGAAGCGCTGGTGCTGCTCTTCTTGGGTCGCGCTTCGATAGGCCTCTTCGTCCGCGGGATCGCGGAATTCACCGGTGAACAGCGAGAGCGCGAGCCTCTTGCCGCTGTGGTCGCCGACGGTCACGTGGCCGAGTGTAACGGCAATGACGGGGGGCCTGAGGGCGATGTCGGCGGCCTCTTGCGCGCCTCGGCCGCTCTAAGGCATGTTTCCGCCCTCGTGAGCGTATCTGTGATGGATCAAGATCCCCTCCTCCGCGCCGATGTCCGCCCGGCGATCTGGCAGCGCTCTCCCACGCCCGGCTGGGGCCTGGTGCTCCGCGTGTACGTCGCTGTGTCGCTGCTGTGGACGGGGTTGGCGGCGGCGACGCCGACGATCCGCTGGGCGCTGCTGGGGGCGGCCGCGCTGGCGTTTTTGGCGTTCCCCGCGCTGATCCGCGCGGCGCTGCGGCCGCTCGAGCGGCGGGTGCTGCGAGCGTCTCGGCGGGAGGCGTCGGCGATGCTCGCGGATCTCCGCGGGCGCCGGGTCGTCCGTCACTTGGCGCCGCGAGCGTGGCTGCCGCTGCAGGAGGGGCGCCTGCACCTGCTCTGTGGCGACGGTAAGGCGGCCGCGCGGGCTCTCTCGGACGTGGGCCGCCTGTCGCGGCTCGCAGGTCCGCACCCGTCGCTGCTGTCGGCGCAGGCGCACGCGCTGGTGCTGGCGGGCGATCGCAAGGCGGCCCGCGCGGCGCTGGCGGAGCGGGCGAAGTGCGGGCCGCTGACGGCGCGTGAGCAGCTCGACCTCGGCGTGCTCCTGGCTGTAGAGCCAGGTCAAAGCGGCGAGTCGATCTCGCTGCTGAGCGGCGCTCGCGCGGGCCTGGGCGCGCACCCGTGGGTTTTGGCGGGGCTGGCGTTGGCGTACGAGCGAGGCGGGCAGGGGGAGCTGGGGCTGGAGGTGATGGCCGAGGCAGAGGCGGCCTTGCAGGCGGCGCCCGATCCGTTCGCGGAGGAGCTGCTGAGGCGCGCTCAGAAGGGGCTGCGGCCGCTGGTGAAGGCGCGGCAGCGCCGCGAGCGCCGCGGGGAGCGCGGGCGCGGTGTGGAGGCGGAGGCGAAGGCGGGGCGGCCGCAGGAGGGCGCGCAGACGAGCGTGAGCGCGCAGACGAGCGTGAGCGCGCAGACGAGCGTGAGCGCGCAGACGAGCGTGAGCGCGCAGACGAGCGCGCAGGCGCGGGCGGACGCGCAGGTGCGCGCGGCGGTGGCGGTGAACACAGAGGTGAAGGGGCGGGGGGCCAAACAGACGGACGATCCGCGCAATCCGGCGAGCTCGAAGAAGGCGCGCAAGCAGCAGCGGCGAGAGGCGCGGCGGCAGGCGAAGTTGGAGGAGCGCGGTCGACGCTCGGCGCCGACGCGGCCGCGCTCGACGGCCCCCGCGGCGCGCGCGTTGGCGGCGGCCTCGGCGGCGAGCTCGGTGCGTGAGCGAGAGGCTGTCTCTGAAGACAGCACACAGGCGGCCGCGCTTCGTCCGCGCGCGTCGGGGTCGACTCCGCCCGCAGTACAAGGGAGCGTGGTGGCAGCGGCAGCGATCGCGCCGGTGGTGCAGGTGAGCGCGCCGGTGGTGCAGGTGAGCGCGCCGGTGCAGGTGAGCGCGCCGGTGGTGAGCGCGCCGGTGGTGAGCGCGCCGGTGCAGGTGAGCGCGCCGGTGCAGGTGAGCGCGCCGGTGCAGGTGAGCGCGCCGGTGCAGGTGAGCGCGCCGGTGCAGGTGAGCGCGCCGGTGCAGGTGAGCGCGCCGGTGGTGCAGGTGAGCGCGCCGGTGCAGGTGAGCGCGCCGGTGCGTACCGGTGAGGCGAGGGGGGCTCCCCCGGCTCCGGCGCTGTTTGGGGCGCGGCCTCGTGGGGTGGAGCCTTCGCCGGTGGTGTTGCCGCCGCTGCTCCGTCCGGCGGCTCCGCCGCCGTTGCCGCCGTTGCCGACGCCTCGCGTCGGAGCGTCGGCTGCGCCTGCGGGTCAGGGGCCGGTGCGCCTGAATATGCCGCGTTTGGTCAGCGAGCGGCCGGCGTTGCCGCCGCTGCCGACGCGACGGCCGCCGGCGCCCGCTGCTGCGCCGGCCGCGTCTTTTGTCGCGCCGCCGCCGCCGATCACCGAGCTTGATGATGGTTGGGGTGATCTCGAGGCGATCGAGCGCGACGGCGTGTGAGCGGGCGTGCGGGCGCTCGGGCTCCGAGCGTCGCGCGTGCGCAGGCAGATAATGAGGACGCCCGGGGCGCTCGTTGACGGAGCGCTCCGGGCGTTGCGCGACGGGGCGTCGCGAGGGCTCACGGCTGCGGGAGGAGGCAGGCGCCGACGTTCTCGAGGCCGGGGGGCTCCGTGCCGGGCTCGTAGTAGTTGGTGCAGGTGACGCCCTTGTCCTGCATCGAGCACTGGCTGTCCTTGTCGGGGTCGGAGAGGTCGCAGAACTCGGTGCAGCAGCCGGTGGCGACGCAGTCAGGGACGAAGGACGCGGTGGCGCAGAAGTGGCCGGGGTCGCAGGCGTTGAGGAACTCGCAGGGGTCTCCGGCCTTGCCGTTTTCGCCGGAGGCGTCGACGATGCAGACGAAGAAGTCGCTGCCCGCGGCAGGCAGGCAGGCGGCGGCGCCCTCGCAGTCCTGAAGCAGGGGGTCGCACTTCTGCCGGCAGAGGATCAAGACGCCGTTGTTGGAGATCGAGCACTGGTTGTTCGGGTCGGCGCAGCTCGGGCTGTCCGGGGTGCCGATACAGAAAGGAATGCAGACGCCGAGGCCGGTCTCGCCGTCGACGTAGTAACACATGGAGCCCTTGTCGCAGTTGTCGACGCCGCTGACGCCGCCGCCCATACACTCGTCGCCGAGCGGCTTGGCGTTCATGTCGAGGGGGCTGCACTTGGTCGCGTTCCAGGCGCTGCCGCCGTCGTTCGCCCACGGCATGCACTTCTCGCCCTCGGGGCAGTCTTGCGCCCAGATGTCACATTCGCCGCCGCCGCCGGCGGTGGTGGTCTCGCAGTCGAGGAAGGAGCAGGTGGGGTCGGTGTCGGTGTCGGTGCCGGTGCCGGTGCCGGTGCCTGTGCCGGTTGAGGTCGATGTGGTGGCGTCGGTGGCGCCGCTGGTGCTGGTGTCGCTGTCGGTGGCGGGCGTGCCGGTTGTTGTGCCGGTGTTGGAGGTCTCGTCCTGGCCCTTGTCGTCGCCGCAGGCGGAGGAGAAGGTGAGGGCGCCGAGGAGCAGCGAGAGTGGGAGGGAGAGCGAGGGTTGGAGCTTCATGCGGGTAACCTGACTGGAGAAAGAAGGACGAAGGATCGAGCGACGAGCGACGAGCGACCAGCGACGGGCGCGCTCGCGCTGGGTGTTTTCGCGAAGATGCCACCGTCTGCGGAGGCTGTCTAGGGAGACCAGAGGCCTCGATCCGGCGGCTGTGCGCCCGTGCAGGCGGTTTGGCGGCGAAGATAAAAAAGATCGTCGAGGCCGTGAACCGGCGGCAGGGGACCCCCGACTATCCGCCCGGAGCCTGAATGATGTCCCTCTTCTCTTGGCCTCACACGGTGAACGTTTCGACCTCAAGCGACTCGGAGACGGCGCTGCGACCCGAGCGGGCGCTGCTCACCCCAGCCTGGCTGGTGGCGCTGGCGACGCTGGGGGTGAATGACCACCTGCTCAAAGGGGCAGGGATCCTGCCTGGCGGGCTGACCGGCAAGCTCAGCGACTTCGCGGGCATGTTGGTGGCGCCAGCGCTGCTGGCGGCGCTGATGCGGGTGCGGAGCCGGCGGGGGCTCTTGCTCTCGCACGTGGCGGTGGGCGCGGTGTTCTCGGCGATCAATGTGTCGGGCGAGGCGGCGGCGGGGTGGAGCGCGCTGATGGGGCTGTTCGGGGCGCCCTGGAAAATTACGGTAGATCCCAGCGATCTGATGGCGCTGCCGGCGTTGCTGCTGTCGTGGAAGGCGCTGACGCCGGCGATGACGCGGCCAGCGTCGCCGGCGCTGCTGCGCGGGCTCGAGGGCGCGGCGGCGACGGCGGGGGTGCTGCTGTCGGTGGCGACGAGCCCGGCGGGTCCGGAGTGGGAGGAGGGCGAGGGCTGGTGGGACCCCGTGTACGCGGACGTGTACGTGCAGAACACGGGGGATGAGGAGCGGGTGGTGCGGCTGCGGTCGCTGGCGGAAGGGGTAGAGATCGACTGCTTCGAGGTCGAGGCGGCGCCGGAGCTGCTGCTCTCTGAGGGGATCTTCGGGGCGGCGACGGCGTGGACGCTGCCGCCGGGGACGACGGCGCCCGCGCGGGACATGACCGTCGAGGCGCCGTGCTACGCGGTGCTGGTCGAGGCGGATGATGTGCCGTCGGCGGTGCTCTTCTGGCAGCACGGCGACTTCGCGATGGAGTGGGCCGAGGGGCGCTCGGAGGAGCCGATCATGGCGCCCGGGGCGGTGCAGATCGCGGACGTGATCACCTCGGTGAGCACGAAGCTGGTCTATCAGCCAGCCGACCCGCAGGAGCCGGTGGCGGGGGCCTGCGCGCCGCAGGCGGACTCGGGGCGCCTCGCGTGGTCGTCGCCGCCGGAGGGGTCGTCGTTGGAGATCCTGGACGCGCGGGTCGGGCCGGATGGGTGCCTCGCGGTCGATTTTGCTGGGATCTCGGAGACCTGGTACGGGTGCGTGCCGGCGGGATCGTTCCCCTTCACGGCGGGCGAGGCGGTCTCGTTCAGCGGCTCGGGTGAGCGGCTGTGGATCGAGGGCGCGAGCGCTTCGATGGTCCTCTCGGCGGGGGCGGAGCTGCCTGTCCTGAAGGACACGGTGATCGCGGCGCGCTTCGACTATGAGTGCTCGCCCGCGCCCGACGCGTGCGGTACGGCGGCGCGCAGCGGCCGGTTGACGGCGAAGCGCGGCGAGGGGGCGACGGTGGCGGTGCCGATCGGCGAGCCTGTGCTCCTCGAAGGGGCGGCGGAGGGCTTGACGCTGCACCTGGCGCACGCGCAGTCGCGCGGGGTCGTCAACACGAGCTGCTCGGAGGGTCCGGCGGCGGTCGGGGCGGACGTCGAGCTGGTCGCGGTGTACCGCGCGAACCCGTAGGCGAATCATCTGAACTCAAACTTTTTCTGTCATCTTTGATTTCACGTGTCTCAGTTGGAGGATCTAGCGATGTCGAGCAAGAATTTTTATCAGAACCTCACCTCGGCCCTCTTGACGCTGCCGCTGCTGCTGCCCGCGTGCGGCAGCGACTACGCGGCCGAGCAGGGCGGCGGCGACGGGAAGAGCCCCGGGGTGGGGCAGGGCGGGGCGCAGGACTTCGGCCAGTTTAAGGAGATCCTCGAGGGCGGCGGGATCCCGGGGCCAGAGACGATCGACGACGTGGGCTTCTTTAATGAGCACAAGATCGAGCTGCCGCAGGCGAGCTGCGGCGAGACGATCTGTCTGCACGGGCTGTTCGGGCAGATGGGCAACATGATCAACGGATCGACGTGTACGACGGTGGTGGTCGGGATGAACACGTCGATCGATCCGCTGCTGCTCGAGCGGCCGCCGCTGAACTTGGCGCTGGCGATCGACGTGTCGGGGTCGATGGAGGGCGAGCCCATGCAGTACGTGCGGGAGGGGCTGCACCGGATGCTGGATAGCTTGGATCCGCAGGATCGGGTGAGCATCATCGCCTTCTCGGACCAGGCGCAGACGCGGGCGCTGCGGCTGGAGGGGGATGATCCTTCGCTGGCAGCGGCGATCGACGGCCTCCAGGCGGGCGGCGCGACGAACATCTACGACGGGCTGCGCTCGGCGTTTGAGGTGGTCGAGGAGGTGGCCGAGGAGGGGCTGCAGAACCGAGTGATCTTGCTCAGCGACGGGCTGGCGACCGCGGGGATCACCAGCGGGGCGAAGATCCTGGCGATGGCGGGCGGCTATAACGCGGCGGGGCTGGGCTTGACGACGATCGGGGTGGGTCAGGACTTCGACGTCGAGCTGATGCGCTCGCTCAGCGAGAGCGGCAGCGGGGCGTTCTACTTCCTGCAAGACCCGGCGGCGGTGCAGGAGGTGTTCGTGGAGGAGGTGACGTCGTTTATGGTGCCGCTGGCGAGCGAGGTGTCGATCGACGTGGGGATCGGCGCGGACTACACGCTGCGCGGGATCTACGGGACGAAGAGCTTCTCGGCGACGGGGAAGAGCGGGACGATCGAGATCCCGAGCCTCCAGCTCGCGCACCGCGAGAGCGTGGACGACAACGAGGGCGGGCGGCGCGGCGGCGGCGGGGCGATCTTGCTCGAGCTGATCCCGGTGGCGGGCGCGAGCGGGTCGGAGCTGAGCGTGGGCGACTTGACGCTGTCGTACCGCGACGCGTTCACGGATCTGATGGTGGAGCAGAAGGCGGTGATCGACGCGCCGATCGGGCCCAGCGATCCAGGGGCGTTCTTCGCGACGCCGAGCGTGGAGAAGGGTTTTGTGATGCTGAACATCTATATGGGCTTCCAGATGGCGGCGCTGCGGGCGCGCTCAGGGGACGATCCGGGGGCGCTGAACCTGCTGATCGGCCTGGAGGGGGCGGTGTCGGAGTGGCTGGAGAAGATCCCGGACGCGGACATCGAGGATGACCTGATCTACATCCGGCTCTTCATCGACAACTTGGAGGCGCGCGGCGCCCAGCAGCCGGAGAACCGGCCGCTGCCGAACCCGTGGCCGCAAGACTGAGGCTCGGCCGAGGCGCTGAGATCGTAGAGACGAGGGCGCGCCCCGCATGGAGCGCGCCCTCGCGTCTTGGTTCGTTGTGGCTCGTTGGTCGGTGCTCGGACGATCTACTCGGCGGCGTCTTCGCCACCGGCGGGCACGTAGAGCTGGCCGCCCGCGTCGCGGAACTCTTGGGCCTTGGCGGCCATGCCCTGCTCGATGGCCTCGGCCTCGGCGTCGGCGAACTCGCGGACGTCTTGGGTGAGCTTCATCGAGCAGAAGTGGGGGCCGCACATCGAGCAAAAATGCGCCTCTTTGGCGGCTTCGGCCGGCAGGGTGGCGTCGTGGTAGGCGCGGGCGGTGTCCGGGTCGAGGCTGAGGTTGAACTGATCGTGCCAGCGGAACTCGAAGCGGGCCTTGCTGAGCGCGTCGTCGCGGAGCTGGGCGCCGGGGTGACCCTTGGCGAGATCGGCGGCGTGGGCGGCGATCTTGTAGGCGATCACGCCGGCCTTGACGTCGTCCTTGTCCGGCAGGCCGAGGTGCTCCTTGGGGGTGACGTAGCAGAGCATCGCGCAGCCGAAGCTGCCGATCATCGCGGCGCCGATCGCCGAGGTGATGTGGTCGTAGCCCGGGGCGATGTCGGTGGTGAGCGGGCCGAGGGTGTAAAAAGGGGCCTCGTGGCAGTGGCGGAGCTGCTCGTCCATGTTCTCTTTGATCTTGTGCATCGGCACGTGGCCGGGGCCCTCGATCATGACCTGGACGTCGTGCCTCCAGGCGATCTCGGTGAGCTCGCCGAGGGTGCGCAGCTCGGCGAACTGGGCGTCGTCGTTGGCGTCGGCGATCGAGCCGGGGCGTAGGCCGTCGCCGAGGCTGAAGCTGACGTCGTAGCGCTTCATGAGCGCGCAGATCCGCTCGAACTCGGTGTAGAGGAAGTTCTCGCGGTGGTAGTGCATGCACCACTTGGCCATGATGCTGCCGCCACGGGAGACGATGCCGGTGACGCGGCGGGCGGTGAGCGGCACGTAGCGGAGCAGGACGCCGGCGTGGATGGTGAAGTAGTCGACGCCTTGTTCGGCTTGCTCTTCGAGGGTCTCGAGGAAGACGTCGATGTTGAGCTCCTCGACCTTGCCCTTGACCTTCTCGAGGGCCTGGTAGATCGGCACGGTGCCGATCGGCACGGCGCTGTTGCGGAGGATCCACTCGCGCGTCTGGTGGATGTTCTTGCCGGTCGAGAGATCCATGACGGTGTCGGCGCCCCAACGGGTGGCCCACTGGAGCTTCTCGACCTCCTCCTCGATGGACGAGGAGACGGCGCTGTTGCCGATGTTGGCGTTGATCTTGACCAGGAAATTGCGGCCAATGATCATCGGCTCGATCTCAGGGTGGCGGATGTTGGCGGGGATGATCGCGCGGCCGGCGGCGATCTCGTCGCGGACGAACTCGGGCGTGGTGCCCTCGCGCAGGGCGCAGAAGCGCATCTCCTCGGTGATCAGCCCCTGGCGGGCGTAGTGCATCTGGCTGTGGTTGCCGTCGCTGTGGGCGAGGCGGCGATCGATCCAGGGCTGGCGGCGCGGCGGCAGGCCCCGGCGGGGGTCGACGCCCTGCGGGCCGGTGGTGTCGTAGACGATGACGTGGGCGGCGCCGCCGTCGACGTCGATGCGGCGGAAGGGGACGCCGAGCTCGCCGACGGTGATCTTCTGCGAGCTGGGGAAGGAGTCCTCCAAGGGCGGTAAGGAGGGGACAGGCTTGAGATCGTCAGCGGCGATGTCGAGCCGACGAGGTGCTTTGGGGTCTGCTGTGTGGTCCATGGTCGCTTTCCTCCGCCGGTATGATCCGGATCAGGTTCAAGGGGTCTCTCTCAGGGCCCTCTTTTTTGCGGAAGATCCGCCGAAAAAGGGCCCACCCCCAGCGCTCTCGAAGCGGGACCATACCTCATGTGCGACGGGCGAGGCGGGGCTCACTCGCCGCGTCGCAGCCAGGCGCCGAGGGTGCTGCGCGGGACGCCGAGGTCGCGGGCGGCCTTGCGGATCGAGCCCGACTCGCGGACGACTTGGCTGAGCAAGGCTTGGTTCATCGCGGCGTAGGAGCCGCGGGGGATGGGGATCGCGGCGGCTTCGTGTCGCGCGGGGTGAGGGCTGGGGGGGAGCAGATCGGCGGCGGTGATCGGGCCGTCGCAGAGGGCTGCGGCGCGCATGAGGGCGTTGCGGAGCTGGCGGATGTTGCCGGGCCAAGGGTGACGGGTGGCGGCGAGGATGGCTTCGTCCGTGAGTTGGACGGGGCGCGCGAGCTCCTCGGCGATCGCGGCGGCGAAGCGCTCCAAGAGGAGCGGGATGTCCTCGCTGCGCTCGCTTAAGGCGGGTAAGGCGACGGTGAGCACGCCGAGGCGGTGGAAGAGATCTTCGCGGAAGCGGCCGCTGTCGATCCACGCCTCAAGCGGGCGGTGGGTGGCGGCGATCACTCGTACGTCGACGGGGATCTCTTGCTCTCCGCCGACTTGGGTGATCCGGCGGGTCTCGAGGGCGCGCAGGAGGATCGCTTGGAGGTGGAGGGGGAGCTCGCCGATCTCGTCGAGGAAGAGGGTGCCGCCGCGGGCGCGCTGGAAGGCGCCGAGGTGGGGGCGCTGAGCGCCGGTGAAGGCGCCGCGGACGTGGCCGAAGAGCTCGCTCTCGCATAATCCTTCGGGGATCGCGGCGCAGTTGAGGGCGACGTAAGGGCCGGCGGCGCGGCGGCTGTGCTCGTGCAAGGCGCGGGCGGCGAGCTCCTTGCCGCTGCCGGTGGGGCCGCGCAGGAGCACAGTGGTGTCGAGGGGGGCGAAGCGGTGGAGGGCGGCGAGCGTGCGCGTGAACGCGGGGGCGCGGCCTAACATGCCCGAAGGGCCAGGTTCGTGGGCGGCGGCGGCGCGCTCAGGGTCGACGAGGTGGGCGCGCCAGCGGCCGAGGCGGAGGTGTACGCCCGGGCTGAGCCAGGCCTGACGGACGCGGACGCCGTCGACGTAGGTGCCGTTGGTGGAGCCGAGATCCTCGATGAGGCAGGCGCCTCGATCCCAGGTGATCCGCGCGTGACGGGCGGAGACGGCGGCGTCGTCGAGGCGGAGATCCGCGGCGGGGGCGCTGCCGAGGAGGAGAGCGCGGCCCGGGATGAGGCAGAGGGGCGGTCGCGTATCGGTGACGAGGGCGAGCGCTGGGCGGGGTGGGGCGAGGGGGAGCTCGAGGGTGGGAGTGTCGGCGCTGCGGGTCGTGGTGGGCTGGGCGAGCATGGTCGGGGGGGCGTTCGGCCGCCGAGCGAGGCCCGTTGCAGGTCGGCGGGTTCTTGTCGCGCAGCGCGAGGAAGGGGCTCAGTCGAGGGCGCGGACGCGGCGCGGGCGTAGGCGGTCGATGAGCAGGGGCTGGGCGGGCTCGGGGGCGCGGCACTCGACGGCGTGGTGGCCGGCGGCGGCGCTGACGAGGGCGATCTCGCAGCCGCGGAGCTGCTCGGCCTCTAAAAATTGTTCGAGGTGACGGCTGAAGTGGCGGGCGGTGCCCTCCGCGTCAGGGCCGAAGAAGTCCCAATAGAGGGCCTTGTGAGGCATGAGGGCGACGATGCCGGCTCGAGGGCGCGGCGGCAAGGCGGCCCCCGGTCAGCGGAGCAGGCCGCGGGCGCGGAGGTGATCGAGGATCCGGGCGGCGCTGGCCTGCGGGGGCTCTTGATCGGTGTGGAGGTGGAGATCCGGGGCGAGGGGGGGCTCGTAGGGGCTGCTGGGATCGACGCCGGTGAGGCCGCGGAGCTCGCCGGCGCGGGCGCGGGCGTAGAGGCCTTTGGGATCGCGGCGGGCGCACTCGTCGACGGAGGCGTCGATGTAGATCTCCAAGAATAAATTGTCGGGTCCGACGATGGCGCGGGCTCGCTGACGATCGGCCTCGTACGGGGAGACGAAGGAGCAGAGGACCGTGAGATCGGCGCCGAGGAAGAGGCGTGCGAGCTCGCCGACGCGGCGGATGTTCTCGGCGCGATCGGCGGGGCTGAAGCCGAGATCGCTGCAGAGGCCGCGGCGGAGCTGGTCGCCGTCGAGGTGGTAGGTGGGGCGGCCGGCGTCCTTGAAAGCGCGCTCTAAGAGGTGGGCGAGGGTGGTCTTGCCGGCGCCAGGGCGGCCGGTGAGCCAGAGGACGAAGGGGCGCGGCTCGGCTGGTTGGGCGGTGTCGGCGCTCTGAGGGGTGGTGGGGGGCAGCGGCGCGGTGATCATGCCGGCGCCGGCGGTGCGGTGGCTGTAGCGATCGACGAGGATGAAGGCGCCGGTGGCGCGGCTTTCGGCGTAGGGATCGAAGGGGACGGGGCGGGCGAGGGTGAGCTGGCAGTGGCCGATCTCGTTGAGGGCGAGCTGGTCGGCGGGGGCTCGCCCTTGGGTGTTGATGTCGATGCGGTGATCGATGGCGTCGACGACGGCCTGGGTCCAGATGTCGCCGATCCGCAGCCAGTAGGTGTGGCCGAGGCGGAGGGGCTCCTGATCCATCCACAAGAGGTGGGCGGCGAGGCGGTCGCTGAGGGCGGGGCGATGATCTGGCCCGACGAGCAGGTCGCCGCGGGCGAGGTCGATCTCGCGATCGAGGGTGAGGGTGACGGCGTCGCCGGCGCGGGCGCGGGGGAGGTCGCCGTCGGCGGTGACGATCCGGGCGACGGCGGCGGTGAGGCCGGTGGTGGCGACGAGCACGGGGTCGCCGACGGCGATCTGGCCAGCGGCGATGGCGCCGCTGAAGCCGCGGAAGTCGAGGCTGGGGCGGTTGACGTGCTGGATCGAGAAGCGGAGGGGGCGGTCGCTGAGATCGTGCTCGACGTCGACGGACTCGAGGTGTTCGAGCAAGGTGGGGCCGCTGTACCAAGGGGTGGTGTCGGCGCGGCGGGTGACGTTGTCGCCGAAGCGGGCGCTGAGGGGGATGGGGACGATCGAGCGCAGGCCGAGCCCTTGGGCGAAGTGGCGGTAGTCGGCGACGATCCGCTCATACGTGGCTCGGTCGTAGTCGACGAGGTCGATCTTGTTGATGGCGACGATGACGTCGCGGATGCCGAGCAAGGCGCAGATGTGGCTGTGGCGGCGGGTCTGGGTGAGCACGCCTTTGCGGGCGTCGATGAGGATGATCGCGAGCGAGGCGGTGGAGGCGCCGGTCGCCATGTTGCGGGTGTATTGCTCGTGGCCGGGGGTGTCGGCGACGATGAAGGCGCGCTTCGGGGTGGAGAAGAAGCGGTAGGCGACGTCGATGGTGATCCCCTGCTGACGCTCGGCCTCGAGGCCGTCGACGAGCAGGGCGAGGTCGACGTCGGCGCCGGTGGTGCCGTGGCGCCGTGAGTCCTTGGTGAGGGCGGCGAGCTGATCCTCGAAGATCTGCTGGCTCTCGAAGAGGAGGCGACCGATGAGGGTGGACTTGCCGTCGTCGACGGAGCCGCAGGTGAGGAAGCGGAGGAGCTGCTTGGTCGCGGCGGTCATTGTGGGTCTAAAATTCTAGGAGATCGATCTGTCTGAAGAGCTAGGTTCGACGAGGGGACCTTAAAAGTACCCTTCGCGCTTCTTGCGCTCCATCGAGGCGTCCTCGTCGGTGTCGATGAGGCGGCCCTGGCGCTCGGAGGTGGTGGCGGCGCGCATCTCGGCGATGATCTCAGGGAGGGTGGCCGCGTGGCTGTCGACGGCGCCGCTGAGGGGGTAGCAGCCGAGCGTGCGGAAGCGGACGCTGCGCAGCTCGGGGACTTCACCTGGCTCAAGGGGCAGGCGGTGATCGTCGACCATGATCCAGGTGTCGCCGCGGCGGACGACCGGGCGCGGGCGGGCGAGGTAGAGGGGGACGATCGGCAGCGCCTCGGCGAGGGTGTAGTCCCAGACGTCGTGCTCGGTCCAGTTGGAGAGGGGGAAGACGCGGATGCTCTCGCCGTCGCGGATCCGGGTGTTGTAGAGGCTCCACAGCTCGGGGCGTTGATCGCGGGGATCCCAGGCGTGGCCGCGGCCGCGGAAGCTGAAGACGCGCTCCTTGGCGCGCGACTTCTCCTCGTCGCGGCGAGCCCCGCCGAAGGCGGCGTCGAAGCCGTGGTGATCGAGGGCTTGCTTGAGCGCCTCGGTCTTCATGACTTGGGTGTGGAGGGCGGAGCCGGAGGTGATCGGGTTGATCCCGCGGGCGAGGCCGTCGGGGTTGGTGTGGACGAGCAGGTCGAGGCCGAGCTCGCGGGCGAGGCGATCGCGGAACTCGATCATCTCGCGGAACTTCCAGGTGGTGTCGACGTGGAGGAGCGGGAAGGGGAGCTTGCCCGGAAAAAACGCCTTGCGGGCGAGGTGCAGCATGACGCCGCTGTCCTTGCCGACGCTGTAGAGCATGACAGGGCGGCGAAAGACGGCGGCGACCTCGCGGATGATGCCGATCGACTCGGCTTCGAGGCGGGCGAGGTGAGGCGTCAGGGGGGTGCGCGCGGCGGTCGTCACGTGGGCCAGAGAGTAACGTATGGGCGGGGTCGGCGAGGGGCGATCTGCGGCGTAAGTACAACGGATTATGGGGTATTTGAGAGGGCTCTATGGTGGTGAATTCCGACGAAACGTCGCCGTGAGGGAGGGCTCGCGGGGTTTATAGCGGTGAGATAGGATGTTTTTGCGGCGGTGAGGGCTCGGCGCTGAGCAGGGCGCGGATCGCCGGGCGTAGGGCCCGCATGGCGGCGCCAGCGCTGGGTAGACCGGCGAGGCGGGCGACATGGGGCCAGGGCTCGCCGCGCAGGACGCGGGCCTCGACGACGGCGCGGGCGGTGGGGGTGAGGTGGGCGAGATGATCGCTGCGGCGGCGCAGCCACGGGATGAGGGCGTGGGCGATGAGCTCGTAGGGCTGGGCGCTGGCGGCGTAGCGGGCGACGACGCGGGCGCAGGTGAGGTCGTCCGGGGGATCGACGTGGGGGAGATCGGCGCGTAGGGAGCGATCGAGCTCGGGATCGAGGTGGAGCTCGCCGTCGCGGCTGAGGAGGTGGAGCTGGGTGGGCAGGGCGTGGGCGAGCTGGTGGCGGAGCTGGTGGACGAGGGCCTCAGCGGCGGGGCTGGTGGGCCGGATCATGACGGCGGCGGGCTCGCCGGTGCGGCTGCCGCGAGCGACGCCGACACGGACGAGCTGGTAGCCGAGGGCGCGGCGGAAGGCGAGCAGCTCCGGGGTGGCGCCGAAGAGGGTGCCGAAGAGGTGGGCGTGGGGGTAGGCGGCGTGCACGTGCTCGATGAGGCGGGTGGCGAGGCCGCGGCGGCGGAGCTGCGGGTGGACGGCGATCCGGACGCTGCGGATGAGGGTGAGGGCGCCGGCTTCGGGGCAGAGGCTGTGGGTGATGAGGGTGTCGGCGAGGGCGTGGCCGCGGAGCTGGGCGGCGCCGGCGGCGAGGGCCTCGCAGGTGGCGGGCGGGAGCTCGCCCTCGCGGGCGATGAGGGTGGCGGCGACGATCTGGCCGCGCCAGCGCAGGGCGTGGAGATCGAGGTTGGGGGCGTCGAGCAGGCGGTGGAGATCGGCGGGGGTGGTGCGGTAGTGGGCGTGGACGAGCAGGCCGAAGAGCTGGCGGAGGGCGGGCTCGTCGGCGGCGAGGCGGTCGCGGTCGACCTGGAGGGGCTCGAATTCGGGGGGATCGGCGCGAGGAGGGGGGCGCCGCGCGGCGCGCTCGGTGCTGTCCCTAGGGGCAGGTAGCGGCGCGGGCGTCGGGGCGGGCGAGGTGTCTTGGAGGTCAGGTATGGCGGCGTCGAGGCAGAGGAGGTCGTCGATGAGGCGCTCGACGGGGTCGCCGGCGGACCAGCGGATCGGCTCGTCGAGGTAGAGGCGGAGCAGCGGGCGCGGCTGGCGCTCGGCCCAGGCGAGGAAGCGGAGGACGAAGCCGCGGCCGGTGCCCTCGTAGCCGTGGGTGGTGGTGGCGAAGGCGAGGTGGGCGCGGGGGTGGGCGAGGGTGAGGCGCTGGAGCAGCGGGACGGGGAGCTGGGCGGCCTCGTCGATGAGGAGGAGATCGTAGGCGGGGTCGCCGTGGAGGAGGTCGAGCACGGGGGTGAAGAGCGGCTGGTCGTCGGGACAGGTGGTGGGGCCCTCGGCGAAGCGGAGCAGCTCGGCGGCGGCGAGAGGATCGGCGGCGGTGACGGCGACGCGGAGCCGCGGGCGCTCGGCGCGGAGGCGGCGGAGGGCGAGGCCGAGGGCGCTGGACTTGCCGCGGCCGCGGCCGGCCATGAGGGCGACGCAGGCGGGATCAGGGGCGCGGAGCTGCGCGACGAGGGCGTCGACGACGCGGGCTTGGGCGCGGCTGCCGTGGGGGTGGTGGGTGAGGGGCGCGAGCGGGCGCGCGGGCGGGGTGTGCTCGACGCAGGGCGCCGCGGCGAGGTGCGCCTCGAGGCGCTGCCAGAGGCGATCGCCGACGGCCTGGAGCGGGTACGGCGGGACGGCGAGGGGAGCGCGGGCTGCGAGCGGTGAAGGGCCGGGCGGCGGGAGGCGGAGGAGGAGGGCGCCGCCGCCCCAGAGGAAGCCTTGAGCGGCGGCGAGTAGATCGGGGTCGAGGCGGCGGTGGAGGTCGAGGACGACGGCGTCGTAGGCGCGTCCGAGCAGGCGCTTGACCTGTTTGGCCGGGGTAGCCTGTCTTGAAGGACAGGGTGGATCGTCGCTGATCCAGAGCTGAGCGTCGGCGGGCTGGGCGGCGAGCAGGCGCTCGGCGGCCTCGGCGGTGCGCTGGGGGTCGCCTCGGAGGAGGATGCAGCGGCGCGGCGCGGGCATGGCGCGCGGGCGCGGCTAGCGGACGACGAGCACCGGGCGGGTGGCGTGGTTGACGACGCGGGCGGCGGTGGTGCCGAGCAGCTTGTCGAGGGCGTGGTAGCCGTGGCTGCCGATGATGACGAGGTCGACGGCGAGCGCCTCCGCGGCGTCCTCGATGATCTTGGCGGGGCGGCCGAGCTTGCAGATGATCTGGCCGCGGTGGGCGTCAGGGACGGTGATCGCGGCGTCGCTCAGCTCTTTGGTGGCGCCGTCGATGAGGGCGGCGGTGAGCTCGTCGCCGGTGAGGGTCCAGGCGTCCGGGGGCAGGCCGAGGGGGATGTTGACGGCGCGGCAGAGGTGGAGCTTGGCGCCAAAACGTTCGGCGATGGCGATGGCGTGGCGGAGGACCACGGCGGCCCGCGGCGACCCGTCGAGGGCGACGAGGATGTTTTGGTACATGCGCTGAGGGTAGAGGCTCTGGGGGCTGTACGTCATCGCTGGCGAAAATTTTGCGGGATCGCGAGCGCCGCGTTGCGTCGGGGCGGGAGAGTGGGTTACGGCGACTTGGCGATGCACGACTCAGACTCCACGATCCGAAAATTCATGACCCCCGCGCCGTTCTCGATCGGACGGGCTCAAACCATGGTCGAGGCGGCGAGGCGGATGCGTGAGCACCGGATCCGCCACTTGCCGGTGCTCGAGGGGGGGATCGTGGTGGGGATCGTCAGCGATCGCGATCTGGCGATGGTCGAGAGCTTGCCAGGGGTCGATCCCGCGGCGGTGACGGTGGCCGAGGCGATGACGGCGGAGCCGTATGCGATCTCCCCTGAGACGCCGCTGGTGGAGGTGGTGGAGGCGCTCGCGGAGCACAAGATCGGGACAGCGGTGGTGATGGAGAACGGGCGCTTGGTCGGGATCTTCACCGTGATCGACGCGCTGCGGGCGTTCGCGGCGCGGCTGCGCGGATAGATCCGCGCGATCGGGCGTTTGCGCGCGCTTGCAGCCGCGCGCAGGGGCCCATGCGGCGCTCGGATCTGTGTATGATGGGCGCGGTTGATCGCCATGAGCGGGCTCATCCTCATCATCGACGACGAGCGCGATCTGGTCGCGACGCTCGAGTACAACCTCGAAAAAGAGGGCTTTCGGGCGCG
Source organism: Nannocystis sp. (assembly GCA_016712315.1). GTDB lineage: Bacteria > Myxococcota_A > Polyangia > Nannocystales > Nannocystaceae > JADJRG01. Next base: position 795,775 of record JADJRG010000022.1, on the reverse strand, counting down.
CTCGGCGTACACCGGCAAGCACGGGCTCGAGATCGCGAGCGGCGATCAGGTGCCCGACCTGGTGCTGCTCGACTTGATGCTGCCCGATATGTCGGGCACGCAGGTGTGCCAGCAGCTCCGGGCTCGTGATCGCACCAAGGCGGTGGCGATCATCATGATGACGGCGAAGGCGGAGGAGGTTGATCGCGTGGTCGGCTTCGAGGTGGGCGCCGATGACTACGTGGTCAAGCCGTTCAGCGTGCGTGAGCTGATGCTGCGGGTGAAGGCGGTGCTGCGGCGAAAGGCGCCCGCGGCAGAGTCGGCGACGGCGCCAGCGACGTACGGGCGGGTGCGGGTGGATATGGAAGGGCATCGGGTGTGGGTGGACGACGAGGAGGTGGTGCTGACGGCGCTCGAGTTCCGCCTGCTGACGACGCTGATCGCCCGCCGCGGGCGCGTGCAGACGCGTGACGCGCTGCTGCTCGATGTGTGGGGGGTGCAGCCAGGCTTGACGACGCGGACGGTCGATACGCACGTGCGACGGCTGCGCAAGAAGCTGGGGGCGGTGGCAGACTACGTGGAGACGCTGCGCGGGGTGGGATATCGCTTCACGACCGAGCTGAGCGAGGGGTCCGAGCTGTGAGCGCGACCGGCAGGTGACGGCTTGAGCTGGGGGATCCGCGGGAAGATCTTCGGGCTGTCGGCGCTGCTGGTGCTCGGCGCGGTGGCGGTGAGCGGGGCGTATCTGGAGCTGGAGCTGCGCGGCTGGACGCGCGGGCGGATCGAGGCGGAGCTGCGCAGCCACGCGGAGGCGGCGGCGGTGATGGTGGGGCGCCTGGGCGCGGCCGATCCGGCGAGCTTGGACGGGCTGGCAGACGCGCTGGCGACGCCCGCGGCGGCGCGTGTGACGATGATCCTGGACGACGGGACGGTGGTGGGCGACTCGGAGTTCGCGCTGGCAGAGCTGGACGATCTGGCGGGCCATGAGGGGCGCCCAGAGGTGATCGCCGCGCGCGCGGGCGGGGTCGGGGTGGCAGAGCGCGACTCGGCGAGCGTGGGGACGCCGATGCTGTACGTGGCGGTGCCGTTCGCGGTGGTCGGGGCGAGCGGGACGCTGCGAGTGGCCAGGCCGCTGCGCGAGGTGGAAGAGGCGGTGGCGCGGCTGCGAGTGGCGCTGGGGGTGGCGGGGCTGATCGGGCTGCTGGGGGCGCTGCTGATGAGCGCGGCGGCGTCGCACTTGCTGTCGCGGACGCTGCGCTCGCTGGTGCGGGACGCGCGGCGGGTCGCCGACGGCGGCGGGGCTCACTACAAGATCGAGGTGGTGGCGCAGGACGAGCTGGGGGGGCTGGCGGGCTCGATCAACCGGCTGGCGGACGAGCTGGAGGCGACGGTGGCGGCGCTGGCGGTCGAGCGCTCGCGCTTCGAGGCGGTGCTGGAGTCGATGGACGAGGCGGTGATCGCGGTCGACCAGGCGCAGCGCTTGACGCTGATCAACCGGGCGGCGCTGGCGCTGCTGAGCTTGACGGTCGAGCGCAGCGGCGAGACGGTGGGCGAGCGGATCCGGGTGCCAGCGCTGCAAGAGCTGGTGGAGGCGGCGCTGGCAGGGACGCCGGAGCGCCGCGAATTTACGGTGCCCGAGCCGACCCCGCGGCGGATCATGGCGTACGCGAGCCCGCTGCGGGGGGCGAGCGGGGCGGTGGTGGTGATGCACGACGTGACGGAGATCCGGCGGCTGGAGACGATCCGCCGCGACTTCGTGGCGAACGTGTCGCACGAGCTGCGGACGCCGGTGAGCATCATCCGGGCGAACGCGGAGACGCTGCTCGACGGGGCGCTGGAGCGGCCTGAGATCGCGCGGCGCTTCTTGGAGGCGATGCTGCGCAACGCGGACCGGCTGGCGGCGCTGGTGGGGGATCTGTTGGAGATCTCGAGGATCGAGTCAGGGTCGTATGAGCTCAAATTAGATACGGTGGCGCTGGCGCCGATCGTGGCCCGGATCGTCGACTCGGTGGAGAGCCTGGCCGACGAGCGGTCGATCGAGGTGATCGACTCGATCGGCCCAGAGGTGCGGGTGTGGGCGGACGCGGCGGCGCTCGAGCACGTGCTGCTGAACTTGGTCGACAACGCGGTGAAGTACACGCAAGAGGGCGGGAGGATCGAGGTGGTGAGCCGGGTCGAGGAGGACGGGGCGGTGCGGATCGAGGTCCGTGATAACGGGCCAGGGATCGCGCCAAAGCACCGGGATCGGGTGTTTGAGCGCTTCTATCGGGTGGATCCAGGGCGCTCGCGGGAGGTCGGGGGGACCGGGCTGGGGCTGGCGATCGTCAAGCACTTGGTGGAGGCGATGGACGGCCGGGTCGGGGTGGACGCGGTGACGCCGCGCGGCTCGGCGTTCTGGCTGCTGCTGCCGCGCAGCGGCTGAGGCCTGCGGGCCGCGGCCAGGTCTCACTTCATCTTCTTGACGAGGGCGGCGACGGCGTCGATCTCGTCGGCGCTGAGCTTGTCCTTGTACGACTTCATCTTGGTGTCCGGGACGCCGTTGACGATCGCGGCGACGATCTTGGCCTTGCTGTGCTTGGCCTGCCACGCCTTGTCCGTAAGATCCGGGATCGAGTTCTTCTTCATGGCCTCGGTGCCGCTGCCGTCGATGGCGTGGCACGACTTGCAGTGCTTGTCGTAGAGCGGGCGGGCGTCGATGCCGGCGGCAGCGGGCTTCTTGGGGGCCTTGGTCGGCTGGGTCTCAACCTCGGCGGTCGGCTCGGGCTCAGGCTCGGGCTCGACGGGCTGGGCAGCCGCTGGGACTTCGGCGGGGGCGGGGTTTAAGCGGCCTCCCGCGAACTTCTTGACCATGTGGAGGTAGATGAGGTCGAGCTCCTCTTTGCTGGCCTCCATGCCGTTCTCGCGGATCATGCGGATGATCAGATCCTTGACCTGGTCGGCGTCCTTGGGCGGGGCGGACTCGGTCTCCTCGAGGCCGTGGCAGGAGGCGCAGACGCGCTCGTAGGTGGCGGCCGCCTCGGCTGCGTCGAAGGGGGGGAGCTCGCCGGCCGCGCCTTGATCGGTGGCGGCGGCGTCTTGGGCGATGTCCATGGCCGAGTCCTTGCGCTTGTCCTCCTCGGCCCTCCTCTGCTTGGCGTCGCGCTGGAGATCTCCGCTGATGGCGATGAGATAGGCGGTGACTTGATAGGTCTCGAGCTCGGTCATGGGCTCGGCGAAGGTGGGCTTGTTGGCCATGCGATCGACGATCTTCCACCAGCCGCCAGGGCTGCGCGGGAGGACGAGGATGGTCTTGAGGTCGTGGCAGACGACACACTTGCCAGACAAGACGTTGCGGCCCGCTCGGAGGGCTTCGGCGGTGGCGAGCTGATCGAGCGGGGCGCCCTCTGGGAGGCCGGCGGTCGGGAGGAGCTTGGTGACCCGCTCGCGGCTCTCTTGGCTGTAGACGTTGCCGCCAGCGGCGCTGCTGGCGAGGCTGTACTCGCGGAGCGCGAGCGGCAAGGAGAGGGTCGAGAGCATGATGGTGCAGGTGAGGAGGAGGACGCCAAGGACCGGCATCCACTCCTCAAAGTGGCGGAAGAAGCGGAGGATCGCGACCTTGACGAGGAGAATGACTCCGATCCCGATGCCAAAGAGAAGGTGGGCGACGGTGCGCGGCGGGAACTCGACTTGGTACTCCCAGAGCCGGGGGACCATGGCGACCATCATGACGATATAAATGACGACGTAGAGCCAACCCGCGAGGCGGTGGAGGCGCATGAGACCAGGCGGCGCGGCGCTGGTGCGGGTGGCCTTGTCAAAAGGATATCCCCAGAGGTGGAACATCAAAAAGACGACGAAGAAGGCGAGCACCAAGAAGGCGATGCCGAGCGAGGCGGTGACGTTGAGTCCCATGCTGGCCCGAGGTTACCAGAGGTGACGTTGTTGGGGCGGGCTGCGCGGCTGGGTGCGTGAGAGCGCGGGCGCGCGTGCCGGGGTGGGGGGGAGGCGCGCCGGGGCGGCGGCGGCGGTGGAGGGTGAGGCGCGCCGGGGCGGCGGCGGCGGTGGAGGGTGAGGCGCGCCGGGGCGGCGGCGGCGGTGGGTCCCTCGCTGGCGCGGCGCCCCCCCCATGATTCCGTCCTCGGCCGGCGGGAGGCAGAGAGACCGCGCGAGAGGCTGGAGGGCGCGGGTTCGATCGGCGGCCTGTGGGCGGCAATCATGGGGGACCCCCTCCGCTGGCGTCCCACCGCCGCCGCCGCCCCGGCCCGGTGGCTGAGGTGGGAATGGGGGGGTGGCTGAGGTGGGAATGGGGGGGTGGCTGAGGTGGGAATGGGGGGAGGGGTGAGGTGGGAATGGGGGGGGGAGGTGGGACTTGTGGCGGGGGGTGAGGTGGGAATGGGGGCGGGATTGGGGCGGGATTGGTATAAGAGGGTGGGGTGTCTTAGCCCTGGGGGATGTTGCTGCAGGTGTCTTTGAGGGTGGCGGCTAGGGCTTGGCCGATGACGGCGTTGTAGGCGCTGATGTCTTGGATGTCGCCGATGATCGGGGGCTCTCCGAAGGCGGTCATGTATTGCCAGAGCTTTTGGTTGATCCCCTCGACGCAGAGGGGGATGAGGCCAGCAGTGAGGATGCAGTCGGCTCCCCCGCAATTGGCCTTGGCGTCGAGGAGCATTTGCTTGTAGTCCGCGACGGGCTCGGGGGACTTGTCCGGCTCGTCGGTGAGGAAGAAGAGGAGGAGGACGGCGTCCTCGTCGCGGATGAAATTCTTGTTGGTGAGGTTGTTGGCTGGATGCGCGATGTACGAGGCGGCAGCGACGGGCATCTCAAAGGAGCAGCCGAGCTCGCCAGCGGCCTGGGCGGCGGCGGTGAACCAGTTCTTGAGAGGCGCAGGATCGGCGCTGGTGTTGGTGGCGAAGTAAGGCTGGCCGCCATGCTCAAAGAGGCGGCCCTGGCTGCCGTTGACGGCGTTGTTGCCGTCGGTGGGGGGGATGTAATACATGAGCAGGGTCTCGAGATCGGCGTTGGACTGACAACCAATGGTCGAGTCTGGGCACGCGCAACCGCTGCAAAAAAAGTCGGTGGTGGTGATCCCTACGTGGAGATCGACCTCGGCGGGGAGGTTGTCAAAGATGGCGTCGACGAAGCCAGGGAAGGCGGCAGCGAGGCCCTCTTGGTAGATCGCCATGGAGGCGGAATTGTCGATGACAAAGAGAATGTCGACGGCGTCGCAGCCAGGGAGATCGACGTCGTCAGGGAGATCGAGCTTGGCGCCGGTGGTGCCAGATCCGCCCGTGGCGGTGGCGACGCTGTCACTCTCCCCACCTTCCGTGGTGGCGCCGGTGGTGGCCGGCGCGGTGGTGATCGAGGTGGCCGTGGCGCCGGTGATCGAGGTGGGCGCGGTGGTGGCGTCGGTGCTGGGATCCGCTTCACCCGCAGGCGAGCAGGCGAACGCGGCGGTGAGGGCGAGCGGGACGGGGTGGAGCAGGCGGGGGCGGCGACGCACGGGGCGAGTATGCCCGAGGTGCGCGCGTGGACGCACGTGGGTGCGCGAGCGTCAGGGTCGTGGGGGCCAGGGGAGGGCGAGCTCGACGCGGATCTCTGGCTTGATCTTGATGACGCCGAGCGGGGCCCGATACGGCTTGATGCCAAAATCAGGCTGCTGAAGGGCGATCGTGGCGCGCTGGAGGGGGCCGTCGCGGCGGCTGGTGAGGGTGAGCGGGCGGGTGTGGCCGTGGAGCTCGAGCTGGCCAGTGACGCGGTAGCCGTCCCCCACAGGCTCGATGGTGGTGGCGACGAAGCGGATCTGAGGGTGTCGAGCGGATTCGAGCACGGTGTCGCGGATGTTGCGCTCGATCTCGGCTCGATCTTTGTCGCTGAGCGCTCCGCCGCTCTGCGGGCCGACGACGCGGATCGAGGCGGCGTCAAAAACAGCGGTGATGGCGAGCGGCGCCTCCTGGACGTCGATCTGGGCGCCGGTGACGGCGAGGCGGAGATCGTGGCCGAGGGCGGAGAGGAAGCCCTCCTTGAAGGTGAGGATCTCGCAGTGGATCTGGGTGGGGTCGAGGCGGGGCATGGTCGTCTGCTCAGGTGGGATCCGGTGGGAGGGCGGCTTCGGCGAGGGCGGCTCGTAAGGCGTTGATCTCGTCCATGGTGAGGTGGAGGCGGAGGTGTAAGGCGGCGCCGCGCGGCTCGATGAGCGCGCGATCAAGGGCGGCGAGGGGGATCGCGGCGCCGCTCAGGCGGGCGCGGAGGGCGGCGAGGCGGGTCTGTAGGGCCCTCTGGAGCTCTTGGGCGTCGATCGGGGTGGCGGTGACGAGATCGATCTCTAAGGCGAGGCCGTCGTCGAGATCAAAGGCGCCGGCGACGCTCTGGAGGCCGGGGCTGTCCCCTAAGCCAGGTGGTAGGCGGCCGGCGAACCAGACAGGGCGGGCGGTGTCGAGGGCGCTCAGGGCGAGGCCGAGGGGGCCCTGGGGCGGGGCGGCGCCGCGGCCAGCGAGGCGCTCCAAGAGGGGGGCGTCCCAGGCGGCGGCGGCGAAGATGAGGCGATCGTCGGCGACCGGGTGGGCATAGGCCGCGCCGCCGTCGAGCACGAGCCGGGGCGCGCCGCGGTGCTCCTCGAGGCGCCAGGCTTGGGGGCGATCAGCGAAGAGCTGGCCGCCGAGACAGGTGAGCGTGGCGGCGAGGCCGACGCCGCGGCCGCGGAGATCGACGATGACCCGCGATCCCGCGCCGTCGACGGCGAGATCGAGGGCGTAGAGGTCGGTGAGGGCGAGGCCGCAGGCGGCGAGGCCCTGGAGGGTGCGCTGGGCCTCGGGATCATCGGCCATCAAGGCGCCGTTGCGCTGCCAGAGCGGGGAGGCGAAGAGGCGGCTGAGATCGATGTGGGCGATGAGGGCGGCGTCGGCGGGGTAGATCGCGAGGGCTGGATGATCGAGGGGCGGGGGCGCGGGGGGCGGGGCGTCGGTGACCTTGATCGGCTGGGCGGGCTTGTCGCGGTTGCAGGCGACGGGCGCGAGGGCGAGCGCGAGGGCGAGCGCGAGGGCGTGGTGGGTGGCCCGCATGCAGGCTCTATAGCATTGGCGCGCCGGGGTGGCGGGGGTCAGAGGAGGCCGAGGGCGTGGGCCATGACGAGGAGGATGGCGATCGGGACGAGGTAGCGGAGGAGGAGCAGCCAGGAGAGGTAGAAGGGGGTGAAGGCGCCTAAGGGGGAGCCCTCGGCGAAGGCGCTGCGGCGTTGGCGGTCGCCGAGGCGCCAGGCGCAGAAGGCGGCGATGCCGAGGCCGCCGAGGGGGAGGAGCCAGTTGCTGGCGAGGTAATCGAAGGTGTCGAACCAATTGCGCTCGCCGAGCCAGTGGACCTGGGCTCCGAAGGTGGCGTCGTCAGAGCCGCTGAGGGCGGAGGGGATCCCGAGGACAAAGATGAGGAGGGCGAGCAGGGCGACGGCGCGCGGGCGCGACCAGCGGCGCTCGTCGATGAGATAGGCGGCGACGACCTCAAGCAGGGAGATCGCGCTGGTGAGCGCGGCGAAGAAGAGGAGGGTGAAGAAGAGCGCTGACCAGAGGGGACCGCCAGGGAGCTGGGCGAAGGCGATCGGCATGTTGATAAAGACGAGGCCCGGGCCGCTCGCCGGCGCCATGCCGGCGGCGAAGGTGATCGGGAAGAGGACGAGGCAGGCCATGAGGGCGACGAGGGTGTCGAGCACGGCGGTGGCGATCGAGGCGGCGACGAGGTCGTCCCGGCGCGAGAGATAGGAGCCGTAGGTGAGCATGGCGCCCATGCCGAGGCTGAGGGTGAAGAAGGCGTGGCCGAGGGCCTCCAAGACGCCGGCAGGGGTGAGGGCGGCGGTGTGCATGCCGAAGACGAAGTCGAAGGCGCGGGCGAAGCTGTCGAGGGTGGTGGCGTACACGAGCATGGCGGCGAGGATGATGAGGAGGACCGGCATCATCACTTTGGCGGCCCGCTCGACGCCCTTCTGGACGCCCCGCGCGACGATGAGCGCGGTGACCGCCATAAACACGGCGTGCCAGAGGACGTTGGTGGCGCCGTCGGCGTAGAGGGCCGCGAAGGCGTCGGCGAGGGCCTTGGGATCGCCAGCGGCGAGGGCCCCGTCGAGGGTGAGGCGCAGGTAGTGGAGCGACCACCCGGCGACGACGCTGTAGTAGGAGAGGATGATGACGCCAGCGAGGACGCCGAGCACGCCGAAGATCGACCACGGGGTGGGGGCGCCGGTGAGGCGGCGGAAGGCGCCGATGACCGAGGTGGCGGCCATGCGCCCGAGCAAGACCTCGCCGAGCATGATCGGTAGGCCGACGAGCAGGATCGCGAGCAGGTAGATGAGCACGAAGGCGCCGCCGCCGTTCATGCCGGTGATGTAGGGGAACTTCCAAAGGTTGCCGAGGCCGACCGCTGAGCCGGCCGCCGCGAGGATGAAGCCGAGCCGGGATTGGAAGTGGGCGCGGGTCGGATCAGCCATGACAGAGTGGGTAGCCGCGGGCCCGGGCGGGTGTCAACGATGAGAGCGGGGTGAGAGGGCGAGGTGAGGGGGCGAGGGTGTCAACTTTGTTGGCGGCCGATCGGGGGGATGCAATGGGGTTGGCAGACCTCAGGTGTGGCCTGGCGCGATGATGTGTTGAAATTAAACAGTTTTTTGGATTATCGCAGGTGTCATCACTGTTGCATTTGTACCGGAGCGGGCGACGAGCCCGAAGGAGCACCGACGATGAACCGCCTTACCATGCCACCGAAGTTGACCTCGAACCTCCGCTGCCTGGCCTTGCTGATGACCGCTCCGCTCGCCTCCGGTTGCCTCGAGCACCCGATCAAAGAGGTGAAGTACGACGGGTCGATCGAGAAGGACGCGGTGGTGACTGTCTATCAGAGCCGCGACGTGGACGTGCTCTTCGTCATCGATAACTCAGGCTCGATGGCGGAGGAGCAGGCGAACTTGGCGAAGAATTTTGGCGCCTTCGTCGGCGCGCTGGAGGCGGTGAACGCGAACTACAGGGTCGCGGTGGTGACGACGGACAACGGGGACCCGCGCGACCCGAAGTCCCGCTACGAGGGCGGGGTGTTCCAGCTGAAGAGCTGCCGCGATCGTCTGAGCTCGGACGGGATCTCGGGGGGCGACTTCATCTTCGACGACTTCAACGCGGAGTTCGCCTGTACGGACCACTGCGCGCTCCCCTCCGAGGCGCTCGAGATCGTGCCGACGACGATCGGGATCGGCGATGAGGTGGCGGCGCCGCGGGCGTGGATCGAGAGCTACTCAGGGAAGACGAACCTGGCGGGCGAGGTGAGCGCGGCGGAGGCGTTCGCGTGCTTCGGGCCGCAAGGGGTGACGGGCTCGGGCTACGAGGCGCCGCTGGAGGCGATGCACCGGGCGATCGTCGGCTCAGGGGAGGCGAAGTCGCCGAACTTCGGCTTCCTCCGCGATGACGCGCACCTGGTGGTGGTGTTCATCACCGATGAGGTCGACTGCTCGTTCAACCCCGAACACGTGGACATCTTCCGCACGAATAAGACGTTCTGGAGCGACCCGGCGGCGCCGACCAGCGCGGTGTGCTGGAACGCAGGGGTGCAGTGCTCGCAGAGCGGCGAGGACTACGGGAGCTGCCACGCGGTCGACTACGACGCGAAGGGCGCCGCGGGGGCAGAGGCGGCGGAGGCGGTGCTGTTCCCGCTGGACCGCTACTACGACCTGTTGGCAGAGGTGCGGGCGGCGAAGCAGGCGCGTAATTCGAACCTCCAGGTGGTGGTGTCGGCGATCGCTGGGGTTCCTCAAGGCTATGAGGACGGCGGCGTGACGATCCCGTACGGGGCGAGCAGCGACCCGAACGACCAGAAGCTCTTCGGGGTGGCGCCAGGCTGCTCTGCCGGGCTGGATGACGCGGACCCGAGCAACGACAGCGTGGCGCGGCCGCCCGTGCGCCTGCGTGAGCTGGCTGAGGCGTTCCAGATCGGCGAGGCGCCAGGGACCTATTCGATCTGCCAGGACGACTACACGGGGGCGCTGCGCTCGATCGCGGAGGCGATCGCGGAGAAGATCAGGCCCGGGTGTGTGACGACCTGCGTGGAGGACCAGGCGCCAGAGACGGCGATCCTGGACCCGCTGTGCGTGGTCGATGAGGTGTTCGCGGAGGTTGACCGGGAGCCGACGCGCTTGGGCGCCTGCGCGGCGATCGACGGGGCGTGGGCGGTGCCCGAGGGGGCGAGCGCTTGCTACGTGATGCGCACAGACTCGATGGGGCTGACCCCCTCGAAGCTCGATGACATGACGGTGGGCGCGGAATTCGAGAGCTGCGCGGAGCAGGGCTGGAACCTCGAGATCGAGGTGCTGCGGGCGAGCCCGGCGCGCTCAGGATCGTCGATCCGGGCGATCTGCCAGCAGGCTGAGCGCAGCGCGTGCCCGAACGCGCCGCTGTGAGGGGCGACGAGGCCTCACCCTCTGGCGAGCGAGAGCTCGCGAGCGAGGTCGCGACAGAGCTTGTCAAAGGATGGCGAGCTCGCTCGACATGCGCGAAGATCCATCTTCGCGGTGAGCTTCGGCTGATCGAGCGTCTCGCTGTACTTGACGCCGCGGAAGCGATCCTCGATCCACTTCTTGCGCGCGCGGTGGGTCTCGGGCGCCGTTGGTGCGGGGGCTCCCCTCAGATCGAGGTAGGTCGCGAGCGAGGACGCGGCTGCGACGAACCAAGTCTCAAACTCTAGGTGGGCGATGACCGCCATCGCCGAGATCTCGCCGGCTCCAGCCTTCGCGCGCTCCAGGAGCTGAGGACCGAGTACACACGGGAGATCGCCGTCCCCGTCGAGCAGCAAGAGCACGACGCTGTGCGCGGTCGGACGCCGCGCTCGGAGCTTGTTGGCGGCGACGCCCGCGAAGCGCTGAAGCTCGCCATCGCGGACGAGACGGGTCTTTGGGTGACGTAGCGGCGGTAGGATGTCCACGTCGTAGGTCGCGAGCAGCTCGCCGTAGATCCTGCGCAGAAGGATCGGGACAGCCTCGACCTCGCCATGACCTTCGACGATCGGCTGGATCCGTAGGAGCGTCACGCCTCTCCGTTGCCGTCGTCGTCGTCTTCTTCTGTGGCCGTGACGCCAGCGATCTCAGACTGGACCCAGCCGTGATGCCGTTGGCGGTCAACATCGTCCGGATCTGGCTCGAGCGTGTTCGCCCGGAGGAGCTCGCCCGCGGTGCAGAGGTCTTGTTGGAGCGAGTTTCGGCTCGCTTGATCCGCGGGTGCGATCGCGGTGCGATTTCCGTCCGCTTCGACGATAAGGAGCGCGTCCTGAGCGATATCGAGGTGATCGAGGAGCTCTGGACTATGACTGGTGAGCAGCACCTGCGTGTGTACGGAGGCCTCGCGGATCGCGTCGATCAGGGCGCCCGCAGCGGCGGGGTGGAGGGCGGTCTCAGGCTCCTCGATGCCGACGACTTTGACGGGCTGCTGGCGGCCCATCAACTGCATCACCGCGACGAGGATGCCGAGCGCTCGCAAGGTGCCATCCGACATACTGACCGCCTCGAAGGTCCAGGGATCCTTGGAGCGATCGACGCGCTGCTTAAACTGGAGGGTCTCATAGGATCCATGGGTGATCCGCTCGACCTTCGTCACCCCAGGTACGATCTTGCTCAGGTACTCCTCGACGCGCCCCAAGAGCCGGGGGTCCTCGTGCTGCAGGCGGGCGACGACGCTCGGCAGGTTCCGGCCGTCTCGCGTCAGGAGATCCCCTCGCTCAGGTGTTTGAAGGCGGCGGATCTCCTCTGGGTTGAGGCTATAGAAGCCCATCGCCGTGAGTCCGTCGTAGAGTTCTCGAAGGGCGGGGAAGCCCGACGCGATCGGGAGGTAGAGCCTGTCGACTTGAGGTGGGGGGGCGTGTGCGAAGGACGGGCTGAACGAGGTCTCGAGATCATCGCCTTTGCTGGTGCGAGCGATCCGATAGTGGGCGAGCTGGTTGCGGTGCTCGTCGCGGACGAGCGCCTCTTCTCGCGCGACGAAGAACCCTCCGCGACGCGCCGCGATCGTGAAGCGGTAAACGGCGCTGCGCTGCTCCCCGAGGGCGATCTCGTAGCGCATCGCGAAATTGCGCGGGTGCCCGGTGCTCTTGCGCCGGACCGCGCCGATCCCTCCGCGGCTGTTGAAGGCCTGCTGGAGCGAGCCCTGAAGCGATTCAACGAGGAAGCGCAGGGCGTCGAGGAAGTTGCTCTTGCCGGCGCCGTTGCGCCCTGCGAGGAGCGTCAGCGGTCGCAGATTGACGTCGCAGATCTCGATGCTGCGGAAATTTCTGAGGGAGACTCGCGTGATGAAGGGTAGGGGCGCCCCTTCGAGCTCAATGGGCAAGCCTTGTTGCATGTCGCTCGCGTGAGTCTATGCAGGTGCAGGCGAGCGCCGCAACTGCTTCCCGACGGCGCGGCGCTGGCGATCCCTCGATCGTCAGCGCCGGAAGGCGGCGGCGTGGCCGGCTTGGATTGTGCTCTCGAGGTGGGCGGGGGTCATGCCGGGGAGGGCGGCGGCGAGCTGGTGCTCGCTGCTCGAGGTGACGGCGGAGAAGAAGGTGTTGTCGGTGCAGATCGCGGCGGCGACGCCGAGATCGAGCCAACGGACGAGCGGGTGATCGGCGACGGCGTTGATGGCGCCGATCTGATGGTTGGAGGTCAAACATGCTTCGATGGTGACGCCGCGGGCGCGCACCAGGTCGATGAGGCTGGGGTCGTCCAAGAGGGTGGTGCCGTGGCCGATCCGCTGGGCGCCGAGGCGCTCGATCGCGACGCGGATCTCGGCGGGCGGGCGGCCCTCTCCGGCGTGCACGGTGCGGCCGAGGCCGTGCGCGGCGGCGCGCTGGAAGGGGGCGGCGTAGTCGCGGAGGCGCCAGGCGTGGGCGGGGGAGGGGGCGCCGGCGAGGTCGATGCCGACGACGCCAGGGCGGGCGGCGGCGAGCTCGACGAGGGCGTGGAGGAGCGCCGGATCTTCGCCGTAGAGGCCGCAGAGGATCAGGCCGGCGCGGCCGGCGAGGCCGTCGAGCACGGCGTCGATGACGTCGGCGAGGGGGGCGCCGCGGTGGAGCTGCGGGGCGAAGCGGAGCTCGAGGGTGGTGACTCCGTCGGCGGCGGCGTCTTCGCAGGCCTCGGCGGCGACGCGGGTGAGCTCGGCGGGGCGCTGGAGGAGCTGGAGGACGAAGTCGAAGCGGGCGAGGGCGGCGCTGAGGCCGAGGCCTGGGCTGAACGGGAGCCGCGGCGGGAGGGTGAGGCCGAAGCGGCGCGCGAGCTGCTCGACGGTCGCGGGGCGGAGGGAGCCGTCGAGGTGACGGTGGAGATCGGGGAGGCCGGGCTTCATCGGTGCGGTGGCCGCGTCGTCGAGGGCGACGCGGCGGTGATCAGGCGCGCCCGTGCAGCTCACGAGCACGAGCGCGCGCGCGGGATCACGGGATCACGCAGATCCCGACGTTCATGTACTGCGGCGGGGGATCCTCGTAGAAGGCGACGCACGACTCGCCGTCCTCGCAGGGGCCAGGGTCCTCGGTGACGTCGCAGAAGGGGGTGCAGCAGCCATCCGCGCCGGGATCGCAATTGACGGCGGTGGCGGGGTCGACGCAGTGGAAGCCGGCGAGGCACTGGTTGGTGTAGGCGCAGAAGGCGTTCTCGGTGCCGGGCGAGTCCTGCGGATCGGGGACGAAGCAGACGAAGTCGGGCAGGCTCTGATCGCCGTAGCAGGCCTGGCCCATGGGACAGTCCTGGCTGAGGGGGTCGCAGGTCAGGAGGCAGATCGGCAGGAGACCTTCGTTGATGGAGGGGTCGCAGAGGCCCTTGCCGCTGCCGCACTCGTCGTCCGTGTTGCAGAACTCGGTGCAGGCGCCGTTGAGCTCGTCGTCGAAGTTGAGGCAGATGAAGCCGACGCCGCAGTCGTCGGTGCCGCCGCCGGGCTCGTTGGGGTCGAGGACTTTGCAGGGATCTCCGAGGCCGCCGTCGCCCATCACAGGGACGCAGCGGTTCTCGTTCCAGAAGTCGCCGGCCATCTTGTTGGTGGCGGTGCACTTGAAGCCCTCGGGGCAGTCCTGCGCCTTGGGATCGCAGAAGCCGACGTCGCCGGTGGTGTTGTCAGTGTCGGTGTCCTCGGTGGTCGAGGAGCTGGTCATCGCGGTGGTCTCGGAGTCCGCGGTGGTGCTGGTGGTGGCGGTGCCGTCGGTGGTGGCCTCGGTGGTCGAGGTGGTGGCGGTGGTGCTGCTGGTGTCGGTGTCGGTGTCGGTGTCCTCTTCACCGCCGCTACAGCCGGCGAGCGCGAGGGCGCCGGTGAGGGCGAGCAGGAGGGGACGCGAGAGGGCAGAGAGGGCGGTCAAGGTCATGGCGTAGGCTCCAAAATCTGGGGCGGATCCGTCGCCGCTGGGTGCGAGCTTCCGTGCTCTGTGACTTTGCGGGGATCGGCGGGGCGTGGTCAACCCTGGCCGATGACGAGGGGGGCACCGGCGCTCGTCGGCGAGGGTGACCTCTCGCAGGGATCTGGGATACGATGACGCTCGGTGGGCGAACGCGAGCGAGTCGAGGCGATGCGGGCGGCGCTGCGTGACGCGGGGCTGCGGGTGACGCCTACACGGCTGGCGGTGCTGGCGATCTTGCGATCCGCGGAGCGCTCGCTCAGCCACCAAGAGATCGCGGCGGCGCTGGCGGAGCGCGGCTGCGACGCGGTGACGGTGTATCGCAACCTGGTGACGCTGGTGGAGCACGGGCTGGCGCTGCGCCAGGACGTGGGCGACCACGTGTGGCGCTTCCAGGCGGCGGAGCGGGCGGCGCGGCATGAGCACCCGCACTTCGTGTGTACGGCGTGCGGCGCGCTCGAGTGTGTGCCGGAGCTGGAGCTGACGGTGAAGGCGCAGGGCTCAAAGGTGCCGCGTAGCGTGCTCCAGCAGGCGATCGAGGTGCAGGTGCGCGGGATCTGCGACGCCTGCGCGTGAGATCGCCAGGTTCGGCCGAAATTTGGCGAGGTGGCGGCCGCGCGGCTAGCTTGGCGCGGTGCAGCTCCAGGATGACCTCATCGCGGAGAACCCGCGCGAGCCGGCGAGCGTGAGCCGGGCGATGACCGACGATCTGGGGATCGGCGGGTCGGTCGGGCACTTCAAGCGCTACGAGGTGCTCCGCTGTATCGGCGAGGGCGGCATGGGGCGGGTGTATCACGCGCACGATCCGGCGCTGCGCCGCGACGTGGCGATCAAGGTGATGCGCCCCGACGTGCCCGAGGCGGAGCGCCGGCGCTTCCGCCGTGAGGCGATCTTCGGGGCGCGCTTCTGCCACCCCAGCATCGCCAGGATCTACGACATGGGCGAGCTGCGGGGGCCGAGCGGGGAGGTGATCGAGTGGTTCTCGATGGAGCACCTCGCGGGCTCGGATCTCGAGCGGGTGCTGGCGCGGGCGGGCGCGCAGGGGCGGCGGCTGCCGCTGCTGTCGGTGATCGACGTGCTGCGGCAGGTGTTAGGGGCGCTCCAGTACGCGCACGAGTGCGGGGTGGTGCACCGCGACGTGAAGCCGGCGAACATCTTCGTGACGCGCGACCCGAACACGCGCTTCTTGACGACCAAGCTGCTGGACTTCGGGATCGCGCTCGACCTCGAGGGGCCGGCGCGGGTCGAGGTGCTGTGCGGGAACCCGTTCTATATGGCGCCCGAGCAGACCGAGCTGGGGGCGCCGATCGACGGGCGCGCGGACGTGTACGCGGCTGGTTTGACCTTCTACGAGGTGATTACAGGACAACACCCGCTCGAGGACTTCCGCGCGGCGGCGATCGAGACGGTGCTGTCGGCGCAGCAGCGCTTCTCGCCGGCGCCGCCGAGCACGCTGCTGGGGGCGGAGGTGCCGCCGCGCAGCGCCGCGGCGATCGATATGATCTTCGAGCGGGCCTGCGCGAAGGACCCGGCGGAGCGCTTCCAGTCGGCGCGCGACATGATGGAGGCGATGCTGGTGTTCCTCAGCCCAGGTTGACAGGCTGGCCTAAGGGACAGATCAGTACGGCGTCAGGGGCCGCGCAGGGCGGCGCTGGCGCTGGCGGTGGCGGCGGTGAGATCAGCCGTGGCGCGGTAGTAGTCGAGCAGGGCGGCGACCTGGCTCTGGGCGGCCTCGGCGACCTGCTGCTCGCGCAGGTTGACGAAGAGCAGGGAGCTGGCGCCGAGCTCGAAGCGGCGGCGCTCGGCGTCGGCGAGCTCCTTGGCGACCTCGAGGCCCTCGCGGGCGGTGTCGATGCGCTCGTGCGCGGCGAGCAGCGCGGAGATGGCGTCGCGGACCTCGGCGGTGATCTTGTCGCGGGCGAAGGCGGCCTTGGCGTCGATGGCGGCGATCTTCGCCTCCGCGGCCTGGCGGCGGCCTCGCGCGGCGCGGGCTTGGATCGGGACGTCGATAAAGACAGTGGCTTGGAGCTCGGTGGGGCCGAGGGTGAGGTCGCCGCGGCCGAGGTCGCGGAGGACCATCATGCCGACGTCGACGGCGGGCATGCGGTCGTTCCTGGCGAGCTGGAGGTCGACCTCGATCTGGCGGCGCTGGCGATCGAGCTCGCGCAGCTCGGGGCGGTGGTTGAAGGCGGCCTCGATCTGGCTGTGAGGGTCAGGGGCGCCTTCACCGTGGGGGGCGGCCATGGCGGCGGGCAGGCGGGCTGGGTCGAGCACGAGGGGGCGGCCGTCGTCGGCCCGGAGAAAGAGCGAGAGCTTGAGGGCGGACTGCTCGAGCCGGCGACGGGCGCGGATCAGCTCGGCGTCGCGCTGGAGTACGGCGCGCTGGTTGTCGAGGGCGTCGATGGCAGGCAGGTCGCCGCGCTCGACGCGGCGGAGGAGCTGGTCCGCGCGGGTGCGCGCGAGCCCTAGCTGCTCCTCGGCGATCAGATAGCCTTGGCCCGCGGCGACCCAGTCCCAGTAGGCGTAGGTGGCGTCGCGGTGGAGGGCGATCCGCTCGCGCTCAAAGGCGGCGGCGGCGACCTCGCGGCCGAGCTGGGCCTTGCGGATGCCGGCGCGGCCAGGATCGATACGGCCGCCGCGTAAGATCGGGACCTCGACACCCGCGCGGATCTCTCCGGCGCTGAGGGTGCGGTATTGCCCATAATACTCGGGGTAGACGCCGCGGCCGAGGCGGTAGCCGGCGGTGAAGCGGGTGCCCCAGAGAGGGGTGCGCTGCTGAGCGGCGACGTCCATGCGGCCGTTGATGTAGTAGCCGAGGGGCATGAGGGCGCCGCGGGCGCTGAGGCCGGTGTCAAACCATCCGCGAGCGGCGAGCTCCTGAGCCTCGGCGACGGTGATGTCGAGGCGGGAGACGGTGAGCAAGGGGTGGTGACGATCAACGGCCTCGAGCAGCTCGGTGAGGGTGAGCGCGCCGGCTCGCTCCGAGGCGCTCACCTCGATGGTGACCTCGATGGCGCCGAAGTGGGGATCGGTGGCCGGCGCGGCGGGCGACGGCGACGGGGCGACGAGCAGCGCGGCCGCGAGGAGCAGGGGGAGCATCAGGGCTTTCCTTTGTTGCTGTGATGCTCCTTCTCCATCCAGCCGTCGGCGCCAGGATCGACGACCGGCGGGAAGCCGTTGAAGACGCGCCAGAGCTCGTAGCCGAGGCGGACCTCGTCGAGCAGGATCCAGCCGTTGGCGCGCACACCCTGGCGGAGGAAGCGGGTGGCGGGCCATGGGTCGTCCTCGGAGGGGAGGATGACGATGCGGAAGCGGCCGCGTCCGTCGTCGGCCGCGTCGACGAAGGCGACGTCGCCGCCGAAGGTGCCGACGGCGACGGAGGGCCAGCCCGAGAATTGGACGGCGGGCCAGCCCTCGAACTGGAGCCGCACGTGGCGACCAGGGGTGACGAGGGGGGCGTCGTTGCCGTCGACGAAGAGCTCGACGGCGCGAGACTCGGTGTCAGGGACGAGGATCGCGAGGGGGTCGCCGGCCTTGACCATGCCACCGCCTTGGCGGGCGATGACGCGCATGATGGTGCCGTCCCGCGGGGCGAGCACGCGCTGGGTGGCTTGGCGGGCGAGCTGGATCTCGGCCTGGGTCACGGCGATCCGCTCGCGGGCGACCTCGGCTGCGGCGGCCTCGAGGCGGACTTGGCTCTCGCTGATCGCGGCGTCGGCGTCCGTGGTGACCCGCTCTCGATCTGCTTGCGCGGCCTTCAGCTCGCTCTTGGCGGAGGAGACGGCGGCGCGGGCGCTGGCGACGTCCGTGCGGGTCTTGGCGGCCTCGAGGCGGGCGAGCTCGACGCTGCGGGTGGAGGTGAGGCCGTCGCGGAGCAAGGCCTCTTGGCGCTCGAGGTTGAGGTCGGCGGTCGCTTGGGCGGCCTCGTCGGCGGCGAGGCGCTGCTCGGCGGCGCGCTGGCGCTCGCGCACCATGCGGATCCGCATCTCGGCCGACTCGATGCTCGAGAGGCGTGAGGCGCGGAGGGCGTCGATCCGCTGCTCGTGCGCGAAGACTTGGTTGCGGGCGGCTTGAAGGCGATCCGAGGCGGCCCTGCGCTGATCGTCGAGGCGATCGAGCATGGTGGGGTCGTTGTCGCTGATCTCGACGAGCAGGTCGCCCTCGGCGACGCGTTGGCCCTCGGCGACGGTCCAGAGGGCGATGCGGCCGGCGATCGGCGCCTCGATGGTCTGCTGGCGCTCGTCCGGGACGAAGGCGATGACCTGGCCGTGAGCGGTGACGTTCTGCTGCCACGGGGCGCCGATGAGGGCGGCGAGGATCGCGAAGAAGAAGAGGACGAGGAGCTTGGCGATCAGCCGGGCGAGGCGGGCCTTGTGACGGACCAGGCGCAGGCTGGGCAGGTCGCTGTGGTGGCCGAGGATCGGGTCGTGGACGTGCATGGCTTACACGGCAGGAGCCGCCGGCGGCGGGCGGAGCTGACGGAGGTGGCCGTCGGAGAGCTCAAAGGCGCGATCGCAGCGGTCCATGACGCTCTGCTTGGTGGTGATGATGAGGGCGGTCCAGGGGGCGTCGTCGGCGAGGATGAGCCCCAAGACGGCCTCACGGGTGCGATCATCGAGCAGATCGAGGGTCTCGTCGAGGATCAGGAGGCGGGGCCGGCCGAGCAGGGCGCGGGCGAGGACGAGGCGCAGCGACTCGCTGCGCGAGAGGGGCGAGCCGCCGACTTGGATGTGGGTGTTGAGATCGTCAGGCAGGCTGGCGAGGGCGCCGGCGAGGCCGAGGGCGTAGAGGACGCGGCGGATCTCGGCGAGGGGGATGTCGCGCCGGCTCATACGCACGTTGTCGATGATGGTGCCGGCGAAGAGCTCGATCGCGCTGACGAGGGCGATGTCGCGGCGGACGCTGGCGAGGGCGATGTCGCGGAGGTCGACGCCGTCGAGCTTGATGACGCCGGCGGTGGGCTCGCGCAGGCCGTACAGGAGGGCGCCGAAGGTGCTCTTGCAGGCGCCCGAGGCGCCGGTGATCGCGATCGCCTCGCCAGGGGCGATCGCGAGGTCGACCTCGCGCAGGGCGGGGCGGTGACCCTCGTAGTGCATGCTGACCCCCTCGAGGTGGAGCTCGATCGGGCGCGGGTGCGGCGGGGTGCTCTCGCCGGTGTCGTTCTCGAGGGGGAGATCGGCGAGGATCCCGAGCTTGTCGATCGCCGCGGCGAGGTCGTAGTAGGACTCGAGGTGCTTGCCGAACTTGGCGAAGGCGGAGACGACGCTGGAGACGATCAGCTCGGCGGCGACGAGCTGGCCGAGGGTGAGCTGACGATCGATGACGAGCCAACCGCCGAGGCCGAGCAGCGCGGCGCTGGCGAGCGCTTGCAGGCCGAGGGCGCCGACGATCTGGCGGTAGAGGTAGCGGAAGTGCTTGCGGCGAGCGTCGAGGTAGCGGCGTGTGAGCTCGTCTGCGCGCTGTAAGGCGAAATTGGCGCCGCCGGCGCGCTTGAAGGCGACGGGGGCGCGGGCGATCTCTTGCAGCCAAGCGGCGACCTCGTGCTTGGCGGCCGACTCCTTGAGGCTGGTGTAGGTGGCCCCTTTTCCCCAGCCGAAGATGATGAGGGCGACAGCGGTGATGAGGAAGATGTCGAAGGTGAGCAGGAGGGGGTGATAGAAGGCGAGCACGATCATGCCGATGCCCGCCTGGAGGGCGACGGAGAGGCCGTCGAGGAGGAGGGAGGCGGCGCTCTTCTGGACGGTGATCAGGTCGTAGAAGCGGTTGACCAGCTCGGGGCCGTGGGCCTTATCAAAGGCGCTGGCGTGCAGGCGCGGGAGGCGGTAGCCGAGGTCGCTGACGATCCGGGCGAAGAGGCGCTGCTGGAGGAGCTCGACGACCCAGTATTGGATCCCTCGCAGCGCCGCGGCGAAGATCAGCGCGAAGAGGAGGAGCACGGTGAGCACGACGAGCGGCTGGATCAGCGCGCCGAAGGCGACGGTGTTGACGAGCGCCTGCACGGCGATCGGGGTGGCGAGCGCGAAGACGCCGACGCCGACGGCGTAGACGGCGATCACCCAGATGTCGTCGGCCTCGAGGCGCATGAGGCTGCGGAGGCGCTCGCCAGGGGTGGGGCGCTCGTAGGCGCCGCCGCGGAGCAAGGGCGCGGCGGTGGTCGCGGGCTCGGCGAGCACCCAGAGCACCGGGGTGTCGCGGTTCGGGAGGCCGAGCAGGGTGGCGAGGGTGTCGGCGTCGATCCAGGCGCCAGGTTGGTGGGCGGCGGTGCCGCTGATCTTGACCTTGGGGCCGAGCCACGTGTCGAGGAGCAGCCAGGCGGGCTCTTGATCGGCGAGCGCGGGCAGGCAGGTGGCGAGGGGGCCGTGCTGGTTGCCGAGCTCGACCAGCTCGGCTGGGGTGGCCTCAAAGGCGGCGACGCGCAGGCCGAGGTGTTCGCCGGCGTGGGCGAGGCGAGATACCCAGGAGGCGGCGAGGGGCTGGGGGTGCTGGCGGGCGGCGTCGATCAGGGCGGCGGTGACGGCGTGGGGCAGCGGCTCGCTGCCGGCGCTGCGCGCGAGGGCGAAGAAGAGGCCGAGGAGGGCCTCCGGGCGCTCCGTGGTGAGTTCCGGCGTCATCTGCGGGTGCGAAGGTACGACAGGGGGGAAGGTTGAGCACAGAAAAAGACGATGCAACACAGATAATTGTGAGACGTTGCCTCGGAAAAACCGAGGTATGGTCGGGCCCGTGGAGTGGCTGAACTACCACCACTTGTTCTACTTCTGGGCGGTGGTGCGGGAGGGCAGCATCACGCGGGCGGCGGCGCGGCTGCGTCTGGCTCAGCCGACGATCTCAGGCCAACTCAAGGCGCTCGAGGCGGCGCTGGGGGAGCCGCTGCTGGTCCGAGATGGGCGTCATCTGCGGGCGACCGCGACGGGGGAGGTGGTGTTTCGCTACGCGGAGCAGATCTTCGGGCTGGGCCGCGAGATGATGGCGGCGGTGAGGGGGCGCGGGGCGCTGTCGGGGCGCTTGGCGCTGGGGATCGCTGACGTGCTGCCGAAGAGCCTGTGCGCGCGGCTGCTGGCGCCGGCGATCGCGATGACGCCAGGGTTGGTGCTGAGCTGCCGCGCCGATAAACACGAGCGCCTGCTCGGGGAGCTGGCGATCCACGGGGTGGATGTCGTGCTCTCGGACGCGCCGGTCGATCGCAGCGTGCATGTGCGCGCCTACAATCACCTGCTGGGTGAGTGCGGGGTGACGATGATGGCGAGCCCGCGGTTGGGCCTGTCCGGCGCCGACTTCCCGCGCTGCCTGGACCAGGCGCCGATGCTGATGCCCGGCGAGGGGACGGCGCTGCGGCAGTCGTTGGAGGAGTGGCTGGAGGGGCAAGGGATCGCGCCTTCGGTGGTGGCGGTGGTCGAAGATCCGGCGCTGCTGAAGAGCCTCGGTGAGGCGGGCGTGGGGATCTTTCCGACGCCGAGCGTGATGGCGAGCGAGACGGCGCGTCGCTACGGCGTGGCGGCGCTCGGCTCGATCGCGGCGGTGCGTGAGCGGCTGTATGCGATCACGACGGAGCGGCGGCTGCGACACCCAGGGCTGCTGGCGATCTCGGAGGCGGCGCGCGAGGTGTTCTCCGCGGCGGCGTCGATGTCGTGATCGCGCGGCGCGGAGGTGTGCGTGCGCGGCGGCGTAGCTGCGCCTACGGCAGCTTTAGAGGCGACCCGTTCGGTGATCCGAGCTAAGATGCGACGTCGTGAATAATTGGCTGAACGTGGAGATCGGCGCGGTTCTGCTCGGAGATGCGATCTCTGTCGATCCGCGCTGGGATCACGGCGCCTTCGCCGCCTCACCGCTGGCAGAAGGGGCGGCCCGCCGGTCCGACTGGTTTCGGCCGCGGGTCCAGGTGGTGGACGGGCGGTCAGCGGAGGTGTGGATGCTGTTCCGCCGGACGCTGCAAGAGGTGCGGATCCGGCTGATCCCGGGGCGACGTTCGCTCGAGGAGGAGTCGATCTTGAGCCGAGATCTGCGCCACTGGACGTGGCTCGCCGACGCGCTCGGGGCGCCGTGCTTTCGCCACCGCAGAGGGGCGATCTACCGCTTCCCGTGGGGGTGGGTGCACGCCGGGGCAGGGAGCGTGTATGTGTCGTTCGTCGGGCCGCAGGGGGCGTTGCCGCTGCCAGGCGCGGAGGGGGTGACGCGGGCGTACCGCTGCTCGAGCTGCGCGGCGGTGATGATGCTGCCGTACGGCGGGGCGACGCGGGCGCTGAGGATCCACGGAGGAGCCCCGTGCGAGCGCTGCGGCGCGGTGCACTGGGCGCGGGTCGATGACGCGGTGGAGCACTTGAGCGACGACGATGGGGCGACGGCGCGGCCGGTGGGGGAGCCGCTGCCGTCGACGTGGGCGCCGCTGGACGGGTGAGCGACGACGCGCGGGCGGGCTCGTGAGCGTCGAAGAGGGCTAGGCGCGGCGGCGGCGGCGCGGCATGCTCGGGCGATGCGACAGATCCAGGTGGCGCTCGCGGTGCTCTCGTTTGTTGCGATCTCGACGGCCTCGACGGCGGCGCTGGCGGTGCCGAAGGAGCTGCGGCCTGGGACGAAGCCGCACTACTTCGAGTTCGGGCCGAACGTCGGTTACGGCTTCTACGGGCCGCGCGGGGCGCTCGGCGGGGCTTGGCTCGACTACATGTACCACTTCCAAGGCGGCGCAGAGGGGCCAGCGCTGGGGGTGCTGACGCTGTTCGGCGGGTGGAACCGCTACTTCTCGTTCTCGGTGGGGCCGATGTTCCAGTGGGACTTCAAGCTGGTGAAGTCGAAGCCGCTGGGGCTGTACTTAGGGCCACATGTGTCGACGGGCTATAGCTTCTTCTCGTGGCGCGGCGTCGGTGATCACTCGTTCTACGCGATGGTCGGGCCGACGGTGAAGCTGATCGTGAACGACTTCTGGTGCTTCTGGGCGCGGCCGCTGAACTTCGACCTCCGCTGGTATGGGCGGGTCGACGGGAACTTCGGGGCGGCGCTGGGGGCGGGGATCACGTTCTAAGCGCCGGCGCTGGGTCGGCGGATCAACGAGGGGGCGCGGCGAGCCACGCCTCGACCTCGTGGCAAGGGAGCGGGCTGGTCGGGCCGCGGAAGAAGTCGCGGGCGGCCTCGGCGAGCTGACGGGCGCGGGGGCGCTCGCCGCGGGCGCTCCAGAGGGCGCGGGCGAGGACGAAGCGGAGCTCGGCCCCGAGCTCTGGGCGCTCGGCGGCGGCGCCGAGCGCGAGGCCGCGCTCTGCGGCGGCGATCGCGGCGGGGCGGTCGCCGCGGAGGAGGTGAAGCTCGGCGTCGACGATGTGGATCTGGGCGGTGTGCATGGTGTCGTCGCCGAGCTTGGCGCTGGCGAGCGTGAGCGCTCGATCGAGGTAGGCGCGGGCCTCGGGGAGCTGGCCGCTGAGGTGAGCGAGGCGCGCGGCGAGGATGAGAACCTCAGCGAAGAAGGGGTGGTCGCCGGCGAAGAGCCGCTCGCCGTCGGCGAGGGCGCGGGCGAGGTGCTGGGCGGCGATCGTGCGCTGCTGGGCGGCGACCTCGAGGTCGCCGCGGCAGGCGGCGAGGCGGGCGCGGGTGAAGGCGAGGTGGGCGAGGTTGGTCCGCGGGGCGAGGCCTTGCGCGGCTTCGTCGCCGGCGGCGAGCAAGGCAGACTCGAGGTACGGGGCGGCGTCGTCGCCGCGAGCGAGCTCGATGAGGATCGCGCCGATGTTGCTCTCGACCATGATGACCCGCTCGTGACCCGGCGGGAAGTGCTCGCGCAGGCGCTCATGAGCGGCGAGCAGGTGGGTGAGGGCGAGCTGATGGTCGCCCCGCGCCGAGGCGAGCAGGCCGAGGTTGATGAGGCTCTCGCCGACGAGGTAGCTGCGATCGCCGAGGGCGCGCCGGCGGATCTGCAGTGAACGCTCGAGGAGCGGGGCGGCGGCCTCAGGGGCGCCTCGCTGGATCTCCTGGACGCCCATGTTGTTGAGGTCCTGAGCGACGTTGGGGTGGTCTTCGCCGAAGATCTCGAGGTCGAGGCGGAGGGTCTGAGCCCAGAGCTCGCGGGCGGGCGCCTGCTGACCAGCGGTCCACTCGACGCTGGCGAGCAGGCGGAGGAGATCGGCGCGGAGGATCGGGCCGAGGTGGTGGCGATCGACGAGCTCGC
Organism: Nannocystis sp.; assembly: GCA_016712315.1. Lineage (GTDB taxonomy): Bacteria > Myxococcota_A > Polyangia > Nannocystales > Nannocystaceae > JADJRG01. The sequence continues at coordinate 771,309 of JADJRG010000022.1, read as the reverse complement.
GGGCGCTGTTCAAGGCGCGGCGGGCGTCGTCAAAGCGGCGCTCGATGCTGAAGATCCGGGCGCGGGTGCGCAGGAGCAGCGCCTCGACGCGCGGATCTCCGCCGCCGCGCCGCAGCCACGCGGCGGCCTGATCGAGGGCGCGGTGGCCGGCTTCATGCTGTCCTTCAGACCATGACTCGAGGACGGCGGTGTGGACGGCGAGCTCGGCGGCGAGGCGATCATGGCCGCTCTGGATCGCGGCGATGAGGCCGCGGTGGGCCGCGTCGCGGGACTCGCGGCGATCGATGGTCTCGGCGGTGATGGCGTGGAGGAGGGCGAGCTCGGCGGTGATCGACGGATCGTCGAGGGCGAGGGCGCGCTCGCGGAGGGCCCTCGCGGCCTCGAGCGCGGCGGCGGTGCGGCCCGTGAGGGCGAGGGCGTGGGCTCGATCAAGATCGCGGTGGAGCGCGGCCTCACCGGCGAACTGGGCTGGATCGTGCGGATCGGCGGGGCCGGTGAGCACTTCGGGATCGCGGCAGAGCGAGGGCGGTGGGAGCTGGTAGGTGGCCTGGATCGCGGCGAGCAGATCGTCCGGCTGGGCGTGGCGGAGGAGCTCGGTGACGCCTTGGAGGCGGGCGCGTTGGCGGCTGAGGCAGGCGAGCTGGCGCTGATGGGCGGGCTCCTCTTGCTCCCGCTGGATGACGGTGGCGACGCAGGAGGCGTGCGCGGCGTCGGCGAGCTGGCCGCTGTAGGCGGCGAGGGCAGGACCTACGCGGGACCAGGTGGCGGCTGCGTGGGGGATCTCGGTGGCGAGGAAGGCGGCCTCGAGGGCGGCGGCGATCTCCGGCGTCCAGGCGTCGGCGAAGCTCTGGCGCTCGGTGCGGCAGCGCTGCTCATGGACGCGGTCGCGTTGCCACAGGCCGCCCGCGAGGAGGGCCGCGAGGCCGAGGGCGCCGGCGAGGGCGAGGCTGCGGCGGCGACGCGCCCGCGGATCGCGGCTGAGCTCGGCGAGCAAGGCGGACATGGTGGGGTGGCGACGCGCAGGGTCGGTCTCGAGGCCGCGTAGGACGATCGCGGCGAGTCCAGAGGGGACCGCGTGCGCGCGGGGCGGCGGGCGGGGGGCGCCGCGCGTGACCGCGGCGATCAAGGCGAGGTAGGTCTCTCCGTCAAAGGGGCGCTGGCCGTAGAAGGCCTCGTAGAGGGCGACGCAGAAGCTGTACTGATCGCTGCGCGCGTCAGCCGGGGCGCCGAGGTGCTGCTCCGGGGACATGTACGCGGGGGTGCCGATGACGGCGCCGTAGCGGGTGACTTGGCTGTGGAGGAGATCTTGCGTGGGGTGATCCAGGCTGAGACCCTGAGGCGGGGCCGCGACGCGGCGAGGAGGCGCGGTGAGCTGCTCGGTACCGACGATCTGGCGGGCGAGGCCGAAGTCGAGCACGCGGACGCGGCCGTCAGCGCCGATGAGCACGTTCTCGGGTTTGAAGTCGCGGTGGACGATGTCGGCTTGATGGGCTGCCTCGAGGCCGCGGCCCGCGGCGATAAAGACCTGGACGATCTCCGGCCAGCTCGGGCGGGCCCTCTTGAGCCAGTCGCCGAGGGTCTCGCCGTCGATGAGCTCCATGGCGATGAAGACTTGATCCTCAAAGGTGCCGACGTCGTAGATCGCGACGACGTTGGGGTGGGTGAGGCGGGCCATAGCCTGGGCCTCGCGGAGGAGGCGGGCGCGCTTGTCGGCGCTGGCGTCGACCCCTGGGCCGGCGTGCATGACCTTGATGGCGACCTTGCGATCCAGCTCCGGATCGTAGGCGACGTAGACCGCGCCCATGCCGCCGCTGCCGAGGCGATCCAGAAGGATGTAACGGCCGAGCAGTCGGCCTCGCTCGAGTGGAGCCCCGTCCGCGGCGGGATCCGCCGGCGACGGCGGGGAACCAGCGACGACGGTCGGATCGACTCCAACTGCGGCGTGCAGGGTGCGCTCGGTTGCGTCGTGCTGAGGTGCCATGGCGCGCGATGGGGGCGCAGTGCCGCAGCGATACAGTGGCAGAGGGGCGGCAGTCGCTCAACCAGAGGATCGGCTCAGGAGCGCGCTGCACAAGGTCGCGCGGCCCTCCCAGACCTGGACATGCCCGCCGCTCGCGCGCCAGCCAGGTTACCCTCGCCCACGTGCCCAACCACCTCCGCACCCTTGCCAGGGGACCAACCCCCGTGGTATCCCGAAAACGCACGCGGGCCGATGATGTCGGAATCCCCGGCCTTGCGTGCAAAATGCCCTACAGCCGCTCGCAGGCCGGGCAAAACGCTGTTTCAAAATCCGCCCCGCCGAACAAGAGCGCCAGAATTCCAGCGCGAATTCGCCCCGCGTGCGCGACACGCAAAATTCCCCAAGGATCCGGGTGACCTGGACCGGGGGGTATCTCCTCCCTTTTTTTAGGGAGGCCCCATTGAAGCACACGGCCGATGACATGGACCCAGACGAGCTACAGATATCTCCTCCCTTTTTTTAGGGAGGCCCCATTGAAGCTACTCCGGGAAGGCGCCGTCTGGGCCGACGAGCAGGCGCCATCTCCTCCCTTTTTTTAGGGAGGCCCCATTGAAGCGCCTTGTCGCCCCGCGGGAACACCCGCATCGGGCAGAATCTCCTCCCTTTTTTTAGGGAGGCCCCATTGAAGCCAACGTGCACCTCGGCGTGAGCGTCGAGAATCAGAAATCTCCTCCCTTTTTTTAGGGAGGCCCCATTGAAGCACGTCAGCGGCCTGCGCGTAGTTCACCGAGCCGCCCTCGTAGACATCTCCTCCCTTTTTTTAGGGAGGCCCCATTGAAGCGTGAAGGAGGGCCGGCACTGCGGCGTTAAGGGCAGCATCTCCTCCCTTTTTTTAGGGAGGCCCCATTGAAGCCGCGAGCTCGGCGCGGCGTTCATGGAGGCCTCACATCTCCTCCCTTTTTTTAGGGAGGCCCCATTGAAGCGCGGCGCTCAAGGTCGAGGACGTCGGCGGCCCCAAACGCATCTCCTCCCTTTTTTTAGGGAGGCCCCATTGAAGCGCAAACGAGACCCAGCACGCGCCGCGCGACGGGCCGATCTCCTCCCTTTTTTTAGGGAGGCCCCATTGAAGCAAGAGCTGCCGAATCGCCGTCTTCAACGCCATCTCTATCTCCTCCCTTTTTTTAGGGAGGCCCCATTGAAGCGCCTCGCCGCCGGGCTCTGCGAGGAAGAGCTCGCATCTCCTCCCTTTTTTTAGGGAGGCCCCATTGAAGCTCTTGGTTTGGCGGCGTGCACGCGGCGACGTTTCTGCATCTCCTCCCTTTTTTTAGGGAGGCCCCATTGAAGCTGGGCGGTCGGGTGGAGGGTTCGCATGTGCTGAGCCTAATCTCCTCCCTTTTTTTAGGGAGGCCCCATTGAAGCCGACGTTGGCGCTGCTCTCGCTGTGCAGGAAAAGAATCTCCTCCCTTTTTTTAGGGAGGCCCCATTGAAGCGTATCGTGTGTCGCCCGCGCCGGTCGTCGAGCCCGAGCATCTCCTCCCTTTTTTTAGGGAGGCCCCATTGAAGCCAGGCGGGCGATGGTGGCGGCCTCTTCCACGAGAGCGCCGATCTCCTCCCTTTTTTTAGGGAGGCCCCATTGAAGCGGGTGGATCGGGCCGAGAGGGTGACGCGGCGCAGGATCTCCTCCCTTTTTTTAGGGAGGCCCCATTGAAGCTTCGCGCGTTGGCACGCGCCTGCGCTCGGGGATCGCGATCTCCTCCCTTTTTTTAGGGAGGCCCCATTGAAGCATGTCCGTGTCGGCGTCAAAGCACCTCGTCGGGCCCGGATCTCCTCCCTTTTTTTAGGGAGGCCCCATTGAAGCTCCTTGGCCACCCTCGCCGCCTCTGTGGCCGCTCGGATCTCCTCCCTTTTTTTAGGGAGGCCCCATTGAAGCGTAGGTGCCGGCGGCGACCACCTGCGGCCCACGCGTATCTCCTCCCTTTTTTTAGGGAGGCCCCATTGAAGCCTCACCCTGGTGGTCGGCCGGAAGCGGGCTGAGCTATCTCCTCCCTTTTTTTAGGGAGGCCCCATTGAAGCATGGAGGCGATGATCAGCGCTGGCGTCGCCTGTATCTCCTCCCTTTTTTTAGGGAGGCCCCATTGAAGCCTCTCGCCGTCCGCCATCAGTTCTTCGGCCTTCGCGCGCATCTCCTCCCTTTTTTTAGGGAGGCCCCATTGAAGCGCCCGATGCGCAGGAGGCGTTCACCGTCGGCTACGTTCCATCTCCTCCCTTTTTTTAGGGAGGCCCCATTGAAGCCCCTGCCCGCCGCCACCGACACAGGCGGTCAGGTCGCATCTCCTCCCTTTTTTTAGGGAGGCCCCATTGAAGCTCCATGACCCGCCGACACCACGCCTCCCAGGCGCGCCATCTCCTCCCTTTTTTTAGGGAGGCCCCATTGAAGCTCGTACGACGCGAGCGGGGCGCTGAATGAGGTGCTGATCTCCTCCCTTTTTTTAGGGAGGCCCCATTGAAGCCCGCATCCGCGTCGCTTTGTCCCTCAGCTTGTTGACCATCTCCTCCCTTTTTTTAGGGAGGCCCCATTGAAGCCAAGACTTGATCGGCACCAACCAGCCGTCGTCGAATCTCCTCCCTTTTTTTAGGGAGGCCCCATTGAAGCGTGACCCGGTGAAGGCCGGCGCGGCGCGCCGGAGCGCCGATCTCCTCCCTTTTTTTAGGGAGGCCCCATTGAAGCCTTTGATCTTCGGGCCGTGCTCACGCGTCAGCGTTATCTCCTCCCTTTTTTTAGGGAGGCCCCATTGAAGCGACGGTCGAGCGGATCCTGCGCGAGGAGGCCCAGCGGGCATCTCCTCCCTTTTTTTAGGGAGGCCCCATTGAAGCGGCGGCGAGAGGCCGTGGCCTCTGCTGCTGCGGGAGGCGCATCTCCTCCCTTTTTTTAGGGAGGCCCCATTGAAGCCGCTACGCGCACACGGGCGCCGCTGGCCGCGGGTGGGCATCTCCTCCCTTTTTTTAGGGAGGCCCCATTGAAGCACTCCAACGAAGATCTAAGATCGACCTAAAGGATCCTATCTCCTCCCTTTTTTTAGGGAGGCCCCATTGAAGCAGCAGCTCCGCCAGCCCGTCCAGCACGTACGCGCCCAGATCTCCTCCCTTTTTTTAGGGAGGCCCCATTGAAGCCTGGCCACGCGGCCGAACAGCACCGCGGCGATACCATCTCCTCCCTTTTTTTAGGGAGGCCCCATTGAAGCCTCGTCGGCGCGCGCACGCTGGCCGGCGAGGATCTCTAATCTCCTCCCTTTTTTTAGGGAGGCCCCATTGAAGCGATCTCGGCGAGGCACGCGTGAGCGTGCTCTACGGATCTCCTCCCTTTTTTTAGGGAGGCCCCATTGAAGCTCTGCCAGCCCGTCCGCCGCCCTCACCTCCGCCACCTATCTCCTCCCTTTTTTTAGGGAGGCCCCATTGAAGCCACTGGATCGAGAGCGTCGCCTGTCTTGAGCAGCCCGTCGGATCTCCTCCCTTTTTTTAGGGAGGCCCCATTGAAGCCGTCGACCTACCGCAGGTGATGGCGCGCCGTGCCGATCTCCTCCCTTTTTTTAGGGAGGCCCCATTGAAGCGCTGGGCGCCGCGTACGCGGCCGCGAACGGCCGATTATCTCCTCCCTTTTTTTAGGGAGGCCCCATTGAAGCTTCACTTGCCGTCTCCTTCCGGGCCCATGGCCCATGCCTATCTCCTCCCTTTTTTTAGGGAGGCCCCATTGAAGCATCCTTGCGTGGGCGGCTACTACAGCCGGCGGCCTCCTATCTCCTCCCTTTTTTTAGGGAGGCCCCATTGAAGCCTTCGCCGCCTTGGCGGCCTGCTTCGCCGCTGCGGTCGCATCTCCTCCCTTTTTTTAGGGAGGCCCCATTGAAGCCGCTCATCGGAGGACAGTGCGCTAAAGTCTTGGATGATCTCCTCCCTTTTTTTAGGGAGGCCCCATTGAAGCGCGACGACGCCGCGGGCGATGGTCCGCAGCGCCGCGATATCTCCTCCCTTTTTTTAGGGAGGCCCCATTGAAGCGCGCGAAACGCCATCGATGGCGCAGGATAGCCGCATATCTCCTCCCTTTTTTTAGGGAGGCCCCATTGAAGCTAGACGGTGCTGTTGGGGGTGTCGTTGGTGGTGATGGTATCTCCTCCCTTTTTTTAGGGAGGCCCCATTGAAGCGGCGGGCGGCGCGGGCCGTCTGGCAGGCCGGACACCAACGATCTCCTCCCTTTTTTTAGGGGGTCGTGAAGGAGTCGACGCGATAGCCGTCGCTCTGGCCGGACACCAACGATCTCCTCCCTTTTTTGGCTCTCCTAACACATTCATGGGTTAAAGAGGCATCACATGAGGCCAAGGAATGGAGAGACCGCCACAGCAGAGCAGCAGCATAGCGGCGAAGCTGGAGAGACGTTTGAAGCCGTAGGCGCGGGAGGTGACGACGCGGGCTTTGCGGTTGAAGCCTTCGGTGATCGCGTTGGTGACGCCGACAGTGATGTAGGCGGTGATCCCGTCGAAGTGCGCAGCGATCGTCTCAGCGGCCTTGACAAGCGGGGGCAAGCCTTCGGCCTCGACCCAGCGCAGCCAGCCTGTGAGGTCGCTGTGGATCGACTCTGGAGATGCGGTGTCGAAGATCGCCGCGAGGGACTCCTTCATAAGGTAGGCGCGGTAGAGCGGCTGGTTCTCCTTCTCGAGCTCTGTGAGCTTGTTGCGAGCGACGGCGTCGAGCTTCCAGGGCGAGCGCTGGAGCGCGAAGCGGGTCCCCTTGAGGGCGCGCTTCTCGGCGGGGTCGCGGAGTTCAGCGACCATACCGCGGCGGATCTCGTCGAGCGCGTCGTGTACCAAGCGCTGGACGTGGAAGCGATCGAAGACGACGCGGACGTGGGGCGCCCGCTCGCGCAGCGCCTTCTTGAAGGCTCCCGACATGTCGATCGACGCGACCTTCAGCGCAGCCGTCCCAGCGGGCCCCAGGGCCTCGAAGAAGCCGTCGAGCGCGGCGGCGTCCTTGCCCTCGGCGACCCAGACCACGCGGCGTGTGTCGAGGTCGACGACGACGGTGACGTAGCGGTGGTGCTTGCGGTAAGAGAGCTCATCGATGCCGATCCGACGGAGCCCGCGGAGGCGCTCGCTGGGGTCTCCTCCGTAGCGCTTGACCACCCGCTCGATCACGCGGCCGACCGTCAGCCAGGCGATCCGCAAGAGCCGCGCGACGGTCGTTTTATCTGTCTTTTGGGCCATCAAAGCGATCAAGTCCTCGAAGCCCTTCGTGAAGCCCGTGTCGTGCTCCGCCCAGGGAACCTGCTCGACCTTGACGCCGCACGACGAACACTCGACGCGGCGGATCGAGTAACGCAGCTCGCACTCGACCCCCCCGACGTCGAGGTGCCGCCACCGACGCACCCTCTGATCACGGATCGGCCCCGTGGCCCCGCAGGTCGAGCAGCGGCCCTTCGTCCAGCTCGGCGCGACGTCGATGACAAGCCTGTCCTCCTCGAACTCAGCACCGAGGACACGGACCTGCTCCATTCCCAAAAGGCGTCGTAGAAACGTGGTGATGCGCACGCCCAGATGCTCGATCCCGCGCGGCCCTTGTGCCAGTAAAAACTGGCCCCAAGAGATGTGCGCGAACGCAGCCACGACCTGTTTGCCAGACAACCGAGATTTCACGCGGCAGAACACATCCTTGGGGTCCATCCTGGATCCACGAACATGTTAGAAGAGCCCCTTTTTTTAGGGAGGCCCCATTGAAGCCCGGTGTTGGCCCGGATTTTCCGCTGGCGGACGTACGCCCTCTCCTCCCTTTTTTATGGAGGCCCCATTGAAGGGCATGGGCTTTGAACCTCTTACCTGGGCGTACCAGGCCTCTACTGCCGCGGCTGAAGCGGGCGTACTCTGGTGCCGGTGCTTCGCCGCGATCTCGTTCGTCTCTTGTTGACCGTCGTCGCCGGGCCGGCGCTCGGGTGCCGGGTGTCGGAGCTCGCCCAGATCCCTGGTCCGACCCGGCGCGTGATCGTGATCGGAGCAGGCGTCGCCGGGCTGGTCATCGCGCGGCTCTTGCAGGCCGCCGACATCGAGGTGGTCGTGGTCGAGGCCCGCGATCGGATCGGCGGTCGCACGCACACGCTCGAGCTCGCGGGCGCAGCGGTCGACGTCGGCGCGGCGTGGATTCATGGCCGCGCGGGCAACCCCGTCGCGGCGCTGTGTGATGGCCTCGGCCTGGCCACCCGCGAGCACGTCTACGACTACTCGCGGATCTGGGACTCCGTCGAGGAGCGGGCGCTCGGCGACGCCGAGCAGGCCGCCGCGCTCGTCCACGCCGATGAGATCGCCGAGGTGATCGAGTCGCTGCGCGAGCGACTTCCCGACGACGCCAGCATGCAGGACGCGATCGACCTGTACCTCGAGGACCTCGCGCTCACGGTCGACGTTGAGCGCCACGCTCGCTTCGTGCTCGAGCAGCTGCTACTCGAGGTCGACTACGGCGGTCCGACCACGCGGACCTCGCTCGCGATCTTCGGCGAGGACGAGTTCTTCGGCTACGACGACCACCTGATCGTCAGGCGGCTACCGATCGCTGATCGACGCGCTCGCCGAAGGGCTCGACGTTCGGCTCGCCACGCCAGCGGCGGCCGTCGAGTACGACGAGCTCGCCGCGCGCGTTCGGACCAGCGCGGACGAGCTGCTCGAGGCCGACCGCGTGATCGTGACCGTGCCGCTCGGCGTGCTGAAGGCCGGCGCGCTCGCGTTCTCGCCGCCGCTGCCCGTCGACAAGCTCACCGCGCTCGGGCGGCTCGAGATGGGCAGCCTCGAGAAGGTGGTGCTGCGGTTCGAGTCGGCGTTTTGGTCGGCGGCGGGCGAGGGCGACCTGGCCTGGCTCTACCTCGGCGAGGCCCGCGGCGAGTTCCCCTTCATCGTCGACATCACCCCCGACGCCGGCGCGCCCACGCTGGTCCTGTTGCATGGCGGCGCCCGAGCCCGCGAGCAGCTCGACGTACGCGACGACGACACGCTGGTCGCCGACGCCCTGCTCGTGCTCGAGCGGCTGCACGGCGGCCCGATCCCCGCGCCGCTGGCCAGCCACGTCACGCGCTGGCGCAGCGACCCGTGGAGCCGCGGCTCGTACAGCTTCCCGGCGCTCGGACAGTCGATGGAGGACTTCGATCGCCTCGCCGCGCCGGTCGGCGACCGGGTGCTCTTCGCCGGCGAGGCGACCTCCCGGCCCTACTTCGGCACCGTCCACGGCGCGGTCCACAGCGCGATCCGAGAGGCGGCCCGGCTCGGTGTCGACGGCTCGGGCCTGCCGGGGGTTTGACGCGAGCTCCGCACCCTTGCTAGGGGACCAACCGCGGCGCCTCGCGCTGAGGTGCGCTCGATCTTGCGCGAGGGGCGCGGGGGGTCTAGCGTGCCCTGAGCAGGAGCGCCCGCATGTCCACGCGCAGAGTTCAGGTCTTATCGATGCTGTTGGTCGGCGTCCTCCCCGCCTGCGGAGAAGACGACGCCGGCTCTGAGAGCGCCTCCACGACCGAGGCGGACACCACGACCAGCGCCAGCGCCGCGGCGTCGACCGACGCGGCGACGACCAGCGGCGCCGGCGACGAGAGCAGCAGCAGCGGCGACAGCGACGCCGCGAGCAGCGGCGCGATGGAGCCCCCGCCAGGGCCGTGGGATCACGGCGAGCCGATCCCGCCAGGCGATGAGGCCCCCGGCGATCCGATCGCCGGCTATAACGCGCTCCTCAACAACGGCTACGTGAGCTGCGGCGTGCCCTCGCTGGTGTGGCCGCTCGCCAAGCCCCTGCTCGGCCAGTACACCAGCGGCGACCCGCTGCCGGGGCGCACCGGCAAGAACGCCGAGGTGCCGTACAACTGGACCGTCCACACGCCGAAGAGCGGCGTCGAGCTGGTCAGCCTCAATTGCCTCGAGTGCCACGCCGGCAAGTTCAACGGCGAGCTGGTGCTCGGGCTCGGCGTCGCCGACATGGACTTCACGTCGTTCCCGATGAGCACCTTGATCGACGATCTGCCGCTGCTCCCCTGGCCGGGCGGCGTGCTCGGCGAGATGAACAAATTCGTCTCCCGCTACAAGGCCGTCGGGCCCTACGTCAGCATGCTCACCGTCGGCACCAACCCCGCGGACATGCTCGCGGTGCGGCTCGCCTCGCATCGCCACGTCGACACGCTCGAGTGGAGCCAGGAGCAGCTCACCCCGGTCCCGGATCTGATGGCGCCCGTCGACACCCCGCCGTGGTGGCGCGCCTACAAGAAGAACGGCCTGTTTTACAACGGCATGGCCCGCGGCGACCACCGCGGCACCATGATGTTCGCGTCGTCGCTGTGTATCGACAGCGTCGAGGACGCGCAGCAGATCATGGCGTACTTCGACGACATCGCCGCTTACGTCAAGTCGCTGCGCGAGCCCACGTACCCGTTCGCGATCGACGAAGAGCTCGCCGCGCAGGGCGAGCCGATCTTCTTGAGCGACTGCGCCGGGTGCCACGGCACCTACGCCGCCGACGAGGCCGACGAGACCTACCCCAACCTGATCTTCCCGATCGAGGTGATCGGCACCGACAACGCCGTGATCGCGGCCGCCGACGAGATCGGCTACATGGTCGAGTGGTTCAACCAGTCGTACTACGGCTCGATCACCCAGCTCGTGCTCGACGACCCGCTCCCCGGCTACGTCGCGCCGCCGCTCGACGGCGTGTGGGCGACCGCCCCCTTCTTCCACAACGGCTCCGTGCCGACGATCGAGGCCGTTCTCGACAGCGGGTCCCGCCCGGCTTCGTGGCGGCGGGTCGACTTTGACAGCGCGCACTTCGACGAGGACGCGCTCGGCTGGCCCTTTGAGGCGCTACCGTACGGCCAAGACGCCGCGCCCGCCGACCAGCGCAAGTTCATCTACGACACGACCAAGCCGGGCCACGCCAACACCGGCCACGTCTTCGGCGACCACCTCTCGCCGACCGAGCGCCGCGCGGTGCTCGAGTACCTGAAGACGATCTGAGGGCGATCGCCATGGCGAGCGACGGACCGAGGCGGAGGCTGCCGATCGCGCGCGTGGAGGCGGGCGAGCGCTTCATCGAGGCCCGAACGCGTCGAGCTGGGCTCCTCCCCACTCCACGGCGGTGAAGCGGCCGCGGCGGCGCTGGGCGAGCGGGGGGGCGCCGACGGGGACAGGGTGCTCGCTGGCGCGGAAGATTATGAATAAACGAATGAGGGCGTCTGGGGCAGGATCGATCTGGAGGCGGGCGTAGGCGCCGTAGCGGGCCTCATCGACGAACTCGACGAGGTTGTAGGGGTTGGCGGCGAGGGCAGGGAGCCAATAGGTGATGAGGTCCGTGCATTCCTCGTCGCGGAGGGCGTAGTCGGCGCAGGCGCGCTCGAGGAAGGGGGCCGCGTCGGCGCCAGGGACGAGGTGGGCGCGGGCGGGATCGAGCTCAAAGGCGGCGCTGGTGCCCTCCCAGAAGAGGTAGCGGTGGCTGCGACCGGTGCCAGGATCGTGGAGGGTGCCGTCGGGGTGGGCGGTGACGGTCCATCCGTCGGTGGGTTTGTGCGGGTAGGTGGCGATGAAGTCGCCGTCGAGCTCGACTTGTTGTGTCGCATCGCTCTCCACACGGGGGCTCCCTACTGTTTGATTCACGCTCTGAGCGGGGACTAACCCTCTGAGAGCACGGGCGGATCGTGGCGCGGCTCTCCGCATCGAGGGCGGATCAACGCACGGGAGCGGCGCTCAGCGGCGCTCAGCGGCGCTCAGCCGCGTTACCGTGCTGCGGGTCGATCACCGGTAGAAATTTACTAATTATTCCACACTGATCTTGCAGGACCTCGTCGGCATTGAGTCGAGGAACTGGTCAAGGCGGTGGGATCGGGCGGATACGTTTGGTGTGAAACAAAAACAACCGGGCGGGACCATCCCGCCCCCGAGCCACCGCGAGGCCGAGTGTACATGCACGCAGGCTACCCGTCGAGCGTGAAGGGGGGTACCGTGATCGCCACCGACGTCCACGATCGTCACGAGCACACCAGGCGGCTCGCCGATCCGGACGCGTATCGGCCGCAGCAGTGTCGGAGCTGCTGTCGGCGGATGCACGCGCACGGCACACGCACGCGCAGGCCGGTCGGTGAGGCGCCGCTCGAGATCCGGCGCTACATCTGCCCTCGGTGCGGTGGCGTCGTCCAGATCGTGCCCGCCTTCCTCGCGGGCCACCTCTGGCGCTGCTGGCCCGCGGTCGAGGCTGTCGTCGTCGATGGCGCGGAAGGCCCGCCCAAGGCCGCCAGGATCGCGCCGAGGACCCGGCGGCGCTGGCGGGCGAGGGCGAAGGAGCCGGCGCGTCTCGCCTTGCACACGCTCAGCGCGGAGCGCGTGCCGCGGATCGCGACGGCGCTCGCGGCGATCGGCCTCGATGCGACCCGTGGCGCCCTTCTCGCGGCCTTTCGCCCGCTCGCCTCAGCGCTCGGCGCCTGCGCTCTCCTTGCGAACCTCCTAAACCTCCTACTGCCCGGGCTGCGTATCATGTGACCCAAAAGACATATCCCTTCAGACAGATCGTCCTGCGAGCGATCCCACCCGAAGTGGCCGGACCCAGGCGGTAGAAGGTCGCCATGGATCCCAACAAGCGACGAGAAGTGGCCGAGTGGCGCCTCTCCATCCTCGGCCCGCTGATCAGCGCGCGCCTCGATCACGGCGAGATCCGCGAGCTCCTGGAGGAGGCCGCGGCTCGCTCGTACATCTACCTCGATGGTCAGCCGCGGCGCTTCCGCTGGCGCACGCTCGAGGGCTGGCGCTACGACTATCGCGCAGGTGGACTGAGCGCTCTCGAGCCTCACACCCGCGCGGACGCGGGCACGTGTCGTGCGATCCCCGAGCTCGTCGCCCGCAAGCTCCTCGCTCTCCGGCGCGAGCAGCCGCGTCGGAGCATCCGTACGCTCATCAAGGCGCTCGAGCGCGCCAACGACGTTCTGCCTGGCACGCTCGCCCCGTCCACCGTCCGGCGTCTCCTGGTCGCGCACGGCCTCTCGAAGCGGCCCACACAGCTGCCCACGCGCGAGCGGCGGGCCTTCACCGCCGAGCACCCCGGCGACCTCACCATGGGTGACAGCATGCACGGCCCCCGGTGCTCGGCCCGGACGGCGTGATTTATAAAAAATGCTACCTGCTCAGCCAGATCGACGTCGCGTCGCGCTTCGTGCCCCACTCCGAATTTTATTTGAGCGAAGACGCTGCGCACCACGAGGAGGGGCTTCGCCGGGCGATCGTCGCCCACGGAGCGCCGCGCACCTACTACGTCGACCTCGGGGCCGCCTACGTCGCCGCTTCGCTGAAGCAGATCTGCGCCGAGCTCGCGATCTTTCTCCTGCACGCCGGCCCCGGCGACGCCGCCGCCAAGGGGGTGATCGAGCGCTTCCACAAGACCTGGCGCGCCGAAGTCGGCGCCGAGCTGCCGTCCTATCCGCTGCCGCTCGCCGAGCTCAACCGCCTCCACACCGCCTGGATGACCTGCGAGTACCACAGGCGCGTCCATGCCGCGACCGGCCAGAGCCCCCGCGATCGCTTCCTCGCGGGCGCCGAGCACCTGCGTCATGTCCCTCAGGACATCAACATCGACGAGATCTTCCTGCACCGCGAGCGACGTACGGTCCGCGCCGACGGCACGATCCGCTGGGAGGGCGGCTTCTACGAGGTCCCAGGCGAGTACGTCGGCGAGAAGGTCGAGCTGCGCTTCGCCCCGCTCCGCCCCGATCTCCCGCTCCTGCTCTACGTCGACGGCGTGCGCGTCACCGAGGTCTTCCCGCTCAACCGCCTCGCCAACCACCGCCGCCCACGCCGCGAGCTGCCCGGCCCCGAGCCCGCCCCGCCCCGCGTCCTCAAGGGCCCCCTCGACTACATCGACGACGAGTACCAGGCGCTGCTCCGCGCCTTCGGCGACGAGATCGATTCATCATCTGACCCAGAGGACATCCCATGACCTGGCGCGAGCGCTTCGGCATGCACACCGCGCCGCTCCCCCGCGGCGCCGCGGGCGAGAGCTTCTTCGAGCGCGACCCGCACTATCAGCGGCTCGCGCGCGCCTTCTGCTGGCTCGCCACCGAGCCTGGCCTCGGAGTCCTCACCGGCGAGCCTGGCGTCGGCAAATCGGCCGCGATCCGCCACCTCTGCCGCGCCCTCCACCCCGACGAGCACCGCGTCCTCTACCTCTCCGACTGCGCGGTCAAGCCCCTCGATCTCTACCGTATGCTCGCCGCCGAGCTCGGCCTACGACCCAGCGCGCGCGCGCAGATCGTCGCCGACATCAAACGCGCGCTTGTCACCCTCGTCGACGAGCGCGGGATCGTCCCCGTCGTCGTCCTCGACGAAGCTCAAGGACTCCGCGACGAGCTCCTCCACGAGCTCCACGGCCTCTGTAGCCTCGACTTCGACGGCCGCGACTACCTCACCCTCTGGCTCGTCGGCCACCCCTCCCTGAGCAGGCGCCTGCGCCTCCAGCAGCACACCGCGCTCGCCCAGCGCGTCCTCGTCCACCTCCCACTCGTCGCCAAGACCGACCTATCTGTCCTTGGAGACATGCTCGATCACGGCCTCACCCACGCCGGCGCCTCACCCGCTCTGCTCACCGACGACGCCCGCGCCGCGCTCCTCCACGCCGCCCGCGGCCTCCCCCGCTCCTCAGCCACCTCCTCCGCCTCGCCCTCCTCCTCGCCGACGAGCGCGCCTCCCCCCAGATCGACGCCTCGATCATCAACTCCGCTCTCATCCTCCTCCACCTCGATCACCCCAAGCAACCCCAAACCCCTCCTAAATCCCGCTTCCAACGTGACCCAAGATCACGCGCATAAACCGACCCGACACACTTGTACGCGGAGCTGGGTGGGGCGCTCCGGGTAGAAATAGAGGACAGGCTTGCGTACGGCGATCGGCGGGCGCACGCCCGGGCGAAAGTCGATGAGGGTGAGCTCTGCGCAGATCCCGACGATCCCGGGCTTGTTGGGATCGGCGCTGAAGGCGAAGATGGTGGGGCTAGGGTCAGACTCGCCGGTGACGACGAGGAGCTCGCGCGGTTGGTCGAGGGCGTAGCCGGCGGCCTCGAGCTGCTGCTGCCGGGAGGGGTCGGCGACGAGGGCGCGGAGGGTCGTGTCGGCCCAGGCGGCGTCGCGAAAGGGGCCGCCTGCAAGGGTGAGGATCTTGCCCCCATCTTCGCTGTCGCGGGCGGTGAATCCACGGGCGCCAGCGCTGCGCGCGCCGATGGCGGGTCGCGGCTGCGGATCAATGGTGAGCTCGTTGCGATCGGCGGAGAGATCGAAGCGGTAATTGGCGGCGATTCGATCGGGTACGCGGGTGAGTTGGTCGGCGATCGGGGCGTAGTCGAAGGTGGGTTGGACGACGGGAGGGACGACCTGCGCCGGCGGCCTCGGGATCGGCTCTGCGCCGGCGCCCGGGGTCGGTGGGGTGGTGCAGGCGATAGCGAGCAGGAGGAGCGAGAGCCCGTGCTTGGAGGAGATCACGCCGTACGGTCTCGTAGCTGGGCGAGGGCGTCAAGCGGCGAGGGGGCGGGGACCGCGAGGCCGGGGGCGAGGGCGAGGGCGAGGCGATCGGGGCGAAGGACACCTTGGGCGCGGATCCAGGCGTCGGCGGCGTGGTGGCGGCGGGCGCCGATCTCGCCTCCCTCTAGGTGGCCGAGGTAGCGCTCGGCGATCGCTGCGTGCAGGGCCATGTCGGCGGCGCGTAGGCCGGTGATCGCGGCTTGGAGCGCTTTTGAGGTGTCTTTTGGGTCAGGCTGGAGGGCGGCGAGGCCGGCGCGGAGGAGGGCGGCGAGGGCGGCGGCCCAGGGCATACGCTCGCGCTCGATGGCGTGGATGTCTCGGTCGATCTGCTTCTTGAAATGGAGGGCGCGGCGCGGCGAAGGGGCGGGATCGGCGGCGAGGCAGGCGAGGGCGGCGGAGGCGCGGATCTGGTGGGCTTCGACCCGGGCGACTTGGATCCGCAGGACCATGGCGGCGTCGAGGGCGGGCCATGACTCGTCGATCCGCTGGACCGCCGTGCCGGGATCATTCTCGTAAAGATCGGCCTGGACCAGCGAGCGTAGGGCGTTGAAGTGCTGGAGGTGGTAGCCATCGTTGGTCCAGCGGCGGAGGGCGTCGTCGATCTCGCGGCGGTACCCGCGTGGGTCGTCCCGGGCGAGCCAGTAGAGGTTGAGGCGGGCGCGGAGATCGGTGCTTAGCGTAGATGTTGCCCCGCTCTTCGGCGTCGCGTAAGGCGAAGGGGAGGCGGTCGAGGAGCTCGCGGAGCTCGCCGAGGTATTGTAACGAGCCGAGGCCGAAGCGCTGGGTGGTGGCTTTTTGCCAAATTTGGCCGGTGCAGCGCTCGTGCAGCATGACCTCGGCTTCGCTGAGGCGCTGGGCGGCGAGCCTCCACTCGCCGACGAGGTAGGCGCAGGCGCCGTGGATCATGGTGGCCTGGGCGAG
This sequence comes from Nannocystis sp., assembly GCA_016712315.1. Taxonomy (GTDB): domain Bacteria; phylum Myxococcota_A; class Polyangia; order Nannocystales; family Nannocystaceae; genus JADJRG01. The sequence continues at coordinate 754,873 of JADJRG010000022.1, read as the reverse complement.
CAGGCCAGGATCGGCGGAGGCGAGGGCGAGCTGGTGGCTGAGGTCGATGAGCTTGGCGGCGTGGGCGCGGCTGGGGCCGCCGTCGCTGGCGTGAAAGACGGCCTCCATGCTGAGGGCGCGGGCGATCCGGGCGGGCTCACCTGACTCAAGGGCCAGGAGAGTTCCGCGCGCCTGGAAGTCGGCGGCGCGGATGTTGTCGATCATGCTGAGGCCGGTCGAGACGGCCCAGCAGATGTCGATGAGGAGGAGCTGCTCAGGGTTGAGCTCGCGCTCGGTGCGGGGTCGGTAGTTGAGGCCGTGGAGGCGGAGCTGGAGGCGGTGGGTGAATAATGAGATGAGGGCGCGCTGGGGCGAGGGGGCGAGGCGCCAGCCGACTTGGGCGAGGACTTCGCCGAGGACGCGGCGGCCTTGATCGATGTGGCCGCTGATCAACAGCTGCTCGGCGGCGGCGCGGCGGAGCTCGAGGGCGCGGGTGGCGTCGACGAGCATGGCCGCGCGGAGGTAAGCGTCGGCGGCCTCTTGGCAGCGGCCGGCGTTGGCGAGCGACTCGGCGAGGCCGCGCTCGAGGCGGGTGGATTTGAGGCGGCTGGCGGCGGTCCCGCGCAGATCTTGGGCCTCATCGAGATCGGGGGCGAGCTCGATGGCGTGGCGGTAGAAGGCGGCGGCTTGATCAAAGGCGAGCGCTTCGATCGCCTTAGTGGCGGCCTTGTCGGCGTAGAGGGCGGCCTTGATCCGATCGCCGGCGCCGCGGTAGTGGCCGAAGATCGCCTCGTAGTCGTCGAGGCGGCGCGACTCCATGGCGACGGCGATCCGGCGGTGCGCGCGCCTCCGCTCGATGGGGTCGAGGCGGGCGGCGAGGGCCTCGCGAATTCGATCGTGGTAGAGCTCGATGCGCTCGTCAGGGCCGCTGATCCGCAGGAGGTTGGCGGCGAGCAGGTGCTTGATGAGGGGGCGCTCGTCGCCGCGGAGGGCGGCCGCCGCCGCGGCGAGCTGCGGGGCGAGGGGGTGGGCGGCGACGGCGAGGGTGTCGAGCAGGAGGGCGGCTCCTTCAGGTTGGCCGCGGATCCGGGCCTCCAGCAGCTCGTGGAGGTGGACGCCGGTGGCGCCGATCTCGGCGCCGCTGCGCACGTAGGAGGTGAGCTGCTCGGCGAGGAAGGGGGAGCCGGCGGCCTCGCGGACGATGGTGGCGGTGTGGAGCGCGGCGCCAGGGAGGTCGGCGAGCTGGGCGCGGACGAGGGCTTCGATCTGGTCGTCGCGCAGAGGATCGACGGGCAGGACGCGGCGGGTGCGGCCGTCGGCGCTGGCGAGGAGCTGGCGGAGGAAGGGCTGGAGCTCGATCTCTTCGCTGCGGAAGGTGGCGAGCAGGAGGAGCGGCGGGGCCTCGGGCGGGCGGAGGAGCTGGTCGAGCAGGAGGGCGGAGTCGGCGTCGGCCCACTGGAGGTCGTCGATGTGGAGGATGACAGGGCGACGATCGCCGAGGCGCGCGAGCAGGCCGCGGAGGGCGGTGAAGGCGCGGCGGCGGAGGTCGAGGCGATCCATGGGGGCGCGGCTGAGGCGGCGATCGCTGTGGGCCTCGAGGACGGCGTTGAGGACCGGGAAGAGGCGGGCGAGGGCCCAGGCGTCGCGCGGTAAGACGGCGCGGAGCTGGTCGGGGGAGAGCTCGGCGAGGGCGCGGCTGAGGCTGTCGATGACGCCGTCGAGGGCCTTGTACGGGACTGACTCGTGGACGTAGCAGCGGCTGCGCAAGATGACGGCTGCGGGCTCGTCGCGGCGCTCGGCGAGGAAGGCGCGGCAGAGGGCGCTCTTGCCGGCGCCCGAGGGGCCGTAGATGTAGACGGCGACGGCGTCGCCCTCGCGGGCGCGGCGCTGCGCTTCGCGGAGGGCGGCGAGGTGATCGGCGCGGCCGACGAGCTCGATGTCCTGAGAGACAGGTGGGAAGAAACCGGCGGCGCGCTGGGGCTCGACGCCGAGCAGCGCCATGATCTGGGGCGGCCCCGGGCGGAGCGCCGGATCGCGCGCGAGCAGGCGGGCGCACAGGGCGACGAGCTCGGGGGGCAGATCCGGGGCGAGCTGATCGAGCGGCGGGGGATCACGCTCGCGCTTGTCGCGGAGGATCTGCATCATGGGGCCGACGAAGGGGCGGCGGCCAGCGAGCGCCTCGTAGAGCATGACGCCGACGGCGTACCAGTCGCTGGCGGGCTCGCTGCGGCCGCCGACCTGCTCCGGGGCCATGTAGCCGGCGGTGCCCGAGAGGCCGTCGTCGGCGGCGGGGCCGCGCGCGTCGGTGGCGAGGCCGAAGTCGAGGATGACGACGCGACCGCCGCGATCGACGAGGACGTTGGAGGGCTTGAGATCGCGGTGGAGCTTGCCAGCGGCGTGCAAGGCGGCGACGCCCTCGACGAGCTGACGGAGGGCGGCGCGCAGGCGGGGCAGGTCGAGGGGGGCGGCGTCGGGGTCGCGATCCGGCGGCGGCGGCGGGGCGCCAGGGGCGGCGTCGACGAGCTGAAGATCGAGATCGGTGGTGTCGCTGGGGTGATGAAGATCGGCGGCGCCGCCGAGGGTGTCTCTCTCGCTGTGGACGGCGCCAGGACGGACATGCGCGAGGAAGCTCTCGCCGTCGATCGGCTCCATGGTGAAGTAGCAGCGCTCGCCGTCGATGAAGAGCTCGTAGAGGTTGACGAGGTTGGGATGGGCGATGTCGGCGAGGGTGCGAAACTCGCGCTTGAAGCGGTATAACGCCTCCGACTCGATGTTCGGGAGGGTCTTGAGGGCGACGAGCTCGCCGCGCTGGCGATCCAAGGCCTCGTAGACGACGCCCATGGCGCCGGCTCCGAGGCGACGCCGGAGCTCGAATCGATCCCGACCGTCCGCGCTTTGAGGCATCTCAGGGGCCCGCCGCGCGAGGATACGTGATCTGTGAGGGGCGCGTGAGGGGGCGGCCTCACCCCAAGGGTGGTGGCGTGCGCCCCCGCTCGTCGTCGCTGTCAGCCCTTGAAGGTGGAGGCGCCTCGGTCGCCGAACGGCTCGTCGCGGGCACGTACGGCCTCGCGGAAGCCTCGATCGATCGCCTGCTGGCGGAAGGCGTAGCCCTCGGCGGTGTGGCGGGTGAGGCCGTCCATCAGGGTGCCGAGGAGCTGAGCGCTCTGGAGACCTTGGTTGAGGATCGATTGGTTGACCATCAACTTCATCATCATGAGCTGGTTCTGCGGGACTCGGGCGATCCGCTGGAGGAGCGCCTCGAAGCGATCATCGAGGCGATCGGCGGGCGCAGACTCGACGGCGAGGCCCCAGGCGGCGGCTTCTTTGCCAGAGAGGCAGTCGCCGGTGAAGAGGAGGCGCTTGGTCCGCTCGGCGCCGATTCGATAGATCCACATCGCTGAGGTCGGACAACCCCAGACGCGCGCAGGGGGATAGCCGATCTTGGCGTCGTCAGCGACGATGAGCAGATCGGCGCAGAGGGCGAGGTCGGTGCCGCCAGCGACGCAGAAGCCGTGGATCTTGCACACGACCGGCTTGTCGCCGTGGAAGAGGCTCATGAAGCCGCGGAGGTTGCGGCTCATCATGGCGTAGTCGACCATGGGATCCCAGGTGCGGGCCGGATCATGGTTGCCAGCGATGACGGCCGGATCCAGCGGCGAACCCGGAGGCGCGGCGCGTGGATCAAGGTCCGCGCCGAGCAGACCGGCAGGATCTTCGGCGTTGACGAGGTCGTAACCACCACAAAATCCCTTGCCGTTGCCGCTCAAGGCGATGACGTGGACTTCGGGATCGAGGTTGGCCCGCTCGACGAGGGCGGCGAGCTCGCGGGGCATGTCGAAGGTGATCCCGTTGCCTCGATCCGGCCGGTTGAGGGCGATCCGGGCGATCTTGCCGGTCTTTTGATAGGTGAGGGTGCGGAGGTGTTCGATCGCGGAGTCGGTCATCGGTGGGGCTTATCACGCGGCGAGGGGGCTTTGTGGATCGCGGCGGGCTGGCGTATACCGCCGCTCGATGGCGAGCGACCGGCGATCTTCTCCTTCGATCTCAGGCGGGTTCTTCGGGGTGTGGCTGAGCGCGTGCTCAGCGGTGGCGTGCGGCCAGGGCGCAGGCGATGATGCGGCGCGGGCGGCCCCGGTCGCCTCGAACGCGGCGGCGGGTCACGACGCCGAGCACAAAGGAGAGGTCGAGGTGAGGCCGGACGAGCACGCTCACAAAGAAGGGCACGGAGAGCACGGGAGGCACGGGGAGCACGGGGAGCACGGGGAGCACGGGGGGCACGGGGGGCACCACCGCTTCGATGACCCGGCTCGCTTTGCAAAGATGTTCGACAGCGAGGAGCGGATCGCGTGGCAAAAACCAGACGCGGTGATCGCAGGGCTAGGGCTGGCCGAGGACGCGGTGATCGCAGACATCGGGGCAGGCACCGGGACGTTCGCGGTGCGCTTCGCGAAGGCGCTGCCGCGCGGGAAGGTGTACGCGAACGACATCGAGCCGGCGATGGTGGCGCACCTGGGCGAACGCGCGGCGGCAGAGGGGCTCACGAACGTGGTGCCGGTGCTGGGGACGGCGGCCGATCCGAAGCTGCCCGACGGGCTCGACCTGGCGTTCGTGTGCGACGTGTTCCACCACATCGAGGCGCCAAGCAGCTTCTTCGCACATGTCCTGAAGAGCCTGAAACCAGAGGGGCGGCTGGTGATCGTGGACTTCAAGAAGGACGCGCCGGAAGGATCGCCAGGGCCGCCAAAGGCGATGCGGCTGCGCTCCGAAGAGGTGATCGCGGCGCTGAGCCCGCTGGGGCTGGTGGTGGAGCGGGTGGATGAGGCGATGCTGGAGTTCCAGTACTTGATCGTGCTGCGGCGAGGCGGGTAAACACCGCGCGCCGACGCGGCTCATCGGAGGTCGTTGAGGGCGTTGACGACCTCGATGAGGGCGCTGCCTTCGTAAAAATCGATGGCGAGCAGGGTGGGGGGGCGGCCCGCTTCTCGGGCGCACTGGGTGGCGCGGGCGTAGAGGGCCTCGTAGGTGTTGACCTGGGCGGCGCCGGCTTGGGTGGGTAGGCCGAGGTCGTCGCTGAGCCAGTGGTTGATTAAGAAGAGGGGGTTGCCTGGGGCGCCGCGGTTGAGCTCGCAGGTGAATTCGCTGGGGTCGGTGTAGCTATAGGGCGTGTCCCAATAGAGATCCCAGGCGTGGTGATACCAAAGAGGCGGGGGGCCGGCGGACTCGGCGCTGAGGATGAGGCGCTTGTCTTGCTCGAGGAGCTGGCCGAGGGTGGGCATGGGGCCGCCGTCCCAGGCCCAGAGCTGCTCGGTGAGGCCGGCCTCTTCGTAGTCGGCGGCGATGAAGGCGGGATCGAGGTCGTCTTGGTAGATGATAAACAAGACCTCGCGGGGGTTGTTATGTAAAAACTCGGCGATCTCGAGGACTTGATCGATGTGCGGGATCGAGCCCAACCAGCAGGGGCCGTGGCAGAGGGTGGGGACGCCGTCGTCGAGGGTGACGTCGAGCATAAAGCCGCGGATCCCAGCGGCGAGCTGGGCGGCGACCCCCGTCTGGTGGTTGGCGCCGAGGGGCTTAAAGCCGTCGTCGAGGGCGGCGAAGGAGTTGTGGGTGGCGGGGATGGTGATCTGATCGAGGGGGCGATCGCAGAGCTCCGGGTGGCCGTTGCAGGGGAGCTGGGGGGCGCCGGTGGTCTCGTCGGTGGTGGCAGAGTCGGCGGTGGTAGAGTCGGCGGTGGTGGCGGAGTCGGCCGTGGTGGCAGAGTCACCCGTGGTGGCAGAGTCGCCCGTCGCCTCGGTCTTGGCGTCGGGGCCGCCGTCCGCGCAAGCGGCGAGCAGGATGAGGACGAGGGGGCTGGCTGCGGTGCGGCGCGACATGGCCGCACGGTACCACGCGGGGACGAGGCGGCCGCGGGCTCAGTCGTCGAGCAGGGGGATCCCGAGGAGGCGGTGGCGCTGGCGACGGAATCGGGCCTGGTGGTAGAGGCTGAGGTAGTTGATCTCGGTGGGCCACTCTTGCTTGGCTCGGTAGACGTGCTCGAGATCGCCGACGGTGGCGCGGAGCTTGCGGATAAAGGTGCTGATCGTGCGGCCTCGGGTGGCTTCGACGTCGCTGAGCTCGCGGGCGAGCCCGAGCACGGTCGGGACCTCGAGCAGGCCGCGGCGGACGAGATCCTGGACGGAGTTGCTGAGGCGCTCCGGGGTGTAGCCGGCTTGGCTCATGGCCTCGAGCACGGCGACGATGTCGCGCGTGTGCATAAACTGACCCTCGCGCAGGACTAAGGCGGCCTGGAGGTAGTTGTAGATCGGGACGACGCGGGCTCCGTAGGGGGTGAAACGATCGAGGGGCGAGCGCGCCTCGAGGTGGATAAAGATCCGACGTACGGCGTCGCCGGCGCCGTAGAGGCGGCCGTGGTGGGCCATGATCTCGTCGACTTCGTTGCGGTAGAGCTTGCAGGCGCCGAGGATCGAGGCCAGCAAGACGGCGTCGACGCGGCCGGCGAGGATGTCGGCGTAGAGGCTGTAGATGAAGGCGTCTTGCTCGGCGTCGTCGCCGAAGAGCAGCTCTTGGAGGTGCGCGGCGGCGACGTGGGTGCGCATCAAGGCGGCGAGCTTGTAGCCGACTTGACCGCGCACCGAGCGGATGTGGCCCTGGAGGATGTTGCTGAGGTTGGGCTTGAGGATGAAGACGTCAGGCTCGATGCCGTCGAGGCGGAGCTTGCGGGTCAAGACGGCGCGCATCTGGGTGGGCGAGCCGCTGACGAAGGTGACGCGGCGCTGGCGACGCTTGGCAGGATCCAGGAGGGCCTGCAGCAGCGCGCGGGCGCCGACGATCGCGACCTTGTCCTCGGCCTTCTGCCGGTAGGTCTTGATGAGATCCTTAAAAGAATCGAACTCGGTGCGCAGGTAGGTCTTGTCGAGATCCCAGCGCAGGTGGAGCAGCTCTCCGGGGCCCATCCACTCGCTCACGGTCGCTCTCCTTGGGCCATCGCGGCGGCCCCGGCGGCGACGGCGTCGACGACGGCGAGGCGCTGCATCTTGGCGGCGAGGCGGATCGCGTTGAGGAAGGCGCGGCGGCCGCACTCGGCTTGGGTGAGGATGACAGGGCGATCGACGCCGAGCAGGGGCGCGCCGCCGTAGTTCTCCCAGTCGGTGAGGGCGCGCAGCTTGGCGATCCCGCCGCCGAGCGCCTTCATACCCATACGCCACTGAAAGCGCGCCTCGGCGCGGCTGAGCAGGGTCTCGGCGGTGGCGGCGATGCCCTCGAGCGTGCGCACCAAGACGTCGCCGGTGAAGCCGTCGGTGACGATGACGTCGGCCTCGCCGAGGGTGACTTGATCGCCGCGCAGCATGCCCACGTACTCGAAGGCGGGGGCGCCCTTGGTGAGGCGCTCGTGAGCGTCGCGGACGCGGGTGGGCGCGCCGGCCGGCGAGGGGCCGTTGGAGAGCAGGGCGACGCGGGGGCGCTCCAAGGCGGAGATCTTGGCGGCGTAGGCGGCGCCCATGCCGGCGAAGGCGACGAGGTGATCGGCGCTGCACTGGATCGTGGCGCCGACGTCGAGCAAGAGGGCGAAGGGGTCGTCGTTGGGGCCGCGGTGGTGCAGGGTGGGGTAGACCGCGGCGAGGGCGGCGCGCTGGACCCCAGGCAGGCGGCCGAGCGCGCGTAAGGCCTGGGAGACGATCGGGCCCGGCGGACCTGCGGAGATAAAGACAGCGTCCGCCTCCTGGGCGGTGAGCTCGATGCCGACGACGACCGAGGAGCGCGGGGCCTGGCGGAGGGCTTCGTGGGGATCGAGGGCGGGGTCGAGGCGGTCCGGGGCGTGGACGACGCGCATGCGCTCGGCGTCGTGGGCGATCTTGGGCAGCTCGGCGGTGATCTGAGCGGCGTCGCCGACGAGCACGATCTGGAGATCGAGGTCGAGGCTGGCGATCGCGGCGGCTGCGATCGCCTCGCGGCCGCCTTCCTGTCCCGCTGCGCTGTCGATGACGATCGTGGTCACGCTCTCGATCCTCGAGGTAGGGGTTGTAACCGGCCGCAGGCGGTGAATTCCGTGGTCTAGACCACGAGGTGGGGCGCCTGCGCGGCTCCGGGGCGATTCATAGCAGAGATCTCTAGGCGTCGGGGACGGGGATCGATCAGACCGGGGCGGGGCGCAGCTCCTGGAGGCGGAGCTCGACGAGCCAGGCCGACAGCTCGGCGGCGTTACCTGGCTGATCAGGCAGGGGAGAGTCGGCGTGCGCTTGCTCGAGATCCGCGGCGAGGCGGGGCCAGAGGGCGCGGTGGTGGGCGTCGAGCGCGGGCTCGGCCGGGCTGCGGGCGCCGCTCTCGCGCTTGCGATCGATGAGGCCGAGCACGTCGGGGTAGCCGTACTCCGGGGCGGTGAGGCGGAGATCGGCGATGAGCTCGCCGGTCTGGAGGAGGTGGACGCCGGTGAGCGCGACCCGGTAGACGTGGAGCAAGGTCTTGATGGTGGGACGCTCGGCGCGCTCGTGCTCGCGACACATGCCGCGGAAGAAGCCCTGGTAGTGGCGGAAGTACTTGCGCGAGAGGGTGCCGCGGGCGAGCTGCCGGAGCTGGGCGAGCTGCGGGGTGTCGTAGAGCTGCCAGGGGGTGAAGAGGCGCTCGAGGATGTTGCCGTTGCCTCGGAGGAGGAGATCGAGGGCCTGACGGGCCTCGCTGAGGCTGAGGTCGTGGAGGAAGCCGTCCCGCTCGCCTCGGTGGTCCAGGACGTCGGCCGGGCCGCCGAGGCCGAGGAGCTGCGGCGTGGGGGCGAGGTAGATCCCGCGGAGGTCGAGCTCGGAGGCGGGCGAGGCGAAGCCGAAGAAGTGGGCGCCGGTGACGCCGCAGAAGAGGGGTCGCCCGGGTAGATCGAGGGCCTCGACGAAGGAGCGAGCGCGGTCCAGGTCAGGTGCGGTCATGCCGGTCCGATCGGGTGGGAGGGCGCTCTCGCGCGCCCGCGAGGGGCGGGCCGAGGCCGAGCGAGGATCGTCGATCTACCCGCCGATGTCACCGCCGCGCGCCCACGCGCGCGCTGGGTGAGCCAGGACACTGACGAGACGCGGCCCTTGCGGGCGGATCCTGGCCCGCTCGTGAATTAGGGGAAGAGCGCGGGCTGGGCGCTGTGCTGGGCGATGTAGCCGCGGACCTTGAACTTGCGGGCGGTGTTGTCCGAGGACATCGGCCGGAGGAGGCCGATGACGGGGCGCTCGGGGCCCCAGGGGCGATCGTAGCGGCCCATCACCCAAAAGATCCCGCTGTAGGAGTTGGGGTCGCGGCCGTCGAGCGCGTAGCGGTTGTTGAGCTCGATCATGGTGGCGAGCGCCTCGCGCGGGCTGGTCGACCACTCGAGGATCTTCTTGCCCCAGAGCATGCGCAGGTAGTTGTGGATCCGACCTTCACCGAGGAGCTGGCGCTGGGCGGCGTTCCACAGGGGATCGTGGGTGCCGGCGGCGGCGAAGGTGGGGAGGTCGTAGCGGTGCTCGCGGGGGTCGTCTTGGTGGGCGGCGAGGGTGGCCTGGGCCCAGGCGGGCAGGGACTCGTATTGATCGTGATCAGGGCGGCGCGCGGCCATGTTGTAGCCGACCTCGCGCCAGGTGATCAGCTCGTCGAGGAAGGACTCGGCGGGGGCGCTCAGGCCCCACCAGCCGGCCCGTGAGCCGGTGACAGGGCCGAGGCGGCTGGGATCCCAGCGCTCGCGCTCGAGCAAGGCGGCGACGGCCTGGTGGGCGCCGACGTGGCCGTAGTGAAGGTACGGCGAGAGGCCGCTGGCGACGTTTTGCTCGGGCTGGCTGCGGGCCTCGGCGTAGCGAGGGAGGGAGGCGTCGAGGAAGGCGTCGAGGCGCTCTTGGCCGGCCTCTTGGCCGCCATGCAGGGGCGCGGGCGGGACGCTGTGATCGATGGGTAAGGCGGCGAGCTCGGCTCGGTCACCTTGGAGGAGGGCGGCGGCGGCGGCGGGCCAGGCGCGCAAGGGTGCCGGTACTTCGGCGAGGCGGGGCAGCGCGAGGGGGGCTTGGAGGGGCGCGGGGTCGGGCCAGTCGCCGAGGTGCTCGGGGAGGGCGCGCTGGAGGAAGCGGCGGAAGGCGTGGGCGGTGGTGAAGACGGCGTCGGCGGCGGCGATCGGCAGGAGGCCGCAGCCGTCGACGCGCTCGAGGCGGGCGTCGATCTTGGCGGCGGCGCTGGCTTGCATGCGCGGGTAGAAGAAGCCAGGGAAGGCGTCGGTGACGACGACGGCGGCGCGGGCGGCGAGGGCGGTGAGCAGGCCGGCGCCGGCCCCAGGGGTGGGCTCGACGTAGGGGTGGTAGTGGACAGGGCTGGCCGCGAAGGCGCGGGCGTTGGCGGCCATGCCGCCCAGGATGAAGCGGTGGTGGCGATCGCTGGCCCAGCGATAGCCGCAGCGCAGGGGCTCTAAGACGAGGAGAGGGCGGCCGAGGGCGTGGGCGTGGGCGAGGGCGTGATCGAGGGCGAAGTTGTGCGCGGCGCGGCGGGCGGCGGTCATCCAGTAGAGCACGTAGTCGCCGCGGGGTCGGAGGGGCTGATCGCGGAGCAGGGTGAGGCGGCGCGCGGGCGCAGGTCGGTGCTGCATGGGGGCGTGAGCGTGGATCGGGTCGCGGCGGCGCGCAATTGCGCCCGTGCGGGCGCGGCTCACGGCGGCGGGGCGGCGAGGGGGTGATCGGCGAGGCGGGCGCGTACGGCGGCCATGAAGGCCGGGCCGGGGTCGCCCTTGCGGGTGCGGTACTTGGGATCGCGCTCGAGGAAGTAGGGGTGGTCGTAGAGCCTCGGCGCCTCGTGGTGGCCGATGAGGTGGGTGATCGGGTAGCGCGCGGCGAGGTGGCGGACGAGGGCGGCGTTGGCCGCGACTTGCGCTTCGGTGAGCGGAAATTTGGCGCCGTCGCCGATGTTCTCGACGCCGATCGCGAGGTGGTTGAGGCCGATGCAGTGGCGGGCGAAGCGGGTTTCGGGGAGGATCTGGACGATGGTGCCGTCGCGATCGATGAGGTAGTGGGCGGCGACGTTGAGGGCGCCAGCGCTGGCGATGGTCTTGCGGCCAGCTTCGACGCGATCGCGGGCGAAGTAGCGCCAGGCGGCGTCGAGGGAGCCGCCGCCGGTGTGGTGGAGGACGATGATCGTGGGGGTTATCTCGAGGCCCGCGGCGCCGTCGCCTTCGTGGCGGGCGCGGTAGTCGCGGGTGAGGCGATCACGCTCGTCGCTGGCGGGGAGCAGGCGCTCGACGAGGGGGAGGGGCGGCGGGGTCGCTTGTACTTGGAGCGGCGGCGCGGCGGCGGGTGGACCCGGCTCGGGATCCGCGAGGCGCGGGGGATCGATGGGCGGGCTCGGCTCGGCGAGCGAGGGCGCGATGACGGGCGCTTCGATCGGCGGCGATGGCTCGTCGACGCGAGCGTCGCAGGCGGCGAGCAGGAGCAGGGCGACGAGGCGGCGCGGCGGGCTCGGCATACGCGGGACGATAACGCGACGGGTGAAGGTGGGGGCGAGGGCGCCATCGCGCGCGGATGCGGCGCTAACTTCGTGTGCGCGGCGGATGCAGTATGCTGCGGCGGTCTATGGCGCTCGATGTGTCACTATCGCGCGCGGCGCGGGCGATCGTCGCGCTGCTCTTGCTCGGCTGTCCTGGAGGACATATCGATGACGCGACCAGCGAGGTCGACGCGAGCGGCTCTACGACGGCGGACTCGAGCTCGTCGACGAGCGAGGGGTCGAGCTCGTCAGCGACGACGACGATCGGCGAGGGCACGATGTCGGAGGGCGGCGGGGCGGTCTGCGGGGACGGGATCGTCGAGGGCGCGGAGGCGTGCGACGACGGCAACTCGCGCGACGACGACGCGTGCCTGAGCAATTGCGAGCTGGCGGTCTGCGGGGACGGGGCCTTGCAGGTCGGGGTCGAGGCCTGCGATGACGGTAACGAGGTCGATGAGGATGATTGCGTCGGCTGCGCGCTCGCGTCGTGCGGGGACGGCTTCGTGCTCGCGGGGGTGGAGGAGTGCGACGCGGGGCGGGCGAACGCGTGGGGGGTGTATGACGGCTGTACGCCGTGGTGCACGCGAGGGCCGCGCTGCGGGGACGGGGTCGTGCAAGGCGATGAGAGCTGCGACGACGGTGATGACGGCGATAACACGGACGGCTGCGTCGACGGCTGCGTGAAGCCGATCTCGTGCAAACACGTGAAGGACGTGGCGCCTGGGGCGAACACGGGGACGTATTTGATCTTCCCGTGGGGCGACCCAGAGCCGACGCCGGTGTGGTGCGAGATGGTGGCGGACGGGGGCGGCTACACGTTCTTCAAGGTGGACGTGGAGAAGGACCAGAGCTCGCCGCCGCTGACCCTGCTGCTGGCAGAGGCGGAGTGCCAAAAATATGGGCTGCACCTGCTGACGACTCGATCGCCGGCGCACGCGGCGGCGGCGTACGCGTTCGCGACGAGCGTGAACCTCCAGCCGGCGAGCGGCGGCAAGGTGTGGGCGGACCCGGGGTATATGAGCATCTTGGGGATCTTCCCCAAAGAGACCGGGAAGAGCTGCGTGGGCGAGCCGCTGAACTCGACGTCGTGCGCGGCGTGGCGATCGATCGATCTGGGGCCGTACTGGGTGAGCGACGTCGGGGTGCCAGGGGAGCCGGCGGTGACGAACTGCTACAAGTGCTCGATGTACTACGACTGGAAGAGCGACGGCACGATCAATAAGTACGTGGCGCTGCCGTTCAACGGCTTCACCAGCCACCGCTTCATCTGTGAGGTCGGCGATAAGCTGCCGTGATCTGGCCTCAAGGTCAGCTTCTTTCGCGTCGCGCCGAGGGCGCGCCAGAAAAAAAAGGGCCAGGCGTCGCCGCCTGACCCTCGTACTTTCAGCGCCCTCGCGGGCCCTGGCCTAGTTCCGGCTCATCGACATGATGAAGCGGAGCACGTACCAGAAGAGCAGGGCGACGGAGGCGAAGAGCGCCAAGGAGGCCGAGACGTACTGATCCGTGCGGTAGTGGTGGAGCACGTTGGAGGTGTCGTAGAGGATGTACCCGCCGGCGAAGACGATCATCGCGACGGTGAAGAGGATCCCGAGGCTGAAGCCCATCACCAGGCTGAGGCCGATCAGCACCATGGCGCCGATCCCGGCGACCGCGAGGGCGCTGCGCATCCACGAGAAGTCCTTCTTGGTGTAGAGGACGACGCCGGTGAGGGCGGCGAAGATCGCGAGGGTGGAGACGGCGGCGGTGAAGATGATGTCCGCGCCGCCGACCATCTTGGCGATCAGGAGCAGCGGCATGAAGACGACCGCTTCGGCGACCACGTAGACGCCGAGGCCGGCGTACTGGAGGGGCTTGGAGGTGGCGCTGCGGGCCCAACGATCGGCGATGAAGCTGACGACCATGAAGGCGCCGAGCACGATGAGCCAGCCCATGCGGCCCGCCTCGAGGACGCCGATGACGGCGCTCACCGCGGCGTCGCTGCTGAAGAGGGCGAATTCAATGCCGACGAACGCGGCGATCGCCCCAGCGAGGTGCATGTAGGTGCGTTCGATGAACTTGGAGCGCTCGGCGACGCTGGCTCGCTCCGCGGTGGGGCCGAGATCGATGCCTTGAAATTCGGTGTGTTGCTGGTTGGTCTGGTAGCTCACAGGTCCTCCTGGCGGCCGCGAGGGCCGCGCGCGGGTGCGAAAGTCGCCATGCAGAGTAACCGCGGGCCTCAGGGTCGGCAAGGGAGGGGGCAGCGGCCGGCGGGCAGGTCGGCGCGGAGACTGGCGCGAAAAGTGGGCTAGGCTGCGGCCGTGAGCGAGCTGGTCGTCCGCGCCGAAGGGCTGAGCAAGCGCTTCACCGTGGCCCACCGCGAGGCGGGGCTGGGGGCGGCGGTGCGCGCGTTGTTTCGCCGCCAGACGACGACGGTGGAGGCGGTGCGGGGGCTGTCGCTGTCGATCGCGCGCGGGGAGCGGGTGGGCTTCTTGGGGCCGAATGGGGCGGGCAAGACGACGACTCTGAAGATGTTCGCCGGGCTGCTGCTGCCGAGCGCGGGCTCCGTGCGGGTGGGCGGCTGGACGCCGCACCAACGCGAGCGCGAATTTTTGCGATCGATCAGCCTGGTGGTCGGGCAGAAGCGGCAGCTCTCGTGGGATCTGCCGGCGGTCGATACCTTCGAGCTGAACCGGGTGATCTTTGAGATCGAGGGGCGGATCTTCAAGCAGCGGCTGGAGCGGCTGGTGTCGCTGCTAGCGGCGGGCTCGATCATCGAGAAGCCGGTGCGCCAGCTCAGCCTCGGCGAGCGGATGAAGTGCGAGCTGATCGCGGCGCTGCTGCATGGGCCGCAGGTGCTCTTCCTCGATGAGCCGACGATCGGCATGGACGTGGCGATGCAGGCGGCGATCCGCGGCTTCATCCGCACGTACAACGAGGAGGAGGGGGCGACGGTGCTGCTGACCAGCCACTATATGGAGGACGTGGCGGCGCTGTGCCCGAGGATCGTCGTGATCGATGAAGGGCGGCTGCGCTTTGATGGCTCGATCGAGGCGCTGACGCGGGAGATCAGCCCGCTGCGGCGGATCAGCGTGTCGGCGGCGAGGATCCCGGCGGCGGCGGCGCTGGCAGCGCTGGGAAGGGTGGTGGAGTGGAGCCCGTCGCGGGTGACGCTGGACGTGGCGCCCGAGGCGGTGGCGGCGGTGGTGCCGGCGCTGCTGGCGTGGCCGGAGAGCCGGGAGCTGTCGGTGAAGGACGCGCCGCTCGAGGAGGTGATGCGGGCGCTGTTCTCGCGGGCGAAGACCGACGAGGAGGAGGCGGGGTGAGGCGCTGGTTGGCGGCTTCGGCGGCGCTGTGGCGGCTGGGGATCGCGGAGGCGGTGGCGTACCGAACGTCGATGTTGGTGTGGATCCTGACGACGACCTTCCCGCTGGTGTCGCTGGCGCTGTGGTCGGAGATCGCGCGCAGCGGCGGGCCGATCGGCGCGTACGGGGCGCCAGAGTTCGTGGCGTACTTTGTCGGGGCGTTCTTGGTCCGACAATTGACCGCGAGCTGGGTGGTGTGGGACCTGGAGCGGCAGATCAGGCTCGGTGACCTGAACGTGCTGCTGATGCGGCCGATCCACCCGCTGCTGCACCACTTGATGCAGAACCTGGCGGCGCTGCCGGTGCGGCTGGTGTTGGCGGCGCCGCTGGCGATCGCGGTGCTGATCGCGGCGGGCGGGGCGACGTGGACGCAGGACGCGGGGGCGCTGGTGGTCTTGCCGCTGGCGCTGATCGGCGGGTGGCTGCTGAACTTCGCGGTGCAGGCGTCGATCGCCTGCTTGGCGTTCTGGGTGACCCGATCGAGCGCGGTGTATGAGATCTGGGCCGGGCTGTTTATGGTCCTTTCGGGGTATGTCCTGCCGACCAGCTTGCTGCCGGGTGAGGTGGCGACGATCGCGAGGGCGCTGCCGTTCCACGCGGCGCTGGGCTTTCCGACGGAGCTGGCGGTGGGGCGGCTGACGAGCGTCGAGGCGGCGACGGGGCTGGCGATCCAGTGGGGCTGGGCGGCGGCGGCGTGGCTAGGGCTCGTCTGGGCGTGGCGCCGCGGGGTGCGGGTGTATGGGGCGTATGGGGCGTAGCGGGGCGCGGGCGGTGCTGCGGTTGATCGCGGCGCAGGCGCGGATGAGCGCGCTGGCGGCGCTACAGTACCGCCTGGGCTTCTGGACAGAGGGGCTGCTGGGGGCGCTGTGGAGCGCGATCGGGGTGATCCCGCTGCTGGTGGCGACCAGCTATCAGGAGACGGTGGCGGGCTGGGGGCCGTGGGAGCTGATGGCGGTGACGGGGCTGTTTATGGTTTTTTCGGGGATCTTCGGGGCGCTGCTGCAGCCGGCGCTGATCGAGAGCATGGAGCACATCCGCCGCGGTTCGCTGGACGCGCTGCTGCTGCGGCCGGTCGACGCGCTGGCGCTGTGCTTGACGGCGGCGTTCTCGCCGTGGCGGCTGACGGAGGCGGCGGCAGGGGCGGCGCTGCTGGTGGTGGCGTTGGTCAAGGTCGGGGCGGCGCCGGATCTGTGGATGATCGGGGCGGCGCTGGTGGTGATCGCGGCGGGGATCGTGGGGCTGTACGCGCTGGGGATCTTGGCGCTGTGCGCGAGCTTCTTGGCGATGCAGCTGCAAAACTTGACGTACCTGTTCGACGCGCTGCTCGACTTCGCGCGGTGGCCCTCTTCGGTGTTTAGGGGGCCGCTGAAGGCGCTCTTTACGTTCGTGGTGCCGTTCGCGGTGATGACGACGATGCCGGCCGAGGCGCTGCTGGGGCGCTTGGCGGCGGTCGACCTGGGGATCGCGGTGGTGGTGGCGGCGGGGCTGCTGGTGATCGCGCGGCGCTGCTGGTCGGCGTCGCTGCGGCGCTACGCGTCGGCGGGGGGCTGAGGCGGCGTGCTCAGCCTGGGGCGCAGACGAGGTCCAACCAGGCGCCGCAGGTGTTCGGCTCGAGGGGGTACCACTGGCCGGTGGTGTGGTTGCACCACTGGACGAGGCCAGGCTCGGGGGAGTGGCAGGTGGAGCAGTCGTAGCAGAAGAAGGCGCCGAAGTTGGTGGCCTTGGGATCGTCGAGGGCGCCGCAGTAGGCGGTCCAGCAGCCGGTCTCGGGGTTCAGGCCTTGGGCGTCGCACTGGTTGGCGACGCCGGTGGGGACCTCGCAGCCGTTGTCCATGTCGCCGTCGCAGTCCTCCCAGGGGGCGACGCAGGTCCAGCCGCCGCACTGTCCTTCGAGACAGGCGCCGCCGATAGCGTTGGGGCGGGTGCAGTCGATGGGGGCGCCGCCGCTGCAGGCGCCGTCCTCGTCGCAGAGGCCGGCGCCGCCGCTGGCGCAGGGATCGTCGACCTCGCAGGGGGAGCCGGCTGGCTTGAGCTGGTACTCGCACTGGCCGGCGAAGCAGATCCCTTGCGGCTGATCGCAGGGGCCGGGGGGATCGTCGCAAGGCTCGGTGCAGCCAGGGTGCGTGGCGGCGGAGGTGGCGGTGGTGCCCTCGGAGGACGAAGAGGACGAAGAGGACGAGGAGGACGAGGAGGCGCTGGTGGCGGTGGGGTCGTCACTGTCAGACTCGTCGCCGCCGCTGGTGCCGCTGGTGTCGCCGGTGTCGCTGGGCTGGATGCCGCCGCCGGAGAGGCCGAAGGAGCTGCGATCGGGGCCGTCGCCGGCGCAGGCGAGGAGGTGCGCGAGGGCGAGGGCGAGCGGGCCAGGGCGACGCATGAGCGCGCGTTATAGCGCGGCGCGTACGCGAACGCTATCCGGCGGCGCGGCGGCGGAGCGAGGTGGGGCGAGTGGTGCTGTCGGGCGCCCGCACGGGGCGCGAGGGGGCTCATCAGGCGCCGTAGAACCAGCCCTCTTCGACCTTGTGGCCCCAGTCGGTGATGGGGCCGCCGTTGTCGGCCTCGACGCTCTTGATCAGGCGGATGTTCTTGCGATCGATGGCGGTGAGCTTGGCGTCGCTGAAGTCGTCGACGGGGGCGTACCAGGCCATGGCGCCGAAGTGATCGCGGAGGAGGTTGGAGCGGAAGAGGCGGCCGCGGCGGGCGTAGATGGTGTTGCGGAGGAGGCGGAGGTCGCGGAGGGAGAGATCGGCGAGGTGCTCGACGGTGAGGAGCTGGTCGAGGCGATCAGGATCCTCGAGGGGGGAGCGCTGTGAGGCGTCGATCTCGTCGCCGCCTTGCCACTCGCCGAGGCGGGCGGCGATGAGCTGGAATTCGACGGTGTCGTCCGCGCTGAGGGCCTCGCCGCGCATGCGCTCGTTGATCCGCTCGCGGGCGTCGCGGAGCTGGGCGGGGGTGAAGGTGGCCTCGTAGTCGACGATCGCCTCGGCGTTCTTGAGATCGAGCTCGCTGAGGGTGGACTCGTCGACGCTCTCGCGCGGCTGGTACCACGGCTGGGCGTGGAAGTAGTCGATGAGCCACTGCTTGCGGAAGCGCTGGCCGATCCGCGCGTAGATGGTGTTGCGCAGCAGGGTGAGCTCGCGCAGGCTGCGTCCCTCGAGATCGGCGGGGAGGATCGCGCGCTCGTAGTACATGGGGCGCTCGGTGAGGGCCGGTGCGGCTGGCTCCTCGGGCTGGGTCGGGATCGGCTCGGCGAGCGGCGGGGCGATCGGGAGCGCGGGCGCCGGCGGCGGGGCGAGGGGCGTCGGCGCGGGGGATCCGGCGCTCGTTGACGGGTCGGGGCGCTGACAGGCGAGGAGGCCGAGGAGCACGAGGGGCGCGGCGTGGCTTCGCATCAGGGGAGTGTACAGGGGGAGTCGCGGCGATCGATGCGTACACACGCATGCGCGGCGCCGAACCCCCAGCATGGCGCACGGCGCAGATCCGCGCGTGGCTTGTCGCGGCGCTGTGATTCACGCTACCCTGCCGCGGCGAGCAGGACATGTCGGGCGCGCTGCACCAAGGAGATGGTTTGAAGGCCAGGTTCGGCCCCGGCGCTGCGCTCTGGACGGTCGCGGGCGTGATGGCGCTCGCGGGCTGCGCGGGGCTGCTGGAGGACGAGCCGCAGGAGCCAGAGCAGCCGCGCATGGGCTCGGCGATCGTGGCGGTGTCGGTGCGCGGGGGCTCGTGCGACGCGCCCGCGGTCGAGGGCCACGGCCTCGTGTACGTGAAGGAGCCGTTCTCGGTGACCGTGGAGGTGCAGGCGGCGGCGCCGTCGCTGTCGCGGGTGATCCGGGTGGCGACGGGGGTGGACTCGCAGGGGGCGCGCGATCGGATCGTGACCTTCGACGGCGCAGAGCTGGGGAGCTTCGTGGCGTGCCTGGACGGCTTCGAGCTCGACTGGCCGGCGCGGGCGCAGCTGCGGGTGGAGCTGGTCGAGGCGGCGCGCGGGCAGCAGGTGGTCGAGGGGGAATTCCCGGTGCTGCCGCGTGATCACGTGGACACGGTGGTGTTCCCGCGCGACGGGCACCCGACGCGCCGCCGCGGGGTGCCGGTGCGCCGCGGCGAATTCCTGCGCTTGGACGCGAGCGTGTATGTGGCCAATGGGACAGATCTTCCACAGACGCTGGACAGCGTGGTCAGCGGGATCGTGCACGACGGGCAGAAGGCGCAGAGCTGGGCGATCCGGCTGGACCGGCCGATCACGGTGGCGCCGCGATCGATCAGCGAGGTGCACGACTTCCACCTGTCGTACCCGCTGAATTCAGGGCTGGGGCAGCGCCTCTATAACGACCGCCTGAACATGCTGGTGAGCGGGATCAAGGGCGGCGCGCCTTCTCCAGGGCTGGAGCTGCGGACGATCGAGTGGGGGCTGATGGCGGGGATCGCGGTCGATGTGGTCTTCGTCGGCGATTTCACGCCGGAGAAGCGGACGCGGGCGACCTCGCTCATCATCGAGGGCGCGAGCGGCTACCTGGAGGGGGCCGGGGTGACGCTGAACCGATCGCTGAGCCGCGGGCTGGTGGCGGCGGAGGTGGGGCTGCCGGCGCCGATGATCGCGTCGCTTCGCTCGATCGAGGATCGGGGCGAGGCGAGCCTGCTGGCGGCGTATCAGCCGCGGAAGTCGATCGAGCGCTTGACGGTGTACGTGGTGGAGTCGCTGTGGCAGGGGGACGGCTACGCGGGCGAATTCCGCGGCGGGTACGCGCACTCGACCGACCCGAAGACGCCGTTCCGATCGCCGGTCCTGGTGATGCCGACGGATCTGGGGCCCGGGGGCTTTCATAGCGGGGCGGCGGCGTTCTCGCGGCGGGCCGCGCGGGTGATCGCGGCGGCGATCGGCGAGCTCGAGGAGGTGGAGTCGTCCGCGTGCGACGACATCAACCCGTTCTTGCCGGAGAACACGTTCAACTTGATGTCGGCGGTCGACGCGACCTACGGCTGGGTGCTGAGCCCCTGCCAGCGCTCGCTGCTGGTCCGACACCCGGCGCTGTACGTGTACTGAGCGGGCTTCGCGGGTCGCTGGCCCGAGAGACAGGATCAGGATCAGGCGCCGTGGCAGCGCTTGTACTTGGCGCCTGAGCCGCAGTGGCAGGGGTCGTTGCGGCCGAGCTTGGGGTCGATCCTGACGTAGGGGACGGCCTTGTGGTCGTGATCGTGATGATCGTGGTCGTGATCGTGATCGCAGCTCGGGCCGTGGACGTGCGGGGCGGGCGGGGTGGCCTTGGTCATGGGCGGAATCTAGCCGATGTGGCGCGGGTCAGTGGAGGAAGCCGACGATCAGGTAGACGAAGAGCACGAAGGTGGTGAGGACCATGGCAGAGCCGAGGCTCCACTCGCGGAAGATCGGGATCTGGGCGGCGAGGGCGTCGGCTTGGGTGACGGCGCGGCCGACCTTGATGCACTCGTCGAAGAAGAGGTCGCGGAGGTTGACGAGCAGGTCGACGACGGGCTTCAGCGCGCGCCGCCAGAGGCCAGGGAAGAAGGCGCGGTAGAACCAGTCGAAGTCGAGCGTGATCGTGAGGGTGCGCTTCAAGATCGGGAGGAGGAGGAAGAAGGCGAGGCCGGACCAGAGCAAGAGCTGGAGCTGGCTGACGATGTGAGAGGCGCTGTAGGGCTCGTAGAGGGGCTCCGGGCCGGTGGCGGGGTAGGGGAGGATGTCGTAGAGGGGCTGGTAGCCGAGGCCGAGGGCGACGCAGAGGAAGGCGAAGAGGAGCATCGCGGCCTTCATGTTCCACGGCGGATCTTTGGGGCGCAGGCCCGAGTCCTTCTGGAAGAAGACGAACCAGGGGAACTTGATGCCGGCGTGCAAGAAGACGCCGGCGGAGGCGGCGGTGAGGACCATCCAGGGGAGGAAGAGGTGGCCGTCGGCGGCGGCCTGCGAGATCATGGACTTGGAGACGAAGCCGGAGGTCCAGGGGAAGGAGGAGATCGCGAGGGCGCCGATGATGCCGCACCACATGGTGATCGGCATGGTGTGGTAGAGGCCGCCGAGGTCGGTGCACTTGCGCTTGCCGGTCATGTAGAGGACCGAGCCGGCGGACATGAGGAGGAGCGCCTTGTAGATGATGTGGGCGAAGGCGTGCGCGGCGGCGCCGTTGAGGGCCATCTCGGTGCCGATGCCGATGCCGCAGACCATGAAGCCGACCTGGTTGACGATCGAGTAGGCGAGGATCCGCCGCATGTCGTTCTCGAGGATCGCGTAGACGATCCCGTAGACGGCCATGAGCATGCCGGCGTAGATGAGCAGCTCGGTGCCGGCGAAGAGGATCATCAAGACGTAGACGGCGGTCTTGGTGGTGAAGGCGCTGAGGAAGACAGTGCCGCTCTCAGAGGCCTCGGGGTAGGCGTCGGCGAGCCAGGAGCCGAGCGGCGGGGTGGCGGCGTTGACGAGCACGCCGATGAGAATGAGCCAGGGGGCGATGTCGCCGGCGCCGGCGAAGCTGAGCGCGTCGAAGCCGTTGGGGCCGAACTCGAAGTAACGCAGGGCGATCGGATCGGCGACGCCTCCTGCCTTGAGGGCGAAGACGTGGGCGAGGATCCCGGCCATGAGCACGACGCCGCCGACGAGGTGGACGGCGACGTAGCGCTGGCCGGCTTTGGCGGCCTCGGGGGTGCCGCCGCTCCAGACGACGATGGTGGAGCCGATCGCCATCAGCTCCCAAAACATGAAGAGGGTGAGGATGTCGCCGGCGAAGGTGACGCAGACGGCAGAGCCGGCGTACATGAAGGCGGCGGGGAGCTCGACGCGGCGCGGCTGGTTGAGCGCGAAGAGGGCGCCGCCGAAGGCCATGAGCGAGAAGATGGTCGCGAAGACGCGGGTGGGGGCGTTCCAGACGAGCGGGCGGAGCTCGAGGTCGAGGAAGCTCCAAGTGACCTGCGCGTCGCCCGGGACCATCCAGACGGCGGCGAGGGTGGCGAGCGGGAGGAGCAGGCTGAAGGCGCGCATCACCGGGCCGCGGCCGAGCAGCGGCAGGATCAAGGCGCCCAGCACCAAGATGAGCCCCGGCGGAAACTCAATCATTGTAGTAGGTGTCCTTCCGCTTCAGCGGGGGCGAGACGACGAACTTGGAGACGACGACCATGAGCACGCAGGCGCCGAGGCCGTAGAGGGAGTAGAAGCCGGGGGTGCCGTCGATCTCGAAGTGCGCGTGGTGATGCACGACCACGTCGGCGAGGGCGAGGGCGATGAGGATGAGGATCGAGGCGACCCAGAAGGCCTTCACGGCGCGGGGGCTCTCGGCGAGCATCGAGGCCCAGGGGGCGCGGAGCTGGGCGATCAGGCCCTTGTCGTGCGGATCAACGCTCATGGCAACCCCCTGCGGATCTGCTCGGCGAGGCCGAGGGCGAGGTCGGGGAAGAAGAAGAGGATGATGGTGCCGGCGGCCGTGCAGGTCAGGGCGACGACGATCGGCAGCGGGGCCTCGCCGTGATCGGCGTGGTGATCGGCGTGGTGATCGCCGTGGTGGGCGTGATCGTGGCCGTGAGCGTGGTGGCCGTGATCGTGGTGGCCGTGATCGTGGTGGCCGTGATCGTCCGCTGGCGCCTTAAAGAACGCGCGGTAGACGATCGGCAGGAAGTAGCTGGCGTTGAGCAGGGTGGAGAGGGTGACGACGACGACGACGAAGACGTAGCCGGTCTCCCAGGCGCCTTGTAAGAGGTACCACTTGGAGATGAACCCAGCGGTGGGCGGCACGCCGATCATCGAGAGGGCGCCGATGGTGAAGGCGGCCATGGTCCACGGCATCTTGCGGCCGATGCCGTCGAGCTCGGAGACCTTGGTCTTGTGAGCGGCGGTGTAGATCGAGCCGGCGGCGAAGAAGAGGGTGATCTTGCCGAAGGCGTGGGCGGCGATGTGCAAGGCGGCCGCCATGAAGCCGTAGGGCGAGAGCAAGGAGGCGGCGAGGGTGATGTAGGAGAGCTGCGAGACGGTGCTGTAGGCGAGGCGCCGCTTGAGGTTGTCCTGGAAGAGGGCGATCGCGGAGGCGATGAGGATGGTGGCGCCGGCGACGTAGATGAGCCACTCGCCCTGGGCGGCGCCGACGAGGCTGGCGCTGCCGAAGACGTAGAGGACGACCTTGACGACGCTGAAGACGCCGGCCTTGACGACGGCGACGGCGTGCAAGAGCGCGCTGACAGGGGTGGGCGCGACCATCGCGGCGGGCAGCCAGCGGTGCATGGGCATCAAGGCGGCCTTGCCGATGCCGTACATGTAGAGGACGAAGAGCAGGCCGAGGACGGGGCCGGTGAGGGTGCCGTCGGCGAGCGCGGCCTGGAAGACGCCGCCTGGCTGAAAGGCCAGGGTGCCGGTGAAGAAGTAGGTGGCGATGATGGCGGGCAGGAAGAGGCCGACGGAGGTGCCGACGAGGATGCCGAGGTAGATCCGCGCGCTCTTGACCGCCTCCGGGGTGCCCTTGTGCGAGACCAAGGGGTAGGTGCTGAGGGAGAGCGCCTCGTAGAAGATGAAGAGGGTGAAGATGTTGCCGGCGAAGGCGATGCCCATGACGGCGGCGATCGCGACGGCGAAGCAGATGTAGAAGCGGGTCTGGTGGGCCTCGCGGTTGCCCCGCATGTAGCCGACGGAGTAGAGCGAGTTGAGGATCCACAGGCTCGAGGCGATGAGCGCGTAGATCAGGCCGAGGGGCTCGACCTTGAAGGCGAGGGGGACGCCGGGGAGCACCTGGACGGCCTCGTAGGCGGGCTGCAACCAGCTCGTGGTCCAGAAGTCGGGCGCGAGCACGGGCTCGATGAGCTGGACGACGACGCCTAAGAGGCTGACGCTGGTGAGCACGGTGACGAGCTCGCGCAGGTTGGGCCAGCGGCCGAAGAGGCCGATCAGGAGGGCGCCGGCGAGGGGGACGGCGATCGCGAGGAGCGGGAGCGCGTTGTCGATCACGGCGCACCTCCGAGCAAGGACTTGGCGGCCCGCAGGGCCGTGTCGCTGGTGAAGTTGGCGTCGACGCCGAAGTAGAGGCTGAGGCCGATGAGGGTCCACATGGGGACGAGCATCATGATGGGGGCCTCGGTGGCGTCTCGGGCGCGGGGATCCTCAGGCTCGTGGAAGTAGACGGCCTCGATGATCTTCCAGACGTAGACGAGCGCGAGGATCGAGCCGAGCAAGACGATGGCGATGAGGCCCCACATGCCGGCGTCGAGGGCGCCCTTGATGAGGTACCACTTGGAGATGAAGCCGGCGGTGAGGGGGAAGCCGACGAGGCCGAGGCCGCCGACGGTGAGGGCGGCCATGGTGAGCGGCATGCGCCGGCCGAGGCCGCGCATGTGCTTGAGATCCGTGCCGCCGACGCGCAGCGCGACGGCGCCGACGGCCATAAACATGCCGCCCTTGGTGACGGCGTGGTTAAAGATGTGGATGATCGAGGCGGCGACGCCGTTCTCGTTGGCGAGCGAGAAGCCGGCGACGATGTAGGCGATCTGGCCGACGGAGGAGTAGGCGAGCAGGCGCTTGACGCTCTGCTGGCGGATCGCGGAGAGGCTGGAGAAGACGACGCCGAGGCAGGCGCCCGCGAGCAAGATGAGGTGGCTGGGCAGGCGCTGGAAGGAGAACTCCGGGCCGAAGATGCCGAAGAGGAAGCGGAAGGACATGTAGACCGCGACCTTGGTGGCGGTCGCGGCGAGCAGGGCGGTCACCGCCGAGGGCGCGTAGGTGTAGGCCTTGGGCAGCCACATGTGCAGCGGATACAGCGCCATCTTGAGGCTGAGGCCGACGAGCAAGAAGGCGAAGGCGACGAGCACGGTGCGGTGGTGATCGAGGTCCGGCGTGCGCAGCAGCTGCTCGCGCATGTCCTCCATGTTGAGGGTGCCGGTGACCATCATCAGGTAGCCGATGCCGAGCAAGATGAAGCTGGCGCCGACGCTGCCGAGGATGAGGTAGCGCAGGCTGGCGGTGAGGGCCTTGCGGTTGCGATCCTTGCCCATCGCGATGAGGGCGTAGACGGTGAGTGAGCTGATCTCGAGGAGGACGTAGACGTTGAAGGCGTCGCCGGTGACGGTGATGCCGAGCAGGCCGCAGATCGCGAGCACCCAGACGGTGTAGAAGAGGTTGTGGCGGTCGCGCGGGATCTCGTCGGCGACGCTCTCCTTGGCGTAGATCGTGGTGATGAAGCCGACGCCGGCGACGACCAAGAGGATGAATGCGTTGAGGAGGTCGACGCGGTACTCGATGCCCCACCAGCGCGGCCAGTTGCCGACCTCGTAGCTGATGTGCGGGGCGCCCGAGGCGAGCAGGGTGGCCATCAGGCGCAGGGTGAGCGCGAAGGTGGCGCCGGTGACGAGGGTGGCCCACGCCCACGGGAGCGCGCCGCGTCCCATCAAGGAGGTGAGCACGCCGCCGATCAGGGGGACGACGACGACGAGGACTGGGAGGTGGGCTTGGATCTCAAGCATCGTCGATCTCGTCGCTGTCGAGGCGGGTGATCTCGTCGTACTCGATGGTGCCGTAGGCGCGCTTGATGTTGATGATCAGCGCGAGCGCGACCGCCAAGATGCTCACCGAGACGACGATCGCGGTGAGGATGAGGACGTGCGGGAGCGGGTTGTCGTAGGGGCCGAGGTGCTTGAGGCTGCCGTCGCCGATGGTGGTCCAGATCGGCGCGGTGCCGCCGTCGACGACGGCCATGGAGATATAGAAGAGGAAGATGCCGGTCTGGAAGATCCCGAGCGCGATCGCCTGCTTGACCAGGTTCATCTTGGCGATGACGCCGTAGAACCCGATCATCATGAGGGCGATGTAGATCCAATAGTTGTAGATCCCGAAGTAGCCGCTCATGACGCCCTCGCCTTCGGCTGCTGCTCCGCGAGCTGGTTGAAGATGATGATCATGACGGTGCTGACGGTGATGCCGACGCCGTACTCGACGAGGGTCATGCCGAGCGCCTCGCCGTCGCCGGGGCTGGCGCGATCGAGGGCGGCGTAGTCGAGGAAGTTGCCGCCGAGGAGCAAGCAGGCGGCGCCGACGCCGGAGTAGACGAGCACGCCGAGGGCGGCGAGGCGCTCGAGGTTGCCCGGGGAGATGACGGCGTAGAGGGCGGGGCGGCCGTAGATGAGGGCGTAGAGGATGAAGGCGGTGGCGATGACGACGCCGCCCTGGAAGCCGCCGCCGGGGCCGAGCTCGCCGTGGGTGATCACGTAGAAGCCGAAGGCGAGGATGAAGGGGATGAAGAGCTTGCTCATCACCCGCAAGATCACTTGGCCGCGCAGCGGCTCGGAGCCGGGCTGCGGCTCGTCCTCGTCGTCCTCGCGGCGCGGGCGGCGGAGGAGGAGGAGGAGGGCGACGCCGGCGGTGAAGATCACCGTGGTCTCAAACATGGTGTCGTAGCCGCGGTAGGCGGCCAGCAGCGAGGTGACGGCGTTGGGGACGTGGCCGTTGAAGTCGTCGGCGGGGTGGAGGTGGTGGTCGCCGTGATCGCCGGCTTTGAGGCGCTCGTCGGCGCGCCGGCGCTCGGCCGCGAGCTGCTCGGCGCTGAGGGTGGGGACCATGCGCGGCGGCGGCTGGTAGTCGGCGGGCGGGGCCTGCTTGCCGACGCGGCCGGTCGCGAAGGCGACCGTCTGCGACATCATCTCGGGGACGCGGTAGTGGTGGATGGTCGCCTTCGGGTCGCCGAAGTCCGGCATGTCGAAGGTGCCGTAGATCAAGGCGCCGCCGGTCAAGACGGTGACGAGCAGGGCGGGCAGGTGGAGGCGCCGCTTGGCGGGCTTCTCGTCGCGCACGGTGTGTACGAGGGTGCCGATCAGGAGGATGGTCGAGATCCCGCCGCCGACCGCCGCCTCGGTGAAGGCGACGTCCATGGAGTGCATGTTGGTCCACACCAGCGCCATCAAGAGGCTGTAGACGCCGGTCAACATGGCGACGGCGTAGAGGCTGCGGACCTCGATGATCGCGACCGCGGTGACGGTCACGAGCACGAGCAGGAGGCTGTCGACGAGGAGGATCTCTTGGAGGCTGGTCATCGGTCTACCCCCTCCTCCACGGCTCGAGGCCGTCGAGGCGGGCGGCCTTGGTGATCGCGTGGGTGGCCGTCGGCGCGGTGAAGAAGAGGAGGAGGATGATCATCAGGAGGCGCACCGCGACCTGCCAATTGTCGGTGACGAAGATGAGGCCGCCGAGGATGAAGGTCTGGGCGAGGGAGTCGGACTTCCCGGCGGTGTGCAGGCGGGTGTAGAAGTCCGGCATCCGTAAGAGGCCGAGCGAGCCGGTCAGCGAGATGAGGACGCCGAGGGCGAGGAAGATCGCGGTGAGGATCTCGTTCCACTCCATAGGATCTGTCCCTTAGTCCAGGCGGCCCTTCTCGATATACTTGAGGATCGCGACGGTGGTGATGAAGCTGACCAGCGCGTAGATGATCGCGAGGTCGAGGAACTCGGGGCGGCCGCTGGCGAAGCCGAAGAGGGCGACCAAGACGACCGTCTTGGTGCCCATCGCGTTCATCGCGAGGATCCGATCGTAGGCGGAGGGGCCGAGGATCGCGCGGACGAGGATCATCAAGGCGCCGACTAGGAGGGCGATGATCGCGGCGATGTACATCTACTTGATCGCTCCTTCGAGGCGCTTCACCTGGGCCTCCATGCTGCCGTCCTTCACCCCGTCCGCGGCCTCGGTGGTGAGCGCGTGGATGAGGAACTCGCCCTCCAAGACCTCGATGGTGACGGTGCCGGGGGTGAGGGTGATCGAGTTGGCGAAGGTGACCGTGCCGAAGGCGGTGCGGGTGCTAAACGGGGCCCGGACGAGCTGCGGCGAGACCGGCAGCGCGGGGTCCCAGACCCTCTTGAAGACGTCCCAGTTGGAGAGCACGATCTGCCAGAAGAGGTAGGGGACGTAGAGGCTCATACGAACCCAGGTGCCGAGGTCGGGGTAGCTCTCTTCGTCGACCAGGGCCATGCGGGCGCTGATCAGGGCGATGAGGGCGATACAGAGCGCGCCTACGACCATGAGGAAGCCGTTGTGAAACTGCCCCGAGAGGAGGCCGAAGAAGCCGGCTAGCAGGACCACGAAGATCAGATATCGCATCGTCCCCTCGATCTCAGGCTACACAGGTTTGCCGTAGAAGTGGATACAAAAATTTTCGCGCGCCTGCGGGGTGAGCGGGCCCGTAGCGGGTGGTTGTTGATCGTCGCGGGCGCGGCGAGCGGTGCATACTCGCGGCCGTGAGCCACGCGGACGCGGCGCTGATCCACCTCGGTTGGCTGGAGCTCTGTGAGCACCTGCGCGGGCTGCTGCGCACGAAGATCGCGAGGGCGGCGCTCGATGACGGGCTGACGATCGAGCTCGGTGAGGGCGCGGCGGTGAGCGCAGACGCGAGGCGCTGGGCGGCGGCGCGCAGCGTGGATCCGGCGCTCGTGAGCGCTCGCCTGGATGATCTGGACGCGCTCGAGGTGGTGCTGACGCGGACGAGCAAGAGCGGGGGGCTGGCGGCGGCGCTGGAGCGCCTGTCCGATGTGACAGACGCGGCGCAGCGGGCGAGCCGCGGCGGGGCGCTGGGCGCGGAGGATCTGTTGATGATCCGCGACCTGCTGGCCGCGGTGGACGCGTTCTTCGGGCTGCTGGGGGAGATCGGGGCGATGAGTGGGGCGGTCGGGGCGGCGCCGCTGGCCGCGCGGGCGGGGCGGATGGCGCGGCTGGGCGGGCTGTTCTCGGCGCTCGATCGGGCGGTCGCGCCGGGGCCCGAGGGGTCGGCGATCGTGCAAGATCAGGCGAGCCCAGGGCTGGCGAAGGCGCGGCAGCGGGTCCGTGAGCTGCGCGGGCAGCTCGCGAAGGAGGCGGAGAAGATCATGCGGCGGCGCGAGATCGCGGAGGGCTTGCAGGATCGCTTTTATACGGAGCGCGAGGGGCGGGTGGTCCTACCCGTGCGCGCGGACGCGTTCGGCCGCGGGATCGGGCAGGGGATCATCCACGGATCGAGCGCGAGCGGCGGCACGCTCTTCGTCGAGCCGACGGAGCTGATCGACGCGAACAACGGGCTGCGGGCGGCGCAGATGGCGGCGCAGGCGGAGGAGCGGCGGGTGCTGGCGGCGCTGGCGGCGGCGGTCGGGGCGGCGGCGAGCGAGCTGCTCGTCGATCAAGCGGAGATGGTGGCGATCGACGAGCTGTGGGCGCGGCTGCGGCTGTCGCAGGCGATCGGCGGGCTGCGGCCCGAGGTGCGCGCGGCGGAGGCGGCCGGGTCGATCGAGATCGTCGGCGGGCGCCACCCGCTGCTGATGTTGGCCGGGGTGGATGTCGTGCCGAACGACGTGGCGCTGCCGCGCGGGGCGGCGCTGGTGATCTCAGGGCCGAACGCGGGCGGGAAGACGGTGGCGCTGAAGATGGTAGGGCTGGCGGTGCTGATGGCGCAGGCGGGGCTGCGGCTGCCGACGGCGCGGCCGGCGATGGTGCCGCTGTACCGCGAGGTGGTGACGGACGTGGGCGATGATCAGTCGATCTTGGCCAACCTGAGCACGTTCTCGGCGCACATCGGCCACGTGCGAGAGGCGTGCGCGGCGGCGGCGAAGGACGGGGCGGGCACGCTGGTGCTGCTGGATGAGATCGCGGTGGGGACGGATCCTGGGCAAGGAGCGGCGCTGGCAGAGGCGATCTTGCTGCACCTCAGCGCGGCCGGGGCGACGGTGGTGACGACGACCCACTACGAGCGGCTCAAGCTGCTGGCGGGGGCGCAGCCGGGGCGCTTCGTGAACGCGGCGGTGGGCTTCGATCTCGGGCAGATGCGGCCGACGTTTCGCCTGACGCTGGGGGTGCCGGGGCCCTCGAGCGCGTTCGCGGTGGCGCGGCGCTTGGGGCTGCCCGAGGCGCTGCTGGGCTACGCCGAGGCGCAGGTGGAGCCGGCGACGAAGGCGCTCGACGCGTTGCTGGCGCAGGTGAACCATGAGCGGGCCTCGCTGGCCGCGCGCGCGGCGACGATGGCGGCGGGCGAGGTGGACCTGGCGGCTCGTCTGGCGGCCGTGCAGGCGCGTGAGGAGGCGGCGCTGGGGAGCGCGCGCGCGCGCAAGCTGCGGGCGTACGACGAGGCGGCGGCGGAGCTGCGGTCGCTGAAGCAAGAGGCGCAGGCGCTGCGACGATCGCTGCGCAAGGGCGAGGCCGAGCCGGCGGAGGCGGCGGAGGCGGAGAAGCGGCTGCGCGCCGAGATGGCGGCGCGGCAAGAGCCGGCGCCGCAGGCGGAGGGGCCGGCGCCGGAGAACCTGGCGGTGGGTGAGCGGGTGCTGCTGGTCGCGCTGGGACGCGAGGGCGAGGTGGTGGGCGTGCAAGGGGCGCGGGTGAGCGTGCGGATCGGCGGGGTGCGGACGAGCGTGGATCGGAGCGATGTGCGGCGGACCCAGGCGGCGGCGGCGCCGACGACGACGACGACGAAGAAGATCCAGCGCGGGCGGGCGGAGCCGGTGCGTCGGTGGGCGAGTGAGGGGGCTTCGCGCCACTTCGGCGGCGAGGCGGCGGCGCTAGAGCGCAGCGCGGATAACTGCGTGGATCTGCGCGGTGAGCGGGCAGAGGAGGCGCTGCGGCGGCTCGACCGGTTCTTGGATCAGGCGATGCTGGCCGATCAAGAGGTGGTGATGATCCTTCATGGGCACGGATCGGGGGCGCTGCGGCTGGCCGTGCGCGAGCACTTGGGCGGGCTCGGCTTCGTCCGCCAGTGCCGCGGCGGGCTGCCGGCGGAGGGCGGCGACGGGGTGACCGTCGCGTGGATCGGGTGAGGTCTGCTCGGCCTGCTCGTGGCGCCGCTTCGTGCGGATCTGTGAGGGATGAGGACCCCGCGGCGTAGAAGGCTGCGCTCGGGCGCGCCGCTTTGATACGCTGGGCGTGATGGAAAAGCTGCGCTGGTGGGTCCCGATGGCGTTGGTGCTGGCTTGTAGCGGCGATGATGGCCTGGTCGACGGCTTCACGCAGGCGGAGTGGGAGCTGGTGTCGGCGCTGTCACCGGCGCCGCAGGCGGCGCCCGACCCGACGAACAAGTTCGCGGACGATCCGGCGGCGGCGACGCTGGGACAGCGGCTGTTCTTTGACCCGGGCTACTCCGGGCCGATCAAGATCGGCGACGACGGGACGAACGGCGGGCTGGGGGCGGCGGGGGAGTCGGGCAAGGTGTCTTGTCGGAGCTGCCACTTGGGAGAGTGGATGATCGACGATCGATCGCGGCCGGCGGGCACGTCGCTGGCGATCGATTGGTTCTTCCGCAACTCGCCGACGCTGGTGAACGTGGCGACGTATGAGAAGTGGTTCGGGTGGGTTGGTTTTAATGACAACCTGTGGGGGAAGAGCCTGATCCCGGCGGAGTTCGTGATGGGGACGACGCGCACGGGGATCGTGCGCTACCTGTACACGAAGCACCGCGCGGAGTATGAGGCGGTGTTCGGGGTCGCGCTGCCGCCGGAGCTGGACGACGCGCACCCGGAGACGGGGCGCTTCCCGAGCGACGCGACGCCGCTGGCGGCGGATGGTTCGTGGTCGACGATGAGCGCGGCCGATCAAGACGCGGTGAACCTCGCGTACGCGAACTTCGGCAAGGCGCTGGCGGCGTATCAGCGGCTGCTGATCAGCGGGCCTGCGCCGTTCGATCGGTATATCGCGGGGGAGACGGCGGCGATCTCGGCGTCGGCGAAGCGGGGGGCGCGGCTGTTCATCGGCAAGGCGGCGTGCGTGGCCTGTCACGCGGGGCCGACGATGTCGGATGAGGAGTTCCACGTGACCGGGGTGGAGCAGGTGGGCGCGCACGTGCTGGGCGCCCCAGACTATGATCCGGGGCGCTTCGGGGCGATCGGGGTGTACACGGGCTGGGACTTCTCGACGGCCGGCAAATACAACGATGACCCTTCGGTGAACCACAGCGTGGGCGTGACGGAGGATCCGGCGCTGACGGGGGCCTTTCGGACGAAGGGGCTGCGCAACGTGGCGATGACGGGGCCCTTTATGCACACGGGGCACCTGAGCTCGCTGCGTGAGGTGGTGGAGTTCTATAACGCGGGCGGGGCGAGCTCGGGCTTCGCCGGGACGAAGGACCCGCTGATGGTGCCGCTGAACCTGAGCGAGGGGGAGATCGACGATCTGGTGGCCTTCTTGGAGTCGCTCACGGGCACGCCGGTGCCGGCGGAGCTGCTCCAAGATCCGGCTGGCGCGTAGGACCTGGCGCGTAGGACCTGGCGCGTAGGACCTGGCGCGTAGGACCTGGCGGCGGGTTCAGGCGCCGAGGATCTGGGCGATGAGACGATCGGCGGCGTCGCGCTCGATCCGCAGGCGCGCGGCGATCTCGTAGTAGGCGTCGCGCTCGCGCCCGCCGCGCTCGCTGGCGCCGAGCAGGGGGACGAGCACGGCGAGGGCGGCGAGGCGATCGTCGAGGCCGAGGGCGGCGAGGCGCTCGGTGAGGGGCTCGAGCGCGGGCGGGCGGTGGAGGAGGTGCGGGAGCTCGAGGCGGCGACCGATCGGCAAGGGCAGGCGCTCCAAGAGCTGCTCGAAGCGGATCGCCTCCTGGATGCCGAGCTCGCCGTCCAAGTTGACGAAGGCGGCGGCGAGGCCGGCGACCATCTCGGCGTAGTCGTAGGCCTCTTGGGTCCACGCCTCGCGCCAAGCGGCGACCTCTTCGTCGGTGATGCCGAGGCGGCGCGCGAGGCGATCGTGGACGGTCTCTTCGATGTCCGAGGCGCCCCCGTCGACGAGGGCCATCTTCCAGCAGCGATGAAGGATGCCGCGGCGTCGATCGGCGTCGAGCGGGGGGAGGCGGACGAAGTGGTCCTCGAGCTCGTCGATGTCGGCGAAGATGGCCCGCCAGCGCTCTCGATCAGGCTCGCTGATCGCGTAGTCGATGAGCCGGAGCGCAGACTCCCACTCGCCGACGTGGAGGACCTCGTCCGCGTGGGCGATCAGGCCGCAGCCGACTAGCAGCCACTGTTGCTCAGGGGTCATCGACATGTCAGGACCCTCGGAGGGTATCAAAGGGGCCGACAAAAGCCCACGGCGGCGATCAAGGCTCGCGGTCGCTCGCGTGCGTCGCCGCGCCAAGACGCGGCAGGGCGACCATGAGCGCCTGCCGCGAACGCAGGTCCGCTGCCCCGGGGCGATCGATCTGTATAATCGGCCGAATGTGGTCGCTGCGACGAGCGCGGGTGCGTGGTCGCTGGCCCCCAGGAGGGCCGCGCCTGTGAACGGTCCGAGCGGCGCCGCGGCCCTGCTGCGCGCGATCGAGGCGCTGACGGCGAGCGCTGGCGGCGGCGAGGGGGCGGGCCGCGAGGCGAGCGCGGCGGCGCGGCTGCTGATCGAGCGCTGCGCGGCGCACGAGGCGGTGGTCGAGGGGGTGGGCGAGCGCTTGGAGGAGATGCTGGCGGTGGTGACGGCGATGACCGCCTTCGACTACGCGAAGCGGGTGCGGCTGCGCGAGGATGACGACTGGATCGTCAACGCGCTGGCGATCGGCCTGAATATGCTGGGCGAGGAGCTGGCGCGGGCGACCGAGGAGCTGACGACGGCGCGCGACCGGGCGCTGGCGGCGAACCGCGCGAAGAGCTCGTTCTTGGCGAATATGAGCCACGAGCTGCGGACGCCGCTGAACGCGATCATCGGCTACAGCGAGCTGATCCGCGAGGAGCTGGAGGGCGGCGAGTACGGCGACGCGGCGGAGGATCTGGGCAAGATCTCGGTGGCGGCGCACCACCTGCTGAACTTGATCAAGGAGACGCTGGATCTCTCGAAGATCGAGGCGGGGCGGATGGAGCTGGCGATCGAGGAGGTGGCGCTCCGTGAGCTGCTCGAGGCGACCGTCTCGACGATCACGCCGATGGTGACGGCGCGAGGCAATCGCCTGATCTTGGACGAGTCGCGGGCGCCCGCGTCGATCATGACCGATCGGCTGAAGCTGCAGCAGATCCTCTACAACCTGCTGAGCAACGCGACAAAATTTACGAGCCACGGGACGATCCGGGTGATCGCGGCGACGATCACGGTGGAGGGGGCGCCGTGGCTGAGCCTGTGCGTGGAGGACTCAGGGATCGGGATCGCGACGGAGAAGCTGCCGCTGATCTTCGGGGCGTTCACGCAGGCGGACGAGTACACGTCGGCGAGTTATGGCGGGACCGGGCTGGGGCTGACGATCTGCCGCCACTTCGCGGAGATGATGGGCGGCGACCTGACGGTCGAGAGCGCGCTGGGGGAGGGCTCTCGCTTCACGGTGCGGCTGCCGCAGGCGGGCGGCGACGGCCGCGGGCGGCGGGAGGCGGCGGCGCTGCCGAGCAACGCGATCGTGATGGCGGACCGCGATCCGCGGGCGCATGACTTGGTGCGCCGGGTGGTCGCCCGCCACGGGCTGGCGGTGCTGTCGGCGACGACGCACTTCGAGGTGCTGAACTTGGTGGCGGTGGTGCGGCCGGCGCTGGTGATCCTCGATCTGGGGGCGCCAGGGGTGGACGGGTGGTCGCTGCTGGCGGCGCTGCGCAGCGGCGATCGGCCGGTGCCGGTGGTGGTGAGCAGCGAGCGCGAGCAGCGAGCGCGGGCGCTGGCGCTGGGGGCGGCGGACCTGCTGAGTCGGCCGCTCGAGGGGCGCCGGGTGGCGGAGGTGGTGCTGCGCTACCGCGAGGGGCTGCGGCTGGGCTGCGTGGCGCTGATCGCGACGGACCCGCGCTGGCACGCGCGCCTGCGCTTCTTGCTCGAGGACGCGGGGTGGCGGGTCGCGACGGGCTCCGAGGCGCGGGTGGACGCGGTGGTGATCGACGCGCGTGGCGCGGCGCCTGGCTCGGTTGAGGAGGCGTCTGCGGCGCTGCCGTGGGCCTCTGCGCCGGCGCTGGTGCTGCGCGGCGCAGAGGCGCTCGCGCCGCTGTCGCGTCCGCATGTGGCGATCGATCTGATCGACCTTCCGTTTGAGGACGCGCTGGCCGTGCTCAGCCAGATGGTGCTGCGCTACGCCGCAGAGGTATAGTGGTGCGGTGATGGGTGAGGAGAGCGATGAGCCGCGGGCAGGGTCGCCGCTGCCGGCGGCGTTCTCGATGCGCTTCTCGCCGAGCAACCAATTGATCTCGATCGTCCGGCGCTTCGTGCTCGCGTTCTACGGGCGGGTGCTCGGCGATAATGAGACGTCAGGGCTGCTCGCGCTGGCGACGCATGAGCTGCTCGAGAACGCGGTGAAGTACGGAATTAACGATGAGGCGTCGCTGGCGGTCGAGGTGCGCGGGGCGGCGCCGACGCTGGAGATCGTGGTCACGCTGCGCAACCAGGCGCGGGCAGAGCACGCGGCGGCGGCGATGGCGATGATCGAGGCGCTGCGCGGCTGCGAGGATCCCTTCAGCTTCTATCAGGCGCTGATGATCGAGGCGGCGGGCCGACAGCAGGGCTCAGGGCTGGGGCTGGCGCGGATCAGGGTAGAGACGGGGATGACGCTCGAGATGAAGATCGAGGGCGCGACGGTCGAGATCTCGGCGCACATGCGCTACGAACCAGGGAGGTCAGGATGAGCACGATCGAGCTGGTCGCGGGTGAGGTGCGGGCGAGCTGCGTGCGCGCGGGCGAGCAGGTCGTGGTGTCGTTCCTCGGGACCGCGGACGCGCAGGTGGACGCGCAGCTCGAGGGGTTCTTGGGGCAGGTGCACGCGATGATCGAGCGCGAGCCGGTGGCCGAGGTGATCGCGGATCTGCGGCACCTCGAGTTCATGAACTCGTCGTGCTTTAAGGCGTTCGTGACCTGGCTGGTGGCGGTGCGCAGGCTGCCCCGGGCGTCGCAGTACCGGATCCGCTTCAGGGCGAGCGAGCGCCACCACTGGCAGAAGCGCTCGCTGCACGCGCTGAGCTACTTCGGCGGCGATCTGATCACGATCGAGGCGGGGTGAGCCGTGATCGCGACGGCGCTCGCTGCGGTGACGGTGACGGCGACGGCGACGGCAGCTCCGGCGACGCCGCAGCGTCGGGAGGCCTCGGGGCCGCTGGCAGTGAGCTGGCCGCAAGGACAGGAGGAGCCGACGGCCGAGGGCGAGGCGGCGGGGGCGGGGCGGCCGGCGACGGCGGGCTCGGAGGGGCTCGAGGCGCGGCTGGCGGCGATCGAGGCGGACAATCAGCGGCTGCGCGAGGAGATCGAGCTGCTGCGCGAGGACCACTCGGCGCTGGACGGGCAGGTGAGCGCGCTGGCGCCGCTGACGGGGCGGCTGCGCGGATACGTGGACTTCGGGCTGTTCTGGGCGGGCGGCGGCGGGGCCGGGGCGCGGCCGGATCTCGGCTACAAGCACTTCCCGGAGTACCGCGGGGTGATCCCGGACTCGTGGGTGTTCTTGGGCGATCCGCTGTCGACAGCGATCAACTCGCGCGGCGATCCGGCTGACACGGGCGAGTCGCGGCAGCTCACGTACGACGGGGTGGATAGCCGCGGGAAGACGTCGTTCATCGTCAACGCGGTGAACCTGAGCGTGTTCGCGGGGATCGGCCAGTACACGGCGGTGGAGGGGCTCTTCGATCTGGTGCCGCGCGGCCGCGATATGGCGAACCCTGGGGGGCTCTTCGTCGGCGACTACGTGGACGTGAAGCTGGCGTACCTGCGCTTCAAGCCGCCGCTGCGGCGGATGGACCTGGAGATCTACGGGGGGAAGATCGACGCGGTGACCGGCTACGAGTACCGGATCCAGGAGGCGCCAGACCGGATGACGGTGACCCCGTCGCTGCTGTGCCGCTATACGTGCGGGCGGCCGATCGGGGTGAAGGCGCGGGCGCGCTTCTTAGAGAGCAGGGCGCTGAACCTGGCGATCTCGCTGACGAACGGGGGCTCGATGCAGGAGTCGTTCGGCTTCGCGAGCGACGTGGATCGCAACCACTTCAAGACGGCGGCGGGGCGGCTGGGGCTGGTGATCCCGCTCGGCGGCGGGCTGGAGCTGGGCGGGTCGGGGGCGTTCGGGGCGCAGGACGCTCAGCCGAGCGACTCGGTGTACCAGTGGCAGGCTGGGGCAGATCTGCACATGGAGGTCGCAGGGCTGGAGCTGACGGGCGAATTTATCCGAGGGGCGCTGAAGGGCGCGCAGGAGGCCGGCGGGCCGCCTTGCGGGCTGGCGCCTTGCCTGGAATTTATGGGGGCGTACGGGCTGGCCGGGTTTCGCGCGCTGAACTGGCTGATGCCGTACTTCCGGACCGACTGGCGCGACGCGGTGCACACGAGCGGGGCGAGCTTCGTGTACCAGTCAAACTTGGTGCGCTTCACGCCAGGGGTGCGGCTGGACGTGAGCCCGAACGTGATGATCAAGGCGGAGTACACCTTCAATCGCGAGCTGGGGCGGCTCCCGCAATTCCCGAACGATGTCTTCACGACGTCGATCATCGGCAAGCTCTGAGGTGAGACGATGCGGACGATGGCGCGGAGGACGAGGTGGGGGGTGTCGCGGCGCGGGGCGATCCGCGTGATGCTCGGGGCGAGCGCGGCGGCGCTGGTGCGGCCGGCGGGGGCGACGACGCCGCCGAGCGGCGCGGTGGAGGGATCGGTGGAGGTGCGGGTGGACGATCGGCCGCGCCGTGAACACTCGGGGGTGGTGGTGTACCTGGAGGATGTGCCCGGCCCGCCGCCGATCCCGCCGAGCTCGCCGCACACGATCTTGCAGCGCAATAAGGCGTTCGTGCCGAAGGTGAGCGCGGTGGTGAAGGGATCGACGATCGCGTTCCCCAACGACGACAAGATCTTTCACAACGTGTTCTCGATGTCGCGGGCGCTGAAGTTCGACCTGGGGCTCTATCGCAGCGGCTCGACCAAGAGCGTGGTGGCGAGCCGCGTCGGGATCGTCGACGTCTATTGCAACATCCACCCGGAGATGGCCGCGAAGGTTCTGGTGCTGGCGAACCAATTCTTCGCGGTGACGGATGAGGCGGGGCGCTTCAAGATCGAGGGGGTGCCGCCGGGGACGTATACGATCGTCGCGTGGGTGGCGAAGGGGGAGCCTTGGCGGGGTGAGGTGACGATCGCGGCGGGGGAGGCGACGCGGCTGTCGATCACGGCGCGTGAGGGGCGCGGCGGTGATTCACACCTGCGCAAGGACGGGACGCCGTACGGGCGCTACAAGTGAGGTCCGTGCGGGCGGCTGAGGCGAGGCGGCTGCGCTGGGGGCTGTTGCCGGCGCTGGCGCTGGGCTGTGAGGGGCCTGGCGGCGGCGAGGCGGGGCGGCCGCGTGCGGCGCTGACACACGAGATTGGCCGCGAGGCGGCGGGGCGCGGCGAGGCGACGCTGAGCTTGTCCTCGGCGATCCGCTGCGCAGAGTGCCATGAAGACCACGCGCGGGAGTGGCGAGGGTCGCGGCACGCGGCGGCGGCAGAGGGGGCGATCTACGCGGCGATGCTGAAGACGACGGCGGACCCGGCGGGGTGCGATCGCTGCCATTCGCCGCTCAAGGGGCTGGTCGGGGCGGGATCGGCGGTGGCGGCCGAAGGGGTGGGCTGCGAGGCGTGCCACTCGATCGCGAAGGTGGCGGCGGATGAGCGCGGTGTGTTGGCGGCGAGCTTCGACGTGGCCTCGGCGCGCAAGTACGGGCCGCTGTGCGACGCGCAGGACCACTACTTCCACAAGATGGGCTGCTCGCCGCTGCACTCGGAGGGGGAATTGTGCGGGGCGTGCCATGAGCTCGAGTGGCCAGGTCCGAAGGGTCCGCTGCCGGTGTTCACGGAGCTCTCCGAGTGGCAGGCGACAGCGGGGCCGACGTGTCAGAGCTGTCATATGGCTGGAAGGACAGGCGAGGTGGCGCGGGGGTGGCCGGGGCGCTCAGGGCGGTCGGAGCACTGGCTGCTGGCCGAGGGCGACGCGCTGGCGGGGACGGGGATCGCGGCGGCGCTGGCGGTGACCGCGGGCGCGAGGGGCGAGCTGGCGGCGGCGGTGACGGTGCACAACAGCGCAGGCCACGGGATGCCGGCGGGGCTGCCCGGGCGCCGCTTGACGCTGACGTTGCTCGGGCTGGGGGCGGACGGGGCGGTGCTGGCGGAGGAGGCGGTGGTGTACGCGCGGACGTTGGGCTCGGATGGGGTGGAGCTGCCGTTCACGGCGGCGAGCGAGGTGATCTCAGACTCGCGGCTGGCGAGCGGGGAGCGCAGGATCGAGCGCTGGACGCTGCCCGGCGCGGTGACGCAGGTGCGGGTGAGGCTGAGCGAGTCGCGGATCTCGCCGGCGCAGGCGCTGTGGCTGGGGATCGAGGCGCCGCCGGAGCGGCTGATCGAAGAGGTATCCTGGACGGCCCCGAGGCGGCGACGATGAGGTTCTCTACGGCGATCCTGGCGGCGATGACGGCGCTGTGCGTGGCGGTGATCGCGGCGGCGGCAGGGGTGCTGGCGACGACGACGGCGCGCGCGGCTCGATCGTCGGTGGAGGTGGAGGTGCGGCGGGCTGCGGAGGTCTTTGCAGATCTGTCCGAGTACCGGGGCTCGCTGTACCGCGCGTACGCGCAGGTGGTGTCCCAAGAGCCGCGGCTGAAGGCGCTGGTGAATA
Organism: Nannocystis sp.; assembly: GCA_016712315.1. Classification (GTDB taxonomy): domain Bacteria; phylum Myxococcota_A; class Polyangia; order Nannocystales; family Nannocystaceae; genus JADJRG01. The sequence goes on along the minus strand of JADJRG010000022.1, from coordinate 715,636 downwards.
CGCGGGAGATCGACCACGCGACGGTGATCGACTCGGCGCGCGAGCTGCAAGCTGGGGTGGGCTGCGATCTGCTGGTGCTGACGGACAGCGCGGGGCGACTGCGGGCCGATACGGCGGACCCGACGGCCGAGGGCTTCGACCTGACAGGGCTGCCCGCGGTGGCTGAGGCGCTGGCTTCAGGGGAGGCGAGCGCGATCTGGGTGGACTCGGCGCGGGCGTATCAGGTGCAAGCTCGCGGGCTGCGCTTCGCGGATGAGACGGTGGGCGCGCTGGTGCTGGGCTTCGCGATCGACGGGCGCGTGGCGGCGACCGTGGCCCGTGAGACGGGCGCGGAGGTGTTGATCACGATGGGGCCGACGACGATCGCGGCGTCGTCGATGACTCAGATCCCAGGCGGCGAGGCGGCGGCGAACGCGGCGCTGACAGAGCTGCCAGCGCTGACGACGCCGACGACGGTGAGGATCGAGGAGGCGGAGATCTTGGTGATCAGCGGGGTGCTGCCTGGATCGTCTCCAGAGCAGGCGCTCCGCTTCTTCGTGCTGCGATCGCTGGACGAGGCGCTGGCGGCCAGCCGCGAGGGGATCGCGCGGCTGCTGGCGCTGGCAGCGGTGGCGCTGCTGGCGGCGATCGGGCTGGCGCTGGCGCTGGCGCGGCGGCTGAGCGCTCCCCTGGAGGCGCTGGTGGGCTTCACTCGTGCGCTCGCGGGAGGGGACCTGAAGGCCCGCGCGCTCGCGCAGGGGCCGACAGAGCTGGCTTCGTTGGCGTCGGCGATGAACTCCATGGCGAGCGAGCTGGAGGCGGCGCGAGGGGCGATGCAGGCGAAGCAGCGGCTCCACGATGAGCTGGAGATCGCAGAAAAGATCCAGACGTCGATCACGCCGAAGGAGCCGCTCGCGCCAGGGCTGGAGATCGCAGCGGCGATGATCCCGGCGAGCGAGGTGGGGGGCGACTATTACGATGTGCTGCCGGTCGATGGGGGGTGCTGGCTGGGGATCGGCGACGTGGCAGGGCACGGGCTGAAGGCCGGGCTGGTGATGATGATGGTGCAGAGCTGCGTGTCCGGGCTGATCAGGGCGGCCCCGCACGCGGGCCCCGGTGCGGTGGTGGCGAGCCTGAACGGGGCGATCTACGAGAACGTGCGCGAGCGGCTGCGCCAAGACGAGCACGTGACGCTGACGCTGATCCGTTTGAACTCCGACGGGATAGGGGTGTTCGCCGGGGCGCATGAGCCGATGCTGATCGCGCGCGCGAAGAGCGGGGCGATCGAGGCGGTGGAGACGCCAGGGACGTGGATCGGGGTGCTGCCGTCGCTCGAAGGCGGGCTGCCAGAGAGCTCGCTGTCGCTCGAGAAGGACGACGTGCTGGTGCTGTATACGGACGGGCTGATCGAGGCGCGGGACGCGAAGGGGGGGGAGCTGGGGCGCGAGCGGGTGGAGGCGGCGCTGGCGGGCTGCCGGGAGAGGGGCGCGGGGGCGATCCGTGACGCGCTGATCGGGCTTTGGCGTGGGTGGGTGGCGCGGCAGGAGGATGATGTGTCGGTGGTGGTGGTGCGGTTCTTGGGGGCGGGCGGGGGCTGAGGGGGCGGGGGCTGAGGCGAGGGAGGGGGCCCGGGGGTGCCTCCTCGCGGGTGCCTGACTCGTCGGCTCGCAAGCTCGCCTCCTCGCGCCCACTCGTCGGCACCCCCGGGCCCCCTCCCAGTCGGCGGTGAGGCCGCGCGCTCAGCAGGCGGCCGGCGCTGGGGGGGAAGGGATGCGTAGGGTGGGGGCTGAGGGTGGGGGCGGGGGCTGAGGGTGGGGGCGGGGGCTGAGGCGAGGGAGGGGGCCCGGGGGTGCCTCCTCGCGGGTGCCTGACTCGTCGGCTCGCAAGCTCGCCTCCTCGCGCCCACTCGTCGGCACCCCCGGGCCCCCTCCCAGCCGGCGGTGAGGCCGCGCGCTCGGCTGGTGGCCGGCGCTGGGGGGGAAGGGATGCGTAGGGTGGGGGCTGAGGGGGTGGGGGGGCCCTTTTTTTACGGCTGGTTGTTCTTTGGGAAGGGGCCGTAGCTGACCATCTTGGTGACGGGGACCTCTTCGACGGTGGTGGCTAGGCGGCGCAGGGCGGCGAGCTCGATGCGGTTCTTGTCGCCCATGACGCTGATGATGAGCGGGGCGGCGGCGAAGCGGGCGGCGAAGCCCTGGACGGCGGCGAGCTCTAAGGCTTGAACGGCGGTGTACTCCCAGGCGCGTGGATCCTCAGGCTCGCCTCGGCGATCCCAGGTATAGGCGACGTAGGGGCGAGAACGCGCGCGGATGTAGTCGCTGCGGTGCTCGGCGATGGCGGCGGTGCGGGCGGCCTCAAAACGCTCGGCGCTGAGGGGCGGGTCGCGGAGGAGCTGGAGGATGAGGGTGAGGGCGTCGAGGGTCTTGTCGGCTTGGGTGCCGAGGGCTCCGTACAAGACGGATGGATCGATGGGGCGCTCGCCGAAGCGGTAGGCCCCGTAGGCGGAGTAGGCGAGGCCGCGGGCTTCGCGGACCTCCTGGAAGATGATGCCGCTCATGTCTCCTCCGAGGATCCGGCCGAGCATGTCGGCGACGGGGCGCTGCTCGCGAGGCAGGGGCGGCTGCGGGAAGGTGAGGTTGACGCGCGCTTGGGTGGTGTCCTTGTGGGCGAAGAAGAGGGTGGGCGCTGTGACCTGGCGATAGCTGCGGGGCGGACGCGGGGGCACGGGGCGGTGAGCGCGGCCGAAGGCGACCGCCGCCTTGGCGTCTTCGGCCGCTAAGGGGCCGAAGTAGAGGGTGGTGTGCGCGAGATCCGGGAGGGCGGCGAGCTGGGCGGCGAGCTGCTTGCCCGTGGCGCGCTGGAGGGCGGCGTTGCTGGGGGCGGCGAGTAAGGGGCTCTTGGCGCCGCGGCTGGCGTAGAGCGAGAGGGCGTAGGCGACGAAGTCGGGATCCTCGAGGGCGTCGCGGCGCTGGCTGAGGGTGTTGTCCAAGAGGCGCTTGACGGTGTCTTCGGTGAAGACAGGGGCGCGCAGCCAACGATCGAGGAGCTCCTGGGCGGGGGTGAGCGCCGATTGGAGGCCTCGGAGGGTGATCGCGACGGTGTCGTCGGTGCAGCGGGTGCTGACGTCGACGCCGAGCTGGTAGAAGCGGCGCTTGAGGGCGGCCGCGTCGAGATCTCCGGCGCCAGCGGCGTCGAGCAGGTCGAGGGCGTGGCAGAGCAAGGGGCGCTCGCGGCTGCCTAGCTCCCACTGATAGGTGAGATCAAAGAGGTCGCTGCGGCGGTTGGGGGCCCAATAAAGGGGACCGGCAGGGATCGTGTGGCGCTGGTAGTCCTGGCCGGCGCGGAGGCGCTGCGGCTCGAGGGGGGCGGCGGGGATCGCGAGCAGCTCGCTGGCGAAGGGGGAGCGGCGGCTGGGATCGAGCTCGACTGGGGTGATGACAGGCTTGGGGATCGCGGGCGGCTTGTGCTCGCCGCGCTGGCGATAGACGACGATGCGATCGTCGGTGAGGTAGCGGTTGGCGGCGCTGATGATCTCTTCCCGGGTGACGCGGCGGAGGCGGGCGAGGCGGCCGACGACCTGCTCCCAGGGGCGGTGATCGATGAAGGCGCTGGCCATCGGCCAGATCCGGCCGTCGATGCTCTCTTGCTTGTACTTCTCGCCGATCTCGTGGGCGAGCATGATGGCGGCGAGATCGTCGTCGGTGAAGGCGCCTGCCTTGAGCTTGGCGACGACGGCCATCAGGTGCGACTCGACCTCTTCGAGCCCTTGGCCGTCGCGGGCGGTGCCGTAGAGGGTCCAGTAGCCGGCCTCGCGCATGGTGTCGCCGCCAGAGCCGGCGGCGGGGAGCTTTTGGGGGAGGAGCAGCTCGGTCTGGACGAGGCCGCTGACGGAATTGTCGACGATCATGTCCATGAGGGCGAGGGCGGGCTCGTCGGCGTGGGTGTGGGCGGCGGTGCGCCAGCCGAGGGTGACGCTCTGCTCGCCCTCGGCGACGATCTCGCGGAAGTCGCGCCCCTTGGGGCCGGTGAGCTGGCCTGGCTCAGGGGGGCTGAGCGGCTGGGGCTGCCAGCCGCCGAAGGCGCGCTCGAGGGCGGGTAAGGCGGTCTCGGCGTCGATGTCGCCGGCGAGCACGATGGCGACGTTGTTGGGGACGTACCAGCGGCGGAAGTAGGCGACCATGTCGCCGTAGGCGGGGTTCTTGAGGTGCTCGGAGGTGCCGATGGTGGGCTGGGTGCCGTAGGGATGGGCGGGGAAGAGGCCGCGCATGGCGGCCTCCCAGACGCGCTCCTCGGGGGAGTCGAGGGAGATGTTCTTCTCCTCATAGACAGCCTCGAGCTCGGGGTAGAAGAGGCGGAAGACGGGGTCGGTGAAGCGGGCGGCCTCGACGCGGGCCCAGGCGTCGAGGCGGTTCTTCGGGACGGTGGAGATGTAGACGGTCATCTCGTCGCTGGTGAAGGCGTTGACGCCGCTGATCCCGAGCTGGCTGAGGGTGCGATCGAGCTCGTTGGGGATCGCGGTGGCGGCGGTCTTCTGGGTGGCGGCGTCGATCTCGGCGAAGATCTTGGCGCGCGCGGCCGGGTCTTCGGTGGCGCGGAGCTGGCCGTAGAGGGCTTCGATGCGCTCTAAGTGGGGGCGCTCGGCCTCGTAGTCGAGGGTGCCGAGCTGGCGGGTGCCCTTGAACATCATGTGCTCGAGGTAGTGCGCGAGGCCGGTGGAGGCGGCAGGATCGTGGCGGCTGCCGGCGCGGACGGCGATCCAGGCGTTGAAGCTGGGCTCCTCTCGATCGGTGCTGATGTAGACGGTGAGGCCGTTGCTGAGGCGGTGGATGGTGACGCCGAGGGTGTCGTCAGGGAGGGGGCTGGGGAGGAGGGCGGGCAGATCGGAGGCGGCGAGGATCGCGGCGGGGTCTCGTTGGGCTTGGCCGCCTGCGTCGCCGGTCGGCGGCTGCTGGGTCGCCTCAGGGGGCTTGCAGGCGAGGAGGACGAGCAGAGGGAGGAGGACGCGGAGGCGGCGGCTTTGCATGGGATCTCGGGCGACGAGGCGGGCTGGGTGGATCGTTTGAGGTAGGATGAGGTGTCTTCGCGGCCAGGTCGCAGGATCCTAGGGATCGAGCTCGAGGACGGCGGGCATGAGGGCGCTGGGGCGGCCTTGCGGGAGGAAGAGGAGCGAGAGGGGGAGGCGGGCGAGGGCGCGATCGACGGCGAGGGGGAGGGCGGCGCCGGTGAGCTCGGCGAGGCGGCCGCGGCGGCGATCGGCCGCGCTGGTGCGGCGGGCGTCGAGCAGATCCTCTTCGCCGCCGAGGATGAGATCGAGGAGGCGACGCTCCCGCGGTAAGACCCGGATCGCGACGGGTTGGTGCCGGCCGATCTTGGCCTGGGCGCGGACCGCCGCGATGGCCTCGTGGAGGCCGCCGAGCTGGTCGACGAGGCCGAGGCTCTGGGCGTCGACGCCGGCGTAGACGTGGCCGCGGCCGAGCTCGTGGACGCGCTCAGGGGTGAGGCCGCGGCCGGCGGCGACGCGCTCGCGGAAGAGGTCGTAGACGCGGGTCATGGAGGCCATCTGCTTGGCCCGCTGCTCAGGGGTGTAGGGGCGGTAGATCCCCGAAAACATGTCGGCGTCTTGGCCGACCTTGAGGGTGTCGGCGTTGATCCCGAGCTTGGCGAGCAGGCCGGAGACGTCGAAGTGGAGGGAGACGACGCCGATCGAGCCGGTGAGGGTGGTGGGCTGGGCGAAGACGGTGCGGGCGCCGACGGCGACGTAGTAGCCGCCCGAGGCGGCGACGTCGCCCATGGAGACGACGATCGGCGGGGCGCGCTTGGGATCGCGCTCGTGGGCGGCGTGGGTGCGCTCGACCTCGCGCCAGATGATGTCGGAGGCGAGGGCGGAGCCGCCTGGGCTGTTGACGCGGAGGACGACGCCGACGCAGGCAGGATCTTCGCGGAGCTCGCGGAGGGCGCGCGAGATGGTGTCGCCGCCGGCGAAGTGGATCCCGAGCAGAGGGATGGTGCGGCTCTTGCCGTCGATGATCGCGCCCTCGACGAGGACGACGGCGATGTAGGGGCGATCGGACCAGGTGGGGCGGGCGGGGGCTCGATCCTCGAAGGTGGCGAAGTCGACGCGGGCGCCGATCTTGTCGGAGATGTGGCTGAGCAGCTCGTCGCGGTGGAGCACGGCGTCGACGAGCTTGAGATCGAGGGCCTGATCCGGGCCGAGGGGGGCGGCGTCGATGAGCGCGGCGACCTGGGCGCGGGTCTGGGCGCGGGCTTGGGCGATCTCGTAGACGACTCGATCGAAGGTGGCGGCGAGGTAGGCCTCGCGCTGCTGACGATCAGGATCCGAGCGGCCGGCGCGGGTGTAGGGCTCGTGCGCGGACTTGTACTCGTCGATGTACATGCCCTCGACCTGGACGCCGAGCTTGTCGAGGGCGCCCTTGTAATAAAGGGTGGTGGCGCTGATCCCGGCGATCTGGAGCTCGCCGGCGGGGTGGATGTAGATCTGCTCGGCGGCGCTGGCGAGGTAGTAGGCGCGTAAGGAGGCGCCCTCGAGGTAGGCGAAGACGTGGCCGCCGGCGTCCCGGACGCGGATCAAGGCCTGCCTCAGCTCGCGCAGGCTGGCCCAGCCGAGGCTGGGTTCACCTGGCTCAAGGACCAGGACGGCGCGGGCGCCGGCTTCGGCGGCGCGATCGATGCGCTGGAGCGTGGCGATGAGGTCGCGCTCGTCGCTGAGATCGGCGATCTTGAGGCGCTCGGCGTCGACCGGGCGCGGCCAGTAGACGCGGCCCTGGGCGGCGCTGCTGAAGCGGGCGGCGCCGCCGAAGCCGTCGACGCCGGCGGAGAGGCCGCTGTGCAGGCCGGCGCGGACGTGCACGAAGTCCCAGGCGAAGCCGAGGGCGACCGAGCCGCGGAGGGCGCGGGCGCTGCGGATGATGTCGCGGGTCTGGGGATCGAGGACAGCGGCGCGCACCTGCTCGAGCTCGCCGAGCAGCTCGACCCCCTGCCAGCGGAGGGCGATGCGGGCGCGCGGGAAGACGCCGAGGGCGGCGAGGGCGGCGAGGGGCTGGTCGCTAGGATCGGCGGCGAAGCGGGCGCGGACGCCGCCTGCGAGCTCGAGGGTGCGGGTGCCGAGGGGGCGCACGGCGATCTCGCCGGTGAGGGCGAGCTCCGGCGGTAGATCTTGAGAGACGAGATCGACGGGGCCGAAGCGGGCGGCCGCGCCGAGCGAGGCGTAGTTGCGGGCGCGGAGGAGGAGACCGACGTCGAGATCGGGGCGGGTGAGCCAAGCGCCGGCGGCGCGCACGCCGTGGACAGCGACGCCGAAGGCGGCGAGCTTGTGATCGCCGCCGCTGAGGCCGAAGGAGAGCTTGGTGATCTCAGGGTTGCGGGCGGCGGCGGCGTCGAAGATCCCGCCCTGAAAGCCGGGGCGGATCGCTTGGACGCCGAGCCCCGCGGCGAAGCCGAGGCCGAGGTTGAGGGCGAAGAAGCCGCCGATCCCGGTGCCGCGGGTGAAGGGGCTGACGCTGCGGTAGCCGAGCAGCGCGAGGTCGAGGCCCTTGACCGCCTGAAGCAGGGCAGGGTTGAGCTCGAGGCTGCTGGCGTCGCCTTCGCCCGAGTAGTCATGGTAGGGGCGATCGACGCCTTCGGTGGCGGCGCGGTCGCGAGCGAGGGGCTCCTGGGCGCGCGCAGGGGCGGCCGCGAGGGCGAGGCCGAGGGCGGCGGCGAGGAGGCCGCGCGGGCGCCGGCTCATTGCATCTCTTCCTGGGCGATGACCTGGACGATCGCGAGCACGTCCTTGACGAGCAGGAGGCGGAGGCTGTCGTCCCAAGGGACGGCGATGCCGGCGTCCTTGGGGAAGAGGACCTGGGCGCCGACGGGGATCCCGCTGACGTTCTCGCCGAGATCGGCGGTGATCTCGTCGCGGTCGTCGTCGTCGTCGTCGTCGGTCGGCGCGATCTCGGTCTTGGGCATGGTGCGGGCGACTTCGATCACCTCGCCGAGCAGCGCCTCGGCGTGGCTGTCCTTCGCGCCAGCCGGGAGGAAGAGGCCCGACTCGGAGCGGTCGGGGCCGCGGATGACCCGGACGAGGACGCGCGGGCCGAGCGGTTGGATGTGGCGCGAGACGCGGGGGGGCGCGGCGGCGCTGACGATCAGCGGGGCGCTCTGCTCCCCGTCTTGGGCCTTCTTGCTCTTGGGCGACATCGCGGGCGACTCTAACCCGGATGCTCCGGGGGCGGGAGGGCGCCCGGGCGCGGGTGGGGGCGCGCCGAGCGGCGGAGGGGGCCTTGCTCCGCTGGGTCGTCCTCGCTAGCCTGCGCGGGAGAGTTCTCGAGGCGCGAGCGGCCGTCAGCGCGTCCACGGGTCCTTCCAACCTATGACGCTCACGGTCGCGGTCCCTCCTCATAGCCACACCCACAACTTCAACGCCGACGAGTCGATGGGGCTCGCCGAGGCCACGCTTTGGCCGCTGACGATCGCGGCGCGTCCGCTCTTCGAGGAGGCGTTCGCGGCGCTGCAGGTGCCGATCAGCGACTACAGCTTCGCGAATAATATCGTGTGGCAGCGGCGCCAACGGCTGCTGTACGCGGTGATCGAGGGCTGTCTCTGCTTGTTCTCGATCCGCGACGGCGAGCTGCTGATGCCGCTGCCGCCGCTGGGGCCGGTGACGCAGGCGATCGCGGCGACGAGCGCGTGCGTGGCGATGATGCGCCGCTTCAACGAGGGGCGATCCGGCGGGCAGATCTACTGCGTGCATGAGGAGCTGGCCGAGGCGCTGGCGGCGAGGCCTGACCCGCAGATGGCGGGGTGGACGATCACGGCGGCGCCTTCAGACTTCGTCTACCGCACCGGCGATCTGATCGAGCTGGGCGGGGTCGCCTATAAGTCGAAGCGCAACGACATCAACCAGCTCCTGCGCGCGCACCCCGACGCGCGGCTCGAGGCGCTGCGGCCCGAGCACTTGGACGCGGTGGTCGAGATGAGCGCGCTGTGGCTGGCGCAGCGGGCGAGCTGCGAGGGGGCGCTGCACGAGGGGGCGCTCGACTCGCTGGCGCTGGAGGAGTTCGACGCGATCGCGGAGGCGGTCACGCATATGGACGCGCTGGGGCTGACGGGGCTGCGCTTGATCATCGAGGGCCGGACCGAGGCGTTCTTGATCGGCGAGAAGCTGCTGCCCGAGGTCGGGCACGTGCTCTTCGAGAAGGCGAACCGGGCGATCCGGGGGGCGGCGCAGCTGATCTTCCGCGAGTATTGCCGGTCGTTCGCCGAGTGCGCGCTGACCAACACCGGCGACTCGCTCGGCTGCGCCTCGCTGGCGCGCTCCAAGGAGAGCTACCGGCCGCTCTACTTGGGGAAGAAATTTACGATCTCTTCCGGCTAAGCGAGGCCGGCGCGGCGGCGGAGGATCCACTCGAGGCCGAGGGCGAGGAAGAGGAGGGCGAGGGCGGGGGCGCTGTCCCAGAGGGGGGCTTCGCGGCGGGCTTCGACGCGGGGGGCGGCGCGCAGGGGATCGTCGGCGAGGGGGAGATCGTCGGGGAGCGGGTCGCCTTCGCTGGCACGGAGGGCGAGGCCGCCGGTGAGGCGGGCGAGCTGGGCGAGGCGGGCGTCGCCAGGCGCGGCGGCGAGATCGGTGAGCTCGCGGGCGCCTGCGTCGACGAGCAGGACGCGGCGGGCGGTCGACTCGGACGAGAGCGGCGGGGCGGGCGCCTGCTGGGGGCCTTGGGGCGGCGGGCGGCGCTCGGCGAGCAGCTCGTAGGCGCCCTCGGGCAGGGGCGGGAGGCGGTGAGCGGCGCGGCCGAGGGGGTCGGTGATCAATTCGCCCTCGGCGAGGGGGGGAGGGTCGCGATCGGGATCGATCTCTTGGCTGTCCGAAGGGGCAGGTTGATGATCGCCGCCGAGGGGGCGGAGCTGCCAGCGGAGGGGGACCTCAGGCTCCGGGGCGTAGCCGGCGGTGAGGGCGGTGAGGCGGAGCTCGACGGGCTCGCCAGGGCGGACGTGGGCGGCGCTGAGATCGAGGGTGAGGCGCTCGGCGCTGGGGTCGCGGATCAGCCAGCGGATCAGGCCGAGCCAGAGGCGATCGTAGGGGCGGGCTCCGTCGAGCATGGGGAGGTCGGGGGCGAATCCGAGCCTCCAGGTGGCGCCGGTGGTGAGCACGGCGACGCGGCCTTTGCCGGGCTCGGCGACGGCGAGCAGCGGGGCGCCGTCGGGGTGGGCGAGCAGGACGGCGGGGTTGAAGGGGGCGGCGGCGGCGGCGAGGCGGGCGCGGTTGAAGGAGTCGAGCAAGGGGAGGCGGGCGCCCTCGAGGCGCGGATCGGCGATCCAGGCGGTGATCGGGTGGCGACGGCCAGCTTCGGTGAGCACGGGGCGATAGGGGGCGGTGCTGAGGCCGAGATCGCCGTCGAGATCGAGGAGGAGGAGCGGGGCGAGGGGGCTGGCGCGGTAGTCGGCGGTGGCGAGGCCGAGGTCGCCGCCGATGACGACGAGGGCGCCGCCACCCGCGGCGTAGCGGGCGATGTCGCCGAGGTAGCGGCCGACTTGATGCGCGCGGGCGTCGAAGTTGTGGAGGACGATGAGGTCGAAGGTGTCGAGCTGCTCGCTGAAGAGCTCGTCGGTGGGGAAGGCGATCAGGCTGAGCTCGGCGTTGGGATCTTCGCGGTCGCTGTCCTCGCGGTCGCGGAGGATGTAGTAGCTGAGCAGCTCGACGTTGGGATCGCGGCGCAGCAAGGTGCGGAGGGCGCGTACGTCCCAGTCAGGGCGGCCGGCGACGTGGAGGACGCGGACCTTGTCGCGCAGGACCTTGATGATGACGGCGCGGCGGTTGTTCTCGAGGGTGGCCTCGCCGGGCTGGGGGGCGACGACGAGCTCGTAGACGAAGTGGCCGACGCGGTCTGGCACGAACTCGAAGCGCAGCGGGATCGGCTGACCATCGGCGGGTAAGGTGACGCGCTGCGCGGCGACCGGCGCGCCGTCCTGGCGCAGCTCGACCTCGGCGAGGCTGCCCTCAAGGCCATGTGCGAGGAGCTGGGCGCGGAGCTCGGCGCGGTCCTCGACGAAGGCGAACTCGGCGGCTTGGAGGTCGTGGATGGCGAGGTCGCGCAGGCGCGGGGCCCCGGCGGCGAGGGTGGTGATGGGGGCGCGCAGGGCGAGCGCCGCGGCGTTTAAGGCGGCGTCGGCGGCGGGATCGGCGGCGACGAGGCCGTCGGAGAGGAGGAGGAGGGCGGCGATCGGGCGGGGGTCGTCGAGCTGGCTGAGGGCGCGGGTGAGATCAGAGGCGGATCCGATCGCCGGGGCGTCGAGGTCATCGAGGCGGCGCGGTGAGAGGTCGCGGAGCTCGCGATCAAAGGCGTGGAGCTCGAGGGTGAGGCCGCGCGCGCGCCAACGCTCGCGCGTGGACGCGTCGGCGAGCCAGCGCTGGCGGAGGCGATCGAGGCGGGCGATCGGGGGCTCGCCAGCGGCGGCGTCGGCGATCTGCATGGAGGCGCTGGTGTCGAGCAGGACGACGACGCGGGCGGCGGCGGGGGCGAGGCGATCGACGTGGTAGGTGAGCTCGAGGACGCTCGCGGCGAGGGCGGCGACGCCGAGGAGGCGGAGGAGGAGCAGGAGGAGGCGGCGCGAGCGGGTGAGGGCGGCGCGCGGGCGCGCGAAGGCGAGGAGGGCCTCGGTGAGGGCGACGCCGCCGACGAGGATGAGGACGGCGAGCAGCCAGGGCTCCGGCGCGCGGCCGAGGGCGAGCGTCCATGGATCGTTCATGAGGGCTCAGCGGCGGCGGTGTTGGAGCAGGGTCTCGACGTGGGCCCGATCGGCCTTGTAGTCGGTGCAGGTGGCGTAGAGCAGGATGTTGACGGCGAAGCGGATCGCGCGCTCGCGCTGGTCTGGGCCGCCGGGGACGCAGGGGTAGATCGGGAGGCCGCCTGGGGCGCGGGCGAGGGCGCCGCCGAGGTCGTTGCGGGCGAGGATGACGCGGAGGCGGCCCTCGGACTCGACGCCGAGGACGTGATCGAAGGTGGCGGTGCGGCCGAGCGGGGCGTCGACGACGTAGAAGGAGCGGTAGAGGACGTGCTCGGCGGCGACGCGGGCGAGCTCGGCGCCAGGGATCAGGCGAGCGAGCAGGGCGCGGACGTCGCGCTCGAAGGTGAGGTCAACGCCGCCGTCGGCGCCGTCGAAGAGGATGGTGCCGCCGTGATCGAGGAAGCGGGCGAGCTCGCGCTCGGCCGCGGCGCCCAGGGCGGGCAGGCCGCCCTCTCCGGCGACGTAGAGGAACGGGGTGGCGAAGAGGCGAGGGCCCTCGGCGGTGACGACGGTGGGCTCGCGTAAGGGCTCGAGGCGGGTGCGCAGGCGCAGCTCGCGGGCGAGCTCACGCATGACGCCTGGGCGCGGCTGCCAGGCGCCAGGGTAACGGAGCTGGGGGAGGTCGACCTGGAGGAGGCGATCGGGGGGCGGGTCGACGTAGGGCTCGTCGAGCTCCGGGTCGAGCTCGTCGGGGAGAGGTGGCGGGGCGGCGCGGGCGGGCAGGGCCTGGGCGGCGGCGGCGGCGGCGCCCGCGGTGAGCAGGCGGCGACGGGTGAGGCGTGGTGGCGAGGGCAAAGGTGGTTGTCTTGACGCGAGAGGGCGAGCGCGGCCGTCCCGCCGCGCGAGCGCGGCCGCTGCCTCAGAATTGGCCGTGAAGGCGGAGGCCGGTGAGGGTCGGTTCGAGGCGGACGCGCGCGAGCTGACGCTTGGCCTCGCGCAGATCCTTGGCCCCTTGACCGATGAGGGCGAGGCCCATGGCGAGGTTGATGAGGCCGGCGACCGCGCCAGCGGCGACGAGGCGCTCGCGGCGCTCGGGGTCGTCCTGACCTAGCCCTGCGGCCATGACCCCAAAGCCAGCGAGGCCGCCAGCGGCGAGCACTCCGCCGACGATCAGCTCGCCCTTGGCTTGCTGGAGCGGGCGGCGATCGGTGAGCGGCGGGGTGGGGGTGTAGGCGGGATCGGCGGCGAGCTCGGCGGCGGTGTGGGGCGCCGGCGGTGTGGGAGGCGCGGCAGGCGCGTCGGCGGGCTCTGGCTCGGTGATGGGAGGATCGGGCGGGGTGGGGTCGGCCTTCGCGGGCTCAGCGGCGGGCGGCGCCGGCTCGTCTTCGGCGGGCTTCTTTTTGCTGGGCTTCTTGGTCGCCGGCTTCTTGTCGGGCTTCTTGTCGGGCTGCTTCTTGACCTCGGCGTCCCAGTCCGGGAGATCGGCGGTCTTCTTGTCGCCGGCCTTCGGCGCGGGGTCTTTTGTCAGCGGATCTTTTTTGCCTGCTTTGGCGCCGTCCCAGTCGGGTAGAGGCGCGGGGGCGGCGCTCGCGGGGCCGCCGGGGCCGAGGAGGAGCAGGACGAGGCCGAAGGAGAGCGCGCGCAGGCGCGCGGGGTTCGCTGGGCGAGTGAGGTGGTTCGATCGCTTGGCCACGGTGAGGTCGATCCGAGCACTATCCGGGGGGCGCCGCAAGCTCGAAGTGTGGGCTGGTGGCCGCTGCCCGCGCGCTCAGCGGGGACGAGGGGGGCGCGCACGGCGACGGGGCAGGGCGAGGAGCGCGAGCAGCAGCGGGGAGAGGTGACGCGCGCTGAGCGGCGCGCTGCTGCACGCGCAGCTCTGCTCGGCGTCGCCTGGCTCGGCTCCGCCGGTGGGATCAGGTTCTGGCTGTGGTTCGGGGTCTGGGTCTGGCTGTGGTTCGGGGTCAGGTTCTGGCTGTGGTTCGGGGTCAGGTTCCGGCTGTGGCTGTGGCTCAGGCTCGGGCTCGGGCTCGGGGGCTGGCGTGGGTTGGTCGAGGACGAGGACGCGCAGGGTGAAGAGATCGTCGGCGAACCAGGTGACTTTGTCCTCTTGCTCGTCGACGAGGGCGAAATTTTGGGTGTAGTCGCCCGCTTCGTTGCCGCGGATGGTGAAGGTGAAGCGGCCGTCCTGGCCGGCGGGGGTGTCGGCGTCGACGCGGGCGACGCGGTTGGGGGCGAGCCAGGTGGGATCCGCGAGGGGCGAGGGCTGATCGTGGGGCTGCGGGGCGAGGTAGGTGACGGCGCTCCAGGTGGCCTTCCCTGGGTTATGAAGATCGACCCAACCCTGGCGGGTCTCGCCGACGTAGAGGATGATCGGCGGATCGTGGTCGGCGGCGGGGAAGCTCTGATCGAGCAGATCGGCGGCGAAGAGGGGCTTGCCGCAGGGACCTTCGGTGGGCGGGCCGCCTCCCCACCACTCCCAGTGCCAAGGCTCGCTGGGGACCGTGCGGGCGAAGCCGAAGGCGGCGCCGTTGGCCATGAGCCAGGCGCCTACGCCAGCGGCGCTCGAATTGAGATCGAGGGCGTGGCCGCTCTGATGGTTGGAGTAGCCGGGTTTGGCGGCGAGGTTGCAATTGTTGCAATTGCAGTTGATGTAACAGTTATATAAATACTGCTGCTCGGCGTTCGTGCGGAAGCCGGAGACGACCTTGATGCCGACGCCGTCGGCGGCGGCGGCGGCGCGCATCGCCAGGTAGGCGTCGGCGGTGGCGACCTCGACGGGTTTGCCGTCGACGGTGACGACGGTGATCTCATACGGGACACCCTTGACATAACCGGTGTCCTTCTTCTCGGTGCAATCGTAGGTGTAGTACCCCGGCGGCGGGCTCAAATAGTGCTCGGGGCCGAGCTCCTCGTAGTCATCCTCATGCGGGTCGTGCTCTTCGCCGCGCTCGGCGAGGGGCCCTTCGACCTCAGGGTCAGGGCCGGCGTCGGCGCAGGCGAGGATGAGAGCGGTGGCGGTGAGGACCTTGAAGGTGAAGGGGCGGGATGGGCGGCGCATTCGAGGCTCCTTGCCGTGCGTTCTCGCGCGCGACTGTACGTCGGGCGCGCGTGGACGCGCAAGCGAAAGCTCGAAGCCGCGCAGGCGCCGCGCCGGCGCGCGGGTCAGTGGTCGAGGAACTCGGCGATGAGGCGGTTGACCTCGGCGGTGCGCTCGAAGACGTCGGGCTCGGCGGTGGGCTGAAGCACGCCCTCGCGGATCCAGGCGTTGATCCGGCGGGTGGGGATCCCGAGGACGCGGAGGTACTCGCGGCGCACTTGGGGGCGCTCCGAGGGGGGGACGACCTGCGGCCCGGGGGACTCGGCCTGGGGTGGTGGCGGCGGCGGCGGCGGCGGCGGTGGCGGCGGCGGCGGTGCGGCGGCAGGGGGCTGGGGCGGCGGTGGCGGCGGTGGCTCGGCGAGGGCGCTGGCGCTGGCGCTGACGCCGATCGCGGCGCCGGGCACGCTGGTGGGATCGATCAGCTCAATGCCGAAGAGGGCGCTGAGATCGCCGGTGATCAGGGGCCTGTCGGGCGGCAGCGGGGCGATGACGAGGGGCTGGAGGCGGGTGGTCTCGCCGTCGGCGAGGCCCCAGAGGGCGAAGAGGTGCTCGGGGTTCGCGTCGATGCAGGCGCCAAAGGCGAGCAGGAGGGCGTAGAGGTGCTCGCAGCGGGAGCCGCGCTCGCAGGTGCAGGTGGGCGACATCTGCGCGGGAGCGGGCAGGACGGTCGGGCCCGCCGCGAGGATCGCGCGGATCTGCGCGCTGCGGAGGTCGGCGCCGTGTGGGAGCTCGGCGCGGAGCTCGGCGACTCGGGCCATGACGCCCGCGGCGGTGGCGAGGGGGGGCGGGAGGAAGTCGACGGAGACGCGGGCTCGGTCGACTTCGCCGATCTCGGCGCGGATCTGGCCTCGTTCGACCCAGAGCGGGCCGATCTGGCGGCTCTGGAGGAGCTGCTGGCCGCGCTTTCGGAGGCCGGGAGGGGCGCCGCCGCCGTCGATGCGCTCGGCCCAGGCCAGGGCGAGGGGGCCGCTGGCGCCGGTGGGGTCGTAGTCGATGGTGCGGCCGCCGCGGCTGCTGCGGGGGGCGTCGCTGAGGGACTGGAGCAGGGCCTCGAGGGCGCCCTCGTCCTCGAGATCGTCGAGATCGTCGTCGGTTCGGCCCTGGCGGGCGATCCGCATGGTGTAGAGCGCGCGGAGGGAGCGCTGGGCGCCGCGGGATTTTTTGGGGCCTGCCATGGATCAGTCCTCGCTGAGGGCGGTGCGGAGATCGAGGGTGACGACGCGCAGCAGCTCGTCGGTGCTGAGCTCGGTGAGGCGGCGCTCGCCGTCGTCGGCCAAGACGCCGTCGGCGAGCTCGCGCTTGCCTTGGATCATCGCGTCGATGCGCTCCTCGAGGGTGCCTCGACATACGAACTTGTGGACGAGCACGTTCTTGTGCTGGCCGATCCGGTAGGCGCGGTCGGTGGCCTGGTTCTCGACGGCGGGGTTCCACCAGCGATCGAAGTGGACGACGTGGGCGGCGGCGGTGAGGTTGAGGCCGGTGCCGCCGGCTTTTAAGGAGAGGACCATAAAGGGCGGGCCGTCCTCTCGCTGGAATTCGGCGACGAGCTGGGGGCGGCGGGCGACCGGGGTGCCGCCGTGGAGGACCAGGCCGGGGCGGCCGAAGGTGGCCGCGAGGAGCTGGGCGAGGGGCTCGCAGATCTCGCGAAACTGGGTGAAGACGAGCACCTTCTCGCCGGCCTCGTGGATGGTCGTGCAGAGCTCCTGGAGGCGCTGGAACTTGGCGCTCGCGTCGACGTCGTAGCGGCCGTCGCCGGTGTAGTGGGCGGGGTGGTTGCAGATCTGCTTGAAGCGGGTGAGGTAGGCGAGGATGACGCCGCGGCGGCGGATGCCGTCGACGTTGCTGACCTCGGCGGCGAGCTGGTCGACGGCCTTGCCGTAGAGGGCCGCCTGGGCGCGGGTGAGGCCGCAGTAGACCGCGAGCTCGGTCTTGTCCGGGAGGTCGTTGATGACGCGGCGGTCGGTCTTGAGGCGGCGGAGCACGTACGGGCGGACCAAGGCGCGCAAGGGGGCGAGGCCGTCGCGATCGGCGCCGAGGCGCTTATGAAAAGACTTGAACTCGTTGGCGCTGCCGAGCAGGCCAGGGTTGCAGAAATCGAAGAGGGACCACAGGTCGGTGAGCGAGTTCTCGACGGGGGTGCCGGTGAGGATCAGGCGGTGTCGGGCGCTGAGGGCCTTGGCGGCGCGGGTCTGCTTGGTCGCGGCGTTCTTGATCGCTTGCGCCTCGTCGAGCACGACGAGCCCCCAGGCGCGCTCCTGGATCCACTCCTGGCGCAGCAAGGTGCCGTAGGTGGTGAGGACGACGTCGAGATCGTCCATCGGCGGGGGGACGTCGACGTCGCCGACGCTGCGGTGAGCGGTGTAGAGGCGGAGCTCGGGGCCGAAGCGGGTGAGCTCGGCGCGCCAATTGGCGAGCAGCGAGGCGGGCATGACGATCAGGTGCGGACCAGGCTCCCCTTGGCGCTTGAGCAGGAGCAGCAGGCTGATCACCTGGATGGTCTTGCCGAGGCCCATGTCGTCGGCGAGGCAGCCGCCGAGGCCGAGGCGAATGAGCAGCCACAGCCATGAGACGCCCTCGCGCTGGTAGGGGCGGAGCTGGCCGTGCAGGGCCTCTCCGGGGTCGGCGTCGGGGCTGCCGGCGGGGCTCTGGAGCTCTCCGAGGGCGCGCGCGAGCCAGGGGCCGGGCTCCGCGACGGTCCACTCGGGGGCGTCGTCGGCGTCGGCGTCGCTGTCACGTCGCACGCCGGCGATGAGGCGCATGCCCTCAATAAAGCCGACGGCGCCGCGGGCGGCGCTGGCCTGGATCCGCTCCCAGTGGCGGTGAGCGTCCCGGTAATTGGCGGGATCGAAGTGGATCCAGCGGCCTCGCACGTTGCGCAGGCCCGCGCCGCCGCCCATTAGCACCCGCCACTCCTCCGCGGTGAGCTCGTCGTCGCCGATGAAGTAGCGGAGCTGGAAGTCGAGCAGGGCGCTGAGGCCGAGCACGGGCGGGGCGCCGCCGCCGATCTCCGCGCGGATCTGCGGGCGCGGGCGCTCAGCCTTCCACCACAAGGGGATGTTGAGGGTGACGCCGAGGGCCTCGAGGTTGGGGGCGTAGCGGAGGAATTCGTAGGCCTGCTCGGCGGTCCAGGCGACGGGGTGGAAGAGCTCGTGGCTGTCGAGGAGCTCGCGGATCCGCGGGATCTCGCCGGCGGCGCGGCGCAGCGGGGCGAGCAGGAGCTCTTGGGCGGTGGGATCGCTGGTCCGCGCGCGGATCGCCGCGGCGAGGGGGCTGTGCTGGACTTGACCGCGCGGGCCGCGGCCGGCGCTGACGGTGGCGAGGAAGGCGAACGGGCGCGCTTTGTCGCCTTGGCGCTCGGCGAGGTGGAGGTAGAGGCGATCGCGGTCGGGATCGACGCCGTGGAGGCGGCAGTAGTGGTCGAGGTCGATGCTCGCGGTGCGCAGCGCTTGGGCGGCGGTGATCTGGATCTCTTGCCAAGCGGCGGCGATGCTGGTCTCCGTGAGGCCGGCGCTGCGGAGGCCGTCAGGGGCGCCGGTGAGCAGGGCGAGGAGCTCGCTCGGGGTGGCGGGCACGCGGTCGGAGGCGGCCTGGGAGACGCGGGTGAGGGCGGCGCGGGCGAGGCGGCGGCCCCAGTCGAGCTCGGGGGAGAGGGGCCTCTCGCCCTGCGCGGCGAGGAGCAAGAGGCGGAAGCCGAGGCGGGCTTGGCCGACGTTGGCCTGCCAGATCCGCAGAGGGGTCAGTAATTCGCCCTCATTGAGGGCGATGAGGTCGCCCCGCGGCGTGACCGTGAGGGTGCTGGGTGCAACAGGCCGCGCCTGCTGTTGCGATTGCGAGAGCGATGACATGAGGGGGGCGCCCTGTAGCATGAAGTCGCCCGCCGTGGCTATGAATTATTTATTGTGCGCGATGGCGCTCGCCGCGCTGGACCGTGACGCCTGCATGCGTGGCCGATGTTCTGGCGCAAAGCGCATCGCCGCGCCCCCACAGGCCCGCCGCGCCGCGTGACACGCATTCGCGGCCGATCAGGGGGTGAGCTTGCGCAGCCAAAGGGTGGCGAATTGACCGACCATGTATTCTTGGCCGGCCGCGTAGATCGAGCCGTTTGGGGCGATCGCCGCGGCCCGCGCGATGTCGTCGCCCGCGCCGGGGCCGTCGTAGCTGTGGGTCCACCACGTGGCGCCCTCAGGTGTGTATTTGCGGACCCAGATCCCCGCGAAGTCGTTCGCGGTGTACTCCTGTCCGGCGACGACGATCGTGCCATCGGGGGAGATCGCGATCGCGCGGCCGATGTCGTTATCGGAGCCCTTGGAATCGTAGACATCCTCCCAAATGAGGTCGCCGTCGCCGCTGAGGCGGCGGACGAGGATGTTGGCGAGGCCGATCGGGGCGTAGATCTCGCCGGTGAGGAGGATGTCGCCGGTGGGATCGACGGCGACGCCGCGGCCGATGTCGTTGCCGGCGGCGAAGTCCTCGGCGCGGGTCCACAAGAGGACACCGTCGCTGGCGTATTTGCGGACCCACAGCTCGGCGAGGCCGAGGGGCTCGTAGACGGAGCCGACGACGACCGGATCGCCGGTGGGGGTGAGGGCGATCGCGCGGGCGTAGTCGTTGCCGAGCTCGTGATCGTAGGTGTCGGACCAGAGGAGATCGCCGGCGGGGCTGTATTTACGGACGAGGGCGTTGCTCAGGCCGATGAGCTGGTATTCGTCGCCGGCGACGTAGATCTCGCCGTAGGTGTCGATGGCGACGGCGTTGCCGCTGTCGCCGAGGTTGCTCTTGCCGTTGTAGGCGCGGGTCCACAGCTCTTTGCCGGCGCCGTCGAGCTTGCGCAGCCAGAGGTCGGTGCCCTGGCCCTGGACGGCGAGCTGGCCGACGACGACGATGGCGCCGTCCGGGGCGACGGCGACGCCGCGGGCGATGTCGATGCCAGCGCCGGCGCCGACGACGCTCTGACTCCACAAGAGGGCGCCCGCGGCGGTGTATTTGGCGATCCAGATGTTGGCGGACTGGCCGACGACGAACTCCTCGCCGACGACGATGACGTTGCCGTCGAGATCGACGGCGACGCCGTGGGCGATCGCGTCGCCCGCGTCGCGGCCGGTGTATCGCTCGGTCCAGATCTCAGCGCCAGAGAGGAGGCAGTCGACGTTGCAGCCGTTGCCGTCGATCGCGTCGCCGTCGTCGCAGGCCTCGCGGCCGTTGGTGACGCTGTCGCCGCAGCGCGGGCCGAGGGCGGCGCAGCCGGGCACACAGCCGCCGTAGCCGCCGTCGTTGACGCCGTCGTCGCAGGCCTCGACGCCGGCGTGGACGAGGCCGTCGCCGCAGGTGGCGAGCTGACAGGCGCTGGTGCAGGCGGCGTCGTCGGCGTTGCTCGGGCCGTCGTCGCAGGCCTCGCCGTCGCCCTGGACGCCGTCGCCGCAGACACCTGAGCACTCGCAGGGGCCGTAGCCGGCGCCGTCGCCGTCGCAGATCTGGAGGCCAGGATCGCCGCTGGGGCAGAGACAGGCGCTGCTCTGGCCAGGGGTGCAGGCGCCGGCGGTGGCGCTGCCAGCCTCGCTCTCGCTCGCAGCGGTGGTGGTCGAGGTGGTGGGGGTTGTC
This sequence comes from Nannocystis sp., assembly GCA_016712315.1. Taxonomy (GTDB): domain Bacteria; phylum Myxococcota_A; class Polyangia; order Nannocystales; family Nannocystaceae; genus JADJRG01. The sequence continues at coordinate 695,244 of JADJRG010000022.1, read as the reverse complement.
GTCGTGGCGCCGCTGTCGCTGTCGCTGTCGGTGGCGCTGAGGGTGCCGGCGGCGCTGTCGTCGCCGCAGGCGAGCGGGAGGGTGAGTACAGCGAGGAGGGGGAGGTGGCGCATCGGCGAATCTTAACAGGCGCGAGAGCGCGCCGGCAACTGGCCGACCCCGCGGTGGGGTCGGCTCCGGGCGCGTGATCGCGCGCGGATGCGGACGGTGCGGCCCTCAGGGCGTCGCGGGCCGGATTGCGGGGAGCGTCACGCTTGAGATCGACGATTGTGGATTGCTACGACCGCGACCGGTGGGCGCGGCATGTATGTGCATATCAGCGGCCGCCGCGCAGATCGACCGCCAAGGCCTCGAACCCGTCCGGCAGGACGTTGAACATCCGCAAGGTCACGTGCTCCGGGTCGCTCCAGTCGAGGGTGATCCGCCAGCCCCAGTCGGGTTGGCCTGGCCCAGCAGGATAAGTGGTGAAGAGCGCGAGCTCGTGGCGCCGCGCCTCGCCGTGGAGGACGAGCCCGCTCGGGGCATGAAAGCTGTCGCGGAAGTCGCAGCGGCAGGCGGTGGGCGGCCCGCTGAGGCGCAGCTCGCCGACGTGCTCGACCCCCTCATGCGACCAGCGGATGACGACTCGATCCGCGTGGACGTCGAGGCGGCCCTCCGAGCGCGCCGTCGGCGTGCCGGGGATCATCCAGAGTCGGTTGGGTCCAGTCCAGGTCCCGTGAGCGGCGGCGGGGAGCATCGCGCGCGGTTCTACACGCGGAGCGGAGCGCCTGTCTAGCGGCCGCAGCGCGGCGATGGCCGCGCGAGGACCTCCCCGGGTGGCCCTGTTCTTGACGGGCGCCCAATACCGCGTGCTACACACGACGGACTTGACCAGTGAAGCGGCAAAGACGCGGACCGACCAGCTCCTTCCGCGAGCCGATCTATGTCCACCGCTTCGTCCGGCGAATCGAGCCCTGGCGGGTGCGACACCTGGAGCGACTCGGAACCACCCTCATCCAGCTCGTCCGCTGGCAGGAGGCGCAACCAGAGCTGTTCGAGTCTGTGGTGGAGATCGGGCGGCGCCTCGGGGTCTTCGATGCGCTCTCCGTACGCTCGGAGGAGCTGCCCCAGCCAGCAGATGGCGCCGCGATGCTGCCGACGCACGAGGCTGAGCTGCTCGTCGACGGCCTGAACGCTGGTTATCTGTCCGACGGTACGCTTCGGATCCTCGAGGTGGTCACGAACCTCGTGAACCCGCGCACGACGGTGCTGCTGGTCGAGGAGCCCGAGACGGCGATCCACCCGGGCCTCTTGACGCGCCTGCTCGCGGAGCTCGACGCGTTCGCCCATCAGCAGCAGCTCGTGATCTCGATGCACGCCCCCGCGCTGCTCAATTGGGCGCGCCCTGACGAGGTGCGGCTCGTCTCGCGCAGCGGCGGGGTCACGGTCGCGCGCCCCCTCACCCCGGACGAGCTCGAGCGCGTCGGGCTCTATCTCGACGACGACCTGGGGATCAGCGACTTCGTCTTCTCTGGGGTTCGGCGCTGATCGTGCTCCACGATCTCGATCGATGCCCGACGAACGGCGAACTGAACGATGAAGCGGCGCTGCGACGCAGACTCGACGCCATCGCGGCGCCGCCGGGCGTGGCGCGGTTGATCTGTATCCCGGTCGAGGAGGTGGAGGCGTGGTTCGTGCGCCGCGTGTTGTCCGTCGTTTCGCGAGCTGCGCGACTTTGTGCGTCGATAGGTCGGTTGAGGGCGCTCGCTTGGAGCGCGGTGATCAGGGGGTGGGGCTGGTGATCTGCAGGCGGGCGGCGGCGCTGCGGCCGTAGAGCTCGGGGGTGTACATGGCCTCGATGTGGGCGGGCGGGAGCTGGTAGACGCCGGGGGTGGTGGCGCGGAGGTAGAGGGTGTGGCGGTGCGGGCCGGGGGCGAGATCGTCGGCGTAGAGGAGGATCCGATCGCTGTGTTGCTCTTCATAGGTGACCCAGGCGCCGCGGCCGCCGCCGAGGCCGAGGGCGCGCTGGCCGCGGCCGAGCTCCCGCTGGATCGCCTCTAGACCGCCGGGCAGGGGGATCTCGAGGGCGACGTCGCGGGCGCGGGTGTCGGCGTGGATCTCGAGGTCGAGGGCGAGCGGTTCGCCTGGCTCAAAGGTCATGTCGTTGGTGCTAGGACCGCTGCGGCGGCGGAGGGTGCGGGCGACGGCGAGGCCCTGGGCGCGCGCGGGCAGGTCGGCGGCGAGGGGGGACCACTCGGCGCCGATTCGGTAATAGAGGAGGCCGTCTCCTTCGCGGTGGAGGATGATCGGGGCGGTGTCGGCGGCGCCCCCCGGCGGGGAGGCGGCGGCGCGCAGGAGGGCGAGGGGGAGGGCGCCCCTGCGCGGGAGGGCGCCCGTGCCGCGGAATTGGGCGTCGAGCAGGGGGGCGGCGCCGACCCAGGCGTGGACGCTGAGATCGGGGGTGGTGGCCTCGTGGTGGCGGGCGTAGGCGGCGACGGCGAGCAGGGCGTAGGCGTTCTCTTGGGTGTTGCGCCACGCGCCGCCGACGCGGCGCTCGAGCAGGCCGCGGGCGAGCCCTTGGACGCGCGGGTGATCCGGGCGGAGGCGGAGCAGGGCGAGGAGGAGGATGGCGTCGCTGCGGCCGTCGGAGTGGAAGTAGGCGCCGAGATCGTAGGGGTAGGGCTCGTGTACGTGGGCGGCGGCGGGGGTCTCGACGATCTGGCCGAGTAATTCGTCGGTGAGCCCTTGGACGCGCGGATCGGCGGGGTCGTGGCTGTGCAGGGCGAGCAGCAGGAAGGCGCGGGCGAAGACGGGCAGGCGGGCGCGGATGAGGTAGAGAGGGGCGAGGGCGCCGGGGTGGCGCCGGCCAGCCTCGCTGAGGGTGTGGAGGGCGATGACGCGGCGGATCTCATGCTCGGCGCCGGGATCGTGGGGGCCCTCGGGCTGGCTGGCGAGCTGGCCTTCGAGGTAGGTGAAGGCGCGCTCCAGGGCGGCGGCGGGGACCTCGATACCTGACTTTTGGGCCAGGTGAAGGACCCAGGCGGCGTAGGCGGAGGCGTAATGGTGGGGCTGATCGTCGCCGGGCCAGTAGGCGAAGCCGCCGCCGGGGAGCTGCATCGCGAGGAGGCGGTCGACGCCGGCGCGGATCATGGGCGCGCGCTCGGGCTGCGGGAGGGGGTAGATCTGGGCGAGATCGTGGAGGGCGACCAGCGGGAGCAGGCGAGAGGCGGTCTGTTCGAGGCAGCCGTGGGGGTAGTGGAGGAGGTCGTGGACGGCGTCTTCGAGGCCGCCGAGCAGGGTGGTGGTGGCGGAGATCTGGACGCCTCCGTAGCCGGGCAGGGTGTGCTTGGGGATCCTCAGGGGGATGGCGATCGGTTGGTCGTCGCCGAGGGCGCCGTAGGTGGCGACGCGCTCGCTGAGGGTGCGCTCGACGATGACGCGCAAAGGGAGGCGGACAGCGTCGCTGTGGGCGCCGCCAGCGAGGACGGCCCGGAGCTCGATCTCGGCGTCGCCGGGGGCTTCGGCGTGGACGGTGAAAGGAGCGCGAAATTGAGCGCCCGCAGGGAGATCGTGGCGGATCAGGGCGGGGCTGGTGAGGCGTAGCGGTGGGCGACCAGGGGCGTGCAGGGTGGCTTCGATGGTGAGGGCGCCGCCGGCCTGCTCGCGGCTCTGGACGATCGCGGCGAGCTCGGCGGTGTCGCCAGGGCGGAGCACGCGGGGGAGCGCGGCGCGCAGGACGAGGGGCTTGGTGACGCGGATCTGGGCGTCGCCCACGCCGAAGCGGCCGGGGCTGTCGCGGCCTTCGAGGGGGGCGGAGGCGATGGCGGTGACGCGGAAGGTGGTGAGGTCGTCGGGCAGGCGGATGGTGCGGGTGGCGCGGCCGTCAGGGCCGACGGGGAGGTCGCCGAGGAAGAAGGGGGTGGTCTCGAAGCGGGCGCGGGCGGGCGGCGGAGGGCCGCCAGCGCCGCCGCTGGCGCCTCGGCCGCCGGCGCCGTAGCCCGAGCCGGTGCCGCCGAGGGACAAGAAGTAGGTGCGATCGAACCACGGGTCGCTGCCGAGGGCGCTAAACGCCGCGCGCAGGCTGGAAAAGTCGTCGTAGCGGAGGACGGCGGGGCCTCGGCGGACGGTGAAGGCGTCGACGAGGTCGGGGATCTTGTAGTCGGTGAGGGAGAGGACGGCCTCGTCGACGGCCCAGAGGGCGAGGCGGGCGGCGAGGGGGGCGCCGCTGTGGTCGCGGACTTCGACGTGGACGGGGATCTCTTGGCCTGGGCCGGCCTCGTGGGCGAGTTTGACGGCGACCTCGAGGTGGCGGCGCTCGGCGCTGACTTTGAGGTGGGCTTCCGCGCGGACGAGGCTGGGGCGCCTGCTGTCCTTCTTGAGGGCGACGGCTTCGATGGTGACACCAGGGACCCAGGTGTCGTCGGTGGCCAGTTGGAGGGCGGCGCGGCCGTCTTCGAGGAGGAGGGGGTGGCGCTCGCGGATCCCGGCGCGTTCGAGCAACAGATGGCCGGCGGCGAGGGGCCAGGGGCTGGTGACGGTGACGGTGACGGGATCGCCGGGGAGCAGCTCGGTCGGTGTGAGCTCGACGGTGAGGGCGGGCCGGGGCCGGCCAGCGGCGTGGAGCCCTTGAGGCTTGGGCTGGACGGTGAAGGTGGCGGTGGTGAGGGCCTGGCGGGGGCCATCGGCGCCGCGGGCTTCGATCTGGTAGGTGCCCTCTTCTGCGGCGGGGAGCGCGCAGGTGGGGTCGTCGCCGCTGAGGCCGGGGTTGAGGGTGCAGGTGGTGGTGAGCGTGAATTCGCGCTTGCTGTGGGGTGGGCGCCGCTTGATCTGGACTTGGATGTCTCGGGCGGCGACGCGGGCGCCGTCGGGGGCGAGGGCGCGGAGGGGGATCGCGAGGGGCTGGCCGGCGACGGGGCGCCTGGGCAGGGCGAGGGCGAGGTAGTAGGCGGCGGGGTGGACGAGCAGGGAGAGATCGGCGCCGATCGCCTGGAGCGAGGCGTCGCGGAGGAGGAGGCTGATCTCGCAGCGCTGGGGGGACTCGTGCTGGCGAAGAGGCAGGCCTATCTCGAGGTCGAGGGCGCCGCTGGGGGCGCCAGGGACGTGGGTGCGCGGGCCGACGACGCTGGGAGAGGCCTTTTGTGGGGCGCCGACGGTCCAGCGGGGATCGAGGCCAGGGGGGCGAAAACGGGCGACGCGGCAGGTGGTGCGGGCGTCGACGTCGTGGACGGGGACGGGGGCGCCGAAGTAGTAGGTGGCGTTGATGTGGGCTTGGGCGCGCTCGCCAGCGATCAGCTCGGAGCGGCGGAGGTGGGCGTCGACTTGGAACTCAGGGGTGCGGAAGTCCTCGAGCTTGACGCGGCGCTCGGTGACGGCGCCCCAGAGCTCGGCGCGGGCGGTGAGGCGGCCGAGGCGGGCGCCTGCGGGGATCGTGAGGGAGGCGGAGAATTTCCCGTCGGCGGTGGCGCGGACGCTGCGGGCGGCGATCTTGTCGCCGTGGGCGTCGATGAGGGAGAGCTCGACGGTGGGGCGCCCAGGCAGGGGGCGCAGGCCGCTGGGCTCGTAGGGGGTGTCGATGGCGGTCCAGCCGACGAGCTTGAGAGCTTCGCCAGGGCGGTAGGCGTCGCGTTCGCTGAGGATCTGGGCGCGTAGGTGCTCGCCGCGGCGGAGCGGGGCGGTGGGGGCGGGATCGCTGAGCTTGTTGAGGACGAGGAAGGCGCGGTCTTCGCTGGTGGGGTCGCGGGCGACGAGCACGGCGCGCTCGCCGCCCTGCATGGGGTCGGCGCCGGGCCAGGCGTCGAGGGCGGGGAGTTGGAGGATGCCCTGGGGATCGGTGCGGCCGAGCAGGCGTGGGGTCGTGGCGCCGTCGTAGAGGAGGATCAGGGCGCCAGGGACGGGCTCTTGGGTGCCAGTGCGGACGAGCTGGATGAGGGAGCGCGGGAGGGAGGTGAGGGCGAGGGGGCCGAGGTCGCTGAGCTGGAGGATGACGCGCTGGAGCGGTAGGTCGTGGGCCGGGTTGGCGCGGCCTGTGCGCTCGGTGGCGCGGACTTCAAGGAGGGCGACGCCGTGGCGGCGGCCGAAGAGGGCGGTGAGGTCGAATTCGCGCTCTGCGTACTCGGTGGCGCCCCGCGGGGCGAGGGGGAGGGCCTGGTGGCGCTCCTCGAGGGGGCGGGCGGGCCACTGGGCGTGCAGGGGATCGCCGGGGCCGCGGCGCAGGCGCTCGGCGTAGTCGGCTTCGTCCAGGAGGGCGGCGCGGAGCTCCAGGGCGCTCAGGTGGCGGGTCCGGACGCCGGCGATCTTGGGGTCGCCGGGTTGGAAGGTGCCTCGGTCGGGGAGGATCTCGAGGGTGGGCTGATGATCGATGGTGAAGCGGTGACTGAGCGGCTCTTGGAGGGCTTGGCCGTGGCGATCACGCAGCCCGGCGGGCACGGTGACGGTATAGGTGCGGCCGGGGAGGAAGGCGCCGTGGAGGGCGATCTGTTGGCCGTAGTCGTCGTCCTGCCAGGCGTCGTCGAGGCGGATCTGGCTGTGGCGGGGGCGCGGGCTGACGGTGATCGTGCGGATGTCGCGGCCGCGGATCTGGTTGCGGAGGTGGACGGTGACGGTGTCGAGGGGGCAGAGATCCGGGCCGCCGCAGGTCGCCTTGGTGATGGCTTGGCGGCGGTGGGTGCGTAGGTCGAGCGCCCAGGGGGTGTCGGAGGGCAAGGGGCCGCCGCGGCCGCGTAGACCGGGGCGGACTTCGAGGGTGATCTGCGCGTCGGCAGGCCAGCGATCGCGGGGAGTGACGAGGAAGGTGAGGTCGGGGTCGAGGCCGAGGTGGGTGAGATCGTGGCGCTTGATCAGCGCGGGGGTGAGCGGGCGGAGGTCAAAGGCCAGCGGGCGCGGCGGGCCGCTCGGTTTGGCTTCGTCGTCGTCGTCGGTGAGTTGGCGGGCGCTGGCGTGGACGTGGGGGCGGAGGGCGGCGAGATCGACGGGTTGGGAGAAGGTGAGCAGGACGGGGGCGGCGCGGGAGATGCCTCGCTCGGGGTCGTCGTTGTCGTCGTCGATGACGGCGCCTTCTGCGACTTGGGGGCGCTCGGTCTCGAATTGCCAGGTCACCGGGGCGAGATCGCTCGCCGCGTCGTGGAAGCTGACGGTGTAGGTCTGGGCGAGGGCCAGGGGGGCGTCGGGGGTGAAGACGAGGCGGTCAGGCGCCTTCCAGCGGGTCTTTCCCGGGACGGGAGGATCGAGGCGGAGGGGGACGCTGGCGTCTACGTCGAGGTCGAGGGGGGCGACGGGCCGGTTGAAGCGGACGTAGATCTCGCCGCCGCCGCTGCGGCCGCGGGGGCCGCTGTCGAGGATGGTGAGGGGGACTCCGGGCAGCGAGGGCGGGGGCGGGCCTCGATCGAGGGCGGCGGGCTCGAAGATGTCGGCGAGGCGGGGGTTGGCCGGTGGGGCGCGCTCGAGGCGATCGCTGGGGGCGCCGCGGGGGGTGCAGGTCGCGGCGAGGAGGCCGAAGACGAGCGCGAGGGCGCGGCGATGAGGCGCGGTGGTCATGCTGGCGGGGGAGGACTGCGACGTGAGGCCGTGGTTCCCGTCATCGCCACAGCCTCCGGTGAGGACTCGCCTTTCCTGCGGATGTAAGGGAGGCAAGTCGCGAGGAGCTTGCGCCGCAGCTCCGGCGCGAGATCCTCAAATCCGGTGATAAGCCCGCGGCAATGCGCTGAGCCGCAGCGACACGCGACGCGCCAACCGCCATCGTAGAGCGAGGTCGCATAATCAAAGAATAATTCCTCGCCGGCGCGGATGTCCCGAGCGGCTTCGAGGGCGTCTCCTGCGGCGGAGAAGCGGAGGTTTGGCTCGCAGCTGTGATTGATGAAGTCATCGGCGAACCCGAGCTCCTCGAGCCACCAATCGTCGTCGATCTGTAAGGCCATGCGCGCATAGCCCGGGGCCTCTGCGATGTGGGAAGGCACGAGCGTCCCGGTCAGCGGGGCGACGAAGGCGCCGGCGGGGAGAGCGCGCGCCGCGTAGACGCCGCGCCCCTCGACGCCAGAGACGCGGACCTCGACCGCGCTGAAGTCGAGGGTCGACTCGTTGGTCGGTTGAAATTGAAATTGATGCACTGCAGGCGTCGCCACGGGCGCGACGGTATCAGCGCGCCGAACGATGGCCAAGGGCGTCGTGTGCGAGCCGCGTGAGGGAGCGGTCATCGGTGACGTGCAGATGGGGGGCGCAGAGATTGACACGTGCTCGTGCGTCCTGGATAGGTAGCCCCGTGACCGGACTAATCCTGAAGAAGAGGTGCTCTCCTGTGATCCTGAGCGCAGTGGCGCTATGCACGCTCCTCGCCGCCTGCTCCGGCGACGACGGGGCGACGGGCGCGACGACGGGCGAGGAGTCGTCGACGACGGCGGACACGTCGACCAGCGGCGCGACGACGAGCACGACCAGCGGATCGACGTCGGCAGGCACGGAAGGCGAGACCTCGAGCACCAGCTCGACGACGGGTGATCCGTCGACGTCCTCGGGCTCGACGACGGACGACCCGACGACAACGACGGACGCGACGACCGGGACCACGGACGCGACCACCGGCGGCGAGGTCGATGGCATGAAGAGCTGCGAGATCGCCTGCGAGAACCTCGCCGGGTGCGTCGGCGTGCCGCCAGAGGCCTGCGTGGCGGACTGTATGGACGACTTCTCGATGGCCGACTCGGATGGGTGTGCGGCGGCGAAGATCGCGCTGAACGTGTGCCTGGGCACGCTCACCTGCGAGAACATCGAGAACGAGGACTTCGGTGAGTGCGGAGCGCTGGCGACGGCGGCTGATGAGGCGTGCGGCGGCGGGGTCGACCCGGTGTGTGTGGGCTCGAAGATGATGATGGGCCCCGGCTGCACGCACAGCTTCGACTGCGGCGACGTGGTCTATGCGATGAAGTGCAACAATCAGGGCTGCCAGTGCTTGGTCGACGACGTGGTCGACGGAGGCTGCCAGAACATGGGCTACTGCCCGCTCGAGGGCGACGAGGCGGCGGCGGCGGCGGCGGCGTGCTGCGGCTTTGAGCTGTAGCGCGCGCTGAGGATCTCAGGCGGCGGCGAGGCGCTCGGTCGCTCGTCGCCGCGCTCGCGATCAGGTCGCGGCGGGATCGAGGGCGATGTCGACGAAGATCGGGTTGTGATCCGAGATGTGGGTGCCGCCCCAGCAGGGGCGCTCGAGCACGCGCGGGCGCACGGGGCGGAGGCCGCGGCCGGCGAACCAGTCGAAGCGCAGGGGGATCCGGCCGCCCCAAGGCTCGAGGCGCCGCTGCATCCACCTCCACAGGGGTTTAGGGATGTACGCGAGGGTCTTGGCGATCAGCTCGGGGTCGTTGGCGTCGTAATAAATGGTGCCGCGCTCGCGGTCGTTGAAGGCGTCGACGGTGAGGCCGTGGCGCTCGAGCACGCGGAAGACGGGGCGCTCGAAGACCCGATCCGGGGTCATGTACTGCTCGATGGTGCCGGCGAAGCCGAAGCGGAGCAGCTTGTGAGCGATGTTGATGCTGAGGCCGAGGGCGTTGGTGAAGTCGTAGGTGGTAGTGTTGAGGTCGCCGCCGAGGAGGAGGCGATCGACGTGGAGGTGCTCGGCGGCGCTGAGGATCCGGGCGAGCTGGGCGGCGCGGTGGCGGGCTGACGCGAACGGATCGAGGTGGACGACGGCGACGCCGATCGGGCCGTCAGGGAGCTCGATCTCGGCGAGGATCGCCCGCTTGTGGCCGAGGCGCTTCTCTAAGGCGCGGAACTTGTCGAGCCGCTCCGGTAAGGTGACGGCGGCGAAGCGGCGGATCGGGTAGCGCGAGAGCAAGGCGCAGCCGTGCATGGCGAGGGTGTTGGGGGCCTTGACGTGCTGCTCGCCAGAGTCGCCAGGGGCGAGGACGATGTGCTGGTTGGCGAAGACGTAGTGGAGGCCGAGCGCCTCGGCGAGCTCTCGCGGGATGTTGCGGTTCTCCGAGCGGCCCATGCCGATGTCGAGCTCGGTGAGGAAGAAGAGATCGGCGCCGGCGAGCTCCGGCTCGTGGGTGAGCAGGCCGAGCAAGGCGTCGAAGCGCTTGCCTCGCTCGATGTTCCAGGCGACGGCGCGGAGGAGCTGAGGATCCGCGGCCGGTCGCACGGGCAGGGTGGTGTCCCACTCGAAGCCGCGGAGCACGCGGATCACCTCGGCGCGGCTGCTTCGGAAGAGAGGGTCGCGGTGGAGGCGCCTGCGCCGGTGGATCTGCGACCAGCGCCGGAGGTGGAGGGGGGTGAGGCCGTGACGGAGCTCGTGCCTGGCCGGCAGCGTGCGGAGATCAAAAAAAAGGGGCTTCATCGCGGCGAAGGGGGATGGTAACGGGCAGGCTGCATGAGGGCTAGGTGGCGGCGCCGATCGACCGCGCAGACGCTTGCACAGGCACAATTCGGCGCGGTGCGCTTGCGTCCACGGGAGAAATAATTGTTAGGCTGCACACATGATGAGGCTCCCGCACCTGACCCTGACACTGTTCGCCCCCGCGCTGCTGCTCGCTGTCGCGTGCAGCGGGGACGACTCCGCCGAGACCAGCGCGACCGATCCGTCGACGTCGACTTCGACGTCCACGTCGACTTCGACATCGACGACCGATCCGACGACCAGCGCTGGCTCAGAGTCGACGTCGACGTCGACGACCGATCCGACGACCAGCACGACGGACCCGGAGACGACGACGACGAGCGACCCGACGGGCGACCCGAACGTCGACGCGTTCCGCTTCAATAAGATCTTCGTCCGCGATCCGCACTTCTTCATCACGCCGCTGATCGGCTGTGAGGACATCACGGACAACAACCTGCCGCTGGTCGACTCGGTGAACAAGCAGTTCAACGACGCGATCCAGAACGACAAGGCGGAGCCGCCGGACGGCCTGCTCGACATGAACTTCATGCTGCTGTTTATGCCGCTCGACCAGGCGGCCGGCGGTGAGGTGGCGTTCGCGACCGGCGACTGTACGGCGCCGATCGAGACGAGCGCGTGCGTGGTGAAGCCCGGTACGGAGCCGAGCCCGACCACGTACAAGAATCAGGGCGAGGGGACGATGTGCTTTGAGCCAGTGCCGGGGGAGCTCTCCTCCGCGGATTACAACCCGAAGCCAGGCGCGACCGAGGGGCCGTGCTTCGGCGCGGGGCCGCTGTCGTTCACGCTCGATCTGGGGGACTTCCAATTGCCCTTCGCCGACGCGACGATCGCGGCGCAGTACGTGGGCGACCCGGCGGACGAGATCATCCAAGGGAGCATCCGCGGGTTCATCAGCGAGGAGGTGGCAGACGCGACCAAGCTGCCGGCTGATATCCCGCTGCTCGGCGGCAAAGGGATCGGCGAGCTGCTGCCGGGACACACGAAGAACTGCAAGAAGACCCACGATGACCGCGACCTGAACGGGGACGTCAGCGGCTGGTGGTTCTATATCGAGTTCGAGGCGAGCCGCGTGCCGTTCACCGCAGGCTGAGGTCGACGCCGCAGCGCGCGGGCGCTGCGGCGTGGCTCCCGAGGCGTAGCGATCAGTTACAGGTGATCGCTACGATCTGCTGACCGTCGTTGCAGTTGTGGTAGTTGAGGGCTTGGTTGTACCAGTTGCCGTCTTGCCAATCACACCAGTGCCAGATGTTCTCGTCATAACCGGTGCAGCCGAAGAGGCGCCCCTGGGGGGCGTCGCAGGAGCGATTGCCGTAGGTGACCTGGCCCGAGTATCCAGCGAATCCGAGCTGCTGGCACCAAAGGGTGAAATTGTTGCCAGGGTGGTTGGCAGGCACGCCGTTCTCGACGTTTCCGTACTTAATGAACGGGTTGTTGCAGGTCTTGCCGCCGCCAGCGACGCTCTCACAGCGGGTGAACTGCTCCTTCGTTCCAGTCTGGGGGCACCAGCCGGTCGTGAAGGCGCCTCCGCACTTCGGCTCGAGCTTGCAAAGGTTGCTGCAGCCGTCGTTGCTGTTCTGGTTGCTGTCGTCGCACTCCTCTCCTGGCTGGACGAAACCATCGCCGCACGCGGCCTCCTCGCAGGCGTTGGTGCACTCGTCGGTGCTGCTCTGGTTGCCGTCGTCGCACTGCTCTACGTCGGCCTGGACGAACCCGTCGCCGCACGCGGCGTCCTCACAGGCGTTGGTGCAGGCGTCGGTGTTGCTCTGGTTGCCGTCATCGCACTGCTCGACCCCTTCGTGGACGATGGCGTCGCCGCAGGCGGCGAGCTCGCAGGCGTTGGTGCACTCGTCCCCGTCGTCGTCGTTGCCGTCGTCGCAGCCTTCGACGCCGTCTTGGAGGTAGCCGTCGCCGCAGGTGGCGTTGGTGCAGTCGTCGAGGCAGGCGTCTTGGTTGTCATCGTTGGCGTCGTCGCACTCTTCGCCTGGGTCGACGTTGCCGTCGCCGCAGACGGGGGGCTCGCCGGTGGTGTCTGTTGTCGTGGCGTCGGTGGCGGTGGCGTCGGTGGCGGTGGCGTCGGTGGCGGTGGTGTCGGTGGCGGTTGTTGTGTCGGTGGTGGTGTCGTCGGTCTCCGAGGCCGCGGTGGTGCTCGTGGTGGTTTCGTCGATGGTGGCGGCGTCGTCGGTGAGGCCGTCGGTGGTGGTGGCGCTGGCGCCGGTCGTGGAGGGGTTGGTGGTGGTGGTCGCCGTGGTGAAGCCGCTGCCGCCGTCATCGCCGGCGCAGGCGCTGACGAGGCCGAAGAGGGCGGTTACGACCGCGTGTTGGATGGCGAGCTGTTTCAGGGACATCGGGCGATCGTCGGCGATGGGCGCGGTGGGTGCAAGCTCGCGGCCAGCCGGCCGCGAGGGGCTCGTTCCACGATGATGAAGTGGCTGCGAGCGGCCGAGGTCGCGCTCGGCTCGGCTCCGCGCGCTGTGGACCGGACTGCGTCGCCTCAGGCGTCGGGGAGCGGGATGAACTCGTGCTCCTCGGGGACCGGCGGGAAGCCGCCGGCGCGCCACTGCTCCTTGGCGGCCTCGATGCGCTCGCGGGTGGAGGCGACGAAGTTCCACCAGATGTGGCGGGGGCCGTCCATGGCTTCGCCGCCGAGGACGAAGAAGCGGGCGGGCTGGGCGGCGCGGACGGTGAGATCGACGCCTGACCGAAGGACCAGGAGCTGGCCGGGGGCGTGGCGCTGGCCGTCGAGCTCGAGCTCGCCTTCGATGAGGTAGAGGGCGCGCTCCTCGTGCTCCTTGGCGAGCGGGAGGGCGGCGCCGGCGGCGAGGGTGACGTCGGCGTAGACGGTGTCGCTGTAGGTGGGGACGGGGGAGCGTAGGCCCCAGCCGGCGCCGGCGATCAGGGCGAGGCGGAGGCCTCTGTCCGCCAGGACAGGCATGTCGGCGGCGTCGAGGTGGACGAAGGCGGGCTCGGCGTCCTCGAAGGGGCGGGGCAGGGCCATCCAGGCCTGGAGGCCGTGCATGAACGCGCCGACGCGCTGGGCGGGCGGGGTGCGCTCGGAGTGGACGATGCCGCGGCCTGCGACCATCCAGTTGACCTCGCCGGGGCTGATGAGCTGGCGGCTGCCGAGGCTGTCGCGGTGGAGGATCTCGCCGTGTAAGAGCCAGGTGACGGTGGCGAGGCCGATGTGCGGGTGCGGGCGGACGTCGAGGCCGCGGCCAGGGGCGAAGCGGACCGGGCCCATCTCGTCGAGGAAGATGAAGGGACCGACCATCTGCCGCTGCGCGGCGGGGAGCGCGCGGCGGACGTCGAAGCCGCCGAGGTCGCGGGCGCGTGGGATGATGATCGTCTCGAGGGCGCTGTCGCGGCGATGCGGATCCATGCGAAGCCGACTGTATCAGGGCCGGGGCTCGTCCGCCGGGCTCAGCGGCGGCGTGTGGGGTCGATCATGCGCTCACGGACGAAGAAGTCGTAGGTCTCGCGCACGGCGTCGAGGATCGGCGTGGGGCGAAAGCCGAGCTCTTGTTGGGCCTTGGTGGTGTCGCCGCGGCGGTTCATGCTGAGGATGTGCACGGTGCCGGGGGTGAGGCGCTGAGGGACCGTGGGGAAGTAGCGGGCGAGGGGGCGGCTGTAGAGGGCGCTGAGGCCGGCGACGAGGCGCGGCGGGAGCCGCAGGCGCGGGCGCGGGGCGCCGCTGACCTCGGCGAAGAGATCGAGCAGGGCCTCGAGGGTGAGGTGGGTGGTGCTGAGGAGGTAACGCTGGCCCTTGCGGCCGCGCTCCATCGCCAAGATGTGGCCCTCGGTGAGGTCGCGGGTGGAGACGAACTCGGAGCCGCCGGGGATGTAGGCGCGCAGGCGGCCGTGGGCCTGATCGATGAGGACGCGACCTTGCCGCGAGGGCAGGTAGTCGTGCGGGCCGATGACGCCGGTGGCGACGGCGATCACGGCGTCGAGGCCGAGGGCGACCGCCTTGAGGGTCTCGTGCTCGGCGAGCACCTTGGTGCGGGCGTACGGGAGCCAGTCGGTGAAGGGGTAGAAGGGCATCTCCTCGTCGGCGGGGCGCGAGGGATCGTCGGGGTCGAAGCCGATCGCGGAGAAGGAGCCGGTGAGCACGACGCGCTCGACGCCGTAGTCGAGCGCGGCGCGCATGACGTGGCGGGTGCCGAGCACGTTGGTGTCCCAGATCTCGCGCTCTTCGGCGGGGCTGGGGCTGATGGTGGAGACCTTGGCGCCGACGTGGAAGATCCGGGCGACGCCGGCGACGGCGCGGCGTACGGCGGCCTCGTCGCGCAGGTCCGCCTCGACGCGCTCGAGCTCGAGGCCGTCGACGCCGCGGTTGTTGGCGCCCGGTTGGACCATGGCGCGGAGCTCGTGGCCGTCCGCCAAGAGGCGGCGGACGAGGTTGGCGCCGACGAGGCCGGCCGCGCCGGTGACCAAGACCTTGCCCCGGCGTGAGGGCGTGCGCGGCTCGTTCATCGGCGCTCGCTTAGCACCGCGGCGGCGGCGGCGACAAGCCGTGGGAGGGCGTGGTGGTGGTGTGGGTCACAGCGCGCGGCGGTCGGCTCGCTTGCGAGCTGCGGCGGCGAGGGGCATGATCGGCGGCCCATGGAAGACCGTAAGCAGGCGCTGCGTCGCTCGATCGATCAGGCGCTCGGCCGTGAACCCGCGGACCTGGTGATCAAGGGGGCGCGGCTGCTGAACGTGATCACGGGGGAGCTGGGGACGGGCGACGTGGCGATCTGTGGCGACCGGATCGTCGGCACGTACGCGGCGTACTCGGGGCGGCGGGAGATCGACGGGCGCGGGCTGGTGGCCGTGCCAGGGTTCATCGACGCGCATGTGCACGTGGAGAGCACGCTGGTGCCGCCGGCGGAGTTCGATCGCTGCGTGCTGCCGCGCGGCACGACGACGGCGATCTGCGATCCGCACGAGCTGGCGAACGTGCTCGGTGAGGCGGGGCTGCGGTTCTTCTTGGCGAGCGCGGAGCGGACGGCGCTGGATCTGCGGGTGCAGCTCTCTTCGTGTGTGCCAGCGACGGAGCTCGAGACCTCAGGGGCGCGCCTCGACGCGGCGGCGCTGCTGCGGCACCGCGGCCACCCGAAGGTGATCGGGCTGGCGGAGTTTATGAATTTCCCGGGGATCTTCGCCAAGGACGAGGGGGTGCTCGAGAAGCTGGCGGCGTTCCAAGACGGGCACATCGACGGGCACGCGCCGCTGGTCCGCGGGTACGAGCTGAACGCGTACGCGGCCTGCCGGATCCGCAACTGTCACGAGAGCACGGGGCTGGCCGAGGCGCAGGAGAAGCTGGAGAAGGGGATCCAGGTGCTGATCCGCGACGGCTCGGTGTCGAAGGACGTGGAGGCGCTGGCGCCGCTGATCGGGGCGATGAATTCGCCGTTTATCGGGCTGTGTACGGATGACCGGAACCCGCTCGATATCGCGCAGGAGGGGCACATGGACCACTTGATCCGGGCGGCGATCAAGAAGGGGGCGCCGATCCCGGCGGTGTACCGCTGCGCGACCTGGTCGGCGGCGCAGGGCTTCGGCATGCGCGACCGCGGGCTGGTGGCGCCGGGGTATCGGGCGGATATCGTGCTTGTGGGGGATCTGGCGGGCTGTGAGGTGGTGCGGGTGATCTGCGGGGGCGCGGTGGTCGATGATGGGACCTTTGTCGGGCGCGGGCGGGTGCCGTCGATCGGGCAGGGGTCGATCAAGCTGGAGCCGATCTCGCCGGAGGATCTGGTGATCCGCGGCGATGGGCCGAGCACGCGGGTGATCGGGGTGCTGCCGGGGCAGATCCTCACGGAGTCGCTGCGCGCGGAGGTGCTTTTTAAGGACGGGATCCGCTCGGCGGATCCGGGGCAGGATCTGCTGAAGATCTGCGTGCTGGCGCGGTATGGGCTCAACCGGAACATCGGCCGAGGCTTCGTGCGGGGCTTTGGGATCAAGGCGGGGGCGCTGGCCTCGTCGGTCGGCCACGACAGCCATAACGTGTGCGTGGTCGGCAGCGATGACGCGTCGATGGCGCTGGCGGTGAACCGGCTGATCGCGCTGCAAGGGGGCTTTGTGGCGGTGCACGAGGGGGCGGTGGTGGCGGAGCTGCCGCTGCCGCTGGCGGGGTTGATGAGCGATCTGCCCTTTGAAGAGGTGGAGGGGCGCCTGCGGGGGCTGCGGCGGGCAGTGCGTGAGCTGATGGGGTGCCCGCTGGAGGAGCCGTTCTTGCAGCTCGCGTTCCTGCCGCTGCCGGTGATCCCGCACCTGAAGATCACGGACCGAGGGCTGGTCGATGTCGATCGTTTTGAGCTGGTGGCCTGAGCTGCGGCGAGGGAGAGTGCGGCGATGAAGAGCGGGCTCGCGGGGCTGACGGTGTGGATCACGGGGGCGTCCGGCGGGATCGGCTGGGCGATGGCAGAGGCGTTCGCGGCCGAGGGCGCGCGCCTGCTGCTGCACGCGGGGGCGCGCGAGGGGGCGCTGCGCGAGCGGGTCGAAGAGGCAGGTCCGCTCTTTCAAAGAGAGCGGGTCATGGTGGTGGCGGGGGATCTGCGGGAGCCGGCGGCGTGTGAGGCGTGCGTGGCGGCGGGGATCGAGCGCTTCGGGCGGATCGACGTCGGGATCGTGAACGCGGGGATCTGGCCGCCTGAGGGGCTGCTGCTGTGGCAGATGCCGGCGGCGCGGATCCGTGAGGTGATGGAGGTGAACCTGCTGGGGGCGATCTTCACGGCGCAGGCCTTCTTAAAGGGGCTGGCGGCGACGGGGGCGCGGACGGACGGGCGCGGGGCGAACCTGGTGCTCATCGGGTCGACGGCGGGGCGCTTCGGCGAGGCGGGGCACGTCGAGTACGCGGTGACGAAGGCGGGGCTGCACGGGCTGATGCGTACGCTGAAGAACGAGATCGTGGCGCTAGATCCGTACGGGCGGGTGAACTTGATCGAGCCGGGGTGGACGGTGACGCCGATGGCCCGGCCAGCGCTCGACCGTGAGGGGGTCTTGGGGCAGGTTCTGGCGACCATGCCGATCCGGCAGCTCGCACGGCCGGAGGACATCGCCCGGGCGGGGCTGTTCTTGGCGTCGCCGGCGCTGGCGCGGCACGTGAGCGGGGAGGCGCTGACGGTGGCCGGCGGGATGGAGGGGCGACGGTTATGGCAGGAGGAGGAGATCGACGCGGCGGCGGTGCTGCGTCGTTTGGCCCAAGATGAGGGCGAGGACGAGTAAAGCGCGGATCCGCCCGTCGTGGACGGGGTGGGTCAGAGCACGGTGAGGATCGAGCAGGGGGCGCTGCGGAGGACCCGCTCGGTGACCGAGCCGATGAGCATGCGGCGGACGTCGCTGCGGCCTTGGTAGCCCATGACGAGCAGGTCGTGGGCGCCTCGCTCGACGGTCTGCATGATGGTCTCGTAGGGGTGGCCGGCGATGGCTTCGGTGTGGACGTTCGCGACGCCGACGGCCTCGGCGCGCTGGCGGTGGCGATCGAGGGCGTCGGTGACGGCCTTGAGCACGCGGGCGAGCTCGTGCTCCCACGGGATGAAGCCGGTGGGCAGCTCGATGCCGGGGTTGGCGTAGACGTGGAGGATCGTGAGGGCGGCGCTGTAGCGGCGGGCGAGGTCGGCGGCGAGGTCGAGCGCCTTGCTGGCGTTCTCCGAGAAGTCATCGGCGACGAGGATGGAGCGCAGCGTCGGGATCTCGAGCATGGCGGGGCGATTGTAGCGGGATCAGGGGGGAGCCGCTGCGACGCGGCGGCGGGGCGCCAAAACTGCGCGGGCGCCCCGCGGAGGCGTAGCAGGGTGCTGCTGGCTGTGGTCTACTCCCGCCGATGCGGGGCTCGCTGGTGGTTTACTCGGTGCTCGGCGCGTTGGCGCTCGGCTGCGCTTCAGGACAGGTGAGCGCGCCGCTGACGATCACCGCGCCAGCGGAGGATGAAGACGCGGAGGTGTTCGTCGACGGCAACTACGTCGGGCAGGTGGCGGCGCTGTCGTCGGGGTCCGCGGGGCCGCTGTTGCTGGCGCCGGGGGTGCACCGGGTGGAGGTGCGCAAGCCCGGGCGCTATCCGGTGCAGCGGACGGTGCGGGTCGATCGCAAGCAGGCGGCGGCGGTGGTGATCGAGGCCGTGCTGCTGGAAGAGCCGCAGCCGTGAAGGACCTGGCGCGCCACGCGGCGCGGACGCATACGTTCATCCAGGCGGCGTTCGTGCTCGCCTTCGTGTGGCTCGGGCTCGAGGTGCTGCTGCGGCTCAAGCCGCTGATGATCGCGGTGGGCGCGGCGTTCGTGCTGGCGTACCTGCTCGATCCGCTGGTGGTCGGGCTGCAGCGCCGACGGGTGCCGCGGCTCGCGGCGGTGACGCTGGTGCTCGGCGCGGTCGGTGCGGCGCTGACCGCGGCGATCGCGGTGATCGTGCCGCTGGTGAGCGCGCAGCTCGAGGAATTTTCGGCGCATGTGCCCGACCGGATGGCGACGATCGGCGTGTGGATCGAGGAGAACACCGGGCAGACGGCGGGGCTGCTGTGGGAGGAATTGCAGGCGGAGGTGGCGGCGAGGCTGTCGAGCGGGGAGATCCGCGAGCTGATGGGGAGCCTGTCCGGCGGGCTAGAGAGCGTGTCGCGGTTCTTGGTGGTGGTCGGGTTGGTGCCGATCTTCACCGTCTATCTGCTGATCGACTTCCCGCGGATGATCCGCTTCATGGGCTCGCTCGTGCCTCCTCGCAGCCGCAAGGACGTGTTCGGGGTGGCGCGCGAGATCTCCGACGTGCTGGCGATGTGGGTGCGCGGCGAGCTGGTGCTGATGGTGACGCTGAGCGCGCTCTATACGCTGGGGCTGGTGATCGTCGGCGCGCCGCTGGCGGTGGTGGTGGGCTTCACGACCGGGATGTTGGCGTTTATCCCCTACATCGGGCCGGGCACGGGGCTGCTGTTGGGGCTGGTCGTCGCGGGCCTCGACTTCCAAGGGTGGGGTCCGATCGTCGGGATCTTGGGGGTGTTCGCGCTGGTGCAGACGCTGGACGCGGTGGTGATCACGCCGCGGATCTTGGGCGGCAGCGTCGGCCTGAACCCGGCGGCGGTGATCGCTGGGCTGATGGTCTGCGGGACGCTGTTCGGGCTCGGTGGGGTGATGATCGCGGTGCCGCTGACCGCGAGCGTGGTGGTGCTGGTGCGCCAGCTCGTCCGCTCCTACCGGCGCTCCCGCTTCTTCGTGGAGGGCAGCGAGGGGGTCGCCCACGACGGGGGGGCGGGCGCGTCGATGTCGGCGATGGCGTCGATGGCCGGGGGGACGCTGGAGCTGCCCCATGAGACAGGTGAGCCGGGGCGCGACTAGGCGGCCTCGTCGCTGGGCTCGCGGGTGAAGACCCGCGGGACGAGGTAGGGCGGCAAGGTGGCGACGGCGTGCTCGTCGAGGTCCTCGAGCTCGGTGACGCCGGTGGCGCGGTAGCGGGCGTGCACGAAGGGGTTGCCGTCGACGTCGTGCTCGACCAGCGCTCGTACCCAGGTGATCCGTCGGTGCTCGGCGAGGGCGCGCTCGATCGCGTCGAGGCTGGCGCGCCGACCCTCGAGGTTGACGAGGCGATCGAGGCGATCGGGGACCTCGCTGAGCTCACCCGCGGCGAAGCGACCGAGGTACCCCGTGTGCACCCAGCCGGGCTCGTCCGCGGGGCCGCCGACTTGACCCGCCGGCGGCTGGGGCAGGGCGGTGAAGGGGCGCTGGCGCTTGCAGATGATCTCGCGCTCGCCGTCGTGCTCCGCGCCAGGACGGAGCTCGATGCCTGGCGCGAGGCGGTAGCGCTCGCCGCGACGCATGGTGCGGGCCGCGAGCACGCCGATCTCCTCGAGGAGGAGGAGTTGGATCGGATCTGCGCCGAAGACCTGGCGCAGCGGGCGGGCGTGGGCGGCGCTGATGGTCGCCTGCGGCAGCACAGCGGTGAGCTCGCGGACCTGGCCTGCGGCTTTGAGGTCGCGGGCCGCGCCCTGTAAATTGTAGAGGAGATCGATGACGACGAGGCGCTCGTAGCTGGGGTGGCTGGGGAGCAGGGCGAGTAAGGACGGGTTGTCGGCGATCACGAGGCGGGCCTCGGAGGCGAGCCAGCCGAAGAGCACAGGGTCGAAGAAGCGCGGGCTGGTGAGCGGCTGCGCGCAGGCGATGTGGGTGCCGGCGTCGAGGTCGAGGAGCTGACGCGTCGCCTCGCCGATCGCGAGCAGCTCAGCGCCGGCGCGCACGATGTCACGGAGGGTGCCGTCGGCGCCTGCGGTCTCAAAGACGAACTCGGCGTCGGCGGGCAACGAGGCGCGGTGATCGGCGGGCGGATCGAGCACGTCGAGATCGAGCAAGGAGCCGCTGAGCTTGCGGCGGGCGATCAGGCGGTAGCCCTCCGGGTAGACGAGGGGGGCGTTCTCCAGGCCGCGCGGCCGGCGGATGACGGCGCGCACGCGCAGGCGCTCGCAGGCGCCGAGCAGGCTGCGATCGCCGTTGGCAGGATCGACCGGCATGATGACGGCGCCGAGCTTGCTGACGGCGAGCAAGAGGACCAGGAACTCGGGGACGTTGCCCATCGAGAGGGCGACGACGTCGCCAGGGCCGATCTTGAGGGCGGTGAGCTCGCGCGCGCGCTTGTCGGCGCGGATCAAGAGGCCGCGCCGGCTGAGCGTCGCCTCTTGGCTGTCGACGGAGCGCTGTGAGCCGCCGCGCTCGACGGCGCCGACCAGCCAGCGATAGATCTGGCCAGGGGCTGCCTGGGTTGGGTTGGGCTGATCCATGACGGAGGTGCGATGCGGCGCCCCAACTAGCACGGGCGAGCGCAGGCGTCTACCTGAGGAGCGACCTCGGCGCCTCTACTAGGGTTATCCTGCTCGGGATGCGCTCCCCTCAGCCAGCCTGCTCTCTCGCCGCCCTCGCCGTCCTCGCCGCCCTCGCGTGCAACAGCGGGGACGACGCCGCCACTGCGGCGACCACCGGTGACGCCTCGTCCACCACGAGCGGCGCGAGCAGCACCGCGACCACCGCCGCCGACAGCGAGACGAGCACCTCCGCCGATACCGCCGTCGAGCCCGCCCTTACGTACTATCGCGACATCAAGCCGATCGTCGACGCCAAGTGCGCCACTTGCCACCGTCCAGGGGATATCGCCCCCTTCTCGCTGGTCGACTACGAGCAGGTGTCGATGATGGCCCCCTATGTGATCGGGGACATCACCGCCCGGACGATGCCGCCGTGGTCGCCGGACGCCGCCTGTCGCCCGTACGCCCACGATCGCGCGCTCACCGATCTGCAGATCACGGCGATCCTCGAGTGGATCGAGCTCGGTGTGCCCGCGGGCGACCCCGCCGACGAGCCCGCGCCGCCCGCGCCGCCGGCCCCGGTCGACTATGACCTCGAGCTCGGCTTGCCCGCCCCCTACGCCCCGACCGTCTTCCCCGACGAGTACCGCTGCTTCCTCCTCGACTGGCCCAAAGACCAGGACAGCTACGTCACCGCCTTCGAGGTCGTGCCAGGTGAGCGGGCGATCGTCCACCACGTCATCGCCTTCATCATCCCGCCCGAGGACGTCGCCTCTTTCGACGCCCTCGACGCCGCCGACCCCGGCCCTGGGTACCCCTGCTACGGCGGTCCCGGCGGCGGCACCGACTTCCGCGCGGCTTGGCTCGGCGCGTGGGTCCCCGGCGGCGGCGGCGGCGCCCTCCCTGCGGATACGGGGATCCGGATCCGCCCCAGCTCCAAGCTCGCGGTCCAGATGCATTACCACCCGGTGGAGGGCGCCGGTCCAGACCAGTCGCAGATCAAGCTGCGCACGGCCGCGACCGTCGCCCGCCCAGCCTACCTCTTGCCGCTCGCCAACCCCGGCTGGATCAAGGGGCTGCCGCCGATGCTCATCCCCGCGGGCGCGGCGGACGTGGTTCATAGCTTCGAGATCGATCTCAGCAACGTCATCCAATTCCTCTACAACGACGCGACGTTCGGGATCGGCGAGCCGGTCGTCGCCCACGCCGCTGGCGTCCATATGCACACCATCGGCGCCAGCGCCAGCCTGAACGTCAAGCGTGGGGACGGCGGCGACGACACCTGCCTGATCGATGTCCCGCGCTGGGACTTCAACTGGCAGGGTGTCTATCAGTTCGCCGGCCCGACGACGATCAACCCCACCGATAAGGTCCGCCTCGAGTGTCACTTTGATAATAGCGCGGGCGACCAGCCGGTCACTTGGGGAGAGGGCACCGGCGACGAGATGTGCCTCGGTATGGTCTACGTCAGCGCACCCTGAGCCGAGATCGGCCTCAAGGCCGATCTCGTGCGCGGGTGAGCCCCTCCAACACGCCCATAAGACAGGTTTACGCCGCATTTCGCGGCGACGGCCGCGTCCGTGGTCTCGTAGAATGGGTCCGTAGGCTGACCGGCCGATCGCGCGCCGGCGTAGGAGAAGGGCGTAGATATGGCAAGAACACACAGTACAACGATCCTGATGGCGCTCGGGGCGGCGACACTGCTCCTCACCACGAGCTCGTGCAGCGGCGGCGACGACAGCACCACCGGCGCGACGCTGAGCGCGACGGCGACGACGGCGACGACGGCGACGACGACGACGACAGAGACCAGCGCAAGCACGGACGACAGCACCACCGACGCGACGTCGACGTCGACGTCATCGTCGACGACCGCCTCCGAGACCACCACCGACGCCACAACCGACACCAGCGAAGGCACGACCGCGGTCGACCCCCCACCCGGGGTCTGCGGCGATGGGGCCCTCAACGAAGGCGAAGAGTGCGACGACGGCGACGAGAACGGTGACACCAAGACCTGCACCTCGGAGTGCAAGGCCGCGATCTGCGGCGATGGCCTGGTTCACGAGGGGGTGGAAGCGTGCGACGACGGGAACGATGACGACGCAGATTCGTGCGTGACAGGCTGTGAAGCCGCTGCCTGCGGCGACGGGTACGTTCACGACGGCGTCGAAGCCTGCGACGACGGCAACACCGAGGACCTCGACGCGTGCTCCAACGAGTGTGTGATCGCGAGCTGTGGCGATGGCGTCGCCCAAGTCGACGAAGAATGCGACGACGGCAACGATATCAACACCGACTCCTGCACCGATATGTGCCTCAACGCCAAGTGCGGTGACGGCTACCTGCAAGCGGGCGAGGAGTGCGACGACGGCAATCAGGTCGACAACGACAAGTGCAGCAATTCCTGCAAGATCGTCGTCAATAACGTGAGCTGCAAGGCGATTAAGGCGGATAACCCGGCGGCGAAGGATGGCGTCTACGACCTCGATCTCGACGGTCCGGGGCCCAAGCAGCCCTTTAAGGTCTACTGCGACATGACCACCGACGGTGGCGGGTGGCAGATCATGAACTATCTGCGTAAACCCAACCACTGGGACATCCCGATCTTCACCGACAGCGGCGTGGTCGGCGACACGGTCAATGGCTTCTCCTCGGGCGCGACCCTCCAGGCCCAGAACGACCAGTTTAAGGAGCGGATTATCATCTACCTCAAGCTTATGGAGGGCGGCGTGTCGATCGGCAAGCACTGGATGGTGAGCGAGCGCCCCGACGGGATCCCATTCTCGGCGATCAACAGCACCCCCGGCGGCTGGGGATACCGCGACAGCCGCGGCTTCAGCGATCCCACGGTCGCGAACGTCTGTACCCACGGCTGCAGCACCTACCGCGGCTTCGGCATGTTCCACGACTACGAGAACAACTTCGGCTGGTGCGGCACCCAAGGGGGCAACTACGGCTGCCGCGACGGTAACAACATCTGCTGGATGCCGCACAGCCTCGGCTGTAACGTCGGCTCTGCTCGCTGCGCGTACCTGGTCGAAGACGGCGAGGGCGCGCTCTACGGCGTCCGCTGAGCCGTACGCGCGGACAACGGACGCTTGACCTCGACCGGCGCTGGCGAGCGCGGCGCCGGTACGGAGGGTGCGCGGCGGCGCGGCTCCTGCTAAAGATCGGCGCGGACGCGATGCGCTACGAAGGCTCGATCTATCGCCCGCCCTCCGAGGCGGACTCGTACATCGTGCAGGCGACGATCGGCTGCTCGTGGAACCACTGCACGTACTGCGACATGTATCGCGACAAGGCGTACAAGGTGCGCGATCTGGTTGCGGTGCTGGAGGACGTGGACGCGGCGGCGCGGCGCTTCGGCGGGCGACAAGACAAGATCTTCGTCGCCGACGGGGACGCGCTGGGGATGCCGATGGAGCACTGGAGGGCGCTGCTCGCGGCGGCTCGGGCGGGCTTTCCGCGGCTGCGGCAGGTGTCGTGCTACGCGACCGCGCAGAACCTGCTGGTGCGGAGCGAGGCGGAGCTGGCGGAGCTGCGGGCGGGCGGGCTCTCGCTCCTCTACATCGGCCCGGAGTCGGGCGATGACGCGACGCTGAAGCGGATCGCCAAGGGGGCGAGCCACGCGGAGCACGTCGAGGCGGCCCGGCGGGCGCACGCGGCCGGGATGGCGATCTCGGTGATCGTGCTGCTGGGGATCGGCGGCGTCGAGCGCTCGGCGGACCACGCGGAGGCGACAGGGGCGCTGATCACGGCGATGGATCCGGAGTACGCGGCGGCGCTGACGACGACGGTGGTGCCGGGGACGCCGTTGGCGAAGCTGGCGACCCACGAGCGCTTCACCCTGCCGAGCGTGGAGGCGATGCTCGGCGAGCTGCGGACGATCGTCGCCCGGGCAGCGCCGCGTGACGCCCTCTTTCGCACCAACCACGCGTCGAACTACCTGCCGCTGGGCGGGCGCTTGCCGCGGGACCGCGCGCGGATCGTGGGGGTGATCGACCGGGCGCTGGCGGGGGAGATCCAGCTACGGCCCGAGTGGGCGCGGGGGCTCTGAGTCCGCGTGGCGGCTCGTCGCGCGCGTCACCTTGACTGTCAGAGTCGGCGCCGGAATTGGCGTCGGTGTCAGAGTGGGTGTCGCTGTTAGAGTCGCCGCGCGGCGCCCGGCTCAGCCGTTGGCGGGTACGGGGCGGGTTCCGGGGGGGACGGCGCCAGGGATCGGGGGGAGCTCGTCAGCGTGCGGCGCGCTGGCGGGAGGCGCGGCAGGGCGGGCGGCTGGTGGCTCGGCGGCCGAGGTGGCGCCCGACGAGGGCGCGGCGGCGGCGGCCGCAGGGGCGGCGGCGACTGGGGGCGCCGCGGGCTGGGCGGCGCTGGCGATCACCGGGGCGCCCTTGGCCTCGCGCTGGGGGAGGATGAGGCCGCCGTCGCTGCTGAGGCGCGCGGCTGCTTGTTCGGCGATCGCGTCGCGGCGACCGAGGTAGATCTGGACGAGGCGACGGGCGGCGTAGTGGGCCTTGATCCGCCACTTCGGCTCGTTGGCGACGATCACGGCGAAGGCGATCTCGGGCCTGTCCGCAGGGGCATATCCGACGAACCAGTTGTAGTTGAGCGCGGGGGCCTTCTTGCCGGTGAGGCTGCCGGTCTTGCCGGCGACGGCGACGCCAGGGATGTAGTAGGTGCCCTTGCCGTCGCGGAAGCTGGCGCGGGCGGTGCCCTCGGTGGTGGTGGCGAGCATCATCTCACCGACGCTCTTCGCGACCTCTCTCGCGATCGCGCGCTCGGTCTTGGGGGCCGGCGGCGTGCCGTCGCTGCCGTCAGGGGCGAGCACTTGGGCGACGACGTGCGGCGCTTGAAAGACGCCGTCGCGGGCGAAGACGCTGGCGAGCAGGGCGCCGTGGAGGGGGCTCATGTCGACGTTCCAGAAGCCAGCGGCGACCTTGGCGCGCTCGCGCGGCTCGGCGGGGATCCGCGCGGGGCTGCGCTCTAAGGGGAACTCGAAGGGGATGTCGCGCTCGAAGCCGAAGGTCTTGGCGGCGCCGAGCAGGGCGGGCGCGTCGAGGTGTTTGAGCGCGAGCTTGGCGATCACGAGGTTGTGGCTGTGAGCGACGGCGGCGCTGAGGGTGTCGCAGCGGGTGTCGCGGGCGGGGTTGTCGGTGAGCAGGTCGTCGGTGATCCCGTGCAGGCCGCCCGAGAAGCACTCCTTACTCTTGGCCGAGGCGCGCTTGCTGCCGACCAGCGCCGAGGCGGTGACGAGCTTGAAGATCGACGCAGCGGGGGCCCACGCGGTGGTGAGGATCTCGAGCGGGTCGACCTGGGGATCCATGCTCGAGTGGCCGGCCATCGCGAGGATCGCGTTGTCGCGGACGTCGAGCACGACGGCGGCGGCGAAGGGGACCTCGTGCGACTTGAAGATCTCGAGGGCGCTCTGCTGAAGGACAGGATCGATGGTGTAGAGGACGCGGTGGCCGTCGTTGAAGTGCTGGACGAGGCGGCCGCTGGCTGGGTCGACAGCGGGGGCCTCGGCGCCCTCGGCGAGCGGCGCGGGCGGGCCGTAGCCGACGAGCTTGGCGGCGCTGAGATCGAGGCGCTCCTGCCACGGGAGCGCGAGCGCGGGCTCCTCTGGGGTGGACTCCGGGACGACGGTGGCGGCTGCGCGGACGAGATCCCGCTCTTCGGGGATCTCTTGACGCTGCACGAAATAGGCGATGGCGCCGAGGGAGGCGAGGAAGAAGAGCGCGCCAAGGCCGCCGAGCTGCCTTTGGGAGGCCGACATCGCCCGGGTGATAGCAGCGCGCGGCAGGGGCGGTCAAAATCTCGGCGAACTGGGGCTGTGCGCGGCACGGCAGGGGCGCTCCGCGGCGGGTGACGTCGGCTCTCCACAGGGGCCCGTGCGCGCCCGGCCTGCCGGGAGGCGCCGATCCGCGCGCTCCGACGCGCGATGCCTACATCGTGGTCACGGCGGCTACCTGATTGAGCCGCGCGCTCGGCCGCGTCGATGAGGTCTGATAGGCTGCTCTGGCGGGGGTGAGCGCCCGTTTCAACCACGAGTATGCACGTGCGCGACGAGACCATTGTCACCGTGATCAACAAGGCCGACGACGCAGGGCGGCTCCTGAAGAAGGACGCCTGCCTGGTCGTGATCTACGGCGCAGAGCTCGGCCGCAAGTACAGCATCGACGGCCGCGAGATGACGATCGGCCGGGCGACCGTGAACGACATCTGCGTGAGCCAGGACTCGGTCTCCCGCACCCACGCGATCCTCCACTGCGACGACAACGGCGTGCGGGTCCGCGACAACGAGTCGACCAACGGCACCTACGTCAACGACCACAAGGTGCACGAGACCTACCTGAAAGACGGCGATCTGGTGAAGATCGGGCGCTCGATCTTCAAGTTCCTCACCGGCGATAACATCGAGAGCGCCTACCACGAGGAGATCTATCGGCTGTCGACGGTCGACGGGCTGACGCAGATCTTTAACAAGCGCTACTTCCTCGAGACGCTCGACCGCGAGATGAGCCGCGCGCGCCGCTACGACCGGCCGCTGGCGCTGGTGATGTTCGACATCGACCACTTCAAGGCGTGCAACGACACGTACGGCCACCGCGCCGGCGACTACGTGCTCCGCGAGATCGCGAACTTGGTCCGTGATCGGGCGCGTAAGGTCGACGTGGTGGCCCGCTACGGCGGCGAGGAATTCGCGGTGATCCTGCCGGAGATCAACCTCGAGGGGGCGCGCTTGATGGCTGAGAAGGTGCGCGGGATGATCGAGGGCACGCGCTTCGTCTTCGAGGCGCGCCATATCCCGGTGACGATCTCGATCGGGGTCGCAGAGATGAATTCCGCGGTGCAGAGCGCGGATGACCTGATCAAGGTCGCCGACGCGCGGTTGTACCGCGCCAAAGAGGGCGGCCGTAACCGGGTCGTCGCCGACTGAGAAGGGAGAGACGCGCGATCTGCGCGGAGTCGTAGCGGGGGTTGGAGGGGCTCCTGGGCGCTTATGCTTGCTTCCGCGCGCTGCCTCGGCCTACCTTGCGCCGTGGCCGTGGCCTACGAAGACGCGCCGAGCTCGGGCGCCCGGATCAGCGTGCTGAACCCGGCGCTCGCCGATCAGATCGCCGCGGGCGAGGTGGTCGAACGGCCAGCTTCCGTGATCAAGGAGCTGGTGGAGAACGCGATCGACGCGGGGGCGACGAGGGTCGATGTGGAGCTGGAAGAGGGGGGGATGGGGAGCATCCGGGTGATCGATAACGGCGGCGGGATCCACCCGGATGACCTGCTGCTGGCGATCACCCGCCACGGGACGAGCAAGATCCGGGGCCCCGAGGATCTGGTGGAGATCGCGACGCTGGGCTTTCGCGGGGAGGCGCTGGCGAGCGTGGCGGCGGTGGCGCGGCTGACGCTGCGTAGCCGCCAGGTGGGGGCGGAGATCGGAGCAGAGATCCGTTCGATCCCGGGGGAGACGCCGCGGCCGTGCCCGGTGGGTATGCCGGTGGGCACGCAGGTGGAGGTGCGCGGGCTCTTCTCCAATGTGCCGGCGCGGCGAAAATTCATGCGCTCTGAGGCGACCGAGGTCGGCCACTGCACGGAGACGCTGATGCGGGTGGCGCTGGTCCACCCAGAGGTGCACTTGACGCTGCGCCACAGCAAACGCGAGCTGGTGAACCTGCCGGCGACGGGGCTGGCGGCCCGGGTGAGCCAGATCCTCGAGCGGCGGACGAGCGGGCCGTTCTTCGCGATCTCGGGGGTGGAGGACGGGATCTCGGTGCAGGCGTGGTTGGCGGCGCCAGCGGCGAGCGCGGGGCGATCAGGGCTGTTTATCGTGACGCGGCGGCGGGTGGTGAAGGAGCGGAATTTGGGGCAGATCCTGGCGCAGGCGCTGGGCGAGGCGCTGCCGGCGGGCGCGGCGCCGCTGGGCTGCTTGATCGTCGATCCGCCGCCGGCGACGGTGGACGTGAACGTACACCCGCAGAAGTCGGAGGTGCGCTTCAGCGATCCGCAGCGGATCTACGCGGCGCTGCGGCGGCTGCTGGTGCGCGAGCTGGCGGGCGCTCCGTGGGCGCGCGGGGCGGGGCAGGCGGCGGCCTCCGAGGGGGCGAGCGCGGCGCTGAGCCGGTGGAGCGCGCGTGCCCCGATCTCAGATGACATGGCCTTGGGGCCAGGCCCCGGGGCGACGGAGCCGCGGGGCGCCGGCCGCGCGACAGGTGGATCGATCGGCGCGCAGGCGGGCGCGCCGCCCCGTGTGGGCGCCGTGCGGGAGCTGGGCGCGGCGTCGGCGGGATCGTATCGGCTGGGGACTCGGGCGCTCGAGGCGGACTACGCGGCGCATAAACGCGAGGTGCGGGCGGTGACGGCAGAGATGCTGGCGGCGAGGGCGAGCGCGGAGGCGCCTGCGATCAGCGCGCCCTCGCCGAGGCTGGGGGCGGGGCCGCTGTTCGCAGGGGTGCCGCGGGCCGCCTTCTTTGCGGCGGTTGAGGACGAAGGCGACGCCGAGGAGGAGGGCGAGGACGAGCCGCGCGGGGTGGATGCGCCGCGCCGCGCGATGGATGTGGCTCGGCCGCCGCCGCGCTTCTTGACCTGTCTGCCTGGGCCGGTGGCGCTGTTCGCCGAGGACGACGCGGTGTTGGCGGTGGACCTGCGGGAGCTGCGGGCGTATCTGGTGTTCCAGCGGTTGATGCGGGACCTGAAGGCGAGCAAGCGGCTGGCGGTGCAAGGGCTGCTGACGCCGGTGGTGGTGCGGCGGGCGGCGGACGAGGTGGCGCTGTGTCAGGCGGCGCGCGAGGAGCTGTTGACGTTGGGGATCGATCTGGATGGATTCGGCGAGGACGCGGTGGTGGTGCGCGGGGTGCCGGCGCACCTGCGCTCGTGCTTGGATGACGCGGATATCGGCGATCTGATGGCTCGAGTGATCCCGTGGCTGCGGCTGCGGGCGGCGGACAGCGAGCGGGCGGAGCCGCGGGCGCTGCTGACGGCGATCGCGGCGACTGCCGGGCGTGATCCGGCGCCTCGGCTGGCTCGGCGCTGGATCGCGGAGCTGCACGCGAGCGGCGAGGCGCTGGGGGCGGTGCCAGGGGTGCGCCGTTGGACGGCGGCTGGGCTGCTCAGTGAGGGCGCGTGTTGAGCGAGAGCGCGCTGCCGCGGGCGATCGCGGTGGTCGGGCCGACGGCGGGGGGGAAGTCCGCGCTGGGGCTGGAGATCGCGGCGCGCTTCGGGCTCGAGATCCTGTGCTGTGATTCGGTGCAGGTGTACCGCGGGCTGGATATCGGCTCGTCGAAGCCGGGGCCGGAGGAGCAGGCGCGGGCGCGCCATCGGCTGCTCGATCTGGCCCGACCGGACGAAAATTTCAGCGCGGGAGACTACGCGCGGGCGGCTCATGCGGCGCTGGCGGGCGGGCCGGCGGTGTTCGTCGGCGGGACCGGGCTCTACCTGCGGGCGGCGGCGTGGCGCTACAGCGGCGGCGAGGCGGCGGATCCTGAGAGCGAGGACATGGCGGCGCGGGCGGCGTTTGAGGCGCTGTGGATGGGGCGCGAGGCGGCGGCGGCGGGGGCGATCCACGCGGCGCTGACGGCGATCGACGCGGCGACGGCGGAGACGATCCACCCGCGCAACGTGGTGCGCGCGCTGCGGGCGCTGTGGCTGTGCGAGCGCCACGGCGAGCCGGTGAGCGCGCTACGGCGCCGTGATCCGCCGACGCCGCGGCTGGCGCTGGCGATGATCGTGCTCGATCCCGGCGCGCCACAGGTGGACTCGGCGATCGACCGCCGCTGTGAGGAGATGCTGCGCGCGGGCTGGCTCGCGGAGGTAGAGGGGCTGCGCGCGGCCGGCTATGATGCGCGCCACAAGGCGATGCGTAGCCTCGGATATCACCAGCTCCTCGGGCACCTGGAGGGGCAATTTGGCTTGGACGAGGCGATCCGCTCGATCAAGCTCGAGACCCGCCACTACGCGCGGCGGCAACGCACGTACTTCAAGAACCAGGTCGCGGCGCAGCTTCGCTTCGATCTGCGGGCGCCTGCCGCTTGCCCGTGGCCGGCGCTCGAGCGCTTCCTCGCCGGAGAGCCATCGTGACGGTCAAGATCCTTGAATTCGAGCGGCCTATCGTCGAGCTCGAGCGCCAGATCCAAGAGCTGAAGCGGGTCTCCGCGACGCCGGAGATGTCGCTCGAGATCACCCGCCTCGAGCGGCAAGCGGCGCAGATCCAGCGCGAGCGCTTCGCCTCGCTCTCGCCGTGGGAGCTGTGCCAGCTCGCGAAGCACCCCGATCGGCCGTATACGCTGGACTACTTCGGCGAGCTGCTGACCGAGTTCACGGAGCTGCGAGGAGACCGTCGCTTCGCCGATGACCCGGCGATCGTCGGCGGGCTGGCGCGCTTTGAAGGCCAGCCGATCGTCGCGCTCGGGCACCAGAAGGGGCGCAACACCAAGGAGAATTTGTACCGCAACTTCGGCATGGCTCGGCCCGAGGGCTACCGCAAGGCGCAGCGGCTGATGGAGCTCGCGGATCGCTTCGGGCTGCCGGTGCTGTGCCTGATCGACACGACGGGCGCGTACCCGGGGATCGGGGCGGAGGAGCGGGGGCAGTCGGAGGCGATCGCGACGTCGCTCGAGCTGATGATGCGGCTGCGCGTGCCGACGATCTCGTTGGTGATCGGCGAGGGAGGATCGGGCGGGGCGCTGGCGATCGGGGTGACGGATCGGATCCTGATGCTCGAGCACGCGGTGTACTCGGTGATCTCACCGCGAGGCTGCGCGTCGATCTTGTGGAAGGACGCCGAGGCGGAGCGGACCGCGGCGGAGCAGCTCCGGATGACCGCGCATGATCTCAGCCAGCTCGGGATCTGCGATGAGATCATCCCCGAAGCGGTGGGCGGGGCGCATCGCGGGCTGACGGTGACGGCGGCGGCGATCCAAGAGTCGCTGCGCCGTCACTTCGCGGCGCTGCGGGCGCTGACGGTGGAGGAGCGGCTGGCGCAGCGGTATGGCAAGTACCGGCGGATGGGCCACCTCGAGGTGGTCAGCGAGTCGGTGTAGGCGCGGGCCTGTAGCCGCGGATCTTCTTGATCAAGGCCTCGACGACCCGGGGGCGCTCGCGGAGGTCGGGGTTGGGCGGCATAGCGTCGCTGTAGCCGGCTGCGGCGCCTCCATAAAGGATCGCGAGGCGGATCTGGGCGTCGGTGGTGGCGGCCTGCCACGAAGGATCGTGGAAGGAGCGCGGCGCGGCGACGAGAGCAGCGCCGGTGGGGCCGTCCCCGCGCCCCTCGGGGCCGTGGCAATTGGCGCAGCGCCCGTCCCAGATCTCACTAGCGACGGGCTCAGGATCAACCTCAGGGGGGCGCTGACAGGCGAGGTAGAGGATGAAGATGGCCGCAAAGACAGGCGGCGTAGCGAGGGACCCGCGGCTCACCCTGCGCGGCTCACTCTTCGCCGAAGCCGTCGTCGTCGTTGTAAAAGAGCTCCTGGCGGCGCCCCTTCTTCGGGCCGCGGGCGGCGGCAGAGCCGCGATCTTCGACGGGCGCTCCCTCTCGTTCGTTGCGCCGCGGCGCCTTGCCCTTCTTGCGGCGGCGATCTTCTTCGAGGTTGCGGCGGCGCTCGTCGTCGCCTGGGCGTGGGGCCGGCGCGGGCGCTGGGGTGCCCTCGAAGCGCCCTCCAGGGGGCGGTCCACGATCAAAGCCCGGCTGCGGGCGGGGCGGGCCGCGATCGAAGCCGCCTGGTTGCGGCCGAGGTGGCCCACGATCGAAGCCTTGTTGGGGGCGCGGAGGGCCGCCGCCTTCGTCGAAGCGGCGAGGCGGGCCACGATCGGGACCTGGTCCCGGGCCGCCCATCGGCGGGCGTGGGCCACGATCGTAGCCTGGCGCCGGGCCGCGCGGGCGATCGACCGCTTCATCGCAGCGGACTGTGCGGCCGTCGACGACGCCGCCGTTCATCTTCTCGAGCGCGACTTGGCCGTGCTCACGGGAGGCGAAGCTGACGAAGCCGAAGCCGCGGCTGCGCGCGGTCTCTTTGTCCTTGATGACGATCGCCTCGGAGACCGGCCCAAATTGCTCGAACGCCGCCCGCAGTGAGGCGTCCGTGGTCGACCATGCGAGTCCTCCTACAAAAATTTTCACGTTGTCCTCTTCACCATACGCAGCGGTCCGTTCGAGTGCACGGATGTGGTGCTGCTCCGTGTCGGGCGGCCGCCCGACGCTGTTTCCGCGATGACTGCGATCTCCGAGCGATCGCTGTGGTTGTCCGTCGAGCCGGCGGCGGTTCGCGGCGCCCTCTTGGGTGCCATGCGGCAGGATTACCAGCGATCGACGCGGCTGTCGACAGCCGACAGGTCGGTCGCGCGGTGCGACGCCGAGCTTTTCGCCTAAGATGTCGACCGCGTGCCCCTCGTTACCGCCCGAAACCTGAGCAAGAGCTATGGCACCCGCCAGATCCTCCGCGACGTCTCCGTGACGATCCGCAGCGGGGAGCGGGTCGGGTTGGTCGGATCCAACGGCTCGGGCAAGTCGACGCTCGCGCGGATCCTCGCGGGTGATGAGCTGCCAGACCACGGAGAGGTCATCCAGCGGCGCGGCGCGGACGTGGCGATCCTGTCGCAGGTGCCGCGCTTCGCCCCGGGGGTGCGGGCGCGCGAGGCGGTGCTGGGCGGGCTGGGGCGCTGGTCCCAGGCGCACGCGACACACCTCCGCGTGAGCGAGGCGCTGGGGAGCGTGCACGATGAGGACGCGCGGGCGGCGCTGCTGAGCGAGCAGGGGGCGGCGGGGGCGTTGATCGAGGAGCTGGGCGGGTGGGATCGTGAGCACGAGGCGGACGCGCTGCTGCATCAGCTCGGGATCGCGGATCCGTTCGCGCTGGTCGATCAGCTCAGCGGCGGTGAGCGGCGGCGGGTCGACTTGGCGAGGATCCTGGTGGCGCGGCCCGATCTGGCGATCCTCGACGAGCCGACGAACCACCTCGACATCGCGACGATCGAGTGGTTGGAGCGCTACCTGCTCGATCGGCACGGCGGCGCGCTGCTGCTGATCACGCACGATCGCTACATCCTCGACCGCCTCGCGGAGCGCACGCTCGAGCTCGATCGCGGCGAGGTGTACAGCTACGACGGCGGCTTCGAGGCGTACCTGTCGGCGAAGTCGGAGCGCTTGGCCCTGCAGGCGCGCACCGAGGCGAACCGGCAGAACTTCCTCCGGCAAGAGCTCGAGTGGCTGCGCCGCCAGCCGAAGGCGCGCTCTACCAAACAGAAGGCGCGGATCCAGCGGGCAGAGTCGACGATCCAGCAGGGACCGCCGCCGGTGGATCGGGCGCTGGACCTGCGGCTCGAGGGGGCGAGCGGCGGCAAGATCGCGGTGGAGGCGCGGGCGATCACGCTGGAGGTCGGCGAGCGGGCGCTGGTCCGCGGGTTGACGCTGGCGCTGCGTGAGGGGGATCGACTGGGGATCATCGGCCCGAACGGCTGCGGCAAGACGACGCTGCTGCGGGCGCTGCTCGGCGAGAAGGCGCCGGCGCGCGGTGAGGTGGTGCTCGGCCGCGGGCAGAAGGTGCTGTACCTGGATCAAGAGCGCTCCGGCCTGGATGACAGGGCGACGCTGTTGGAGGCGGTGGCGGGCGATCGCCGCAGCGTGACCGTCGGCGGCGAGAGCATCGACGTGTACCAGTACCTCGAGCGCTTCAACTTCGACCGCGAGGCGTCGCTGCAGAGGGTAGGGGTGCTGTCCGGGGGTGAGCGGGCGCGGGTGGCGTTGGCGCGGCTGCTGCAAGCCCCGGCGACGCTGCTGGTGCTCGATGAGCCGACCAACGATCTCGACATCACGACGATGGCGGCGGTCGAGGGCATGCTGGCGGGCTTCGCCGGGACGGTCGCGGTGGTGACGCACGATCGCTACTTCCTCGACCGGGTGGCGACGTCGATCCTGACCTTTGAAGGGGAGGGGCAGGTGATCCTTTATCAGGGGAACTACTCGACGTACTTGGCGCTCTCCACGCAAGCCGCGGCGGCGAAGGTGCGCGAAAACGCGCCTGCGCGGGCGACCGCCGCGACGGCGCCTGCGGCGGCGCCAGCGGCGAAGAGCCGCACGAAGGGGCTCTCGTTCGCGGAGAACCGCGAGCTCGAGCGCCTGCCCGCGGAGATCGAGGCGGCGGAGCGGGCGGTGTCGAAGCTGTGCGCGCAGTTGGCGGCGCCGGAGACGTACGCGGCGGGCGGCGTCGTCGTGAGCGAGCTGAACCGCGCGCTGGAGGCGGCGCGGGCGCGTGAGGCGGCGCTGCTGAGCCGCTGGGAGCTGCTGGAGGCGATGCGAGAGGAGGCGCGATGAGTGCGTTGTTTGTGTTGGCTGCGTTGGTGAGCGCTCCGGGCGGTGAGGTGGTCGGCGAGGCGGTGGAGGGGCCGCCTTCACCGGTCGTAGGGGCGAGCGCTGCGGCGCCGGCTCCCAGCGACGCGAAGGCGGTGGAGGAGCCGTTCGACGTGGAGCTGGTGGTGGATCTGCCGATCATCGCGCTGACAGGATCGATCTACCTCGCGAGCGAGGTGATCGGCGATCAGATGACGTGGGCGGGCTGCCTACAGTGCGATCCGCGGCGGCTGGGGCCGCTCGATCGGCGGGTGCTGGACAACAACGTGCGCGGGGCGGCGCCCGCTTCGGATGTTTTTTTGTATTCGTCGCTGGTCATCCCGATCGTCGCGGATCTCGGCGACGTGCTGGGCAACCGCCGCAGCCTCAAGGGGTGGGGCGAAGACGCGGTCGTGCTGATCGAGACGGCGACGGTGAACGCGGCGCTGACCTCGGCGGTGAAGTTCGCGATCGGGCGGCCTCGTCCGTACTCCTACGGCTTGAACGGATCGGATCGGGATCCGACGGAGGGCGACGCGCGCCTGTCCTTTTATTCAGGTCATACGTCGACGGCGTTCGCGATGGCGACGGCGTATAGCTACCTGTTCACGGCGCGGCACCCGCGCTCGCCGTGGGTCGCGCCGGTGTGGCTGCTGGGCTACGCGTACGCGGGCACGACCGGGGCGCTGCGCGTGGCGGCGGGCAAACACTTTTGGAGCGATGTGGTGGTGGGGGCGATCGCGGGGACGGCGATCGGGCTGGCGATCCCAGCTGCGCATCGGGTGAACAAGACGCCGATCCGGGCGCTGCGGAACACACGACTGAGCGCGTCGAGCGACGGGGCGACGTCGATGGTGCGGGTGATCGGGGCGTTCTGACGCGGCGCGCGATCACTGGGCGATCGAGAGGCGGTAGGGGCCGACGGTGAACCAGTCCTCCGGGCCGAGGGCGGTGGCCTTGCGGATCGACTTGCCTCGGACGGTGACGGAGCCGTCGCCGAGGATCGGCCGGAGGTGGGGCTGGGTGGGGATCCCGCTCCACTCGATGACGGCGTGCACGCGGCGCACTTGCTCGGGATCCGGGAGGTTGATCTCGCACTTGTCGCCGCTGCCGATCCGATACGAGCCGGGGAGGAAGAGGCGACCCTCGGTGCGGCCGCTGGGGTGGCGGACCTCGAGGTTGGCGGCGATCGGGATCCCGAAGTCGCGGTGGAGCACTTGGCCGAGGATGTTGGCGAAGGCGCCGGCGTCCTGCGGGCGCGCGCCAGGATCTTTGTCGAGGGCGGCGTGCACGCCGTCGACGAGCGGGGCGGGCAGATCGCGGCAGCTCCGGTGCTGACGCAGCGGGACGATGGGCAGCTCCGAGTGGGCCTTGAGCCAACGCAGGGGCTTTTCGCGGTAGTCGCGGCGGACGTCGTTGAGGGCGCGGTCGCCGTGGAAGGGGGAGTGGGCGGAGAGCAGCTCGTAGAGGATGGTGCCGAGGCTGTAGACGTCGCTGGCGGGGGTGAGCACGCGGGTCTTGAGCTGCTCCGGCTGGCTGTAGTGAGGTGTCCCTACGACCATGTGCACCTGCGTGGCGTTGACGCCGACGACCGGCGATCCGTCCCAGGAGCGAGCGAGGCCGAAGTCGAGGACCTTGATGTGGCCGGTGTCCTGAATAAAGATGTTCTCAGGCTTGACGTCGCGGTGGACGATGCCCTTGGCGTGCGGCTCGGCGAGGCCCAAGCAGGACTGATGGACGATGGTGACGGCCTGCGCGGGGTGCAGGGGGCGGTCGAAGTTGTGCCACGCGTTGAGCGGCATGCCCTCGAGGTAGTCCATGAGCATGTAGACGTGGCCGTCCGGGCGGAGGCCGCAGTCGAAGGTGCGGACGACGTGAGGGTTGGTGAGGCCGCGGAGGATGGTGATCTCACGCAGGGCCCGGGTGGCTTGATCGCCCGAAGAGACCGGCTCTTTGGTCAGCTTGAGGGCGAGCGGGCGATCGTAGCCCTTGACCTCGACCTGGTAGACGGTGGCAAATGCGCCCGCCCCGAGGATCCGGACGATCTTGATGGTGCCCGCGTAGACATCGCCGGGCTGGAGCTCAAGCGCCATCGTGGTTGCCGATGCGCACCCTACCACCAAACGAGCACGACGCAGCATGCAAGCGCCCCCCTGCCCCACACCCGAGCTGCTCCCCCTGGCCGACCTCCGCGGCGGCGCGAGGGCGCGTGATATCGCGCTGGTCGCGACCGACGTCGACGGCACGCTGACCCGCCGCGGTAAGCTGGATCCGGCGGTGATGGCGGCGATCTTCGCCCTGGATGAGGCGGGGATCCGGGTGATCCCGGTGAGCGGGCGGCCGACCGGCGAGGTGCTGGGGCTGTGCCGGTACCTGCCAGGGGTGGCGCGGGGGCTGGCGGAGAACGGGCTGCTCGAGGTGATCCCAGATCGACCGCCGCGGTGGCTGGGTCGACCGACCGATAAGGCGCGGCTTCGGGCGGTCGGGGCGGCGCTCAACGCGGAGATGGAGGCCGGGCTGCGGCTGACCGGCGACGATTTCTGCCGGCTCGGCGACGTCGCGTACGAGCGCGACGGGCGGGAGGAGGGGGAGCTGCTGCGTCTGCGGGCCGCGGCCGAGGCGCACGGGGTGCACTTGGTCTGGTCGAATGTTCATGTGCACTTGGCCGAGGCGATCCCAGATAAGGGGGCGGCGCTGCTCCAGCTGGTCGCCGAGCTGGAGATCGACCCGGCGCGGGTGGCGACGATCGGGGACGCGCCGAACGACGCGGGGCTGTTCACGCGGGGGCGGTTCGGGCTGACAGTCGGTACGGCGGATGTGCGGCACCAACGCGCGTATTTCCCCGCGTTGCCAGAATTCGTGAGCGCAGAGGCAGAAGGGGCCGGTTTCGTCGAGCTGGCGACGATCCTGCTGGGGCGGTGACGGACACGGCGCGAACCGGCTGAAACTACTCGGGCGTCGCGGCGGTCGAAGGGCCGCCCGCGCCGGGGCTCGGCCGTCCCAGCGATCCCGGGCGTTCCATGCTATGCCCCGGCCGCGAGTCCTCCACCTCATGCCGTCTCCTCGCCTTTCATCCGTCGCGCGCCGCGGTCGCCCCCTGTGCTTGATCTTCTCGTTGCTGCTGGCGGCGGCTTGCCAGGCGAACGCCGGCAAGGATGGTTTCGGCGGGAAGAAGGACGAGAAGGCGGAGAAGGCGGAGGAGGAGGCGATCCCGGTGGTGCCCGGGGTGGTCGCGCTCGGGTCGATCACGGCGATCCTCTCGGTCTCCAGCACGATCGAGGCGGAGAACCAGGTGACGATCCACGCGGAGTCGACGGGGCGGATCGTCGACTTGAAGGTGCAAGAGGGGCAAAAAGTGAAGAAGGGGGAGAGCCTGGCGCGGATCCGCTTCGACGCGCAGGCGAGCGCGCTGGTGCGGGCGAGCACGTCGCTGGCGAAGGCTGAGGAGGACTTCGCGCGGGCGGAGCAGCTCTTCGCGGATCGGGTGATCGGCAAAGAAGAGCGCGACCGCGCGCGGAACTCGCTGGAGATGGCGCGGCTAGACGTGCGCGATCGCAACCGCGAGGTCCGCAACACGAACATCGTCGCGCCCTTCACCGGGACGATCACGCAGCGCATGGTCGCGGAGGGCGGCTTCGTGGCGAACGGGGCGCAGATCCTGACGATCGTCGACTTCGACAGCCTGGTGGCGCGGGTGTACGTGCCTGAGAAGGAGCTGGATCAGATCCGGGTCGGGCAGGTCGCGACGGTGGTGGGTAAGGCGGCGCAAGGGCGGCGAGGCGCCGGTGTGGTCGAGCGGATCGCGCCGGTGGTCGACGCGTCGACCGGCACGGTGAAGGTGACGATCTCGCTGCCGCGGGAGATCGCGGGGCCGACGGGGTTCCTCCCGGGGATGTACGCGGAGGTCACGCTGGTGACCGAGGAGCGCCAAGGGATCCCGGTGATCCCCAAGGCGGCGGTGGTCCACGACGAGGAGCAGTCGTTTGTCTTCGTGATCGAGGGCGATCGCGCGCGTAAGGTGAAGGTGACGTTGGGCCTGCAAGACAGCGTGCAGGTCGAGGTGCGCGAGGGGCCCGCTGTGGGGGCTGAGATCATCCTCGCGGGGCAGGCTGGCCTGAAGGACAACGCGAAGATCGCGAGGGTCGACGCGCAAGGGCGCTCGCTCGCGGAGGCCGCGGCGGCCGATAAGGCCGACCAAGCGGCGAGCGAGGGGCGCGAGAAGCTCGAGAAGGCTCGCGAGCAGAGCAAGGGAGAGTGACGATGAGTAAGGCCCCGCCCGCCCCGCGCACAGCGCCGCTGTCCAGCGCTCGTGAGGCGGCGATGGCCCGCTTCCGCTTCACCACGACGCGGCCGGTCGCGGTGCTGATGGTGTTCTTGGCGGTGATCGTCTTCGGGGCCTTCAGCGCGCGCATGCTGCCGCTGAACCTGATGCCCGACATCTCGTACCCGCGGCTGACCGTGCGGACAGAGTATCCAGGGGCGGCGCCGGCAGAGGTCGAGAACAACGTCTCGCGGCCGATGGAGGAGATCTTGGGGGTGGTGACGGGGCTGACCCGGATCACCAGCGTGTCGCGCGGCGGCTACTCCGACGTGGTCCTGGAGTTCACCTGGGACACGAACATGGACGACGCGAACCAAGACGTCCTGGAGAAGTTGGACGCGATCAAGCCGGTGCTGCCGACAGAGGTGAAGCAGCCGCTGATCCTGCGCTACGACCCGACGCTGGACCCGGTGCTGACGCTGAGCCTGAGCGGCGAAGGGGCGGAATTTGTCGGGATCCCGGGGCTGAAGCGGCTGCGTCGGCTCGCGGATCGCGACGTGCGCCGGCTGCTGGAGCCGCTCGAAGGGGTGGCGGCGGTGAAGATCAAGGGCGGGCTGGAGGAGGAGGTGCAGGTGCTGCTCGATGAGGACGAGCTGCGCCGCACGGGGGTGGGGATCGACGCGGTGAAGAGCCGCCTGAAGGCGGAGAACATCAACCTGGCCGGCGGCTCGATGCTGGACGGGCGCACCCGCTACTTGGTGCGCACGGTGAACGAATTCCGCGATCTGGAGGATATCCGAGATCTGGTGGTGGTGTCGCGCGGGGGGATCGACGTGAAGCTGCGCCAGCTCGCGACGGTGGTCTCCGGCTACAAGGATCGCGACGTGATCACGCGGGTGAACGGCCGCGAGGCGGTCGAGATCGAGGTGTACAAGGAGGCGGACGCGAACATCGTCGACATGGCGCAGCGGGTGACCGCGCGGATCGACGAGCAGCTCGGGCCTCGCCTGCTCAAAGAGTCAGGCGCGGAGCTGCGGCTGATCTCGGACCGCTCGCTGTTCATCGAGTCGAGCATCGACGAGGTGCGCGACACCGCGCTCACCGGCGGGGTGCTGGCGGTGCTGGTGCTGTTCTTGTTCCTGCGGGACTTCAAGACCACGGTGATCGTGGCGGTGTCGATCCCGATCTCGGTGCTGTGCACCTTCGCGCCGCTGAACCTGGCGGGGGTGTCGCTGAACATCATGTCGCTGGGCGGCCTGGCGCTGGGGATCGGCATGTTGGTCGACAACTCGATCGTGGTGCTGGAGTCGATCCACCGCTGCCGCGAGGAGGGCGATGACCTGATCTCGGGGACGATCCGCGGGGTGAGCGAGGTGGGCTCGGCGGTGATCGCGTCGACGTTGACGACGATCGCGGTGTTCTTCCCGATGGTCTTTGTCGAAGGGATCGCGGGGCAGATGTTCGGCGATCTGGGGCTGACGGTGGTCTTCTCGCTGCTGGCGTCGCTGGCGGTGGCGCTGTTCTTCATCCCGATGTTGGCGTCGCGTCAAGGGCTGGCGGACGAGGCGATCGGCGGGCGCGGGCGGCGGCTGGCCCAGGGGATCAAGGCGACGTGGGGCCGCTGGGGATCGGTGAGCGAGCTGGTCCGCGACCTCAAGGGCCTGGGCTGGAAGCTGCTGCTGGTGGCGCCGCTGGCCTACCTGCTGGTGCGCTTCGCGCTGCACTTGATCCTGGATCTGCTGGGTAAGGTGGGGACGACCCTGGCGGTGCTGATCGCGCTGGTCGTGGGCGGGGCGGCGTATGTGGTCGGCGGGCTGGTCTTGGGGACGCTGCTGCGGCCGATCTTGTGGCTCTTCGACCAGCTCCTGCAATTGCTCGAGGCGGCGTACCCGCGGGTGATCCGGGCGGCGCTCGCGAATTGGGTGGTCGTGTACGGGCTGATGGCGGGCATGCTGGCGGCGACGGTGTGGGCGCTGCCGCTGCTGGACTCGGAGCTGATCCCAGAGCTGCACCAGGGCGAGTTCACGGCGGAGGTGAGCCTGCCGGTCGGCACGCCGCTGCCGATCACAGACTCGACGATGGCGCCGATCGAGCGCCTGCTCACCCGCGAGACGCCGCACCTGCGCACGCTGGTGACGACGATCGGCAGCGAGCGCGACAGCGAGGAGTCGGGGGAGCGCGGCGAGCATACGGCGCGGCTGCGGATGACGCTGGACTCGCAGAAGACGCGGGCGCGAGCGGACGCGGCCAAGACGGCGGAGGTCGCCGCGCCGAGCGAGGCGGCGACGAAGACGAAGATCGATCCGGTGACGGCGGAGAGCGAGGCGCTGGCGCAGGTGCGGCCGCTGCTGACGCAGATCCCGGACGCGACGGTGACGGTGAACCGCCCGGTGCTCTTCTCGTTCACGAAGCCGGTGGAGGTGGAGGTGCGCGGCTATGAGCTGGAGGCGCTGGCCGAGGCGACCGCGCAGGTGAGCGGGCGGTTGGCGTCGATCCCGGGGCTGCGTGACGTGAAGTCGTCGATCTTGCCCGGATCTCCGGAGGTGCAGATCGTCTACAACCGCGACGCGCTGGCCCGCTACGGGCTGGATATCCGGGCGGTGGCGGAGCTGATCCGCGACAAGGTGCAGGGCGACGAGGCGACGAAGTTCA
Organism: Nannocystis sp.; assembly: GCA_016712315.1. GTDB lineage: Bacteria > Myxococcota_A > Polyangia > Nannocystales > Nannocystaceae > JADJRG01. The sequence goes on along the minus strand of JADJRG010000022.1, from coordinate 652,900 downwards.
ACCGCCAGGACCGGAAGATCCCGGTGCGGGTGCGCCTCAAGGACATCAATCAGGCGACGATCGAGGAGCTGCGCGGGCTGGTGGTGAACCCCGCGGGGGCGCGGCCGGTGCCGCTGTCAGCGGTGGCGGAGCTGTCCCTTGGGCGCGGTCCGAACGAGATCCGGCGGATCGGGCAGCAGCGGGTGGGGCTGGTGACGGCGAACCTCGAGGGGGTGGGGCTCGGCAGCGCGAGCGAGGCGATCGCTGCGGCGCTCGCGGAGCTGTCCTTGCCGCCAGGTGTGACGACGGCGGTGACGGGCCAGTCGAAGGAGCTGGAGACCTCGCAGTCGTCGCTGTACCTGGCGCTGGGGCTGTCGATCTTCTTGGTCTACGTGATCATGGCGTCGCAGTTCGAGAGCCTCGTCTACCCGCTGATCATCCTGGTGACGATCCCGCTGGCGGCGGTGGGGGTGGTGGCGACGCTGATCTTGCTGGACATCCCGGCGTCGATCTTGGTGTTCCTCGGCGGGATCTTGCTGGCGGGGATCGTGGTGAATAACGCGATCGTGCTGGTGGACTACGCGGGGCAGCTCAAGGCGCGCGGCCACAGCACGGAGGAGGCGCTGGCGATCGCGGGGCGGGTGCGGCTGCGGCCGATCCTGATGACGACGCTGACGACGGTGCTGGGGCTGCTGCCGATGGCGCTGGGGCTCGGGGACGGGTCGGAGATCCGGACGCCGATGGCGATCACGGTGATCGCGGGGCTCTCGTTCTCGACGGTGTTGACGCTGGTCGTGATCCCGACGATCTACGCGGGGGTGGACCGGCTCTTCGGCGCGAAGCCGCGGGAGGCGCCCGCCGACGCGCTAGAGCGCGAGATCGCGGCGCTCGATCACGCGATGTTGGCGCCAGAGGCGGCGCTGCTGGTGGGCCAGAGCGAGGGAGAGGTGGAGGGGTGAAGGAGCTGCCGATCCGCGATAATTCGCTCGTGCGCACGTCGCTGGCGCGGCCGGTGACGATGCTGATGGTGCTGCTCAGCGCGGTGGTGCTGGGGATCGTGGCGCTGGTGAACATCCCGCTCGAGCTGATCCCGTCGGGCTTCTCCGCGCCGTTTATGCAGGTGGAGGTGCCGTACTCGAACGCGACGGCGCAGGACGTGGAGGAGCGGATCACGCGGCCGCTGGAGCAGGCGCTGTCGACGACGCCAGGGCTCGATGAGCTGTCGGCGACGTCGCGGGCGGATCGGGCGAGCCTGTCGCTGGTCTTTGAGGGCGACACGGACATGGACATCGCGTATCGGGAGGTGCGCGACCGGGTGGCGCGGGCGCGGCCAGAGCTGCCAGACGACGTGCAGCGGGTGAACATCCAGAAGCAGTCGAGCGCGAGCCTGCCGGTGGCCTTCTATGGGATCACGTGGGACGAGCGGATCAGCGACCCGCAGGAGAAGATCCAGAAGCACTTGGTGCGCGCGGTGGAGCGGATCGACGGGGTGGGGGTGGTGAACCTGTGGGGGCAGCAGGACCGCGAGATCAGGATCGAGGTGGACCGCTCGCTGGCAGAGGCGGCGGGGCTGAACATCTTCCAGATCGCGCAGCGGCTAGGGCAGTCGAGCTTTAACTTGGCGTCCGGGGAGATCCGGGAGCCATCGGGGCGCTTCGTGCTGCGCTCGCTGGCGACGTACCAGACGGTGGAGGAGCTGGCGAAGGTGGTGGTAGGGCCGAAGGACCTGCGGCTGCGCGACATCGCGACGATCGTCTATGAGGCGCCGGAGAGCGACCGGGTGGATCGATTCAACGGACGGCCTTCGATGGTGATGTTCGTGCTGAAGGAGTCGCAGGCGAACACGGTGGAGGTGTGCGACAAGATCCGCGCGGCGGTCGATGAGGCGGCTGGGTCGGCGATCTTGGGCGGGTTCAAGGTCGAGCCGATCTTCATGCAGGGGGACACGATCCGCTTCAGCCTGCAGCAGGTGGTGGACAGCGGCATGCAAGGCGGGGTGCTGGCGCTGGTGGTGCTGCTGGTGTTCCTGCGGCGGCTGCGGCTGACGCTGATCATCGCGGGATCGATCCCGCTGTCGATCTTCCTGGCGCTGCCGGTGATGTACTTCCTCGGGCAGTCGGTGAACTTGGTGTCGCTGCTGGGGCTGATGATCTGCATCGGCCTGGTGGTCGATAACTCGGTGGTGGTGGCGGAGAACATCGAGCGCTATCGGGTGCGTGGGGTCGGACCCTACGCGGCGGCGCTGCACGGGGCGGGTGAGGTGGCGCTGCCGATCACGCTGGCGACGCTGACGACGATGGTGGTGTTCGCGCCGGCGGCGCTGCTGACCTCGGGACCGACGCAGTTCTTCATGATCCGGATGGTGACCCCGGTGTGCGTGTCGCTGCTGGCGAGCCTGTTCGTGGCGCTGGTGCTGGTGCCGATGGCCTCCGCGGTGGCGTTCGGGGAGATCCGGCCGCGCTCGCGCTCACGGTGGCTGCGGGCGCTGCTGGCGGTCGACGCGGCGTGGAAGCGGGCGCTGGGGCGCGCGTATGAGCTGACGCTGGGCAGGCTGAATTCGCTGTACGCGCGGGGGCTGCGGTGGGCGCTGGGGCGCCGCTTCGACGTGGTGTTCTGCTCGATCCTGGCGATGGCGGCGACGGTGGCGGTGCCGATGCAGCAGGTGCCGTTCAGCCAGGGCGAGAGCATGGGGGCGCGGAATTTTTGGACGTATTACTCGATGCCGGGCGAGACGACGCCGGAGGAGGCGGCAGAGTTCTTCCGCGAGGTGGAGGCGACGCTGGCGGCGCACGCGGAGGAGTTCAACATCAGCGGCCAGTACATCGGCCATGAGCCGACCTTCGGCCAGGTGCAGGTCTTCTTTAATAAGCAGCGGCCGGGGGAGCCGCCGTTCAGCGAGACGCGCAAGAAGGTCTTCGACATGCTGCCGACGCGGCCGGGCTGGCAAAAAGAGGCGCGCTTCGCCGGCAGCGACGGCGGCAAAGACGCGACGTTCGTGGTGTCGCTGTTCGGGGACGATCACGCGTCGGTGCAGGCGGCGAAGGACGACCTGACGGCGGCGATGACGAGGCTCGAGGGGGTGATCGGGGTGTCGGGGCGCGGCAACGACACGATGCGGCGCGATGAGCTGGCGCTGGCGATCGACCGGACGATGAGCGAACGCTTCGGGATCTCGGCGGGGCTGGTCGCGAATACGGTGGCGTACGCGATCCGCGGGCAGCTCTTGCCGAGGTACCGCTCGGACGAGGAGGACCGGGAGATCAACGTGCGGATCCGCTATCGCAAAGAGGACCGCGAGCAGCTCACGCAGCTGCGCGAGTTCAAGGTGCCGAACCAGTCGGGCGGGACGGTGCCGATCCGGGTGCTCACAGAGGCGGTGATCCAAAAAGGCGAGACGGCGCTGGTCCGCAACAACAAGCGGGTGGCAGCGCTGCTGCGGCTGGAGCTCGATGAAGAGGGGCGCGAGGCGACGACGGCGCGGCTGCGCCGCTTTATCGACGGCTATCAGCTCCCGAGCGGGATCTCGTTCGACGCGGACCACGAGGCGCGCGAGAACGAGAGCCTGCAGCGCGACCTGATCGGCGCGGCGGCGCTGTCGACGGTCTTTATCTTCCTGCTGATGGGCTTCCTGTTCGAGTCGTTCGTGCTGCCGCTGAGCGTGCTGCCGTCGATCCCGCTGTCGTTCATCGGGGTGTGGTGGTTCTTGATGTTCACAGGCTCGCCGGTGGACTCGCTGGCGGTGATCGGGGTGCTGCTGCTGCTTGGGGTGGTGGTGAACAACGGGATCGTGCTGGTGGATTTTATCAACAGCGCGCGGGCGTACGGGATGACGCGCTCCGAGGCGATCGTGCAAGCAGGCATGCAGCGCTTCCGGCCGATCATGATGACGGCGCTGACGACGGTGGGCGGGATGATGCCGCTGGCGTTCACCCAGCCGACCGGCGAGGGGCTGAACTACGGGCCCTTCGGGAAGACGCTGGTGGGCGGCATGATCGCGGCGACGGTGCTGACGCTGGTGGTGGTGCCGATCTCGTACACGTACTTCGACGACCTGCGCGGGGCGATCAAGGCTTGGGCGACCCGGCTGGCGCGGGGGCGTTAGGCTGGGCGCGCGGCCAGGTGACTCATGAGCGCCGGCGTACTTACGGCTTCGATCTCGTCCCTCGCCGCGGGGTTCATCCACGAAACCGCGTCGAGGAGGTCTGAGTAGAGCTGAGCCAGCTCGTAGCGCAAGACGGGCTCGTGGTGCGCTATGCGATTGCGCAACTTCTTGAGCTCGTTGAGGCGGCTTCCGACGATTTTTTGCGAGAGCTTGACGGTGTACGCCTCGTGCGTCGCTCGTCGCCAGAGCTCCGCGCACCTCTTGTGGTGGAGGGCGACCCAGAAGCCCAAAGATAGGCGCGCGATGGTATCAGGAGCCGTTTTTGCCCCTTCGGCCTGCGTCTTCGCGATAAGGTCTCGAGAGGTCTGGGGGAGTAGGTCACTCGTGAACCAGCGATCCTCGCCAAGACGGCTGGACAGCGCTGCGGAGACGCTGTTGCGCAGAGTCAGCTCGAAGAGCTGTATCGGGTAGTGAAAGAGGGCGCCTGCTTGGCCGTTCCAGCGGTGAAGCGCGAGGGCTTTTTCTCGACAGTTCCCCGTGGCACGCAGATAGGTCCTCATTCGTGGTCCGGAGAGGGCCATGTCCAGCGAGGGAGTGACCTGGTTGACGGCATCGGTTCGGACTGGTAGGTTCTTCCGGTACATCTCGGATGCGCCTCTGCTTGCATGCGGCCGAGGTAAAGCGAGGGCTGTGTGAGGAGATCTCCTCACACAGCCTTCTTGTTTGGTTTAATGGGGCCGGCTAGCCCTTGCGAGCTCGCCGGGGGGTTGTGACGTGTTCAGACCGCTCCACGAATTAATCTCTCTTCAACGGGGCCACCGTGGTGGGTGGGGGCGGTGAATGCGCGTAGGATTGGTGATCTGATCTCCAAGTTGGCAGGTGGGCCCTCAAGGAGGGAGGAGGTCGGCGGGGGTGGGGTCGAAGCCGGCGAGGGCTTGGAAGCCTCCTTCGGCGATCCAGGCGTCGAGGTGCTTGGCGCGCATGATCGGGAAGGGGTGGGTGCGGAAGGCGGTGATCAGGACCTTGTAGGCGCGGTTGAGGTTGGAGTCGTCGGCGTCCTCGTAGGCGCGGATCTGGCGGAGGAACTCCTGCTGATCCATCTCGGCGTAGAGCTTGGAGGCGCCGCCGGCGAGCTTCATGAAGGTGCGGATCGCGACGTCCTTGTCCTGGACGCAGAGGAGCGCGGCTCGGTCGGCGCTTAGCTCGGCCTTGCGGTACCAGTCGTAGAGAGGGAGGGCGAGGCCGGCGCCCAAGAGGGCGCCGATGCCGAGGGTGGCCTGGCCGACGACGTCGAGGATCGCGGCGAGGTTCTGGGCGACGACGGTGTAGAGGACGTGCTCGCACTTGATGTGGCCGAGCTCGTGGCCGATCACGTAGAAGCGCTCCTCTTCGTCGAGCATGTCGACGAGGCCCGAGGTGAGGACGATGAAGGGGCGCTTGTGGCCGTAGGTGAAGGCGTTGGGGACGGGATCCATGCTGACGTAGAGCTCAGGCTCGTCGACGCCGAGGATGGCGCAGCCCCAGCGCAAGTAGCGGTAGAGGCGAGGGAACATGCGCTCGGTGACGCGGACGTTGTCGGCGATGTTTTGCAGGTAATAGACGCGCTCAAAGGCGTACTCCATGACCTTGCCGACGAGCTTGTCGAAGCCAGGGACGGCGCGTAGACCGTCGGTGGCCTTGATGTCCCAGGGGTGCATGAACTGGCTGGCCGAAAGGCCAGGGTAGGTCTTGAGCTTGCGACGACGCGGCGGGGCGCCGGGGGCGGTGGTGGTCATCGGGGGGGCTCCTGGGCGGCGAGGGCGGCGGTGAGGGTGCGGTAGAGATCGGCGCGGAGCTGGGCGGGGATCTCGTGGGCGACGCCGGGGTACTCGCGCAGCTCGACAGGGTAGCCGAGGCCGACGAGGTGCTGGACGGCGGCGCGGGTGGGCTCGATCTTGACGGCGTTGTCAGCGTCGCCGTGGAAGGCGGTGATCGGGGGCAGACGCTGCTCGGGAGGGGGCGTGGTGGGCCAGAGGGGGGGAGGGAGCCAGCCGCCGATCGGGGCGGCGGCGCTGATCTCTTGCGGAAAACGGACAGCGAGCGCGAACGAGAGCATACCTCCCTGAGAGAAGCCGGTGACGAGCGGCTTGCCGCGGGTGGGCCGCTCAGCGGTGATCGCGGCGAGGAAGGGGGCGAGGCGATCGGCGGCGTTGGCGATCCCGGCGGCGAGGCCGTCGATGTCCTTGGAGCGGGCGCGGATCGGGAACCAGGAGAAGCCGTCGTCGACGGCATCGAAGGCGCGGGGGAGGATGATCCGGGCAGGGGTCGGGAAGGGGCGGAGCAGCGCGGCGAAGCGCTCGGGGCGATCGCCGAGGCCGTGGATCGCGAGGATGAGGGGCAGGCGATCTTCAGCGGCGGCGCCGCCGGTGATCAGCTCGACGTACTCGACGCCGGCGAGCTGGCGGTAGCGATCGGCGGGGGTGTTGGCGGCGTGTGCGGTGATGCTGGCCGGAGAGACAGGTGCGATCGGCGCCGACGGAGCGGGCGTGGCGGGCTCCTTGGGTCGATCGGCGGGGGCGTGATCGAGGGGCCGCGAGAGGGGGCGAGGCTCGCTGGCGGGGGCCTGGCCGCAGGCGAGGAGGAGGGCGAGGCCGAGCAAGCCGTGTCGAGTTCGCGCGCGCATCGGCGCTGAGCCTGGCATGGGGGGCGCGACGGATCCAGGGCGCGGCGAGGAGCGGAGCGCGGGCGCGTCTGCCGGGTCGGCGCTTGGATATCCACCTGAGGGCGCGTTGAGATCGTTTATGCTCGGCGGCGATGGTTGACTTCCGGTTCCAAGAGATCCTGCCGCTGGGGGCGGATGAGACGCCCTATCGCCTGCTGACGCGCGAGCACGTGTCGACCGCCGTCTTGGGCGATCAGCGCTTCTTGAAGGTGGCGTCGGAGGGGCTGTCGATGCTGACACGTGAGGCGATGCGCGAGATCGCCCACTTCCTTCGGCCAGGCCACTTGGCGCAGCTCCGGGCGATCCTGGACGATCCTGAGGCTTCGCCGAACGACCGCTTCGTGGCGCTCGATCTGCTGCGCAACGCGAACATCAGCGCGGGCGGGATCTTGCCGATGTGCCAGGACACAGGCACGGCGATCGTGATGGGCAAGAAGGGGCAGTTCGTGCTGACGCCGGGGGGCGATGAGGCGGCGATCGCCCGCGGGATCTTTGACACGTATCAGACGTCGAACCTGCGCTACTCGCAGCTCGCGCCGCTGGATATGTACCGCGAGAAGAACACGGGCAATAACTTGCCGGCGCAGATCGAGATCTTCGCGGCGGACGGCGACGCGTACAAGTTCTTGTTCTTGGCCAAGGGCGGGGGCTCGGCGAACAAGAGCTTCTTGTTCCAAGAGACGAAGGCGCTGCTGAACCCGGCGAGCCTGCACGCGTTCATCGACGCGAAGATGCGGGGGCTGGGGACCTCGGCGTGTCCGCCGTATCACTTGGCGCTGGTGGTCGGCGGCACGTCGGCGGAGTACGCGCTGAAGGTGTCGAAGCTGGCTTCGGCGCGGTATCTGGACGGCCTGCCTACCTCGGGGAATGAGCTGGGGCGGGGGTTTCGGGACCTGGAGCTGGAGGCGCAGATCTTGGCGATCTCGCGGGCGAACGGGATCGGGGCGCAGTTCGGCGGCAAGTATTTTTGTCATGACGTCCGGGTGATCCGGCTGCCTCGGCACGGGGCGTCGTGCCCGGTCGCGCTGGCGGTGTCGTGCGCGGCGGACCGGCAGGCGCTGGCGAAGATCACGGCGGAGGGGATCTGGATCGAGGCGCTGGAGCACGATCCGGCGCGCTTCCTGCCGGAGCCGAAGGATGAGGCGCTGGGGGAGGCGGTGGTGGAGATCGATCTGAACCAGCCCATGAGCGCGATCCGTGCGGCGCTGTCGCGCTGCCCGGTGAAGACGCGGGTGTCGCTGACGGGTCCGCTGGTGGTCGCGCGAGACATCGCCCACGCGAAGATCAAGGAGATGCTGGACCGCGGGGAGTCGATGCCGGCGTATATGCGCGATCACGCGGTGTACTACGCGGGGCCGGCGAAGACGCCCGAGGGCTACGCCTCAGGGTCCTTCGGGCCGACGACGGCGGGGCGGATGGACTCGTACGTGGAGCTCTTCCAGTCGCACGGCGGGTCGATGGTGATGCTCGCGAAGGGGAACCGGTCGCGGCAGGTGACCGAGTCGTGCCGCAAGCACGGGGGGTTCTATTTGGGGTCGATCGGCGGGCCGGCTGCTCGGCTGGCGCAGGACTGCATCAAGAAGGTCGAGGTGCTCGAGTTCCCAGAGCTGGGCATGGAGGCGGTGTGGAAGATCGAGGTGGTCGACTTCCCGGCGTTCATGGTGGTCGATGACAAGGGGGACGACTTCTTCGCGAAGATCGATGAGCGCTCGTTGACGGTGCTCAAGACGTGAGCTGACCTTTGGGCCACTTGACGCCGAAGGCGCCGGCCTCGAACTGCTCGAGCGGGCGGCCAGAGCGCGCGGTGATCGCCTCGATCGCGCGCTCGTAGCCCTCGAACATCGAGGCGGTGAAGAGGCGGCGACGACCGCCCTTGAGCACGACGCAGAGGTTGACGGCCTCGTCGCCGCCGACCTTCTTACGGGCGAGGAAGCCGCCGATGCCGGCGGCGACGACGCGGATCCGACAGAGGCCGAGGCGCTCGATCTCGGCGAAGTCGAAGCTGACGTTCGAGATCCCGGCCGGGCTGAGGGCGCTGACCCCCTTGTCGGTGATCTTGAGCTGGCCGCGGTTGACCTGGACGATGATGTAGAGGCCCAGGGGGGCGGTGACCACGAGGAGGATCATCAGCACCGCCGCGATGTTGAGGGCGGTACGAGCGCCGCTGTGGGCGGGGAAGGTCTCATTTTCCATCGCGGCAGGTTTGCATGGCGCTCGCGATGGTGACAACGGGCGAGTTCGTGCAGCCAGGCGGGCGTTGATGCGCGCGTCGATCGAGCGCCGCGGCGGGTGAGCACGACGCGGCCGCTGTGGCATGCTGGGCGAGAGAGCCGCGGGCGCGGCGAGGATGGACTGCGATGAATACTCTGCATGCCTTGGGTCGTTGGCTTGTATGTGGCTCGTTGGCGCTGTCGGTCGGCTGTAGCGGCGACTCGACGAGCAGCGCGAGCGAGGGCGAGACGTCGACGTCGACGACGACGGGCTCGACGAGCGCGGGCGAGACTGAGTCGACCTCGACGACGGACGCGACGACCTCGACGACCTCGACCTCGACCTCGACCTCGACGACGACGACGGGCGACGTGACGACGTCGACGACGACAGGCGATGAGACGACGGCCGGCACGACGGGGGACACGACGGGCGGGTCGCCGGAGGTTTGCCTGGAGTTCTGCGGGCGCGCGGTGGAGTGCGGCGGCGAGGCGCGTCCGTGCCTGAGCGAGTGCGCCGAGTATGTCGATGTGCTGTCGTCGATCGGGCCGGTGTGTAGCGCGGCGATCGAGGCGTATCTGTCTTGTGGGGCAGGTCTCGAGTGCCTGGAGCTGGCGGCGTTGTTCGCCGATGAGCCGAACCCGTGCGACAGCCTGGCGCCCGCGGTCTCCGACGATCCTCCAGGGTGCGTGTTAGAGGAGGAGACGCCGGGGTTCTGCACGGATTGGTGCGCACAGGCCGAGAAGTGTCAGGTGGCGGATCCCGGGTGCTTGCTCGACTGCAAGGTCGCGTATCTGTTCGGCAACGGGCAGGACCCGGCGTGCGGGGCGGCGGTGGAGGCGTACTTCTCCTGCCTTGGGGCGCTCACCTGCGACGAGCTGCAGAACCCGGTGACGTGCCTCGATGAGGCGACGATGGTCGAGCAGATCTGCGACTTCTGAGCGCCTGGGAGCGCTCCTACGCGGGCGCGCCGCTGGGCTTGAGATCGAGCTGGACGCCGAGCTGGCGGAGCTCGCGGCGGTGGCGGGCGAGGTCGAGCTCGGGCACGCCTTGCTCGGCGAGGACCGCGAAGAGGCGGGCGGCGACGTCGAGGGCGTGCGGCATGCGGGGATCAGCGCTGAAGATCCGCTCGAGCGTGACGAAGACCTGCTTCGGGTCGAGGCGCTGGCCCTCAATGCCGTACGAGAGCAGGCCGACGGCGGCGAAGAAGGCGGCGACGGCGGCCTCGTCGGTGGCGCCGTAGAGCTCCTGCCAGCGCGACCAAGGGGGCCGGATCCCGGTGCGGAGGGCGCACGCGTGGAGGATCTCGAAGCTGTGGTGGATGAGGGCGGGGACCTCGTCTTCGATCGTCCAGTGGGCGAGCTGGCCGAGGTGTTGGCCGTCGGCCTCGACGAGGCGAGCGCGGAGGGTGAAGCGCGGGCCCTGGAGCTCGAAGGTCCAACTGAGCCCCCAGCGCGCTTGAAAGCGCAGGAGGAGGCCCGCGACGGCGGGATCCTCGAGGAGAGCGGGGCCCTGCGGGAGCACGAGCTTGTCGCCGATCGCGAGCGGGCTGCCCGCCTCGGCGCGCTCGACCTTGCCGACGCTGACGAAGTAAAGCGCGGGGCGGCCGGCTTCGCGGAGCGCCTGCGCCCAGAAGCGCTGCAGGCCGAGGCCGACGACGAGCGCGGTGTCGCTGGCGAGGGCGGGTTGGAAGATGAGGAGCTTTCCCTCGCCGAAGGTGGCCGCGAGCTCGTTCATGGGGCGACAATGCCACGATGTAGGGTCAGGAGCGAGCGTGGTCGGCGGCGAGACCACGACGCGATCGGCGGCGCTTCAGCCAGGGAGGTGCTCGGCGCGCCACCGCGTGAGCTCCTCGACGCGATCGACGAAGGCGTCGCCAGCGGCGCGGAAGAGCGCGAGCGCCTCATCGGCGAGCGGTCGCGCGAGCTCAGCCATACCGAGGCCGGTGAGGGCGCGTGCGAGCGCGGCGCGGGCGTGCGCTCGATCGGCGAGGGCGACGTCGAGGGCGTCGCCCTGAAGCGCGAGGGCTCGCTCCGCGTGGCGACGGGCGCTCGCGGCGTCTCCGAGCTCCAGCTCGGTCTCGGCGAGGCAGATCAGCGGATAGGCGATGTGCGAGTGGCGTTCGCCGAGGTTCGACTCGAGCAGCCCGAGGCCGCGAGCGCACCGCTCCTTGGCGGCGACCGGATCGTGATCGCCGTGGAGCCGCAGATACCCCTGTAAGGCGGCGAGGTAGCCGAAGAGGAGGTGATCGGGCGGCATGTTGGCCTCGATCAGCGCCCTCGCGCGCTCGGCGTGGGCGCGGGCGTCGTCGAGCCTGCGCGCCTCGAGCTCCGCGCCGCCGAGGTTGAAGAGCGTGAGCGCGAGGATCGGGTGATCGACGCCGAGGAGCTGCTCTTGCAGCGCGAGGGCCTCGTGGAAGCGATCGATCGCGGCGTTCAGCTCGCCTCGGAGGAGGTGGATGGTGGCGATCCCGTTGAGGGTGAGGGCGATGTCAGGGTGCGAGGTGCGGCCGCTTCGGAGGTGGCGGAGCGCCTCCTCGTGCGACGCGAGCGCCTCGGCGAGGCGGCCGCTCCCCATGAGCAAGACGCCGCGGTTGTTGAGGAGAGAGGCGCGATCGTGGCGGCCGATCTTGAGGCGATCGGCCAAGACGAGCGCCTCGTCGAGCACCTGGAGCCCCTCGACAGGGTCATTGCCCTGGCTGTGGAGGATGCCGCGGTAGTTGAGGTGCTGGAGCCGGAGATCATCGTCCTGGGTGCGCGTGATGAGCCCGTCGGCGATCGCGATCCAGCGCTCGGCGTCGGCGAGGCGCCCGCGGAGCACGCCGTCTAGATAGACCATTTGGTTGGCGACCTCGGCGGCGATGACCGTGGCGTCGGCGGCGAGGGCGTCGGTGATGGCGTGGAGGTAGTGCGCCTCGGACGCGGTGAGATCGCCGAGATCCGCGTAGATCCGACCGACCGCGGCGCCGACGTCGGCGCGCAGATATCGGTTCCCGATCGCCTCGGCGTCGGCAAGCAGCGGCAGCGCGCGATCGAGCGCGATCTGGAAGCGCCCGGCGTTGGCCTCGGCGTAGACGCGAAAGAGGGCGCGATGGACCCGCTCGATCCGCGGATCGCGGGCGCTCTGGGCGTCCCCTCGGCCGAGCTCGGCGAGGTACGCGACGCTGTCGCAGCGCTCAGGGCGCGGGAGCTGGGAGGCGATGTCGTGGAGCCGCTCGACCACCGCGCCGTCGGCGTCGACGAGGAGCTCGACGACGGCGACGACCTCCTGGTGTTGCCTCTCCGCGCAGCGATCGCGCAGCTCCTTGAGCTCGAGGGTGACCGTCCGGTCGACGAGCACCGCGGCGCAGCTCGCCGCGTGGAGATCGATCCAGCGCTCGATGAAGCCGTCGAGCGCGCCCTCGATGAGATCGATCTTGCCGGCGGCGTCGTCGCCGCTCGCGGCGGTGATCGCCCTTCGGAGCCCCTCGCGGCGCGGCGCGGTGAGGAGCGCCCTCAGGTCGTCCTCAGGGGCGCGACACTCCGTCATCTCCGCCGCGGCGCGGGCTCGCTGGAGCTGATGACCGCCGCCCGCGGCCGCGGCGAGCGTGACGACGAGGCCGCTGGCGAGGAGCGCGCGCCGACGGTTGCGTTGAGGGTCGCGGCCGAGTCGACGGGTGAGCTCGCGAATTGAGGGCCAGCGGGCGGCGGGGTCGGTGGCGAGGCCGCGAGCGAGCAGCGGCCAGATCCACCGCGGTACACCCGATCCCTGCGGCGGCGGATCGATCCGACCCTGTACGGCGCGCGCGCGGAGCTGCTGGAGGGTCTCGCCCTGGACAGGTCGGCGGCCGTATAAGGCCTCGTAGAGGGCGACACAGAGGGCGTATTGATCGCTGCGCTCGTCGGCGGTGAGCGCGAGGTGCTGCTCCGGCGCCATGTAGGCGGGCGTGCCTAGGAGCGCGCCGCCCTGGGTGAGTTCGCCGCCGCCGGGGGGCTTCGCCGCGACGAGCGCGGGCTCATCCGCCGCTTCGATGCGCCTCGCGAGCCCGAAGTCGGCGATCTTGACGGCGCCGCTGCGGTCGATGAGGAGGTTGTCGGGCTTGAGGTCGCGGTGCACGAGGCCCGCGGCGTGGGCGGCGGAGAGCCCGTGTCCGACGTCGATGAAGACGCGGAGGCGCTCGGCGACGCTGCGCGGCGCGGCGGAGAGCCACTCGCGGACGGTGCCGCCGACGACCAGCTCCATCGCGATGAAGATGTCGTTGGCCGCGCTGCCGACGTCGTAGACAGCGACGACGTTGGGGTGGTGGAGTCGCGCCATCGCTTGAGCCTCGCGGAGGAGGCGCGCCTGGGCCTCTGAGCGGGCCTCGTCGCTGGCGGCCAAGGCGTCGACGCTGATCACCTTGATCGCGACCTTGCGATCGAGCTGCGGGTCATACGCGGCGTAGACGATCCCCATGCCGCCGCGGCCGAGCTCGTCGAGGATGAGATAGCGGCTGATCCGGGCGCCAGGTTCGGCGCGTCCGGGGGCCTCGCCGCCGCGCTGCGTGTGCGCGAGCCCTTCGGCGCTGGCGATCGCGAGCGTCGCCTCGAAGCCGCTGCTCTGCGCTCGTTCGACCATCCGCGGCGCCCCTCGGACGATCGTAACACGCGGGCTAAGATGGCCTCATGGACATGTTCGCGCCGCTGGTCGGGGCCCGCTGTGAGGGCGCGGATCTGCGCCCACGCGGGCTGGAGGGTCGCCCGCTCAGGTCATCAGATCGCGCCGGACGAAGCGCCGCAGGCCGGCGGCGATCACCAGCGCGGCGGCGAGCGCGAGGAGGAGCGCGTCGACCGGGTGGAAGCCGCGGGTGATCGGGTTCGAGTCCATGTACCAGCCGACCGGGGAGATCGACGACATCCACTCGAGGCCGATCGTGGGACCGATCGCGTTGAGCATCCAACTGACCACGGCGAGGGTCGCGGCGACGCCGAGGCCGATCCCCCGGCGGCCGGTCGCCGCCCCAGCCGCGAACGCGAGCGAGCCGAAGAGGCCGATCAGCAGCCAGAGTTGCAGGGTCGCCGCCGCGAGATCGAGGGTCGGGATCCCGAGCCCCTGGGCGAGATCGAGCGTCAGCGTCACCGCGAAGACCACGGCCACCAGGGCGGTGATCTGGGCCCAGAGGGCGCCGAGGCGCTGGACGTAGATCGCCGCGCGTGGCAGCGGGGAGGTGAGCTCGAGCTCCAGCGCCCCGCTCTCCTCGTCGCCAGCGAGGAGCGCCGCGCCGTTGCCGATGGCGAAGACCATGAGCAAGGCGAAGGCGACCAGGCCGTAGGTCGCGCTGCCTACATAACCGGCGGCCGAGCTCATATCGTCGTACCCGAGCGCCTCGATCATCTCCCGCGGGAGGGCCTCGAGCATCGCCTGGAGGTTCATCTCGGCCATGTAAGGATAGATGCTGGTGTACATGCCGCAGATCGCGGCGAAGGCGACGGCCCAGCCGGCGAGGCTGCGCCGGCGCTCGCGGAGGACCTGGACCAGGACCGGCGGCGCGGCCATCAACAGGCCTCCCCGCCGGCGTCGGCGCTGGTTTGACGGTAGTGGTCCATGAAGAGCTCCTCGAGGTTGCGATCCTCCGCGGACCAGCGGGTGACCTGGTGCCGCGCGGCCTCCTTGAGGAGGCGATCGGGCGAGCCCCGGAGCAGCGCGGTCAGCCGCGCGCCGTCGATCGTCAGCGCCGAGAGCTCGGGGATCGCCGCGAACGCCCGCGCGGCCTCGGCCGGGAGCGGCGCGTCGAAGGTGAGGCGCACGTGCTGGCCCGCGCGCTCGCGGAGCGCTCGCACGTCCTCGACGTCGACGATGCGTCCGGCCCGGATGATCGCCACGCGCCCGGCCACCGCCTCGACCTCGCTGAGGATGTGCGACGACATGAAGAGGGTCGCGCCGGCTTCGGCGGTCTCGCGGACGAGGGCGAGGAATTCCCGCTGGAGCAGCGGATCGAGGCCGCTGGTCGGCTCATCGAGGATCAGGAGCTCGGGCGCGTGCATGAACGCCCCGATGACGCCGACCTTCTGCTTGTTGCCCTTCGAGAGCCCGTTGACCGGGCGGTCGAGGGCGAGGCCGAAGCGCTCGGCGAGCGGCTCGATGCGCTCGCGCCCGGCGCCGCCGCGGAGGGTCGCGAGGTAGGTGAGGTGCTCGCGGGCGGTTCGCCGGCCGGTCATCACCAGCTCCCCCGGCAAGTAGCCGATACGCGCCCGGATCGCCGGGTTGTTGGCGAGATCGCGGGCCCCAAGCACCGTGGCGACGCCGGCGGTCGGCCGCAGGAGATCCAGGAGGCAGCGGATGGTCGTCGACTTGCCAGCGCCGTTGGGGCCGATGAAGCCGAAGGCCTCGCCGCGCGCGACCTGGAGATCGACGCCGTGGAGCGCGCGAAAGGAGCCATAGTCCTTGACGAGCCCCTGGATCTCGATCGGGTGGTGGCCCATGCAGACTCTATCTTCGTCGACACTACAGGCGCGGGCCGGCGGCGTCCATGGATCGGGCGCGGACGGCGACTCCGCTGCGTCCCCCAACGCGGGGCTAGAGCGCCCATGAGCCCGCGCGTACGATTTGGAGCCCGATCACCGGCCTGACGCCTTGGACACCTCAAGCCTGCATCGCCAGCTCGCGGCGCTCGGAATCAGCGCCGAGCGGCCCCCCGACGCGTCGGCGTGGCGCGCCCTGCTCGCGCGCCTCCAAGACGACACCGCGGGTGACGAGCTCCGTCGCCGCGAGCGCTACCTCGAGGCTGTCGTCGAGATGCAGGCGCGGCTGCTCACGAGCTCGGAGGACCACCTCGGCGCCTTCAACCACGCGCTCGCTCCCCTCGGCGAGGCGGCGGGGGCCTCGCGCGTCTACCTCTTCGAGAACCACCGCCGCCCCAGCGACGGGGCTCTGGTCACCAGCCAGCGCGCCGAGTGGTGCGCGGCTGGCGTCTGCGCGGAGATCGATAACCCGGCGCTGCAAGGGCTCGCCTACGACGACTTTCTCCCCCGCTGGGCGGACGTCATGGCCCGCGGCGAGCGCATCGAGATGCTCGCCCGCGAGTACGACGAGCTCGAGCGGATGATCCTCGCGCCGCAGGGGATCCTGTCGATCCTCGTGATCCCGCTGATGGTCGACGGTGAATTCACGGGCTTTATCGGCTTCGATAACTGCGCGGTGGAGCGCCGCTGGGGGGCGATCGAGGTCAACCTGCTCAGCGCCGCGGCCACGCAGATCGGCCTCATACTCGCGCAGCGGCGCGCGCAGCGGCAGCTCGCCCGCGCGAACGCGGAGGTGGCGACGGCGCGTGATCGGGCGGTCGAGGCGAGCCGGGCCAAGAGCGTCTTCCTCGCCAAGATCAGCCACGAGCTGCGCACCCCGCTGAACGCGATCCTCGGCTACACGGAGCTCTTGCTCGAGCAACCAGGCGAGCGCGACGAGGCCGAGCTCTCGGGCGACCTGCGGCGGATCGAGAGCGCGGGGCGCCACCTGTTGACGGTGATCAACGATCTGCTCGACCTCTCCCGCGCGGAGGCCGACAAGATCTCGCTGCGGATCGAGCCCGTCGAGCTCACCTCCCTGCTCGCTGACGTCATCGGCGCCGCGCGCCACCTCGCCCGGCGCCACGGCAACCGCCTCGTCACGGAGCTGCCCGCGCAGCTCGGCGAGCTGCTCAGCGATCGCACCCGCGTCCACCAGATCTTGCTCAATCTCCTCTCGAACGCCTGCAAATACACCCACGACGGCGAGGTGCGCCTCACCGTGCTCGCCCACGCCGACGCGCTCGAGTTCCAGATCCACGACACGGGGATCGGCATCGCGCCCGCCCAGATCGAGCGGATCTTCGACGCCTTCACCCAAGCCGACGACGCGCCGACCCGCGCCTATGAGGGCACAGGCCTCGGCCTCACGATCTCTCGCCACCTCAGCCGGATCCTCGGCGGGGCCATCGACGTCACCTCGGCGCTCGGACGCGGCTCTACCTTCACCTTCACCCTGCCTCGCCACGTCCGCCCCGCGCTCTCCCTCATCGCCGGCTGAGCGGCCGCGCGGGGCGATCAGGCGGGGTCTTCGATGGGGGCGAGGCGGCCGATGGCGTAGAGGAGGCGGAGCTCGGCGACGCGGAGGTCGATGCGGGCGTTGACCTCCTGCAAGGTGGCGCTGACGCGGGCGAGCTCGGCCTCGATGATGTCGGTGGTGGTGGCGGTGCCGGCCTGGAAGAGCTCGGTGGCGACGCGGTAGGCCTCCTCGGAGGAGCGGACGGCGCGGGCGTTGAGCTCGATGGTGGCGAGGGCGCGCTGGCGATCGAGGTAGGCGCTGGTGACCTCCATGGCGATGCCGCGGCGGAGCTGCTCGGCCTGCTGCTCGAGGCGGTGCACGTCCGCGCGGTTCTCGCGGAGGCGGGCGCGGGCGAGCATGGCTTGGCCGAGGCTGTAGCTGATCCGCGCGCCGGCGCTCCACGAGGCGTTCCACTCCTCAGATAAGGGGAAGAAGCGCTGGTTGGGGTTGGCGTAGGTGGCGTCGGCGAAGGCGTCGAGGCGGGGCAGGTAGCCGGCGCGGTAGATCCGGCGGCCTTCGTCGAGGGCGCGGCCGTGTTGGCCGAGGGAGCGGAGCTCGAGGCGCTGGGCGTGGGCCTCGTCGATGAGCTGGGGGAGGGCGCGCAGCGGCGCGGCGGCGCTGCGCGGGGTCAAGACGTCCTCGCCGACGGCGAAGGTGGCGTCGCCGCGAGCCATCATGAGGGCGAGGTGGCTGGCGGCGAGATCGCGGGCGGCGGCGGCTTGGACGACGGCGGACTCGGTGGAGGCGACGAGGGCGTCGAGGCGGAGCACGTCGGCTTGGGAGGCGACGCCGGCCTCGAAGGCGGCCTCAGCGTCGAGCAGGCGGGCCTTGGAGCGCTGGGCGGAGGTGTCGGCGACGACGACGGCGGCGATGGTGCGCAGCCAGTTGTAATAGGCGATCCGGGCGTCCGCTTCGACCTTGATGACCTCGGCGGCGCGGGCGAGGCGGGCGGCCTCGACGCCGGCCTGGGAGGAGCGGCGGGCAGGCACGAGCGAGAGGATGTAGTCGGAGAGGGGGACGGAGAGGGCGGCGCTGAGGCTGTAGGAGTTGAGGGGGAAGACGAAGGCGAAGGGGGCGGCGATCGCGGGGACGCCCATGGAGTCGAGGACGCACTGCCCCTGGCCTCCTGGACATGTCCCAACGACCAGAGGGCCGGCGTTGGCGGTGCCGACGCTGGAGCCGCCGCCGCCGAAGTCGACGTTGACCTTGGAGAGGCGGGAGTAGGCGGCGGCCCCCTGGAGCTGGGGGAGATAGTTGATCATGGTGAGATCGACGCGCGCCGCGGCCTGCTGGAGCTCCGCGGTGCGGACGCCGATCGAGGGGGCGGCGCGCAGGGCGTAGCGGGCGACGTCGTCGGCGGTGAGGCCGCCCGGGGCGGGGGTGAGGGCGAGGATGAGGGGGTCGGTGAACGCCTCGGGGGCGGCGGCGGGGGCGGCGGCGGGGGCGGCGAGCGGCGCTGGGGTGGCGTCAGACCTGGTCTTGGGGACAGGATCGCTCGCAGGCGCCTTCGCGGGCGCGGGCGCGGCGAGCAGGGTGAGGCTGAGGAGGAGTGCGGTGGAGAGCAGGGGCATGGCGCGCTCGCGGGGTTCGAGGGTCGAGGTGGGGGCCGCGCGGGCGGGGGCGACGGCGCGGTGCGCAGGGCGGGGCGCCTACTTGGGGCGCTTGCTGCCGAGCAGCCCGGGGATGATGGGGAGCGAGTCCTCGGAGAGCTCGACGTCGACCGAGTATTCGACGCGGCGCTCGGGGGAGAGGGCCTCGCGGGTGAAGGCGCGCGGCGGGGCGCTGGGATCGAGCTCGACGTCGCGATCGAGGGGATCGCTCTGGGCGGCGTCGAGGTCGATCTCGAAGGCGCGCGGCTTCGGGGCGGCGGCGGGGCGCGCTGGCGCGGGATCGAGGTCGATATCGGGGGCCGGATCGAGGCCGGCTGGGGCCTCGGCGCCGAAGAGCTTGCGGCTGAGGAAGCGCATGGCGCGGTGGGTGAGCAGGCCGTCGAAGAGCTTGTAGACGACCGGGATGACGACGAGGGTGAGGGCGGTGCTGGTGATCATGCCGCCGATCACGCAGACGGCCATCGGCGCGCGCGAGGCCCCGCCTTCGCCGAGGGCGAGGGCGACGGGGACCATGCCGAAGATGGTGGCGGCGGAGGTCATGAAGATCGGGCGCATGCGGATGACGCCGGCGCTGACCAGCGCCTCGGTGACGTCCAGGCCCTTCTCGCGCTCGGCGTTGGCGAAGTCGACCAAGAGGATCGCGGTCTTGGTGACGAGGCCCATCAGCATGATGATGCCGATGAACGAGAACATGTTGAGGGTCATACCGCTGAGGTAGAGGCCGCCGAAGGCGCCGACGACGCTGAGCGGCAGCGAGACCATGATGGTGATCGGCTGGATCAGCGAGTCGAACTGGGCGGCGAGGATCATGTAGACGAGGATGATCGCGAGCAGCAAGGCGGTGAGCATCGCGATGAAGGACTCGATCATGATCTCCGCGTCGCCGAGGAAGGAGGTCGTGAGGTGGCCGGGGACGACGCGCCCAGCGGCCGCCTCGACGAGCGCCTGCGCCTCGCCGAGGGCGATGCCGTCGATGTCGGCGAGGATGACGACCTGACGGAGGCGGTTCTGGCGCTCGATCTCGCTGGGGCCGGCGTCGCGGAACGGGCGGACGAGGTTGTAGAGATCGACGAGCTGGCCGTTGGGGGCGCGGACCTTGAGGTTCTGGAGGCCCTCGAGCTGGGCGCGCTGGCTGGGCGGGAGCTGGATGATGACGTCGTAGACGTCGGTGCCGTCCTTGAGGGTGGAGATGGCGTCGCCGGCGACGAGGGCGCGGATGGTGCGGGCGATGGTGGCGACGGGCACGCCGAGGTCGGCGGCCTTGTTGCGATCGACCTCGATGCCGATCTCGGGCTTGCCGCCGCGGTAGGAGGTGTCGAGGTCGACGAATTTGTTGGTGGCGGCGAGCTCGGCCTTGAGGGCGTCAGCGGCGGCGATCACCTCGTCGAGCTCGGGGCCGCGGATCGAGAATTGGATCGGCTGGGTGCGAAAGCCGGCGTCGCCGCCGATAGGGTCGATCTGGGCGACGGTGATGATGGCGCCCTGGACGCCGGCCATACGCTCGCGCACCCAGGTGATCGCCTCCTGCTGGCCGTAGGCGCGGTCGTGGGGGCTGACGAGGGTGACGGTGATCTTGCCGCGGTTGATCTGGCCTTGGGCGCCTTCGCCGATGGTGGCGAAGGTGTCGCGGATCCCGGGGAGGTTCTGCCGGACGTCGGCGGCGATCGCCTCGGTGGCGGCGATGGTTGCGTCGAGGGAGGTGCCGGTGGGGGTCTCGACGTTGATCGCGAACTCGGAGGTGTCGTCGGCGGAGATGAATTCGCTGGGGACCTTGGTGACCAGGAAGACGGAGAGGACGAGCGTAGAGAGGGCGACGAGCAGGGTGATCCACGGGTGGCGCAGGCACCAGCGGAGGAGCAGCGCGTAGAGGCGCTCGAGGCCGCCGAAGAGGCGGTTGAAGGTGGTCGCGAAGACGCCGGGGGCGGCCTGCTGGTGGCCGTGCCGCATCATGCGGGAGGCGAGCATGGGGGTGAGGGTGAAGCTGACGAGCATCGAGATCAGGACCGCGGCGGAGACGGTGATCCCGAACTGGTAAAAGAAGCGGCCGATGATGCCGTCCATGTAGGCGACAGGGATGAAGACGGCGACGATCGAGGAGGTGGTGGCGATGACGGCGAGGCCGATCTCAGAGGTGGCGTCCAAGGCGGCGCGCATGCGCGGCTTGCCCATCTCGAGGTGGCGGTAGATGTTCTCGATCACGACGATCGCGTCGTCGACGAGGATGCCGATCGAGAGCGAGAGCGCGAGCATGGTGATGTTGTTGAAGGAGAAGCCCATCCACGACATGAAGGCGAAGGTGCCGACGATCGAGGTGGGGATCGCGAGCGCGGCGATGAAGGTGGCGCGCACGTCGTGGAGGAAGAGCAGGATGATCAGGACGGTGAGGACGGCGCCGATGATCAGGTCGTCCTTGACGCCGGCGATCGAGCGGCTGACGAAGGCGGAGCTGTCCGAGGGGATCGAGACGGTGACGCCGCGGCGATCGAGCTCCGGGCCGAGCAGGGCGAGCTCGCCGCGGATCCGGGCGGCGATGGCGACGGTGTTGGCGCCCGACTGCTTGCGGATGACGAGCGAGATCGCGGGCGAGCCGTTGAGGAAGGAGGCGGAGCGGGGATCCTCGACGCCGTCGACGATCTCGGCGAGGTCGCGGACGCGGATCGCGGCGCCGCCGCGGCCGGCGACGACGATCTCGCCGATCTCGGCGGGGGTGCGGGCCTCGCCGCGGGTCTTGACGGTGAGCTCGCGGCTGCCGAGCTGGATGTAACCAGCGGGCATCTCGAGGCTCTGCGACTGGATCGCGCCGGTGACGTCGTCGACGGTGAGGCCGTAGCCGGTGAGGCGCGCGGGATCGACGAGGATCTTGATCTCGCGCTCGCGGCCGCCGACGAGCGAGACGGCGCCGACGCCGGGGATCTGCTGGACGCGCTGCTTGACGACGTCGTCGGCGATCTTGGTGAGCTCGCGGATCGGCAGGTCGCCGGCGAGGGCGACGGAGAGCACGGGGGTGGAGCCGGTGTCGAACTTCTGGACGACGGGGGGATCGATGCCCTTGGGCAGCTGGCGCTCGATCGCGGAGACCTTGTCGCGGACCTCCTGTAAGGCTTGGTTGCCGTCGACCTCGAGCTCAAACTCGAGGACGACCTGGGTGACGCCCTCGAGGTTGCGCGAGGTCATGCGCTTGACGCCGCCGAGCGACTGCAAGGCCTCCTCGATCGGATCGGCGACCTTGGTCTCCATGGTCATCGGGTCGGCGCCGGGGTAGACGACGGTGGCGGTGACGACGGGGAAGTCGACGTTGGGGAAGAGCTCGACGCCGATCCGCGGGAGCGCGAAGAGGCCGAAGACCATGAGCGCCGCGATCATCATCGTGGCGAAGATGGAGCGCTTGATCGAGATCTCTGCGAGCTTCACGGCTGCACCTCGCTGGCGGTCTTGGGGGCCTCGGCGCCGACGACGACCTCGGCGTACATGCCGGGGCGGAGCATGTCGTCGCTGTTGTCGACCTCCGCGACGATCTCGACGGTGCGGGTGATCGGGTCGATGGTCGGCTGGACGCGCTTGATGACGGCCTCGCGGGCGAGGCCTAGCGCGGTGAAGTGGACGGTGAGGGCGCCGCCCGGGCGGAGGGCGCGGAGGCGGTTCTCGGGGACGCGGACGCGGACCTCGAGGGCGCTCTGATCTTGGACGATGAGCACGATGGTGGGCGGCATCATCGTGACGGTCTCGCCGACGCTCTTGAGCTTGGCGGCGACGACGCCGCTGATCGGCGAGACGACGGCGGCTTCGGTGAGGGCCCGCTTGCTGAGGCTGACGCCGACCTCGGCGCGCTCGACGGCGTTGACGGCGGCGTCGAAGTTGGCCTGGGCGCGCTCGACGTTGACGGCGCCGACGGTGCCCTTGGCGGCGAGCTTCTGCTGGCGATCGAGCTCGCGTTGGGCCTCGTCGCGGGCGAGCTGGGCGCCCGCGAGGCCGGCCTCGGCGGAGTCGACTTGCAGGCGCATGGTGCCGGGGTTGACGCGGAAGAGGAGCTGGCCCTTCTTGACTTGATCGCCCTCGGCGACGGTGATCGCGGCGAGGGAGCCGCTCATCTTAGGGCCGAGCTCGGCGGACTCGCGCGGCAGGACGGTGGCGACGAAGCGGGCCTCGCCGCTGGCCGGCGCGGCGGAGGGGGCGCCGGCGGGGGCGAGCTGCGGCGGATCGGCCTCGCGCTCGGGTAGCACGGGCGGGGCGGCGCTCTTGGCCGAGGGCAGGCCGGGGGCGCCCTCCGCGGGGCCGCAGGCGGCGAGGGCGAGGGCGAGCAGGGCGAGGGCAGGGAGCGAGGTGTGGCGTGTCATCGGCGCGCGGTCCCGTGGAGGAAGAGGTCGAGGGCGATCGGGGCCCTGTCTACAAGGCCAGGTGGTGAGCCGCGGCGCACCCAGTCGAAGATGATGGCGTCGAGGATCCCTTGGAGGGCGGCGGCCTGATCGGCGAGATCGACGTCGAGGCGGAGGAGGCCGGCGTCGGCGGCTCGCTCGAGGGTGAGGCGGAGGAGCTGGAGGCCGCGGAGGTGGGCGCGGTCGTCGCTGTCGAAGAGGCGGCGGCGGGTCAGCTCGGTGAGGCCGCCCTCGCGGAGGAAGACGGCGACGAGCGGGCCGTCTTGCTCGAGGAAGGCGAAGATGGTGCGGACGACGGCGTGGAGGCGGAGCAGCGGATCAGGCTCGCGGAGGCTCTCCTCGACGGCGTCCAGCATGCGCTGCTGGCCCTCCTCGAGCATGGTGGCGAAGATCTCGTCCTTGCTCGCGAAGTAGTTGTAGAGGGTGCCGGCGGCGACGCCGGCCTCAGCGGCGATGTCGGCCATCTTGGCGGCGTGGAAGCCGACGCGCCCGAAGACGCGGCCGGCGGCGGCGAGGATGGCCTCACGGTAGGCGGCGCGGGTCTCCTCGCGGACGAGCTCGCGGACGCTCTTGGCGCGGGGCTTGGCCTTGTTGGTGGCGGCGGCCATGGTCGATGTCGGCGCGGGGTTCATTGCTATGAGCCGGCGTTCATGTCAAGGGGCGGAAATGAGATCGCAGAAAGTGGCCATATCGGGCGAAAATGGCGGGAATTGTCAGTGGGGGCCGCGTGCGTGGTGGGCGCGAGAGCGCGAGGTGGGAGAGCAGTTCAGGGCGATGAGTGTGAGTTCAGATCGGTGACAGGGGCGGGATCAGGCTTCGGCTCGGACCCGCGCGGGGACGTGATGGCTCGTGATCGGTTGTGATGGGGCCGCGAGGGGGAGATCCTGAGGTGGGCGGGTGAGCGGTGAGCGCGGAGGAGGTCGTAGAGGAGGCGTTGGTGATCTCGCTGGACTTCACGCGGGTGGAGTCGCCGGAGGATCCGTACGCGTTCCGCTTCGGCTCGGAGCGCTATGTGCTGCGCACCCCAGACGGGGGCACGAAGGTGGCGGCGCTGCGCTGGCATGAGGGGCTGATGGCGGACCTGCAAGGGCTCGCGACGGCGCGGCCCGAGCCGGCGCTGGTGCAGCGGCTGGGGGAGCTGCTGCGGCGCTTCCTGGCGCCGACGGGGTGGGAGGGTGAGGGGCGAGCGCTGCGGGCGGCGCTGGCGAGCGGGCGGCGGGCGATCGTGACGCTGCGATCGGCGGCGGCGGAGCTGTACGCGCTGCCGTGGGAGCTGCTGGTGCTGGATGAGAGCGGGCAGCACCTCGGAGAGGTCGAGTCGGCGCTGATCCGCTACGAGTGGCCGGAGACGCGGACGGAGGCGGAGGGGGCGGCGGCGCAGGCCGAGGGCGGGCGGATCGTGTTGGTGTGGTCGGCGGCGGGCGGGGGCGTGCCGGCGGGTGAGCACCAGCGGGCGATCGCTTCGGCGTGCTCGGCTGGGTTCTTGGAGTTCTCGCCGGGGCGCGACGTGCTGGCGCACGCGTCCCTGGGGGCGCTGCGCGACCTGTTGGCGCGGGCGAGCGCGGAGGGGCCGATCGCGGCGCTGCACCTGCTCTGCCACGGGGGACGCAGCGGGGCGACGCACGGGCTGTGGTTGGACGGCGAGGGGCCCGAGGACGCGCCGGTGCTGGTGGACGCGAGCCGGCTGCGGGCGGCGCTGGCGCCGTACGCGGGGCAGATCCGGCTGGTGGTGCTGGCGGCCTGTGAGGGCGGGGCGAGCGGCGAATTGGGGAACCAGCTCGGCAGCGTCGCGCAGGCGCTGCACCGCGTGGGCCTGGCGGCGGTGGTGGCCTCGCGGCTGCCGCTGTCGGTGAAGGGGTCGATCACGCTGACAGAGGCGCTGTACCAGGCGCTGGTGGCGGAGCTGCGATCGCTGGAGGACGCGTTCCTGGCGGCGAGGCGGGCGCTCGCGCGCGACGCGGAGCGGCTGGACTGGGCGAGCTTGCAGCTCTACGCGCGGGCGGCCGACGGCGCTGACTCGCGGCCGCTGGTGGTGCGGCCGTACCGCGGTCTGCTGTCCTTTGAGTCAGAGAATGAGCGGCTCTTCTTCGGGCGGGAGGCGGAGATCGTCGAGCTGATGGCGGACATGGCGGCGCTCGAGGCGGCTCGGCGGCCGCGGTTGATGATCGTGACGGGCGCGTCGGGGACGGGGAAGTCGTCGGTGGTGCTGGCAGGGGCGCTGCCGCGGTGGTTAAGGGGCGAGGGGGCGCCGCGGGCGCTGCGGATGCGGCCAGGGGGCGAGCCGCTGCGGGCGCTGGAGGGGCTGGTCGGCGGGATCGATGGCGCTGAGGGGCCTTGGCTGCTGATCATCGACCAGTTCGAGGAGCTGTTCACGCACGTGGAGTCGCCGGCGCTGCGCGAGCGCTTCGTCAAGCGGCTGTGGGCGCTGGCGCAGGACTACCGGCTGGCGCTGCGGATCGTGCTGACGCTGCGGGTGGACTTTTTAGGGCGCTGCGGCGAGCTGCACCTCGATGGATCAGGGCTGCGCCTGGATCGGGTGGCGTACGACGAGGCGCACTTGGTGTTCGTCGCGCAGCTCAGCGCGGAGGCGCTGCGGGCGGCGATCGAGCGGCCGGCGCGGGCGGTCGGCCTGTCTTTTGAGGCAGGTCTTGTGGGGCGGCTGCTGGCGGAGGTGGAGGGGGACCCGGGGAGCTTGCCGGCGCTGCAGCACGCGCTGGATCTGCTGTGGCAGCGGCGTGAGGGGCGGCGGCTGACGCAGGCGGCGTATGAGGCGATGGGCGGGGTGACGGGGGCGCTGCACCGGCGCGCGGACGCGCTGATCGACGCGATGGACGCGGCGTGCGCGTATCAGGCGAGGCGGCTGCTGGTGCGGCTGGTGAGCGTGAGCGCGGAGGCGGCGATGGACTCGCGCCGCCGGGTGAGGGTGAGCGAGCTGCGGCCGAGTGAGGCGGGCGAGGCGGGGCGCTTTGATGCGGTGCTGGCGGAGCTGGTGGCGGCGCGGCTGCTGGTGCAGGGCGAGGACTCGGGTGAGGCGACGGTGGAGGTGGCCCATGAGGCGCTGATCCGGCGCTGGCCTCGGCTCGCCGGGTGGTTGGCCGAGGACCGGGCGAAGCTGGGCGAGCTGGCGAAGTTGGAGGTCTGGCTGGGGCAGTGGCGGGAGCTGCAGACGCTGCTCACAGGGGCGCAGCTCGGCTACGCGGTGGAGGTGGCGGGGCGCTACCCGGAGGAGATCGAGCCGGCGATGGCGGCGATGATCACGGCGAGCCAAGCGGCGGAGGATCGGCGGATCCGCGCGCGCCAGCGCAGGGTGCTGATCGCTTGGGTGATGGCGGCGGTGTTCGCGGTGCTGTCGGTGATCTCGATCTCGCTGTGGATGCTGGCGCGCGAGGAGCGGGCGTTCGCCAACGACTGGGCGCTGCAGGCGGAGACGAGCTTGACGGCGGCGAAGGTGAGCGGCGTCGAGGCGATCCGTGAGGCGAGGGCGGCGCGGCTCAGCGCGCTGATCGCCCGCAACAGCGCGCGCAAGGCGGCGGCCAGGTATACGCACGATCGGGCGCTGCAGCTCGGGTTCCTCCGGGAGATCGAGGAGGCGAGCGCGCTGGCGGACGAGCTGGCGATGACGTTGGGGTCGTTCAGCTCGGACGTGATCAAGGCGCTGTCGGGGCCGCGTAAGGTGGTGCGGCTGCGTCACCCGCTGGACGTGTCCATGGTGGCGATCCGCGGGGACGGCGAGGAGGCGGCGACCAGCTCCGTGGACGGCTTCGTGCGGGTGTGGGCGCGCTCGCAGGCGACGAGGCCGCGGTTGATGTTGCCGGTGTCGGGCGCCGTGTACGCGCTCGCCTTCTCGCCGAGCGGCCGCGGGCTCTTCGCGGCGACCGACGCGGGGGTGCTGCGCTGGGATCTTGAGGCGCTCGGCGAGCCGCTGCTGCTGGGGCACGCGGCGGCGGTGCGGTCGATCGCGATCAGCGGCGACGGCGGGCGCTTGATCACCGGCGGGGCGGACGGGGTGATGCAGGTGTGGTCGCTGGAGGAGGCGCCGCGCCGTACGCACGTGGTGCAGGCGCATCGCGGGGCGATCGCGGGGGTGGCGATCAGCAGCGATGGATCGCGGATCGCGACCGGGTCGCTGGACCGGACGGCGAGGGTGTGGTCGGGGGAGACGCCCGAGCGGCGGCTGGTGGAGCTGCGGCACGATCGGATCGTCCGCGCGGTGGCGTTCTCGCCCGAGGGCGGCCACTTGTTCACGCTGCAGCGCGACGACGAGGGGGCCTCGGCGCTGCCGCTCACCGGCGAGCGCGACGGCGACGAGCGCGACCCGGATCAGACGGTGCGGATCTGGGAGGTGAAGGCGCGCGCTCCTCGGAGCGAGATCTTGGGGGTGGGCGCGCCGTGGATGGCCGCAGGTCCCGACCACGAGCGCTTGATCGTGACGGTAGACGCGCGGCGGGCGGAGGTGTGGGCGCTGAGCGGCCAAGACCGGCACGTTCACGTCGAGGTGAGCCACGAGCTGCACGATGACGAGATGATCGTCGCGGCGGCGCTGAGCGCGGACGGGAGCGCGGCGGTGAGCAGCAGCGGCGGGAGCGACGCGTGGCTGTGGGACTTGGAGTCGGCGCCGCTCTTCACGGCGCTGCCGCCGGCGAGCGCGCCGTCGCTGGCGAGCTCGACGCCGCGACGGCGCGCGCGCAGCCGCGAGCGGGTGAAGGCCGGGGAGGGCCGGGCGGTGGCGGTGGTGTTCAGCCCGACGGGCGAGCGCTTGTTGGTCGGCGGCGATGACCACGTGGCGCGGCTGTGGGCGCTGGCGCCGACGATCCGCCAGATCGGGGCGGTGGCGCATGTGGGCGGGGGATCCGTGCGGGCGGTGGCGTTTAGCCGCGATGGTTCGCGGCTGTTCACCGGCGGTGAGGACGGGCGGGTGCGGGTGTGGGACGCGGAGGATCTGTCGGCTCCGTCGATCGAGCTGCTCCACCCGGGCAAGGTGACGTCGCTCGGGGTGACGGAGGAGGGGCTGCTGGTCTCGTGCTCGAGCCTGCGCACGGCGAAGGTGTGGGCGCTCGAGCAGCCGCATGCGCCGCGCGATGAGCCGCTGAGCGGGTGGCCGGCGGCTTCGCTGGTGTGCGCGCCGGAGGGATCGATCGTGGCGAGCAGCGCGGCCGAGACGCCCGCGAAGATCCGGGTGTGGCGAGGGGGTTCGATCGTCGATCTGCCCGCAGGGGAGCAGGTGGTCACGGCGGCGGTGAATGCGGAGGAGGGGCTGCTCTTCGTCGGCGGCGGGGCCGGCGAGGCGGCGGGGATCTGGGCGCTGGACTCGCCGAGCGCGCCGCCGCGGCGGCTGCGGCGATGGGACGGGCGGCCGCTGATGGGCGTGGTGGGCGGGGTGTGGAGCGATGACAAGGGCGAGCGCGCGCGCCTCGTGACCGCGGCCGGAGGGGCAGACGCGCGGGTGTGGGAGGCTGACCGGCCAGAGCGGCCGCTGGTGGTGCTGCCGCATGAGGAGGCGGTGGTCGGGGTGGCGAGCAGCGCCCGCGGGGCTCGCTTGGCGACGTTGACGAGCTCGGGGGAGGTGCTGCTGTGGGCAGGGTGGGCGCACTCGGAGCGGCGCGTGGCAGATGAGATCTGGCGCCTGCTGTGGCGGGCGACGCCGATCTGCCCGACGGTGGCGGAGCGGCAGGCGTCGATGGATGTCGACCCCGCGCGCGCGGTCGAGGAGGAGGCGCGGTGCGAGGCGATGGTGGCCTGCGTGAGCGCGGCCGGGGCCGATGACGGGCGGGTCGACGCGTGCCAGCGGGAGTTTCAGCGGGCACAAGCAGAGAACGTGGCGTTCGAGCAGGCGCGGGCGAGCGTGCGGGAGTGAGGCGCCGGCTCGGATCGCAGCGGCGGCCGCGCGCGCGGCGCCCGAGCGGTGATCGGGCTCGCTGCGCGCGCGCTCGCGGCGGCGGATCAGCGGCGGCGACGGGCGAGGCCGAGCAGGGCGAGCAGGCCTAGCGCGGTGAAGGCGCCGCCGCGCGGGTCGGGGGCGGTGCAGCCGCAGCCTTCGTCGTCGTTGCCGGCGGTGTCGGCTCCGGCGGTCGCGTCGCCGCCTGTGGCGCTGTTGGGGCGGTTGGCGTCGTTCCAGGCCTGGAGGAGCTCGTCGATCTTGACGGTGTTGGTGACGAGCACCTGCGGGGCGCCAGCCATGGCCATCTGCGCGGTCTCCTCCTCCCACGGCATCTCGCCGGGGAACTCGGGCCAGGGGCCGTCGTTGGGGACGAAGACGACGCGATCGTCAGGCAGGGTCCACTCGGCGTGACCGTCGCAGCGGAGGTAGCGGCTGGCCATGCGCATCCGCGGGACCTCGGGGAGGTTGGGGTTCTCCGCGAACATCGGGTCGGCCATCATCTCGTGCGGCGAGATGGTGGTGTACATGCGGGTGACGTAAGACTTGCTCTGGAGGAGGTTCAAGGCGCGCTCGCCGGGCTCGATGAGGCGCTCCAAAAATTGCTGCGCGAACTCGGCGCCGTCGCCCCACGGGAGGGGATCGATGAGGTCCGCGTAGCAGGTCATGCAGGTGTAGAAGTCGTAAGGATTGACGCCGTCCGGGACAGGGACGTAGCTGTTGATGAGGCCCTCGAGCAGGGGGTGGTTGAAGAAGCACTGCAGCTCCCATTCGGTGCAGCTCAGCAGGCCTTGGGCGATGAGCTCGTTGTAGACCTCGGTGACGGGCATGCCCGTGAACGGCTTGGCGTCCCAGGCGGGGCTGAAGAGGTTGGCCTGGGAGATGACGTCGCTGGGCCCGGCGTACTCGGTGACAAAGGCGTTGCCCTCGGCGAGGTAGGCGTCGACGGCGGCGGTGACGACGGCCTTGTAGTTGCTGGCAAAATTGGGCCAGTCGATCTTGAGCGGGTTGACGAGGACGTGGCGGTAATTGGTGGGGACGGCGCGGCTCTCCCCGAGGAAGAAGACGCGGATGTCCATGTCCTGGAGGGCGGCGATCCGGGTGAGGCGGATCGGCACGCAGGGCTCGACGCCGTCGTAGACGAGCACGATCGGGTGGACGATGGGATCGTCGCTGGGGATCAGCTTGAGGGCGGCGAAGAGGTGGCCCTCCTTGAGGTATTGCTCGAGGATCTCGAGGGCCTCGGGGGGCTGCTGGTAGCCGTTGTCGCCGAGCCAATCCATGACCTCCTGGGCGGTGCCGCCTTGGAGGACGCTGATGTCAAAGGCGCCGACCTGGCCCTGGAAGACGACGTCAGGGCCGCCGCCTGGGTCGCCGGTGCCACCTTCGCTCTCCGCTGCGCCGCTGGCAGAGTCGGAGCCGCCGCTGGAGATGGCGCCGGAGTCCGAGTCGACGCCGCAGAACTCGTTCTGGCTGTTGAACCCGTAGAACGGGACGGTGCCGTTCAAGACGTTGTCGAAGAGGAGCTGCGAGCCGACGTGGAAGGTGGGCAAGGTCTGGACGGGGATGATCCAGGCGAACTTGCTGGCGTCGGTGTTGGGATCGTAGGCGACTTGGATGTGAACCTCGACCTTGCCCTCCGTGAAGGCGAAGATGATGTTCTCGCCGGACTGATCGACGTTCATGCCGTTGGGGCCGGCGTCGCAGGCGAAGCCGCCGCAGGCCTGAGCGGGCGTCGGCTGGGCCCAGAGGGCGAGGGTGAGCGGGAGGGCGATCAGGGCTGCGCGCGGGCGTAAGAGCATCGATCGAGGATAGAGGGGTGCGAGCGGCTTGCAAAGCGTCGATGTCCGCGAAAGGGCCGGCCCGCGGGGTTATTGTGGGGCGAGATGCGTGATTCCGCGCCTCACCGAGGTCAAGGCGACTCCTCGTGGGCGCGCCGGCCGGCTCGGCGGTATCGATCGAGGGCTCGCTGGAGCTCGGTGGGATCGAGGCGGTGGCGATCGAGGAGGGGCTGGAGATCGTGGCCGAGGAGGTCGTGGGCGAGGGCTTGTTCGAGGATCGGCAGGGGGATCGCGGCGGCGGCGCGGGCGGGCGTGAGGCCGAAGCCGGCGAAGAAGGCGGCGCTGGCGTCGGCGGGGGCGGCAGGTGGGTCGTTGGGGGCGGCGGTGGGGTCGTGGATCTGCGTCGACGCGGGGGCGCCAGAATGAACGGAGATGGCCGTGTGGCCAGGCGACGCGGCGGCGGGCTGCGCGGATTCGCCGCGTCCTAAGAGACGGACGGCGGGATCCCCTAATAGGACATAACCGCCTAGATCCTGGCGGAGCATCCATAAGGCGCCCCGACGCTGTGGATCCGCGCGGTCAGGATCGAGGGTGCTGAGCTCGGTGTTGGTCTGCTCAAAATATCGATAGAGCTCGCGGAAGGCGGCGCCGATCCGCGCGCCCTGGTGCGCGGCGCGGAGCAGCGCCATAAATCGGGCAGGGTGGGCGCGGACAGGGCCTTCGTGGGCCTCGCGGAAGGCGTAGGTCCAGGCGAGGTCGACGTGGCCGATAAAGGCGAGCGGGCCCCGCTGGCTGGCGAGGGCGGCCTTGGGCAAGGCTGCGATGAATGGCGGCGACCCGGCGGGCGGCAGGCTGTGGAGGGCGAGGCGTGGATCGGCCCCGCGTGGGTCGCTGCTGGCGAGCTGCTCTAACCAGCGGGCGTAGGCGCTGGTGGTCGGGGTGCCGGCGCCAAAACAGGCGAGCATGAACCACAGACCGCCAGGGAGGAGCGCGCCGCCTTGGAGGCGCTCGGCGTCGAGATCGCCGCGCTCTCCGAGGCTCATGGCGCCCTGGCGACGGCGCTGCTCGTCGGCGCTTGACCAGCCGCGGCGGGGCGCGCCGAGGCCGTGGCTGACGGAGAAGAAGATGCCCCCTCGATCAGCGCTGAGGGCGGCTCTCAGGCGGTCGGGGCCGAGATCTTCGGGATCGGCGAATTCATCGACTTGGAGGGCGGCGCCGCGGAGGAGGCGGACTCCGGGGTCGATGAGCCCGCGGCGACCGGCGCTGGTGGCTCCCGTACCGTCATCGACGGCGTGCAGGCGCAGCGGCGGCGGGGTGAAGGGGGGGGTGGCCTCGGCCTCGAGGACCTTGGCGACGTAGGCGGCGTATTGTTCGGCTGTCTCAAAGGCCAGACGACCGACGAACGCGGTGGCGCCGACGATCTGCTGGAGCTCGAGCGAGACGTGCGCGAGATCGCCGAGGATGAGGACGTAGCGGGGGATGGCGTCGCGGAAGGCGTCTCCAGGCTCGAAGACGCGCTTGTACCAGCGGAGCGCGGCGGCCTGATCCAAGGCGGGCGGGACGCGGTGGATGACGTCCCGATCCGCGCCGGTCTGCCGGCGGCGGTGGGCGATGAGCGGGGCGAGGGCTTCGAGGAGCTGATCCCCCAAAAGACCCTCGGGAGCGATGACTCCCCAGCGCTGTCGGGTGAGATCGTCGGCGTGGGCGCGCTCGTCCCAGAGAAAGTCTGGGCCGCGGCGTTGATCGACGAGAGCGCCGGCGGCGCTGGCGTCCGGCTGCGGCTCCGGGAGCAGTGGCGCGCGATCGGCGACGAGTAAGAGGTGGCTCTCGCTGGGGTGCTTCTTTGGTGGGTCGACCACGTGGGGATCGACTTTGGCGTAGAGGCGGGGCGGTGTCAGCGGGCTTGTTCGCGCGCGCGGGAGGGCGGGTTTGTGGGATGGGTGGATTTGAGAGGGAGGGTTAGGAGACTTCGAGGTAGCGCTGCTCTAAGGAGCGGCCCTTGCCGAGGCCGGAGATCCGGGCGCGTGTGGCGAGCAGGTGGCTGAGGACCTCGGTGATGACGGACTCGGCGTCTCGCTCGGGGGTGGGGTGAAAGGCGACGCGGAGGAGGCGGCGCTGGGGATCCCAGGTGACCTCGGCCCCCTGGAGGTGGCGCTGGAGCTCGGCGTGCGGCTCAGGGCCAGGGGCGAGGATGACGAAGATCTCTGCGTCCTGGGCGGTCATGGCGGCGACGTCGCCGCTGGCGACGGTCTTGCCCTGATCAAGGAAGGCGGCTTGATCACAGATCTGCTCGAGCTCCTGTAAATTGTGCGAGGAGACGACGACGGTGCGCTTGCCCCGCTGCGCGAGGATGGCCTGCCGAAGATCGTGGGCGTGGCGCGGATCAAGGCCGGCGGTGGGCTCGTCGAGGAGGATGAGCTCAGGCGCGCCGAGGAAGGCTTGGGCGACGCCGACTCGCTTGACTTGACCGTGGGAGAGGGCTCCGGCGCGGCGCTGGGCGAGATCGCGGAGGTCGACGAGATCGAGGACACGATCGGTGTCTCGCTGAGCCTCCGCAGAGGCCATTCCCTGGAGTTGGGCGAGGAAGTGGAGGTGCTCGCGTACGGTGAGCTCGCGGCCGAGCAAGGCGTCCTGAGGGAGGGCGCCGAGGCGACCCTTGAGGCGGCTCGGATCCGGGGCACCGCCGAGGATCTCGACGCGGCCCGCGTCGGCGCGCAGGAAGCCGCAGACGACCGAAAATAAGGTGGTCTTGCCGGCTCCGTTGGGGCCGATGAGGGCGAGGATCGAGCCCGCAGGGGCGCGGAGATCGACGCCTCGCAGGGCGTGTACAGACCCGAAGCGCTTGTGAACCGCGGCGAGATCGAGGGCGTAGGTGGTCATGAGAGGCTCATAGATCGCGGCGGCGGAAGCGGAGGAAGCCGAGGGCGGTGTAGCCAGCGGCGAGGGCGACGCAGGCGAGGGCGGTGAGCAGGCGATCGAAGAGAGCAGGGCGGAAGAAGCCGACCTTGTAATGGAACGGGGTGAGGTGATCGAGGAGCTCGAAGGGTTGACCGGCGAGGGCGGCGAGCGAGAGGGCCCAGAGGGCGATGAGGAGGAGGAGGGCGAGGGCGCGCGCGGCCGCTGGGGTGCGGACGAGCTGCGAGGCGAGGGCGATCGGGCCGAGCACGCCGAGGGCGAAGAAGACGAGGATCGGCCAGGTGGCGAGCAGGGCGGCGGCGGTGCCAGGGAGGTCGAAGTCGCGGACGAGGGCGAGGCCTAAGAGCAGGACCGGGAGCATGCTGAGGCCGGCGATCACGATGATGAGGAGGACCTGCGAGAGGAGCTTGCCGAGGACGTAGGCGCCTCGGGTGGTGCGGAGGAGGAGGAAGCGGATGGTGCGGTGGTGGAGATCGCCGGCGATGAAGTCGTAGCTGGTGAGCGCGATGAGCCACGGTAAAAAAGTGAGCGAGAACCAGACGAAGATGAGGACCATCGCCGGGTAGGTGCCGAGGTGGGCGGCGATGGCCGGATCTCCGCCAGCGAGCAGCTTGAGGAGGGACTGGTAGGCGGTGTTCTGGGCGAGCTCCACCATGGCACCAGCCTGGGCCTGGGCCGCTTGGTCGGCTCGGCCGTCGACGACGAGGGCGCCCGCGAAGCTCTCGGCGGCGTCGCTGAGGCCGACGATCTTGATGTAGATGTAGCTGGAGATCGCGGAGACGAGCGCGTAGAGGAGGGCGAGCACGAGGGCTCGGCGGGTGCGGATCGACTCGCGGAGATCAAAGCGGGCGATCCGCAGGGCGTCGTTGAGTGCGCTCGTTGGCGTGCCCGACATGGTGGGCGAGTCTAGCCGGATTCGCCGCGGCGGTGTCTGATCGTCGCGGGCGCAGCGGGGCGCTGGCTAGCCCGAAGGACAGGCCGGAAAATTGGCGGCGCTGGGGCGCTCGGCGGCGTCGCCGAGGGGGATCCCGGCGTCTTCGACGACGTTGCCGAGCACGTCGGTGACGCGGAAGGTGAGCGGTCCTTCGCCCATGCCGCCGGCCTCGACGAAGTAGTTGTAGGTCTCGCGGGGGAGCGCGCGAAACTGACCGTCCGGGGCCTTCCACTCGAAGGTGGCGATGGGGTGGCGGTGCGCGCGGATCTGGACGGCGGTCCAGTAGGGGTTGCTGCCGTCCTTGAAGTGGTAGATGAGGGGGCCGCTGGTGTCGCAGGCGACGGTGCGCCAGCGGATCGGGACGCGGCCGGCCTCTAACGGGGCGATCCTTTCGAAGGCCTGCTGGCTGAGGTCGATGTCGCCAGGGGCGCAGCCGGGGCAACGATCGACGATCCGGACGGTGACGGAGCCCTGCGGGCCGTCGACGGCGACGCAGGCGCCGCAGAC
Organism: Nannocystis sp.; assembly: GCA_016712315.1. Classification (GTDB taxonomy): domain Bacteria; phylum Myxococcota_A; class Polyangia; order Nannocystales; family Nannocystaceae; genus JADJRG01. The sequence continues at coordinate 617,874 of JADJRG010000022.1, read as the reverse complement.
GGCGGAGCCGGCGTAGTCGAGCTCGTTCATGGCGGCGACCATGAGATCGCCGGCGGGGGGGAAGCTGCAATTGCCAGATCCGTCGGCGCCGTAGTAGGTGCCTTCGCCTTGGTGTTCGGCGTCGTCGAGCTCGCAGCCGCCGCCTCCAGCGCTGGCGTCGCCCGCGTCGCTGTCGCCGCTGCCGTGGCTGTTGCAGGCGAGGAGGAGCAGCAGCGGGAGCGCAGGGGGGCGGAGCATGGTGCGATGATAGCGGGGGAAGAGGCGGCGTGGCGGGTGCGAGGGCGCGCGGCGCTGGCGTGATCGACGGCTTGAACTGGGCGTGCGCTCGGTAGACCCTCTAGGCTGTGAGCGCGGCCGACGGCGAGGTGACGGGGGACGGCGCGGAGGCGGAGGCGCTCGCGGCGGCGGAGGCGGCGGAGGCGGGGGCGCTCGCGGCGGCGGAGGCGGCGGAGGCGGGTGCGCTCGCGGCGGCGGAGGCGGCGGAGGCGAGCGGAGCGGGGGGCGCGGGCAACGAGGCGGAGGAGAACCTGCTGGCCGGGCAGGTCGCTGGCGACTCGTTGGTGGTGGGGAGCGGGGCGGCGGTGGCGCTGTGGTCGAGCGGGGTGGTCGGATGGTTGGGGGCGATCGGCCACGCGCTGCTGGCCTCGGTGGCGTTCTTCTTTGTGGCGGTGATCATCCTCGCGATCTGCAACGCGTCGACGGAGACGCGGCGGCGCAAGCTGCTCGGGTGGGCGATCGTGTGCGGGCTGCTGGTGCCGGCGTACTCGGGGTGGTTGGGCGCGGGGAGCTGGCTGGTGGGCGGGGGGGCGCTGCTGTGGACCGGGCTCCATACGCTGCGGGCGTACCCGCGGCAAGAGGCGGCCTTCCAGGCGTCGTTGGCGGCGAAGGCGGGGGCGGCGGGGCTGGAGCGGTATTTGCGGCGGGTGGCGAAGGGGGAGGTGGAGGCGCTGCCGGGGGGGATCGTGGCGGCTAGGCTGGGGCTGCCGAGGACGCTGGCGCCAGAGCTGCGCGCGCTGGTGGATGCGGCGCTGGGGGACTTCGTGCACGTGGTGGAGCTGCTGCCGGAGGCGGCGAAGATGGGGGCGGATCGGGGGCTGCGTGAGGCGGCGGTGGAGGTGATGACCGATCTGCTGGCGCGCGCGCCGCAGGTGTCGCGGCTGGTGGCGATGGGGGAAGAGCGCGAAGCCGACGCGGCAGGGCGCGCGGCGGCGGCTGAGGCGATCGCGGGGCTGCGACGGCGCGGGGCGGCGCTGCACGACGCGGCCTCGGCGGCGCTGCAGTTGGTGGCGCGGGGGGACGAGGCGGCGGCTTGCGAGCTGCGTGAGCAGGTAGAGGCGTTACACGCGCTGCGGGAGGCGCATGACGAGGTGGCGCGGGCGCTGGGAGAGTGAAGGGGAGCGCGCTCAGGTGGGGCCCCAGGGGACACAGGTGCTGACGCCAGCGCCGACGACGCGGATCGGGGCGTCGCCTAGGAAGGTGAGGGCCTGCTTGCCGCCGTCGCTCTGGTCGTAGTCGAGGTGCCAGACTTGGCTGATGTTGCCGAAGGGATCAGGGTCGATGAAGAGGAAGAAGTCGCCGCCGTACCAGGCGAAGGCGAAGGCTGAGTCGCCGCCGAGGGCGGGCAAGGGGAGGACGTCGAGGGCGAGGCCGTCGGCCTTGTCGTACTCGATGAGCAGGGGCGGGGCGGCGCCCGCGTAGGCGAAGAGGCGGCCGTCGCCGCTGCCGGTGAGCTCGCCCCAGGCGTAGTCGATGGGGGCGATCGCGGCGAGCAGGAGGGTCTGTGGATCGATGGCGCCGAGGCCGCCGACGCCAGGGCCGTAGAGGCCGGGTTCAGTGGCGCTGTGGGCGTAGAGGCGATCGCAGGGGTCCCCCAGGCTGTTGGCGACGAAGGCCATGCCAAAATTGGCGAATTTGGGGTCGTTTGGGGGGATGAAGCCGGGATCTTTGCAGGGGATCGGGTCGCTGGGGTCGTTGAGATCGACGGTGTAGAGATCGCCGCTCTGGAACTGGATCCAGGCGCGGGCCTTGCGGCTGACCCCCATGGAGAAGGTGTCGGTCATGCCGCCGCAGGTGATCGCGGCGAGGCGGGTGAAGGTGTGCTCGATGGGATCGAAGCTCCATAAGACGCCGATGTCCGAGAGGACGTAGATGAGATCCGTGCCAGGGGCGCAGGGGCAGCCGGCTTCGGGCTCGTTGTCGGCGCCGGTGGGCTCGATCGGGGCGGTGGTGCTGGTGCTCTCGCCGGCGCTGGTGGGGTTCCAGCCGGAGGTGGGGCCGGAGGTGGGGCCGGAGGTGGGGCCGGAGGTCGGGCCGCTGGGATCGCCGTAGGTCGCGTCGTCGCCGCCGTCGTCGCCGCCCGGATCAAAGATGACGCAGGCGGGCAGCAGGCACAGCGCGAGGGGGAGGGCGAGGGGGAGCAGGGGCTGGCGCGGCATCTTTGGACGATAGCGAAGATCGACGGTCGCGCACGGGCGGGCGAAGATAGACGCGCGCGCGGCGCCCTGCGGCCGATGCGAGGGGCGCGCGGGTTCGCGCGGGTTCGCGCGGGCTTTTTTTGCGGGGTGATCGGCGGTCTGTGGTCTATGTCAATAGTGTGAAATTTGTGTTAATCAGGACACCGTAAATACATCGAGGCAGGCCTCGAAATCGATTGGTGAGGGCCAGACCGTCTGCTATCGTCGGGGGATTACGAGGCTGAATGCGCGTCGATCCGAAGTCCCTTGTCCGCCGCCTGAATACCCTCTGCACGTCGCTGATGGAGGCGGCGGTCGCGGACGCGGCCGGGCGTCGGTTCTTTGAGATCGTGCCCGAGCACCTGCTGGCGGCGATGCTGGCGGCGGAGGAGACGGACGCGCGGGCGCTGCTGGGGCACGCGGAGGTGGACCTGCCGCGGCTGCGCGGGCGCGTGGGCCGGGCGCTGGAGCTGATGCGTACGGGCAATCAGGGGCGTCCGGTGCTCTCGGAGAGCCTGTTTCAGTGGTTGGAGGACGCGTGGTTGCTGGCTTCGCTGCACTTTGGCGCTTCGGAGCTGCGCAGCGGTCACCTGCTGCTCAGCTTCGCGAGCTGGGGGCACCGCTACTCGGGGGAGTCGTTCCCGGAGCTGCGGGGGCTGCCAGTCGAGGCGCTGAAGCGGGAATTTGAGGCGATCACGGGCGGGACGAAGGAGGCGGCCGGGGCCGCGGGCGGGCCGGGGGTCGCGGCTGGGGCGCCGAGCGGGGCCGGCGGCGGACAAGCAGGAGAGGAGGCGCTGCGGCGGTTCACGACCTCCTATACGGAGAAGGCGCGGCAGGGCAAGATCGACCCGGTGTTCGGCCGCCACGCGGAGATCCGGCAGTTGGCGGAGATCTTGGCGCGGCGGCGCAAGAATAACCCGATCATCGTGGGGGAGCCGGGGGTGGGTAAGACGGCGCTGGTCGAGGGGCTGGCGCGGGCGATCGCGGCGGGGGACGTGCCGAAGGCGCTGCGTGAGGTGGAATTGCTCGAGCTGGATATGGGGCTCTTGCAGGCGGGCGCGGGGGTGCGCGGGGAATTTGAGAAGCGCCTGAAGGCGGTGATCGAGGAGGTGAAGGGGTCGGCGCGGCCGATCGTGCTGTTTATCGACGAGGCGCACACGATCGTCGGTAAGGAGAACGACGCGGCGAACCTGCTCAAGCCGGCGCTGGCGCGGGGGGAGCTGCGTACGATCGCGGCGACGACCTGGTCCGAGTATAAGAAGTACTTTGAGAAGGACGCGGCGTTCGCGCGGCGGTTCCAGCCGGTGAAGGTGGACGAACCTTCGGAGGAGCAGGCGCTGGTGATGCTGCGAGGGCTGCGGGAGGCGTATGAGGCGAGCCATCAGGTGACGATCACGGACGCGGCGCTGGTGGCGGCGGTGCGGCTGTCTCATCGGTATATCGCGGGGCGGCTGCTCCCGGATAAGGCCGTGGATCTGCTGGACACGGCGGCGACTCGGGTGCGGATCGAGCATGACGCGAAGCCGGCGGCGATCGTGGCGCTGGAGGAGCAGATCGCGGCGCTGGAGCGCGAGCTGGGGCTGATGCGGCGGGAGGAGCGAGAGGGTGGGGTGAACGATCAGGGCAAGATCGCGGAGGTGCAGGGTCGTTATGACGCGGCAAAAGACGCGATGGAGGGGCTGGAGGGGCGCTGGCGGGCGGAGAAGGAGGCGCTGGTGGCGGTCGAGGCGGCGCGGGCGCGGCTGCGCGCGGGCGGGGGCGATGAGGCGCGGGCGGAGAAGCGGGCGGCGGATGCGCGCTTCGCGGCGCTCGCAGGCGGGCACGGCGAGGGGCGGCTGATCCACGCGGAGGTGGATGAGGACGCGATCGCGGGGGTGGTGGAGACGTGGACGGGGATCCCGGCCGGCAAGATGCGCAGTGACACGCTGGGGGCGCTGCTGTCGCTGGAGGAGGCGCTGGCGGGGCGGGTTCGTGGGCAGGAGAGCGCGGTGCGGGTGGTCGCGGAGACGCTGCGGATCGCGGCTGCGGGGATCCAGAACCCCAACACGCCGCTGGGGGTGCTCCTCTTCGTCGGCCCGAGCGGGGTGGGCAAGACCGAGACGGCGACGGCGCTGGCGGATCTGCTGTACGGGGGCGAGCGCTTTATGACAGCGATCGCGATGTCGGAATTCCAGGAGAAACACGCGGTGTCGCGGCTGATCGGCTCGCCCCCGGGGTATGTGGGGTATGGCGAGGGGGGCGTGTTGACGGAGGCGGTGCGGCAGCGGCCGTACTCGGTGGTGCTGCTGGATGAGTGCGAGAAGGCGGATCTCGAGGTGATGAACCTGTTCTATCAGGTGTTTGATAAGGGCACGCTGTCGGACGGGGAGGGGCGGTCGGTGGATTTTAAGAACACCGTGGTGATTATGACGAGTAACCTCGCCTCCGAGGTGGTGATGCGGATGGGGGCCGAGGGGGCGAGCGCGGCGGCGATCGCGGCGGCGATCCGGCCGGCGCTCAGTCGACACTTCAAACCAGCGCTGCTCGCTCGTATGACGGTGGTGCCGTTCTTGCCGCTGCCCGCGGCGGTGCTGCGGGAGATCACGGCGTTAAAGCTGGAGGCGCTGAAGCGGCGGCTGTGGGCGAGCCATACGATCGAGGCGGTGTTCGCGGAGGGGATGATCGACCAGCTCGCGGCGCGCTGCACCGACGCGGAGAGCGGGGCGCGGAATGTGGAGGCGATCCTGCGCGGATCGTTGATGCCGGCGCTGAGCCAAGCGCTGCTCGGGGCGTTCGCGGCGGGCCAGGAGCTGCGCCGGGTGGAGATCGACAGCGGCGAGTCGGGGTGGGCGATGACGCTTGTTTGAGGGGAGCGCGCCGGCGGGCGCCGGGGCGAGGCGGGTTGGTCACGCGCATGACGCAGGGTCGGTCACCTGTGGGGGGCTTCGGGGGCGAGGCCGGCCCAGTCGGCGAGGGCGCGATCACGCGCGGAGCGGGCGAGCGCGTGACGCTCGAGCGGGCCGCTGAAGAGGGCCATCGCGCGGGCGCTCTCGCCGGCGAAGAGGATGACGAGGCCGCCGTCGCCTTCGACTTGGACGTGAAATTGAGGGCCGAGGGGGTTGTCCGCGGGATAGTCGCGGAGCATGAAGCTCCAGACGCAGCCGCGCTCGCCGGGGACCTTGAGGTTGCTCTCCGTGGCGCCGCCCGCGGTCGGGCTGGGGGTGAGCGGGGGCATCTTGGCGGTGACCGCCTCGGCGGTGGGCGGGGCGCCAGGGCGCATACCGAGGGCGGCGGCGATGGGGGCGATCAACGCGGCGGCGCGCTCCAAGCAGCCAGGAGCGCGGTGACCGGGGGGGGCCTTGAACCAGCGGACCACCTGCTCGCCCGGGGCGCGCAGGCGGCGGGTCTTGGCGTCGAAGTAGGCGATGGTGCGGCCTTGGTCGACGAGGGCGGTGAGGCCGAGCTCGGGCCAGCGCGGGCCGATCGCGGCGGTGACGGTGTAGTCGTAGGGCCTGGCGCCGTTGTCGTCGCCGCTGTAGCGGATGGTGACGCGGTCGCCTTCGGTCGTGATCTCGACGCGGCGGGCGCACCAGCCTTGCTCGTCTTTGTCGAAGGAGCCGCTGTCGTATTGGACGTCGAGATCGGTCACGAGGGCGAGCTTAACCCGCGGCGCGACGCGGAGGTAGCGCCCAGATCCGGGCTAGACGGGGGCTCGTTCTCGCTGGTAGCGTCGCGGCGATGGATGAGGACCCCGAGCTGCGCAGGATCGTCGAATTGATGGCGGGAGAGCGCGAGGGGCGGCTGGAGGAGGCCGAGACGGTGGAGCTGGCGCTGTATCGCGAGGAGCAGCCAGCGTTGGCAGAGGCGGCGCGAGCGTCGCTGGCGCTGCGCCCGGCGCTCGGCCTTGGGCCGCCAACGGATGAGGGGGCGTGGGTGGAGCGGGTCCGCGCGGGACAGGCGCTGGAGGCGGCGGAGCGGGCGCCTCGGACGCGAGGGGAGCGAGCCGCGGGGCTGGCGCTGGTGGCGGGGGGCCTGGCGCTGTCGATGATCGGTTGGGCGGGGGGATCCGTGATGTTGATCGTCGGGATCTCGCTGCTGTTAGGGTCTTTTATCCGGGTGCGGCTGAGCAGCCGCGATCCCTACGATCGGATCAAACAATGACTCAGAATCAAGGTCAATCGCCGGCGCTCTATTCACCGTCTTCGCTGGTCGCCGACCCCCGGGAGCTGCTGGTGGTCACGACCGATGAGATCCCCGGCTTCCGGGTCGTGCGCGTGCTCGGGCTGGTGCGCGGGAATACGGTGCGTACGCGCAACCTCGGGGTGGACTTCCTGGCGGGGCTGCGGACGCTGATCGGCGGCGAGGTGGAGGGGTATACGACGATGCTGGCGCAGAGCCGCGAGCAGGCGATCGACCGGCTGAAGGCGGAGTGCGTGGCGCGAGGGGGGAACGCGGTGCTGGCGCTGCGCTTGACCACGTCGACGGTGATGCAAGGTGCGGCGGAGATCTTGGCCTACGGGACCGCGGTGGTGATCGAGGCGGGGTAGGCCGGGCTGGAAGCGGCGCACAGGCCGTCAGCGGAGCGCTGACGGCCTCGATCTCGGCTCGGGTTAAACAGGCGAGCAGGTCGGCCGCGGGGACGAGCTTTAGGTCTGCTTGAGGCTCTGCGAATATTCGTAGGAGGCGGCGCTGAGGTCGACCGCGGCGCCGATGACCAGCATGCCGAGCGTTGCGTACTTTTTGCCGCCTTGGGTGTCCGAGTTGTCGTACATGGACCAGGCGCGGGTCACGCCGGTCATCGTCGCGGTGGCGGCCCGCAGGGAGTAGGTGGTCCACTCCTGATCGCCCTTGGGGAGCCGCTTCGCCATCGGGATGATGGCGGTGATCAGGCTCCCGAGCGCGAGGATCGACAGGCCGACGGTGTCGATCTTGTCGAGCTGGGCCTCCTTCGCCTCGCGCGACGGGGAGTCCTTGAGCTCCTTGCGGATGTAGCCGGAGACCGCCAACCATAAGCCGGTGGTCGCCTCAAAGGCGCACAGCGTCAGCACGTACTCTTTGGTCCGCTTCGGCATCCGGTCGGCGCCGGCGAGGTTGAAGATGCTCGCGGCGGCGAGCGACACCGCGCTGGTGTAGGAGAGGAAGCCGATCCACCAGCGCACCGCCTCAGGCTTGTCCTTCTTGAGATAGGCGAGCTCCAACCCGGTCTGTACGGCCAGGCAGAGGCTGTTCACAAACCCACAGGCGGTCGGCCCCCAGATCTGCCAGGCGGGGGTCTGCTGGCGGGTCTCGGGGGCGGGCTCGTCGGGCTGCGCTTGCTTGTTGAGGCCGGCGATCTTCGCGGCGGCCCTGGCGCCGCGGGACTTGTGGGCGCGGCCGGAGGTCTTGTCGGCGAGCACCTTCAAGATCGCGGCGTAGAGCGCCGCGACTCGGAGGAGGTTTAAGGTCCGCCCGCCGAGCACGACCTCTTCGATCATGGAGGTCACGTACGGGACATAGATGCGCCTCTTGAGCAGCGCGGCGCCGCCGGTCAAGGCCGCGTCCATGGTCGATTCCATGCTGGCGAACATGGAGTCCACGAGCGAGCCCGAGCCGTCGCCGAGCTCCGCGGCGTCGCTGAGCAGCTCGCCGAGGGGGGCGGTGAGCAGCGCTACAGGGCTGGAGAAGCGGTCGAAGGGGACGAGGTTCAGCAAGCCGCTCGCTTGCTGCGCGGCCGCAGCGTCGACCTCGGCGGCGGCGGCGGCGATCCCCTTGCCGACGGCCTCCTGCGCGGAGTCCATCACCCGCGAGACCTGCTCGAAGAGGTAGTTGAGCTCGTCGATCCCAGGGGTGTCGGCGTCGATGTTGATGCCGCAGGTCTGGGCGATCGACTTTTGGGCGAAGTCGGCGTCGAGCGCGCTGCTCAGGGTGCCGCGGAGCTGCTGCTTGAGCGGCTGGATCACCGCTCCGAGGCGCGTCGGCAGCTCGCTGAGGGTCTCGTCGAAGTACTTGTAGGCGTCGTCCGAGGCGTCGAGGAAGTCCTGCCAGTTGAAGAGGAAGAGCAGATATTCGATGAAGGCGGCGATCTTGGCGCCGATGCGCTTGACCAGCTCCTCGATGGCGGTGATCGCGTCGAGGACGCCGGCGCAGACGACCCGCCAGACGACAGTGGCGCCGTCGACGATGGTGGTGCCGATGATCTCGAAGGTGCGGACGATCTCGCCGGCGGCGCTCTGGGTCCAGACAGCGAGGGTGTCGGCGGTGTCGATGAAGGTGCGGATCGCCCGCTCGCCGACCTGAGCCGGCGCTGCGCGGGCGGCAGCGACGAGGGCGTCGAGCTCCGCGCCGGCGCTGGTGACGAGCTGGCTGGCGCCCTTGATCGCCCGCTTCGCGCCTTGGACGGCGTCTTCGCTGGTGGCGACGACGGTCTTGGTGGCATCGGTGACGGCGTCGCCCACCACGTCCACGACGTCCGACCCCAGCGAGGCGGTGGCGTCGTAGAGATCGGTCGCGCCGTCGTAGGTGTCTTCGGCGAGATCCTCGGCGCCGTCGACCACGTCGCCCGCGGCGTCCTCGATGTCGCCCCAGCTCAGGCGGGAGACCCCGGCGAGCTGCGTGGCGGTGCGGATCCGTTTGGCCCTGGTGTTCTCGTTCGACGGGCCGGGCGGGAGCGCGCGGGTGAGGGTCGTCAGGGCCTGTGCGAGCGCCTCGGCGTCCTCGGGGGTGGCGCTCGCGGGGAGCGGGGAGGCGCGCCCGTCGGCCGGCGCGCGCAGCTCCGCGGCGGTGACCGATTGTAGCCGGCGGTGCGCGGCTTGGTCGGGGCGGACGACGGTCCACAGATCGGTGGGCATGCCGGGGTGGCGGACGCGTAGGGTCGGGCAGGTGAGCCCGCGCGCGACGAAGCGCAGGCGCGCTTGACCGGTGGGCGAGAGCGGGACGAAGTGGCTGGTGTTGGCGGGCCACTCGACAAAGCGCGTGGTCTCGCCTTCGTCGAGGATCGCGGTCATCGCGGCGTCGAGCCGGACCTCGAGCTTGGTGCCGGCGAGGGCGCTGGCGTCGGGCGCTCGCGCTCGTACGGTCGCGTCGAAGACGCTTCGCACGGTCCACTCGACCTTCTCCTCGGGGATCTTGGGGTTGGGGGTGCCGGGGTTGGGGGTGCTGGGGAGGCCTGGGAGGCCGGGGGTGCTGGACGGGCGGATCGTGACGATCCCGCCCTCGGGTTTCTTGACAGGGATCGCTAGGTGCTCGCGGACGAGCTTGCCCTCGGCGCGGAGACGGACGTCTTCGGGGTCGTCGCTGGCGGCTAAGGGGAGATCGCCGCGTGAGACCCATGAGTGTGCGCCTGTGAGCGCGCCAAATCCGCGGTGTGCGCTGATATCCGCGAGCAGGCCGCCTTCGCCGCGCTCGAGGCGGTAACAGGCCAGCAGGCCGTCCTCATCGCCGCGGGCGCGTTGGCGCCAGCGGCTGGCGATGGTCGCTTCGGGGAGCGCGCTCTTCCAGGCCCGCAGCTCCGCGATCTCGCCGAGGAAGCCCGGTACATCCATCACGCCGCGGCCGAGGTAGCAGTCCGGGAGGGCACCCTTGAGCAGCGAGTGCAGGCCGAGCGCCTGCGGGCCGATCTTGATCGACTGGCTGGCGCGCTGCTTGCCCTGGTGAAGCAGCTTGACCGTGAAGCCGCCGGCTCCGAAGCCGCCGGTGTTGGTGGGCTGGATCGTCACAGCGATGTGCGACCAGGTCCCCGCCTTCAGCGCGTTCGCGACCGAGCACAGCGCCAGGCGGCTCGTCCCCGTCACGAGCTCGACGGCGAGCCTGCCCTGGCCCCCGCCGGCCAAGAGCGCGAGCTGCCAGGCGCCGCGGCCGAAGAGCAGCACGCAGCGCGGCGTGCTGGCGTCCTCGGGGCGGATCCATGCTTCGATGGTGATCCGGCCGCCCAGGCGGGGGAGCGCGGAGATCCGTAGGGGGTCGCCCACCCCATTACAATGAAGCGCGAGAGAACTATTCATAACGACCTGTCCTTCCTGCGACGCGCAGTGTATGCGACGGCGAGGCGGGGGAGGGGGTCGCGGGGTGGCGAATCGTCGCCACCTGATGGCGGAGAAGCGGCGCGGCGCGGGTTCGTGAGCGCGGCGGGCTACTGGGTGCTCTGTGGGATCCAAGCGCCGCGGCTGCGACGCGCGAATTGGGCGAAGGTGGTCGGAGACCGGCCGAGGTAATTGGTCAGATCTGCGCTGAGCCGCGCGGCGAGGCCGAGGCGCGTATATGTGTACTCTGCGGCCATAAACAGGGCGAGATCGCCTGCAAAACCGCGCTCGCGGGCGCCGCGGAGGAAACGGAGGAGGCCAGGGCGGCGGTAGGTGATCGGGCGGCCGAGCTCGGCGCTGAGGGCGGCGGCGAGCTCCGAGAAGGTGGGGGCTTCGCTGGTGAGATCGAGGGCGGCGTCGCGGGGCGCAGGATCGAGGAGGAGGCGAGCGCCGACCTCGGCGACGTCTTGCACGTCGACCATGGCGGTGCGGCCGCGCCCGGCGGGGACGAAGAGCTCGTCGCGATCACGGATCTCGGGGCCGTGGGTGGTGCTGAGGTTTTGATAAAAATACCCAGGTCGCAGGATCGCGCGGCGCAGGGGGGCGGCGGCGAGCATTCGCTCGATGGCGAAGTGGGGGACGACCTTGAGGCGCTCAGCGCCGAGCACCGAGAGGAAGAGGATCTGCTCGACGCCAGCCCGTACGGCGGCGTCGAGGAAGGGGGGGATCGCGGCGCGTGCGTCGGTGCCAGGGGGCCAGAGGAGGAAGAGGCGGCGGATCCCGGCGAGGGCGGGGGCGTGGGTGCTGTGATCGTTGAGATCGAAGCGGACAGGGTGGATCGCGGGCAGGAGCTGGGGGGGCGGGGCGCGGTAGGCGGCGCGGACGTCGAGGCCAGCGGCGAGCAGCTCGCGGAGCAGGGCGCCGCCTACCCGTCCGGTGGCCCCGGTGATGAGGATCTCTTTTTTTTTCATAATTAAACTTGTGGGTGTATCGACTCGTGCCCGGCCTGCGAGGGTCTGTAGGGCGTTTTGCCCGCGTTTCCCCGATACCGCGCGGCCGAGCCACGCAAGGGAGGGGTCAGGAGGCTTTGACGCCGACGTTCTTGCGCTGGAGGGTGATCGCGGCCTCGTCGCCGACGTGCTCGGCTTCGGCGAGCAGCCAGCGGAAGATCGGGGCGGCGATCGCGTGCTCTTTGCGCTCGTTCCATAGCCAGACGGCGAAGTTGCAGGCGCTGCGGTGGAGGCCAGGGAAGACGAGCTGGCGGAGTGCGGTGCCGCCGAGGGCGGCGGCTCGGTGGTGGAGCTGGCGCAGGCGCTCCCACTCGCGCCAGGCGTCGAGGGCAGGGAGCGCGGGGCGGGCGGCGCAGGCGTCGAGGGCGTCGATGGCGGCTTCGAGCTCGGTGAGCAGGCGACTGCGGAGCTGGGCGATCGCGCGCTCGGTGATCGCGCCTGGAGTGGGCTCGGCTGGGTCGGCGGCGGCGAGGGCCTGCGGGAGGGGGAGAGCGGCGCGCTCGCTGATCGCGGCGAGATCGGCGGCGACTTCGGCGAAAAAGGCGTCTTGGACGGCTTCGGCGCGGGCGCTGACGCCGAGGTGGAGGGCGCGCTCGGCGGTGAGCTGGTGGATCAGGCCGCTGCGGTGGAGGTCGTCCCAGGCGCGGCAGGCGTCGCCGAGACGGGCAGGCTGGAGGCGGAGGGCGAGCGGCGCGGCGAGGAGGACGCGGGCGTGGAGGGCGAGGGCGCGTGGCAGCGGGTCTTGGGGTAAGGGAGGATCTTCGTGAGGTGGAGGTGGGGGCGGCGGTGGCGCTGGCGAGCGATGGAGGACGCGGGGCTGGGCGAGGGCGCGGAGGAGCAGGGGGCGGGTGAGGCTGTGGCGGGGGGCGAGCCACCAGGCGAGGCGGAGCCCCGCGTCGGTGGGTGAGGGGGCGCCGCGGCCGAGCAGGCGGCGGGCGACGGCGATGAGGAAGGCGGCGCCGCGCGAGGTGGCGATCGGGCGCGCTCCTAAGTCGATGAGCTCGTCCCAGGCGCCTCGTGCAGCGGCGTCCGCGCATAACCAGTCGGCGGCGTAGGTGGCGGCGAGGGTGGAGGGTCGATCGGCCTCCGCGGTGAGGGCGGCTTGTAAGAGATCGCGGGCGAGATCGCGCTCGCCGTGGAGGGCGTAGCGCAGGCCGTTGGCGACGAGACCGGCGGTCTTGAGGGGGTTGGCTGCGAGCCAGGTCTGGAGGCGCTCGGCGACGGCAGGCTCGCGCTCGGGGCGGCGATGGAGGGCGAGTACGGCCATCAGGGCGCCTCCGCCGTGGGGATCGTGGCGCCAGCGGGCGGCGTGGCGGCCGAGGTGGTAGGCGGTGATCGGCAGGCCGAGGGGGACGGCGAACCAGCGGGTGAGGGTCCAGGTGAGGCCGCCTTGGACGAGCAGGGTGTAGAGGGTCGCGGCCCAGAGGAAGAGGGTGAAGAGGATCGCGACGACGAGGTCGGCTCGTCCGTTGATCTGGGGGGCGGCGGCGTCGTGGGCGACGAGGGCGAGCAGGAGGAGGAGGGCGGGGGCGGCGCAGCGTGTCACGGGCGCCTCCAGGCGAAGAGCTCGAAGGCGCCGGGGAAGGTGGGGGCGGCTTCGGGGGCGGGCGCGGTCTGTGGGGTGTGTGGGGGCGGCGGGGCGGCGGGGTGATCGCGGTAGGGAGCGCCGGGGCTGGGATCGGCGGCGGGCTGGGGCTGGGGCTGAGGCGCGGGGGCGGGTAAGGCGGCCCAGAGCTCGTGGAGGAGGCGACGCTCGGGGATCCGCAGCTCGGCGATCGCCTGGCGGATCAACTCAGGGGTGCGCTGCCGGGGGCCGAGCGGGGTGGCGTAGGAGGCGGCGCTGGACAGGCCGAGCTCCAACATGCCGAGGAGTTTTTGGGCCTCGCGCTCGAGCTCGGCGCGGGTGGCGGCGGGCGCGAGGCCGAGCACGTAGAAGGGCTGGATGGCCTGATGGGGGGAGGTGGACATGGGGCGTTGCGGGCGATCAGCGGACGCCGGAGTCGTAGCCGAGGCGGCGGCGCTCGACGTCGCTGGGGAGGAGCTGCCAGAGCTTTTGGGTGACCGCGCGCAGGGCGCCTTGATCGCCGCGGGCGAGCGCTTCGCGGCCCTCTTTGACGAGGGCCTGGGCCTTGACGAGGTCGGTGGCGCCGGAGATCTCTGAGGCGGCGCTCTCAAAGCGGCGGCTCCAGGCCTCGGGGTGGCGGAGGGAGGCGGTGTTGCCGAGGCGGGAGACGAGGCGGAGCTGGCGCTGGAGCTCGAGGGGGTCGCGCTCTTGGCGGGCCTTGTCGAGCGCCTTCATGGTCTCGTCGAGGAGGCGCTGCTCGTGGGGGAGGCCGAGCTCGCTGACCCAAGAAGAGGCCCAGATGGTGCTCTCGCGGGCCTCTCGATCGAGCTCGGGCCAGCGGCGATCGAGCTCCAATTGCTCGAGGTCGGCGTCGATCTCGAGGAGGGCGCGGCGGGCCTTCTGGGCGGCGTCGGCGTCGCCTCCGCGGGCGGCTTCGAGGTCGACGTGGGCGGCGTCGAGGTCGGCTTGCACGGCGCTGAGGCGGTCGAGCTGGGCGATGGCGCCGCGGCGGAAGGCGTCGGCGCGCAGGCCGGCGATCCGCCCGCGGACGACGTCGAAGGTGGCGGCGAGGACCTCGGGATCGGCGAGGGGGACGAGGAGCTGGGCGACGTCCTCGAAGACCTGCGCGAGCGCAGGGATGAGGGCGCGGGCGGAGAGACGGCCGCCGCGATCGAGCTCGAGGGTCATCTCGATCTCCGAGCCGGAGGGGAGGCTGTCCTTGAGATCTTTGCCGGTGATGACGAGGGCGCCGACGAGGCGGCAAAAGTGCGCCTCGTCGTACTCGCCTTGGACGATCGGGATCTTGAGGGCGTCGTCTTCGCTGCCGCGGATGACGCCAGCGACGGTGTAGAGGGTGAAGGTGCGGCGGGCCGGTAAGGGGGCGCCGCGCTCGAAGTAGACGCGCACTTGATCGTTAGCGAGGGCGACGCCGATGGTGCGCGAGAGGGGCGGGTCGTGGATGGTGAGGCCCTGGACGATGGTGATCGCGGGGGGGCTGACCTCGACTGGTTTGCCGTCGGCGGCGCGGGCTTCGATGCGGAAGACGTTGGCGCGGCGGGCGAGTAGAGAGGTGCTGAGGATGAAGGATGCTTCGGCGTCGATGTCGGCCCAGGGGCCCTCCCAGAGGTCGTCGCCGCGGCGGAGGCGGAGCTGGGTGGGGGCGCCGGGGGCCTTGGGCTCGACGAGGCGGCCGACGACGTGAGGGGTGAGATCGGAGGACATGGCGGGGTAGTGCAGCCAGACGCGGTGGCCAGGTTGGACGTCCGAGGCGCTGGGGCGGGCGTCGAGGCCGGCGGTGGCGGCGTAGATCGCGGCGCCTTGGGCGACCAGGGTCATCGGATCGAGGCCGTCGCTGAGGGCGACGCCGAGGCCGGCAGAGACGCGCTGACGGACGAGGGGGGTGACGGAGGGGCCGCCGACCATGACGACGTGATCGAGGCCGCCGGGGGCGAGGCCGTGGGCGGCGAGCAGGCGGCGGCAGACCTCGACGCTGCGATCGATGATGGGGGCGCAGAGGCGCTCCAGGGTGGCTCGGTCGATCGGGAGATCGAGGTCGTAGGGGGCGCCTTGATGGAGGGTGAGGGCGGGGATCGAGAGGGTGGTCCGCTCGGCGCGGGTGAGCTCGATCTTGGCCTCTTCGGCGGCGAGCTTGAGCTTGCGTAGGGCAGGGGCGTGGGCGGGGTCGGCGCGGGAGAGATCGAGCCCGCTCTGCTCTTTGATCTTGCCTAAGGCCCACTCGACGAGCGCCCAGTCGAAGTCGCGGCCGCCGAGGAAGTTGTCGCCGTCGTGGCCGATGACGCGGAGCAGGCCGTCGCGGGTCTCGAGCAGGCTGACGTCGAAGGTGCCGCCGCCGAGGTCGTAGACGAGCCAGGCGCCGGCGCTCTCTTCCGCGGTCCAGCCGGCGGCGAGGGCGGAGGCGATCGGCTCTTGGATCAGCTCGATGCGCTGAAAACCAGCGAGGCGGGCGGCTTCGGCGGTGGCGTCGCTCTGGGGGAGCTCGAAGAGGGCGGGGACAGAGATGACGGCGTGATCAGGGACGAAGCCGAATTGCTCCTCGATGTCAGCACGGAGGGCGCGGAGCAGCTCGGCGGAGAGCTCCTGAGGGCGCAGGCGGCGGCCAGAGGCCGGGAAGAGGAGCTCCTGGCCGGTGCCCATGAGGCGCTTGAACTCGCTGCGGGTGTTCTCCGGGTCAGACTCGAGGTAGCGGCGGGCGCGGGCGCCGATCGTCAGGCCGCCGCGGGCGTCGATCCGGACGATCGAGGGGGTGAGGTGGCCGCCCTGCGCGTTGCGGACGAGGGTGACTCGATCCCCGTCGAAGACCGCGGCGGTCGAGTTGGTGGTGCCGAGGTCGATGCCGACGTAGCGCGGGGCGGTGATCATCGCCGGAAGGATAGCGGGCGGCGGTGGCGACGCACCAGCGCGGGGCCGGCGGGCGGCGCGGATCAGCGGGGCGGGCGGCGGAGCCTGAGGCGATCGAGGGTGATCCCCGCGCTGGCGCCGAGGGCGAGCAGGGCGAGGGCGAGCGGCCAGAGGTGGACGGGCAGCGGCGGCGGCGGGGCGGGCGGCGCCGCCGCGGGGAGCGGGTGGAGGACGACGCGGAGCTGGGGGTGGGGGACGACGGCGCGGGCGATGGCCGCGAGGCGGGGGCGGTCGGCCGGATCGGCGGCGGCGGCGATGACGACGACAGGGGCGCCTTCGGGCGGGAGGGCGACGTGGGCGCGGATCGGCGCGAGGGTCGGGTCGTCGGCGAGCAGGCGCTCGATCTCGCCGGCGAGGGCGAGCTCCTCACGGGCGAGCTCGCCGCGGCGGGTGGGGAGCAGCGCGGGATCGCCATAGAGGGCGCGCTTGTCGGCGGGGCGGGGCGCGCGGGGCGGCGCGGGCGCGGCCGGGCAGGCGGCGAGCAGGGCGAGGAGGAGGAGGCGCAGGGCGGCGAGGCCGGGGCGGCGGGCGCGTCGTTTTCGTCCTGGCTCTGGGGTCATGTGAGGTGGTGAGCGCGAGCCTCGTGATCTGGCTCTTGGGTCATGTGAGGTGGTGAGCGCGAGCCTCGTGATCTGGCTCTTGGGTCATGTGATGTGGTGAGCGCGGGCCTCGTGATCTGGCTCTTGGGTCATGTAGGGCGGGGGCGCGCGGCTGACATGTGGCCTAAAGGCCAGGCTGTGAGGGGGGCGGATCCGGGGCGAGGTGGGCGGCGAGCTTGCGGATCAGGCGGGCGTGGCGGCGGCTGATCGTGCTGACGTTGACCCGCAGCTCGGCGGCGTAGGTGTGCATGGTGTGCTCGCCGAAGTAGAGGGCCTCGATGAGGGCGCGCTCCTCAGGGTCGCAGCGGCCGATCGCGCGGGCGAGCAGGGCGCGGCTCTCGGCGGCGAGCAGGCGCTCGTCTGCCCGCTCGGCGGTGTCGCCGGGGAGGAGCTCGGGATCGGCGGGCTCAAGGCGGGCGAGCAGGACGGCCGCGGTGGTCTGGCGGATCAGGTCGGCGGCGGCGTCGACGCGCTCTCGCACGGTGCGTGGGTCGCTCTGCGCGCGATCAGGCGCGGCCTGCTCGGCGGCCTGAAAGACGGCTTGTGTGGCTTCTAGCGCGCGCAGGGCGCGGCGCTGCTGGCGAACGGCGGGGTGCTGGGCGCGAACGGCGTCGATCATGGCGCCGCGGACGCGCAGGTAGGCGAACGCCTGAAAGGGGACGCCCGTGGTGGGATCGTAGCGGAGCGCGGCGCGGACGAGGGCTTCGTTGCCGGCGCTCAGGTAGTCGTCGAGGCTGAGGGTGCCGATCCGGTGGCGTACGGCGCGGGCGATCTCGAGGACCCGCGGGGTGACCTGCTCGACCCAGCGCTGCTGCTCGGGCGTGAGACGGCGCGGCTCCATCGGTCCAGGCGATCGGGGCGGCTCAGGCGGCCGCGCTGGCGAGGTGGCCCTCGAGGGCGGCGCGCTGCTCTTCAGTGAGGGCGTGGAAGCGGATCGCGAGATCAACGCCGGTGGCGCGCACGACGACGCCCGCGAGCGGCAAGGAGGCCTCCGGTTGCTCCCGGAAGGTGAGCACGAGGGCGACGGCTTGGCCGAGCGGCTCCCAGGCCGGGCCGGCGAGGCGGCAGCCGCCGAGGCTGAGATCCTCAACAGCGCGGGCGAGCACGACCTCGGCGCCGATCACGTCGGCGTGGGCGTGGATCCGCAGGCGGGGATAGAAGCGCGCTTCAGCCACGGGCGGATAGTAGCGCGGAGGAGCGCGGGCGCGCGAGCGAGGCGGCAGAAGAGGGCGTGAGGATGAGGGGGATCGTGGCGGTCGGGCGAGGGCGACGGGGTGACACGCGGGCGGTAGAGCGGCTGCCAAAATGTCAGCACCAGGGCGCGGCCGCGGCGACAACGGCTGAAAATCACGCGGCTTTCACCGCCGGCTGGCAATGGCGGGCGCTTTGCTGTACGTAGCTTTTGCCCGCGCTCCGCCGCGTTCGGTCGCATGACTCGCTGGACCCTCAAGAGCTCCCTCCTCGCCCTCCTCGCCCTGTCTCTGCCGGCGGCGTCGGTGGGTTGTAAAAATACGCCTTCGATCCCGGGGACGGAGATCCCCGATACGGAGGAGAACCGCGAGATCCTGCAGGTGCTCGAGCGCTTCAGGACCGCGATGGTGCGCCAAGATACGGCGGCGATCGTCGCCACCGCGGACTCGACCTACTACGACGAGGGCGGGACGGACGACCCAGGGGACGACGTGGTGTACGAGGAGCTGGCGCCGCTGCTGGTGCGCCGGCTCGCGCAGGTGGACTCGGTGCGCTTCACGATGGAGTACCTGGATATCTTCATCCGCAACGAGCGCGCGACCGTGCACGTGTGGATCGACGCGAGCTTCCATATGCGGCCGATCCTGCGCGAGGACGGGACGCCGCGGCTGCAGCCGCGCTTCGCCCGCAAGCAGGACTACGCGAAGTTCGAGCTGATCCGCGACGGCGACTCGTGGCGGATCACGAAGGGGATCTGAGGCCGCGGGCGGCTCAGGGCGGCGGGCCGAGGCAGTTTTCGCCGTAGTCGTCGAGGCCGACGGCGCCGCGCTTGACGGTGGTGACGCGCGGCGCGATCTGCTCACGCACGAGCTCGTTGACGCAGAGCACCAGCATGAAGGCGGCGAGGGCGTTGGTGGCGGCGGCGCGGAGGGTGCGTGGGGCGCCGGGGCGCTCGCCCTGATCCATCCAAAAGGGGGCGGCGACGACGAACCAGAGGCCGTACATGACGGTGCCGAAGGTGAGGGCGAGGCGGAGATCGTCGTAGCAGAAGAGGCGCCTGATCCAAGGGTTGGCGTTGAGCAGGGTCTCGAGGAAGGCGACCGCGAAGCAGGCGGGCAGGTAGGCGTAGGGGCCGAGGCGCGGGGGGAGGCGGGCTCGTAAGGCGCGGGCGGTGACGCTGATGAGGGTGGTGTAGGTGGCGAAGTAGACGACGGTGAGCGGGTAGAGGAAGGCGGGGGCGTCGTTGACGTTCCAACGGGTGCCGAAGCCGTAGTGCATGTGCAAGATCTCGTAAAAATACTCGCTGTAGTAGTTGCCCAAGAAGGCGAAGATCAGGAGGAAGAGCTGCAGCCGGGTGTGAGCGAGCTGATGCCAGGGACGGCCTCGATCGCTGGGCGCGCGCCAGCGGTACCCGCCGAGCACACAGGCGAGCCATAACGATGTCCCAAAGACCATGTAGGCGAGGTCTGCCCAGGGCTCGCCCCTCCACGACTCGGCGGCGCCGGTGGTCATGACGAGGCCGGCGGCGAGGCCCCAGATCGGGGTGAAGATCAGGTACCAGCGCTCGGCGGCGGCCGTGCTGGGATCCGCGGCGAGGTGGCGGGTGAGCGCGGACGGCAGCATCGGGGAGGATCACTCGGCGGCGGGCTGGGGGGCTGGATCTTCAACGGCTGGATCTTCAACGGCTGGATCTTCGACGGCTGGATCTTCGGGATCGTCGTCGTCCTCGGGGGAGGTGAGGGGGCGCGGGGGGAGCGGGCGAGGTGGGGCCGGGGCGTAGACGCGGAAAAATTCGAGGCGCTCGGCCCACTCTTGGTAGGTGAAGATGTGCCCTTGGCCGAGGCCAGGTTCGGCGCGTAGCGCGACGAGGTGGCCGGCGGCGCGGTCGTAGTCGCGGATCCGGGTGAGGGCGTTGATGAGGGCGAGGCGGGCGGCTCGGACGAGCTCGGGGCTGGGGAGCGGGCGCTCGCCGGGGAGCGGGGTGAGGGCGCGCCCCAGGCGAGCTGCGGCGAGGGCAGGCTCTCCCGCGCCGAGGAGCTGGAGGCCGAGCAGGTAGGCGCCGATGGCCCCGTATGTCGGGGCGGCGCTGAGGCGATGGGCGGCGTCGAGGCGGCGCAGCGGCGCGGTCGCGCGCAGGGCGGCGGGCTCGAAGGAGAGGAAATAGGCGCGGATCAGGGGGGCGATCTGGGGATCGCGGGCGGCGAGCAGGCGGATCTGGAGGGCGCGTTGTTGCTCCTCGCCGGCGCTGCTGGCGAGGGCGGCGCTCCACGCTTGCTCCGCCGCGATGAGGTCGCCGCGGAGCAAGGCGAGGTCGCCGAGGTGTTGGTAGGCGAGGGCGCGGAGGGTGACAGGGAGGCCAGGGACGGTGAGGCGCTCGCGGAGGAGCGCCTCGGCCTCGGCGCGGTAGCCGGCCTCAGCGAGGGCGTGAGCGCGTTGGATCTGGTGCTCGGGGCGCTCTGGCTCGAGCAGGCAGAGCTCGCTGAGGGCCTCGAGGGCGCGATCGTCGAGGCCGCGGGCGGCGGCGGCGGCGGCCTCGGCGCGGAGGTGGGCGCTGCGGTGGGCGCACGGGCGCTGGAAGATCGGCCGCTGCTCGAAGATCTGGCGCATGAGCTCGATGTCTTGGGCGCGTAACGGACGGGCGCGGAGGAAGTCGAGCCAGGCGGCTTCGAGCTGGAGGAGGGGGGCGCCGTAGACGGCCTCGAAGTCGCCGGCGCTGCGGTAGAGGGCGGCGAGGCGCTCGGCCCCCTGCTGCTCGAGCAGCCACCGACAAAAAGAGCCGGCGGCGGTGTAGGCGCGGCGCGAGGCTTGGCCCCAAAAAGCGACGCCCATGATGGCGGTGAGGGGCGGGCGGAGATCGAGGCGGTCGAGGGCGGCGGCGGTGTCGTGCAGATCGAGGCCGTCGCGCGGGCGGGGGGCGAGGGCGGTGGCGAAGCCCTCGACGAGGGCGAGGTTGAGGCGGAGGCCGCGCGCTCCGAGGCTCCCGG
This sequence comes from Nannocystis sp., assembly GCA_016712315.1. Taxonomy (GTDB): domain Bacteria; phylum Myxococcota_A; class Polyangia; order Nannocystales; family Nannocystaceae; genus JADJRG01. The sequence goes on along the minus strand of JADJRG010000022.1, from coordinate 597,178 downwards.
CGACGCCAAAGATGGGATCGCCGACGACGCTCGAGAAGGCGTGGGCGAGCTCGTGCGGCATGACGGCGGCGGGGAAGGGCTGGTAGTTGAGGTAGAGGTGAAGGCGCCAGGGAGGGGCGACCTCCGTGGCGCCAGCGCCGATGACGCGGCGCTTGAGCTCCGGGTTGGGGAAGATGAAGCTGTGGATCTTGGGGCCAGGTGCGCGGCCCAAGGTGGCGGCGTGGCGGTGCCAGGCGAACTCGTGCTCCGCGGCGATGACGTCGATCTCGCGCGCGGCGTCGCTGGCGGGCGCGTAGCGGATGATGAAGTGCTCGGTGATCCGCTCGGCTGGCAGGGCCTCGGCGATGCCGCTGAGGGTGGCGTGAAAGCCGCTCTGGGCGGGGCGGAGGCCGAAGTAGGCGCCGCCGCCGAGGCCGGCGAGGAGGATGAGCAGGGACCAGGGGCGGCGGTGGAGGCGAGCGAGGGCGGCGGTGGGCTCGAAGTGCGAGGCTGAGGAGGCGGCGCTGGCGCCGCTGAGGAGGCGCTCGCCCCAGAGGCGGAAGGCGGCGAGCGCGGCGGCCGCGAGGAGGAGGTTGTAGGCGCGGAAGCGGAGGTAGCGGGCGTCGACGACGACGCCTTCGTCGTAGAGCGGGCCGGCGAAGTAGCCCCAGAAGGGATCAAGGGCGAAGACGACGGGGTCGACGTAGAGGCGGAGGAGGCCGACGACGAGGCAGAAGAGGAGGGGGACGAGGCCGACGAGGACCTGCGACCAGCGCCGCGGGGGGGACTGGACGAGGGCGGCGCCCCAGATCCCCGCGATCGCCCCGAGGCTGGCCGAAAAGACAGGCCCGAGGATGAAGAAGAGGAGGCCGCCCCAGGGATCGCAGCTCGGGTTGTAGACCTGCGCGAGCATGAGGACGAGCAGGGCAGCCCCGCAGAGCTGGAGGAGGTCGCCGGCGGCGGCGAGGGCGATGGTGTGTAGGGTGGGGGCGACGCGGCCGTGGGCGGATCCGCGGGCGGCGTCGACCCCGACAAAGACGCCCAGGAGGGCGCAGGGGGCGGTGAGGGCGAGGCTGCACTCGTAGCCGAGGGCGCCGACCAAGGGGAGCGGGGAGAGGAGGAGGGCGTAGGCGGCGAGGAGCCAGCGGCGGCGTAGGCTAGGGGTAGTGAGGTGCCGGCGGAGGTGGGGGAGCGCGGCCATGCGCGGGAGTATAACGGCGATGGTCGGGCGCGGCGCCTCCCCGAGGGGAGGCGTGAGCGGCTTGGGATTAGTAGGGGACGCAGCCGGCGGGGCCGAGGACGATGTCGTCGAGGTTCCAGGAGCCGACGGGTGGGGGCTGGTCGGCGAGGAGCAGGTGCCACCAGCGGAGCTGGAGGGCGGGGCCGGCGTAGGGGGTGAGATCGTACTCGGAGAGGGTCCAGTCGACTTCGGTGATGGCAGGGAAGGTGTCGAGCACGATCCACTTGTCGCCGTCGAAGACCTCTAGGCGGGTCTCGGTGGCGGGGTTGTCGCTGCCGAGGACGTGGTAGTAGCTGAGCCACAGATCTTTCTGGCCGGTGGCGTCGATCTTGGGGCTGATGAGGGCGTGGCCGCCGGGGGCGGTGAGGCAGCCGCCGAGGACGACGCCCGCGACGCCGTTGTCGTCGGTGGGGCTGTGATCGAGGGCTGGGTCGCCGCAGCCGGCCTGCGCGGCGCCGATCTGCCAGGTGGTGTTGAAGAAGAGCCAGCCGGCGCTGTTGTCGGCGAAGGGCTCGTAGAAGAGGTGGTCAGAGCCGTCTTGATCGAGGCAGGCGCCGGCGAGGCAGGCCTCGTTGGTGGTGCAGAGATCGCTGTCGACGCAGGGGGTGCCGTCGAGCACGGGCTCGGGCTTGCACTGGCCGTCGATCGGATCGCAGGCGCCGAGGTTGCATGCGTCGTCGAGGCCGCTGCAGTCAGGGAGCTGGCCGCCGGTGCAGACGCCGAGGGCGCAGGTGGTGCCGTCGGTGCAGAGATCGGCGTCGTCGCAGGGGGCGGCCTCGTTGATCGGCTCGAAGATGCAGGCGCCCTTCTGACAGAGGGAGAGCGCGCACTGGGTGCTGAAGCCGGCGCAGTCTTGATCGGCGACGCACTGGACTGGATCACACTGTCCTTCAGTGCAGGTGCCGATGCAGTCGTCGTCGCCGAGGCAGGCGCCGCCGGGGAGGCACGGGAGGCAGGCGCCGCCGCAGTCGATGTCGCTCTCGTCGCCGTTCTGGAGGCCGTCGTCGCAGGCGAAGGCGGGGGCGCAGGCGCCGTCCTGGCAGAGGGCGCTCTGACAGTCGCTGTCGAGGAGGCACGAGGCGCTGAGCGGGCAGGGAGCGCAGGTGGGGCCGCCGCAGTCGATGTCGGTCTCGTCGCCGCTCTGGAGGCCGTCGTCGCAGGTGTCGGGGGCGGTGGTGCTGGTGGGCTCGGTGGTGGTGGTGGTGGTGGTGGTGAGATCCGTGGTGGCGCCGGTCTCGATGAGAGTGTCGCTCTCGCTGGTGGGGTTGGTGGTGGTGGATGTTGAGGTGGTGGCGTCAGTGGCGTCGGTGCCGCTGGGATCGGTCTCTCCGGCGGTCTCGGAGGTGGCGGGCGGTAAGGTGATGATGCAACCACCGAGGAGGCCGGTGAGGAGAGTAGAGGTGAATAACGCGCGCTTCATGGATCGATCCCTTGATGAGAGGTTGATCGTAGCGTGGATCGGTGATCGGTCGCGCTCCGCTGGGGCGCGGCCCGCGGGCTGGTGCTCCGGTGCGCGCGGGTGGGGTGCCGGGGCGCGATGGCGCCGGTTGATGGCCCCAAAGGGCGTGTTTATGGCTCTTGGACCAGGATCTCGGCGTCTCGTGGGACGTCGGTGAGCACGACCTCGGCGCCGCTGGCGGGCCAGCGGACGCGGACTTCAGCGATCGGGGCGGCGCCGGCGCCGAGGCCGAAGTGGGCGCTGAGCTGGCCGTGGCCGAGGTAGGTGGGCTCGCCGATGACGCGGAGCTGGGGCGGAGCGTCGGGGGTGACGCGGACTCGGACGTGGGCGCCTCGACCGGAGACGTCGCTGCCGGCGCCGCCGCGGGCGCGCACGCGGAGCCAGCCGTGGCCGAGCTGGCTGTCGTTGCGGTAGAGGATCGGGGCGGCGGCGTAGTTGAGGACGAGCAGGTCGAGGTCGCCGTCGCCGTCGTAGTCGAGGGTGAGCAGGCCGCGCCCTTGATGATCGTCGGTGAGGCCGTGCGCCGCCGCGGCTTCGCTCATGGGGAGGGCTCCGCCGCGGATCCACAGGCGCATGGGATCAAAGAGGTAGTTGGTGTTGTTCCAACCATTGGTCATGGCGAGGTCGAGGTCGGCGTCGTTGTCGAAGTCGGCGAAGACGGCGCCCCAGCCCCATTGACCGTCGCGGACGCCGGCGAGGTCGGTGGCGTCGCTGAAGTGGCGATCGCCGTCGTAGCGGTAGAGGCGGTTGCCGTCCTTGCCGCTGGTGCCGCTGATCGAGGTGACGAACCAGTCGAGGTCGCCGTCGTCGTCGAAGTCGGCGAAGGCGGCGCCCATGCCGTTCTGATCGGTGCCGACGCCGGCGCTGAGGGTGCCGTCTTGGAAGGTGCCGTCGCCGTTGTTCCAAAAGAGGCGGCTGGTGTGGAAGTCGGAGGCGATCGCGAGCTCGGGGTAGTCGTCGCCGTCGAGGTCGATGAAGGCGGGGGTGAGCACGAGGGCGCCGGCGATCGGGAAGGGATCGTCGACGGTCTGCCAGACGTCCTCGACCAGCAAGAGGCCGGCCTCTTTGGTGCGATCCTCAAAGGTGCCGGGGCCGTCGACGCCGCGGTTGCGTAAGAGGCGGTTGTACGAGAGGCCGTCGCCGAGGGCGAGGTGGGTGCGGTATTCGCCGACGTAGAGGTCGAGGTAGCCGTCGAGGTCGTAGTCGCCGAGGGCGACGGTGGTGCCGGTGTGCTGCTCGGGGCCTTGGAGGGCGGCGCCGCGGGGGAGGGCCTCTTCGCTGAAGTGGCCGGCGCCGTCGTTGATGAAGAGGAAGTGGCGCTCGTGGCCGACGGCGGTGACGTAGAGGTCGAGGTCGCCGTCGTTGTCGAGGTCGCCGAAGGCGGCGCCGGCGCTGTGGATCTGGAGATCGAGGCCGGCCTCGGCGGTGCGCAGGGCGAAGGTGCCGTCGCCCTGGTTGCGGTAGAGGGCGTCAGGGCCGTGGATCCGGGTGAGGTAGAGGTCGTCCTGGCCGTCGCCGTCGTAGTCGCCGACGGCGGCGCCGCCGGTCTGCCACTGAGCGGTGCAAAAATGACCCTTCTTGCCCTGCGCGACGGCGTCGACGAGGCAATTGGGGGGGATCTGGTGGTCGCCTTGTTTGCCGGTGATACCGGCGAGCTCGGTGACGTCGGTGAAGTAGAGGGCGCCCGGTTCGGGGGGATCGCCGGTGGTGGTGCCCGCGGTGCTGCCGGCGCTGGTGCCGCTGGCGCCGGAGCCGCCGCCGGAGCCGCCGGAGCCGCCGGGGCCGCCGCCGTCGGTCTCGGCGGCCCCGGTGGTGGTGCCGCCAGGATCGCCGGAGCCGGGGCCGTCGCCCCCGTGGCTGCCGCTGTGGCCGCCCTCGGCGCCGATCTCGCCCGAGTCGCCGCAGGCGATCAGGCAGAGGAGAGCGAGGGCGGCCAGGGTGCGCATGGTGAGGGCGCGATCAGACGCAGACGGCGTTGCAGAAGTCGACGGCCTCGCTGGCGCAGAGGCTGTCCCACGCGACGTTGCAGCAGAAGGAGTCGATGGCGCAGACGCACGCCTCGATCGCGGGGACCTCGCAGCCGATGTTGTCGGTCGCGCAGCAGTTGCCCGAGGTGCAGGTGTTGGCCTGGAGGGCGTCGCAGGTGTCGGTGCAGCTCGGCTCGCCGCCGGCGGCGTAGATGGTGGGATCGATGTCGACGCAGGTGGCGCCGCCGAGGTCGCTGCCGTCGCAGACCTCGCCGTCGTCGATGCTGTTGTTGCCGCAGTTGGCGCACATCGAGGTGTCGAAGGCCTCGCAGGTCAAGGAGCAGGCGAGGGTGCCGCCGCTGAAGCCCTGCGAGATGCAGTCTTGATCGCCGAGGTCGAGGCCGTCGCAGAGCTCTTGGCCGTCGATCTTGTCGTCGCCGCAGTTGTCGCAGAGGGCGGTCTCGTAGCCGTCACAGGTCAAATTACAGCTCAGGGTGCCGCCGAGGAAGCCCTGGTCGATACAGGTGGCGGCGCCGACTTCAGCGCCGTCGCACAGCTCTTCGCCGTCGATGACGCCGTCGCCGCAGTTGTTGCACTGGTTGGTGTTGTAGTCGTCGCAGGTGTCGTTGCAGAGGAGGGTGCCGCCGAGGAATTTGAAGTCGACGCAGCTCGCGTCGCCGACCGCGGCGCCGTCGCAGAGCTCGCCCTCCTCGACCACGCCGTTGCCGCAGCCGAGGCAGAGGGCGACGTCGAAGACGCAGCCGGGGGCGCAGGCGAGCTGGCCGTCGGTGAAGCCGAGGCTGAGGCAGTCTTGGCCGCCGAGGTTGTCGCCGTCGCAGTCCTCGCCGGGCTGGATGAGGCCGTCGCCGCAGCTCGGAGGGGCGCAGAGGGAGGTGCACTCGTCGTCTTCGATGTCGTTGCCGTCGTCGCAGAGCTCCTCGCCGTTGATCTCAGCGTCGCCGCAATTGGGGCCGAAGGCGGCGCAGCCGGGCTCACAGCCGCCGTAGGAGCCGTCGTTGATCGCGTCGTCGCAGATCTCGTCGCCCTCGACGACGCCGTCGCCGCACACAGGCGGCATGACGCCGGTGGTGGTGGGCTCGTCGGTGGTGGTGCCGGGCCCGGTGGTGGTGACATCGGTGGTGGTGGGGCCGGTGCTCTCGGTGGGATCGGAGGTGCTCGTCGTCGAGGTGGAGGTGCTCGTCGTCGACGTGGAGGTGGAGGTGGAGGTGGAGGTCGTGTCGGTGTCCGTGCCAGTGTCAGTGTCGGTGACGTTGGCGCTGTCATCGCCGGTGCAGGCGGCGAGCAGGAGGGCGAGGCCGAGGCCCGTAAGGAGGCGGAGAGGGCGGTTGCTCTGCGGGTTACGAATGTTCATGGGGTGATCCTGATCTTTGGGGGGTCGCCCCTTGTAACACAAGGTCACGAGTGGGATAGCACCGGTGATGCGTGCTCGTGCCCGTGTGATGTGTACTGAGGGGTGTGCTGGCGAATTCACGCCGGCGACGACGCACTATCGATGCCCGCGCTGCGCGGGGCTGCTGGAGGTGCGCCACGAGCTGGCGGCGCTGCCCGAGGCGGCTGTTTGGCGAGAGATCGTCCGAACCAGGACGTTTGGGGGGGAGTGGCCCCATCTCAGCGGGGTGTGGCGCTTGCACGAGTGGGTGATGCCTTGGGTGAGTCGCGCGCAGGTAGTCTCGCTCGGTGAGGGCGGGAGCCCGCTGGTGCCGGCGGGTCGCTACGGGGCGGCGATCGGGGCGCGGTCCTTGTGGATCAAACAGTGCGGGAGCGGCCATACGGGGTCGTTTAAGGACTTGGGGATGACGGTGTTGGTGTCGGCGGTGAAGCAGATGATCGCGGAGGGGCGCGAGGTGCGGGCGATGGTGTGCGCTTCGACGGGGGACACGTCGGCGGCGCTGGCTGCGTATGGGGCGGCGGCGGGGATCCCGGTGATCGTGGTGCTGCCGGCGGGCAAGATCTCGAGCGCTCAGCTCCTCCAGCCGCGGGCGCACGGGGCGATGGTGGTGGCTTTAGAGACGGACTTCGACGGCTGTATGCGCGTCGTCGAGCGCTTGGCGCGGGAGCCGGCGCTGTACCTCGCGAATTCGCTCAATTGCCTGCGGATCGAGGGGCAGAAGACGATCGCGTGGGAGATCGTGGCCCAGCGCGGGGGCGTCGTGCCCGCGTGGGTGCTGGTGCCAGGGGGGAATTTGGGCAATGTGTCGGCGCTGGCGAAGGGGTTCTTGGAATTGCTGGCGCTGGGGTGGATCGATCGGCTGCCGCGATTGGTGTGCTGTCAGGCGGAGCGCGCGGCGCCGCTGTATGAGGCGTTTGTGCGGGCGAAGGCGGCCGGGCGAGCGCTGAGGAGCGAGGATTACCGGCCGGTTCAGGCGGGGACGACGGCGGCCTCGGCGATCCAGATCGGGGCGCCGGTGTCGCTGCCCAAGGCGGTGGCGGGCCTCAACGCGTGCGGCGGGGTGGTGGCGGCGGCGAGCGAGGCGGCGCTGGCGGCGGCGGCGGCGCGGGCGGATCAGGCGGGCTTCTATGTGTGCCCGCAGACGGCGGCGGCGCTGGCGTGCGCGGAGCAATTGGTCGCAGATCGGACGATCGGGGCGGAGGAGGAGGTCGTGGTGATCTCGACCGCGCACGGGCTGAAATTCGGCGAGTTTAAGGCGCAGGTGGCGGCGGAGAACCAGGCGGTGAGCGTGAGCAGCGAGCCAGAGGCGGCGGTGGCGGCGATCCACCGGCTGCTCGACGCGAAGCGCTGAGCGCTCGATCCCCCGCAGCTCGCGCGCAAGGAGGCTCGAGACGAAGCAACACAAAAAAGAGCGCCCCCGGCGCGGGCCGCGGGCGCTCCGGCGATGCCGGCGGCGATCAGGCGCCGCGCTTGTCGATGGCGACGAAGTCGCGGATGTCGCTGCCGGTGTAGATCTGGCGGGGACGCGCGATCTTCTGGTCGTTGTCGGCGAGCATCTCCTGCCATTGGGCGAGCCAGCCCGCGGCCCGGGGGATCGCGAAGAGCACGGGGAACATCTCGACCGGGAAGCCCATCGCTTGATAGATGAGGCCGGAGTAGAAGTCGACGTTGGGGTAGAGCTTGCGCTTGACGAAGTAATCGTCGTTGAGGGCGATCTTCTCCAGCTCGAGGGCGATCTCGAGGGCGGGGTTCTTGCCGGTGACGGCGAAGACCTTGTGCGCGAGCTCCTTGATGATCTTGGCGCGCGGGTCGTAGTTCTTGTAGACGCGGTGGCCAAAGCCCATCAGGCGGCCGCTGCCGCCCTTGCAGCTGTCGATGAAGGCGGGCACGTTCTTGATGTCGCCGATCTGCCCCAGCATGCGCAGCACCGCCTCGTTGGCGCCGCCGTGCAAGGGGCCGTAGAGGGCGGCGCTGGCGGCGGCGAGCGAGCAGTAGGGATCCGTCTCGGCGCTGCCGACGGCGCGGGCGGCGTTGGCCGAGCAGTTCTGCTCGTGATCGGCGTGCAGGATAAAGAGCACGTCGAGGGCGCGCTCCAAGATCGGGTCCGGGTCGAAGCGCGGCTGCCCGATGTTAAAGAGCATGTTGATGAAATTGCCGCAGTACGAGAGCGAGTTGTCAGGGTAGACGTACGGGCGCCCGACCGAGTGGCGGAAGCACCAGGCGGCGATCGTCGGCATCTTGGCGATGATCTTGACGATGTGCTCCTCGCGGACCTTGGGATCGCGGACCGCCTTGCTCTTGGGATAGAAGGTGGAGAGGGTCGCGAGGAAGGCGGTGAGCTTGCCCATCGCGTGGGCGTCGTGCTGGAAGCCGTCCATCGCCCGCTTGAGGTACTCGTGCACGTAGGTGTGGTGGGTGATCTGGTGGGTCCAGTCGGCGTACTGCGCGGCGGTGGGCAGCTCGCCCCTCAGGAGCAACCAGGCGACCTCGAGGAAGTTGGAGCTCTCCGCGAGCTGCTCGATCGGGTAGCCGCGGTAGCGCAGGATCCCCTTGTCACCGTCGATGAGGGTGATCGCGGAGCGGCACGACGCGGTGTTCATAAACGCCGGGTCGTAGCTCATGAGGCCGAAGTCATCGTCCGAGGTCTTGATCTGGCGGAGGTCGAGCGCGCGGATGGTGCCGTCGGTGACCTTGAGCTCGTACTGCTTGCCCGTGCGGTTGTCTGTGATTGTGATCGTGTCGGCCATGAGGTTCTCAGTGCGTGGTCGTGAGCGTGGTGGCTTTGGCGGTCTGTGGGCCGGTCTGCGACCCTGCGCGAGCTAAAGTGCCGGCATAAAGACTTGCCAGCGATCGACTGGGGCACCCTCAGCGTCGGCGCCGCCGATGAGGAGCGTAACACCGGTGCCGAGCAAAACGGAATGACCCCCGCGGTCGCGGCGGGCGGCGCTCGGGGTCTGCGTGCGCGTGAGATCGGCGCGGTCGATCCGCAGCCAGTGGCCTGCGCCCTGAGCGTAGAGCGCGCGCGGATCGGCGAAGAGCTGCGGCTCAGGGATCGCCTGAGGGAGCCATCCGGGCAGCTCTTCGGCGATCGGGGCGCTTGAATCCGCGGCCGGCGGCAGGGTGATCAGGAGGGCATCGGCGGTGGGCTCGCCGCCGCGGACGCCGCCGAGACAGAGCACGCGTACGGCAGCGGCGGCGGCGACGTCGAGATCGAGGCGCGTGCAGGCGGCGCCGTGCCAAGGACCAGGCGGGCCGAGAGGGGCCCCTTCGCCCGCCTCAGGGGCGAAATAGGCGGGGGCGAGATCGTCGGCGTGGCCGCCAAAGAGGAGGACGCCGCCGCCGGCTTCGCGGGGGATCCAGGCGGCGCGTGCGCCCGCGCGGGGGGCGTCGAGGTGGGGCGAGTCGAGGAGGCGCAGCGGGTGCGATCCGCTCGTGTCCGCGGTGAGGTCGAGCTCGGCGATGGTGGTGCTCTCGCCGCCGCCGAGGATCACCAAGACGCGGGCGTCAGCGTCGACGAGGGCGGCGGCGCCGCGGCGATCTCCAGGCGAAGCGCCAGCGATCGCGAGGGGGCTCCAGGCGTCCGCGCCAGGGTCGAAGCGCCAGCCGCGGAGGGGCTCGCTGAAGGCGATCCGAAGGACCGCGCCGTCGGCGGCGCCGACCAAGACGCCGTCGCTCGGTTCAGGGAGATCACCGTCGACCACGAGCTCGGCCGCGGCGCGGAGGTTGAGGCTGCGCTCGCCGAGGAAATACGCGACGCCGTCGGGGTCGAGCAGGAGGGCGCCGCGGCCGTGGGCGCGGGCGAGCAGGAGATCCGCGCGCGGGCTGGTGATCGCGCCAGGGAAGGTGGAGAGGGCGCCAGGGCGGCCGAGGAGGAGGGCGAGGCGCTCGTCCTCGCCGCCGAGGATGAAGGGGGCGCTGCGGCCCCAGGCGAGCAGCTCGTCGCCGCGAGCGAGGTAGAGGGTGAGGGTGCGCTGGGCTTCATCGAGGGGGAGCTCGATCGAGAGGCTGAAGTCGAGGCCGTCGACGTCGTATTGGAAGAGCTGGCCGTCAGGATCGAGGACGAGGGCGGCGTTGTCGGCCCTGTCGAGGTCGCTGGCGTCCTCGGGGATGAGCAGGGTGATCGGTACGTCGACGACCTCGGCGCAGGAGACGGCGAGGACGAGGAGCGCGAGCGCGGGGGTGAGGGCGCCAGGGGGGCGCGGGAGGGCGAGGCGATCGGCGATCTCGGCGAGGCTGAGCTGGTGGATCCGCAGGGTCTTGCGCTTGCCCGTGGCGCCGCGGACGAGCTCCAGGGCGCCGCGCGAGAGGCGGAGCTGGGCGGCGAAGAGCTCGAGGAGGGCCTCGTTGGCGGCGCCGTCGACGGGCGGGGCGGCGAGCTGGACCTTGAGGCGATCCGCGAAGACGCCGATCACGCGGCTGCGCGAGGCGCGGGGGACGACGTGAAGATCGAGATCGACGCTGGCGCCCGGCCCTGGGCGCAACATTGGATCAGCCATGATGCTCGGTTGTAGCGCAGGCCGCCGGGGCCCGCTCAGAGGAGCCAGGGGGCGCGGCCGGCGGCGGCGATCGGCGACTCACCGATGATCTCGTCGCCGCGGAGCAGGAGGGCGCTGCGGTAGAGGTTGACGGTGGTGCAGACGTGATCGGGGATGAGCCAGAGCAGGTGGCCGAAGGGCGGGGCGGTGAGACCGCCGAGCTTGACGGGGAGGTGCTCCTCGCTGGGCACCTGAGGGAAGAGCTCCGGCCAGCCGAGGACCTCGCAGGTGGGCGAGGGTCGATCCGGGGAGATCGCCTTGGTGCCGGCGTCGAGGGTGAGGCGGACGGGGTTGGCGCGGCTGATCACGCGGCTGGCGACGAAGGCGGCCTGGCGGAGGCCGAGATCGTCGGCGGCGGCGGCGACGCGGAGATCGCCGAGCAGGACGGTGCCGGGGGAGATCTGGTGGCGCCAGGGGCCGCCGCCGAGGGCCGGGTGCGCGAGGGCGGTGGGGTAGGTGTGTGAGCCCGAGGTGACGAGCTCGGCGATCGGCGCGCCGGCGGCGATGAGGCGCGCCGCGAGCTCGACGAGGGCGTCGTAGCCGGCGGCGGCGGCGGCGGTCTGGGTCCAGGTGAGGTGGCCGTCGTAGCCGTGGACGCCGATGATCTCGAGGTTGCTGAGGCGGGCGAGCGCGGCGGCGTGGGCGAGCCAGCGGGCCGGCGGGGCGCCGGTGCGTTGCATGCCGAGATCGACGTCGAGGTGGATCCGCGGGCGCGCGGGCGGGGCGGCGGCGGCGGCCCATGTGTCGAGCAGGCGGGCGTGATCGGGGGTCTCGGCGAGCAGGGTGAGGCCGACGCGGGGGTGGCGAGCGGCGAGCGCGAGGGCGGCGTGGAAGGCGTCTTGGTGGAGCGGGAAGGCGAGCAGGACGTCGGCGCCTTCGCGCTGTGGATCGCCGAGGGCGTCGAGGGCGGCGAGGGCGAGGCTGAGCTCGTCGAGGGTGGCGCACTTGAGGGTCGTGACGCCAGCGGCGACGAGGCGATCGAGGATCGCGGCCTGCTTGACGGTCTTGATGTGGGGCCGCCAACGGGCGGGCGCGCCGCCGCAGCGGCGGATGACGGCGCCGATGTTGTGATCGACGGCGTCGAGGTCGATGAGCAGCGCGGGGGTGGCGAGGCGGCCGCGGAGCGGGGCGATCGCGGCGTCGAGCCGGCGCTGGATGGCGGCGTGCACGAGGCAAGATGTACCACCAGGGGCGAGGAGCGGCGGGTGCGATCGACGGGCCACGCTGTGTGAGGTCAGCCGCGCGAGGGGCCGCGCTGCTGGCGTCGCGGGCGGCGGTCGTGGGGGTCTGGCGCGCCCCCAGCCGCGGAATTGGCGGGCTGGGCGGACGCGCGCGCAGCCGCGGGGGCGATTACGCGTTGACGGCCGGATCCGCACCTGCCTAGCATGCGCTCATGCACGCACCTGCCCTCCGCATCTCTTGCTGCCTGATCGTCGCGCTGAGCGCTTTGACCCTCGCCTGCGGTGATGACGCGCCCGCGGCGACGCTGAGCGCGACCGGGACCGATTCGACGAGCTCTGACACGACCGCTGATCCGTCGACCTCGGACGGCACGACGACTTCGACGACGAGCGGCACGGCGAGCGCGACAGGGACGACCGCGTCGACGACGAGCGACGGCGAGACGACCGCGGCGACGACCGCGGCGACGACGATGGGGGTGACAGACTCGGCGAGCGATACAGACACGGATACGGACACCGACGGGACGACGAGCTCGGGTACGGACACGGACACCGACACGGATACGGATACGGATACGGATACGGACTCGACGACGGGCAGCATGGAGGGCTGTGCGCCCGTGGAGCTGAATATCCCGGACCCGTTCTGTAAGGAGGTCTCGAACCTGATCTATGTGGCGACCCCGGTGAACGGCGGCAGCGACGTGAACGACGGCATGACGCCGATCACGCCGGTGGCGACGCTGGCGAAGGGGATCGAGCTGGCGGCGCAGTGCCAAGAGATCTGTGACGTCGTGGTGAGCGGCGGGACCTACCCGAAGACGGTGACGCTCGCGTCCGGGGTCGATGTGTTCGGCGGCTACGAGCCGAAGACGTTCAAGTGGGACCAAGCGGTGAATGAGACGATCATCGAGGCGACGGAGAACCGCGGGGTGATCGCGGACGGGCTGTCGGCGAAGTCGCGCTTCTTCGGCTTCACGGTGAAGGGGCGCAGCTACGTGAGCGACGGGGCGTCGACGTACGCGATCTGGGCGCGCAACGTGGCGGATGACAACCTGACGATCGAGAACTGCAAGATCCTCGCCGGCAGCGCGGGTAAGGGGACCGACGGGATCAACGGGGCGAAGGGCGACGACGGGGGCCTCGGCGGCAAGGCGAACGCGCAGACCGGCGGGGCGGCGGGCTCGTCGACCTGCGGGGCCGGCGGCGGTAAGGGCGGGAACTCGTTCAAGTGCGGCAGCGAGGGCGGCGCGAACGGCCTGGCCGGCGGCGACTCGACGGCGGGTGGCCTCGGCGGTAAGGCGGGCGCGAGCTCGTGCGGGGGGTGCAGCGATCAAGGGCTGACCGGCGAGCCAGGGATGCTGGGCGACGCGGGCAAGACCGGCGGCGGCGGCAGCGGCGGCGGTGATGGGAAGGGGAGCTTCTCGGCCGAGGGGCTGTGGGTCGGGGTGGCAGGCGGCGGCGGTACGCGCGGCGATCACGGCCGCGGCGGCGGCGGCGGCGGCGCGGGCGGGGCGGACGAGGATCCGTGGTTCTGCGTCTTCTGGAACGGCTTCGAGCTCGGCGGCGGCGGCGGCGGCGGCGGCGGCGGCGGCTGCGGCGGCAGCGAAGGCGGCCCCGGCGGCGCGGGCGGCGGGTCGTTCGGGGTGGTCGCGGTGGCGTCGAGTATCCAGGTGCTGAGCAGCGAGATCGTGGTCGGCAAGGCCGGCGACGGCGGGGTGGGCGGCGACGGCGGGAACGGCGGGGTCGGCAAGGCGGGCGGCCAACGAGCGCTCGGCGGCGACCAAGATGAGGGCGGCGACGGGGCGGACGGGGCCGCGGGCGGCGACGGCGGCGGCGCAGGTGGGGCCGCGGGCGGCTGCGGCGGGGTGGCGGCAGCGGTGGTGCAGGTGAAGGGATCGTTGGTGAGCCAAGACAACGTGAGCGTGCAAGCTGGCACGGCCGGCAAGGGCGGCGCGGGCGGCAGCGGCGGCTTCACCGGCAACTCCAACGCCAAGCCGAAGGCGCCGAACGGGCAGCCCGGCTGCATGGGGATGGCGGCGAACCTGGTGACCTTCGACTAGCCGCGGCGGATCGCCGGCGCGACGCCGACGAGGAGAGAGGGGCGGAGCTCGCTCCTCTCTCTTTTTTGATCGCCTGGCCTTTGGCGCAGGTAGCCGCGGCGGGCTAGCTGTGGGCGTCAGGGATGAGGATCGTGAAGGTCGAGCCGCGGCCGATGGCGCTGCGGACGGAGATCGAGCCGCCGAGCATGGCGCAGAAGCGCTGGGTGACGGCGAGGCTGACGCCGGCGCCCTCGTGGCTGCGGGTGGGGGAGTCGTCGAGCTGGCTGAAGCTGGCGAAGATCCGGGCGAGATCGGCGTCGCTGATGCCGATCCCAGAGTCGCTGACGGCGACGCGGATCCAGGCGCCGTGAGCGTCGGTGAGGTCGTCGACGTGGACGCGGATCTCACCGCCTTCGGTGAAGCGGGCGGCGTTGTCCATGAGGGCGAGCAGCGCGTAGTGCAGCATCGAGCGATCGGTGCGCAGGACGAAGCGGCCAGGCGGGCAGACGACGCTGAGGTGGTTGTTGTGCTCCTCCAAGACCTCGCGCACTTCGTCTTGGATCTCGGCGATGAGGCCTTCGAGGTCGAAGCTGGTGCGGTCGAGCTGGAGCTTGCCTGACTCGAGGCGCGAGAGCTCGAGGATGCCGCTGAGGGTGCGGAGCAGGCGGGTGGCGGAGCTCTTGATCTTGTGGAGATCGGCGCGCAGCGCCTGGATGTCGCCGTCCTCCATCTCCTCGGCGATGAGGTCGGTGTAGCCGATCACCGCGTTGAGCGGGGTGCGCAGCTCGTGGCTCATGCTCATCAAGAAGCGGGTCTTGGCGCGGTCGGCGGCGACGGCCTCGTCGCGCGCCTGATCGAGGTTGCGGTAGAGGCGCGCGTTCTCGACGGAGATCGCGGCCTGCGCGGCGATCTGGCGCAGCAGCTCGAGGCGCTCCGGATTAAAGACGCCGCTGGCGAGGCCGTGCTCGAGGTAGAGCACGCCGGTGAGGTTGCCTTGGTGGAGGATCGGCGTGCAGAGGATCGAGCGCGGGCGCTGGCCGGCGATGTAGGGATCGTCGGCGTAGGTGCCGTCGATCGAGGCGTCGTCGAGGACGAGGTCGCGGCGGGCCCGGCTGACGTAGTTGATCAACGAGGTGGGGAGCTGGGCGGCGGACTCGACGGGGATCCCCTGCATGACGGTGACCTGCTCGGGATCGACGCTGGCCTCGGCCTCGACGTAGAGGCGGCCCTCCCGCTCGAGCAAGAGCACGCAGCGGCGCGCGCCGGCGTTCTCCATGACGATGACGACGAGGCGGCGGAGGAGCTTGTCGAGGACGATCTCGCTCGAGATCGCCTGCGAGGCCTTGATGACGGTGCCGACGTCGAGCCCGCGGATCGAGGCGGTGCCGGTCGAGGTGAAGGGGGCGGCCCGGACGGCGCCTGTCTGGGCGAAGACGTGCGGCGGCAACAGCTCGCGGTGCTCGCTGATCAGGAGATCGACCTTGGCGAGGCCGCCCCAGCGGCGATAGGCGCTGATCGCCCCGCCGAGGTAGAAGCCGGCGATCAGGCGCTGACCGGCGGCGAGGGCGGCCCGACCGGCGCACTCGAAGGCGAGGGCCTCGATGTGACGGGCGCCGTGATCGCGGGCGGACTGGATCGCTCGGTTGTAGAGGGCGAGCGCGGCGCCGCCTTCGCCGAAGGCGCGGGCCCGCTCGGCGGCGCAGAGGAGGTAGCGCGACTCGAAGTTGGCGGGGCAGAGGCGAGCGAGGCGCTCGAGCTTGCGGACGCCGCGGCTTATCCGCTTCTCGCCGCTGCGCGAGACGTCGGGGTGGAGGGCGGCGGCTGAGAGCACGTCGAGGAGGTAGAAGTCGACGTACATCGGGTTGGCGAAGCTGAGCTCCTCGCTGCGCTCGAGCGCGCGGAGCAGCGGCTGCATCGCGTTGTAGTGGCCGAAGAGGTAGAGGAGCAGCGCCTTGTAGAGGCGGTGGTAGAAGCGGGTCGCGGGGGTGCGCTCGTCGCTCAAGGTGGCGAGGAAGGCCTGCTCGTCGAAGTCGCCGCCGCTGAGCGAGACGGGATCCTGGGTCTCGCGGCGCAGGCAGAGGCAGAGGCGCTCGATGAGGATCGCGAGGAGGTGGCCGTCGGCCTCGCCGGCGCGCTGGAAGAGGGGGAGGAGGCCGCCCGCGGTCGCTTGGAGGCGCTCGGCCGGTTGACCCTCGACGAAGGCGATGAGCAGGCCGTAGGCGGCGCCGTAGCAGGCGTAGGTGAGGTCGCCGCCGGCGAGGCCGACCTGGTAGGCGCGCTGGAGCTGCTCGCCGATCTGCGGGAAGGGCCGCACCCACGAGGCCATGAAGGTGCCGACCATGAAGTCGAGCTTGGCGTCGAGCCACGGGTTGCGGAAGTGCTCGTTGAGCTGGAGGGCGAGGCGACCGAACTCGTAGGCGGTCTCGTGGGCGCTGAGGGCGCCCGAGAGGACGAGGCCGTAGCCGGCGAAGCCGAAGGCGGAGACGTCGCTGAGGCCGTAGCGGAGGGAGATGTGGGCGATCTGGAGGAGGATGATCGAGACGAGCTTGGCGTCGATGAAGTAGGCGGCGGGGACGATGGCGATGAGGAGCTTGAGCGCGATCAGCCGCTTGGGATCGGTGAGCTCGGGCAGGTCCATGAGGTCCTGCGCCCGGCGCCCGCGCAGCGACCACTGCACCTTGCCGAGCTCGCGGAGCACGCCCGCGATCGTGCCGGCGGCGGGGAGGTTGATGCCGAGCAGGCGCAGGCCGGCGATCGAGGTGTCGATGGCGGCGCGGTTGTGCTTGGCGCCGGTCTGGAGGGCGGCCTTGAGGGCGTGCAGGTCGGCCTTCTCGAGGTCGCTGCGGGCGTGGGCGAGCAGCGGGACGAAGAGCGACATGGCCTCCTCGAAGCCGCCGGCGAGGTTCTCGGCCTCGATGCGCTCGCGGAAGAGGGCGAAGGCGAGCGGGTAGTGCGCCTCCCAGGCGTCGGCGGGCAGGCAGGCGACGCCGCCGCGGAGGTAGGTGACGGCGGCCTCGTAGGCGATCGACTGCTTGGCGCGCTGGCCGGCGAGCAGGTTGATCTCGGCGAGGCGCCGGCGCTCGGCGGGCTCGGTGATCAGCGCGGCGGCGAGGTTGAGGTGGTTGGCGATCGCGAAGACGCTGTCGTCGGCGTCGAGGCGGCCGGCCCGATCCGCGAGCATGCGGCCGATCCTGAGGTGGATCGCGCGCGACTCGGCGTCGCTGAGCAGGGTGTGCGCGGCCTGCTGGATCTTGTCGTGGAGGAACTGGTAGCTGAGGCCGCCGATCGCGGCGGTGGGATCTTGATCTGTCTCTGCGACCAGGGTGATGTACTTGTAGCCGTCGCCGAGCGGGCGGATGAGGCCGCGCTCGACGGCGGCCCAGAGGTCGGCGGCGACGGCGGCGAGGTCGCGATCGACGAGGCGCGCGAGCAGCAGCAGCTCGAACTGGTTGCCGAGGCAGGCGCCGATCTGCAGGGCGCGGCGGGTGCCCTCGCCGAGGCCGTCGATCCGGGCGACCATCAGCTCGACGACGTCGTCGCTGAGCTCGACCGCGTGGAGGCGGGCGTCGTCCCAGCTCCAGGCGCCCTCGGCGGGGGAGAAGGCGATGATCCCCTGCTCGTAGAAGGAGCGGAGCAGGGCGCGCACGAAGAAGGGGTTGCCGTCGGTCTTGGAGTGGACGATCTCGGCGAGCGGGGCGGTGGGGCGGCGGCTGGGCGCGAGGGTGTCGGCGACGAGGGTGGCGGTGTCGGCGGGGCTGAGCGGGCGGATCGCTTGGCGGTGGATGACGACGCGCGCGTCCTCGACCGCGCGGAGGGTCTGGCTGAGGAGGTGGGTTGAGTCGACCTCGTTGTCGCGGTAGGCGCCGAGCCAGAGGATGTAGCGGCTCTCGGGATCGGTGCTGATCAGCTCGATGAGCTTGAGGGTGGCGAGGTCGCTCCACTGGAGGTCGTCGAGGAAGATGACGAGCGGGTGGTGCTCGCGCGCGAGGGCGCCGAGCAGGCCGCGGAAGACGTTGCGGAAGCGGTTGGCGGACTCGGTGGGGGGGAGCGGCGGGGTCGGCGGCTGGGGGCCGATGATCAGGCCGAGGTCAGGGAGGACGTCGACGGCGACCTGGCCGTTGGCGCCGAGCACGGCGCGGATCTCGTCGCGCCAGGCGGCGAGGCTGGCGTCGGTCTCGGTGAGGAGCTGCTGGACGAGCTGCTGCAGCGCTTGCAGGAGGGAGGCGTAGGGGATGTCGCGGTTGAACTGATCGAACTTGCCGGCGATGAAGTGGCCGCGCCGCTGGACGATCGGCTTGTGGACCTCGTGGATCACGGCGGACTTGCCGACGCCCGAGGGGCCGGTCAAGAGCATGATCTCGGTGGTGCCCTGGCTGACGCGCTCGAAGGCGTCGAGCAGGCGGCGGACGTTCTCCTCGCGGCCGTAGAGGCGCTCGGGGACGGTGAAGCGCTCCGAGACGTCGGCGGCGCCGAGATCAAAGGCGGCGATGGTGCCGCTGCGCGTGAGCTCGCTGAGGCAGCGCGAGAGGTCGGCGCGGATCCCCCGGAGGCTCTGGTAGCGGCCCTCGGCGGTCTTGGCCATCAGGCGGAGGATGAGGCGGCTGAGGCCCTCGGGGACGCGCGGGGCGACGGCGCTGGGGGCGAGCGGGACGCGGGCGATGTGCGCGTGGACGAGCTCCATCGGATCGCTGCCCTCGAAGGGGAGGCGGCCGGTGGCGGCGTGGTAGAGGGTGACGCCGACGGAGTAGAAGTCGCTGCGGTAGTCGACGCTGCGGTTCATCCGCCCGGTCTGCTCGGGCGACATGTATTGGAGGGTGCCCTCGATGACGGCGCCGCCGCCGCCCTGCGCCTCCTCGGCGACGTAGGAGGAGACGCTGAAGTCGGCGAGGGCGAGGCGCTCGTCGTTGCGATCGATGAGGATGTTGTCGGGCTTGATGTCCTTGTGGATGACGCCGGCCGCGTGGACGACGGCGAGCGCGTCGACGAGGCGGATCGCGAGGCGGAGGAGGAGGTGGAGGTCGACGCCTTCGCCGCGGATCAGGTCGCGTAAGGTGACGCCGCCGAAGTCCTCGAGGACGAGCGCGAGGCCGTTGCCGATCCGCTCGAGGCCGACGGCGCGGACGACGGCGTCGTCGTCGAAGCGGCTGATGATCTCGTGCTCGCGGCGGAGGCGGGCGAGGTCGCGGTTGCTGCTGTGATCAGGCCGCAGGCACTTGAGGACGACGGGCCTGGAGTCGGCGATCCGGCGGCCGCGGTAGACGACGGTGCGGCGGCCCTCGCGGAGGAGCTCTCGCAGCTCGAATCCGGCGGCCGATAGGACCCTCACCTGCTCGAAGTCCACCTGCAATACGCTGCCCTCGCGGTCCGACGAGGATACGCGCTGGTGGGGGCTGCGGGAACCAGCGCGGCGACTCTTGTCGACGGACGATCACGCGCGCCGCGGGCGAGGTCGCGCGCGCAGGTGCGGCGCGCGGATCAGCGCGCCTCGTGCGTCGCTCGCGGATCGGCGCGCGCGATCGGCTGCATCGCCGCGTAGCCGTGGGCGCGCACGTAGTTGATGTGCAGGCCGGGGCAGGCGTCGTTGTACACGCAGGCGCCGCAGCGCAGCGGCTTGGTGAAGAAGCCGTCGGCGATGTAGCGGCGGGTGAAGCGGAAGATCTCGAGGCGGTGGTGCGGGCCGAAGTGCGCGCCGTCGAGGTGCTGCGGGCGGCTCCGCGGCGGACGACCGAGGATGCAGGCGGGCACGCCCTCGACGGGGATCGCGGGGCGCAGCGCGGCGAAGAAGGCGAGCAAGTCGACGTCTCGCTGCGCTGACTCGGTGAGGCGCTCGTGGCTCGGTTGCCGGAGGATGAGGCGCGGGGGCGCGTGATCGAGCGCGAGCAGCCACGGCGCGGTCGCGCGGCTGAGGGCGAGCACGACCTCGAAGTCGCCGGCGATCGCGAGCAGGCGGGCGGCGTCCTCGGCGGTGTCGCAGAGGATCCGGCGGGCTCGGCGGCCCAAGGTCGCGCCGCCCGGGGTGAGGGGGTCGACGAGGGTGTGGATGAGGTCTTGGAGATCGTCGAGCTCGAGCTCGAGCTCGAGCTCGGGCGGGAAGGAGGCGGCGAGCGCGAGGGCGCGGGGGAGATCGGGGGCGACGAGCCAGAGGCGATCGACGGGCGCTTGGCGGGCGAGCTCGGGCAAGGTGGGGGCGGGCGGCGCGGGATCTTCGCCGCCGAGGATGGGCAGGCTGCGGGGGCCGCCGCGGGCGCGCCTGCGGCTGGCTGGATCGCCGCCGAAGTTGACGGGGGCCTCGGCGGCGGCGCGGTGGTCGAGGCGGAGGACGCTGAAGCGGCGCGCCTCGAGGCGCGCGCGGGTGTGATCGAGCTCGTCGCAGAGGGGCTGGAGGTAGCAGTGGCGGCAGCGCTGCGGGGCGCGGCAGTCGAGGGGGACGCCGTGATCGAGGAGGCGGGCGTACTCCTCTTGGCGGCCGCGCACCTCGTCGCTCAGCTTGTAGGGATCTTGGATGAGGTGCTCGTAGCCCTCGATGTGCTGGGGCGGGAAGCGGTTGAGCCAGATGTGGACGCCTGGCTCTTTGGACAGGGCGAACGCCTCCTGCAAGAAGGGGCGGGCCTCGGCGAGATCGTAGAAGAGGACCTCTTTGCCCTCGGTGTAAGCGCGGCCGAAGGGGATGATGTGGAGGAGATCGAACTCGCGCACGCCCATGCCGATGAAGAGGCGGAGCATGTCGGGGAGGTGGCGGACGTTGGCCCGGTTGACGCAGACGTCGATGTTGACGATGACGCGGCCGTCGTCCAAGGCGCCGCGCAGGCCCTTCATCTCCTCGTCGAAGGCGCCGCGGGTGCCGACGAGGGCGTCGTGGATCTTGGCGTTGGGGCCGTGGATCGAGAAGGTGATCTCGCCGAGGCCCGCGTCGATCGCGGCCTTGAGGAAGGCGGGATAGGCGAACATGCGGCCGTTGGTGACCGTCTGGACGCGCTCGTAGCCGGCGAGGCGGCCGAGGCGGACGAAGTCGACGAAGTTGGGGTGGATGGTGGGCTCGCCGCCAGAGAGGATGAGGCGCTCAGCGCCGGCGCGGCGGCCGCCCAGGATCTGCTCCTTGACCTCGGCGGGGGCGCGGATGGTGCCGTCGTGGGTGTGGGAGTCGAGGCAGAAGATGCAACGATCGTTGCAGTCGAAGGTGAGGCGCACCCAGTTGCGCCGCTGGTGCGCGGCGGCCTCGTGGTCGCTCACTTTGGCCGTGAGATCGTCAAGCGCGCCGTGATCCATGGCGGGGCAGGATAGCGGATCGCTCGGGCGCGCGCGCCTGTGTTAGCGTGCGGGCATGTGCGCCGCGCGCGTCTTGATGGTGCACCCGCCGCTGACGGTGGCCCGTGATTTTATCGACTACCCGTACGTGGCCGATCTAGGGGCGGTGCAGGTGGCGGCGGTGCTGGATGCGCGTTGGCCTTGCGCGCTGGTGGATGCGTTCGCGCTGGCGGGGTCGGGGCTGTCGTGGCGCGCGGACGGGCGGGCGCACTTGGGGGCGAGCGTGGCGGCGACGCTGGCGGCGATCGAGGGGGTGCTCGACGGGGTGGCGGCGGTGGTGGTGGCGCTGACGCCGTTTCATCGGCCGCCTCACCGCGATGACGTCCTGGGGGCGCTGCTGGCGGGGATCAAGGCGATGGCGCCGGCGGCGGCGCTGATCGTGGCGGACTGCTATCAGTCGGGGCAGCACTACGTGGAGGCGCCGGGGGAGGCGATCTTGGGCGCGTACCCGGAGGCGCAGGCGTACGTGAAGTACGAGGCGGAGGTGACGCTGCCGGGGCTGATCGCGGCGGTGTTGGCGGGTGAGGCGCCGCGTGGGGTCTTTGTGGGGGAGTCGCCGCCGGAGCTGGACGCGCTGCCGATCCCGGCGTGGGATAAGGTCGATCTGGCGGCGTATACACGCTTCCACGCGCAGGTGGTGGCGGGGCTGGGGCGGCGGGCGTGGGCGTTCCCGATCGTGGGGCGGGCGCTGCCGATGGTGAGCTCGCGGGGGTGCCCGTTTCGCTGCCTGCACTGCTCGTCGAACCCAGGGACGCCGATCGGCGCGCCGAAGACGCAGCGGCGGCTGTCGCTGGGGCGCCTTGAGGAGCACGTGACGGCGCTGAAGGGGTCTTTTGGGGCAGATCAGTTGATGGTGCTGGACGAGCTGATCAACGTGTCGGAGCGGCACTTCGACGGCTTCTTGGCGGCGGTGACGCGGGCGGGGCTGCGCTTCGAGATCCCGAACGGGATGCGCGCGGACTACCTGGAGCCGCGCCACTTGGCGGCGATGAAGGGGCGGGTGACGACGCTGAGCGTGAGCGCGGAGAGCGGCTCGCAGCGGGTGGTCGATGAGGTGGTGGGCAAGCGGCTGGAGCTGGGGGCGATCGCGCGGACTGCCGAGCAGGCGCAGGCGGCGGGGGTGCCGCTGATGATCCACTACATGATCGGGCTGCCCGGGGAGAGCGCGGCGGAGATCAACGAGACGTTGAAGTTCGCGCTGGATCTTTGGGACAGGTTCGGGGCGCGGCCGGCGGTGCAGTTCGCGACGCCGCTGCCAGGGACGCGGCTGGCGGGGGATCGGCGGCTGCCGGTGGTGGAGGACTGGGGGCCGCGCTTCCAGCGGGCGCCGAGCGAGGGGCTGAGCCAGGTGCCGCGAGCGGAGCTGGAGCGGTTTATGTGGACCTTCGAGCAGCGGCTGGCGGCGTCGGAGGGGCCGCAGAAGCTGATCATGAACGTGACGTACGTCTGCAATAACCACTGCACGTTCTGCGCGGTGGGCACACGCACGCAGATCGACGGCCACCCGACGCGGCAGCGCGAGCACTTGCAGGCGTACCGGGCGCGGGGGGTGGCGATGGTGGATTTTGACGGGGGCGAGCCGACGCTGAACCCGGAGCTGGTGGGGCTGATCCGCTACGCGCGGGCGATCGGCTACGCGCGGATCAACGTGACGACGAACGGGCGGCTGTGCTTCTACCCGGAGTTCGCGGAGAAGCTGGTCCGATCAGGGCTGACGACGCTGCTGTTCAGCGTGCACGGGCCGGATCCGCAGACGCACGCGCAGCACGTGGGGGTGGCGGAGGCGTTCGAGCAGACGATCGGGGGGATCAAGAATTGCGTCGCGGCGGCGCCAGCAGGGGTGGAGCTGGGGATGAACGTGACGATCACGAAGGGGAACTTTGACAAGCAGATGGAGCTGGCGGCGCTGGCGTGGTCGCTGGGGCTGCGGTGGTTGAACGTGCAATTTTTGACGCCGTTCGGGCGGGCGACGAGGTGGATCGCGCCGGACACGCAGGCGGCGGCGGATCAGACGAAGGCGGTGATCGACGCGTTCGGGGATCGGATGAAGATCCAGGTGATCAACCTGCCCTTCTGTTTTATGCGCGGCTATGAGCGCTACTTGCAGGGCGACTTAGCGAAGCTGTCGCGGCATATGGCGTTCGTGAACAACGAGGTGGTGAACCTGGCGGGCTACTTGGCGGAGCGGCGGACGAAGCGGGCGGTGTGTGAGGGCTGCGCGCACGCGTGCTTCTGCGGGGGGTTTTATGAGCTCGATGAGGTGCCGGAGCCGCCGTGGTTGATCGCGGCGGCGGACCTGGTGCGGCCGATCGATGATCCGCGGCGCCACGAGTCGGCGCCGCCGGGGTTCCACGCGCGGGTGCGCGAGCGGATCGGTGAGGGCTGAGCGGGGGCGCCCGCGAGCATCACTGCGGCAGGAAGGGGGCGCAGGTGGAGACGCCGGCGCCGACGATGCGGATCGGCGCCATGGGGTTGATGACGGTGATGTCTTGGATCCCGTTGTTGTCGCTGTCGTCGAAGTCGAGGTGGGTGACCTTGCTCTTCGAGCCGGGGCCGCCGCTCTCGGTGAAGAAGTAAAAATCGCCGGCGAAGAAGGCGAAGGCGAAGGCGTTGGTCAGCGGGATCCCGAGGGACATCGTGCTGAGGTATTGGCCGGTGGCCTTGTCGACCTCGACGAGCTTGCCAGGGACGCCGCCGAACATGAAGGCGCGGCCGTCGCCGGTGCCGGTGAGCTCGGCGCCGTTGAAGGTGGTCTGGCCGATGATCTTGGCGAGCAGGGTGTCGGGGTCGACGTTCAAGAAGGTGCCGAAGCCGGGGCCCTCGCCGAAGCCCCCTTGGCCGTTGTAGGTGTTGCCGTAGAGGCTGTCGCAGTTGTCGAATTCTCCCTGGCTGACGAAGGCCATGCCGTAGCGCAGCAGGCCCATCTGGCCGGGGTTGTAGCCGGGATCGGTGCAGATCGCGGGGTTGGTGACGTCGACCTTGAAGATGTCGCCGGTGGGCGGATCGAACATGACCCAGGCGAAGCCCTCGCGGTCGACGGCCATGGAGAAGGTGTTGGTCATGTTGTTGCAACCGAGCGCGCCGAGCTGCTGGAAGGAGTTGTCCTCGGGCTTGTACTTCCACAGCTCGGCGTCGTCGCTGAGGATGAAGATCCCGTCGTCGAGGGGGACCTCGACCTGCGCACAAGGACAGGCCTCCATCATCATGCCGGTGGTATTGTCGCCGGTGGTGTCGCCGGTGGTGTCGCCGGTGGTGTCGCCGGTGGTGGTCGGGTCGGTGGTGGTGGTCGGGTCGGTCGCCGAGGTGGTGGTAGGGTCGGTGGTGGTGGTCGGGTCAGTGGTGGTGACCGGGGAGGTTGTCGAGCCGGTCGAGCCGGTCTCCGTGGCGGTGCCGCCCATGGTGGTGGTGGTGGTGGTGGTGGTGGTGGTGGCGGTGCCGCTGCTCGTCGGCGCGGTGGTGGCGGTCCCGGTGGACTCGGTGGTCGCGGTGTCGGTGCCGGTCGCGCTGCTGGTCGCGCTGGTGTCGTCGCCGGTGCAGGCGGTGAGGGCGACGGTGAGCAGGAGCGCGGGGGCGGTGAGGGAGCGGGCGCGAGGGTTCATGACGGCGACCGTAGCAGAGTCGCGCGCGGGGCGATCGATGCGCGGAATTAGCCTCAAGGAGGGGGCGTCTTGGCGCGCTTGCTGCCCTTGGCGCGTTTCTTCTTGAGGAGCTCGTAGCTGCGCTCGAGATCTTCAGCGGGCGTGAGCTCGAAGGGGTGATCTTCAAAACCTTCGGCGATCAGGAGCAGGCGGAGGGGGGCCTCCCCGCGCTCGAGCTTGAGGCCGTCGGGATCATCGGTGCGGCCGAGCAGCTCGCGGGGATCGTCGCGCCAGATCTCGGCGGGCTGGGCGCTGTGGATCCGCAGGGTGATCGGCGGCGGCGGGGCAGGCGGCTCCGGCGGCGGCGGCGGCGGCTCTTCGACGAGGACGGGCGGCGGCGGCGTCGGCGGCGGCGGCGGCGGCGGCGGCCAGAAGATCAGCGCGAGTACGGCGGCGAGGCTGAGCAGCACGGCGACGATGAGGATGATGACGATGATGCGACCGGCGGGGCGCGGCGGTCGGGCGTCCTCGGCGGGGCGCTGCTGGGGCGGGGCGCGCTGCTGCATGCTGTCGTCGATCGAGGCGATCGCGGCGGCGAGCTCCTCCATGGTCTGGAAGCGCTTGGCGGGGTCCTTCTCGAGGGCCTTGAGGATCAGGGCGTCGACGCAGGGGGTGAGGCCGCGCGCGGGGGCGGTGCGGCTGGGCACCGGCGGCGGATCGACCATGTGCTTGACGAGGATGACGGTGGGGCTCTCGCCGTCGAAGGGGACGCGGCCGGTGAGGAGGCGGTAGGCGATCACGCCGAGGGAGTAGATGTCCGTCCGTGGATCGACCTTGCGACCCTCAGCTTGCTCAGGGGACATGTACTCCGGGGTGCCGAAGATCGAGCCGGTCTGGGTGAGCGCCCGGGCGCTCATGGTCGCGGTGGCGGTGATCTTGGCGATCCCGAAGTCGAGGATCTTGATGAAGTCGGCGTCGCCGTCGCGGTCGAGGCGGAAGAGGTTCTCGGGCTTGATGTCGCGGTGAATGATGCCCTTGGCGTGGGCCGCGGCGAGGGCGCCGCAGATCTGGAGGAGCATCGGCCGGACGCGGCTCCACGGGAGCGCTCCCTCTCGATCGAGCATGTCAGCGAGGTCTTCGCCGACCAGGAGCTCCATGACGAGGTAGACCTCGCCGCTGTCGCTGCGGCCGAAGTCGGAGATCTCGACGACGTTGGGGTGGCCGATGACCGAGGCGGCGCGGGCCTCTTGGAGGAAGCGCTCGACGACCTCCTGTTGATCGACGGACTCGTCGTGGAGGACCTTGATCGCGACCATGTGCGCGGCCCCGGCGTCCTCGGCGAGGTAGACGTTCGCCATGCCGCCCTCGCCGAGCTTGCGCTGGATCCGGTAGCGTCCAGCGAGGGTGGCGCCGATCCGCGGATCCGCGGCCTCGGCGGGGGCGACAGGCGGGGCGCGATCGATGACGCCGCCGAGCCGAGTCGGGGTCCCATGCGAGCGTTGACTCGGCGCCTGTGCCATGGATACAGGGGGTCAGAGAGAGGGAGCGGGGGTGAAAAAATGGGCGACCTAGGCAGCCTACCGCAAAGTCCGCGGGCTCTGCTGCGCTTGTAGCGTCGTCATGAGGGCTCGCTGGCGCGCTCTGGCGCGAGGTGGCGGCGGGTTGGGCCTTGCGGCGGCGCTCAGGGCGTGCGATCGCATGACGATGTCGTCGCTCTCCGGCCGCGCGCTCGCGCTCACAATTGCGCTCGTGTCTACGCCTCTCGGCTGCGGTGGTGACGACGCGGGCTCCGCTTCAGAGGGCTCGACGAGCACGAGCACGAGCACGAGCACGAGCGAGGCGACGACGGAGGCGAGTGGGGCGACCGAGACGACGGCGATGAGCAGCGGGTCGAGCGACGAGGCGACGAGCGACGCGAGCGCGACCGCGGCGACGACGGAGGCGACGAGCACGACGGGATCGGACGGGCCCCCCGATTATCCGCCGCCCTCTGATGAGGATACGTGCCCCTTCGGCACGGCTTCGGTGGATCTGGGCGGCGGGGCGATCTTCTGCGCGCCGTTTTGCCGCGGTGAGGGCGGGGCCTGCCCGCAAGAGGAGCTGGCGCAGGCGACAGGGGAGTGCTCGCCGTTCTTTAAGGGCGGCGGCAGCGGTCAGGCGTGCGGCGGCGGCGAGGCGTGCCCGGCGGAGGAGCAGTGCAACGCGGGCGCGTGCGACGCGGTGGCCTTTTGGGGGTGCCTGGTGCTGTGCGGGCCGGGCGGTGAGTGCCCCGCGCCGATGATCTGCACGCCGTCGCTGCGCTGCGCGTACCCGTGAGGCGAGCGGGGGAGGGGCCTCGGGATGTCTTCAGAGACATGTCGAAGGGGGCGATCGTTGTGTCGCTCCCGGCGGGTCAACGCGCGTAGAAGCCGGCCCTGCTCCCGTGGCTCCGACGAGCGCGGAGTGTCCATGTCGCACGTGAGGCGCTCGATCCGGTACCGATGAGGCCGGCGCTGGTGTAGCTTCGCGGGCGCCAGCGAGGCGCGAGGTGCTGCGATGCGAGTGGTGTGCGCGATGTCCGGTGGGGTCGATTCGTCGGTGACGGCGGCGATCCTGCGCGATGAGGGGCACGAGGTGATCGGCCTGACGATGCGCCTCTACGACGCGAAGGGGCCGGCGCCGCAGGGCCGCGGGGGGAGCTGCTGCTCGCCGGCGGAGATCGACCGGGCGAAGGACGTGTGCGCGCGCCTGGGGATCCCGCACTACACGGTGGACGAGCGGGCGCGCTTCCAGCGGGCGGTGATCGACGACTTTACGCGCGAGTACGCGGCGGGGCGGACGCCGAACCCGTGCGTGCGCTGCAACGAGCAGGTGAAGTTCGGGCCGCTGCTGGCGCGGGCGCGGGCGCTCGGGGCGGAGCTGCTGGCGACCGGGCACTACGCGCGGAGCGTCGACGGGGCGCTGCTGCGGGGGGTCGACCCGGGGAAGGACCAGAGCTACTTCCTCTTCGCGATGGGCCGCGAGGCGCTGGCGCGGGTGCGCTTCCCTCTCGGGACATGGCGTAAGGAGCAGGTGCGCGAGCGGGCGCGGGCGCTGGCGCTGCCGAGCTGGGACGCGCCGGACAGCCAGGAGCTGTGCTTCGTCGGCGGGCAGGAGCGGGGGGCGGTGGTGGAGGCGCAGGCGCGGGCGCTGGGGATCGCGGCGGAGGCGCTGGCGCCGGGTGAGCTGGTCGATGAGTCAGGTAAAGTGGTCGGCAGCCACGAGGGGATCCACACGGTGACGGTCGGGCAGCGGCGCGGGCTGCGGGTCGCGGGGTCGTCGCCGCGCTACGTGCTGGCGGTGCTGCCGGCGACGCGGCAGGTGGTGGTCGGCGAGGCGGAGGCGCTGGCGGTGCAGGGGCTGTGGCTGGCGCCGCTGCGGCGGATGGCGGAGCTGCCGGCGTCGGGGGAGATCCGCGCGGAGGTGCAGATCAGGCACCGATCGGCGCCGGCGCCGGCGACGGTGGAATTCTTCGGGGAGCGGGCGCGGGTGCGCTTCGACGCGCCGGTGCGGGCGGTCGCGCCGGGGCAGGCGGGGGTGATCTATGTGGGCGATCAGGTGGTGGGGGGCGGGTGGATCGAGGCGGGTGAAGGAGAGGCGCCGTGACGCGCGGGGCGCTGCCGGCGGCGCTGCGATCGTTGCCTGATGAGGGCGCAGATCCGGCGGTGATCGAGGAGCTGGCCGGGCTGCGGCCGCTGATCACCGCGCTCGGCTATGAGTTCGCGCGGCCGGCGCTGCTGCGGGTGGCCCTGACCCTTGGGTCATGGTGTAACGAGCACCCTCACGCGGGCTGGCCGAGCCACGAGCGGCTCGAGTTCTTCGGCGACGCGGTGCTGGATCTGTTGAGCGCGGAGCGGCTGTGGCTGCGCTTCGACGACGCGAGCGAGGGGGCGCTGACGCGCATGCAGGCGCGTGTGGTGAGCGAGGCGGGGCTGGCGACGGTGGCGCGGGCGCTGGGGCTTGGCGCGTGGCTCTTCGTCGGGCGCGGGGACGCGCAGGGGGGGGCGCGGGAGCGCGACGGGTCGCTGGCAGACGCGCTGGAGGCGGCGCTGGGGGCGATCTTTTTGGACGCGCGGGCGTGCGGGCGTGATCCGCTGGCGGCGGCTGGGGCGGCGTTTGATCGGCTCTTCGCGGAGGTGATGGCGGGGCTCGATCCGGGAGAGGAGGACGTGAAGTCACTGCTCGGCCGGGTGGTGCAGGGGCGGTATCGGCAGACGCCGCGGTATGTGTGCGCGGCGGCCGAGGGCTCGACCAGCGCGGCGCCGTGGTGGATCGCGCGGGTGGAGCTGACCGTGGAGGGGGCGCCGCGGGTGCTGGGCGCCGGTGAGGGGGCGACGAAGCGCGAGGCGCAGCGCGCGGCGGCGGCGGCGGCGCTGGTGAGCTTCGATCCGTGAGCGGCGGGCGGGCTACTTGAGCGCGAATATCCCGCCGAGCGACACCCAGGCGCTCGGCTGCCAGCCGGCGGCGGCGGTCCACCAGCGCTGGTACATCGCGCCGTCAGTGCCGAGGCCGAACACGTCCACGCGCCCAGCCCGGCCGATCGCCACCGGCGCGGCCATGAACACGCCGCCGAGCGGGCGCCAGCTCGACCACGCGGAGCCGTCCCACTCGCGGTGGTACATGCCGGCGTCGCCGCCGAGGCCGAAGAGGTGCAGGGATCCGGGGCCGAGCGTGACGATCGCAGGGCCGCTGGTGAACACGCCGCCGAGCGAGCTCCAGCCGTCCGGGGAGGGCATCCAGCGGTTGTTGTCCCAGGTCTTGTGCCACATCGCTCCGTCTGCGCCGATGGCGACCACGTCGATGCGTCCAGGACCCCACGACGCGGCCGCCGGCGGGCTGATGAAGCGGCCACCCAGGCGTGTCCAATCGCCGGCGGCGGGGGTCCAGGCCGACTTCCACCAGGCCTTGTTGTACATCGCGCCGTCGGCGCCGACGCCGAAGATCTCGAGCGCGTCGGGGGCCCGGCACACGGTCGCGACCGGGTGGAGGAAGCGCCCGCCGAGGGGCTGCCAGCCGCTCGCCGTGGGCAGCCAGCGCTGACCATCCCAGGTCTTATGGAAGAGCTGGCCGTCGGGGCCGAGGCCGAAGATGTCGAGGCGATTCGGGGCCCACGACGCGAGCGTCGGCGGGCTGATGAATTGGCCTCCGAGTGAGGTCCAGCCGCTCGGCGAGGGCCACCAGCGGCCGTCCCAGGTCTTTTGGTAGATCGAGCGGTCGGCGCCGACGCCGACGAGGTCGAGGCGCCCGGGCCCCCAGGAGATCGCCCGCGGCGGGCCCGAGAAGCCGCCGCCCAGCGGCTGCCATCCCTTCGGGTCGGGCCACCACCGCTGCTGATCGTAGGATTTTTGGAAGACTTGGTCGTCGGCGCCGACGCCGAGGAGGTCGAGGCGCCCCTCGCTCCATGAGGCGGCGGTGATCGGCGGCCGCGCGAGCACGGGCGGGAGCGGCGGCGGAGCGGCGGCGGTCGCGAAGGCGCCCAGGTCGAGCAGGTCGAAGGCGACCTGGTAGGTCCCCACGTTGTGGCCGCCTTGGTTGGCGATGTGGACGACGACGAGGTCAGGGCGGGCGTCACCGGCGACGTGTCCGACGGTGATCGCGAGCCCCTGGATCTGGCCGAGGATCACGCCGGGGGCGCGGATCCACGGCCCCCAGCGGCGCACGTCGCCGTTCTCGTCGATGTCGTAGCCGAGCCGATAGCGGCCGATGTGCCCGCCCGACGACGGCTCCAGCGAGTAGACGAGGAGGTGCCGCGCTTCCCCCCAGCAGACCCGCGCGACGCTGAGGCCGGTCGCGGGGAAGTCGCCAGGGATCGGTTTGTCCGCGGACCAGCCGCCGCGTGCTGCCCCGGTCGCGTCGAGATCCCAGCCGATCCGGTACCACGCGCTCCAGGGCCCCGTGCCCTTCAGGTGAACGAGGACGAGATCCTCTTGGGCAGGTCCACCGAGGTCGGTGATCGAGAGTGTCGCGTCCGCTGACTCGGCGCTGCGCAGGGCTACAGGAAGGTCCCTCTGCTCGCCGACGGCGCGGATCTGCTCGCTGGTCTCGTCGGGCCGCGAGAGGTGGGCGAGGTGGTGGCGGAAGCGGTCGAAGAGGAGCACCTTGCCGCCCGCCCGCGTCGCGCAGCCGCCGACGAAGGAGAACTTCGGGTAGACGGCGTCGCGGAGGAAGCCGGGCGCGATCGCCATGTAGCCGGTGGGGAGGAGCTGGCCGGTCAGGTGGGTCTCGACGGCGCTCCAGCCGCGTACGTTGCCCGCCGCGTCGAGCGGGATGCCCCGCCGCCGGCACCACCACGCCTGTGATCGCTGGGCGTCGGTGTCGACCGCGTGATCGACGTGGAAGACGTGGAGCTCTTGACCGTTGTCGCCGCGGATCAGCAGGACCCCCGCTCCTCCCGCGCGCACGCCGAATGAGCCAGGCACACTTCGGTGAGGGGTCCACTGGGGCATGACCCACGATATCAGCAGCGCTGGTGGGTTTGCAGCGCTCGCTCCCGCGCGGGGCTCAGGGGTCGGCGCGGTCGAGGCCGGTGCGCAGCCAGACGGCGACGCGCTGGACGGTGAGGAGGGCGCTGACGCGGCGGAGATCGGGGCGGCCTTCTTGGTCGAGCTCGAGGCCGGCGAGCTCGACGGCGAGGCGCGGGAGGAGGATGTCCCCCAGGACAGGAGCGTGCTCGGGGGCGCCGATCGCGGCGCAGCGCTCGCGTAGCTCGGCGGCGAGCTCGGGGCGGAGCTGGCCGGCCTCGAGGAGGCTTTGGCGGGCCCAGAGGAGGTCGTCGGCGATGAGCGGGGCGAGCGGGCCGCGGCCGCCTGGCAGGCGGCTGTGGATAAGGGCAGTGCGGATGAGATCGCCGAGGGCGAGGCCGCTGGGATCGTCGACGCGGTTGATCCAGGCGGGGTCGAGGGCGAACCCGCGCGGGTCAAAGGCGAGGGCGGCGAGGGCGCCAGCTTCGCCGACGCGGGCGGTGGCGCGGGCGAGATCGGCGAGCCCGGCGATGGGGCGGGTCCCGGCGCTGTTGCCCTCGAGGGCGAGGGCGGGCAGGCGCTGGCAGAGCGCGGCGAGGGCGGGGCCCCAGGGGCGATCGAGGAGGGAGCCGACGGCGGCGAGGGAGACGCGGCCGCCGCGGTGGAGGGCGAGGGCGGCGGCGCGCACCTTGTCGAGGGCGCCGTAGCCGACGCGGAAGAGGTCGCGCAGGCCGAGGGCGATGAGGCGCTCGGCGAGGAAGGCCTCACGGTCATGTCCTTCGGGACATGCTGGTGCGAGCAGCTCGAGGGCGAGGGTGAGGGTGGCGTGGGCTTGGCCGAGGACGCGCTCCTGCGCGACGAGCTCGCCAGGGGGGAGGCGCTGGGCGGAGATCAGCTCGTTGGCGAGCAGCGCGAGCTCGCGGGCGCGGAGGCCCTGCTCGGCGGGATCGAGGCGGCTGAAGACGGCGTGGAGGAGGCGGGCGGACTTGGGGATGGTGGCGGGCGGGGGCGAGGCGGCGGGGGCGCTGGCGGGCGGGGCGACGCCGCGGCGGGCGAGCGCTTGCTCGCGTGGGAGCGGGCGGAGCAGCTTCATGGCCTCCTCCCAGGGGACGAAGCCGAGGTCGGCGAGGCGGCCGCTGCGCCAGCGCAGGAGGTCCTCCTCGACGGCGGAGGCGAGGGCGGCGCGGGTGGCGACGATGAGCTCGCGGCCGAGGGCGAGATCGTCGTGGTAGATGGCGTCGACGATCCGGGCGGCGGCGCGGCCGAAGGGATCGTCGGGCATGCTGAGGGCGAAGACGCCGTCGGGGGTCTCGTAGGTGAAGAGGCCGGGGAGGTCCTGGAAGGCGAGGTCGCGGGCGTCCTCGTCGTCGGGATCGAGCTCGTGGATGGCGGTGCCGGGGAGCACGGCGTAGGTCCACAGCTCAGGATCCATGGCGGTGACGAGGCGGGCGAGCGCGCCGCGCGGGGCGGCCTCGTAGGTGGTGACGATGGCGGTGCACCACTCGCGGACCTTGATGACGTCGAGCTGATCGCCGTCCCAGGCGCCTAGATCGAGGGTCGCGGTGAGCTGATCGGCGGTGGCGTGGGGGAAGAGCAGATCGAGGCGGCCTTCGCTGTGGAGGTGGCGGGCGAGCTGGAAGAAGGTGGGCGCGGGGATCGAGGGGACGAAGACGTCGAGGTCGTCGCGGTCGTCGAGGCTGAGCGGATCCTTGAGGGCGAGGGCGAGCTCGTCCTCGATGCGGGCCGAGTCGAGCTCGGTGTCTTCGGCGATCGGGGGGCGAGTGGGCGCGCTCATCGGCGGGAAGGTATCATCGCGGCGATCTCGTGCCACCTCGTCACCCGATGATCGCGCGCGCCGTCGGCGAGGCCCGCCGGGCCCTCTGTGCGGGCGACGGCGGCGGGGCGGGGTGGCTGAGGGGGGGGCGGGTGCTGATCGCCTGCTCGGGCGGCCCGGACTCGCTGGCGCTGCTAGGGGTGATGGAGCTGCTGGCGCCGAGCTTGGAGGTGACGCTCGCGGTGGGCCACGTGGACCACGGGCTGCGGGCGAGCTCGGCGCTGGAGGCGGCGCAGGTGGCGGCGCTGGCGGCGCGGCGGGGGCTGCCGTTCGTCGGGGCGCGGCTGGAGCTGGCGGTCGGAGCGGGGCTGCCGGCGCGGGCGCGGCGGGCGCGCCGGGCGGCGCTGGAGGCGCTGGCGGCGGGCTGCGGGGCCGACTGGATCGCGCTCGGGCACACGGCGACGGACCAGGCGGAGACTGTCTTGATGCACATGGTCCGAGGGGCAGGTCTCGAAGGACTGGCGGGTATGGCGGCGATCGAGGGGCGGTGGCTGCGGCCGCTGCTGCGGATCACGCGGGCGGAGGCGGCGGCGCTGTGCGGGCGGCTGGGGCTGGTGGCGATCGATGACCCGACGAACCACGACGAGCGGCACCTGCGGGTGGAGCTGCGGGAGGCGGTGCTGCCGCGGCTGCGCGCCCGGAACCCGCGGCTGGAGCGGGCGATCTCGGCGCTGACGGGGCAGGCGCGCGACGCAGAGGACGCGCTGGCGGGCTGGGCCGCGCGCGAGGAGGCGGGGCGGCGGGGCGCGGCGGGGTGGTCGCTGGTGGGCTTTGAAGGGCTGCCGCGGGCGATCCGCTGGCGGGTGCTGCGGCGGATCATCGCGCGTGGCGCGGGCGCGACGGCAGGGTCGCCCGGTGATGGTGGTGGTGACGGTGGTGATGATGAGGCGGGGCTGCGCGTCGACGCGGCGGCGGAGCTGGGGAGCGCGAGCGTGGAGGCGATCGATCGCGCGATCATGGCGCGGGCCGCGGCGATCGGCGGCACAGAGGCAGCGCTCGCGCCCCGTCAGTGGTCGCTGGCAGGGGGGATCCGGCTGGAATTGGGGCCGATCGGGCTGCTCGTGCGACCGGAGCGGGACGGGGGGCGGGCCAACCATTGACCCTCCTGGGGGCCAGGGCTATGCTGCGACACCTGCGGCCGCCCCGCGCCCTCTATCGTGAAGCAGCAGACTAAAACCCTCCTCGTTTGGCTGGTCCTGATCGTCGCCGTGCTGGCGCTCGCCAACATGCTCAACACCAGCCAGGAGGTGAAGCAGATCAGCTACGCCAAGTTCATGGAGGTGGTGGAGGGCGACTGGGAGTCGCTGAAGGGCAACACGACCCTGAAGATCGAGGTGCACCCGGCGCACGTGGGCATCTCGTATGAGCTGGCGGGCAAGACCTACGAGGTCACCGGGCCGCTCACGGAGGGGCTGTACACCAAGCTCAGCGAGAAGGGGATCGACTTTAAGGTCGAGCCGGAGGAGGACAGCGCGTTCCTCCAGTTCGCGCTGATGTGGTTGCCGATGATCTTCATCGTCGTGCTGATGGTGATGTTTATGCGGCAGATGCAGGCGGGCGGCGGTCGGGCGATGAGCTTCGGCAAGAGCCGGGCGCGGCTGCTGAACGAGCACCACACGAAGATCACCTTCAAAGACGTGGCAGGGGTCGACGAGGCGCGCGAGGACGTGGAGGAGATCATCGACTTCCTCCGCGACACGCGGAAGTACACGCGGGTGGGCGGGCGGATCCCGAAGGGGGTGCTGCTGATGGGGCCGCCAGGGACGGGCAAGACGCTGCTGGCGAAGGCGATCGCGGGCGAGGCGGGGGTCGCGTTCTTCAGCATCTCGGGCTCCGACTTCGTGGAGATGTTCGTGGGCGTCGGCGCGAGCCGGGTGCGTGACCTCTTCGAGCAGGGCAAGAAGAACGCGCCGTGCATTATCTTTATCGACGAGATCGACGCGGTCGGGCGCCACCGCGGCGCCGGCCTGGGCGGCGGCCACGACGAGCGCGAGCAGACGCTGAACCAGCTCTTGGTCGAGATGGACGGCTTTGAGGGCAACGACGGGGTGATCCTGGTGGCGGCGACGAACCGCCCGGACGTGCTCGACCCGGCGCTGCTGCGGCCGGGGCGCTTCGACCGGCGGATCGTCGTGGGGCTGCCCGACGTCGGCGGCCGGGAGGCGATCCTGAAGGTGCACACGCGCCGGGTGCCGATGGCGGATGAGATCGATCTGGGGCTGATCGCCCGCGGTACGCCGGGGTTCTCGGGGGCTGACCTCGAGAACCTGGTCAATGAGGCAGCTTTGTTGGCCGCCCGCGAGGGCCGCGATCGGGTGCACGAGGACGACTTCGACCGGGCGAAGGATAAGGTGCTGATGGGCTCGGAGCGGCGCTCGGCGATCATCTCGGAGAAGGAGCGCTGGACGACCGCGTGGCACGAGGCGGGCCACACGCTGGTGACGATGATGCTGCCGACCAGCCACGTGGATCCGATCCACAAGGTGACGATCATCCCGCGCGGGCGCGCGCTGGGGGTGACGCAGCAGCTCCCAGAGGAGGATCGCTACAGCATCGATCGCGATCACGCGGAGGCGCAGATCGCGATCTTGATGGGCGGGCGGATCGCGGAGGAGCTGGCGCTGGACGGCCAGAAGACGACGGGCGCGAGCAACGACATCGAGCGGGCGACGAGCTTGGCGCGCCGGATGATCTGCGAGTGGGGCATGAGCGACGCGCTCGGGCCGATCTCGTACGCGAAGGGGGAGTCGCAGCCGTTCCTCGGCCGCGATATCCAGCAGTCGGCGAGCTACTCGGAGTCGACGGCGCAGGCGATCGATCACGAGGTGCACGCGCTGATCATCCGCCAGTACGAGCGCTCCCGCGGGATCCTGAAGGAGCACTTCGCGTCGCTCGAGGCGCTGGCGAAGGCGTTGGTCGAGCGCGAGGTGCTGACGGTGCAGGAGGTGCGTGAGGTGATCGCCGGGCGGATGTTGCCTCCCCTGCGCCGGGCGCGGACGATGCGCCGCAGCAACGAAGAGGCGCGCGTGAGCGGGCCAGAGCCGGTGGCAGGGGCGCTGGTCGCCGAGCCGACCGCGTGAGGTCGATCGTCTACTAGGTCGAGTCGGCGGCGAGGGCGGACTCGATCGCCGCGGCGAGCGCCGGGTCGCCCTTGCTGATGAGGCCCTCTTGGCGCCAGCGGAGGACGCCTTGACGATCGATGAGCACGGTCGTCGGGAAGCCGACGATCTTGAGCTTCGGGACGATGGTGCTGCGTGGATCGAGGAGGATCGGGTAGGTGACCCCGGAGGCGTCGACGAGGCGGCGGAGCTCGTCTTGGGCCTTGAGGCCGTCGACGCTGACGCCGAGCACGACGAGGCCGCCTTCGCGGTGGCGCGCGGCCAGGCGGGCGAGCTCCGGGAGCTCCTCGCGGCAAGGCTCGCACCAGGTGGCCCAGACGTTGAGCAGGACGACGCTGCCGCGGAGGGCGCTGAGCGAGACGGTGACGCCTTGGAGATCGGGGGCCTCAAAGACGGGGGCGAGATCGCCCGGCTTGGCGGAGAGGGGCTCGGGAGGGGCGGTGCAGGCGGCGCCGGCGAAGGCGAGCAGGACGGCGAGGGCGCGCGAGCGGGCGAGGGCGGGGCTTTTGTGCATGACGAGCGCCTGGAGGGCAGTGTAGCGCGGGCGTTCGCCGCGGTGATCTCGGCGGGCGATCGTCGCGGTGAGGCGCGGCCGCTCAGGGGCGCTTGGGCGGGGGCCGGTGCGGCTGGGGGAGGCTCTCGGAGATGGCGCCGGTCGTGTCGGGGCGCCGCTCGGCGCCGGCCGCGGCGGGGAAGAGGGCTTGGTGGCCGAAGCGCTCGCGTACGGCGGACAGGACGGTCTGGAGCGCGGCTCCGCGCGCGGCCGTCGGCGTGGGC
Organism: Nannocystis sp.; assembly: GCA_016712315.1. GTDB lineage: Bacteria > Myxococcota_A > Polyangia > Nannocystales > Nannocystaceae > JADJRG01. The sequence continues at coordinate 560,269 of JADJRG010000022.1, read as the reverse complement.
GGGAGCAGGTCGAGCTGGGCTGTGGTGTGGGCTGACTCGAAGCTGGCGACGCCGACTCCGGTGAGGCGAAAGCCGCGCTCGTCGGTCTCGACGGTGGCGAGCAGGCGGCACGCGGCGGCGTAGATCTCGCGCTGCTCGTCGGTGGCGCGAGGCAGGGTGCACTGGCGGCTCTCGGTGACGAAGGCGCTGTCGCGGATCTTGAGGTGCACGACCCGCGCGCGCAGGCCCTGGGCGACGAGGCGGTCGGCGACGCGCGTCGCTTGGCTGAGCAGGTGCCGACGGAGGGCGTCCTCGCCGATCAGATCGCGCTCGTAGGTGTCCTCGTGGCTGATCGACTTGGCGGCGCGGTCGGGGATCACGGCGCGGTCGTCCTGCGCGCGGCTGAGGCGGTGCAGGTGCTGGCCGTGCGCGCCGAACCACTCGATGAGGGTCGCCTCGCCGAGGCGCCGGAGGTCGCCGACCGTGCGGATCCCTCGCTGGAGCAGCCGCGCCTCGGTGCGCGGGCCGACCCCCCAGAGCGCGCCGATCGGCAGGGGGGCGAGGAAGTCGAGCTCGTCGCCGCGATGGATCTCGGTGAGGCCGTCGGGCTTGTTCATGCCGCTGGCGATCTTGGCGATGAACTTGACGCTCGAGATCCCGACGGAGCAGGTCAGCCCGATCTCGGCGCGGACGGCGGCGCGGATCGCCTCCGCGACCGCGCGCGGCGGGCCCCAGAGGCGCTGGGTGCCGTCGAGATCGATGAAGGCTTCGTCGATCGAGAGGCCTTCGACGAGGGGGGAGAAGCGGGCGAAGATCGCGAAGACTTGGCGGGAGGCGGCGGCGTAGGCGTCGTGGCGCGGCCAGATCACGACGGCCTGCGGGCACAGGCGCAGGGCGTGGGCCATCGGCTGGGCGGAGCGGCAGCCGAAGCGTCGGGCTTCATAGCTGGCGGCGGCGACGACGCCGCGCCGACCCGCGCCGCCGACGAGCACGGGTCGACCGCGCAGGCTCGGATCGTCGCGGACCTCGACGGACGCGAAGAAGGCGTCCATGTCGACGTGCAAGATCGGCCCGGCCACGGGCGGAGCATAGCGGCGACGGCGGCGCTTAGGCGGCGAGGCCGAGGCCGTGTTCGCGGGCGTAGAGGCGGAGCTGATCGCGGAGGAGGCGGCGGGCGCGGTGGAGGCGGCTCATGACGGTGCCGACCGGAATGCCGAGGCGATCAGCGGCGTCGCGGTAGGCGAGGCCGTGGAGGTCGATGAGCTCGACGATCTCGCGGAAGGCCGGCGGGAGGGCGCGGAGGGCCTGGAGCACCTCGTCGGCGAGCTCGCTGCGGTGCCAACACTCGGCGGGATCATCGGCGTCGGCGAGGCGTTGGCGGTCGAAGAGGTGCTCGACCAGATCGGAGCGGGCGGCGGCGGCGGCGACGACGCGCTGGTGGCGGTAGTTGGAGATGAAGGTGTTGATGAGGATCCGGGAGAGCCAGGCGCCGAGGTTGCCGCGCGGGTCAAAACGATCGCGCTTGCTCCACGCCTTCAGCAGGGTCTCTTGCACGAGATCGTTGCACTCCGCGGGCTGCCGGGTGAGGCGCATGCCGGTGCGGGTGAGATCGCGGAGGTGCGGCTGGGTGAGGCTCATGAACTCGTCACAGGTGGACGCGGAGGTGAGGTTCATGCGGCCCTGCACTGCAAGCGCGAGGGGATCGAGGTTTTTTGAATGATCGTAGGTGGTTGCTACGACTGGCCGGGGCTGAGGCGCGGAGGGACGCGTTGGCTGTTCGGATCTATAGCGTGGCTGTGAAAAATGTTTTAATTCGTGACATCGGGCGAGCGCGGGCGATCACTCGTCGATGTCGTCGAGCTCAAGGTCCGCCGGATCGAACTGCTGGGGCAGGAGGACCACGCCGGGGCCGGGGAGCAAGGTCCAAGTGACTCCAGCGAGGGTGAACGCAGGGGCAGCGGCGCTTTGGCCGTCGATCTCGAGGAGGAGCCAGCCGGGGCGCTGCGCGGGGGCGCTGTACCAGGTGAGGGTGGGGGGCGCGCTGTGGGGTTGTTCGAGGGCGTGGTAGGCGAGGCGGGCGGCGGCGCGTACGTGGGGATCGCGGTCGCTCTCGCTGAGGTGGGCGAGGTGGGCGCGGCCTCGCGGGGGGATCGGGCGCGGATAGGCGCGTAGGGCGAGGGCTGCGGCCGCGCGGACGCGGCTGGCGGGGTCGTGGAGGAGGGCGAGCAGGGCGTGGGCGTGCGCCTCGGTGGCGGTGAGGGCGAGGGTGAGGGCGGCGCAGGCGCGGATCTGGACGCGAGGGTCGCGGATCCAACGCTGGAGGTGAGGCGCGCCGAGCTGGCGCTGCACCTTGGCGGGGGCGACCGCGAAGGCGCTGAGGGCGAGGCAGCGATCGGCGGGATCGAGGTGGGGATCGTCGGCGGCGGCGGCGAGGCGGGCCCAAAGGAGCAGACTGGGCGTGTCTTTGGCGTCGCCGGGGGCGGTGAGGGCGAGGGCGAGGGCCCAGGGGCGCCACCGGTCGGGAGCGAGGGTGGTCTCGAGGACGCCAGCGGTGAGCGCAGCCAGCCACGGTGGGGCGCGTTTGCCGAGCTCGGCGGCGATCAGCAGTCGGTTGGCGGCCGGTGAGAGCGCCGGGTTGCCGAGGTCGGCAAGGTCGGTTGGGTTGCCGGGACCGGCGGGGGCGGCAGGGTCGGCCGAGGGGGAGAGCAGGGCGCTCCAGGCGAGGGGGTCGTTGTCGGGGGGATAGGTGGGCGCGGGCGGGGGGTGGAGAGCGCTGAGGTCGCGGGCGCGGATGAGGCGGCGGACCTCGATCGCGAGCGCAGGCTCGAGGCCGCGCTCCAGGGCGGCGCGGAGGGCGGGGATCGGCTGATCACCGAGCAGGACGAGGGTGGCGAAGAGGAAGGGGCGGAGATCGGGCTCACGGAGGCGCAGGATGATGGCGTCGATGGCCGCGGGGCTGAGCGTCCGTTCGCCGAGGACGCGGGGGATCTGCTTGGTGTTGAGGCCGCGGGGCGGGGCGTCGAGCAGATCCAGGAGGTGTTGATCGACGGTCGGGCCGGGGAAACGGGCGTACGCGCGCAGCAGCTCGAGCATGACGTTGGGCTCGTCGCCGCGATCGAGGGCGCGGGTGAGGGCCGGTAAGCCGCGCGGATCGGCGAGCAGACCGAGCGCCTCGGCGGCGCTTTGGCGGCGCTCGGGATCCGGATCGTCGAGCAGGTGGGCGAGCACGAGGGTGGCCTCGGTGGCGCCGCGGAGGCCGATGCTGCGGGCGATCTCGCGTCGCACTTCGGGGGCGCTGTCGTTGAGCTTGGCGACGAGGGCGAGGCGGACGCGCGTATCCGCGCCTTTGGGGAGATCGATGAAGCCGAGCAGGCGGGCGGCCTCGGCGCGGATGAGGTCGTTGGGCTGGCGTAGCACGCCCAAGAGGCGATCGACGGCCTCGTCGGTGCCTTCGGCGGAGAGGAGCCGGAGGGCGTAGAGGCTGCTGCTGAGATCGCCGTGAGCCTCGCTCCAGCGGCGGCGGGCGGCGGGCAGGCAGGCGCGGAGGCGGCGGCGAGCGCAGATCTGCAGGGCTTCGCGGCGGATCTGCGGGGAGCGATCTTCGAGGGCGAGCAGGAGGTGCTCGGTGAGCAGGGCGTCGGGGTAGCCGTCGAGGGCGCGCAGGGCGGCCCCGCGGCGGCTCTCGGCGGCGCCGCTGTCCGGGCGCAAGGGTTCGGCGTCGAGGGCGGCGGCGTTGGGCCACAAAGGCCAGGATCCGCCGTTGGCCGGGTCGGCGAGGAGCAGCGGGGCGACGAGCAGGAGGCCGAACATGCGGGCAGAGGGGCGATGACGTGTGTCGCGTGGGGCGGCGATCGGGCGGCGCCAAGGGCGAGTGCGCGGTCTAGGGGGCTTTGGCCTTGGGGCGGTCGTCGCGGGCGGCCTCGATCCCTTCCAACAAGGAGGTGGCGCGGAGCTGCTTGAGGCTGCCGGGTTCGGCGGCGGCGATGACCTGGCGGAGCCAGGGCTCGACCTCGGCGCGGAGGGCTGGGGCGGTGGCGCGGATCTGGCCCATCGAGTGGAGGATCCGCATCTCGTAGGTGTCGACGGGCTCGAGCAGGCGGACGCTCTCGTCGCCGCCGTCGGGGCGGAGATCGAATTGGACGAGCTCGCAGGGGGTCTGCCGTTCGGCCGGGGTGGCGAGGTCGTGGGCGTGCATGAGGGCGGGGTTGGAGGCCTCGTCGCTGGTGATCCCGAGGGCGTAGACGAGCGCGCAGCGGACGGGCAAGGAGGCGGCGGGCAGGCGATCCTCGAGGATCCGGACGACCGCGCGGCCGCCGGCTTCGTCGCGGTGCTGAGCGAGCGCCCAGGCGGCGACCCGCTGGGTGTCTTGGTCGCCGCGCGCGAGCAGCTCGCGGAGGGCGGGCACGGCCTCCATGCTCTGGACCCAGCCGGTGCTGTAGACGAGGCGGAGATCGACGGGACGGCCGGCGTCGAGGGCGGCGAGATCGGCGGCGAGCTCGCTGGTGAGGGGGGCGACGACGCCGCGGTGCTGGAGGCGAGCGAGGGCGATCACGGCTTCGCGACGGAGGGCAGGATCGGCGGCGCGCGTGGCGGCGAAGAGGGCGTCGTAGATCGGCTCGCGCTGGCGCGGCGGCAGATCGCGGAAGCGCCCGAGCGCCCAGGTGGCCCAGATCGCGGTCGGGCCGCCGCGCTCGAGCTCGCGGCGGAGCACGCCGGGGATGAAGTGGCGATCTTTGGGGTCGCGGCGGATCGACAGCTCGGCGATCGCTTGCAGGCGCTGGGCCTCGGGGGCCTCGTCGCGGAGGGCGGCGATGTGGTGGCCGAGGGTGCGCCAGTAGAAATTGAAGTCGCCGTTGACGAGGTTAAAGAGGAAGTAAGAGGCGAGGCCGCCGGCGATCACGAGCGCGGGGAAAGAGTAGGAGGAGCGCTGGAGGGCGGCGGCCATGACCTGCACGTCGTCGCTCTGGCGCAGGGTGTCGGCGCTCTTGCCTTGGAGGTGAGAGAGGCGGAAGGCGCCCTTAAAAAGCAGCTCGTCGAGCCAGAGGGCGTCGACGAGCGCGGCGAGGCCCATGGCGCCGTAGTAGGCGGCGAAGAGCAGGGTCTCTTGGCTGCTGGTGGCCGGCACGGCGCGCAGCTTGGCCGCGCACCAGATGCTGACGAGCATGCCGACGAGGTTGATCAGGACCAGCGCGACCCAGAGCTTGAGGGCGGCGGGCAGGCGGCGCTGGCGGGGCCCGTAGCCCTTGGGCGGTGCGTTGGCGGGCATAGGTGCACTCATAACCCGGATACGACCCCGCCGGGGAGCTGGGGTTCCCTGCGGTCAGCGGCGCTGGGGCCCCGGCGGAGCTGAGGAATATTTGGCGAGGCGCGCCGGCTGGCCTAGGGTGCGGCGCAGGTTCCGGGCATGGCCGCTACATCCGCGCAGAAGAGCCGTCGTCGGGGGCGGGTCGCGAAGGCGACGGAGCAGGCGCCGTCGGCGACCCCTGAGATCGGCGCGGCAGAGCAGGTCGCGCCGGCGACGCGCGTAGGCGCGCCCACGGGGCCCGGCTGGCGGCGGGCGCTCGGAGCGGTTGAAGGGGTGGCGATGGCGGGGGCGCTGGCGGCGGCCGCGGCGGGTGTTTTGGGCGATTACACGCGAGCGGGGGAGGACCTGCGGGTGCTCCCGGGGGTGCGGCTGGGCGGGTCCCCGGTCGGGGGACTGGACGCGGCGGGGCTGCGGACGGTGGCCGCTGCGGCGGCAGAAGAGGGGCTCGTGCGCCCGCTGGAGCTGGTGGCCGGCGAGGTGCGGGTGGCCCGCGAGGCGCGGGCGCTGGGCGCGGTGGCTAGCCCCGAGGACGCGATCGCGGCGGCGTTGGCGGTCGGTCGTAGCGGCGATCTTTTTTTGGACCTGCAAGAGCGCGCGGCGGCGGAGCGCGGGGCGATCGATCTGCGGGTCGGGTATCGCTTCGAGGCGCGCGCGGCGCTGGTCGAGCTGCTGGCGCTCGCGCCGAGCGTGGAGCGGCCGTCGCTGCCGACGCGCTTCGATTGGCAGCGGCGGGTGGTCGCGAAGGCGCGGCCGGGGGCGTCGCTGCTGCCGTTCGACTCGCTGTCGGCGGTGGCGATCGGGCTGGCCTCAGGGGCAGATCGGATCGAGCTGGTGACGCAGGTGCGGCCGCCGGTGGCCGACCCGCTGGCGACGATCGCGGACGAGCTGGCGATCGGGGCGGTGCTCGGGTCGTTCTCGACGCGCTACCACAACGACAACGATCACGCGGATCGCAACCACAACGTCAAGCTGGGGGCGCAGGCGCTGGACGGCCAGGTGTTGATGCCGGGGGAGACGTTCTCGTTCAACGCGGTGGTCGGCGAGCGCAGCGATGAGGCGGGCTACCGCTACGCGCCGGGGATCACGGCGGGCGAGCTGGTCGACGTGGTGGGCGGCGGGACCTGTCAGGTGTCGTCGACGCTGTACGGGGCGGCGTTCTTCGCGGGGCTGGATCTGGCGCACGCGCGGCCGCACAGCCGACCGAGCTCGTATATCGATATGGGGCTGGACTCGACGGTGGTGTACGGGGCGATCGACATGAAGCTGCGCAACCCGTACGACTTCCCGGTGGTGCTGCACAGCGTGGTGAGCGCGGGTGAGGTGAAGATCGAGGTGCTCGGCAAGGAGCGGCCGTATAAGGTGGCGTTCGAGCGCGAGCTCAAGGAGGTGCTGCCGTTCAAGACGGTGGTGCGGGACGATCCGCGGCTGCGGGTGGGGGCGTCGGAGGTGGCGCAGCAGGGGAAGCGCGGGTTCAAGGTGGTGCGCCGGCGTAAGTTGATCGCCGATGAGGCGGTGGTGCGCACGGAGGAGTGGGAGCTGAACTACCCGCCGACGACGCAGATCGTCCGGCGTGGGTCGAGCCCGAACGGGGCGCCCGCGGCAGCGCCGCCGCCGCCGCCGCTGCGGGATCCGGCGGCGCAGCTGCGGATCGTGCAGTAGGCCTGGGGCGCCCCGGGATCCTCGCGGATTTTTTGGTCGATCGGCCGGCGCGGCGTACTCGGTGAGGGAGCTTTCGGGAGCAGGACGCGATGCGCGAGATCCAAGAGTCAAAAGAGAAGGTCGAGTTCTCGCTCGACAACCGGCAGGTGTTCTTTGGCTTCTTCGGCCTGTCGGTGGTCGGCTGTTTTGTGTTCGCCCTGGGCGTGATGGTCGGGCGACAGGACGGCGGCGCAGCGGGCGGGGCGAAGGAGGGGGCGATCGCGAGCCAGGGCGCGCCTGCGCCGCTGATCGCTGGGCTGGAGACGATCCCCGAGGTGACACCGGAGGGGGGCGCGGCGGGGCTGACCGACGCGTTCGCGTTCAAGCACGGGCTGGCGGCGCCGGCGACCGAGGGCATGCCGGAGACGCGCGATCCGAAGGTGCCTCCGCGCGAGGAGAAGGCGCTGCGGGCGCAGCGTGAGGCGGCGGAGAAGCGCAAGAAGGCGAGCAAGGAGTCGACGCTGGCGAGGCTGGAGCCGCGGGTGGGCACGGCCAAGGGCGAGGCGCCGCTGGCGGGGGCGCGGGCGCCTGAGCCGGCGCTGCCAGGCAGCAAGATCGCCGCGGCCTTGGAGCCAGGCGCGAGCGAGGGCGCAGTGAACGAGGCGAACGAGGCGAACGAGGCGGAGCTGCGGCCGGAGCCGCGGCCCGATCCGGCGGCGGTGATGGCCTCGTCGGCGCGCTCGGGTGAGGCGCCCCAATTGCCGTCCTCGCCGAAGGCGACGCGGGCGTTCACCTTGCAGCTCAAGGCGTACGCGAGCGCCGATGAGGCGGAGAAGATGGCGGAGAAGATGCGCCGCAACGGTCATGACGCGCGGGTCGAGGCGGGTGAGGTGCAGGGACGGACGTGGCACCGCGTGCGGATCGGGTCGTTCACCAAGTGGGAGGACGCGTTGGCGGCGAAGGGGGCCTTTGAGAAGCAAGAGCAGTTGATCGCGTACGTTGTGCCGCGTTGAGGCGCCCGTGAGCGCGGCGGAGTGGAGCGCAGTTGAGCGAGTAAAATGAGTGGTCTGGATCGCGTCACCGTCGTGATGCGATCCGGCTCACTGCGTTCGCGCGTGAGCGCGTGCTGCGGCCAGGGCGATGCGCTACAACCCAGCCCGTGCCCGCGCCCCATAGCAACGTCGAGACGCCTGTGATGCGCCAGTTCCTCGAGATCAAGGCGCAGTACCCGGACGCGATCTTGATGTTCCGGATGGGCGACTTTTACGAGATGTTCTTTGAGGACGCGATCACGGTCGCGCCGGTGCTCGACATCGCGGTGACCTCCCGCGACAAAAACGCCGAGGACCCCGTGCCGATGGCAGGGGTGCCGTACCACGCGATCGGCGGGTACCTGCGGACGTTGATCGAGCGCGGCTTTAAGGTGGCGATCTGCGAGCAGATGGAGACGCCCGAGCAGGCGAAGGCGCGGCGTGGGTCGAAGATCGTGCACCGCCAGGTGGTGCGGGTGGTGACGCCTGGGGTGCTCGTCGATGAGGAGCACCTGCGCTCGGAGGAGCCGAACTATTTGGTGGCGGTGGTGGCCGAACAAGGCCCCAGCGGGGCGCTGGGGATCGCGGCGCTGGACGTGTCGCTCGGGGAATTTCTGGTGATGCGGGCGGCGGACGCGGACGGGCTGCGGGCGGATCTCTCGCGCCTCGGGCCGCGGGAGATCGTCGCGGATCCGTCGCTGCTCGGCTGGCTGGCGGAGGCGCTGGGGCCGGACCACCCGCGCCTCGAGGGGCTGGCGGCGGCGTCGATCGCCGGGGCGGTGCTGGCGCGGGTGCGCAGGCTGGCCGAAGAGTCAGGTGGCGAGGGGCTGCCGCCGACGCTCGAGCGGGCCGCGGGGCTGGCGCTGTGCTACGCGGAGGCGACGCAGCCCGGGCAGACGCTGCTGCTGCACCGGCTGCGGCGAGAGGCGCCGCAGGATCACTTGATCTTGGACGAGGCGTCGCTGCGCAACCTGGAGATCTTCAAGACGATGCGCGACGGGCAGCGCCGCGGCAGCTTGCTGTGGGCGGTGGACGCGACCCGGACGGCGATGGGGGCGCGGCTGCTGCGAGCGTGGATCGGGGCGCCGCTGCGCGATGTGGGGGCGATCCGCGGGCGGCAGGAGGGGATCGCGGCGCTGCTGGCGGAGCCGCGGCTGCGGGCGGAGGTGCAGTCGCGGCTGCGCGACGTGCGAGATGTGATCCGGCTGGCGGCGCGGGCGCGCTTGGGGACGATCAACCCGCGAGAGATGGCGGCGCTGCGCGGCTCGTTGGCGGCGCTGCCGGGGCTGGCGAAGCTGCTGAGTGAGCTGGCAGGGCGACGGATCGAGGACGCGCTGCCGAGCGCGTTGGGGCTGGGGGAGGATCTTTTGTGGGACCTGCACGCGGCGCTGGCGAAGGGGCTGGTGGACGAGCCTCCGAGTCATACGCGCGACGGCGGGGTGATCCGCGACGGGGCGGACGCGGAGCTGGATCGGCAGCGTGGGCTGCGCGACGGCGGCAGGGAGGCGCTGGCGGCGATCGAGGCGCGCGAGCGGGAGCGGACTGGGATCACGAACCTGAAGGTCCAGCACAACCGGGTCTTTGGCTACTACCTGGAGGTGCCGCGGGCGCAGATCGGGCGGGTGCCGGCGGACTATGTTCGGAAGCAGACGATCGCGAACGCCGAGCGTTATGTGACGGCGGAGCTGGCAGAGCACGAGTCGGCGGTGCTGGGGGCGATGGCGACGGCGCTGGAGCGCGAGCAGGCGCTGTTCGCGGCGCTGCGCGAGCTGGTGAGCGCGGCGGGGGAGCGGCTGTGCCAGCTCGGCGATCGCTTGGCGACGCTGGATGTGCTGGCGGGGCTGGCGGAGATCGCGGAGGCGCGCGGGTATGTGCGCCCAGATCTGGCCGATGAGCCAGTTTTGGAGATCGAGGAGGGGCGGCACCCGGTGGTCGAGCAGATGATGGATTCGGGGCGCTTCGTGCCCAACTCGATCAGCCTGCGGGCGGGGGTGAGCGCGGCCGCGGCGCGCTTCGCGTTGATCACGGGGCCGAATATGGGGGGCAAGAGCACGGTGATGCGGCAGGTGGCGCTGATCACGATCTTGGCGCAGATGGGGTCGTTCGTGCCGGCGGTGCGGGCGCGGATCGGCCTGTGTGACCGGGTGTTTACGCGGGTGGGGGCGGCGGACGATCTGGGGCGAGGTGAGAGCACGTTTATGGTGGAGATGCGGGAGACGGCGGCGATCTTGAGCCACGCGAGCGCGCGCTCGCTGGTGCTGCTGGATGAGATCGGGCGAGGGACGGCGACCTTCGACGGGCTGGCGCTGGCGTGGTCGATCACGGAGTTCATCCACGATCAGGTCGGCTGCCGGGCGATGTTCGCGACCCACTACCACGAGCTGTGCGGGCTGGCGGAGCGGCTGGCGGGGCTGGTGAACCTGCACGTGGCGGTGCACGAGCAGCGCGGGGATATCGTGTTCTTGCACCGGATCGAGGCCGGGGCGGCGGAGCGCTCGTATGGGATCCAGGTGGGGCGGCTGGCAGGGCTGCCGGCGCCGGTGCTGCGGCGGGCGCAGCGGATCTTGGCGAGGCTGGAGGCGAACGATCAGGCGGGTAAGGGGTCGCAGCTCGCGTTGTTCTCGCCCACAGCGCCAGGAGAGGAGGCCGAGGAGGTGGCGCAGGCGGCGCCTGAGGCGGCGCTCGATCCTGGGATTGGGCGCCTGCTCAGCGAGCTGCGGCGGGTGGAGCCGGATGACCTGTCTCCGCGTGAGGCGCACGCGCTGCTGCACGCGCTGCGTGACCGGGCGCTAGCGGCTGGCTGCTGAGCCGGCGGCGCCTGCCTCGAGGAGCTGCGTCGACGAGCTCGCCCCGTGCGAGGTGGCGACAACACCGGCCTCCATGCGCTGCGTCGACGAGCTCGCCCGTGCGAGGTGGCGACAACGCCGGCCTCCATGCGCTGCGTCGACGAGCTCGCCCCGCCGCCTCGACGCGCCGCCTAGACAAGCCCCGCCCTGCTCGGCATTCTCCGCCGCCCATGGCCGCCGACGCTGCCCCCGCCTATGATCCTGTCCCGCAGCTCGCCCGGGAGCTCTCCCTCGCGGAGCGATCGGTCGCGGCGGTCGTCCGCTTGCTCGCCGAGGGGGCGACGGTCCCTTTCATCGCGCGATATCGCAAGGAGCTGACGGGGGGCCTCGATGAGGTGCAGATCCGCGCGATCGAGGAGCGCCGCGCGTATGTGCTCGAGCTGGAGGACCGCCGCCGGACGATCCTCCGCGGGCTCGAGGAGGCGGGCAAGCTGACCCCAGAGCTTCGCGGGCAGATCCTCGCATGCACGACCAAGGCGGCGCTCGAGGACCTCTACCTGCCGCACAAGCCCAAGCGGCGCACCCGCGCCATCATCGCGCGGGAGCGGGGCCTCGCGCCGCTCGCCGAGCGGATCCTCGCGCAGCCGGAGAGCGGCGATCCGGTGGTTGAGGCGGCCGCGTACCTGCGAAAGGACCCTGAGCTGCCTGATCTCGACGTGCCGGACGCGGCGGCGGCGCTCGCGGGGGCCCGTGACATCATCGCCGAGCTCGCGGCGGAGCGCCCGGAGCTGCGCGCCTACGTGCGTGAGCTGTTCCAGCGCGACGGCGTGGTGCGCTCGCAGGTGGCGGCGGACAAGGTGGGCGTCTCGAGCAAATTCGAGCTCTACAACGACTTTGAGGAGAAGCTGGCGACGATCCCCTCGCATCGCTACCTCGCGGTCCGCCGCGGCGAGCAGGACGGCTTCCTCCGGGTGCGCCTGCTCATCGACGTCGAGGCGGCGTTGCCCGCGCTCGAGCGGGGCTTCGGCCTGCGCCCCGCCTCGCCCTTCGCCGAGCTGCTGCGGGCTGCCCTGAAGGACAGCTTCTCCCGGCTGCTCGCGCCGAGCATCGAGACGGAGGTGCGCATCGATCTGAAGATGCGGGCGGATCGAGAGGCGGTGGAGGTGTTCGCGCAGAACCTCCGCACGCTGCTGCTGGCCGCTCCGCTCGGCGGTCAGCCGGTGGTCGCGCTCGATCCGGGGCACCGCACCGGGTGCAAGCTCACGGCGATCGACGCGACGGGTAAGGTGGTCGATACTGCGACGATCTATCCGGGGCAGGGGAAGCAGGCGGATCAGCGGGCGCGCCAAGATCTCGCGGGGTTCCTCGCGCGCCACGTCCCGCGCGCGATCGCGATCGGCAACGGCACCGGCGGGCGCGAGGCCGAGTCGTTCGTCCGCGAGGTGCTGGCTGAGGCGGGGATCAGCGATCTGATCGTCGTCGTCGTCAGCGAGGCCGGCGCCAGCGTCTACTCGGCGTCGGAGATCGCGCGGGAGGAGCTGCCTGGCCTCGACGTCAGCCTGCGCGGCGCCGCGTCGATCGGACGTCGCCTCCAAGACCCGCTCGCGGAGCTGGTGAAGATCGACCCCAAGGCGATCGGCGTCGGTCAGTACCAGCACGACGTCTTCCAGCCGCTGCTGGCCCGCAAGCTCGAGCAGGTGGTGGAGAGCTGCGTGAACCATGTGGGCGTCGATCTCAACACCGCCTCCGCGCCGCTGCTCGCCCGGGTCTCTGGCGTCGGCCCCTCGCTGGCCCGCAGCATCGTCCGGCACCGTGATGAGCGAGGGGCTTTCCGTCGCCGGCGCCAGCTGCTGGAGGTCGCGGGGCTCGGGCCGCGCACCTACGAGCTGTGCGCGGGGTTTATGAGGATCATCGGCGGCGAGGATCCGCTCGACGCCTCCGCGGTGCACCCGGAGCGCTACGAGCTCGTCGCTCGGATCGCCGCGGATCTCGGCGTCTCGATCGCGGAGCTGCTCGGCGATGGCGCCCGCGCGGCGAACATCCCGATCGAGCGTTATGTCGGTGAGGGGGTCGGGGAGCCGACCTTGCGGGACATCATCGCCGAGCTCCAGCGCCCTGGCCGCGACCCGCGGGCCGCGTTTGACCCGCCCAAGTTCCGCGCCGACGTGACGACGCTCGCGGATCTCAAGGAGGGTATGGTGCTCGAGGGGGTGGTCACCAACGTCACCGCCTTCGGCGCCTTCGTCGATCTCGGGGTGCACCAGGACGGGCTGGTGCACATCTCCCAGCTCGCCGATCGCTTCGTCAAAGACCCGCACGAGGTCGTCAAGGCGGGGGATCGTCTCAAGGTGCGGGTCGTCAGCGTCGACCTGGAGCGCAAACGGATCGCCCTCAGCGCGCGCCGAGACGAGCCCGCGGCGGCGCCGAGCCGCAGGTCCAAGGAGGAGGTTAGCCCGCGAGCGCAGGCCCAACCGGGTCGAACGCCGCAGCGAAGCGCCCCAAGCGGGCCGCGCGCCGAGGACTTTCGCCACAACCCCTTCATGAAGCTCCGCAAGTAGTCGCTTTGCGGATGCTGACCTTGCGGGAGGCTCGCCCGGCTGTGCTACCGTCCCGCCCCGAAGATGAGCGCCGACCTCAACCCCGCAGTCCTCGCGAACTTCGCTAAGATGGCGATGCGCCGGCTCCGTGCGCTCCCTGACGGCAAGGGCGCGGAGATCCGCGAGATCCTCGGCAACCACCGCTGGGAGGCGATCCGCACCGTCGCCGCGGAGAGCTGGCTCGAGCTCGGTGAGATGATCGCCTTCTGTGACGCGATCGCCGCGGTGCTCGGCGAGCAGGGGAGCCGGGAGTTTTGGACGGCGCTCATGCTCGACACCTACGACACCGGCCTGCTGCGGCCGATGGCTGATGATGTCCGCGCGAGCCATCGCGGCCCCGACGCCTCGCAGCAGCTCATTCGCCTGGCGCCGACCGCCTGGGGGCTGGTCACCCGCCGCTGCGGCGCCATCGAGATGGTCGATGACGGCGACGGACGCCTGCGCCTGCACAGCGGCACCCTGCTGCCGCAGGTGGTGCGCAGCCGCGGGATCCAGGCGCTCTTCGTCGGCGCTTGCCAGTCGATGCTGGATCAGTTCAGAGCCCGCGCACGGATCGAGGTCACCGTCGACCCGGCCGACCCCGATCGGATCGCGTACACGATCATCCCGCTCTAGGCGCGTCCTCGCGCCTGCTCGCGCCTGCTCGCGAGGCGGCCCGCCGTGACGCTCGCCCGGCTCCATGATAGTGTCCGCGCATCAGGAGGCAGGATGTTCAAGCGTGCAAGCATCGTCGCGATGACCCTCGGCCTGGCCCTCGCGGCTAGCTGCAAGAAGAGTGACACCACGACCCCCACCGATGGCGAGGACGTCGGTGACAAGACCGCCAGCAAGGGCGTGAGCGAGGACAACGAAGACAATTTCGTCCCCTCCGGCGGTGAAGAGGGCGGCGAGGGCGGGGAGGTCGCACCTGCCTCAGAGGACATGGACGCGGCGACGGCCAAGGCCGAGGCCGAGGTGAAGCGGCCGCCGATGAAGGAGGTCTGTAAGACCGTCGGCAAGGGCAAGGCCAAGAAGAAGGAGTGCACCATGGTGGACTCCGACCCCAAGCTCTCCGCTCAGATCGGCGTGAAGGCCCTCATGAAGGGCTACGAGTGGGGTATGAGCCCCGAGAACGTGCTCACCCAGCTCGCCCGCAGCATCGAGGCGGAGTACGGGCAGCGGCAGAAGGACGCGACCGACGCCAACGCCCAGGACCGCAACCGCAACTGGAAGAAGGAGCAGCTCGACGAGCTCCGCCGCGGCAACGTCAAGTTCACGGCGAACTCCAAGCACAAGTGGGGGGTCAGCCTGATCCAGTTCGACTTCGCCGACGATAACGGCGAGGAGATGATCTGGACCAAGAGCGGCGCCAACCTCCGCAAGTTCTTCTTCTTCAAGGACGGCGGCCTCTGGAAGGTCATCTACGCCTACAACAAGGAGAAGTGGCCCGGGAAGGAGTACGAGGTCGTCGTCGACGAGTCCTTCAAGAAGTGGTTCGGGCCGAGCCCCGAGGCCAAGGTGAAGCAGGACCCCAAGACCGCGGCCCCGCTGCTCCGCTACTACGAGTGGTCGGCGAAGGACGGCGAGAAGATCCGCTCCTTCGACCTGACCGCCGTGCACGGCGTCGTCATGCTCACCGTGATCGACTCGCGGATCGAGGCCAGCCTCGGCGAGCGCCTCCCCAACATCAAAGACGATGAGAGCTTCAGCTCGGACGTCGGCGACGTGCTGGGCGGCTCCGACGTCGAGTACGACAAGGACGGAAACATCATCAAGCGCTGAGCCCGAGGGCCGCAGCGAGGCGCGCCGGCGCGGTGAAGGCCGCGTCGGCGTCGCTGTCTTTGCCGCTCGCTTGGTGGGCGAGCGTTCGGGCTAGGGGGCGAGCTTGCGGGCCTCGTCGCGGTCGCTGGCGTGGGTGAAGCCGTTGACGAGCTGCTCCCAGTTCTGGGGATCCTGGATGATGGGGCGCAGCTGTTGGAGGGCCTCGAGCTTCTCGCCGCTGAAGCTGAAGAGGTCGAGGACTTGGCGGCCTTCGGCGGCGGTGAGGCGGGCCCCGCGGGCGCTGAGGGCGAGGGCCGCGAGCTTGTCGCTGCCGAAGGACTCAGCCTGGACCGCGGCGAGGATCCGCTGAAGATCGGTCGCGGCCGCTTGGGTCGGCGCAGGATCTCCTTGGGTCGGTGCGATGGGCCCGGTGGTCCGCCCAGGTCGATCCCGTTCGGCGGCCGCGGCTCGCTCGGCGGCCTCCTCACGCTCCGCGAGCTGACGGGCCTCGACCTTGGCCTCGGCGAGCGCTTGATCGGTGACGAAGGTGAGCACGCGCGCCGAGTAGCGGAGGGCGCCGCGGCGCGCGGTGGAGGTGGTGACGCACCACGACTCGGCGCGCACCGGGATCATGACGCCGTAGCTGATCCCGGCCGCGCGCATGGCCATCATGGTCGCGTTGTTCATGGCGCCGCTGCGCGCGCTTTGCTCGCTGCGGGCGTTGTCGCTGCGGCCGACGACGTAGACGCCGCCGGCGGCGGCGGGCGGGTTGTCGACCCAGCTCGGGCAGGTGTTGACGGCGGCCTGGGTGTAGGGGGTCGGGTTGACCTTGAAGGCGAAGTAGACGGGATCGGGGAACTCGGCGAGCCGCTGCCACTCGGCGCTGCGGCCGACGCCAGCCTCGGCGTTGACGCCGGCGGCTTGAGCGACGGTGCCGTCGGCCTTGACCTCGGTGCTGCGCGCGGTCTCGTGCAGGAGGGCGCCGGTGCCTTGGATGAACTCGCCGATGAAGCGATCGGAGCACTGATCAGGCTGTCCCTTGCAACAGGCGGCGAAGGCCTCGGGATCAGCGATCTCGGCGACGATCTTGCCGGTGAGCTTGTACTTGGCGCGGGCGGTCTGGGCGGCGTCGTAGCTGCCGCTGGCGCTGGCGACGGTCGGCAGCCCGACCTTGAGGGCGACCTGGGTGCTGACCTTGAGATCTTCGCTGTAGTCGACGCCGCCGCCGTCGATGAAGCGGCTGGTGATGTGCTTGGAGCAGGCGAGGACCATGGCGTTGGACTCGTCGAGCTCGGTGACGCCGGCGGGGATGAAGCGGCCGACGTAGATCGAAGGATCCGTGTCGAAGGTGTTGCGCAGGTACACAGAGGAGGAGGCGACGACGTTGGCCCCTTGGCCGGCGAGGCCCGCCTTGTGGCCGCAGACGGCGAGCAGCGGGAGGGCGAGGAGGAGCGGGAGGGCGCGCGAGAGCATCGCTTGGGAGGTTGCCAGAGGCGGACGGGGATCCCAAGCGAGGGGGTGCGTCAGGGCAGGCGGCGACGCCGGGCGGCGTGATAGAGGTGGGTGATGCGGGCTCTGTTTTGTGGTTCTGGGGTCGTTTTTGCGCTGTTGTTGGCGGCTGGTGCGGGGTCGGCGGATGTGCCGCCGGGCAAGGGGGGCTGTTCGATCGCTGAAGGCGGGTCGCCGGTCGCGATCGCGGGGCTGCTGCTCGGGGCGGCCGCGCTGCGTCGCCGGCGCGGCGGAGCTGACTGAGAGGACAGCTCCGACGCGCGGCGCGTGCGCCCGACTACTGGGGGATGACTTGCAGCGCGAGGGCGGTGCCGGTCATGTCGGAGTAGGTGTAGGGGCCGACGAGGCCGGTGACCGTGGTGACGAGCTCGTAGGTGTCGGGGTCGATCTTGAAGGCGCGTGAGGCGCTCATGTCGACGAGCCAGACGTAGCCCTCCGCGTCGATGCTGACGCCCCAGGGGCTGTTGCAGCCAGGCACGGGGATGTTGTTGTTGACGTAGGTGCGGGTCTCGGCGTCGATGTGGACGAGGCGGCAGGGGTTGGAGCCGGCGCCCCAGACGTTGCCGTAGGCGTCGGCCATGATGCCGTTGACGCGCGAGCCGCCGGCGGCGCCGATGTTGGACCAGATGTTGGTGAGGTGATCCCAGTGGTAGACGGCGTTGTTGCCGCAGCTACCGACCCAGATGTCGCCCTTGGCGTCGAGGGTCATGCCGTACTTGCAGCCCGGGCCGATCCCGAGATCGGTGACCTGTAAGGTCTGGGCGTTGATCTTGACGGTGGGCATGTTGCTGAGGCCGGAGGCGTAGAAGTTGCCATCCGCGTCGACGGCGCCGCCGTAGGGGCTGTAGCTGGTCCCCCAGGGGTGAATGACCTCGTCGAGGGTGGCGCCGGTCTCGCCGTCGACGCGCATGAAGTGGGCTTGGTTCTGGGCGTCCTTCCAGCCGAACCAGAGGCGCTGCGGGGGGTATTGGCAGGTGTCCGGATCGGGCTTGACCCCCTCCCAGGCGGTGGCGCGGGGGCCGTTGGCGTAGCCAGGGGAGGCGATGGTCTTGGTCCAGAGGACGCACTCGTCCTCGCCGAGGTTCTTGATGTCGTTCGGGCCGGTGCTGGTGAAGATCTGGCCGTCGTTGTTCTTGTCGACGCAGCTCTCGACCTTGGCGGCGATCTTGGTGACAGCGCCAGGATCGCGGCTGGAGACGGCGACGTCGCCGAGCAGGTTGACGGAGGTGCGGGAGGGGGAGCCGCCGGCGACGCGGTAGCGGCCCTCTTCGACGCCGGTCTTGGTGTTGACCTTCGAGACGGTGTTCTGGCTGGAGTTAGCGATCCAGATGTACGAGAGGACAGCTTGCTGATCCATGCCCTCCTGCTGCTCACAAGGGACCTTGGCGCAGGCGTTGGAGCAGAAGTCCTTGTCGAAGGTGTTGCCGTCGTCGCACTCCTCGACGCCGGCTTGCACGAGGCCGTCGCCGCAGGTCGCGGCCTTGCAGGTGCTCAGGCACTCGTCGCTGTCGTCCGCGTTGGCGTCGTCGCACTCTTCGTCGCCCTCGACGAGGCCGTCGCCGCAGACTGGATCGGGGGCGGCGGTGGTGCCGGTGGTGCTCGAGGTGGTCGCGGTGCCTTCGGTGACCCCGTCGGTGGTGGTGGCGCTGTCGCTCTCGCTGCCGGCGGTGGTGGTGGCGGCGCTGTCGCTCGCGGAGTTGGAGTCCGTGCCGGCGCTGGTGGTGGCGTCGGTGGCGGAGGCGCTGCCGGCGGTGGTGGTGGCGGTCGTCGACGCGCCTGTGGTGGTGGGATCGAGGGTGCCAGTTGTCGCGCTGTCCGTGGCGCTCGCGCCGTCGTCGCCGCTGCACGCGGTGATGAGGGCCGCCGCCGCGCTGAGAAGGAAGATCGTGGTTGTGGTCCGCATGCTCGCCTCCGCTGTGAAGGGGCAATTAGGCCACGGGGGCGCCGGCCAGCGCAAGCGGGCGCTCAGGATCGACGCTCAGCCAGCGGCGATGGTGAATTGGGCGAGGTTCTGCTCGACGGTGGCGCGGATGTGCTCGATGGTGGCGCGGCGGAGGCTGCGCTTGGTGTGGGCGTAGGCGGGCGCGGGCAGAGCTGCGAGGTGCTGGGCGGCGCTGATGGCCTCCGCTTCGAGCTGGTCGGGCTCGGCGAGGCGATCGAGCCAGCCGACCTGGAGGGCGGCCTCGGGGTCGTAGAGACGGGCGTGGAGGACAGCCTCGACGAGGTGGCGAGGATCGAGGCGATCGCGGGCGAGCTCGTGGGCGAGGATCGGCACGGGCATGCCGTTGCTGACCTCGTTGAGGCCGATCTTGAAGGGGCCGCGGGCGCCGAGCCGTAGATCTCCGGTGGCCGCGAGCAAGACGCCGCCGGCGACGGCGTGGCCGGTGCAGGCGATGACGAGCGGGAGCGGGTGCTCGTAGAGGCGCATCATCAGCTCGCCGCCGGCGCGGACGAGATCGCGGGCGGCGGCGGGGCTGGCCATCATGGCTTTGAGATCGAAGCCGCCAGAGAAGCGACCAGGGCGGCCGCTGAGGACGAGGGCGCGGGCGTCGCCCTCGCTGGCGCGGTCGACGGCGGCGCTGATGGCGTCGACGAGGGGGTGCGAGAGGGCGTTGGCCTTGCCGTCGTCCATGCGGAGGAGGGCGACGGGGCCGTGGTGTTCGATGCGGACGAGCTCGTGCATGGGCTTAGAAGCGGAGGGTGAGGCCGCCGCTCCAGCCGCGGCGGGTGGCCGAAAAGCCAGGTGTGAGGCGGGCGAGGCCGAGCAGGCGGCGCTGGTAGGCGCGCCGCTGGCGGGTGCCGCTGACGATGAGAGGGATGCCGGCGCCGAGGAGGATCGCGCCAGGGAGGAAGGTTGGCAGGGTGATCGAGGTGGCGGAGGGGGCGATGAGGCCGATGACGACGCCGGTCAGGAGGAGAGGAGAGCCCGCGACGGTCATGGCGATGCCCCAGCCGAGGCGGGCGTTGCCGGTGGGCATGCCGGCGAGGTCGGCGGTGAGGGCGGGGCGGCCGGCCGTGCCGATCGCGCCGCGGAGCTCGAGCACGCGATCCTTGGGGACGACGCGCAGCTTGCCGTCGTCGAGGTAGTCGACGAAGAGGATCGAGTCGGCGTCGACGGCGACGAGGCGGCCGGGGCGGCGGCCAGAGGCGAGGAGCAGGACGACCTCTTGGCCCTTCATGGCCTGCCAGAAGACGGCGGGGATGCTGCCCTCGCCGCGGACAAAGCCGTCCGAAGGGGCGGGTGGCGGCGGGGCGGCGGCGGGGCTCGGCGGCGGGGGCTCGGCTGCCTCTTGGGGCATGTCCTCCGGTTCAGCCCGCGCGGCCGGGGCGATGGCCGGGGCGACGGCCGGGGCGGCGCTCGGGCGCTGAACGGCGGGGGCCGGCTCGGCGGCGTGGGCAGCAGGGCCAGCGAAGAAAGGGAGGGTGACGGCGGCGACCGCGAGGCGGCGGGCGCCGGCGCTCGCGCTGGGCCAGTCGAGGGCGATGTGGCCGCGGACGGCGGGCTGAAGCGCCCAGTCGTCGAGGGGGAGGGGCGCGGGGCGCGGGGCAGCAGCCTCAGGGTCAGGCGTGGGGATCGGCGCGGCTGTGGCGAGATCAAAGAGAGGGATCAGGCGGGGGCGCGCAGCGGCGGGGAGCATGAGGGCTCCGTCCGCGAGGGCGGCGCTGTGCAAGAGGAGACGATCGTGATCGAGATCGTCGCGCGGGGGGGCGAAGGGGCGCAGCGGGCGGGCAAAATCCGCGATCGCGGGCGGGGCGTCGGGTAGCTCGCGCGGGCGAGCGCGGAGGTCGAGAGCGATGGGGAGGGGCTGCTCGCTGCGGCTCTTCATAGGAACTCCGCGGCTACGATGCCCCGCAGGCGGGGCGCTTCGCAAGCGTGTCAGGTCGGTGGGGGCAAAGTCGCGTGTCAGGGGGCGGTTTCGTCGGCGCTGGTGTGGAGGCGATCGAGGGCCGAGCGGCGGAGGCGGGCGTTGTGGGCGAGGAGGAGGGGGCGGAGGTCAGCGTCGATGGTGTTGAGGTGGGCGACGAAGGTGGGGGAGAGGGGGCGGCCGCGGTGGATCTGCTCGTAGAGGGCGTCGAAGGCGGCGAGGTGGGCGGGGTCGAGGCCGTCGGGGAGGTCGATGGGGGGGGCCGCGGGGCGCTCGGGCGGGGCCCGGTGGACGGCGGCGATGGCCGTCGTTCGCTCGCCGCAGCCGATCCAGCCCAGGACCTCGGTGATGACTCGCTCTGGATCGTCGAGCAGGGCCTGGTAGGACTGGACGTGGGCGGGGTAGCGGCGGGTGGCGAGGTCGCGCAGGAGGGCGAAGATGTCGGTCCACCACTCGAGGACCGGGTGGAGATCCAGGGCCGCATCGTGGGTGGGATCGCTGAGGGCGGCGCGTAGGCGCTGGACGGAGGCGGCGTGCTCGGGCCAGGCGCGGACCGTGGCGATGACTCGATCAAGGAAGGCGACGTCGCTGCGGATCAGGCCAGGGACGAAGACCTTGACGGCGTGCGCGCGGGTCTGCTCGGGGAAGAGGTAGGCGCCGGTGAGCGGGTGCGGGTTGGTGCGGTGGTAGATCCCGGCGGCGAGCTCGGACTCGTAGTAACCATCAGGGTTGTGGGCGGCGAGCAGCTCGCCCCAGCCCCGCGGGAAGCGCTCGCCGATCACCGGCAGGCCAGCGGCGGCGAGGATCTGCATCCACAGGGAGGTGCCGGAGCGCTTGGAGCCGGTGACGATGATCATGGTGGCTGTCTTAAAGGGCAGGTCCCTAGAGACCGGTGATCGCGCCGGTGTCAGGGTCGAGCGCCATGCCGACGGCGTTGGGGCGCTTGCCGAGGGCGGGCATGGTGGTGAGCTCGCCGGTGAGCACGGTGACGAAGCCGGCGCCGGCGCGGAGCTGGAGGTCGCGGACGGGCAAGGTGAAGGGGCGCGGGAGGCCTCCGTCGGCGGGATCGTGGGTGCAGGCGAGGTGGGTCTTGGCGACGCAGAGCGGCAGGGCGCCGTAGCCCCAGGCGGTGAGCTCGTCGATCCGCTTGCGGGCGGCAGGGGCGATGTCGACCCCTTGCGCGCCGTAGACGGCGCGGGCGAGGGTGTCGATGCGCCCCTCGAGGCCGCCGTCGAGGCCGTAGCGGAAGATCGGGGCGGTGGTGCGGGCGACCCGGGCGACCTCGCGGGCGAGGGCCTCGGCGCCAGCGCCGCCGTCGGCGAAGCCGGTGTGGGCGGCGAAGCCTCGCGCGCCGGCCCCGCGGGCGATGGCCTCGACGGCGGCGATCTCGGCCTCGGTGTCGCTCGGGAAGCGGTTTAAGGCGACGACGACGGGGGCGCCGAATTCGGCGGCGATCCTGAGGTGGTGGCGGAGGTTGTCGGCGCCGCGCTGGACGGCCTCGACGTCCTCGCGCTCGACGAGCTTGTCGAGGGCTTGGCCGAGCTTGGGCTTGATCACGCCGGCGTGGGTCTTGAGGGCGCGGATGGTGGCGACGATGACGACGCAGGCGGGGCTGAGGCCGCCTTGCCGAGCTTTGATGTGGATCATCTTCTCGAGGCCGAGATCGGCGCCGAAGCCGGACTCGGTGACGACCCAGGGGGAGCGGGTGAGGGCGAAGCGGGTGGCGAGCAGGGAGGAGTTGCCGTGGGCGATGTTGGCGAAGGGACCGGCGTGGAGGAGGGCAGGGGTGCCTTCGCTGGTGGCCACCAGGTTGGGGTGGAGGGCGTCGCGCAGGAGCACGCTCATGGCGCCCGCGGCCTCGAGCTGGGCGACGGTGACGGGGTTGCGATCGAGATCCTGGCCGATGACGATCCGGGCGAGGCGACGGGTGAGATCGGCTCGGTCGGCGGCGAGGGCGAGCACGGCCATGACCTCGCTGGCCTCGTTGATCTCGAAAAAACTCTCGCGCGGGAGGCCGTTGAGGGCGCCGCCGAGGCCGGTGATGACGCGGCGCAGGCTGCCGTCGTTGACCGGGATGGTGCGCGGCCAGGTGATCTTGAGGGGATCGAGGCGGAGGGCGTTGCCGTGGCGGAGGTGGGCGTCGATCATCGCGGCGAGCAGGTTGTGCGCGGCGCCGACGGCGTGGCCGTCGCCCGTGAGGCCGAGGTTGATGAGCTCGGGCGGGTGCACTTGCGCGCGTCCGCCGCCGGCGCCGCCCCCCTTGGCGCCGAAGACGGGGCCGAGGCTGGGCTGGCGGAGGGCGGCGACGCAGGGCTCGCCGATCCGGTTCAAGGCCATGGAGAGGGCGATGGAGGTGACGGTCTTGCCCTCGCCGAGGGGGGTGGGGGTGACGGCGGAGACGATGACGAGCTTGCCTTCGCGCTCGCCAGGGCCAGCGGCGAAGGTGTCGATCTTGGCGCAGTGGTGGCCGTAGGGGATGAAGGCGGGGCCGTCGGCGGCGAGGCCGAGCTGGTGGGCGAGCGGTGCGAGGGCGTGGTGAGCCATGAGGCGCGATCCTGCCACGGGGGAGCGGCGCTTGGGGAGGGGCGACGGGCTGGTTTCTGGCGAGGCCAGGCGAAGGGCGCTAGGCAGCGGAGATGAACGCGCAGGCGCTGGTAGGTCCGTTGTTCGCAGGTGAGGCCCCGGGCCCGTCGGAGGAGCCAGGGCGGCGGGCTGGCGAGGGGGCCGGGGCGGCCCTGGGGCGGGGGCTGCGGGTGATCCTCGCGGGCGGCGGGACGGGCGGGCACCTGTTTCCGGGGATCGCCCTGGCCGAAGAGGTGGTGCGCCGGGGCGGTGAGGTGCTGTTCGTCGGGACCGCGCGAGGGATCGAGGCGCGGGTGGTGCCAGAGCTGGGGTATGGGCTGCGGCTGATCGACGCGAGCGGGATCAAAGGTCGGGGGCTCGCGGGGCTGCTGCGCGGGCTGTGGCGGCTGCCGCGGGCTTGGTGGCAGTGCCGGGCGATCCTGCGCGAGTTCGCGCCGGATGTGGTGGTGGGCGTCGGTGGCTACGCGAGCGGGCCGCTGGTGGCGACGGCGTCGCTGTCGCTGCTTCGCCTCGGGAAGAGGATCCCGGCGGCGATCATGGAGCAGAACTCGATCCCGGGGATCACGAACCGGATCTTGGGGCGGTTGGTGGGGCGGATCTTCGCGGCGTTCCCCGACCCGAGGGGGTTCTTTCCGGCGGGCAAGATCGCGTTGACGGGGAACCCGATCCGCCAGGGGGTGCTGGCGAGCCTTCGGAAGGCGGAGGCGACGGCGGAGCAGGCGCAGGGGCGAGGGCCGCGGCTCTTTGTGTTCGGGGGATCGCAGGGGGCTCGAGCGATCAATGATGCGGTGCTGGCGGCGACGCCGCGGCTGCTCGAATTAGCGCCGGGGCTGGAGATCTGGCACCAGACAGGCAAGGCGGCGGAGGCGGAGGTGCGGGCGGGTTATGCGACGCTAGGGTTGGCGCCGCCGCGAGCGCAGGTGAGCGCTTTTATTACCGATATGGCGGCGGCGTACCGCTGGGGAGATCTGGTGCTGTGCCGGGCAGGGGCGACGTCGCTGGCGGAGCTGAGCGCGGTGGGTAAACCGGCGGTGCTGGTGCCGTTCCCGCACGCGACGGACAACCACCAGGAGCACAACGCGAGCTCGCTGGTGGCCGCAGGGGCGGCGCTGCTGATGCGTGAGTCGGAGTGGACGCCAGAGGGGCTGGCGACGACGCTGGCGGCCCTGCTGACGGATCGGGCGCGGCTGGCGAGCATGGGGGCGGCGATGCTGGCGGCGGCGCGGCCAGAGGCGGCTTCGGTGATCTGCGACGAGCTGGCGGCGATGGCGGGCCGCTGAGGCGCTCAGGCGCCGGTGCGGGCGCGTAGATCGCCGAGTAGTTGTTGGGTGGTGGCGGCGCCGAGCAAGGTGCGGAGCATCGGGCGTAAGCCGTCGCAGACCTTGTCGATGTCGCTCTCGCGGAGCTGCTCGGGGCGGACGCCGTTGCGCGTCGCGACCAGCTCGAGGGCCTTGCGGGCCGTGAGCTTGCCGAGCGTAGGCTCGAGGAACTCGATCACCGTCTTGGAGAACTCGGCCATGAAGGCAGCACGCGCCCAGCGCCGGCGCCGCGAGCGGTCAGAGTACCCGGGCGAGGGGCGCTCGGTCAAAACCATACGCCTGCGGTGTAGGTCTCTTACCCCCGCCGCGCCCCGGGGGCGGGGATGTAGTGCGCTAACTCTGATGCCCAGGCCGGGGCGGCCAGAGCCGCGCCCTTGACCATGCAGTATTTTGGGCGGGCCGAGGTTTTTTTAAAAAAAAACAACATGTCCGATCCGACCGCTGTGCTCGCGTCCCTCGCTCCTACTGATACGTTCGTCCGCAGGCACATCGGCCCGCGCGATCATGAGATCCCGGCGATGCTGGCGACGCTGGGGCGCGGGTCGCTCGAAGAGCTGGTGGCGGCGACGGTGCCGGCGTCGATCCGGATCGCGGCGCCGTTGACCCTGCCGGGCGCGCTGACGAGCGGGCGAGAGGCGGGCGAGGCGGAGGCGCTGGCGGCGCTGCGGCGGCTGCTCGGGAAGAATGAGGTGAAACGATCGCTGATCGGTATGGGGTACTACAGCGCCCTGACGCCGCCGGTGATCCAGCGGAATATCTTGGAGAACCCGGGCTGGTACACCCAGTACACGCCGTATCAGGCTGAGATCGCGCAGGGGCGCCTCGAGGCGCTGCTGGTGTTCCAGACGATGGTGGCAGAGCTGACCGGGATGGCGCTGGCGGGGGCCTCGCTGCTCGATGAGGGGACGGCGGCGGCGGAGGCGATGGGGATCTGTATGGACCTGGCGCCGGCCGAGAAGCGGGCGTTCTTCGTCGACGCGCGGTGCTTCCCGCAGACGATCGCGGTGATCCAGGGGCGGGCGGAGGCGGTCGGCGTGGAGGTGAGGGTGGGGGACGCGTTCGCGCTGGACGCGGCGGCGCTGGTGGACGTGGCGGGGGTGCTGATCCAGTACCCCGACGAGCGCGGGGCGATCCGCGACCCTTCGGCGCTCGTCGCGACGATCCACGCGGCGGGGGCGCTGGCGGTGATGGCGACGGATCTGCTGGCGTTGACGCTGATCCGGCCGCCAGGCGAGCTGGGGGCGGACATCGCGGTGGGCTCGGCGCAGCGCTTCGGGGTGCCGCTGGGCTATGGCGGGCCGCACGCGGCGTTCATCGCGGTGACGGAGCCGCTGCGGCGGTCGATCCCGGGGCGGATCATCGGGGTGTCGCGCGATGCTGAGGGCAAACAGGCCTACAGGATGGCGCTGCAGGCGCGTGAGCAGCATATTCGCCGCGAGCGCGCGACCTCGAACATCTGCACGGCGCAGGTGCTGTTGGCCATCATGGCGGCGATGTACGGGGTCTATCACGGGCCCGACGGCCTGCGCCGGATCGCGCGCCGGGTGGCGGGGCTGACGTCGCTGCTGGCGGCGGGGCTGACCGCGCTGGGGCACGATCCGGGGGCAGGGCCGCGCTTCGATACGCTGACGGTGCGGTTGGTCGGGCGCGAGGCGGCGGCGGTGCACGCGGCGGCGCGGGCGGCGGGCTTCAATTTGCGGGAGATCGACGCGGCGACGGTGGGCGTGTCGCTGGATGAGCGCTCGACGATCGAGGAGGTGACGGCGCTGCTGGGGGTGTTCGCGGGCGGGGCGGCGGCGCCGGACGTGGCGGCGCTGGCGGTGACGATCTCGCTGGAGGTGCCGGCCGCGGCGGCGCGGAGCTCGGGCTTTATGACGCACCCGGTGTTCTCCGCGCACCAGGCGGAGCACGGGATGCTGCGCTACTTGAGCGCGTTGCAGGCGCGTGATCTGTCGCTGACGACCTCGATGATCCCGCTGGGGTCGTGCACGATGAAGCTGAACGCGACCTCGGAGATGCTGCCGCTGTCGTGGCCAGAGACGGCGGATCTGCACCCGTTCGCGCCGCTCGATCAGGTGACCGGCTACCAGGGGCTGTTTGAGTCGCTAGAGGGGTGGCTGGCGGCGATCACCGGCTTCGCGGCGGTGTCGCTGCAGCCGAACTCAGGGGCGCAGGGGGAGTACGCGGGGCTGATGGTGATCCGGGCGTACCACCAGGGCCGCGGCGAGGCGGGGCGCGACGTGTGCCTGATCCCGACGTCGGCGCACGGGACCAACCCGGCGTCGGCGGTGATGGCCGGGATGAAGGTGGTGACGGTCGCGTGCGACGCGGACGGGAACATCGACGTCGCGGACCTGGCCCAAAAGGCAGAGAAGCACGGGGCGTCGCTGGCGGCGCTGATGGTCACGTATCCGTCGACGCACGGGGTGTTCGAGGCGAAGATCCGCGAGATCTGCGCGATCATCCACCGCTTCGGCGGGCAGGTGTACATGGACGGCGCCAACATGAACGCGCAGGTGGGGCTGTGCCGGCCGGGGGACTTCGGCGCGGACGTGTGCCACCTGAACCTGCACAAGACGTTCTGCATCCCGCACGGGGGCGGCGGGCCGGGCATGGGGCCGATCGCGGCGGCGCAGCACTTGGCGCCCTACTTGCCGAGCCACCCGGTGATCGCGAGCGGGGGAGCGCAGGGGATCTTGCCGGTGTCGGCGGCGCCGTGGGGGAGCGCGAGCATCTTGACGATCTCGTGGATGTACATCGCGATGATGGGCGCGGCGGGGCTGCGGCGGGCGACCGAGGTGGCGATCCTGAACGCGAACTACATGGCGCGGCGGCTGGGTGAGCACTACAAGGTGCTCTACCGCGGGGCGAACGGGATGTGCGCGCACGAGTTCATCCTCGATCTGCGGCCGCTGAAGGCCAGCGCGGGGATCGAGCCGGATGACGTGGCGAAGCGGCTGATGGACTACGGCTTCCACGCGCCGACGATGTCGTTCCCGGTGCCGGGGACGTTGATGATCGAGCCGACCGAGAGCGAGACGCTGGCGGAGCTGGACCGCTTCTGCGCGGCGATGATCGCGATCCGCGGGGAGATCGCGGCGATCGAGCGCGGCGAGGCGGATCGCAAGGACAACCCGCTGAAGAACGCGCCGCACACGGCGGCGGCGGTGACGAGCTCGACGTGGACGCGGCCGTACTCGCGCGAGGTCGCGGCGTTCCCGGCGCCGTGGCTGCGTGAGCACAAGTTCTGGCCGTCCTCGGCGCGGATCGACAACGCGTACGGCGACCGGAACCTGGTGTGCGCGTGCCCGCCGATCTCCGACTACGAGCAGGCGGCTGAGTGAGCGGCGGCGGGGGCGCTGCCTGGCTCAGCCGTCCTCGACGCACTCGATGAAGATCGCGGTGACGTTGTCCTTGCCGCCGCGCTCGAGGGCGAGCGTGATGGCTCGCTCGGCGGCGAGCTCGACGTCCAAGCTGAAGAGGCGGCGCAGGTCGTCGGGGCCGGTGAGGTAGCCGTAGAGGCCGTCGGTGCAGAGCAGGAGGCGATCGCCGGGGCGGAGGTGGAGGTCCTTGATGTCGGGGCGGGCGTGATCTCGGGAGCCGACGGAGCGGGTGATCACGTTGCTGCGCATCCGCGCGGCGGCCTCAGGGGTGAGCTGGCCGCTGCGCAGGCCGTCGGCGACGATGGTGTGATCGTCGGTGATCTGGGCGACGTCGCCGCCGCGGGAGAGGTAGATCCGGGCGTCGCCGACGTGGGCGAGGACCGCGAGGTCGCCCTTGATGAGCAGGGCGGAGGCGGTGGTCTTCATGCCCTTACGTTCAGGATCCAAGAGACCTGCGTTAAAGACCATGTAGGCGGCGCGCTGGATGCCGGTGGCGAGCATGGCGCCGAGGTGGCCGGCGCGGCGCGCTGGATCGGCGGTGACGGTGGGGAGGTTGTCCTTGACCCAGTCGCGGATCAGGTCGGCGGCGAGCTGTGAGGCGATCTCGCCGCCGAGGTTGCCGCCGACGCCGTCACAGATGATGAAGAGGCCGAGCTCAGGGTCGATGCAGTAGGCGTCTTCGTTGTTGTCCCGGTGGTGACCCGTGTCGGTGAGTCCGTGTTGCCGGGTGCGCATCGGCGCGGGACGATATCACGCGGTCTGTCACGAAGGTCGGCGCCGACCCCGCTGAGCGGGTTTTAAGCCTGTTGCGCGAGATCGCGCGCGCTCGTTGCCGCTGCATGGATCTGTTTTTTGGGACATGTTATGAGGACGTCAGCCGGCCTCGCGCAGCTCGAGGAGGTCTGGTGGGAGCGGCGCGATCACGCGCGGCTCTCCGGCGATCGCGGCGCTGAGATCGAGCGACCAGGCGTGCAGGCCGAGGCGCGCGGCCCTGGGGCCTCCGTAGGTGGGATCACCGAGCAAGGGCAGGCCGAACCAGGCGAGGTGGACGCGGGCTTGGTGGCGGCGGCCGGTCTGTAGATCGAGGTGGAGGAGGGCGCGGTGGTCAGGGAGATCGAGGAGGCGCTGGAGCGCGGTGGCGGCGGGTTGGCCGTCGCCCCGGACGTCGACGCGCGCGCGGTCCTGGCCGTGACCGAGCGGGGCGCTGAGGTGGAGCGCGGTGGCCGCGTCGGCGCGGGGTGTGAGGGCGCAGCGGGTGAGATCGGCGCGCTGCGGATCGCTGAGGGTGAGGGCCGGGCAGGGGCGGAGGTAGGGCGAGCCGGCGCGATCGGCGGGGAGCGGGGCGGTCGGCGCGAGCGCGGTGACGGCGGCGTAGCGCTTGTCGACGCGGCGCTCGGCGAAGGCGCGACGGAGCAGGCGCCAGGCGCGTGGATCGCGGGCGAAGGCGATCACGCCCGAGGTGGCGCGATCGAGGCGGTGGACGGCGCCGGCTTCGCGAGGATCGTCGGCGGCGTGGCGGCACTCGGGGAAGCGCTCGATCACCTGATCAGCGAGGGCTGCGGGCTGATCGGGGGCGAGGCGGTGGGTGGCGAGGCCGGCGGGTTTGGCGAGGTAGAGGACGGCGTCGGTGGCGACGAGCACGACGAGGGGCGGCGCGGCGGTGATCGGCGGGGTGAGGTGGAGCTCGAGGCGCTGACCGAGGTGGACCCGCTGCGAGGGCGGGGCGGGCTGGCCGTCGATCCAGAGGTGTCCGGCGAGGGCGAGGCGGCGGAGGACGCGGCGCGAGAGGTGAGGGCTGTGGCGCGCGAGCACGACGTCGGCGCGCTGGTCGAGGTCGCTGGGATCGGCGACGGTGTGGGCGGCAGCGAGCATCGCGGTGGGCGGCGGAGCTTAGCCCCACGGACGCGAGGAGGACACCGGGGGGTCTTAGCGCTGGGCGCGGTCCAGGTGGAGGGCTTCGACGGAGGAGCCCGCGGGGACGGCGGCGGTGCCGGCGGGGATCAAGAGGAGGAGGTCGTGGCCGCTGAGCGAGCGTAAGGAGCCAGAGCGCTGCTGCGGGAGGGGGACGGCGTGGCCCTCGGGGGTGAGCTTGGCGCGGATGACGTGGGCCCTCGCGCCTGCCCCTTCGACCGCGGCGTCGAGGATGACCTGGCGCCGAGGCCAGGTCAGGCCGTCGCGGTGACCGAGCAGGCGACGCAGGAGGGGGCGGACGAACAGCTCGAAGGTGACGTAGGCGCTCGCTGGGTTGCCTGGCAGGGCGAAGACGAGCGCGCCCCGCAGGCGCCCGAAGGTGAGGGGACGGCCAGGCCGGAGGGCGACTTTGCGGAAGATCGGCGCGAAGCCGCGGCGGCCGAGGGCGGCGGCGACGTGGTCGTGAGCGCCGACGGAGATCCCTCCGGTGGTGAGCAGGAGGTCGGCCTCGCCGGCTCGGTCGAGGGCGGTGACGGTGGCCTCGAGGTCGTCCCCGACGATCCCGAGATCGAGGACCACAGCGCCGACCTCGCGGAGCTGGGCGGCGAGCATGAGGGCGTTGGTGCTGATCACGTGGCCCGGGCGCGGGGCGCTGCCGAGCGGCGCGAGCTCGTCGCCGGTGCTGAGCAAGGCGACCCGGGGGCGGCGGTGGACGGGGATCGGGTGGTGGCCGGCGCCGTAGAGGAGCGCGAGCTCGCCAGGGCCGAGGTGAGCTCCGGCGGGCAGGAGCAGCTCGCCGGCGGTGACCTCCGATCCGGCGCGGCGGACGAAGTGGCCAGGACGGACGGGGCCAGCCGCGTCGAGGTCGATGTGGAGGAGGGCGCCGCGGCGCTCGGCGTCCTCTTGCGCGATCACGGCGTCGGCGCCAGGCGGTACGAGGGCGCCGGTGGCGATCCGGGCGGCGGCTCCGGGGGGGAGGAGCGCCGTGAGCGGGCGGCCGGCGGCGCTCTCGCCGTGGATCGCGAGGGCGGGGCGGGCGCCGGTGAGATCCGCGGCGCGAACGGCCCAGCCGTCCATGATGCTGGTGTCCGCGGCGGGCAGGGCGAAGCGGGCGTGGAGATCGCGGGCGAGCACGGCGCCGTGGGCTTCGGCTGGATCGGCGCAGAGGTGCTCGGGCAGGGGCGTGGCCTCGGCGAGCACGGCGGCGAGGGCGGCGTCGATGGTGAGGGGCTCGGGCGCGTGCATGCGGAGGCTCGGTCGTTAGCGGCCCTTGGTGGCGCGTTTGGGGCGCTTCCAGCCCTGTTTTCCGGGGAGCTTCGGGGCGGCGGAGGTGGAGGGGCCGGGCGCCGCGGGCGGATCGGGGACGTCGAGGATCCCTGGCTTTGGTGGCTCGGGATCGAGGTCGAGGTTCTCTTCGGGGATCTTTTGCGGGAGATCGGCCGACGCGGGGCGGTCGAGGCCAGGCGCGGGGACGGCGGGCGGCGGGGCGGCGACGGTGCCCTTGGTCTTGCTCTCAGGGACGTAGACGATGAGCAGGTCGCCAGGGGTAGGGGCCTGGGTGCGCTGGATCGCGTTGATCCGGGCGAGATCGCCGTCGGTGAGGCCGAAGCGGGCGCCGATCTTCTCGAGGGTGTCGCCGGCGCGGACGCGGTAGGCGCGGCGGACGAGGCCGCGACGGGCGAGGCCGGCGCTGATGTGCTCGGCGCTGCCGCGGTGGACGAGCTCGACTTCGTCTCGCTCGTAGATCTGGACGGCGGCGGCGCTGGCGGAGAAGTCGGCGGGGACGAGGAGCTGGAGGACCTGACCGGGCTGGATCCGGGCCTGGGGATCGAGCTCGTTCCAGGCGAGGATCTGCTCCCAGGGCGCGCCAAAGGCCTCCGCGACGCCGCGCGGGGTGGTGGCGCGGGTCGCCTCGAAGAAGACGAGCCGCTGACCGTCGCTCGGCGTGAGGGGCGGGACGGCGACGAGGGGGCGCGGGGCGCGGGGATCTTTTTTGTCCTTGTCCGCGGCGCCTTTGGGATCTCTCGGGGCGTCGCCTCGGGCGCGTGGGTGGAGGAGGAGGAGGCCGCGGGTGAGCTCGGCGTTGTCTTCGACGCCGTTGAGCTTGCGGAGGGTGGCCTCGCTGTGGCCGACGCGGCGGGCGACGGCGGCGAGGGTCTCGCCGTAGCGGACGGGGGTGGCGCTGAGGGCGTCGGACTCGCTCTGGAGGCGGCCGATCGCGCGCTGGAGGGCGACCTGCTTGCCGCGCGGGACTCGTACGGGGTAGAGGCCCGCCTCGGGCGGGGTGCGGCCGCGTACGTAGCGGGCGTTGAGCTCGTCGATGAGCGCGGGATCTTCGTCGATGAGCTGCGCGATCGCGCTGATCTGGGTGGCCGGGGGGACCATGACTTCAGACCATGTGATCGGGGACATGGCCCCAAGTGCAGGCTCAGCGACGGCGAAGCGCTGGCGGTTGCGACCGACGACGGCGGCGGCGAGGATCTTGGGGACGTAGCGGGTGGTCGCCTGCGGGAGGCCGCTCTCGAGCGCGCAGAGGGCCCAGAAGCTGTTGGTGTTGTGCCGGCTGATGCTGGTCATCACCAGGCCGTAGCCGCCGTTGAAGGCGGCGAGCGCCATCTCCCAGGAGCCGAAGCGGGCGCGGAGATCTTTGAGGTAGGCGCCGGCGGCGTAGGTGGCGAGCTCGATGTCGAGGCGATCGTCGACCCAGAAGCCGCGCTGGAGCCCGTAGACGCGGCCGGTGCCCTCCATGAATTGCCAGAGGCCGGCGGCGCCGACCCGCGAGCGGCGCTTGGGGTGGAGGCCGCTCTCGGCGATGGCGACGAAGATGAGATCCTCGGGGACGCCGATCTCGCGGAGGATCGCCCGCAGCGCGGCGTCGTAGCGGCCGAGGCGGCGCAGCCAGCCGCGGATCAGCGCTTGTCCTTTGGGATCGTCGCGGAAGTAGCGGAGGTAGTCGACGAGGGCGGGGCTCCAGCGCAGCGGCAGATCGGGGCGGCTGAGGCCTGCCATCCACGGCTCAGGGGGCTCGCGGAGGACGGCGGTAGGAGCGACGCTACGCTCGAAATCGGCGAGTTCGGCGCTGGCAGCGGCGTCTGGGTCATGGGGGCGCGGGAGGTGGACGTCGTGCACGCTGGCGCCGTCAGGGCGGCCTCCGCGGACTTGATCGCGGCCGCCGCTGGCGATCTGGAGCGGGCCGACGCGCTCGTAGGACTCTTCGGCGGCGGGAGCCGCGCGTAGGGGCGCGGGGCGCTGCGTGAGGAGGAGGACGAGGCCGGCGAGGGCGAGGCTGCGTGGCGCTAGCATCGTGAAGGGAGTCTTGGGGCCGAGATCTGACGCTAGCAAAGCGGCACGCGAACGACTACCTTTCGGCCATGCTCCTCGCGATCACCCTCGGCGGGTTCGAGATCGTCATCATCATCGCGCTCATCTTGTTGCTGTTCGGGCCGAGCAAGCTGCCTCAGCTCGGCGAGGGCGTGGGCAAGATGCTGCGGGGCTTTCGGAAGGAGATGAAGGCGCTCGAGGACGAGAAGGCGGCGGAGGCCGAGGGGAAAGAGGCGGGGGAGATCGACGTGACCCCGGCGAAGGCGGAGGAGCGCCGCCCAGGTTGAGGCTGCGGTGACCTGCTCCCTGGACCAGGTCGTGCTCGCCGAGCGAGGAACCAACGAAGAGAGGCCGCCGCCGGTGAAGGCGCGGCCTCTTTGCTTGTCGGCTCGGCGCGTCGTTCGCTAGCCGCCTGGGTTGAACAGCTTCATCGGGTTGAACTGGCCGGTCTTGACGTAGGTGAGGACCATGACGCTGACCAGGAGCACGATGATGATGATCAGGAGGGCGTTGCTGCCCTTCTCGGGCTCGGCGGGCGTGGCGGGCCTCGCGGCCTGCTCGGGGGCCTTGTCGACGGCTTTGTCGGTGGCCGGGTGCGGACCGGACTCGGCGGCGGCGGGCGCAGCGGCCTCGGCGGGCTTCACCTCGGGCTCGCGTACGGTGGGCATCGCGGGCGGGGTGTGCGGGGGGATCCGGCTCTCAGCCTTGGCTGCGGCCTCTTCGGCGGCCTTGGCGGTCCGCGCGGCGAGGGCGGCGGCCTCAGCCTCGGCCTCAGCCTTGGCGGCGGCTAGCTCGGCCTCAGCCCGGGCGCTGGCCTCCGCGGCGGCCTTGGCGGCGGCTAGCTCGGCGGCGTTCTCCGTGACCGGCGGCGCGAGCTCCTGGACGGCCGCCGAAGCGGCGAGTGTGGAGGAGAGGGAGCCTGTCACCGGCGCCGAGACGAGGGTGCTGGGCTTGGCCTCGGGGCGCGGCGCGAGGGTCGGCGTGGTGGCGGCGGCGGGTGTGGTCGCCGGAGTGCGCGCCTTGGGCTGGGCAGGCTCGGGCTGGGCAGGCTCGGGCAGCGCGGGCTGGGCAGGCAGCTCGTACTTTGGGAACTCGTTGCCGTCGCTCATGAAGCGCTGGAGATCCGCGCTGTTGGCGAAGCCGACGGCGAGCTGCGTGTCAGGATCGCGGAGAGACTCGTCGTCGGCTGCGGCGAAGTCGAGGATGATCCGGTACTTGCAGTGGACGCACTGGACTTGGACCAGCGGCGCGACCTGCTCGTCCGGGAGCTGATAGAGACCGGTGCAGTTGGGGCAGGAGATGATCATCAGAAATCGAGGCCCGCAGAGAGGGTGTATTGCTGCTGAAGACCGGAAGAGTCTTGGATCGTCGCGCCGTTGAGCTCACCTGCGCGGCCGCCGCCTGGGACGACCATCGCTTCGATGCCGAAGCGGAGGACGCTGAAGATGAAGCGCGCGCCGATGAAGGGGCGGTGCCTCATGATGAAACCCGCGTCCTTGAAGACGAACTCGTTGGGGCCGCTGGAGCCCTCGAGGTACTCGTCCGTGCCGGGGGTGATGTCGAGCACGCCGGAGCGGGCGAACACCAAGAGGCCCTGATAGCCGGCGTACGGGGTGATGTTGAAGGTCTTGCCGATGCCAAAGACGTGCGAGATCGACACGTCGAAGGAGCCGGTGGTCATGTTCATGTCTTGCGCGCCGACGAGGCGAGCGAAGCTGCCGCGGAGGGCGATCGCGGGGATCGGCAGGTGGTGAAAGCCCTCGTGCAGGGCGATCTTGCCGTAACCACCGAAGGTCCACATGCGGCTGTTGAACAGGTGGGTGGCGCCTGCGCCGACCTCGACGCCCGGCCACAAGCCCTTGCGACCCATCACCTGCATGGTGGGCGCGAACTTGTTCAGGCCGGCCGCGTTGCCGCCCGCGCCGCCGGTGGTCTTGGTCCAGTAGTCGGCGGTGTTGGAGATGGAGTTGAGGCTGAAGTCGGCCGAGATGGCGAAGGCCGAGAGGCCCAGCGAGTCGGCCGAATCCACCGGCTTCGGCGCCATCAAGACGCCGAGCTCGGAGGCGACGCTGCGGAAGGCTGCGTCATCTCCCGATGGCACGCCCCCCGCCGACACCGATCCGAGACGAGAGAGGTTCAGATCGTAGGTGCCCGCCTGAACCTCGGAGGATGCGAGGCCGGCAGCCACTAGGGCAAACGAGAGGAGGAACCGTCTGGGCATGCGAAGCTCCGAAGATCAGCGGTCGGCGGAGCGTAACTTGCGCCAGAGTCGGGTGTCAAGGTTCGCGCTCTCCCGCCGAAGAGGACGCGAAGGCGCCGAAGGGGCGCACAAAGGCCCTTTTCACGGGGGGCTCTGCGGCGCGCGCTCGCCTCCGCCAGAGCGCTGTATCGCCGCGCTTGCGGCCCGTGAAGGCCGTTCCGCGGCGCTACAGGCGTCGACGCGTTGGGGCTCGCGGGCGCTCCGAGACGCGCCTCCGAGCCGCCGCCGCCGCGGGCGCGGCGCTAAAGAAGAGGATGAGGATCGTCGATCATGAGGACGCGATCACCCGGGGGGGATCGGCTTGGCGCGGCGGGTGGCCGATTGACCGCGGCGCGCGGCCGCTGCTAGCTTGCCGCGCTCGCACGATGAACCGCCGCGCCGATCCGCCGCCCATGAGCCGTAAGGGCCCCGGAGGCGCGCACGGCCCTCTCCTGCTTCTTTGGGTGGCGAGCTGGGCGAGCGCGCTCTTCTTGGTCGATGATCGGCGAGCCGAGGTGATCGCGAGCTTCGGCGCGGCTTCGCTGGGGATCTTGCTGGTGCGCTGGTTGGTGGGCGGGATCGCCGGCTACGAGCGGACCGTGGGGCTGCGGATCCTCCGGCGTGAGACGCCCCCGCGCCGCGCCAGGGTGGCCTTCATCGGCTGCGTGGTGGTGGTCGCGGCGAGCCTGGGCGGGCTGGTGATGGGGGCGCAGAGCCTGGCGCTGGTGCTGCTGGCGGCGATCGGCTCGTTCGTCGGGCTGCTGCTGCTGATGGTCCAGTACGCGTCGATCTTCGGGACGACGAGCATCATCGGGGTGGTGCTGGGGGTGGCGGCGCTGATCGTCGTGCAGTCGGTGGCGACCGGCTTCCAGCACGAATTCGAGCGCCGCGTCCTGGGGGTCTACGCGCACATCAACGTGACCCGCACCTTCGGCATGGCCGAGTACCGGCGCTTCGAGGCGTACCTGCGGACGATCCCAGGGGTCACCGGCGCGAGCCCCTTCGTCTATTACGCGATGATGCTGGCGCCGTACGATCCGACCGGCGGGCGCGCCGACGAGCTGCGCCTCGCGAGCGTGCTGGTCAAAGGGATCGAGCCGGCGACGGCGGCGGAGGTGATCGATCTGCCGGCCCACCTGGCGCGCGGCAGCGGGCGGGCGATCTCGCTGACGACCCTGGTCAGCGACTTCGAGCTGATGCCGGTCGCCGATCGCGACCCAGAGGAGCTGCCGGCGGCGCTGCGGGCGGTGCCTGATCCGCGCGGCGAGGGGTGGTTCGGCGCGGCGATCGATCGCTACGACGCGCTGCCGCGGCACCGCAGGCGCGCGACCGCGGCGGAGCTGAGCGGGGACGACGACGACGACGACGCGTGGCCCGAGATCGACGGCGACGCGCAGACGCGCCTCGACACGAGCGCGCTGCCGTCGATCTACATCGGCGCGACGCTGGCGAAGGAGCTGTCCCTCGAGGCAGGTTCAGTGGTGATGGTGGTGGACCCAGGGTCGACCTTCGATCACTCCGAGGAGCCGCAGTTCCAGTACTACTCGATCGCGGGGGTGTTCCAGGCGGGCTTCCAAGAGTACGACAGCCGCCTGATCTACATGCACATCAAGGAGCTGCAGCGCTTCAAGTACCGCGGCAAGGACATCGTGTCTGGGATCGATCTGCGGCTCGCTGACCCGGACAAGGCGCCGGCGGTGGGGGCGGCGATCCGGGCGGTGCTGCCGGGCCGCGAGTACTCGGTGCTCGAGTGGCACCTGCTCAACGAGAAGCTGTTCCAGTCGATCGCGTTCCAGAAGAACATCATCACGGTGATCCTGAGCTTGGTGATCACAGTCGCGACCTTCAACGTGCTGTCGGCGCTGTGGACGATGGTGGTCCGCCGCAGCGCGGAGGTGGCGATCTTGATGTCGATGGGGGCGACGGGGCCGCAGATCGCTCGGATGTTCCAAGTGACAGGTATGGCGATCGGCCTGGCGGGCTCGCTGGCGGGGGTGTTCTTCGGCTTGATGCTGTGCTGGCTGGTGGAGCTGTACGGCTACACGCTCGACCCCGAGGTGTACTTCATCGAGGAGCTGCCGGTGGAGCTGAACGTGGCGCAGATCGCCTGGATCCTGGCGATGACGCTGGCGATCTGCTTCGTGGCGACGCTGCCCCCTTCTCTGCGAGCCGCGCGCCTGCGGCCGGTCGACGGCCTGCGCTACGAGTGAGATCGATGCCCCGTCCGCCCCGCCGCTGGCGCCCGCGCGCGCCGCTCGTCGCGATGACCGCCGGCCGCCTGCTGCGCCGTGAAGGGCCGCCCGGTCGCTGGAGCGGGCGCGTGCTGGTGTGCTCGGGGGTGATCACGGCGATCGGGGCGGCGTTGACGTTGACGACGACGGGTGGGATCGCGCCGCCGCTGGTCGCGTGCGTGGCTTCGCTGGTGGCGATCGGGATGATCTGTGTGCGGTGGTTGATGCCCGCGGTGGCGGTCGCGGTCTTCGGGGTGGCGCTGGGCTGCGCGGCGCTGACGACGGTGCTGGCGGTGACCTCGGGCTTCGAGGAGGAGCTGACGGCGCGGATGACCCGGATGAACGGGCACCTGTTGGTGACCAAGTACGGGCTGGACTTCTCCGAGTATCCGGCGCTGGCAGAGGAGCTGCGGGGCGATTCGCGGGTGCGCGCGGCTTCGCCCTTCGCGTTCTCGATGGCGGCGATCGTGCCGATCCGGGCCGACGCGGCCGGCGGAGCGGCGCCGGTGTCGTCGACGCGCGGTCCGGCGATCACGGTGGTGAAGGGGATCGATCCGGCGGCGGTGGTTGGCATGCGCGGGCTGCGTGAGGTGCTGGGATCACGCTCGCTGGCGGCGCTTCGTGCGGGTGATGTGCGGCATGTGCCGGGGA
The DNA here is from genome assembly GCA_016712315.1 of Nannocystis sp. Lineage (GTDB taxonomy): Bacteria > Myxococcota_A > Polyangia > Nannocystales > Nannocystaceae > JADJRG01. Next base: position 522,180 of record JADJRG010000022.1, on the reverse strand, counting down.
TCGCGCTGGGCCACCGGCTGGCGGCGCGGCTGAAGGTGGGGCTGGGCGACTCAGTGAGCCTGGTGATCCCCGCGGAGCTGGACGGGCAGGCGGAGACGCGCGGGCGGCCCCCTCGCCACGCTCGCTTCGAGGTGCTGGACCTGATCGACACCGGCGTGACAGAGCTGGACGGCGGGCTGGCGCTGATCCACTTGAGCGCGGCGCAGGCGATCTTCTTTGGGAAGGCGCGGGTGACCGGGATCGAGGTGGAGCTGGCCGATCCCGACGCGGCGCCGATGATCGCGGCGGAGCTGGAGGGGCGGCTGCCCCCGGTGTTCCGCGCGACGACGTGGCAGCAGCAGAGCGCGGCCACCTTGGCGGGGCTGCGGCAGATCCGCGCGGCTGTGTCGGTGGTGCTGGGGCTGCTCGAGGTGGTTGCGGCGTCGGCGCTGGTTGCGAGCCTGCTGCTGCTCGTGCGCCGGAAACAGGCGGCGATCGCCACGTTGATGGCGATGGGCGCGGACTCGCGGCTGATGTTCTGGATCTTCGAGGCGGTGGGCGGGCTGGCTGGGGTGGTGGGCGCGGCGGTCGGGGTGGGGCTGGGCGCGGCGTATGCGGGGTTGATCGCGGCGTTCCGCTACCCGCTCGAGGGCGAGGTGTATCCGATCGATCACTTGCCGGTGAGCCTCGGCGCGTGGGATCTGCTAGGGCCGGCGCTGGCGGCGGTGATCATCTGCGCGGCGGTGAGCGGGCCGGTGGCGCTGCTGGCGGCGCAGGTGCCGGTGCTGCGCGGGCTCGGGCGCGCTTAAGCGGCGCGCAGATCCACGCGTGGGCCGGGAGAGACAAAAAAGAGAGCGCCCCGGAGGGCGCTCTGGTGGCTTGCTGGCGAGGGCGGGGGTCAGCCGCCGCCGAGGCTGATCATCTTCTCGCGGGCGACGTTCTTCGAGTACTCGGAGCAGCAGTCCATGCGGATGAAGGTGGACCACTGATCAAGGGCGTGTTTGGGATCCCCCTTGGCCTCGTAGGCGAGGGCGGCGCCAGCGTAGGACATCTTGTCGTCGGGGTTCTCGATCTGGGCCTTCATGTAGGTGGTGAGGGCCTCGTCGAGGCGGCCTTGCTCGCGGAGCACGTCGCCGAGCTCGCCGAGGACGAAGCGGGTCTTGCGATCGACCTCGGCGACCTGGCGGAGCACCGCCTCGGCCTCGTCCAACTTCTTGATGGCCCGGAGCGCGCGGCCGTGCTTGAGGCCGATGTCGCCGTCGTCGGGGGCGAGCTTGAAGGCCTGGCCGTAGGCGGCCGCGGCCTCGGCGTGCTTCTCCTGGTAAAAATTGCAGTCGCCGAGGCTGGCGTGGAACTCGGCGGGGGCGGGATCGGCGGCGATGGCCTTGGCGATCAGGTCACAGGCTTCAGGGTAGGCCTTGCGCTCGAGGTGCACGCGGCCGAGGCCGTGCAAGGCGAGGGGGTTCTGTGGCTCCCCGGCGAGCACGCTCTGGAAGAGCGCCTCGGCTTCGCCGACCTTGCCGTCGCGGAGGCGGATCCGGGCGCTCTCGAGGTCGCGCTTGCGCTTGGCCGCCTCCTCGACGGGATCCGGGGGGGGATCGCTCTTGCAGGCGCTCACAGACGATGCGAGCAGGATCGCCAGGACGAATGGACGTAGAGCCACAGCTTCCTCCAAGAGCCTGGGTATCACGACGCGCCCAGGATTGCCACGGCGAGGCGCGCGCTTCACGAGCCCGCCCCGTGCCTGTTAGGCTCCAGGGGTGAGCGACCCCCAGCGGCGTCGAGAGAACGAGCGGCTGGAGGAGGCCTCCGGGGGGCTCCGCGGGCTGCTGCGCCGGGGGTTCAAGTCGGCGGTGGCGCGCTGGGCGGTGCGGCATCGCCCCCACGAGGCGAGCTGGCCGCGCGCGCAAGACGAGGCGACGCACGCGTGGGACGGGCGCCGCCACTTCTCGGAGGACTACACCTTCGTGGCGACACAGGGCGACCTGGCGGTCGTCGCGCGGATCGAGTGGCTGCCAGGACGAGCGGCGCACAGGGTGTGGCTGGTGGTCTTTGAGGCGGGCGCGGTGTACTCGCTGGCGGGCGGGCAGCAGGTGATCCGCGGCGCGCCCGAGGATGATCACTGGCGGGCTGGCGGGCTGACGATCGACTGCGGGGCGCCGATGCAGCGCTGGACGGTGCGCTTTCGCGGCAAGCTGGAGGCGCTGGGCGCGGGCGGGCAGGCGCCTGAGTCGGCCGCGCGAGGCTCCGATGAGGGGGCGGAGCTGCGCGCGAGGATCGAGTGCCGGGTGGACCTGACGTTCTCGGCGACGGCGGCGCCGTTCGTGCCAGGCAGCGACGATGACCCGGAGCTGCTCTCGCGGCTCCTGGGCGAGGCCGAGTGGGACACGGCGCTGCTGCGCGGGATCCAGCGGCGGCCGCTGCGCTCGTACGTGCAGACAGGGGCGATGGTCGGCAGCGTGGCGCTCGACGCGAGGATCTTGGCGGTCTCAGCGGCGGGGCTTCGCCAGCACTCGTGGGGGGTGCGTGACTGGGGCGCGAGCGACCAGGCGCTGCAATGCTTCATGGCGCAGGGCGGGGCGCCGCTGCTGTGGATCCACAGGGCTGTGTTCCCGTGGCTGACGCTGGAGGGCGGCTTCGTCAGCGAGGGCGAGGAGCGGGCGCCCGTGGCGGCGATCGGGGTGACGTCGGCGCGACGGCCCGGTCACGCGCCTAGCCACGTGGGCTTGGCGATCGCGGCGGGCGGCGAGGAGCTGTCGATCGAGGCGGCGACGCTGGCCGAGCTGCGGTTGGAGATGGATGGGCGCGGTGAGGTGGTGCTGGCGTTCCTCCGCGGGGGCGGGGCGCGCCCGATCTCGGGGGTGTGGGTGGAGCAGCGGCGCTTGTTGCCGCGCCCTGGGCCGCGCTGACGCGGGCTCGGCGGTCGCGCGCTGCGACCCGTCGCAGCAGGTCGGTGACGATGCGGCGGATCCGGGCTAGCTTGCCGGCGATGTCGTCGAACAAGGATCTGCCTCGTCCCCTCGGTCTCCGTCACTTGGCGCTGTGGGTGCCGAGCGGGCGCTTTGACGCGACGGCGCGCTTCTACCGCGAAGGCTTGGGGATGGCGGTGGACTGGGCGCCGGACGCGGACAACGTGTACCTGAGCTCGGGGGCCGATAATTTGGCGCTGCACCGCGCGCGCGCGGACCAGGAGATCGATCTGTCGCGCTCTCCGCTCGACCACCTAGGCTTCTGTATGCCGAGCGCCGCGGCCGTGCGCGGGTGGTTTGAGCGGCTGTCTGCGGCGGCGGAGGCGCTGGAGATCACGATCACGTCGGAGGTGAAGGTGCACCGCGACGGGGCGACGTCGTTCTACCTGCGTGACCCGGCCGGGCACTCGGTGCAGGTGATCCACATCCCGAGCGTGAGCGCCTAAAAACAAGACACGCGCCGGGGATCGGGGCGATCCCTGGCGCGTGACAGGCTGGCTCAGGGGACCTGGCTCAGGGGACCTGGCTCAGGGGACCTGGCTCAGGGGACCTGCTCGGCGGTGCAGACCTCGTCCTCGCAGACGATCCGGATCTGGACGGGGCGGCCGTGACCTGGAGGGGCGACGAGGGGGACGCTGAGCTTGGCGCCGAGCTTGGCGCCTGCGGCGTCCATGGGCTGGATGACGACGGTGTCGAGGGTGGAGCCGTCGAGCTCACGCATGAGATCAGGGACGGTGTGGTACGGGAAGGCGTCGGCGGCGTCGTCGCAGCCGAAGACGTGGGGCGCGCCGAGGGGCTCGATGCCGCCCGTGCGCGCGGCTGAGATCTCGAACTTCTTGGTGTCGACGTTGGCGCACTGGGCCTGGAAGCCGCCCTTGCGCAGCTCCCACGCGACGAGGAGCTGGGCGGGCGTGAAGGTGAGGGTGACGGGGCTGGCGGTGACGGTGGTGTCCTCGAGGACCTCGACGGTGCGAGTCGTGGCGCGGAGGTTGTCGAGGATGACGACTCCGTCCGCGGCGAGGGCTTCGGCGAGGAGCTCGTACTTGCCAGCGTTGATCCCCGAGAAGACGACCTTGCCGTCGTCACAGGGGGTGAGCTCGGTCTGCGGGGAGGGCGGGCCGCCCTCTTCGAGGATCTGCGTGAGGGTCATGCGGACCTCGACGGCGTCGACCTCGGAGCACATCGCGGCGACGACGCCGATCTCAAAGGGGATCTCGATGTCGCCGATCGGGGGATCGTTGCTGCATCCGGTGAAGAGCGCTGCGCCGAGGAGGCCAACGAGGAGACGGGGGGCTACGATGCGGTTCATGGGGGTCTTCGATCCTCTACCCGCTAGCAATAGCCGATGCGGCGCGCGCAGGGCAATTCTCGGGGAAAAAGTCGGCCGGGGGGCCGCCGCCGGCGCGCGATGACACGCGCGGGACTAGGGCTAACGGATGTAGCGAGGGGCGATCTCGCGGACGGCCGGATCGCTGAGGACATGGAAGACGCGGAGGCGGCGGCGGAGCTGCGGCGTGAGCTGTCCGAGGGGGGTGTAGAGGATCCGCTTGTCCATGCGCTGGGCGTGGTGACGGAGCTGGCGCCGCGGCGGGGTGGGGGCGATGTAAATGATGGCGCGCTCGCTGCTGTGGCGCAGCGCGGCGAGCAAGAGGTGCTCAGCCTTGGTGCGGGCGAGGTGGGGCTCGTCCGGTCCCCTCCAGATGTCGTGCATGGTGCCGGCTGGGCGATGCAGGAGGAGGCCGCCGTAGCGGGCCCGGCCGATCCCAGGGCCGATGATCTGCTCGAATGGATCGGTCGCGTAGGTGGCGATGTCCCCCTCGGCGGCGCTCTCGCCCTGCCAGGTGATGTGCCACGGATATTTGGGGTCTTCGACGTCGAGGAGCTCGTCTTCGAAGATGAGGACGACGTCGCCGGCGCGGCCCCGGACGGGGCGCTCGACGTGGACGTACAGGACCCCTTCGTGCCATCGACGGAGGGTCTCGCGGAGGTCGAGGCCTCGCTCAAGCGCGGCGGTGAAGGGGACGCTGCTCTGGCGCTCATCGAGGAGCTGGCGATCGGCGCGGCCGCGTAGGCGCTCGCTGGTGCCTTCGATGACGAGATCTTCAGGGGGATAGGAGCAGATCCCGTCGCCGAAGCGCTCGGCCCACTCTCCAGGGCGCGACTGGCGAGGTGGCGGGGCGAGGGCGCGTAGGCGGCGCTCCAGGCGGCGCGGACGGAAGCGTAAGTGACGGACCCGGGCGCCGAGATCGGCGAGGGCGAGATCAAGGACGGGCAGGCCAGGGGCGGCGCTCTGCCAGGGATAGGTGGTGGCGTGCTCCCATAATTCGCTGGCGTAGGTGTCGTCGACGAAGCCGCGCGCGGCGATGAGGAGCTGGTAGAGATCGGGGGCGAGGCGGCCCTCGGTGAGGGCGTAGCGGCAGGCGTAGCGGAGGAGTTGGGCGATGACGCCGGGGCGTAAGGGCTGGTCGACGGCGCGGCGGTAGGTGTGCTGGGCGGCGCGGCAGAGGGCGCTGAGGAGGGCGATTCGGCCGGTGAGAGGCGGGACGGGGGCGAGGGGCTGCGGCGGGATGGGGGCGTGGGCGTCTGGTGAGCTGGTGAGATCGGGGGGGTCCGGGATGGGGGGGCTGAAGAGATGGAGGAGGTTGGGAGGGTTGGGGGTGGGGTTGGAGGTGGCGGGGGCGCGGGAACGCTCGTAGGCGGCGGCGAAGAAGGGGAGCTCGGCGAGCACGCTGCGGCTGGCAGCTTCGCTGAGGTGCTCGAGGGTGATCCCGGGGCGTGGGCGGGGGCGGAGCGGGGTCGGGGGCGGGGATGGGGCGCTGAGATGGCCCCGGAGGGCGGCGCAGAGGCGGGCGATCGCGCGCGGAGGGCAGAGGGCGAGGAGGCGCGGGGATGGGGCGTGCGGGGCGGGGTAGGCGAGCAGGGCAAGCTCGAGGGCGAGGTGGTCGGCGGCGGGGTCGGGGCCCTGGGCGGAGGGGCCTGTGGCGGCGAGCAGGGCGCGGAGGTAGTGAAGTGCCCCGGCTGCGTCGGCGGCGGTGGGATCGGGGAGGGGGCCGGGCGAGGGCGGCGCGGTGTCGTCGGGATCGGCGCCGACACAATGCAGCGGGAGCTGGAGCTCTTGGGCGCGACGGATGGCCTCGATCTGAGGATCGGTGGGCTCAATGATGATGTGGTGGGGACGGGCGCGAGGGCGCGGGAGGGTGATGACGCTGAGCAGGGGGAGGCGGGCGACGGCGCGTAGGAGCTGAGGCTCGGCGCTGCGCGGGAGATCAACGGCGATGGCGGCGGGCCGGTGCGCGTCGATCAGGCGACGGACGATCGTGGCGGCCTCAAGGCTGGCCCCGGCGACAGGTAGGAGGAGGACAGGGCCGAGATCGAGGCCGAGCTGGGCGAGCTGGGCGCGATCAAGGGCGAGGCGATCGGGCGCTGGCTGGTAGATGGGAGCGCTCATGCGGTGGTGATGACCGGCTGGTCTTTGGGGCAGGTCGGTGGTCTCTCTAAAGGTCGTCGTCGTCGTCGTCGTCGTCGTCCGGGCGGGCGCCGGGGAGGTAGTCGAGGGCCTCGAGGCCGAGGATCTGGGTGGTGGCTTGATAGAGCTGCTGGCTGAGATCGGCGGGCTGCGCGGGAGCGGCGGCGGCGAGCTTGAGGGCGTAGCGGGCGATGTTGATGCCGTCTCGCACGGTGTAGGGCTCGTCCTCCTCGTGGGCGCGCTGGAGGAAGGCGGCGAGGTATTGGAGGACTTGGTGGGGGGCGAAGGGGAGGTTGGCGCGGAGGATCGCGTGCTCTTCGTCGCGCTCGGGGAAGTCGATGAGGAGCTGCGGCTGGAGGCGGCTGTGGATGTACTCGGGGACGTCAAAGGTGCTGGCGTCCTCGTTCATGGTGGCGCAGAAGCGAAAGCGCGGATCGGCGTGGATCTTGATCCCAGCGACGATCGACTCGATGTAGCGGCGACGATCGAGGAGCGGCGCGAGGCTGGCCCAGCTCTTCTCGCTCATGCGGTTGCCTTCGTCGAGCACGCAGACGCCGCCGGCGATCATGGCGGAGACGAGGGGGCTAGCGACGTAGCGCAGGCGCTGGCCGTCGGCGATGACAGGGGTGATGAGGAGATCCTCAGGGCGGGTGTCCATGGTCGCCTGGAGGATGTAAAGCGGGCGACCGAGGGCGCGGGCGGCGGCGGCGGCGAGGGTGGTCTTGCCGACGCCAGGGCGGCCGATGAGGCGGGGAGCGAGCGGGAGATCGGCGGGATCGAGGACGCTCCAGGCGGCGAGGAGCTGGCGGAGGAGCTCCGGGCGGCCCACCCAGGTCCAATCGAGGGCGTCCGGTGGGCAGAGACGGAGCTCGATCCCGGCGATGACGACGGTTTCCATGCGGCGTCGGTATACCAGGGGGCCCCGCAGAGGGCGGCTCCTTCGTCAAGAAAGTTGCGAGGCGAGGCTCGGTGAATATCCTCTGCCGGGCCGGGGTCTCCGGCCTTGTCCGTATGCTCCGCTCCCTCCGGTCCCGTACGTCGGCGCTGCTGCCGCTCTTGGTGGCGCTGCTCGCCGCTCCTCCCGCGTCGGCGGGGCCGCGGTCGACCGTGACGCGTAAGGCTGAGGCGCTGATGATCGATGAGGCGCTGCGCGGGCTGCCTGCTCCGCCGACCGGATCCGAGGTCGACGCGCCCGCGCGGGTCGACGCGGCGGCAGAGGTCGAGCCGGAGGCGGAGGAGGGAGAAGAGGAAGAGGAGGGCGAGGAGACGGCGGAGATCGAGCTGGCCGATGACCCCAGGCCGACAGGGCGCGCAGGCGCCGGCGCGAGCAAGGCGAGCAAGGCCGCCGCGAAGGGGGAGAAGGCGCGGCCGAAGGGGGCGCCAGAGTGCGAGTTCCGCTCGGCGCTGTATGAGCACGAGGTGGCCGCGGGGGATAATCTGGGGCGGATCGCGGGTCGCTATGGGGTGCGCAAAGATGACGTGCTGCGCCTCAACCCGGCGCTGAAGAAGAACCCGAACCTGCTGCGGCCAGGGCAAAAGTTAAAGATCTGCCCGGAGATCGCGCCGCGGCTGCGGCAGGCGACCGAGCACGTGGTGAAGAAGGGCGAGAACCTCAGCAAGATCGCGGCGAAGTACCAGGCGACGCCGAGCGAGCTGATCGCGCTGCAGCCGAAGAAGGTGGCGGAGCGGCTGCGGAAGAGCCCGAAGAGCTTGCAGCCGGGGCAGAAGCTGGTGGTGATGGTGTCGGTGTCGGTGCTGGCCGAGCTGGCGCCGAAGGACGAGGTGCGGGGATCGCTGGCGGCGAGCGTGCAGCTCCCCGCGGGCGCGGGCTACCACGTGAAGCGGCCACACATGGCCTATGGGACAGCTTATACGATCAAGGCGATCCAGGCGGCGGTGTCGCGCTACAAGCAGCGACGGCCGAAGGGGCCGCAGGTGCACATCGGCGACATCTCGAGCAAGGGCGGGGGGCCGCTGCGGGGGCATCGATCGCACCAGCGAGGGGTCGATGTGGACGTGGGGCTGGTGCACAAGGGGCTGGTGGCGGCGGAGACGAGGTTCGTCGACGCGAACTCGAACACGCTGGACGTGGGGCGGACGTGGGCGCTGATCAAGGCGTTCGCGGACACCGGCGAGGTGCGGTCGATCTTCTTGGACTACGGGGTGCAGAAGGCGCTGTACGAGCACGCGCGCAAGCAAGGGGTGAACGAGCAGACGCTGGATGAGCTGTTCCAGTACCCGCGCGGGCTGGGTCACCCGCACGGGCTGATCCGCCACTGGAAGGGCCACAAGAACCACTTCCACGTGCGCTTTCGGCGATGAGCTGGGCGATCGCGCTGGTCTTCGGGCTGACGTACGCGCTGATCGCGGCGCGGCGGCTGGCGATCTTGCCGATCGGGCGGCCCGCGGGGGCGCTGGCCGGCGCGGTGGCGATGGTGGCGGTCGGCGCGCTGACGCCGGAGCAGAGCTTCGCGGCGATCGACTACGACACGCTGGCGCTGCTGCTCGGCATGATGCTGCTGAGCGTCTACCTCGAGCGCTCGGGGTCGTTCGCGCGGCTGACGGCGGCGCTGCTGCGGCGGTTCAACCGGCCGATGAGCCTGCTGATGGCGCTGTCCGTGGGGGCGGCGGGGCTGTCGGCGTTCTTGGTGAACGACACGGTGTGCCTGTTCGCGACGCCGCTGGTGGTGCGGATCTGCGTGGCGGCGCGGCTGCCGCTCTCGCCGTTCCTGCTGGCGCTGGCGAGCTCGGCGAACATCGGCAGCGCGGCGACGCTGGTGGGGAACCCGCAAAATATGATCATCGGCGGGATGAGCGGGCTGGGCTTCTTGCCGTTTATGACGGCGGCGCTGCCGGCGGTGGCGGTGGCGTTGGCGATCAACCTGGGGCTGCTGTGGGCGCTGTTCCGCGGGCGTCTGCCGGCGACGATGCCGACAGTGACGCTGGCGTCGGCGGCGAGCGATGGGCGGCTGGGATCGACGATGGTGGTGATGACGGGGGTGATCGCGGGGCTGTTCGCGGGGCTGCACCCGGGCTACGTGGCGCTGGGCGGGGCGGTGCTGCTGATGCTGCGCGATCGCGAGGAGCCGAATGAGGTCTTCTTGAAGGTGGATTGGTCGCTGCTGCTGTTCTTCGCGGCGCTGTTCGTGGTGGTGGCGGGGGCGCGCAGCACGGGGGTGATCGAGGCGCTGTGGGCGATCTCCAAGGGGTACGTGGGGTTGGAGGGGTGGAGCGGGCTGGTCGGCTTCGCGGCGCTGGTGACGGCGGGCTCGAACTTGCTGTCGAACGTGCCGTTTGTCTTGATCATGGGCGAGCACGCGGGAGAGCTGGGCGCCGGGGCGCTGCCGTGGGTGATGCTGGCGTTCGTGAGCACGATCGCGGGGAACCTGACGCTGCTGGGATCGGTGGCGAACATCATCGTGGCGGAGGGGGCGCGGGGGCACTATCAGCTCGGCTTCTGGGAGTATCTGCGCTTCGGCGCGCTGTCGACGGCGCTGACGCTGGCGGGCGGGGTGGCGACGCTGTGGTGGTGGTTGGGGTAGAGTGCGGCGATGAATCGTCCCGTCGGCCAGGCAGCGCGCGTGGAGGTGGATGTGGTGATCCCGACGGCCGACGGTCGGTCGATGCCGGGCTTCTTTGTCGATCCTGGGGGCGCGGGGCGGCGGCCGGCGCTGCTGCTGATCCACGAGATCTTCGGGCTCACCGCGGAGATCCGGGCGGTGGCGCTGCGGATGGCGGGGCGGGGCTTCGCGGTGGTGGTCCCGGATCTGTACCATCGGTCAGGTCTCAAGCCGCTGTGCGTGGCGCGGACGATGGCGGCGATGGCCCGCGGGCAGGGGGACGCGTTCGGGGATCTGGAGGCGGCTCGGAGCTGGCTTGTGGGACAGGACGGAGTGGACCCTGAGGCGACGGGGGTGATGGGCTTCTGTATGGGCGGAGGCTTCGCGGTGCTGCTGGCGGCGCGGTGCCCGTTCAAGGCGGCGGCGGTGTGGTACGGGGAGGTGCCGAAGGAGCTCGACGCGCTGCGCGGGAGCTGCCCGGTGGTGGCGAGCTTCGGGGCGAAGGACCGGCCGTTTCGCGGGCGCGGGGCGCGGCTGGAGGCGTCGCTGACGGCGCTGGGGGTGGAGCACGACGTGGTGACGTACGAGGAGGCGGGGCACGCGTTCGCGTTCCCGCCTGGCGCGCACTCGGCGGTGGTGAACGGGCTCTCGCGGCTGGCTGGCATGAACGTGGGCTATGTGCCGTCAGCGGCGGAGGCGGCGTGGGCGCGGGTGGACGCGTTCTTCGCGGCGCACTTGCAGGGGGCCTGAGGCGGCGCCAGAGCGCGGCGGGCGCGGGTGAGCGAGGCGATGTTTTGCGGCTACACTAGCGGGCCGTGTCGAACCGCCTGCTGACCGCGTTCTGTGCCTTGCTCGCTTGCGCTCACCCAGCCCCGAGCGGCCCGGAGCAGGCGCAGGCGCCGGTGAGCGCGGCGCCGGTGAAGGAGGAGGCGAGCGCTGGCGCTGGGGCTGAGGCTGCGGCGCCGGCGGGGCAGCAGGCGCGGGCTGAGGCGACGGCGCTGCGGATCATGGCCGAGGTGGCGGCGGCGCGCTCGCTGCCGATCATCGGCGAGGTGTCGATCCGGGTGATGGACCGCGGGGCGATCCGCGACTTCGCGCGGGCGGCGATGTATGAGCACAACACGCCGGCGCGGCTGCGCTTGATCGGGCGGATCGAGGCGAGCCTGGGGGTGCTGCCGCGAGGGAGCGACGCGGAGAAGGTGCTGCTAGACCTGCTAGAAGAGGCGGTGATGGGGATCTATGACCCAAAGAGCGGGTCGTTGATGATCGGGTCGCACGTGACCGACGGGATGCTGAGTATGGTGGTCGGCCACGAGATCGCGCATGGCCTGCAGGACATGAGCTTCGGGCTGCTGAAGTACCAGACGCCGATGGACGGGCAGAGCGACGCGGAGACGGCCCGGACGTTCTTGATCGAGGGCGACGCGCAGGCGGCGTATCTGGCGTGGGTGAGCGGGCCGGGCGGGCTCGCGGCGATCGGTGATGAGGTGCTGGCGGCGATGGGCGATCAGACGCTCGACCTGGCGGGCGTGATGCCGCAGCCGATCCTGACGCGCATGCTGCAGATGCCGTACACGGACGGGGCGGCGACGGTGGTGAAGATCGCGCGTGAGCAGGGTTGGGCGGCCGTTGACGCGCTCTATCGCGATCTGCCGACGACGAGCGAGCAGATGCTGCACCCCGAGAAGCTGCTGGCGCGCGAGCCAGCGCGGTCGGTGCGGGTGGACGCGGGGCCGCTGCTGGCGCGCTTGCCGGGCTATCAGGTGGTCTGGGAGGATGATCTAGGGGAGGCGAGCTTGCTGGCGATGCTGGCCGAGGTGGAGAAGTCCAAGGTGGCGCGGCGCGGGGCGGCGGGCTGGGGCGGGGATCGCTACGTGGTGCTCGAGCGCGCCGGCGATGACGCGCTGGGGCGGCTGCCGATCACGGTGGGCTTGACGGTGTGGGACTCGGCGGGCGACGCGGCGGAGTTCGAGGCGAGCTTTGGCCGTTATATGGCCAAACAGACGGGCCCCCGGGGGGTGATCGAGCGGCGAGGTGACCGGGTGATCTTCGCGACGCAGGCGCCCGATGAGGCGACGAGGCGGACGATCGCGGGGGCGGCTTGGTCGGCGTTCGCGGTGGACGAGGCGGGGAGCGGCTCGCCGACGAAGGAGCGGGGTTGAGGCGATCGGCGCTCGAGGGGCGGATCGGCGCGGTGATCCGCCGCGAGCGGGCGGCCGAGGCGGCGCGGCTGTTGACCCGGGTGGGGTTGCCGCTGGGGCTGATGATCGCGGCGCTGGTGGTTGTAGCGATTCGTCAGTTGGCGGCGCCTGCGGCGCTGATGTGGGCGGCGGGGCTGCCAGGGCTGGTGACGCTGGGGATCGCGGGGCTGCGGCCGCGCTCGCGTCGGGCGGCGGCGCGTCGCTTGGATCAGCACTTTGGGCTGGACGATCGGCTCGGGAACGCGCTCGAGCTGGGGGCCGCGCCGGCTCCGGCGGATCCGCGGACGGCGGCGATCATCGAGCTGCTGACGGCGGAGGCGGAGACGATCGCTGGTGGACTCGACCCGCGGCCGGCCGTGCGGATCCGCCCGCCAGGGCTGGGTTGGCACGAAGTCGCGGCGGCGGGGCTGCTGGGGCTGGCGCTGCTGGTGCCGCGGGCGACGGCGCCGGCGATCGAGGAGGAGGCGCCGGCAGTGGTAGTGGCTGCGGCGGCGGCGACGACGACGGCGCCGCAGACGCGCGGCGAGCGGGCGCTGCTGGAGCCGCTGCGGCAAGAGCTGATCGGCCTGCGGGGGCAGGATGACGCGGCGGGGCGGCTGGCGGCGGCGATGCTGGAGGTGCTGGAGGCGTACGGGCGCGGGGAGATCGATCGGGAGGCGGCCTTCGCCCAGTTGAGCGCGCTGGAGGGGGAGCTGGCGGCGGCTGAGATCGCGCTCGAGGCGAATACTGAGGAGGACCCGGGGATCTTGGCGGAGGGTGTGCGGGCGCTGGCGGAGGCGCTCCAGTCGGAGGCGCTCACGGCGCCCGCCGGTGAACATTTGGCGCAGGGCGAAGGAGAGGAGGCCGCGGCGGCGCTGGAGTCGGCGGGGGAGGCGGCGAACGCTGAAGCCGAGGCGCGCGAGGCGCTCGACCGGGCGCTCAAGGCGGCGGAGCAGGGGCTAGGGCGGGCGGCTTCGGAGCAGCGTGAGACGGCGGCGGAGCTGGCGGAGGCGGAGCGGCGGCTGAAGAAGCAAGAGAAGGAGCCGAAGGCGGCGGGCGAGGAGGGGGAGGAGCAAGAGCGGCGGCTGAAGAAGCAGCAGGAGAAGGTGGAGGCGCTGCGCCGCGAGCACGAGCGCGAGAAGGCGGCGCAGCGCTCGCTCGAGCAGCTCCGCCGCGACGCGGGGGAGGCGAGGGGGCGCGGGCAGGGCGGGGCGGCCCAGCGTGAGCAGCAGCAGCGGGCGCTGGAGCGGCTCTCTCGCGGGGCGGCGGAGGCTTCGGCGGGGGCGCAGCGGCAGCGTCGGATGGAGCAGGCGCGCGATGGGATCGAGGAGGCGAAGAGCTTCTTGCGGCGCAGCGGGCAAAAAGGCGAGGGCAAGGAGACGCGGGAGGAGCAGATGCGGCGCTTCGGCGAGGCGGCGAAGGGGCAGCGCGGGCAGGATAAAAATAAGAGCAAGAAGAAGGGGCCGACGCTGCTGGTCGAGGGCAAGGTCGGCGAGGGGCCGCCCGACGCGGTGATGGAGGGGGATGGGGACGAGGGACAGGGCGAGGGCGAGGGCGAGGGTGAGGGTGAGGGACAAGATGGGCGAGGGCAGGGCGAGGGCGCGTCGTTGGTGGCAGGGGTCGGCGGCGGTATGGGCGAAGGGGCGCAGGAGCCGCTGGGTGAGGCGCGCGGGCTGAAGACCCGACCGCGGGACGTGCGGGTGGATCCAACACCAGGGCGCGGCGCTTCGCGCGCGGAGGTGATCGCGACGGCGAGCCAAGAGGGGTTCGCGAGCGCCTCGTATCGCGATGTCTTTGCGGACTACAAGGCGTTCGCCCAGAGCGCGTTGGACCGCGAGACGGTGCCGCAGGCGCAGCGCCGGCAGATCAAGCGCTACTTCCAGATGATCCAGCCGCGGCGTTGACCCGTTGGTTGTGGGGGGCGGCGGTGTAGAGTGTGGGCATGATCGACTTGTACACGGCAGCCACCCCGAACGGCCATAAGGTCTCGATCGCGCTCGAGGAGATGGGGCTCCCCTATACGCTGCGAGCGCTGTCGCTGAGCAAGGGGGAGCAGAAGACCCCAGAATTCTTGGCGATCAACCCGAACGGGCGGATCCCGGCGATCGTGGACCACGCGGCGGGTGATCTGGCGATCTTCGAGTCGGGGGCGATCTTGATGTACCTGGCCGAGAAGACAGGAACGTTCTTGCCGGCGAGCGGCCCGGCGCGCTGGCAGGTGATCCAGTGGTTGATGTTCCAAATGGGCGGGATCGGGCCGATGATGGGGCAAGCGAACGTGTTCTATCGCTACGCCCCGGAGAAGATCCCGTTCGCGATCGGGCGCTACCAACGTGAGGTGCGCAGGCTCTTCGAGGTGCTCGAGGGGCAGCTCGGACGCGAGGAATTCATCGCGGGGGAGTATTCGATCGCGGATATGGCGACGTGGCCGTGGGTGGCGAGCTACCAGTGGTCCGGGGTCGAGCTGGACGGGCTGCCGAACCTTCAGCGGTGGTTGGCGGCGGTGGGGGCGCGGCCGGGGGTGATCCGCGGCCGGGTGGTGCCCGAGCCGCTGGCCGTGGCCGAGCCGAAGAGCCGCGACGCGCTGGTGGCGGAGGTCCGGGATAAGCTGCTGGTGTAGCGGTGGGGCGGCGGTGTGGGAGGGGCCGATTAGGGGGTGTTGGGGAGGAGCGCCGCGGGCATAAACATGAGACGGGTGCGGTCCGCGGCGCTCGTGTCGGTGTAAAAGACGCCGGCGACGGGGAGGACAAGAGCGGCTGGGAGCGGGTCGCGGATCGCGGGGACGTAGGCGCTGACGTGGCTCTGGAGGGGGGTGATCGCGCCCGTGCCCGCGTCGACGTGGACGAGGTGTTCGTCGTGGACGGCGATGAGGTCGCGCTCGCTGTAATGCAAGCTCGAGGCGGGGATCTCGACGGCAGGGGCGCCGCTGAGCGGGGCGCGGTAGGTGCGTCCGGCGAGCTGGTAATCGACAGACTCAGGGCCGTAGGAGTGGATCCAGACCGCGGGATCCCAGGGGATCGAGAGCAGGGTCGGCTCGGTTTGGCCCGGGATCGCGTATACCCACGCGCGGCCGTCAGGGGCGGGGATGCTGCCGACGACGCCGGTGCGCAGGTGTCCGGTCTCGAGGCGGATCTGGGCGGGGAAGGGCAGGGGGGCGCCGTCGAGGTCGAACGCGCGGGCTCCTTCGTCGCTGTAGGGGAAATGGTAGATGTGAGCGCGGCTAGCGTCAAAATCCCACGCCCAGTGGTTTTGGGGCGGCTCTGGGTGATCCGTGGGTTGGGGGTCGGCGATCTTGAGGAGCTCGTGGGTGTCGCCGCGGTAGAGATGGACGGCGGGGGGGCTGTCCGTGAGCACGAGCAGGCGGGTGGGACCGGCCGAGCTGGGGCCGGTGGGGCCGCCACGGGCGCGCAGGACCCCGGCGGCGAGGATCGTGTCGGCGCCGCTGGTGACGTCGACTGCGTGTAAATTTTGGTCGAGGTCGAGGTAGTAATTGATGGTAGTGTCGTGGGCGATGTGGGTCTGGATCTCTGCGGCGAGCAGGGTGGCGCCGCTGAGATCAGGGAAGTTGGGGACGCGCCACAGCTCGCTGCGTTGGTCGTCAGTGAAGGTGTGTATGGGGCGGGTAGGATCGTGCTCGCAGGACCAGCCGCTCAGCAGCAGCGTGGGCGGGGTTTGTGGCGCGCTGGGGTCGAATCGGTAGACCTCGGGGACGCGGCCGCCGCCGCAGAGCAGGGCCGGGTCCCGGTCGGCGGGCGGGGCGCTGCGGTGCGCGAGGTGAGGTGGCCGCAAATAGCCGAAATCGGGGCCTTCGGCGATGAGGGCGGCGTCCTCGCCGCAGAGGCCGGCGACCCAGGTCTGGCCGCCATAGACACCCGCGCTGTTGACGTTGATATAGAAATAGTCGCCGGCGCGGTGCGCGGCGAGCTCGCTGTGGAGGTGCGCGGGGAGCTCGGCGATCTGGACCGGCTGGCTGGCCTCGCAGGGGCTCGTGTGGGCGAGATCGTCGGCGCAGCCGAGGTGGGGGAGCAGCGCCGCCAGGAGGAGGAGACGTCGGCCTTCGGCTTGGGGCATCTGGGGATCTTCGCAGAGGTCCGCGTGGCTGTCAATCGGCGCGGTAGCGCGGATCGGGGGCTCGATCTTGGGATTTTTTGGTCGTGCGCGGGGATCGCGACGCACGGGCAGGCTGGCGTGAAGGCGGTGCATATTCGCGCGCTCTGCGCGGTGGGGCTTGCGCAGCGGCGGGCGCTGTGTTTGCGTGAGTTGGTGCGACGCGCTGCTTGGTCGGTGATGCTCGGGGCCCTGGTGGGCGCCGCTTGTTTTGTCGACGTGCCGATGGAGGCGACGGGGACGACGACGACGGGCCAGGGCACGACGTCGATGAGCCAGGGCTCCGGCGAGGAGACGAGCGGGACGACGGCGATGACTGGCGGGGCGGTGTGCGGCGACGGGATCGTGCAAGGCGGCGAGCTCTGCGACAGCGGCGGGCTCGAGGGCGGGGTGTGTACGCCGTGGTGCACGCTCAACGCCTGCGGGGACGGCTATCTCGGGCCGGGCGAGGCGTGCGACGACGAGAACACGGCGGACTTCGACGGCTGCTCAGCCGCTTGTACGCTCGAGATCTGCGGGGATACGATCGTGCAGCCGTGGGAGAACTGTGACGACGGCAACACGATCGCGGGCGACGGCTGCAGCGAGCTCTGCGCGCTCGAGGGCTGCGGGAACGGCAGCGTGGAGCGCGGCGAAGAGTGTGACGATGGCAACTCCGAGGACGACGACCAGTGTACGAGCCTGTGCAGGGCGCCGGTGTGCGGGGATGGGATCGTTACACCCTCGATCGGGGAGGCCTGCGATGATGGGCCGGCGAACGGCGATAACGCGGCGTGTACGGCGAACTGTAAGGTGAACGTGTGCGGTGACGGCCTGGTGGGGCCAGATGAGGCGTGTGACGACGGGAATGTGGTGGCGCTGGACGGCTGCTCACCTTCGTGCGTGCGCGACGCTCGCTTCGTCTTCGTCACGAGCACGCGCTACGTCGGCATGATGGGGGGCCTGACCGGCGCGGATCAGCGCTGCCAAGAGCGCGCGGCGGCGGCCGGGCTGCCAGGGACGTATATGGCGTGGCTGGCGGACTCGACGGGGAGCCCGATCCTGCGCTTCCCAGCCTCGGCGATGCCCTATATCCGCGCGGGGGACCACGCGATCGTCGCTTCTTCTCTTCAAGATCTGCTCGATGGGCAGATCGACGCGACGATCAGCAATGATGAGTTTGGGGCGGCGATCGCGTTCGAACCTGGGAAGGTGTGCGAGAACCTCTATTTGGTATGGACGAATGTGAGCACGACGGGGACTCGCCGGAGCAACGCGGACTGTCAGGACTGGAAAATGTTAGATCTCGGGCGGACTGGGTCGCTCGTGGCGACGGGCTCCGCGTGGACGGACTCGGGGTGCCCGAATCGCGTGTGCTCGACCGATCTGCGGCTCTACTGCTTTGAGATCGAGGGCTAGAGGCGCGGGCGGTGAGGGAGTAGTATCGGGGGATGAAGCGGCGCCTTGGTACCCGATGTTGCGCGATCGTGGCCCTCGTCAGCGGGTGCGTCGGCGGCCCCGCTCCGGGCGAGAGCGCGAGCGAGGGCGCCAGCGCGAGCACGGGCGCCGAGACGAGCGGGGCGACGTCAGGGTCGGAGAGCGCGAGCAGCGGGAGCGAGAGCGAGAGCGACAGCGAGAGCGCGAGCACCGGGGAGCCGCCGCCTCCGCCCGAGCCAGAGGTGATCCCGGTGATGGAGGGCGTGGTCTTTTATGACGGCTACGCGGCGACGGTGGATGAGCCGCTGCCCGCGGGGGTGATCCGCCATAACAACGCGCTGGTGGCGACCCGCCTGACCGAGGCGACGCTGGCGAAGGTGCAGACGACGCTGACGCTGGGGGTGATCATCGGGGCGCTTTGTGACAACTATGACAGGATCGGCTCAGTGAACCTGGCGCTGGCGCCTAAGGGCGCGCAGACGTATGTGCCCGCGGAGGTGCAGCGGATCGAGGTGGCGCGGTTTATCACGCCCTTTATGGATATGAACCGCTGGCCGATGACGGTCCCTTATGAGTGGGCGGCGAGCGATCTGGTGCCGATCCTGAAGGACCAGGCGCTGCTGGCCGAGTTCGACCTGTGGTTCGAGTTGAGCGTCTTCGGGGTGCCGTATGCGGCGAATAAGGAGGTGGCGGGCTGCGCAGGGCGCAGTGATACGCAGCTGGGGTCGCTGTTCCTCTATACCGACTCGAAGGCGGAGGCGCCGGTGTTCCGCGCGCTGGTGCCGCTGGCGATCAACGAGGACTTTAATAACTACGGGGAGGGGGCGAGCGACGCGCCGGGGCTGACCCGTAAGACGATCAATTTCACGCTGCCGGCGGACTCGCCGAACGCCCAGATCGTGCTGATCACGTCGAACCACGGCGCGAACGACGGGGGGGAGGAGTATGTGCGCCGTGAACACTTCGTGTACGTCGATGAGGCGCTGGCGCTGAGCTATACGCCCGGCCGGACGTCGTGTGAGCCGTTCCGTAAGTACAATACGCAGGGGAACGGGATCTACGGGCCCAAACCACGGACGGACGAGGAGTGGCAGTCTTTTAGCAATTGGTGCCCGGGGGACGTGATCGACACGAGGGTGATCCCGTGGGGGGCGGTGGCGGCGGGGAGCCACTCGTTGGTGATCGACGTACCCGACGCGGTGTTCGTGGGCGGGCAAGGGAATTTCCCCCTCTCGGCGTATGTGCAGGCGGAGTAGTGGCGCGTCGCGGGCTCTCCGTAAATTATGAGATTGTATCGGCGGCGAGGCGGTGCTTCTCGTCCAGCCACTGGCGGAGATGGGCGCGCTCTTCGGGGGTGTCGGCGCGGCGGGTGCGGGCGAGGCGGTGGAGCGGGCGAGGGCGGCGATCGAGCCAGAGACGGCCGCTCGTGCCCATCACTCGGTCGTCGTCGACGGTGAGCCAGATCAAGGTGTCGGCGGCGTCTTCAGGGGTGCGCAGGAGGGGGCTGAGCAGGCGCCTGAAGCGGGGTAAGGAGCGGGCGACCCCGGGGGTGTCGGCCCAGCCGGGGTGCATGGCGTGGACGACGATCCGGTCGGCTCGAAGGCGCTCGGCGTCGAGCTGGACGAGGGCGATCTGAGCGCGTTTGGCCCGGGCGTAGGCGGTGACGCCGTTGTACTCGGCGCCGGCGGGGTCGAGCTGGGCGACCGCGAGGGGCTCGCTGTACATGCCGCCCGACGTGACCCAGAGGACCCGCGAGGGGGCTGCGGCTCGTAGCGCAGGCAGCAGGAGATCGGTGAGCAGGGCCGGGCCGACGAGCTGGCTGGCGACGGTCTGCTCGACGCCCTGCGGGCTCTCGTGGCGGACGTCGTCGAGAGCGCCGGCGTTGTGGATGAGGGCGTGGATCTTGGAATGACGGGCGAGTAACTCGGCGGCGACGCGGCGGATCGCGGCGAGATCTCCCATGTCGGCGGTGAGGGCGGTGACGGCCGACGCGCCGGGGATCTGGCGCAGATCTGTGCAGGTGCGGGCCGCCTTGGCAGGGTCGCGGGCGATGATCTCGAGGGTCGCCCCCATGCGGACAAACGCCCGCGCCGCGGCGAGGCCGAGGCCAGAGGTGGCACCGGTCAGGACGATGACGCGGCCGCGGAGATCCGCGTCGAGAGGAGTCCAGTGATCCAGGCGACGGCGTACGCAGGAGCCGATGCGCGTGAAGCTGCCGAAGATGCTCCACTCGAGGGCGGCGTCGATGCTGTCAGCGAGGTCGGGCATGGGGGCTATTTGGGTTTGCCGAAGGTTTGGGTCCAATAGAAGGTGTAGGGGCCGGCGCCTTCGTAAAAGCCGACGCCGATCTGGGTGTAGCCGGGATCGAGCATGTTGGCGCAGTGGCCGGGGCTCGCGAGCCAGCCCTCGACGGCGCCTTGGGCGGTGTTGGGGCCGCCGGCGATGTTCTCTCCGGCCTGTAGGAAGGCGTAGCCGGCCTTGGCGAGCCGATCGAAGGGATCTTCGCCGTCGGGGTTGGTGTGATCGAAATAGGCGCGCTCAGACATGTCGGCGGAGTGCGCGCGGGCGGCGCAGCGGAGACGAGACTCGTGGACGAGCGGGGGCGCCGGGGGCTTGACGCCCGTGGATCCGCAGTCGTACCCGGCCTTGCGGGCCTGGTTGACGTACTCGACGACCTGCTCCTCAAAATCAGCCCACGGAGTGAGCCACTTGGCCGGTGCGACGGGGGCGCAATAGGGGGCGCTCCAGGCTGGGTCGGCGGCGGTGTCGCCGGTGTCGGTGGGATCGGTGGGGTCGTCGGTCTCGCCGCTGGTGGCGCTGGTGGCGCTGGTGGCGTCAGGGCCGCCCGTGTCGGTGTCGGTGTCGGCGACGTCGTCGCCTGCGCAGGCGGCGAGGGCGAGGGCGAGGTGGAGGACGAGCAGGCGCGGGAGAGCGCTGCTCGAGATCGCGCGGGACGGGCTGGCGTTGTCGGGCATCTTCTTGCGATCTCCGGGCAGCGTGTGGCTGTCTTTTGAGGCAGGTTTATGTTCGCGGCGCGCTGCGGCTGTTCTTGGGGGCAGGTGGTGATCAGGGGGAGGCGAGCAGGAGCGTCCAGGTGCTGGTGTAGGGGAGCGGGGCGGGGGCGTCCGGATCGGCAGGAGGAGCGTCGGGGGCCGGCTCAGGGGGCTCGGGGATGAGGTGGACGCCGACGCCGACCTGCTCGAATTCGGCGGCGAAGAGCTTGTAGCAGTGGGCCGGTGCGAGCAGCCAGGCGTCGACGGCCGCGTCCGCGTCGCTCCAGCCGGCGCCGACGGTCTCGGCCCAGAGGCTGTAGCGGTAGCCGACGTCGCCGAGGCGATCGCCGAGGTCGTAACCGTCGGGATCGATCGGGCTGATGTAAGCGCGCTCGGCCATGTCGAGGGCGTGGCGCTTCGCGGCGCAGTCGAGCTCGCTGGAGCGAGCGAGCGGCGGGCGCGGCGGGAAGGTCCAGTCGCCGCAGCGGCCGCCCCGGCGCCGCTCTTCGTCGATCCGTTCGCGGACGAGATCTTCGATCAGGCGGGCCTCGGGGGTCCACTCGGGGAGGCCTTCGCAGGCGCCCGCGTCGCTGAGCTCGGCGGACTGATCCTGCTCAAGGAGGTAGTTGGAGCAGGCGGGGTGGAGGAGGAGCGCCGCGAGCAGGTGCGGGTGGGTGGGCCAGTGGATCGCCCTCATGCGCCCACGGTAGCGAGCAGAGGCGCGCTCCGCCAGGGTGAATGTGGCCGAGGCCGCAGGCGCGCGCGCGGTCAGGCCCAGATGGCTGAGCTGCGGCCGTCGCCGCCCGCAACGACGGAAAGGAAGAGAAAATCAAAATAAACAAAAAAAGCGACCGCCGAGCCCACCGTCGGGCTCGGCGGCCTAACCCCCCGGGAAGAGGGGGAGGAGCGGAGCAAGAAGCAAGAAACAACGCACAGAGGCGCTGGTGCGCCCCCGCTTCTACAGGAGCAAGCCACATAAGACCGCCGAGGCGATGGCCGGGTATTACGCGGGCCGAGGTGGATCCGCAAAAAATCGGCGAGGCGGCGGCCGGGGCCCGCGGCGGGTCACCGGGCGTGGAAGATGGCGATGTAGGCGGCGGCGGCGGCGAGCAGGGGGAGGAGGAGCCAGAGGGGGCGGGCGAGGGCAGGGCGGCGCTGGAGGGGCATGAGGGCGGCGCCGAGGAGCAACCAGATGAGGAGCTTGGGGTGCACCCAGCCAGGGAGGAAGGAGCCGCCGCTCTGACCCGCGAGCTTGGCGAGCATGCCGAAGCCGGCGACGAGGATCAGCGCGAGGGCGAGGCCGTGGGTGCCGACGATCAGGCCGCGGGCCTTGTTGGTCTCGCGGGTGCCCCCGTTGAGGCCGTGGCCGGCGAGGGCGCCGAAGGCGAGGAAGAGGAGGGCGATGCCGACGAAGTGGAGGATCTTGTAGAACTCGTAGCTCATAAGAGGGCCGTCAGGAGCTTGTACAGGACGACGGTGAGGACGCCAGTAAAAGGTAAGGTGATGAACCAAGAGGCCATGATGTCGCGCAGCACCCGAAAATCGAGGTGAGCGAGGCCGCGGGCGAGGCCGACGCCGATGACGGCGCCGACGAGGGTGTGGGTGGTGCTGATCGGCAGGCCTAGCTTGGAGGCGACGAGCACGGTGGTGGCGGCGCCAAACTGGGCGGCGAAGCCGCGGCTGGGGGTCATCTCGGTGATCTTGGAGCCGACGGTGGCGATCACTTTGTGGCCGAGGGCGGCGAGGCCGATGACGATGCCGACTGCGCCGGTGAGCATGACCCAAGAGGGGATCGAGACGTCGCCGGTCGGCATGAGGCCGGTGGTGACGATCGCGGCGATGCTGCTGAGGGGGCCGACGGCGTTAGAGACGTCGTTGGCGCCGTGCGCGAAGGCGACGTAGCAGGCGGTGAGCACCTGGAGGGCGACGAAGACGCGCTCGATCGCGCGCTTCTCGGCGATCGGGTCGCCAGCGGCGCTGTCGAGGCGACGGGCGAAGAGGCGGCCGGCGATGAGGGCGGCGAGCAGGCCGGCGGCGACGGAGAGGCCGAGGGCGAGGGGGAGGCCGAGATCGAGGCGTAGACCCTTGAGGCCCTTGTAGATCATCGACAGCGCGAGCACGGCGATGACGATGAAGACGAAGACCGGGGCGAGGCGCCGGGTGGCGCGCAGCGGCGCCGGGTGGCTGAGGATCTGACGATCGACGATCCGGTAGAGGACGAGGGCGAGCACGAGGCCGCTGAGCGGCGAGACGAACCACGAGGCGACGATCTGGCCGGCTTTGTCGAGGACGACGGCGTCCATGCCGCCGTGGGCGACGCCGAAGCCCCAGACGGCGCCGACGACGGAGTGGGTGGTCGAGACGGGGAGGCCGAGGTGGGTGGCGAGGTGCAGCCAGATCGCGGTGGCGAGCAGGACGGCGAGCATGCCGTAGACGTAGATCCCAGGCTCAAAGGCGCCGAGGTGGAGGAGATCGGAGCCGATGGTCTGGGTGACAGCGCCGCCGGCGAAGAAGGCGCCCGCGAACTCGAAGAGCGCCGCGGCGAGGATCGCCTGCTTGATGGTCAAGGCGCGCGAGCCGACCGAGGTGCCCATGGCGTTGGCGACGTCGTTGGCGCCGATGTTGAACGCCATGTAGAAGCCGAAGAGGCCCGCGAGGATGAGGATGAGCTCGGCGGTCATCAGCAGGGGCTCCTACGCGTGCGCTGGATCGCCCGGAGATGGGGGGGCTGTCAACCGCGCTTTAGCAGGGGGATGTGCGGCGGTCGCAGCCGTGTTACGCAGGGGTGTCGTGGGTGTGTCGGCCCGGCGCCGCGAGGCCCTCCCCTCGCGCGCGACCCGATCGCCCGCCGGCTGTACCTCACCGCCCCACGGGCTAAAGGGCCTCGACGAGGCCGCGCTCCAAGAAGGAGTCGAGCTTCGCGAGGCGTCGGCAGTGCGCGAGGATGAAGTCAGTACGGTGGTGGAGGTCCGGAAACGCGCCCGCGACGCGGTCCCAGAGGAGCCCCACGAGGGGACAGATGCGCCTGCCGAGGTGCTCGAGCGAGCCGCTGTCCTCGATAGGGAGCTCCATTTGGTCCGGTGGATCCCAGGGGATCGGCTCCTCATCAAAGGGATCCTCGAGGGAGCTGCCGCTGCGCGTCCGGGACTTCGGGTGCCTGGCGCGGTAGAGGGCGTCGTAGCAGGTGGCGCGCTCGGAGCGGTGGTCCTGGGTGAGCTGACTGATCTGGTCGGCGATCCGCCTCTCGAGCTCCAAGGTGAGGTTGCCAGGTGATGCGACGGAGATCCGCCGAAACACGGGCCGGGCGTTCGCTGGTACCGCGTCGGCCAGCTTGTTGTACAGGGATCGCGCGGCGCCCCCCTTGCCGAAGGCGATGTCCTTGCCGAAGTCGCACGGCCGCTGCTCGAGCGCCTCGGCCCTCTCGCCGAAGAGATAGACGGCCGAGTACACTTGGACATAGCTGCGCGGCAGCGCCTGGAGGTCATCGAGGGTCCACGTGCCTTGGAGCAAGAGGGTCCACTCCTCTCGGTCGGCTCGATGAGGTGATTCGTCCTCGTGGTAGAAGGATCCCTCCGAGGGGAGGTATGACTCTGGGATCCGCTCGATCCTGCACAGGAACGCCCGCGCAGGAGAGTCGCCCGCGGCCGTGTCGATGAGCCAGACGAGGCCGTCTCGAGCCGCCATGAGGAGCTCGCGGAGGTTGATCCGCCGCTTGATGTAGCGGGCGAGATCGCGGTCCGTCGAGCGGAGCAGGATCCATCGGTTGTAATCCGCGTCGGCGTCGCACCATGAGCGGAGGAAGACCTCGCCGCTACGGACGCCTCTGGACATCGTGAGCAGCGGGCCTTCGAAGTCCTCAAGGACGCGCTCTTCACCGAGATCGGGGAGGAGCTCTAAGGGACACTCGACCCCGATCTTGAGGAGTTGTGGGGTCATAGCGGGACCGAGGCTGTTGGCTGAAGGATCGACTCACGGTACTCGAAGAGATCAACGTGACCGCTGCCAGGGGTGAGCCTCCCGTGCTCGCGCGAGATCGGCACGGTCGCGAGCTGTGTGCCAACGATCTTGGGAAAATTGGGGCGCTTGTCCGTGTTGCGTCGGTAGTGTGAACGAGCCGACTCAGCGCTGGTGAAGAACGAGAGGGCGTAGCCAGCGCAACCGACGCTGCGTGAGGGCCGAATCAGCGCCGGAGGGCTCCAGTTGTGGGGATGAGAGGGATCCTCGTGGACAAAGCGGTAGAGCGTCGCTTCGCTCTCGCGCGCATCCGGAGGCGGGCAGCATGGGTGCTTGCCGAGCTCCTCCTCGTACTTCAGACGACCTGACATGACCGGACGATCCTAGCGAAGTCCTGCGTGTGAAGCCAGCGCGGTGACGAGCGGCGGGGCTAGGTGTCATTCGTCGCTGCGGTGGTGGTCTCGGCGGCGGGCTCGTAGGCGGGGCACTCGTCAGGGGTGGGCGCGGCGGCGACGCAGCCGTGGTCCTCCGCGGCGCAGGGGGAGCAGATGGGCGCTCCTTCAACGTTGCGGGCGCACCAGGCGTCGGGGTCGTCGGCGCGGTGGAGGCAGTGATCGAGGTTGACGTCTCGGCAGGCTGCGAGGGCGCTGAACACGAGGAGTAGAGCGGTCCAGAGGCGGCGCATGATCGCTCAGGGGGCTCGGACGAGGAGATCGGGGAGGCGCCGCTTCTTGGCGGAGCGCGCTGCGGTGAGGAGGAGCAGGACGCTGCCGAGGGCGACGCTGGCGCCGATCGCGAGCAGCGGGACGCCGGCGTCGCGGGTGCTGCGGATGTAGGCGGGCTCGCCAGGGATCGAGCGATCGGGCGGGAGTAAGAGGGCGACGGCGCTGGCGATCGCGGCGAGGCCGACGCCAGCGCCGACGGTGCCGAGGATGGTGAGGCGCTCACAGGCGGGGCTGAGGCCGCGGCAGCCGACGCTGGGGGGCTCGCTGGGGAGGAGCTGGGCCGGCTGGGCGGCCTCAATGACGAAGGTGTGACCCTGCCGTGGCGCGGGCAGGTCGCGGAAGGTGTCGAGGTCGATGGCGCGGCCGAGCGCAGGCTCTAGGGGCTCCGCGAGGGCCGCGTCGTCGTCGATGAGGCGCTCGTGCGGTGCGACCGGGCCGCCGGGCGCGGCGGCGAGGAGGAGCGCGAGCGTCGCTGTCCCGAGAGACATGATGGCCGTAGGGACAGGTGGATCAGCCGGCGCCGCCGGCGCGGGCGACGTCGGCGAGGGGCTGGACGACAGCGCGCACCATGCCCCTGAGGACAGGCTCTCGCTGGATGACGCGGGCGAGCGGGGGGCTGTAGGTGTAGTAGAAGCGGACGAGGTCGCGGCCGACCGGGGTGACCTTGAGGTAGGCGTCGCGGAAGTAGCGGAGCGCGCCGACCTCGGCGATCCAGGGGGCGCCGTAGGCGGCGGTGGCGAGGAAGCAGAAGCTCTCGACCTGCTGGAACTCCTGGGTCTCGGTGGTGATGACGTCGGTGACGAGGCCGCTGCGGTTGGCGCAGCGATCTTCGTAGACGACGCCGATCTTGTAGGTGTAGTTGCCCCAGAGCTGGTCGAGCTCGATCGAGACGTCCTCGCCGGGGGCGGCGATGTCGGCGTTGAAGGAGCGCTCGTAGGCGGAGCTGAGGGTCTCGGCGGTGAGGGGCATCTCGCCGGAGTGGTAGAAGACGCGGATCTGGGAGAGCTCGTCGGCGTCGGCCTCGGCGGGCAGGGTGAAGTGCACGCGCACCTTGTCGAAGCGGATCCCCTCGACGTAGAGATCGCGGACGGGGGCGAGCTCCTTGGGGGTGCAGCCTCCCCAGCCGGTGTCGTCGCCGCCGGTGTCATCGCCGCCGCCGCCGCCGCCGGGGCGGCCGTGGCTGTAGACGCCGAAGCGGAAGGTCTGGCCGTTGAGGGAGTAGAGCTGGAGGCGATCCGCGCCGCTGCCGCCGCCGGCGCTGATGGTGGCGTCCGGCGGGTGGAGGGCGCCGGTCTTGCCGTCCCAGTCGCCGTAGCCGACGTACTCGGTGGCGCCGACGAAGCCAGGCTTGGTGGCGTCGAGGCTGACCTTGTAGACGACCGAGGGCTGGCCCAAGTACTCGATGCCGTAGTTGGGCAGGCGGGTGTCGATGAAGTGATCTTCGGCGCGATCGAAGTCCCAGTCGGGGTTCTCGTCGTGCTCGAGGCTGACCTCGATGTAGGCGTTGACGGGGCCGCGGTCGATGACGTCGCCGGGGATCAAGGCGGTGGTCAGCTCGGCGCGGTCACCGGTGGGCGTCGCGGCGGTGTAGGCGTCGAGATCGTTGATGTCCGCGTAGGTGCGGGTGTCGGGGGAGTCGTGGATGTCCTCGAAGGTGAGCAGATCGTTGCGCGGCGGGTAAGGGCTGGTCTGACCGGGCTCAAAGTAGCCCTTGTCGGACTGGAAGATCTGCGGGGAGGGGCAGGTCATCGTGTCGACGGCGATCGTCGCGTGCTCCTCGGCGCTGAGCGGGCGGCAGAAGTAGCTCTCGGGGGAGCTGCTGTTCTCGTGCCAGCCGAGGGAGTCGTGATCGGAGGGGTCGTCGTCGTAGAAGACGACCTTGGGGTACTCCTTGCCGTGACGGTGCGCCCATACGGGTAAGACCGAGGGGCGAGCGCCGTAGGGGGCGCGCCAGCTCGAGAGGAAGTCCCAGCGGCCCGAGCGGTTGCCGATCCCGAGCTTGCCGGTGGCTTGGGTGACGTAGACGTGGCGGACGAATTTGCCGTCGCTGTCTTCGATCCAGATCGCGATCTGGGCGTTGGGGACGGGCTTGAAGTGCAGCTCCAAGAGCACGTCCGGGCCGGCTGCGTGGGCCGCGGCGGCCGCGGTGAGCAGGGTGAGCGAGGCGGCGACCGCGGCCGCTCGGCGCGCGGTCGGCGATCGTCGGGTTTGGAGCGGTGAGGCCAGGCGCACCCGGGCAGTATACACAGGGGGCGTTTTGACGGGCTGCGACGACGAGGCGCGGCGCGGTGAGGGGCGGGTTTTGCCGTAGCCGCGGCCGATGGCATGATGGGGCGATGCGAGGCGGTCGTGCGGCGTTTGTGGGGGCGAGCCTGGGGATCTGGCTGTGCGCAGTTCCCACGGGCTGCGCGCCGCGCCCCGCGCCCAGCGAGGCGCCAGCGATCTCGGGGGCGAGCGGGCCGCCGCCGCCGACCGCGGGGCTGCCGATCCCGAGCTTCGCAGGGTTGGTGTGGGCTCCGCCGAGCTTGACGGCCGGGGATCTGGAGGAACTGGCGGCGGCGCTGCGGGGAGATCCCGGCGTAGAGGTGGTGCTAGGGCCGAGCCTCAGCGGGCGCGAGCAGGCGATCGCGGCGGCGTTGGCGAGGCTGGGCGCGAGCCCGCGCTCGCTGCGCCAGGGCGGGCTGGAGGAGGTGATCGGCGCGACGGGGGCGCCGCTGCGGGCGCTGCCGCCGAGCTCGACGGGGCGGCCGCGCTTCGACGCCTCGGCGCTGCAGTCGATGAGGCCGACCGGGGCGGCGCGGCTGTACGTGGAAGATGCCGCGCTGGACCCGGGGGGGTGGCGCTCGTTGCCGGCGTATACGGTCGGGAGCTGCGAGGAGGCGCTGGTGGCGCTGGCGGCGGGGCAGGAGCGCTCGTTGGCGATGCTGGCGCCCTTTTTGGACCACGCCGATGCGGCGCTGAGCGCGGCCTTTCAGGGGCAACTGGCGGCGCGCTTGCCTGGGCTGACGGCGGGGCTGGCGGGCTTCTCGCGGCCGCTCCCCCGCACGGAATTCACGGACGACGCGGGGTTCCTGCGGCACCAGTGCGGACACCGTTATTGGCGGCTGGCGCGCCAATTTGAGGAGTGCCTGACGGGTGAGCGCTGCGCGAGGACGCCGCAGATCTTCTTGATCGATGGGGCGCGGGTGGGGGCGGTCGAGGGGGATCTCTTCATTGACCAGGATTGCCCGGGTCGCGTGGGCTTCGACGCGGTGGCGGCGTTTCGGGAGATCGGACGCGAGGCGGCGCATGTGGCGCTGGAGGGGCTGAGCGCGGAGTGGTCGGTGTTGGCGGATCGCCTCGGTTTGATCACGGAGGTGGCGGCGGCGCTGGAGGACCTGTGCGCGCCGCGGCGGCGACGCTTCAGCGACGAGGCGATCGCCGGGCTACAGGCGCGCTTCGCCGGGCTGGGCGCGGCGCTTGGCTCGGCAGATCTGGGGCTGCGGGAGGGGGCTTGGGTGATCGAGGACGGCCTCTTCCACGTGCCCGGGCTGGGTCCGGCGCGGCAGCTCGCGCGCTTCGCGGCGGGCAAGGGATCTCCGAATTCGGAGCTCCGTGTGGGGGCGCGGCGGCTGCGAGCGGAGGGGCTGCGAGCGGCGCGCTGCGTGGGCGAGGCGGAGGGGCTGCCGCTGGCCCTGGCGCTCTACGACGCGGCCGGAGCGCCGCGCTTCCTCGGGTTCCTTTTTGCGGAGGAATTGGTGTGCGGGGAGCTTGGGCCGCGGTGATGGCGGGGCATGGTTGGCTGCGCTCTGTGCGCGCTCCGATCGATGGCGGGTGAGGGCTTTACTTTCGCCCGGGGCTTTGATAGTCACCCGGCTCCGCGACGGGGCGTAGCGCAGTCTGGTAGCGCGTTCGGTTCGGGACCGAAAAGTCGGAGGTTCGAATCCTCTCGCCCCGACAGCCGGATATCGGCGAGTCTGATGAGAAAAAAAGCACCCCGAGGTCTGATCGGCCTCGGGGTGCTTTTTTGTCGTTTTATTACTCTTACTTTCTTTGGTTCGCGCGGGCGCCCGCGCCCCGCGTGGGCTGTAGGCGCGAGCGGTGGGCTGGTAGGCTGCAGCGGTGCGGCGGATCTACGCGATCGTTGTGGTGCTGTCGGTGTCTTGGGGTTGCGATGCGGGGGCCGGTAAGCCGGGGAGCGTGACCCCGAGCGGCGGCGGCGGGGCGAAGCCTGAGCCTGGGCCTGGGCCGACGCCTGCGGCGCAGCGGCCGCAAGGAGGGCCGGAATTGGTGGAGATCGTCGGCGGGGCGGGTCACGCGTGCGCGCGCCGGGGCAACGGGAAGGTGCTGTGTTGGGGCGATGGCAGCCGCGGGCAGATCGGGGCGAGCGCGCAGAAGCGCGGGAGCGGGGTCGGGGTGGAGGTGGCTGGGATCGACGACGCGGTGCGGCTGAGCGCCGGCGCGGAGCATACGTGCGCGTTGACCGCAGGCGGCGAGGTGCGCTGCTGGGGGAGCAACGCGCTGGGCCAGCTCGGCGACGGGAACGGGCGGCCAGGGGTGGCGAGCTCGGCGCCGGTGACGGCCCGCGGGCTCCGTGATGTGGTCGGGGTGACGAGCGGGATCGCTCACTCCTGCGCGCTGCTGCGGGACGGCTCCGTGAGCTGCTGGGGCGGGAATCAGGCGGGTCAGGTGGGTAACGAGGGGCGGGCGCTGTGGGTGGCGCCGACGCCCGTGGAGGGGTTGGCGGAGGTGGCGCAGGTGACGGCGGGCGGGGAGCATACGTGCGCTCGGCAGAAGAGCGGGGCGGTGCTGTGCTGGGGGAGCGGCGCGCAGGGGCAGCTCGGCGACGGGAGCCGGGGGCGGCGGGCGCGGCCAGGGCCGGTGACAGGGTTGGTCGATGCGGTGAGCGTGGTGGCCGGCGGGCGGCATACGTGCGCGCTGCGGGGGCGCGGGGACGTCGTGTGCTGGGGGGCCAATCGGCGCGGACAGGCGGGCACGGGGGCTTCGGAGGCGGTGGCGACGCCGCAGACGGTGCAGGGGCTGCGCTCGACGGTGAGCTTGGTGGCCGGGCTGGAGCATACGTGCGCGCTCTTGAGCAGCGGGCGAGCGGCCTGCTGGGGGGCGAATGAGGGGCGCCTGGGGGACGGCGGCGTGGGCGATCGCGGCGGGCCTTCGGCGGTGCAAGGGCTGAGCGAGGCGGCGGACTTGGCGGCGGCCGACGGGGCGACGTGCGCGCTGACGCGGGGCGGTGAGGTGCTGTGTTGGGGCGATAACGAGCAAGGGCTGTGCGGGGAGTCGCAGGGGGGCGCGAAGGTGGAGCCGACGCTGGCGAGGACAGTGCCGGGGGTGAGCGGGGCGGTGAGCCTGAGCGCCGGCGGGGGGTTCACGTGTGCGGTCGAACAGGGCGGTACGGTGCGCTGCTGGGGGAGCAACGGGCGCGGGCAGCTCGGTGATCCGGGGGCGGGCGGAGCCTCGGCGAAGGCGGTGGCGGTGCGGGGGATCGAGGACGCGACGCAGGTGAGCGCGGGGCAGGCGCACGCGTGCGCGCGTCGGCGATCCGGGGCGGTGAGCTGCTGGGGCGCCGGGACGATGGGACAGCTCGGCGACGGCGGGGCGCAGGATCGGGGGGCCCCGGTGGCGGTGGCGGGGCTGGGCGACGCGGCGGCGGTGGCGGCGGGCGGGGCGTTCTCGTGCGCGCGGCGGGGCAACGGGGGGGTGGTGTGCTGGGGGAGCGGTGAGGTGGGGCAGCTCGGCAACGGGGCGATGAAGGGAGCGTCGCGGCCGGGGAGCGTCGTGGGGCTCGGGTCGGCGATCGAGGTGACCGCGGGCGGCGAGCACGCGTGCGCGCGGATGTCCCATGGCGGGGT
Organism: Nannocystis sp.; assembly: GCA_016712315.1. Lineage (GTDB taxonomy): Bacteria > Myxococcota_A > Polyangia > Nannocystales > Nannocystaceae > JADJRG01. The sequence continues at coordinate 490,985 of JADJRG010000022.1, read as the reverse complement.
CTTTTGTTGGGGATCAAACAAATACGGGGAGCTGGGGAACGGCGCAGGGATCGCGACGATCGGGGCGGCGCAGGCGCGGCCGGTCGCGGTGGTGAAGGTGGCGGACGCGGCGGAGATCGCCGCCGGGGGCGACCATTCGTGCGCGCGGCGGAGCACGGGGGCGGTGGCCTGTTGGGGGCGTGGCGCGCAGGGGGCGCTCGGGGCTGGGACGACGAACGATTGGACGACGCGGGTGCCGGTGCAGGGGATCACGGACGCTCGATCGATCAGCGCGGGCGAGCAGCACGCGTGCGCGCTGGCCGGGGGCGGGACGATCTTCTGTTGGGGCGAGAACAGCGACGGGCAGCTCGGCGAGGCGGGGCGCGGGGTGCAGCGTACGCCGGTGGTCGGGCAACGGCTGGCCGAGGCGGTGGAGCTGGCCGCGGGGGATCGGCACACGTGCGCGCGGCTGCGCGACGGGCGGGTGAGCTGCTGGGGGAACAATGACTTCGGTCAGGCGGGGGACGGGGCGCCGGGGCAGGTGTTGACGCCGGTTCGTGTGGCGTTGAGCGGGTCTTGATCCACCTGGCTCTTGGGGCAGGTGCTGCGCTCGCGTGAGCCCCGCGCTCCGGCCGCTCGTGCGCGCGAGGGTCAGCGCGGGAGGAGGTGCGGGTCGATCTCGAGGACGGTCTCGTCGGGGTGGGCTCGGCGCCAGCGGTGGAGGAGCTCGCGGAGGTGATCGAGGGCGGGCGGGGCGATGACAGCGGCGCCGGTGGCGAGGGCGCTGGCGCCGAAGGCGGCGCCGAGGCCGAGCGGGCCGATGGGGGTGCAGCCGAAGAGGTGGCTGAGGCCCGGGGTCTCGACGATGGCGAGCAGGAGGGCGAAGGAGCCGAGGCTGGCGGCCCAGATCTCGCGGGTGGGGGCGCCGACGACGAGGGTCTGGCCGAGCTGGGTGGCGACGAGGGCGAGCAGGGCGACGGTGGCGTCGCCGCTGTGCCGGCCAGGGATGAGCTTGGCGGCGATCCAGGCGGCTCCCGCGCCGCTGGCGGTGGTGATCGCTCGCAGGAGGATCTGGCGGTTTAAGGCGTCGCCGAGGGCGGCCTTGGGGCCTTCGGCGAGCAGATCGCGGAGGGCTGCCTCGGAGGGGGGGCGGAGGGCGATCGCCATGGCTGGGGCGACGTCGGTGAGCAGGTTGATGAGCAGGAGCTGGCGAGGGTTTAAGGCGGTGCCGCCGCCGAGCACGCCAGAGGCGACGGCGAAGCCGATCTCGCCGAGGTTGCCGCCGGTGAGGATGGCGATGGCGTCGCGCACGGAGCTCCACATCGCTCGTCCTTCCGCGATCGCGTCGACGATGGTCTCGATGCGCTCGTCGACGACGATGAGGCCGGCGGCGTCGCGGGCGGCGAGGGTGCTGCGCTCGCCGAGGGCGATGCCGACGTCAGCGAGGCGGATCGCGGCGGCGTCGTTGGCCCCGTCGCCGGTCATGGCGACGACGCGGCCGGCGCGCTGCTGGGCCTTGACGATCCTGACCTTATGGGCAGGTGTGGCGCGGGCGATCACGGCGAGCTGGGGGAGGAGCGGGTCGAGCTCGTCGTCGCTGAGGGCCTCGAGCTCGGGGCCGGTGAGCACCGCGCGGCCGCGGAGCAGGCCGAGCTCGTCGGCGATCCGGCGGGCGGTGCGGGGGTGATCGCCGGTGATCATGAGGACGTCGATGCCGGCGGCGTGCAGGCGGGTGATCGCTTGAGCGGCGGTGGCGCGCGGCGGATCGCTGAGGGTGATGAAGCCGGCGAAGTGGAGGCGGGCGATCCGGGCGTCGTCGAGATCGCGCTCCTCGGTGGCGCCGCGCTCGGCGAGGGCGAGCACGCGGAGGCCTTCGCCGGCGAGGGCCTCCGCGGCGGCGAGGATGGTGGCGCGCTCGGCCTCACCCAAGGGGACTGGGCGGCCGCTGGTGACGCTGTGGGTGCAGCGGGGGAGGAGGACCTCTGGGGCGCCTTTGACGCTGATCCACAGCTCGCGGGAGGTGCGGCCGAGCACGCCGTGGTAGCCGCGACCTGGCTCAAAGGGCAGCTCGTGGAGGCGCTGCCAGGTGGGCTGGCCTTCGGCGGGATCGACGCCGAGGCGGAGGGCGCCGTCGACGACGGCGCGATCGGTGGGGTGCGGGAGGGCGTCAGCGCCGCGAGGCGGCGCGGGGGAGGCGCGGAGGGCGGCGGCGAGGAGGAGGCGGGCCCAGGGCTCGGGGGCGGCGCTGTCACAGCGGGCGACGCGGTGGCCGTCGGCGACGGCGTGCAGGGTGATCTTGCCCTCAGTGAGGGTGCCGGTCTTGTCGGCGCAGAGGATGTCGACGCGGCCCAGCGCTTCGACCATGCGCGGGTTGCGGACGAGGGCGCCGCGCTGGGAGAGTCGACGTGCGGCGGCGAGCTGGGCGACGGTGGCGAGCAGGGGGAGCCCCTCGGGGACGGCGGCGACGGTCATGGAGACGCCGAGATCGACGAGGCGGTTGATGTCTTGGCCGCGGTAGAGGCCGACGCCCATCAAGAGGGCGCCGCTGAGGCCGGCGATCGGCAGGGTCATCTCGGTGAGCTCGCGCAGGCGCGCCTCGACGCCGGTCTCAGGGGCCTGCTCGAGCAAGGTGAGGCCGCCGCGGCGCGCCTCCGTGTCAGTGCCGGTGGCGACGACGACGGCGCGGGCGCGGCCGACGGCGACGGCGGTGCCTTCGTAGAGCATGGAGCTGCGCTCGGCGATGGCGGGCGAGAAGGAGGGATCGGCGGACTTGGGGATCGGCAGCGACTCGCCGGTGAGGCTGGACTCGTCGATCTCGAGGGATTGGGCGCGGAGGACGCGGCAGTCGGCGGGCAAGACGTCGCCGGCGATGAGGTCGAGGATGTCGCCGGGGACGAGGGCGGCGGCGGGGATCGGCTGGGGGCGGCCTTCGCGGAGGACGGTGACAGGAGGGCGCTCGCGGCGCTCGAGGGCGGCGATCTCGGCCTCGGCGCGGTATCGCTCATAGCCGCCGAGGCCGCCGTTGAGGGCGAAGACGGCGGTGATCATGCCGGCGTCGGCGATCGAGCCGGAGACGACGCTGAGGGCGGCGCCGGTGAGCAGGACCGGGGTGAGGGGGCTGCGCAGCTCTTGGCCGACGGCGGTGAGGAGGCGGCGGGGGCGGGAGCGCGGGCGCGGGACGGGGCGGCGGCGCGGGGCGGCGACGGGCTCGGGGAGGCCGTCTTCGCCGCTGCTGAGGCGCTCCAGGACGGCCTCGATCGGCATGCGGTGCCAGGGGGTGGGATCGGCGATGGCGGGGGGGGGCTGGCGGACGAGGGCGTGGGCGCGGCGTAGGCCGTTGCCGAGGGCGATGACCGAGGCGGCGTGGGTGGCGAGCATGACCTGCTGGGGTTTGGTGCGGCGCAGGCCGCCGAGGGCGATGACCGCGCCGAGCGCCGCGCCGACGCCCGCGAGGACGACGCTCTGCTCAGCGACCTCGCGGGCGGCGGTGATGGCGTCGAGGATGAAGAGGACGTCGAGCAGGTCGTCTCGGAGGAGGAGATCGGCGGTCCAGGGGGGACGGGAGGGATCGAGGGTGAGGCCGATGCCGACGTCAGCGGCGGCGAGCGGACCAGGGGCGTCGCTGGCGACGACGGCGACGACGCGGCCGCCGCGCTGGAGGTCGCGGACGGCGGACTCGGCGTCCTGGGTGTCGACGCGCTCTTGGATGGCGAGGGCGCGGGCGAGGGCGGGGGTGTCGCTGGCGAGGACGAGGTGGAGGCGGGCGCGGCGGGCGGCGGCGAGCAGGGCTTCGGCGCCGCGGCGGAGGGCTGGGCGGAGGAGGACGAGGGCGCGAAGATCAGCGCCTTCGGCGAGGATGAGTTGGGCGGTGGTGGGGTGCTCGAGCTCCTGGCGGAGGCTGGGCGGGAGATCGACGAGGCGGAGGTCGGTGAGCTGGTGCGGCGGGGCGAGGCGCCAGCCTTCGTGCTCTTGGAGGAGGTGAGGGGCGGCAGGATCAAAGAGCATGCCGGCGCGCTGGACGACTTGTTCACGAGCGACGCCCGGGAGCGGCAGGATCCGGGCGATCGCGGAGGTGCTGTCGACGAGGGCCTCTTCGGTGAGGAGCAGGGTGTCGACTCGGTCGAGGATCCGGGTGGCGCTGGAGCGGAGGATCAGGGCGCCTCGGGTGCAGAGGGCGCGCATGACCTCGTAGGCGAAGATGGTGCGGCCGTAGAGGGCCGCCTTGGGGAGACCGCCGAAGAGCGGGGCGGTGGCGGCCTCGAGGTTGTGGGTGTCGGCGATGCCGACGATAAAGCCGCCTAAGGAGGCGAAGAGGGCGTTGTCGGCGTAACGATCGACGACGCCCTCGGGGAGAGGGACAGGGCGCGGGACGAAGATATAGGGAGGCTGGTGCGGGCGGGCGTGCGCGCGGCTGAGCTCAGGCTCGCGGCGCTTCCAGGCGCCTCGGCGGGCGATCTCGGCGCGGAGCTTGATCGTCTGGGCGAGCATGTCGACGAGCGGGCCGATGGGGCCCGCGCCGATCGCTTGGACAAAGGCGTTGGTGACGCCGAGGCCGACCTCGGCGGCGGCTTTGCCGAGGTGCTCGGTGAGGAGGTCGCGGACCCGCGGGGTGTTGTCGACGACGGTGAGCAGGGCGGCGAGATCAAAGCCGGCGCGGCTGGGGGAGATCCCGGCGATCTTGAGGCCGACGCCGAGGAGGACGCCGATCGCGTCGGCGCCGAGATCGACGGCCTTGCGGGCGAGCGGCGCGATGTCGGCGGGGTAGTCGGGGATGATCTCGGCGAAGGGGAGATCGCCGAAGCCGAGGCGACGCTCGACGAGCTCGAGGGCGGCGGTGAACGCCTCTGGATCGACGCGTTGGGGGTCGTAGTGGATGAGGGCGCGGCCGAGGAGGCCGCTGAGCCAGACCGAGAGCACGCCGTCGAGGGCGAGCAGGGTGGTCTCGGCGGCAGCGGCGAAGCGGGCGAAGTGCTCGTGGGGGATCGCTCGGATCTCGACGTGGGCGCGCGCTCCGTCGTGCCAGAGGCGGCGGCGACGGTGGCCGAAGAGGTTGGCGACGTCGCGGATCCAGGGGGGCGGTCGCAGGCGCCGGAGGCGGTCGAGGAGGGGCATCGTCGGGGTGAGGGTGGCCCAGAGGGCGGGGGAAATCGAGGGCGAAGCAGGGGAGGGCGGGACCGTCCGTGACTCCGCCGGGGGGCTGAGCGGGGACTACGGGGGGGAGTCGTTCGCGAGCAGATCGTTGACCCGCGAGAGGACCCGCTCGTCGGCCGGGTTACGCGCGGAGATCGCCGCCAGCGCGGCCTTGCGCGGCCCGCCCTTGAAGTGTCGGTCGACGAAGATCGCCAACAACTCCTCGTTCTCCGGCCTCAGCCGGCCGGTGACGATCGCCGTATGCACGGTCTGCGCTTGCGTGGGGGTGAGGGTCGCCCAGTGGAGAGGGTCCAAGGCGGCCGATTGCACCTCTCGCGCTGGGTCGGTGACGAGCTTCACGAGCAAGCTCACCTGCGTGGGACCTTCGTAGCTGGCGAGCGCCTTGGCGACCGCGACCCGCAGCGCTGGCTCCTTGGCGCGCGCAAAACCGAGGACGAGGCCCCAGGTCCGTGGCCTCCCGCCGTGCGCGAGCGCTTGGATCAACGCCGCCTTCTCGGCGATGTCGGCGGTGCGCTTCAGCTCGGCGGCGAGGGACGCGGCGAGGGTCTCGGCGAGCTCGGACCGGCCGCTGACCGAGAGCGACCAGATCTGCGTCCCCAAGGCGTGGGTCGCGGAGGCGCGGACCTCCGGTCGCTCGTCCGTGCGCAGCGACTGGGTCAGCTCGACGAGCTGCTCCGAAGGACGATCGATCCGCGCTAGCTTGAGCACCAAGATCGAGAACATCATGTCGGCGCGTACGCCGGGGTCGGAGAGGACTTCGATGATCCCGACTTGACCGTGGGGGCTGCCCTCGGTGGCCAAGAGCGAGAGGCCGATCGAGCGGGTGAGAAAGCTGGTCGTCGACTCCCGGAGCAGGGTGGTGATCGTGCTGGCGAGCTTGGGGTCGGTGGCGACGACGGCGCCTGCGTCGCGCTCCCAATCGGGTGCACGAGGGTTGGAGTTCTCGCGCTGGATTCGGGATAACTCTTCCATCACTTCGATGGGTGTGGGGAGGGGCCGTGGCTCGGCACGACGAAAGGGCGTGTCTCCTGCGGCGTCGGCGAGGGCGTCGATGGCGGCTCCTGGAGGCTGGGGCGGGGGGGTTTTGGGCGGTTGGGGAGGGTCGGGCGATGGAGGCGCGGGCGCCAGGGGCGCGGGCGGATCCGTCGGTGCGCCGCCGTCGCAGGCGCCCGCGCTTAGTACAGCAGACGCGAGGATGTACCCTCGCAGGTGCGCGGTCGCGCTCATTCGCCGCCATAAACGCGCGTGATCGCCGCTTTTTCTGTTCATCTCGGCTTGAATACGACGTGCACCGGGCTCGGCGCTAGCGACTTGTTGGGCGCGCAGGCGCGGGGGCTGAGGGGGCCTGGGGGGCGGTGGCGCCTCGCAGGCGCGGCGGGGGCTGAGGGGGCCTGGGGGTCGGCGGCGCCTCGCAGGCGCGGCGGGGGCTGAGGGGGCCTGGGGGTCGGCGGCGATGGGTCCCTCGCTGGCGCGGCGCCCCCCCCATGCCTCCGTCCTCGGCCGCTTGTGGGCAGGAAGACTTCGCGAGAGGGGCGGCCTGCAGGGGCGATCGGCGGCCTGTGGGCGGCAGTCATGGGGGACCCCCTCCGCTGGCGTCCCATCGCCGCCGCCCCCCAGGCTCGATTGCTGAGGTTTGGGGCGCTTTTGCGGCTTCAATGAGGTGTACGCCGGCGCGGAGCATGGCACGTCGCTCAGATCGCTGAGGTTTGGGGCGCTCTTGTGGCTTCGATGGGTATCCCGGGTCTCTGACCACGGTAGATTGGGTCGCTGGGGCCGGGAGCGGCCAATTGGTCGGTGAGGTGGTCTTCGTGGGCGGGTTGGGGGGTGTTGGAGTCGCGGGCTGGTGGGGTTGTTAGACAGATGGCTGGGTGAGGTGGGCGCGGACGCCGGGGCGGCGGCGGGCGAGCCAGGCGTCGTCGCTGAGGTGGGTGGCTGCGAGGCGGGCAGGGGTGGTGTGGGGGTCGTGGATCGTGAGGTGGAGGCGCCAAGGCCAGGGGCGGGGGAGGAGGTGGGTGAGGGTCTGGGTGATCCGGTGATGGCCGGGGGCGCCGAGGCGGAATTGACGGGCGGCGGCGACGGTGAGCGGGCTGATGGTGAGGTGGAGCTCGGCGCCGCGGAGGTGGCGGCGTGCGGCGAGAGAGGCGGCGCCGAGGCGGGCGCTCTGGCCGAGACGGGGGTGGTCGGCGGGGGCGAGGGGAACGGCGGTGGCGACGGTGTCGTCACAGGTGAGGGTGGCCCCGCTAGGGAGGAGGTCGCTGAGGAGCGTGCGGAGGGCGATGGTGAGGGCGCGGGCGGTGACCGGGGCTTGGAGCTTGAGGGCGAGGAGGTGCAGGCGGTGAGGGGCGGAGAGTGGCTGTTGCGGGGGGAGCGAGGCGGTGGGGCCGTCGATGCGGGGGGCTGGATCGTCGAGGGCGGCGAGGGCGAGCAGGCGGGTGATCCAGGGATCGTCGAGGGCGGTGGCGCCGGCGGTGAGGCGGCGGGTGCCGCGGTACAGTAGGGCGAGCAGGGCGTGTTGGGCGGCTTGGAGGAGCGGGCGCGGGGCGCGGAGCAGGGACTCGGCGAGGGCGAGGGGGAGAGGGGTGCGGGGGCCCGTGAGGCCGAGCAGGTTGACGGTGATTCGCCAGGGTTGCCCCGGGCCGACGGGCGGGGGGGTGATCTCTTGGATCTCGCTGTCGAGGTGGCCGAGATGGGCGGGGGTGAGGAGGAGGAGGTCGCGAGGATCGGCGCCGCCTGGCGCGCCGATCGGGGCGTTGAGTGCGCGCTCGAGGAGATCGAGCAGGCCGATGAGGTGGTGACGATCGGGCTCTCGAGCGGCGGCGGCGAGGCGCTCGGTGGGGGTGGCTGGGGGGGCGGGGAGGTCGGGAGGGCGCGTGAGGTCGACTTCGGGCGGCTGAGGGCGGCGCATGGGGCGGATGAGGGGGCGGGGGCTTAGGCGGTCTCCTGGCGGATCGGCCAGGTTAGTTCGCGGTCGGCGGGGTGGAGGACGAGGCAGAGCTGGCTGGCGCAGCCGAGGGGGGTCATGGAGGCGTAGAGGCGGTCGAGGGCGGCGCCGAGCAGGTAGGCGTCGCTGAGGGCGAGGAGCTCGTGCTGGTCGAGGATGATCTGGGTGATGAGGGTAGGGACCGGCGGGCCGCCTGCGGGGAGGAGGCGGTGGGCGAGCTGGCGATCGACGCGGCGGATGGCGGCGCGGCGGCGGGCGTGTCGGGCGGAGGCGGCGGCGTCGGCCTCGGCGCTGAGGTCGTGGAGGCGGAGGAAGGCGACGAGGGCGTCGGCGCTGTCGAGGGTGGAGGCGGCGGCGAGGCGGTGGGCGAGGCGGCGCCATTGGGCGAGGGCGCGGCGATCAGGGCGTACCGGGGGGGTGACGGGGGTGAGGTTCTTGTAGCTGCGCAGCAGGGGGCCGCGCTCCTCTTCGGCGAGATCGCCAGGGCCGAGCAGGCGGGGGAGCTGGCGGTTGGTGCAGAGCATGCGGGCGGAGAGGGTGACGTCGGCGGTGAGGGCTTGGTCGGCGGGGTGGATGAGGTGCAGCGATGCGTCGAAGGCGGCGTCGCCGGCGAGGCGGCGGTGGAGCTGGTAGGCGTGCTCGTGCGGCTCCGCGTGGGCGGCGGGGCGTAGCGGCAGGCGATCGCTGCGATCGACGCTGAGCAGCTCGAAGACCTCGAGGTGGGCGGGGGCGACGCCATCGGCGCGGAGGCGGTGGGGTGGATCGAGGGGGCGATGGAGGCAGGGTTCGGCGCTGACCTCGAAGAGGTTGACGGCTGGGGCGCAATGGAGGCGGAAGACGTCGCGGGTGATCGCAGCGGGCAGGGGCGGGCGCGCGGGCAGGCGGCTGTCGGCCGGCTGCGGGCCGAAGTCGAGGTCGATCCGGAGGTCGCGGCCGGCGTGAGCGCGGCTGTCGATGCCGCGGAGCTCGACGAAGAAGAGGGCGTCAGGGGCGAGGTGGTGCTCGCAGAGGACGGCGAGGCCGGGCGGGGTGGTGAGGGGCCAGGGGAGGAGGCGACGATCGGGGGCGAAGCCGGGATCGCTGAGGTTGGTGGGCGGGAGGGGTTGGGCGCCGCCGGCGGAGGTGACGGTGATGGCGGTGCAGTAGCGCATGAGCCAGAGGAGGAGGGCGGCGGGCAGCGCGGGATCGTGGTGGTAGAGGTAGAGGCGGAGGGGCGGGAGATCGGCGAGGGCGCGGGCGCCAGCCTCGGTGGCGCGGAGGTGGAGGCTGAGGCGCGGGGAGGCGGCGTGATCGGTGAGTTGAGCGTCGAGGAGCTCGATTGGGAAGAGATCGACGTCTTCGGTGGTGCGAAAGCGGGGGCGTGTGCCCTCGATCGCGGGTGCGCGGAGGAGACGGCCGCGAGTGAGGCGCTGGCGAGAGCGCAGGCCCTGGAGGTTGGGGGTGAACTCGACGATGGTGGTGGCGGGCAAGGGGCGGAGGTAGTGGGGGAGGAGGCGCTCCAAGAGGGTGTCGGCGAGGGTGGTGGCGGCTTCGTCGATGTGGGCGCGGAGGCCCGCGGTGAGGAAGGCGATGGCTTCGAGGAGTCGATCTGCTTCGGGATCGCCTTCACCAGGGGCGAAGGCGCGACGGAGCTCGGCGAGGCGATCGAGCTCGGCGGGGTAGTAGGTGGCGACGGGATCGGTCATGAGGGGGTGTGGTGCGCGAGCTCGCGCGCTTCGGGGATCCGCGGCGCGGACAAGAAGGAGAGGATCAGAGCGACGGTGGCGAAGGGGGTCGCTGATCGCCGCGAAGGGCGCTCAGGCGGGCTGGTGGGTGAGGGTGAGGGCGCCCAGGGCGCTGAGGTGGGCGTAGAAGACGATCGGGCCGCGGGCGGGGCGTAAGGGCGGGCGGAGGTGGGCGCGGATCGTCAGTTGGAGGGCGGCCTGAGGGGCGGGGCTGAGGCTGACGTCGACGCGATCGAGGCGCGGTTCGTGGCGGAGGATCGCGGCGCTGAGGCCGGCCTCGAGGGTGCGGGTGGCGCTTTGATCGCTGTGGAGCAGCTCGGTGAGGTCGATGGTGCCGAGGGCGGGGGCGGCGAGGGCTTCGCCGCGGCGGGTGCCGAGGATGAGGCGGAGGTTGGCGAGGATCGCCGACGAAGGGTCGCGCTCGGTGAGGGCGCTGGGTCGGGGCGTGGGGCGGATCGTGATGGGTTGGTGACGCATGGTGTGGGTGGGTTTGTGGCTTGATGCGGAGGAGCTCCGCGCCCCTGACAAGTCTCTCGGGGGGTGACGCAGGGTGTGGGTTTGTCGCTTGATGAGGGGGCGGCAGGCGAGGGTCGGCCGGGTGAGGGCGGGTGTTGCGGGGCGCCGGAATTTATTTTCAAAGTGAGCGAATGAGGGGGAGCGGCGCAACGTGGGGCCGGCGAGGCCGACCTCGGCGGGTATGATCAGGATCCATTTGCAGCGCGGCCGCGGGCCTGCGGCGGTGTATGTGTTTGAGACGGACTCGGTGGTGATCGGCAGGGGCGGCGGTGAGGACGCAGTGGCGCTGCGGCTGCCGTTCGCGGACGTGTCGCGGGCGCAGTGCCGCGTGCGGGTGCGCGGGGAGCAGGTGACGGTGGAGGAGCTGTCGAGCTCGGGTGGGACATTTTTGCGAGCGACGGGGGCGCGGATCCGGGGGGAGGTGCGAGTCGGTCCCGAGGACGAGCTGCGCTTTGGGGCGTGCTCGATGCGGGTGAGCGGGGCTTCGTCGGCGGCGCAGGCGCAGGCGCGAGGGCGGGCGCCTGAGGTGATGGCGAGGGCGCCGGAAGGGGTGGCTGGCGGGTGCGGTGGGGTCGCGAGCGCTGTTGTGGCGGGGGCGAAGGGGGTCGGAGGGCGGGCGCTCGGCGCTGTGGCGCGGGTTTGGCCGCTGTGGATCGGCCTGGTAGGGGTGAGCGCGGGGCTCTTCGCGGGTGGGGTCGCTTCGCCGTGGATCGCTGCGTTGGGGGCTGCGGAGGGCGAGCCGGCGAGCGCGCTGATGATGGCGCCGGAGATGGGTGCAGGATCAGGATCAGGGAAAGAGGAGGGGCAGGGGCGGGTGCTCGGGGTGATCCCGGCGCTTCGGGGGATCGACGCGATCGGCGGCGGAGGGAGCGCGCTGGTGAGCGCTGCGGGTGGGCGATGGATCCTCGATGGTGAGCGCGAGACGTTATGGAAAATCGTCGAGATCGGCGGGGCCCGGGGGCCGTGGGCGGCAGCGCCTGGGTGGTTGGTGGCGGCCAGCGGGCGCGCGGATGAGATGGGTTTGTGGCGACTCGGGGTGGATGGCGCGGCGCGCGTGGGTGAGCTGCGTAGTGACGCGGTGATCCGTGCGGTGGGGATCAGCCCGGGGGGGCAGCGGATCGCGGCGCTGGGTGAGGGGTGGATCGAGCTGTGGGAGGGGTGCGTGGGGCGAGAGCGGTCCGAGCGCGGTTGCGGAGGGCGGCTGGCGCGGGGGCGGATCGAGGGGGTCGGCGGTGAGGCGGCGGTGAGCGTGAGCGATGAGGGGACGGCGGTGGCGCTGGTGGGGCTCGAGGCGTGGGTGATTCGTGGGGATGGCGGGTCGGTGAGGCGCCTCGGTGAGCAGGTGACGGCGGCGGTGGTCCTCAAGGATGGGCGGGTGGTGATCGGCGACAGGAGGGGGGAGATGCTGCTTTGGACGCGTCGGGGGCGGCGCTGGCGGTCGGAGCGGGTGAGCGAGCTGGGAGCGGCGATCGTGGGGCTGCTCGAAGGGCCAGGTGGCGAGCAGGTGGTGGCGCTAGAGGAGGGCGGAGGGATCCATCGGGTGGATCTGGGGGCGCGCTGGCGGCGCGAGGGTGAGGCGCTGCGGGTGCGTTTGGGGTCGATCGGCGGCGCGGCGCGGGGGTGGGCGCTGACGCGGGGGGGTTGGTTGGGGGTGATCGATCGGGAGGAGGGGCTGTGGGTGGTGGACGCGGGGCGGTCGGCGAGCGGCGAGGCGCGGCGGACGGATGTCGGGTGTGTGGTGGTGGGAGGGGCGGGTGAGGCGCTGTGGTGCGGGCGCCCCGACGGCGGGATCGTTCGGGTGGATCTGGGCCGGTAAGGCGGGTTACGGGCGAACGCGCGCGTTCGGGCGCGTTTGGCACTCTGGGGCGGAGTCCGGGCACTTGAAGCGGACGTGGAGGTGATGGCTGTGGCCGTCGGCGTGTTGGACGAGGGGGGGCTTGGAGGGGCGAGGCAGGGGGTGAGCGGCTGCTGGTAGGCGATCGGCGACGCGTTGGGGGTCGACGCCGGCGCTCAAAGCGGCGGCGGCGAGCTGCGGGTGGTGCTGGCGATCGAGGAAGATGACGTGGATCCCGCCGGTGGCGGCGAGGGCGTCGATGAGCTGCCAGGTGGCGAGCCAGTCGATGTCGCTGGGCTCGGGGCGGCAGTAGTCGGTGCGGCAATGGTGGCAGCCGCGGAGGTAGTCGCCGTGCAGGGTGGGGAGCCACAGATCGACGTCGTGGCCGGTCTGATGGGAGAGGTGGGGGCCGAGCGGGCCGCCGGACTCGCGGCTGAGATCGCCGATCACGAGCTCGCCGCGGTAGCCGGTGTGATCGCGGAAGCAGGTGATCGCGGCGATGAGCTGGGCGGCGGTGGCGCTGCTGGCGAAGGCGTGGGCGGGGCAACGTAGGTGATAGATCGGGAGGGGCGGCAGGCGTACGGCGTCGTGCAGGCGGCCACGGTCGACAGGGCCGACGGCGAGGGCGCCGCGAGGGACCTCGAGGGGGAGGGCGCAGGTGTGGATCGGGGTGATCGCGGCGGGGGTGGCGATGCGCAGGCGATCGCCTCGACGCAAGGGGCGGCGGAGGTGCGGGTTGTCGGCCTGGAGGGCGTTGACGTCGCGACCCAGGCGCTCGGCGAGGCTGGCCCAGGTCTCGCCGTGTTCGACGCGGAGGGCGCGGCGCGGGGCAGGGGGGCGCGCTTGGGCGAGGTGGGCGGTTCGCTGGGGTAGCGCGCTCGAGTGGTTGGTGAGGGCTGGTGCGGGGGTTGATTCGGTGGCTGGCGGATGGGTTTGTGTGGTCGCGGCTGGCGCGGCTGGCGCGGCGGGTGAGCGGGCGGGCGCGGCGCTGAGGATCTGCGAGGCGAAGGCGCCGGGCGGGGGATCGGCGATGAGGGCGATGAAGGCGAGGGTGAGGGTGAGGGCGCTGGTGGCGGCGCAGAGGCCGAGGCCGGCGAGCAAGAGCGGGCGAGGTGGTGACGTGGCCGCGAGGTGGGGTTGGGGACGTGCCGGCAGGTGAACCGGTGGCGCTGGGGGGGAGGCTGGGCGCGGGCAGGGGTGGGGCGGGTCGGGCAGAGGGACGATGTGGAGGTGGTGCGGGCCGATCGTGAGGGCGGCGGCGGCCGTGAGGGTGATCGGGGCGAGCAGGCGGCGGGCGTCGAGGTAGGTGCCGAGGGGGGCGCCGTGGTCGTGCAAGAGGAAGCCGCGCGGGCGCTGGTGGAGGGTGCAGTGGCGGGGAGCGACTCCAGGGCTGTCGAGGATCAGATCACAGGTGGGGGCGGCGCCGATCGTGACGGTGGGCCCGCGGAGGACGAGGGCGCGCCACGGCTGCGCCGGAGCGCTGTGGTGGATGAGCAGGGCGCGTGGCCGCGCGGGGCGCTGTAGAGGCGGTGGCATCGGCGTGAGCGGCAGATCAGGGGGCGATGGCGAGGTGCTGCGCGTCGGCGGGCGGGCGCGCGTGTAGGTGGTCGAGCAGGGGACGGAGCAGCCGATCGGCGCGATCGACGACGATGGAAGTGGCGGTCGGCGGCGGCGGTAGGAGGCGGGTGCGGTCGCGGATGATCAGGATCGCGAGGGCGACGGAGGTGGCAGTGGTGAGGGCGACGAGGATCGTGAGGACGATGAGGAACTTGGGGTGATGGGCGATCGACGGGCGCGGGGGCGTCGGCGTCGGCGTCGGTGGGGGCTGGAGGGCGCTGCTCGGGCTCGTCGCGAGCCTCGGTGGAGGTAGGTGGTCGCCGCCCATGCCAGGGAGGACCTCGGTGGCGAGCGTGAGGTCCCTCGGGGTGGGGTCGACGCCGCCGAGCAGGGTGGTGGCTTCACCCATCGGGGGCGGGACGACGCGCAGGGCCGGCGGGCGCGCGGGGAATTGGGGGTGGTCGCGGCGGAAGACCTCGGTCTGGAGATCGTCGGGGGCGGGCTGCGAGGGGAGGAGGTCGAGCGGTGGATGCATTGTGGACTCGTGTGGACTCGTGGACCGGCGCGTCGGTCGATGAGCGGGCGCGGGGGCGGGGGCGCAGGCGCGCAGGCGCGCGTCGGCGCCCCGCGGGCGCTGTGGGGGTTAACCCTTGTCGAGCTTGCCGACGAGGGAGAGGGTGAATTCGGCGCCTTCGTACTTGAGGTGGGGCTCGATGGTCAGGCCGCAGCGGTACCAGCCGATCTGACCATCGATCTCCTCGACGGTGATCGCGGCGCGGCGCAGGGGCTTGCGCGAGCGGGTCGCGGGGGAGGGCTCGGGCATGTCAGCGACGTATTGGCGGATCCACTGGTTGAGCTCGCGCTCGAGGTCGCTGCGGCCCTTCCAGGCGCCGATCTGCTCGCGCTGGAGCACCTTGAGGTAGTGCGCGAGGCGGGTGATCACGAACATGTAAGGGAGGCGGGTGCCGAGGAGGTGGTTGGTCTGGGCGGCGCGGCCCTCCGGGGTGTCGCCGAAGCGGCGCGGGCGCTGCACCGAGGAGGCGGAGAAGAAGGCGGCGTTGTTGCTCTCGCGGCGGAAGACGAGGCCGATGATCCCCTGCTCGGCGAGCTCGAATTCGCGGCGATCGTCGAGGGCGATCTCGGTGGGGCACTTGGTGCGCAGCTCGCCGCCGCGCTCGTAGTGGTGGAGCGGGAGGTCTTGGACGGCGCCTCCGCCCTGCGGGCCGATGATGTTGGGGCACCAACGAAAGCGGGCGAAGGAGGCGGCGACGCGGGCGGTGAGGGCGATCGAGGCGGGGCCCCAGAGGTAGTGATCGTGCTCGGCGAGCTGCTCTTGAAAGCCGAAGGTCTTGACGGCGATCTCGCTGGCGTCTTGGCCGTAGGGGGCGCGCAGGAGGAAGCGGGGGGCGCAGAGGCCGAGGTAGCGGGCGTCTTCGCTGTCGCGCAGGGCGGACCAGGCGGCGTAGGTCGGACCCTCGAAGGTGGCCTGGAGATCTTTGACGCGCGGCAGGTCGAGGTAGGTGTCGACGCCGAAGAGTCGAGGGCCGGCGTTGGCGATCATGGGGATGTGGGCCATGGCGCCGATCGCGGCGAGGCGGCGCAGCAGCGAGATGTCCTCTGCGCCAGGTCCGAAGTCGTAGCTGAGGCAGGCGACGCCGTAGGGCTTGCCGCCGAGGACGCCGAAGGCTTGGCGGTAGACGTGGTGGTAGAGGCCAGAGGCGACGATCTCGGGGGCGTCCTCGAAGTCGCTCGCCAGCTCCTCCTTGCGGGCCGAGAGCAGCTCGACGCGGACGTTCTCGCGGAAGTCGACCTGATCGACGAGGTAGCGGAGGCCGCGCCAGGAGGACTCGATCCGCTGAAAGTCGGGGTGGTGGAGGATGTTGTTCACTTGAGCGCTGAGGCGGCGGTCGAGCTCGTCGATGAGGGCGTCGACGAGCGCTCGATCGAGGCGCGGCGCGGGGGCCTGGCGGGAGATCAGGTGATCGACGAGGTGGGCGGCGCCGCGGTGGACGAGCTGGTAGGCGGGGCCGTCGGTGGGGCTGAGGCGGGCTTCGTTTAGGAGGATCTCGAGGGTGGTCGGTGGATCACGCTCGAGGGTGGGGGGGGCGAGGGTCGCTGCGGCGTCGGTGGTCATGGGTGTTGCCTGGGATCGGTGGAGGGGAGAGGGGTGGGTTAACGATCGTCTTGGGGATCGCCTTGGAGGCCGAGCTCGTCGATGAGGCGTTGACGGGCCTCGGGATCGGCCAGGACGCGGCCGAGCTCGCGGGCGAAGCGGGGGCGGTTGATGAGCGGACCTTTGAGGGCGACGAGCGCTCGGCGCAGCTCGAGGAGCTGACGGAGCTCGGGGACTTGCTCGGCGATCGCCTCAGGGCGGAGGTCGCGGAGGGCGCGGGGTTGGAGGTGGATCCCGAGCTCGCCGCCGCGATCGTCGAGGGCGTTGGGGACGCTGAAGTTGAGCTCGAGCTCGTGGCTGGCGAGGACCTTATCGAAGGTGTCGCGATCGATCGCGACGGGCTCGCGCTCTTCGATCGGGCGCTCGTCCGCGCGGCCGCTGTAGTCGCCGATCATGAGGATCCGCAGGGGGAGCTCGACGTCCTCCTGGGCGCCCTCGACGCTGGACTGGTAGGTGATGTTGACGCGCTCGCGGGGGGCGATGGACTGCTCTTTTGACATGTTGCTGGTGACTCCTGCGGTGGTCGCCGCGCGGAGGGGTCGGCCGCGGCGCGGCGGTGTTGCGCGTCGATCGAGAAATTCTCGACCGAGTGTGATCTGAGCGACGTCGATGATCGGATGTCCCTTAATTCAGGTTGCTGTCGCGCCGCGCGCGGCTAGGTTCCTGACCATGGCCGAGACAGTCCATCTTTCACTCAAGTCCAATGGCAACAACATCGAAGGCGAGAGCAGTCAGCATGACCTCGATCGGGATAAGACGATCGAGTGCCTGATCTTCCGCGACAGCGTCCGCACGGCGCGGGAGCTGGGGAGCCGGGCGGCGGTCGGCCGCCGGGTCCACGAGCCGATCGAGATCACGAAGCGGATCGACGCGAGCTCGCCGCTGCTGGCGAAGGCGCTGTGCCGCAACGAGAAGATCGAGGGCACGTTCCGCTTCTATCGCCCGAGCCCGAGCGGCGACGGCACGACGGAGCAGTTCTTCACGGTCGAGATCACCGACGGGCGGGTCGACTCGATCGAGCGCCACTCGCCGAGCGCGCTGGATCCAGCGGTGTCGAAGGCGCCGCCGCTGGAGACGATCCGCTTCGTGTACCACTCGATCCGCTGGGTGTATGAGCCGAGCGGGGCGGAGTACGTCGACTCGTGGAGCGCCTCCGACGCGTGAGTCGGGGCTCCAGCCTCGCGCGCTGACGAAGAGGGGCGCCGCGGTCTCGTCGCCGCGGCGCCTGTTTTTTTGGTGGCGATCGCGCGCGGCGATCAGTGGGAGGTCTTTGAGCGCAGGCGGCGCTTCGTCGCCTTCGAGCGCGGAGAGCCGCCGGTGATCTCCTCGATCAAAGCTCAGCCGGTGAGGGACGGGGGGAGGGCGGTGAGGGCGTCGGGGTCGAGGGCGGCGAGGCGGATGAGGTGGGACTCGTGGACGGGGGGCTCGTGAGCCTCGGCGCGGATGAGGGCGATGAGGGCGCGGCGGGCTAGCTGGGGCTCCCAGCGCTCGAGGTGAAACTCGAGGAGCAGGGGCTCGAGGCCGCGCAGGAGGAGGCGGGCTTGCCGGTGGCGATCGGCGGCGAGGTGGGACTCGGCGCGGGTGAGGCGGTGGAGGAAGGCGCTTCGTTGGCCGAGGTCGTCGTGCGGGTCGTGCGGGGCGCGCGATTCGTGCGAGTCGTGGGGGCGTGCGCTGATTGGAGCGGGCGGGGTGAGCCAGGTGCGGGCGGCTGGATCGAGCAGAGGGGCGCCGGCCTGATCGTGGAGACCCAGGAGCTCTGGCAGGCGGAGGAGGAGGGCGCGGGCTTCGTGTTGCACCGCCGCGGCGGCCTGAGAGGCGCCGTGGGCGGTGAGGGCCGCGGCGAGGCGGTTGTGGAGGGTGAGGGCGAAGCAGTGGGCGGGGGCGGCGCGCTCGATGGCCTCGATAAGATCGGGCCACGAGGCGCGGGCGACGAGATCGTCGAGGCGCGCGAGCAGCGGGGGCGGGAGCGGCGGGATCGCGGTGCGGCCGTCGCGGCTGGTCGGCGGTCCGATGACGTGCAACCAGAGGCCGACGCGCAGGGTGCGGTAGGCGCGTGGATCGCGGAGGTCGCGGCGGCGGAGCTGGTGCGCCAGGGAAAAGAGCGCCTCAGCCTGGCCGCGGAGGAGGCGCTCGGGGGTGCTCTTGGGATCACTGGTATCGGCGAGCTGAGGCGGGATCGGGGCGCTCGGCGGCGAGTCCTCTTGGGTCTGTGCGGGCGGTGATGAGGGTGCAGGCTCGGGATCGCGAGGGGTTTGTAGGGGTGAGTGCGCGGGCGCTGGATGGTGGGTTTGTGGGGTGGAGTGGGCTGGGGCGGGATCGGGTTGGTGTTGGGTTTGTGGGTGTGAATGTGCGGTGGTCGCGGGCTCGGGGTGTTGGGTTTGTGGATCGGAGGATGAGGGCGATGGCGTCGGGGGCGGGGCGGCGTTGTCGAGCTGGCGGAGGAGGTCGGAGAAGGCGGGGGCGTGCGCTCCGAGGCGCTGGGCGCTGAGATCGCGGAGGGCACGGATGCGCTCGCGAAGGGCGTTGTGGGCGCTTTGATCGATCGTGGGGGGCGCGGCGAGGTCGCGGGCGGTCTCGGCGAGGTACCAGGCGAGGGCGGCGGCGCGGCCGCGCGGGCGAGGCGGGGTGAGCTCGTCCCAGCGGTGGAGGAGGAGGTGCTCCAAGAGATCGAGGCCGTGGTCGAGGCCGACGAGGCCGCGTTGACGGCGCTGAGCGAGCGCGTAGGTGGCGGCGATGAGGAGGTCAGGGGCGCGCTCGTGGAGGAGGGCGGCGGCGAGCTGGGTGAGCTCGGGCCAGTCGATGGGGATCGGGCTGAGGGCGCTATGGGCCTCGATGGCGGCGCGGAGGCGGTGGTAGCGCTCGTCGTCGGCGATCGGTGGGGCGCCGGCGGGGGCGCAGAGGGCGGCGATCGGGGGGATCGGGGAGCGGAGTGATTCAGACATGAGGGGCTCGCGGTGGCGGTGAGGAGCGGATGGCCCTTGGGGCAGGTGATCGGTCGAGGCGGCTGACGAGGGCGAGGGTGATCGCGGCGCCGTGATGGGTGAGGTGCGGCTCGATCTCGAGGTGGGCGCGGATCCAGCCGATCTGGTCGGGCAGGGCCTCGAGGCGGAGGGCGGTGCGGCGAAAGGGGCGGCGGGCGCGGGTGTCTCGGTGCGGGTCGGGGATGTCGGCGGTGTAGCGGCGGAGCCAGGTGGTGAGGGCGCGGGTGAGGGCGCCGAGGTCGTCGGCGAGGCCGAGGTGCTCGCGCTGGATCTGCTTGATGTAGTGGGCGACGCGGGCGATGAGGAGGACGTAGGGGAGGTGATCGGCGAGCTGGACGCGGCCGTGAGCGACGGCGAGGGTGGGGGCGGCGGGGATGGTGATGGTTTGGCGGGCTCGGTCGAATACGAGGGGGGTGAAGCCGGCGTGGGCGAGCTGGTGGGCGACCCGGTGGCTGGCGAGCAGATCGATGGGGCAGGGCGAGGCGGGCCAGGCGAGCGCGGGCGGCGGCGGGGCGATCGGCGGCGGGATCGGGGGCGTTTGATCGCCGAGCAGGTGCACACACCAGCGATCGCGGGCGAAGGCGTGGGCGGCGCGGAGGAGGAGGGCGTGGGCGGCGTGGCCCCAGAGGAGGTCTCGATCGCCGGTGATCCGCTCGTCGTAGCGGAGCCGGAGCTGCGGATCGGTGGCGGTACGATAGGGGGCGCGGAGGAGGAGGCGGGGCAGGCAGACGGCGAGGTGGCGGGCGGCGGGGCTGGCGGCGAGGCGGCGCCAATGATCGAGCCCTGGGGCGTCGAGGGCGACCTCGAGGTCGGGGATCTGGGCGAGCTCGGCGAAGTGATGGACGCCGAAGAGCTGCGGGGAGGCGTTGGTGAGCAGGGGGGCGTGCGCGACGGCGGCGATGGCGGCGGCTCGGCGGAGGAGATCGGTGTCGGCGCGGCTGGGACCGACGGTGAAGTCGGCGCAGAGGAGGGCGTAGGGGGCGCCGCCGTAGGTGCCGAGGGCGGCGGCGTAGATCAGGCGGTGGAGGCCGCTGTGGGCGGGCTCGGGGGCGTCCTCGAGGTCGGCGATGAGCTCGTCTTTGGTGGCGGAGAGGAGCTCGATGAGGATCTTTGAAGATGTCCCTTGAGGCAGGTTGTCGAGGAGGTAGCGGAGGCCGCGCCAGCGCGCCTCGAGGGCCTGAAAGCGGGGGTGATGGAGGATCGGATCGAGCTGGGCGCTGAGGCGGCGATCGAGGGCGACGATCAGGGGATCGAGCTGATCGAGGCTGGCGATGGGGGCGGCGGCGAGGGCGAGGGCGAGGGCGCGGCGGATCGCGGGGCGCTCGTCGGCGGGGAGCGCGGCGAAGAGGAGGAGCAGGGGCGGCGGGCGCGGCGCGGCGGGTGTGGCGGTCATGGTTGGTGCGGCGGCGGGCGGGTGAGGGGCGAGAGGTGGAGGGCGGGGGTGACGTTATGAAGGTTGGTCGGCGCAGGAGGGGTGGCCGCGGAAGAGGCGGCGTGGCGGGTTGAGATCGGGGCGGCGGAGGGGCGCGAGCAGGCTGGGGCCGGTGAACAGGGGGGCGTTGCTGGGGGCCGGACGGACGATGAGGCGTAGGGGGCGATCGTGCTCGGTACCGACGGGGAAGCGGAGCTCGCGGGCGCCGCCGTGGTCAGGCTGCTCGCTGGTGGCGCCGTCAAGCAGGCGCCAGAGGCCCCACTCGCCGTCGCGGGGGTGCTCTTGGCGGAGGCCGCCGCGGCCGTCGATGGTGAGTTGGGCGCCCGGTGGGCCTTGGCCGGGCCAGGTGGTGGTGGTGATCGGGTCGATCGAGCAGTCGTAGCGGAGGGTGGCGCCGTCGACGCGGAGGGCGACGGCGTGGACGGCGGGGGTGCAGGCGAGGGTGAGCTCGAGGTCGACGCGGAGCTCGCCGTCGACGTAGAGGGCGTCGCTGAGCTGGAGGACCGCGCTGTAGAAGTCGAGGAGGCGGGGGTCGGGATCAGGGCCGCGGCCGCGCCCGCGCGGGCGGCTGATCACGCGGTCGCCCTCGATGAGGAGGTGCGGGGCGAGCTGGTCGCGGAGGAAGGCGAGGACGACGCCGCGCTCGGGGTTGATGAGGCGATCGAGCTCGCGCAGGGGGATCTCGTCGAGGGCGTCGGGATCGTGCGGGTAACGGCCGCGGAGCAGGCTTTGCATCGGCGCGGCGACGGCGGCGCAGTAGGCGGCCTGGAGGCGGGATGCTTCGGAGTCGGCGAGGAGGAGCAGCAGCTCTTCGAGGGGGGGGGCGAGCAGGTGATCGAGGGCGGCGCGGCCTTGCTCGTGCAGTCGGCTGGCGGCGAGGCGATCACGGAGGTCGGCGAGGGCGAGGGCGGCGGCGTCGCGCAGGGGGGCGGTGGCGGCGGGATCGTCGATGGCTGCGTCGACGAGGCGGCGGAGCTGGGCGAGGTGGACGTGGTAGGCGTCGTCCTCGAGCTCGGGGATGAGGCGGTGGAGCTCCGCGGCGTGCGGCGGCAGGGACGGCGGTGGGGCGCCGCTGAGGGCGGCCTGGAGGCGGCCGATGGGGCCGTGCTGGGGGAGCTCTTGGAGGTGCTCGCGGAGGGCGCGGGCGAGCAGGGCGAGGGGGCGGCCGCGGGCGTCGGTGAGGGCGCCGAGGAGCAGGCGGGCGTCGTCGAGGCCGCGGGGGCGGCGGATCTGGGCGTGGCCGAGGAAGGTCCACCAGGCGGCGTCGTAGGCGGCGCTGTAGGCGTCGCGGAGCTCCGCGCGCAGATCTCGACCCGGTGGGGCCCAGCAGGCGGCGTCGGCGGTGTAGTCGGCGATCTGGGCGTGGAGGCGCTGCCAGCCCGGGCGGGTGTAATTTCCCGAAATTATGGCGTCGGCGGGGTCGAGGTGGCGTCCGCCGACGATCTGGCGGAGAGAGAGCGGGGCGAGGGGGCGGCGATCGTCGCGCTCTTGAGCGAGGCGATCGACGAGCAGGGCGGGCTCGATACGGGTGATGAGGGCGTGTAGATCGGCGATGAGGGCGGGATCGCGCGGGGCGAGGGCGAGCGGCTGCGGTGAGCGCTGGTGATAGGCGGTGAGCAGGGGCCCTAGGTCGGGCTCGAGGGGGGCTGCGGGGCGGTCGGGATCGAAGAGGCTGGCTGAAGGGGCAGGTAAGGGGCGGGGATCAGGGGCGCCTCGCGTGGGCGCGGCGGCGCGGGCGGACGCGGGCGTGAGGGCGGGATCGGAGGAGCGGCTGGCTGAAGGGTCAGGTAAGGGGCGGAGATCTCGGGCGGTGAGGGGGCGGGCGGCGCAAGGATCGGCGGGGGCGGCGGCGGTGAGGCGGAGGTAACGATCGAGGAGCTGTATCGCTCGGCGGTGGTCGTCGTGGTTGAGCAGGTCGTCGGCGGGGCGTCGGCGGAGCTGATCGAGGTCGTCGGTGGTCTGTCGGAGCAGGGGGATGAGCAGGTGGCGACGGGTGCGCGCGACGAAGAGATGATCGAGGGCGCTGGCGATCGCGAGGCGGCGAGGGGCGAGCCAGGGGGTGAGCAGGGGGGCGCTGTGGCTGCGCCAGCGATCCGCGGCGGTGAGCAGCGGGAGCGGGGCGGCGGCGCGTCGTTGCGGGAGGAGGAGGAGGGTCTGTTCGGCGAGGTGATGGTCGTCGTGGTTGGCGGCGTGGAGGGCGCGGGCGGTGACGGTGACGGTGACGCCGAGGGCGAGGAGGGCGAGGCTGTGGCGGAGGTGGCGGCGTCGGCGAGTCGCGGGTAAGGGGCGAGGACGGGCGAAGGCGGGCAGGTGATCGCGGATCCCGGCGGCGAAGGCGAGCTGGCGGGCGGCGTGGAGGTCTGGGTTTGGGTCGGCGTCGCAGCGGAGGGCGCCGGTGAAGAAGAGGGCGCAGGGGTGAGGGGTGAGCTCGCGGAGGAGCTCGCGGAGGGGCGCTCGGAGCTGGGCGAGCGGGTCGAGGAGCGCGAGCAGGTCGGCGCGTTGGGCGGGGGTGGCGGCGGCGGTGAAGCGCGCGAGCAGGCCGCGCTCGATCCAGGCGCTAGCGGCGGTGAGGGCGGCGGTGAGGTCGGGGACGGGCAGCTCGATGGCCCAGGGGGCGTGGGGATCGTCGAGGGCGCTGGCGGTGCGTGAGAAGCCTGCGATGTGATCGAGGTGGGTGAGCACGAGCAGGAGGGCGGGCTCGACGCCGAGGTGGCGGGTGAGGGCGGCGAGGGTGTCGCGTAGATCGGCGATGAGGGGGGGGCGGCGGGCTTCGTCGAGGAGGTGGCGGAGATCGAGGGTGAGAAGGATCCCGTCGAAGGCGGCGGCGCCTCGGCGGCCGAGGGCGGCGATCTGGGCGGGCTGGGCGCGCCAGGGGGCGAGGGCGAGCAGGGCTCGATCGGCGAGGTAGATCCGGTGGGCCCGGGTGGAGGAGCGCTCGTCGAGGTCGAGGCGATCGACGGGGCCCGCTAGGGCCTCCGCGAGGGTGGTCGCGCCGCTGCGGTCTGGCCCAAAGACCAGCCAGGAGGGGCGAGGACGGGCGGCGACGCGGCGGGCGGCGTCGCCGGCGAGGCGGCGTAGATCGGCGAGCTGCGGGGCGGTCGGGCGGTGCGGGGCGGGGAGCGGCGGCAGGGGCGGGCGGCGGCGGCTTAGGGCGCGTACGAGCGATTTGATGAGGCGGAGGCCGAGGGCGAAGACGAGCGCCGCGGCGAGGGTGAGCAGGGCGCCGAGCAGGAGCGGCTGGTGGAGGAGGTCGAGGAGGCGGGTCATGGGCGGTGGAGGCGTGGTGGCGCGCGAGGGAGAGGTGGCGGTGATCGATGTGCTGGGTCGGTGGTGAGGTGTGCGGGGCGTGAGGGGTCAGGGGCGATCGGCGAGGGCTCGGATCTGCCGCTCGAGGTCGGTGAGGCGTGGGCTGTGGTGGAGGCGGTGGGTGAGCAGGGCGGTGACGATGAAGAGGGCGGCGGCGAGGGTGAGCCAGTGGAGGAGGCGCGACGGCTCGGGCTGGGCGACCGGGGCGCGTTCGGGCAGCGCTGGGGGGCCTGGGCTGTGGAGGGCTCGGGGGCCGAGGGCGGCGTGGACGCGGCTGAGCACGGCTTCGCGCTCGCCGCGGTCGACGGTCGCGTCGAAGCGGCCGCGGAGGCCGCTGAGCAGGACGAGCGCGTAGATCCGGAGGATCCGAGAGGGATCGGCGGCGGGGGTGGATGGGTCGACGAGGAGCGGGGCATGGGGGGCGAGCAGGCGCTGATCGAGGCGCTCGAAGAAGCGATCACCGGCGGTGGTGATCGCCTCACCGACGAAGCGCTGCTGGAGGAGCGGCGCGGCGCGCCAGGCGTCGGCGAGGGGGCCGGGGCTGCGGAGGGCGAGCTCGTCGAGCAGGGCGGCGAGGGCGAGGCGGAGGTCGGCGACGTCGGCGGGCGTATAGCCGGCGCGGCGGCCCTCGTCGTCGAGCACGATCGCGGCGAGCAGGCGCTCGGCCTCACGACGGTGCTGGTCGGGCGGGGTGTAGTCGGCCGGATCGGCGATCCGGGCGGCGAGGGCGAGCGGCTCGCGGCCGCGGCTTAAGGGCCAGTCCATCACGGGCTCGTGGGGGCGAGGTGGGTGGATGTCTTTTGAGTCATGTCGTTTCAATCTCTATGGATCTCTAAGGATCTGGCGTGAAGGACATGTTGTGGTCCTCGGACCAGGTGACCTTGGGGATCGCGAAGGCGCGGACGCGGGCGCGCCGCGGGTCGCAGGGGGTGCTGAGGTGGACGGCGAGCGAGCGCTCCTCCAGGGCCTCGCGCCAGTGCGGGTCGCGAGGGTCGATGAGGTAGGCGCGCTCGTCGCTGTCGATCGGCAGAGCGGCAGGCGGGCGGGTGAGGTGGCGCAAGGGGGCGCCGCGGCTGTTGCTGCGGACGAGGGCGGGGATCCGCCGCCAGGCGGCGACCTTGATCAGCTCGGCGATCCCTTCAGGAGGGAGGTGGTTGGCGCCTTCGGCGGCGATCACGAGGACGATGGTGCGAGCGCTGGCGAGGCGATCGTCGCCCAGCTCGGCGATCCAGAGGCCGTCTTCGCGCTGGGTGAGGCCGAGGTCGATGTGGTCGACGCGCAGGGCGGCGCCGATCTGCGCGCGGATGGTGGCGAAGAGGGGGCCGAAGCTGGCGCGGAGATCGTCGTGTTGATAGCGCGGGAGGGCGCTGGGATCGGCGTCGCGGACGAAGAGCGCGAGCTCACCCGCGAGCGCGAGCAGGCGCTCGAAGAGGTCGCGCGGGGCGGCGATCGGGGCGTCGCCTTGGTGCATGAGGGGAGGGATGGTGCGGCCGAGGATCTGGAGGAGGGCGGTGCGGCCGAGGTCGCGGGCTTCGGCCTCGGCGGCGCCGCGCTGGCGGTGGAGCTCGACGCGGAGGGCCCGCCAGCGGGCGATCGCGACGGCGATCAGCTCGGCGAGGGCGTGGCGCAGCCAGGCGGAGCCGCGGAGGGCGAGCAGGGGCGGGATGTAAGGATCGACGATGGCGAAGCTGCCGTCGGCGGCGCGGCAGAGCTCGGCGATCTTGAGGGCGGTGTGGCCTCCTTGAGGCTCGTCGCCGAGGAGGAGGCGGGGCGCTGGGAGGAGGAGCTCGATGGGGCGCGTGGCGCCGCTGTGGTGGAGATCGGGGAGCTCGAGCTCGATGACGCGGTAGCGGTGGTGGGTGGTGTCGCCGCTCCGGGCGATGTTGGCGGCGCCGCGGCGCAGCTCAGGCAAGGCGAGGTGCACGGGCAAGGTGGGGGCGTCTGGTGGGAAATGAGGGGCGATCGGCCGGGCCGGTAGAGCGTCGCGATCGGCGTCGATGTCGACGGGGGTGCCGTCGGGGAGGAGGGCGCGCAGGCGGGTGAGACGCAGCGATCCTGCGGCGAGGGCGGCAGGATCGATGCGCAGCTCGAGGACGCCCCAGGGCTCGCTGCTGAGGGCGGCGAGGCGGGCGTCCAGGCGCGCGTCGTGGTAGCCGCTGAGCTGCTGGAGGTGTTGAGGGCAGAGGAGGAGCCCGTCGCTCCAAGAAGGGGAGAGGGTGGAGGCGGCGTTCATGGCGGTGGGGTCGGCCGTGGGGCTCGGGCGTTGCGCGTAGGTGCGGCGCTGTCTTCGTCGGGGCGCGCGGCGGTGCTGTCTTCACTTGAGTGGATCAGAGCGGCGCGGACGGGGGAGGGGGCGTCGGGTTGGGGAGGGAGGGGCGGTCTTTGGGTGGCAATTGGGCGGCTGAGGGCTCCTGGATGGCCCAGGGGGCGCATTGAGGGGCGTCGGGGTCGTCGTCGGGTCGCTGGGGGGCGGCGGTGAGGAGGTTGCGGCCCAGGGTGAGGCGCAGGCAGGGCGCGGCGGGGGTGCAGGCGCTGGGGCCGGGGAGCGGGAGGGCTTGGAACCATCCGGCGGGGCCGGGCTGGCGGAAGAGGGCGAGGGCGGCGATGTGCGTGGCGGCGGGATCCTGGTCGATGAGCCAGGTGGTGTGTTCGCCGGGGTAGATGACGCGATCTTCGCGGGTGAGCACGCGGACGCCGAGGGCGCCGTCGTCTGCGCGGAGATCGGCGATCCCAGGGGGGCGACGGGGGGCGGCGGCGAGCTGGTAGAGGCGGAGGTGGAGGGGCCAGGGCTCGCCGCTCGGGCTGAGGTTGAGCTGCGGGGCCGCGACGGCGCTGAGCTGGAGGCGCGGCGGGTGAGCGCAGGGCGGGGCGCTGCGATCCGCGGGTTTGCAGGCGAGGACGAGCAGAGAGAGTTGAATGAGGCGCGAGGTGCTGCGGGGAGGGGTCGGCCTCGTGCGGCGGGGGGGGAGCGCGAGGTGGGGCGGGAGAAAAGTCGAGGGCACAGCGCAACGTTCGACCGCGGGCGCCGAACGTTGCAGCGCGATGAGTCACTGTCGAAGTCGAGCTGGTTGGTCGGTGATCGTAGGAGCTGCGCTGCTCGGGCTGACGCCGCTAGGGTGCGCGCGCTCGCTGGCGCTGGGGGCGGCGGAGATCGATGCGATCCGCGCGGAGGACCCGGGGCTGACGCGGGTGCGGGTGTATGTGAGCCGGAAGATCGTCGCGGCGCTGCCGCCGACGACGGCGACCCGCAGCTATGAGGTGCGAGGTCCGGTGATCCGCGAGCGCCGTGAGGCGCGGCCGACGCACGTGGTAGTGGGGCGGCGGGTAGCGGGGGCGATCGTGGGTGAGACCGCGGCGGCGGATCGACCCGTGTTGTGGGTGAGCTTCGATCCGAGCTGCGAGGACGCAGGGTGCAGCTTCGGCTTCGTCCTGCATGAGACGGGGGAGTATTTGCTGTGCGCAGCGCCGAGCGCGGAGGGAGGGGCGACGACGGTGTACGAGCGCAGGGCGCGGCCGGCGAAGGCGCTGAGCGCGGCGAGGATCGTCTCGCTGGCGGACGCGAACGCGGTGCTGGCGCGGACGCGGCGCGGCGTGGCGCGGACGATCGCGTTGATGATCCGCAAGTCGACGCGGGCGGAGGAGCGGGCGCGGGTCGAGCGGGCGCGCGGGCATGGAGGTGGGCGATGAAGGCGCGGCGCGCCGGCGGGCGGCGGACGGGGGGGGTTGTGTGGACGATCGGGGTGGCGCTGCTGTGGGTGATCGGCTGCGCAGCGGCGCCGCGAGAGGTGCCGCTGTGTCCTCCGAGCGCGGCGTCGGCGGGGATCGAGGCGGCGATGCTGGATCCGGAGCTGTGGCTGCGGGTGCTGGCGCCGGGCTTCGATCTGCGGGGGGATCCGACGGCGCCGGCGCGCGCGTGCAATGGGGAGGTGATCGCGGTGAACGAGCCGCTGGGGGGCGCGGCGAGCGATCGGGCGCCTCCGCGGCGATCTCCGCGGCGGGCGCTCGATCTGGCGGACCTCGTGATCGTGGCGCCTTCACCGACGGAGCTGCTGGTGTGGTTGCAGATCGATCACTTCGACGATGGTGAGGCGCTCGGGCCGGTGGCGTTGCTGTCGCGGACGCCGGGGCAGGTGGTGGTGGTCGCGCTCGGGTCGCTGCGGGCGCCAGGGCGAGGGAGCTCGCTGACGGTGGTGCGCAGCGGTGAGGCGCGGCTGTTGGTGGTCGAGGGGGCTCGCTGCGTCGCCGAGCCGGAGGGCTGCGCGAGGGAGGCGCAGATCTTCGCGATCGAGGGGACGCGGCTGCGGGCGTTGACGCTGCGGCTGCCGAGCGCGGGGGAGGCGACGGCGCGGATCGTGATGAGCCGGGCGGAGTCGCAGCCGACGCGCGATGGCTCGCTGGAGGGGGCGCTGGATCGGCACTTGGTGGTGAGCGAGCGGGGGATCGAGGTGCGTGAGCTGGAGGAGGTGCGGGCGTGTCGGCGCGGGGCGGCGGGGCTCTGCCCGGTGTTGATGCGCCGCAGCGGGCGCTGCGCGATCGAGGTGGATGAGGCGGGGGAGCTGCGCTGCGTGGCGATCTCGGGGGAGTAGCGCGGGCGGCCGCGGTGCTGAAGGTAAATTTTTAGGTGGGGTCGCGGCGGGCGGCGGAGTAGGCGTCGACGAGCAGGGTGAGCAGGGTGGCGCGGGTGAGGCGGCGATCGGGGCCGAGGAGCTGGTCGTAGCGCTGGCCGAGGGCGGCCAAGCGGCGGCGGCTCGATGACCAACGCGGGGCGGTGTGCGTGGGGGCGCCGGGGGCGGCGGGATCGAGGCGGCGCGCGAGCTCTTCGCCGACGCGCAAGGCGCTGGTGGCGAGGCTTTGAGCGTGGTCGGTGGCCTCGGTGATGACGGCGTCGATGGCGGCGGGGGTGAGGTCGGTGAGGCCGTTGGGGGCGAGCATGGACTCGAGCAGGCGCTCGGCGTCGGCGGGGAGCTGGACGGGCAGGACAGGGGCAGGGAGGCCGAGGGCGTGACGGTCGGCGGCGGTGGCGGCGTGCAGGCGGAGGAGCTGCTCGGCGAAGTGACGGAGGAGCTGACCGGCCGCGCGGGCGAGGCGGAGGCCTTGCTCGTGGGTGGCGGGCAGGGGGCGATCCGGGAGGAGGTGGGCGGCGAGCTCGGCGGCGGCGTCTGGGCCGCTGCTGTGGGGGCCGCGGGCGTGGAGCCCTTGAGCGCTGAGGGGGAGGAGCTGGCGCTCGAAGAGATCGGCGGCCTCGGGATCGGCGCGGAGGGCGAGGCGCTCGCGATCGAGGGCCTGCTGCCAGGCGCTGCGGGCGCTCCGGAGGCGATCGATGGCGGCGTGGGCGCGGGCGGCGGGGTGGTCGTCGTCGGCGGGGAGGGCGCCGTCGATGGCGTCGACGCAGCCGGGGTTGTGCTCGAGGTGGAGCTCGATGGCGCCGATGGTGGCGATCAGGCGGGGGGCGATCGGCAGGGCGGCGCCGGCGAGGTGGCGCTGACCGGCGACGACGACGCCGTTGCCCTCGGTGAGGACGAGCAGGGACGCAACGCCGCGGTCATAGCGGACGACCGCGTGCCAACGGGAGACGAAGGCGTGCGGCAGGTGGAGATCATTGCTGGGGTCGCGGCCGATCCGCACGGGCGAGGTGACGAAGCGGCGCGAGCTCGGGCCGCCGCCTTGGTGGTGATCGAGGACGGTGATCGTGAGGGTCGACATCCCTGCAACTATGAACACAAAAATGTCCCTCGCAACATGTTTGAAGAGACATGTTTTGAGGGGCGATGAGGTCGCCGGCGGCGGCGGGCGTGCGCCGGGGCGTGAGGGTCTCGCAGTGCGGAGGGTAGACAGGCCGCCTGGGCTTGGCGGAGGATCGAGGGCGATGGCGGCGGACGAGCGCGAGGCGACGGCGGCGATGATCGCGGAGCGGGCGCGGCTGAACCGCGGGTTTATGGACTATGTGCCGCACAACCGGGCGCTGGGGATCGAGGTGATCGAGCTGGTGGCGGCGGGGGCGACGATGCGCCTGCCTTATGATCCGCGGCTGATCGGCGATCCGGAGAGCGGGGCGCTGCACGGGGGGGCCTTGAGCGCGCTGATGGACGCGGCGTGCGGGGCGGCGGTGTTTATGGCGCTGCCCTCGCCGCTGCCGATCGCGACGCTGGACCTGCGGATCGACTATCTGCGGCGCTCGGCGCCAGGGGCGGCGATCGTGGCGGAGGCGCGCTGCTATAAGGTGACCCGCTCGGTCGCGTTCGTCCGCGGGATCGCGTACCACGAGGATCGCGAGGCGCCGATCGCGGCGGGCACGGCGAGCTTTATGTTGTCGACGTCGACGGGGAGGGCCGGATGAGCCAGCTGTTGGCCGAGCTGCGGGCGGCCCGTGAGCGCGGCGATCCGGGGCCGCTGATCGCCGCGGTGCCTTATGCGCGCTTCTTGGGGTTCTCGGTGGTGGCGCGCGAGGGGGAGATGCTGGGGGTGATGCGCTACTCGGACGCGCTGATCGGCAACCCGATGCTGCCGGCGCTGCACGGCGGCACGCTGTGCGCGCTGCTCGAGTCGACGGCGATCTTTGAGATCTGCTGGGGGGTCGAGCTGGTGGGGTTGCCGAAGACGATCACGATGACGGTCGACTATCTGCGCTCGGGGCGGCCGGTGGATACGTTCGCGAAGGGGCGGATCTGCCGGCAGGGGCGGCGGGTGGTCAACGTGCACGTGGAGGCGTGGCAAGAGGACCGGACGCGGCCGATCGCGGCGGCGTTGGGGCACTTCTTGTTGCCGTCCGGGGAGCCGTGAGGGAGCGCCGTTGGCCGGGCGATGAAAGTCTCCTATGGTCGCGGCCATGTCGGCGTCTGCTCCCTCCCCCCTCGCCCGCCCGCGGGTCGTCTCGGGCGTGCAACCCTCGGGGGTGCTGCACCTCGGGAACTTCTTCGGCGCGATCCAGCA
Source organism: Nannocystis sp. (assembly GCA_016712315.1). Taxonomy (GTDB): domain Bacteria; phylum Myxococcota_A; class Polyangia; order Nannocystales; family Nannocystaceae; genus JADJRG01. Next base: position 460,461 of record JADJRG010000022.1, on the reverse strand, counting down.
GCACTTGGCGCTGCAAGAGAGCTTCCCAGGGGAGGCGCTCTACTTCATCGCCGACTACCACGCGCTGACGACGGTGCACGAGGCGGCGGCGCTGCGCGAACATACGCGCGAGGTGGCGATCGCGTACCTGGCCTTAGGGCTCGATCCGGCGAAGGCGCTGCTGTTCCGCCAGTCGGACGTGCCGGAGGTGCTGGAGCTGGCGTGGATGCTGAGCTGCGTGAGCGGGATGGGGCTGCTCGAGCGCGGGCACAGCTATAAGGACAAGGTGGCGCAGGGGCTGCGGCCGTCGGTGGGGCTGTTTTATTACCCAGTGCTGATGGCGGCGGATATCTTGCTGTACTCGGCGAGCGTGGTGCCGGTTGGGAGGGATCAGCTCCAGCACATCGAGTTCGCGCAGGACATGGCGACGCACTTCAATCAGGCGTTCGCGGGGGGGGCGGCGGCGCTGACGCGACCGGAGCCGCGGCTGTCACAAGCGCCCATCGTGCCAGGGCTGGACGGGCGGAAGATGAGCAAGAGCTATGGGAACACGATCCCGATCTGGGAGAGCGGGAAGAAGCTGCGCAAGCTGACGGGGCAGATCGTGACGGACTCGACGCCGCTGGGGGAGCCGCTGCCGAGCGAGAAGTGCAACGTGTACGCGCTGCTGCAGCTCTGCTGCGAGGCCGTGGAGCTGGAGCAGGTGAAGGCGTGGTATCAGACGGGGCGGCGCGAGGGGCAGCCGTTCGGGTACGGGCACGCGAAGGTGCTGCTGGCGGAGCGCTTGGAGCGGCTGTTCGCGCCGGCGCGGGCGCGTAGAGAGGCGCTGCTGGCCGATCCGGGGGCGGTCGAGGCGGTGCTGATGCGCTCGGCGGAGCAGGCTCGGGTGATCGCGCGGGCGACGATCCGGCGCTGCCGTGAGGTGTGCGGGCTGCCGTGAGCGGCGATCGCGACGCGGCGGGTGAGATCCGGGCGCGGGGGCTGGCGGCGCGGGAGGATCTGACGGCGCTGGAGGCGACGGCGCGGGCGATTTTTGGCGAAGGCGAGCGGCGCCCTGGATGGCTGGCGCGGAAGATCAGGCGTGAGGCGGTGGTGCCGGGGCTGTCGGTGATTGTGTTTGAGGTGGGACGACCGGAGGTGGTGATCGGCTACGCGCTGGTCGGCCAGCCGGTGAGCCTGCCCGGGGTGGCGCGGACGGCTGGTGTGGGGGTGCTGCCGGGGTGGCGGGGGCGTGGGGTGGGGCGGCTGCTGATCGCGGAGGTGCGGCGGCTGGCGGCGGCGGCGGGGCTGGCGGGGCTGGAGGTGCTGGCGGATGGGCGCTCGCGGGGTTTTTTTGCCGGGCTGGGGCTGCGCGAGCGGGCGGCCTCGTGGACGTTGTTGGCGGCGGGGCTGGGGCTGCATGCGGGGCCGCGGGGGCGGGCGCGGGCGTGGGAGCAGGCGGGGATGAGCGCGTTCTCGGAGTGGCTGGCGGAGGCGTGGACGGGCACGCCGGAGGGGTCGCGGTGGAGCTTGGCGATCGGCGGCGGAGCAGGCGGGGTGGCGCACGTGTCGGCGGAGGGGCGGGCGTGGTTGGTCCAGCGGCTGCTGCTGCCGCCTCGGGCGTCGGGTGCGGCGGCGGTGGTGCGGGCGGCGGCGGCGGTGCGCGCCTATGCTCCGCGAGGGGCGCCGACGCTGCTGTACGGGTGCCCGGCCGGAGCGCCCGCGACGGCGGCGCTGCTGAGGGGCGGGTGGAGCCGCGTCCAGGAGGGTTTTGTGATGCGGGCGGAGCTCGGCGATGATCTGTGAGGAGATTCACGGTGTGCGAAGCGGCGCGGGGACCCCCAGGGAGGGCGTAGGCGCGATGATTCGAGCCTCGGAGTTTTTATGACCATGACGCGCGTTTCCGCACTGTTCACCCTCCTGGCCCCTCTTGCGCTGCTGCCCGCGTGCCGCGGTGATGACGGCGGCGCGACCGAGGCGAGCTCGAGCTCGAGCACGAGCGATGGCACCGACTCGGCGAGCTCGACCAGCGGGGTGAGCGAGAGTGACACCGGGACCTCGACGACGACGATGGGCGAGACCAGCTCGGACGTGTCGTCGGCGGGGTTCTTGACGACGCAAGGATCGACGAGCAACGACACAGGCGTGATGCCGCAGCCGAACGGCTCGCAGTGCGGATCCGACGCGGAGTGCGAGTCGATGAAGTGCTACTCGATCCCGATGGTCGGGGGGGTGTGCTCGGAGTGTAAGGTGGACGCGGACTGCCTGGAGAGCGGCGAGGGGATCGCGTGCTCGCTCGATCTGTTGACGATGCAGGCGGCGTGCTCGAACGGCCAGCTCGGCGACACGTGCATGGCGATGAGCTCGTGCGAGGACGGGCTGTTCTGCGCGGAGGTGGTCGAGGGCACCTTCGGGCTGGTGCCGAGCGCGTGCAGCAATTGTAAGTCGAGCGGCGACTGCGACGGCGGCCAGCTCTGCGCGCCGATCTTCGATACGATGAAGTTCGAGGGCTACAAGGACTGCGTGGAGCCAGGATCGGTGCAGAACGACGCGCTGTGCTCGATCAAGGACATGGGCGACGCCTCGTGCGCGTCCGGTCACTGCGGCGAGGTGGACATCATGGGCTTTATTCAGGTCGGGGTGTGCGGCGCGTGCAACAGCGACGAGGACTGTGAGATGGATCAGAAGTGCATGCCGGGGGTCTTCGACCAGGGGTCGGGGTTCAAGGGCTCGACCTGCGGCTGAGCTGAGGCTGTCGACGCGATCAAACAAGAGAGGGCGCCGCGGGGATCTGCGGCGCCCTCTCTGTGATGGCCTCACGACGCCGCTCAGGGGGCCGCTTCGGCGCACTTGTCGAGGCAGACTTGGCTGTTGGTGCCGCAGTTGAGGCGGCAGGTCTCGCTGTCGGTGGCCTTGCCCTTCAGCTCGTCGCAGGCGCGCTCGCAGGTCTGGGAGGCGGTGAGGCAGTCGCGGCTGCAGGCGGTGGCGCCGACGGCGGTCTCGACGGGCGCGGCGGGCGTGGGCGGGCTCAGCTCGGCGTTCTCGAGGATGCCGGCGCAGGTGAGCTTGCAGGTGGTGCGGTCGGTCTCTTTGGCGCGCTTGTCGCCGTGACACTCGCTGGTGCACACGTCGAAGCGGCTCAGGAGCGCGTCGGCGGGGGACTTGGGCTCGATGCCGGCGTTTTGCGCGAGGTTGCGGCAGGTGAGCTTGCAACCCTCGCGGTCGGTCTCCTTGAGGGAGGTGTCGGCGTAACACTCGAGGGCGCAGGTCTTGTAGTCGTCCAGGGCCTTGCGGGTGGCGGCGATGTCAGCGCCGACCGGCGGCGTTGGCGGCGTGGGTAGGAGCTCGCCGGGCTCGGGCGCGGCGGCGCCAGGCGGGCGTGGGACGGGCTCGGCGACGACTGGGGCGTCGGGTTTGTTGCTCGCCACGACCGATGCGGGGGCGGTGCCGGTCGGATCCATCGCGTCACAGGCGAGGGCGGAGCAGGCGAAGAGGGCGAGGAGCGCGGTGGAGAGGGCCGTAATTTGCTTGATCATCGAAGCGATCCAGGACAGCCGCCAGCATAGGTGGGGGCGGCGTGCGGTGGGGGCGCAAGTTTTGCCCGTGGATCCGCGCCTGGTCTTGGGTTCAGCACTTGCCGAGGCAGACGTGAGCGTCGGCGGCGCTGTTGAGGCGACAGGTGGCGGCGTCGTCGGGGCCCTTGGCGGCGCAGGCGGTGTCGCTGGCGCTGAGGGCGGTGAGGCAGGCGCCCTGGCAGGGCTGCGGGAGGGCGCCGGCTTCGGCGGCGCAGCGGGCGGCGCAGGCGTCGCGGGCGGCTGGATCGACGGCGGCCTGGCAAGGTTGGTTGCAGGCGCGGAAGGCGTCGACGATCGGCTTGTGGGGGGAGTCGCCGGCGGGGGCGGCGCCGATCGCTCGACGCTCGACGGCTTCGGCTTGGTTACAGCTCAAACGACATGTGGCGCGATCGTCGGCCGAGAGCTTCTTGTCGTCGCAGGCGGCGAGGCAGGCGTCGAAGGCGACGGGGGCGTCCGCGACCGGGGCGTCCGCGACCGGGGCGGTGGCGGTCGGCGCGATGACCTTGGCTTGCTCGTCCCCAGGAGGTGGTGGGGCGTCGCACGCGACGAGGAGGCAGGCGACGAGCAGAGGGCGGAGGAGTCGGTGCGTCTTGGGGGACATCCCGAGGATGGTCGCGCAGGCGGCGCAGCGGCGCAATCCAGCGTTCGGGCGGGGGTTGTCGGCGGGTGCGCGGCAGGCGGGTCAGGCGCCGCGCTCCGGGAGGCGCTCGGCGAGGGTCGCGACGAGCACGGCGCGGACGGCGACGGCGTCGAGGCCGCGGAGGTGGGCGAGGATCCGCTCGGTTTGGCTCTGAAGGCCGATCGCGGCGAGATCGACGGGGCGCAGGGGGAGGTGGAGCTCGCCGCGGTGGAGGAGGCGGTAGAGCTTCTCGAGGGCCGCGGTGGGGACGCGGCGGAGGGCGACGTCAGGGGCGTGGGGGGAGATCGTGGCGGCCATGGGCGTGATGTCTAATGAAGCGGGGTGGGGACGAAGGCGCGGAGGGCCTCGGCAGGATCGAGGCCGAGGAAGGCCGGCTGGGTGAGCCAAGGGGCCAGGGCGGCGATGTCGTGGACGTAGGCGGGGATCCGCGCGCCGACGAGGACGGCGCTGACCGGGGCGGCGAGCAGGGTGAGCACGGCCTTCTGGGAGAGCGTGAGGGGGCGGAGATCGAGCGGGAGGGCGGCGTCGAGGCGCTCGGTGATCTGGTCGAGCACGGCCTGAGCCTGGGCCCGCAGGCCGTCTTCGATGCTGTCCAGGGCGGCCTCGAGGACGGCGCCGTATTCGTCCCAGAAGGCGCGGAAACGAGCGAGGTGATCGCCGCTGAGGCTGGTGTGCAAGAGGGCGCCGAGCTGGCCCATGTGGGCGGCGATGACGCCGTTGCGCAGGCGGATCCAGTGGTTGATGTCGCGGATCGCCGGCAGGCCGGCGCTGAGCTCGCGGCCCCAGCGAAAGAGATCGCGGAAGCGCGGATCGTCGCCCTCGCGGGCGAGCTCGTCGCCGAGGGTGCGCTGCCACTCGAGCTCGAGGCGCTCGGCGGCGCGGAGCAGGGGCAGCGGATCTGAGGCGCGGGCGCGGCCAGACTCGGGGAGATCGGCGAGGCGGATGAGGCGAGGCTCGGGATCCTGGACGAAGCCGCTGAGCGGGCGGTTGACGAGCACGCCGAGATCGGCGGCGGCGGCGATCTCGAGGGCGGTGCGGGGGCCGGCGGGGGTGGGCTCACGATCGCGGAGAGCTGACCCTTCGAGCAGGTTGAGCGGGAGCTCGATGACGGCGAAGTGGTGGGCCTCGCCGCCGACCTCGCGGGCGATCTCGAGGAGGCGATCGAGCTCGATGTGCTCGGGGGCGTCGCCGGCGAGGGCGTTGGAGGAGACGCCATAGCAGCCGATGAGGCCTTCTAGGACGGCGCGCTCGAGGTAGGCGAAGGCGGCGGCGATCCGGCGGTAGAGGCGCTCGCGGTCGTCGTCGTCGACGCCGCCGCGGTTGCGCCGATCGATCAGGAAGTACTCGGGGTTGTGGAGCAGGTAGACGTCGATCCGGGCGAGGCCGAGGCGCTGGCGGCTGGCCTCGATCTGCTCGGCGAGCAGCTCCGGGTGGATGCAGTGCCAGCAGCCCGCGAGGTACTCGACGATCTCAGGGTAGGGGGTGGGGCGGGCCTTGGCGGCCTCGAGCAGGGGGCCTTGGAGGTAGCCGGCCTTGCTGACGACGACGACTTGATCGCGCTGGAGGACGTGATCGGCGAAGAGCTGGGCGAGCACGCCGCCGATGAGGCGCTCGCTGCCGCCGTCGGTGTAGGTGGCGCTGGTGTCGATGAGGTTGATGCCGCAGCGGAGCGCCTCCTCGAGGGCCTGGCGGTGCGCTGGGTTGTCATCGTGGACGCGGTAGGCGCCGAAGCCGATGGGGGCGACCTGCCACTGGGAGCGGCCGAGGCGGCGTGGCGCGCCGCCGAAGCGACGAGCGAGCGCGGCGCTGCCCGCAGGGGAGGCGCCGCCAGGGTGGAGCTGGGTGGTCATCGGCGCGGACGGTGCCAAATGCCCCGGGAGCGCGCAAGTCGGCCGGCTCCGAGGCGGCGCGGGTCAGGGGGTGATCGCGAGGGCGCCGCGGGCGCGGTGGTGGGCGAGGGCGAGCTCGCAGAGGCGGGTGAGCAGCTCGGGATAGGTGACGCCGGCGTGGGCGATCATTTTTGGGTACATGCTGATGCTGGTGAACCCAGGCATGGTGTTGAGCTCGTTGAGGTAGGGCTCGAGGGTGCGCTCGTCGACGAAGAAGTCGACGCGGGCGAGGCCCCGGCAGCCCGCTCCGCGGAAGGCGCGGAGGGCGAGCGCCTTCAGCTCACGGACTCGATCGGGGGGGAGTTGGGCGGGGATCTGCAGGGTGGCGACGTCGTGGGTGTACTTGTTGTCGTAGTCGTACCACTGGCCGGGGGGGAGCACGATCTCACCTGGCTCAGAGACCAGGGTGTCAGGGCCGCCGTCGCCGAGCACGGCGAGCTCGATCTCGCGGCAGCTCAGGCCTCGCTCGATCACGAGCTTGGGATCGTAGCGGGCGGCGAGCTCGACGGCGCGGGCTAGATCGGCCTCGGCGTCGACTCGGGTGATGCCGACAGAGGAGCCCTGGTTGGCGGGCTTGACGAAGCAGGGGTAGCCGAGGCGGCCGCGGACGCGCGCGGGGAGATCGGCGCGCTGGGCCGGATCGGCGGCGTCGAGCTCGAGGTAGGGGGCGATCGGGATGGGCGGATCGAGGGCGCCTAAGAGGCGCTTGAAGACGGCCTTGTCCATGCAGAGGGCGGAGGCGAGCACGCCGGCGCCGACGTACGGGAGGCCGAGGACCTCGAGCAGGCCTTGAAAGGTGCCGTCCTCGCCGAAGGGGCCGTGAAGGACCGGGAAGACGAGATCAGGGGCGAGCTCGCGGAGGTCGCGGAGAGGGGCGCCCGCGGCGATGATCTGGGCGAGGGGGGCGTCGGCAGGGCCGGTGCACCAGGCGCCGTCGCGGCGGATCCCGAGGAGGAGGACCTCAAAGCGGGAGCGATCGATCGCGTGGAGGATCGAGGTGGCGCTCCGCAGGGAGATCTCGTGCTCGGAGGAGCGGCCGCCGAAGACGATGAGGAGGCGGGTGCGTTGCTGCATGTGGCAGGGGAAGCTAGCACCGCGGCGGCCAAGGCGGCCATCACGAAGATCCGCGAGGGCGGCGCTTAGGTGTCCGTTGGGACAGGATCGACGCGGCCCCCGGCGAGCGCCGCGACGAAGGCGCTGGCGCTGGCGAAGCGATCCGCGGGGGCCTTGGCGAGCGCGCGGAGGACGGCCTGGGCGGCGGCGTCGGCGAGGGCGACGTGCTCCCGAGGGTCGGGCGGGGGGGTCGAGAGGTGGGCGAGCACCATCGCGGCGGCGTGCTGGTAGACGAAGGGTCGGACGCCGGTGAGGACCTCGAAGGCCATGACGCCGAGGCTGTAGATGTCCGAGCGGCCGTCGAGGTCGCTGACGCCCTGCACCTGCTCGGGCGAGACGTAGTCGAGGGTGCCGATCACGCCGCCGGTCGCGGTGAGCTGGGTGAGGGCGGCGCTGATGTGCGAGACGCCGAAGTCCATGAGCACGGCCCGCTCGCGCGCGCCCGGGCCGGCGGGCGGCGTGAGCATCACGTTGGCGGGCTTGATGTCGCGGTGGACGATCCCCTGGGCGTGGGCGTGATCGAGCGCGGCCGCGAGGTCGGCGAAGAGCGGCAGCGCCTCCTCGAGGGCGAGGCGGGTGCGCTCGCGCAGGCAGGCGGCGAGGGTCTCGCCAGCGACGAAGTCCATGACGATGAAGGGGGTGCCGGCGTCGCCGAAGTCGTGGATGGCGACGATGTTGGGGTGGCGCAGGCGGGCCATGGTCTGGGCCTCTCGGGCGAAGCGACGGAGCGGGACCGGCTGGTCGCGGAGATCCGCGGGTAAGATCTTGATCGCGACGGGCCGCTGGAGCTGCGGGTGGATCGCGCGATAGACCTCGCCCATGCCGCCTCGGCCGATCCGCTCGAGGCCGCTGTAGATCCCCAGGGAGGTCAAGGTCGCTTCACCGCCGGCTTCTGTCCACTTGGGCCGCTGTTGGCCAGCCCTAGGGGCCTCGTTGTAGTTGATCTCGATGCCGTAGAGCTTGCTGTCGATGAGCCGGCGGAGGCGCGCGCGGGCGGGGCCGAAGAGCGCGGTGATGGCGGCGGTGGCGGCGACGATCACGAGCACCGGCGCCTCGTCACCGCCGGTCGCCAGGCGAATCGCCGCCTGGAGGGTGAAGACGAGGGCGGCGAAGATCAACGCGAGGCCGAACGAGAGGGCGCCGTAGAGGAGCGACCGGTTGATCACGAGCTCGATGTCGTAGAGGCGGTGCCGGAGCATCGACAGGACGACCGCGATCGGCACGGAGAGCTGGGCGAGCGCAGAGGCGGTGTGCGCGCTGATGCTGGCGATCAGGGCGGCCATCGGCGAGGCGCCTCGCTCGATGAAGAAGACCTCGATGAGGTTGGCGAGGTTGCCGGCGATGACCCCGACGGTGAGGCCGTAGAGCAACCACTTGGTCTGGACTCGCTGCGCAGGCGTCGCTGTCCGCCGGTAGCGGTCGAACTGGGCGAAGACGCCGCTGGCGAGCATAAAGAGGACCGGCAAGACGTAGGCGATCCGGCGCTCCCAGTAGAGATCGAAGAGATCGGCGGGGCCGGCGAGGCCGACGGCGGCGAGGGCGAGCCAGATCGCCCAGAGCGCGAGCAGCGGGGCCATCCACCGCCGCGGGAGGCGGCCGTCCGGGAAGAGGTAGCAGGCGAGGGGGAGGGCGACGAGGATCGTGGCGACCAGGAGGCGAGCGGGGAGCGCCCAGAACGGCTCGCGGAAGAGCAGCTTGAGCGGCAATAAGGCGTTGACGCCCTGGCCGATCAAGGCGAAGGCGACGATCTTGGCGAGGCCGTCGCGCGGCTTGCGGATGACGAGCACCGCGCCCGCCGCGGTGAAGGCGGCGGCGACGAAGGCGGCGAGGCCGACGCGGAGGCCGGCGAGGTGCGCGGCGGCGAGGCCGGCGCGCTCAAAGACCGCTTGAGCGGCCGGATCGACGGTGGCGAGGGTCTCGGCGTGGAGGAGGGGCAGCCCGCGCGCGAAGAGCACGAGGGCCGCGCCGCTCACCACCGTGAAGGCGATGTGCGCGGCGATGTGCGCCGCTCGGCTGCGTTGGGCGGGCGGAGCAGGCGCTGCGCTGAAGATCTCGGGCCCGGCCGCGATCGTCGCCGCCTCTGCCTCAGAGTCGCGCTCGCTCGCCGGGTTGCTGTGCATCGCGGGCCCTCAGGCGCAGCCTCGCTTGACTTTGAACGGCGCCGCTCGCGGCGTCAACGCAGCAGCGCCGCACAAAGAACGCCGCTGAGGCGTGAGCCCCGCGGCGGCGGCGAAGGGCCATTTCGGCCGGGATAGAGGCGATGAGAGCGGCGGCTAGGAGGCCTTGCGCTTGCCCTTGGTGGGTGCAGCAGGCGCCGGCTGCTGCGAGGCCCGCTCGGCGCGGGCCTCGGCGGCGCGGCGCTTGAGGCGGTTCTTGAGCTTCTTCTGGCTCTTCTTGCGAGTCATCTTGGGGGTGCGGCGGTTGTCTCCGTATGCCATGTCGACCTCTTCCAGGGGTGGGGGCGGAGGATGGCCGAGGCCGCGCGGACGGTCAAGCCCGCGTGTTATCTTCCGCGCCCCTATGCTCGACATCAAGCTCCTCCGGGAGAGCCCCGACCTGATCCAGCAAAATTTGGTGGACCGCCGCGCTCGCGTGTTCGAAGACGTGAGCGGCGAGGACTGGGCGGCAGCGACGGTGCAGCGCCTCGAGGCGCTCGACGCGGCGTTCCGCGCGGTGCTGCACGAGCAAGAAGAGGTGCGCCGCCAACAAAACGAGACGAGCGCGGCGATGAAGGCTGTGGGGCGGCTGCCGAAGGAGGAGCAGGCGAGCGCGAGGGCGTCGCTGGTGGAGCAGGGGCGGCTGCTGCGCGAGCGAGAGCACGCGCTGGGGAGCGCAGCAGAGGCGGCGCAGGCGGCCCGCGATGAGGCGTGGGGGCGGGTGCCGAACCTGACGCACGCGGCGACGCCTCGATCGCTGGACGAGCACCAGGAGCTGCGCCGCTGGGGCGAGCGGCGAGACTTCACGGCAGAAGGGTTCACTCCGCAGGACCACCTGACGATCGCAGAGTCGCTGGATCTGGTGGACTTCGCGGCGGGCGCGAAGGTGGCAGGGCAAAAATTCTACTATCTGAAGAACGACGCGGTGCTGCTGGATCTGGCGCTGCAACGCTTCGCGCTGGCAGTGGCGCGCCGCCACGGCTTCGTGCTGCATACGACGCCAGACCTGGCGCGGGTGGAGATCCTGCAAGGGCTGGGCTTCAACCCGCGGGGGGAGTCGACGCAGGTGTATAGCGTGGAGAAGAGCGACCTGTGCCTGGTCGGTACGGCCGAGATCACGCTGGGCGGGATGCTGGCAGACTTGATCCTGGAGGAGGAGCGGCTACCGCTGCTGCTGGCGGGGCTGTCCCACTGCTTCCGCACAGAGGCAGGATCGGCGGGGCAAGAGTCGCGCGGGCTGTATCGCGTGCACCAATTCACGAAGGTGGAGCTGTTCGCGTTCACCTCCGCCGAAGAAGGGGTGAGCGAGGCGATGCACGCGCGCTTCTTGGCGATCGAGGAGGAGATCTTTCAAGCGCTGGGGCTGCCTTATCGGGTGCTGGATATCGCGAGCGGCGACCTGGGAGGGCCCGCGCTGCGGAAATTCGACATCGAGGCGTGGATGCCCGGACGCGGGGACTTCGGCGAGGTGACGAGCACGAGCAACTGCACGGACTACCAGGCGCGTCGGCTGAAGATCAGGTACCGGCCAGGGAGCGAGGGGGCGAAGGCGAAGCCGCGTCACGTGCATATGCTCAATGGGACAGCCGTGGCGACGTCGCGGGCGATCGTCGCGATCCTGGAGAACTACCAGCAGGCGGACGGATCCGTGGTGGTCCCAGAGGTGCTGCGCGGCTGGGTGGGGACGGAGCGGATCGTGCGCGCGGGGGTGTGAGGGGGGCTGAGGGGGCGGGGTAGCGAAGCTGGCTATGCGGACATATCAACGACGCGACGGTGGTTAGGGATCGGGGGCGAGGGTGAGGATGTGGTGGATCTCGTCGGTCTTGTGGCCGATGGCCATGGGGCGGCGGACGCCGGGGAGGATGGCGACGTCGTAGAGCTCGGTGATGAGGCCGCTGAGGCGGATCCAGTGGGCGAGGTGGCCGTGTCGGAGGTCGAGGATGAGCAGGCCGCAGCGGGCGCCGGCGCCGTGCCGCTGGAGGTTGGCCTCTAATTCGAGGCCGGCGAAGGTGCCTCCTTGGCGTAGCGCGGAGAGGCCGATGAGGGCGTAGTCGCCGACGAAGGCGAGGCCGCGGGCGTAGCCGGGGCAGAAGTGGAGGCGCTCGACGGCGCCGGTCTGGCGATCGACGCGACAAAAATAGCCGGTGCCCGCCTCAAGGAGGTAGAGGTGGCCGCGGTGGAGGCGCGGGCTGTGCGGCATGGCGAGGCCGCTGGTGAGGATCCGATCGGTGGTGAGGTCGAGGAGGACGCCGCCGTCTCTCCGCCGATCGCGCCAACCATCCGCGACGTCGCTGTCCGCGACAGCCGTGACGTAGGCAGGGCGGCCCGCTTCCATGGCGAGGCCGTTGAGGTGCGAGCGATCCTCAGGGGCGAGGCGGGTGATCCAAGGAGGGCGCCAGAGGGGGCGGAAGCTGTGGGCTTCGCTGACGGTGGCGAGGCAGGTGAAGAGGGTGTTGACGAAGATCGGGCGGCCTTGACCGTCGACGGCGACGTCGTGGACGTCGAGGTCGCCGGTGGTGTGGCTGACCGTTGGGACATAGAGGCGGTCGTGGCCGTGGTGGCGCTGGCCAGGGGGGAGGTAATTCTCGAGGCGGGTGAGCTGGTAATGGGTGGCGAGCCAGAGGGTCTGGGCGGCGGCGTGGAGGCCCATGCAGCGGCTGAAGCTGCGCTCGTGGACGGCGAGCTGGTGATCCTCGGTGAGGCCCAGCAAGAAGAGCTTGCCGGCCTGGTAGGTGGTGAAGGCGAGGCTGAGCCGCTGCTCCGCGAGCCAGGCGGGCAGGCCGGGGGAGGCGGTGAGATCGAAGGCGGTGGCGCTCATCCGGGGCCGCGTCCTCGCTGGCTCAGGGGGCGCGGAAGGGGCGCTCGTGGAACCAGAGGTTGAAGGCCCACTTGCTGCCCTCGAGGACAGGTAGGCCGGCGTGTAGGGTGTCCGGGTGGCGGGTGTTGGTGCCGGGGTGGCAGTCGTGGAAGACGAGCAGGCGGCCGCGGCTGGGCTGGACGACGCGGTGGAGGCGGGGGAACTCGGTGCCGCCGCCGGCGTGGACGTCGCTGAGGTAGAGGAGGGCGGTGAGCAGGCGCTGGCCGCCTCGCACCGAGCAGCGCCGGCCTCGCTCGGTGTTGAGATCGTAGGCGTCGAAGTGCGGGCGGTACTCCTGCCCAGGGCCGTAGGCGATCACTTGCATGGCCTCGGCGTGATCGAGGGGGAGAGCGACGAGATCGGCGATCCGCTGGCAGAGGGCGCGGGTGATCGGATCGGCGCCGTGTGGGACCCAGACGACGGCGTTGGTGCGGCCTTGGCTGGTGATCCCTTCGCGGTCGCCGCTGACGACGGCGCGCTTGAGGCCAGGGCGGGCGAGCTCGATGAGGTGCTCGCACTCGCGCGGGTCGGCGACGCCGTCGAGGGTCCAGATCAGCGGCTCAGGGTGATGAACCTCCGCCCCAGGAGGGGCGCCGCAGAGACGCTGGGGCGCTCCTGGGGGCGGCATGCGAGGCGCTCCTCTCGGCTCAGCTCTGCGGGCGCGGCTGCGGCAGGCTCTGGAGGATCCGGGTGAAGTCCGGGTGGTTCGGGACCATCTGGAGGGCGGCTTGGCAGACCTGGCGGGCCTCGTCGAAGAGGTTGGCGTCGCGCATGGTGGCGGCGAGCGAGACGACAGGATCGATCTCGCGCGGGTTGAGGGCGACGACCACGCGGAGGTGCTCGACGGCCTCGCGAGGGCGGCCGAGCTTGCGCAAGATGGCGCCGAGCAAGGTGCGGATCTCGAGGTCGTTGGGGCGCAGACGTACGGCGTCCATGAGGTGCGCGAGCGCTGCGGTGTCGCCCTCGGTGGGGCGGACGGCGAGGGCGAGCAGCAGGTGCGGCTGCCAATAGCGCGGGTCGCGGGCGATGAGCTCGCGGAGGAAGCGGGCAGAGCCGGCGGCGGCCTTGGCGTCGGCGCCGCGGACCTTGTCGATCGCTTCGTCCATAAGGTCCTCGAAGTCGGCGACGTCGAGGCTGAGCAGGGCGCGGCGAGCGAAGGCGTCGTCGTCCAAGGAGCGGCGCTGGAGGCCGAGGATCTGCTTGAGGTACGGGCGCGCGGCCTCGGGGTTGTCGCCGTCGAGGTAGAGCTGGGCGAGGTAGCGGAGGACGGTGGCGTTCTCCGGGTGACGCTCGGCGGCGGTGAGCAGGAGGGTGGTGGCTTGCTCGAGCTTCTCCTCTTCGTGGAGGTCGAGGAGCATGTCGAGGGTGGTCTTGTGGATCTGCGGGCGCTCGATCGCCTGCGCGAGCAGGCTGAGGGCCTCTTGGTGGTTCTCCGCGACCTCCTCAGCGGTGCCGTCGCGATCCCAGAGGACGTTGGCGAGGTCGCCGTAGGCGCTGGGGACCTTGCCCTCCTCAAGGGCGCGGCGGAGGAAGGGCTCGGCCTCGTCGAACTGGTCGTTCTCGATCATCAAAGAGGCGAGCTGCGCGAGCACGACGGGGCCCTCGTTGCCGTTCTCGACGGCGAACTGGGCGACCTTGAAGGCGTTCTCCGCGTCGCCGGCGGCGCGCAGGGCGTCGATCATGCCGGCGGCGACGGCGACGTTGGCGGGGCCGAGGTTGATCGCCTGCTGGTAGGCGGAGATCGAGCCGCCGACGTCGCCGACGCGGCGGAGCACGACGGCGAGGTGGTGCCAGGCGCTCTGGTCGCTCTTGCGGCGCTGGGCGGCCAGGTTGAGCGCCTGGAGGGAGAGAGGGATGGCCCCTTGGTCAGGTTGCCCTTCGATCAGGATGTCGGCCATCGCGTGCAGGGCCTGCATGGCGAGGTCCATCTCAGGGGCGCGGTTGAGCGCGTCGATGAGGGGGGAGAGGAGCTGCTGCGAGGTGGTGGGCACGCAGCGGCCCTGGAGCGCGCTGAGGTTGCCGAGGCCGACGAGGAAGGAGATCAGGGCCTGGACGTTGTCGGTGCCGAAGGCCTTCTGCCAGCTCTCGTGCTCGACGGTGACGCCGAGATCGGCGCCGATCTCGACGAGCAGCTTGTGGAGGATCACGGCCAGCTCCGGGGGCGCGCCGCTGAAGCTCCATGACTTGCGGGGGGTGAGGGCGCCGCCGGCGATGTCGACGGTGCGCGCCTCGAAGCTGAGGCCCTCGTCCTCGACCTTCATGTCGACGAGCAGGCCGCTCTTGGCGTTGGGGAAGCGCTGGATCCCCTCGAGGGCGCGCTCGTCGGTCCAGGGCTCGCGGAAGACCATGAGGGCGGGGATCTTCTGGCCCTGCTGCTCGTGGAGGGCGGTGAAGACCGGCGCGGCCGCCTTGGCGCCGCTCTGGGCGAGCTCCTGGGCGAGCCAGCGCTGGATCCCCATGGCCAAGGGGGCCCCCTTGCCCTCGTTGATGCAGGCGATCGGCAGGGCGACGAAGTCGATGGTCTGCGCGGCTTGCTGGAGCTGCGCGCCGTCGGCTTCGCCTCCGTCCTCGCCCTCAGCGTCGCCTTCGTCGAGCATCAGCTCGCCGCCGTCGAGGCCATCGTTGGTCTGGAAATCCTGGGTGTCGTCGTCGCCGGCCATATGGCGGGCAAGCCTGCCCGAAGGCGCGATGGAGCGCAAGGCGAGCGGCGGTGATCGGCGGCGTGGCGCGGAAGATCGCGAGGCAGCGGCGAGGCGGTGGCGCTATGGTTGGCCCGGTGCGCGAGCTGTGGGCCAGGTGGTGGGTGATCGCGCCGATCGTCGCGGCCGGCCTGGCGTGCGATCAGCCGTCCGTGGCGGCGCGCGCGGTGTGGATCAACGACGAGCACGTGAGCGGGGCGAGGACGCTGCACGTGTACTCGGACGGGGTGATGTCGACGCGCACGTTGGCGCCCTCGGACGCGCTGCGCGACGCGGAGGGCGAGGCGCTGGTGCTCGAGCTGGCGCCGCGCGGCGAGGGGGCGCTGGTGATGGCGGGCGATCCGGGGGCGTTGGCGGCGCGAGGGGTGTCGACGCTGCGCGCGGGGTATGTGGACCTGGCGGGCGGTCGCGCGCTGCCGCTGGCGCTGCCGCTCACCGGGGCGACGCCGACGCTGCCAGAATTCGCCGCGGCGAGCGACGCGCTGTGGTGGGTGGACCCGTGCGCAGGGGCGCTCTCGGTGGTGCCGCTGGATCGCGCGCTGACGCTGGCGCCGCTGGCCGAGGGCGGGCGCGCGGTGCAGCCGTGGACGGCGACGCTCGGCGCGGCGGCCGGGTCGGGTTCGTGCCCGACGCGGTGGGGGCTGCGCTCGGCGTCGATGGGCGCGGTGGTGTTCGCGGTGGCGGCGCTCGAGCCGTTCGTGCTGGCCGCGAGCGCGGCGCCGACGCCTCGATCGTTGGAGCCGACGCGCGGCGGCGAGGTGGTGGCGCTCCGTTACCCCGGGCGGGGCGTCGACGATGAAGACGCGGTGGAGCTGGCGCGCGGGGCGTTGCTCGGCGACGTGACGCCGGCGCGGGTGGGCGGCTGCGTGGGCGGCTGCGTGGGGTTGGTGGATCCGGAGGGGGCGTCGATCTCGGTGGTGAGCGCGCTCGGCGAGTGGTGCTCGCTTCAGCGCTGGTCGTGGCTGAAGGAGGAGGGCGAGGATGAGGCGGCGCCGGCGGCGCGCTGCGTGTGGGAGGAGGAGGGGGAGGTGATCGCGGCGATCTCACCGACGCACTACGTGATCCGCCGCGATGACGAGGTGCTGCGGCTGAACTGGCGCAGCGGCGAGGTGGTGCGGCTGCCGCTGTTTGGGGCGAATTCGCGCTGGTGGTCGCGGGTCGCGGCGCAGGGGCGAGCGGTGGTGATGATCTCGCAGAGCGGGCCGATGCTGCGGTTAGCGGCGGACCGGGTGGAGCTGGTGAACATCGAACAAACGACCTGTTCTTTAGGTCAGGCTCCGGTGATCTCGCCGTCAGGGCGGTGGGCGGCGTGGACGTGCTCGTCGACGCTGGGGGACGGGGTGGAGACGAGCGGAGGCGCGGGGCTGGCGTCGGTGGTGCGGGCGTCGGTGACGGGGCTGGAGCGCTATGACGGGGTGCCGATGTGGGCGCTGGCGATCGATGACGTGGGCCAGCTCCTGCTGTTCAGCCGGGGCGACGCGGGGCTGATGAGCGACCTGAGCGGGCCGTCGAGCTCGCCGCGCAACTTGTACGTGCTGCAGAGCGACGGCGAGCTGTCGCGGGTGGACACGCTGGAGCCGGACCCAGAGCTGACGCTGGGGCTCGGCGGGGGGCTGCGCTGGATCGACGCGGCGCCGCTGTGAGCGGGCGTCAAACGCCGAGGCGTTGATCGCGGTGGGTGAGGGTGAGGGCGGCGAGCTGGCCGTCGAGCACGGCGTCGAGGCGCTCGCCGAGGAAGAAGAGCTTGGCGAGCAGGTAGGCGGCGAACTCGGGCTCGCGGTGGGCGAGGCTGATGAGGGTGTCGACGGTGGGATGATCGGCGCCGAGCACGAGCACGCGGCGGCGTGAGAAGATCGAGGCGCCGAGCTCGGTGACCTCAGCGGTGAGCGAGAGCTCGCCGAAGCGGCGCTGGGTGATCGCGACGCGCTGGGCGATCGCGGACTCGGGGTAGTCGAAGTGGCCGATGGTGACGCCAGAGAGCTTGGCGCCGTGGGCCCGCATGAGCGCGTCGACGGCGGTGGCGAGGGGCCGCCAGCGGGCCTCCTCGAGGTCGGTGTGGGGGGCGAGCGCGGTGCAGTAGGTGACGACGCTGGCGGGCGGTTGGCCGGTCAGCGGGGTCTGGATGGCGCGCAGGAGGTGGTGGACGGGGGCGGTCGGGGGGGCGAGGAGGACGAGGCGACCGGCGGCCTCGAGGGCGTCCGTGAGGGGCGAGCGGACCGCGGCGAGCAAGGGGCCGTCCTTGCCCTTGGCCATGGCCTCGTAGGCGCGGTGGATCTGCTGAAAGGTGAGGCGGGCGCCGCTGGGGCTGAGGGCGACGGTGTGGCGCTCGACGCCGCGTGGGTGCGGTGGTTGGGCGCGGACGTGCCAGGCGGCGGCGCGGTAGTGGTAGTCGGTGGGGGGCTCGCCGGCGTCGATGAGGGCGCTGAGGCGGGCGAAGACCTCGCGGCACAAGGGGCCCTTGATGAGGGCGTCGAGGCGGGCGATGACCTTAAAATAGTTCTCGTCGCGGATGACGTTGTCGCGGGTGAGGGTGTGCTCGAGGTGATCGGAGGAGATCTTGTAGGCGAGCTCGACGTACTCCTGCGGATCGCCCTCGTTCAGGGTGAGGCCGCGGTTGTAGAAGCAGGCGCTGCCGCTGCCGCTCGGCGGGTGGCCGACGAGGGTGAGGGTGTGGTCGACCTCCTCGCGGACTTGGATGGGGGCGTCGAGGTCGAGGGGGCGGTTGAGCACCTCGCCCTGGAAGCGGATCTCGCCGCGGACGTGCTTGCACCAATAAAGGATGACCTCGCGCGAGCGCTCGACGAGCTGATCGAAGTCGCGCCGCGGCATCGGCTTGTAGAGGCGGATCCGGGTGCCTTCGACGGGGGTGTCGAGGCGACGGAGCTCGAAGCGGCGGTCGCGGCCGAAGAGCACGCGCCAGTGCTCGCCGTCGCGGGAGGTGTCGACGCAGACGATGTGCGGGTCGATCGCGAAGACGGAGACGAAGCCGATCCCGAACTTGCCGATCTTGGTCCGATCGCCGTCCTTGGCGGACGAGAAGAGGCGGGTGAGCTGCTTCTCGATGATCTCGCGGTTCATGCCGCAGCCCCAGTCCTGGACGTGGATCTGCGCGACGCCGCCAGACTCAGATGCCTCATAGGTCAGGCTGATCTCGACCTCTTCGCTGCCGGCGTCGAGGCTGTTCTGGATCAGCTCGCGGTAGAACGAGAGGGGGTCGCTGAACTGGTGGACCAGCTTGTCGAGGGCGTCGGCGACGCGCAGCGGGGAGGGTTCAGCCATCAGGAGGATCCTACATCAGCGGGGTGGGGTCGGCGGGGCGACGCTGCTCATGCGCTGAGCAGGTGAGCGGCGTGGCGCTGGTGGAAGGCGGCCTCGTGGTCGTCGGTGACCCGCGCGTAGCGGGCGTTGAGCGCGGAGAAGACGGCTGAGGTGAGGAGCGAGGCGCAGAGGGCGGCGTCCTCGCGGGATACGAGCGCTCGCTGGACGACGGGGTGCGCGCGCGCGAGCAGGACGGCGTCGCCTCGGAGCTCGACGAGCTCGGCGGCGTCGGCGTCGGCGAGCTGGATGGTCTCGAAGAGGATGTGGTCCTGGGGGTCCGGGGTGAGCAGGCGGAGCTCCTCGCGTACTGACTGAAGGAGCATGTCCTCAGGGTTAGGTGCTTCGGGCGGCTCGATCGCGGGCGCGGGGGCGGGCTCGTCGGGGGGCGGCGCGGGCTTCGCTGGTGGTCGGGCAGGCGGGGGCTGCGGGCCCGCGGGCGGCGTGGTGGCGGGCGCGGGCGCGTCGACGGGCGCCGCCTCGGCGGGGTGAGGGGCGCCGTCGAGCTGGCGAGCGCTGTGAGGATCGATGACGCGGCCGCCGGGGAGCTCGATGATGGGGGCGTGATCGAGCGCGAGGTAGAAGGTCGTGTGCTCGTGATCGAGGGGGACGCCGCAGCCGATCAGGTGCGAGAGGTGATCGAAGAGGAGGGCGAAGTAGCGCCGAAATTGGGCGGGATCGCGGCCGCCCAGGCGGGCGCGGAGGCGCTGCGCGAGCGGGCGGACGCTGGCCTCGGCGCGCTCGCGCTGGAAGGCGTCGACGTAGCGGTGTAGCGCCTCGACGTGGAGATCGAGGGCGGCGCGGGCGAGCGCGTCGCGCTGGCTCTGGCTGAGGGGAGCGTCAGGATCGGTCGCGTCGCGCTCGCCCGCGAAGTGGGCAGGTACGAGGGTCGGCAGGGCGAGGGTGCGATCGAGGTGAGCGCCGCTGCCGAGGTGGATCTCGAGCCAAAAATGAGGGGCCGCGCTGAGCCATAGCTGGCCGCGTAGGCCCTCGGCGGTGAAGGCGAGCGCGTGCAAGGCGCTCTGGTCGGGCTGCGGGAGCGGATCACGGGCGGCGCCGGTGAGCAGGGCGGGGAAGAGGCGGAGATCGGGGAAGAGCTGGGCGTAGAGGCCGGCGAGCTCGGGATCGATGAGGAGCACGGGGTAGGTGGCGGGTAGATCGGCGCCGAGGGGCGCGCAGTGGAGGAAGCCGTCGAGCTCGAGGAGCGCGTGCAGCTCGCGGAAGCAGCGCTGGCCGCCGCCGAGCACCGGGAAGAGGGGGAGATCGGCGAGGCGCTCGCGGGCCTCGTCTTCGCTCAGATCGCTGTCTCGCTGGGGATCGAGGAGGTGGATGAGGGCGCTGAGCAGCCAGCGCAGGCGGCGATCAGGGGCAGGGGCGCGCTCGTACGCGCGGATCAGCTCGTGGATGATCTGCACCGTCGCGTGGCGGACGAGCTCGTCGAGGCGGCGGCGCGCGAGCTGGCTGAGGCCGTCGCCATGAGGATCGAGGTCGAGCTCGGGGCCCTCGACCAGGCCGATGAGCGGGAGCGGGGAGTCCGCGCGGACCTGTCCGATCAGCCAGCCGCCTCGATGGACGTAGATCACGGGGTCGGCGCGCTCGAGATCGCTGGGGAGGCCGATCTCGCCGACGGCTACGGGGGAGGCGAGCTGGCAGGCGTAGGCGGCGGCGATCGGCGGCGGGCGCTGGCGTGACACGTTGTGGCCGCGCCACGCGCGGAGGTGATCGGCGTCGAGGTGGTTGAGCTCAAAGAGGGCGGTGAGGTGCGGGATGCTGGCGCTTCGTAGGGCGAGGACGGCGGGCTCTTGGGGGAGGTTGGGATCGGCGCCGGCGCTGAGGTCGGCGCAGGAGATCTGGTGGGGTGAGCCGAAGGCCCCGCGCAGCGGGGCGGGTAAGGCCGCGATGTGGGCGGCGTTCTCCAGGAGCTGATCGAGGCTGCGGGGGGGGCCTTGAACGGTGGGGAAGATCGGCGCGGCGCGGAGGGCGGTGAGGTGATCGATGAGGGCGAGGCGGAGCGCCGCGTTGAAGGCGTCGACCGCGGCGTCGCGCTCGTCTCGGTGCATGTGCTCGCGGAGGGCGTGGTCGGCGAGATCAGGGGCGCCGAGGCGGGTGACTTCGTCGATGCGCCGGGCCTCGGGGGCGCCGTAGATCGCCGCGAGGGCGCCGGTGAGCAGGGGGCGGAGGATGGTGGTGTCGCGAGGATCGCGGAGGACCGCGTCGACGATCGCCGCGGCGCCGGCAGCGAGGGCGCGCGCGAGGGGGCGATCGGGGAGGAGTTGGAGCTCGCTGGTCGCGGCGCGCTCGAGATCGTCGGTGTGGATCACGGCGGTGAGGCCGGGGAGCGCGGTTTGGAGCTGGTAGGAGGCGACGCGGCGGCGATCGACGAGCACCGTCACCGCGAAGGCGCTGTGGAGGCGCAGGCCCGCGGCGGTGACGCCGATCTGGCCGCGGAGCGCGCCGTCGCGGAGCTCGCCGCTGTAGATCGTTTCGGCGAGCTCGCCGCTGTGGACAGGACGGCGCCTCAGCTCGGCGCGTTGATGGGCGCGGGCGAGCGCCTGCTCGCGGCCCTCGAGGGCGTCGCCGAAGACTTGGGTGAGCAAGGCGCGCTCGGCCGCGTCGACGCAGAGACAGCGCTCATCGAAGTCGGCGGGGAGGCGCTCGCTGTCGGCGATGACGGGGATCCGCTCGCCCGCGGCGCGGCGGAGGGCGAGCTCGTGGAGGGAGGCGCGGGGGCCTTGGCTCGCGCGGAAGAGCGGGACGTGGACGAGCGGTTGGCGGCTGTTCGGGTGGAGATCGAGGACGGGCGGCGGGAGGTGGACGACGCCCTCGAGGTGCGCCGCGTCAGGGCCGCGAAAGCCGAGCGAGCGGAGCAGGTTGACGAGCGCGTCGCCGCGGCTGAGGTGGTGGATGTAGCGGTGCAGCGCCGCGCGCGGGAGGTGACGCTGCCACTGAGGATCGGCGTAGGACTCGGCGATCCGCTGGACGATCTGGTCGAGGTGGCGGAGCAGGAGGACGGCGGCGCTGGCGAGCGCGGGGTTCGGGACGACGCCGTCGTAGGTGGCGTTCGGGCGGAAGTCGCCGGCGATCACGGCGTCGATCCCGTCGAGCGGGAGCTGCGGCGGGTGGTTGCAGAGGGTGCAGCCCTCGGCGACCACGGTGAGGAGGTTGCGACCCGCGGCGCCAGGCCGGAGCGCGAGCTCGCCGCGGATGCCGTGCGCGTCGATGCTCACGCTGGCCGCGGCGCTGCGGTCGGGGAGGCGCGGCTCGCGGGGGCGGGAGCGCCAGGACTGGCGGTTGCGCTCGGCCAGCTCGGCGCGCCCGAGGTCGGCGGTGACGTCGCGCAGGCGGCCGCGGAGGACGAGGCTGAGATCGAGGTCACCGCGCTCGAGGACGATGACGTGGCGGTAGTCGGGCAACGAGCGGCCGGGCTTGAGGGTCGTCGTGTCGACGGCGGGCTGGGCGTCGAGCTCGGCGGTGGTGCGCAGGCGGCCGTCGAGCGCGCGCCAGCGGGGGAGCTGGGCGTAGCTGCGCCAGGCCTCGCGGTCACGCCCGTGGGCGGGCCAGGTGCGCTCGAGGTAGCGCTCGATGAGCTGGAGGATCTCTCTGTCCTGGTGGTCGCGGTAGTGGTGACAGAGCTGGGCGACGCAGCGATCGAGCGCGCGCGCGGCGGCGGCCATCGCCGCGTTGTAGGCGTCGTCTTCGACGATGTTGGTGAGCGAGAGGTCGTCGCGGAGATCGTCGCAGTCGAGCATGACGCTGAGCCTGGCGGGCAGGTCCAGCGGGAGCGGGCGGCGGGCGACGTGGACGCCGTGGAGGTGAAGATCGACGAGGGCGACGACAGGGTCGGAGCGGTAGGTGACGGTCGCTGGTGTCAGGCCGGCGACGCCGCGCACGCCCGGCTCGTGGAGCTCGACGGCGTGCTCGAGGCGGTGGTTCTCCCAGACGTTGAAGAGCCGCTTCCCGTCGATGTCGACGCGGATCCGCGCGGCGGCGCAGAGCCGGCGGAGGTGCTGCTCCTCCTCGAGGGCGCTGGCGAGGTAGTCGCTGACCCGGCCGAGGCGGCGCCGCTCCTTGACGTGGATCCGAGTGGTGGGGCGCGCGCTGGCGGTGGAGTCGAAGCGGCTGAGGTGATCAGGCTGGCCGGGGCGCAGGTCGAGGCGGACTCCGCCGTCGGGGCCGCTGCTGGTGAGCTGGACGGAGCGCGGGCGCAGCGAGATGGCGGCGTTGAGGGCGAGGGCGAGGCGCTGGCGGGCCCGCTGCTCGGCGGTGCGTGCGTCGATGAAGATCTGAGCGTAGAGATCTTCGGCTTCGTTGTAGGTGAACGGGCGGCCGTCGAACTCGGCGATCAGGTCGTTGCTGTCGAGGGTGAAGCTGATCTTGGTGGCGCCGACGAGGGTGGCCACTTGGACGAGCAAGACGACGTAGACGCGGGGCTCCGCGAGCTGGAAGTCGCGGAGCTTGTCGCGCGCGCGTTGGCTGTCGATGGTGAATTCACCATCACCGGCGACGCTGCCGCCGCGGCCTAGATCGGCGCGTAAGGCGTCGATATCAGCCATGCGGAGGCGGCCCTAGAGCTGCGCGAGTTGGTCGATGCACCAAGCGATCATAGAGGGTGCGAGGGGCCGGCTCCAAGGCCGCGGATCGACGCGCGATGTCGTCCAGCGCCGCTGAGGGCGCGCTGGCGCTCAGGCGCGGCCGGCGAGCTGGATCACCCGATCCATGAGCCGATGCAGCTCTTCTTCGGTGTTGTAGAAGTGAGGGCCGAGGCGGAGGCCGCAGCCGGGGCGCCAGTCGAGCTTGTAGGACTCGGCGATGAGGCGGGCGCAGGCGGCCTCGCTGCCGGGGAAGTCGATGGCGACGAAGCCGGTGCGGCGCTCGTGATCGAGCGGGGAGTGGACGGTGAGGCCGCGAGCGAGCGCGCGATCGATGAGGATCTGCGAGAGCGCGAGGTTGTGAGCGCGGATCCGATCGACGCCGATCTCGAGGAGGTTCTTGTAGGCGGCCCTCGCGACGTAGTAGGCGGGGATCGAGGGGGTGCCGCCCATGAAGCGCCAGTTGTTGTCGGCGTAGCGGATCGGCGCGGGCTCGAAGGCGAAGGGGCGCTGGTGGCCCATCCAGCCGGTGAGGCGCGGCTGGAGGCGCTGGCGCAGCTCGGGCTTCATCCACATGAAGGCGGTGCCGGGGCCGCCGCATAACCACTTGTGGCTGCCAGAGACGACGATGTCGGCGCCCCAGGCGGCGACGTCGATGGGGACGACGCCGGTGGTCTGGTAGGCGTCGACCATGACGAGGGCGCCGACCTCGCGGGCGCGCGCGCAGATCGCTGCGACGTCTTGCAAGGCGCCAGAGACGTAGATCCCGTGGGAGATCGGGACGATCGCGGTGGTCTCGTCGATGGCCGCCAAGATCCGCTCGGTGGGGACGGTCATGCCGTCATCGCTGGGCACGAGCTCCAGGCGGGCGCCGAGGCTTCGGTGGCGCTCCCACACGTAGAGGACGTTGGGGAACTGGAGCGCCTCGACGACGACCTTGTTGCGCGGGCCGGAGAAGTCGATGCAGGAGGCGATCGAGGCCTGAAAGAAGGCGACGTTTTGATTGAGGATGGTCTGGCCGGGCGGGGCGCCGATGAACCGCGCGGCGGCGTCGGCGACCTGATCGACGAGGGGGATCCAGTGGTTCCACGACTCGACGCCGTCGCGGGCCCAGGCGTCGGCGTAGTCGCGGAGCGCCTGCTCGGCCGCGCGGGGCATCGCGCCCATCGAGTTGGAGTTCATGTAGGTGGTGGCCGCGAGGATCGGGTAGTCGGCGCGGTAGCGGGCGAGATCTGGGTCGATCGCGGGGGGGCGGGCTGCGGCGGTCATCGGGTCCTCCGGTAGGGCGCAAAGGGATCGCGGCTGACCCGGCGCGCGTTGAGGGCGGCCAGCTCGGCTCGGGTGTAGCTGTCCTTGTGGCCAGGTGGTAAGCGCTCGCGGATGAACGACTCGATGGCGAGGCGGGCGCGCTGGGCGGCGCCCACGCGCGCCTCGTCGAGGATGGTCAGCGCGCCCTCGGGGAGATCGTCGGGGGTCGGCGCGAGGGGCTCGTCGCACTCGTCCCAGCGCTGGAAGAGCAGGGCGCGGCGCTCGGCGGGGCTGCGATCCTGGTCGCGCCAGATCCGATCCAGATCGTCGCCGAGCTGATCGAGGCGGCGCTGGAGGTTGTCGAGGTGCCAGGCGATCGCGAGGGCGGTGCGCAGCTCGCGGGTGCTGGCCATGAATTCGGCCTTGGCGCGGGCGTCTCGATCGACGCCGGCGAGGGCCATGACCCACTCGGTGGGGCCGGTGATGGAGAGGCCCATCGGGCCGAAGAGGCCGCGGGGGAAGGCGCAGCAGCGGCCGTGTTGGCGATCGCCGGTGCGGGTGGGGCGGCGCCATCGATCGCCGAAGGAGACGGTGCCGTCGCGCTCGAGCACGGCGGTGAAGCGCTTGTAGGGATCGATGTGGAGGTAGGTGCCGTCGTCTTGGCGGACGAGATCGTGGCCGCTGAGCTCGGGCTTGGGGATCACCGGGGGGCCGGCGCTGAGGCGCGGCGGCGGCGGCCTCTTGGCCGAAGGGACAGGCGCGGCCGGGACCACCTCCCCGGGCGGAGCAGGATCAGCGGGCTCGAGATCAGCGGGATCGAGCTCGCTGATCTGGCTGGTCGAAGAGGAAGGTGTGAGGGGCGGCGCGGCGCCGCTCGGCGCGCCGACGAGGGCCGCGCTGAGCGGCAGCGAGGCGAGCAGGAAGCCGCGGGCGGAGCCGCGCCAGATCCATGGGCGCGGCACGTCGCTCAAGGCTCCTGCAAGAAGGTCGCGTAGGCGGCCGCGTCGAGGTGGCCGGCGAGCTCGCTGGGGTCGCTGAGGCGGATCTTGACCATCCAGCCGGCGCCGTAGGGCTCCTGATTGACCGCCTCGGGGGCGTCGTCGAGCGCCGTGTTGACCTCGACGATCTCGCCCGAGACCGGGGAGAAGAGCTGAGCGGCGACCTTCACGGAGTCGATCTCGCCGGCGACGTCTTGGGCGCGGAGCTGGGTGCCGACCCGCTTGGGGGTGACCATGGTGATGTCGCCGAGCTGATCGACGGCGTGCGCGGTGATGCCGAGGACGATGTGGTCGGCGCCGTCGCGGCGGATCCACTCGTGGTCCTTGGTGTAGATGAGGTTCTGGGGGATCTCGAGGTTGGTCATCGTGGCGTCTGTCCTTGGCTGGCTGATCGGTCAGGTAGCTGGGGTGGGGCGCTTGTAGAACGGGCCCTTGACGACCTCAGCCGTGAGGAGCTGGTCGCGCTGGCGCAGGGTGATCACGGCGCCAGGCTCGGACATGGCCGTCGGGACATACGCGAGGGCGACCGCGCCGCCGACGGTCGGCGCGGGGCCGCCGCTGGTGACCTGGCCGACGACCTGGCCGCTCGCGTCCAAGACCTCGGCGCCGTGGCGGGCGATGCCGCGGCCGCGCAGCTTCAGGCCGACGAGGCGGCGGGTGAGGCCGCGCGCCTTCTGCTCGACGAGCGCGTCGGCGCCGACGAAGGGCTCGCCGCGGGTGACCTTGTCGAGCTTGACGACCCAGCCGAGGCCGGCCTCGAGGGGGGTGGTGGTGGCGTCGATGTCGTTGCCGTAGAGCGAGAGGCGGGCCTCGAGGCGGAGGGTGTCGCGGGCGCCGAGGCCGATCGGGGCGGCCCCCGCGGCGTGCAGGGCGGTCCAGACGGCGGGGGCTGCTGCGGCGTCGATGAAGAGCTCGAAGCCGTCCTCGCCGGTGTAGCCGGTGCGGGCGGCGACGATCGGGGCGCCGGCGATCTGGGCGGGCGCGAAGGCGAAGGCGGGCAGGTCGGCGAGCTGCGGCGCGGCGGCGAGCTGAGCGACGAGGGCGACGGCGCGGGGGCCTTGGACGGCGATCAAGGCGATCTCGTCGGAGCGGTTGATCAGCTCGCAGCGGCCGTCGACGACCTCGATGAAGTGCTGGTGGTCCTTGGCGATGTTGGCGGCGTTGACGACGATCCGGTAGTTCTCGGGGCCGACGCGGTAGACGATGCAGTCGTCGACGATGCCTCCGTCGGGGTAGCAGACGGTGGTGTAGAGGGCGCGGCCGTCGCTGAGGCGGGCGGCGTCGTTGGTGATCAGACGTTGCACGGCGGCGAGGGCGCCGGGGCCGATGAAGTCGATCTCGCCCATGTGGGAGACGTCGAAGATGCCGACGGCGTCGCGGACGCGGCGGTGCTCGGCGAGGATCCCTTCGTACTGGAGCGGCATGTGCCAGCCGCCAAAGTCGACCATCTTGGCGCCGAGGCCGACGTGGAGATCATGGAGCGGGGTGTGACGGAGCGGGGTGCCGACGGTCGCCAAGGTGTTTTGGGAATAGCGAATGTGTGGCGAGATAGGCAAGCGCGGGCGGGGTGTGCGACGCCGTGACCTGGCTCGCTGACGAGGAGGCGCGCTTTCATCGCGGGCCGGGGGCTGCTAGAGATCCTTGGTGCGCCGCGCCTTGCTCGGATCCTTGATGGTGTGCCTGTTGAGCGCGGGCGGGTGTCGTCGTGAGGGGGTCGGCGGCAGCGCCGTGGCGGGCGGACAGAACAGCCGGATGCAGGCGGATCGCTACGTCGGCAAGGCGGTGCGGCGGTCGCCCGAGGGGTTCATCTTGATCCCGTCGCGCTACGCCGAGCGGGCCTTTGACCGCCATCGGATGAATGAGACGGCGCAGGAGATGCGGCGGCCAGCGGCGGTGTGTTTTATCAACCGGGCGATCGAGACGATGCAGCGGGGCGTGCGCGACGGCGAGGCGGCGTTCGTCGATGTGCCCGAGGGACAGGCGAAATTCCGGGTGCGGATCAACCAGGCGGGCACGGTGGTCCGTACCGAGGTCTTGGAGAGCGGCTTCGCCGATCCGGCGATGGAGACCTGCCTGCGCGAGGTGCTGGCGGCGGGGCGCTGGCCAGAGAACCGGACGGGCAATACGCACTTCGTCGACGTCGTGTATTGGGTGAGCCTCGGCTTCGGCGAGGAGGACGCGTCTCCCGCGGCGAAGGAGGCGCTGCGGCGACAGACAGCGTTGGCGGCGCTGCGAGCGAAGTCATGCTTGGCCGGGCGGACGCAGGCCGGGCGTTATGCGGTCGAGGGGCTGTCGCTGCTCGATCGCGACGGGCGGACCCTGGTGAACCGCCTCGAGCCGAGCGAGCTGCCTGAGAAGGTGGCAGAGTGCGTGATGGTGGCGCTGCGGGAGATCCGGCTGGGACGCGCTCCAGAGGCGTTTGTCCGGCCGATCACCCCGTCGGTGACGTTCGTGGTGGATGGGGCGGGGGAGGTGAGCTTTGAAGATGAGCGCTGGCTGGCGCTGGTGCTGGCGGAGGAGGAGGGGTTGCGCGAGCAAAGACGCGCGGAGATGGCCGGTGAGGTCGATCTGGGGCCGGACGAGGCGATCGCGCGCGCGGCGAGGGAGGCTGACGCGGCCGCGGAGGCCGAGGCAGTGGCGGCTGCGAAGGCGCAAGACGAGGCGGCAGCGCGTGACGACGCGGCGGCGAAGCCCAGTGAGTCAGCGACGAAGCCCGGTGAGTCAGCGACGAAGCCGGGTGATCCGGGCAAGGGCGGGCTGAAGCTGAACCTCGGCGGTCGCGCTCGCTGAGCGGAGGCGGCGCTAGGGCGCGCTCGTCGGCCCGGTGGCGCTCACTTGCGCGGCGGCGGCAGGATCATGCTGAGGGTGGCAGAGCCGATCAAGAGGGCCGCGACGACCCCGAGTGACCAGCCGATCGGGATGTGGATCGGGGCGAGGTACGCCCCCAAGCCGTGGCCGAGCAGCATCTTGACGCCGACGAAGCTGAGGACGAGGCCGAGGCCGTATTTGAGGTAGTAGAAGCGATCGATGATGTCCTCTAAGAGGAAGAACATCGCGCGCAGGCCCATCACCGCGCAGACGTTGCTGGTGAAGACGATGAAGGGATCGGTGCTGATCCCGAAGATCGCGGGGATCGAGTCGAGCGCGAACATGACGTCGGCGGTCTCGACCATGACGAGGGTGACAAAGAGGGTGGTGACGTAGCTCTTGCCGTCGCGACGGACGAAGAAGCGGGGGCCCTCGAAGTCGCGGGTGACCCGCAGCCAGGCCTCGAGCTTCTTCTTCACCCAGTTGTCGTCGCCGGCGCCCTCAGGGGCCGCGTCGCCGCCTTCGCTGACGAAGAGCAGGCGGACTCCGGTGTACACGAGGAAGGCGCCGAAGAGGTAGATCGTCCAACTAAAGAGGTTGATCAGGGCGAGGCCGGCGACGATGAAGACGCCGCGGAGCAGCAAGGCGCCGACGATCCCGGCGAAGAGGATCCTGTGCAGGTACTCCTGCGGGACCTTCATGTAGCGGAAGAGGACGATGAAGACGAAGATGTTGTCGACGCTGAGCGCCTTCTCGATCAAATAGGCGCTGAGGAACTCGAGCGCGCGGGCGTCGCCGTAGACGGCCCAGATGTAGCCGTTGAAGGCGAGGCTGAGGGCGACCCAGATCAGGGTCCAGAGCAGGGCCTCTCGCGCGGTGACTCGGTGGACTTTTCGGTGGAAGACCCCGAGGTCGAGCGCGAGTAGGAACAAGATGCCGGCGACAAAGAGGCCCCAGGTGAGAGGCGTACCGACGGAGTTGAGCAAGGCGGGCTACTTGGTGATGTTCTGAATGGTGTCGGCCTTGACGCGCAAGGTCACCTTGCGAGGCTTGGTCTGGGCGTCGTAGCGGAGGTCGATGAGGGTGCCGCTGAACTCGACGGGGCCGTTGGGGGTGAGCGCCTTGCCGAGCTCGACAGTGGTGAAGAGCTGGTAGCTGAGGGTGATCTCGTAGAGCACGGGCGTGGGTACGTGCGCGGTGACCTCGTAGTTGCCGTACTGGTAGTCCTCGACGGTCTCTCCGAGGCCGCTGCCCGCCTCGACCAAGGCCTGACCCTTGAAGGCGCCCGCTTGGCCCTTGAGCTCCTCGATGAAGGCGTCGCGGGCCTTGGGGCTGAGGTTGTTGAAGGCCTCGAGGCGCTCTTTGTTAAAAGTGAGATCGGCGCCGACTGGGTCGTAGCCGGCGGGCAGCTTGAGCCACTCGGGCTCCTTGGTCTTGTCGACACAGGCCACGAGCGCGAGCGACGCCGCGATCAGCGAGAGGGAGAGAACACGCGACATGGCGGGCACGCTAGCACGTCCGCGCGGCCCAGGCAGCTCAGGTGGGCGGGTCGGTGAGCGCGCCAGGACCGAGGGCGAGGGCGAGGGCGTCGCGGGCAACCTTGGCCTTCGGGGCGGCCGCGCCGCGCGCCTCAAAGGTGATCCGAACGACGCCGATGAGGCGACCCCCAGGGCCGACGCTGTAGCGCGGATATGAGCCGATCTCGACCTCGGGGTGGTCCGCGACGACGCGGTTTAGTGCCTCCGCGAGGTCGCTCTCGTCGCGGCTCGTGTGCAGCACTTCGAGGGCCCAGCCGCCAGCGTCGGGGAGCTCGCCGGGGATCGCCTCGAGAGCCTCCACTTTGGAGCGGCACAGCTCGGGGATCCCCGGGAGGATGTAGATCCGGGCGTCGTGCGGGCGCGCTGGGTGGGGTGGATCACCGGCGGCGAGATCGAGTCGCAGGACCGGCCAACCACGCTCGGCGCGGAGCTGGGTGCCGACCGGGACCTCGGCCATCTTGAGGGCCTCAGGGGTGATCTGCGCGCCGAAGTGGGCGCGTAGGAGCTTCTCCATCCGCGGGTCGCGGTGCAGCGGGCGGGCGAGGGCCCGGCCGATCGCCTGCATCGTGATGTCGTCGTGGGTGGGGCCGACGCCGCCCGAGGTGAAGACGAGGGGGGTGCGGGTGAGCAGACGCATGAGGGCGCCGCCGATGTCGTCGAGCTCGTCGGCGACGGTGCAGATCTCGAGGAGACGGACGCCTCGACGACGCATCACCTGCGCGAGGAAGTGGCCGTTGAGATCGCGGGTCTTGCCGGTGAGGAGCTCGTTCCCGATGAGAAGGACTGCGGCGGTCGGCGCGGCGAGCATGGTGAGACGCGAGGGTAGCAGGTGCTCCTTGACGCCGCCCAGCGGGCAGAGTAGTCACGCGGTGGGTCGCGAGCTCGGACGATGACGCGCGCTGGAGCTGAGGTCGAGAGCGATGAGAACGGCCTGCACCGCCGCGCGGGGCGGGACCTGTGCGGGATCGGCGGGGTGCCGGTCGACTCGCTGCGTGAGGTGCTCGAGATGGCTGCGGCGCTGGCGAGCGCGCGCCACGACACGCTCACCGAGGTGCTGCGCGGCCGCACCGTGCTGTGCTTCTTCGGCGAGCCGAGCACGCGGACGCGGCTGAGCTTCGAGGTGGCGGCTCGGCGGCTGGGCGCAGAGGTGATGGGCTTCGGCAACGACCAGACGACCTCGGCCGCGAAGGGCGAGACCCCGCTCGACGCCGCGCGCAACCTCGACGCGATGGGGGTCGATGCGTTCGTCGTCCGAGATCGTCACGAGGGCTGGTCGCAGGTGCTCTGCCACTACCTGCGGGCGCGGGTGATCAACGCGGGCGACGGCTGCGGGGAGCACCCGACGCAGGCGCTGGCGGACGCGTTGACGATCCTCGAGGCGTTCGGGCGGCGGCCTGAGATGGGCGCGAACGCGCTCGCCGGCTTGCGGGTGGCTCTTTGCGGGGATATCCGCCGCGGGCGGGTGGCCCACTCCAATTTGCTGCTGCTGCCGCGCCTCGGCGCCGAGGTGGTGGTCGCGGGGCCGACAGGCATGATCGACGCGGCGGCGCTGCCCGAAGGGGTGGCGCTCGCGGGCTCGCTGGAGGAGGCGCTCGCGGGCTCGCAGGTGGTGATGATGCTGCGGATCCAACGCGAGCGGGCGAGCGGCGGGCTGGAGGCGAGCGACGACGCGTACCACGCGGGCTGGGGGCTGAGCGCGGCGCGCTTGGCCGCGGCGGATCCGCGGGCGATCGTCATGCACCCAGGGCCGCTGAACCGCGGCGTGGAGATCGCGGACGAGGTCGCGGACGGGCCGCGCTCGCGGATCTTGCGGCAGGTGACCCTGGGCGTGGCGGTCCGGATGGTCGTGCTCGCGCGCGCGTGCGGCCGGATGGACGCGCTCCGTGAGGTGCTCTGAGATGAGGGACAGGCGAGCGGCTTCGGACTTCTTGCTGGCGATGGCGCGGGCAGATCGCCGCTACCACGGCCGCGGGGCGCTGGCGCTGGCGGACGGGCGGATCTTTTATGGCTTGGGCTTCGGCGCGCGGACGACGGCGATCGGTGAGGTGGTCTTTAATACGTCGCTGAGCGGCTATCAGGAGATCCTGAGCGACGCCTCGTACCGCGGGCAGATCGTGGCGCTGACGGCGAGCGAGATCGGCAACGTCGGCGTGAACTCGGAGGACGATGAGTCGCAGAGCGCGGGCGCGGCGGGGTTGATCGTGCGCTCGTTGTCGCCGATGGCCTCGAACTACCGGGCCGAGGCGTCGCTGCCAGAGTACCTGAGCCGCCGCGGGGCGCCCGGTCTGGCGGAGATCGACACGCGCGCGCTCACCCGCCATATCCGCGAGGCGGGGGCGATGATGGCGGCGATCTCGTCGGAGCACGACGACGCGGAGGCGCTGGTGGCGCTGGCCCGCGGGGCGCGGCCGATGGTGGGGCGTAATCTCGTCGGTGAGGTGATGGCGCACGAGCCGTACTCGTGGGATCGGCCGAGCTGGCGGCTGGAGGGCCCCGCGGCGGCGCCGGCGAGCGACGTGCACGTGGTGGTGCTCGATTTCGGGGTGAAGCGCGGGATCCTCCGCCGGCTGTGTGACGAAGGGGCGCGGGTGACCGTGGTCCCAGGGACATGGCGCTCAGAGCAGGTGCTGGCGCTGCGCCCCGACGCGGTCTTGATCTCGAACGGGCCGGGAGATCCGGCGGCGCTGACGGGGCCGATCGCGGAGCTGAAGCGGCTGCTGGCGGCGGCGCCGAGGCTGCCGGTGCTGGGGATCTGTCTCGGTCACCAGCTGCTCGGGTTGGCGCTGGGCGGTCGCACGTACAAGCTGAAATTCGGGCACCACGGGGGCAATCACCCGGTGCGGCGGGGCGGGCGCGCGCTGATCACGGCGCAGAACCATGGCTTCGCGATCGAGCTGGAGTCGCTCGGCGAGGCGGTGGCGTTGACCGATGAGCACCTGTTCGATGGGACAGTCGCGGGCTTGCGGGTGATCGATCGGCCGGTGGCGAGCGTGCAGTACCACCCGGAGGCGTCGCCCGGGCCGCACGACGCGAGCGGGATCTTGAGCGAGTTCGTGGCGAGCGCGCGGGCAGCGGCGCGTTGATGGCCGAGGCGCGGCGGCGAGGCGTGAGCGTCGCGGTCGGCGGGGCCCGACGCGGCGAGATCGATGAGCGCGAGAATTTTTGGAGCGAGGCGCTCGATCAGCTCGCGGAGGCGGTGTTTCGCGGTGATGAAGGCCGAGGTCGGGCGGCGCCGCTGCTCGCCCAGATCGACGCGCACGTGGGGGCGCTGGGGCTGGGCGATCAGCCGCACGACCTCTTGCAGGCGATGAGGATCGACGCGGCCCTGTGCGACCTGCCGATCGCGGGCGGGGGACCAGGTGAGACGTGGGCCTGGCGGGCCGCCTCAGGGGTGATCGCGGGGATCGAGCCGTCTCCGGTGATCCGGGCGCTCGCTGGGTCGCTCGCGGGGATCTTTGAGGTGAGTGAGGTGCGGGGGGTGATGGTGCTGCGCGATCGTTTGAGCGGCGCGCTGGCTCATGTGGCGGCGGAGGAGCGGCGTTGGGCGATCGACGGGGAGGTGGGGCTGTGGGACGCGAGGCTGGTGCTGCGCCGCAGCGGGGCGCGCCTTTGTCGGCGACCTCTGGCGTATCCGGTGGAGATCCTCGGCTGGCTGGAGCGGGCGAGTGAGCAGCGATGGGCGGGGCGGGCAGCGCCCGATCTGATGGCGATGCGGGCGATGTGGCTGCGCTGGCGTCGGGGGCGGGGCGGGCCAGAGGGCTTCTTTCGGGGCTTTGGCGGGTAGCCGCGCGAATTCAGCCGTAGCCTACGGATCGGCGGCGGGCTGCGTGGGCTCGGCGATCTCGGCGAGGGCAGGGTAGTCGTGGAGAGGCTGGCCGATCAGCCATAAGGGATCGACGGGGACCTCGTGGATCTTGACGGTGAGGTGGAGGTGGGGGGCCTCGCTGCGGCCGGTGTTGCCGATGACGCCGATCGCGGCGCCGCGATCGACGTCGGCGCCCGCGAAGACCAACAGATCGTTGAGGTGGCCGTAGTAGCTGCTGACGCCGCGGCCGTGGTCGAGGATGACGTGGTTGCCGAGGAAAGGATCGTGGCCGGCGAAGGTGACGACGCCGTCCGCGATGGCGAGCGCGAGGTCGCCGACCTGGCCGCGTAGATCGAGGCCGCGGTGGAGCTTGGCGCCGCTGCCGGTGATCGGGTTGATCCGCCAACCAAAGAATGAGGTGATGTGGACCCGCTCGACCGGCCAACCTACGCGCTCGCGCGGGCGGAGGGCCGTGAGCTCGAGGCGGTCGTATGGATCGCCGCTGAGCGCTCCGCGGGGATCCTCAGGGCGACGGGCGCGCTCGACCGCGGGCGCGTCGTCTCGGCGCTCGGTCGAGGTGGCCGGCGGCGCGCAGGCGAGCAGGAGGGCGACGCTGACGCGCGCGATCACTCGGGGATCAAACAAAGGCCGACCTCCTGATACTGGGGCGGCGCTTCACCCTCCGCCCAGGGGGAGATGCACTGCTCGCTGGGGGCGATGCACTCGGTTCCGTCGCCAGTGAGGTCGCAGACCGGGGTGCAGCAGCGCTCGCCGAAGCAGCCCTCTTGGACGCTGCCGCTGAGGCAGACGAGGCCGGGCTTGCAGCTCTGGATGGTGTAACAGTCGTCGCCGTCGTTGCCCTCGCCGTCGTCGAAGCCGGACTGCGCGCAGATGAATTTGTCGTTGGAGAGCACGGCGTAGCAGCCGAAGCCGTCGCCGACGCAGTCTTGAACGAGCGGATCGCAGGCGATCTCACAGAGCGGCAAGAAGCCGTCGTTGAAGGCGATGCACTCGCCCTCGGGGCAGGTGCCGGGCTCCATCACCGTGCAGAGCTTGAGACAGACGCCCTCGCCGGTGGAGCCGCTGGCCTTGGTCATACAGAAGAGGCCGACGTCGCAGTCGTCGTTGTCCTCGGTGCGGGTGCACTTCTCGCCGTATTGCTTGTCGTCGATCGTCGGCACGCACTTGAGCGCGTCGACGCAGCAGGCGCCCTCAGTCATGACGTACGGGGTGCACTTCTCGCCCATGGGGCAGTCCTGAAGGCCAGGATCACACTGGGTGGGCGAGGAGCCGGTGGTCTGGCAGTCGATGAAGGAGCAGCCGTCGGTGGTCGAGGTGCTCTCGTCGCCGGTGGTGGTCGAGGTGCTGGTGCCGGTGAGCGTAGGATCGCTGGTGCTCGCGTCGGTCGCGCTCGTGTCGCCGGTGGTCGCGTCGGTCGTCGTCGCGGTGTCGACCTGCATCTTGTCGCCGGTACAAGCGGCAGCGGCGAGCACGAGGGGGAGGATGAGGATCAAGGGGGCGGAGAGGTGTCGGCGCACGGGGAGGTCCTGCGACGAAGATATCAGTGTCCGCGGTGAGGGTTCACTTTCTGATACATATTGATCCGCATGACCATCGACCTGGATCCGCCGGACGTCGTCTCTGTCCTTGGCGCCGGGAGCTGGGGCACCGCGTTGGCCCTGCACGCCCGTCGCCGCGGCCTGGTGACCCGACTGTGGGCGCGGACGGCGGAGCACGCGGGAGAGATGGCGCGCGAGCGGCGAAATGGCCGCTATCTCCCGGGCAGCAGGCTGCCTGATGACCTCCTCGTCACGGCGGAGCTCGACGCGGCGCTGGCCGGGGCGGCGCTGGTGATCCTCTCGATCCCCAGCCACGGCATGCGGGAGAACATCGTGCAGCTCCGGGCCGCGCTGGCGGAGCAGCGCTCAGGGCGGCCGCCTCTGTATCTGATCGCCGCGAAGGGCGTCGAGGTGGAGTCGCTGCGGACGATGATCGACGTGCTGGAGGAGGAGCTGCCCGAGGGGCACCGCGAGCGCGTGGCGGTGCTCGGCGGGCCGTCGTTCGCTGCCGAGGTCGCGCAAGGACAGCCGACCGCGGTGGTGGTGGCGAGCCGGACACGAGCGGTCGCCGCGCTGATCCAGCGCCTGCTCTCCGGGCACGGGCTGCGGGTGTACGTGAGCGATGACGTGCTCGGCGTTGAGCTCGGCGGGGCGTTCAAGAACGTGATCGCGCTGGCCGCTGGGGTCTGTGATGGCGCGGGGCTCGGTCAGAACGCCCGCGCTGCGCTGATCACCCGCGGCTTGGCGGAGATCACTCGCCTCAGCCTGGCGATGGGCGCGGATCCGGCGACGCTGGCCGGGCTGGCGGGGCTCGGCGATCTCGTGCTCACGTGCACCGGCGGGCTCTCGCGAAATCGCCGCGTCGGCTTGGCGCTGGGCGAAGGGCGGCGGCTGCCGGAGATCCTCGCGGAGATGGGTATGGTCGCGGAGGGCGTGAAGAACACCCTGAGCGCGCACCGCCTCGCGGCCCGTGAGGGCGTCGAGATGCCGATCACCGCGGTGATGCACGCGATCCTCTACGAGGGCTTTGATGCCCGCGACGCGGCCGCGGCGTTGATGCAGCGCGACCTCAAGCCCGAGCGAGGTTAGCTGCGATCCGCGCGAGCCGCCGCGCATTCGTGGGCGTAGTCGCTCATTTTTCGGGGCCGCGGCGGCGGCGCGGGGCTTGGCGGTGGATCGTGGATCCGTTACGCTGGCCCCGCCTTGAGCAACATCGAGCCCACGCAATTCGGCGACAAGTATGTGCTCGTCGAGCACATCGCGACCGGAGGGATGGCCGAGATCTATCGCGCCAACTACTCGGGCATTGAAGGCTTCGCGAAGGAGCTGGTGATCAAGCGGCTGCGCGAGGAATTCGCGGCCCGCGATGACATCGTCCGGATGTTCCTCGACGAGGCGCGGGTGGCGGCGACGCTGACCCACAACAACGTCGTCCACACCTACGACCTCGGCGAGTTCGACGGCGAGTACTACATCGCGATGGAGCTGCTGAAGGGGCAGGAGCTGGTGGGCGTGCTCCGGCGCTCATCGCAGGCCGGCCAGCGCATGCCGCTGCAGATCTCGCTCGGGATCGTGATGCAGGCGCTCGAGGGGCTGCACTACGTGCACACGCGGGTCGATGATCGCGGCCGATCGATGGGCCTCGTCCACCGCGACATTAACCCGACCAACATCCACGTCGGCTACGACGGGGTGTGCAAGGTGGTGGACTTCGGGATCGCGGCGACGCGCGCGAGCGTGCAGGCGAGCCGCGGGGGCTTCGCCGGGAAGCTCTCCTACGCGGCGCCGGAGCAGGTGCTCGGCCAAGATCTCGATCACCGCGCCGACATCTTCGCGCTCGGCGTGGTCCTCTACGAGATGTGCCTCGGCCGCCGCCTCTTCCGCGGCAAGGCCGACGAGATCGCGGATCGGATCGTCGAGGGCGACATCCCGGCGCCGACCTTCGTCGACCCGAGCTTCCCGCCGGCGCTCGAGGCGATCATCATGAAGGCGCTCGAGGTGATGGCGGTCGATCGCTACCAGAACTGCGATCACCTGTTCCGCGACCTCGATAAGTTCACCGAGGAGCTCGGGCTGCGGTGCACGCAGCGGATGATCTCGTCGTACATGTCCGAGCTGTTCGGCGAGGGCGCGCCGGCGGAGGTCAATTACGACGATCTCTACGATGACTTGGTCGATGAGGCGCTCGACTTCGATAAATTCGACAGCCTCGGCAGCGAGGCCGCGCCCGACTGGGTGACCAAGCTCGACCAGTCCGGCTCCGCGGGCGGCGCGAGCAAGAAGTCGATGACGATCGGCAACCTCGAGGCGATCGTCGCGAAGCTGAAGGTCGAGACCGAGTCGCACGCCGCGCTGGTGGCCGAGGCGAAGGAGGTGCGCGAGTCGCGGGACGCGAAGGAGGCGAAGCGGGCCAACAAGGCGTCCGGTCGCCATCGCACCGTCCCGCCGGAGAGCCCGCGCCAACGGCCGCCGCTGACAACCTCGAGCGCAGCCAACCGATCGGTGACTGGCGTGCGACCGGCGAGTCGCGCGGGCTCGACGACCGCGCTGCCGGTCGTCGACGCGCCAGGGCTGACCACTACGGGGACGGCGTTCGGCCACGGGGTGATGCACGAGCAGTCAAAGAAGGGCGGCGCGGTGCTCACGTGGGTCGTCGTCGTCGTCGGCCTCAGTGGTTTCGCTTGGATCGCCTACGTGATGTTCTCGAAGAGCTGACGAGGAGCTTGGATGACTAGCGCTGCCTCCCGTTCGAACGCCACTTGGAACAAGTTCTCTGCCTTCCGGGTGCTCGGCGATCACGAGCCGATGCCGGGCTTCCGCCTGGTCGTGCAGCTCGCGCCGACGCCAGAGTCGGTCGGGCGCGCGGTCGCGGCGCGAGCGGCGAAGAGCGAGGTGCTCGATCCAGAGCTCGGTAAGGCCTTGGTGCGCGCGGGGGTCGGCCTGCTCCACTCGAGCCTGCTCAGCTTCGCCTATGCGACGCCGGAGGAGGTCGTGGGGCTGATCCGCGTCGACGCCGTAGGGAAGGTGGGCTCGTCGCTGGCGGTCTATGATCGTTTGGTGTCGATGTACGCGGCCAGGGTCGCGCTGATCTTGGGCGAAGAGCTGGTCGTGAGCGGCAGCATCTATGAGTTCCCAGACCTCGGGATCGCCCAGCGGGCGTTCATCGCCGCCCAAGAGTGGGTCGAGGAGGCGACGCCGCTGCGCTCGGCTGCGCGGGTGATCCAGCAGCTCCAGGCGCAAGGACGCGGCGGCCTGTCGCTCGACGCCTCTGACGGCGTGAAGGCGGCGCTGAGGGCGGGCGGGGTCGATCCGGAGAAGCTGCCCGGTTGGTGGTGGCGCGGGATCGCGGCGCGGATCCGCGCTGATGGCGGCGTCGAGCTCTACGATGAGGTGCCGTCGGGCGCTGACTTCGCGGCGCTGATCACCGACGGATGAGCCGCGGCCTCTACATCCACGTGCCGTTTTGCGCGCGGGCGTGCCCGTATTGCGACTTCGACTTCGTGGTCGGACGTGCGCCCGATCTCGACGGGTACCTCGAGGGGCTGTCCCGAGAGGCAGATCAGCGCGGAGAGGAGGCGGCGAGCGGGCGCCGCTTCGCGACGGTCTACGTCGGGGGCGGGACGCCGAGCTCGCTCGGAGCGGCCGGGTTGAGCGCGCTGATGCGGTGGATCGAGCGGCGCTTCCCCGGCGCCGGTGGCGATGAGATCACGGTCGAGGTGAACCCTGAGCACGCGGACATGCGGCTGCTGGGGGCGCTCGCTGCGGCAGGAGTCGGGCGGATCTCGATGGGGATCCAGACCTTCGAGGACGCGGGCCTGCGTGAGCTGGGGCGCGCGCATTCGGGCGCCGAGGCGGCGGTCGGGCTACAGACAGCGCGGACTCAGGGGCTGCGGGTGAGCTCGGATCTGATCGTGGGCTGGCGAGGACAGACGCCCACTTCGCTGCGCGATGACGTCGCACGGGCGATCGACGGCGGGGCGGAGCACGTGTCGGTGTACGCGTTGACGATCGAAGAGCGCTCAGCGTGGCCGAAGTTGGTGCGCCGGGGGCTCCGCGTGCTGCCCGATGACGATCACCAGGCGGAGCTGCTGGTCGTGGCGGAGGAGGCGCTGACGGCGGCAGGTTTTACGCACTACGAGGTCGCCAGCTACGCGCTCGGCGGCGCGCAGGCGCGGCATAACATGCTCTATTGGACATGGCAGGAGTACCTCGGGCTCGGGCCCTCCGGTAGCTCGGCGCGCTACGCTCGCGATGGTTCGGTGCGCCGCAGGACGAACGCGCGCGGGCTGGCGGCGTGGGCCGCGGGGGCGCCGCCGGAGGAGGTGGCGCTTGGGCCGGTGGAGGCGGCGATCGAGGGGCTTTGGGTGGGGTTGCGGCGGCTCACCGGTCTGGAGGTCGAGGACTTCTTGGCGCGCTTTCCGGCGGTGGATCGGGGGTGGATCGAGCGGCGAAGCGCCAGCCAGCGGGCTCGTGGCAACCTGGAGTGGGCCGAGCAGGGGCGGCTGCTTCGGGTCGTCGCCGGGCGTTGGCTGTGGCACGACTCGATCGGCGCTGATCTGCTGGGATGAGGGCTGGCGGCGCGGCCCCAGTCGCGGTACGCAAGAGGCAGGTGACTCGGATGCGTGAAGGCCAGCCGCTCAGCACCCGCCAAGAGATGATCCTGAGCGCGCTCTGTCGCGAGTATATCGTCACAGGGCGGCCCGTCGCGTCGTCGGCGCTGAGCCGCGCGAAGGGGCTCTCGTGGTCCTCCGCGACGATCCGCAACGAGCTGGTCAGCCTCGAGGAGGCTGGGCTGGTGTGTCAACCGCACCAGTCGGCGGGGCGGATCCCGAGCGCGCTGGGGATCGAGCTGTATATACGATCGTTGCCGCTGGCGGCGCCTTCACCAGCGCTGCGGCGGGCGGTCGACTGCTCGCTGCCCGAGGGGGTGGCGACGGCGGACGGGATGCGCGCGGCCACGCGGGTGCTCAGCGATCTGGTCGGCTGCGTCGCGGTCGCCTTCGTCGGGGAGGCGCGACGCGGTGTGCTGCGGCGGATCGAGCTGGTCGCGATGCAAGGGCCGCACGCGCTGGTCGTCTTGACGCTCGATGACGGTTGCTCGTGGGTGGAGCCGGTGCTGCTCGACTCGCGCTTACTCGAGGGATCGGACAGCGTCGCGCTCGCACGCCTCGAGGAGCGGCTACGGGCGCTCTGCCTCGACAAGACGCTGGTCGAGGCGCGAGCGCACCTCAACCACCTGCTCGCGGCGCAGGAGGCCCGCCTCGATCGTTGGCTGGCCGAGAGCCTACGGATCGGCCTCTGGCTGTGCGCCGCCGCGAGCTTCGAGCCGCTGTGGTTGCAGGTCGCTGGTCAACGGATGCTGGCCTCCCAAGCGGCCTCGGGGGGCGTCGAGGTTCTCAGCCAGATCCTCGGGTTGCTCGAGGACTATCACCAGCTCGCGGAGCTGTTGTGCCAGCTCTTACCCGCCCCTGGCGCGCAGGTGCGGCTCGGCTCGGAGCTCGCGCTGGCGCTCGGAAGAGACGGCGCAGCGCTCCACAACATGAGCTTGGTCGGCTGTCGTTTGGCGCCTTCGATCGAGGGCGGAAGGACCGGGGCGGTGGCGCTGCTCGGCTCCGATCGCATGGATTACGAGGCGGTGATTCCTCTGGTAGAGTACGCCGCGCAAAGGCTGGCCGCGCGGACCTCGTAGCGGCTCGCACCTCAAGGGAACGTCATGAGTCAGGAATCGCAAGCCGAGACAGAGTCGAGCGTCGAGAGTGCCGATCCGGAGGTGAGGATCGCGGAGCTGGAGGCCGAGGTCACGTCGCTGAAGGACAAGTGGCTGCGCTCGGTGGCGGATCTCGACAACTACAAGAAGCGCGTGCGCCGTGAGATCGATGACGCGGTCTTCCGCGCCCGCCAAGACCTGCTCGCGAGCTTTATCTCGACCGCCGACAACCTCGAGCGCGCACGGGAGCTCGCCCGCGAGTCGCCGCAGCTCTTGAAGGGGATTGAGATGGTGCTCACCGACTTTCTCGGGGCCCTCGCGCGCCACGGGATCGAGCCGGTGCCTAGCGTCGGCGTCGCCTTCGATCCGGCGATCCACGACGCGCTCCAACAGATCGACTCGCCCGATCACGCGCCGGGGACGGTGATCCGCGAGTTTGAGAAGGGCTTCCGCTCCGGTGAGCGGCTGCTCCGGGCGGCTCGTGTCATCATCGCGAGCGCGGGCTCGACGGGCGGCGCGGCGTAGCGTTGCGCGACGCCATGACCCTCAACGGCGACTGTGGCCAGGCGTGATGGCCTTTCAGGATCACTACGCGGTGCTCGGGGTCGAGCCGTCGGCGACGCTTGATGAGATCAAGCGCGCGTACCGGCGCCTCGCCTTGGCGACGCACCCGGATCGTCACCCCGATGACCCGGAGGCTGTGGATCGTTTCCGGCGGATCAGCGCGGCGTACGCGGTGCTCAGTGATGCGTCCGAGCGCGCGCGCTTCGACGCGGTGCGGCACCTGCCTGAGTCGCTCGAGCGGCCGCCCGAGATGAACCTCCAGACCGCGAAGGACCTGCTCGGCGCGGTCTTTGGGGACGTTCTGGGGCGACAGCGGCGGCAACGTCGGCGCGGTCGGGATATCCGCTACACGCTGACCGTGAAGTTCGCGGAGGCGATCCTGGGCAGCGAGCACGTGATCGAGTTCGAGGCGCTCGGCGCCTGCTCGGGCTGCGCAGGTACAGGCGGTCGCGCCGGCGGGCGCGGGCCGCTGACTTGCACGCTGTGTGGTGGTCGCGGCGAGATCAAGGGGGAGGGGTTGTTCGCGCCGTGGACCGCGTGCGGGCGCTGCGGCGGGCTCGGGATGATCCATCAGGATCCGTGCGATCGCTGCCGTGGTCGCGGCGCTCATCGCGAGCGGCGCAGCTTCGGCGTGCGGATCCCGCCGGGTACGGAGCCTGGCGCTGAGCGCCTGGTCCAAGGGCAAGGTGAGCCAGGCCAGTTCGGTGGCCCCCCTGGTAACCTGCGCGTGACCGTCAACGTGGAGGAGCACCCGTGGCTGCGCCGCAGCGGCGCGGAGATCCACTGCGATCTGGCGATCAGCGTGACCGAGGCGGCGCGCGGGGGGAAGATCCCGGTGCCGACGGTGAGCGGGCAGGCGATGGTCGAGATCCCGCCGGGCGTGGGCGCAGGTGCGCGCCTGCGGCTGCGAGGCAAAGGGGTGCCCCAGGAGCGCGGCGCGCCAGGAGATCAGATCGTCACGATCCAGGTGGAGACCCCGCGGGTGGAGGCCGTCGGCGCCCCTGGATCCGCGGCCAGGAGCGAGGTGGAGTCGATCCTCGAGGCGCTCGAGTCGGTGATGGAGCGCTATCCGACGGCGCTGCCGCGGCGCTCTGGTCAGCGTTCGAGCGACTGAGGCCTCGCGGCTTCCCAAGCCGCGGCGCATGCGGCATCGTGGGTCGGCGTGGATGTCCAGAAGCAGCTTCACGAGCTTGAAGAGCTCGCGCGTTCGCTGCGCGTGCGTGTCTCGTATGACGTGATGCTCGGGCCGGCTCAAGGCGGCGGGGGGCTCTGCAAGGTGCGCGGCGAGTTCAGGGTGATCATTGATCGGCGCCTCCGGCCGGTGGACAGGGTTCGAGTGCTCGCCGAGGCGCTGCGATCCTTCGACACAGAGGGCCACTTCGTCTCGCCGCAGGTGCGCCTGCTGTTGGCATGAGCGCTCAGGAGCCGGACGGGTCAATTACGCGCGGCGCAACAGATGGTCGAGCTGCGGGTGATGCAGGAGCATCGCCGCGACGTCCGCGCGGAGCTCCGCGATGAGGCCCGCTGAGGCGCCAGGAGGGAGCGCGGATGTGACGATGGCGTCGATGAGGCGGCTCTTGGCGGCTTCTGCGTCGATCGCGCCGGCGATGAGCGCGTCCGTGATCGCGGCCGACTCGGCGGCCGCTCCGGCCGCCGTGGTCGCTTGAACCTCCACGATCCCTCCGGCTCGGCTGGGGGCGTCACTGGCAGCTACCTCAGCCGCCGCCGCGGCTTCACCGGCGAATGTCGGCCGGATCGCGCCGATTCGGATGTCGCCAGAGGGATCGTCTCCGATAGGGCTGTTCATCGTGGCTGCGCGAGAAGGAGGCTACCACACGGTCGGCCTCCGCCTCCCGCTGTTGCGCGCAGGTCTTCCGCATGCCGTACGCGACGCGAAGACGTTGACTTTTGCCGGCCATCGCGCTCACATTGGGCAGCCCGGGCCATTGGGTTGGCAAGTGCGGCCATGGTGCGCGCCCGGAGGGAGTCACCTTTTGAACGATGTCACCCAGTTCGGCCCCTACAAGCTGATTGATCGCATCAGCGTGGGCGGGATGGCCGAGGTCTACAAGGCCATCGAGTACGGCGTTGAGGGCTTTGAACGCCTCGTCGCGGTCAAACGGATCTTGCCCCACATCGCGGAGGACGACGAGTTCATCACGATGTTCAAGGACGAGGCGAAGATCGCGGGCCAGCTGAATCACAGCAACATCGCCCAGATCTACAACCTCGGGCAGCAAGACGACAGCTTCTACATCGCGCTCGAGTACATCGCCGGCAAGGATCTCCGCGCGCTCTTCACTCGCTGCGCTCAGTCCGGCAAGGCGATGCCGATCGCTCAGGGCTGCTTCATCGTGATGAAGGTGTGCGAGGGCCTCGACTACGCGCACAACAAGAAGGACAAGTACGGGCGCCACCTGAACATCATCCATCGTGATGTCAGCCCGCCGAACGCGCTGGTCTCGTACGAAGGCGAGGTGAAGCTCATCGACTTCGGCGTGGCGAAGGCCGCGGGCCGGGTGTCGCGGACGCAAGCGGGGATCCTCAAGGGAAAATTCGGGTACATGTCGCCCGAGCAGGTTCGCGGCCTGCCGCTCGATCGTCGCAGCGACATCTTCGC
The DNA here is from genome assembly GCA_016712315.1 of Nannocystis sp. Classification (GTDB taxonomy): domain Bacteria; phylum Myxococcota_A; class Polyangia; order Nannocystales; family Nannocystaceae; genus JADJRG01. Next base: position 416,823 of record JADJRG010000022.1, on the reverse strand, counting down.
GCTCGGTGTGGTGCTCTACGAGCTGCTCACGGGTGTGCGTCTCTTCCAAGGAGACACCGACTTCGCGACCCTCGAGATGGTACGTACGGTCGACGTCCCGCCGCCGTCGTCTCGCAACGCTGAGATCCCGCAGGCGCTCGAGAAGGTGGTGATGAAGGCCCTCTCGGGCGAGCCCGAGACCCGCTATCAGACGGCGATGGAGCTCCATGACGATCTCCAGTCGTTCATGTTCGCCGCGGGCATGTTCTACAGCCGCAAAGATCTCGCCGCGTGGATGCGGAAGATGTACGCGAAGGAGATCGAGGCTGAGAAGCAGGCCGCAGGGCCGCCGCCGCCGCCGCCGCCGCCAGGTGCGGGTCGCAAGAAGACCACGCAGGTGCCGGCTCCCGCTCCGGCAGCTCCTGCTGTGAAGCCGCCGTCGATCCGCCTCGGCGCCGGGCCGGAGAAGAAGGAGGAGCCTGAGGTCGGACCCAACGAGGAGCAGCAGGCGGCGCTTCGTAAGCGCTCCAAGACGATGTTGATGTCTGGCTCACGGCCGTCGACGCTAAAGCCTGGAGCGGCGGCACCAGCGGCGGCAGCTCGCCCGACGGGCGGTAAACCGGGGCTCGCTGCGCCTGTGTCAGCTGGGCCGCAACCGACTGGCGCGCCTCCGCGTGCGGGCAACCCGAAGGGGGGGGGATCCGATCTCGACTGGGACGACGATGAGCTCGAGACGAAGCTCTTCGACGAGGCGCCTGGGCAGCAGCCTGCGAGCGCTGAGGCGCCCGCGAATGAGCCCGAGGAGCCCCGCGGACCGGCGCAGCCGATCGCCGCCGCGCCAGCCCCGGCGCAGCCGATCGCGGCGGCACGACCAGCGCCAGCCGTCAGCCCGGCGCAGCCGATCGCGGCGGCGCGACCCGCGACCGCTCCGGCACAGCCGATCGCTGCGGCGCGGGCAGCACAGCCGATCGCCGCTGCACAGTCGACGCAGCCGATCCCTGCGCAGCCGGTCTCGACCCTGCCTGCTCACGAGGATGAGCCGCTCCGGCGAAAGCTGCCGCTTGGCCTGATCATCATGCTCGCGTCGGCTCTGGTCGTGTTGCTGGGGTTGGTCGCGTATCTGCTGAGCGACGGCGACGAGAAGGTCGAAGAAGTCCCGAAGGACAGTGAACCGGTCGTCGCGGCCGTCGCCAGCCTCACCGTGGAGATCAAGCCGCAGGACGCGGTGCTCGCGGTCGATGGCAAGGACCAGCCGGGCGGGGCGTCACGGGTCGTGAGCCTGACCCCAGGGAAGCACCTCGTGGTGGTCAGCAAGGGCGACGAGTACCTGCCCTTTGAGCAAGAAGTGGAGGTCGTCGCGGGCTCTCCGGTAGTGTTGCCGGTGAAGCTGGCGCTCAAAGAGGTGGCGCTGACGCTTGATGTCGAGCCAGCAGGCGCGGCCGTGAACTTGGTAGAGGGGGAGACGGTCACCCCGATCGGCAAGGCCGGCGAGACCTACAAGCTGATTCGCAAGCCGAACACCTCGTACGCGCTCGAGGCTAGCCTCGCCGGGTACTCGACCAGCCGTGCGCCTATCTCCTTCACGGGCGAGGCCGTGCAGTCGGTGAAGCTGGCGCTGGTCAAGGATCCAGCCGCGACGCCGACGCCGACGCCGACGCCGACGCCGACGCCGACGCCGACGGTGAAGCCCGAGAAGAAGCCCGTCGAGCCGAAGCCGCCGACGCAGCCGAAGGCGAAGACAGCGACCCTCAAGATCGGAACTGGACCTGGCTTGCCTCCGGCCACGGTGTGGGTCGACGGCAAGAAGGAAGACAAGACCACCCCGGTGACCGTGATGGTCGCCCCCGGAAAGCACACCGTGAAGTGGCAGTGGCCTGACGGGAAGAAGGCGTCTCAGAAGGTCGATGTCGGCGACAAGGAGTCGCTAGTGGTGAAGGGGCAGCCCTAGCGCTTCGTCGCTCATCTGGTCGATGCGCCAGGTTGAGTCGAGGTGGAGCCCGAGGCCGTGGACGCGGCCTCGGGCTTCTATGTTCGTGCCGCTGCCGTCACCGTCGAGGTCAGCGCGCGCCTGGATCGTGAATTCACAGGTGTCGCCCTGCGAGCGGGTCGTGAGCGTGTAGTGGAACCGGTGCGGCTCGCGGAGTTCGAAGGCGAGGGCTCGCCAGATCGGATCTTCGTGCCACGCCGCGCGCGGGTACTCCGCCGGTTCGCGCGGGTCGCTGCTTGGCCGGCAGCGACGGCGGTGGCCGAGCGCGCAGCGGACCTCGAGCGGCGGCGTCGGCCCAGCTCGCGCGGGCAGGAGGGGATCGGGGCCGCTCGGGCAGCGAGCGCCGTCGTGGTGCTCCTCATGGAAGTAGGTCGTGAGCGCGCCAGCGATCCCGGCGATCCCGGCGACGGCCTCGCGTAGCTCGTGGTGGCGGCTCAACGCGCGGGTGTCCCGAAAGGTGAGGGCGAACCATGGCGTGAGCACGAGGAGGGCGGCGGTGAGGCTTCGACGGCCGGAGATCATCGCGTCTCTCCCTCACGTCGCAGGATCACGAGGAGATCCGCGCCGAAGTGACGGATGACCGGCATATCGCGGGCCCAACGCTCTGCTCGGGCGATGAGCGGGCCGATGAAGGGCAGCGTGAGCGCGCGGCCAGGGACGAGGGTGTGGATGGCGTGGATCTGCTGTCGCACGAGCGTCGGTGGCGTGAGGGCGGCGAGGTGCTTGAGGGTGTCGTAGCGATCGAGCCGGTGGTCGGTGCCGGGGAGAATACGGCCACGGACGATCGTGATGGGGCGACGGATCCCCTGGGCGAGCCCGCGCATGCTCCTCGGGTTCTTGATCTCGAGCAGGACATAGCCGCCAGGCGTCGTGACCCGCGAGGCCTCGGCGAGCAGGGTGCGGGCCGCGTTCAGCGAGGACTCTGCGTCGACGCCGAGGTGGGCGAAGGTTCGCGTACAGACGACGACGTCGAAGGAGTTCGCGTCGAGAGGCAAGCGGATCTCCCCTTGGGCGTCACTGAGCCAGCGATCGAGCGGAAAATGCACCCGTGACTCGGCGATCTCATCGGTCCAGCGGGCGATTTCAGGCGATCCATAGCCGAGATCGAGGACCCGGGCGCCTGCCACATAACTGAGGATGACCTCGCCCTCGAGCGCGTCGATGAGGCGGTCGAGGCGGACCGTCCACGGCTTCGTTGACCCGCTCGCGTGGTCCATGGTACGTCTCCATACCCCAAGGAGGCCGGTGGATGCCCACAAAGATCCTAGCGATCGACGACAGCAAGACCATGCGACTCGCCATCAAGATCACCTTCTCGGCCGAAGATGCCGAGGTGGTGGCGGTCAGCAAGGGCTCCGAGGCGGTCGCCCGGGCCAAACAGATCGGCGCCGATGTCGTCCTCGTGGACGCGGTGCTGGCTGACGGCGAGCCCTCCGGATACGAGGTTTGTCGCGCGCTCAGGGCTGACCCGGAGACCAGCAATATCCCGCTCCTCCTGATGGTCTCGAATCAGGTCGGCATCGACGACGCGGCGGTGAAGGCCTGCGGCGCGAATGCTGCGATCACGAAGCCCTTTGACACGAACGATCTGATCGAGAAGGTCAAGGCCGCTCGTGCCGCCCCCGCGGTCAAGCCCGTCGCCGCTGCTGCTGCTGCTGCTGTGCAGCCGTCGGTGAAGCCGACCCCAGTCCCAGTCGCGGCGCAGCCGACCCCAGTCGCCGCCAAGCCGACCCCAGTCGCCGCGGCCAAGCCGGCGGCGCAACCGGCCCCAGCGCGGCCCGCACCCGTGACTCCGGCGCCGGTCGCGGCGAAGCCAGCGGCAGCGCGTGTTACGCCGGCCTCGATGCCGGTGACGAGTCCGGCGAGCAAGTCCGCTACGACCACGTCTATCAAGACCCCGAACGGTTTCATCGATATGGCTAAGATCCCCGTCGTCGCCCCGATCCCCTTCACCCCTGCTCACGCCCCGTCCGCCGGGATCCTGAAGCGCCTGCAAGAGGCTGGCGCGATCGACGGTGTCGATCCGAAGGCCGTGCAGGCGCTCTTGTCACTCTCGCGAGAGGTGGTCGAGCAGGTCGTCTGGGAGGTCGTGCCAGAGCTCGCAGACCAGATCATCCGCCAAGAGCGCGCGCACTGAGCCGCGGCGCGGGCGGCCGAGCCAAGGATGGAAGTGCACGCCTCCGCCCGGAGGCGAGTCTCGTGCTGTCATGGAAAAGTTGAATTCCGTCTACGACCCGAACTCGGTCGAGGCGAAGTGGTACCGGCGCTGGAACGAGAGCGGCTACTTTAAGCCCTCGGTTTCTGGCGACCGGTCTCCCTTCACCGTCGTCCTCCCTCCTCCCAACGTCACCGGCCGCCTCCACATGGGGCATGCGCTGACGGCGACCGTGCAGGACTGCCTGGTCCGCTGGAAGCGAATGTGCGGGCACCCGGCGCTGTGGCTGCCAGGGACAGATCACGCGGGGATCGCGACGCAGGTGATGGTCGAGCGCGCGCTGGTCAACGAAGGGAGCAGCCGCGAGGCGATCGGGAGAGAGGCGTTCCTCGCGCGTACGTGGGCGTGGAAGGAGGAGCACGGCGGGATCATCGATCGTCAGCACGAGGCGCTAGGCGCGTCGATGGACTGGGATCGCTACCGCTTCACGATGGACGAGGTCTCGTCCCGAGCGGTTCGCGAGGCGTTCTGCCGGCTGCACGAGCAGGGGCTCATTTATCGCGCGTACCGCCTGATCAATTGGGATTGGAGCTCGCAGACGGCGCTGTCCGATCTAGAGGTCGAGCATCGTGAGGTCGACGGCGCGCTCTGGCACATCGCGTACCCTGTGGCGGGGCGCGAGGAGCGGCTGGTGGTCGCGACGACGCGGCCTGAGACGATGCTCGGGGACAGCGGCGTGGCCGTGCACCCGGATGATCCGCGCTACAAGCACTTGATCGGCGAGGAGGTCGTGCTGCCGCTCTCGGGGCGGCGGGTGCCGATCGTCGGCGACGCGATCTTGGTCGATATGACCTTCGGGACAGGTGCGGTGAAGGTGACGCCGGCCCACGACTTTAACGACTTCGAGACCGGCAAGCGCCACGGGCTCGAGGTGCTGTGCGTGATCGACAAGCAGGGGAAGGTGCAGGCGCCGGCGCCGGCGCGCTTCTGCGGGCTCACCGTGGCCGCGGCGCGCGAGGCGGTGGTCGCTGCGCTGACCGCCGAGGGCGCGCTGGTGAAGGTCGAGCCGCACAAGCTGAGCATCGGCTTCTCGCAGCGTACGGGGGTGATCGTCGAGCCGCTGCCGTCTGATCAGTGGTTCGTCAACGTGGGATCGATGGCGAGGGCCGCGGTCGCCGCGGTCCGGGCCGGGAAGACGCGGTTCGTCCCGGAGTACCGGACCGCGGACTTCTATCGCTGGATGGAGAACATCCACGACTGGTGCATCTCGCGGCAGCTCTGGTGGGGGCACCGGATCCCGGCGTGGCATTGCGGCGCGTGCGGGACGATCAGCGTCAGTCGTGAGGATCTGAGCTCGTGCCTGTCCTGTGGGTCAGGGGAGGTCACGCAGGATGAGGACGTGCTGGACACGTGGTTCTCGTCCGGGCTTTGGCCGCTGACGGTGCTCGGGTGGCCGGAGCAGGGGGAGGCGCTGCGGCGCTTCTACCCGACCTCGTTGATGGAGACCGGCTGGGACATCCTCTTCTTCTGGGTGGCCAGGATGATGATGTTCGGGATCCACTTCACCGGCGAGGTGCCCTTCGAGACGGTGTTCTTGCACAGCATGGTGCTCGGCGAGGACGGCCGGAAGATGTCGAAGACGCGCGGCAACGTGGTCGATCCGATCGAGCTGATCGACGGCTACGGCGCTGATTCGCTGCGCTTCTACTTGGCGACGATGGCGGGCCAAGACCAAGGGATCATCTTCAGCCGGGCTCGCGTCGAGGGGTACCGCAACTTCGCGAACAAGCTGTGGAACGCCGCGCGCTTCGTCTTGATGAACCTCGAAGGGTTCGATCGGCCGAGCTTCGAGCGCGAGGTCGTCGCGGTGGGGGCGCTCGCGCGGCTCGATCCGGCGGATCTGTGGGTGCTCGCGCGATCGCTGGAGGTGGCGCGTGAGGTCGGCGATCTGCTCGGGGCGTACCGCTTGGATCTGGCGGCGCATACGATCTATCAGTTCGTCTGGTATGAGCTCTGTGACTGGTACCTCGAGCTGGTGAAGCCGAGCTTGGCGAGCGAGGCCGATCCGGAGGTGCGGCGGGCCGCGCAGGGCTGTCTGGTGACGGTGCTCGATGTGGTCCTGCGGGTGCTGCACCCGTTCTTGCCCTTCATCACCGAGGAGCTGTGGCAGCAGCTGCCGCGCGCCGAGGGTGACCGAGAGTGTCTGATGATCGCGGCCTTCCCCGAGGTGCGGGAGTGGTCAGGAGAGGGCGAGGGGCGCCGGCCGTTGACGATGGCCGGGCCCTACGCGGGGATCGGCGCGCTGTTGGGCTCACCGGAGGTCGCTTCCGCGCGGCAGCAGGTCGCTCGCACGATCGATGTGGTGACGGCCGCGCGTGGTCTAAAGGCCAGGTTCAGGTTGCCACCGGGGAAGCGGACGCCGCTGCTGGTGCGAGCGAGCGCTGAGGACGCGGCGTCGCTCGCGGCGATGCAGGGCCGGATCCTCCGCTTGGCGCGTCTAGAGTCGCTGACGGTGATCGCGGTCGGCGACGATGTGCCGATCGAGTCCGCTTCAGAGGTCGTGCGGGGGATCGAGGTGATCCTGCCGCTCAGCGGGTTGGTCGATGTCGGCGCCGAACGTGAGCGTTTGGCGAAGGAGATCGCGAAGGTTGAGAAGGAGATCGAGGGGCTCGCCCGTAAGCTGCAGAACTCGGGCTTCCGCGCGAAGGCGCCGGCTGAGGTGATCGCGAAGGACGAGGCGCGGCTCACGGAGTTGGGTGAGAGCCTGAGCGCCCTCGGGGCGACGCTCGAGCGCTTGCGCGCTTGAGCGCGCGAGCTCTTGAGGAGCGGCGCTGAGCGGATCAGCGCCGCTTTTTTTGTAGGTAACTCGCCTCAAAGGCGAGCGGGAGGAGATCACGGACGTCACGGCGCTCGCGCTCACCGGCTCGGTTCTCCATCAGCACGACGGCATCGACGGCGAACTCGAAGAGGGCCTGTCGGCACGCGCCGCACGGTGGGGTCGGGGCGGGGGCATCCGTCACGACGGCGACGCGACGAAAGCCGCGGGCGCCGGAGGTGAGGGCGTGATAGAGGGCGACTCGCTCGGCGCAGAGGCCGAGGTTGTAGCTCGCGTTCTCAACGTTGGCCCCGGTCCAGATCCGACCCTCTTGGTCTTCAAAGGCGGCACCGACAGCGAAGCCGCTGTAGTCGCAGAGCGCGCCTTCCCGGGCGCGCCAAGCGCGGGCCAGCAGCTCGTCGTCGGAGATCGTGGACATACTGGTTCCTAATCCTCGACGAGATCGCCGACCTCGATCTCCTCGATCTCGTCGGCCTTCTCCGCGGAGGTCCCCTTCTTGCCGGGGTGTTTGACGACGGTGACCTCGGTGAGCTCTATCTCGAGCGACTGGACTGGGGGCTCGATCTCGCCGTCGCCGTCCAACTGGGCCCGGGCTTGGAGCAGCGCGTCTGTGGTCTCGTGCACGCGCTTGGAGAGGTCGTGGGTGAGGTTCCAGAGGAGGCGGACGGCGAGCTGAGGATCTCGGTGGAGGATCTCGTAGAAGTCGCGGCGCTCGATCACCAAGAGGCGGCCGTCCGAGAGGCCGCTGGAGGTGAAATACCGGGCCCCGGTGTCGATCAGGTCCATCTCGCCGAAGTGGTTGCCGGCGTGGATGGTCGCGACCTCGCGGCCGCGGCGGCCGAGCCGGACGTCTCCCTCGAGCACGACCGAGAGTTGGCCCCCGACCTCACCTTCGCGGCTGATCAGCTCGCCGCGCTCGAAGGGGCGCATACGGGCGATCGCCATGACCTTGCAGAGCTGTTGATAGCTGAGCTGGCGCATGAGCGGCAGGCGCCGGAGGGTGTCGATCGTGAAATTGAGCTCGGCGGCGCGGCCCGGTTTGCCCTCCGCCCGCGCGATCTGGACGACCAGAGCGGTGATGTTGTCCTTGCCGCCGCGGCTGTTGGCGAGGTCGATGAAGCGGCCAGGGATCTCTTCGATCTCGCTCAGCGCGAGGCTCGAGGCGATCTCCGAGCCCTCAAGGTACTCGTAGAGCCCGTCCGAGCAGAGCAGGAAGGCGTCGCCAGGGAGGACCTCGAAGTCGAGGATGTCGACCTCGACGTGCTCGTGGACGCCGACGGCGCGGGTCATCGCGTTCTTGAAGCTGGCGTAGGGGCTGCCGGCGAACTCCTCGGGGTTGACTCGGCCGCTGCGGATCAGCTCGTTCATCAGGCTGTGATCCTCCGTGAGCGGATAGACCACGCCGTTGCGTAAGAGATAGATCCGGCTGTCTCCGACGTAGGCGATGAAGCCGCGGCGGCCGACGACCAGCAGGCAGACCACTGTGGTGCCCATGCCGCGCTTCTCGGGCTCCTGCTGGGCCTTGTAGAAGATCTCAGCGCAGGCGCTGTGGACGGCGTACTCGAGCAGGGTGCTGATCTCGATGTGGGCGCCAGGATCCTCCTCGTCGAAGGACTCGATGAGATCGCGGGTGTTGAAGATCACCTCGCGGATGGTGTGCACCGCCATCGAACTGGCGACCTCACCCGAGGCGTGACCGCCCATGCCGTCGGCGACGAGGAAGAGGTTCAGGCCCTTGTCGATGAGGAAATTGTCCTCGTTTTGCGCACGCTTGCGCCCGACGTCGGTCGCGGCCCAGTACTTGATCTCCATGACAGATCCGAGTTGCATGCGGCAGCCCGCGAGGCTCGAGCTAGGTCTCGGGAGGCGCCGCTGGCGAGAATACGGCATCGAGGGGCTGTACGGCGCGCTCGATCGACAAAATCTCGCGCTCAATCGCCCCTAGCTCCCGTTGGCCCAGGGCCGCTCCGTCGAGCCAGATCCCCTCCGGGAGGGCGAGAGGCGCGTCCTTGGCGGCTTCGAGGCGCTCCTCGTCTTCGCCGCAGCGCTGGCGCTCGGCGGCCGCGTCGAGGCGATCGCGTAAGTCACGAGCCCGCGGCGTGTCGGCGCCGTAGTCGAGGGCGAGGACGCGCATGTACTCGAGCTCCGCTCCGAGGTGACGGGCCGCGCACAGGCGACGCCGGAGACGGACGGCGTTGGCGCTGGGGCCGCGGGCGATCACTTGGATGGCGAGGCTGCCAGGTCGGCGCGCTCGGAGCGCCAGCACCGGCGCGAGGAGGACAAAGACGGGGTGATCCTCCTGCTCGGCGAAGAGGACGAGGCGGTGCGGTGGGGCGATGCCGCCGACCAGCATACCGACAGCGGCGGGAGGACGGGCGAGGCGCGGGCTGATGGCGCGCTCGCGCCTCGGCGAGGGCCTCGGCGCGGGTTGTCGGCGGAGGGCGTGCTCGATCTCGCGACGGACGCCGTCGAGGCGGGCGCCGTCCTCGAAGACGGGGAGGGCGCCGATCGCGAAGGCAGGGGGTCGGCCAGCGCGGAGCTGATTGTGGTGGATCGCGCGGCGTAGCTCGACGCTGCCGCGCGCGAGCGTCTGGTCGATACACGGGTCGTCGAGGGCGCGCTGAACGTCGGCGATAGGCAGGCCGAGGAGCGCGGCGATGCGCTCAGGGGCGACGCGGAGCTGGGCCGCGAAGCGCTCGGGGCCGTCAACATCGAGGCGGTGCAGCGCCTCTTCGGCGCGACCGAGGTGGGCGGCCGCGACGACCCAGCGGCGCGCGTCACGGTGGTGTTGCTCGCTATGGACGGCGCTGACTACGAGGATCGGGCGGACCTGCACGAGGCCGTCGTAGTCAGCGACGAGGCGGTGGAGCTCGAGCCAGAGCTCGTGCGCGCCGAGGATCACAGGATCGAAGTACCAGCGGACGGTGAGCGGAGCGGCGCGTGGGCCGATCATGCCGAGCGGGGCGGCGCAGGCGTTGGGAGGGGGCGCGGTCGGCCTCGGCGCTGGGGCGGCGAGGAGGAGGCCGGCGAGCAGCGCGGCGAGCATGGGGGCAGCTTGGCGAGCTGTGAGCCGCGCGGCAAGGTCTGTGTGCGGCCGGGTCATGCGATGGCCTGCGAGGCTTGATCGGGCTCACAGGCGCCCCCGCTCGGCCGCGACGATGCGCCGTGAGCGTGTTATTTTGCGCGGGTGATCGCTGCTCGTCCGATCGGTGCGTTGTTGGTCGCGCTCGCGTCCGCGCCGTCGCTGGCGGCTGAGCCGGCGCTGCGTGATGTGGAGGGGCTCGTCGAGGTGCCTGTCGTCGAGGCGATGGCGGTCGCTCCAGCGACGGCGAGCAGCGAAGCGGTGGCGGTCGCGGCGCCAGTAGAGCCCGAGGACGCAGCCGAGGTGCTCGAGGGCGGTGAGGACGAGGTCTTCGCGGCAGACGACTACGATCCGCTGCGGGACAGCCCCGCCGCGATCAAGGCGGCCGGCTGGCGGCGCAGCGGGGTCGTGTTCGTGGTCGTCGGGGCGGTGCTCGGGATCGGCGGGTTGATCATGTCGCAGACCGACGCGTGCTCGCTCGACGCCGGGAATGGCTGCCAGGAGAGCGCGCGACTCCGCGGATCCTTGGCGATGGGGGTCCCGGGGGCGCTGCTGGTGGGCTCGGGGGCGGCGATGCTCGCGGTCGGCGCGGTCCGCTCGCGGCGGCTGCGAGCTGGCCTGGAGGCGAGCCGCGGACGGCTCGGTGTAGGCGTGGTGTGGCGCTTCTAGGCGAGGATGATGCTCGAGATCGACGACGAGCACCCCGACGCCAGCTCTCCGCTGCTGCCGTGGTTGGTCCGCTACTTTGAGGAGGAAGGGGCGGCGGTGGTGATCGCGGCGGGGGCGGATAACTCGCTTCGCAGCCTGGTCCCGGGGACAGGTGCTCGCTTTGAAGTCGCGGTCGAGGGGCTGCCGAACCTGCTCCACGAGGCGCTTCACGCGGTGCAGGTGGGCGCGCTCGCGGATGATCACGGGATCGACTACGGGCTAATTCCTTTTGATGTGACGGTGCCAGCGCAGCGGCGGCTGCTCTGGCAGGAGCTGGCGTGCGCGGCGGTGTCGTGTGGGTATCTGGAAGATCCTGCGGCCGTGGATCCTTGGTTCGCTGAGCAGATCGAGATCCAGGGGATCTTCTTCGGCTTCGCAGCGGAGGACCTGACCGGGCTGCGTGGCTTCATCGAGGCGACGATCGCGGCCTACGGGGGGGAGATCGAGGCGGCGGTGACGGCCGCGTACACGGAGCTGGAGGGGCGATTGCGGGCGGTTGGCGCGCCGGCGACGTTGGCAGCTCCGCGGCGGCGCTGGGGCTTCTCGGTGCTGTGGGCGCGCTATCGCGCGCTCTGGGGGTCTTGTCGCGCTGAAACCAGCGACGGCGCCGCCGGGTCGATGAGGAGGCGTGATGACGAAGCTGCGATCACCAGGGTTGACGTGCGGGATTGAGGCGCTGGCGCTGCTGGTTTGTTACCTGGGGGTCGCGCCTGCGGCGTACGCTAGCGGGGTGGACGTGAGCCTCGGTAGTTGGATCAGCGGCGCGGCCCGTGGGGCCTTGCATGGCTGCGGGCTCGAGGTGTTCTCGCTGCAGTTGTGGTCACCGGGCCTGACCGCGCCGGAGCTGCCGTGCCCAGGAGGATCGCTGATCTTCGACTTTGGCGCGTTGGCGCTGCTCTGCGGGGTGGTGATCGCCGCGGTGAGGATGCGGCTGCGTGCTGAGGGGCGGCGGATGGATCTGGCGCGCCGATACCTCGAGCAGGGGCGTGAGCCGCCGCTGGCGCTCTTTCCGTCGGCCGCGGAGGGGGATCTGCGTCGAGGTGTGATCCTGACGGCGGCAGGGATCGGTCTGCTCGCGGCGGGGGCGCTCGCCGGGCGCGGTGGTGAGATCGGGCTGGTGCCCGGCTTCGTTGGTTTGGGCTACCTGGTCTCGTTTGGGCTCTCTCGGCGGATCAGCACGCGGAGGCGAGCATGAACGGGAACATCAAAGCGCTGCACGTCGGCGCGGTGGGGCTGGTCAGCGCGGGTGAGCCGCTGCCGCTGAGTGAGCAGGAGGACGCGGCGTTGGTCGAGCGAGCCGCACACTTCACGGACGCGCGCGCGTTCGCGGAGCTGATCCGGCGGCACCAGGGCAAGGTGCGCGGGCTGTTGCTGCGCTTGGCGGGCGACCGCACGCTGGCCGATGATCTCGCGCAGGAGGTCTTCTTCCGGGCGTTTCGCGGGCTTGTTGGTTTTGAGGGGCGGGCGCGCTTCTCGACTTGGCTGTATCGGATCGCCTACAACGTCTACCTGAACCATCGCGCCCGGGTGCGCGGTCATAACGGGCTGCCCGAGGGCTTTGAGAGCGGGGTCGCTGCGCCAGAGACGTCCATGAGCGCGGCTCGCTCCGACCTGCGTCGCGATCTGGCTGCGGCGATCGATGGGCTGCCGGATCGCTACCGTGCGGTGGTCATGCTGCATTATCTCGAGGACGTCTCGTACCCAGAGATCGCGGAGATCTTGGCGCTGCCGTTGGGTACGGTGAAGACGCACCTGCACCGGGCGAAGAAGATGTTGCGCGAGCGGATGCCGGGGTGGGGAGAGCGCGGTGAGGTGAGTGGCGATGGATGAGGCGTTTGAGGGGCGTCTGGCGGCTTTACTCGCCGACTTTGACGATCTGGGGATCCGGCCCTCGGAGCTGCGACGCGATCCGACAGGGGCGCGCTGGTTGACCTCCGCTTGGCGGGTAGAGATCGAGGCCGATCCGCGGCTCGCGTCGGGACTGCGCGATCACATCGCGGAGGAGCTCGAGATGCACGACAGCTTCAAGGGTGATGTCGACGCGCTGTTCACCCGGCGAGTGCTGGCTGCGACCGCGACCGAGACGGTGATCGGCGCGGGGCTGGCGCCTCGGTATCGCGCGTGGATCTTGGGGAGCGCGTACGCGCTCGCCTTGACGGTCGGTCTCTCGATCGCGGCGCCTTGGTTGGGGACACTCGGCTCGGGGGCGCTGCATCGGGTCGTCGCGCATGAGGTCGCGCAGGCGAGCGATCCCGGCTGGTGGGCGCTGGCGCTCGGCGCCGCGGTTGTTCTGGCCTTTGGCGTGTGGGGAGGGGGCGGCCGGGGCTCGCGTGTCGCGCGCCAAGGCGCAGCGACGTGACCTCGCCCACAGCATATTTGTGCGCCTGCGGCTATCGCCCTGCATAGTGGCGGCTCACGGTCGTCCAAGGCCCTCGGAGTTCATCGTGCAAGCAACTACGCTCGTCCGTCGTCTCGTCCTTACTACTTCGCTCCTCGGCGCGCTGATGCTCGGCGCGACCTCCGCTGCGGCGGGTGATGGCGCGATCAACATCTTGATCCTCAAGGAACAGGGGGTCGGTAGCGCGGCTCAGGCGCAAGGTTATGTCGACCGGCTGATCGCCCAGACCGCGAAGATCAACGGCTGGGTAGCGGCGAACGCCAAGTACGTGACGAACAGGGCGGGCGCCGAGTCGTTCATGCATGAGGCCGATCCCCACTACGGGATCCTGTCGCTGCCGGCCTTCTTGGGGCTGCGTGCGCGGCATGGGATGGAGGTGGTGGGGAAGGCGACGGTGACGGCGCCGACCGGCGAGCAGTACTTCTTGGTGAGCACGAAGCACACGTCAGCCGAGGGGTGCAAGGGGCAGAGCTTGGCGACCAATCACGGGGGTGATGCGCGCTTCATCGACGCGGTGGTCAGCGGGGGGGCTTTTAAGCTCAGCGAGTTCACGGTGGTGGCGACGACGCGGCCCGTGCAGACGCTGAAGAAGGTGATCGCGGGGGAGGCCGAGTGCGCGTTGATCGACGACGCGCAGCTCGCCGAGCTGAGCAGCGTCGAGGGCGGCGGAGCGGTCGCGAAGGTGTGGTCATCGAGCAAGCTGCCGCCGATGGTGGTCGTCGCGTTCCCGTCGGCGCCGGCGGCGGAGCGCAAGGCGTTTCAGGGGAACCTCTCGAAGGTGTGCTCGGGCGAGGGGGCGGCGATCTGCGCCGAGGCCGGGTTGAAGGCGCTCGGGGCGGCTTCAAGCTCGGACTACCAGGCGGTCATCGACGCCTACAGCAAGAAGTAGCGCCCTCGACGGTAGGCCCGGGCGGGCGCGGCGGCGTGGTATTGATCGGGGCGTGCCGCGCTCGCGTCTACTCCCACAGATCCTCGTCCTCTGCCTCGGCGTGGGGCTCTGCGTCGCCTCGGCGTGCAAACACTCGTCGACGGAGGCGAGCGGCGAGGCGGCGCCTCCGGCGTTCGCCGCGGCGGTCACAGCGAAGGATCCGATCGCGGTGTACGAGGCGCTGGAGCGGTTGATCGGGGAGCAGCGTGACAGCCGGGACGATCGACAGTTCGCGTACGACTCGATCCAGAGCTGGAGCGACGATGGATCGCCAGCGTACGCGTTCGCGAGGGCGGCTGTGGCGGGGCGTCTGGTCGAGAAGCGCGGGCTCCAGGCGGGTGAGCTGGTGGCTGAGGTGGAGTCCTATATTCGGCGCTGCCGCGAGAGCGAGCCCGACTTCCGTGAGGGGGCCGCGACGCGGATGCTGGGCACTCTCTATGTGCTGGCCCCCGCGCGCCTGCTAAAGCACGGCGACTCGGAGGCGGGCTTGGAGCTGCTCGAGGCGGAGGTCATGGCGCACCCAGAGCGGTTGGAAGGGCACCTGCGGCTCGCAGAGGCGTATGTCGCATTTGGTGAGTCAGACCCGGCGATGCCGCACCTCTGCGCGGCGCTCGCAGGTGAGGCGCGGCTGGGAGCGGACGATCGGCGGCTGCTGGCGCGGCTGATCGCGGACGCCGGCGGGGCGGCGGCGCTGGGCTGTAGCAGCGGGGCCCCGTCATGAGGCGGGCGATCTGGGCGCTGGTGTTGAGTCTGGCGTTTGAGACAGGTTGCCAGGGATCGATCCCGCGGCTGGTGGCGCGCGGTGAGTATCAGGCGGCGGCCACGGCCGCGGCGCGATCGAAGCGGCCGCCGCGGGGGCGCTCGGCGCGGGCGCTGGCGGAGGCGCTCGCGGCGCTGGGCCGGGTAGAGGAGGCGAGGGCTGTGTTGTTGCGGGACTTTCGGACCTCTGGGGACGCGCGCTCGATGATCGCGCTGGCGGAGCTCGAGGCGTCTCTGGGGCTGGTCGGGGTGGCCGCGGCGCACTTCACTCGCGCGGCGGCGCTGTCGCCCGAGGCGCTGCGGGGACACCCGGAGATGTGCGCGCTGCTGCGGCGACGGGCGCAGGCGTACGCGGCGCTGGGGGAGAGCGTCGCGGGTGATCAAGATATGCGCCGGGTCGCGCTGCTCTGTGAGGCGAGCGCGGGCGACGCGGCGATCGCCGCGGGGCTGCGAGCGCAGGCGACTCGGGATGTGCGGGCGCTTCGGACGCTGCGCGCTGGTGATCCTGGATCGAGCGGCGCCGCGGCCTCGGAGCCGCAGCGAGGTGGCCACGCGATGAGGCGCTCCGCGGCGGCGGCAGTGGACGCGACGGAGGTGATTGGGCTGCTCGCGGCGGAGCTGCGGGGCGAGCTCGGCGTCGATCTGGTGAGCAATGACGAGCTGCGCGGGTGGGTCGGCGAAGGGGCGGTTGAGGCGCTCTCGACGGCCTTGGAGGCGGCGACGAGCGAGGCGACGCGGGCCTATGTGCGGCTGCGCTTGGGGCGGTTGGGATCGAGCTATTCGTTGCCGTCGGTGGCGGGTGAGGCGGGATCGGAGGCGGCTCTGGTGACGCGTGTGCTCGAGGCGCTTGAGGTGGAAGGTGAGGCGGCGCTGGGTTGGCGGGTGCTGGTGATCCTCGGCGACCTAGGCGGGGCGGAGATGATGCTCGGCGAGGGCCTGCAGGCGCGTCACAAGGCGCTGAGCGGGGCGGGGCCGTGGGCGCCTGCACAGACGCGCGCGCCGACGCCCAGCCATTGGGCGGGTAAGGTGATGGTAGCGCCGTCGACGCTCGAGGCCTTGCTCGTGTTGGCCCGGATGCGCGGCGCGGCGGGTAACGAGGCGCAGGCGCTTGAGATCGCTCGTTATGCGCTGGCTGAGGCGATGACGCGCGGGATCGCCGGGGCGCGTGAGATGGGGATGATCGAGGCGCACCACGCGTTGGCCTCAGGGCGCCCTTGGTACGCGCTCGCGTTGGTCGACGCGACCTCGGGCGGGGAGGATGTGGCGGCGGCAGCGGCGGCGGCGATCTTGCTCGGGCGCGCGGCGTGTGAGGATCGCTGCGGGGAGGCGGCGGACCGCGCGGTGGTCGAGCGCGTGCTCGATGAGGGGTGGGTGGTCGGGATGGAGGGGCGATTGTTGGGCTTGGCGACGGCGCGGTCGTTCGCGGCCGCTCCTGGGTCGTCGGGCTGCGTGAGCGCCTCGGAGGCGCTGACGGAGGACGCGGTCGGTGATGTCGCCGCGGCGATGAGGCTGGCTCAAAGGTCAGATTCTCAGGGCGCGGAGGCGGCGATCCGCGCGGCGATCGAGTCGGATCTGGCGATGGTCTGCGCGGGGCGGCTGCTCACGCCGTGGATGGCGGCTCGCGGGCAGCGGGTCGGGGCGAAGGCGCTGGCGCAGATGCTGTCGCAGACGCCGGAGACGGTGGCGGCAGGGGCGCTGCTGCTGCAGGGCGAGCTGGCGTTGGTCGCGGGTGACGGGGAGCAGGCGTCGGTGATGTTGACGGCGGCCGCGGCTTCGACGCCGACGCCGACGTCGATCTGGGAGCGGGCGGCGTGGTTCGCCCGTCTGGTCGATGCACGTGAGGTCGAGCTGCTGGCGCTGCGTGAGCTGCTCCTGCACGGGGTGAGCGGTGAGGCGAGGGTCGAGGCTCGGCGGGCGCTGCTGATCCGTGGGGTGCGCGACGCGAACGCGGCGTGGGCGGTGCGCCAGCGGGAAGCCGGCCGGGAGGCGCTGGAGCGAGCGGTCGCGGACTACCTCGTCGAGGTGCCCGCGCCGCAGCGCTGGCAGGCGCGTGAGCAGCTGGCGATCGCGCTGTCGGAGGAGCGGTGGGCGGATGATGAGGCGGGGGCGATCGTCCGGGCGGCCGTGTGGCCCGCGGCGGAGCTGGCGCGGCTACATCCTGCCGCGAACGCGCGGCTCGAGGCGGCGCTTTCAGGGAGGAGGCCGGCGCTCCGCGCAGATCCAATGGCGCCGTCGGAGCTGGCGCTGGCGGCCGCAGAGCCGCCGTTCACCGCGCCGCGGACGATGCGCTTGTTGCCGGCTGCGGCTTCGGTGGTGCTGCATGGGGCGTTGGCGATCCGAGCTGACTCGGCGGGGCGGAGGGCGGCGATCTCGGCGGCGACCACGGGCGAGCCCGCCGCGCGTGAGGCGGCCTTGAGGGCGCTGCTCGTCGGCCTGAACGGCGAACCAACGCGGCGGGCGGCGGTGGAGGCGCTGGTGGCGGCGGGTATGCCCGCGCTGGCCTCTGGGACAGGCGAAGTAGAGGCGATGGTGCGCGGCTCCGAGGGGCTCCTGCGGCTGAGGATCGCGGCAGCGGTCGTCATGGAGCCGGTGGCAGAGCGCGCTGCGCGGCCGTGACTGAGGATGGTCTTCGGGACAGATGCCCGCGGCGGCCCGCGCTGCGCGGCGGTGGTTGAGGCTGGCCTTCGGGACGTGTGCCCGCGGCGGCGCGCGGGCGCGTCAACCGGCGCTGCGGCGCTGCTGTTGGTTCATGGCGTTCATCGTGGCCGCGATCTGGAGGCCGAGCAGGCGCGGGATCCACGGGAGCGCCTCAGGGGCGTCGCCGCGGAGCTGGCGGGCTAGGCCCGAGACGCCGCGCGAGAGCTCGTCGTTGCTGGCGAGCCAGAGGCCGATCGCGGCGTCCTCGAGGAGGTTGGCGATCGGGCCCTGGAGGGCGCCGCGGAGCTCGAGGTCGCCGTCGACCGCGGCGAGCAGGGCGCTGGCGCGCTCAGACTCGGGTGTCTCTTGAGTCATGTTGGGGTTGGCCTCGGTGACCCGCTTGAGGAAGGGCTCGACGGCGAGGAGCGGCGGCCAGGAGGGTGCGCCGACGGCGAGGAGGAGGCGGTCGACGGCGGCAGGGTCGCGCTCGTCGACGAAGTCGCTGAGGAAGCTGCTGGGGCGCGCGGGAGGGGCGTCGCCGAGGTGGATGAGGGCGTCGTTGAGGGCGGTGGGGGCGGAGACGCCGAGGCGGAGGGTCTGCTCGCGGGCCCAGCGGATCCGCGCGCGCGCCCACTCGACGGGGACGCTGCGGCCTCCGGCTTGCCGATCCCAGTCGCGGAGCACGCGGCCGCGTTGGCCGTCGGTCTGCGCGTAGGCGTTGAAGCCGACGACTTGATCAAAGGCGGTGAGGGCGGCGACCCAGAGCTGGCCCCGGCCGTCCGCGACGGGGAAGGCGACGAGCAGGCGGGTGATCGCGGGGGCGCTGGCGACGTCGAGCATCGCGGCGGCGGCGGCGGTGTCACCCTCGGCGAGGGCGCCGGGGGTCCAGCTCTTGGTGGGTCCCTCGGGGATGTGGACGCCGCGGCTGCGCAGCGTGTGGACGGCCTTGCGCGCGGCCTTACGGATCGCCTTGTCGCTGTGTTCGCTGAGCCCGGCTAGCGCGGCGGCGTCTTGAGCGTCGACAAGTCGGGGGATCTGGGCGAGGACGTCCTGGGCGCTTTGAGTCATAAGGCGGGGCGTTTTACTACATTCACCGGGCGAGCGCGAACGCGTGGCGGCTGCGCGGGTCTACATGCCGCGATCGAGGGCGAAGGTCGTGCGGAGGGCGGCTCCGTTGCCCCAGCGCGCGCGCCTCCAGTGGCCCTCCTCGGCGAGCTCCCAGGCGAGGGCGGCGCGGACGATGCGGAGGGCGATCCCGCCGGCGCTGAGGCGATCGGTGGCCTCGAGAGGATCCACCTCGAGATCAAAGAAGCGCTGCGCTTCGAGGCCCCGGCCGCTGCCGAGGATGAGCTTGGCGTCGCCGACGATGGCCGCGCGGGAGCCGTCGCCCATGGCGGCGATGATGAGGCGCGGGGCGGGCTGGGGATCGTCGATGACGGGGAGCAGGCTCTCTCCTTGCCACTCGCTCGGGTAGGTGAGGCCGAGCAGATCCGCGAGGGTGGGGGCGAGGTCGAGCAGATCGACGGGGGCGCTGACTCGGCCGGGGGCGAGCAGGTCAGGGGCGCGGATGACGAGCGGGACCCGCAGGATCTCGTCGTGTAAGGAGTGGCCGTGGCCGCCTCCGCCGTGCTCGTAGAACTCTTGGCCGTGCAGGCCGACGACGACGATGACGCTGCGATCGAGGTCGCCGCTGCGCTCAAGCGCCGCGATCAGCTCGCCGAGGGCCTCGTCGATGACCTGGAGCTCGCCGCGGTAGAGGCGGCGCAGGTAGGCGAGCTGAGCCTTGGTCGGGGTGATCTTGCCGGCGCGTAGGCGGCCGATCCAGAGGTGGGTGAGGTGTGGGAGGGGCGCGTCATCGGGGCGGACCCCGTCGCCTTGGAGCGCCCGCGGCGGCTCATACGGGGGCTGTGGGTCGTTCACAACGGCGTAGATGAAGCGCGGCTGGGGGCGCCGCTGGGCCTCGGCGATGATCGCGGCGACTACGGCGCTGGCGTCGCTTCGCTGGCTGGCGCTGCGGACCAGGGTGATCACGCGCTCGAACCCTTGGCCGAGGCCGCGGCTGGCGCCCGGATCGAAGATGTCTGGATCGGCGCTGACGGCGAGGGAGGCGTAGCCGCTGCGATCGAGGTGCTCGGTGAGGGTGACGTGGCTGTCAGCGACGTGGGTGCCGCGGATGGTCTTGTGGGCAGGTAAGGCGACGCCCGAGAGCGCGACCGCGTGGCCAGGGACCGCCCAGGGCGCGGGGGCGTAGGCGTGATCGAAGAGGAGAGACTCGCGGGCGAGGCGGTCGAAGGCGGGCAGGCGGACTCGATCGGCGCCGAAGAGGTCGTCGGGGCGCGCGCCCTCGAGGGCGAGCACGTAGAGGTCGCGGACGAGGCCGCGCTGGCGATGATCGATGGGGATCGCGCGGGGGGCGATGACGGCGAGCTCGCGGAGGACCGCCTCGCCGTCCGCTTCGCCGCTCTGCGCGCGGATCTCGATCCGCAGGGGCATGCCGCCGTAGCCGGAGAGGTCGAGCTCGTGGCGCTTGCCGGCGGGCCGCAGGGGCTCCTTGAGCGCCTCCGCGGGCGGGCGGCCGGCGGCGTGATCCTCGTCGGTGCTGATCAGGACCTCGAGGCTGCCGCGGCCGCGCGCGTCGACGCGGAGGCGGGCGCGCCGCGGCGGTCGGACGTAGTAGGTGAGGCCTGTCCCGGGGGACATAAGGATCTGAGGGGCGGTCGGATCGCGATCGTCGACGCGGTAGGGGGGGCGCGCGGGGCGAGGGGCGCCGGTGATCTGCTCGCGCGGGCCGACCTCGACGCGCTGGACGGCGGCGGCGGCGGATCGGCCGTCGTGGGCGCCGAGCCGCTTGAAGTGGAGGCGGAGGCGGTTCTCGCCGGGGAGGAGGAGCTTGCTGGGGAGGGAGAGGGTGCGCCGCTCCCATGAAGTCCCAAGAGTCAGGTGCGCGAGGACCTGCTCCTGCCATAAGACGGTGACCGACTGGCCCGGGGCGAGGGCGCGCAGGGTGAGGGCGAGGGCGAGGGCGGGCTGGCCGTCGCGATCCGGGTGGAGGGCGGGGCTGAGCTCGCCGTCGAGGGGGAGATCGAGGGCGCCGCTCTGCGTGAGCAGGATCCCGGCGGCGACGCCGTCGACCTCAGCGGCGAGGCGCCACGGCGAGGCGCCGGCGAGGTCGAGGTGCTTGCGCGCCTGCGGGATCCCGAGATCGATGACGAGCTGGCCATCTTGGGTGGTGACGGCGCTGGGCCGCTGGGCGATCAGATCGAGCCAGAGGTCCGTCGACTCGATCCGCGAGACGGGGGCGCTCGGCGGGGCGAGGCGCGGGGCGGCGGGGGCGTCGGCGCGGAGGGTGGGCGCGGCGGGGCGGCGCGGGCCGGCTCCGGCGTCGTCGCCGCAGCCGGCGAGGGCGAGCGCCGTGGTGAGGGCGAGCGCTCGGACGCGGCGCGCGCTCGGCCGCGGCCTGGGCGCTGAATAGTCTGTCTTGAGCAACATGTCCCTGGAGGCAGCACGAGGGCCGCGGCGCTGGGCTCACGCGGTGGCGACGGCGCGGAGCTGGATGAAGGTGTCGCCGAGCATAAAAGCGAGCAGCTCCTGGGCGCTCCGGCTGAAGCCGATCCGTTGGCGGAGGTTGCCGTTGGCGAAGCCGTCGAGCAGGCAGGCGGCGCTGAGGCAGCCGCTGACGTCGCCGGTGAGGAGGACGGCCATGCGCAGGTCGCTGGCGAGGGTGGCCCTGGCGGTGCCCGCGGGCTCGAAATTGGTGCTGGCGAGGGCGAGGCAGACGCGCTGGAGGGTCTTGCGTTGGCGTCGACCGAGCTGCTTGTTGAAGGTCGCGGCGAGCTCGCGTAGACGACCAGAGTCGGGGTCGGCCGTGATCGCGTTGAAGATCTTGGCGGTCTCAAAGCTCGCGGCGAGGGTGAGGTCGAGATCCTCGGGGATGAGGGCGCGCGCCATGACGCCGCCGAGGGCGCGGCGGGCGAGGGCCACCGCCGCGAGCCCGCGCCACGCCGCTTCGTCGCCGCGTAGCCAGAGGTTGGCGCCGAGGCGGAGCTGCGCGTCTTCACCCTCCTCAAAGAGCACGACCGTGTTGGTGACGCCGACGGCGCCGACGTCGATCGGGTTGCAGCCGAAGATGTTGGCCCAGCGGGACAGCACCTCGCGGAGGGCGGCGGCGCTGGCGTTGGGCGGCACGGGGACGAGATCCTCGGCGCGCAGGCCGGCGAACTCGGCGTAGCTGCGCTCGATCGCGCTCTCGACGCAGGTGAGCAGGTCGCTGAGATCGTTGGACTCGAGCGGCGAGAGGGCGGCGCTGCGCAGGGCGGGGGTGCCGAGGATCTGCTGGAGTCCGTCGGTGGTCGCGGGCCCGAGCGGGGTCGTCGGCGCAGGTACGCTGCCCGGCTCGATGCTGTGGCAGAGGCGCTGGGCGATCGCGGCGAGCGGCGGGTTGCCGGCGGCGGCGATCTCCGAGAGCAGCTTGAGATCGCCGAGCGCGAGCTGGCCACGGGCGATGTTGGCGACCATGGCGGCGCGGATGGGCTCGAGGAAGGCGGCGACGCGCTCGGTCTGGCCGGTGCGATCGAGGAGGCGGATCAGGAGGAGCACGGTCTGGCGGTTGCCAGGGTTGAGCTCGGCGGCGCGCTCCGCCGCGGCGAGGGCGTCGCGCTCGCGGCCGGGGAGCTCGGCGAGCAGGCGCGCGCGCCGGCCGTGGAGCTCGTGCAGACGATCGACGTCGCGCTCGCGGACGACGAGGCGGTCGAGCATGTCGATGGCCTCGCCGGTGAGGTGCGAGCGCTCGAGGAGGTCGGCCATCAAGAGGAGCGCGCGGGGATCGTCGCTGCGCGCCTGCAGGACCACCCGGGCGTGGCTGAGGGCGCGGTCGAGGGTCTCGGGGGCGCGCGCGAGGTGGCCGGCGAGGGTGAGGCGGAGATCGATCGCGGAGGGCTCGCCTGGATCGTAGAGGTCGAGGAGCTGCTCCATGACGCTCGCGGACTCGTCCTCGCGGCCGAGGCGCTGGAGGCGGCGCAGGAGGCCGCGTAGCGCCTGTTTGCCGTCGGGGCGGGCGAGGGCGGCGACCTGGAAGTAGGCGAGCGCGTGCTCGTCGCTGGGGGCCTGCTCGCCGAGGAAGACGCCGAGCTCGTAGCGGACGGCGAGGTCGGTGATCCGGCCGAAGACGGTGCTCAGCAGGTTGATCGCGGGGACAGGATCGGGGAGCTGGGCGGCGAGGGCGCGGACGAGGCCGAGGGCGTCGCGGTAGTGAGGATCGCGGCCGAGGATCTGGCCGAGGATGGTGAGCGCGGCCTCGGCGTCGGCCGGAGCGCCGCTGGAGCCGGCGCGGACGGCGGCGTCACGCGCCTCGGCCATGAGGGTGTGGATCGACACGGCCTTGACCTTGGGCGCTTGCTCGCGCAAGCCGCCGGCGGCGATCCGGGTGAGGCCCATCTCCGCAGGGGCGAGGCTGGGCATCGCGCGTAAGGCGGCTCGGTAGGCGCGTTGAGCCTCGTTGAGCGCGCCGGAGCGCTCGAGCAGCTCGGCGCTCTCGAGGTAGAAGATCGCGCGCTCGGAGTCGGATTGGGCGCGCACGGCCCGGGCGCCGACGGCGTCGGTCATGGCGACGGGCGAGCGAGGATCCGAGAGGAGCGCCTCGAGCTGACGGACGGCGTAAGGGTTGCCCGGATCTTCGCGGAGGGCGCCGAGGATCGCGTTGGCGGCGAACTCGCGGTCCTCGTGGGCCTCGGAGGTCATGAGCGCCTCGGCCGACTCGACCAGCAGGGTGGCCTTGTAGTGGGTGTCCTCGCTGATCCGGGCGAGGGCGAGGCGGATCGCGGGGAGGTCGTGGGCGTCGTCGAGCTGGCGGAGGAGGTTCTCGTATTCGCGGCGGATCAGCGGATCGTCGGGCGACGCCTCGATCGCGGCCTCGTAGCTGGGACGCGCCGCCGAGGGGCCGCCGCGGGCGACGGCGAGGCGGCCGAGCTGGACGTGGAGGAGCGCGCGCTGCGGGCCTTGGACGTGGGGGAGGTGCTCCTCAAGGAGGCGGACGAGGTTGTTGAGGTCGCTGACGCGGATCAGCAGGCGACGCAGGCGCTCGAAGGCGAGGCTGTGATCGTGCTGGATCGCGAGGGCGGCGCGGTAGTGCTGGAGCGATCGATCGAGATCGAAGGCGGGGCCGGTGTCGCTGGGATCCTTGTCGGCGAGCGACTCAGCGAGCACGCCGAGGCGGTAGTGGTAGTCGGCGAGCAAGGCGGCGCTCTGGGGGAGATCCTGAGCTCGCAGGAGATCGTAGGCCTCGCGCAGGCGATCGTTGGCCTCGAGGAGCTGAAAGAGGAGCTCGCGGGCGGGCACGAGATCGGGGTTCTCGGCGTAGGCGCGCTGGAGGTAGTCGATCGCGCGATCGAGATCCGCGATCTCCTCGAAGCAGATCCGGCCGGCCTTGAGGGCGAGGATCGCAGGATCCGTGATCGGATCGACGGCGGGCTCGTGGAGGGCGAGCAGGGCCTCGTAGTCGCCGGCGTCGCGGTAGATCCGGCCGAGGGCGCGCAGCGCGGGGGTGTAGCCGGGGCTCTCCGCGAGCGCTCGCTCGTAGGTGGCGCGCGCGCGCTCGCCCGCGCCTTGGGACTCCAAGACCTCGCCGAGCTCGACGCGGGTGGCGGTGCGGGCGGCGGGATCTTCGAGGCGCTCGATGAGGAGATCGAGGGTGGTGAGCAGCAGCTCGCCGCGGCCGTGGGCGCGGCAGAGGGCCGCGAGCTGGAAGAGCGAGAGGATGTCGTCGCCGTCGAGGCGGGCGATCTGCTCGAGGGTGACGATCGCGAGCTCGGTGTCGTGGAGCTCGCGCTCCGCGAGCTCTGCGACGCGGCGGAGCACGGCGAGGCGCTCCGGCGGATCGGCGGTGGCCTCCGCTTGGCGCCGCAGGGTGGCGATCGCCTGCGGCCAGCGCTGCATCGACTCATAGGCGCGGCCGAGCGCGCGCAGGTAGACGGGCGAGCGCGGGTCCTCGGCGACGGCGAGCTCATACGCTTCGGCGGCGGCGGGCAGGTCGCGGCGGAGCTGCTCGTGGAGCTGGCCGAGGCGGAGTAAGATGGCCGCTCGGCCAGGTCCGGCGGACTGGACGTGGGCCCAGCCCTCGAGGTGATCGACGAGGCGATCGACGTCGCGGAGGTCGCGGAGCGCGTCGGCGAGGGTGTCGCGGACCCAGCGCTGCTCGGGCTGGTGCTCGACGCAGAAGCGTAGATCCTCGAGGAGGCGATCGTATTCGGCCTGCGTCTCCGCGTCGAGGAGGGGCGGGCCGAGCGCGAGATCCTCGGCGGTGGGCGGCGAGGGGCGGCGATCCGCGAGATCGGCCCAGCGCAGGCGGGCGAGCTGCTCGCGGATCACGGCCTGCTCCTGGAGATCGTCGACGAAGGGGGCGAGGCGGCCGAGCAGGTCGCGGTAACGATCGTCGCTGGCGGCGCGAGGATCGGCGAGGCGGCGCTGCTCGACCAGGCGGGTGAGCTCGACGAGCAGGGGGAAGGCGCTGAGATCGCCTTGGTGGGCGTCGAGCCAGGACCAGGCGTTGGCCAGGTCGGCGGCGATCGGCGGCTCGCTGACGGCGCAGAGAGAGCGGTGAAGGGCGGTGGCGGCGGCGATCGGATCGGCGGCGAGCTCGGCGAGCTGGCTGCAGAGGTGGGCCTGGTGGGCGGCCTCTCCGGCGCTGCGGATCAGGGGGATCAGGCGGCGGAGGACGTGCGGGCTCGGATCGGCGGCGAGCGCCTGCTCCAGGAGCGCGCGGCGCTCTTCGTCGTTCTCCGCGAGATCCGCGCGGTCGATCCGCAGGGCGGTGGCGAGCTCGCCATCGGCGACCGCGAGCGCGGCGTCGAGGGCGGAGCGATCGCCCGGGGAGGCGGCCCAGACGGCCAGCAGCAGGGCGAGGGGGTGCCCCGGCAGGAGGGCGAGGGCGGCGTTGTAGCTGGCGAGGGCGCGGCTGGGCTCGCCGCAGCGTCGCTCGCAGATCAGGCCGTGCTCGATCCACGCGGCGGCGCGCTCGGCTGGTTGGCGCGCCGGATCGGCGGCCTCCTCGGTGAGCTCGGCGAGGGCGGCGCCGACGTCGACGCGCGCGTGCTTGGCGGCGGCGATCATCAGCGCGGGTAGATCAGAGCCGCTGTCGCGGATCAGCGCTTGGCCTCGCATCTCGTGGCCGAGCTCTTGGAGGAGGATGCGGCCCGCTTCGCCGGTGAGGGCGGCCTTCAGCTCGCCTTGGCGGTGGGCGGCCTCGGCGTGGAGGGCGTCCGCGAGGCGCTGCGCGGCCTCGGCGGGGCTGACCGGGCCGAGCATGCGCGGGTGGAGCGGGACGTAGAGGGGCCACAGGCCAGGCTGAAGATCGGCGAGGCTGGGCGGCGCGCCGTCGTCGATGCGCCGCCCGGGCGGCTGCTCGTAGGAGCGCTGGAGATCGATGGGTTCGCCTCGCTCGTCGAGGATCGTCGGGTCGCTCATGGGATCTCCTCGACGTCGTCCATGTCGAGCTCGAGCTCGATGCTGTAGCCGAGGGCGCGACGCAGCGAGAGGTGGTCGTCGGAGAGCAGGTAGGCGATCAAGGCTTGGCCGCGCGCGGCCGTGAGGGCGCCGGTGCGGCGGAGGTCGCGGATCGTGATCCTCGGGTCGGCGGCGCAGAGCACGGCGGCGCGATCCTCCGCGAGCACGAAGGCGGCGCGGAGCTGGGCCGGATCGAAGGTCTCGACGGTGGCGGCGAGGCGCTCGGCGTGCTCGCCGAAGTCGAGCGCGCCGGCGCCGCTGGCGAGGAGGTCGAGGACTCGATCGCGCGCCTCTTGATCGTAGTCTTGGCGGAACTCGACGGTGACGCCGACGCTCTCGGCGAGGCCGGCGAGCACGCCGACCAAGGCGGGCGTGGTGGCGCGTTGGACGAGGTGATCGCCGCCGAGCGCGAGGCGGAAGAGGGCGCGGCCGATCTTGTCGCGAGCGAACGGGCTGTTCGGGGCGGCGTTGATCTTGCGGCCGACGATCAAGGCGGGGGTGCCGCTGCCCCAGGCGACCACTTGGGCGTCGTCGTTCGGGTTGAAGTAGACGTCGGGCTCGTGGATCCCGAGCGCCTGCGCGAGCGCGTGGGTGACCGAGGCGACGCTGCTGGCTGAGGGGAGGCTGAGGCGGCTCGAGAGCAGCGCGGGGGGCTCAGGGTAGCCGGGGAGCTCGGGGAGGTAGCTGAGGCCCTCTCGCAGGAGGAGGAAGGCGGCGATGGTGGCGTCCTTGCCGGCGCAGAGGGCGGCGAAGGTGTCCTCGCGGGGGCTCGGCAGGGGCCACGGCTCGGGCATCACGTCCTCGCAGGCGCGGCCGGGCGGGATGAGCTTGGGATCGAGGATCTCGAGGATGGCGGCGCTGGTGTAGACGCCGTTCAGCTCCTCGGTGGCGTCGAAGAGGCGGTGGAGGCCGACGACGAGGCCTGGATCGTGCTCGCCGTGGCGGCCGCGGAGGCCGCGGCGCCGGAGGGCCGTGCGGTGAGCCGCGACGCCGGCGATGGTGACGGCGCGGGCCTCTTCGCCGCGCTCTTGATCGAGGAGGAGCTGGCGGAGACCGTCGATCGCGGGGTGATCGGTGGGCTCCAAGCGGAGCAGGTGGCGGAGCTGAAGGATCGCCTCCTTGGGCTCGCCGCGGGGGCCCGCGTAGATCTCGGCGAGCGCCCGCAGGCCGCGGATCTTGTCGTCGGTGTCGCCGATCTCGACGAGCAGGCGGAGGACCTCGATGCGCTGCGCGACGCTGCCGATCTCGCTGGCGAGCCGCTCGGCGGACTTGAGGCCGTGGCGGGGGTAGTAGCCGGCGAGGCTGGCCTGGATGTGGTGGCGGATCGCGGGCTCGCGGCTGCCGGCGCGCTCGTGGGCCTCGGCGAGAAGGGCGTGGATGGCGGCCCTGCGATCGCTCAGCGGCTCGAGGTTGAGGGCGGTCTGGAGGTGCGGGACCGCGTCGCTCCAACGATCGAGGTGGGCGTAGGCGCGGGCGAGCTCGACGTAGACGGGGGCGTCGAAGCCGGCGACGGCGACGCCCTTCTCCAAGATCGCGGTGGCGACGCGCGGCCCATCGCTGGCCATGGCGACGTGGGCGAGCGCGCGGAGCTGGTCGCTGTCGAGGCCGCCGGTGCGGCTGAGCACGTCGAGGCGGCGGTGGAGAGGATCGGCGAGGAGGGGGGCGCCGGCCTTGCCGAAGCGGTGCAGGGCCTGCCAGAGGCCGCAGAAGGCGAGCTCCGAGGCGGGGGCGACGCTCAACGCGCGGCCAAAGAGGTGCCAGGCGAGGAAGGGGCGCTCGTCGGGGTCCTCGTGATCGAGGGCGAGCAGGCCGGCGCGGCAGAGCAGATCGGCGGTGGGTCCTGGGTCGTGGAGGCGATCGGCGAGGCCCTCGAGGGCGGTGATCGCGGCGCTGCGCTGGCCGCGGGCGAGCTCGATGTCGACGAGGATGAAGTACGCGGGCAGGTAGTCGGGGGCGCCTTGGAGCGCGGCTTTGACGGCCTCGTGGGCGCGCTCGAGATCGCGCTCCGCGAGCAGGAGGGCGGCGGCGCGGGCGCGGAGCGCGGCGCTCCCCAGCGGTGAGGCGCTGGCGGCGGCGGCGAGGAGGGCGTCGATGCTGCGGGCGGTGGCCTCGCCGCGCTCCGCTTGGATGCGGGCGCGGGCGCGTCGGGCGAGGGGCGCGAGGGGGGTGCTGAGCAGCGGCGCGAGCGCGTCTTCGGCCGCGGTGAGCTCGCCGCGCTGCTCCTGCGCGGCGGCGGCGAGGAGACGGAGCGCCGCAGGGAAGCCCCGCTCTGTGGCCTCAGCGTCGGCGTCCAGGCGGGCGGCGGCGGCGGTCGCCGCGGCGATGACGAGGCCCGGTTGGGCGCACGCGCGGGCGGCTCGTGTGAGGCGGAGCTGGGTCGTGAGATCGGCGGGATCGGCGGCGGCGGCGGCGCTCAGGTACTGAATCGCGAGCTCGGGGGCGTCGGTGTGCGCGGCGAGCAGGAGGGCGTGGGCGCGGCGCTCACCGGGGCTGCGCTCGCGGGCGAGGCCGTCCAGGGCGGCGGCGCGGAGGGTGGCGGCGTCGCCGGTGGCGAGGCAGAGATCGAGGAGGTGAGCGCGGGCGACCCCGAGCTCGGGCCAGAGCTGGAGGGCGGCGCGTAGATCGGCGATCGCCTCGGTGAGCTCTCCGAGCTCGCGGCTGCGGATCTGCGCGAGGCGGAGGAAGAGCAGGGCGCGGCTGCGCGAGCTCTTGGCCGCCTTGATGTGCTCTCGCAGCATCTTGACCAGGAGGCCCCAGCGGCGGAGATCGACCGCGAGGCGCTCGCCGCGGTGGAGGCCGGGGAGGTGGCCGGGCCAGGCGGCGAGCAGGGCGTCGATCTCGGCGAGCGCGGGCTCCTTCTCGCCGAGGCGGGTGGCGAGCAGGGCGGCGAGGTCGAGGTGGAGGGCGACGCGGCGCTCGCGATCGTCGGTGTGGGCGAGGCGGCGGCGGAGGAGCTGGGCGAGCTGGTCCTCGTCGCCGTCCTGGCGGAGCAGCGTGTCGAGCAGGTCGATGCTGGCCTCATGGTCATCGGCGTCGGCGAGGGCGCCGTGCAGGAGCTCGTAGGCGCGCTCGCGCTCGCCGAGCCCGAGGGCGAGCTCGGCGGCGCGGTGGAGGAGCTTGGCCCGGCGGGTGGCGCTGCGGGTGAGGCGGATCTCCTGCTCGGTGACGGTGAGCAGCTCCTTGGGGCGGCCGGCGCGAGCGAGCAGGCGCGCGAGCGATTGCAGGGAGGTGAGGTGCTCCGGGCGCTCTTTGAGGAGCGAGACGAAGAAGCGCGTGGCTGCGCTGGGGTCGGCGTCGCGGGCGGCGAGCTGGCCGAGCACGGAGAGGAGGAAGACGCGGCGGGCGCTGTCCTTGGCGCGCCCGAGCTCGGCCTGGTAGTGCTCGCGCAGCGCGTCGAAGCGGCCGAGCTGGAGCAGGAGGCGCTCGAGGCGATCGATCGCGGGGCGGAAGGCGCTGATCGCGACCGCCTCCTCGTAGACCACGCGGGCGCGCTCAGGCTCGCGGATCTGATCCTCGAGGACTTGGCCGGCTCGTAGCAGCGATTGGGCGCGCTCGTCGGCGCTGAGCCCGGCGGCCTCGGCGTTGGCGGCGTGGCTGCGCAGCAGCTCTAAGAGCTGCGACCAGGCCTGCTCGGCGATCAAGTAGCGGCCGGAGTCCTCGAGCGCGGGGATGTGGGTCGGGTCGAGGCGCAGCGCCTTGCGCATCGCAGCGAGCCCTTCGGTGACGCGATCGAGGCGGATCATCGCGAGCTTGCCGACGCGGTAATAGAGCTCGGCGCGGGCGTGGAGGTCTTGATCGCCGATCGCCCGGAGCTGGCCGAGGCAGGCGAGCAGCGCCGCGTCGTAGCGGGCGGTGGCCATGCTGAGCTGCTCGAGGCCGCGCCAGAGGCTGAGGTTGTGCGGCTGGGCGTCCGCGGCGGCGTGGATGAGGGCGAGGGAGGCCGGGCGCTCGCGCAGCTCGCGGAGGACGCGGCTGGCGCCGGTGAGGGCGGCGGCGCGGCGCTCAGGCGAGGCCTCGGCCGCGGCCTCGTAGGCGCGTAGGCGCATCTCCGGGTCGCGGCCGAGCTCGGCGACGCGGAGCAGATCTTCGGCGAGGCCGGGGTGATCTTTGGCCTCGTCGAGGGCGGCCGACAACATGTCGGCGGCGAGCCAGAGATCACCGCCACGCCCGGCCTCGATGAGGGCGAGATCGCGGAGGACTCCGGCGATCGCGAGGGGATCGTGGAGGACCTCGACTTGCTGCTCGAGGTTGGTGACGAGGCCGAACACGTCGCCGCGGTGGAGGGCGATGGTCTCGACGGAGCGGAGGACAGCGAGGTCGCGCGGGGTCGCCTTGAGGGCGGCTTGGTAGCACTGGAGGGCGGCGCCTCGGTCGCCGAAGTGAGTCTCGACGAGCTTGCCGCGCTCGCGGTAGAGGGCGGCGGCCTCGCGGGGGTGACGCGTGGCTCGGATCTCTTGATCGAGGTAACGAACGGCGCTGCGGACGTCGCCGCGCCGGAGGTAGATCCGGTAGAGCAGGCGCATCGCCGGGCGGAGATCTGGGACCAGCTCGAGGGCGTGGGCGAGGAGCCGCAAGGCCTCGTTATCCTCGCCTCGGGCGGCGCACCAGCGGCCGCAGGTGACGGCGACCACCGCCCGCACCTGCGCCTCGGCCACGGGCGTCCGCGAGAGCACTTGCAGCATCTCGAGGAGCGGCATTTCGTCGGCGCCGGCTGACATGCTCGGCGCAGTCTATCGGTTTTTTGCGCTACCTGGGGCGGCAGGGGGAGGCGATCTCAGGTGATAGAGGTAGTCCTCGTATGTGTAGGCGCGGGGCTCAGATCCGCGCTGTTCTTGACGACCTGCTAGGAGCTCGATGATCAGTTGCAGCGTCTCGAGGCGGCAGGTGAGGCTGTAGAAGTGATCGGCGCTGACCGGCGCGAGCTCAGCGAGGTGCTCCTGTAACCAGTCGACCTCGGCCTGACGCTCGTCGTCAGCGGGGGCCGTCGAGGCGGCTCGGGAGAGGGCCGCGCCGGGGAAGTGGAGGCCTGGATCGTGGTGGTACCCGGGCGGGAGGCGTGGATCGTCGAGCCCTAGGCTGTCGCCGACGATCGCCTCGAGGGCGACCGCAAAGGGGCTGAAGGTGATCAGCGCCGGCTCGACGCCGAGGATCAAGGCGCGGGGATCGTCGGTGGCGCCGAGCCAGTGCCCGCCGATCGCGCGGCGCACGAGCTCGCCGAAGTAGACGCCCGCGCCAGCGGCCAGCAAGGTGAGGATCGGCTCCCGCTGCTCGGCTCGCGCGAGGGTGAGGTAGTGATCGACGTAGGCGAGGGAGATCACGGAGAGATCGAGCTCGACGCCGAGGGCGCGGCGCAGCTGCTCCCGGAAGACCTGGATGAGCTCGTCGACGCGACGATCGATGTCGGCGCGGACCCGCGCGAGGTGCTCTGGGGCGAGGCCCGCAGGGAGCGGAGGTGAGGCCTGCATGCACCACCCTTACCACTGCCGCCGCGAGGACGTGCGAGGTGGCTGAGATGCTGGCGAGATCACTCGCGAATTCAAGCGTCGGCCTTTACACCTCGCGCGCCGCAGGGCTATGGTCCCAGGCCGTGGAGAGCAGCGCTGCGTGGACTTGGGCTGTCGAGATCTCTTATGCGTGCGCGTGCGGCGTGTACTTTGCGGCGCAGCGATGGCGCTGGATCGACGCCGAGCGCTCACCAGAGCTGGCGCGCCGCGCCCATGAGATGGGGCCGCTGACGGGTTCATGCCCGTCGTGCGGGCGTGAGGCGGTCGGGCTGGTAGAGTGGTTGGAGGTCCGACCTTCTAAGTCGCAGGCGTCGCTGGTGATGGGGCCGCAGCAGCGCGGAGAGGTGCTCCGGGCGCTGCGTGAGCACGTGGCGGCGCTCGAGGCGCGGCCGGCCGCGACCCAGCCGTGGCTCTTGCAGCCGACGCTGAGCTTCGCCAGCGGCCGGATGGTCAGCGACTCCGGGATGATGATGCTCGACGCGGACGCGATCGAGGAGGTCGGTCGTCAGGCGAGTGAGGACACCGAGGTGACGATCGTCGAGATGACGATCGAAGAGGAAGAGGAGGAGGAGGAGGAGGAGGAGGAGGAGGAGGAGGAGGAGGAGGCGCTGGAGGAGACGCCGCTGCCTTCACCCGCGCCGGTCGGGCCGATCCAACGCGAGGCGATCGGTGAGGTCGATCTGATCGATGACCGCGTGGTGGTGCGGGTGCACTTGGATGAGGCGACCGCGAAGCTGTGGGCGACCGCGGCGCTGAGCGTTCGTCCGGTGCTGCTGCGCACCTTCGTGTATCCGCTGCTCGGGGTGCGGGTGGTGACGGGGGGGCCGGATCCGGCGGTGATCGACGGGCTTATCGATGTCGGCGATCTCGAGGCGCATGAGGTGTTCTCGCGGCTGGCCGCCGAGTTCGCGCTCGATCTGGTCGTCTATGGCGCGCGCGGGGCGACGGCGCTGCGCCGCCAGCTCGCGGCGCCCGGTCGCGAGCGCAACGCGGCGCTGTGCTTGGAGTCGGCGCGG
Organism: Nannocystis sp.; assembly: GCA_016712315.1. Classification (GTDB taxonomy): domain Bacteria; phylum Myxococcota_A; class Polyangia; order Nannocystales; family Nannocystaceae; genus JADJRG01. Next base: position 384,338 of record JADJRG010000022.1, on the reverse strand, counting down.
GGGCTGCTGGCGAGCGGGGAGTTCAAGGCGGACGCGTTCCTCAAGGCCCAGGCGGCGTTAGCTGCGGGGTCGGCGGCGGCGCGCCTGCAACCCGCGCCGGTGATCCTGCGCGCCGGCGAGTTCGACGGGATCGCCGACGCGGCTGCGGCTTGGTCCGCGCTGGAGCGGCTCGAGCTGGCGTCGACGCGCGAGAACCTCAGCCACTTGCTCGAGGTCGATGGGCTCGAGCTCGACGCGTACGAGGCGATGCGCAAGCGCGCGCTGGCGGCGGCGGTCGAGTACGGGCTGTGCCCGCCGTCGCGCTTCTGGCGGCGGATCTTTGAGGGCGGTGAGGGCGCGGCGGCGGTGATCGGTAAGATGGTCGCGGCGCGGGCGCAGCGGCGCGGCGGGGCGCTCAGCGCCGAGAACGAGCTGGAGAACTGGTTCCGGCTGCGCGATCTCTGTGACAAGAAGAAGGTGCCGCACCCGGCTGACCTACAAGAGGCGCTGGGGAGCGAGTCGGCGCGGCCGATGGGCCGACGACGCAGCCACCAGCCGCCGATGAGCGCGTCGGGGGAGATCGGCGAGGCGCCAGCGCCGGCGCCGGCGCGCGCGCCAGCGATCGAGGCGCTGCACCAGCCGAAGACGCGCCTCTCGCGGGCGAGCGAGCTGCTCGGATCCAACCCGACCTTCGAGCAGATCAAGGCGGTGCTCCACGCGATGGAGGACTTCGATGACGCGGAGATCTTGGCCCTGCTGCCGACCCTGGCGGAGCTGGGAGCGCGAGCTGCGCTGCCGCTCTCCGAGGTGCTGCGATCGTCTCGTCGCGAGGTCCGGCAGTCGGCGGCGATCCTGCTGGGCCTCGCGCGGGATAGCCGAGCGATCGAGGCGCTGTGCGACGGGCTGATCAGCGAGACGACGAACGGCTGGCGCGACCTCGCGCGGGCGCTCGGGAACTACGGCCCACGGGTCGTCGGGCCGCTCTGTGACGTGATCCGCCGCTCCGATGCCGCGCGTAAGGAGCGGGCGATCCCGCGGGTGGCGCGGGCGCTCGCGGAGGTCGTGCTCTCGGACGGGAAGAGCCGCGGCGGGCCCGGCCGGAACGCGGTCGAGGCGCTTGTCGAGGTCCAAGACCCCTCGATCGCGTCGGCCGCGCAGCGAGCGCTTGCTACACTGAGCGACGTGAACTCGGCGGGCGAAGAGGTCCGGGGGGAGCGTCCCCTCGCCGAAGAGACGGCGGTGCGAGGCTTCGCGCGTCGCGCGTACGAGGCGATCACGACGCCTGAGCTCGAGGTGGTCGAGGCCGACTTCGAGGAACTGGGGTAGAGCTATGCGCTACGGAATCTTCAGCGACACGCACGCCAACTTGCACGCGCTCGAGGCGGTGCTCCGCTGCCTCGACAAAGAGAAGGTCGACGCGCTGATCTGCCTGGGTGACACGGTGGGCTACGGGTCGCAGCCGAACGAGTGCTGCGACCGCGTGCGAGGGCTGACGAAGTACACGATCCTCGGCAACCACGACGCCGCGGTCGCGGGCCGGATGGACTACAGCTACTACTATGAGGCGGCGCGGGTGGCGCTGGACCTGCACGCGTCGGTGCTGAGGCCCGAGAACATGGCGTGGCTGCGCGGGCTCCGCTACAGCGAGCGCGACGGCGATACGCACTTCTGCCACGGTTCGCCGGTCGATCTCGAGGAGTTCGAGTACATCTTCAGCGTCGATCAGGCGGCGACCTGCCTGCCGATCTGGGATCAGCTCGGCCAGATCACGTTCATCGGTCACTCGCACTTGTGTAAGTCGTTCGCGATCTCGCGCGAGCGGGTCTACGAGGTGGTGACCAAGGACTTCGAGGTGCACCCGGAATTCCGCTACGTCGTGTCCGTCGGCTCGGTGGGGCAGCCCCGGGACCATGACCCGAGGGCCAGCTATACGCTCTACGACAGCGATCGCGGGCTCTTCCAGTTCAAGCGCGTCGAGTACGACGTGGCCGCGGCGGCGCAGCGGATCTTCGACGACCAGCGCCTCTCGGACAGCTTCGGCGCGCGCCTCTTCGCCGGGGTGTGAGGCGCGAGCTAGGCGCGCGCCTCGACGGCGACGCGCGTGGGCGCGTAGAGGGGCCGCGCGACGCCAGCGAGCAGGGTCGCGACGAGGCGCTCGTACGAGAGGCCGGCGGCGCGAGCGACCCGAGCGACGACCCCGTCGCGGTTCAACGGGGGTAACGGCTCGACCTCGAGGATCTGCTCGTTGTGCCGGTCGCTGACCATGATGTCGACGCGGCAGAGGTGATCCGCGAGGCCGAGCGCCTCCGCCGCGTGGCGGGCGAGGTGGTGGAGGCCGTCCAAGGCGCTGCTCGACAGCTCGGGCGGGCAGCTCATCGCGGTGACGCCGGTGAGCGCGCCCGGGCGGCGCTCGATCTGCATGGCTCCGAGGATCCTGCCGCCGAGCACGACGACCTGGACCTCGATGCCGTCGCACTCGCGCTCGATCAAGATCTCGCGGCCGTGATGGTGCTCGTCGAGGGCGATGTCAGCGACCTCACGCGAGCTGTGGAGGCGGAGCAGGCCGCTGGAGAGGCTGCCGCTGCGTGGCTTTAGAATGCAGGGCCAGCCGAGGTGGTGGAGGCCGCGTCGATCAGGCGGGGCGCCGCGGGTGCAGGCGATCCCCGTCGGGATCGGGAGGTTGAAGCGGGCGAGGCGCTCACGCGCTCGGATCTTGTCGTAGGCGAGGGCTACGGCGGCCGCCGGGGCGCCGACCCAGGGGATGGCGCAGCGCCCGAGCTGCTCTTGGAGCTTGCCGCTGCCGCCGAGATCTCCGTGGGCGGCGATCAGGCAGGCGTCGATCTGGGCGCCCCGGAGGCTGAGGGCGAGGCCGAGATCGTCATCGGCAGGTAAAAGCGTGCTGAGGTGGCCGAGCGCCTCGATGGCCTGGGCTAGATCGACGGCGCTGCGGCGGTCTAGGGCGGCTGTCGCGGGCTCAGAGGCCCCGCCGTGGCGCGGATCGGAGAAGAGAACGCCGACATGAAGGGGCTGCGTGGCCATGACACCTTGCGGCTAGCAGCACTTGCCATGTGCGGGCAAATTTTCGGATAGTTCCGGCGAGGGTTGGCCGCATCCGCGCAGGCCAGCAACAGACCCCGATGACCTTTCTCGAAGCTGCGATCGAGATCCTTCGGAATGAGAAGGATCCACTACATTTCTCTGAGATCACCCGTAGGGCGGTCGAGCGCAACTTGCTCTCGCATGTGGGTCGCGATCCCGATGCGGCGATGCGGGCGTGCCTCAACACCGCGTCTCGTGGGGACGGCGGCCTGCTGATCCGCGCGAAGCCAGGCTTCTTCGGAGTGCGGCCGGGAGCAGAGCTGCCGGCTCCACCAGCGCCGCCTCGCCCAGCGACGCCGCCGCCGAAGGTCGCCGCTCCGGAGCCGCCGCGTCGCGCTCCGACCCCGGCGTCGCCGCCCGCGAGCGTCGTCGCGGCGCCCGCGCCCGCGCCTGCCCGCGTCGAGGCCGTGGCTGCGCCGGCGAGCGTCGAGGAGCCCGACGACGAGGGTGAAGAGGGGGAGGAAGAGTCGGGGGGCGAGGGCGGTGAGGGCGAGGGCGAGGGCGAGGGACGAGGCGGCGAGGGCGGCCGCCGTAAGCGGCGCCGACGTGGCTCGCCGAGCGGCGGGCGCTTCGGGGTGCGTGGTGAGGCGCCGCCGCCGCAGGTCGTCGCGGTGAAGCCGTCCCGCCGCGGTTCGGACCCGACGAAGCGGATCGAGGTGATCCAGCGGGTCCAGAACCTCGAGTTCGAGGCTCCGCAAGGATCCGGGCTCGATGGCGTGACCGACGTCGCCGTGGTGATGGCGAACGCGATGTCACGGCTGGTCGAGGAGCGACCCGAGCTTCGGGCTGAGCTCGAGCTGATCCAGCGCTCACAAGCCGCGCCGCCGCCCGCCGCTGCGGTCGCGGCTGCGCCGCAGAGCCAGCCGTCCAACGGGCCGGGACACGCACGCCGGCCGCCTCCGCCGCAAGGAGCGATCGCGCGCGAGCGCGAGCGTGAGCGCGGTTATGACCGGGACCGAGACCGGGACCGGGACCGGGACCGGGAGCGCGAGCGTGAGGACGAGGAGCGCGGTCGTCGTCGTCGGCGTCGTCGTCGGCGTGGGCGTCGGCTTGAGTGGGGCGAGGGCGACGCTTCGGGCAGCGCTGAGGTGGGCGCTGCGAGCTTGTTGGCCAGCGCCGCGAAGGTGCTCGAGGGCGCGGGTCCGCGATCGTTGCATATCCGCCAGCTCGCCGAGCAGCTCGCGAACCAGGGGGTTATGGGCGGGGAGATCTCAGAGATCGAGCGGGCAGTGACCGCCGCGATCTTGTTGGATACCCAGGTTCAAGGCCGTCGCTCGCGCTTCGTCGTGCGCGGGGATTCGCGGTACCAACTCCAGGGGAGTCGGCTGCCTGGCGCTGCCGCCGCGGCGGAGGAGGCGCTGCGGGCTGCGCTCGCGAACGCGTCGCTCGAGGCCGAGCGGCAGCTCTTTCACTGGCTCGGCTCGTTAGGACCGCGCGGTCTAGAGGCGCTCGTGCGGGTGTACCTGACCCGCGAAGGCTTCTCGATCCAAGGGACGCTGCCGCCGACGAAGGGGATCAGCCGGCTGATCGCGATTGATCCGGAGACGGACGAGGAGGATCCGCGCACGCTCGTGGTGGTGATCCCGCGGAAGGCGGCGGGCGATCCGGGCGCGTGGCTCGGCGAGCTGGACCGCTCGCAGGTCGCGAACATGCTGGTGTTCGCGATGGGTGAGGTGAACGCGGAGCTGGGTGAGGCGCGGATCATCGGCGGTAACGAGCTGGTTCGCTGGCTCGTGACCCAGCAGATCGGCGTCGATGTGCTCAAGATCGAGGTCGCTGTGCTCGATCCGGCCTTTATCGAGTCGCTCAGTGGACTCGACACCTGAGGCGCTGACAGCGGTGTGGCTCGGGGTGCAGCCGTTCGCGGCGACCCTCGAGCGGCAGCTCGCGGCCCGCGACGCGTTGATCGCGGGCGAGGGGCCGCCGACGATCTTTTTGGTCGAACACCCGGCGACGCTGACGCTCGGGCGGCGCGGGAGTCGGGCGGATATCTTGTGGTCGGAGGAGGCGCTGGCGGCGGCGAGGGTCGATGTGTGCGAGAGCCCGCGCGGCGGGCAGGTGACGCTACACGCGCCAGGACAGCTGGTCGCGTATCCGGTGGTGTTCGTCGGCCGCCGGATCCGCGACCACTTGAACCACTTGGCGGAGGCGGCGCGGCTGTTGTTGGCGGAGATGGGGGTCGTGGGTCCTGAGTTTCGTATGGACCACCCGGGGCTGTGGCTGGGCGAGAAGAAGCTGGCGTCGATCGGGATCCACGTGAGCCGGGGGGTGACCGTGCAAGGGATCGCGATCAACCTCGCGGTCGAGGCGACGCTCTTCTCCGCGCTGGTCTCGTGCGGGCTGCGCGACGTGGAGATGACGAGCGCGGCGGCGCTCGGCGGGCGTGAGTCGACGGTCGAGGCGGCGGCGCGGCGCTACGCGGCGCTGTTCGCGGCCCAGCGCGGCGCGACGCTGCGTTGGGGGTAGGCAGGCGCTTTGCTATGGTGAGGCAGACGATGCTCTGCCGACCGCTCGTGCTCGCGCTGATGCTGCTCGCCGGAGCGTGCGGGGGGACCTCTGGCGGTGATGCGGCGCGGATCGCGGGGATCTCACAGCGGCTCGAGGACGGGTCGATGGTCGACGCGAGCCAGATGGTGCCGCTGGTGACGGCCAAGCTCCCAGAGTCCGCGGCGCTCGCGGGGGTCGGTGTGTCGATGTGGTTTGAAGAGCGGCGCTCGGCTGAGGTGGGGCGGGAGCTGTTCCTCCAGGCTGAGATCGACGCGCCCACCGGGCTTCGCGGCCGTCTGGGGGCGAGGGTGAGCGCGAGCGTGCTGCTGGAGCGAGAGGACGAGGCCTCGCTCGTGGAGGACGTGACGATCGCGGCGGGGCGGGCGTTGGCGGTGCTTGAGGCGCGCTTGCTGCTGGCGCAGGACGATGAGGCGGCGGCGCGGCGGCTGCTGGCGGACGAGGACGCGGAGCTGGTGATCCTGGCGCTCGAGTGGGTGCGCGAGCGCGCGCCGGTGAGCTTCGCCCCGGCGACCGCGGCGTTGGTGAGCCACGAGGATGAGCGGGTCGCCGGGCTGGCGATCGAGTGCCTCGGCTACGCCGAAGATCCGAGCTATGCTCGCATCATTATTCGTCAAGCACAGCTCATCCGCCGGGGCCCGACGCGCGAGGCCTATCGCGCGCTCGCGCGGCTGGGCGGGCAAGAGGCGCTCGGCTTCTTGCGCTTTGCTGCCGCGAATGAAGACGACTCGATCCTTCGCGAGGAGGCCGAGCGAGCGCTGCGAGCGGCGCTCGTGGGGGACCCGTGGCGGAGGTCGAGCCCGCAGGAGACCGCGACGCGCTTGGCGCGAGGACACCGCTAATGATCGCTCCCTCTTCTTTGATCTTGATCGCGCTCCTGAGCACCCCTGCGCCGGTGGATCTGACGGTGGAGGCGCCGCCGTCCGACGCTCCGTCGACCAGCGAGAGCGGCGTGACGACCGAGTCGGTGGTCGTCGTGAGTGAGGCCGCGCCGCCGAGCACGGCCACGAGCTCGAGCGCGAGCGTCGGTGCGGTCGGGCCAGCGCCGAGCGGCGCGGCTCCGGGTCGCCAGGCGGTGGTCGAGCCGCTGCCAGCGCCGCCAGCGCCGCTGCGCCGCGATAAGATCAGCCGCGGTCCTTGGCGCGGGCGCTTCTGGTTGGGGGTGCGCGGCGGCCTCACCGGGCCGATCAGCGGCGATCGGCCGGCGCGGCCCTCGGCGGTGGCGATCGGCGGCGGTGTGGACGTGGGCTGGCGGGTGAACAACTGGCTGGGCTTTGGGACAGGTCTCTCCGGGCAGATCCATGACGCGGAGTACCTGCGCGTCGAGACGCCGATCGGCGACGAGGTGCGGCTCGTCTATGGGAACATGGTCGCCTGGGACGTGGCGTTCGCGCGGCTGTTCGCGCCGCTGCGTCGGCGCTTCCAGCCCTTCGCGGAGCTCGGCGGCGGGGTCGCGAGCTACGAGCGGCCGGCGGGCGGCTACCTGGTCGGCGGGCAGGTCCGCTACGGGATCGGCTTCGATGGTTGGGTGTCGTCGAACGTGACGATCGGCCTGAGCGCGCTCGGCCGGACGACGCGGCTGAATCGGCGCTTCGAGGGCGGCGCTGTGGAGCGGCCGAGCGCGAGCTCGTACCAGGTGATCGCGGAGCTGGGCCTGCACTGGTGAGCGCGCCGCGCCGCCTGATGAGGTGCCCGGGATGATCGACGCGCTGCCGCCTCGCTTCACCGACGTCGTCCGTCTCGGCGAAGGGGAGGACGGCGGCGCGTGGTCGGCGATCGATCGCGACGCGCGCGGCCGTAAGGTCGTCCTGAAGCTGGTCCCGAGGGCGCGCAGCCGGCAGGTCCGCGGGGCGTTCGCGGCGCTGGGGCGGGTGTCCTCGCCGCACTTGCCGGCGGCGCTCGAGCTGCTACCAGCGGCGGACGGCGGGCTGTGGTTGGTGACTGCGTGGATCGAGGGCGCGCCGCTCGTGTTGGCGGCGGCGCCGGTGGACGAGGCGCTGGCGGAGGCGATCGCGGTGGCGCACGCGCTGCGGGCGTTGCACGCGATCGGGTCGCATCACGGCGACGTGAGCTTGGGGAATATCCTGCGTGATGGCGACGGCGGGGTGGTGTTGACGGACTTCGGCAAGCTCGGCTGCGTCGGCTGCGGGACGCCGGGCTTCTTGGCGCCGGAGGTGCTGGCTGGCGGCGGCGGTCCCGCGAGCGACGTGTTCGCCCTGGGATCGGTGCTGGTGGCGCGGATCTTCGGGGTGACTCCTTGGCGCGATCCGAGGGAGCTGGCGGCGCTGCCCGAGCGCGGGCGCGAGGGGGTGCGGGCGCGACTCCGCGAGCTGGCGCAGGCGCGCTCGCTGCCGCTGGATCGACGGCTCGGGACGCTGCTAGAGCACCTTCTCGACCCGGACCCGGAGGCGCGGGTCGGGGACTTGGGGGCGGTGATCGTTCGTCTGGCGGCGCTGCGCGGCGGCAGCGAGGCCGACGCGGTGGGGCGGCCGAGCTGGTGGTCGCCGAGCCGCTGGCCCTACCGCGGCGTGGCGATCGAGGGGGTCGTGGCCGCGCTCGCGAGCGCGGAGCGGCCGCGTTTGGTGGTGGTCGCCGGGCCGAGCTCGAGCGGGCGTGGGCGGGCGATCGAGGAGATCATCCATGTGCTGCAGGAGCGTGAGCCGCACGCCGGCGCGGCCCGTCTGTGCAGCCCGGAGCGCTTGTCAGCGGCGCTGGGGGCAGAGGCGGAGCCGTGGTTGGCGGCGTGGATGGCGACGCTGACCCGCGGGGTGGTGGGCGTCGCGGACGCGCCAGAGTGGCCGGGAGAGCTCGTCGGCGGCGATGAGGCGCGGGCGGGGCGACGGCAGGCGGCGGTGCTGCAGACGGCGGCCGCGGCGGCGCGCTGCTCGCTCGTGATCCCGGGGTCGATCGCGCTGGGTGAGCAGCTCGTGGCGGCGGCGGATCCGTCGATCCTTGTTCTGTCTCTTCGGCCATGGTCGATCTCAGAGGTGCGCGCGGCGCTGGCGGTGGCGCTCGACTGCGGCGGGGATCAGGGGCTGATCGAGGCGTGGGCGGCGGCGCTGATGGCCGGGACAGGGGGCTGGCCGGCGCGGGTGATCGCGGCGCTGAGCCAGTGCGCGCGCGCAGGCTCGATGCGGCCTGATGAGGGGGAGATCGCCAGGTTCGCCGCCGAGACGACGCCATCGCTGGATCCGCTGCGGGCGCGTGAGCTGCTGGTGGCCCGCTGGGAGGGGCGGGCGAGCGCGAGCGCTGTCGGACACCGGGGGTTCTTCAGCAGCGACGGGGAGCCGCTGTCATGGGCGGTCGCGGCGGCGCGGCGGGCGTTGGCCGCGGAGGTTACGCCGTTGGCCCGGCGCTCGCTCGCTCGCGTGCGGGCGCGGGGAGAGGCGGTGAGCCTGGCGCTGGCGCTGGACGCTGAAGATGAAGATGCGACCACGGCGTGGGTGGCGGCGGCAGGCATTGGTTCGTTGGCGGATCCGGCGCTGCCGCGGCTGCTACGGCGGCTCGGGGGGCCGACCGGGCTGCGGCTAGGGGTCGGGGCCCGGGTGGCGCTGGCGCGGCATCTGCTGCGGGTGGGTGATAGCGCGGCGGCGCTGAAGGTCGCGCGCAGCGACGACGGCGCGCCAGAGCTCGAGGTGTTGGCGGCGCGGGCGCTCGAGCAGCTCGGACGGCCCGCGGAGGCGCTGGAGGCGTTGGCGGCCGCGAGCGGTGACGCCGTGGTCGCCGCGGACGATGACGCGGCGGCGACCTGTCGCGGGCTGCGTTGGCGGGCGCTGGTCGATCTGGGGCGGGCCGGGGAGGCCTACGCGGAGGCCTCGGTGTGGACGAAGCAGGCGAGGCGGCGCGGCGGCGGGGCGGCGGAGGCGCTGTGCTGGGCCGCGCTCGCGGGGCTCTACGCGGGCGACGAGGTGCGCGCCGCGGCGTGGCTGGATCAGGCGGAGGAGGCGCTCGGCGGCGGTCCGCGTGATGCTGGTCTTCGGGCCAGGATCTCGCAGCTCCGCGGGAACTTGGCCCACGCGCGAGGTGATGTGGGCGCGGCGGAGCTCGCGTACGTCGGGGCGGCGGCGCTGTTCGCGGCGGCGGGCGAGCCGGGCGGTCAGACATGGTTAGCGGCGAACTTGGCGGCGTTGGCGGTCGAGACAGGGGCGATCTCGCGCGGGATCACGAGCGGGCGGTCCGCGCTGCGCGAGCTGGTCGCGCGCGGGCAGCTCCAAGCGCTCGCGGGGTTGGTCGTGAACTTGGTGCAGTTGCTGCTGCGGATCGACGCGATCGAGGAGTGTCGACGGCTGCATCGGCTGTTGACCGAGGTCGGGGACGGGGCGCTGGCGGCGGCTCGTTCGGCGCGCGTCGAGGCGGAGATCGCCCGCGCGGAGCTTCTTCGAGGCGGGGAGCAGGGGGTGATCGCGGTCGAGCAGCGCTTCGCGGCGGCGGCGGAGGCGTTGGCGGCGGCTTCGGCGCCTAGGGAGGCGCGTGACGCGTGGTGCCAAGCGTCGACGCTGGCGCGGCACGATCGGCGCGCCCCGGCGGCCGCGGGGCACCTGCGACGCGCCGCCCAGACGCTGCAGGAGTCGCCGGTCGAGCCGGCGGAGCGGCTAGCGATCGTGATCGAGGAGCTGGCGGTCGCGGCGGCGATGGGGGATCTGGCGGGCGAGAGCGCGGCAGCGACGGCCTTGAGCGGGTTGCCTGACGCGGTCGCGCTGCGGGAGCAGGGCCGGCTGGAGCGCGCGTGGGCTGGCGACCGGGTGCTGCTGGAGGCGCTCGCCGCGGCTGGCGGGGCGCCGGTCGCGAAGCTGAAGGCGCTGGCGCGGCGCCTGCGTGAGACGATGGAGATGATGATGGAGAAGGTCGACAGGCTCGATCGCGCGGCGGTGCGCGCGTCCTTGACTCGTGAGCTCGACCCGGCGCTGGGGGAGCTGATCCGTGAGCTCGATCCGATCGTCGAGGAGCAAGAGCGGGCCCCAGAGCGGCCTCGCGAGGCGCTCGGCGCGGCGCGGCTGATCCAGATCTATCGGCGGCTCGCGCGAGAGGACGAGATCGAGGCGTTGGTGGCGCAGGTGGTCGACGCGATCATGGAGCTGTGCGACGCCGATCGTGGGGTCGGGGTGATGCTGCCCTGGCGCGAAGGACAGGCGCGGATCGAGGTGGTGCGCGAGCTGTCGGCGAGCAGCGGAGGGGCGAGCTTCTCGCGATCGATCATCGAGCGGGTGCTGGTGGAGGGGGAGCCGATCCTCAGCGTCGACGCGGCGACCGATGATCGCTTCGACGCGTCGCGATCCGTCTCGCACCTGGCGCTGCGATCGGTGCTGGCGGTGCCGTTCTTGTGCCGCGGGGAGATCGTCGGGGCGGCGTATGTCGATCATCGGCTGCGCCGCGGGGCGTTTAATGACGGGGCGCTGACGGCCGCGGAGGCGCTGGCGGAGCTGGCGTCGCTGGCGTTGGCGCACGCGCGGACGATCGCGGTGCAGCGCGAGCAGGCGGCGGCGTTGGCGGCGCAGGGGCAGCAGCTCGCGCGGCTGCTGGAGGAGCGCGAGCTCGAGGTCCGCGGGCTGCGCGAGCAGGTGCGGCAGGGGCCGGCGCGGGCGAGCTATCGCGGGATGGTCGGCTCGTCGCCGGCGATGCAGGCGGTGTTTAAGCTGATCGATCGGGTCGCGGACTCGGACGTGCCGGTGGTGATCTACGGCGAGAGCGGCACGGGCAAGGAGCTGGTGGCGCGGGCGATCCATGACGCGGGGCCGCGGCGCGGCGCGCCGTTCATCGCGGAGAACTGCGGAGCGATCCCGGAGACGCTGCTGGAGAGCGTGCTCTTCGGTCACGCGAAGGGGGCCTTCACGGGCGCGTTTAAGGCGACCGCGGGGCTGTTTGAGGCGGCGCAGGGGGGCACGCTCTTCCTCGATGAGGTGGGGGAGATGAGCGCGGCGATGCAGACGAAGCTGCTGCGGGTGCTGCAAGAGGGGGAGGTGCGGCGGGTCGGGGAGTCGGCGTCGCGGAGGATCGACGTGCGCGTGATCGCGGCCAGCAACCGCAACCTCGAGCAAATGGTCGCGGATGGGCGCTTTCGTGGGGATCTCTACTACCGGATCCAGGTGGTGCGGATCGCGTTGCCGCCGCTGCGCGAGCGTACGGAGGATCTGCCGGCGCTGATCGAGCACTTCTTGGGGCGTTACGATCGCGAGCGGCGGTTGACGATCGGCGGACCGGCGATGCGACGGCTCGCCCGTTATGCGTGGCCGGGGAACGTGCGCGAGCTGGAGAATGAGCTGCAGCGCTTGTGTGTGTTGGTCGAGAGCCGGGTGGCGCCGGAGGATCTCTCGCCGCAGATCGCGGCGGAGCAGGGCGCGGGCGCGCCGGATCCGGATGACCTGCGGCTGCGCCCCCGGCTCGATCGGGTCGAGCGCGATCTGATCGGACGGGCGCTGGAGCGGGCCGAGGGCAATCAGACGCGGGCGGCGGAGCTCTTAGGGCTGAGCCGCTTCGGCCTGCAGAAGAAGCTGCGCCGGCTGGCTGAGGGGGGGCTCGGGGAGCCGGAGGGCGAGGATGAGGGCGAAGAGCGTCGGCCGGCGCCAGCCGTTCGGAAGCGGCGATGAACTCGTCGACCACACGCGGTGATCTGCCAACGAAGTTGGCGTCTGCGGGCCAGGAACGTCACCGTCGTTGCGAGTGGGCCGCGCATGTCTCTGGAATTATTAGACTCTCCTGTGGATCACCGGTTGCTTGTCATAGGGGGGGGAGGCTCTCATGAAGAAGACCAAGGGCCGCATTTTTTCCGCGCTCGCGCTGATCTCCGGGTGCAACTTCGGCGGCTTTGCGCTCCCGAGCCCGACGATCCATGGGATCTCGGTGCCGATCCCGCCGCCGAGCTTGACGGCGGAGCCGGTGCAAGAGGTGGAGATCGAGGGCAGCTTGACGCTGCAGAGCCCGACGCCCGAGACGCTGGTGTACCTCTACGAGAAGGGTACGGATCGCGGCCACTTCGTCTTCGCGGACGAGAGCGGCGCGTTCCGCTTCGTCGACGTCGCGCTCGACCTGACCAACAACTGTATGCAGGTCTGGTACGAGGAGCCGGGCGAAGAGGGCGAGAAGAGCCCGAACGCGTACTTCGTCGCGTCGATCGCGGCGGATGATCAGTCGGTCGCGGTGACCGAGCGTAAGACGGGCTGTCCGTAGGGACAGGTGCTTCACGGCGTCGTGCGACCGACAGACGAAGAGCGACGCCGGGGCTTGAGCCCGAGCGCCGCTCGTCGTTCAACCGCCTGTAGGAGCTACTTCGCCGCGGGCTTGAGATCGGAGCGCTTCGCCTTGGGCGGCAGGTAGATCTTCACGCCGAGCTGGAAGGTGACGTTGTGGTTCCAGTTGGCGTCGTCACGGTTCACGGTGACGCGGCCCTCGTCGAGGATGTCGGTGGTCGTCCGGTTGAGGCCGGCGATGTTGTTGAAGCTCATGATGTCCTGGAACTCGAGGTTGAGCGAGATCCAGTCGGCCATGAAGATGTGCATGCCGCCGCCGAAGCTCGGGCCGATCTTGACGCCGGTGTCGGGCTTGACGGGGTGCAGCGCGCACTCCTCGTTGATCGAGGAGTTGGGGTTCGCGGCGTCCCGACAGTCTTCGCTGAGCCCGAGGAGCTCGCTGGTGCTCTTCGCGTTCGGGTAGTGACGGGCCCAATTCGACACGCCGAGGCCGCCGAAGAGGTAGATGTCGTACTCGGTGAACAGGGCCGAGAAGAGGCCGAGCTTGCCGGCGAAGGGCGTGAAGACCAGGTCGGCGCTGGCGAGCCACTGGTTGCGGGTGAGCCCCGAGTCGAAGTCGTGGCGCAGCGGCGCGGGGTTGTCCTTCTGCGCGACCGGCCGCACGGGCGCGGCGGTCGGGTTCTCCGGGGTGCCTGACGGGATGCCCTCGGGGAGGCCTCCGTCGGTGTGCAGGGCGTTGTTCAGCTTGGCGTCGCGGGGGACGATCCCGTAGAGAAAGCCGCCTCGTACGCCGAGCCAGTCTTGGATGTAGAAGTCGAGCTTGGCGCCCGCGTAGCCCATGTGGACGAAGGGCTGCGAGATGCTGATCGCGGCGACAGGCGTGATCGTGAAGCGGAGCTTGCGCAGCTCGAGCTTGCGGACGACCACCGGCTTGCCCTCGAGGGGGCTCTTGCGCTTGGCTTCGGCGGTCGTTGGGAGCAGCAGAAGTGCGGCGGCGAGGGGGGCCGCCAGTCGGGTGAGCGTTCGAGTCCTGTGCATGTCGAGAAGCTCTTAGCGGCGGGTGGTGTATTCGAAGCCGGTTGGGAAGTAGAAGCTCACACCGAAGAAGATCACGGTGTTGAACGCGAGCGCGGAGTCGGCGGCGGCCTTGGCGTTGGCGGGGTCGTCGAGCTCCGAGAGGTCGCCGAGGCCGCCGCTGCCAGTGCTGGGCCCGCGCTGGCCAGGCTCGAGCTTGTCGAGGTAGACCCAGTTGCGCACGCCGATGTTGAAGGACACGAAGTCAGAGCTCGGGATGTAGAAGCGAGCGCCGACCGCGAAATTGCCTTGCCCGGTGATCGTCCGGAAGGGCTCGTGTAGGGCCTCGAAGCGGGGGATCACCTGGGTCTGGATGACGCCGCCGCCGAGCTGTACATAGGCCTCCCAGTGCATCAGGGCGCGGTTGAAGACCGCGATCTTGCCGTAGAAAGGGTTGTAGAGGAAGTTGGCGCTGGCCTGCCAGAGGGTCTTGTTGGCGGTCAGCAGCAGACCCTCTTGCGCGCGGATGTTGAGGTAGCGCGAGGTCTTGTTGCCGATGAAGGCCGAGCCGGTGAGACCGACGGCCATCCGGTTGGTGAGCCAGTAGTTGAACTCGGCGCCGACGACGTAGTGCCGGACGAAGGGATCGTTGACGGTGATCCCGAAGTGCGGCTGGATGTCGAAGCGCTTCTTCTTGAGGAAGCGCTGGCGCTGGACGACGCTGATGAAGGCTTTGTCGTCCTTGAGCTGCTGCGCCTCGCTCTCTGCGCCGCCGTCCTGGCCCTTTTCGGCGCTCTCCGCGACAGGTTTGCCCTTGTCACCGAAGAGATCGACGCTCGCGTCCGCCTTGGTGTCCTCGGCGGGCTTGGCCGGGGCGGTGTCCTCCATGTCGTCGTCGATGACGACGGTGTCGTCATCGTCCGGGGCTGGGGCCGGGGCTGGGGCTGGGGCTGCGTAGGCGGGGGCCGGCAGGGCCCATGCTGCGGAGAGTAGGACCGCAGCAGTAATTTTCAGGGTTCGTCGCATGCTCACCTCGAAGTCGACGGGCGCTGGTAATTCGGGAGAGGGAGAGCTCGTGGGAGTGGGGTCGTGAAACCGCGTCTGCACGGTGCAGTGATGGTGCCGGACCGTATCACAGCGGGTAGCTAGGTCACAACTGGGCAAGAGCGGGCGAGGTCGAACAGGGGCGCAAGGCGGCGCCCGGCCATGCAAGGGCTCTGCGCGACGAATCTTTGAGGTTTTTCGCGGCGACGCGGCGCTGCGCGCGGACTCGGCCTCGCCCGGCGCAGCGATCACCTCGTGCGATCTCCTGAGGGCTCGCCCAGGGGGCGCAGCTCAAGGGGCGTCCGCCGGCGGCGCGAAGAGGGCGTCGATGAAAAGATCAGGGTCAAAGTCGCGCAGATCTTCGACACGTTCGCCGATCCCGACGAAGCGAACAGGGACGCGCAGGGCGTCGCAGACGCCGAGGATGACGCCGCCTTTGGCGGTGCCGTCGAGCTTGGTCAGCACGAGGCCGGTGAAGTCCATGGTCTCTTGGAAGAGCTCGGCTTGGGCGAGGGCGTTCTGGCCGATCGTCGCGTCGAGCACGAGGAAGGTGTCGTGCGGGCCCTGGATCGCCTCGGCGCGCTCTTGGGGTTGATCCCGGGCGAGCGCCTTGACGCAGGAGCGCCGCACTTTGCCGAGCTCGGCCATCAGCTCCTTCTTGGTGTGCAGGCGGCCGGCGGTGTCGCAGAGCACGACGTCGAAGCCCTCGCGGCGGCCGCGGGCGATGCCGTCGTGGATCACGGAGGATGGATCGGCGCCCTCCTTGCCCATGTGGATCTCGGCGCCGGTGCGGCGGGCCCAGATCTCGAGCTGCTCCGCGGCGGCGGCCCGGTAGGTGTCGCCAGCGACCAAGAGGACTCGCCGGCCAGCGGCGCGGTGCATCGCCGCCATCTTGCCGAGGGTGGTGGTCTTGCCGACGCCGTTGACGCCGATCATCAGCAGCACATAAGGAGGCGGCTGCGGCTGGTAGTCGAGGGGGGAGGGCTTGAGATCGAGGATCTCGCGGGCGGCGGCGCGGATCACCCCCCATACAGCCTCAGGATCGGCGACGGTGCCGCGATCGAGGACCTCGCTGACCCGCTCCATGAGCTTCTGGGCGGTGCGGGCGCCGATGTCGGCGGTAAAGAGGATGGTCTCGACCTCCTCCTTCAATTCGGCGCTGACCCGCGGGCGCGCCTGGAAGATCCGCGCGAGGCGGGCGATGAAGCCGCCGCGGGTCTGCGCGAGGCCTTGGGCGTAGCGCTCGCGCTGCTCGCGGCGCTGGCGATCTTCTTCGCGCTCCGGGCCCTTGGGCGGGGTCGGCTTGTCGTGCGGGAGCGGGAGGGCGCCGTCGACAGGCCGCGGCGGCGTCACGACGGGCCGGGTTGGCTGGCTCCGATCCTTCTCGGTGTCCGCGTCCGCGAGCGCCGGCGGCTCGGCGGGAGGCGGCAGTGCCCGGGCGCGTTGGACCGCGACGATCACGGTGACCGCAGCGAGCGCGCCGCCGAGGGCCGCGAGGACGATCAGGAGCTCCTGACTCACGCTCTGCGTGGGTAGCACACGTGAGGCGCGGCGTACATATGTGAGATCTCCGAGATCGCTCGGATCCCGCGGGCGTTTCGCCGCGCCGATGGGGGTGTTATGCCTGCGACGGCCCCGCGGCCCTCCTTGGCATGCGCATCAAGAAGCTCGAGGTGATCGGGTTCAAGTCGTTCGCCGATCGGGAGGTGATCCACGTCGACGAGCAGGTCACGGGCGTGATCGGGCCGAACGGCTGCGGGAAGTCGAACATCGTCGACGCGATCCGCTGGTCGCTCGGTGAGCAGCGGGCGAAGCACCTGCGCGGCAGCGGCATGCAAGACGTGATCTTCGCGGGATCGGCGACCCGCGGGCCGGGCGGTATGGCCGAGGTGACGCTGACCTTCGAGAACGACGGCTCGGCGCCGCCTCCGTTCGCGAACTACGCGGAGATCGCGATCACCCGGCGGCTCTACAACGACGGCACCAGCGAGTACTTGATCAACAAGGTGCCGTGCCGGCTCCGTGACATCCATGAGCTGATGTTAGGGACAGGCGCGGGCGCGCGGGGCTACTCGATCATCGAGCAGGGGCAGGTGGGGAAGATCGTCTCGTCGAAGCCTGAGGACCGGCGGACGATGCTCGACGAGGCGGCAGGGATCACCCGCTTCAAGGCGCAGAAGCAGGCGGCGGAGCGCCGGATCGAGCAGACCCAGCAGAACCTGCTGCGGGTGAGCGACGTGGTCGGCGAGCTGGAGGGGCGGCTGGGGACGCTGCGCAAGCAGGCGCAGAAGGCCGAGCGCTATAAACGATACCGCGGGGAGCTGCGCGAGCTGGAGCTGTGGAGCTCGAGCCACCGCTTCCTCGAGCTCGCGGTGACGTCGCGGGTCCTGGGGGCGCGGCGGGCCGATCTGGCTGAGCAGGTGGAGGCGCTGCGCAGCGCGCTCTCCGGGCATGAGGGGCGGATCGAGGCGCACCGCCTGGAGCTGGCGCAGCGCGAGGCGTCGCTGAGCGCGGCGCAGCAGCAGATCTTCGATCTCGAGAAGCAGCTGCAGCTCGGGGAGGCCGAGGAGGGCTTTCGGCGGCGCGAGCAGGAGAGCCTCGGCCAAGCGGTGGCGCTGTCGCGCAGCGAGGCGGCGACGGTGGAGCGCGGGCTGGCGGCCCTGGAGCAGGAGCTCGCGGAGGCGCGGGCGTCGCTCGACGAGATGGCCGATGGGCCAGGTGGATCGGAGGACGCGGTCGAGCGCTGGAGCGCGGAGCACGAGGAGCTGAACGCGCGGCACCGGGGCGCGCGGGTCGATTTGGATCGGGCGCGGGACGAGCAAGGGCGGCTGCACACCCGCGCGGCGACGCTGCGGGCGCAGAGCGAGTCGCGGGCGGATTCGCTCGCGGACCTGTCGCAGCGGATCGCCGGGATCGACGCGGAGCTGGAGGGGCTGGCGGCCGCGGGCGGCGGCGCAGAGGCGGAGCAGAGCTCGGCGCGCGCGGCCCACGAGGCGGCGGCGCAGGCGGTGGAGGACTTGCAGGCGCGGCGGCAAGAGCTGGATCGCGAGCGGCAGCGGCTGCGCGAGGAGGTGCGACGGGCGGATCAGGCAGCAGGTACGAGGCGCAGCGCGGCGGATCGGGCGCGCTCGCGGCTGGCCTCGCTCGAGGAGATCCAGGCGCGGTACCGCGGCTGCGCGAGCGGCGTGCAGGTGTTGATGCAGCGGCGCGGCGAGCTCGGCGGCGGGGCGGGGCTGCTGGGGATCATGGCGGACTACATCGCGGCGCCTGCGTCGCTCGAGGCGGCGCTGTCGTCGGTGCTGGGCGATCGCCTGCAAGGGGTGGTCGTCGACGCGCCGGCGGTGGCGCTCGAGGGGGTGGCGCTGCTGCGGCGGGCTCAAGAGGGGCGGACCTCGTTCTTGCCGCGCTCGTGCCGGCCTGTGGAGCCGCAGGCGGACGCGACGCTGCTGGCGGCGCCGGGGGTGCTAGGGCGTCTGTCGTCGCTGGTGGAGGCGCGTGAGGAGATGCGGCCGATCGTGGCGGCGCTGCTCGGCGATACGGTGGTGGTCGAGGGGTTGGAGCGGGCGCTGGAGCTGTGGCACGCCGGGGCGCGCTGGCCGATGGTGACGCCAGAGGGCGACCGGATCGAGCCGTCGGGGGTGATCGTGGGCGGGTCGGCGAAGGGGCTGGATTCGGCGCTCTTGCAGCAGAAGCGCGAGATCCGGGAGCTGGCGAGCGAGGTCGAGGCGCTGAGCGCGGCGCATGAGGAGGCGCGGGCGGAGCACGCGGCGCTGGTCGAGCGGCTCGGCGCGGTCGAGGGCGAGCGCGAGGCGAGCGAGGCGTATGTGCTCGAGGCCGAGAAGACGCGGCTGGCGCACGCGCAGGAGCTGCGGCGGCTGGAGGCGTCGCTGCAGCAGGTGGCGAGCAGGCAGGCGGGGCTGCGCCGCGATCGCGAGCGCTTGGAGCTGAGCCTGCGTGAGCGCTCGGGCGAGCGAGCGTCGTTGACGCAAGAGCTGGCGGCGGCGGAGCTGCGGCTGCCGGCGCTGGAGGCGGCGATCTACGAGGGCCAGGCGCAGATCGAGGGGATCGCGGAGCAGCGCGACCGGATCGCGGAGATGTTGACGGAGGCGAAGGTGGCGCTGGCGCGCTGGCAGCAGCAGCGAGGGGCGCTGGAGGCGGCGAAGGGGCGGCTGGAGCGGCAGGTGACGAGCGAGCGCGATCGCGCGCGGCGGCTGGTGCAGCACGCGAGCGAGGGCGAGGCGAGGATCGTCGAGCTGGACGGGGCGATCGCCGCGGCCCGCGAGGAGCGCGAGGCGCTGCTCGATCGCCACGCGGCGGCGGTGCAGGTCGGGCACGATCGCCGTGAGGCTTATGAAGGCGCCCGGGCGAGCGTCGACGAGACGGAGCTGGCGATCCGCAACCTCCGCGGCGAGCGCGACGAGCAGCGTGAGCGCCTGCGTGAGATCGAGATGGGGCTGAAGGAGCTCCAGCTCGAGCTGAGCCACCTCGAGGCGGACGTGCGCGAGCGCTTCGACTGCGAGCTGGCGGAGGTGCTGATCGACTTTCATGACCGCGAGCCAGCGGGCGCGAACGCCGGGGAGCGGGCGCGCGAGCTCAAGCGGATCCTCGGGCGTATGGGCGAGGTGAACCTGACGGCGATCGAGGAGTACGAGGAGGTCGCGGGGCGCTTCGAGTTCTTGACCTCGCAGAAGAAGGACCTGGAGGAGGCGATCTCGCAGCTCCAGGAGGCGATCGAGAAGATCAACAAGACGACGCGCGATCGGTTCATCGAGACGTTTAAGTCGGTGGACGCGATGTTCCAGCAGATCTTCCCGCGGCTGTTCAACGGCGGGCGCGCGGAGCTGCGGCTGACCGACGCGGGCGATCTGCTGAACACGGGGGTGGAGATCATCGCGCAGCCGCCTGGCAAGCAGGTGCGCAGCCTGGAGCTGCTGAGCGGCGGCGAGAAGGCGCTGACGGCGGTGAGCCTGATCTTCGCGATCTTCTTGATCAAGCCGAGCCCGTTCTGCTTGCTCGACGAGGTCGACGCGCCGCTCGATGAGGCGAACGTGGGGCGTTTTGGCAACTTGGTCCGCGAGATGGCGGAGCGGACTCAGTTCATCATCATCACCCACAACAAGCGGACGATGGAGATCGCGGACCGGCTCTACGGGGTGACGATGGAGCAGCGCGGGGTGTCGAAGCTGGTCTCCGTGAACATCCGGCGGGCGGTCGAGAGCATGTACTCGTGAGCGGCGCGCGGATCGGCGGTCATGGGGGCGAGGTCGGGGGCGGCTCGCTGGCGGCGCCGCCGCCGAGCAGGCGATCGAGGAGCGGCCTCCAGGCGACGCCGAGGCGGGCGCTGGACCAGACGCCGAGGACCACGCAGACGCCGATCTGGGTGGTGTAGAGGTAGACGGCGTAGCGCAGGCCGGCGTCGCTGAGGGTGCTCTGCGGGACGACGAGGGCGAGGCCGCCGAGCACGCCGAGCTGGAAGGTGCCGAGGTGGCCCGGCGCGCCAGGGACGAGCAGGGCGAGGTTGATGACGGTCATGACGGCGGTGATCTCGATGAGCCCGAGATCGAGGCCGCAGCCGCGGGCGAGCACGACCATACCGACGGCGTTGATCGACCAGTAGAGGGCGTTGACAGCGAGGAAGGCGAGCAGCGGGCGGGGTGAGGGCAGGCAGCGGAGGCCGGCGGCGATCCCGTCGGCGACGTCGCCGAGGCGATCGGCGACGCCCCCGTGGATCCGTCCGAGCAGCGCGCGGATCGCCGCGCCGATCACCCGCGGCCAGAGAGCCATAGCGATCAAGACGATGAGGGCGGCGAGGAAGAGGGCGCTGACGCTGCCGGCGATCGCCTGGATCTCGGCGCTGCGCGGGCCGCTGCGGTGCGCGCCGAGGGTGAGGAAGAAGAGGCCGCAGACGGTGAGGCCGTCGGTGACGCGCTCGAGGGCGATGGTGCCGAGGATCTGCGGCGCAGGTAGACGTGTCGCTTGAGACAGGAGGATCGGCCGCGCGAGCTCACCGAGGCGCCAGGGCAGCAGGATGATCCAAAAGAAGCCGGCGAGCGCGACCTGCAGGGTGATCCCCAAGGGCGCAGGGCCGAGCGCGCGGACGAGGAACCACCAGCGCCAGGCGCGGGTGAAGAAGTAGAGGAGCAGGATCGCGAGGTAGGCAGGGACGACCCACCAGGCGACGGCGAGGGAGTCGGGGAGGGCGCCGACGCTGCGGCTGAGCAAGGCGAGGGCGGCGCCGGCGAGCAACAACGAGGCGATCAGGCGAGGCCACCAGCGCCGCTCATGGATCCCCGCCATCGGCCTCGCATCGTAGCGGCTGGGCGCGGCGAACAAAAGCGCGCAGGGCCGAGGGGCGCGGGGACGGCGGTCGTGAGCGGCGAAATAGCGAGAGCGCGCGTGATCCGCTGGATCGCGCGCGCTCGCGGCAGAGAGCCGGGCAGGCTGCTGCTACTTCTTCTTCTTCGGGCTGCGGAAGTGGCTGAGCTGGGGGGTGAGGCCGTCGACCGCGGGGAAGTTCTTGTCGGGGTGGAGGCGGCGGGCGCGCGCGAGCAGATCCTCTTCGCTCTCGACGTGGCTCGGATCAGGGAGGCAGACCTCGACGGGGCACACGGCCTGACAGGCCTCCATGCTGTGGAAGCCGACGCACTCGGTGCAGAGGTTGGGGTCGATGACGTAGGTGTCATCGCCCTCGGAGATCGCTTCGTTGGGGCACTCTGGCTCGCAGGCGCCGCAGTTGATGCACTCTTCAGTGATGTGGGTTGCCATCGCTCACGTAACTCCTTGCCACAGCCAGTGTGCCGAACGCCGTTGTACGCCAGTCATTATTGAAAACATGACGCAACGTCAAGTTGTATCTTGTGCGTCCTGGGAGGCCCTGTAAACCACATTTGGGGCCAATTGTCACGTGCGCGGCCGCACCGTGGTCATCCGAGGAGGCGCTCAATCTGCGCAGTGAGGTCGGCGAAGGCGCTGTGGTCGGCGATCGCGGCGGGGTCGTAGAGGGCGGCGAGCACATAGCCGTGGTCGAGGGCGCGGGCGAGGAGGCGCCCTCGGTCGGCGCTGAGGCCGAGCGTGAGCCGCTGGAGATCGAGGTCGAGGTGGTGGCGCAGGTCCGCGAGCGCGCGCTCGCACTGGGCGCCGACGATCTGGATCTCGAGCGCGGTCAGCTCTTCGGTGCGGCAGGCGTAGTCGACGGGGTGCCCGTCGTCGTCGGTGAGCACGGCGCCGCGGCAGCCGACGCAGGCGTGGACGTGGTCGCCGAGGCGCTGGCCGAACTCCGAGATCCCACGATCGAGCGCCATACGATCGCCGATCAGAAGGGCATCGAGAAGGCGAGGTTGCCGAGTCGGGCGTCGCCGAAGCGCGTGGTCTGAAACACGTGGTTGTACGTGGCCTCGATCCAAGCGCCAGCGAGCCAGTGGAGGGCCGGGACGCGCCGCACGATCGCGTCGAGCTCGACCACCACCTGCGCGCCTGGGGTGTGGCTGTGGAACTCGCTCATCTTCGGATCGGCGGTGCGGTAGAGCTCGTCGACGCCGTAGGCGGCGTCTTCGCGCCAGAATGAGGCGGCGGTCTGGGTGTAGTAGCGGTAGCGCAGGCGCAGCAGCAGGTGGCGCAGCGGCCGGATGTGCACGCGGGCCTCGAGGGCGTGGGCGCGGATCCCCCAGTCGTCGGCGTAGTAGCGGTAGCGCGGCTCGAGGACCAGGCGGGCCCGTGGGATCGCCCAGCGCGCGAAGAGGCTGGGGGCCAGGCGACGACGGGTGAGCGGGTGCGACTCGTCGAGGCCGTTGAGCACCTTGCGATAGGGGTTGTCCATCGGCCCGGCGGCGAAGGCAGCCTCGAGGTTGACGCCGCCGAGCACGGTGCGGTGAAGGGCGTGGGCGTAGCCGAGGTTGAGGTAGTGGACTTGCAGGCGGTTGTCGTCGCCGGTGGAGTTCCAGGGGCGGAGGTCGCGGATGTTGGCGCGGATGTACATCACCTCGTCGGAGGTGTACGAGTACGCGAGACTGACGGTGCCCGAGCGCTCGAGGATGTCGCGCGCGAGCGAGGCGCCGGCGATCCGCGAGCGATAGTCGCTCTCGGTGGAGTAGCGGAAGAAGCCGCTGAGCGACCAGTCGCGCAGCCGCGAGGCGGCCGCGGCGGTGACCTCGTGGCGGATCTCGGTGAAGACGAAGTCGCCGCCGGTGACGGAGGCGGCGCCCGCGGCGATCGAGGCGGAGGAGACGGCGTCGAGCAGGTAGGTGACGCCGAGGGTGAGGCGCTCGTCCGGCAGATCTTTGGTGAGCATCACCTCCGGCGCGAGGACCCGGTTGGAGGCCTCACGGTAGTAGTTGCCGCGAAGGACCATACGATCGGCGGCGGCGATCGGACGGGCCGGCAGGAGCAGGGAGAGGGCGAGCAGCGCGAGCCCGAGGATCAGCCGCAGCCGCATCCGCCACCTGCAGCTCCGTGGCCGCCGAAGCCGCCTTCGCGCGCGGACTCGACGTGTGAGTGCCAGATCTCCTCGGGGCCGTCGCGCGAGGGATCCATCTCAGGGGTGCTGAGGACTTGGCGCTCGGAGGGGCGCACGGTGACGCAGGCGAGCTGGGTCGCCGCGACCGCGACCGCGACGGCGAGGTGGCGCGCGCGCAGGCGCGGTGGCAGCAGTGTCGACATGCGGCTAGACCCTGCCATCCCTCGCCAGCGCCAGCAAGACGGGCGACTCGAAGTCGCGCGCCGTGGCGCCGCGGCTTGGTCTATCCTCCGCGCGCCATGACCGACCCCAACCCCGCCTCGCCCCGCCTGATCGTGATCGATGGCCCCGCGGGCGCCGGCAAGAGCACGGTCGCGCGCCGGCTCGCCGAGCACTACCGGCTGCCTCTGCTCGACACGGGGGCGATCTATCGGGCGCTCGCGTGGGCCGCCGCGCGTGACGGGGTCGCCTGGGAAGATGAGGCGGGGCTGGCCGCGCTGGCGGGGTCGCTGCCGATCTCCTTTCATATGGAGCCGCTCGGCGAGGGCGCGGGGCTGCGGCAGACGGTGCGCTGCGGCGGCGAAGACGTGAGCGCGGCGATCCGGACGCCTGCGATCTCAGAGGGGGCCTCGCGGGTGTCACAGCACCCAGCGGTGCGCGCGGCGCTGCTGGGGCTCCAGCGCGCGCTCTCCACCAGCGGCTGCGTCGCCGAGGGCCGCGATATGGGCACGGTGGTCTTCCCGGGGGCGCGCCATAAGTTCTTCCTGACCGCGAGCTTGGAGGCGAGGGCGCAGCGCCGGCACGCCGAGATCGCCCAAGACTGCCCGTCGATGCCCTTGGATGAGGTGATGGCAGAGGTCGATCTGCGTGATAGTCGGGATCGCTCGCGGGCGTCTGCGCCGCTGGTCCAAGCGGCGGACGCGGTGGTGCTCGACTCCAGTCACTTAGAGATCGGTGAGGTGGTGCGGCGGATCATCACGATCATCGACGGCCGTGAGGGCTGATCGGGCGCGGCGCGGGGCGTCTTGGTCGTTGACGCACTTGGGGAAAACTCATACGTTCCCCGGGCTCCGGGGCTGAGCGCTCGCGCGCGTATGTGACGCGAACGCTGGCCGCCGGGGACATCTTTTTTGCAAGGAAATCCCCACCCCACCATGAACACGGACATCAACCAAGTCGCGGGCGAAGATGACTTCGCCGCGCTCTTTGAGCAGTCGCTGCAAGAGACCGCGGAGATCCGCGAAGGCAGCATCGTCAACGGCACCGTCGTCGATATCATCGGCGACTACGCGGTCGTCGACATCGGCATCAAGGCCGAAGGCCAGGTGCCCCTCCGCGAGTTCGCGGACGAAGATGGCACGATTCAAGTCCACGTCGGCGACAAGATCGAGGTCCTCCTCGAGTCGCTCGAGGACCAGAACGGCCTCGTGATCCTGTCCAAGGACAAGGCGCGCAAGCGCAAGGTCTGGGACGAGATCCAGGGCGCGTGTGAGGCCGACGGGATCGTCCGCGGCACGATCACCGCGCGGGTCAAAGGTGGCCTCTCCGTGCTGCTGCAAGGCGGCGTGAAGGCCTTCCTGCCGGGATCGCAGGTCGATCTGCGGCCGGTCCGTAACCTGGATATCTTCATCGACCAAGACTACGACTTCAAGATCATCAAGTTCAACAAGAAGCGGGGCAACATCGTCCTGAGCCGTCGCGTCCTGCTCGAGGCGGAGCGCGCGAACCTCAAGACCGACACGCTGAACCGCCTGCAAGAGGGCGAGATCGTCGAGGGCGTGGTCAAGAACCTCACCGACTACGGCGCCTTCATCGACCTCGGCGGGATCGACGGCCTGCTCCACATCACGGACATGTCGTGGGGCCGCGTCAACCACCCGTCGGAGCTCTTCCAGGTCGGCGATAAGGTCAAGGTCAAGGTCCTCAAGTTCAACAGCGACAGCGAGCGCGTGAGCCTGGGCCTCAAGCAGATCACCTCGGACCCGTGGATCAACGCCGAAGAGCGCTACATCCCCGGCACGGTGGTCGAGGGCAAGGTCGTCAGCCTCAAGGACTACGGCGCCTTCATCGAGCTCGAGGAGGGGATCGAGGGCCTGGTGCACGTCTCGGAGATGTCCTGGACGCGCCAGATCAAGAACCCCAAGCAATTCCTCAAGATCGGCGACACCGTCCGCGCGGTGGTGCTCGACATCGACGTCTCGCAGAACCGCATCTCCCTGGGCATGAAGCAGCTCGAGGAGAACCCCTACGAGAAGGTGGTCGACAAGTACCCGCCGCGCGCGGTGGTCGAGGGCACCGTCCGCAACATCGCCGACTTCGGCGTGTTCGTGGAGCTGGAGCCGGGGATCGACGGCCTGATCCACATCACCGACCTGAGCTGGACGCAGCGCGTGCGCCACCCCAGCGAGCTCTTCAAGAAGGGCGACCAGGTCCGCGCGATGGTCCTCAACATCGATGACTCCGGCGAGAAGCCGAAGATCAGCCTGGGCCTCAAGCAGCTCGAGCAGGACCCGTGGGACCGGATCCCGTACGAGTTCCCGATCGGCAAGATCGCGGAGGTCAAGATCCTCAAGCTCACCGACTTCGGCGCCTTCGCCGAGATCGAGCCGGGCGTCGAGGGGCTGATCCATATCTCGGAGATCAGCGAGGATCGCGTGGAAGACCCGCGCACGCACCTCGAGCCGGGCCAAAAGATCCGCGCCGAGGTGATCCAGATGGACGCGAAGGAGCGGAAGATCGGCCTGTCGATCAAGAGCGCTCGCCGCCAGGACGAGCTGGCCGACGCGCAGGGCTTCGCCAACGCGAGCGACGCCGGCGCGACGCTCGCCGACGTGTTCGGTCGCCTCAAGCGCGACTAGCCGACGGCGGTGAGGACGCGTCCGCGAGGGCGCGGTGGGCGAGGGGATCAGGCTTGTGGCCGCTCCCCTCGCCCTTTTTGCGCGGCGCGGGCGCAGGCGCTTGATCGCCCGGGGTTGCCAGGGTATGCCCACGCGCATGGAAAGCCCCGCAGCTAGGGTCCGAGTGGTCGAGGGCTCGCTCGACGCGAGCGGCCTCCGCGTCGCGATCGTCGTCGCTCGCTTCAACTCGTTTATTACGGAGCGGCTGCTCGAGGGGGCGATCGACGCGCTCGTGCGCTCAGGGGCGGCGGCGGAGCAGATCACGGTGGTGCGGACGCCTGGGGCGTTCGAGATCCCGTCGGTGGTCTCGCAGGTGCTCGAGTGCGGGATCTACGACGCCGTGATCGCGCTCGGTTGCCTCATTCGCGGTGATACGATCCACTTCGATCTGATCGCGGGTGAGGTCACGAAGGGGGTCGGGCAGCTCTCGCTGGCGTTCTCGACGCCGGTGGCCTTCGGGGTGCTGACGGCGGATACGTTGGAGCAGGCGATCCACCGCGCTGGCGCGAAGGCCGGCAATAAGGGCGCGGAGGCGGCGATGGCGGCGGTCGAGCAGGTGCGTTTGTTTCGCGCGCTACGAGCGCTGCGCGCGCCCGAGGAAGAAGCGCCGGCGGCGACGAAGCCGGCGAGCAAGCAGCGGCGGCGATGAGAGACTCCGACGTGAGCAAGCCGAGCCCTGCGCCAGAGAGCGGCGGGCGTGATCGCGGGCGCAGCGAGCGCGGTGACGCCCGTGAGCTCGCGCTGCTGGCTCTGTGTCACTTGGAGTCGTACGTGCCTTCAGAGTGGCCGCGGGCGATCGCGCTCTTTTGGGCGAATCCGCCGCAGGCAGGGTCGCCCGCGGAGGGGCCGCCGATCGCGGCGTGGTTGGCGACCCCAGCGATCCGCGGCTTCGCGGAGCGCTTGGTGGAGGCGGTGATCGCCCGGCATACGGCGATCGATGCGGAGATCGAGGCGACGTCGCGGACGTGGCGGCTGGTGCGTATGGATCGGGTGGATCGAAACATCCTGCGCTTGGTGGCGGGCGAGATGGGGGCGATCGCGGACACTCCGCGCGGGGTGATCTTGGCCGAGGCGGTGCGTCTGGCCGCGCGCTATGGGAGCGAGCGCTCGGTGGCGTTCGTGAACGGCCTCGCTGAGGGCTTGGCGCAGCGGCTGCGACCGACAGCGTGAGAGCGAGATGCACGACGACCTGCAACCCAACGTCCGCCCGCTGACGTCGGCGCCCAGGCAGGCGCGCGCGCGGGTGTTGGAGCTGGGTATGGCGGTGTTGGATTCGATCGAGGGCGGCGCGGCAGATACGATGATCCTGCCGGTGTGGAGCGATGAGCGGCCGCTGCGCGGGCTGGCAGGGCTGGTCGATTGGCGCACCTGCGGGGGGCTGTCGGAGCCGCTTCGGCGCGGCTTCTTCGTCGCGGCGGTCGACGAGGCGCTGCTGACGTGCTCGCGGCGGGTGCTCAGCGCGCAGCGGATCCTGCTGCTGGGGCTGGGACGACGCGGCGCGCTGGACCGCGCGGCGCTGCGCGCGGCAGGGGAGCGGGCCTTCGCGGTGGCGGAGGGGCTCGGGGCGCGGCGGGTGATCTTCGGCCTGCCGAGCGGGCGCTTCGATCCGAGCATGCCGCTGGCGCTCGCGGAGGGGGCGCAGGGGCGCGTGATCGCTGCGCAAGAGGCGGCCGCGGATCTGCGCTCGGCGCCGCTCTGGTGGTTCGTCGGTGAGCCGGAGCTGCTGCCGTATTTACAGGCGCTCGGCTGAGCCGGCGTGAGCGCGCGCGGCCGTGATGAGCAGCGTATACTGCGGCGGCGTGTCATCGATGGATCCCCACTCGTCCGAGTTCATCGGCGAGGCCCAGGAGAGCGTCGAGATCTTCTCCAGGCACCTGCTGGAGCTGGAGGCCCAGGCGCGCGGCGGCGCGGTCGATCCAGAGGCGCTGAACGCCGCCTTTCGGGCGATCCACAGCCTGAAGGGGCTGGCCGGACTCTTCAACGCGACCGAGATCGGGACGGTGGCGCACGCGCTCGAGGGGGCGCTCGATCGGCTGCGCCTCGGCAAGCTGGAGTTCAGCCGCGGGGTGCTGGACGTGCTCTTCGAGGCGGTGGAGACCTTCGCGGGGCTGCTGATCCCGCGCGATGAAGGCGACGATGCGCCGGATCTGCTGCCGCTGCTCGGGCGGATCGAGGGGCTCTCGCGGGCGGTCCAGGGCGGCGGCGATGAGGACGACCTGGAGTGGGTGGGTGAGGCGATCCTGAGCGTGCTCAGCGAGTACGAGGAGCACCGCCTGCGCGAGAACCTCCGCAAGGGGCGGAGCCTGTATCGTGTCCATGTGTCGTTCGACATCTTGGCGATCGACGTCGGGATCGAGCAGGTGAAGGACAAGATGAAGGCGTTCGGGGAGGTGATCACGTACCTGCCCAGCGCCGACGTGACGGCGGATGATCGGATCGATCTCGACATCATCCTCGGATCGCCCTTGGGCTTCGCGGACGTGGCGAGCGCGCTGGCAGAGCGCGATGTGTCGGTGCACCGCCTGGCCCCTCCGGGGCAGGCTGAGGCGGCGAGTACGCTCGCGGCCGAGGTGGTGAGCAAGCCGACGGCGAGCAAGCCGACGGCGAGCAAGCCGGCGACGACGAGCAAGCCGGCGACGACGAGCAAGCCGGCGGCGGTGGAGGGCCACCCGGCGGCGGCGAGCAAGCCGGCGGCGGCGAGCAGGCCGGCGACGCTGAGCGGCGGGGGACCCGGTGGTCGCGGCGGCGCGTCGGTGAGCGAGGGGCCGGGCGAGCTCGACGGCGAGGGGGACGCGAGCCTGCGCAGCCTCAGCCAGACGGTGCGGGTCGACCTGCGCCGCTTGGATGTCCTGATGAACCTGGTCGGTGAGCTAGGTCTGGTGCAGGCGAACCTCGCGGCGGTGCACGGGCGGCTGCGCCTGGTCGATCAGGCGACCGATCAGAGCCGCGAGCTGCAGGTGCAGATCCGCGAGATGGCGCGCAAGCTGAGCCTGCTGCAGCAGGGGATCTTGGACGTGCGGATGGTCCCGATCGGCCAGATCTTCGACAAGCTCGGGCGGGTGGTCCGTAAGGTGAGCCGCGAGCTCGATAAGGAGATCCGGCTGCTGATCGCAGGCGAGGAGACGGTGCTCGACAAGCTGATCGTCGAGGAGCTGTCGGACCCGTTGATGCACATGATCCGCAACTGCATCGATCATGGGATCGAGCCGGCGAGGGCGCGGACCGCCGCCGGCAAGCCGCCGATCGGGCGGATCGATCTGCGCGCCTTCCAGAAGGGGAACCGCGTCGTGATCGAGGTGGAGGACGACGGCGCGGGCATGGACTGGCGGCGGATCCGCGACGCGGCGGTTCGTCGGGGGGTGATCACGGCGGAGGAGGCGGAGACGATCAGCGCGCTCGAGGCGACGAACTTGATCTTCACGCCGGGCTTCTCGACCCGCGACGAGGCGACGGCGATCTCCGGCCGCGGGGTCGGCATGGACGTGGTGAAGACCAACATCGCGCGGCTCTCCGGCATGATCGATCTGCACACCGAGATCGGCAGAGGGACGCGCTTCGCGATCACGCTGCCGGTGACCCTGGCGATCATCCAAGCGCTGGTGATCGAGAGCGCGGGCCACACCTTCTGCATCCCGCTGAGCGCGGTGCTGGAGTCGATCATGGTGGAGCGCCGCGCGATCGGCACGATCGAGGGCCAAGAGGTGATCACGCTGCGCGGCAAGACGTTGCCCCTGCTCCACCTCTCGCGGCTCTTCGGGCTGCGGTCGCCGCCGGGCTATCGCAGCGCGGGCGGGCGGCTGTACGTGGTGGTGGTCGGGCTGGCGCAGCACCGGGTCGGGCTGGTGGTGGATGAGCTGATGGGGCAACAAGACGTGGTGATCAAGCCGCTGGGCAGCGCGATCAGGAACATCCCGGGGATCGCGGGCGCGACCGAGCTGGGGGCGAATCGGACGGTGCTGCTGCTCGACGTCGCTCGCCTGGTGGACGAGGGGCTGCGCGAGCAGGTGGGAGGCGGCTATGCCCGCTGAGCCGGATGATCTGTGGCAGGCGCTGATGCGCAGCGGCGAGAGCGTCGCGACCGACGAGGACTATGAGCACGGCTACAAGCAGCGCGAGGTGCGACGCGACCTGCGCCACTACGTGTCCTTTCGGGTAGGTTCGGAGATCTACGGGCTGCCGATCGCGGAGATCGAGGAGATCACGAAGTCGTTCCAGACGACCTATGTGCCGCGGACCGCGGCGTTCTTGCTGGGGATCGGCAACGTGCGCGGGCGGATCATCCCAGTGCTCGATCTGGGGCGGCGCTTGGGGCTGGCGGAGCAGGCCTACGGGCGGGCGGCGCGGGTGCTGATCGTCAGCTTCCAAGGCGAGCCGTACGGGCTCTTGGTGCACCAGGTGCTCGAGGTGGTGCGGATTCCGCCTGAGTCGATGGAGGAGCGGCCCGGGGGGATCTCAGGCCGCCGGGCGGAGTATATCCGCGGGCTCGCGCGCCACCGCGGGGCGCTGATCATCATCCTCAACCTGCCGGAGGTGCTCGATCCGCGCGACTTCCTGCGCCTCGGCGCGGACGAGGAGCGGCGCTGATGGCGGGCGAGGCGAAGGTCGATGAGGAGCTGAAGCTGGCCGGCTTCATCGTCGGAGTCGGGCTCTACGGGATCGACATCATGCGGATCAAGGAGGTGATCCAGGCGAAGCCGTACCGGATCCGGCCGATCCCGCAGGCGCCGGCGATCGTCGAGGGGGTGATCCAACTGCGCGGGGTGGTGATCCCGGTGATCGATCTTCGTCGGCGCTTCAGCGTCGTGATCGATCCGGCGATCGATCACCTGAACAAGCTGATCATCGTCAGCGTGAGCGGGCGGATCGCCGGGCTGAAGGTCGACCGCGTGGTCGGCGAGCTGCGGGTCCCCGCGCGCTCGCTGCGGCCGGCGCCGTCGATGCTGCGCGGCGACGCGGGCGACGCGGGCGAGGACATCTTTAGCGGGGTGTGTCGGGTGAACGAGGAGATGATCTTCGTCATCAACTTGGACGGGCTGCTGCGGGTGACCCAAGGTTAAGGAGGCAGGACGGTGGCAGATGGAGAAGCTTAGGATCTTGGTGGCGCACACCCAGCCCGGGATCGTCTGCGCGACGGCGCGGATCCTCGAGGCGTACGGCTTCGGCGTCGATCGCCTGTCGGATGGCGACGCGGTGGCGCGGGCGATCGACGCGGGCTCGTGGGACGGGCTGGTGATCGATACGGCGCTCCCGGGGACGCCTGTGCACGATCTGTGCGCGCTCGCGAAGGAGTGCGAGCCGCCGATCCCGGTGATCCTGATCGGCGCGCTGTTCCGGCGCAGCAGCTTCAAACGGCGCCCAGGGCAGCTCTACGGGGCCGATGATGTGGTGGATGTCCACAAGATCGCGGAGGAGCTGCCGGCGAAGCTGTGGCGGCTCTTCACGGGCAAAGATCCGGCGGCTGCGGCGCTCGCAGAGGCGGAGATGGCGTTCTGGTCGCTGCACCACGAGCCGCCTGGGGCGGATGGCTTGGCGGCGCTGCTGGTCGCCGGGGCGGTGCTCGATCGCGCAGACGAGGTGGTGGAGGTCGATGATCCCGGGGCGTTGGCGGCGCTGCTGAGCCAGGAGCTGGAGGCCGCGCGGGCGCTGCTCGCGAGCGTGATGGGCGGGCACGCGCACGATGAGGCGATCGACCGCGCGTTTCGGGCGTTGATCGCGCCGGTCAGCGCGGGTGTCGCCACGTGAGCAGGGGACGATCGGCGGGCGCGGGCCGGGGACGCTCGAGATAGAGTGTGAGGCGGTGGTGAGCGCTGAGGACGAGCTCGTTGGCGGCCGAGTCAAGATCTCCGAGGAGGAGCTCGGCGCGCTGCAGTCGCTGATCCAAGGCCACTGCGGGGTCGTCTACGGGCTCGATTCAGGGTTCTTGTTCGAGCGGCGCCTGGGCCCGCGGTTGGCCGCGCTGGGCCTCACGAGCTTCTCCGCGTACGTGGATCTGCTGCGCCGATCAGGCGAGGGGCCGCAGGAGCTGGCGCTGGCGGTCGAGGCGATCACGACCCACGAGACGTACTTCTTTCGCGAACAATTCCAGCTCGACGCGTTCCGCGAGGAGGTGCTGCCGGAGCTGGCGCGTAGCCGCGCGGGGAGCCTGCGCTTGACGCTGTGGAGCGCCGGCTGCTCGACCGGCGAGGAGGCGTATACGTTGGCGATCCTGCTGCTCGAGAGCGGCCTCTTCCGCGGCTGGACGCTGCGGGTGATCGGCACCGATCTCAGCCGCAAGGTGCTCAGCGTGGCGCGCCACGGCGTGTACGGGCCGTC
Source organism: Nannocystis sp. (assembly GCA_016712315.1). Lineage (GTDB taxonomy): Bacteria > Myxococcota_A > Polyangia > Nannocystales > Nannocystaceae > JADJRG01. Next base: position 351,852 of record JADJRG010000022.1, on the reverse strand, counting down.
GAGCTTTCGCACGACCGCGCCGGAGCTGCGTGACCGCTACTTCGAGCCGGTCGGCGAGTCGGCGCGGGTGTGTGATCAAGTGCGGGCGCTGGTGTCGTTCCGGCCGCTGAACTTGATCGATACGGCGTCGGTCGCGGCGAGCGGGCCGGTCGACGTGATCTTCTGCCGCAACGTGCTGATGTACCTGGCCCAAGAGTCGAGGATCTCGATCACCGAGGCGTTCCATGAGGCGCTCCTGCCCGGCGGATACCTGTTCCTGGGCCACTCCGAGAGCCTGCTGAACGTTGAGACATCCTTTGAGCTGGTCCACCTCCGCCGTGATCTCGCGTATCGGCGGGCGCCCTCGCCGCGATGAGCTCCGATCCACACAGCGGCGGTGAGCGCGAGCGCGGCGGGCGGCTGCGGGCGCTGGTCGTCGATGACTCGGCGTACAACCGGCAGACGTTGGCGTCGATGCTCGCGGGGGATCCAGGGATCGAGGTGGTGGGCCGCGCAGTGAACGGCAAGGAGGCGCTGCAGATGGCCTTCGAGCTGCGGCCGGACGTGATCACGCTCGATCTGGAGATGCCCGACATGGACGGCTTCGCGTTCCTCCGGGTGCTGATGGCGAAGCGACCGACGCCGGTGATCGTGATCTCGAGCCACTCTGATCGCGACCACGTCTTCCGCGCGCTGGAGCTCGGGGCGATCGACTTCATCGCGAAGCCGAGCCGGCAGATCGGGCCTGAGCTCCGGCGGATCGAGGAGGAGGTGCGGGAGAAGGTGGGGCTGGTCCGTCGCCTCGAGGCGGTGCGTATGCAAGAGCGCGCGCGCAGCCTCGCGGGGCAAGAGGCGGCGGCGCCGATCGGGCCGGCTCCGGCGGAGGAGGCGGACCAGCGGCCGTTCGGGGTGGTGGCGATCGCGGCGTCGACGGGCGGGCCGCCGGCGATTCAGCAGCTCCTGTGCGCGCTGCCGGCGACGCTGCCGCTGGCGATCGTGGTGGCCCAGCATATGCCTCCGCGCTTCACCCGGGCGTTCGCCGGGCGCCTGGACAAGATCTGCTTGTTCCGCGTGAGCGAGGCGACCGACGGCGAACCGCTCCGACGGGGCGCGGTGTACATCGCGCCGGGGTCGTTCAACGTGGAGATCGAGCGCGACGGCGCGGGCGCGCGGCTGCGAGTGCGGGCGCCGGCGGAGCGCGCTGGTGCGCCGATGCTCACGCCTTCTGGCGATCTGCTCTTTATGTCGGGGGCGAAGGCGCTGGGATCGCGCTTCTGCGCGCTGGTCCTCACGGGCATGGGGACGGACGGGCGAGAGGGGGCGGAGGCGGCGCGTTCGGCAGGATCGCTGGTGCTGGCCGAGGATCCGCGGACGGCGGTGATGCCGGGCATGCCTGGCGCGGCGATCGAGGCCGGGGCGGTCGATCAGGTGCTGAGGCTCGAGGAGCTGCCGATCGCGATCGCTCGCTTCGCGGAGGCCTGCCGCGCTCAGGTCGTGAAGGCGTAATCACCAGGTGCGCCATGTTATGGTGCGGCGGATGAGCGGTGCGGACCGGGAAGTAGAGTCGGAGCGCGAGAAGACCGATGCCCACTTGACCGACTTCTTCGGCCGAGGCGAGGCGTTCGCCCGGCAGCTCATCGCCGAGAACGCGCGCCTGCGGCGCGAGCTGCACGAGCGTGGCGACGGTGAGGCTCCCCTCGAGGCGGGGGTGGTCGAGTCGCTGCTGCGGCGCTCGCATGAGCTCGAGGCGGCGCTCGCCGCTGCCGAGGCGGAGGCAGAGGCGGCCCGGACAGCGGGGGCGCAGGCGATCTCGGCGGCGCGGGCCCAGTCGGAGGTGGCGGAGGCGGCGATCATCGAGGCGATGGACGCGGCCGCCGCGGCGAAGGCGGCCCTGGCCGCGCGAACCGCCGTGATCGAGTCGTTGCAGGCGGAGGTCGACGCGGCGCGCGCAGAGGCGGTCGCCGCGAGGGCCGCGCTGGCGGGCGCGAAGGCGAGCGCGCCGCCGACAGCCGCGCAGGCGATCGACGCCGACGCTGTGGCGACTGAGGTCGCGGCGGCCGACGAGGACATGGTCGGCGCGCAGGTCGGGAGCGGCGAGGGCGGCGTGATCGGATCGATCGCGCCGGCGGCGGCGGTCGCGGCCGAGACGCCTGAGACGGTCGCGCCTGAGACGGTCGCGCCTGAGACGGTCGCGCCTGAGACGGTCGCGCCTGAGACGGTCGCGCCTGAGACGGTCGCGCCGGAGACGGCCGCGCCGGAGACGGCCGCGCCTGGGGCGGTCGCGTCGGAGTCGGTGGCGACGGAGTCGTCCGACGTGGCGCTGGCGGCGGCCGCCGCGAGGGTCGAGGCGCTGCAGCGGCAGATCGCCGGGCTCGAGGCCGAGAACTACCACTTGGCGAGCGTCTACATCGGCCTTCAACAGCTCCACGCGACCCGCTCGCTCGGAGATCTGCTCCAGGCGTTGTGCGAGATCTTGCTGAACTTCCTCGGGGTGGGGGGCTTCACGATCCTCGCGATCGATGAGGTGCGCTGGGTCGCGTTCCCATTGGTCCGCGAGGGCGGCCACATCGAGGAGATCGATGAGCGCGTGCTCGCGTCGGATCCGCCGCTGGCGGCGGTCGCGGGGCTCGGGCGGCCGTGGCAAGGCGGGGATCCGATGCCCGGCGAGTACGGGGTGCTCTTCTTCCTGCCGCTGCACAGCGGCGCCCGGCTCTGCGGGATCATCGCGGTAGAGTCCCTACTGGCGCAGAAGGACGGGATCAGCGACGATGATCTGGCGGTCTTGGCGATGCTGTCGGAGCACGCGGGGCTGGCCTTTGAGAACCTCTGGCTGCGCGCTCACGCCGCCCAAGCGCCGCTCAGCCGCCACGCGATCGAAGAGCTCGTCGGCGCATGACGGACCAGACTCCACAAGCCACTCGGCGGCTCTCCGCCTTGGTCGTCGACGACAGCCCGCCGATGCGCAAGATGATCGTCTTCGCGCTCAGCAGGATCGCGGGGTTGACGTTGGTGGAGGCCGAGGACGGGGTCGACGCGCTGCGCAAGCTCGCGGGGGCTCGCTTCGACCTCGTGCTCACCGACATCAATATGCCGATCCTCGACGGGCTCAAGCTGGTCAAGCGCCTGCGGGCGGACGAGAACTACCAGGACGTGCCGATCATCATCATCACGACCGAGGGGGCGGCCGAGGATCGGCAGCGGGCGTTGTCGTTGGGCGCGAACGCCTATATCACCAAGCCGATCCAGGCGGGCGAGGTCGTCCGCTTGGTGCGACAGATCCTGAAGATCGGAGAGCGATGACTCGCAAGCGAAAAGTACCTGGTGACCTCGAGGCGCTGGTCGACGACTACGTGCGCCACCTCAAGGTCGAGCGAGGGCTGCGGCCGAACTCGCTGCTCGCGTACACGACAGACCTGCGGATCCTCGTCGACTACCTGCAGGAGCGCCGTATCACGGCGATCGGCGACGTGAGCCACGAGGCGCTGCGATCGTTCGTCGCCGAGCAAGGGGCGCTGGGTATGGCCGACGCGACGCTGGCGCGCCGCTGGGCGGCGGTGCGCGGGTTGTTCCGCTTCTTGCGCGAGGAGGGGCTGGCCGAGGCAGACCCGACGCAAGGGGTCGAGATCCCGCGGATCGCGAAGCGGCTGCCGGAGCTGCTCAGCCACAAAGAGGTGCTGGCGCTGATCGCCGCGCCGGGCACCGATACGCCGACGGGGCAGCGCGATACTGCCCTGCTCGAGCTGATCTACAGCTCGGGGGCGCGGGTCTCGGAGGCGGTTGACTTGACCTTAGACCGGCTGGCGCTCGACCAAGGCATGGTGAGGCTGATCGGGAAGGGGGATAAGCCGAGGATCGCGCCGCTGGGGGAGCCGGCGACCGAGGCGCTCGCGCTCTACCTGCGCGAGGGGCGGCCGGCGCTGCTGAAGGGGGCGAAGGACCCGTCGCCGCCGTGGGTGTTCTTGAACGCGCACGGGGCCCGGCTGTCGCGGCAGGGCTGGTACATCAAGCTGCGCGAGCTGGCAGAGGCCGCGGGGCTGAAGCGGCCCATCTCGCCGCACCGGCTGCGGCACTCGTTCGCGACCCACCTGCTCGAGGGCGGCGCCGACCTGCGCACGCTCCAGGTGCTGCTCGGCCACTCCGACATCGCGACGACGCAGGTCTACACGCAGGTGAGCCAGAAGCACCAGCGCGCCGCCTACCGCAAGCACCACCCGCGGGCCTGAGGCCGGCGCAGGTGCGCCTGGCGTGGTTGACGCGGGGAATTGAGGCTGCTAAGCACCCCGAGGTGCCAGCGCGCGCTGGTGATGAGGATCGGTGGAGCGCGGTATTCAAGCATCGTTGATCGCTATGGTCGGGATCCAAGCCTCGGACCTGCGGGATGTGGCGATCTACGTGGTGTGCCTGGTGATCGCGATCAGCGTGCATGAATTCGCGCACGCGTTGATGGCCGATCGACTGGGCGATCCGACGCCGAGCCGTGACGGCCGCTTGACGCTGAACCCGATGTCCCACGCGGATCCGATCGGCACGCTGCTGCTGCCCGTGATGGCGGGGCTCTTCAAGCTGCCGCTGCTGGGTTGGGGGCGGCCGGTCTCGACGCAGCCGAGCTACTACAGCCGCAAGGTGACGCTGCGCGGCGGGCTGGCGCTGGTGGCGTTCGCCGGGCCGCTCTCGAATTTTCTTCAGGCGGCGCTGACCCTGGCGGCGCTGAAGGGGCTGGTGCTCGCGGGGGTGGCCTCGGCGGGGCTCTTTCGGATCCTTGGGATCTTCTTCGAGCTCAACCTGGTGCTGATGGCCTTCAACTTGTTGCCGCTCCATCCGCTCGACGGCGGCAAGATCCTGTCGTGGCTGCTGCCGTCGCGGCTCTCCTTCGTCGACGACTTCCTCGCGCGCTATGGCGGGATCATCCTGCTGGTGTTGGTGCTGGCGCTGCCGCAGGTGCTGTACGTGATGCTGTCGCCGGTGATGGGCCTGGGGCGCTGGGCGATGCGGATCATAGGGCTCTAGGGGCCGGTGGCGTGTGGTGGGGGTCGGCGGTCGGGCAGAGTCGCTGGTGAGCGAGCAGCGGCCGCCAGGGGCGCGGAGCACCGTCTATGCGGTGGACTTGCCGAACTTCGAGGGGCCGCTGGATCTGCTGCTGCACTTGGTGCGCAGGCACGAGCTCGACATCCTCGACATCCCGATCTCGTTCGTCACCCAGAAGTACCTCGAGTACCTCGATCTCATGCGGGCGCTCGATGTCGAGATCGCGGGCGAATATCTGGTGATGGCGGCGACGCTCGCCTACCTGAAGAGCCGGGAGCTGTTGCCCCGCCAAGAGGCTGAGGGCGCGAGCGGCGGGGAGGGCGAGGAGGATGGGGTCGATCCGCGCGAGGCGCTGATCCGCCGCTTGGTGGAGTACCAGCGCTTCAGGGCGGCGAGCGCGGAGCTGGACGCGAGGCCGGTGGCCGGCCGCGACACCTTCGGGCGCGGCCGCGAGATCGATCTGCCGCCGCTCGACCCAGGCATGGCGCCGGTGACCTTGTTCAGGCTCGCCGAGGCGTACGCGCGGGTGCTTCAGCGGGCGAAGATCAGCAAGAGCCACGACGTGACGATCGAGCTGGTGACCGTGCGCCAACGGATGGAGCAGCTCTCGCTGATGCTCGATGAGCGCCAACAGGTGGACTTCGAGGGGCTCTTCCTCGGCCAGACGTGGCGGAGCGTCGAGGAGCTGCGGGCGATGCTGGTGGTGACGCTGATGTCGATCCTCGAGCTGGTGAAGATGGGGCTGGCGGCGGTGTACCAGGCGCCAGAGACGACGATGATCCGGATCGAGCGGCGGGCGAGCCACCAGCAGGCGCTCGCGGCGATCGCCGGCTATGACGAGGAGGCGAGCTTCGGCGAGGCCGGCGAGGTGAAGGCGGCGGCGGCGGCGGCTGGTGTGGATCTGGCCTCCGAGGCAGATGAGGAGCCCGGGGCGGCGGCGCTGCGGCGGATCGGCGTGGCCGAGGGGGCGGCCGCGGCCACGTCGGTGAGCGAGGCTGCGGGAGATCGCGCGCAGGCGGACGAGGCGGAGGATGAGGAGGCCGCGCTGTGGGAGGACTTCCCTTGGAGCCCCCCGGCGACGGCCGCGACGCCTGCGCCGATCGCCGAGCGGCCGCCGATCCCTTGGACGGAGGCGGGGTGGGAGGACGATGAGGAGGAGGCGGAGGAGCCCCGAGAGACGCGCGCGCCCGACGATGAGGGGCCGCCCGACGAGAGCACGGAGGAGTAGACCGAAGATGGCGAGACCACCACTACGTATGCCGCCGCGGAAGTCTCCTCCGCGGATCGACGGGAAGAAGGGGCCGCTCGCCTCGGCGTCGATCGATGAGCTGGTCTCCGCGTTAGGCGGCGACGCGGGCGAAGAGGCGGATGATGCAGGCGAAGGCGCGAGCGCCGCGGAGGCGAGCGCCGCGGAGGTGAGCGCCGCGGAGGTGAGCGCCGCGGAGGTGAGCGCCGCGGAGGTGAGCGTCGCGCATGAAGAAGAGAGCGGGGGTGTGGGCGTGGTGGAGGCGCTCAGCGAGGGCGGTGAGGTGCTCGCGAGCGTCGGCGTGGATGATGAGGATGATGAGGGTGATGATGCTGCGGATCGGCGGGCAGCCGCGGCCGCGGCCGGGGTGACGTTGTTGTCGGAGATCCCGGTGGATCCCGAGGATGATCTGCGTGACGTCGAGGGCGAGGCGTCGCTGCGCTTGGTGTCGATCGTCGAGAGCCTGCTCTTCGCGGCCTCGAAGCCGCTGTCCGTCGCGGATCTGCGGCGGCTGCTGCAAGAGACGTCGAAGCAGCAGATCCAGCTCGCGCTCAAGCACTTGATGGTGCCGGCGCCAGGTCGGGGGGTCGTGGTGGCGCAGGTGGCGGGGGGGTTCACGATGCGTACGCACCACGAGAACGCGGTGTGGGTGCAGCGGCTGCTGCAAGCGAAGCCGTCGCGGCTGAGCCGCTCGCAGCTCGAGACGCTGGCGATCGCGGCGTACCGGCAGCCGGTGACCCGCCCCGAGATCGACGCGATCCGCGGGGTCGACAGCGGGGCGGTGTTGAAGGCGCTGCTCGAGCGAGAATTGTTGCAGATCGTCGGCAAGAAGGACGAGCCGGGGCGGCCGCTGCTCTACGGCACGACGCTGCGCTTCCTCGAGTTCTTTAACCTGCGATCGCTCCGCGATCTGCCGACGCTTCGCGACTTCCGTGAGTTGTCCGAGGAGAGCAAGGCGACGCTGCGCAGCCGCTTCGGCGAGGATGAGGCGCTCGGTCAGGAGGTGATCGCGTTCGCAGAGGAGGCGCCTGGGAGCGCGCCGGAGGAGGAGGCGCCTGGGAGCGCGCCGGAGGAGGAGGCGCCTGGGAGCGCGCCGGAAGAGGAGGCGCACGAAGATGTCGCGTCGGCCGAGGAGGCGCACGAAGATGTCGCGTCGGCCGAGGAGGCGCACGAAGGGGCGGTTGCGTCGGTGATCGCGCCGGTAGAGGACGCGCCAGGCGCCGGGGAGCCGGGGGTGGACGCCGAAGAGGTGTCTGAAGAGTCAGGCGTAGCGGCGCGGTCGGGGCAGGATGCGGACGAGGAGGCAGAGGAGGAGGAGGGAGAGGTGGCGGACGAAGAGAGGGGGTGATCTGCGGTGACAGGCGGATGCGTGCTTGCGCTGGCGGCCGATTTGAGGGATCACCGCGCCAGCTATGAAGCCCCGTTCGACGCCCCTCAAAGCCGCAAAAGCGCGGCGAAATTCGCGCCCTGGCGCCGCTAGCGCGCCGAGCGTCGCCCCCTCGGGCGCGGCCGGTGGCAGCGGTGTGCGCCTGCAAAAAGTGATGGCAGCCGCAGGGATCGCGTCGCGCCGCCGCGCGGAAGAGCTGATCGTCGCGGGCCGCGTGACCGTGAACGGGCGCGTGGTGCAGACGCTCGGCGTACGGGTCGATCCGCAGCGCGACCGGGTCGTCGTCAACGGTAAGCCGATCGCCGCCGAACGACGGGTCTACTTCGTGATGAACAAGCCCGATGAGGTGGTCTGCTCGGCCGAGATGAAGACGGACGCGCGCGGGCGACCGACGGTGGTGTCGCTGCTCAAGGCCGTGAAGGAGCGGATCTATCCGGTGGGCCGCCTGGACTTCCACAGCCGGGGAGTCCTGATCCTCACGAATGACGGCGTGCTCGCCGCCGCGCTCACCCACCCGCGCCACGCCGTCCCAAAGACGTATCACGTCAAATTCCAAGGGCGCCTGGACGAGGCGGCGCTCGAGGCGCTCGGACGCGGCGTCACCCTCGAGGACGGCACGGTGACCAGGCCCGTAGAAGAGCTGAGCGTGATCAAGGAGACCGACACGAACACGTGGGCGCAGATCACCCTGCGCCAAGGGCTGTATCGGCAGATCCGCAGGATGGGCGAGGCGATCGGTCACCCAGTCCTGAAGCTCATCCGCGTCGCGATCGGTAACCTCACCGCAGATGGCCTCGCAGACGGCGAATTCAGGCCCATGACCCCGACCGAGGTCTACGACCTGCTGGCGATGGCCGGCGTCGGACAAGCTGATTAGACGGCCCTTGCGCTGCGCTCCCCGGTGAGATAGCTTCCCGGCCGCGCGACTAGCCAGCTCGTCAGTGACGGATGAGCTGTACTCGCATCCAGAGGACCCACATGGCCAAGCTCTCCCAAGTTCTGCGCGACCAAAAGCGCGACAAGATGATCGCCAAGTACGCGGCGAAGCGCGAGGAGCTGCGCAAGAAGCTCAGAGACCCCAGCGGCGAGATCGACGAGAAGCTCCAGATCTCCGCCGAGCTCAGCAAGCTGCCCGCCAACTCCTGCCCGACCCGCCAGACCCGTCGGTGCATGCTCACCGGCCGCTCCAAGGCCGTCTATCGCAAGTTTGGCCTCTGCCGCGTGGTGTTCCGTGATCTCGCCCTCCGCGGTGAGATCCCCGGCGTCACCAAGTCGAGCTGGTAAGAAGGGGAGGATCACATGAAGTCAGGGATCCATCCTGTCTACCAAAAAGTGCTCTTCGTCGACAACGCGACCGGCGATCAGTGGGTCTCGTACTCGACCACAGCGACCTCGGAGATGCGCGAGTTCCAGGGGGAGTCGCTCCCGGCGATCCGCCTCGAGATCTCGGCCTTCAGCCACCCGTTCTGGACCGGCCAGGCGCGCGAGATGGACACCGAGGGTCGTATGGACCGCTTCCGTCGCCGCTACGGCATGAAGCGCTGAGCCGCTCGACAGCGCTGAGACCATGAGAGACCGCAGCAGCCGCTGCGGTCTTTTTTTTAGCGTCCATGGTCGTCAGCGCGTCGGTGTGCGGCGAGCTCTTCGACGTCTTCGGTCACCCAGCGCGTGGCCAGCTCGGCGAGGTGATCGACGAGCGACGCGTGCACGCTCGCGGCGCTGGCCAAGAGGCCCGCGTCGTTGCTGAGGCCCTCCCCTCGGTAGGTCAGCGGACGGCCGAGCAGATCGCTGAGACGGCCGCCAGCGGCCCGTAGCAGCGCTTGGGGGGCGCATGTGTCCCAGAGCTTGGTGCCGTAGCGCGGATGGATGTAGAGATCGGCGCGTCCCCAGGCGAGGGCGGCGACCTTGACGCCGGTCGAGCCGAGGCGGAGGTTGCGCTCGCTTGGGATCGAGAGCCGCGTCATGGCGGCGAGCAGACGCGGGGAGGCGTGGCTCTTGGAGGAGACGAGGCGCAGGTGGTCGAGCGCGGCGGCCTCGACGTCGAGGCGCTCGGGTGCGGCGTCGCCGAGGCGGCCGTACGCGGCGGTGGCGTCGCCGTCGACGATCCCCCAGCTCAGACGCGCGCTCGCGGGTTCGTGCACGACCCCGAGCACCGGCTCGCCGGCGACGCAGAGGCCGATGTGGATCGCCCAGCTCGTGTCGCCACGCGCGAACTCGGCGGTGCCGTCGATCGGGTCGATGAACCAGCAACGCTCGCGTGTGGCGCCAGCGTCGGCCTGGTCCGGGGTCTCTTCGGCGATGATCTGGTCCTTGGGGAAGGCGCTACGGAGGGCGGCGACCAGGCGGGCGTTGATCTCCGTGTCAGCGAGGGTGACGGGGCCGTCTCGCGGCGACTTTTCGCGGATCCCGAGCGCCTCGTCGCCAGCGCGGCGGAGCTCGAGGGCGCGCTTCCCGCACTGCTCGGCGAGCTGGAGCGCTAGCTCGATCTCTCGGACAAACGGCATCGACGGCTCATAACCCATCATGGTGGATCGGTCGAGGGTGAATGTGAGATCTCTATCGTCAGCGCGGAGCGAGACACGGCCTGAGGCGGGTAATTGCTCCAAATACGCCCTTCTCGTGGCTCTGGAGCGATCATTGCGTGAGCCTCGATAGGCTGCGATCCGACTTTCGCAGGTCTGCGCTCTCTGATAGCGATGAGATATGTCACGACAAGGACGGACGGGATTGCGCCAAGCGATCCTCCAGACGAGCCTGGAGATCGGCGCAGAGCTCGGGGAAGAAGGGCTGACGATGCGTGGGATCGCGGCGCGCTTGAAGGTCAGCGCGACCGCGCTCTATCAGCACTTCGAGAGCAAGGGGGCGCTCCTCCGTGAGATCCGGGTGTATGGGGTCGATCTGCTGATGCAGGAGGTGATCGACCCGTGCCGCGCGGAGGCCGATCCGCTGCGCCGGCTTCGTTGTATGGGCGAGCGTTACGTGGACTTCGCGCGCGCGCAGCCGTGGCTGTACACGGTGCTGATGCAGGCGGAGCAGATCGATTGGTCGACGATGGCGCCCGCGGAGATCGAGCAGTCGCTTGGCCCGCTGAACACGCTGCGCGGGTGGCTGCGCGAGGGGGCAGAGCGCGGGCAGATCCGCGTCGGGCTCGACCCAGATGTGCTGTCGATCGGCCTGTGGGCGACGCTCCATGGGCTCTGCTCGATGTTGATCAGCGGCCGGATCGATGAGAACCACGTGGCGTTCCCGGTCGCCAACCAGCGCGAATTCATCCGCGACTTCCTCGACGGGACGATCGCGTCGATCAGCGCGTGAGCAGGCGGTCGAGGGCGAGCATCCAGGCGCCCCCGGGGGCCTTCACCCAGGCGTCCGCGCTGAGGCGGGCGCTGATCGCGGCGCGTAGGGCGGGGGTGAGGCGCTCCTCGGCCTCGGCGGGCAGGACGGGGTGATCGTGGGGGCGGGCGCGCTCGCAGTGCGCGGGCCAGGGGGCGAGCGCGAGGCGGCGGCCGTCTCGATCGAGGATCGGCTGGATCCACGGGTGATCGGCGGCGCTGAGCTCTTCAAGATGGCCTAAGGGCCATGTCTCTGCGGCTAGGACGATGAGATCGGCGGCGCCGCGCAGGCGCTCATCGGCGAGGGCGTTGGGATCAGCGGCGGGGCCGCCGCGGAGATCGCGGGGATCCGCGGCGTAGCCGCGCAGGCGGCGCAGCAAGGCGGTCGCGTCCGGGCGTGCGCCGGGATCCGGGCTGAGGGCGTCGTCGATGAGGGCGCGATCGCGGGGGCTGAGGCGGGCGAGGTCGCCGCCGATCTCGCCGCTGAGCAGGGCGGCGAAGATCGCGGCGACGCTGTAGATGTCGCTGGCGACGGTCGCAGGGGCGCCGAGGCGCCGCTCCGGGGCGGTGAGGACCAAGACCTCCTCGAGGGCGCCGGTGCGGGTGGCGGTGAGGCCCGCGAGGTGATCGGCGCCGAAGGGGCCGAGCAGGGGGCGACCGGCGGCGTCGGTGGCGATCTGGCTGGGGAGGATCGAGCCGTGGACGAGGCCGCGCTGGTGCGCCGCTTCGAGGCCCTCGAGGAGGAAGGCGATGAGGGCGCGGGCGCGGGTCGGGGTGAGGCTCCTGCCTGGCGGTTGGAGCTGCGCGCTGAGGGCCGCTCCTTCGGCGCGTGGGAGCACGAGCAGGCCCGCTTCGACGTCGAGGCGGAGGATCGGGCGGATCGCGGGGTGGCCGAGGCGCGCCGCGGCCTCGGCGCGCTGGGCGAAGCGAGTGAGCGCGGCTTGCAGCTCGGGGCCGATCGCGCCCTCCTGGAGGTCGGCGAGCAGGAGGTGGATCTCGACCTCTTGTAAGGTCACGCGATCGACGCCGGCGTAGGCGGCGCCGGCGAAGCACGCGGAGAGGGTGCGGCGGACGTGGTAGCGCCCGGGGGTCGCGGCCTCGGTGATGCCGTCGTCGTCGACGCTGGCGAGGGCGATCTGGGCGGCGAGATCGTGGCCGAGGGCGGCGAGGGCGTGGGCGAGCACGCGGTGGAGCTCGGGGCGATCAGGGCGATCGTAGCCGGCGCGCAGGGCGATCTGCGCGTGGCGTACCGCGGCTTCGAGGTCGCCGAGGCTGGCGCCGATCCGCGCGGCGAGGGCGTGCGCCGCGGCGTGGACGCGGCCGTCGAGCAGGGGCTGGAGGAGGACGAGGGCGCGCTGCGGTCGGCCGCTGTCGACCAGGAGCTCGGCGGCCGCGAGGGGATCGCCGCCGCGCTGGAGGGCGAGCGCGCGCGCGTCGATGTCGGCGGGCTGCGGCGGGAGCAGGGCGGCGGCCTCGAGGTGGCGGCCGCGGCGCGTGAGTAGCTCGGCGGCTTCGCGGCGCTGGCCGTCCGAGGCGCGGCTGAGGGCGGTGAGGGCGCGGCTGAGGGCGGTGGGATCGCGGAGCTCGAGGGCGACGCGGACGGCGTCGAGGCCGAGATCCGCGGCGAGGTAGGCGGCGTAGGCGCCCTCGAAGTCCCAGATCTGCTCGAGCACCCAGCCGGCGGCGGCGTGGTTACCCGCGCCGCTCAGCTCGCGCGCGACGGACTCGTGACGGCCCGCGCTGAGGCGCTGGCGCTGCTCGGGGGTGAGCTCTTCGAGGCGATCGCGGGGGCGGTACATCGGCGCGGGCGCATCGTAGCAAGCGGCGCCGCGGCCTGGCTAATGGCCGTCGGCGGCGAGCTCGCGGACACGATCGAGGTACCAGGCGCGGTGGTCGAAGTTGGGATCGGTGACGCCCGCGATCTGGCCGACCTCGTCGATGTGATCGGCGATCATCTCGCCGCGGTACTCGCCCCAGATCGCGCTCTCGACGGTGACGAGGCCGTCGTTGGGGCCGCGGGCGATCTTGAGGATGTTGTAGGCCCAGAGGAGGAGGGGATCGATGTAGTCGACGCACTCGTTCGCGGGGTTTAAGAAGTCGATCGCGGCGCAGCTCCGGCCGGTATAGGAGGTGTAGTGGACGCGGGGATCGTCGGGGTTCTGCGGGTTGAACTCGCCCTGCATGTAGTGCTCGCTGAGGCTGTAGAACGAGGCCTTGGCGTCGGACTTGGACTGGGCGGAGACGGCGCCGAGGAGGTTGAGGAGGAAGGCGAGGGCCTCTTCGACGGCGCCAGGGGCGAGGCCTAGCGCGAGATCGGTGATGTAGGTGCCTCGGTGCGGGCTGGCGATGGTGAGCAGGGCGTCGACGCGATCGCCGTAGCCGAGGGTGGTGATCGCGTAGCGGCTGTCGATGCCGCCTTGGCTGTGGCCGATGAGATCGAGCCTGCGCGCGCGCCACTCGAGCAAGAAGCCGTCGATCTGCTCGGCGAGCTGGGCGCCGCGCACCTCGCTGCTGTTGTAGGGATCGAGGACGGCGACGGCGAAGGGGTAGCCGTAGGGCTCGACGTGCGCGCGGACGCCGTACCAGTAATTGAGCGGGCCGATGCTCTCAAAGCCGGTCCAGCCGTGCACCCAGAGCAGGGGGAAGCGGGTGGTCTCGCGTTCACAGCCGCGCTGGCAGGACAGCTCGAGCTGGTAGGCGGGGGCGCTCTGTGGATCCGGGGCCTGGGGGCGGACGTAGAGGGCGAATTCGCCCGAGCGCGGGACGGCGAAGCTGTGGTCGAGCTGCTCGCCCGCGGCGACGCTGAGCACGGGGGTGAGGGGGGCCTTCCAGGCGTCGGCGGCGAGCAGATCGGGGTAGGCGAGGATGACCTCGATCGGGGCGTCTTGGCCGCGGATGGTGAGCTGTAGCTCGCTCTCGCTGGCGCCGACGAGGTACCAACGATCGGCGCCGCAGGGCTGGAGCTGGGCGTCGACGGGGGGGCCTTGGAGGAGCAGGCCGCGCTCGCTGAGGAGGCCGAGCCGGGGATCGCAGGCGATCGGGCCGCCTGTGTCGCTCTCGGAGTCGGAGTCGGTGCCGCTGGCCTCGGTGGCGGCCTCGGTGGTCTCGGCGGCGGTTGTGGCGGTAGTGGTTGTGGCGGTTGTGGCGGTTGTGGTGGTCGTGGCCGCGGTGGTCGATGCGCCGGAGTCGGTGCCGCTGGTGGCGCCGCTGTCGTCGCCGCAGCCGCCCGTGACGAGGAGCGCAGCGGCGCAGAGGGCCGAGGCGAGGGCGCATGAGGCGTTTCGCATGATCGCGGATGCTAGCGCGTCGCGGCGCAGGAGGGTACACCGGGGGAGCATGAGCATGCCCTCGAAGCTGTTCTCCAGCGCCGCCGCGGCGCTCCATGATCTCCGTGATGGCGCGTCGATCGCGGTCGGCGGCTTCGGCCTGTGCGGGAACCCGGAGGCGTGCATCGCGGCGATCGCGGCGAGCGGGGCGCGGGGGCTGACGATCGTGTCGAATAACTGCGGGAACCAAGGGATGGGGCTGGCGGTGCTGCTGAAGCAGCGGCAGGTGGCGAAGGTGGTGGGCTCGTATGTCGGCGGGAACCCGGATCTCGAGCAGCAGATGCTGGCGGGTGAGGTGGCGGTGGAGCTGAACCCGCAAGGGACGCTGGCGGAGCGGATGCGGGCGGGCGGGGCCGGGATCGCGGCGTTCTACACGCCGACAGGGGCAGGCACGGTGGTCGAGGAGGGGAAGGATGTGCGCGAGATCGGCGGGGTGCGCTGCGTGCTCGAGGCGGCGATCCGCACGGACTTCGCGATCGTGCGGGCGGCGAAGGGGGACGCGTTCGGCAACCTGCGCTTCTATCGGACGGCGCAGAACTTCAACCCGCTGGCGGCGATGGCGGGCAAGGTGACGATCGCGGAGGTCGACGAGCTGGTGCCGATCGGCGCGCTCGACCCCGATGACGTGCACCTGCCGGGGATCTTCGTGCAGCGGGTGATCCACGCGCCGATCCACGCGGACGTGATCGAGTTTCGGACGACCCGGCCGGGTCCGTAGCGCTAGGGCTCGCGGCGGCGCTGGGCGGCGCTGTGGGCGGCGAGCGCGCGGATCTCTTGGGCCCGGTCGAGGGGGCAGACGAGGATCTTGCCGCCGCTGGCGATCACGGCGAGGCCGCGGACGCCGAGCACGGCGATCTCCGCGTCGTCGCTCCAGACGAGGGTGTCCTGGCTGTCGGCGATCTGGAGGGTGACGCCGGGCGGGGCGAGGGCGGCGTTGCCTTGAAGATCACGCTCGGCGAGCGCGTGCACGGCGGCCCAAGAGCCGAGGTCGTCCCAGCCGATCTCGACGGGGATGACCCGAAGGTCAGGTAGCTTCTCAAGGAGGGCGACGTCGATCGGCTGGGCCGGGGCGCGATCGTAGGCGGCGGTGAGGGCGGCGGTGAGGGCGGCGTCGTCGCCGATCGCGAGGGCGGCGGCGACCGGGGCGAAGGCGGCGGCGAGCTCGGGGGCGTGCTCGTCGATGGCGGCGAGGGTGCGGAGCAGGGGGAAGGCGAAGATCCCGGCGTTCCAGAGGAAACGGCCGCTGTCGAAGAATTCGCGGGCGCGGGCGGCGTCGGGTTTTTCGATGAAGCGGCGGGCGTGGAAGAGCGCGGGCGAGCCGCTGTGGAGGGGCTGTTCGGCGCGCTCGATGTAGCCGTAGCCGGTGTCAGGGGCGGTGGGCTGGACGCCGAGGGTGACGATCTCCTGGGCGGCGGCGGCGTGGGCGATCGCGGCGCGCAGGGCTCGATCGAGGCCGCGTGGGTCGCGGATGTGGTGATCGGCGGGCAGGGCGAGGACCACGGCGCTGCGGAGGGCGGCAGGGCTCCAGTCGGCGGCCCGGAGGGCGGCGTGCACGCGGAGCATCGCGTGGTGGAGGCAGGGGGCGGTGTTGCGCCCGGCGGGCTCGGCGATGATGTGCTCGGGCGGGAGCTCGGGCGTGAGGGCGAGGATCGCGGGGCGCTGCGCGGCGGTGGTGACGACAAAGGTGCGCTGGCTGGCGGCCCAGGCGCGCGCGCGATCGAGGGTGGTCGCGAGCAAGGACGCCGCGCCAGGCGCGAGGCCGAGCAGGTGCTTGGGGTGATCCGGGGTCGAGGCCGGCCAGAGGCGGGCGCCGTTGCCTCCGGCCATCACGACGACAAAGGGTTCAGACACGGCGGCAAGCTAGCTCGGATCGTCGATGCGGTCACGTGGCGCGGGCGCGGCTCAACCGAGGACGAAGGCCGCGAGGGCGAGCGCGAGCAGGTAGGGGACGAAGGGGAGCAGACCGACGCGGACGAGGAGCCCGAGGAGGAGGCGGAGGCTGAGCAGGCCGACGAGCAGGGCGGCGAGCAGGCCGATGAGCAGGGCCTCGCTGTGCTCCGCGGTGAGCGGGGCGGCGCCGCGGAGATCGAGCAGCTCTTTGGCGCTGGCGCCGAGGATCGCGGGGATGCTGAGGAGGAAGGAGAAGCGGGCGGCGGGTAGACGACCGAGGCCGAGGCCGAGGCCGGCGGCGATGGTGGCGCCGCTGCGGGAGATCCCGGGGGTGATCGCGAGGAGCTGAAAGAGGCCGATGACTACGGCTTGGCGGGCCGTGGGGATCGCGTGGGGATCGTCGCCAGGGCGGCTGCGGTGGTGGGTGAAGGCGAGGAGCGCGGCGGTGATGAGTAAGGCGACGCCGATGAGGCGCGGGCTGCCTTCGACCTGGAGGAGGGCGCGCTCGAGCGGCGGGGCGAGGGCGAGGGCGAGCGGGAGAGTGGCGAGGACGAGGGCGAGGGCGAGGCGCCGCGCGGGCGTCTCGCGGCGGAGCAGGCCGCGGAGCAGGTCGTAGAGGTCGCCGCGGTAGACCCAAAGGACAGCCAAGAGGGTGCCGGCGTGGACGACGACGTTGAAGCGGTGACCGACGGCGGCCGGATCGACGCCGAGCCACGCCTCCGCGAGGCTGAGGTGGCCGGAGGAGGAGATCGGGAGGAACTCGGCGACGCCTTGGAGGGCGCCGAGGGCGGCGGCGAGGCCGTGGGTGAGCTCGGCGCTGGGCATCGAGGCGGAGCGGTTGTAGCGCGGATCGACCCGGGATCAGAAGATGTGGGGGGTGAGGGCGGCGATCAGGCGGTCGAGATCGTGGTCGTCGTTGTAGTGGGCCATGCTGACGCGGATGACCCCGCCGACCTCGGTGAGGCCGAGGCGATCGACGGCGCGGGGGGCGTAGAAGTGGCCCCAGCGGAGGGCGACCCCGTGCGGATCGAGGAGAGGCGGCAGCTCGGAGGCGTGACGGCCGCGGAGGGTGAAGGCGATGAGGGGGAGGCGACGGGCTGGATCGGCGGTGGGTGGGCCGAGGACGGTGACCTTGGGGGAGGCGTGGAGGAGATCGAGGAGGCGGGCGGCGAGGCGTGACTCGTGGGCGGCGATGAGCCCGAAGATCCGCGCGAGGGGGGCCTCAGCGGCGTCGCCGCGCTGGCCGAAGTGGTGCTGATCGAGGGCGTCGAGGTAGTCGAGGATCCCCGGGAGGCCGGCGACGAGCTCGTGGGGGGCGCCGCCTGGCTCGAATTTGTGGGGGAGGTCGCCCTCTCCGTAGAAGAAGTGGGCGGGGGGCCGGGCGGCGCGGAGGTGCTCGTGTTTGCCGTAGAGGAGGGCGAGGTGGGGGCCGAAGACCTTGTAGAGGCTGAGGGCGTAGTAGTCGACGCCGAGGGCGGGCAGGTCGAGGTGGCGGTGGGGGGCGTAGGCGACGCCGTCGACGCAGACCTGCGCGCCTGCTCGATGGGCCAGGTCGGTGATCGCCTCGACGTCGTGGATCGCGCCGACGACGTTGGCGCTGTGGGTGAAGGCGACGAGGCGGACGCGATCGTCGAGGAGGGGGCGGAGATCGTCGGGCTCGAGGGCGTGGGTGCTGGGGTTTAGCCGCCACTCGCGGAGCTCGATGCCGGTGGCGGCGAGGCGGCGCCAGGGGCCGATGTTGGACTCGTGATCGAGGTCGGTGACGACGACGGCGTCTCCCGCGCGCCAGAGGGGGCGGAGGGCGCTGGCGAGGGTGATGAGGTTGGCGGTGGTGGAGGGGCCGAGGATCACCTGCGATGGATCGGCGCCGACGAGGCGGGCGGCGGCGTCGCGGCCGGCCTGGAAGGTCTGGGTGGCCTCGCGGGAGAGGGGGTGGGTGGCGCCGAGCTGGACCATGTTGGCGCTGAGGTGCTCGGTGATGCGATCGCGGACGTGGACGGGGCAGAAGGTGCCGCCAGCGTTGTCGAAGAAGGCGCAGCCGCGGGCGAGCGCGGGGAAGTGGCTCCTCACAAATTCGGCGTCGAGCACGGGGGGAGAGTAGCGCCCGGCGTGATGGGTCGCGAGCGGCTGGGCGCGGTGGTATGAGGGGGCCGTGCGTCGCGAGCGAGATCGATGGTTGGTGTTGACGTCGCTGCTGGTGCTCGCGTCGGCGGGCTGCAAGCGGGGCGGGGGCTATGTGGGCGATCCGGAGGACGATCCGCGGCGGATCGTGGTCGACACGGAGACGGTGTGCACGGAGATCAGCGGCGGAGATCTGCGGCGCTGGCCGCGGGCGGCGCTGATCTCACCGACGTGGCAGCGGATCGCGACGCGGGCGCTGGACGGGGAGGCGCGGGCGAGCTGCGACGCGGCGAGGATGATCGAGAAGCAGTGGCGAGAGACGAAGACGTGCACGCCGCGGCTCGCGGCGGTGATGCGGGAGAGCTGCCCCAAGCGCTAGTCGCCTGTCCTTGAGGACAGAGGGGCGCGCTCCTTCGATGAGCTGCTCGATGCCGCCGGATGGCTGTCTTTGAGGACAGGACACGATCAGTCGATGATCAGCTCGATGCCGCTCCAGATCTTGCGGAGGGTCGAGAGCGTGCGCGCCTGCCAGGGCTTGGCGGCGCTGCCGAGGACGGTGAGGCGGAGCCTGCGGGCGCTGCGGACCTCGATGAGGAAGTGGCCGAAGGTGCCGATCCCCGATGAATTGAGCATGTCCAGGCCGCGGAAGTCGAGGGTGAGGGCCTCGGCGCTCTGCTCGTGGGCGGCGCGGAGCAGCTCGAGGACGGGGGCGTAGTCGCGCGGGCTGCGGAGGCGGAGCTGGCCCTCGAAGCGGACGCGCCGCTCGCTGGGCTCGAAGGTGACGGAGAAGTCCTTGTCCTCGACGATCATCGGGGTGCTCCTGGCTTAAAGACCTGGTACGGGCCGGTGCGGGCGACCTGCGGGGTGGGGCGGAGGACGATGACGAAGCTGGCGTCGTCGGCGGGCACGGCGAGGCCGCGGTAGTCGGCGAGCAGCTCGCGGAGGCGGCCAGCGGCGCGGGTGGCCGTGTCGGCGCGGCCGCCGCGGACGAGGGCGGTGAGCATGGCGCCGAGGCCCTCGACGCCGAGCATCTGATCGCGCTCGTCCAGCAGCTCGGAGAGGCCGTCGGTGTAGAGGGCGAGGAGGTGATCGCGGGCGAGGCGATCGCGGGTGACGACGAGCTCCTCTTCGACGTCGAGGAAGCCGAGGGGGGCGTGCTCGAAGGTCTCGATCTCGCGGAGGCCGCCGCGCGGATCGATGACGATCGGCGGGGGGTGGCCGCAGTTCACCTGCTCGATCGCGCCGGTCGTCGGATCGAGGACCATCGCGCACATGGTGACGAAGGAGCCGGGGGGGAGGGTCGCGCAGAGGTAGCGGTTGAGGCTGCGGACCAGCGGGGCGAGGCCGAGGCCCTCGTAGACGAGCACGTGCACGGTGGTGTGCAGGCCCGCGGCGATGAGGGCGGCCTCGAGGCCCTTGCCGCAGACGTCCATGACGGCGATCAGGACCTGCCCGCTCGGCAGCCGAAGGGCGTCGACGTAGTCGCCGCCGACCCACTTGCAGGCCTCATAGCCGAAGCCGATCTCGATCGAGCCGGCGCTGAAGTCTGAGGGGACGAGGCGGGTCTGGATGTCGCGCGCGCGACCGAGCTCCTCCTCCAGCACGGCCTGCGCCTCGGCGGCCTCGCGGGCGCTCCAGGTGCTCTCGGCCTGGCGAAAGAGCTCGCCGGCGAGGGCGACGAGGGCGAGCCACTCGGCGGTGCCGTAGTTCGAGGGGAGGGCGACGTAGAGGATGTCGAGGTGATGATCGTCGCCGCCGATCGGCACGGCGATCGCCGACATCGCGCGGATGACGACGGAGAGCTTGAGCAGATCTTTGCCGCCGTCGGAGGTGGAGGCGACGACCGGGGCGCCCGATTGAAGGATCGCTCGGAGCACGGTGCGCGAGATGTGCGGGGCCTCCGCGCTGGCCTTGAGGAGCGCCGGCGGGCGCAGCAGGACCGGCTCGGCTTCGCCGTGGCGCTCGGCGCGGAGGGCGATCGCGGCGGTGCCGTGCAGATCGGCGGCGACCATGAGCTCGCAGAGGAGGCGGAGACGATCGCCGGGATCCTCGGTGGCGAGGAGCTGGCCGCTGAGGGCGATCAGGCGGGAGAGCTGGCTGGCGTCGATCTTGGGGGCGCCGAGCTCGCGGAGGGAGCGGACCGGGCCGATGGTGCCCTCGACCAGGGTGAGGCGGCCGATGTTCTCTGTCGGAGAGGACAGGCGCGAGGGCACCGGCTCGTGAGGCGACTTGATGTAGGTGAGGACGTAGTCCTCGATCTGGATCTTGTCGCCGTAGCTGAGGCGGTGCGCGGTGATCCGGGCGCCGTTGACGAGGGTGCCGTTGCGGCTGCGGAGATCTCGGACCCACCAGTCGCCGGCCTCGTCCTTGACCAGCTCCATGTGGTTGCGTGAGACGGTGTCGCTCTCGAAGACGATCTCGATGTCGGGCGAGCGGCCGCCGACGAGGCGATCGCCGGTGAGGGGGAGGAGGCGCGGCGGGGCGTCCCCTCGGCGGATCTGTAGAAAACCTCCGTTCACACGCACCAACCCGCGGCGCCGCGGCTACGACGGCGATGATAGACCAGCGCTCCGCGGCGGTGGGCGGGTGTTGTCGCGCGCGCTCAGGGGACGACCGCGGCGGGGGCGACGCGGAGGAGGGCGGCGAGGGTCTCGCGGGTGTAGCGGAGGGCGAGCAGGGCGCTGGCGCGGCGGCTACGTTCGGTGCTGCCGAGGGGCGGCGCGAGCTCGACGAGATCACCCGCGCAGAGGCCGATCTCACGGCCGAGGGCGCGGATGACCTCGACGACGAAGTCGGGCTCCAGGCCGCCTGGTTCGGGGGTGCCGGTGGCGTCGGCGTAGCGGGCGTCGGTGCCGTCGATGTCGTTGCTGAGGTAGACGGGGGCGACGGCGCGGGCGCGGAGGTGATCGAGCAGGAGCGCGAGGGAGGCGCTGGGATCGGCGAGGCACTGATCCGCCCAGAGCTGGCGGACGCCGAGGCCCGCCTCCCAATGGCCTCGATCAAAGCGTGAGGCGCGGATCCCGAGCTGGACGAGGCGTCCGTCGGCGCCGAGCAGTTGGTTGGCGTGGTACGACCAGGTGGCGAAGCAGTAGCGGACGCCGAGGCGCTCGCTGAGTAGATCGGTGTGCGCGTCGAACTGGACGATCCCCCAGCGATCGGCGCGGGCGCGGGCGAGGGCGGCGGTTAAGGGCCAGGCGACGCTGTGATCGCCGCCGAGCAAGAGGGGGCGGGCGTGGGGGTTGATCGCGAAGATGAGATCGAAGGCGCGTTCGGCGATCGAAAGGGGCGAGACGGGCAGCGCGGCGGCGTGGTCCGCGGGCAGATCGGGGTAGAGGGCGCGGCGGCTGGCGGCGAGCTGCTGGGCGCTGAGCATGTCGTCGTGGAGGAGCTGCGGGACGACGAAGACGTCGCCGAGATCGACGACGCCGAGCTGGTCGGCGCGATCGGGCCACTGCGGATCGGCGTCGAGCCAGGCGCTGCGGATCGCTTGGGGGCCGAGGTTGGCGCCGCGACGAAAGCCGGCGCCGACGTCCGAGGGGACGCCGAGGAGGATGACGCGGGCGTCGGCGATCCGGTGGAGGTTGGCGCGGAAGCGCTCCACGACCTGGGCGTCGTCGTCGGCGCGGTAGAGGCGGCGCTGGAGGGCGAGCTGCTCGGCGCGGCCGGTGGAGACGAGGAAGAGGCCGCCGCCAGCGGGTCGGAGGAGGTGGGCGAGCTCGTCGTGCGGGCGCATCGACGCGAGTCTACGTGAGGTGCGCCGGGGCTGCGGGCCGTTGGCGTCGATCAGGGGGTGGCGGTGTTGACCTGCTCGCCGGGCGGGCCTGCTTGGCCGGTGGAGGTGCCGCCGATCCCCGCGGGGCCGAGCTTGTAGGTGACCTCGGTGAGGGTGGGAGCGCTGGCGCCGCCGTTGAGGACGCCGATCGAGGGGCCGCCGGCGCCGCCGCCGCCGGCGCCGCCGTTGCCGCCGGCGCCGCCGTTGCCGCCGCGGCCGCCGTTGGAGCCGTCGTCTTGCTCGTCGCTGCCGCCGTAGTTGCCGCCAGCGCCGCTCAAGGTGCCTTTGCCGCCTTGGCCGCCTTGGCCGCCGGGTTGGCCTGCTCCGGCCTTTCCACCTGCGCCGCCGCCGCCGGTTCGCAGCTCGACGCGCTCGAAGAGGACGTCGCTGGCCCACAGATAGGCGGCGATTGAGGCGCCGCCGCTGCTGCCGCCGCCGCCGCCTTCACCGCCGCAGCCGCCGCCGCCGCCGCCGCCGCCGCCGCCGCCATAGCTGTCGCAGAGGTTCTCGCCGCCGCCGCCGCCGCCGCCGCCGCCGCCGCCTTTGCCGGATTCGCCGTTGCCGCCGGCGGCGCCAGGGCTAGGCGCGTAACCGCTCGCGGCGTAGTTGGCGGCGCCGGCGGCGCCGTTCTGGCCGTTGGTCCCCTTGGCGCCGTCTTTTCCCCAATAGGTGGAGGGGGTGTCCCAGTTGCCCTTGGCGGCGGGTGTGCCCGGACCACCGGGTGTGCCGCCCGCGCCTTGGCCGCCGGGAGCGCCGCTCGCCGGGCCGTTCCCAGCGGCGCCGCCGTTGCCTCCTTGGGCGCCGCAGCTCGAGCTGCCAGCGGCGCCTCCTTGTGGTTGGGCGCAGGTCGAGCAGAGGCCGGAGCTGTCCTCACAGCCAGGTTGACCAGGGGCGCCGTTGCCCCCGCTCGCGGCGGCGCCGGCGGGGGTGAGGCCGTCGTTGCCGCGGGAGCCTTTGCCGGCCTCGAGGATGATATCGATCACTTGCAGGCCGTCGCTGTTGTTGGCGCGCAGGCCGTAGGCGGAGGCGCCGGCGGAGGCGTCCGCGCCGGTGATGGTGAGCAGGTGGAGGACGGTGGGCGCGGTGAGATCGTCGGCGACGACGGCGGTGGGTGCGGCGATCTCGAGGCGGGTGAGGTTGTCGACGGCGCGGGACCAGTCGTCAGCGTCGTCGTAGCCGCCGTAGATCGACACGCCTTCGGCGAGCGTGAGGGTGGCGGCCTCTTGGTAGTCGCCCTTGGCGACAAAGACGTCGGCTTCGGTGGCCGCGGCCTTGGTGATCGCTGCGTTGACGGTGCGTAGCGGTTGGGCGCGGGTGCCCGGCTGGGCGTCGTCGCCGCTGAGGGCGACGTAGATGGCGTTGGCTGAGGTGGTCTGGAGGCCGCTGCAGACGCCGTTACACCAGCCGTAGCCCTGGCCGTTCTGCGGGCCGTCGTCGCAGAGCTCGCCCGGATCGAGCTCGCCGTCGCCACAGTTGATCGGGGCGTCGGTCTCGCTCGCGCCGGTGCCGGATCCGCTGCCAGGGCCGACCGTGGTGGCGACCGTGGTGTCGGTGTCGGTGTCGGTGTCGGTGCTGGTGGCGCTCATGTTGCCTGCCGAGAGCTGGCCGGGGGCGGTCTCTTCGTCGCCGTTGGCGCAGGCGAGGGCGAGCAGCGAGGCGAGGACCGAGGCGGTGCAGAGGCGGGCGCGAGGGCGAGGCATCACCCGCTACGTTAACGTACTCGCGCGCCAAGGCGGAGGCGGCCCCTAGATCGGCGCGAGGCCTGCATTGTGAGGGGCGAAGCGGCCGATCGTGCGCGGTCGCGGGTCAGGAGCGTTAGAGCGCGTCGAGGAGGCGCTGGGCTCGCTCGGGGTCGTCGGTCTCGATCCAGTCGAGGCCGCTGGCGTGGAGCTGGTGGAGGAGCTCGATCTGCTGCGCGTCCGGGACGTGACGGCGTACGCCGGTCATCTCGACGGGGAAGAGGGTGTAGGCGCCGACGGACATGCCGCGGCCGTGGAAACGATCGATGGTGCTGGGGGTGACGAGGGTGTGCTCACAGCCGACGACGGAGGAGCCGATCCAGCGGCCGATGGCGTTGGCGTCGAGCAGGGAGGCGATCATGTCCTCGCGGTCGCGGGGCTGGTTGCGCTGGCCAGGCAGGGCGGCGTTGAGCTCAGGGAGCTGGGTGAGCCAGCGCGGGAGGTAGTCGACGAAGTCGTCGTCGTAGGCGAAGCCGGACTCGATCGGCGGGTGCTCGCGCTCGAGCGCGTGCAGCTTGAAGAAGTCGAAGGAGGTGACGATGACGGAGTCCTCGAGGCCGAGGCGCCGGATGATCTTGGCGACGGCGACGCCGAGGTGACGATCCGACCAGCGCGGGATCGCGGGCTTGAGCTCGATGTTGATCGCGATCTTGCCGCCTAGCTCGCTGAGCACCTCTTCGAGGAGGGAGATCGGCTCCTCGCGGGCGTAGCGGAGGATGACGTCGCCGCCGGCCTGATCTTTGCCCATGTAGAGATCGCGGCGGATCCTGAGCTTGGAGAGCTGATCCCAGGTCATGTCCTGGACGCGGCCGCTGCCGCCGGTGAGGCGATCGACGGTGTCGTCGTGGAAGACGACGACCTCGCCGTCGCGGGTGAGGAAGACGTCGAGCTCGACGCCGTCGAGGCCGAGATCACGGGCCCGGCGCATGCCGGCGAGGGTGTTCTCTTGGTGGAGCAGCGGGACGCCGCGGTGGCCGAGGATCAGCGGGCGCGGCTTGGCGGTGAGGAACGGGTTCGCCATGGCACCGAGTCTACGAGGCGCGCGTCTTCTCAGACAAGCGCGCGGGGACGCGCAGAAAATGCCCCTTGAGACAGGATCAGGTGGTCCGGGATCCGCGGCGACGATCGGCGTGGGCGCGCTGCTCGGCGAGCAGGCGGTGGTAGGCGTGAAGGCGCGCGGCGGGTAAGTCGCCGCGGGCGACGGCGCTCGCGACGGCGCAGCCGGGCTCGCTGCGGTGCTGGCAGTCGCGGAAGCGGCAGGCGGCGGCGTGGGCGAGGAGGTCGGGGAAGACGTCGTGGACGGCGTCGTCACCGGTCCAGAGCTGGAGCTCGCGCATGCCAGGGGTGTCGATGAGCAGGCCGCGCTGGTCAGGGAGGATGATCAGCTCGCGGTGGGTGGTGGTGTGGCGGCCTTTGTCGTCGTCCTCGCGGATCTCGGCGATCTGCTGGCGATCGCTGCCGATCAGGCGGTTGACGAGGGTGGACTTGCCGACCCCGGAGGAGCCGACGAGCGCGAGCGCGCGGCCGCGGCCGAGGTGCGGGGTGATCGCGTCGAGGCCGCCGGCCGTCGCGGCGCTCATCGGCAGGACGGGGGCGCCGTGGGCGACCGCCTCGAGCTGCGCGAGCCAGGGGGCAGGATCGGCGCAGAGATCGATCTTGTTGAGGATGATGAGCGGCGCGGCGCCACCCTCGCGGATCGCGGCGAGGTAGCGCTCGACCCGCCGCGGGCTGAAGTCGCGGTTGGGGGAGGTGACGACGAAGATGGCGTCGAGGTTGGCGGCGATGACCTGCAAGGCGACGCGGCGGCCAGCGGCCTGGCGGACGAGGCGGGTGCGGCGCGGGAGGATCGCCTCGACGTGGGCCATGCCGGCGTCGTTGGGGGCGACGAGGACCCAGTCGCCGACGGCGGGGGCGAGATCGCCGGTAGGCGAGGGCGGGGCGGAATTCGGGCGCAGGCGCAGGCGGCCGCGCAGCTCGGCCCAAAAAGAGCCAGCGGCGCCGACGAGGGCGAGACGATCCTGGTAGACGATGGCGACGCGCGCCGGCTGACCGCCGCCGAGGGCGTCCGCCTGGCGCTGCCAGGTAGGATCCCAGCCGAGCTCGCTGAGGCGATCAGGTGCGGCTTGCATGCGGGTGCGTGGATCTAGCACCAGATCGGGGCGCCCGGGGGCGGTGGCGGCTTGGGCGGGGTGATCACGAGGCGGCCCGTAGGGCGGCGACGGTGCGCTCGATGCCCTCGGCGAGGGAGACGCGGGGCTCGTAGCCGAGCTCGCGGCGGGCCTTGCTGATGTCGAAGTAGTGATCGGTGCAGAGGTAGTTGATGGCGAAGCGGGAGAGGCCCTCTTCGGCGTGTAAGGTGCCGCCGCGGAGGAGCTCGTCGAGGCGCTCGCGGAGCGCGGCGAGGCCGTAGGCGAGGCGGTAGGGGATCCAGATCGTGGGGCCGGCGTAGCCGAAGGGGGCGGCGACGCGGCGGACGAACTCCCAAAAGGCGAGGGGCTCGCCGTTGGTGACGAAGTAGGCGCTGCCGGCGACAGGTGAGCCAGGGACCAGGCGAGCGTCGGCGAGCAAGAGGGCGTCGACGAGGTTGTCGACGTAGGTGAAGTCGCTGCGCTTGTGCGGATCGCCGACGCCGAAGCGGAGCTTGCCGCTGCGGGCGCGGCTGAGGATCGCGGGGAGGAAGCGGGTGTCACCTGGCCCAAAGACCACATGTGGGCGGATCGCGGCGGTGAGCAGGCCGCCCTGGCCGTTCGCGGCGAGCAGCTCGCGCTCGGCCTCGGCCTTGGTCTCGGCGTAGAGGGCGGGGAAGCGGCGGGGGATCGGCAGGGTCTCGTCGCCGTTTTGGATGTCCTTGCCCTCGTAGACGACGCTGGCCGACGAGACATAAATGAGGCGGCGGACGCCGGCGGACTGGCAGGCGCGGAGGACGTTGCGGGCGCCGCCGAGGTTGACCTCGCGGACCAGCTCCTCGCGGCTGTGTTTGGTGTGCACGAGGGAGGCGGCGTGGAAGACGGCGTCTTGGCCGGCGCAGGCGGCGTCGACGGCGGCGGGATCGCGGAGGTCGCCGCGGATCATCTGGACGTCGCCGCGCCAGGCGGCGTCGCTGAGATCCAAGGACGTGACGTGGTCGCCTCGGGCGCGCAGGGCGTCGATGAGGTGGCGGCCGAGGAAGCCGGCGCCGCCGGTGACGAGGCTGCGCTGGGGGGCGGTGTTCGAGGTGTTCATGGGCTGGCGGTCGGCTCAGGCGTGATGCGCGGTGAGCCAGGTGAGGGCGTCGTCGAGGGTTTGCGCGAGCGGGCGGGGGCTGTAGCCGAGCTCGCGGGCGGCTTTGTCGTGGCGGACGTCGCGGCTGCCGTGGAGGGCGGCGAGGCTGGCGCGGCTGAGCACGGGATCGCGGCTGAGGCGGAGGTAGAGGGCCTCGGCGAGGGGCGCGGCGACGCGCACGAGGCCGAGGGGGACGACCAGGCGCGGGGCCGTGAAGCCGCCGACGGCCGCGGCGAGGGCGGCGAGCTCCGGGAAGGTGAGGTGGTGGCCGCTGAGGAGGTAACGCTCGCCGCTGCGGCCGAGGCGCTCGGCGAGCAGGGCGCCCGCGGCGACGTCGCGGACGTCGACCCAACACTGGGCGCCCGCGATGAGGGCGGGCAGGCGGCCGCGGCGGAGGTCGAGCAGGACCTTGCCCATCTTGGAGGGCTTGAAGTCGTAGGGGCCGAGGACAGCGGTGGGGCTGACGATCACGGCGTCGAGGCCGGCGCGCGCGGCGTCGAGGGTGAGCTGCTCGGCGAGCGCCTTGGAGCGATCGTAGGGGTAGTCGTGGGGGCGATCGGCGAGGGCGCGGGTCTCGTCGAGGGGGGCCTCGGCGGGCTCTTGGCGGAGCGCGTGCACCGAGGAGAAGTGGATGAGGCGGCGCACTCCGGCGCGTTGACAAGCGGCGATGAGGGCGCGGGTGCCGTCGACGTTGACGCGGAAGAGCTCGGGATCAGCGCCAGTGCGCAGGGAGATCCGAGCGGCGGTGTGATAGACGACGTCGACGCCGCGTAAGGCGTCGTCGAGGGCCGCCGGGTCGTTGATGTCACCGGCGGCGCGGTCCACAGTGAGGCCGGCGAGGGCGCGGTCGTCGCGGCGGACGAGGGCGCGGACATCTCGCCCTTGCTCCAAGAGGGCGCGAACGACGGCGGCGCCGACGTGGCCCGCTGCTCCGGTGACGAGCACGGTCATGCGGGCGTGATGATGGGAGGCAGGGCTGGTGGCGTCAATGTCGGCCCGGACGGGCTGTGACGGGGCCGACAGAGCGCCTCCGACGGGCTACGGTGCGCGTCAGGTTGCTCGCCAACCCGCGCGATGGCGCGGTCGATCGACGCTCTCGCCGCGGGCAGACGCCGCGATGGCGCACGCAGAGGCTGTCCCGGCGTCGATCGGCGCGCTATGGTCGTCGCGATGGCGCTTGGTCGGCTGCTCTGCTCGGTGCTCTGGATCTGCGTGGGCTGTAACTTGGGCGCGTTCTCCACCGAGGGCGCGGAGAGCGACGTGAGCTCGGGCAGCGAGGTGGGGTCGGCGAGCGCGACGGCGACCGTCGGCTCAACGTCAACGACGACGACCTCCGGAGCGACGACGGGGCCGCCGCTCGAAGAGGTGACGATCGCGACCTTCAACGCGCGGCTGTTCTTCGATACGACCTGCGACAGCGGCCTGTGCGACGGCGGTGACTTTGAGTCGGTGCTGTCGCCGCAGGCGTTCGCGGCGCGGGCCGGGCAGATCGCGGAGGCGATCGCGGCGCTCGACGCGGACGTGGTGGTGCTGCAAGAGATCGAGAACGACGCGTGTATGGCGGCGCTGGCGATGCGCTTGCCCGAGCTGCCGACGTTCCACTTGGGGGAGACCGGCTTCGCGGCGTCGATCGATGTGGCGGTGATGACTGCGCTGCCGGCGATCTCGGTGGTGTCTCACCAAAACGACAGGTTTCCCCTCCCAGGCGGCGGTACGACCGGATTTACGCGGGACCTCGTGGAGATGCACCTGGACAGCGGGGGGCCGCGGGTGATCGTGCTGGGCGCGCATTTTCGCTCCAAGGTCAACGACGAGCCGAATCGACGGCTGGCAGAGGCGCAGCGGGCGGGGGTGATCGTAGGCGAGCTGGCGGCGGCGCACCCGGAGGGGCTGATCGTGCTCGCTGGGGATCTGAACGATGTGCCGTCGTCGCCGCCGCTCGCGGCGTTGGAGGCGCAGACGCCGCTGCTGCGGGTGGCGAGCGAGCTGGATGACGACGCGACGATCGTGTTCGACGGCGATCATCAGGCGATCGACCACATCTATGTGTCGCTGGCGGCGGCGGGCGGGGCGTTCCGCGCCGGTTCGGCGCGGATCTTCCGCGGGGGCGGCGGGGTGTTCGGCTGGGGCGGCTCGGATCACGCGGCGCTGCGCGCTACCTTCGACCTCTCACCATGAGCAGCATCGCGGCCTATGATCCGGAGCTCTACGCGCTCCTCCACGTCGGTAACGCCGGCGACCTCGACTTCTATCGCGAGGCGTGCTCGACGGCCTCGTCGGTGCTGGAGCTGGGCTGCGGACACGGGCGGGTGCTGCGGGCGCTGGCGAGCGAGGGCAAGAGGATCGTCGGGTTGGAGATCGACGCGGGGCTGCTGGGGCTGGCCGAGCGGCTCTGCTCGCGGCTGCGGCAGGCGGAGGCGGCCTCGATCTCGCTGGTGCGCGGGGATATGCGCGACTTCGAGATCGAGGGGCGCTTCGAGCGGATCATCATCCCGTACAGCGGGCTCTACTGCTTGAGCAGCTCGGAGGAGCGACGGCGCTGCTTGACGCAGATCCGGCGGCACTTGGCGCCGGGTGGGGAGGTGATCTTTGATCTGTACTTCGCGGATCCGACGCACGACGAGCTGGTGGGCGAGCCAGTGAAGGAGGACGGGCCGACGAAGGTGGCGACGCTGCGTTGGCGCGATCAGGTGTGGGAGGTGCGCGAGCGCAGCCGCTGGGATCCGACGCAGCAGCGGGTCGATGTGATCTACGAGCACGTGCCGAAGGGCGGCGGTGCGCCGGTGTTGACGTCCCTCTGCCACCACTATCTGCGTACGGGCGAGCTGCTGCCGCTCTTCGCGAACGCGGGGCTGGCCTTGGAGGCGCTGGCGGGCGACTTCGTGGGCGGTCCGTTGCGCGAGGAGAGCGAGCTAGTGGTGGGGCGCGCTCGGGCGCAGTGAGCCGATCAGCGCGGGGCGAGCGGCAAGCGCCGGGCCGCGGGCGGTGAGGCGGGCTCTTGGAGATCAAGGGGGGCCTGGCAGCCGTCGTCGCGCAGCTTGCAGGCGCGGCACTCGGCGCCGCTCCAGATCCGCTGGTAGAGATCTTGGACGGCGTCGATGATCTCTTCATCGTCGGTGATCATACCGACCTCAAAATTGCGGCGGCCTTCACCCTTGGCGCCGAGGCCTGCGCCGGTCCAGTTGGCGCTGCCGAGGTAGATGAAGGCGCCATCGACGATGACGGCCTTGAGGTGGACGCGGGGGCACTCGCGGAGCTCGACGCCGCCGCCGTAGAGGCGCGGTAAGGCGTCGAAGCGGGCGCGGAAGGGGCCGGAGGGGAGCTTGGCGTGGAGGATCCGGAGCTCGACGCCGGCGCGCGCGAGCTCGTCGAAGAGCTCCAAGATCGAGCGATATCCGCCGGCTCGGCGGGCGCCTCGGCGGGGCTCGACCATCAACTCTTTGAGGTTGGCGGTGGCGATCCAGACGCTGGTGCGGGCGCGCTGGACGGCGGCGATGACGGCGTCATAGTGGCCCCGACCAGCGACGAGCTGCATTCTGACGGGGCGGGCGGGCAGGACAAAGTCCAAGCGGGCGCAGTCTAGCGCGGATCTCTCGGCGGTCGCAGGCGCGCGGACAAACGCCCCGCGCTGGCCGCAGCCAGGCGGGGCGATCGGCGCTTCGGCGGCGGCCTATTGCGGCTCGATGACGCCGCAGCAGGCGGGATCGGGGACCTCGCCGGTGCAGGCGGGATCGTCGATCGGGATGCACTCGTCGCACTGCCAGCGGAAGTTGTCGACGATCGCGAGGGTGGCGAGGATCTCGTCGCCCATGTCGGCGATGAAGAAGGTCATCGACAGGGTCTCGCCGGGCATGACGTTCTGGTTGGCGCCGAACCAGTCGGAGCCGGCGTTGCCCTCGAAGCCGGTGCCCTGGAGCTGCGGCTCGTTGTCGCTGTAGCCGTCGGTGCTGAGGTAGGGGTCGAGGGCGGTGACGGTGAGCGGCTGGCCGTTAATAAAGGTGACGTTGCCGGTGTAGGCCTCGCTGACCTGCCAGGCGATGAAGAGGTCGTTGAAGGTGGTGTCGACCCAGAACGGCCACTCGCTGGAGAAGTAGGCGAAGTTGAAGCTGTAGCTCTTGACGAGCGCCGGCACGGTCGCCTTGAAGGAGAACCAGAGCTTGTCGTTCGGATCCTCAGAGCCGAGCACCCAGTTGTCGAAGAGGGTGTCGGAGCAGTCCTTGACGCCGTCGCAATTCATGAAGGGGGTGCCGCCTTGGCCGTTGTTGGAGCCCTTGAGGTGGCTCATCGGCGCGGGCAGGTTGTCGCTGCTGTCGTTGCCGTTCTCGCCGTTGCCCTCCTGGGAGGCGAAGGCCTCGGTGACGACGCCTTGGCCGTTGGGCTGGGCGATCACGCCGGTGCTGACCATGAGGAAGGAGTCGCCCTCGCGCGGGCTGTAGAGCAGCTTGCCGTCCTTGAGGTAGGTGCCGAAACCCTTGGCGATCCGCCAGGCGTTGGGGTTGTTGCTGTTCATCATCGGCGACTCGATGACGACGGCGTTGGACTGGTCGTTGGAGCAGCCGAGGCCGAAGGCCTTGTACCAGTCGGTGGTGTTCTGATCACAGACGATGTAGTCGTCTTGGCCCGGGCAGAGGCCGGCGGGGGGGAGCTTGCAGTCGGCTTGGCAGCCGTCGCCGCTGATCTCGTTGCCGTCGTCGCACTGCTCGCCGGGGTCGAGGTTGCCGTCGCCGCAGACGCCGCCTTCGGTGGGGTCGGTGGTGCTGGGGTCGGTGGTGCTGGGGTCGGTGGTGCTGGGGTCGGTGGTGCTGGGGTCGGTGGTGCTGGGGTCGGTGGTGCTGGGGTCGGTGGCGCTGGCCGCGGTGGTGGTCCCTTCGGAGTCCGACTCGCTGCCGCCGTCGGTGGTGGTCATGCTCTCACCGCCGGTGGCCGTGGAGGTGCCGGCGCTGGTGCTGGTGCTGGTGTTGGTCGCGCTGGCGGTGTTGGTGGTCGGATCTCCGACGGTCTCGGAGTCCGCGGCGTCGTCGCCGTTACAGGCGGTGAGGGAGGCGCCAGCGAGGAGGAGACCGAGCAGGTGATGACGGTGCATGAGCATAAAAAAGATCCTCTTCTGGGCGGTGACTCCGCCCAGAAGAGGGTAGCGAAGAGCTGCGAGGACGTCACCCGGCTACAGGGCGGTGATTCGACCCTCACCGCCCTCGGGGTACTGCTTCTGCGTGACGAGGCCAGCGAGCGCGTCGGTGATGTAGTTGAAGAGGGCTTGCTGGTAGGTGACGCCCAGGGCGGTGAACTTGGCGCCGCCGAAGGGGTATTGATCGCCGCCGTTGGCGAGGAAATTGATGGTGGCGACGTTCACTGCGGGCGCCTGCGGATCGACGACGCCGCCGCTGACGAGGACGGTGTTGTCGGCGAGCACGACGCTCTGGACGCGCTCACCCGCTTGCGTGACGTTGCCCATGGCGTCGAGCAGGCGGGGCTTGGCCGCGGGATCGTAGGTGAAGTTGAATCCGGCGATCTGAGCGAAGCGGCCGTCGACGGCCTCGACCTTGGAGACCGCGTTCTCCAGGATCTCCTTGAGCTGGGCGGCGGGCACGGCCTCGACGATGACGACGAAGTTGGGGAAGGGGACCATGTCGAAGGTGTCGAGCTCGCTGAGCGCACCCGCGTCGATGATCGTGTCGTTGCGGATCCCGCCGCCGTTCTGCAAGGCGATCGCCGGCTTGGGGGCCTTGTACTGCTCCGCGAGCGCCGTGGCTTGCCACAGCATGGCGTCGGCGATGAGGTCGCCCTGGTTGGTCTCCTTGGTCCGTACCGCGGCCTTCTTGCCGTCGAGCGCGATCTCGCTCTCGGCGATGACGTTGCTCGCGAGCGCGGCGAGGGCGTCGATTAAGGGGTCGACGATCGCCGCTTGGACGGCGGGGTCGGCGACGACGGCGTCTTCGTGATCACCGCCGGCGATCCGCAGCATGCCGCTGTCGTCGTGGATCGCGAGCACTTCGCCGTGGTCGTCGAAGTCGACGACCAGGCGGCCGATGTAGCGGTAGTTGCCCTTGGTGGTGACGATCGGGACGCCGTTCTCGGCGAGCAGCGGGTAGGCGCCGAAGATCTCCTCCTCATCGCCGGGGATCAGGAGGTCCGCGCCGTCGGCGAGGATCTCGTCGCCTCCGCCGGCGATCATGACGTCGACGCCGACGAGCAGAGGGGCGAGCGCGAGGTCCTCCTCGAGGCTCTGGAGGTGGGCGATCAGGATGATCTTGTCGATCCCTTCTGCCTCGAGGGCGTCGACCTCGGCCTGCACGGCCTCGGCGACGTCGACGTCGACGACGACGTCGCGCGGGCTCGAGATGAAGGGGAGCATGGGGGTGGTCGCGCCGATGACGCCGATCTTGTTCGCGCCGCTGCTAATGACCGTCGAGCGGGCGATCCGGCCGTCTTGGGCGAGGGCGGCGAGGGCGGGCTCGGCGCTGACGTCGAGGTTGGCGCTGATGAAGGGGGCGCCGCCGCTGACGCCGGTGATGAAGTCAGCGAGGGTGTCGGGGCCGAAGTCGAAGTCGTGGTTGCCGAGGCAGATCGCGTCGTAGCCGACGGCGTCGAGGGCCATGGAGTCGTAGAAGGGGACGCCCTTCTGCAGGCCGACGGCGAACTCGGGGCCGGCGAGGGAGTTGTCGCCAGAGCTGAGGACGACGACGCCGTAGGCGCGCTCGGGGGTGTCCTGCGGGGCAGCTTCGGCGCGGAGGGCGTCCATGCGGGCGACGAAGCGGGCGACCCCGCCGAAGTCTTCGAGGCCCTTGCCGGCGTGGATGAGCTGCGACTCGCCGTCGTTGTTGTGGAGGATCGTGAGCTGGAAGACTTGGTTGATCTCGCCGGTGTCGGTGTCCGTGTCGGTGTCGGTGTCCGTGTCGGTCGAGGTGCTTGTGGTGGTGTCTGTGGTGGTGTCGGCGGTCGTGTCGCTCTCGCCGCCGGTGTCGGTGGTGGCGCTCCCGGTGGCGCTGGTGGCGGCGCCCGAGGTGGAGGAGGAGGTCGTGGTGGTGTCGCTGGTCGTGGCGTCGGTGTCGGTGTCGGTGTCGCCGCCGCTGTCGTCGCCGCAGGCGCTGAGGGTCGCGAGCAAGAGCAGGGAGATCGGGGCGAGGGCGCGGGGCTTGAACGGCAGAGACATGCGCGGAGGGTGACGAGCGAGCGCGCGCCCGACAAGCTCGGAGTTGTAGGCCGCCGGGGCGCTTCGTGGTCGCTCAGCGCTGAACCTGTGACCTGAGCGATGTTTATGTCGAGCGATGTTCGCCGCGACGTGACAATCGATCAGGGGACGATGGTTTTGATGTGTCCTGAGTTACAGGTGTAACAGGTGCGTATACATGCGTGAGGATTCGCGCTTAAGATCCCCGCAGCCAGGTGTCGAGCCAGGTGCCGACTTCATCGTGCCACTGGAGGCTGTTGGCCGGCTTCAAGACCCAGTGGTTCTCGTCGGGGAAGACGACGAGGCGGCTGGGCACGCCGCGGCGCTGCAGCGCGGTGAAGGCGGCGAGGCCTTGGGTCTCGGGGATCCGGTAGTCGAGGGAGCCGTGGATCACCAGCATGGGGGTCTTCCAGCGCTCGACGTGGTGCACGGGGTTGTGGCGCTCGTGGGCGGCGACGTTTTGATAGTAGGGGCCGCGGTGCTCCCACTCCGGGAACCATAGCTCCTCGGTGGCGTAGTACATCATGCGGTTGTCGAAGACGCCGTCGTGGTTGACGAGGCAGCGGAACCTGTCGGGCCAGTTGCCGGCGATCCAGTTGATCATGAAGCCGCCGTAGCTGGCCCCGAGGGCACATACGCGGTCGCCGTCGAGGAAGGGGTAGCGGGCGAGGGCGGCGGCGAGGCCGGCCTGGAGATCGACGAGGGGCTTGCCGCCCCAGTCGTCGGAGATCGAGTCGGTGAAGGCTTGGCCGTAGCCGGTGGAGCCGTGGAAGTCGATCATGAGGGCGGCGTAGCCGCGGCCGGCGTAGAACTGCGGGTTCCAGCGGTAGTGGAAGTGATCGCCGAAGGAGCCCTGCGGGCCGCCGTGGATCAGGAGGACCAACGGGTACTTTTGGTCAGGTCGGTAGTCGACGGGCTTGACGAGCCAGGCGTGCACGGCCTCGCCCTTCCAGCCCGGGAAGGTGAACTGCTCGGGCTCGCCCATGCGCGCGTTCGCGAGGCGCTGGCGGTTGATCTGGGTGATCGGCTCGGGGGCGCCGCCGGCGAGCGGGACGCGGTGGAGCTCGGCGGGCGAGCGCAGGTGATCGCGGAGGAAGAGGAGGTGGTCGCCGGCGCGCTTCGGGGCGCTCTGGTAGCCGTCGCTGACGAGCTCGCGGGCCTGACCGCTGGCGGCGTCGATGGCGAAGAGGGGCGCGCGGCCGAGGTGATCGGCGGTGACGTAGAGGGTGCGCCCGTCGGCGCTCACCTCGAGGTCGTGCGGGCTGCGATCCCAGCTCGGCGCGATCTCAGTGGGCTGTCCTTCAGGCCAGGGACGCGCGAGGATCGCGAAGCGATCGGCCTCGAAGCCGGGGCGGCGCATGGCGAGGTAGTAGAGGGTCGCGCCGTCCGGGCTGAAGCGCGGGCGGGTGTCCCACGCGGGGTTGTCGGTGAGGCGGCGCGGGGCGGCGCGGCCGCGGATCGGGGCGTAGAAGAGGTCGAAGTTGGTGGACCAGGGCTCCTCGGCGCCGACGTCGCGGGCGGCGAAGACGAGGCCCTGAGAGTCGGGGGTGAAGGTGATCTCTTCGTCGCCGCCGAAGGGCTTGGAGGGCACGTCGGCGTCGAGGCCGGCGGTGACGTCGATGGGGGCGCCGTCGCCTTGATCGATGACGAAGAGGTGGGCGCGGCGTCCGTCCTTCCAGGTGTCCCAGTGGCGGGCGAAGAGGCGATCGTAGCGGCGGCCGCTGGCAGGATCAGCGGCCTCGGCGGCGAGGCGCTCGGCGGTGCAGGCGAGGGTGTCACAGTCGAGGTAGACCTCGGCGCTGAAGGCGAGGTGCTGGCCGTCCGGGGCGACGACGAGGGCGCTCAGCGGGAGGGGGAGATCGGTGATCTGGCGGGGCTCGCCGCCTTCGGGCGAGGTGGCCCAGATCTGGGCGCTGCCGCTGCGCCGCGAGAGAAAGTAGACGGTCCTACCATCGGGGGACCAGCGCGGGCTGTGATCGCCGACGGCGCCGGCGGCGAGCACGACCGGGGCGCCGCTCCCGTCGGCGCTGCCGAGCCAGAGCTCGGTGCGGCCGCGGTTCGCCTCGAGATCGGTCTCGCGGACGACGTAGGCGACGCGGCGGCCGTCCGGGGAGACCTGTGGATCGCTGATTCGGGCGAAGGCGAGCAGATCGCGGGCCGAGAAGGGGTGCTCGCCGAGCGGGGCGATCGGCGCAGGCGGGGCGGGGGAGGCGATGATCTGCGGCTGCGGCGCGGGTGAAGCGGTGGGTGCGGGCTCGCTGCAAGATGTCTGATCAGACATCTTGGAGCGGTCGCCGCAGGCGCTGAGCAGGAGGAGCGCAGCGCCCGTAGCGCGCAGGATCTTCGGGGTCGGGTCGGTCTGCATGAGGGGAGAGTAATCGAGAGTGACAGCGGTGGGCGTCCTCTATCATGGACAATGAGGGGCAGATCCGCCCGACCAGGGGGCGTAGATCGGCGCTATCGCTGCGAATTCAGGGGATCACGGGCGAGCGAGGCCAGGCTCAGAGGATATGATGCGCTGTCTTGGTCGAGCGAGATCCCAACGAGCGGAGCGAGTCGACATCGCCCGCGAAGGCGAGGCGCCGCAGCTTCTCGCGCACACGATCGCGTCGGGCAGAGTCGTCGGTGCAGAGCGAGCAGGAGCTGCCGCTCGTCGACGCGGACGAGCTGATGGTCGTCGGGGTGCTCGCGGAGGGCGGGGTCGGTAAGATCCTCCACGGCTATCACACGGTGCTGCGCCGGCACGTGGCGATCAAGCAGATGTCCGGCGGCGCGAGCCCGCAGGCGGAGCTGCGGCTGCTGCGAGAGGCGCGGCTGCCGGCGCGGCTCATCCACCCGGGGATCATCGAGATCATCGGCGCGGGTCGCTGGCCAGACGGCGAGGCCTTTTATGTGATGCGGCTGGTGGAGGGGCGCAGCCTCGGGCAGATCCTCGAGCAGGGGCCGAGCCCGCAGGAGGCGCTCGAGCTGGCGCGGTTGATGATCTCGGTGGCGGAGGCGATCGGCTACGCGCACGCCCGTAAGATCATCCACCGCGATCTGAAGCCGGATAATATCTTGGTGTCGAACCGCGGGCGGGCGATCATCTTGGATTGGGGGCTCGCGAAGGATCTGGCGGCGGTCGAGGCGGACGAGCCGCGCTGCGCTCGCGAGGACGTGATCGTCGACGATCCGCGCTTGACCGGCGACGGGCAGATCATGGGGACACCGGCGTATATGCCGCCAGAGCAGGCGCGTGGTGAGGTGGTCGACGCGCGCGCGGATGTCTATGCGATCGGGGCGGTGCTCTATCACTTGATCACGGGGCAAGCGCCGTACGCGGCGACGACGGCGAGCGAGGTGCTAGAGATGGTCGTCGCGGGGCCGCCGCGGAGCTTGGCCTCGTCGGGCGCGCGGATCGACGCGCGCCTGGTCCGGGTGATCGAGAAGGCGATGGCGCGGTCGCCGTCAGGGCGCTACGCGGACGGCGCGGCGCTGGCGGTGGCGCTGCGCCTCGCGTTCGAGCTCAGCATCACGTGAGCGCGAGGTAGCTGGCGAGCGCCCAGGTGGGGAAGACCTGGCGGTAGAGATCGTAGTCGAGCACCGCGGTGTTGAAGAAGACGCCGGCGGCGGCCTCACGCGGCCAGGCGCCGTCCTCGCCCTGGCGCTCGCAGAGGTAGGCGACGCCTCGATCGAGCGCTGCGGCGGCGGCGGGGTCGTCGGCGGGGGCGGCGGCGCGTAGCGCGAGGATCGCCCACGCTGTCTGAACGACCAGGCTCGGCGTCCCGGGCGGCAGGTGCTCCTCCTCGCCGCGCAGGACGCCGCGGTAGCTCTCGCCCCAGCCGCCGTCGGGGCGCTGGGCGCCGCAGAGCCAGCGGCGGGCGCGCCTCAGCGCGGGGTGCTCATGAGTGAGGCCGCAGGCGCGCAGGGCGGTGGTCGCGAAGAAGGTGCCGTAGGTGAGGTTGACGCCCCAGAAACCGAGCCATCCGCCGCTGGGGTGCTGGCCGCGCAGGAGGAAGGCGACGCCGCGCTCGATCGAGCGGTCGAGCTCGGCGCGCAGCGGCGCGGGGAGCTCGGCCGGGCGCGCGCGGGCGTAGGCGAGGCCGCGGACGCAGCTCGCGGTGCACTCGGTGTACGAGTACTCGAGCATGCAATTGCCGTAGATCTCGGCGGGGTTGAAGTGGCGCAGGACCATGCTGCCGCGCCGCGCCTCGTAGGAGCCGAAGCCGCCGTCGTCGTTCTGGCGCGAGATGATGAAGCGTATGGCGTCGTGTTGCTTGCTGGCCGAAAAGACAGATGGTGGGGCGAGCCCGCGATCCTGAGCGCGCAGCAGCGCTTCGAGGGCCTCGGCGGTGCAGTCGCTGACCGGCCACGGGTGGCGCTCGTCGGCGAAGCCCCAGCCGCCGCGGGCGGGGGAGCGGTGGTGGCGGGCGCCGCCTGGGATGTCGGCGGCGAGCTGGGCGCGCGCGAGCCACGGGGCGGCGGCCTGGACGATCGCGTCGCCCTGGGGATCGGCGGGGCCCTCGCAGATCGCTTGCAGCGCGAAGCTGGTGTCCCAGATGTCCGAGCGGGCTCCGGCGATCCGCAGGCCCTGTTGGTCGTCCTCCCATACCCAGTACTCGACGCCCTTGAAGGCGGCGGCGCGCTCGTGGTGGGCAGGATCGCGGGCGTGGAGGGCGAGGGTGAAGAGCAGGCCGTTGACCGGCGAGAGGCAGACGTAGGCGGTGCTGCGCAGCTCGAAGAGGATCTGCTCGAAGGCGTGGTCGAGCGCGCGGCGGCGCAGGCGGGCGGGGCTGAGCCGCTCGGCGGCGCGGAGGCCGGCGAAGGCGGCCTGGAGGGCGGGGCCAGGGGCCTCGAAGAGATCGGTGGCGGCGATGGTGGCGCGCTCGCGGACGAAGGGGGCGGGGTCGTAGCCGTCCGGGTAGAGCTCGGCGCGGAGCTGATCGAGGATGGGGCTGGGAGGGGCGGTGAGGCGGACGCCGTAGAGATAGGAGAGGCCGAGGTAGATCAGCCGCATGTGGCAATAGAGCCGCCGCGGGTGGAAGGGCGCGGACTCGGGCAAGAGCCACAGCTCGGGGAGGATCGGCTGCACGCACTGCCACGGGTAGAGGCCGAGCATGGCGAGCCAGACGCGGCCCCAGGTGGGGATCGGGACGACGCCGCCGTTGGCGCGGATCCACCGGAGGGCGCCGGCGACGAGGGGATCTTCGGGTGGGTGGCCGAGCAGGCGGAGGGCGACGTAGCCGAGCACGGTGTGGAAGAGGAAGGTGCCGCTCTCTGCGTGCATCGCCCAGCCGCCGTCAGGGCGCACCTGGAGGGCGAGGCTCTGGCGGATCCGGCGCTGCCTCGCTGGATCGATCGGCTCGCCGAGGATGTGGGCGGCGATGACGTACTGGCAGATCAACATCGGGTTCCAGATGACCTCGCCGGCGAGGGCGCCGTCGGGCCTCTGGACGCCTCGCAGGTGGTCGAGGGCGCGGCTGTAGGCGGCCCGGGCGGGGCCTCGTCGGGGCGCGCTGAGGGCGGAGGAGGGGGTCACGGCTTGCTCTTGAAGATCAGGTAGTACTGGTGGGGCAGGAAGGTCTCCTCGTGGTCGAGGATGAAGCCCGCCTGCTCGGCCTCGGCGATGTTCTGCTCGCGGCTGATCCTGAACTTTGGGTCAGGTGCGGAGCCATCGGGAGGCGTCGCGTCGACGCGGAAGCTGATGATCGCGAGGCGACCGCCCGGGCGCAGGGCGGCGCGGATCCGCTGCATGTAGGTGACGCGCTCGCGCAGGTAGGGGTAGGTGTTGGACATGAAGACCAGATCGACGCTCTTCTCGGGGAGCGCGGGGTCGTCATAGAAGGCGAGGTGGGGCTCGATGTTGGGGGCGCCCCACCCCTCGCGGTTCTTCTCGATGTGCTCACGGAAGGTGTCGTCGATCTCGACGGCGTAGACCTTGCCACCTGGGGCCTCGCGGGCGAGGCGGCGGCTGAAGTAGCCGGAGCCGGCGCCGATGTCGGCGATGACGGCGGCCTTGTCGTCGATCCGCAGGGCGCGGATGACTCGATCGGGCATCGCCCAGGCGTCGCGATCCTCGCGCTCAAATTCGCCGATCATCGCGCTCGGATCGTTGTAGTGGCGCGGCAGGCCGGGATCGGGGCGGCACGCGCTGGCCACCAAGAAGAGGCCGAAGGCCGAGGTGAGGCGCGAGCGAGGTTGCATGAGAGCTAGGGTATGCGGCCTGTCTGGCGCTGTGAACCCCCGCGGGAGGGCCGTCTCTTGGCGCTGCGAGCGCCGCTGCGTCTTTTTTTTTGATTCTTATGTACACTCCGGCCGCTTGCCTGGTCGCTCAGAGAACACCGCGACGTCGCCCCTCGGGGAGCGCCTGTTAGCCTCGTCTGAGGGGCTGTGGAGCGCGCTGCCGGTCGAGTGGCCGCGTCAGGGCCGGCTCGAGGCGGGTGAAGAGGCGCTCCCTGGCTGGGGTTGGCGGACGCGCAGGACGCTGCTCGCGCTGCTGCTGCGGCCCTATAAGAGCTTCACCGAGGTGCTGGAGCCGGTCTCGCACGGGGCGGTGCTGGGGCTGCTCAGCGCGGTTCGGCTGCCGCTGTGGGCGCTGCTGGTGGCGGCGCTGGGGCTGCGGCGGGCGCTCGGCGCGGGCGATCCGGTGATCCTGCGGCCGATCTACGACGTGCTCGATCCGCGGCTCACGCAGGTGGTGTCGCTGTGGCTGCTGCTGATGGTGCCGGTCGGGTTGATGCTGCTGTACTTTTTTAGCGGCCTCACGGCGCACGTCGCGTTGGCGTTGACCGGCGGGGCGCCGCGATCGATCGGCGCGACGATGCGCGCGAACGGCTACGCGCTGGCGCTGCCGGCGATCGGCGTGGCGATCCTCGACGTGCCGCTGTACTTGGGGGCGCTCGGGTCGTGGATCTTCCTCGGCGCGCTGGCGGGGCTGAGCGCGCTGTACTTCCATCAGTTGGGGCACTCGCTCAGCGGCACGCACGGGGTCCCGCGGGTGCGCGGGTTCTTGGTCGCGCTGCTGCCCGTCGTGATCTTCGCGGGGATCACCGGCGCGCGGGCGATCCTGGAGCTGCCCGATCTGCCAGGTTGGTCGCCGGCGCCGATGAGCGCGTTCCTGGCGCCGTGACGCGGTGAGGAGGCGCGGGCGATGAGCGGTTGGTCTGAGCTTGAGACGATCGGCTCGCCGATGGCGGTGTGGCGGCGGCTCTCGCCCGAGGACATCGACCCCGCGGAGGGGGGGATCCGGCGCGCGGCGCTGATGGCGGGCGTCGACGCCGCGTTCGACGCGTATTTTACGGCGACCGGGACGCGGGCGATCGCGGTGAGTGAGGGGATCCGACCGGTGCTGTATCGCCTCAGCTTGAACTTCCGCGAGATCGCGCCCGAGGGCGAGCGGGTGACCGTGGCGGTGCAGCTCCGCGCGCTGGCGCGCGCGAGTATGACGATGGCGATCCGATGGGGGAGCTCGGAGGCGCCCTCGGTGGGCGAGGGCGCCGCGATCTGGGTGTGGATCGAGCGAGAGAGCGGCCGGCCTGGGCGGATCCCGCGGGCCGCGGAGGTCGCGTACCGGGCGCTCGAGGGGTCGCTGCTGCGCGCGCCCCGTCGCGTCTGATCAGCCGGCGGGCGCCTCGGTGACGCCGAGCACCTCGCGGATCGCGTCGTTGAGGGCGGCGAGATCGGTCGGCGCGGTGGCCGAGTAACGGACCGCGTTACGGCCGTCGGCGAACATCATCGTCCGGCCCTTGGTGATGTTGTAGTAGTCGTCGAAGGCCTTGTTACCGCCCTCTTCGGCGGCCGGGACGACGACGGGGATCGTGACGCCGAGCTCCTGACGGACGGCCTTGGCGCGGGCGATCAGGGCCTCGCGATCCTGCGCGGGGGTGACCCCTTTGCCGTCCTTGATCTCGGCGATCACGGCGAAGGCCTTGAGCTTGTCCTCGCCGTACTTCTTGACGAGGGCGTCGAGGTTCTGGATGTCGTTGCGGAACTCGGGGTCGTCGAGCTCGCCTACGGCCATGACCTTGGGGCTGCCGCCGTAACGGCAGACCTGGCAGTACTCGTCGCCGCTGTCGCAGTTGACGATCTGGAAGGCCTTGAGCTTGCCGCCGACGCCGATGCCAGAGTCAGCGAGGACGCGGTTGTCTACGGGGGCCTCGGGCTTGGCGGGCTCGGCGGCGGCCTCGGTCTTGGGGGCCTCGGCGGCGGCGACTTGTGGGGCGGCTGCGGGCGTGGGGCCGCTACAAGCGGTGAGCAGGGCGGCCAGGAGGGTGAGGGTCGACTTGTGCATGATGGATCCTCGCGGTTCGGGGCAGACTATGGACCCGCTCGTGGTGGCGCGCCAGCCGTTGAATTGGGGTTATAGTCGGCGGCGATGTCGAGTTCTCGCCGTAGCTTCCTGGTGGCCGCGGGCCTCGCGTCGGCTGGGGTCGCCTGGCCGCGCGGGCTGCGGGCGAGCCCGGATCACCGCTTGCCCGCCGCGGAGCGGCCGCCTGTGACCGCGACGAGCGCGGCGGCCCTGATCTCTGGCTCA
The DNA here is from genome assembly GCA_016712315.1 of Nannocystis sp. Classification (GTDB taxonomy): domain Bacteria; phylum Myxococcota_A; class Polyangia; order Nannocystales; family Nannocystaceae; genus JADJRG01. Next base: position 309,094 of record JADJRG010000022.1, on the reverse strand, counting down.
CGGCTGCTGGCCGATGAGGCGCTGGCGGGGCAGGCGCTCGAGATCGCGCGGAAGGCCGGGGCGAGCTACGCAGACGTGCGCCTGGTGCTGTGGCAGCGCGATCGGGTGAGCGTGCGCGATGACCACGTGAGCGGGGTCGGCGCGAGCGAGGAGTACGGGATCGGGGTGCGGGTGCTGGCTGACGGGGCGTGGGGCTTCGCGGCGACGTCGACGCTGGATCGCAAGGCGATCGCGCGGATCGCCCAGGAGGCGGTGGCGATCGCGCGCCGCAACGCGCGGCTGATCCGGTCGCCGATCGAGCTGGTGGCGACGCCAGCGGTCCAAGGGGCGTGGGTGTCGCCGTTCGAGATCGATCCGTTCGCGGTGCCGCTGCAAGAGAAGGCGGAGCTGCTGCTGGCGGCGGCGCGGGCGGCGATGACGGTGCCCGGGATCCGCCACGTGAGCGCGTCAGCGCTGGCCGTGCGCGAGGAGAAGCTGCTGCTGACGAGCGAGGGCTCGCGGATCCACCAGGTGTTGTTCCGGGTGATGCCGAGCTTCACCGCGACGGCGGTGGATCGTCGGCGCGGACGCTTCGCCTCGCGCGATCACGAGGCGCCGCCGATGCTGGCGGGTTGGGAGCACGTGCGGGCGGCGGCGCTGGTCGAGTCGGCGCCGACCATCGCGATGGAGGCGCTGCAGAAGCTGTACGCGGCGCCGGTGGAGCCAGGGCAGAAGACGGTGATCCTGGCGCCGAGCAACCTGTGGTTGACGATCCACGAGAGCATCGGTCACTCGACGGAGCTCGATCGGGCGCTCGGCATGGAGGCGAACTTCGCCGGTACGAGCTTCATCGCGCCGGACCAGGCGGGCAAGCTGAAGATCGGCGGCGAGCGGATCAACTTCTTCGCGGATCGGACGCAGGCCGGCGGGCTGGCGACGACCGGGTGGGATGATGAGGCGGTGCCGGGGCAGCGCTGGGCGTTGGTTCGGGAGGGCACGCTGGTGGGCTGGCAGACGACGCGCGAGCTGGCGGGCAAGATCGGCGAGGCGGAGAGCCGCGGCTGCTTGTACGCGGACTCGTACGCGTCGGTGGCGTTCCCGCGGATGCCGAACGTGAGCCTGATGCCTGGTCCCGAGGGCTATACGACGGAGGACCTGATCAACGCGACGGACGACGGGATCTTGATCAGCGGGCGCGGGAGCTGGTCGATCGACCAGCAGCGCTATAACTTCCAATTCGGCGGGCAGTTCTTCTGGGAGATCAAGAAGGGCCGGCTGACGCGGCCGCTGCGGGACGTCGCGTACCAGGCGAACACGATCGACTTCTGGCGCTCCTGCGACATGCTCGGCGGTGAGGGCACGTACCAGCTCGGCGGATCCTTCAGCGACGGTAAGGGCGAACCGAGCCAGTCGAACGCGGTCAGCCACGGCTGCCCGCCGGCGCGCTTTGTAGTGAATGTGCTGAACACTGGAGGCGACAAGTGACGCTGACAGCCAAGGAGGCCAAGACGATCACGCAGGCGGCGCTGAAGGCGGCGACGCTGAAGGAGATCGAGGTGCGGGTGGAGGCGTCGCGGGCCGGCTACCTCCGTTTTGCGAACAACCAAGCGCAGACGAGCGGGGCGACCGAGCGGATCGAGATCTCGGTGACGGCGAGCGAGGGGGGGCGATCGGCGACGGCGACCGGGACGGCGCGCGACGCGAAGGGGTTGGCGGCGCTGGTCGGCCGCGCCGAGGCGCTGGCGCGGCTGTCGCCGGTCGATCCCGAGCAGATGCCGCCGCTGGGGCCGCAGCGCTACGTGGAGGGCGCCGCGCGAGATCCGAAGGTGGCCGCGCTCGGCGCAGACGCGCGGGCCGAGCTGGCGGGGAAGCTGATGCGACCGGCCAATAAGGCGCGCCTTCAGGCGGCGGGCATGGTGGAGCACGTCGATCGGGCGAGCGCGCTGGCGAACAGCGCCGGGCTCTTCGCCTTCTACGCGGACACCGAGGTCGAGGTGAGCATGACCTGTAGGACAGGTGATGGCACCGGCAGCGGCTGGGCGGGGGCGATCGCGGGGCGCGCGGAGGGCGTGGACGTCGAGGCGGTGGCGGCGCGGGCGGCCGAGAAGGCCGAGCTGTCGCGCGATCCCGAGGCGATCGCGCCCGGATCGTACGTGGTGATCTTGGAGGCGGCGGCGGCGGCGGAGCTGCTGAGCTTCTTGTTCTCGGGGATGAATCAGCGGGCGGCGGACGAGGGGCGCTCGTTCTTCGCGCGGCCGGGCGGCGGGGTCCGTGTGGGTGAGGCGCTGTTTCACAAGAGCGTGACGCTGCGCTCGGATCCTGGCGATCGCGCGCACCCGTCGGCGATCTTCGGTGAAGGCGGGCTGCCGCAGGCGGCGACGACGTGGATCGAGGGCGGGGTGGTGAAGGCGCTGCCGTGCGGGCGCTATTGGGCGCAGCGGCAGGGGGGGGCGCCGCGGCCCTCGCCGGGCTCGTGGCTGCTGGCGGGCTCGCAGGCGCCGCTGGCAGATCTCATCCGCGGGGTGGATCGCGGGGTGCTGGTGACGCGCTTCTGGTACAACCGGCTGGTCGAGCCGCGCACGCTGTTGGCGACGGGGTTGACCCGCGACGGGACCTTCTTGGTGGAGGGCGGCAAGATCAGCCGGTCGATCAAGAACCTGCGCTACAACGAGAGCCCGGCGACGCTGCTGAAGAACGTGCTCGCGCTCGGTACGCCCGAGCGGGTGGCGCTCGGTGGGCGCGTGGTGGTGGTGCCGCCGATGGTCGTCGCGGGGTTTAATTTCGCGAGCCAGAGCGACGCGGTGTAGGCCACACGCGCGAGCGGCCTGCCGTGAGGCCGCTCTCTGCGGGCTCCTGTGCGGAGGTCCGCCGGGTGCTCTTATCGCGCGCGTGGATGTGATGTCGTTGTCCGTATGAACCACGATTATCTGGGTATCAGCAACACTCGTCGGGGGCGCCTGCTCGCGCTCACGCTCACGCTCGGGATCGTCGGCTGCAACGGCGACGACGCGGGCGGCGGCTCTGAGACCGACACGGAGACGTCGACGAGCGACACGACCGCTGGGTCGACGACAGGCTCGACGACGTCGACAGGGTCGACGACGGGGGTGACGACGAGCGCCGGCTCGGAGAGCGACTCGGACTCGACGACGGATCCGTCGACTACGGATCCGTCGACGACGGACAGCACGGGGCCGATCTGTGAGCCGGGCAGCGTGAACTGCGTGTGCGACCGAGGCGCTTGTGACGGGGAGCTGGTGTGTGAAGGAGGGATCTGCGTGCCGGGGGGGCCGGCCGTGTGCGGCGATGGTGTGGTGCAGGGCGGGGAGGAGTGTGATGACGGCGAGGAGAACGGCGACGGCCAGGCTTGTCGCGCTGATTGCACGCTTCAAGCCTGCGGCGACGGCGACCTGGGGCCGGGGGAGGAGTGCGATGACGGCGAGGGCAACGGCGACGCGGAGGCGTGTACGAGCGCGTGTACGATCGCGGCGTGCGGCGATGGTGCCTTGTACGAGGGGTTCGAGGAGTGTGACGACGGCGATCAGAACGGCGACACGATGGCGTGCACGAGCGCGTGTGTGCTCGCGAGCTGCGGCGACGGCCTGGTCTATGAGGGGGTCGAGGAGTGTGACGACGCCGACATGAACGCGGACGAGGCGGCGTGTACGAGCGCGTGCCTGGCGGCGGTGTGCGGCGACGGGCTGCTCTACAAGGGCGTGGAGGAGTGCGAGGACGGCAACACGGAGCCGGGCGATGGTTGCTCAGCGACGTGCGAGGAGGAGCTCGGTCTGAAGCCGAACCTGCTGCTGTGTGGCTTCTCGGATCGGGACGTGTCGGCGTTTATCCCGGATGGGGTGACGCTGAACTTGATCTCGTCGTGCACGCCTGATGGGGACACGCAGGCGATGCTGGTGAGCCGCGACGGCGCCGGATCGTTCGACCCCGCGGGGCTGAAGGCTTGGATCGAGGGCGGCGGGCGCGTGCTCACCGAGGTGTTCGCCAGCGATGAGGTGTACAACGCGGTCTTTAACGCGGGCGTGTCCGAGAACGGCTTCACCGGGGCTTGCCTCGACACGGCGCCGACGGTGCACCAGTTCACCCAAAATGATCCGTTCTGGGCGGAGAACAATTTCCAGATGATCGACTTCAACGACTCGGGCTGCGGCAACAACGTGCAGAGCTATCCGGGGCTGATCCCGCTCGCGGGCTGGTCGCCGAATGAGGTGTCGATCGGCTACCGCAACGCCGGCTCGGGTCGGGTGTGGGTGACGGAGTTCGACTGGCAGGATCAAGACACCATCGGCGACGCCTACGCATACACGGAGAAGCTGATGGGCTCGATGATCGTGACGCCGCTCTGAGCGACGAGCCTTCTCGCTAAAAAATGAACGGCGCATGCGCGACGCGGAGGGCGATCGCGCAGGCGCCGGGTCGAGCGCCGAGCTCAGTTGGGGAGGCCGTGGCGCGGGGCGCCGAAGATCCGATCGATCGCCCACTGGATCTCTTCGGTGAGATCCGCCCAGGTGCCGGTGGCGATCAGGTAGGAGGGGCGGCCGCGCACGGTGACCCTCCAGATCTGCACCTTGTCGCCGCCTGTGGCGGCGGTGATCGCTCGCGCGGAGAGGGCGGTGGGCTCGTCCGCGATCATGGGGGCGACGGCCGCGAGGCGCTGGGCCTGAGGTTCGGCGCTCGAGAGGCTGAGGCCCTCACGCGAGGCGAGCACGAGCGCGTCGAGGCCGGTGCGCTCGGCGACGGCGGTGAGGTAGTGGCTGGTGGCTAACCAGGGGTTGTTGGTTCGGTCGTTGCGTCGCTCGATCATGCTCATACCGGGTCTGCTCCAGTGTGGTTTGATGTAGGATATGTCGGAGGGCGTGAGCGGGCCAAATTAGCGGCATGGGCGGCCGCTTTGGCGCAGGCTCAGGCGGATGAGGGGGCGACGAGTAGCGCTAGACGCGCGGCGAGGGCGCTGTAGAGGGCGCCCTGAGCGGGTTCGAGGGCGGCGGCGTGGGCGGCGACGGCGCCCCACTCGCCGCGTACAGCAGGCCCGGTGAGACCGGCAGGGAGGCCGAGGGCGACGAGGTTATCGAGGGCCGAACGGAGCAGGACGGCGAGGGCGGCGTCGACGGCGGCCGCGGGGTGGCCTTGGGCGCGCAGGATCGCCCGTGACTCGCCGAAGAGCACGGCGAGGTGGTTGGCCGCGAAGGCGCAGGCGGCGTGGTAGGCGGTGCGCAGGCGCGCGTCGAGGCTGGAGAGGTCGAGCGCGGGCTGGTCGCCGATCAGGCGGTGGGCGAGCTCGATCGCGGGAGGATCACCTTCGACGCCGAAGGCCGCGTCGGCGAGGGGCGAATGCGCGCTCTGCTCGCGGCGAAGCGAGGCGATCGGGTGGAGGGTGCCGACGGGCCAGCCGGCCGCGCGCAAGGCGCCGAGGCCGCGCTCGCTGGCGGCCGGGATCGCGCCGGCTGCGTGCAGGACAGGGACCTGACGCCAACTCGTGGGTAGGCGCGCGGTGAGCGCGGCGGCGATCTCGGGGAGCGCGTGGTCGCGGCACAGCGCCCAGATGCCGGCTGGCGGCGGCGCTTGTGGGGCGATGATGGGGTCAGGTAGGGCTGTCCCTGCGACCAGGTCACGCGCGCCCAGGCGCGAGACCCGCCAGCCGCGGCCGCGCAGCCAAGGATCGACGTGGCTGGCCACATGCCCCTGTCCGATCAGCCAGATCGTGCCCTTGGGCGGGTCCAGGAGGAGCGGGAGCAGGGCGGCGGGCAGGAGCTCGGTGAGGCGCGCGCGGGCGTCGGGATCGGCGGCGGCGAGCCAGCGGCGGATGTCCGTCGAGGAGAGCTCGGGGAGCGCGGAGGCTTGGGCGTAGCCGGCCCGCGGGATGACGATCGGGGCGTACTCGCGGCGGAGGCGGTCAGCCTCGCGCCAACGATCGAGCTCGCCGCGGGCGGTGATGTCGCTGCCGACGACGAGGCGGACGGTGAGGCCCGGGTGCGCGGCTTGGAGGGCGTCGAGGAGATCGATGGTGTAGCTGGGGCCCGCGCCGCGGCGGGCGGCGAGCTCCGCCTCGAGATCGGTGACGCTGACCTTGGGGCCATGTGCGGCCATCGCCAGGCGGGTCCAGAGGAGGCGATCGGCGAAGGGGGCGATCTCCTTGGCGAAGGGGTGGGACCAGCAGGGAGCGACCAGCACGCGATCGGCGAGGCCGCGGGCGAGCAGGTACGGGGGGATGAGGACGTGGCCGAGGTGCGGCGGGTTGAAGGAGCCGCCGAGCACCGCGAGGACCGGCCGCGTCATAGCTCGGGCAAGCACCAGTCGATCGGCGGGTGGCCGAGGGCGGCGAGGTGCCGGTTGATGGTCGAGTAGGGGCGGCTGCCGAAGAAGCCGCTGCGCGCGGAGAGCGGGGAGGGGTGGGCGCCCTCGACGATGACGTGGCGGCTGGCGTCGATCAGCTTGGCCTTCTTCTTGGCGTAGCCGCCCCAGAGGACGAAGACGATCGGGGCGGCGCGGGCGCTGAGGGCCTTGATCACGGCGTCGGTGAACTTCTCCCAGCCCTTGTCCTTGTGCGAGTTGGGCTGGTGGGCGCGGACGGTGAGCACGGCGTTGAGCATCAAGACGCCCTGCTCGGCCCAACGCACGAGATAACCGTGCTTCGGCGGCGCGCAGCCGAGGTCGTCCTTCAGCTCTTTGTACATGTTCGCGAGGGAGGGCGGAGGCTTGATGCCGGGCTTCACCGAGAAGCAGAGGCCGTGGGCTTGGTCGTCGTCGTGGTAGGGATCTTGGCCGAGCAGGAGGACGCGGACCTGATCGGGCGGGGTGAGCTCAAAGGCGGTGAAGACCTCGTCCTCGGGCGGGAACACCTGCTCCGTGGAGCGCTCGTCGGCGATGAAGGCGCGTAGGGCCCGGAAGTAGGGCTTGTTCAGCTCGTCGCCGAGGAGATCGCTCCAGGCGCGCGGGAGGTCGTTGTGGTTGGCCATGTCAGAGAGTCTGCACAGCCTCGGCGACGAGCGCGACCCCGAAGCCGGTGGCGCGGTTCTTCGGGAAGGCGGGCCCGGCGAGGTCGATGTGCAGCCACTTCGCGCCGGTGTCCTCGATCTGCCAGTAGACGAACTGCGCGGCGCAGGCGGAGGGGGCGTTGGTCCGGCTCCGCACAGAATTGCACATGTCCGCGACCGGGCTGTCGAATTCGCTCTTGAAAAATTCCGGCGCGAAGGGGAGGGGATGGACGAGATCGCCGCTGAGGGCGCCCGCGGCGACGAAGTGGCGCTCGAGGGCGTCGTCGTTGCTGACGATCACGGCGTGCTGGAGGCCGGTGGCGATGAGCTGGGCGCCGGTGAGGGTGGCCGCGTCGATGATGGTGTCGGCGGCGAGCTCGCGGGCGGCGTAGGAGACGCCGTCGGCGAGCAGGAGGCGGCCCTCGGCGTCCGTGTTGTTGATCTCGACGGTCTTGCCGGAGTGTAGGTGGATGATGTCGTCGGGCTTGTACGCGGCGGGGCCGATCGCGTTCTCGGCGATGCACAGGACCAAGGTGACGCGGTGCTGACATTGCGACTCGACGAGCACGCGGAAGGCGCCGAGCAGCGCGGCCGAGCCGGCCATGTCGCACTTCATGTTCGACATGGAGCCCTGGATCTTGAGGTTGAGGCCGCCCGTGTCATAGGTGATCCCCTTGCCGACGAGGGCGATGTGGCGGCGCTTACCGCGGCCACCTGGGTTGTACTCGGCGATCAACATGCGGGGCGCCTCGAGGGCGCAGCGGCCGACGGTGTGGATCCCGGCGAGCTTGGCCTTGAGCAGGGCGTCGCCGACGATCTCCCGGATCTTGACCCCCTTGAGGCCCTTGAGCAGCGCCTTGGCGGCGGCAGCATAGGCGGCGGGGCCGAGATCGGTCGGCGGGGTGTCGACGAGGGCGGTTACGGCGCGGCTGGCGGCGAGGGCTGCGGTGACCTGAGGGGTCGGCCGGATCAATTCACCCCTACGATCGATCGCGGCGATCCGGACCGCAGTGGTCGAGGGGCCGGAGCCCTTCGCGGTGTACTCCGGGAAGGCGCGACCGACGGCGACGGTCGCCGCGAGCATGTGGCTCGGCTCGTCGAGGACGAGCAGGATCCCGGGCTTTTGGGCGGCGAGCAGGTCGCCGGCCGGGACGACGCGGCGGACGCTCTCGGGCCGCGCGGGGCTGTTGTAGCGGGAGACCGTGTTCGGGAGGACGCCGATGAAGATCCGATCGGGCGCGCCGCCGGTGAGCGTGCTCGCGGCGACCCCCATGTCACCAGGCTTGACGCGGCTGGAGAGGTCGAGGATCAGGTCGGTGATCGACGGCTCGAAGAGCCCCGGGAAGGCCTTGCGGGTGAAGATCGCCTCGGGTGCGATGATGGCGAGGGTGTCGCTGCTCTTGATGAGCGAGCGGGCGTTGGGGGCGAAGCTCAGGGATGGCACGGCCGCCGGATTATGCACGATCTTGCGCGCAGCGAGAGGTCGTCCCGAGGGCCTGCTATGACAGGGACGAGGGCTCGACGCGATCGGACTCGCAGAGCCGGGAGAGAGCGCCGAGGAGCGGCGGGATACGGCCAGATCGGGGCATGCGCATAATCGCGCGGCGAGATCTGGGGGCCCGATGCCTCGAGTTTGGTGGACGGCGCTCTCCTAGGACAGCGTGAGTGGTCATGTTATGGTCCCGCCGTTCTCGCTGACGGGCTTGGGTCGTCCAGCCCGCGGTCGGACGCACCACGCTGCGGAAGCTGTGTTAGCGTCCAAACCCGCCGGCTCGATGGGCCGCGGGATCGCGAACCCCCCGATGATGCCAATGACCATGACGAACGATCGGCCGAAGCAGAACGACCCCCTGATCGGGAACGTGTTCGCGGGCCGCTACCGGATCGAGCGCCGCCTCGGCCGGGGCGGTATGGGCGTGGTCTATCGGGCGAGCGACGGCAACCGCAAGGTGGTCCTCAAGGTGCTCGCTCCCGACTGGATCGGCGATCCCGAGGCGCTCGCCCGCTTCGAGCGGGAGGCCCGGGGTCTGAGCGCGCTCCAGCACCCGAACATCGTCGCGATCCACGACTACGGCTCCTTCGACGGCCGCGCGTACATCGTGATGGAGTACGTCGCTGGCGAGACGCTGGAGCGCTACGTCAAACGCAAGGGCGCGCTCAGCCTCGCGGACTTCGTGCCGATCGCCGCGCAGGTGCTGAAGGGGCTCGGCGAGGCGCACTCGCGTGGGATCATCCACCGCGACATCAAGCCCGCGAACATCATGCTCTGCGAGCGCCAAGGCCGGGCGAACTACGTCAAGATCCTCGACTTCGGCCTGGCGAAGCTGGTCTCTGGCTCTTCGGACATCACCAAGCAGAACGTGATGGGGACGCCGACCTGCCTGTCGCCCGAGCAGATCAAGGGCGAGAAGCTCGATCAACGGGTCGACGTCTACGCGGTCGGGATCCTTTTTTATTACATGCTCGCCGGCCGCCCTCCGTTCGCGGCTGAGAGCGACGCGTCGATCCTCTACAAGCACGTGCACGAGAAGCCCGAGCCGCTGGGCAAGGTGCTGGAGAGCGATCACCAGGTCCCCGAGGGGGTGCTCGAGCTGATCGGCCGCTGCCTCGAGAAGAGCCCGAGCCGCCGGCCCCGCGACGCCAATGAGGTGGTGGAGGGGCTGATCGATCAGGTGCCCTTCTCGATGTTCAAGCTGCCTCGCGCCGAGGCGCGGGTCGTCAGCGAGGAGGAGCTCGATGAGCCGTACGAGGACTCCTCGGGCGACGCCAGCGGTGAGGCCGTCCCTGGCCCCCAAGACATCGAGATCGGGGCCTTCCCGCGGGCGGTGGAGTCGCCAGCGGCGGCTCACCAGAGCGGTCGGGTCGAGGCAGCGGCAGCGGCAGCGGCAGCGACAGCGGCAGCCGTCGCCGCGTCGGCGCCGCCGCAACCGCTGCCGAACACCGGTCCGCTGGGTCCGAGCCCGCTCTCACCAGGCGGCCCGATGCACTACAACCCGGCGATGACGGGTCAACACGCGACGATGAACCCAGCGATGATGACGGCGATGGGCACCTACCCGCCAGGGTCGCTGCCGCCGCTGTCACAGCCCCCCGTCGATCGCAGCAACTCGGTCGCGTGGGTCGCGGGCCTCGCGATCATCGTGCTGGGTCTGTTCGGTTACTTCCTGCTCTTTGGCAACCCGAACCAGCAACAGCCGCTCGTCGCCGGTAACCCCGCGGGACAGGACGATACGGCGAGGCTCCGCGAGGTGCTCGCGCGCTCAGACGGCCTCATCGACCGCAAGCAGTACAGCCAAGCGCAGATCATCCTCGACAACGGGGCCGCGGACTTCGCCCGCTATCCGGAATTGATGGTCGAGGTGGCGGAGCGCAAGGATCGGATCGAGATCGGGCGCCTGCTCGAGAGCGGCCGCACCTACGAGGAGACCGGCGATCGGGAGGCCGCGCTGCGGGCGTATCGCGAGATCCTCTCCCGCAACGGTGAACATGCGGAGGCGCGTGAGCGGGTGAGCGCGCTCAGCGGCGCCGCGCCCGAGGCGACGCTCGGGTGGTTGGCGGCGATCTCTGTGCCCTCAGGCGGCGCAGTGTACGTCGATGACGCTGCGCAGCCGATCGGCGTCACTCCGCTCGACCCGCAGCCGCTGCCGGTCGGCGTCCACCAGATCACCATCCTGCTCGACGATCACCTGCCGTGGAAGAAGACGGTGACGATCGCCGCGAACAAGAACTTCCCGATCAACGCCGAGCTGACGCCGATGCGCGCGGGCGCGACGACGCGGCCGACGACGCGGCCGACGACGCGGCCGACGGCCAAGCCGACGGCCAAGCCCGAGGGCTCGCCAAAGCCTGATACGACGAGCAAGCCGCCGCCGCAGAAGCCGACGGCGAAGCCGGTCTCCGACGACGACGGGCTGATGCCTGTCGGCAAGAAGAAGTGAGGCGCTCTGGGGCGCCGATCCGCTGAAGCTATCGCTATGCAACGCACCCTCCTCTCGCTTGTCATCGCATCGCTCGTCGTCGCCGGCCCGGGGACCTCACAGGTCGCGAGCGCCGGTCTGCTCGTGGACGCTGGGATCGGGCCCGCGGTCGCCACGGAGGACTCCTTCGAGTCGCTGACGGAGCAGGCCTCCCAGAAGTTCCGCGACAAGGAGTACGACGCCGCCGTCGCGCTCTTCGAGCAGGCTTACGCCCTGAACCCCGAGCCGAACATCCTCTTCAACATCGGTCGGATCTACGAGGAGGCGGGCAAGCTCGAGGACGCGATCGTCTACTACGAGCGCTTCGTGACCGATCCTCAGGTGGATCTCGACTCCCGCCAGAAGGCGCTGCGTCGTCGCGACGTGGCCCGTGAGATCGTCGAGATCAAGCGGCGCGACGAGGCGAAGCGTCGAGGCGAGGAGGAGCAGAAGCCGACCCCCGTCGAGGTGAAGAGCCCGGATCCGGTCTTTGTGCCGACGGAGGTGGTCGTCGACGATCCGCCGCGTCCCAGGACACGCAGCACGCGCCCGGTCGGGTGGGCGCTGGTCGGGACCGGCGGCGCGGCGCTGATCGGAGGCTTCGTCGTCGGCGGCGTGGCGAAGCGGTACCACCGCGCGTTCTCGGAGACCTACAAGCTCGAGGAGGCGCGGGACTTCAAGGCGACAGGCCTGAAGCTGGCCCCGGCCGCGGACGCGCTCTTCATCGCGGGTGGGATCCTGGCCGCCGCGGGGATCGTCATCTTGCTGCTGCCACAGAGCCGCCGCGCATCCAAGAAGAGCGCCCTCTTGCCGCAGGTCACGCCCAACAGCGTTGGCGTCGGGGTCTTCGGCCGTTTCTGAGCCTTGAGCTGGAGTCCACCGACCATGCGCGCCACGCAATTTCTCCCCCGCACCACCCGCGCTCGCCTCTGGGCGTTGTCTTCGGTCGCTCTCGTCGGCGCCGCGGTCGGCGCTTGCTCGGCCTCGCTTGATTTCATCGAGTGCCGCCAGCCTAGCGACTGCGAGAGGTTCATCGGCAGCGGCCAGCTCCGCTGCGACAACGGCGCCTGCGTGCCCGCTGACTGTGAGAAGCACAGCGAGTGCGGCGAGCTCGGCGAGAGCTTCGTCTGCGGCCTGCAAGGCGTGTGCGTCGACGCGGAGCGGGACGGCTGCGCGCTGGCTGTGATCCCGGGCGGAGAGCTCGGCGACGATCCTGTGCTGATGGTCGGGGCGATCGTCGATCAGGGGACTCCGGCGGGAGACGCGGCGGCAGCGGCGATCTCGCTGGCGGTCTCGGACTTCAACGCCGGCGCTTCGCTCGCCGATGGCAGCCAGGTGGCGCTGGTGATCTGTGATAACGACGGCGAGAGCGTGGCCTCGCGCGACGCCGCGGAGCACTTGGCGACGAAGGTCGGGGTGCCGGCGATCGTGGGTCCGCTCGAAGAGGACGCGTTCGCGGCGGTCGGCGAGCAAGTGAGCGTGGTCCCAGGTAACAGCATCTTCACGATCTCGCCGACCGCGATCGCGCCGTTGGACTTCCAAGATCCGAACCTGCTGTGGCGCGCGAGCCCGTCCGCGGCCTTCCATGCGGCGGCGTTCAAGGCGCGGATCGCAGAGTTGAAGCCGGACTCGGCGGTGATGCTCTGGCGCAGCGATCGCTACGGGATCTCGATCTACGAGGGCCTCACCGATGAGGTCGGCGAGCAGCGGGTGGTGAACGGCATCCCGCAGCAGGCGAATATCTCCTTCACCGACTCGGCGCAGGCGAAGGAGCACTTCGACGCGCTGGTGAAGCTGTTGGCCAAGCCCGATCTGATCATCCTCGTGGGGGGCGATGAGATGGGTGAGGTGGTCAAGCACATCGGCGCTTCGGACCTGGCCGGGACCAAGATCCTGATCTCGGATCGCGCCTTGCCAGGGCTCGGCGCCGCGTTGACAGAGGCGCAAGACGCGAAGTTGACCGCGGGGATCGAGGTGATCGCGCCGCAGCGCTCGTCGGGGAACGAAGGGATCCTGGCGCAGCGGCTGAGCGAGCGCTCCCCGGGGACGCTCTTCAACGAGGAGGCGATCTTGAGCTACGACGCGGCGATGGCGACGCTGCTGGCGATGCGCGCGGTGCCGCAAGCGCAGCGGGTGCTCGGCCCGCCGATCGCAGCGTCGGTGTCCAGGTTGATCTCCGGGGAGAAGGTCTCGTTCAGCGATGTCGACACCTTCGTCGCGGCGGCCGCGGCGGGGCTGGGCGGGGGCGCGTCGATCGATGTGGTCGGCTTCTCGGGTGAGCTGGCGTTCAATGGCGGGACGAAGTGGCGTGAGCCGTGCGTGGACTTCATCGGGTGGGAGTTCAGCGAGGTGGAGGGCTTGGTCGCTGTCCCGAAGCGGACGTTGACGTTCATGTGCCCGGAGCCCGTGCCTGTGGGCACGTGGTCCGAGCCCTGATCCCGGGGCGGCGGAGGGCGATGGAGCGCGGCGCCGGCTGATGGCGCCGCGTTTCTGAGGCGCTCACTCAAACAGGTCAGCGCTGAGGCAGGTCTCGTCGCCGCTCTGGACGCACTTGCCGAGCGCGATCGCCTGCGGCAGCACAGAGGAGACGTAGAACTCGAGGTTGAGGAGCTTGCCGCGGTAGAAGCTGGTGTCGTTCCCCGCGTCGATGCGGCGCTTCGCGATCACGGCTTGATCGATCGCCTCGACGGCCAACAGCACGAGCCCGAACATGCGCAGGAAGGGGGTGGCTTGGAGCATCGCGGCGTCGACCTTGCGGGTGCGCGCGAGGTTGGCGAGGTGCATGGCGGTGGCCGCGAGCGACTGGATGGCCTTCGAGATCGCCGCCGATTGGGGGATGAAGCCGGCCTTGGCGGCGCGGCGCAGCTCGGACTCGGTCTCCTGCATCCACTCGATGAAGAGGGCGCCGCTGCCGATCCGCATCTTGCGACCGAGCAGGTCGAGCGCCTGGATCCCGTTGGTGCCCTCGTAGATCGACATGATCTTGGCGTCGCGTACGAGCTGCTCGACCGGGAACTCGCAGGTGTAGCCGTAGCCGCCGTAGACTTGTACGGCGAGGGTCGCCATCTCGTAGCCGATATCGGTGCAGATGCCCTTGAGGATCGGCACGAGCAGATCGACGCGGCCTTCGATGCGGCGGCGTTCAGCCTCGTCGGCGGCGTGCTCGGCGAGATCCGAGAGGAGGGCGACTCGAGCGCAGAGGGCCCGCATGGTCTCTGCGTGGACCTTTTGGAGCATCAACATGCGCCGGACGTCGGCGTGCTGGACGATCGCGACGCGCTGGGCGTCGGGGTTCTTGAAGTCGCGCAAGGCGGTGCCTTGGACCCGCTCTTTGGCGTAGGCGAGGCTGTAGCTGTAGGCGGCGGTGGCGACGCCGAGGCCTTGGACGGCGACGCCGATCCGCGCCTCGTTCATCATGGTGAACATGAGCTCGATGCCTTGCCGCTCCTCGCCGATCAGCCAGCCCTTACAGGGGGCGTTGACGCCGAGGCCGAGGGTGCAGGTCGCGGAGCCGTTGATCCCCATCTTGTGCTCGATGCCGAGGACATGGGCGCCGTTGCGCTCGCCCAGCGCGCCGTCAGGGCCGACGAGGTACTTCGGGACCATGAAGAGGCTGAGGCCCTTGGTGCCGGCCCCGGCGTCGGGGACGCGGGCGAGCACGAGGTGAATGATGTTCTCAGAGAGGTCCTGATCGCCACCGCTGATGAAGATCTTCTCCCCCTCGAGGAGGTAGACGCCCGGCTCGTCGGTGGGGGTCGCCTTGCAGCGGTTGTCGCCGACCGAGGAGCCAGCGCCAGACTCGGTGAGGCACATGGTGCCGCCCCATTGGCCGCGCAGCATCCGCTCGGCGAAGGCGACGCCCCAGTCGGCGGGCCCGAAGCGCAGGAGGAGGCGGGCCGCGGCGGCGGTGAGGCCGGGATACATGACAAAGGCCGCGCACGCGCCGCACATCATGTCGCTGATCGCGGTGCCCATCGCGAAGGGCATGCCGCCGCCGCCGTGCTCGGCAGGGGCAGACACACCGACCCACCCGCCGTCCGCGAAGACCGTCCAGGCGTCCTTGTAGCCGGGTGGGGTGGTGACGTTGCCGGCCTCGTCGAGGGTGCAGCCGATCCGATCGCCTGGGCGGTTAATCGGCCCAAGGACCTCCTCCGCGACCCGTTTGGCCTCGGCCAAGGTGGCTTCGTAGATCTCACGGTCGAGCTCGCTGTACTTGGGGATCGCTGCGAGCTTCTTGTCGATCTCGAGCTGATCGAAGAGCACGAAGTGGATGTCTTGGAGATCGGCGGAGTATGTGGTGCTGCTCACGAGTTCCTCTTCGGCTTCGAGGGCCGCTTGGTACGTTGGCATACTTCCACGTGCTCGCGGCGTCCAGTCGCGGTGTGGGTTCGCGACAACTTGTCCTCTCAACGATCCGATCGCACCCTGCGCGCCAGTGCCCCACGTCATCCTCTTGAACAAGCCCTTCAGGGTGCTGACTCGGTTTACGGATCCTTCGGGGCGGTCGACATTGGCCGACTTCATCTCGACGCCAGGGGTGTATCCGGCGGGGCGTCTCGACTACGAGAGTGAGGGCCTGCTGGTGCTCACCGACGATGGCCGCCTCCAGCAACAGATCGCGGAGCCGCGGCACAAGGCGCCGAAGGTGTATTGGGCGCAAGTGGAGGGCGAGCCGGGCGATCCTGCGCTGGTCCGCCTGCGCGAGGGCGTTGAACTGGCGGACGGCTGGACCTCGCCCGCAGAGGTGAGGCGTTTGCCGACGCCGGCGATCTGGCCGCGTGATCCGCCGATCCGTTTTAGGGCCGCGATCCCGACCGCATGGCTCGAGATCACGCTGTACGAGGGGCGAAATCGCCAGGTCCGCCGGATGACCGCGGCGGTCGGTCTGCCGACGCTGCGCCTCATCCGCAGGTCGATCGGACCATGGTCGGTGGAAGGGATGGCGCCAGGCGAGTGGCGCATGGTGCCCGCCCAAGAGTGGCACCAGGCCGCCGCGCGACAGCGTGAGGGGACCTGGGGGCGGCATGCCCCGCGGTGACACTTGCTTTTCCGCTTTTCGGGACCGTGCTAGCGTCGTCCGGGTCACGCCACCCACTTGCGCGAGAGCAGCAGCGAAGTGAGCAAAGATCCCGACCAAGCGCAGGCGACTGAGGGTGCAGCGGCGGCTCAGGGCCGCGATGCCCGAGATCCCGCTCGCCCGACGCCTGCCCCGCTCGCCTTTGGACGCGTGACGCCGATCATCCCGTCTCCAGGCATGATGCCCGCGCCGCCGGTAGCATCGCCGCTCGGCGGTGGTGTGCGTCCCCCAACCGTGCCGCCGCTCGGCGGCTCCGCGGGCGGGCTGGCGCCCCCAGTGACCCCGCCTCCCTTCCTTTCGACGCCAGCGACACCTGCGGTTACACCGTTCTCCAAGGCCGCGCTCGGCCAGCCTAGCCCGGGCGCCTCGCGCCTCTCGTCGTTGCTCCAGAGCGCGCGCGCTTCGGTCCAAGGGAACGCCGCGATCTCGTCCGTAATAGCCCCGTCGTTCGATCCGGCGCCGCCGGCCGAGCAAGGCGACGCGGCGCCGTCGGACGAGTCAGATTATGAGGAAGAGGGCTCCTATGACGCCGACGCGTCGTCGTCGGATTACGGCGGTGAGGACGCGGAGGACGAGCAGGACGGGCAAGACGAGCGAGAAGAGTACGCGCAGGACGAGCAGGACGCGCAAGACGAGCAGTACGCCCAGGACGAGCAGGACGAGCAGGACGCGCAGGACGAGCAGGACGAGCAGGACGAGCAGGACGAGCAGGACGAGCAGGACGAGGAGTTTGAAGAGGAGCAGGACGAGCGGCCAGCGTCGTCCGAGCAGCAGCAGGGCGGCAGTGAGACCGCGTTTGATGTCGACTTCGATGGCATGAGCCAGGAGGGCCGCGAGGAGCGCGGTGACGCGAACAGCGACGGCACCGTGGTGCTCGGCACCCCCGCGCCAGAGGAGCCCGCGACGGGTCAGATCACGCCGCGGCGCGATCAGCTCTTCGGCACCGTGCTCGCGGATCGTTATCGAGTGCTCGACCTGATCGGCAAGGGCGGCATGGGCAAGGTCTACCTGGCCGAGCACGTGGCGATCGGTAAGAAGGTCGCGATCAAGGTGCTGAGCCAGGCTTACTGCCATCGCCCCGACCAGGTGAAGCGCTTCCTGCGAGAGGCGCGGGCCGCGTCGACGATCGATCACGAGAACGTCATCGACATCACCGACTTCGGCGAGATGGCGAACGGCTCGGTGTTCTTCGCGATGGAGTACCTCCAAGGCGAGGACCTCGGGAAGCTGCTCAAGCGGCATGGGCGGCTGCCTTGGCCGCGCGCGCGGCGGATCATCTTGCAGATCTGTCGCGCGCTCCAGGCCGCGCACGCGCGCGGGATCATCCACCGCGACGTGAAGCCGGAGAACTGCTTCTTGATCACCCGCGGCGGTCGGCGTGACTTCGTGAAGGTGCTCGACTTCGGGATCGCCAAGGTCGTCGATGAGGACCGCAAGGTCTCGCACACGTTGACGCAGGCGGGCGCGCTGATCGGTACGCCGGAGTACATGGCCCCGGAGCAGGTGACCGGTGAGGTCGCCGATCCGCGGATGGACATCTATTCGGTGGGCTGCATCATGTACCAGCTCCTCACCGGTCGTCTGCCCTTCCAGGACAAGACGATGTTCGGGGTGCTGACGCAGCAGGTGAACATGAAGCCGCCGCCGCCGCGCGAGGTGGCGCCTGAGGCTGATCTGCCGGAGGAGGTCGAGTCGATCATCCTGAAGGCGATGGAGAAGAGCAAAGACAGCCGCTACCAGACGATGCTGGAGATGGTCGAGGCGATCGCCGCGGCTCCGCGCGGGGGCGGCCCGCAGGGCGAGCGCGGGTTCACGATGAGCACCCAGAGCCTCGCTACCGCCGCGGCGGAGGCGCGTAAGGTCGCGGAGGCGCATTTCGCCGCGCAGGCCGGATCGAGCATGGCGCAAGGGGCAGCTTCGTCGGGGCTCAGCGCGCTGACTCGGCTGACCCCCGATCCGCAGGGTGGGACCTGGGAGGCGCCGATCGACGGCGGCTCGACGACGATCGCGCTCACCGGCGACCCCAAGCTGCTCCGCCGCTTGGCCTTCGGGCTCGGCGGGGTCGTCGTCCTGCTCGCGTTCATCTTGCTGTACGTGATCGTCTCGCCGAAGGACGAGGAGCCGCAGAGCCCGACCGACGACGTCGTGGCCGATGTCGTCGTCCCGCCCCCCGTCGAGGCGCCGGAGACGCCGATCGCGGCCAATACCCCAGCGGAGCCCCCGCCGGTCGTCCCGCCGGCGCCTCCCGAGCCGGTCGACGAGCCGGTGATCGTGCCAGACGATGAGGACGTGAAGGATGGGAGTGGGAAGGACGAGAGGCCCGGCAAGGCGACCCCGACCGCGCGGCCGACGAAGACTCAGCCGACGCCGACGCCCGCGCCGACGCCGACGAGCAAGCCCGATCCAGAGATGTTGCTGCCGGATCTGGACTACATGGAGCTGCGCGATCGCTTCGCCTCGCTCCAAGGGGAAGTCGAGCGCTGCAAATCTTCGGCGAAGTATGTCGGCACGATCAAGATCAAGTTCACGATCTCAGGGAGCACCGGCCGCGTCACCGACTTCACGCTCGCGCAAGAGCCGACGAAGGCGGCGACCGACGCCTCGAAGTGCATCGGCGCGGCGGCGAAGAAGAAGCTGCGCTTCACCCGCTTCAAGCAGACGAGCGCCGAGCGCCTCCGAACGTTGTAGGCCGTGGTGAGCCCGAGCGGAGCTGCGGCGCCGATGGCGGGGCGCGGCGGCCTCCGGGTCGCGCTGACGACCCTGGGGTGCCGCCTCAACGCCTTCGAGACCGACGCGATGTCGAGGATGGCCCAAGAGGCAGGTCATACGATCGTCGACTTCGACGGTCCGGCAGACGTGGTGGTCGTGAACACGTGCACGATCACGGCGGAGGCGGACGCCGACTCGCGCCAGCGCGTTCGACAGGCGACGCGGCGATCGCCGGGGGCGCAGGTGGTGGTGACGGGCTGCTACGCGAACGCCGCTCCGGCGGCGCTGCAGGCGCTGCCAGGGGTGGCCCTGGTGCTGGGAAATTTGGAGAAGGAGCGCTGGCTCGAGCTGCTCGGGGCGCGCTCGGGGGAGCGCGTGGACGTGGTGGTCAGCGATCTGACGCGCCACCGTCGGATGGCCCGCTTGCGGCCCGATAACGATCCGAGGCGTAGCCGCGCGCTGCTGAAGATCCAGGACGGCTGCGACTATCGCTGCACGTTCTGCGTGGTGCCGGCCGTGCGCGGTCGCAGCGTCAGCCTGCCGCGATCGACCATCGCCGCGCAGCTCGAGGAGCTGGTCGCTGCGGGCCTCCCTGAGGTCGTGCTGACGGGCGCGCACCTGGGCACGTATGGCCGCGATCTGGGGGAGCGCGGCGGGCTGGCGGCCCTGGTAGAGGGCCTGCTGCCGCGGCTGGGCGGGGCTCGCCTGCGCCTGGGATCGCTGGATCCGCATGAGGTCGATGAGCGGTTGATCGCGCTGATCGAGGGCTCCGAGGGGGCGATCTGCCGTCACCTCCACTTGCCGGTGCAGAGCGGCGACGATGAGGTGCTGCGGCGGATGCGGCGGGCGCATACGTCGGCGGATCTGGCGGCGCTGGTGCCTCGCCTGGTCGCGGCGATCCCGGGGATCGCGATCGGTACGGACGTGATCGCGGGCTTTCCAGGCGAGAGCGAGGCGGCCTTCGAGCGGACCTTCGCGCTGCTAGAGGCGCTGCCGATCGCGTATATGCACGTGTTCCCGTACTCGCGGCGGGCAGGCACGGCGGCGGCAGAGATGGACGCGCAGGTGCCGGCGGCGACCCGCGCTGCGCGGTGCGGGCGGCTGCGGGCGCTGTCAAAGCGGAAGGCGGCGGCGCTGCGCGCGTCGATGGTCGGGCAGGCGCTCTCGGTGGTGGTGCAGCGGCAGCGGGAGCGCCTGAGCGGGCGTCTGATCGGGCTCACGGATAATTATGTGGAGGTGCTCTTCGACGGGGACGACGCGCTGTTGGGCGCCGCCGCCGCGGTGAGGATCGTCGAGGCAGGCGAGGCGCGGGCGCTGGGGCGGCTGATCGGTCGCTGACCGTTGGTACATGCGCTCTTGACCAGGTAGGAGCGCGCCCGCTTGGAGCTGCTCGATCGGGCAGGTCAGAGCTGCGCGGGGTCGAGGACGAGGCCGTCTCGCGCGGAGATGGTGCCGGGGCGCTCGCGGGCGGCGGCGGTCTCGATCGCCTTGAGCATCTCATCGTCGTGGCCAGGATCGTGGCTGTAGAGGACGAGGCGGCGGACGCCCGCGGCCTCAGCGAGGCGGATCGCCTCGGCGAAGGTGCTGTGGCCCCAACCCTGCTTGCCGGCCTTGTACTCCTCGCTGGTGTACTGCGCGTCGTAGATCAGGATGTCGGCGCCGGCGGCGAACTCAGCGAGCGCCTCGTTGAGCTGGCCAGGCGAGTGCTCGGTGTCGGTCGCGAAGACGATGGAGTGGCCGCGCTCGTCGATGCGGAAGGCGGTCGACTCCTGCGGGTGCGGCAGGGGGATGTGGCGCACGGTGGCTTCACCGATCTGCACGCCCTCCGACGGGGTGAGCAGGTGGAACTCACGCTTGGCGAGCATCACGTCGAGGCCGACCGGGAAGAACGGCGTGCGCATCTGGTTCTCGAGGATGAGGCGGGCGTCCTTGGTGCAGTAGATGCCCAGCTTGAAGCTGGGGATGTAGGCCGGGACGAAGAAGGGGAAGCCCTGGATGTGGTCCCAGTGGGCGTGGGTGAGGAAGAGGTGGACGGCGCGTGAGTGGAGATCGGCGCTGCGGGCGAGCTGGAGCCCGAGCTCGCGGATCCCTGAGCCTGAGTCGATGATCAAGGCGTCGCTGACGCTCTCGAGGCGGATCTGGAGGCAAGGTGTGTTGCCGCCGAACTCGACGTACTTCGGCCCAGAGACCGGGATGCTCCCGCGCGTGCCCCAAAACACTACTTGCATGGGGCCCTCTCAGTGTTCGCAGGCATCCTTGAGGGATGATAGTTCATCGAGAAATCGTGGCGCAAGCGGCGGATTTCGCCCATTTCAGCGCGACGCGAGGTGCGGCTTAGCGCGGCTCAGCCGATGATCATGTCTTCACGACGGGCGGCTGCGCCGCTGAGGAATCGCGACGGATCCCACCGTGTCAACATCGGGTGGCCCTCTCCTCGCGCGAGCCAGCGCGCGACCAGGCGCGCGGCGGCCGGCGCCATCATGAAGCCGTGGCCTGTGAAGCCGCAGATCTGCCAGAAATTTGGGTGGCCTGGGCTCGGCCCGACGATCGCGTCCCCATCGGGAGATACGTCGTACGGGCCCGCCCACTGGCGCAGGACCTTGAGACCGGCGGTGATCGGCATCAGGGCGGTGAGGGTCGCGGCGATGGTCGTGAGGAAGCGGAGGGTCGAGTGCTGCTTGAGGGTGTCGTCTCGATACCCCACGAGCTCCGGCAAAGAGATGCCGGTGACGAGCTCGCCGCGGGTGCTTTGGGAGAAGTAGAGGCCGCTGTCGAGATCGACGACGAGGGGATCAAGGAAAGGACGGAGGGGCTCGGAGGAGAAGATCTCGTGGCGATGCGGGTGGTTGGGGAGATCGATGCCGAGGTGACGGTTGAGGTGACCGCTCCACGCGCCTGTCGCGTTGAGCACCCGCGCGGCGCGGATCTGCTCGCCGCTGCTGAGATCGAGGCGGTAGCCGTCACCCGCGGGGCTGACCCCTTGGACCTCCGTGTGGGTGCGCAGGAGGACGCCGCGCTCGACCGCCTTAGCGGCGTAGCCCCAGACGAAGGGCCACGGGAAGACGACCCCGTCTTCAGGGTTGAAGGAGGCGAGGCGCAGGTGCTCCGCGCAGAGGTGCGGGGCGATGGTGAGGGCGTCGGCTGGGGTGAGCAGGCGGGTGGGGGCGCCGACCTCGCGGTGGAGCTCGGCGTTGCGGTGGAGGCGCGCCTCGGCGGCGGCGCTGCGGGCGAGGAAGAGGTAGCCGCCTTGGCGGAACCAGAGGTTGATCCCGAGCTCCTGGGCGAGCCGCTTGCAGAGTCCGATGCTCTCGATCATCAACGCGACGTTGCCGCGGTCGCCCCACTGCATGCGTAGGCCGCCGCCGTTGCGCCCCGAGGCGCCGCTGACGAGGTAGGAGCGCTCGATGACGGCGATCTTGAGGGCGGGCGCGAGCAGGGCGAGGTTGTAGGCGGTGGCGAGGCCCATGACGCCGCCGCCGATCACCGCGAGGTCGAGCTCGGCGGGCAAGGCGAGGGCGGCGGAGCCGAGGGCGGCGCTCACGGGGTGTCCTTTGGGTCAGGATCTTCTTCGGGCCTCGCGGCGAAGAAGGGGGCGCGGGCGGCGGCGAGCAGGCCGAGGGTGATCGGCTCGGCGGGCGGCCGCGCGGTGAAGGGCTGGAGCGCGTCGGCGCGGGCGAGGCCGCGATCGACGAGCAGGCGGGCGAGCGCGCCGGTGCACTCCTTGCCCTGACATGGGCCGGTGCCGAGGCCGGTGTAGCGCTTGATCTCTTCGATGGTGGTGAGGCCGCGGTCGATGGCTCGATCGATCTCGCCGAGGGTGACGTCCTCGCAGCGGCAGAGGAAGGCGCGGGCGGTCATGAGGGCTCCGAGGCGGCGAGCTCCGCGAGCAGCGCGGCCGCGACGGCGAGGCCGTCAGCGGTGGGATCGACGCTGGTGTTACGGACATGTCCACAAGCCCAGATCTGCCACGGCGGCTCGGCGGGATCGTCGTCGGCGTCAGGCGGTCTCGGCGCCAGGAGGGCGCGGCCGTCGGGGTCGGTGAGGACGGCGAAGCCGGCGCCGTCGAAGCGGAGCTGGGCGCCTGCTTGGGCGGCGAGCTCGCTGATCGGGGCGCGGGTGGGCGCGAGCAGGATGACGCCGCAGGGGATCGTGCGGCCAGCGACGACGATGCCCTCGACATGATCCCGGCCGAGGATCCTCTCGACGTCGGCGGGGGCGTAGCGATGGACGCCGAGCTGGGCGGCGAGGGCCTCCGCCTCCTCGCCGTCGCCGAGGAGCACGCAAGGGGCGGTGAGCTGGCTGTCGGTGCGCTCGAGGAGGTGAGCCAGCCCGCGGGCGGCGAGCACGCCGGGGAGATCGTTGTTGAGCAGGGGGATCATGCCTTCGCGGGCGCCGGTGGCGAAGACGATGTGCTTCGGGCGGACCAGGTGGAGGCGGGGCGAGCCTCCTGCGAGCGGGGGTGAGGCGGCGGCGATCAGGCGCTCGGGGGCGTAGACGCCGAAGGCGCCAGTGTCGACGAGCAGGCGCTGGGGCAGCGGGGCGGGGTGCCAGCGGCTGAGGCCGAGGCGATCGCGGCGGTCGAGGGCGAGCACGTCGACGCCGGCGGCCTCGAGGGCGCCGGTGAGGGCGCGACCAGCAGGACCTGCCCCGAGGACCAGGACTGTTGGGACATGCTCGTGGAGCTCGGGTGGAGGAGCGCCTGGGCGCGGCAGCTCGGGGAGGACGCCGAAGCCGGTCATGGTGCGGGCGATCGCCTGCATGGCGACGTTGGCGAGGCGCGGCCGGACCAAGAAGTGGTGGTGATCGAAGCCGCGGCGGAAGAGGTGATCGACGAGGCGGGTCGGATCGAGGCCAGCGGGCCCCCAGGCGTTCTGCGACTCGACGACGAGGCCCTCTTGGACGACGGTGAGGCAGGCGCGGAGGTTGGGCTGACCGGCGATTCGGAGCTGGCAGGTGCCGCACTCGCCGATCAGGCAATACGGGCCGCGCGGGCGCCTGTACTTGGGGCTGCGGGTGGTGGCGAGGTGGCCGGCGCGGAGCAGGGCGGCGCTGACGGTGTCACCAGGGCGGGCAGGGAGCGGGTCGCCGTCGAAGTAGATCGTGAGGGGCTCGGCGTCCACGGGTGTACGCGGGGCGAACACGGGCCGGAGTCTGCTCACGGATCCGCTCGTAGCACCGCGCCGCGGCGGCGGCAATGGGCGCTGATAGGGATGCGCGGGGGGCTCAGCGCGGGCGCGCGCCGAAGATCGCGGCGCCGACGCGGACCATGGTGGCGCCCTCTTCGATCGCGATCTCGTAGTCGGCGCTCATACCCATGGAGAGGTGATCGAGGGCGACGCCGGGGCGGGGGTCTGCAGCGAGGCGATCGCGGAGGCGACGCAGGCGCGCGAAGTAGCGGCGGGTCTGGGCGGGCTCGCCCTCGGGCGGGATGAGCATGAGGCCGCGACAGCGGAGCGAGGGGTAGGCGGCGATGAGGTCGAGCAGGGCGGGGAGGTCGACTTCGTGGATCCCGGCCTTTTGGGCCTCGTCGCCGAGGTTGACCTCGATGAGGAGATCTTGGATGAGCCCGCCTTGGCCGGCGCGGGCGGCGATGGGGGCGAGCAGATCTTGGCGATCGACGGTGTGGATGAGCGCGCGGCCGACGATGTACTTGATCTTGTTGGTCTGGAGGGCGCCGATGAAGTGCCAGCGCGGGGGATCGTGGCCGAGCGCGGTGATCTTGTCGCGCAGCTCTTGGGCGTAGTTCTCGCCGAGGTCGTTCAGGCCGGCGGCGAGCGCTCGCTGGAGGGCGGGGAGCGGCTGGAGCTTGCTGACGCCGATCAAGAGGGGGGCAGGGCCAGGGCCTCGTCGGGCGACGGCGGCGGCGATCCGCTCGCGGACGCGATCGAGGTTGGCGGCGATGTCGGGCGCTTGGGTCATGGTTCGAGCCCGTGGAGGGCCTCCAGGAGCTCGGCGAGGGGGAGACCGACGACGGCGGTGTAGGAGCCGGCGATCCGGCGGACAAAGGCGGCGGCGCGGCCCTGGATGCCATAACCGCCGGCCTTGTCGCGCCACTCGTCGGTGTCGAGGAAGGCCTCGAGATCGCGCTCGCTGAGGGGGCGCATCCACACTTCTGTGGTGCTGTGGGCGACGTGGATGGCGGCGGTAGGGCGGCGGCGATCGAGGATCGCGAAGGCGCTGGTGACGCGGTGAGGGGAGGCGGCGCTTAAGGCTCGGAGGGCGCGGGCGGCCTCGCGGCGATCGGATGGTTTACCGAGGGGCGGGGCGTCGGGAGCGATCCAGACGGTGGTGTCGGCGGCGAGGATGATCGCGTCGGCGGCGCGGGCGAGCTCGGCCTTGGCGCGGGCGAGGCGCTCGGCGTAGGCGACAGGGTGCTCGCCTGGGATCCAGCGCTCGTCACAGTCGACGGGCTCGACGGAGAATTCGAGGCCCGCGGAGCGGAGGAGCTCGGCGCGGCGCGGCGAGGCCGAGGCGAGGACGAGGCGAGGCATCGGCTGCAAGGCTTGGCCGAGCGGGGCGCGCTTGGCAAGGGCGCGGTGGGCGGCGCGTCGGCGGTCGCGTCGGCGCGCCGGCGGCTGGTATGGTTGGTCATGACTCGATCTCGGCGGTGGCTGATGGCGCTCGCGCTCTCCAACTTGGCGCTCCCGGTGGGGATCTGGCAGGTCGGCGCGTTGATAGAGATGATGGGTGAGCGCGATAACGCGCAAGTGGCGCGGCGCGCGGGCAGGGCGGGCGACGAGGCGGTCACGAGCGATCCCTTGCGCGGGATCTGGCAGCGTTGGGCCGCGGACGGGGAGGAGGATCGGGTGCGTTTTTATTACTTCCACGGCGACGGCCACGGGCTCTATCGCTACGGCAAGGTGGGGCTGACGAACACGCACTCGTTCGACTACGCGGTGGAGGGCGGGGCGGTGCGTCTGCGCTTTCGCCGGACCGGCGAGGAGCACCGGCTGTCGTTCTCGCTCGCGGCGGATCCTGAGGTGGCAGGGCGCGAGTGGTTGACGCTCGACGCGGATCCTCGGGAGCCGGGGGCCCGCTACTTCCGTGATCCGGTGGGCGCGGCGGCAGGAGAGCGTGAGGACAGGGCAGGACAGGTGGGCCTCGGCGACCGGCTGTGGGGCGACGAGCGGCGCTTGGCGGGCGGCGGGATCGATTTCGCGATCTATCAGCTCCAGGCGCAGACGATCGATGGGCGCGGGGTCGGTTGGTTTCATCGCGGGGACTACGACGAGTGGACGACGGAGGCGTTGACCTATCGGCGGCGCGGCGATCACTTGACGATCCACTTCATGCTCGAGGGGCGATCGGCGACCAGCTCGTTCAAGATCGAGGAGGCGGAGGGGGCGCGCTTCCTCGATCTCGCGGAGGATCCGCGCGACTTCTGGCGGGCGCATCGGTACCGCGATATGGGGCGCTCGTTCGCGGGGGCGCTGTGGTCGCCCTCAGCGAGCGGCCTGCGTTGAGGAGGTGATCTGGGGCACAGGGCGGGCGGCGCGGCGCAACGAGGCGGCGTGAGGGCCGAGCTTCGGCGGGTGATGGGATCGCGCCCGCGGGAACGTTCTGGCTCTTCGGTAGGCTTCGCGTTGATCGTGTGGATCGGCGCGTTGATCGTGCTCGGCTGGATCGGCGGCTGTATGGAGCCGCCGTGGTCGGTGGATCTCGAGGGGCCTCGGGTGGTTCGGGCTTCGGTGCGAGGACCGCGGGCGATCGAGGTGCCGGTGCGCGAGAAGATCTTCGTGGAGCTGTCCGAGGCGCTGGATCCGGCGACGGTACTAGCAGGGCGGGTGGTGCTGGTGCCTTGGGAGGAGGTCGGATCGTGCGCGTGGACGCCGAGCTGCGCGCGTGGGTCGTGTGAGCGCGGCCGCTGTATGATTGATCCGCTCACAGAGGGCGATCTGAAGGCGATCGATCGCGGCGAATTCGCGCCGGTCGAGGCGCTCGAGCTGACGCTGCGGGGGCCGATGCTGTGGATCCAGCCGCTCCGGGCGCTGCGGCCGTATTGGCGGTACTCGTTGGTGATCGGGGCGGGGGTCCAGGATCTGGGGGGCGCGCCTCTCAGCGACGATGAGGGGGCGCAGGGGCGTTGGCGGGTGGATCTGGTGACCGCACACGAGGGATCGTCGGGGCCAGAGGCGCGGCTGGTGGAGCCGGCGCCGGGGGAGCTGGCGCCGACGAACATCGCCGCGGTGGTGACTCGCTTCGCGCGGCCGATCGCGCTCGGATCGCTGGCGGGGTCGCGCCTGTCGCTCGAGGGAGAGGACGGGGGATCGATCGCGCTGGCGGAGCCGTCGCCGTGCCCGGGCTGGGCGCCGGGTATGTGCGTGCGCTGGCGGCTCGCCGAAGAGCTGTCCCCGAGGACACGTTATCGGATCGGCGGGGGGGATCTGGTGGATCGGTGGGGGCGCGCTGCTGCGCCGCCTGGGGCGAGCGAATGGTTCGTGAGCGGAGAGGGGGCGGATCTCGAGGCGCCGGCGAAGGAGACGATCTGGGCGGCGCAGCGGGGCCCGTGCTTGCAGGTCGGCGCGTCGAGCGAGGAGACGGTGACGCTGCGGGCGGCGATCGCCGACGAGTTGGCGGTGGAGGTGACGGGCGCGGGGGCGCTCGTGGGGGCGCTGCGGCTGCCGCTGTCGGCTGGTGAGGAGGAGGCGATCGAGGTCGCGGTCAGCCTTGAGGACCGGGCGGGCAATCGGGTGATGACGTCGCTGGTGAGGGTGATCGAGGGGAGCGCGGGCGAGCTGCCGCCGCTGGCGATCGCGGAGGTGCTAGCGAACCCGCTGGGGGCGGAGCCGGCGCAGGAATTCGTGGAGGTGCTGGACCTGCGCAGAGAGGGGTCGCTGGTGGCGCTGGAGGGGCTGCTGCTGGCGGATTTGCCGTGGGAGGAGGTGGCCGAGCGGCTGGCGGAGGGCTCGAAGGTCGGCGACGCGATCCCGGCGTTCCTGAGCGGGCCAGGGCAACGGACGGTGATCGTCGGCGCGGGCTATTCGTTCGGGGATCTGAAGGATCCCGATCCGCCGGCGGACGCGGTGGTGATCCGCTTGGCGACGTCGATCGGGGACGCAGGGCTGCGCGCGGCAGGGGAGCCGCTGAGCCTGTTTCAGGCGGCGCCGCCGCGGCTGCTGGCGAGCTTCTCGCCGACGCTCGATACGAGCGACCTAGGCGGACAGAGCGTGGTGTTGGCGGACACAGGCGGCTGCGATCACCCAGGGGCGTGGCGGGTGCATCCGCTGGGCAGCTCGTCGCCAGGAGCGGCTCCGTGAGCTCGGGGGAGGCGGCGCAGCTGCTGTTGGGTGGGTCGCCAGGATCGTGGGCGACGGGGGTTTCGCTGGCGAGGGCGCTGGCGCATGCTGGCGCTCCCATGGTCGGGGACGTCGAGGCGCGGGACGCGAAGGCCGATGAAGAGCGGCTGGAGGGGCGCGTGTTGACGGTGACCTTCCACGACCCGCGGAGCCGCTACACGGTGCTGCGGGTGGCGATGCCAGGGGAGTTGGAGCCGGCGACGTGGGTGGGGCGCTGCTCTGGGCCCGAGGAGGGGGCGCAGATCTCGGCGGCGGGCGCGTGGGTGATGCACCCCGTGCACGGCAAACAGTTCGGGTTCTCGCGGCTGCTCGTGAAGGCGCCGACGACGCTGCCAGGGATCCAGCGGCGCCTCGAGCGCTATCCAGGGCTGGGCAAGGATAAGGCGGAGAAGATCGTCAAACGCTTCGGGGTCGACACGCTGTCGATCCTCGATAAGCAGCCGCGCCGGTTGCTGGAGGTGGAGGGGATCGGGCCGAAGACGCTCGAGCGGGTGATCGAGCACCACAAGGCGCGATCAGGGCCGGTGGCCGAGGTGGAGAACCTGCTGGTGGAGCTGGAGGTGCCGACCTTCCACGCGGAGGCGCTGGTGCGCCGCTACGCGGCCGGAGCGGCGGAGATGCTGCGATCACGGCCGTATCGGCTCGCGCGTGAGGTGCGAGGGATCGGGTTCATGACGGCGGACCGGATCGCGCGGGCGCTGGGCGTGGATATGGAGAGCGACGATCGGATCGACGCGGGGCTGATGTATGTGCTCGAACAAGCGGAGAGCGAGGGGCACTGCGCGCTGCCGATGGAGCGGCTGATCGCGGAGGCCGTGCGGCTGCTCGAGCTACCCGGGGGGCGGATCGAGGAGGGGGTGCAGCGGCTGCTTCAAGGGCGCGACGTGCTGGGCGAGCAGCTCCCGCAGGGGCCGCTGCTGTGCTTTCCCGCGCACTTGCACGCGGCCGAGGTGCGGGTCGCTCGGCGACTGATCGAGCTGGCGATCACGGCGCGCGCTCCTTGGGACCCGGGGACGCTGCCGCCTCACTTGAGCGCGGGGCAGGCCGCGGCGGTGCGGGCGATCGCGCGCAATGGCCTGGCGATCCTGACCGGCGGGCCAGGTACGGGGAAGAGCACGGTGATCCGACAGGTGATCGAGGTGGCGCAGGCGCACGAGGCCGAGCTGCTGTTAGCGGCGCCGACCGGGCGCGCGGCGAAGCGGCTGGCCGAGGCGACCCGCGCGGAGGCGAAGACGATCCACCGATTGCTCGAGATCCAGGGACAAGGCGGGGCGTTCACCTACAACGCGGGCAACCCGCTGCCCCCGGGGCTCGTGGTGATCGATGAGGCGTCGATGCTGGACATCGCGCTGGCCGACGCGCTCTTCTCGGCGCTGACGACCGAGCACCGGCTGCTGCTGGTCGGTGATGTGGATCAGCTCCCGTCCGTGGGGCCGGGGAACGTCCTGCGCGACCTGATCCACGCGGCCTCGGCGGAGAGCTCGCCGATCCCGGTGGTGCGGCTCACGCAGATCTTTAGGCAAGCTGAGGGCTCGTCGATCGTGGTGAACGCGCACGCGATCCTGAGCGGCTCCCGCCTAGAAGGCGACTCGAGCGGGGACGGGCAGTTCTTCGTGGTGACCGCGCGTGAGCCCGAGCGCGCCCACGAGCTGGTGGTGAAGGCGATGACGGAGCGCGCTCCGCGGGCGTACGGGCTCGACCCGCGCAGCGACGTGCAGATCCTGTGCCCGATGCACAAAGGCCGCGCAGGGACGGAGGCGTTCAACCGGGCGCTACAAGAGCATTTCACCAAGGGAGAGCCCGAGCTGGTGCTGGAGAGCGGAGGTCGACCTCCGCGGATCTTTAGGGTGGGGGACCGGGTGATGCAGACGCGCAACGACTACGACCGCGGGGTGTTTAACGGGGACATCGGGCGCGTGACCGGGGTGGAGGCGAAGAGCGAGCGGCTGCTGGTGGAGATCGATGGGGTGACGGTGATGTACGAGCGCAACCAACTGGCGGCGCTCCAGTTGGCTTACGCGGTGACGATCCACAAGAGCCAAGGGAGCGAGTTCCCAGCGGTGATCATCCCGCTGCTGACAGAGCACTGGGTGATGCTCCGGCGGAACTTGCTGTACACGGCGGTGACGCGGGCGAAGCGATTGTGCTTGCTGGTGGGCGACCCAAAGGCGATCGCTCAGGCGGTGCGGCGGAGCGACGCGGCGATGCGCCATACCGGACTCAGCGGGCGCCTGGTGGCGGCGCTGCGGGAGGCGCTCGGGGAGAGTGAGATCATCGAGGTGGATTGAGGAGGGGTGAGGCGCACCGCCCCCGGCCTCGGCGGCGGTCGTGGGGGCGGTGGCGGGGTGATGGTGCGAGCTAGCGCTTGAGGCCTCGGTAGCGAAATTCGACGGTGAGGGCTTCGTCGAGGGCTAGCAGCTTTTCGAAGTGGGTGGCGCGGCCTTGGAGCGGGAGCGAGACGGGGACGGGGACCGCCCCTTCGCCGAGGGCTCCGGCGTCGGCCTGGGCCCCCGCCTGTTGTTGTACTTGCGGGGCGACGGTGTCGATGGCGTAGACCTCGCTGTCCGGGATGGGATCGGAGAGGTAGCGGACGTGGCGGAGAGAGCCGTCGTAGCTGGCTCGGCGGATCTTGGCGTCGCTCGGCGAGTAGACGGTCCAGGCGACGTAGGTGCTGGGCGCGTCAGCGCGGGGGAGCTGGGCCTGGAACGATCCTCGGCCTCGGTCCGAGGTCGGGGCGCCGCTCTCGACGTAGACGACCTCGACGTTGAACGCGGCGAGGGCGCCCCCGCTCGCCTGCGAGCGGAGGAGCGGGATCATGACGCGACCGTCGCCGGCCTTGGCAGGCTGGACGGCGCGGCCGCCGACGGAGACGCTCCAGAGCTCGGCGCCCTCGGGGAGGGCGAGGCGGAGGAACTGGCGGCGGTTGTTGCGGATCTGGTACCTCACCGAGGTGAGGCGGCGACCTTCGGGGGTCCACATGGTGCGGGCGCGGATCTGATCGAGGATGGTGACGAGCACGTCGATGTCGTCGTGCTGCGACAGGGCGAGCGGGAGGGCGACGTCGGTGCCGAGGTACTTGTAGCCGAGCAGGACGGGGTTGGCGGTGATGCCGAGGATCGCGGCCGGTAAGGCGCGGACGTCGACGGCGGTGGCGCCTTGGATCTTGCCCGCGGCGATCTCGAGGTTCCCGCGCGACTCGACGCCGATGTAGCCCTTGGAGCGCTCGACGCCCTGCGGGACCAGGAGGGGCGCGCTGAGCTGCTTGGAGCCCTCGCCGATGACCTTCTCTAGCTCGACGCCGAGGCTGTAGGCGCCCTCGGCGGCGTAGTTGAGGCTGACGAGCAGGACCTCTCCCTCGAGCTTCCAGTCGCGGATCGCACCGCCGTTGACGGCGAGGATGGTCATGCCCTTGGGGACAGCGAGGCGGAGCTGATCCTGGCCGGCGAAGAGGATGGTGTAGTTGACGGTGGCGACGGCGCGCATGAGACCCTCGCCGAGGCTGACGAGGGTGTAGACCTCAGCGTAGACGCGCGACTGCTGCCGCGCGGCCTCGGGGAGCTCGCGCTGCCACTCGATGACGAGCGAGCCGGTGGCGGGCAGCGTGGCCTCCACGACGCGGCGATCGCCGACGACCTTGTCCGACTGGAGGCGCGCCCCTGGCACGGTGAAGTCGAGGTCGTCGCGGGCTGGGACGGCGAGGGTGACCTGAGTGGCGCCCGCGGGGGGGAGCTCGAACTGGACGACGCTCTTGCCCGCAGAGGTGGTGACGGCGGCGGCGAAGGTGAGGGTGAGCTCGAAGGCGCCGCGCTGGTTGGTGATGAGGGTGTAGTTGTCGTCCTCGATGACGACAGAGGCCTCGACGGCGCCGATCTTGGCGGACTGGAGGGCGACGGTGGCCGGGAGCACGGGGATCCGGGCCCAGCCCGCGGCCTTGAAGCTCTCGATCCGCATCTTGACGGTGAAGAGCGCGGAGTGGGGGACGTCGCGCTCGAGGAGGACCTCGCCTTGATAACGCGCGGCGGCGATGGCGTAGTCGCGGGGGGGCTTCTCCGCGCCTTGGGCGGCTCGGTTGGCCTCGTAGAGCTTGAGGAAGGCCTCTAATGGGAGATCGACGGTACCTGGCTCTTGCGCCAGGGCGGGGGGGGCGATGAGGACGAGCGCGAGGGCGGCGGCGAAGAGGCGGTTGCGGTTCATTGTCATTTCCTGGGCTTGAGCGGGCTGGGTGGCTTAGCGACGGCGCTCGCGATCGCGCCGACGGAGGGGCTGATGGGCCTTGATCTCGACGATGTAGGCGGCCTCGGGGGCGAGGAGGAGGTGCTGGTAGCGGATCGCTCGGCCCGCGGCGGGGATGACGACGGAGAGCGAGGAGGCGGTGACTTGAGGGGGCGGCAGGCGATCGTGATCGGCGCCAGGACCTGGGATCGCGTCCGTCTTGTCGAGCAGGCCGTCCGCGTCGTTGTCGGGGCGCGGCGATCGGGGCGCCGCTGCGCCGCCGGCGCGGGCGCGTCGGCTGAGGTTGATCCGGCGGGCGCGGGCGGTGCCCGCGAGGCGGAGGCTCGCCCTCTCCAAGGAGGTTGTCGCGGTCACTTCGACGACTTGGGTGAAGTCGCGGGCGCTGCCGCTTCGCGGCGCGTTGGCGGGAGGGGTGTCTTGTGGGACAGGTTGGTCGGGGCGCGGCGCGTCCGTGGGGGTGTCCGTCGCGAGGCCGGGAGCGAGGACGAGGGGCTCGCTCGGCTTGGCCTCAGGCAGCGGCGGCCGGGCGAGCTCGCCCTCCAGCGAGTCATCGTCGAAGTCGTAGAGGACGACGCCGCTGTCCTTGGTGGGGCGCGACGCGGACGTGGCGCGGGGCTTGGGGCGGGCCTTGGCGCGCTTCTTCTTGGTCTCGGCGATCTCGGTGGCGAGGGCGACGTTGCGGGCGCTCTGCTCGACCGACTCGGCCTGCTCGAGCTTGGCGAGCTTCTCGCCGATCACGAGGGAGCGGCTGTATTGCGCCTCGGCGCGCTCGTAGTCGCCGCGGCGGCGTAGATCTTCGGCCTCGCGCTCGAGCTCGGCTTGCTGCTGCACGTCGCTGGAGGCGCGGGCCTTGGCTTGCTCTTTGATCCGGCGCTCGACGGTGACCTCGCCGCCTTGGCTGGCCTTACCGACCGGGCCGTCTTTGCCGCTGACGACGTCGAGGTTGGCCTGCAGGCGGTCGATGTTGTCGCTGCGGGCGCCGCGCTGGCGGAGCTCGTCGAGGCGCGCTTGGGCGGCGTCGAAGTCGTTGCTCAGCCAGGCGCCGACCGCCTCCTGGAAGCGGGCGTCGAGCTCGGCGACGCCGACGTCGCCGCTGCCTAGGCCGTAGGTGATGCCTTCGCCGCGATCGAAGCGGGTGACGACGTCGCCGTCGCCCGGGGCGAGGCGGGTGGTGTAGCCGGGGGGGAGGTGGAGGGTGAGGCGGGTGACCGCGATCGGCGCGCTGAGGGTGGGGAGCTGGAGGCGACGGCGCTCGCGCCTCCGCCACGCGGTGGACTCGCCGATGAAGATGACCTCGACGCCGAAGGAGAGCGCGCCCTTGACGGTCTCGACGGAGCGGCGCAGGGGGATCAGCCAGGCGCTGGGATCGTCGCGATCACGGGCGGGTAAGGCGACGTCGGCGCCGACGCGGGCGCCGAGGATGGTGAGGCCTGGGGGCGGGGTGATCCGTAGGTGCGCGGCGCGCTCGTTGCGGACCTCGTAGAGGGCGCGGACGAGCAGGCGGCCCTCTTGGCTGGTGGCGACGGTGTAGTCAGCGACGTCGACGAGCACGGGGGGGCCCGGGGCGGGGATGAAGCGCAGCAGGTCGAGGCGGCCGGGGCGCGGCTCGCCGGCGGTGTAGGCGGCGGTGGGTGTCCCTTCGACCAGGTCGCGGGAGTAGGCGGGGAGCTGGGCGGCGGGCACGGCGGTCCAGCCGGGCAGCGCGGGGATGACCTCGATCTCGCCGTCGCGGGCGAGCTGGAGGGCGGTCTCGCTGCGGTAGACGCCGAGGGGCTCGATGGTAGGGATCGAGAGGTTAGACTCTGTGGCCTTTGAGACAGGTTCAGTCCACGCGATCTCGAGGTCGAGGCGATCGGTGACGGGCGCTTGTAGCTCGACGTCGAGGCGATCGCCGCTGCGCTGCCACTGGCGGACGCCGGCGCCGCGTAGCTCGAGATCGCCGCTGAGGCCGCGCACGCGCACGCTGAGGCGATCGATGTGGCCGCGGCGGACTTGATAACGGAGGCGGGCGCGGCCGCGGAGCTCGGCGTCGCCGACGGTGAGGCCGAGGCCGACGGCGGCGAGCACGAGCGCCTCGGCGTCGATGACCGGCGGGGCCGCGCGACGCAGCTCGAGGTGGGCCGCGCCGGAAAAATAGGCGGCGCCGGCGTGGGGGATGGCGGTGAGGTCGGCGGCGGCGCGGGCGTCGGGCGCCGGGGCGGCGCGTTGGTCGAGCTCCAGGGCGTCGGGCAGGGTGATCACGCCGTGCACGGCGCCCATGATCTGGAGCGGACGCGGGCCCTGATCGTCGCTGTGCGGGAGGAAGGCGCGGAGCTCGAGGACGGCGACGTCGCGGATGTAACCAGCGACGGTGAAGCCGAGCTCGGAGGCGCTGACGGCCGCCGGCCTTCGATCCCAGCGGAGATCGAGCAGCTCAAACTCGGGGCCGAGCAGGTCGCCGAGGAACCACCCGGGCTGGAGGGCGCGCAAGCGGAAGACGCCGCGGAGCTCGAGGCCGCTGTCGACGCGGGTGAAGGTGAGCTCGCGGCGCTCGACCCAAGGCTGAAGGCGGGGCTGGGTGGCGACGCCTGGCTGCTCATCCGTGAGCGCGCGCCAGGCCTCGCCAGAGATTCGGACCTCGCCTGCGGAGGGGGCCGGCGCGGGGGCGACCAACGCGAGGGCGAGGGCGAGGGCGAACAAGCGCCGGGATGGTAGCAGGGCGGGCTCGCCCGCGGAGCGGCGATCGTTGGGGTCCACCGGCTCGTTCGTGGGCGCGAGAGGGGGCGCTGGGGTGGTGGTCGCGGGGGCGGGTGTGCTGGTCCGCCCGGCTGGCTGGATCGATCGTGCGGCGGCGCCCAGGCGCGGCGCGAGGATCGATCTACGCGGCGCTCGACGGCGCAGAGGCGGCCGCGCGGCAGGTCGTCGGTGTCGCAGGATAAGTGTGTCTCTTGGGACATGTCGATGCTGATGCCTAGGCAGCGCTGTTTGCGGGTCACGCAGGGGCCTCGATGCGTTTAGAGGTCAGCAGGGTGGGGCTGCGAAAGGAATTGCACGTGACGTGGAGGTGACAAGAAATTTGCGACGCCGAGACGACGGGTGGTAGATTCGAGTCTTAGTTCATTGTGATCGTTGTAAGGTCCACC
Source organism: Nannocystis sp. (assembly GCA_016712315.1). GTDB lineage: Bacteria > Myxococcota_A > Polyangia > Nannocystales > Nannocystaceae > JADJRG01. Next base: position 273,733 of record JADJRG010000022.1, on the reverse strand, counting down.
ACCCTCGCTGCTTCGATTGTCTGGGCGCTCACGCTCGCCCTGACAGCGTGCAACCTGGGGCGGGCTGTGGACCGGGCGACGCGCAAGACGCTCGCGCCAGGGATCCTGGCCAGCAGCGATGTGCCGATGGCGTGCGCGGTCGGAGCGACGATGGCGCCGACGATGATGGCGCTGGGTCATGGGAAGGCGCCAGGCAAGTCACCCCGGCAGGCGGTGACTTTGACGTTGGTGGCGGCGGGGATGTGCGCTGAGATGGCGGCGTGGGAGGATGAGCTGCGCGGCGGGCAGCTCCGGCACTCGATGACGGTCGGGGCGCCAGGGCCGCAGACAGGTCCGCTGATCCAAGACGCGCTGATCCGCGAGCGACGCCACCATGTGGAGGTCGCTCGTCGCGATCTGGGGGCGTTTGAGCGCGCGGTGGAGGCGTTCGGGGCGCCGACGGAGGAGAGCGCGTGCCCGTCGCGGCTACGCAGGGATGAGGAGCTGATCTTCCTGCTGGGGCTGACGGCGGGGCTGCTGGCGGTGATCCACGACGTCGCGGCGGAGCGGGCGCTGGGGGTCTCGCAGGCGATCCCTCGGCTGGTCGAGCGCGGCGCGGCTTGCTTGGATAATGAGCGGTGGCGCGGGCTGCCCGGCGCGCTGAAGGCGGCGGTGTGGGCGTCGGTGCCAGGCGCGGCGCCTGCGGGGGTCGATCCGTGGGCGGCGTTGGCGGCGGCGGCGGCGGCCGGCGAGGCGGAGGGGCTGTGGTTAGGGCGGGCGCTCGAGGCGCAGGCGGCGGCGGCGGCGGGCAAAGAAGATCTGCTGCGGGCGTCGATCACGAGGCACGCGGCGGCGGCTCGTTCCGCGGGAGCGGCCGATCTGGCGCTGCTGAACGACTACGCGGCCCGGATGATCCAACATTTTTCAGATCGGCTGTGGATGGCGGATAAGGGTCATCGCACGCCGGCGGGGGCGCTCGGGACCTTTCCCGGGGCGAAGGAAGAGGACGAGGACGCGGCGCTGCTCGATGCGATCGCGGCAGAGGCGGCGGAGAGCGACGCAGCGGCGGCGCCGTCGCCTTGAGCGCTCCGACGCGCAAGTTTTCACGACGAGAAGCAGACGTAGAACAACAACAACCGGCAGCACAGGAGGTAGGGGAATGAAGGCAGATCAATCGACGAACCGTATGAAGGATCGGACGCGCCATCGCCATCGCCTGGGGCTCCGACGGCTGTTGAGGGGCGCGCTGGCGGTCGGGGCGGCGACGCTGGCCCTCGCGGGGCGCAGCGAGGCGGCGGCGGCGGAGAGCAAGACGCTGTGTGTGTTCGACCCCGGCGGCGCGAACGGGGATCTGTTCGCGAAGATGAAGAGCTACCAGGCGGAGGCGGTGAGCCTCGGCGTGAACTTCACGCTGAAGCCGTACACGGACGAGTCGGTGGCGGCCTCAGACTTTCGAAACAAGCAGTGCGACGCGGTGCTGCTCACAGGGGTGACAGGGCGCGAGTTCAACCCGAAGACGTACACGCTGGAGGCGCTGGGGCTGTTCCCGACCTACGCGGCGCTGGGCAAGGCGGTGAGCCGGCTGGCGCTGCCGAAATTGGCGTCGATCAGCGTCTCTGAGGGCTTCGAGACGGTGGGCGTGTACCCGGCGGGCGCCGTGTACTTGCACCTGCGTGACCGGGAGAACGCGAGCTTGCCGCGCCTCTCCGGGCGATCGATCGCGACGATCGGCGGCGATCCGGCGGCGCGGACGATGGTGAATCGGGTGGGGGCGACGGCGACGAGAGCGGAGGTCGGGACCTTCGCGTCGATGTTCAATAACGGCAGCGTCGACGTCTGTTATAGCCCCGCGACGGCGTACGCGCCGATGGAGCTGCACCGCGGGGTGGGCTCGAAGGGCGGGGTGGTCCGCTATCCGCTGGCGCAGTTGACCTTCCAGATCTACGTGCGGCCCGCGGAGTTCCCCGAGGGGTTCGGGCAGGCGTCGCGCGAGCTGGTGGCCGGGCACTTCTCGTCGATGGTGAAGCTGGTCGAGCGCGAGGAGGCGAAGGTGCAGGGGTGGATCGAGATCGCGCAGGTCGACGCCGAGCGCTACGACGAGCTGCTGCGGCAGGTCCGCGACACGCTCAAGGCGGAGAAGGTCTACGACGGCGCGGTGCTGCTGCTCGGCGCGGCCCGTTAGCCCGAAAGATCGCGGACTCGAGCAAAGATCGCTAGATCTCCAGGCCATGGATCAACGGCCAGGGAACTCGGGCCACTCAGCGCCGCGGCGCGCGGCCACGATCGCGTGCGCGGCGCTGCTCGCCTTGGTGCTGACGCAGGGGCTCGGCGGGCAGACGCATAAGGCGCTGCTGGGGCTGGGCGAGCGCCTGTGGCCGGGCTACGGCAGCGAGCTGCGGCTGGAGCCGGGGCCGCCGCCGAGCCGGCCGACGCCGGCGCCGGCGCTGGTAGGGGCGAAGGCGGGGATCTCGGCGGAGGAGCAGGCGGTGTTAGACCTCCTGGCGGAAGAGCCAGGTGATTCGGGACAGCCGACGAAGTCGGGGATCTCGGCGGAGGAGCAGGCGGTGCTGGACCTGCTGGCGGAAGAGCCAGGTGATTCGGGACTGCCGGTCGGAGCGAGCGATCCGAAGGTGGAGGAGGCGGCGGCCGAGGCGCGCTATCAGGCGGCCGCGGCGGCGCACGCGTCGATCGTCGCGCGCAGGACGGCGGCCGTGCGCCGATACGTGGCGTTCGAGCGGGGGGTCGGGGCGGCGATCGGCTGGCTGGGTGAGCACCTGCACCAGATCTTCGTGCTGCTGGTGGTGCTGTGTGGAGCGGTCGCGACGGGGACGCGGCACCATATCGCGCTGCGGCCGATCCAGCGGCGGGTCGAGGACCGGGTGGCGCAGGCGGTGTCGCTGGCGGCGAACCTGCTGCTGGCGGCGTCGGTGGCGGCGCAGTGGCGGCTGCGCGTGGACGCGGGCGGGAGCGATGACGGCTCGGCGCTGCTGTGGGGCGGCGGCTTCTTGGTGATGGCGGCGATCAACGTGGCGCTGCTGATCCGGCCGCGCGGTGGGCCAGCGACCGGCGGCGCGCGCGGGATCGGGCAGGCGCTGCTGTGCGCGCCGCTGTACGCGGTGATGGCGGCGATCGCTGGGTGCTACTTCGTGGCGAGCGAGGGGTACGTCGCGGGGCTGGCGGTGTACTTGGACAAGCTGAGCCAGAACGCGCAGCTCTACTTGCAGGTGGGGCTGTACGTGTGGGCGGGGATGCTGCTGCGGCGCACGCAGATCGCGGCGCAGATCTTCGCGGCGCTGCGGCCGTGGAGGCTCTCACCGGAGGTGTTGGCGGCGCTGGTGGTGCTGCTGGCGGCGGTGCCGACGGCGTACAGCGGGGCGTCGGGGATCTTCGTGATCGCGGCGGGGGCGCTGATCTTCCGCGAGCTGGCCGCGGCCGGGGCGCGGCCTGGGCTGGCGCTGGCGTCGACGGCGATGTCAGGGAGCTTGGGGGTGGTGCTGTCGCCGTGCTTGTTGGTGGTGATCGTCGGCTACCTGACGCGGATCCCCAGCGATGAGCTGTTCGGCTGGGGGCGCTGGGTGTACGTGCTCTCAGGCGGGCTCTTCGCGGCGCTGGCGCTGCTGACCAGGACGTCGCCGCTGCGGCCGCGGCCGATCGCCGGGGCTGGGCGCGAGAGCGCGGCGGCGCTGCGGGGGCTGCTGCCCTCGGCGCTGATCTTCGGCGGGGTGCTGCTCGTTTATTACCTGCTCTTTGGGGCAGGTCTCGATCAACACTCGGCGCCGGTGCTGCTGCCGGTGGCGCTGCTGGCGATCCTGGGCTGGGAGCGGCGGCGCGGCGGGGCGGAGGAGGCGCGGCCGGCGGCGGCGGCGACGGCGGAGGGGTCGGTGCACATCGGCGCGCTGCTGCTGTTGATGGCGCTGTCGGCGGGGCTGGGCGGGGTGATCGAGCGCAGCGAGGTGGCGGCGATCGTGCCGGCGACCTTCGCCTCGCCGGCGCTGGCGATGGCGGCGCTGGTGGTGGTGCTGGTGCTCATCGGTATGGTGATGGATCCGTACGGGGCGGTGATCTTGGTGCAGGCGACGCTGGCGAAGATCGCGGGAGACGCGGGGATCTCCGCCGTGCACTTCTGGATGGTGGTGCTCGTGGCGTTTGAGCTGGGCTACCTGACGCCGCCGGTGGCGCTCAACCACCTGCTGGCGCGGCAGGTGATCGGCGAGGAGCGGCTGGCTGCGGCGCGCGCGGAGGTGGCGGCGGCGACGTCGTGGTGGCGGCGCTTTGAGCACTACCTGCTGCCGATCTCCGCGCTGGCGGCGGCGCTGCTGATCGTCGCGTTCGGGCCGCTGTGGTGGCCTTGAGGCCAGGTCAGGTGGGGGGGAGCAGGGCGGCGGCGGCGTCGTGGCCGCTCTGGACGGCGGATTCGATGGTCGCGGGCAGGCCGGTGCGCACCCAGTCGCCGGCGAGGTAGAGGCCGCGCAGGGGCGACTGCGCCTCGGGGCGGCGGTGGTAGGTGCCGGCGGCGTGGGAGATGGTGGCGCGCTTCTCTTTGATCACCTTGACGTGGCGGATCGTGTACGGGCGGCCGGGGAAGTAGCGGCGCATCTCGGCGTTGAAGAGGCCGACGAGGGCCTCTTGGCTGTCCTCCAGGGAGGCGCGGGCGGCGGAGATCGTGACGTTGAGGAGCGCCTCGCCGCCGCTGTGACCCTCGATCCGCGAGCGGTTGAAGAGCCAGTGGAGCTCGCTGCTGACGAGGCCGAGGAAGGGATCGTCGAAGGGGGCGCGATCGACGACCAGCCAGAGGTTGATGATCGGCGAGGCGCCGAGGCGGGCGACGTCCTGGAAGATCGGGTGATTCGGCCATGTCCCAGGGAGCATGTCCAAGAGGGCAGGCGGCGGGACGGCGCTGATGACCTGATCTGCGTCGATCTGCTCGCCAGACTTGAGGATGACGCCGGCGATCGCCTGATCGGCGACGCGGAGGGCGCGTACGGGCTGGCCGAGGTGGATTACGGCGCCTCGATCGCGCGAGTAGGCGAGGGCCTGGTCGACGTAGAGGCGGCTGAGGGGGACGCGCGGCACGCCGAGGCGGGAGGCGTCGCGGGTGCTCATAAACGCGCGCTCTAGGACGGCCATGAGCATCGCGGCGGAGGCGACGAGGGGATCGTCGTTGAGGGTGGCCCAGATCAGGGGCTCCCAGAAGATCGCGCGGATCCCGGCGGTCTGGCCGAGGCGGCGCAGCCAGGCGTCGCAGGTCTCGTTGTCGTCCGGGCGGCGGACCTCGCCGCTGAGGAGCAGGCCGGCGCGCAGAGCGGCCGCTTTGTGGAGCACGCCGACGCCGCGCATGGTGAGCAAGCCGGCGGCGAGGTGGAGGGGCGCCGGTAGGGGCGGGCAGAGGAGCTTCGCTCGCTTGCCGCCAGGCTTGACCATGTCGATGGCGAGGTCGCGCTGGAAGTAGATCCCGTCGTGCACGCCGATCTGGCGGAGGAAGGCGAGGGTCTCGCGGTAGCAGCCCATGACGAGGTGCTGACCGTTGTCGAGCTCGCGGCCCGAGGCAGGATCGACGAAGGAGCGGGCGCGGCCGCCGCCCGCTTTGGTGGCTTCGATGAGGGTGACTCGGTGGCCAGCGTCGATGAGGCGGACGGCGGCGGCGAGACCGGCGAGGCCGGCGCCGATGACGATCGTGTGAGGCACGGGGGCTCCCTGCGGAGGGCGACTAGAGGCTGGCGATGCCGGCGCGGGCGATCGCCATCGCGGCGACCCAGAGCTTGTCGCGGCGGCGGAGGGCGGCGCGACGGGTGAAGACGTTGAAGTTGCGGGCGCGGATCTCTTGGAGGATCTCGTGGTAGGTGCGGCCCATGATCTCGGCGGGGATGAGGGCGCGGCGCCGCTGGGTGCGGGCGAGCTGCGCCCAGGCGGCCTGGTACTCGCGCTCGGCGGCGGCGGCGAAGTCCTGGGCGATCGCGACGAAGCGGCCGTCGTAGCGGTAGTCGAGGAGGTCCCTGGGGGTCATGCCGTGGCGGGCGAGCAGCTCGACAGGGATGTAGACGCGGCCCCGTTGGGCGTCCTCGGCGATGTCGCGGAGGATGTTGGTGTACTGGAGGGCGAGGCCGAGGTGCTCGGCGTAGTCGCGGGCGGCGGGGCCCTGATCGCCGAAGATGGCGACGCAGAGGAAGCCGACGCAGGAGGCGACGCGATAGCAGTAGAGGCGGAGCTCGTCCATGTCGGCGTAGGTCGACTGATCGAGATCCATGGCGACGCCGGCGATGATCTCGTCGAAGGCGTCGCGCGGGAAATTGAAGTGGGCGTGGCTGGCGGCGAGGCCGCGGCCGAGCTCGGTGTGCGGGGGATCATCGTCGGTGTAGGCGTCGGCGTAGATCCGGGCGATCTCTCGGCTCCACTCGCCGAGCGCCGCGCGAGCGGCGGCGTCGCCGGCGGGGCCCGAGGGCCGGTCGTCGACGATGTCGTCGACGATCCGACAAAACTCGTAGACCTGCTGGAGGGCGCGCTGCTGCTCGGCTCCGAGGAAGAGGAAGGCGAACTTAAAATTGGAGCTGGAGCGCCGCGTGAGGCGCGCGAGGGCCGCCGCGCCTCGCCGCGGGAGCTGCGTGACGAGCTGGATCGGGCGGATCAATCGGCCTCCGCTCAGACCTCTCCGCGGATCAGGCGGCGGCCGAAGTTGAAGAGCGAGCGCGCGGCGATCTCGGCCATGTCGCGCTTCTCGAGGGTGGGGCGGTGGTTGAGCACTTCGTAGTCGAGATCTTCGATGCGCTGGAGGATCGCCATGCCGCCTCGCCAGGTCGCGTCGAGCTCCATGGAGAGGCCGGGGCTGACCTGGCGGATCAGCGGGCGGCCTCGCATGAAGAGGGCGCGGGTGCGGGCGACGGAGAAGGCCATCAGCTCGCGGAAGGGCTTGGTGGCGCGGCCGGCGAGCAGATCGTCGCGGCTGACGCCGAAGTGCACGAGGTCCTCCTCCGGCAGGTAGGAGCGGCCGCGGGGGACGTCGACGCTGAGATCTTGGAGGAAGTTGGCGATCTGCAGGGCGGTGCAGATCTCGTCGGAGTAGCGGTGCAGGCCCGGCTCGCGGTGGCCGTGCACGTAGAGGACGAGCTGGCCGACAGGGTTGGCCGAGTGGACGCAGTAGTGGCGAAGCTCGGCGAAGGTGGCGTAGCGCGCCTTGATCTGGTCCATGCGGAAGGCGGTGAGCAGCGCCTTGAAGGGGCCGATGGGGATCTTGTGGTGGCGGACCGTGTCGCGCAGGGCGAGGAAGATCGGGTGATCGACGGGGCGGTGATAACAGGCCTCGAGCAGCTCCTCCCAGCGATCGAGGGCCTGGATCCGGCGACCCTCGTAGCGGGGCTCGTCCGCGAAGTCGTCGGCGCTGCGGGCGAAGGCGTAGATCGCCATGATGTGCGGCCGCAGGTGGGCGGGGAGGAAGCGCGAGGCGACCGGGAAGTTCTCGTAGTGGGCGGTCGCCATGCGCTCGCAGTAGCGGTAGCCGGTCTCGACGGTCCAGGGGCCAGGTGGCGCGCCGTCGGGGGCGTTATGGGCGAGATCGCGGGCGTCGGCGCTCAGCGAGGGGACGGCGTAGAGGCGCGGCTCTGTGGCGTTGACCATGGGGAGCTCCGGTCGAGAAAGGATGAGGGAATCTAGCGCGGATCTTGGGATCTGCGCGGGCGAGGGCGCGCAGGGTGGCGGAGCGCACAGAGTTTCAGAGGCTGGCCTCGGCGCGGATCTCCTGGAGGAGGGCGAGGGCGCGTTCGTGCTTGATCTCGTGCGAGGCGATGAGGCGGTGGACGAGGAGGTCGATCTCGTCGCCGCTGGCGCCGGCGCCGACGGCGAGGGTGCGGGCGTGCAGCGACATGTGGCCGCGCTGGATCCCCTCGGTGGCGAGGGCGCGCAGGGCCGCGAGGTTGGAGGCGAGGCCGACAGCGGCGGCCGCTTGGCCGAGCTCGACGGCGCTGCGCGGGCCGAGGATCTGCAGGGCGAGGCGGGCGGCTGGATGGACGTGGGTGGCGCCGCCGACCAGACCCACCGCGGCGGGCAGGGCGATGACGCCTTCGAGCCAGCCGCCTTCGCCGCGCGACCAGGTGGCGAGGGGGCGGTAGCGGCCAGACTCTGCGGCGTAGGCGTGGGCGCCGGCCTCCATGGCCCGCCAGTCGTTGCCGGTGGCGAGGATGACGGCGTCGACGCCGTTCATGATGCCCTTGTTGTGGGTGGCGGCGCGGTAGGGATCGAGCTCGGCGAAGCGAGACGCGGAGACGATCCCGTCGACGACCTCAGCGCCGCGCCAGCCGTCGCTGGCGAGGGCCTCCGGGGGGATCCGGCAGCGGACGTGGGCGCGGCGACGATCGGCGAGGTTGCTGAGGATCCGCAGGCCCGCGGTCCAGCCGGTGAGGGCGGCGAGGCGCGGGGCGAGCAGCTCGGCGATGGTGTTGAGGAGGTTGGCGCCCATGGCGTCGCGACAGTCGACGACGACGTGCACGGCGAGCATGTCGGCGGCGAGCGGACGGACCTCGAGCTCACGGGCGCCGCCGCCGCGGGCGACCAGGCGCGGATGGGCGCTGTCGGCGAGGCGGCGTAGAGCTGGCTCTTCGGCCAGGATCGCGCGGACCGCGTCATCGATCGGGCGGCCCTCGGCGCGGCGGCAGAGCTGGATCTGGGCGATCATCCACGGCGGGTCGGCGCTGGCGATGAAGCCGCCGCCGGCGCGGACCATCTTGGCGGCGTTGGAGGCGGCGGCGACGACCGAGGCCTCCTCGACGCACATGGGGATCAGCAGGTCGAGGCCGTTGATCCGGAAGTTGGTGGCGACCGCGAGCGGCAGAGCGAGGGTGCCGATCACGTTCTCGATCATGTGCTCGGCCTGCTCGAGCGCGAAGGCGCCGGGGTCGAGGGCGTTGAAGTCGGCGAGGGGCAGGGCGGTGGCCTCGGCGACCGCGGCGCGGCGGCCGGCGATGTCGAGGCGGAAGAGGCCGGCGAGGCGCGAGCAGCGCGGAGGGCGCGACTCCGCGCGCAGCCCCGCGGCGGCGATGCTGAGGCCGTTGAGGGCCTCGACGCCGTGCCGACGACGGAGGCGATCGGCGAGTCGATCGAGGTCGGCGCCGGCGGGGGCGAAGGCGACGACGAGGTCTCCGCCGCCCGCGCCGCTGGGTTTGGCGGCGATCCCGAGCGCGTGGGCCTCGTGGAGGATGAGGTCGATGGTGGGGGTGAGCAGCGGGGCGCCCGAGAGCGCTTGCAGGGCGCGGAGGCCGTCGTTGTGGAGAGTGACGGCGGCAGCGAGCGCGGCGAAGGCGGCGCCGCTGGGCTCGGCGAGGGCCGCGATGAAGCGCTGGCTCGCGGCTCGTAAGCGGGCGATCGCGTCGTTGTAGGCCGCAGGGGCGGCGGCGGCGGCGGCGCGGACCAAGGCGACGAAGTGGCTGGTGACGGCGGGGGCGCCGGCGTCGATGAAGGCGGTGTGCAGCCAGGTGGGGCTGTCGATGGCGGAGGCGCGGCCGTCCGTGTAACAGAGGGTGCCGCCGAGCACCGCGGCGGCGACGTCGGCGCCGCTGCCGCCGCCTTGGGCCTCGGCGTGGGCGCTGCGGGCGAGGGCCAAGGCGTCGGCGCGGATCTCAGGGTCGTGCAGATCGAAGCCGGCTTCTTGGAGGTGAAATCCGACGACGGCGGCGGCGACGGCGGCGCTCGAGCCGAGGCCGATCTTGCGGGGGCCGATGGTGAAGGCGCTGGTGTCGATGAGGGGGGCGCTGCCAGGGCTGGCGTGGCCGCGGGCGGCGAGGTAGCCGGCGATGTGGGAGCGGGCGGCGCGAGTGACGGGGGAGGTCGATACGGCGTCGCTGGTGTGGGCGATCGCGCGCACGTCGACGGCGGTGACGACGGCGGTCGCTCCCTCGAGCACGGCGTATTCGCCGATCAGCAGGGCCTTGCCCGGGGCTGAGACCGGCTGCGGGGCGCTCATCGGCGGCGCTCCTCGGTGGGGGTTGAGTGAGGCATGGGCGCGAGGCGCCGACTACGGTGCACGATCATGCGAGGATCTCCACGTGGGCGTCGGGGCCGGCGGCGACGACGTCGACCTCGAATACCCCAGGTACGTCGCGTAATTGGGCCGCGAGCGGCTCGGCGTGGTCGGCGAGGGTGAGGACCTTGACGTGCGGGCCGGCGTCGCTGGTGACGAAGCCGGGCAGGCCAGCCTCACGGGCGGCCCACACTGCGCGGATCACGTCGAGGGTGCGGCCGTTCCAGTAGAGGATGGGAGGGGCGCTGGCGAGCATGCAGGCGTGCATCTTGAAGCAGCTTCGCTCCATGACGGCGCCCAAGGCGCTGAGATCACGAGCGGCGATCGCTGCCTCGGCGGCGGCGAGATCGGCCTCCGAGGTGTCGAGCCACGGCTGGTAGTAGGGGGAGGTCGCGCGGCAGCGCTGCATGCCCTCGGTGGAGCTGATCGACTTGGGGCCACGGGCGGTGTGGACGATGAGGAGGCGGAGGTCCCAGTGATCTTGGGGGAAGAGGGGTTCGGCGTAGCAGCCGTCGCCGCCGTCGCCGCCGCGGTGTTGGCGGACAAAACCGCCCCAAAGGGAGCGGGCGGCGGAACCGGAGCCGCGGCGGGCGAGCACAGAGAGGTCTTTGTTGGGGAGGTCGAGGCCGTAGGCGGCGGCGGCGGCGAGGGTGAGGGCGGCGAAGCCGGAGGCTGAGCTGGCGAGCCCTGCCGCGGTCGGCAAAAAATTGGTGGAGCTGACGCGGGTGGTCGGGCGGGGGGCGGCCCGGCCGGTCGCGCGCCAGATCCGATCGAGGTGGCGGAAGATCTTGGGGGCGTCGGCGTGGTGCTCGCCGTTGAGGATGAAGCTATCTCGCGGATCAGGGGCGACGAGGGTGTCGCTGCGCAGACGATCGAGGGTGAAGGAGAGGGAGCCGACCGCCGGGAGGTTGAGGTCGTCGGGTTGGCCAGGTACGGCTTCACGTTTGCCCCAGTATTTGACGAGGGCGATGTTGGAGTGGGCGACGGCGCGGGTGGACTTCATGAGGCGGTGATCGTGATGGCGAGCGGCTCAAGGCCAGCGGCTTCGAGGCCTTGGAGCAGGAGGGCGGGATCGGCGGGGGGGAGGGCGATGAGGCAACCGCCGCCGCCGGCGCCGGTGAGTTTGGCGCCGCGGGCGCCGTGGGCGCGGGCGAGCGCGCAGAGGCGGTCGAGCTCGGGGGTGCTGACGCCGGTGGCGCTGAGCAGCTCGTGGGCGATGTCCATGAGCTCGCCAAAACCGGGGAGATCGGCGGCTTGGAGGGCTTGGATGCCAGCATCGACGGCGGCGGCGAGGGCGTCCAAGGTCGGGCCGAGCACGCTCGGGTGGCGATCGTGGCGGGCGCGCACCTTCGCGACCTCGGTGGCGGTGGAGCGCGCGATTCCGCTCGGGATCACGATGAGGGAGAGCGGGTGGGCGAGCGGGATCGGCTCGGGGGGGGCACCGCGTACGTAACGGAGCAGGCCGCCGCGGGCGGCGATCTCACTGTCGAGCCCGGAGGGGGCGCCGTGAAAGATCCGCTCGCCGACCATCGAGGCTTCGAGGATCGCCTCCAGGCGGGCGTGCGGGCCGAGGACCAGGCGGGCGAGGGCGACGGTGAGGGCGGCGGAGGAGCCGAGCCCGGCGCGAGCGGGGAGGTGGCTGTCGCCTTGGATCCTCCAGCCGTGGGTGGGGCCGTGGCAGTGGGCGAGCACCGCGTGGGCGGCGCGGGCGACAGGGTGGTCGTCGCCGGGGCGGAGGGGGAGGTCGAGCTGCCAGGCAGGGATGCTGAGGTGGTTGAGGCTTGCCGGATTCGGCAAGGGGTGCGCGGTGAGCACGATGCCTTGCGGCAAGCCGGCGGCGAGGGCCGGACGGCCGTAGACGACGGCGTGCTCTCCTAAAAGGATGACCTTGCCGTGGGCTTCGGCGCGGGGATGAAGGGCCGGGGTGGACATCAGGAGAAAAGGCCTAGAGCTCGGGCTCGGGGGTCCAGCGGAGGAGGTCCGGGCCGAGAGTGCGGGGGGCGCGCTGGAGATCGGCGACGGTGCGGGCGCCCGTGAGCAGCATGATGCTGCGGACGGTGAGCATGACCTGTTGGAGGAAGGCTCGGGCGCCAGGCGCGCCGCCGGCTCGGTAGGCTTTGAGCACGGCCGCGGCGAGGCCGCCAGCGCTGGCGCCGAGGGCGATCGCGCGCGCGACGTCGTAGCCGCTGCGCATGCCGCCGGTGGCGATGATTCGAAGGCCGAGGCCGTGGAGTTGGAGGACGGAGGCGGCGGTGGGGATGCCCCAGTCCCAGAGCTCTTCGGCGAGGGCGCGTGCGTCCTCGTCGACGGCGCGGTGGGCTTCGACTGCGACCCAGCTGGTGCCGCCTGCGCCGCTGACGTCGACGTGGCGGACACCTGCGGCGTGGAGACGACGACCGACGCCCCGGGAGAGGCCGCAGCCGGTCTCTTTGGCGATGATGGGGATCGGCAGCTCTTCGACGAGGCGGCGGAAGAGGTCGAGGCCGCCAGAGAAGTCGCGATCCCCGCCAGGCTGGACGATCTCCATGGCGGGGTTGAGGTGGATGCAGAGGGCGTCGGCGCCGACTTGGCCGCAGAGATCCTGGATCTCGGCGGTGCTCATGGCGCGCGCTTGTACGAGGCCGAGGTTGCCCAAGAGGAGGACGCGAGGGGCGCGCTGGCGGACTTTGAAGGTCCAGGCGGTCTCAGGGCGGACGTGCATGGCGCGCTGGCTGCCGAGGCCGATCGCGAGGCCGAGCTCGTCGGCGAGCTCGGCGAGGTCCTGGTTGATCGCGGCGGCCTCGGCGGTGCCGCCCGTCATCGCGGCGATGATCACGGGCGCGCGGAGGGTCTTGCCGAGCAGGTCGATCGAGGTGTCGACCTGATCGGCGTGGAGCTCGGGCAGGGCGTTGTGGACGAGGTGCACCTGCTCGAGCAAGGTGCTCTTGTCGCGGAAGCCCACGTTGTCACCGGCGCAGAGGGCCAGGTGATCTTTTTTTCGCTGGCTGATGTCGAAGCGGTCCGCCATGGGCCGGGAGCTTACTCTCGGCTGCGGCGCTTGCCACGAGATCAGGCGGGCGTGCAAGTCGGTGAAAGCGCGCGACTCCGGGCGAAGAAGGCCGGTGAGGGGCTGTTCTAGGGGGCTGCGGGGGGGCTGCGGGGGCGCCCCGTGGGCTCCGCGGTGGTGATCCGTCGCACAACGGTAGGTGGCTGCGGGCCGATCGACGGGCTCCACCGCGAGCCGCGCGCAGCGGTGTAGAATCCCGAGCCGCAGACGAAGGAGCGATCACTTGCCGACGGAGCCTCCCAGTCCCCCCGACGACCCCCCGCGTGCGCCCTCGATCGACGCCGATGATGTGCGCTCGATCGACGCGATCATCCGCGCCTTGTACGACTCGGTGTCCTTCGCGGAGGGCGGCGGACCGAATGAGGCGCGCCTGCGCGGGCTCGCCGATCCGAGCTGCCGGCTGATCAAGGTGCTGGCCGATGGCCGCCACTTGAACGGCGATCTCGAGGGTTACCTGACGCAGGTGCGCAACCACCTAGGGAGCGGGCTGCGCAGCTTCGTCGAGCGCGAGCTGCTGCGGCGCACGGAGGTGTATGGCGGGATCGCGCACGTGTTCACGACGTATGAGGCGGAGATCGTGAACGCGGCGGGTGAGAGGGTGGTGCGGGGGATCAACAGCGTGCAGCTGCGCAACGACGGGCAGCGCTGGTGGCTGCTCAGCATCTTCTGGACGGATGAAGAGGAGGGATCGCCGATCCCGACCGCATATCTGCCGCGCCCGTGAGCGAGGTGTCGGCCGTGGGCGAGCTGTATCGCGGTCGTTTCGCGCCGAGCCCGACCGGGCGGATCCACCTGGGGAACGCCCGTACAGCGCTGATCGCCTGGCTGGACGCGCGCCAGGCCGGCGGGCGCTTTGTGATGCGGATCGAGGACGTGGATCCGCTGCGCTCGCGGCCGGAGCTGGAGGCGCGGCTCTTGGCGGATCTGCGGTGGCTCGGGATCGACTGGGATGAGGGGCCGGACGTCGGCGGGCCGTTCGGGCCGTATCGCCAGTCGGCGCGCTCGGAGCTGTATGAGGGGGCGCTCGCGCGGCTGGCGACGTATCGCTGCTCGTGTACGCGTCGCGAGCTGCGAGCGACGGGGGCGGTGTTGGAGGGGGAGGAGCCGCGCTACCCCGGTACGTGTCGGGAGGGGGCGCGAGCGCCCGCGCGGGCGACGGCGATCCGCTGGCGGACGCCGGCGGGCACGGTGGCGTTCGCGGATCGGGTCATGGGGCCGATCTCTCAGGATGTCGCGGCGACGGTGGGCGATCTGCTGCTGCGCCGCAGCGATGGGGCGTGGGCGTACCAGCTCGCGGTGGTGGTGGATGACGCGGCGATGGGGATCACGGACGTCGTGCGCGGGGCTGACCTGCTCAGCAGCACGCCGCGGCAGCTCCTCTTGCTCCGGGCGCTGGACGCCCAGGCGCCCAGCTACGCCCACGTGCCGCTGATCCTGGGGGAGGACGGGCAGAAGTTGTCGAAGAGACATGGCGCTCCGGACATCTCGGCGCTGCGGGAGGGCGGGGCGGCGCCAGAGCGGGTGATCGCGGCGCTGGCGGGATCGCTGGGGATCGTCGGGCCCGAGGTGCAGGCGATCACGGCGGCGGAGCTGGTCGGGGCGTTGGACCTGCGGCGGCTGCGGCCGACGAAGGTCGCGTGGGAGCGCTTGAGTCGGGGGGGCTGAGCCGGTACAAACGCGCTCGGAGCCGCGCATGTACCGCCGATCTGTCCGTTCAAGCACCCTCGCCTCGATCCTGTCCCTCTCTGTCCTCTCTTTGGTCGGTTGCCGGCCGGAAGAGACCGTGCCGCCGCCGACGCAGGCCGAGGCGCCGAAGGCCCGGTTCACGTACCCGGCGACGGCGATGGGCGAGGTGGTGGACGACTATCACGGCGAGAAGATCGCGGATCCGTACCGGTGGCTGGAGGACCTGGACTCGCCCGAGACGCAGGCGTGGGTGGCGGCGCAGAACGCGGTGACCTTCGGTTACCTCGAGACGATCGCGGGGCGGGCGGCGCTGCGTGAGCGCCTGACGGCGCTGTGGAATTTTGAGCGCTATGGGACGCCGTGGAAGGAGGGCGGGCGCTACTTCTGGTCGCGTAACGACGGGCTGCAGAACCAGAGCGTGATCTATACGGCGCGGGCGCTGAAAGATGAGCCGAGGGTGCTGCTGGATCCGAACGCGCTGTCGGCGGACGGGACGGTGGCGCTGACGGGCATGTCTGTGTCGCCGAACGGGGCGATGGTGGCGTACGGGCTGGCCGCGTCGGGCTCGGACTGGCAAGAGTATCGGGTCCGTGACGTGGAGTCGGGCAAGGACCGAGAGGACCTGCTGAAGTGGATCAAGTTCTCCGGGGTGGCGTGGACGAAGGACAATAAGGGGTTCTTTTATTCGCGCTACGCCGAGCCGAAGGAGGGGGAGGCGCTGACCGGGCAGAACTTCGATCAGAAGCTCTACTACCACCGAGTGGGCGCGCCGCAGGCAGAGGACGTGCTGATCTACGAGCGGCCGGATCACCCGAAGTGGGGCTTTCAGGGCACGGTGACCGACGACGGTAAGTACTTGATCATCGAGGTGTGGGAGGGCTCGGCCGAGAAGAACGCGGTCTTCGTGAAGGAGCTGAAGGGCAAGGAGGCGACGACGGCGGGCGGGGTGGTCGAGGTGCTGAAGGACTTCGACGCGAAGTACGACTTCATCGACAACAGCGGGGCGACGCTGTGGATGTTCACGGACAAGGACGCGCCGCGGGGGAAGGTGGTGGCGATCGACCTGAAGAGGCCGGAGGCGAGCGCGTGGACGGTGCTGATCCCAGAGGCGGCCGAGACGCTGCGATCGGCGTCGAGCGTCGGCGGGCGGCTGCTGGCGAGCTACCTGAAGGATGCGGCGAGCCAGGTCAAGATCTTCGACGCGAAGGGGAAGGCGCTCGGCGAGGTGGCGCTGCCGGGGATCGGCTCCGTGGGCGGCCTGGGCGGCAAGAAGAGCGACAACGAGACGTTCTTCTCGTTCACTAGCTATACGACGCCCGGCACGATCTATCGCTACGACGTGAAGAAGAACGCGAGCGAGCTGTTCAAGGCGCCGACGGTGCTCTTCAACCCGGACGACTACGCGACCGAGCAGGTGTTCTATCCGAGCAAGGACGGGACGAAGATCCCGATGTTCTTGGTCCATCGCAAGGGGCTGGAGAGGGGCGGGCAGAACCCGACGTACTTGTACGGGTACGGGGGCTTCAACGCCGCGATCACGCCGGCCTTCTCCGTGGCGAACCTGATGTGGCTGGAGATGGGTGGGGTGCTGGCGGTCGCGAACCTGCGCGGCGGCGGCGAGTACGGCGAGGCGTGGCACAAGGCGGGGACCAAGCTGAACAAGCAGAACGTCTTCGATGACTTCATCGCGGCGGCGGAGTGGTTGATCGCGAACAAGTACACGTCACCCGCGAAGCTGGCGATCAGCGGGCGCAGCAACGGCGGGCTGCTGGTCGGCGCGGCGATGACGCAGCGGCCCGAGCTGTTCGGGGTGGCGCTGCCAGGGGTGGGGGTGATGGATATGCTGCGCTTCCACAAGTTCACGATCGGCTGGGCTTGGGTCTCGGACTACGGCTCTTCGGAGGATCCGGCGGAGTTCAAGGCGCTGCGGGCGTACTCGCCGCTGCACAACCTGAAGGCGAACACGGAGTACCCGGCGACGCTGGTGACGACGGCCGATCACGACGACCGAGTGGTGCCGGGGCACTCGTATAAGTTCGCGGCCGCGCTGCAGGCGGCGCACAAGGGCGACCGGCCGGTGATGATCCGCATCGACGTGAAGGCGGGGCACGGCGCGGGGAAGCCGACGACCAAGCAGATCGAGGAGTGGGCGGACATTTGGGGCTTCGTCGCCGATAACCTGGGGATGGAGCTCGGCGGCGCGGCGAAGCCGGCGCCGGCCGCGGAGGAGGGCGCCGCGGAGGGCGCGCCCGCGGCGGAGCAGGCGCCTGCGAGCGCGGCTGCGCCGCAGTAGGGGCGGCGACGCGCGCGCCCCCGTGCACGCTGGATCACGGGGGCGCGTCTCGTGGCCGGGTGACTTCGCCCAGCCAAGCGAGGTAGGCGGGGTCACAGGCGCTGGGATCGAGGGCGAGGATCTTGGGCACCTCGTACGGATGGAGCTCGCGGATGGCGGTGAAGAGGGGAGCCAAGCGTTCGCTCGTGGTCTCCATGATCAGCAGCGCCTCTTCGTCGCAGCAGAGCTCTCCTCGCCACCAATAGCGCGATCGTACGGCCGGGAGGATGTTGCCGCAGCCGACGAGGTGGCGGCGCAAGAGGGCGAGCAGGATCGTGTCGGCCTGGTCTGGAGGACAGGTCACAAGGACCACGTGGAGGGGCGAGGGCGCGGCGTGCATCGACGCGCGAGTATAGGCGCGGGCGGGGCGAT
This sequence comes from Nannocystis sp., assembly GCA_016712315.1. Classification (GTDB taxonomy): domain Bacteria; phylum Myxococcota_A; class Polyangia; order Nannocystales; family Nannocystaceae; genus JADJRG01. The sequence goes on along the minus strand of JADJRG010000022.1, from coordinate 256,315 downwards.
GACGCGCTGAGGCGGCGCGCAGCGGCCTGCGCGGCGTCTGGGTGGGGCGGCGCGCAGGGCGGTGCGCTCTTGCGGGGCCGCGGCGGTGGCCTATCGTGGGGGCATGCAGCGACGCTCCATCCTCGGCGGCCTCGGTGCGATGGCTGTGGCGGCGATCGGCTGCCGTACTCGGGTGGCGATGAACCCGGCGATCGTGCGGCCGGCCGGGGCGCTCCGGGTGATGACGCTGAACCTGGCGCACGGGCGCGGCCGGGTGCCGGCGCACGGGCTGATCCGGGACCCGGCGGTGTTCCGCCAGAACCTCGACGCGGTCGCGTCGGTGCTGCTCCGCGAGGCGCCAGATGTGGTGGCGCTGCAAGAGGCGGAGATGGGATCGCCAGGGGCGGGGGACTTCGATCATGTGGGCTACCTGGCGGCGCGATCGGGCTACTCGCAGGTGGTGGCGACGCCGCACATGAACGAGGAGGGGCGCTTCTGCTACGGCACGGCGATGCTGAGCCGCCTGCCGATGGCGGCGAGCGAGGGCGGGACGTTCCAGGCGCAGGGGCGCTGGCGCAAGGGGTTCACGCGGGCGGTGGTGCGCTGGGATGAAGATGTGGTGGTGATCGGGCTGCACCTCGACTTCGCGCGGGCGAGCCGGCGACGGGCGCAGCTCGAGGAGCTCGCGGCGACGATGAGCGATGAGGCGCGGCCGATGGTGGTGATGGGCGACTTCAACAGCGCGTGGAGCGATCGCGATCGCAGCGGGCTGGGGTGGTTCGCGGCGAAGCTGGGGCTGCGGGCTTGGGCGCCGGAGCTCGGGCGCGGCGGAGGGGTCGGGACGTTCCCGCAGACGGGGGGTCGGCTGGACTGGATCTTGGCGTCAGCGTCGCTGGGCTTCGCCGGGTACGCGACGCTGCGCGGCGATCGCGTCTCCGATCACGTGCCGGTGTTGGCGGATCTGCGGCGGCCGCGGCCGGCGATCGCGGCGTAGCGGGCTCGCTGGGATCTGTCTCGACGGTCAGGTTTCAGGTCAGCTAGCGGGCGCCGGCGACCCCAGACTCGACGCCGGCGCCGCTGGCCTTGGCGGCGTCGAAGGCCTGGCGGAGCAGGGGGGCGTAGCGGACGACGTCGTGGGCGATCCGCTGGACCCGCTCGCGGACGACGGGGTTGATGAGGCGGCCGTCCTCGAAGTCGGGGCCGCGGGCGGCGGCGTGGTACGGGAGGGTGAAGCCGTGGCACCAGGCGAAGGTGTTCTTGACGGCGGTGATCGACATGTCGCCGCCGCCGCCGCCGGTGACCGCGATGACCCCAGCGAACTTGCCGGCGAGCTCGGGGTAGAGGTAGTCGAACCAGTTCTTGAGGCAGCCGCTCATGTTGCCGTGGTACTCGGGGGTGATGAGGATGAAGCCGTCGGCCCAGGCCGCGGCGCCGCGGAGCTCCCGCACGGCTGGGAGCGCGGCTTGGGCGGCGCTGCCGGGCTCCATGACGGGGAGCTGGAGCTGGTGGAGGTGGTGCTCGAGGAGCTCGGCCCCCGCCGCTCGAACGGCGTCGGCGGCGAGCCGCGCGACTCCGTGGACGTTGCTCTCCATGCGGGCGGAGCCGCTGACGACGAGGACCTTGGCGCTCATGAGGGGCGGAGCTTATCGCGGATCTCGCGGTGAGGCCGGCGCTTGGGGCCTGGGCCGGCTGCGACTACACTGCTCGCTCAGGCGTCTTTTCCCGAGGGGTAGGTTGTGCCGAAGTCGCGCGCTGAATCGAGCGAGATGATCGCGGGCTGGGGGAACCTGGCGGTGCCGGGTCGTGAGCGGCTGAGCGAGCAGCTCGAGCGGGCGAGCGCGGAGGCGGTGCTGTGTCGCGGGTTGGGGCGCTCGTACGGCGACTCGTCGTTGCCGCCAGCGGGCCACCCGGAGGTGTTAGGGACGCGGCTGGCGGACCGGATCGTCGCGTTTGATCAGGAGAGCGGGCGGATCCGGGCGGAGGCGGGGCTGTCGCTGTTCGAGCTGAATCGCCTGTTCTTGCGGCGAGGGTGGTTCGTGCCGGTGACGCCAGGGACGCAGTTCGTGACGCTCGGGGGGATGGTGGCGGCGGACGTGCACGGCAAGAACCACCACGTCGAGGGCTGCTTCGGCTCGGACCACGTGCTCGGGCTCAAGATGCGGCTGGCGAGCGGGGAGCTGGTGGAGTGCGGGCCCGAGCGCGAGCCCGAGCTGTTCACGGCGACCTGCGGGGGCATGGGCCTCTTGGGACATGTGCTCGAGGTCGAGTTTGAGCTGCGGCGGATCCCGAGCCCGTGGATCGCGAGCGAGAGCCGACGGATCGGCGGGATCGATCAATTTTTGGAGGCGCTGAAGGACGCGAGCGCCCGCTATCCGTACGTGGTCGGCTGGATCGACTGCTTGTCGCGCGGGCCGAGCATGGGGCGCGGGATCTTGGACGCCGGGCGCTGGGCGACGGCGGAGGAGGCGGCGGGGCGGGCGCTGCCGACGACGCGGCGCTTGACCTTCCCGATGATGCTGCCGAGCTGGGCGCTGGGGCGGCCGAGCGTGCGGGCCTTCAACACGGCGTACTACTGGAAGCACGCGCAGCAGCTGCGGCGCGGGCTGCGACACCCAGACTCGTTCTTCTACCCGCTGGATATGATCCTGCACTGGAACCGGATGTACGGTCGGCGAGGTTTTACGCAGTATCAGTGCGTGATCCCGGCGGCCGCGGGGGCGGAGGGGGTGCGGCGCTTCCTGGAGCTGCTGAGCTCGAAGGGCGGGGCGTCGTTCTTGGCGGTGATCAAGGACTGCGGGGCCGAGTCGCGCGGGATCTTGTCGTTCCCGCTGCCGGGGATCTCGATCGCGCTGGACATCGCGGTCCGCGATGACACGCAGGCGCTGGTCGATACGCTGAATGAGGCGCTGATCACGATGGGCGGGCGGATCTACCTGGCGAAGGACGCGTTCACCCGGGCGGCGCACTTCCGGGCGATGGAGCCGCGCCTCGAGCGGTTCCTGGCGGCGCGGGCGCGCTTCGATCCGGCGCGGCGGATCCGCTCGGCGCAGTCGGTGCGGCTCCTCGGGGACCGGCCGTGAGCGCGCGGGGGCGTTTTTTTGTGGTTCTTGGGGTCTGTCTGAAGGGGCAGATCGTTGCAGGTCCAAGCAAACGTAGAGGAGCCAGGTGACGATGCGTGTGACGATCCTCGGGGGGACCCACGGTATGGGCCGAGCGCTGGCGCGGCGGCTGGCGGAGCGCGGCGATCAGGTGTTCTTGTTGGGGATCGAGCCGGAGGAGCTGGCGCGCAGCGCGGCGGACTTGCAGGCGCGATCGCCGACGCAGGCGGCGGTGGGCGCGGCGCTCTGCGATCTGGCGGACCCTTCGACCTTCGCGCCGGCGCTCGCGGCCGCCGCGGCGGCGCTAGGCGAGATCGAGTGCGTGATCGTGACGGCGGCGATCTTCGCGACGCAGGAGGCGATGGAGGCCGACGTGACGCGCGCGGAGGCGCTGCTGCGGCTGGACTTCACGAACACGGTGGTCTTCTGCGAGCACGCGCGCGGGCTCCTGCTCGGCCGCGGCGGCGGGACGCTGTGCGTGTTCTCTTCGGTGGCGGGGGATCGTGGGCGTAAGCCGGTGATCCTGTACGGCGCGGCGAAGGCGGGGCTGAGCGCCTACTTGGAGGGGTTGGACCACAAATTCCACGCGCAGGGGCTGAGGGTGGTGTGCGTCAAGCCGGGGTTCGTGAAGACGGGCATGACGGCGGGGCTGCGGCCGCCGCCCTTCGCCGGGGAGCCGGAGGCGGTCGCGCGGCAGGTGGCGCGGGCGATCGACCGAGGGACGCCAGTGGTCTATACGCCGGGGATCTGGCGCTGGGTGATGTTGGCGATCCGCTGGCTGCCGCGCTTCGTGATGCGGAAGATCGGCTTCTAGCGGTCAGGGGATCTGGAAGCAGTAGAGGCGGGCCTCGTTCGCGCAGGAATTGAGCTTGAGGTGCGTCCAGGAGCCGTCGTCGAGGGCGGTGACGCCGACCGTGCCGTCTTTGAGGGCCGCCTCGCTGCTCCACTCGTCGCAGTGGTTCTTGCCCGCGGGGGTGCCGTCGGGCCCGGTGTTGGTCCACACGAGGCCCTCAAAGACGGTGCTGCTGTATTGGGTGCGGTTGAGGGGGCGTAGGAGCTTGCCGTCGAGCAGATCCTGCCAGGTGTGCGCGAGCACGCTGCCGTCGGGTAGATCGATGCGGCCGCTGTACAACAAGGGGTCGATGCCGAAGCGCGCGCGTGGGCCGAGGAAGGCGTCGGAGAGCCAGGCCTTGTAGGTGCCGGGCATCTTGGCCTTGGCGGCGAGGGCCTGGCAGTGGGCGTCGGCGAGCTCGAGGCCGGCGCTGTCGCCGAGGGGAGGGAGCTTGCCAGGGAAGGTCTCGTCGGTGACGAAGGCGTAGATGTGCTCGCGCTTGCAAGCGGCCGAGCAGCCGTCGCCGTCCTTGGTGTTGCCGTCGTCGCACTGCTCGGGATCGTCGGTGTCGTGGGCGCGGAGGATATTGTCGCCGCAGACGTTGAGCTTGCACGCGGAGGTGCAGGCGTCTTGGTCGTCGTCGTCGCCGTCGTCGCATTGCTCGTGCAGCGGGTCGACTTGGCCGTCGGGGACGCAGAGGGTGGCGTTGCAGTCCTGCGGGCAGGCGTAGGGGGTCTCGAGGCCGCGCGCGCAGGTGCCGTCGGGCTCGCAGACGGCGCAGTCGTGGAGGCAGCTCGGCAGGGACTCGTCGGCGTCGCAGACGTGATCGTCGTCGCAAGGAGCATCGTCGCCGGCGGTCAGATCGCCGGTGGTCTGAGCGCCGGTGGTGCCGTTGCTGTCCTCCGTGAGGGAGCCGGGGCCTTGGGTGGTCGGCGGCGAGGTGGTGACCGTGGAGGTGGTCGAGCTCGGCGCGAAGGTGTCGTAGTGGGAGTCGGCCGCGGAGGAGGAAGAGGGCTCGGAGTCGCTCTCCGTGAGCACGACTTCAGGATCGGTCGACGGGACGGGGCAGGCGGCGAGCGCGAGCGCGAGCGCGAGGAGCGGGGACGCGGGGGAGATGCAGCGGCGTGCGAGAGACTTCATGAGCACTCGCGCGCATTGTTGCGAGTACATCCATAAAGGGCAATTTGTTCATCGCGTGAGACCGGATACGTTTTGGTCTCTCGGTGTTATGCGATGAGTGAATTGCTCGTGATGCCGGATACGGTTTTGGCGTCGTGTGAGGTGGGGGTCACGGGGTGACCTGGAAGCAGTAGAGGCGGGCGGGGCTGGCGCAGCTGCTGATGTCGATGTTGGTCCAGGAGCCGTTGGCGAACTCCGTGGCGCCGACCCGGCCCTTGGGTGAGGAGGAGCCGCTGGACCAGTTCGTGCAGTGGTCGGTGCCGACCGGGTTGCCGTTGCTCTGGGTGTTGCTCCACACCAAGGAGATGGGGACTTGCTTGCCGGACTCGTCGCGATCCAGCGCGACGAGCAGGCTGCCGTCGGTGAGGTCGGCCCAGCTCTCTGCGATGACCGTGCCGGTGGTGAGCTTGAACTGGCCCGGGAAGGGGTTGAGGGCGAAGCGGCCGGCGGGGCCGTTGGCGGCGGTGGAGAGCCAGGCGCGGTAGGAGCCGGGCAAGCCGGCGGAGTCGGCGCGGGCTTGGCAGTGGGCGTCGGCGAGATCGAGGCCGGTCTTGCCTGGGATCGGAGGGGCGAGGTTGCCGGTGTAGGTGGTGCTGGTGACGAAGGCGATCAGGGTCTCGCGCTGGCAGGTGGCGGAGCAGCCGTCGCCCGCCTCGGCGTTGTTGTCGTCGCAGTTCTCGCCGGGGCCGATGTGGCCGTCGCCGCAGGTTTGGGCGGTGCAGTCGGACTTGCAGGCGGCGGTGTCGACGTTGTTAGCCTCGCCGTCGTCGCACTCTTCGACGCCTGCGAGGACGTGCTCGTCGCCGCAGACGTTGTCCGTGCAGTCGGCCTTGCAGGCGGCGGTGTTGTCGTTCATGGCCTCGCCGTCGTCGCACTCTTCGCCCGCGTCGACGACGCCGTCGCCGCAGAAGGGCTCGGGCCCGGTGGTGGTCGTGGTGGCGTTGGTGGTCGTGTCCGAGGTGGGATCGGTGGTGGTGGGATCGGTGGTGGGATCGGTGGTAGTGCCCGAGGAGGTGCCCGAGGAGGAGGACGAGGTGGTGGCGCTGGTGGTGGGCGCGTCGGTGTCGCTCGTGTCCGTGCCGACGCAGGCCTTCATCTTGCAGGCATCGTCGTCGTCGTCGCACTCGTCACACTGCGGCTCGGTCGACCACGTGATGCAGCCGGCGCCGAGCAAGAGCGGGGCGATGAAGGTGAGGTGGGCGGCGGTCGTGGCGGTGAGAAGACGAGGCATAAGGCGGCTCCGCGAGGCGCTGATACTGGTGATCTGCCGCGCGCTGCTGCGCTTGGCAAGTGCAAGTTCGCTCGATGCCCGCCTCATCGGGGGGGGGGCGCGACCTCGCGCATGACGGGGGTGAGCTCGGCGGTGTCGCGTGATGCCGTGACGCGGCTGTGGTGGCCTCGTCGGGGCTCGTGACGCCTTCCGGCGCGAGACGGCCGCGCGGCTGGTGGGCGGCAGCTCACGGCTCGACCGCGTCAGTGCGGGATCTCGCGGTCGGGCGGCTCTTGGCGGATTCGGGGCCGGACGGGGCGAGGCTCCCGCGCGGGGGCGCGGCGACGCGGACGAGGCCGCGTCGGAGCTCGGGCTCCCGGAGGGGGCCGCGGAAGGGCTCGACGCGGGTGAGGTCGAGGCGGTCGCCGGTGACGCCGATCAGGTAGCCGTGGGGGGCCTCGGCGGGGCCGTAGCGGGCGGCGAAGTGGAGGTGCTCGCGGACGCGACGGTGGACGTCGGGGTCGCCGCTCATACAACGGAAGAACGGGTCTTGAGGATCAGTGGGATCGAGGCGGAGGCCGACCGCCAGGGCGGCGTGGGCGAGCCTTCGGGGGGTGAAGTAGGGCTGCTCGGCGTCTTGGAGGTCGAGGGTGGCGCCGACCATCGCGAGGCCGAGGCCAGGCTGGAACTGCTCGACGCATTCGATCGCGAAGGCGGCCTGGCAGGCGTGGCTCGCGGTGGCGACCGGCGAGAAGGCGCCGAAGCGGATCGGGAGATCGCCAGGGGCGCAGCCGCCTGCCTCGCGCGGGAGGTGGTAGATCCGCAGCTGGACGCGGGCCGGGTCGTCGTCATGGCCGAGCAGGCTGGTGAGCGCCCGAAACGCGGCGCGGGAGCGCGGGCACGAGGGATCGAGGAAGTAGGCGGCGACGACCTCGGGATCAGGGGCGCCGAAGAGCACGGCGGCGGCCGGCAAGGCGGCGAGCTGCGGGTGCGTGAGGCGAGCGCTCGGGTCGACCGCGGCGCGCCGCTGCTGATAGGCGAGGGAGAGGGCGCCGGTGGCGGTGAGCCAGAGGGCGCTGGTCCAGAAGATCGCCCGGACGGAGGCGACGGCGCGGAGACGGCGTCTTCGGGGCGGCGGCGGGGTGGTGAGGAGGAGCAGGGCGCCGGCGAGGGCGAGCAGGGCGCTGACGCCGGCGAGGGCGAGGGGGAGGCCGCAGGGGGCGCGGACGGCGAGCAGGGCCGCGGCGGCGACGCCGATGAGGGCGAAGATGAGCAGGAGGTGGGGCGCGAGGCTGTCAGGGCGCCCAGGGTGGCGTCGGTGGGCGGCGGCGAGGACGGCGACGGTGAGGGAAGAGGCGGCCGTCCAGAGCGCGAGCGGGCGGCCGAGGAGGAGGAGGGGAGGGGTCGTGAGGGCGGTGAGGCAGGTCGGGGGTCGGCCGCAGGCCGCGAGCTCGGTGAGGTAGAGGCCGAGCGCTGCGCCGAGGAGCGCGGCGAGCAGGGCGGCGAGGGCGCTGAGCCGGGCGATCGCACGCTTTGTGAGGAGAGCGCGGGGGATCATCGGGCGGCGTCGACCGGTAAGAATGCGGGGATGTCGAGGGTGATCTCGAGGGTGGCGCCGCGGGGGTGCTGGGGTAGCCGTAGCGCTCGAACCTGGCCGAAGAGGCAGGTCTCGAGGGGGCGGTCAACTACCGGATCGTGGAGGGTGAGCCGGGAGATCCGGCCGTCGCTCTCGACCGCGAGCGCGACGCGCAGGACCCCCCAGACCCGGTTGCGCGCGGCGCAGAGGCGCAGGGCGGGCAGGGCGGGCTCGAGCGCGGCGAGGGCGCGACGGCGGGGGAAGGGCTGTTGGTTCGGCGCGTCGCTCGCGGGCGTGGACGCGGGGACGGGCGCGTGCGGCCGTGGCGCTGCGGCGGGCTCGTTGGGCTCGGGGATGGTCGGCGGGCGGGGTCGTGCGGGCGCGGCGGCGGGGATGATGAGGCCGGCGCCGTCAGGCGGGTGGACCGCCTCGCCTTGGCTGGCGGCGAGGTTGGTGGTGACGACGAGCAGGGCTAGGACAGCGAGTACGGCGGCGCGGAGGGCGACGGCGGGCCAGGGAGCGAGGCGCTCGTCGGGGCCGAGGGGGCTGGTGATCGTCGGCGGGGCGGTGGGCGAGCTGTGGGTCGGGTGCGGAGGGGACGGGGGGTCGAGCAGCGGCGCTGTGGTGGCGCAAACAAAGGTGTTGAGGGCCGGTCGTGCGGGCTCGGCGGCGGTGGTGTGCTCGGCGAGAGGGCGCGCGGCGCCGCGCGGTGGATCCCGGGGTGCAGACATCGGCGGAGCGCTATCGTACACGACGGCTGCGCGGGCGCGAGCCGGCGGGCGAAGCGGCGCGAGGGAGCGGGCGTTTTCGCGCGGGGTGGCTTAGGAGCCGAAGTAGAAGCCGGCGCCGAGGCCCACGTAGATGGTGTTGGACATGGGCCGGCCAGCCGCGGCGGGGGTGAAGCCGATCCAGCCGAGCTCGGGGCCGAGGCTGAAGCCGCCGCCTCGACGAGGGCGCTTTCGCTCGGCGAGCGGGAAGATGTCGTAGCGGACGGCGCCCTTGAAGACGGCGCCGCCGAAGCCGCTGCGGCCTTCAACGCCCTTCTGGCGGACGGCGCCGCCGCCGACGCCGAAGCCGAGGTGCACGGAGAGGGGGATCCTGGGGACCGGGAGCAGGCCGAAGTCGACGATCAGGGCGCCTTGGCCGAGCCGCTGATCGTTGTGGTAGGCGAGGCTGCCGGTGACCTCGAGGCCGACGGTCAGCCAGGGGAGCACGGACTCGCCGATCCGGACGCTGCCGCCGATCCCCGGGAAGAGGCCGCTGGTGTCGAGGTCGCGGACGCGGACGAAGGCGGCGGGGGCGTAGGCGATGGCGCCGAGGTAGGGGCCGTCGACGCGGGGCGGTTTGATCAGGGGCGCGCTCGCGGGCGCGGCGGCGGGTGGGGCTTCGGCTTCGACCGGGAGTGGAGGGTCAAGGGCAGGGTCTGTGACCGGCTCGGCGGGCTCGGCGGGCTCGGCGGGCTCGGCGGGCTCGGCGGCGGGCTCGGCGGCGGGCTCGTTGGCGGGCTCGGCGGCGGCCCAGGCCGTGGGGCTGTCCATGAGCGCGAGCGCGATGAGGACGCCGAGGGGCAGCGAGCGCGCGGGTCGACTCGGTGTGATGCGCTGGCGCGGCACGGCGAAGAGGATGAGGCAGATGTGCAGCGGAGGGCAAGCGCGCGGCGAGGCCCGCGGGCGGCTTCAACCGCGGGTGGTTGCGGGGTCGGAGCTGCTTTGTTTATGGTCCGCGCGATCATGCAGCAGCGGTGGACGAGGCTGGTCGAGATCTTGGGCTCCATGGCGCTGGGTGGGGCGCTGGTCGCGATCGGTTATGAGCTGGGGAGCTCCCGCGCTGGTGAGGGGCAGGCGCCCGCGGTGGCGACGGGAGATCCGGCGCGGGTGGAGCCTGGTGGTGAAGGCGCTGTTGTGGGTGCGGCTGTTGCCGGTGAGGGAGTTGTCGGTGAGGGTGTTGTTGGTGCGGGGGTCGTGGATGAGGTCGCTGTGGGTCAGGCGGAGGGCAGCGGCGAGGCGCCTGCGTCAGGCGCTCCTTCGGCCGGGGAGCTGCCGCCGTGGCGGATCGGCGAGGCGGACGGGTCCTATAAATTTTTCCCGCCGATCTTCGCGGAGGCGGTGGCGCTCGACGCGGAGGCGGAGGCGAAATTTCCGCGGCATGGGCTGATCACTGGAGCGGCGGTGGTGGTGCGCGAGCGGACGGAGCTGGACGCGCCGATCGTCGGGATCTTGCGCGCGGGCGCGCGCGTGCGCGCAGACGCGGAGCTGTCGTTCGGCGGCGGGTGCACGAAGGGGTGGCATCGGGTGCACCCGCGCGGGTGGATCTGTATGAACGCGGGCATGACGGTGGCGGAGGCGCCGCCGGACGACGGGCTCATCGACCTGCCGCGGCCTCGGCTGGACCAGCCGCTCCCCTATGACTACTGGCGGGTGAACCACGACGGGACGCCGTTCTTCCACCGGCTGCCGAGCTTCGGCGAGCAGGACCGATCGGACGTGGCGGCGAAGAGCTGGCTGGCGGCGAACGGCCGCGCGTTGATGCCCACCGATCCGAGCCGTCGGCCGAGCGACGTGCCGGCGGTGGTGAAGGAGTACCTGAACGCGGGCTTCTACGTGACGATCGCGGGCGAGGCGGTGAAGAGCGAGCGGCGCTTCTTGCGGACGCTGCGCGGCGTGTACGCGCGCAAGTACCAGCTCGAGCAGCGCGAAGGATCGAAGTTCTCAGGGGCCGTGCTGGCCAGCGAGGAGGCGCTGCCGATCTATTGGGTGGTGCGCGAGACGGGCATGCTGCGCCGCGAGTCGGCGGGCTCGGAGGTGCTGGTGCGCTCGGAGAAGTCGCCGTCGCGGCTGAGCCGGCACCCGTTCAAGCGCAAGGTGGCGGTGGGGGTGAATTTTTACTACGAGGACGAGGACGGCGATCTGATGCGCGAGTACGCGGTCGGGGTGGCGCGGAAGATCCGGCGGCCGCCGGGGGTGCGGGAGGGGGAGTCGTGGGTGCACGTGGATCTGTCCGAGCAGGTGCTGGTGGCGTATGAGGGCGATCTGCCGGTGTTCGCGACGCTGGTGTCGACCGGCAAGGAGCCGGGCATGACGCCGATCGGGGTGCACCGGCTGCAGAGCAAGCACGTGGCGACGTCGATGCGCGATCAGCCGATCGAGGAGGACGCCTATTCGATCGAGGACGTGCCGTGGACGCAGTACTTCCACAACAACGTGGCGCTGCACGGGGCGTTCTGGCACGGCGGCTTCGGTACGGTGCGCAGCCACGGCTGCGTGAACTTGGCGCCGAGCGACGCTCGCTGGCTCTTCGGACATACGACGCCGCGGCTACCCGAGGGCTGGCACTCGATCAGCCCCGGGATCGGCGGCAACCCGCAGGGATCGGCGGTGGTGATCACGGAGTAGGCGAGCTGGCCGTTGGGACAGCCTGGTCAGGCGTCGACGCCGCAGCAGCGCTTGAACTTCTTGCCGCTGCCGCACGGGCAGGGGGCGTTGCGCGGGACCTGAGGGGCGACGCGGACGGGCTGCGGGGAGGGTCGGAGGGGCTGGGCGTCCGGGGCGCGCTTGCCGCGAGCTTCGCGCCAGTAGACGTGGGCGAGGCGGGCGTAGTCGGCGAGCTCCTCGGCGATGTCGGCGAGCTCGAGCGCGCTGAGCTCCCCGTCCTCGTCGCTGAGGCTGTCGTCGAGCTCGTCGTCGAGCTCGTCCTCATCGTCGGGGAGCTCGTCGGTGACGAGGGCGACGTGCGGGGCGCTGAGGTGGAGGAGGTTGTCCGGGGGGCTGTCGTCGGCTCGATGGGCGCCGTCGTCGCTGTCGTCGCCGAGGTGATCGTCCGCGTCCTCGTCCGCGAGCGGAGGCGGGCTGAGCAGCTCGATGATCTCGGCGACCCGGTCGGCGACCCGCGCGGCGGGGCTGTCGATCATCCAGGCTTCATCGAGCTCGGCGGCGTCGAGGTAGCCGAGGGTCCAGGCGCGCAGGCCCTGTAGATCCGTGGGGATGAGCAGGGGGGCGCCGCGGCTGAGGCGGGCGTGGATCTCCTGGTAGAAGGCGAAGACCAGCTCGACAGCGTCGTCGGCGGCGTCGTACTCCAAGTAGTCGTCGCCGAGCACGCCGGGGAGCCACTCCTCCTGCGGCACGTAGGTGGGGGCGCTGAGCATGGCGGTGAGGTAGCCGCTGATCTCCGGCGCGCTGCGGGCGTTCGGGAGCGGCGCGATGGTTGTTTCAAGGGCGTAGAGGTCGAGCGCGCGGGGGCGAGCCATGGCGGGGAATCTAGCAGCCCCGCGCGAAAGTAGACACGGCAGATCAGAAGGTGATGCCGACGTCGAAGACGAGGCGGCCGTTGCGGTCGTCGGTGGGGTGGACGTTGCCCGGGGCGAGCCAGTTGGGGACCAAGATGGCGTAGCCGAGCGCGGCGGTGACGATCTTGATGTCCCACTTGATGAAGTTGATGCCGACGCTGCGGCGGAGATCGCGGGCGAGGTGCACGTGCTCCCAGCGCTGGGTGAGGATCCCGAGGTCGACGAAGAGGGCGTGCGCGAGCTTGCCGCCGAGGAAGTCGCGGAGGCTGACGACCTGGAGGGCGAAGGTGCCGAGGGCGCGGATGTGGCCGCCTTGCGCGGTGTAGCTGAGGCGCTGGACGCCGTTGCCTTGATCGATGACCTCGACGTCGACCAGCATGGTCTCAGGGGCGACGCCGCGGAGGCCGAGATCGACGGTGCCGCCGCCGAAGTACCGCCACACCTCGGGGATGCTGGTGGTGGTCGCGCCCGGCAGGCCGGCGATCGGCACGGCGTGGCCGTAGCGGAGCGCGTAGCGGAGGCTGAGGCGGTTGTCGAAGCCAGGGAGCGGGATGAAGTGCTGCCAGCTCAGCTCGGCGCGGGCCCACCAGTCGAGGCCGCCGAGGTAAGGCGAGGCGAGCAGGAGATCGACGCCGGCGATGAAGCCGTCCTCGGGGTTGAAGGGGTTGTCCTGGACGTTGGTGTAGGTGAGGCCGCTCTGGAGGGCGCCGGTGCGATCCGAGACGATGGCGTCGCGACGGTTGATGATCCAACCTTCTCCGCTGACGGTCGGCTTGACGACGTCCTTGGAGATGTTGGAGCGCTGGATCAGGTAGCCGAAGTAGGTCTGGAGGCGCGGGGTGATCGGGTAGGTGATGCCGAGGGAGCCGAGCGCAGAGACGATCGCGCCGCGGGCGGGGGTGAGGCGCTGCTGGATCTGACCCGAGATCTGGACGCCGAGGGGGCTGCCGAAGATCCGCTGGCGGGAGAGCGAGGCGCGGGCGCTGCGCTCGTAGCAGCGCTGGCCGGCGCAGTCGCCGAGCAGCGGGACCCCGGGCGGCAGGCCGCTGGTGTCGAAGCCGAAGTGGCCGTTGAGGTCGAGATCCCAGGCGGTGCCGAAGAGGTTGGGCAGGCTGGGGCGGACGAAGACGTAGAAGGGATCGAGGGTGGCGAGGCCGGCGCCCCAGGCGAGGTTGAAGGCGACGTCCTTGGCCTCGCGCAGATCGACGATGTGGTGGACGACGCACTCCTCCTTGACCGAGTCGAGCTCGCAGCCGACCGGGTAAGGGGTGATCTCGACGGCGGAGGCGACGCCGGTGCCGTCGATCTCGACCTGGGCGTCGGTGACCTGACGGCGGCTGTACTCGCCGCCCTCGCGGAAGTCGATCTCGCGGCGGAGCACGTAGTCGCGGGTCTTGAAGTTGCCGCGGTAGAGGGTGTCGCCGAAGCGGCCGCGGCGACCCTCATAGACGCTGAGCTCGACGTCGAGCTCGACGGCGGTGCCGCTCGTGTGCGCGGCGCACATGCCGACGGCCGGATCGGTGAGGCGGCGGATCTGCGGGGCGCTGTGGCGCTCGCCGGTGCGCGGGTGCTTGTACACCCACCGCAGCTCGGCGTCGGCGAGGGGGTAGCCGCTGCTCTGGTAGTTGTCGACGATCCGCTGCTCGATGTCGCGATCGAGGTTGGTGGAGATCGAGACGCCGCCTGGCCTCTGGGCGTCGTCGGGGCGCAGGGCGGAGCGGTAGAGGATCCGGCGCTCTCCCCACTGGCCCTCCTCGGCGAGGGGGAGATCCGAGACCTCTCGATCGGGGGGGATGGGGACCTCGAGGTAGCGGAGCTGCTCGGCGCGCCGCGCGGTGAAGACGCGCGGGCCGGGATCGACGGTGATGCGGACGTAGAGGGGGGCCCGATCGCGCTGCTGGATCGCGGCGAGGCCGGCGGGCGCGAAGTCGCGCTCGGCCCAGGTGGGGGCGGTGGGGCGCAGTAAGATGGTCGCGAGGTCAGGTGTGGCGTGCTCGCCGGGGTGGTTGTGGCCGTCGCGCCAGAACGCGACGCTGACCTCGGCGGCGGCGCACGGGTAGCCTCGATCGTTGTAGGCGGCGATGACGGCGTTGAGATCGTCGAGCACGACGGCCTCGGAGAAGGCGCCGCGCGGCTGGAGCTTGCGCGCGCGCTGGTACTGGCGGCGGATATCACGGGCGACCTCGGGCGGCACGCCCGCGCCGACGCGCAGCTCGACGTCGCGGATCGTCACCTTGGGGCCCTGGCTGAGCACGAAGAAGAGCTGGCCGGGCGCCTGCGAGCCGAACTCCTCATAACGGCCCTGGACGGTGGCGAGCAGGTACCCCTTGCTCTGGAGGAAGGCGCGGAGGTTGGCGGCCTCGCGCAGGGCGAGCTGAGCGCTCGGCGACTCGCGGCGGCGGAACAGCGAGAGCTCGGCGAGCAGGCGCTTCTTGGAGAAGGCGTTGGCGCCGATGAAGCTGGCGCGGACGCCCCGGCCGAGATCGACGGTGACGTCGAGGGGGACCTCGTGGCCGTCGGGCACGGTGGCCGGGGTGAGATCTTGGTAGGAGGTGGTGACCTGTACTTCGGGATAGGGGAGATCGAGGCTGCGCTGGCTGGCGCTGCTGGTCACGAGCTTGGCGCTCGGCTCGGCGTAGCGGCGCTCGGTCCGCTCGATCGCGCCCTCGACGTGCTCGCGGGTGATCCGCGAGGGGAAGGGGGTGGACTTGACGCGCGGCAGGAAGACCCGCTTCAGCCAGCGCTGATCCTCGGTGGGGGTGCCCTTGAGGGTGATGTCCTTGCGCGCGACCCGGTACGCCTCTCCCTTGGTGACGTGGATGTGCAGGTCCGCCTCGTCGGCGGCGCGGCCGCAGATCAGGGCGAGGCGGGCGCTGCCCTTGAGGTAGCCGCGGTCGAAGAAGAAGCGGCTGAGGCGGGCGAGCTCGTCGGCCTCCCACTGCTTGCAGGCGCGATCGGTGTCGTCGCAGATCGGCGCGGGTTCGCGGCGCGGCTCGGCGCAGCGGCCGTAGGCGAGGGCGCCAGGCCGGGCGGCGACGCTGAGCTCGCGCTGGAGGTCGCGCTTGGATAAAGGGATGTGGCCGTGCACGCGCACGCGCCTGATGCTGCGGCCAGGTTCGACCTGGACGATGATCTCGCCGGCGGCAACGGGCAGCAGCTCGCTGCGGTAGCCGAGCTGGGCGAGCTTCGCGGCGAGCCAGGTGGGGCTCTGGGTGCCCGGGCCGAGGTCGAGGATCTCCTCGAGGCGCTGCGCGTTATCGCCCTCGCGGAAGGTGCCGTCGATCGAGATCCGATCGACACCCGCGAGCAGGAGGCCGCGCTCGTCGCCGCCAGGGGAGGGGCGGGCGATCAGCTCCAGGGTGCGGGGGCCGGTCGGGATCAGGATCAGGACGTAGCCGTCGGTGGCGAGGCGCTCGAAGAGGTAGTGGAGGAGGCCTTGGCTGGGGGGGATCGGCCCGCTGCTGGGGCTGCCGTCGAGGGTGGTGCTGCAGGCGAGGCCGCGGAGGTCGCGGCTGGTGTCGCGCGGGCCGATACGGAAGCCGGCGAGGGTGAGCTCTTCGAGGGCGGCGTCGAGGGGGGCGAGCGGATCGGTGGGGCCGGCCTCGAGGGCGCAGCGCTCGCTGGTGGCGCCAGGGAGGCGCCCGCTGGTGGCGGACGCGCTCGGCGGCGGTGGGGCCTCGAGGGGCTCGGGGGCCTCGGGCAGGCCGGGCGGGGCGATGTCAGCGTCATCGGCGATCTCGCGCTCGGCGGGCGGCGCGGCGACGGGCGGCGACGCGCCAGCGGGCCGCGCAGGGGCGAGGGCGCCGCCGAAAAGACACGCGAGGGCGACGAGCAGGCCGGCGAGCGGGCGGCCGACGAGGCGATCAGCGCAGGCTGGGGATCTGGGCATCGAAGCGGAGCTCGAGCGAGCGTTGGCGCAAGGGGTCGAAGATGATGCGCTCGTTGTAGTAGGAGCGCTTGGAGTCGCGGAGCTCGAGGGTGGCGTTGTCGAGGATCTGGAAGCGGACGCGCCAGTTGTAGCTGTTGCGCAGGAGGAGGCCGGGGTAGCCGCGAGTGTAGCCGGCGCCGAGGCTGAGGTTGCCCCATTCAGAGCGGAACCATGGACGCGGGGTCTCGGCCTCGACCTCGATGCCGTACTGGCCGAGGCGGAGGCCGATGTCGGGCACGTAGGGGGCGATCAGCGGGGCCGAGTCCTCGATGTAGCGATCGATCTTGATCTCGGTGAGGTTGCCGACGAGGCCGATCGGCTTGCCGAGCAGGCCGCCGCCGCCGGTGCGCCGGACGCCGCTCTGGCCGGTGACCTCGGGGGTGCCGGCGCCGAGCACGAGGTAGTCGACGCACTCGCGCGTGGTCCGCTGGCGGGTCGAGGTGTCGCCCTGGACGGTGCAGCGGAGGTTGATCGCGTCGAGGGTGCCGAGCAGGCGGACGGCCATCTGACGGGGCTGTCCGTCGAGGTAGATCGGCTCCTGGCGGAGCGCGAGCACGTCGACCTTGCTGGCCTCGATCTCGCGATCGAGGGTGACCTTGCCGTACTGGATGTCGAAGGCGGAGCCGAGGATCGAGAGGTCGAGCACGCCGGTGCCGACGTCGATGCGGCCGGCGAGATCGAGGTCGCTGAAGGTGCCGCCGATGGTGAGGGCGACCTGCCCCTCGACGCCCTTCATGACGTTGTTGTCGACGCGGAAGGGGGCGATGGTGCGCATGCGTAGATCGAGCGCGAGATCCTGGAGGAGCGCGGGCGGCGGCGACTCGGGGGCGGTGCTGGGATCGGCGAAGGAGAGGACGCGCACCCCCTGCTGGGCGTCGCGGATCCAGCGCGAGCGCTCGATCAAGACCTCGCCGCGGAGGACCAAGGAGCCGCGGCCGGTGAGGGTGAGCTCCTCGCTGCTGAGCGTGGCGAGCAGCTCGGGGCGGCCGGAGTTGTCGAACTGGCGGTAGTTGACCTCGTCGAGGGCGACCCGGAGGGCGCTCTCGTCCAGGCGATCGAGCGCGGGCGAGAGGAGGAGGCTGCCCCAGGCGGTGAGGCGGCCGCGATCGCCGATCCGCGCGCGGAGGGCGGTGCTGGGCGCGGCGGTGGCGGCGGCGCCGCTGCGGCCGCCGATGAGGACGGCGTAGCCCTCCTGTCCTTCGGGGCAGGGATCGCGATCGGAGCAGAGGAGCACCGCGACCTCGCCGCGCTGGAGATCGATGGGCTCGATCTCGGCGAGGGTGAGGTCGGCGCGGAAGCCTTCAGGGCCGGGGGCGAGGTCGAGGCCGAAGGAGGTGAGCTTGAGCTCTGGGGCGGTCTCTCCGGCGAGCAGGACGCGGCTGATCTCGAGCGAGCCGCCGCTGCGGGTGAAGAGGTCCGGCACGTACTCGGCCAAGAGCTCGCCGTCGAGCGCGCCTTGGGCGGCGACCTGGAAGCCGCCGGCGCAGGGGCCAGAGAGGGCGTAGTAGGTGGCCTCGCGGCCGTCGCGGGTGAAGTCGCCGAACTCGATGCGCTGGTCGCGGACGACGAGGGCGCCGGCGGCGAAGACGTGATCCCCGGCGATCCGCACGGCGAGCGAGGGGACGCCGATCCTCCACGGGACTTGGCCGGCCATGCGCAGGCTCACCGGGTCGACCTCGGTGGGGATGTCGATGATCCCGCGGACGACAGGGGCGCCGATCGGGCCGCGGAGATCGAGGTCGATGCCGAGGTGACCTCGGAGCTCGCGTACGCCGTAGGGGCGGACGAAGGCGGTGAGGGCGGAGAGGGCGAGAGCGCCGCGGAGCTCGGCGCGCGCGCCGGTCGCGTCGGCGGCGCGATCCACCGCGGTGCGCGCGAGCTCGGCGCAGCGCTCGGGCTGGGCCTCGACGGGCAGGGCGGGCGGCGCGGAGAGATCGAAGGCGCCGGCGATCGAGAGGGTGCGCGGCGTCGAGCCGCCGCTCTTCAAGGACCAGGGGCGGGCGAGCACGAGGTTGGTGCCGTCGAGGGTGGCCGCGAGCGGGGAGACGGAGCAGATCGCGCTCGGATCCGCGCAGGGATCGCCGACCCTCTTGGCCTTGGGATCGTCGCCTCGATCGCGTAGCCACAGGCGATCGAGCTCGAGGGCGACGCGCAGATCGAGGTCGTCGGCCGGCGGGGCGTCGCGGCAGGTGGCGAGCAGATCCTCGCGAGGATCGCAGAAAGAGGCGCCGATCGTGAGTCCCTCGAGCTGACCTTCGACGCCGGCGAGCTGCTCGGCGGAGCTCTTGGGGATGAGGTTGCGGATCGGCAGGTTGGCGATGTTGGCGGTTACCTCGGCGTTCATCGCGGGCGAGTCGCTGCCCCGCCGCGGGCGCGCTCCCAAGGCGACGAGGCCGTCCATCGACCAGTCGAGGCGATCAGCGCCTTCGCCGGGGCGACGGCCGCGGAAGCGCCCCTGGAGGCGGACTTCGCGGCGGGCGGCGAGGCGATCGCCAGCGGGGCGATCGGCGGTCTCGAGCGCGAGCTCGCCTTGACCGAGGGGGACGCCGGCGGCGCTGAGCGAGCCGAGCTGGATCACCCCCTCGAGGCTGGGGCGGCGGACGCTGCCGCGGATCTTGACCTTGGATCCGGCGCGGAGCTCGCCGCCGAAGGGGAAGTCGGGGTACTCGATCGCGCGGGCGAAGAGATCGAGGGGGATGCCCCAGGCGCTGATCTGGAGGTCGAGCTCGGGGTCCTCGGTGAAGCGGACGGTGCCGGAGCCGCTGAGCTCGCCGGCGGGGATGGTGACGGTCGGGTCGTGGTACGGGCTGACCTTTCGGTCATACGGGAGGTGCAGGGCGGCGACGGTCAGGCGCTCCGGGTCGAGGTCGAAGCGGGCCTCGGCGCGGCGGAGCTCGGCGCCGCCGATGCCCAGACGATCGACGTAGAGGGCGCCGCGGGCCTGGGCGCGCGAGAGCGGGCGCGCCGCTCCGGCGGCGTCGCTGACCTCGAGCTGGAGGTCGGCCGCGCCGCGGATCGTGCCGCCGGTGAGGCGGCCGAGCTCGGCGCCGGAGAGATCGAGGGAGGCGCGGAGATTAGGATCGCTGGTGAGCTCGCCGCCGCGGAAGAGGCCGACGTCGGCGCTGACCCGGCCGCGGCCGCCGAGCACCGCGAGATCAGGGCTGCGCACGTGGAGCTCGCCGCGATCCATCCAGAGGCGGGCGTTGTCCATGCCAGTGACGATGACGTCGCCGCGGCCGACGCCGCCGACGCTGAGGTGGCCCTCGGCGCCGCTGGGGCCGCTGAGCGGGCCGGTGAGGGTGAGGCCCGCGTCGAGGCGATCGAAGTAGGCGGGCATGGCGAAGCCGGCGAGGAAGGCGGCGCCGTCGTCGATCTCGAGGGCGACGCGGGTGGGGCGGAGCAGGCGGGCGGTCTCGTCGACGCCGCCGTCGATGGTGACGTGGCCGCCGTCGACGGCGACCCGCAAGGCGTCGATCTCGAGGCCGTCGCTGGTGTCGTAGAGGAGGCCGCCGTCGGCGCGGATCTGCCGCGGTAGGCTGTCCTGCGCGGGCCCGTGGTCGCGCCGCAGCGCGAGGGCCTCGAGGTCGAGATCGAGGCGGGTGACGTCGATGCCCTCGCTGAAGTCGATGATGAGGGCGGGCAGGCCGAGGTCGCCGGTGAGGGCGCCGGCGAAGGTCTTGGCGGCGGCAGGATCGTCGGCGAGCAGCGCGGGGTCGACGCCCTCGAGGGTGAGGTGGCTGGTGATCAGGAAATTGGGGCCGTCGTCGCCCTCGGGGAGGACGATGCGGGTGGGGATCCCGTGGGGGCGCAGCTTGATGCCGCCGTCGAGGAAGGCGGCCGAGAAGCGCTCGATCTCGGCCTGCCAGCGCTCGGCGCCCTCAGGGAAGCGATCCGCCCAGGGCGCGCCGATGGGGTCCCGCTGGAGGGTGACGCTGAGCTCCGCGTCGTCGAGGGTCCAGTCGGGGTGAGCCTCGTCGGGGTTGATGGTGAGGCCCTGGGCGGCGAGGCTGATCGCGGGATCCGAGAGGGGGCCGCGGACGGTGAGCTGGGCGGGCGCCCCGACGGCCTCGACCATGCTCGGCGGCAGGCCGTGGGAGGCGACGGCGAGGCCGGCGATGCCGTGGGCGTCGCTGAAGAGCATGGTCATGTCGACGATCGGATCGTCGGAGAGGAAGTCGGTGAGCAGGGTGTCGATGGCGACGGGGGAGCCGGCGAAGCGGGCGTCGCCGCGCATGATGAGATCGCCGAGCGGGATCTCATCGTCGCCGGAGCGCAGGTCGGCCAAGACCATGTCGCGGATCGGGATCCGGTAGCCGTCGTCGCCGAGCGAGAGGATGTCGAGCTGGCCGACGTCGATCTCGGCGCGGAGGGCGAATTCCAGCGGTAGGCGCGGGCGCGGCGGCTCCTTGGGGTGCTCTCCCTCGAGGTGGACGGCGGCGTGGGCGCGGGTCATGTGCAGCAGGCCGTGCCAGCGCGAGCGGCTGCGCATGTCGAGCTCGAGGGTGAGGTCAGTGAATTCGGCGTCGTCGACGCGGATCGAGATCCCACGGATGTCCGGGGGGCCAGGTTCATCGTCCGGCGGCATGAAGGCGCCGGGCAGGCTGAGGCGCCAGTCGATCTCGCCGTCGCGGCGCTCGACCGCGTACTCGCGCGCCCAAACTCGGACGGGGGCGTCGGCGCGGGCGCGGGTGAAGTGGAGGTACCAGGGGATCTCAAAGACGGGCGGGACGCCGAGGCGGTTGAGCGGGATGATCTCGTGGAGGACCATCTCGACGTCGACCGCCTCGGCGTGCACGGTGACGCGGCGGCGCGGCTGGCCGAGGTACTTGTAGCCCTCGTAGATCCGGAAGCCCTCGACGTGCACCGGGGTCGGCGTGCCGGTGATGAGATCGATGATCAGGCGCGGCTGCCAGTGGATGCTCTCAAACTCGAGGTCGCCGTCGATGAAGCCGGAGATCGTGGGGCCGAGGAAGCCGCCCAAGACCTCGTCGTTGAAGAACAACCAAGCGCCGAAGTAGGCGATGTTGAAGAGGAGGAGCAGCCCGAACCAGAGGTAAAGGGGGAGCTTGACGAGGAGGAGGGTGGCGATCGGGTGGCGGCGCCGGGTCGGCAGGCGCGAGATGGCGAAGCGGAGCGCCGCGGCGGGCAGGCCGGGGATCTCGTCGGGCGCGGCGAGGGCCTCGTTGATGAGGGCGCGGCGGAGCTGATCGAGGCCGCGGGCGAGGCGGGCAGGCGCAGGGCCGACGCCGGTGGCGCTGGCGCTCGGCTGAAGATCCGGGCGGGCGCCGTGGATGTGCTCGAGGAGGAGCTCACGCGCGTCAGGGTCGACCGCGGCGAGGGCGCGCTCGACGAGGGGAGGCAGGCCGGCGATGGGCACGTGCGGGTTGGCGACGGGGTAGCCGTAGGCGACGCGGCGGGCGCGGTCGACGGTGTCGCGGCGGAAGCGGGCGCGCAGGAGCCTCTTGAGGGCGCGGCGCTGGCGGCGGGCAGGGCTGTGGGGGCTTATCTGGCCGACTCGGCGCAGGCGCCAGAGATCTTGGTAGGCGGCGAGCAGGAGGGCGAGGTTGGGGCCGGCTGGGTAGAGATCGCGGTAGCGGAGCGAGTCGGTGAGGCGCTCGAGGTGGTCACGACCGTCGGCGAGCAGATCTGCCTCTGCCTGCCAGCGCGCGCGATCTTCGGGTTCATGGGCCACGGAGCGGGCCAACACTAGCAGCCCGGGGCAGAAGTCGACACGACCCGGCGCTGACGCAGAGGGGCCTGGGGGCGCTCCTGGAGGGTTAAGGCGGCGGGTGATCGATGCCCCAGGAGGGGTGCCAGAGGGTGATGACGGCGCTCAAGGGGGCCTCCGCGGCGACCTGAGTCTGGCAGGCGAGGCGCTGATCTTGGGGCAAGCCGCGGTGATGGGCGCGCCGCTCGAGCTCGCCGGGGGGATCGAGGTGGGCGTGGCCGTCGAGCACACGCACGGCGCAGCTACGACAGACGCCTTCACCTCCGCAAGCGCGACCGAGAGGCAGGCCGGCGGCGTCGATGGCGGCGAGCAGGGTGGCTCCAGGGGCGGCCGCCGGATCGAGGTCGATGTCGCGAGGCGGGCGAGCGAGCAGGTGGATCCGCGGCATGGAGTGCGCGAGCGCCTGAGTCTGACATGAACGACCCGCGACGCGGCTAGCCCGTGAGCCGGCTGAGAGGTGGCCTCGTGGGCCGTTCGAGGCCCGAAATAAGTGAAGCGCAGACCGCGTGTACGGCCTGCGCTTCGGTAGTAGCGGGGACAGGATTTGAACCTATGACCTCCGGGTTATGAGCCCGGCGAGCTACCTGGCTGCTCCACCCCGCAGCGAGTGGTCGCTGTGTACCCTTGGTGCCGCGGAGGCGTCAACAGGAAAGTGATGGGGTGGGGTCGGCGGCCCGGGCGAGCTCGGCGAGCTCGACGCGGATCGGGGCGCTGGGAGCGTCGCTCGCCCAGAGAGCAGCGAGCACGGCGAGGGGCTGGTTGACGGCGGCGAGGCGGAGCACGCTGGCCGGCGGCGGCGCGGCTCCTTGATAGTTGAGGGGGCAGTGGTCGACGCGGGGCGCCGGGGCGTCGCCTTCAACGGCGATCGGCAGGCCGTGGGAGCGACAGATCAAGGGGCGGGCGGCGTAGACGGCGCAGCGGCCGTCGAGCAAGAGGGCGCAGTGCTGCTGCGCTGCGGGATCGTCGGCTTGTCGGCGGACCCGGGCGCGGCGATCGGGATCTCGCTGGGCGAGCTCGGCGAGGGCCTCACGGAGCACGGCGGCCTCGACCTCAAAGACGCCGATCCGCTGGTGACAGCAGGCGGCGCAGCCGGCGGCGCAGGTGAGATCGCGCGGGCTGCGCTCGGCGGCGGCGGCGAAGTGATCGTCGACGCGGCGGCGGAGCTGGATGAGCACGTCGCGCAGCTGGTCACGCTCCGTGGCGGCCATGGCGCTGCTCCGTGGGCGGGCCGCCGAGGCGGGCGACGATGAGGCGCTGGGCGCGGAGCGCGGCGGCCTCCTCGGCGGGGCCGAAGGAGCAGCCCGCGACGAAGGGGTGGCCGCCGCCGCCGAAGGGCTCGAGGGCGGCGGCGAGGTCGTGCTCGCGGGCGGCCTTGGGGAGCCACGGGTTGTACCCAGCGGTGATCTTGAGGCGGCCGCCAGGGGCGCGGGCGAGGCCGACGACGTAGCGGACGTGGGGGTGGTGGAAATAGGGGATGAACTTGTTGCGGGCGCGGCCAGGCAGATCAAGCAGGGCGAAGCTGAGCACGCCGCGATCGTCGACCGTGGAGCGCTCGCGGATCGCGACGATGTCCTCGCGGTGCTGCTCGAGGTGCGGGAGCAGGACGCGCTGGACGTAGGCGGCGCCGGCGTGGGCGGCCATAGGGGCGCTCAAGAGATCGTGGATGAAGGGCTCGATGAGGCCGGGATCGGTGTTGGCCTCGACGAAGGCCATGAGCTGGAGGGCGGGCTCGGCGAGGCGTACAGGCATCTCCGGGCCAGGGAAGGCGGCGGAGTCGATGAGCTCGGCCCAGCGGATCAGCTCGGCGTGGGCCTGGAGATCGGCGCCGAAACGATCGCGGACGATCCGGGCGATGTAGCCGGCGCAGCTCTTGGCGGCGGCGTCGTGGAACTTGCGGCCGCTGCGATCGGCGTTGAAGTGCTCGCGGTCGCCTTCGAGCTGGAAGGCGGAGCGGTGGTGGTCGAAGAACCAGGTGAGGCGGGCGTCCTGGCTGTAGCGGAAGTCGAGGCCGACGACCTCGTCCGCGTCGAAGTCGCTGGGATCGAAGGGATCTCCGGGGCGGTGATCTTTGGCGATGTACCGAAAGACAGGATCGCCGGCGTAGCGGCGATAAAACGCGGAAAAGAGGGCCGCTGAGGCGGCTCCGTCGAAGCACATGCCGTGGTGGAGGATGTTGACCGACATCGACCGAACGCTAGGAGAAAGGGCGAGCGCCCCTCACCCCGCGTAACCTAGCGGGAATCGCGGTTGGGGTCACCCACGCGGCGAGGGTCAGCCTCGTTCGATCTCCAGCGGAGGACGGGCGCTGATCGTCAAGATCCCCTCGCCGACCTCTTCGGCGCCCTCGGCGGCGGCGTCGACGTTGAGGGCTAGGAGGAGGGCGACCGACTGGGGTTTGGTGTCGGCGAGGGCGCGGGCGGGGCGGAGGATCGGGGGCTGCATCACGAGCCCGTGTCCCCCGCGATGGAGGACCCCGAGGCTGCGGCCGTCGCTGATCATGAGGTGGATCGTCGACGGGGAGCCGAGCTGTTGGTCGAGCTGGCGGAGGGCGCGGCGCAGCTCGCTGGGGTCGACGTAGGCCTTGCCGAGGGCGCTTGCGGGGTCGAGGTGGGCGAGGGCGGCGAGCACGAGCAGCTCGCGGTCGCCGCCTAAGGTGCGGCTACGGGCGAGGTAGCCGGGCAGGTTGGCCTCGATCTCGCGGCGCAGGTGATCGCGGGTCGCGGGATCCGAAGCAGGGAGATCGGGCTCGGCAGCGACGCCGATCCAGCGCTGGAAGCGGGTGATGGTGGCGCGAGCGAGGCCGCCATCTTCGCCTCGCTGCTGGCTGTGGGTGGCGAGGGTGCAGTGGCTGGGGGCGCGGAGGAGGTCGTCGGCGAGGCGGACCCGGGGGTCGCGGACGAGGGGCCGCGACTGGACGAGGGTCTCCCCGCCGTGGACCCCGCCGACGCTCCAGCCGCGGCTGAGTCGCTCGTCGGGCGGGCCGAGTAAGGCCTCGAAGGTCTCCTCGATCCAGGCGGAGAGGGCGCCGGCCGCTTGCGGTTGGAGCTGGATGAGGGCCGCGAGCGCGAGGGAGTTCACTCGCCGATCATAGCCGCGGCGGCGCCTGTGACCACCACGAGAGAGGCGCCTAAGAGCGCGCAAGCGGCGTTCTGGCGCGTTTTTGGCGAGATGAGCGCCCGCGCGCGAGGGCGGGCCTTGCGGGTGTCGGGGCGATCACGCGACACTGCGAGCGATGCGGGTGCCGATCCCAGGGCTGCGGATCGTCGAGGATCCCGAGCCTCGCGAGGAGCCGCGGGCCGGGGGGGCGCCGTCGCCGGGGGCGTACTTGCGGGAGCAGCGGCTCCGCCGCGGCCTGAGCCTCGAGCTGCTGGCCGAGGGGACGAAGATCCCGAGGGCGAGCCTGGAGGCGCTGGAGGAGGGGCGCTACGAGGCGCTGCCGGGGCCGGTGTTCGTGAAGGGCTTCCTGCGCTGCTATGCGCGCTCGCTCGAGGTGGACGGCGATCTGGTGATCGATCTGCTCTACGAGGAGGAGCGCGCGCGCGTGCGCGTGGAGCATGAGGCGGGGCCTGCGTCCGCGGCGGTGACGGCGACGGCGGCGGCTCCAGGTGCGCCGCGGCGGACCAGCGCAGCGAGCCTGGGCCTGGAGATCGGCTCGCGGGCGCTGGGGGCGCTGGGGGCGCTGGGGGCCCGGCTGCCTCGCGCTAATTTTTTGATGTGGATCATCGTCGGGGTCTTGGTGTTCGGGGCGGTGTTCGCGGTGTATGTCGCCGCGAGCGCGCAACGGATCGCGTCGCCGCACTCGTGAGGGCGGCGCGGGTGTAGATTGCCGGCGCCCGAGGAGCCCAGGTCGCGATGTCCGTGATCCCGAACAGCGCCGACTATGTCCGACTGATCCGGTCGGGTGATACGCGCCTGATGACGCGGGCGCTGGCTCGCCTGGATGACGTGCAGATCGCGGCGCTGATCGATCCGCTCGAGGCGCGCGAGCAGGACTCGATCCTGCACTTGTTGGCGATCGAGCGGCGCTCTGAGGTGCTGGCGTCGATGCGCTATGAGGTAGCGGCGCAGGTGATCGGCAGGCTGGCGCCCGAGGAGGCGGCGCGGCTGCTGGGGAACCTCGAGTCGGACGACGTCGCGGACATCCTGGGGCAGATCGATAAGGAGCAGCTACGGCCGATCCTGGCCCGCCTGGACGACGCGGACGCGAAGGAGCTCGAGGAGCTGCTGGCGTACCCGGAGGACAGCGCGGGCGGGATCATGTCGCTGGACGTCGCGCGGATCCACGAGGACGTGACGATCGCCGAGGCGACGCGGATGCTCCAACAAGAGTCGGAGAAGCTGCCGGGGAGCGTCTTTTATATCTACGTGGTCGATGAGCAGGAGCGGCTGGTCGGGGTGGTGAGCCTGCGCAAGCTGGTGATCTCGAAGCCAGATCAGCCGATCCACGCGATCATGGAGACCGAGCTGGTGTACGTGTCGGTAGAGACCCACCAGGAGAAGGTGGCGGAGCTGGCGAGTCGCTACGATCTGGTGGCGATCCCAGTGGTGGACGACCAGCGGCGGCTGCTCGGGGCGGTGACGATCGATGACATCGTCGACGTGCTCCGCGAGGAGGCGACGGAGGATATCTTGAAGATGGCCGGCGCCGGCGGCGAGCTGGTGGGCACGCGGGGGTTTCGCGCGAGCTTCCGCGCGCGGATGCCGTGGCTGTTGACCTCGGCGTGCGGCGGGCTGGTGGTGGCGGTGTCGCTGAAGGGCTTCGAGGAGTCGCTGAGTGTGGTGCCGGCGCTGGCCCTGTTTATGCCGGTGGTCGCGGGCATGGGCGGCAACGTGGGCACGCAGAGCTCAACGATCATGGTGCGTGGCCTCGCGGTGGGCTTCGTCGAGACCAGCCGCTTCGGCTCGCTTGTGCTGCGAGAGGTGGGGCTGGGGGCGACGATGGGGGTGATCTACGGCGCGGGGATCGCCCTGCTGGCGCCGCTGGTCGGCGCGACCTCGCGTGATCCGCTGGGGCTGGGGCTGGTGATCATGTTCGGCATGATCGGCAGCATGATGATCGCCGCGACGGTCGGCGCCGCGGTGCCGCTGCTGCTCCACCGACTGAGCATCGATCCGGCGGTCGCGACGGGGCCGTTCGTGACGACCTCCGTGGATATCTTGGGGCTGCTCTTCTATTTCTGGCTGGCGACGATGCTCTTGCAGGTGCCGCTGTGAGCGGGCGCGGCGGCGAGGCTGAGATCACGCCGGCGATCGTGCTGCGCACCCGGCCGCTGGGTGAGGCCGATCTGCTGGTGGTGCTGCTGACGCCGAGCGGGAAGGTGGAGGCGGCGGCGACCCACGCTCGGGCGTCGAAGCGGCGCTTCTCGGGGGGGATCCACGTGGGCGCGCGCGGAGAGGCGACCCTGAGCCGCGGCCGAGGGGCGCTGCTGCGGCTCGGCGCCTTCGAGCCGTTGGTCTGTTCGGGGGCGATCGGCCAGGACCTCGAGCGCTTCGCCTTCGTCGCGTACGTGTGCGAGGTGACGGATGAGCTGCTGGCGGGGCGTGAGGACGACCCGCGGCCGTTCGCCGCGCTGACGACGACGCTGGAGGCGCTGGTGTCCGGCGCGCCGCAGCCGGCGGAGCTGCGGCGCTTCGAGCTGGCGCTGCTCGACTCGCTAGGGCTACTGCCGGCGCTGGACCGCTGCTGCGTATGCGGGCTGGGGCTGTCAGGGCCGCTGGTGGCCTTTGACGGCGGCCGCGGGGGGGCGCTGTGCCCGGCGCATGACTTCGGGGCGGCGGAGGTGGAGGGATCGGCGCTGGCGCTGGCGCGTGAGCTGTTGCTCTCAGGATCCGCGGTGGCGGCGTTGGCGGCCGCGCCGGCGCCGATCCGCCGCGCGCTCCGAGATCTGTGCGCGGGGCTGGTGCGCGCCCATCTGCGCCGGCCGCTGCGCTCGCTCGCCTTCTTGGCGCAGCTACCCCGGCCGGCGGTGAACCCGGGGTGAATGCGCGGCGCCGTCGATTTTGAGCCGCAGACCCGCGGCCGGGCTGTGGTAGCTTCGCGGCCGATGTCGCCCCGCCTCCGCTGCCCCTCTCGCTCGCCGATCGGGCGAGCCGCGCTCGTCTGCGCGCTGCTCGGCTGCGGTGACGCGGGGCAGGGGATCGAGCCCCCGAGCGATCAGATCTTCTTCCCTTCCGGCCTGGCGCTCGATCCGCGGGTGGGGGCGGGCGAGGCGCCGCGGTGGCTCTTCGTCGCGAGCGCCAACAGCGATCTGGTCTACAACGCGGGCACGATCGCGGCGCTCGATCTCGACGCGTTCTTCCGCGCCTGGGCCGATGTGTCCGAAGAGGCAGGCTCGGGGCGGCTCTTCTTCAGCCAGAAGGAGGGGATCGGGGCGGTCGGCGCGGCGGTGTCGGACGCGGCGCCTTGCCGGCGGATCGCGGGGCTGCCGCAGGCCGTCGAGTGCACGGAGGAGCCGTTCATCGCGGCCGAGACGACCGCGCGGGTCGGCTCGTTCTCGACGGTGCTGCGGGCGTGGGACCACCGGACGATCGCCGCCAAAGAGGCGGATCCGAGCGGCTACGCGCTGCGGCTGTTCTTCCCGGTGCGCGGCGATCCGAGCGTGTCGTTCGTCGACGTCGAGGGCGGGCTCTCGGGCGAGCCGCTGGCGATCCGCTGCGCCGCCTCCGCGGATCGGCCGGAGCTGTGCGCGCTCGACGACCGGACGCGCTTCCTCCGCGGCGACCGCGAGATCCGCCGGATCGCGCGCGAGCCGAACAGCATCTTCATCTCGGATCGGCTGGCCTTCGTCACGCACAATGATGTCCCAGAGGTCACGTTGATCGGCCTCTACGGGCTCCATAACGAGTACACGAAGCAAGACACCTTCGATCCGTTCGCGCCGGCGCGGCCGATCGTGCTCGATATTCAGCGCCTCTTCGGCACGGCGAGCTTCATCGGCGGCTACGGGATCGCCCAGCGCCCCTGCGATCCGGGCGACCTCGACGGCGACGGGCTCGCGGACAACGCGGCGAATGCGACGTACGTGGACGGGGTGGCGTGCGCGCGTCCGCTCCTGTACGCGGCGAACCGGCGCGAGGGCAGCATCGTCCGCTTCTCCGTGGGCCGGATCACCCCGGCGGGCGCCGAGAAGTGCGTGGATGTGGCGGATCTGGACCAACCCGGGGCGATCCTCTGCGAGGATCGTCTGCAGCTGCTCGACTCGTTGTTTATCGCGGGGTACGACCCGGGGACCACCGGCACGGTGAACCTCGGCGCGCTGGCGTTCTCGCGCGACG
This sequence comes from Nannocystis sp., assembly GCA_016712315.1. Taxonomy (GTDB): domain Bacteria; phylum Myxococcota_A; class Polyangia; order Nannocystales; family Nannocystaceae; genus JADJRG01. Next base: position 227,228 of record JADJRG010000022.1, on the reverse strand, counting down.
GCGACGCCCTCTACGTGGTGCAGAGCAACCCAGGCGCGCTGGTGCGGGTCGACACGAGCTTGGACGACCGCGGCGAGACCCGCGATATCACGACGGGGATCGTCGAGCTGTGCTCGCGGCCGACGGCGATGGTGGCGTTCCAAGACGGCGCGAGCGAGCTGGCGGCGGTGAGCTGCTACAGCTCAGGGGCGGTCTTCATCGTCGATCTGGTGACCATGCAGGTGGTCGATCAGGTCTTCGCCGGCGCAGGCGCCCACGAGATGGTCCACGACCCGCGGCGCGGCTTCCTCTACGTCGCCAACACGCTCGACGCGACGATCTCGGTGATCGACGTCGCGCCACACCGCCCGACCCGCTTCTCCCACGTCGCGCGGATCGGCCTGCAGGAGCCGTACTCAGGATGATCGGTCGTCGCCTCCATGTCGCCGGGTGGGCGCTCGTGCTCCTGACCGGCTGCCAGAACCGCAACACGGTGCTGATCCCGAACCGCGTCCTGGATCGCCCTACGGACCTGACGCTCCATTGCGTGTTTAACGACGGCGAGAGCGTGACGCCGAGCTCGCTGGAGCAGTGCCGCGGGTCCGTCTCGAACTGCGCGGCCGACGGGGCGCAGCAGCTCATCGGCTTCATCACCAACTCGGAGCGCAACGAGGTCGCGCTCTTCCGTAAGTGCGGCGGCGAGCTGGTCGATATGGACATCGACGCGCCCGGGTATCAGTTCGTGCCGGTGGGGTCGTTGCCCTCGAGCATCACCTCGACGACGGACGGCTGCTCGGCGATCGTCGCCAACGTCGGGAGCTGCGATCTCAGCGTGCTCGACGCGCCCGCGCTGGCGGCGACGGCGGTGGAGATCGAGGTCGCCTCGCCGGCGAGCTCGCTGGTGGCGCGGGTGGTGCCACGTCGCCCGAACGGCGAGCCGCTGGCGTCGCGCCCAGGCCAGGTGATCGCGGCGCCGCCGGAGCTGATGCAGAGCGTCGGGGTCGGGCGCAGCGATCCGCCGGATGACCTCGATGAGCTGACGCAGGGGCTGTGTTGGCGCGGCAAGTCAGCGAGCGTGTATGTGACGTTCCCGGCGTGCCACCTGCTGGCGGAGCTTGATCTGCTGACCGGCAGGCTGCTGCAGAGCCGGCAGTTCGTCCGCGACCCGGTGAGCGGCGAGATCGAGGTCGTCGACGCGGGCAGCGATCCGGAGTGCCCGATCGAGTGTCCAGAGCAGTTCGCGGGCGCTGAGGTGCCGGAGATCGAGGGCGATCCTGAGGGCGCGTTCCCGCTGGCGATGGCGCTGGTGCGGCGCCCGGTGGATCCGCTGCTGGCCTCGCCGGCGGAGCAGTGGATCGAGGACTCGACGCTCTTCGTCGGCGGATCAGGCTCCGATCAGCTCTTCGAGGTGCCGCTGGTCGACGGGGTGTTCGCCGAGGAGGCGCTGTCGCTGCGCCTCGCCGGCGCGCGCGGGATCCAAGGGATCCGGCCGACCCCGGCGATGTTCTTGGATCTCGACGGGCAGGGGAACGTCGCGTCGCAGTTCGTCTATGTGATCGCGGGGGATGGATCGACGCGGGTGATCCGACGGGAGCTCTCGGCCTCGCGCACCGAGATCGGGGCGGAGTGCGATTCGCAGGGCGATCCGACGGCGCCGATCGAGGTCGTGTGTAACCCGGTCGATGAGCTGGGCTCAGGGCGGCGGCCGTTCGCGGAGGGGCCGGGGATCCGCGCGCCGCAGGGGGCGATGATCACCGACTGGACCTTTCAAGAGGTGGCGCTCGACGCGGGCGGGGACTTCGGGACTTCGCCGTTCACGGCGAACGGGGTGGTGGGGATCGGGGTCACGAATTTCGGGCGGGTCGTGTTCTCGACCTTCGGCCAATTCAAGGGCGGCGCGCGCTCGCCGATCACGCTCGATCCGCTGGAGCTGATGACCGACCTGCGGGTGCTGCCGCACATGCTGTGGCCCAGCGTGAACCCGACGGGCGGTGATTCGCGGGGGATCCCGCGCGTTCAAGACCAGGTGCCGAATCGCCTGGTCCCTGGGGCAGCTTCGGGGGGCGACGCGTTGAAGGTGCTGGCGCCGACGCTGCGACAGGTCGATCTCGCGTATACGACGCTCAGCGTGGCCAACGAGGACGGCTTCGCGAACCCGAACTTGGGCGACGCGGAGGTGGTGGCGCTCTACAAGAACGCGGTCCCGCGGGTGCTGCCGCGGGACTATCGCGAGTGGCGTAGCGGCGATTGGCGGCTGCGCTGGGAGGGGGAGATCCCCGGCGCGGACGGCTCGACGGGGCAGCTCTCGTGCGCGAGCCCAGGGAACTACGAGGCGAGCTGCCTCGGCGGCAGCAAGCTGGTCGACTCGGCGGCCGACTTCTGCGACGACGGGGTGCTCGCGGGCGATAAGCTCTTTCTGTTCGGCTGCTCCGCGGACAGCGACTGCGGGCTCGGTCAGGTGTGCCTGAAGGAGAGCTCGAGCGCCCCCCAAAATTCAGGGATCTGCGTCTCTGAGGGGCGGTTTCAGGACGATCCAGCGCTCGCGGACGCTTGTCGCCACTTCATCCACGACCCCTGCGGCGCGCCGCAGCGCGAGTTCTTGATCACGAAGGCCTCGCAGACCGAGCTGGAGCTGCAGGCGCTCGACGTGCCCCGTACTTCAGTGCTGTGGGAGGAGGAGATCGACGGAGCCGCGGTCGGGTCCGAGGAGATCGGCCGATTGGTCTGCGCGGAGACGCAGCCCGACGGCGGCTGCGAGGTGCATGAGGACTGCGAGGGGGTCGCTGAGGAGGGTGACGCCTGCGAGAGCTCGCTCGATTGCCCGCGTGATCGCGAGGGCGCTCCGAGCGCCTGTGATCCGGAGACGAAGCGCTGCCAACTGTCGTTCCCGTACTGCTACGACGGCCGCTGTCGGCGCGCTTGTGATGAGGCGACCGAGGACTGCGCGCTGCGCCGGCTGCCAGGGCCGCGCTGCTTCTCCGAGCTGGTCCGCTACTCTGTGCTCGCGCGTAACTCGTTTGTGGTCAATGGGCCAGGTGTGTACTCGTTCTTGAACGAGCGCGTGCGCGCTGACGCGGACGGGCGTTGTTATGAGGACCCGTCGATCTCGACGCTGCTGACCAGCCGGATCAGGCTCGATGTCGACGCGGAGGGGCAGTTAGGGCTGCCCTCGTGCCCAGGCGGAGGGACGATCACGATCGACTCGCCGAACCCCTGCTTGATCAACGCGCCGCGCCCGGCGCAGCTCAGCGCCGCGAGCCCTGAGCGGCTCTTCCACCGGCTGCTCTTCGCCGACGAGCCGATCCCCGCGGTCCGCTACTCGAACCCGATGTTCAGCCTGGTCCTCGATCTCACGAGCCCGATCGACCTCGCCCGGGATATCCCAGGCGTGACGGGAGGGCGGTGGTCCGCCGCCTCGGTGGCGTTCCAGCGGTCGAGGATCCCGCGCTCGTACACGTTGGGCTTCACCACGCTCGCTGGTTACAACCCCTATAACGAGGGGGTGCTGCTCGGCTCTGTGCCGCTGGCGGGACCGACGCGGGTGGTCAACGCGCCTGAGACCGGCATCGTGTACGTGGTCGACGCGAGCGGCCGCGGCGGTGCTCAAGGGATCCGGGGGCAGGTGATGCGGGTCTTGCTCAGCCCCAGCGTGATCGCCGACGAGAGCTTCATCGTTCGCTGAGGGCCGCCGCGAGGGCGCGAAAATGTCTGCGCGGCTGTCGTACGCGTTCGCGCCCGTGGAGGCTCGGCTTGCCATGTACCGGCCCCTGTTGGCGCTCTAGATGTTGGGGTATCGTCTCCGGGCGGTGACGCAGTTCAAGATCAAGTTCGGCGGTCGGACGCTCGCCCTTCCGCCTGGCACTCACCTCGTCGGTCGTATGAGCGACTGCTGGCTGATCCTCGATGACGACCTCACGTCTCGATATCACGCGCGCCTCCACGTCACGGATGACGTGGTCAGCGTCGAGGACTTGGACAGCAGTAACGGCACGTACATGAACAGCAAGCGCCTGGGCCCGCGGGTGAAGGTCGAGCTGCAGCACGGAGACAACGTGCGGATCGGTCGGGAGGTGATCGCGATCATCAGCGACGCAGGGGCGACGAACGCCGAAGATCCGATGGACAGCCTGCGTAAGACCATCGGCCCGCACGAGGACACCCAGTTCCCGCAGTTGATCAGCCAGCTCGTCCAGAAGAGCCTCAATATGGGCAAGATCAAGGAGGCGGAGCGCTACGCGCTGGCGCTGACCAATCAGCTCATGGGGGCGAACGTCGCGGGGGATCACCCGACGGCGAAGTCGGCGATCAACTGCCTGATCGCGCTGGCGGCGAAGTCAGCGTCGGGGGTGTGGCTGGATCGGGTGTTTCGCTTGCACGCGGCCCACGGTTGGTTGATGTCCGACGACATCATCGCGGCGCTGCGCGGGGCGCTCGATCGGATCACTCGGATCCCAGGTACGGGCCTCGAGGACTACGAGCGCGCGCTCCGTGAGATGAGCAAAGAAGGCGTCGATGTGTCACGGCACCTGATGTCGACGATCGCCGAGTTCAGTGACGCGTACGGCGGCCCTTGAGCGGCCAGTTTGCGGTGCGTATGTCCGCCGCGGGCCGCCAGGGCGCGGTCACTTGGCGTAGCGGACGACCTTGAGGACGACGCGGTTGTTCTTAGCGCGGCCCGAGGCGGTGAGGTTCACGGCGACGGGGCTGCGGTCGCCGTAGCCCTTGGCGCTCACGCGATCGGGGCTGACGCCCTTGCTGAGCAGGTAGGTGCGGACCGCGTCGGCGCGATCCTGGGTGCGCTTGCCGGGGTTGCCGCTGTCGTCGGTGTGCGCGCCGATCTCGATCTCTTGGAACTCGGGGTGTCCCTTGAGGAAGGCGGCGAGCTCGTCGAGGATCGGCAGGCTCTTGTCGCTGAGCTCGTCGCCCTTGAAGGCGATCGCCCGCTTGAGGCGGATCCCGCGCTCGTTACCGGAGACGCCCGGGGTCGCGATCGGGACGTCGCGCGTGAGCACGACCCGCAAGGGGATCATCTCCTGGCCGCTGGTGATGGTGAAGCGGACGCTCTTGGGCTCGTAGCCGTCGGCCCGTAAGGCGCCGCTGTAGTCGCCCGCGGGCAGCTCGACGCGGATCAACCCTTCAGGGGTCGAGGTGAAGGGCTCGTCGATGCCCTGGCCGGTGATCTGGAGGGTGGCCTGGACGGGCGCGCCCCCATCGTCGACGAAGGCGCCGTCGAGCACGCCGCTGGGGGCGACGAGGCCGCCTTCGATCGTGAAGGTTAGGGCGACGTCTTCGCCGGCCCGCAGATCGGCGAGGGCCTGGGCGCGGGCGCCGTTGGGGGCCTCGAGGACGACTTGTACCTGTCCTTCGGGGAAGCGGAAGCTGGTGAAAGAGCCAGCAGCGTCGGCGACGATCGCGGTGCTGGTGACGCCGGGGAAGCTGATCTTGACGCCGCCGATCGGGGCGCCGGACTCGTCGACGACGGCGCCGACGATCCGGCCGTCGAGCGCGGGCGGCGGCGGCGGCGCCTCGCTCACCGGCGCAGGGACCTCGCGGATCACAGGGAGCGGATCAAAGGCCCAGCCGAGGCCGAAGAGGAGCTGCCAGGGCGGTACGGGCGGTCCGAACTCGAAGTTCGGGGAGATCATGCCGATGTCGAGCGCGAGGTCGAGGTGGAGGCCAGAGATGACGTTGGCGCGCAGGCCGAGGGTGGCCCACAGGCTCGAGCGCGGGAGCGGCGAGGGGACCGCGTCCGGCTGGCTGAAGAGGGTGTCCTGGCCGCGGGTCGAGACGTCCCACGCGAGCTCGGCGATCGGGTCGAGGCCGAAGCGCCGATCCTTGCCGAGGCGGATCGGGAAGTCGACGCCGTAGCGCATTCGCACGCGGCTGTGGTTGACGCCGAGGGCGAAGCGGTGCACCTCGCGGCTGGTGGTGTCGGCGATCGCGCCCCAGTCGACCAGCTTGAGCGAGTTGTCGAGGATCCAGCCGATGTTGGTGGTGAAGCGGAAGGGGAAGCGGCGGCTGGTGAGGTACCGGGCGTCGAGGGTGAAGAGCGCGTCGATGTTGAAGTTGACGCGCTCGCTCGAGAAGCGCCGCGCCCCAGAGAGCAGGCCGAGGCCGAGCTGGCCGCCGAGGCCGATCGCGCCGCCGCGGTAGAATCGGTGGGCGCCCTTGATCCCGAGGTCGATGTCGCCGAGCGCGAAGGTGGTGATCGGATCCTGGCGGCCAGGCTGCTCGCGCTCGCTGCGGTTCGCCTGGCTGGCGATCGACATGTAGATCTCACCCCAACGGAAGGGGCTGTAGCCGATGTTGACCGTGCCGCGGAAGCGCGAATTCGTGTCGGTCCCGAAGCGCGCAGAGTCATAGATGAAGCCGCTCCGGCGGAAGAGATCGGTGTGCAGGCCGAAGCGGACGCTGTGGCGGCCGCCGACGTCGGCGAGGCTGGTGCCGAAGAGGCCGAGGCCGCCGCGGACGGTGTTGATCGCGGGCTCGCGGCGGCCGCCGATCATCGCGGGATCGTCGCTGGTGGAGGCGTCGGCCGCGGGCTTGTTGCCGCGCTTGTCGCTCCGGCCGGGCTTCTCACCCGTGGCCGGCGCGGGATCGACGGCGGGGTCGCCGAGGTCGAGCGTCGCGCTCGGTCGGGGGACGCTCACGGCGGCGGAGGCGTTGACCTCCGCGGAGGCGGCCCCGCTGTCGGTCGGCGGGACGCCGCCTGGGTCCTCGACCTCACCAGGTGCGCCTACGGCGCCGCTCCGGTCCTCGCTGGGTAGGCTCGGTGGCCCCGCGGAGGCGGCCGAGGGGACAGAGAGGGCGATACCCACGACCACGAGGCCGAGCGGCGAGCGAGACATGGTGATGGGAGCGTCCACTGAATATGACCTGCCTGTCAAACGGTGGCCGCGGATCCGCCGGCCGGAGAGGGCGTTGGCGCGCGAGCGTGGGCGGCTGCGGAGCGGCCGACGCGGGCGTCAGGGGGCGACGCACGAGCCGCCGAAGCAGGCCTTGCCGGGCGGGCAGGTGGCGTTGTCGATGCACTGGACGCCGCCGGTGCACTGGCCGCCGACGCAGAGGTAGCCTTCGCCGCACTCGGCGTTGAACTGGCAGGTCTGCGGGACGACGCAGTTGCCGCCGCTGCACACCTCACCAGGAGCGCACTCGATGTCCAAGGTGCACTGCGGCGGGCCCTCGCAGACGCCGCCGACGCAGGTCTGGCCGAAGCCGCAGTTGGAGTCGTTGAAGCACTGGCCGGCGAAGAAGCAGCTGCCGTCGAGGCAGATGAAGCCAGCCCCGCACTCGGCGTTCTGGACGCACTCGGGCTGCGGGACGCAGGCCCCGTCTTGGCAGATCTGACCCGGCTGGCACTGATCGTCGCCGAAGCACTCGACCTGATCGACGCAGAGGCCGGCTTGACAGACCTGTCCCATAGGACAGTCCGTGTCAGCGACACACTGCGGCGGCGGGACGCAGGTCCCTCCCTGGCAGATCAGGTCGGGCGGGCACTCCTCGTCGATCATGCACATCGGCGCGGGGATGCACTGGCCGGCGAGGCAGAGCTCGCCGGGGAGGCAGTCGAGGTCGCTGACGCAGCCGATCTGCTGGCAGACGCCGCCCTCGCAGATCTCACCGGGGAGGCAGTCGGTGTCGTTGACGCACTCGGGGATGCTGTAGCAGATCCCCCCCTCACAGACCTGGCCGGGCGCGCAGTCGAGGTCGCTGACGCACTCCGGCGGGGTCGACTCGCAGAGGCCGGCGACGCAGATCTGGCCGAAGTCGCACTCCCAGTCGGCCTTGCAGCCGGGCTGACACTCGTTGTTGATGCAGGCGTAGCCGTCCGCGCACTCCCAGTCGTCCGTGCAGAGGGCGCCCGGCACGCAGAAGTAGTCGACGCAGGCGTAGCCGTCCGGGCACTGCCAGTCCTCGTAGCACTCCTCGTAGCTGCTCTCGTCGTAGCTGTCGTAGCTGTCGTCGTAGCTGTCGTCGTAGCTGTCGTCGTAGCTCTCGCCGTAGCACACGCCGCCCTCGCACCACTGACCTGGACCGCAGTCGGCGTCGCTGCTGCACATGGGGTCGGGATCGACCGTGCAGGTGCCCAGGTCCTGGCCTGGGGGGATCTGACAGATCTGTCCCTGGGGACATGCGATGTCGTCGTCGCAGGCGTCGCTAGGGACGCACTGGTAGTTGAGGCAGCGTTGATCGTCGGCGCATTCGCTGTCGCTCTGGCACTCGGACTCGGCCGAGCAGGCGCCGTTGATGCACACCGCGCCCTCGACGCAGTCGGAGTTGCTCGAGCAAGGGGTCGCGTCCGTGCGGCCGCAGGCGACCGCCACGGACGCTCCGAGCGCGAGACCGGCGATCCACTGCGGGAGCCTTGGGATGATCGTGGCGCGGAGGGCCTTGCTGAAGCTATACATGGGGATCCTTACGGGCTTTATGGGCAGCGACGCCTGGGGCCGCTCGATCGAACAACTATAGGCAGGGCGATGTGCGCCGGGCAAGTGAGCGTGTGACGCGCCTGTCAGGGCGGCCCTAGGCGGGAGCAGCCGAGCTGCGGCACACTCGCCGTGGCGAACTGCTTGAGCTGGACGGCGACAACGGGGCGAGGCAGCCTACGGGCGATTGGGCGCGCTCGATTGGCGGCGCCGGGGTGGTGTGCGCTCGTAGGGTTGGTGTCGGCGCTCGTGAATCCGATCGTACGTGCGGAGCACGGGCCGGCGGGCCGGATCTATGAGGGGGTCGAGGCGGTGAGCGACGCGCCAGCGGCCCTGGCTCCGCCGCCGGCGCCGGCCGCGGGAGCCCGAGCGCCCGTGAGCTCGGTCGGTCGGTCGATCGTCGACGCGGTGGCCGTGCGGTTGATGATCTACCGCGGCGGCGAGCGACTGGCGGATGGTACACGCGCGCCGGCGCAGGGCGGCGTGGTCGAGGCTGAGGCGGTGTATGAGCTGCGCGAAGCTGCTCGTGAAGGGGAACTGCTGCGGCTGCTGAATTTCGCCGAAGGGTTGGTCGAGGAGCCCGTCTGGCTGGATACGTTGACGCTCTCGACGTACATCGCGGGGCCGTTTCAGGCGGGCCGCTTGGACGTCCTGAGCTCGGAGGGGGCCGCCTCGATCACGCGCGTGGGGGCGCGGCGTGATCTGGCGGTGCGGCTAGCGCCGGGGGCGCGAGAGCTGCGGATCCGCTACCGCGTGCGGGTGCCTCGCCGCTATTGGCCGTTTGGTTGCGCGCAGCGGCGTTGCAGCTTGAGCGGGGCGATCGCGCCCTTGCCAGCGGAGGCGGTGACGGATGGGCGCGCCTCGGCGGGTGAGCGCTGGGCGATCGCGCCGGCGCGTTGGCGCGTCGAGTCCGCTCGCTTCGCGGCGGCGCCGACCTGGGAGTCCGGTCGCGAGCCGAGCGCGGCCGAGGCCGCGGCGATCGGGCGCGATGAGATCGTTGTGGCCGAAGACCCGCTCGATCCGCGCGGGCTGGCCAGCTATCCGTCGGTCTTCTGGGGGCCGCGCTGGCGACGTACCACGCGAGAGTATCGCGGGGTCCGCGTCGAGGTGTTGCACATGTTCCGGAGGCCAGGTGACCAGTACCCCGATGAGCGTCGCCTCCAGCTCTATCGCGACGTCGCTGGGCAGGTGATCTCCGCGATGGGAGGGGTGATCGACGTCGCCGCGGCGTCTGGAGTCGAGGCCGCCCCGGGGTCGCGGCTGTTGGTCGTGCAGGGGCCGCTGCGATCGATCCTGGCGGAGGCGCACCCGACGGCGGTGTTGGTCAGCGACCAGCTCCTGCAGGTGCTCCCGAGCGAGCGGCTCTTTGAGTTCCACGGCGAGGTGGTCGCGCGCGCCGGCCTGGACACGATCACGCACGGCTTCTTCGCGGGCCGGCACGCGGCGTCGGTGGATCTGTGGCTGCAAGGGGCGCTCGCGATGGCGCTGCTCGAGGTCTGGCGGGTGGTCCGCGCGCACCGAGATGACTTCGCGGCGGACATCCTGGGGCGCTTCACCTTCGTGCCGGCCGTCGATAATTTTTTGTACGCCGGTCAGGCTGAGTTCGCGCAGGCGTACTTCCGCGGCGGCGAGGACGTGACGCCGCTGCGCAATCACCCCTGGTACTTCGCGAACGACGCGCCGACCGGCCGACGGATCCACGAGAAGCTCCGCGATCTGCTGGCGCCCGAGCAGCTCGCGGCGCTCTATCGGCGGATCGTGAGCGACCCTGGTGGGGATCCGATCGCCGCCGCGGAGGGCGCGTATGGGCGGCGGCTCGGGTGGTTCTTCGAGCAGTGGTTGGGCCCTTATCCGCGGGTGAACTACCGTGTCGGGGCGGTCGAGAGCGCGCCGGTGAGCGGCGGGTGGCGGCATCGGATCACGATCGTGCGCGAGGGCGAGGTCGGGGTGATCGAGCCGGTGCAGGTGCTAGCGGAGGAGCGGGGCGGGGGCGCCCACTATCTGGTCTGGAGCGGCGAATTGGGGGATCACGAGGGGGATCAAGCGCGCCTGGCCGATGAGCCAGTCAGTGGCGAGCATGTCTTTGAGCTCACGACCGCGCGTCCGCTGCGGGCGGTGACGATCGATCCGCGGAGCCGCCTCTACGAGTCGTCGCGGCCGCCGCGAGAGAACGTCGATCCGCTCTTCGACAACCGCGCGCCGCCCGGCGGTCGATTCCTCTATAACGGCTTCGGGCTCGACATCGCGGCCTCGGAGCTCGCGACCGCGGTGACGCCGGCGGCGCGGCTCGGGGCGCTCTCGGGCTTCGTCTTCCTCGAGGCGAGCCTGCGCCGTGATCTGCGGGCGACCTCGCACTTCCAGCTCTACCGCGGCCGTGAGACGACCGCGGGGCTGGGGGCGGGCGTGAACCTGTGGTTCGGGCCGAAGGTCAACCGGAAGCGCCGCCGTGATCGGCTGCGGCTCTTCGCGAACGTCGAGTCGCTCACCGCTCGCGGCCTCGACCCGCGAGGAGGGCTGCGCGCGTCGCAGCTCGTCGCGTGGATCCACGACACGCGGGGCTTCTCGCTGTGGCCGGATCGCGGGCGTCGGCTGAGCCTCGCGCTCTCGGCGTCGCAGGTGCTGCGGATCGACGGCGGGCCGACGGATCAACGCTACGGGGTGACGATCGAGGGGGGCTGGATCGAGCTGTGGCCGCTCGCGCACCGACACGTGTTCGCGACCAGGCTCGAGGGCGCGGTGATGATTCCAGTCGCCTCGGAGCCAGAATTTCGCGGGCTTCTACGCGGCGGTGGGATCGCGGATCTGGGGGCGTACGGCGGCGACGAGATCTTCGGTCGGGCGATGGTGACCGCGCAGGCGGAGTATCGCCACACCTTCTATGATGACCTCCACCTCAACCTGGTGCACCTCGCGTGGCTTCGCGGCCTGGGCGGCGCGCTCTTCGGCGGCGTGACGACGGTCTCCGGCTGCGACGACTACAGCGGGCTCTTCGGCGCTCAGAGCTACTACGGGCAGGTCGGCTACGGGCTGATGGGGTACTTGCGTCTCATCGGGGTGACGCCGCAGCTCGTTCGCCTCGATGTCGCGGCGCCGCTCGTCCGCCGGCGTACGGTCTGCCTCGGTAAGGTCTTGCCGGACTACCTGGCTGAGGTGCAAGGGATCGAGGACGCCGCGGTGCTGCTGCCGCCGGTCACGTTCAACATCACCTTCTTGCAGCCGTTCTGAGGGGCTGACATCGCTGTCATGGGGGAGATGTGGGCCTTCGCGTGCGCCCGGGCGGGTGTGTCAGAGGTGGCGATAGGCGCGAGCGATGTGCTTAGGATCATTCATGTTTTTCGGTGCGTGGCTTGGTCTGCGGCCTGCACTCTCAGGGGACGTCGGTGGAACCATGGACCTCGATCTCAGCCCGCGTCAGCGTCCCCCTCTACGGGGCGTTTGGCCTGGTCTCCCGCTCAAGCTCGCCCTCGCGTTCACCCTCGGTTTGGCCTTCGGTTTCCTCGCGCTCGCTTGGCTCGCTCGCTTCTTTCCGTCCCTTAGTTTGGCCTAAAAACTCGTGTAGATGTTGTCTTAGACTGGTTTGGAATAGAGACACTGGTATTATCTAACTTGACCGGCGCCTGCCTGCTCGGGATCCTCCGCTCCCGCCCGAGCAGCAGGCGCCGCTCTATTTGTCTGTGAGACGTCAGAGCGGCGCGTTGACGACCGCCGGGATGCACTGCTCAGCGCGCCCGTTGATGTAGACGTCGACGCAGGTCTCTCCCGGGTTCACGCCGATCAGGACGAAGGTGCGCGACTCAGGGCCTGGCTCGATGTCGAGGATCGCCGCGTCGCTGGGCGAGAGATCGAGGCGGTCGGTCTCGACGTAGTCGTTGATGTTGTCGCTCATCGGCTCGACCGCGATCAAGACGGCGACCCCGACAGGCAGCTCGAAGCGATGATCGCGGACGCTCACCGGCAGCGGCGGCGAGGAGCGTACGGTGACCTCGAGATAGCCGAAGCTCGGCTGGCAGGCGGGTGCGGTCGCGAGGAGCGCGAGCCCGAGGAGGACGATGTGAGGGCGGCGAGGACGGGCGCTCATGGCGTGTCTCCCGTGGAGGCGTCGGTGGTGGAGGCGTCGGTGGTGGAGGCGTCGGTGGTGGAGGCGTCGGTGGTGGAGGCGTCGGTGGTGGAGACGTCGGTGGTCGAGGTCGCGACCCCGGGCTCCACGAGGACCGGCAGCTCGGCGATGTGATCACCGACTTGGACGAAGACCTTGGTCAGGCCCTCAGTGAGACCCTGAAGGACCACACGATCGTCGGACGCGGTGCCAATGATGCTGAGCGTCGCCGGATCTTCGAGCGTCCAAGTGTAGGAGAGCGCGCCCGCGAGGCGCAGATCTTGGCGATTCTGGGGCTCAGCGCGGAGGCTGAGCTGCTGGCCGACCTCGATGACGAGCGCCTCGTCGAGGCCGAGATCGCCGACACTCCACTTGAGGTGATCGATCGCGTCAGTACGGATGTGGATGATGTCGATGACCTGCGAGGTGCCGCTGAGCGCGAGGATCGCGGTGTAGCCAGGGACCAGCGCGGTGAAGATGCCTTCGTCTCCCGCGAGGCGCGACGGCGACGCGGTAACTAAGGAGGGGAGGGGATTGCCCGCGTTCTTGGCGTTGTACTCGTAGGTCAGCGTGAAGGCGCCGCCGAGCGCGATCGCCTGCGGAAAGGCGAGCGCCCACGCCGAGTCCTCCGGGCAGAGCGCGTCGGTCGAGCCGGCGCAGACGTAGGTGAAGTCGCCGCGGCCGAGCTCACCTTGGCTGGTCGGTGGCGGCTGGTACTCGAGGCATGCGAGCGGTAAACTGAGCGCTAAGGCCAGCCAACGGCGCGGATGGGCAGGATTCATAAAAGGCATAAGAATAGACCGATGACCGCGACGCTAGCACGCGGTCAAAGCGTCGACAACGCGGGCGCGGGGCGGCGCTCTAGAGGCGCGAGGTCGGCTGCGCCTGGAGCGGGTGCGGTTCGGCGAGCGCGGTCGGATCGTCAGGGCTCACCGGCAGCGCCGCGCGCAGCTCGTTCATGCTCTGGAAGCGCTGCCGAGGATCCTTGGCGAGCGCGCGTAGGATCAGGTCCTCCCACGGCTTTGGCAGGTCGCTGCGGTGGGTCGAAGGGGGCGGCGCCGGCTCCGTGCAGTGGGCCAAGCTGACGGCGATCGGGGTCTCGCCGACGAAGGGGGGACGACCTGTGAGGGCCTGATAGAGGATCACGCCGAGCGAGTAGATGTCGGTGCGAGCGTCGATGGGGCCGCCGCGGATCTGCTCCGGGGCCATGTACTCGGCGGTGCCGATCACCATGCCGGTAGAGGTCATACCCTCCGCGTGGGTGAGGCGGGCGATCCCGAAGTCGATCACCTTCACGCGTGAAGCTCGAGTGATGAGGATGTTGGCCGGCTTGAGGTCGCGGTGGATGACGCCTGCGCTGTGGGCGGCCGCGAGGCCGTCGCAGATCTGGGCGGCGAGCGGGCGGAGCTGGCCGGTCGTGAGCACACCAGCGCGGGTCAAGAGCTGGTGAAGGCTCTCTCCGTCGACGTACTCCATGGACAGGAAGAGGAGACCACCCTCCTCGCCGAGGTCGTGGAGGCGGACGACGTTCGAGTTGCTGATGCGGCGAGCGGCGCTAGCCTCGCGGCGGAGGCGCTCGGCGGCCGCGGGATCGGTGAGGCCTAGGCCCGCGATCACCTTGAGGGCGATCTGCTCGCCGAGTTGGCGATCTTGCGCGAGGTACACGGCGCCCATGCCGCCCGCGCCGAGCAGACGGAGGATCTCGAAGCGCCCGGCGATCACCTGACCAGGACGGACCGTGCCCGCGAGCATACGCTCGGTCTCGGCGACGATCCCCTCGCTTCGCTGCGCCAAGGAGGGGCCAGCGGGCAGCGCCGGCAGGACAGACTCCAGCGCCAAGTGGCGGGTCGCGAGGCGGTTGAGCTTGGCGTTGAGCTCGAAGTCGACGTTGCAGACGATGGCCTCGAGGTGGCGTACACGCTCCTCGAGCTCGGACTTCGCCTCGGAGAGGGCCTTGAGCTGCTTTGGATCGGCCGCGGGGCCGGCCTCGAGCTCCTTCATCCGCTCCGCGTGGCGATACTTGAGGTAGCGGCCCGCGACCACGGATCCGAAGATCGAGCCGAAGATAATGAACAGGATCAGGGCGTCCATGCTCGCTCCTAGCTGGCGATCAAGGAGTGGCCGGTGCTGCCGGTGATCTCGACGTCGACGAGCTCGCCCGGGCGACCGCGGCCGAGGGGGACGAGCACGCTCTGAAAACGGGCCGTCCTTCCGACCAGGCGATCGCCGCGCTTGGCGATCTGGCCGATCAGGACCTGCTCGCGACGACCGACGCGGGCGGCGTGGGAGGCGCGGGTGAACCCCTCCTGGAGGTCGATAACCTCTTGCAGGCGCCGCGCCTTGACGGCGTCCTCGACGTCGTCGTTCAACCTCTTCGACGCGAAGGTGATGCCGCGGTCGGAGTAGCGGAACATGAACGCGGAGTCGAAGCGGACTGCGCGGACCAGCGAGAGGGTGTCCTGGTGATCCGCCTCGGTCTCGCCGCAGAAGCCGACCATGATGTCGGTGCTCAGCGCGATGTCGGGGATCTTTGCGCGCAGGCGGTCGACCAAGCCGAGGTACTCGCCGCGGGTGTAGCCGCGACGCATCGCCTCGAGCATGCGGTCGGAGCCTGACTGGACGGGCAGGTGCACTTGCGGGCAGATCGCGGGGGTGCTCGCCATGACATCGATCAGCTCCTCCGTGAAGTCGACCGGGTAGGGGCTGGTGAAGCGGATCCGAGCGATCCCGGGCACCTCGGCGATCGCGCGCAGCAGCGCGGCGAAGGTCACGTCCTCCCACCGATACGAGTTCACGGTCTGGCCGAGCAGCACGACCTCCCTGTAGCCGCGCTCCGCGAGCACGTGGACGCCGCGGAGGATCTCGCGGGGCGGGGCGCCGCGCTCGCGGCCGCGGGTGAAGGGCACCACGCAGAAGGTGCAGAATTTGTCGCAGCCGCGCTGGATGACCACCTGACCGCTGACGCCGTCGTCCTCGGGGACGCCGTCGAGGCCCTCATAAACTTCGGCCTTGTCGAGCGTGATGTCGATGACTTGATCGCCGGCGCGGGCTCGATCGACGAGCGCCGCGATACCGCGGTAGGAGTCGGGGCCGACGACCAACGAGATGTGAGGGGCGCGCTCCGAGACCTTGTCGCGGAGGTGCTCCGCCATGCAGCCGGTGATCCCGAAGATGAGGTCCGGGTTGTCGCGGCGGTGCCGAAGGAGCTGGCTCGTGCGCCCGTAGACCCGCTCTTCGGCCTTCTCGCGGACCGCGCAGGTGTTGATAAGAATGACGTCGGCCGCCGCGGGATCAGGGACGCGGGTGTAGCCGCTCGCTTGGAGTTGGCCGATGATGAGGGCGGAGTCCGCCTCGTTCATCTGGCAGCCGAGCGTCTCGAGGTAGACGCGTGGGCCTTGGGGCGGAGTCTCACCCAGATCCACGACCGGCTCGGGGGGGGGAGGCCGGGTGTGATCTCGCGGTCGGATCTGCACGAGCTCGGGCATGGGCGCGCGCGATGGTACGCGATCCTCGCGCGGGTGAGCCTCCCCGTGGACGCGGGCGGAGTGAAGGGGTATCTTCGCGCCTGCCACAGTGCGCGCTCAGCCTTGGTGCGCCCACAGCGCAGGCACCTGAGCACACACCAAGCAGGAGTTCTCATGCGTCGCGTCGCCTCTTCGCTCTTCATCATCGCCTGCATGTCGGCCTGTGCCGAACCGCCGAAGCCGCAGAAGGCGGATCCCAAGGATCTGCAGAACATCCAGCCGGAGGTCAAAGCCGCCGCAAAGAGCGCGGGGGATGTGCCGGATCCGGTCGCCACCGTCAGCGGGAAGCCGATCTCTGCGGCCACGTTCCGCGAGATCTACGATCTCAAGGTCAAGAAATACACGGACCGCGGCCGCGAGATCCCGCCTTCGGCGGATCGTCGTTACCGCAAGTCGATCACGGAGCGCTTGATCGATCAAGAGCTGCTCCGCCAAGAGGCCGCCGCCCGCGGGGTTCAGTACGACGCCGCCGCCCTCGCCGAGCGGGAGGAGCAGCAGCGCCGCGGCATCAAGGACTGGGACAAGCACCTCCAGCGGCGCGGCGAGACCGAGCAGAGCCTCCGCGACATGTACATCGCGGAGCTGCAAGAGCTGAAGATCCTCGAGATCCTCGGGAAGCTGACGGTCTCCGAGGCGGAGATCGATGAGGAGTACGAGAAGGTCAAGCCGAACTACAACCAGGACAAGGAGCGCGTCCACGCGGCGCACATCCTGATCCCGATCGGTACGCAGCCGGTGAACCCCCACGATCCCAACGCAGCGGAGCCGAGCGAGGCCGAGAAGGCGAAGTGGCGCGAGGAGGCGCTTGCGAAGGCCGAGACGATCTACAAGCTCGCGACCGCTCCAGGCGCCGACTTCGACGCGATCGCCAAGGAGCACTCGATCGGCCCCTCAGCCGATAAGGGCGGCGACCTCGGGATCTTCACCAAGGATC
Source organism: Nannocystis sp. (assembly GCA_016712315.1). GTDB lineage: Bacteria > Myxococcota_A > Polyangia > Nannocystales > Nannocystaceae > JADJRG01. The sequence continues at coordinate 210,269 of JADJRG010000022.1, read as the reverse complement.
GGATGGTCGAGGAGTTCTCCGCGGCGGCGTTCAAGCTGAAGCCCGGCGAGATCTCGAAGCCGGTGGAGACCAAGTTCGGCGTGCACATCATCAAGTGCGTCGGCAAGTATCCGCCGGGTGATCTGCCGAAGTCGGCGCTGGTCGAGCAGCTCGGCGAGCGGCTCCGGCAGCGCAAGCTTCATCAAGGCCGGCGCGAGCTGAAGGACGAGCTGCGGGCCAAGTACACGATCGACAACGCGATGGAAGCGGCGCTCGGGCCGGATCCCCGGGCGACCCGCAAGGCCGTGGGTAAGGGGGCGGCGACGCCGAAGAACCCGCCCAAGGATGTGCCCGCGGTGGGCGTCGAGCCTGATCCTGAGGTGGCTGCGGACGCGCGCGAACCCGAGTGATCCCGCCTGATCTCGCGAGGAGAGCGCCGGGTGCTCCCGAGGGGGCCTCGGCGCTTGTCCACTTAGAAAGTGGCGCCGAGGTGCAGGCCGCCGATGACTTGGTGGACCGAGGCCTGGTTCGCTCCGGTGCTGCGGGCGCAGGACTTCTTGGCGCCACCGTCGATGCTGGCGCAGACCTCACCGTGGAAGTTGAAGATGAAGTCGACCTTGGCGCCGAGGAAGAAGCGTTTGGTCAGGTAGAAGTCGATCACTGGGGCCGTCTTTAGGGCGAGACCCTGGGAGTACTCGCGATCGACGCGGACGAGGCCGAAGTCGGCCACGTTCTTGAGGGGGCTGTCCGCGGCCGCGACGAAGACCTGGCGCGACCACCCAGGGCCGATCTCCAGGCCGAGGTCGAGGCGCCAGATCGGGAGGATCGCTCGGGCGACCGCGAAGACGCTGTGCTGGTAGGCTCGACGGTAGAGATCCGTCCCACCTTGGCGGTAGTCCGGGGCGAAGAAGCCGAGGTTGTAGGCGGCGCCGACCATGAGGACGCGCAGCGGTCGAAAGCCGAGGGTGGTACCGAAGCCGACGAGCGGCCCGGTCTCTCCGGCGATCTCTCCGCCAGCGTCGCACTTGGCTCGGCCTGGGACGCAGCCGGTCGCGCCAAAAAGGACCTCAGCCTGGGCGCCGCGGCGATCAGGGCGGGCCGCGGCTTCTCCTGAGGCGCCAGCGATCGGCAGCGTCGCGGCGAGGGTGAGAGCGAATCGCGTGGAAAAGCGGGGAAGTCGGGGCATCTGGGCTCCTGTGTCGACGACGACTCTAACACCGGAGGCGCTTTGCGACGGACAAGGACGAGCGAGTCGCGGATAATCCGTCGCCATGCACCAGGACACTCACCCGCTCGTCGGCGTGATCATGGGATCGAAGTCCGATTGGGAGACGATGCAGCACGCGGCGGAGCTGCTCCGTGAGTTCGAGGTCGCGCACGAGTGCCGTGTGGTCTCGGCGCATCGCACGCCGCGCTGGCTCTGTGACTACGCCGCGAGCGCCGAGACGCGCGGGATCGAGGTGGTGATCGCGGGCGCGGGCGGGGCGGCGCATCTGCCAGGCATGGTCGCGGCGGAGACGCTACTGCCGGTGATCGGCGTGCCGATTCAGGGGCAAGCGCTGCGAGGGATCGACTCGCTGCTGTCGATCGTGCAGATGCCGCGCGGCGTGCCCGTCGGGACGATGGCGATCGGCAAGGCGGGGGCGGCCAACGCGGCGCTCTACGCCGCGGCGATCCTGGCGGGGCGGCGGCCCGAGCTGCGCGCGCGCCTGCGTCGCTTCCGTGACGCGCAGGCCGAGCGGATCCTCGCTGAGACATTGCCATGATTCATGAGGTGATTCTTCCAGGATCGACGATCGGCGTGCTCGGCAGCGGCCAGCTGGGCCGGATGTTTACGATCGCGGCGCGTACCCTGGGCTACCGCGTGCATACCTTCTCGCCGGACTACGATACGCCGACCGGGCAAGTCGCCGATCGCGAGCTGTGTCGCTCCTACGATGACTTGGAGGCTGTCCGAGAGTTCGCGTCCTCGGTCGATGTGATGACCTTTGAGTTCGAGAACGTCCCGGCGGCGACCGCGGCGGCGGCGGCGGAGCGCGCCTTGGTGCGGCCGGCGGGCAGCCTGCTGCACGTCACGCAGCATCGCCTGCGCGAGAAGAGCTTCTTGCGGGCGCATGGATACCCGGTCGCTCCGTTCGCGGCGGTGGACGGCGAGGCGTCGCTGCGCGCGGCGCTGGCGACGATCGGTGCGCCAGCGATCTTGAAGACTGCCGGGTGGGGCTATGACGGGAAGGGGCAGGCCGCGATCGCCGAGCCAGCGGGGGCGAGCGCCGCGTTGCAGTCGATCGGCGGGGCTGAGGCGATCCTGGAGGCCCGAGTGCCCTTCGAGCGGGAGATCTCGGTGATCGTCGCGCGTGGGGCCGATGGCGCGATGATCGACTACGGCGCGATCGAAAATCACCACATCGGCGGCGTCCTGGATCTCTCGTCGGCGCCGGCGACGATCGACCCGCGATTGGCCGCGCAGGCGGTCGAGCTGGCGCGCGGGATCGCGGCGACGGTCGAGCTGTGTGGCGTGCTCTGCGTCGAGATCTTCGTGGTGGGCGGCGAGCTGTTGGTCAACGAGCTCGCGCCGCGGCCGCACAACTCGGGGCACTTGACGATCGACGCCTGCGTGACCTCGCAGTTCGAGCAGCAGGTGCGCGCTGTGTGCGGCTTGCCCCTCGGCTCAGCCGCGCGCCACAGACCCGCGGCGATGGCCAACCTCTTGGGGGACCTCTGGCGTGACGGGGAGCCGCGCTGGGCGGCGGCGCTCGCGGACCCGCGGCTGCGACTGCACCTCTACGGCAAGCACGAGCCGCGCGTCGGGCGGAAGATGGGGCACCTCAGCGCGCTCGCGACGACGGTCGCGGAGGCTCGCGCGGCCGTGCTCGCGGCGCGCGAAGTGCTGTCTCCAAAGACAGGTCTGTGATCACACCGCCGTGAGATCGAGGAGCTCCGCGGCGGGCGGGCTCGGGAGGCGGCGGTGGCGGAGGCTGGGGAGCTGCTCGCGGACGCGCGCGAGCAGGCTGGCGTCGAGGTGCGCGCTCACCAGGCCGGGAGCGGGGGACGCTTGGGCGATCACGGTGCCCCAGGGATCGATGATCATCGAGTGGCCGAAGCTGTGGCGGTTCGCGCTGTGGCGGCCCACTTGGGCAGGCGCGAGCACGTAGCACTGCGACTCGATCGCGCGGGCTCGGAGGAGCACCGACCAGTGATCGATGCCGGTGAGCAGGGTGAACGCCGCCGGTATAAAGAGGATCTCTGCGCCCGCATCGACGAGCGACCGATAGAGCTCAGGGAAGCGGAGGTCGTAGCAGATCGAGAGGCCGAGGGCGGCCTGGGGGGTCCGCACTACCAACGGGCGCTCGCCCGGCGCGACGCTCGCGGACTCCGTGAGCACGCTGCCGTCCGTGAGGGTGACGTCGAAGCGATGGATCTTGCGGTAGCGGGCGATCACCGCGCCGCGGCGGAGCAGCACGAAGGTGTTGTAAAGGAGGCCGCTGGCGGCGGCGGGGTCGCCCGGTGATGGGCGCTCTGGCAGTCCTCCGAGGGCCAGTAGTGCGTCGCTGCCTGCGGAGAGCTCGCGCATCCGCCGAAGGATCGGGGCGCCCTCGGGATCGTCGAGATCGCAGGCGTGGAGGTGCTTGTTCGGCGGATCGATCCCCCAAAAATTTTCGGGTAACACGACGATGTCGGGGCCGCGATCGAGGGCGCGGCGGGTCCAAATCTCGGCGTCGTTCAGGCTCGCGTCGACGTTCGGGGTCGAGGAGAGTTGGAGGAGGATCACGTTGAGGTCACGCATCAGCGATCGACAGTGTAGGTGTGGCGCAAAATGCGCGCCAGGTGCGGGGGCGTCCGTTCGGCCAAAGGGGTCGCTTGGAGGCCTCTTGACGGGGTTGCTCGCCCTTGGCCGCTGTGCTATCCACCGCCCTGCACTCTGCCTCTCGCAAACGAGCGGGGCTAAGTCCCGGCTCGTTTTTTTGTGTCATGAACCCGGCTGAAGCAACCTCCGACGACCAAGAGCCCGCCCTCGGCGAGGCCCCGTCGCGCCTCGTTGAAGACGCGCTCGCGTCGACAGTCGCCCTGCTCGGCTTCGAGGTGCTCCTCGTCGAGTGGTTGGGCGCTGGACGCGGGCGGATCGTTCGGCTCTACCTCGATCACCCGAACGGCGTGACGCTCGACGACTGCGCGCGAATGACGAGGATCATCTCCGACGCGCTCGATGCAGCAGAGGCAGATCCCGAGCAGAGGGCCCTGGCCGCGCTGCTCTCCCAGCCCTACACCCTCGAGGTGTCGTCACCTGGGATCGAGCGACCGCTGGTCAGGCGCGCTCACTTTCAACGTTTTGTGGGACATCGGGTGGTCATCCGCACCTATCGCCCAGCGCGGGAGGACAGCAACCAGCGCACTTTCCATGGGGTCCTCGCTCATACAGAGGAGGATCCCGAGCACACGGGGGACGATCGACGCGGCGTCGTCGTCATCCGTGAGACCGACAGCGACGCCTTGGTGCGGCTCCCCATCGATGGGATCCGCCGGGCTCATCTTGTGTACGAGGGCTAGTTCGCATGGACGAGACGATCAACCTCAGTGCAGTGCTCGATCAAGTTTGCGCCGAGAAGAACATCTCACGCGAGGCGCTGATCGAGACCGTGGAGCAGGCGGTCTCGACCGCCGCGAAGAAGGTCTTCGAGGACCGCGACATCGAGGCGACCTTTGACGCCGAGACCGGCCACGTGAACCTGTTTCACGTGCTCTACGTGGTCGAGCGGGTGGAGAACCCGAGCCGCGAGATCAGCCTCGAGCAGGCCCAACGCGCCGGGATCGAGGCTGAGATCGGTGATGAGCTGCTCTTCCAGATCTTCTACCTCGACGCCGATCGCAAGCGGGCGGAGCAGCAGTCGAAGGACTACGCCGAGATCGAGGCGCTCCAGTTCAAGCAGCACGGCTTCGGACGGATCGCCGCGCAGACCGCCAAGCAGGTGATCATCCAGCGCGTACGCGAGGCCGAGCGCGAGAACCTGTACGATCGTTACAAGGACAAGAAGGGCGAGTTGATGACCGGCACGGTGCGGCGCTTCGAGCGCGGCAATATCATCGTCGAGGTCGACGATGGGCGCACCGAGGCGTTACTGCCGCAGCGCGAGCAAGCGCCGCGTGAGTCGCTCCGTCCCGGCGATCGCATCATCGCCTACGTCAAGGACGTCGATCGCTCCGCTCGCGGCCCGCAGATCATCCTCTCGCGTACGCACAAGGGGCTGGTCGAGAAGCTCTTCGAGGAGCACGTACCCGAGATCTTCGAGGGGATCGTCCGGATCGAGGCGTGCGCGCGCGAGCCCGGCTCGCGCTCGAAGATCGCGGTGTCATCTCGTGATCGGGACGTCGATCCCGTGGGCGCCTGCGTTGGGATGCGCGGCAGTCGGGTCCAGGCGGTCGTTCAAGAGCTGCGCGGCGAGAAGATCGACATCGTGCCCTACAACGACGACCCGGCGCGCTTCGTCTGCAACGCGATCCAGCCGGCGACCGTCTCGCGCGTGCTCATCGACGCGGAGCGCCACACCATGGACCTGGTGGTGCCTGACGACAAGCTCAGCCTCGCGATCGGCAAGAAGGGGCAGAACGTCCGCCTCGCCTCCAAGCTCACCGGTTGGCGGATCGACATCCACTCCGAGAGCAAGCTCCGTGAGATGGAGCAGCGCAATTTGGCGATGATGGCGGCGATCCCCGGCGTGAACGAGGGGTTAGCTGCGTTGTTCTTCCAGATGGGTTGGCGAGACATCCGCGATCTGGCGATCGCCGACGCGGATGAGCTCGCCGCGGTGCCTGGCGTCGGCGGCCTCGATCGCGCTGAGGCGATCATTGAGATCGCCAACGACGCCGCCAGTGGCCGCTTGAAGCTCGACGTGCCTGATCTACAGGTTGGATATGATGCGAGCCACGGTGATGACGTGCGCACGGAGGTCCCGAGCGAATGAGTGACGCGATCCGGACCTGCGTGGGCTGCCGGCGGTCCCAGCCGCAGGGCGCTCTTCTTCGTGTTCGTCGGGCGTCCGACGGCGCTGTGGTGACGGCGACGAGGCGGGGCTCAGGCGCGGCCGCTCGCGGTCGCTCGGCTTATATTTGCCCGCTCCGCCCTTGCCTCGAGCAGGCAGTGCGTCGCGGAGGCTTCGCTCGGGCCTTCGCTCGAGCAGGTCGTGTTCATCCGGATGGTGAGGCGCTGTGGATGGCGCTCGCCAAGCATGTTCATGAGGAGCGGGAACTCCTGGAGAGATCGAGCCGAACTCCGGCAGCTTTCCCGCGCTTTCACCAACTCCTCGCTTTTGAGACGGCGATGGCCTCGGGGAGGGGGGCCTGATTTATGGCGAAGATCCGCGTTTATGAGCTTGCCCGCGAGCTGGGTAAGGACAACAAAGAGGTGGTCGAGATCCTTCAGGGCTTGAACCTGGAGAGCACGATCAAGGGCGTTCAGAGCACGGTCACCGAGGAGGAGGCAGAGCGCGTGCGTCGTGCTCTCCGCGGCGACACGCAAGATGACGCGAGCCGGGCCCGCCAGCCCGCGGTGATCCGTCGCCGAAGCCCCGGTGGACGCAACGAAGACGACGATGAGCGCCCGGCCGAGCCGACTCCCGCTCAGGTCGCGGCGCGACGTCCCGTCGTCCGCCCGTCTCCGCCGATGACGCCTCAACCTCCTGTGACCCCCGTGCCAGCGCTACGTCGCCCTTCTCTCGCGGATCAACCGCCGGTCGCGTCGCGACCGGCCGTCTCGCGTGAGCCAGAGCGGGTCGAGCAGACGCGGGTCGCCGGCGCGGTTGTTCACGAGAGCCGGCCTGAGCCCAGCGCGGCGGGATCGTCGTTCACGCAGGTCGCCGCCGGTGATGCGCCTACGTCGACACCGCCTGAGCCCTCCCCGCCGACGCCGCGCCCTGCAACAACACAGAACTCCTCGGCTGAGGTTCAGACGACACCTGTCGAGGTCGCTCCAGCGCCTGCGGTGGTCGCTCCGACCCCGGCGTCGGTGGCTCCGACGCCTGCGGTGGCTCCGACGCCTGCGGTGGTAGCTCCCCAGCGTGTTGCGCCGACGGCGCCCCAGGCCGCGCGTGTCGCGGCGTCTCCGGCTCCGCGCGCCCCGGCCGCGCCGTCGAAGGATGTCCAGCCGCCTCCGCGGGATCGGATTCAGCCGGGGCAGCGTCAGCCTATGGCCCCGCGTGGGCAGGCTGATGTCCGCTCGAGCGCTCAACAGCCGTCGAAGGAGAAGGAGAGCGATCCCCGCGGGCAACCGCCGGCGGTCGGGACTCGTATCTCGCTGCCGGCGAACACTCGCCGCTTGCCCGGGGGGGTCGCGGAGCGGATGGCCGGTCGTCCAGGCAGCCGCAATGCACCGCCGCCGCCAGAGCCAGAGCGTCCGCGTTCTGGGCCGATTGTTCGTCCGGGCGCGGAGGCGCGCGCTGCCGAGCAGCGCGGCCTAGAGGCGCGTCTCGCGGCGGAGAAGGCAGCGGCGGAGAAGGCGGCGGCGGAGAAGGCAGCGGCGGAGAAGGCGGCGGCCGAGAAGGCGGCGGCCGAGAGCGGGCGCGTCGTTCGTAACGATGCGGGGGTGATCGTTGGCGCCGCATCCCAGCGCTCTGAGCCTAAGATCGTCGGCTTCATCCAACTCGCCGATCGGCGTCGCCCGCAGCAGGTGATCATCACCGACGCGAGCAGCGAAGAGAACCGCGGCGGGCGCGCTACACAGCGCAAGCAACGCGAGGAGCGCGCTCAGGCGCAGGGGCGACGTCGCAAGATGACGGCCCGGCCCGGGCTGCGTGGTCGTCCGGTGATCGGTCGCTCCAGCACGCAGGAGATGAGCGACGCGAAGAAGCGGATCCGCGTCGATGAGGCGATTCAGATCTCGGATCTGGCCCACCAGATGGGTAAGAAGGGGAGCGCGCTGCTCCGTGTCCTTTGGGGCATGGGCATGCGCGGGGTCACCATCAACTCGTCCGTTGACATCGAGACCGCCGAACTGGTCGCGGGTGAGTTCGGTTACACGGTCGAGAACGTGTCCTTCCAGGAGGACGCGCTGCTCGATGAATTCGCCGACGGAGAGGGCGAGCCGCGGGCGCCTGTGGTCACCATCATGGGCCACGTCGACCACGGAAAGACCTCGCTGCTCGACAAGATCCGCTCGACCCGCGTGGTCGACGGTGAGTCTGGCGGGATCACCCAGCACATCGGCGCGTACAAGGTGAGTACGGCCAAGGGGGACGTGGTGTTCCTCGACACGCCGGGCCACGAGGCGTTCTCGGCGATGCGCTCGCGCGGCGCCCAAGTCACCGACGTGGTCGTCTTGGTCGTCGCCGCGGATGACGGGATCATGCCGACTTCGGTCGAGGCGATTAAGCACGCGCAAGAGGCCGACGTGCCGATCCTCGTCGCGATCAACAAGATCGACAAACCAGACGCGAACCCGGGGCGCGTGAAGCAGGCGCTGATGAGCCACGGCTTGGTCGGCGAGGAGTTCGGGGGCGAGACGATCATCTGCGAGGTCTCGGCGAAGACTGGCAAGGGGATCGACAAACTGCTGGAGATGTTGGCCCTTCAGACGGAGATGCTCGACCTGCGGGCGATCTCGACCGGGCGCGCGCAGGGCGTGGTGCTCGAGGCGCGCGTCGACAAGGGGCGCGGGCCGATCGCGACGATCCTGATCGAGGCGGGTACGCTGGAGAAGGGCGACATGCTGGTCGCCAACGAGTTCAGCGGCAAGGTCAGGGCGATCTACGACGACATCGGTCGTTTGCTGCCGAGCGTCGGGCCCGCCACCCCAGTGGAGGTCCTCGGGCTGGATGGCGTGCCGTCCGCCGGTGATCGCTTCAATATCGTCGAGAACGAGCGCACCGCTCGTCAGGTGATCAGCCACCGCCGCGAGGTTCGCCGGCGCAAGGAGAGCGTGCGCAGCGGTCCGTCGATCCACGACATGATCGCACGCAAGAAGACGCCGACCCTCAAGGTGGTGCTCCGAGCGGACGTGCAGGGATCGGCGGAGGCGCTCAAGCAGGCGTTGCTGGCGCTCTCCACCGACAAGGTCAAGGTCGAGGTGATCTTCTCCGGCGTCGGTGCGATCACCCAGACGGACATCAAGATGGCCTCCGCGGGTGAAGCAGTGATCATCGGCTTCAACACCAAGCCAGTCGGCAAGACCGGCCAGATCGCGGACGCTGAGAACGTGCCGATCTACCCCTTCGAGGTCATCTATGACGCCCTCGACAAGGTGAAGCTGCTGATGATCGATCTGCTCGAGCCGGTCTACCGCGAGCGTGAGCTCGGCGAGGCCGAGGTACGGGCGCTCTTCCCGATCCCTCGTCTCGGTGTGGTCGCGGGCTGCAAGGTGGTGCGGGGCTCTGTGCTGCGTACTGGTGGGATCCGGGTCATTCGTAAGGGGCAGGTCATCCACAAGGGTGGGATCTCGTCGCTTCGGATCTTCAAAGATGACGTCAAAGAGGTCCGTGAGGGCTATGAGTGCGGCATCGTCGTCGATGGCTTCCCGGACGTGCAGCCTGGCGATATCCTCCAGGCCTTTGACATCGAGACGATCGCGCCGACCCTGTGAGCACCCGTCGAGAGCGAATCGAGGAGAGTCTGCGCCGCTCCGTCGCGGACCTCCTCGTCTTTGGTGAGCTCCGCGATCCTCGGCTGCAGCGGGTCGGTTGCGGGGTCACGGGGGTGCGTGTCACCCCTGACCTGATGCAGGCGCGGATCTACGTGGACATCACCGGGGAGGCGGCCGCCGTCAGCGCCGCGCTCGTGGCGCTCAACGCCTCTGCACCGGTGATTCGGGCCGAGATCGGTAAGAAGATGCATATCCGCAGGCTGCCGCAGCTCCGCTTCGAGCGCGATGAGAGCATCGAAGAGGGCCTACGGATCGAGCAAGCGCTCGCGGCGATCCGCGCCGAGGAACTGCTGCGGGCGAAGAACGTAGAAGGGGCAGGGGAGGGTGAGTCGTAGGCGCGCGCAGGACGCCGCGGTGAACGGCATCCTCTTGCTCGACAAGCCGCTCGGTCCGACTTCGCACGATCTTGTGGCTTGGGCGCGACGAGTGCTCGGTTGCCGACGGATCGGGCACTGCGGAACCCTCGATCCGGCGGCGTCGGGGTTGCTTGTGCTGGCGGTAGGCGCCGGGACGCGCTTAGTCTCGCACCTCACGGACGCGGACAAGAGCTACCACGCGGTGTTCGTGCTCGGCCGTAGCACTGACTCGGGAGACGCTGAAGGGGCGACCGTCGAGGAGGCGGATGTTCCGGAGGACGCGCCAGCCGCGGCGCTCCTCGCCCTCGAGCAGATGGTGGGTGCGCTGGAGCTGCCGCCGCCGGCGTTCTCGGCGATCAAGATCGCGGGGGAGCGGGCGCACGAACGTGCACGCCGAGGTGAGGTCGTCGAGCTCGCTCGCCGTTCGATGACGGTTCGTAGCCTCGGGCCTCGCAGCGTCCTCAGCCACCCCCTTGGGCCAGCGGTCGACGCGCAGATGACCGTGAGCAAGGGGACCTATGTTCGATCACTCGCGGTCGAGTTGGGGCGGCGGATCGGGCTGCCTGTCCACCTCGGTGGGTTGCGGCGCCTCGGGTGTGGTCACTTCAACCTTGAACACCCGCAGGTGGTGCGGCCCGCGGCGCGACCGCAGCCGGGACGGAGCGGCTGGTGGATCGACCTCCCAGGGCTCGCCGATGCCGAGGAGATGCGTCAGACCGCGCTCAACGGTCTGATCGCGTTGGATGAGGGGATCGACCTCCCGCGCGCGACCTTTGACCCCAACGACGAGGCCGGGCGGCGCCTGTTGTGGGGGCAGTCAATCGCGTTGTCGGCCCTCACGGCGCCTGCGGCCTTTGGTGCGCTGCCGGAGGGGGGACGCGTCGGCCTCGTTGCGCGTGCCCGGGGTGGCCTCTCGCACCTCGTCGTCGGGCGTTTGACGACCGTCGATGGCTCGCTCCGGGTCGCACCGGAGCGGGTCCTGTCGCTCACTTCGACCGCGGAGAAAACTGACTCGGACGCTTGACAAGAGCGCGCCTTGTCCCGATTCTCCGTCCCTCAAGACCAACCAGTGAACCCCTTGACCAGGGCCCTGAGGCGCCTGGCACGCACCGAGCCATCATGCCGCTTTCTATCGATCGCAAGGCCGAGATCATCACCAAGTTCCGTACCCACGAGAACGACACAGCCTCTCCTGAGGTGCAAGTCGCTCTGCTCAGCGCCCGGATCACTTACCTGACCGATCACTTCCGCACGTCGCCGAAGGATCATCACTCGCGCCGCGGGCTGCTCAAGCTCGTCGGCCAGCGTCGTCGCCTTCTGGATTACCTCCGCGGTACCCAGGTCGACCGCTACCGCAGCCTGATCACGTCGCTCGGCCTCCGTAAGTAGCCCCGGCGACGTACTCGCCTGGCGGGCTGCTCTCGCGCCTCACGTCGGCCACACGCCGCGGAGCTCTAGCGTGGGTATGCGTTAGCGTCCGCTCAACCCTGCCTAGTTCCGGCTCCGCGGAGAATGGTGTCCGATGTCCATGAATACAACCACCGAGGTGGCCAAGGTCGGCTCGATTGAGATCAGCTTTGAGACCGGCAAGCTAGCCAAGCAGACGAACGCGGTCGTGATCCGCTGCGGCGGGACCGCGGTGCTCGTGTCGGCCTTGGCGAGCAAGGAGCCGAAGGCGCTGCCCTTCCTGCCCCTCACCGTCGAGTATCGCGAGCCGAATTACGCCGGCGGTAAGATCCCCGGGGGCTACTTCAAGCGTGAGGGGCGGCCGACGGATCCCGAGATCCTGACCTGCCGGCTCATTGATCGGCCGATCCGCCCGCTGTTCCCGAAGGGGTACCGCTTCGACACCCAGATCATCGTCTCGGCGTTGTCGCACGACAAGGTGCACGAGCCTGATGTGCTGGCGATCACCGCCACTTCGGCAGCGCTCGCGATCTCGGACATCCCGTGGGATGGGCCGATCGCGGGCGTTCGGGTCGCGCGGGTGGGCGGCCGCCTGGTAGCGTTCCCGACCTGGGATGAGATCCACGAGGCGGACATCGTGCTCGTGGTCGCCGTCTCTCGCGACGCGATCGTGATGGTCGAAGGCGGCGCGGACCAGGCGCTCGAGGCGGATATGATCGACGCGTTGATGTTCGCCAAGGAGGTCGCGCAGCCGCTGATCGACGCGCAGATCCGCCTGCGCGAGCGCGTCGGCAAGCCCAAGCGCGAGTTCATCCCGCCTGCGACGGACGCAGCGCTCGAGGCGGACGTGTTCGCCGCCGCTGAGGGGCCCTACCGCGACGCGCTGACGATCCTCGGCAAGCATGAGCGGCATGGGGCGCTCAGCGCGGCCGGCAAGGCGACGCAGGCGCTGCTCGCCGAGAAGTACCCCGAGCGCGCCGTCGAGATCGACGCGGCGCTGGCGAAGCTCGAGAAGAAGTTGGTTCGCCGGCAAGTCGTCGATCAGGGCCGGCGCATCGATGGTCGCGGCACGCGGGACATCCGGCCGATCTACATCGAGGTCCGCCCCTTTGAGCGGCCCCACGGTTCGGCGCTGTTCCAGCGCGGTGAGACTCAGGCGCTGGTGACCACCACGCTAGGGACCGAGCACGACGCGCAGCGCCTCGATACGATCCGCGGCGACGTGACCCGGACGTTTATGCTCCACTACAACTTCCCGCCGTTCTGCACGGGCGAGGTGAAGCCGCTGCGCGGTCAATCGCGCCGCGAGGTCGGCCACGGGGCGCTCGCCGAGCGCGCGCTGCGTTGGGTGCTGCCGGATCGGGAGAAGTTCCCCTACACGATCAGGATCGTCTCCGAGACCTTCGAGTCGAACGGGTCGTCGTCGATGGCGGCGGTGTGCGGCGGCTGCCTCAGCTTGATGGACGCTGGTGTGCCGGTGCTCGCGCCGGTGGCGGGGATCGCGATGGGCCTGATGCAGGAGGGCGAGCAGATCGCGGTGCTCTCCGACATCCTCGGCGATGAGGACCATCTCGGTGACATGGACTTCAAGGTCACGGGCACCGCGAAGGGGATCACCGCGCTGCAGATGGACATCAAGATCAAGGGGCTAACCCGGAAGGTCTTGCAAGACGCGCTCGATCAGGCGCGCGAGGGCCGGCTGCACATCCTCGACAAGATGCTCGCGGTGCTGCCGGCGGCGCGACCCGATATCAGCCAATACGCGCCGCGGATCGTCACCATCCAGGTGAAGATCGACAAGCTCCGCGACATCATCGGTCCCGGGGGCAAGACGATCCGCGCGATCATCGAGCAGACCGGCTGCGCGATCAACATCGAGGACTCGGGGCGCGTCAGCATCGCGTCGAGCAACCCCGCGTCGATCCTGCGCGCTCGCCAGCTCATCGAGGGGTTGACGGCGGAGGCGGAGGTCGGGGCGATCTACCACGGGGTGGTCAAGCGGGTCGTCGACTTCGGCGCCTTCGTTGAGATCCTGCCCGGCACTGACGGGCTGGTGCACATCTCCGAGCTCGAGGACGGCCGCGTCGAGCGGGTCTCCGATGTGGTGCGCGAGGGAGATGAGGTCGTCGTGAAGGTCCTGAACGTCGATCAGAGCGGGAAGATCAGGCTGAGCCGCAAGGCGGCTTTTGGCGTCGATCCGTCGCAGGTCCAGAACCTCCGGGGATAGACGCCCGGTGACGCCGCCCCCGTTGCAGGTGCGCCGCCTCGTTCCAGAGGCGGCGTTGCCGAAGAGGATGAGCGAGCACGCGGCTGGCTTCGACCTCGCCGCTTGCTTGCCCGGGGGGGGCGCGATAGTGCTCGCGCCTGGACAGCGCGTCTTGGTCCCGACTGGCCTCGCTGTGGCGATTCCGGTAGGGTACGAGGGTCAGGTTCGTCCTCGCTCAGGCCTCGCGTTGCACCATGGAATCGTCGTCGCGAACTCGCCCGGGACCATCGACGCGGATTATCGCGGCGAGCTCAAGATCATCCTGCTCAACCACGGGGACCAAGTCTTCGAGGTCGTTAGCGGCGAGCGGATCGCTCAGCTCGTGGTCGTCCCTGTGGCGATGGTCGAGGTTGTGGAGGTCGACGAGCTGCTGCCAGCAGCGCGTGGGAGCGGCGGCTTTGGGAGCACGGGGCGTTGAGCGCAGCGCGGGAGTGATGCGTGGAACTTAGTCCGGGTCAGACGATCTGCGAGCGTTTCGAGCTTGTTCGGGAGGAGCCCGACGGCACAGGGACACCAGTGCTCGGGGCGCGATGGGCGGCCTTCGATCTCGACAGCGGGGATCTGGTCCGCTTGGTGTTCATCGCGCCAGAGCTCGGCGATGGCGAGAGGCGTGTCGCGCTCGATGCGCGCCTCGCCGCGTTGATGACGATCCGCGACGACAGCCTCGCTCCGGTGTGCTTCGTCGGGGTCGAGGCCGGCGCGTCGGTGGTGGCGTACGAGGGGCTCTACGGCGGTATCGCCGTCGCTGAGGTCTTTGGTGATCTGTCCGCGGAGGAGCGCTCGGCGGAGCACCTGCGCTTCGCGGTTGAGCTCGCGCGTGGTCTGCGGGCGTTGCACCGCGGGGGCCTCGTTCAGGCGATCCACGGGATTGAGATCGTCTTCGATTGGGAGCGAGGCTATGCGGTATGGTGCTATGGCCTCGCGGACGTCTGTGAGCCGGCTGCGATCCGTGCGCGCTGTCAAGAGCACGGGGTCGCGCTCGCGCCGGAGGTCGCGGCGGGCGGTCCGTTTACGCCCCGCGCTGACGTCTTTGGCTGGGCAGCGAGCGTCGTCGCGTTCGTGACAGGTACACGCCCAGTGGAGGCGATCGAGTTGGCCCGGTCGGGGGCGCTCTCGGGCGTCGACACGCGGCTGCGGCCGCTCTTGTTGCGTTGCCTCGCGGCTTCACCGACAGAGCGGCTCGGGGACGGCAACGGGCTCATCCAGGAGCTCGCGACGGCTGGGCTGATCGAGGACGAGTCGCCGCCCTCGCTGCCCGAGCCCGATCCGGCGCCTGCGGACTCGCTACCGCCGCCAGCGACGGCGGTGTCGGGAGCAGAGGCCCCTGCGGCGATCGTATCGGCGCCCGAGGAGCGACCGCGCGTCTCGTCGCTGTTGGAGGGCATTGCAGGGCTTGATCTGCCGCCGCCTCCGGGAGCGCCTGATCTGCTCGATCTTCCGCCGCTGCCGCCGCTGCCAGGGGAGTTCGGCGAGCCCTCATCTGCGCGGTCCGGCGCGTCGGCGCTGAGCGCTTCGATCGACGCCGCGATCGCGCCGGTCGGCGCGGCCGTGGATGCCGCCTTGAGGCTGGGGGCGCCGCGTCCGTCCGCGATGAGCCCTGAGCCCGAGAAGAAGCGGCCCGAGGCTCGTCCGGCTCCGGCGGTGATCGTCAAGCCCGCGAAGCCTGCTCCGAGCCCGCCTCCGCCTGCGGGATCGACGGGCAAGGTCCGAGTCTTGGGGGCGCCGATCGAAGCCGCGCGCGCTGAGACGAAGAGCGCGACGGAGGCCCCTACCACCGCGTCGCTGGTGTCGGCGGCTCTCGCTTCGGGACGGGTGACGCCGCCGCCTACGGACCTCTCCGGGAAGGCGGAGGCGCTCGGTGAGGCGCGTGCGTCGGCCGCCAAGAGAGAGGCAGACGCACCGACTTCACGGGCCGCACCAGGCTCATCGAAGGCGGCGGCGGCGGCGAGCGTTGAGGGCGGGCGTGAGCCTGATGCGCCGGTCTTGCGGCGCGATCGTCGGACTCATCCGCTAGGCTGGGCGGTCCAGTCGGAGCCGGTGGCCGTCGCGGCAGCGCCGAGCGCCGAGGCCGCGGCGACGAAGGCCAGCGCAGACGCGAGCAGCAGCGGCTTGGTGGACACACAGGCGATCGTCGAGGCGACCTCGCTCCCGGTGCAGCCAGGGGTCGTCGTGCCGGCGCCGGACAAGTCTTCGTATGTACAGCTCTTGCTGCTCTTCATCGCGGCGAGCCTGCTTATCCTCGCCATTCTTATCTACGGATCGTAGCGATGCCTGTCTCCGAAGATCTTCTGCGCGGCGCGCTCGCGGCCGGGCGCACGCTCGACGCGCTCGATGACTCTTTTGCGGCGTTGGGGCGCCACTACTCGGGCAAAGTGCGCGAGAACTTCACCGACGATCGGTGGCGAACGCTGATCGTGACGGATCGGATCTCCGCGTTTGATGTGGTGCTCGGGACGATACCGTTCAAGGGGCAGGTCCTGAACGGGATCGCCCGCTACTGGTTCGAAGCGACCGCGGATCTGATGCCGAACCACCTGCTCGCGGCGCCGGATCCCCAGGCGATCCGGGCGATCGAGTGCGAGCCCTTGCCGATCGAGTGGGTCGTGCGGGGCTACCTCACCGGGGTGTCGTCGACGAGCATCTGGCGGGCCTACGAGCGCGGTGAGCGGGAGTTCTGCGGCCATCGACTGCCGGCGGGCCTGCGCAAGCACGAGGCGCTGCCGCGGAGCATCGTCACGCCGTCGACCAAGGCGCCGAAGGGCGAACACGACATCTCGGTGAGCCGGGAGTGGTTGCTGGGGCGCGGCCTTATCGACGCGGTGCTCTATGATCAGCTCGAGGCGCAGGTGCTCGCGCTCTTCGCGCGAGGCCAGGCCCTCGCGCGGGCGCGAGGGGTGCTGCTCGTTGATACGAAGTATGAGCTCGGACGCGACGCCGACGGTGTGATCAGGCTGATCGACGAGATCCACACCCCCGACTCATCACGCTTCTGGTACGCCGACAGCTACGAGCAGGCGATGGCGAGCGGCGAGGATCCGCGGGCGCTCGATAAGGAGTATGTGCGGCGCTGGTTGGTCGCGCAGGGCTACACCGGCGACGGCGCTCCGCCGATCCTGCCCGACGAGGTGCGGTTGGAGGCGGCGCGCCGTTATATCGAGGCGTATGAGCGGCTTACGGGCGCGGGGTTTCTTCCTGATGTCGAGGCGCCGCTGCCGCGGCTGCGCCGCAACCTCGGGCTCACCTGAGCGGTAGGCGTGTCGATCGTCGCGCGGGCTGGTAGCCTAAGCGCCGGAGATGGAGCTCATGGGACCGATGATCGCCTCTGCCGGTGCCTTCGCGGCCGGCCTCATGGTGCTGGCGAGCGTTTCACCGCAGATCGCTGTGCGTGACGCTTGGAGCACCTTCAAAGTCGCGCTGCTCTGTGGCGCTCTCAGCGCTCTGTTGGGGAAGCTTGTCGTGGCGATCCTCAGCGTGATCTTCCTGCCGATCCTGCTCACGGGGCCGCTGGGGGTCTTTGTCCTGCACGCGCTGTTCAACGCGATCCTCATGGCAGCGGTGACGCGTTACCTCGACGGCGTTCGCTTCACGAGCTGGCGCGCTCTGGCGGCTGTCTCAGCGGCGCTGACGCTGCTCCAGATGATCGTTCGAGCGAACGCGTGAGCGGGGCCAGGCGGCGTGAGTTCGCCGTCATGTCGCCCCGATTGAGGCCTCAGGCTTGTTGCAGCGGCCTCGCGATAGGGCCCTGCCTTTGCGCAGGGCTACACCGATCTGCGCGGCCCGGTTAGCCTCCCGTCCGCGATGTGCGGAGTCTTTGGCATCTTCAACCACCCCGAGGCTGCGAACTTGTCCTACCTCGGGTTGCACGCGCTGCAGCATCGCGGTCAAGAGTCGGCGGGGGTGGTGAGCAGCGAGGAGGGCACGCTGCACGCTGTTCGTAAGATGGGTCTGGTGGCGGATGTGTTCAGCGTCGATCAGCTCCGAGGGCTCCCCGGGACCAGCGCGGTCGGCCATGTCCGCTACTCAACCGCGGGTGGGTCGTTGCCCAAGAATATCCAGCCGCTGACGGCCGAGCTGCGCGGCGGCGCCGTGGCGCTGGCGCACAACGGTAACCTGGTGAACGCGGAGGTGCTGCGGGCGGAGCTCGAGGAGGAGGGGGCGATCTTCTCCTCGAACTCCGACACCGAGGTGATCCTTCAGCTCATGGCCAGAGGGCGCGAGCCGGCGCTCATCGATCGCCTCGTGGCCGCGCTGGCGCGGGTCGAAGGTGCGTACAGCTTGGTGATGCTCAGCGCGGATGGCTTGATCGCCGCGCGAGATCCTCACGGCTTCCGGCCGCTGGTGCTGGGTCGCCTGCGGCGCGATCACTCCTGCTACGTGGTCGCGTCGGAGACTTGTGCGTTCGATCTGATCGACGCAGAGCGGGTCCGCGACGTCCATCCCGGTGAGATCCTGCGGATCGACGCGAACGGCCTGCACAGCGAGCACCTGCCGCGCTCTCGATGGCGCTTCTGCGTGTTCGAGCACGTCTACTTCGCCCGGCCTGACAGCGTGCTCGACGGCCGCGCGGTCTACGAGCTGCGAGCGGCGATGGGGGAGGCGCTGGCCCGCGAGGCGCCGGTCGACGCCGATCTGGTGGTGCCGGTCCCTGACTCGGGCGTGGTGCCGGCCCTCGGGTACGCGCGTCGCTCCGGGATCCCGTTTGAGATGGGGCTGATCCGCAATCACTACGTCGGTCGGACGTTCATCGAGCCGCAGTCGTCGATCCGCCACTTCGGGGTGAAATTGAAGCTGAACCCCGTCCCGGGGCTGCTGGCAGGCAAGCGCGTGATCGTCGTCGACGACTCGATCGTCCGTGGGACGACCTCGCGGAAGATAGTCAAGATGATCCGGGCCGCCGGCGCGAAGGAGATCCACCTGCGGATCGCGTCGCCGCCGGTGATTAGCCCCTGTTACTACGGGATCGATACGCCGACTCGCGCTGAGTTGCTCGCGTCCAGCCACACTCAGGCCGAGATCGCGCGCTACCTGACCGCGGACTCCGTCGTCTACTTGTCGCGCGAGGGGCTCGCGAGGGCGGCGCAGGCGAGCGTCGACTACCCCTACTGTACGGCCTGCTTCACCGGCGACTACCCCATCCGCTTCACGCCGCCGACGGGGCGTCGACAGCTCCGCCTTGTCGAGTTCTAGCGGCTGTGGCAAGGAGTACGCAGATGTCTGACGCCCTCGTCCCCGAGCACAACAAGGTCAACGAGCTCCTCGAGCAGCTCTCTGTCCGTTTGGGCGAGCTGCGGAGGCATCTTTGACTACGAACGCAAGCTCGAGCAGCTCGAGGAGTACGAGGCGCAGACCGGTGAGGCTGGCTTTTGGGGTGACGCCGACAAGGCCCAAGGGGTGCTGCGTGATCAGGCGATCCTAAAAAAAGTGGTCGATACGCTCGACGCGGCGCAGCGTGATCTCGACGAGGCGCAGATCCTCTACGAGATGGCGCGCGAAGAGGGCGATGAGGCGGCGCTCCGCGACGCGTGGGCGGCGTTGATGGCCCTCGATGCGAAGGTGGCCGCGCTCGAGTTCCAGCGCATGCTGTCGGGCCCCTATGACCGATCGGGCGCGCTCGTGTCGATCAACGCGGGCGCCGGCGGGGTCGACAGCCAGGACTGGGCGCAGATGCTCCAGCGGATGTTCACGCGTTGGGGAGAGCGTCGCGGCTTCACCGTCGAGCTGCTTGATCTGCAAGAGGGCGAGCAGGCGGGGATCCGCAGCGCGGAGCTGGCGATCTCCGGCGAGTACGCGTACGGCTACTTGCGCTCGGAGATCGGGGTGCACCGCCTGGTGCGGATCTCGCCCTTCGACGCGAACGCGCGCCGGCAGACCAGCTTCGCCAGTGTGATGGTGATGCCCGACATCGCCGACGACTCGAGCGTCGACACCGAGATCCCTGACTCAGAGCTGCGCGTCGACAAATTCCGCGCCTCGGGGGCGGGCGGCCAGCACGTGAACAAGACGGAGTCGGCGGTGCGCCTTACGCACTTGCCGACCGGCCTCGTCGTCGCCTGTCAGCTCGAGCGCTCGCAGCACAAGAACATGGCGACCGCGATGCGGATGCTCAAGGCGAAGATCTTCGAGCTCGAGCGGCAGAAGCGAGACGCGGCGCGCCAGGTGCTGGAGGGCGAGAAGAAGGCGATCGAGTGGGGGTCGCAGATTCGGTCGTATGTCCTTCAACCATACCAGCAGGTCACGGACCACCGGACGGAGATGAAGACCTCAGCGGTGCAGGCGGTGCTCGACGGCGATCTTGATCCGCTGCTCGAGGCGTTCTTGCTGATGGAGGGCGGTATGCACAGGAAGGACGCAGAGGCGTGAGCGGCGGCGCCGGCGGGCGGTTGCACTGGTTGATCGCCTGGCGGCACCTCCGCGCGGGCGAGCAGGCGACCTTCGCAGGCCCGCTGGCGCTCATCGCTGTCTATTTGATCGTGGTGGGCCTCGGCTTCGCCGGCTACGCCTCGATCCCGGAGCCGTCGCTGGCGGCGATCTCCCCGCCGCCGTTGGAGTTCATGGCGCCGCCGCCGCCGCTGTCCGCGAGCAGCTATTACGGCTTGGTGGGCGGCGTGACCTTGTGCGCGGGCGTGATGATGCTGCTCGGCGGGCTGCTCGCGCGCTTCTTCACGGTGCTGGCGACGGTGATCATCATCTCGGTGATGCTCGGCTGTATGGCGCTGGTCGTGGTGCTCAGCCTGATGACCGGCCTCGAGCTCGAGCTGCGCGACAAGATCCTCGGACAGCTCGCGCACATCCAGATCGCTCGCGAGGATGGCAGGCCGTTCCATGACTACGCGTCGGTGGTCGCGGCGGTGCGGGCGGCGCCCGGAGTGGTCGGCGCGAGCCCGTACCTGCAAGGCGAGGTGATGGTCCGCAACGGTCTCAACCGGCAAGGTGGGATCCTCAATGGGATCGTTCCAGAGCTGCACGCGGAGGTCTCGGAGCTGCCCAAGCTGATCACGGAGGGCGCGTATCGGTACCTCGATGAGCCGGAGGCGATCCCGGATCCTGGCTTCTCCTTCGAGGTCCTTGAAGGTGCAGGCGCGGCGCCCGTGGTCGAGCACGAGCCGGCCGAGGCGGCGGGCGAGCGTGAGGACGACGATGATGGTGACGGCTGGGAAGATCCTGTAGGCGCCCTCGGTGGCGGCAGCAAGGGGGCCTCGGCGTTGCCCTTGCCGCCGCCCGTCCGCTTCGCCCGAGATCTGGCCGCAGAGGGGTCGAGAGGCGATCTGCAGCGGGCCGTCGAAGCCGCGGCGGAGGACGGCTGGGAGGATCCCGAGGTGGAGATCGCGCGCTTGCGAGCGGGTGGGCTGCTGCCGACGGCCGAGGGGGCAGGGGCGCCCACGCGACCCGAGGGCGAGGTTGTCAAGCTGTCTGATCCGCCAGAACCGGCCGGCGCGCCTGGCGAGACCGCCGGCGCTGACGCGGAGCCAGCGGCGATCCCCGGATCGGTGCTGATCGGCAGCGAGAAGGCGCGAGAGTTGGTCGCTCACGTGGGTGATCGGGTGCAGTTGATCACTCCGATCGGCAGGTCGACGCCGGCGGGGCGGATCCCCGGGGTGATGAGCGTCCGCGTCGCGGGGATCTTCGACGCCAACCACTACGAGTACGATCGTTGGCTAGTCTACGCGCCGCTGCCGATCGTCCAGGCGTTCCTTCGCACGGGGGATCGGATCTCCGGCGTCGAGGTGAAGATCGACGACATCGAGCGGATCCGCGAGCGTCGCGATCAGCTCCGCTCGCTGTTGGCAGCCGACGGGCGCGGCGAGCTGATGGTTCGCGACTGGCAAGAGCTGAACCAGAGCCTCTTCTCCGCGATGGCGCTGGAGAAGATCGCGGTCTTCATCGCGCTCTTGTGCGTGATCCTCGTCGCGTCGTTCGGGATCCTGGGATCGAACTTGATGAGCGTACTCGAGAAGTCGAAGGAGATCGCGATCCTCAAGACGATGGGCTGCACGGACTCGCTGATCCTGCGGGTGTTCATCGCCGAGGGGCTGTGTATGGGGATCGTCGGGGCGATCCTCGGGATCGTGACGGGCATCGCCCTCTGCTTGGCGCTGGACGCCTTCGGCCTGCCGCTCAGCGGCGAGCTGGGTAGTCTGGACCGGTTACCTGTGTCGATCGATCCGCTGGAGGTCATCGTGGTCGGCGTGTCGGCGTTGCTCATCGTCTGGCTCTCGAGCCTCTATCCAGCGCGGGTGGCCTCGCGGATGCGTCCAGCGCAGGCGCTTCGCAAGGCTGAAGCGTGAGCCCCGATGGTCGGCTTCGACGGCTTTGAGGGGCGGATCTCCTGGCGACACCTGCGGGCGGGTGAGCGCCGGCGGTGGTTGCTTTGGGTCTGGTTGCTCGGTTTGCACGTGGCGGCGGTCGGGATCGTCTTGATGCTCTACGCGGCTTGGCTCCGTCCGGCCGGCTACGGCGACGAATTGACGCCGGTCGCGTCGGACGTCGCGCGGCTGCTCGGGCTCGTGACGCTGGCGGTTGGCTCCTTCGCGGCGCTCTTCGCGGCGCTCACGGCGCTCTTTAACCTGCTCAGCGCGATCATCGTGATGTCGGTCGCGCAGGGCTGTATGGCGCTGGTGATCGTGCTCAGCCTGATGACCGGGCTCGAGCTCGATCTCAGGTCGAAGATCCTGGCGGAGCGGGCGGAGCTGCGGATCTCGCGGGTCGATGGCGAGGCGTTCGGCGACTACGAGCCGCTCCTTCGCGCGCTCGCGGAGCGGCAGGAGCTGGCCGCGGCGAGCCCCTACGTCGAAGGCGAGGTGATGCTACGCAGCGACTTTAACCGCCAAGGGGCGCTCCTGATCGGCGTCGATCCTGCGCTCCATCGGCGCGCGACAGGGATCGCTGCGATGGTGCGCGAGGGCGACTATCGCCTCCTCGAGGCGCCAGCGGATGGGCCTTGGGAGGCGCTCGATCAGATCTTCGAGCGACGACGTGGTCAGCGGGTTGGGCCGCCTGAGCAGGCGCCAGTGACGGAGGATGTCGACGCGGCCGAAGAGGCAGCCTCGGAGGAGGGTGGCGCGTGGGAGGAGGCCGCGAACGGAGAGGATGAGGATGCGGATGACGAGGCGTGGGAAGATCCCTCGATCGAGATCCCTCGCCTGCGTGCCGCCGGAGCGTTGGCGGGAGCTGCTCCCGCGGATGACGCTCCGCGCGCAGCTCTCGGCGGCGCCGCGCCGGGTGAGGCGGAGGATGGCGCGACACTCGACGAGGAGCTGAGTGCGCCGCTCCTGGTGCCGCTGGTGATCGGCGGGGAGCTAGCAGATGAGCTCAGTGTCAGCTTTGGCGAGCGTCTGCAGGTGATCACTCCGGTGGGGCGGATGACTCCCGCGGGGCCGATCCCCAGCGCGATGATCGTGCGGGTGGTCGGGCTCTTTCACTCCGGGATGTACGCGCATGATCACCGCAGCCTCTATGCGCCGCTCGTACGGGTTCAGGCGTTCTTGCGGCTCGGTGAGCGCGTGCATGGGGTCGATGTTCGTTTGGTCGATCCCGCGGGGCTGGAGCAGGGACAGGCGGCGGTGCAGGCGACGCTCGATCGCATCGGGCGGAGCGACCTGCGGGTCGAGAGCTGGCGAGCGCTACACCGCAACATCTTTGCGGCGATGCTGCTGGAGAAGATCGCGATGTTCATCGGGCTGCTCTTCGTCGTCTTGGTGGCGGCGTTCGGGATCCTGGCGACCAATTTGATGTCGGTGCTCGACAAGGCCGAGCAGATCGCGATCCTCAAGGCGATGGGGGCGAGCGACCGCTCGATCGCCCGGATCTTCATGCTCGAGGGGCTGCTGGTGGGCAGCCTCGGGGCGGCGCTGGGGATCTCAGCAGGCCTCGTGGTGTGCGTGCTGCTCGCGGAGCAAGGCTTGCCCCTCTCGGCGGAGGATTTTTACATCCAACGGTTGCCGGTGGTCGTCGACCCGCGGGAGGTTGCGATCGTCGGGATCGCGGCGTTGGTCATCGTCTGGCTGTCTAGCGTGCATCCAGCGCGGACAGCGGCCAAGATCCGGCCGGTCGATGGTCTCCGTGGCGGCGACTAGCCGCGGTCAAGGCGGCGTTGACACCTCAGGGGCCCCATTCTAGGGTAGCGCGACTTTTCGGACCCCTCATGGATCACCCAGAGCCCGGCGCCGGATCCCCCCTCGTTCGGGTGGTCCACATGCACAAAGAGTTCACGCACGGCGCGCGGGTCTTGCATGTCCTTCGGGACATCAGCCTCACGCTAGATGCGGGCGAAATGGTGACGATCATCGGCGCCTCGGGGGCTGGCAAGTCGACGCTTCTGCACTGCCTCGGCACGCTCGATCTGCCGACGCGCGGGCAGATGTTCTTCGGCGATGTCGACATCACGCGCTTGTCGCCGCCGGAGCTGGCGGCCTTCCGCAACCGGACGATCGGCTTCGTCTTCCAGTTCCACCACCTGCTCGCGGAGTTCACGGCGCTGGAGAACGCGATGATGCCCGCGATGATCGGACGCGTGCCGACGCGTGAGGCGCGTGCGTGGGCGACCGAGATGCTGAACGCTGTGGGGCTGAGCCATCGCCTCAGCCACCGCCCGGGGGAGCTCTCGGGCGGCGAGCAGCAGCGTGTCGCGATCGCGCGGGCGCTGGTGATGCGACCCAAGCTGCTGCTCGCCGATGAGCCGACCGGCAACCTCGATACTCGCACCAGCGATGAGGTCCACGAGCTGCTCTTTCGCCTCAACGCGGAGCACAAGATGACCGTGCTGGTCGTGACCCACAATATGGAGCTCGCGCGGCAGACGCCGCGGCAGATCCGCATGGAAGATGGGCGGCTCGTCGATGATCTCCGCGTCGACGCTGTGCGCCCGGACCGTGTGTCGCAGGATCCGAAGCATTCGTGAGCGACCGCGCCGCCACTGCTCTCCCTCTCCGCGTCGCGCTCCAGGCCGCCCTGGGGCGCGTGCTCGCCCTCTTCGCGCTGGCAGCGGGGCTCCTCGGCGCCTTCTCGGCGGACGCGCGTAAGGTCGCGCCGTTCGCGGGCGACGCGATCTTTAAGGCCGTCTACCTCGAGGCGGTGCCCGACGATGTCTATGGTCAACCGATCGCGGAGATCCGCTTCGAGGGCAACCGCCGGGTCGAGTCGGACGCCATGCTCTTGGAGATCGAGAGCAAGGTCGGTGAGCTGGTCGCGGTGAGCTCGTTGGCCTCCGATCTGCGGCGCCTGTGGGCGCTCGGGAAATTTGAGGACGTCGAGGTGCTCGGTGAGCTGGGGCCCGCAGGGGTGATCCTGCTCTACCGGGTGAAGGAGCGGCCGACAGTCCGAAAGATCGTCGTCGAGGGCAACAACAAGGTGAAGCTCGACGACATCAACGAGGCGCTGGATCTGACCAAGAACAGCATCCTCGACCACGGTAAGGTCAAAGCGAACGTCGAGAAGGTCAAGGGCGTCTACATCGAGAAGGGGTTCTTCCTCGCTGAGGTCACCTATGGCGTGCGTGCCGTCGAGGATGAGCCGGGTAAGGTCGACATCTACATCTCGATCAGCGAGTCGGCGGAGGTGATCGTCCGCGACATCACCTTCGTCGGCAACCAGGCCTTCTCCGACGAGGAGCTGCGAAAGGGCATGCAGACGCGTGTCGGCGGCTATATGAGCCTGCTGAGCAAGCGCGCGGGCGGCGTGTTCAACCGCGACGCGTTCACGACCGACTACCAGATCTTGCGCGCCTATTACGGGGATCACGGGTACCTGGACGCGAATTTCAAGGACCCCGAGATGAGCCTGACGCCGGACCGGCGCTTCGTCACCTTGACGATCCCGGTCGAGGAGGGGTCGCTCTATCGGGTCGGCAAGATCCGGGCGAAGGAGGTCCTGCCGCGGGGCGAGGAGGCGCTGTTTAGCGAGACGGTGCTCGCCGAGTCGATCACGCCGCTGCTGCGTGAGGGCGATATCGCGTCGATGGGCAAGGTGCAGCAGATCATCCAGGACATCGAGCGTCGCTACAAAGACAGCGGCTACGCCTATGTGAACGTGATCCCTGACGCTCGCCAGGATAAGGAGAAGCTGCTCCTCTATATGACCCTGGAGGTCGGCAAGGGGCCGCTGACGTACGTCGAGCGGATCAACATCTACGGGAACGACAAGACCTCGGACAAGGTCATCCGTCGGGAGATGATCATCCGCGAGGGAGACCTGTACTCGGAGACAGGTAAGGAGCTCTCGGAGTTCAACGTCCTCCGCCTCGGCTTCTTCAACGACGTCACGGTCTCGACCTCGAAGGGCAGCGCCGAGGACAAGATCGTGCTCAACGTCGAGGTCACCGAGCGGCTGACCGGGACCTTCCAGGTCGGCGCGGGGTTCTCGACGATCGAGAACTTCGTGCTGCAGGCGCAGGTGAACTACGACAACTTCCTCGGGCGCGGGACGTCGGTCACGTTGGTCGCGCAGATGTCGAGCCTGCGCCGGCTCTTCAACCTCTCGTACTTCACCCGCTACTTCCTCGACACGCGCTGGAACTTCCAGTTCAGCGTCTTCAACACGCGTAACGTCTTCCCGAGCTTCGCGCGCGACTCGTCGGGGTTCCGCTTCTCGTGGGGTTATCCGCTGCCGCGGCTGCCGAATTTGATCTTCTTCGCGGGCTACTCGTTCGAGTACGTGAAGGTAGACTTCGGAACCAGCGCGTTCGGGAACATCGGCGGCGGCGGCGGCGTGTTCGCGCCGGGTAACCTCTTTAACGTGCCCGCGGGCCAGCTCATCACGAATTTGTTCTCCAACGGGATCACGTCGTCGGTGGAGGCGCGTGTCCGCTACGACACGACCGATAACTTCCTGTTCCCGACCAAGGGCATGCGCCACGAGCTGCGCGCGGAGTTCGCGAACAAGTACCTGGGCTCGCAGAACCTCTTTAACCGCTACGACAGCGCCTTCCGCTTCTACTTCCCGCTGATCAAGAGCAAGAAGGCGTTTCGCGCGTGGGTCGTCTTCAAGACGCAGCTCCAGGTGGGCTTCATCCACAGCCTTCAGCCGCGGGGAGTGCCGATCTTCGAGCGCTACTTCCCGGGCGGCATCTTTGGCGCGGGCATGATCCGCGGCTATCGCTTGCGGAGCTTGGGGCCGAATATCCTGGTGCAGAGCTCCTCGGATCCGACCGCTCCCCTCTCGGCCTACCCGATCGGCGGCAACTTGCTGACCGCGCTCAACGCCGAGCTGGAGTTCATGATGGTCCCGCCTGCCAATATCAAGGGCGTGATCTTCATGGACGTGGGCAACGCGTTTAATACGGAGTCGGTGTACTGCCGCGAGGCGAACCCGACGGCGCTCCCGAAGGCAGATCCGTGCGATAGCTTCAGCTTCCGGAATTTGCGGCGCTCCATCGGCTTCGGCTTCCGTTGGCAGTCCCCGATCGGGCCGCTCCGCTTCGAGTGGGGTTTCCCGCTGGATCGTCTGGCGCCGACCGAATTGCTGCCTCGTGGTGAGGATCCGGTGGTCTTTGAGTTTAACGTCGGGAACTCGTTCTGAAGCAGGTCGGCCCGCGATTGGGGGGCCGCTAGGGCCAGGATGTTAGCGCGCGATGAATGAGCCGGCCGGTGGGGGCGTCTAGAGCGGCTTGCTGCCTACCCCCGTGGAAGCTAAGGTTCGCCCCGTCATGATTAGCCCCTCCAAGCTCCTGGCTTGCGTGCTCTTGGCCGCGTCGCCGCTGATCGCCAGTCCTGTCGCCGCTGCGCCGCTGAGGCCGATCGACAAGGTCGCGGTCGTTGAAGTGCAGCGGGTGATCGTCGAGACGACCGAGGGCCAGCGCTCGAAGAAGGAGCTCGAGGCTGACTTCACCAAGAACCAGTCGAAGCTCGACCGGAAGATGAAGGACCTGCAGAAGAAGGTCGAGGACCTCCAGGCGAAGGCGGCGATGCTCTCCCCGCAGGAGCTGCAGCGCCGGCAGATGGAGCTGATGGAGAAGGAGCAGGAGATGCAGCAGCTCTACGCGCAGATGCAAGAGGAGCTGTCGACCAAGGAGGCGCTCCTCACGGAGAAGATATACAAGAAGGTCGCTGCGATCGTGAAGGGCATCGCCTTGGAGGAGGAGCTCCAGATCGTGCTCGTCCGCGCTGACTCGACGGTGCTCTACGTCAACCCGAAGCTCGACCTCACCAACCGCGTGATTATCGCCTACGACAAGGCTCACCCCTAGACACGGACTCGACTGACCATGACATCACGACGCTCGCACCGAATCCTCCGCCTTGGCCTGATCGGCGGCCTCTGCCTCGCTTTTTCTGCGATCTCGGCCGCTCCGACCGCCGGCGCGGCGACCGCCGCGATCAAGAAGGTCCGCGGGATCGCCATGGTGAACATGCAGACGGTCCTGCTCGAGACGAATCAAGGCAAGGCCGCTCGTAAGAAGCTCGAGGAGAGCTCGAACGCCAAGCAGAAGAAGCTCGAGAAGAAGCGAAAGAAGCTCGAGGCGGACCAGGCCAAGCTCAAAGATCTCGCGGGGGAGGCGCTGATGGCCGCGCAAGAGTCGCTGCAGAAGGAGCTGCTCGAGATGCAAAACGTCTACATGACGATGCAGCAAGAGCTCGCGCAGCAAGAGGGCCAGGTGCTCGAGGACATGTACAAGAAGTGCCAGTCGATCGTCGACAAGATCGCGGGTGAGATGGAGATCGACCTCGTCCTGATCCGCGACGAGAACTCGGTCATCTACGTCGACGAGGGCTTGGATATCACCGGGCTGGTGATCAAGCGCTACAACGAGAAGCACCCGTCCTGAGGGCTGTCTGGGGTAAACTCGGCGAGCCCATGGTCCTCGACGCCACTCAGATCCAGGCGATCCTCCCGCATCGTTACCCGTTCCTCTTGATCGACCGTGTGCTCGAGGTCGTCCCGGGTGAGCGCGTGTTGGCTCGCAAGCTCGTATCGGTGAGCGAGCCGATCCTACAGGGGCACTTTCCCGGCTTTCCGGTGATGCCGGGGGTGTTACAGGTCGAAGCGATGGCGCAGGCCGCGGTGGTGCTCGCCCACGCGTCCGGTGCCTTTGATCCGGCGCTTCATCATTGCTTCTTCGTCGGGATCCAGGAGGCGAAGTTTCGCGCGCCGGTGGTGCCGGGGGATATCCTCGAGATCACGGTAGTAGCGCAGCGACTCGGCCGTCTGGGTAAATTTGCCGGCGAGATCGTGTGCGACGGAAAGGTTCGAAGCAGCGCGACCTTCACCGCGATCGTCGAGCCGAAGGCGCGTGGTGGCGGTGAAGCGGGCTGAGGCCCTGGTCGCGGCGGCGATCGTCGCGGTCGGGTGCGCTCCAACGCAGATCCGCGAGCTCGAGCGAGCCGGTGATCGTGTGAGCGCGTCGATCCGTCGCGGGGATGAGGGGGCTGTCCGCGCGGCGGCGATCCCGTCGCTCGCAGGAGCGCTTGATGGGGTCGAGCTCGCTCGGCAGGGTCGCTCCGCTGGGCTGGGCAAGATCGTCGAGGTGCGGCCGGAGGCGCTGCTCTTCCTCTCGAATGAACGGCCTGTCGCGGCGCGTTGGAGCGGGAAAGGGTGGGTCTTCGCGGAGGATCCGGGGGTTCTTTTTGACCAGTCGACGCCGCGCGCGGCCCTCCGTTCGCTGGTGCGCGCGAGCCAAGAGCAGCGCTGGGATGTGCTGCTGGGGTTGGCGCCGCAGCGCTATCGGATCGGGCTCGCGCAGGAGGATCTCCGGCGCGCGTGGAGCGAGGGTGAGCACGCGGCTGCGCTCGTACAAGCGCGTGATCGTTTGGCGCGCCACCTCGCGGATCCGATCCAAGAGGATGCGCATGAGGCGGCGCTTGAGGTCGAGGACGGCGTGGTGGTCAGGCTCGAGCGCGAGGGCGAGCGCTGGGTCGTGGTCGACTTCTAGGCGGATGTGCGCGCCAGCCTCACTGCGACACGCGCGGTGACGAGGCTTGTAAGCGTGAGCCGGAGGACTAGGCTGGTGGGATGAGCGTCTCCCCGGGAGTCGTCGCGACCAGCACCATGACACCCAGATCATGGACGGCGCGTACGGCCCCACCAGACACGCGATTTACACGAGGATTTGGCGCCGGGCAATGCCAAAGATTATGGGTCTTGGAGCGTCGGTGTGAGGTTTGCAGCGGAGTGCAGCGGGGGCAGGTCGAGAGCCTGCCCGAGAAGGGAAGGTCATGATGTCGCGCCATCCACAGGAGAAGCGTCCAAGGTCCACCCGGCAGCCGTTCGCCCCACAACCCGGACCTCCGGCGATCGAGCTGCCCTTGGTCGCGCCGCCCCACAACGAAGAGACCTCACGTCCGCATGAAGGGCGTGTGCCCGTGGATGAGCGCGGGGTGACCGTGATCGACTTCTACATCTGATCGGACGGATCGGATCCTCCCAAGGGGCGGCAGAGGACCGCCCCTTTTTGTTGCGTGGGTGGATTAATTTCGCGCTGGGCCGGCATCGTGATCTCGCCCGCTTACGAATAGGTCGGCATCCTGCTAGCGTGAGGGCGTGAGCAGCGACATCGAGATGAGCATCGACTCGACTGTGGTGCACGACGCGGAGGACCCGCTTCGGCACGTCGGCTATCGCCTCTTGGTCCTGTCAGGGGAGCTACGCGGGCGTGAGTTTGATATCACTCAAGACCTTGTACGCCTCGGTAAGTCTAGGCAGTCGACGATCGTCATCCCGGATGACTCGGTGAGCCGCACGCACGCCGAGATCCGCCGCGAAGGCGACGCCTATCGCTTCGTGGATCTCGGTTCGACCAACGGGACCTTCATCGGTGGGGCGCGAATCGCGGACGCCTTCATCCGGCCAGGTGACGTGCTTGCGATCGGTCGGGTGCAGATCCGGTTCATGCCGCGTGACTCGCGGGCAGAGATCTTACCGAGCACCGCGGATCACTTTGGGCCGGTTCGGGGCCGCAGCTTGGCCATGCGCAAGGTGTTCGGCGTGCTGGAGAGGGTCGCAGGCGCAGACGTCACCGTGCTCCTGGAAGGAGAGACGGGCACCGGCAAAGATCTGTTGGCGCGGGCGATCCACGACGCCTCGCCGCGGCGTCAGCAGCCGTTTGTGGTCGTCGACTGCGGTGGGACGGCGTCGGCGGCGCTGGAGGTCGAGCTCTTCGGGGCCGAGCAAGGGGCACAGCCGGCCCGTCCAGGGGCGTTTGAACAGGCGAACCTCGGGACGCTCTTCCTGGACGATGTCGCGGAGATGCCGATGGAGCTGCAAGCGAAGGTGCTGCGCGCGATCGAGAGCCGGCGGATCCGACGGGTGGGCGGCAGCGATGAGGTCGAGGTCGATGTTCGCCTGATCGCCGCGACCCAGACGGACCTACAGGCGATGGTCTCCGAGGGGACCTTCCGCGACGATCTGTACTTCATTCTGGCGGTGGTGGCGAACAAGGTGCCGCCGCTGCGCGAGCGTCGCGAGGATATTCCGCTGCTGATCGAGCTGTTCTCGCGGCGCCTGCCGCCGGGCATGTGGCGCTCGCCCGATGGCGAGGCGATGGCGCGTCTGGTCGGCTACGACTGGCCCGGGAACGTGCGAGAGCTGCGCAATGTGGTCGAACGCTCGGCGTACCTGTCGCCGAATGGGGGGATCGATCTGATCACGCCGGTGAACGGGGGGGCGAGCCGCGAGGCCGCGGTCTCGTTTGATCCGACGTTGACCTTCCGCGAGCAGAAGGAGCGCGCCGTCGAGATCTTCGAGGAAGCGTACTTGGCGTGGCTGCTGCAACGATCCGAAGGCAACATCTCAAGGGCGGCGCGTGAGGCCGATATGGACCGTAAGTACCTGCACAAGCTGCTGCGCCGCTACGGCATCGAGGCGAAGAACTTCGCGGGGCGTGGCGAGGAGCGCTCCGAGGCCTAGCCGGCGCTTGGTGATGTTGGTCGCGCGCGGTGGGCCGTCGCTTCAGGCCCCCGGGCGAGGTAAGAAGCTGGGAGTGGGCCGCGTGGATGATCGTTGTCTCTGGTTGCACGCGGGGGGAGCCGTCGATCTCGAGTCGCCGCAGGTGATGGCGATCGTCAACCTGACCCCGGATTCGTTCTTTGATGGGGGGCACCTCGTGCCGGAAGGGGCCTCGTCGGCGAACGTGGCGATGGCGCTTCGCCGCTGCGCGACGCTGCGCGGGGAGGGCGCGGTGATCTTGGATCTCGGCGGCGAGTCGACGCGGCCAGGGGCGGCGCCCGTGAGCCCCGAATTGGAGGCGCAGCGGGTGGTGCCAGTGATCGCTCGCCTCGCGGCGATGGCGACTGGCGCGGCGATCAGCGTCGATACCCGACGCGCGGCGGTCGCGGCGGCGGCGGTCGCGGCGGGCGCGATGATCGTCAATGATGTCAGCGGGCTGGCCGATCCGGCGATGATCGAGGTCGTGGCGGCGAGCGGGGCCGGGCTGGTGATCGGCCACATGCGCGGCGAGCCGGCGACGATGCAGCAAGGGATCGCCTTTCAAGACGTGATCGTTGAGGTCGCGGCGGAGCTCGCTTCGGCGGTGGAGCGAGCGATCTCGGGGGGGATCTCGAGGCGGCACATCATCGTCGATCCGGGGATCGGCTTCGGGAAGACGCCGGCGCAGTCAGCGGCGTTGGTGGCGGCTGGCGACGATCTGCGGCGAGAGACCGGCTGCGAGGTGATGATCGGGGCGAGCCGTAAGTCGTTCCTGGGGGCGCTCACGCGGCTCCCGGTGGGCGAGCGGGAGGCGGCGAGCGTGGTCGCGGCGCTGGTGGCGGTGGAGCACGGCGCGCGGCTGCTGCGCGTGCACGACGTCGCCGCGACGGTGGCGGCGCTGCAGGTGGCTGGATCGATCCGCGCGGCCTATCGGCAGGCGCGCAGGGGGATCGATGTCACCGGCTGAATTCCTCGCGGCGCTCACGTGGCGTGACGCGCTCGACTTCGGGCTGCTCTACGCGGCCTTCTACGCGGTGCTGCGGGCGCTCCGTGGGACCAGGGCGGTGCCGCTGCTGCTGGCGGCGGGGTTCTTTGGGGCGGTCGCCGCGATCGCGAGGGCGCTGGACCTGGTCGCGGTGGCGGCGCTGCTGAAGTACCTGATCGAGTACGCGATCATCATCGTGGTGGTGGTGTTCCACCAGGAGATCCGGCGGGTGCTCATGCGGATCGGTCAGGAGCTGCTGCCGCAGGGGCGCCGTAAGGCCGCGCGCTCGGCGGTCTCGGAGATCGTGGTGGCGATGGAGCGGCTCCAGCGCGCGCGGATCGGGGCGCTGATCATCATCGAGGGGGAGATCGCTGTGCTCGAGGTCGCGAGCAACCGGGGTCGTGAGATCGACGCGTCGCTGCAGGCGGACACGCTGGTCGCGTTGATGGTGCCGCACCCGATCAACCTCGCGCACGACGGGGCGGTGCTGATCCAGGAGCTGCGGCTCACGCGAGCCGGGGTCATCTGCCCGCTCAGCCAGCATGAAGAGCTGGATCCGCGCTTCGGCACCCGCCACCGCGGGGCGATCGGCATGAGCGAAGAGACAGACGCGCTGGTGCTGGTGGTCAGCGAGGAGCGCGGCGAGATGCGGGCGATCTTCCGCGGTGAGGTGTCGCCGCCGCTGAGCGTCGGTGAGGTCGAGGCGCGGATCACCGGGTGGTTCGAGGCGCCAGCGCCCGGGCCGATCGAGGTGAGTCAGGCCGGAGAGACGCGGATCGGGCGGCTCCACGGCGAGGCGAGCCGCTCGATCGTCGAGAGCCGTGAGCCGGCGCAGGGCGCCGCGGAGGGGCGAGAATGAAGGCGAAGTTCTCAGCCGCGCGGTGGTGCGCCGGGGCGATCTTTGACAACTGGGGGGCGAAGGCGACCGCGCTGGTGCTGGCGTCGATCTTCTTTATCGTCAGCCGCGATGACGTGACGCGGGCGTTTAATGTGCCGCTGCGGGTGACGCCCGATCCAGATCGGGTGCTGCTCACGGATCTCCCCGACGCGGTGGCGGTCGAGCTGCACGGGCCTTGGGCGCGGATCAACCGGCTGAGCGCGAAGGACTTCGGAGTGGTGAACTTGGACCTCCGGTCGGCGTCGCCGGGGCCGCTCGAGATCGAGCCGTCCAGCATCGTCATGCCGCAGGGGGTGCTCTTCCGCAATATCGTGTACGACCGGGTCGATCTGCGCTTCGATCCGGTGATCGAGCGCGACTTCCCGGTGAAGCCTGAGGTGCAGATCGAGGTGCACGCCGACTACGAGCAGGTGAGCACGTTGGTGCGGCCGCCGCGGATCCGCGTGCGAGGCGGGCGCACCGCGCTGCAAGAGATCTCATCGCTGCGCACGGAGACGATCGAGCGCACAGGGGTGAGCGAGAGCGTCGAGGTGACGAAGAGCGTGCTGCTGCCGCGCGAAGGGGTGGCGTTCGTCGGGGTGCCGGCGGGCGAGCGGCCGCAGGTGGATATCAGGCTGATGATCCGGCCGAAGTATGGCGAGCGGCGGATCGACGTGCCCCTGCCGGTGGACAGCGAGCGCTTCGCCGGGATCCCTTCGACGTATCCGGTGGTCGTGCGCGGGCCGCTCCCGGATCTGCGGCGCTTCGAGGAGACGGCGAGCTTGATCGTCGCGGAGGTGCGGATGGAGGCGGCGCCAGAGCTGCGGCCCCCGGCGACCGCGGTGGTCGTCGACTTCAAGATGACCGATCAGGTGCCCGCGGAGGTGCGCGCTCGCCTCGCGGTGGAGCCCGCGAGCCGTCGCTTCATCGTCCGACCGTTGCCGCAGTGAGCGCGGCTGGCGAGCCCCGGGCAGAGCAGGTACAAGGGATCGATGGCGAGCGAGCGGCGACTGTTTGGGACGGACGGGATCCGCGGCCCCGCGAACGTGCACCCGATGACGCCCGACGTGGCGATGCGCCTCGGGATGGCGGTCGCGGCCCACTTCGGGCGGCACGGGCGGGTGGTGATCGGCAAGGATACGCGGCTGAGCGGGTATATGTTCGAGACCGCGCTGGCGGCGGGGGTGTGCGCGATGGGGGCGGAGGTGATGCTGGTGGGGCCGCTGCCGACGCCGGGGATCGCGTACATCACTCGATCGATGCGCGCAGACGCGGGGGTGGTGATCTCGGCGAGCCACAACCCGTTCGAGGACAACGGCATCAAGATCTTCGCGCACGACGGCTTCAAGCTGCCCGATGAGGTGGAGGCCGAGCTCGAGGGGTTGATGGCGCCCGGCGCGTTGGACGGGCGAGTCGCGCGTGGCCGCGAGATCGGCAAAGCGATGCGGATCGACGACGCGACGGGCCGCTACATCACCCACTTGAAGCACTCGTTCCCGAGCGAGCTGGCGTTGGACGGGCTGAAGATCGTGGTCGATTGCGCGCACGGGGCGGCCTACAAGGTCGCGCCGGCGGTGCTCACGGAGCTGGGGGCCTCGGTGATCACGATCGGCGCGCACCCCGATGGTACGAACATCAACGATCACGTCGGCGCGATGGATCCGCGGGCGATGCGCGCGGCGGTGGTCGAGCACGGGGCGGACCTGGGGATCGCGCTCGACGGCGACGCGGACCGGGTCGTGTTCTGCGACCATCACGGGGCGCTGATCGATGGCGACGCGATCTTGGCGATCTGCGCCTTAGATCTGCACGCGCGCGGGGCGCTGCGCGGCGGCGGGGTGGTGGCGACGATCATGTCGAACATGGGGCTGGGGCGCTGCTTGGCGGCGGCCGGGATCAGGCTGGTGCGGGCGCCGGTGGGCGATCGCTACGTGGTCGAGGCGATGGTGGCCGGCGCGTACAACTTGGGCGGCGAGCAGTCGGGGCACGTGATCTTCCTGGACCACGGGACGACCGGCGACGGGGTGCTGGCGGCGCTGCAGGTGCTGTCGTTGATGCTGCGCAGCGGGCGATCGCTGCCCGAGCTGGCGGCGTCGATGATCCGCTACCCGCAGGTGGCCCGGGCGATCCCGGTGGCGGAGAAGGTGCCGCTGGAGCAGATCCCAGGGCTGGCGCGGGTGGTCGAGGGGATCGAGCGCGAGCTCGGCGACGACGGCCGCGTGGTGGTCCGTTATTCGGGTACGGAGTCGAAGCTGCGGGTGATGCTGGAGGGCCCAGATCTGGGGCTGCTGGAGGCGTTCGCGGGGCGGATCGGCGAGACGGTCGATGCGCTGCTGGGGGCGCGGTGAGCGAGCCCATCGCGCGCCTCGTGAGCGCGGCCGCGAGCGCGCGTGGGGATCGATTCACGATCGAGGTGTTGGGGATCGAGTCGGCGCTGCTGATGGAGCGCGCGGCCCTGGCGGTGGCGCATGAGGTGGTGGCGCGGTGGCCAGGGCGCCGGGTGGTGGCCCTGTGCGGGCCAGGGAACAACGGGGGCGACGGGCTGGCGATGGCGCGGCAGCTCCATGGGTGGGGGGTGAAGGTCGAGGCGTGGTTGGTGGGTGAGCGGCGCGGTGGGGTCGCCCAGGCGCAGATCCGGATGGCAGAGGCGGTAGGTGTGGCGGTGGGCGTGGGGCTGCCAGAGCCGATCCGTGATCCGGAGGTGGTCGCGGTCGACGCGCTGCTGGGGACGGGCAGCGCGGGGGCGCCGCGCGGGGCGATCGCGGCGGGCGTGAGCTGGCTTTTGGGCCATGTTGGTCCGGTGGTGGCGATCGATCTGCCGACCGGGGTGGACGCGGACAGCGGCGAGATCGCGGGGGAGGCGGTGAGGGCGGCGCTGACGGTGACGATGCAGGCGAGCAAGCCGGGGCTGCACATCACGCCAGGGCGCGAGCGCGCCGGGGAGGTGGTGATCGCGGCGATCGGGCTGCGGGAGGATCCGGCGGATGGCGGGGCAGGGGCGGCGATCCTGGTGGATCCGGGGCTGGTGCGGGGGTGGCTGGAGGCGCTGCGTCCGGGGGCGCATAAGGGCGAACGCGGGCACGTGGGGGTGATCGCGGGGTCGCCTGAGACCCCTGGCGCGGCGGTGCTGGCGGCGACGGCGGCGCTGCGCTGCGGGGCCGGGCTGGTGACGCTGGGGGCGCGCGAGGTCGCGGGCGCGGCGGCGATGATCGCGCATCGGCCAGAGCTGATGCTTCAGACATGGTCGGAAGGCCAGGTTATTGTGGGCGCGGACGTGCTGGTCGTCGGGCCAGGTCTGACGCGTGAGCAGGATCGGGCGGGGCTGGCGGCGCTGTGGGCGGAGGATCCGCGGCCGGCGCTGTGGGACGCCTCGGCGCTGCTGGCGATCCCGCTGGAGCTGCGGCCCGGCGGGCCGCGGGTGCTGACGCCGCACCCTGGGGAGGCGGCGGGGCTGCTGCGCCGCCTGGGGCACGCAGGGGCCTCTTCGGGCTCGGTGCAGGGGGCGCGGCGGCGAGCGGTGACGCGCTTAAGCGCGGCGATCGAGGCGGTGGTCGTGTTGAAGGGGGAGGGCACGTTGATCGCGGAGGGCGAGCGGCTGGCGATCGCGGTGAGCGGCGGGCCGGGGTTGGCGACCGCGGGCAGCGGGGACTGCCTGAGCGGCTTCATCGCGGCGTTGATGGCGCGAGGGCTGAGCCCCTGGGCGGCGGCGCTCGCTGGGGTGCACGTGCACGGGGTCGCGGGGGAGTTGGCGGTGGCGGCGCATCCGGGGGCCCTGGCGCTCGACCTGACGGCGCTCGCCGGCGCGGCGATGGTGGCCGCCGCGGAGCACCCGCGGATGCCGCGGCGCCGGCTGGGTTGAGCGGGGGCGGGGCGGCGAGGGCTGCCGCACGCAATGGGGCCTCGTCGTCCGCCCGGGAGATCACAGCGCGGGCGGGCGCGGTATGGCTGGCGCAAAAAAGGGAAAAAAATGGCACCGTGGGCGGGTGCAGAGCGCAATCATGGGGGCGGGTCGATTTCGCGCGTTTCGCGGCCTGGTAGTGCTGACGGCGATGAGCGGGGCCTTCGGGTGCGGTCCGGGGCCGATCCAGGCGCCGCCGCCGAAGGTCGCGGTGAAGAGCGAGGCGCCGGCGATCGACGATGACGCGCTCGCGGGCCGCTATCAGGCGGCGAAGGAGCGGATCTCGGCGATTGATCCGGCGGACGCGATGGGGATGCGTGGCGCGCTGAGCGAGCTGGGGCCGCAGCTGCGGGAGATCGCGGAGTCGGCGAAGGCGGCGCCGCTGCGGGCGAACGCGAGCTTGTTGTTGGGCTCGCTGTATCAGACGAACGGCGACAGCCGGGCGGCGATCGCGTTCTATCGGCAGGCGGGGGCGCTGCTGCCGGGGGAGATCGAGCCGGTGCGGGTGTTGGCGCTGGCGTTGGGGGCGGACGGACAATTCGCCGAGGCGGCAGGCTTGCAGCGCCGGGTGGTGGAGGACGACGCGGATGACCTGGCGGCGTGGCTGCTGCTCGGCGAGCTGCTGGTGAAGGCGGGGGATCGTGAGGGGGCTTCGGCGGCCTATATCGCGTACGAGATCCGGCGTAAGGGGTTGATCGACGGGCTGACGCTGCGCGGCGAGGAGGGCTTTGTGAAGGGGCCAGAGGAGCGCAGCGCGTGCGCAGCGGCGCTGACGCCGGCGGCGGACAACGGCACGGCGATCGCGCTGGTGTACGCGCTGAAGTACGAGACGGATCCCAAGGTGCGGGCGGTGATCGTCGAGACGATGGGGATCCAGCGGCTGGCGGGGTATCAGGAGGTGCTGGCGGAGCGGCAGGCGAGCGAGGGCGACGCGGGGGTGAAGGAGGTGATCACGTGGGCGTTGGCTGAGATCGCGCGCGACCCGCTTGATACGCGCCCGGGTCCGCCGCCGGAGCTGATGATCCCGGAGAGTGCGGCCGGGGGTGGCCCCGGGGCCGCCGAGGATGCTACGCCGTCGCTCGCGAGGCCCGACGACGGGGCCGCCGCTCCTTCGCCATGAACCCGCGTCCGCCCGCTTCGCTCGAGATCACGGCGCTGTCGCATCGCTACCGCGGCGCGGCCGCGTGGGCGCTGGATGATGTGTCGTTCGCGGTGCGGCCGGGGGAGCGGGTGGGGCTGCTGGGGCCGAACGGGGCGGGTAAGTCGACGCTGATGCGCCTGTTTTGCGGCTTCTTGGCGATCCAGGCGCGGCCAGAGCGGCCGCGAGGCGAGACGCAGGTGCGGGTGGCGGGGATCGACGTGGCGACGCGCTCGCTGCAGGCGCGCCAGCAGATCGGCTACTTGCCGGAGCAGGTGCCGCTGTACGCCGAGCTGCGGGTGCGCGAGCACTTGTGGTTCCGCGCGAAGATCAAGGGGGTGCCGGCGCCTGCGCGTGAGGGGGAGCTGGCGCGGGTGTGCGAGCTGACGGGGCTGCGGTCGATGCTGGAGACGCCGATCCACCAGCTCAGCCGCGGGTACCGCCAGCGGGTCGGCATCGCGGACGCGCTGCTGGCGGCGCCGCCGCTGCTGGTGCTCGATGAGCCGACGGTGGGGCTGGACCCGAACCAAGTGCTGGACGTGCGCGGCGTGCTGAAGGGGCTGGGGGGGGCGCAGACGTTGATCTTTTCGTCGCATATCTTGGCGGAGGTGGAGGCGCTGTGCGACCGCGTGGTGATCTTGGCGCGGGGCAAGATCGTGGCCGATGAGGCGCTGAGCCAGGCGACCTCGGCGCAAGAGGTGTGGGCGGAGTGGGAGGGGGGCGTGGGGCTGGCGCGGTCCGTGGTGGAGGAGGCGCTGGCGACGGTGGAGGGGGTAGAGGCGGAGGCGGCGCGGGCGGTGGCGCTGAGCGAGCGCGGCGGGATCGCGGAGGCGAGGATCCGCTGCTCCAAAGGACACGTCGCGGAGGCGGTGCGGCTGGCGCTGGGGCGGGTGAGCGCGGGCCGCGGGCTGCCGCTGGTGCGCCTCGAGATGGGGCGCCGCAGCCTCGAGGAGCGCTTCGCGCGGGTGACGGGCGCGCTGGAGGACCTCCCGTGAGCCTCGGTGAGCCGTTGCAGTCGCCGTGGC
Source organism: Nannocystis sp. (assembly GCA_016712315.1). GTDB lineage: Bacteria > Myxococcota_A > Polyangia > Nannocystales > Nannocystaceae > JADJRG01. The sequence continues at coordinate 170,860 of JADJRG010000022.1, read as the reverse complement.
CGTGGCTGCGCGGGGCGCTGGCGGTGGCGCATCGCGAGCTGCTGTCGCTGTTCGTGACGCCGCTGGCGTACCTGGTGGGGACGCTGTTCTTGCTCAATCAGGGCTGGAACTTCGCGCTGCTGCTCCAGTTCCTCAACGACCCGCTGGCGGCGCCAGGGCCGGTGATGCAGTTCTACTTCGGCGGCTCGTTCTTTATCTTCTGGCTGCCGGTGATCTTCATCTGCTCGGCGCTGTCGATGCGGCTGGTGGCGGAGGAGCGGCGCCAAGGGACGCTGGAGGCGCTGCTGACGGCGCCGCTGTCGCCGTCGCAGATCGTGGTGGGCAAGCTGGTCGGCGCGTACACGTTCTATGTGGCGCTGTGGCTGCCGACGGCGATCTTTTACGTTCTGCTGCGCGGGGCGGCGGTGTCGCCGGAGATCGGTCCGATCTTGTCGGGGTACTTGGGGGTGCTGCTGGTCGGCGGGACCTTTTTGGCGCTCGGGCTGCTGGCGAGCTCGCTGGTGCGCTCGCAGATGGCGGCGGCGGTGATGACCTTCGTGGCGTCGACGATCTTCTTGTTGGCCGGGCTGCTGGCCGATCAGGTGGAGTCGCCTTGGGTGGCGTCGCTGCTGCAGTGGAGCAGCCTGCTGGGCATGATGCAGGAGCTGGCGCAGGGGATCGTCGACTACCACTGGGTGTTCTTCCACGTCGGCGCGGTGGCGGTGTTGACGGCGGCGGCGATCGCGATGGTGGATCCGCGGCGGCGCTGGGAGCACCTCGCGCAGATCGTGCTGCTGGCGATCGCGTGCGGGCACTTGGGGGTCTTCTTCTCGCGCCACGCGGGCCGCGACGACTGGACCGAGGGGCGGGTGTATACGCTCAGCGATCGGGCGCGTGAGGTGCTCGCGGGGTTGAAGGCGCCGATCGACGTGACCGTGGTGGTGCCGACGACGATCGGCGGCGGCCGCCCGAACCCGCTCGCGGGGGAGCTGCGGGAGGTGCTGCTGCGGATGCGCGTGGTCGCGCCGAGCCTGCGCCTGCGCTTCCTCGACCCGGATCGCGATCGGCAGCAGGCCGAGGCGATGCTCGCCGACTACGGGCTCAGCGGCCGCGAGCTGGCCGACGGGGTGGTGCTGATCCGCGCGGGGCAGGGGAGCAAGCTGCGCAAGGAGCACGTGCTGCCCTCAGACCTGGTGACCTATGCGACAGGTCCCGATGTACAGATGAGCGGGCCGCGGGTGAAGGCGTTCCGCGGCGAGGAGGCGCTGCTCGCCCGCTTCTTGGGGGTGAGCGATCCGCGGCGCACGGTGGTCTGCTACACGCAAGGGCACGGCGAGCCGGCCTTCGACAGCCTCGAGCCTTATAAGGGGTACGCGCACCTGCGCGACCTCTTGGCCGGCGCCAACCTGGAGGTGCGTCCCGCCGAGCTCGAGCGGCCCGAGGGGCTGGCGGAGTGCAACCTGGTCCTCGTGGCAGGTCCAGAGGGGGCGCTGCCGACGGAGCAGGTGCGGGCGATCGAGCGCTTCGTCGACGGCGGCGGCGATCTGCTGGTGCTGGCGGGGGCGGTTATCCTGCGCGGACGGCCCGATCTGGCGCCGACTGGGCTGGAGGCGCTGACGGCTCGCTTCGGGATCCGCTTGGGCGAGCGGGTGGTGCTCGACCCGCACACGATGCCAGGGGCGACCCCGCTGCTGGCGTTTACGCTGGTGGACGGCTGGGGATCGCACCCGGCGGTGACGAGCCTGGTCGGGCAGCCAGCTTCGCTGATGACGGCGCGTGAGCTGGTCATCGAGGCGCCGGCGATCACGCTGCTGCAGACGTCGGAGCAGGGCTGGGCGGAGGCGGACATCGAGGGGCTGCAGAGCGGCGGCGTCCCCCACTACGACGCGAGCTACGACCAGATCGGGCCGATCCCGGTGGCGGCGGCGTCGGAGCGGGGCGGCGCGCGGGTGGCGGTGATCGCCTCGCATGACTTCGCGCTGAACGCGGTGCTGCGTGACGACGTGATCTACGATCGCGGCCGCGACCTGATCCTGAATACGATCGGCTGGCTCGCTCAACGCGAGGCGCTGCTGGGGATCCGCGCGCGCGAGCGCGAGCACGTGAAGCTGGTGCTGCTGCCCGAGCAGATCCAACGGATGAGCTTGGTCTGCCTGCTGGGGCTGCCAGGCTTCGCGGTGGGGCTGGGGATCGTGGCGCTGTGGAGGCGGCGGCGATGATGCGCTGGCGACCCGCGAAGGTGACGTTGGCGCTGGCCGGGCTGGCGGCCGGCTCGGTCGTGCTGCTGCACGCGGACCCGTGGGCGGAGGACGGGCGCGGGATCCAGCTGGTGTCGACGCAGTCGGTGGCGCGGCGCCTCTTCCCGAACCTCGGGGAGCGCGAGCTGGCGCAGGCGAGCGTCGAGATCGCGCGCGCGGACGGGGCGACGATCCGCCTGCTGCCGACGCCAGAGGGGCCGCATCAGCTCTTCGTCGGTGAGGCGCTGCTGGGCTCGGCGGACCCGGAGGCGATCGAGGGGCTGTGGGGCTCGCTGCGGATGGCGACGACGCTGCGGGCGGTGTCGCCAGGGACGCGGTTGGGGGCGATCCGCGGGACGATCGAGATCGTCTCGGGCGATGAGCGGCTGATCCTGCGGCTGGCCGACCCGACCAGCGACGGGGCGGGGATCTTCGGGGTGCTGGTGCACGAGCAAGAGACGCCCTGGGTGGTGGAGGCGGAGCTCTTGGCGATCGTCGAGCAAGAGCCGGAGGCGTGGCTGGCGCAGCGATTGGTGCCGATCGAGCCCTCGCAGGCGGTGGCGCTGCGTTGGCCGGACCGGGCGATCTCGCGCGGCGCCGACGGGCTCTGGCGGGTGAGCGTCGGTGAGCCGCGGCTGCTGCTGGCGACGGCGACGGTGGAGACTCGCCTCGATCGCCTCTTCGCGGCCCGCTTGGCGCCGCTGATCGCCCGCGAGGCGCTGCGTGAGGAGGAGCTGGCGGAGTGGCTGACGATCGAGGACGCCGATGGCCGCGAGCGACGGCTGCGGGTCGGCGGCGAGTGCCCCGAGGACAACGGGCGGCGGATCGTCGATCGAGGGCCCGGCATGCTCGGCTGCGTCGACGCGGCGCTGATCGAGCCGTGGCCGCTGAGCGATCCGAACTTCGGCTTCGTCGAGCCGCTGCTGATCCCCCACCCGTACTCGAAGGTGACGGCGATCGAGGTGCTCTCGCCAGAGAGCCGGCGGTTGCGCCGCTTCGGCGGCGGCTGGGTGATCGAGGCGGGGACGCGGACAGACGAGGTGGTGGAGGCGGAGGTGTATCGGTGGTTTGACGCGCTGGCGAGCACGCCGGTGGAGCTGGGCGGTGAGGCGATCGCGTCGGCAGGGGCGGTGGAGCTGGCGATCGAGACCGACAGCGGGCAGGGGCTGAAGCTGCGTTGCAGCGGCGATCGCACGACGTGCTCCCGCGACGAGGGGCCGCCGCTGCGGCTGCTGCGGCCGGCGCCGCGCGAGCTGGTGTTTCGCGAGGAGACCTTCGCGGAGCGGCGGTTGATGGCGATCGACGTCGGTGAGGCGCGAGCGCTCGAGATCTTGCCCGGCGTCGACGGGGCGGCGCGCCAGGGGGTGAGGCTCGACCTGGGGGTGTGGCGGCTGGACGCGCCCAGCCACCCAGACGGCGGCGGCGCGCTGGATGAGCTGCGCCTGGAGGGGCTGATCGCGGCGCTGGGGAGCGCGCGGGCGGAGGAGTGGGTGGCGGCGCCGAGCTCGCCGCCGCTGCGGACGCTGCGGGTGGAGCGGGCGCCGACGCGGGACCGGCCGCGCGAGCTGGCGTTGGCGCTGCACGCCGAGTGCCTGGCCCATGTGCCAGGTCAGGGGCGCGCGGCTCGGCTGTCCCGTGAGACATGTGAGGCGCTGTCGAGCGATCTGCTCTACGACGATCCGCTGCGCCACTGGCTGGGGCGGGCGCGGACGATCGTCGTGACGCGCGGGGACGAGAGGTGGTCGCTGCGCGCGGGCGGCGGCGGGGCGTGGATCCGTGAGGCGGGCGGCGACGACGAGGCGGTGGCGGCGGCGCTCGCGGCGTGGGAGGCGTGGCGCTCGGCGGGGATCCGCGGCGGTGAGCCGCCTGGGGCGAGCAGCGAGCGCCTGGAGCTCCGGCTGGTCGACGGGCTGCGGGTCAACTTGGAGATCGGGCCGACGTGGCTGCGGATCGCTGGTTCCGACTGGTACTACGTGGCCCGCGCTGAGTGATCGCGCGTGCGCGCGTGATCGCGGCGCTCAGGGGCAACTGATGCCGTCCGGGAGCGCACAGGCGGTGATGTCGAGGGTGTAACCGACGGGATCCTTCACGCATGGCCGATTGGCGGCGCAGCGGAAGAAATCTTCACACTCGGGGTGGACCTCTTCGCAGAGGTCTTCGGGGGGCTCGCCGGCGCTGGCGTTGCGATCGGTGCAGATGGCGAGCTCGTCGACGAAGAACTCGCAGGCGCGGACCTCGGGCGGGGTGCAGGCGAGGTGCGCGGCCGCAAAAAAAATGGCGAGCACCGCGCCTACGAGGCCGGTGCTTCGCCAGGTCATGAGCATAGGCGGGACTACTTGCCGCGGTTGGCGGCGGCGGCCTTGCTCGCGGCTTCGATCAGCTTGCGCTGCTGCTCTTCCTCAGCGGCCTTGTTGATGGGGTGCCAAGCGGCGCCGGGCGGGTAGATCCAGCCCTCCACGCCGGTCTTGGGATCCGTGGCCTTGTAGGCGATGAACTCGAAGAGGCCGCGATCGTCCGCGAAGCCAGAGTCAGAGAAGCGCTTGAAGCGGCCCTTGATCGTGTACTGCTCGCCCTTGTTGATGATGACGTTGGGCACGTCCTTCCAGGTCGCCGCCTCCCACTCCGGGATCGAGAAGGCGTAATTGACGACCATCATCGCGCGCTTCTTGCCCGCGTCGTCGGGGCGATCGGTGAGCCAGAAGTGGGGCTGCTTGCCGGGCGGACAGAGCGCGACGTTGCCCTCGCAGACGGGCGCTTGATAGATCTCTTGGACGTAGCCGCGGACCTCGACCTCGGTGCCCGCGTCGCCGGCCTTGATGTTGTCGTCGATCGACTTGCGGAGGCCGTAGATCGACCAGGCGTTGTCGCTGTACTTCTCGTCGATCTTGCCCTCGTTGAAGTCCGGGCGCGGCGGGAGCTGGACCGTGAGCGCCTGGTCGGCGGCGGAGGCCTCGTCCTCGTCCGGCTTCTTGTCCTTCTTCTCGCCCTTGTCACAGCCGGCCATGACGAACGTGAGGGAGAGCAGGGTCGCCACTAGAGATCTCGGAACGATGCGCGTCATGCTTCGGCGGTCCTCCAGGCTCCGGCAAGGAGCAAAAATGGATTGTCGGCACGTGTATCACGCGTACATGCGAGGTTTCAAGGGAGGGCGAGGTGGGCTACACCGAGCGAGCGATGTCGGCAGGCGGGCAGCGGCAGATCGAGCTCGGTCGGAAGATCGTGCGCGCGGGCGCAGGTAGCGGGCTCTCCTGCTTGGCGCTGGCGCTGCTCCTCGGGGGCTGCGGCGGCGGTGAGGCGGAGCCGGTGCGGGGGAGGGGGGATCGGACGACCGAGGATCCGGCGCGTGAGCGCGCGACCTCCGCGAGCGATGAGGTGATCGATGATGCGGCGCTGGCGTCGGCGCTCACCGGCGCGAGCGGGCCGACAGAGACGGTGGTGATCGCGGTGCGGACGCTGCCCGAAGGGCTGGACCCGCTGGCGGAGCTGGACCCGTGGGGGACACGAGCTTGCGAGGACCTCCTCTTTGAAGGGCTGGTGCGGCGCTGGCCAGAGGGACACCCGTGGATCGAGCCGGCGCTGGCAGACCGCTGCGAGGCGGGGCAAGGCGGGCGCGAGGTGCTCTGTCACCTGCGCGCCGATCGCCGCTTTCACGACGGTGAGCCGGTGAGCGTCGAGGACGTGCTCTACAGCCTGAGCGCGTGGACAGGGCCCAAGGGGGCGCAGCGGCGGGCCGCGCACGGGCTCGGGGCCCTGCAAGAGGTGAGCGCGGTCGATGGCCCGGCGAGCGCCCGCGATCCGGGGCGGTGGATCCGGTTGACCTTCGATGCCGCGGATCCGCTGGTGCTCGAGCGGATCGCGGCGATGAAGGTGGTGCCGCGCGCTCGACACCGCGGCAAGGCGACGGCGTTCGCTCGTGAGCCGATCGGCAGCGGGCCGATGCGGCTCGTCAGCGCCGATGAAGCGCGGATGATCTTCGAGCGCCACGAGGACGCCGCGCCAGAGCGCACAGGGGCGCGGCGGGTCGTCTTGCAGGTGGCGCCCGACGGGGCGCAGGCGCTGACGCTGCTGCGCCGCGGTGAGGTGCATGTGGTCGCGGAGGTGTCGCCGGTGCACGTGCCGCGGGAGCTGGGGAAGCCGGGCATGGCGGCGCGCTTTCGCGGGTATGTCGTGAGCCCGCCGCGCTACGACCTGCTGGTCTTTAACCTGCGCGGGGGGGCGCAGTCGGGGCCGCGGCTGCGGGAGGCGCTGGCGCGGGCGATCCCGTGGGCTCGGCTGGCGGAGATCTACGGGCGGCCGAGCCTGCGCGCGGCGGCGCCGGTGGATGAGCACGCGCCGACGCCGATCGATCTGGCGGCGATCACGGCGGGTCGGCTCAGCGACGCGGGGCTAGCGCTGTGGCTGACGACGCCCGACCCGGCGGCGGATGAGGCGGGGCGGGCGGAGGCGGCGGCGATCTTGGATGCGCTCGGGTGGACGCTGGATCGCGGGCTGCGGCGGCGATCGACGGGGAACCTGCGGCTGGCGCTGACATGGGACGGGAGCGGCGGGCTGGCGAGCGATCTGGTCGCGGCTATGAAGGGCGGGTGGCGGGAGCTGGGGGTGCAGGTGCCGAGCGTCACGGCGAGCTGGAGCTACTTGCAGCGGCCGCTGGCGGCGGGCGAATTCGACCTGGCGCTGCTCCGCTTCGCCGACCACAGCGACGCGGATCTCTACGATCTGTTCCACAGCCGCGGCCGCCTGAACTACGCGGGGGTGGTGGATCCGACGCTGAACGCGGCGATCGAGGGGTACCGGGAGGCGCGTACGCCGGCTGAGCGGCGCTCGGCGAAGGCGGCGATGGCGGCCCGCTTGCGCGAGCTCCAGCCGGTGACGGTGCTGCACGCGCCGCTGGCGATCACGCTGGTGTCGCGGCGGATCACGGACCTGGTGTTTGTAGACGACCTGCCGCGGCTGGATCGGCTGGGGCTCGGCGGTGAGGCGAGCGAGGGGCTGCTGGAGCAGGCGACGGAGTAGGCGCGCGGCCTCGCGCTACTCGGCGGGCTTGTCGGCGGGCTTGTTCGCTGGTTTGGCAGAGAGCTCGCTGATCGCGGCGGCGAGGGGCTTACGCAGGCAGGCGAGGCAGTCGCGGCGGCTCCAAAAATTGCCGCAGCCGTCGCGTGGGGTCGCGCTGAGGCGCTCCAGGGCGGGCAACGCGCGAGGATCTCCGGCGGCGCGCAGGGCGTCGAGGGCGGCGCGCTTGCTGGCGCACTTGCTGGCGAGCTCGAGGTCGATGAGCGGGGCGGTGAAGCTGGGCAAGGGCTCGGCGGCGAGGAGCTCGCGGAGCTTGCCGGCGGCGTAGGTGCGGGCTGCCCCGTCGTCGGCGTTGAGGAGGATGTCGAGGTGGGCGCGGGCCTCTTGGCTGGGCTGAAGGGCCTCGAGGGCGCGGTCAGAGCTGGCCTCGATGAGGTTCTTCGGGGCCTCGGCGCGCGCGGGTGGGTCGCCGTAGCGCGGCTCGCTCGTCGGTGCGTCGTCGCCCTCGGCGCCCTCGTCGCCGCTCGCGCTGAAGAGCAGGGCGAGCAGGAGGAGGAGGGGCAAGGCGGCGAAGATGGCGTAGAACGGGCGGCGATCGGCGCTCCAGCGCGCTCCGATCCAGCGACGGGCGGCGTCGAGCGGGGGCGGCGGGCGCGGGGGTTGGTGCGCGACCTCGGTGATCCGCCGGGTGTCGAGGCCAGGCGCTGGCGCTGGCGTGACCTCACCCGCGCCGAGGGCGAGCTTGCGTAAGGCGTCGCGGATCGGCGCGGCCGCGGCCGGGCGAGCGCTGGGGGCGCGCGCGACGAGCTGCTGGATGAGCTGGTCGAGGGGCTCGGGGATCGGCTGCGCGAGCAGGCCGGCGAGCAGCGGCGGGGACTCGGCGAGCTGGCCGGTGACGATCTCCGTGAGGCTGTCGCCGCGCCAGAGGGTGCGGCCGGCGATCGACTCCCAGAGGATGACGCCGAGCGCGTAGAGATCGACGCGGTGGTCGACCTGCTCGCCGAGGGCCTGCTCGGGGGCCATGTAGCCGGGGGTGCCCATGACCATGCCCATGCGGGTGAGCGCTTCGTGGGTCTGGGGGCTGCGCTGGACCTCGCCGGCGATCCGGGCGATCCCGAAGTCGACGACGCGGACGTGGTAGCGGCCGTCGTCGCGGCGCTCGAGGAGGATGTTGTCGGGCTTGAGGTCGCGGTGGACGATGCCGGCGGCGTGCGCGGCGGCGAGGGCGTCGGCGATCTGGGCGGCGATCTCGCAGGCGCCGGGCCACGCGAGGGCCTCGCGCTCGAGGTGGCTGCGCAGGCTGACGCCGCGGACGAGCTGGATGACGAGGAAGGCGCCGCCGCCGTCGAGGGCGCCGTAGTCGAGGGCGCGGACGATGTGCGGGTGATCGACGGTGGCGGTGGCCATCGCCTCGCGGGCGAAGCGGGCGGCGATCTCAGGGATCTCGGCGAACTCGCCGCGGATGACCTTGAGGGCGACCTGTTTGCGGAGGTTGAGGTTCTCCGCGACGAAGACGGCGCCCATGCCCCCTTCGCCGAGCAGCTCGAGGACGCGGTAGCGGCCGTCGATCACCTTGCCGATCCAGACGAGTGGATCGTTGGCGTCGCCGGCGCGGTGAGGGCCGTCGGTGGTCGCGTCGACGGCGGGATCGGCGGCGGCGGTGGGCCGCGATTCGAGGCCGAAGGCGCGGTCGTCGGTGGGCGCGTTGGCGGGCATCGGCGCGGGTATCATAGCCGGGTGGGCGGCTGAGATCAGATGGCGGGCATCGCGGTGCCGCCGCTCACGGGGATGAAGGCGCCGGTGACGAAGCTGGCGAGATCGGAGGCGAGGAAGGCGATCACGGCGGCGACCTCGTCGTCGCGGCCGCGCCGGCGGAGGGGTACGCGCGCGTCGTAGTCGGGGATGATCTCGCGCGCCTCGGCGCGGTCTCGATCGGTGATGGTCCAGCCGGGGGCGACTTGGTTGACGGTGATCGCGTGCTCGCCGACCTCACGCGCGAGCACGCGGAGCACGCCGTCCATGCCGCGCTTGCCGGCGACGTAGGCGGATTGACAGGGCGCGGCGAGCTGCGCGCACTCGCTGTTGATACCGATGACGCGGCCCCAGCGGCGCTCGATCATCGCTGGCACGAAGGCCTGCGCGAGGGTGACTGCGTGCAGCACGCTGGTGCGGTGCTGGCTGTCGTAGTCGGCGATCGACTCGTCGAGCACGCGGCTCCAGGGGTGGATCTGGGCGACGGCGGCGAGCACGAGCACGCTGGGATCGCCGAGCTGCGCGCGGCAGCGATCGCGCATGGCGAGCACGCTGGCTGGGTCGGCGACGTCAGCGCTCGCGATGAGCACGCGGCGGCCGGTCGCGCGCAGCTCGTCGGCGAGGCCCTCCGCGCGATCGCGGGCGCGGTGATAGTGGAGGACGAGATCGGCGCCGCAGGCGGCGAGGGTGCGCGCGATGGCGCGGCCTAGCTCGCCGGTGGCGCCGGTGATCAGGGCGAGGTGGCCGCTGAGGTCGATCTGGAGGGGCATGGCTCAGTTGACGGGGATGGTGAGGACCGGGCCGGCGGCCTTGATCTCGCCGGATTGCAGCTCGAGGAGCTGAGCGAGCATGGTGAATGTGGACTTGGAGGCGAGGTCGGCGTCGTCGATGTAGAACCAAGCGTCGCGGTAGGGGATCGCGACGTAGGCGCCAGGGGGGGCGCCGCGGCGGCTCTGGATCCGCATGAGGCCGCCGGTGATCCGGCTCCAGTCGAATTCGAGGCCCTCGAGGGTGCGGGTGATGGTGACCCGGTTGGCTCGGCGATCGCGCTCGGGGACCTCGACGCCTTGCGAGAGGTAGAACATGGCCGCGAGGACAGAGCGCGGGACGAGGGCGACGCCGCCGGGCTCGCGGTCGCTGAGGATGAGGATCGGGCTGGAGGCGCGGAGGCCGAGCAGATCGCCGAGGCGGCGGAACTCGGGGGAGCCGAGCCCCTCGTCGTCGATGCGCAGGGCGAGGGCGTCACTGTCGTCGGCGAGGAAGCCCATGTCGAGGTGGCCGCGCTGCCAGAGGGTGCGGAGCAGATCGGTGGCCTCGAAGAAGCCGTCGTATTCGGGGGGGGTGTCCGGTGTCGGGCCCGAGGCGCGGGTGGCGTTGTGCAGGGGGCCGAGGTGCTGGACGCAGATCCGAAAGATCCGATCGATGGCCCAGCCGGAGTGATACATGAGCAGGATGATCCGGGGGGCGATCGGGCTGAGGAGCTGGGTGGCGAAGCGCTGGCCCTGCAAGGGCACGTAGGAGACGGTGGGGCGCTCGGCGTAGCCGACCGAGCTGGAGAGGCCGACGGTGTGGACCTTGCTGGTGCTTAGGCCGCCGTTGGCGCCGCCGCCGAGCTCGAAGGTGAAATTGCTGGTGATGCTGGCGATCTCGAGGAAGAGCGGGGTGTCGCGGTAACGCAGGCGGACGAGGTTGAGGAGGAGCTGCTCGTTGTTGGTCTGCTGGATCGCGACGTTGTAGTTGTCGCGGCCGCGCCGGATCGAGGCCGGGCCGGTGACGTGGCAGGCGGCGAGGGCGAGGGCGAGCAGCGCGGCGGCGAGGAGGCGCATGGCGGCGGATGGTAGCGCGCGCGCGCGGCGCGTGGGGCGGATCAGCGGACGTAGATCATGCCGGGTTGACCGTTGAGGTTGGCGCCGACGCAGGTGTCGTAGCAGGTGCGCCAGCCGCTGGCGGTGAGGCCGAAGCCGTTGCCGTCGACGTCGCGGAGGTGGAAGGTGTCGGTGTTGCTGGTGAACCCCATCCAACCGAGCATCTGTTTGTCGTCGGCGCAGCCGGCGACGGTGGCCGGGGCGCCGATGAAGTAGTGCGTGTTGACGTGCACGTCGACGAAGTTGTTGATGACGTTGTGGCGGTAGATCTGGCCGGCGAAGCCCTTGCCGCCGCTGTGGTTGCCGAGCAGGACCTGGGAGAAGACGAGCCCCTTGCTGGCGACGTCGAGGCTGTAGGCGGCGCCGTCGCTCTGGACAGAGCCTTGGGCGGAGCGCCAGCCGAAGTTGGCGCCGCCGTCGGTGCCGGCGCAGCCGGGGGCGCTGGGGGTGTTGCGCGAGCGGCCGACGAGGGTCCAGCCGCCGCCGTCGGTGGCCATGTCGCAGTAGACGTCGAAGGGCTGCTTCGGGCCGTCGCCGTCGGTGTCGATCGAGTAGACGCCGCTGGCGGTGTTGGGGAGGCCGCTCTTGAGCTGCTTGCAGGAGACGGGGAGGTTGCAGGAGCCGTTGACGCAGGCGCCGGTGGCGCAGTCGGTGTCGGCGGCGCAGGACTTGCCCTTGTTGCACTTGGGACAGGTCGGGCCGCCGCAGTCGATGTCGCTCTCGCCGCCGCTCTTGAGCGCGTCGGTGCAGGTGGGGAGCTGGCAGGCGACGGTGCAGCCGTCGAGGTCGCTCTGGTTGCCGTCGTCGCACTGCTCGACGCCTTGGTGGACGACGCCGTCGCCGCACTCGGCGTCGAGGCAGGTGGAGAGGCAGGCGTCGGCGTCGCTCTGGTTGCCGTCGTCGCACTGCTCGCCCCTCTGTAGGACGCCGTCGCCGCAGCTCGCGAGCGCGCAGGTGGGCGTGCACGCGTCGCCGTCTTCGTTGTTGCCGTCGTCGCAGGCCTCGCCGGGGCCGAGGTGGCCGTCGCCGCAGGCGGCGTCCTTGCAGCCGTCGACGCAGGTGTCGGCGTCGTCGTCGTTGCCGTCGTCGCACTCTTCGACGCCGAGGTGGACGAGGCCGTCGCCGCAGGTCGCCTTGAGGCAGGTGGAGAGGCAGGCGTCGTTGTCGTCGGCGTCGCCGTCGTCGCACGCTTCGACGCCGAGGTGGACGAGGCCGTCGCCGCAGGTGGCGAGGGCGCACGCGCTGGTGCAGGCGGCGCCGTCAGCGTTGGCGGCGCCTTGATCGCAGGCCTCGTCGCCCTCGACGACGCCGTCGCCGCAGACGGGCTCGGGGTTGGGGCCGCTGCTGCTGCTGCTGCTGCCTCCGGTGCCCGTCTCCGTCGGATCCGCGGTCGCGGCGTCGGTCGAAGCGTCGGTGGTGGTGGTGGTGGTGGTGGCGGCGGCGGTGGTGAAGGTGCTCATCGGCTCGACGCCGTCGGCGCAGGCGACGAGCAGGTGTGAGGTGAGGCCGAAGAGGATGAGTCGAGGACGAGTCGGCGCGGCGAGCACGAGGAGACGCTAACAGACCGGCGTGGGGCGATTCGAGCTGGATAGGAGCGTCGTGCACGAGCGACGAGGGGCTCGCGGCGCGCCTCGGTCGACCGGCTGCGCAGCCGGAGCAAGATCGCGATCACGCTCGATCGAGCGCGGCTCGGAAAGAGACAGTGGCAGATTGCGTCGGCGGGCGTCGGCCTTGGCGGATCGACGATGAGGGCGCGGCGCGGCGGCGCGCCGCCGCTAGCCACAATTTGCCACTAGGGGGTGAAGACGGCGCTCGCGCCCGATCGAAGGCGTTTGGTGGATCAACGATGAGCTGCGCGCGCGAAGGTGAGAGGCTCAGGTCTGCGCACCACAAACGTGCGGTCGATTGGCCACAATGGCGTTGATCTGGGGGCTGGGGGTCATGTCAGACTGAGCGCTGAACCTTCTGAGCTGGACCCGAACCCGAGTATGGCTATGAGTGACACGATCGTACGCTTCGACCTCCCTCAGTCAGCGATTCCTACTCGCTGGTACAACATCCAGGCCGATCTGCCGCGGCCGCTGCCGGCGGTGTTGCACCCAGGGACGCATCAGCCGGTCGGCCCGTCGGATCTGGCGCCGCTGTTCCCAGAGGCGCTGATCATGCAGGAGGTCTCGCAGGAGCGCTTCATCGAGATCCCGGAGGAGGTGCGCGAGATCTACAAGCTGTGGCGGCCGACGCCGCTGCTGCGGGCCCGCAGGCTCGAGAAGCTGCTCGGGACGCCCGCGGAGATCTATTACAAGTACGAGGGGGTGTCTCCGAGCGGCAGCCACAAGCTGAACACGGCGGTCCCGCAGGCCTACTACAACAAGATGGCGGGGATCCAGGGTCTGACCACAGAGACAGGCGCAGGTCAGTGGGGGACGGCGCTGTCGATCGCCTGCGGGTTCTTCGGGCTCGAGTGCATCGTCTACATGGTGAAGGTCTCGTACCAGCAGAAGCCGTACCGGCGGGCGATCATCCAGTCGTTCGGCGGCAAGGTGACGGCGAGCCCCTCCGACACGACGGAGACCGGGCGGCGCTTCTTGGCCGAGGACCCGGAGAGCACGGGCTCGCTGGGGATGGCGATCTCCGAGGCGGTGGAGGTGGCGGCGACCAGCGGCGGGAAGTACAAGTACGCGCTGGGATCGGTGCTGAACCATGTGCTGATGCACCAGACGGTGATCGGGCAGGAGGCGCTGCTCCAGCTCCGCCGCGCCGAGGCGTACCCAGACGTGGTGATCGGCTGCGTCGGCGGCGGCTCGAACTTCGCAGGGATCGCGCTGCCCTTCGTCCGCAACAACCTGGCGCACGGCTACAAGACGCGGATCATCGCGGTGGAGCCGGCGGCCTGCCCGACGTTGACCCGCGGCAAGTACGTGTACGACTACGGCGATACGGCCGGCATGGCGCCGCTGGTCAAGATGCACACGCTGGGGGCGACCTTCGTGCCCGCGCCGTTCCACGCCGGCGGGCTGCGCTACCACGGCATGGCGAGCGTGATCAGCGAGCTGTACGACCAAGGGCTGATCGAGGCGGCGTCGGTGCCGCAGCTCGAGTGCTTCGGCGGCGCGCTGCAGTTCCTCCGCTCGGAGGGGATCGTGCCGGCGCCCGAGCCGTCGCACGCGATCGCGATGGTGATCCGCGAGGCGCTGAAGGCGAAGGAGGAGGGGCAGAAGAAGGTGATCCTGTTCAACCTCTGCGGGCACGGTCACTTCGACATGGCGGCCTACGACGCGTTCCTCCAGGGCAAGCTCTCTGACTACGAGTACCCGCAGGAGGCGATCGACGCGGCGATGGCGAAGGTGCCGCAGATCGGCTGAGCCGCCGCGGCTCACTCCTTGAAATAGAGGGTCGCCGACGGCTGATCGGGGCGCGGATCGCCGCCGGTGCGCGCGTCGACGACCTTCTGAGTGATCCCAGGCGGGCGGCGCAGCGGGAGCTGCTCGTGCGGCACGCCGGCGACGAGGGGCTTCATGTAGTCGGTCCAGAGGGGGGTGGCGGTGGTGTAGCTGGCGTCCTCGAGGCCCATGGAGCGCTCGTAGGTGTCGTCGCCCATCCAGGCGGAGGTGACGACCCGCGAGGTGAAGCCGACGAACCAGGTGTCGGTGGTGTTCTCGCGGCGTGAGGCGGTGCCCGACTTGCCCGCCGCGGGGGCGCCGATGGTGCTGGCGCGGTAGCCGATGCCGGCGGTGACGACCTCGCGGAGGAGACGGGTGATGAGGAAGGCGGTGCGCTCGTCGATGACCTGGCGCGGGGGGTGGAGGGCGCGATCGGCGAGGCGATCGAGGCGGCCGCGCAGATCGAGGGCGGGATCGGCGGGGTCGCGCTGGTCGAGGAGGACGCGGCCGTGCTTGTCGACGACGCGGCGGATGTAGATCGGATCGATCCAGGCGCCGCCGCGGGCGAAGATCGCGAAGGCGCGGACGAGCTCGTCGGTGTGCACGCAGGAGGCGCCGAGGGAGAGCGCCCTGTCGGCGATCAGCTCGGAGCGCAGGCCGAGGCGCCGCGCCCAGGCGATCACGGCCTCGGCGCCGAGGGACTGAAAGAGGCGGATCGAGGGGAGGTTGAGGCTGCGGATCAAGGCTGTCCGCAGGAGCACCTTGCCGTCGAGGGTCTTGCCGATGTTCTGGGGGTTCCAGACCTCACCAGGCTCGGGCTGGTAGGGCTTGTCCTCGAGGACGGAGGCCATGGTCCACTCGCCGCCGTCGAGGGCGAGGCTGTAATAGATGGCCTTAAAGACAGATCCAGGCTGGCGGCAGGCCTGGGTGGTCCGGTTGAACTGCGAGCGATCGTAGTCGCTGCCGCCCTCCATCGCGAGCACGTAGCCGCTGCGGTGATCGAGGGTGTAGAGGGCGGCCTCGACGCGCGGGGTCTGGCCGAGCTCGACGACCGGGAGGCGCGTCGCGGGATCGATCTCGATGGTGGTGGCGCCGCGATCGAGCTCGAGCTCGGGATCTTCGTCGCTGGCGCTGGGCCCCGCGGGCCCCGCGGGCTTGGCGGGCCCTGCGGGCTTGGCGTTGCCGCGGGCAGGTCGCACCCAGACCACGTCGCCGACCTCGAGGGCGGCGCTGGCGCGATCGATCTTGCGATCGTTGAGGGCGCTGTTGCGATCGTAGGCGGCGGCCCAGGCCATGGCGCGCAGCGGCACGTGGGCGTCGACGTCGCCGATCTGGACGGTGGCGTGGCGCACGTCGACGGCGGTGACGAGGGCGAGGCGCCAGCGGCGGGGGTCGCGGTGGAGGGGGCGCTCGCCGTAGGCCTCGCGCAGGCGGGCGCGTAGGGCGTCTCGATCGGCGTCGCGGGGGAGGTGGGCGAGCGGGCCGCGCCAGCCTTGGCGGCGATCGAGGCGGCGGACGGCGCGATCGATGGCGCCGTAGGCGAGGGCCTCGGTGGTGAGCTCGGCGGGGGTCTCGACGCGCAGGCCGCCAGAGAGCACGGCCTCCTCGCCGAAGCGGTCGATCAGCTCGCGGCGGACGTGCTCGGCGTAGTAGGGGGAGCGCTGGCGGAAGACGTCCGGCTTGCTCGCGAGGGTGAGGGGCTCCGCGCCGGCTTCGTCGCGCTGCTGGGCGTCGATGTAGCCGGCGTCGACCATGGCCTGGAGGACGACGCCGCGGCGGCGCTGCGCGGACTCGGCGCTGAAGACGGGGCTGTAGCGCGAGGGGGCGCGGGCGAGCCCGGCGATCAAGGCGCACTCAGCGAGGGTGAGCTCGTCGAGGCGCTTGCCAAAATACCGGCTCGCCGCGGCGGCGACGCCGTAGGCGCCGTGACCGAGGAAGATCTTGTTGAGGTAGATCTCGAGGATCATCGGCTTGCCGAGCTCTGACTCGAGACGGAGGCTGAGGATCGCCTCTCGGAGCTTGCGCTCGAGGGTGCGATCGTCGGTGAGGAAGCCCTTGGCGACCTGCTGGGTGATGGTCGAGCCGCCCTGGACGACTGTCCCAGAGCGCAGGTTGGCGAGGGCGGCGCGGGCGAGGCCGCGCCAGTCGAGGCCGCCGTGGTCAAAGAAGCGGCGATCTTCGGCGGCGAGGAAGGCGTGGATGAGGGCCGGCGGGATGTCGGCGTAGCGGGCGTAGGCGCGGTGCTCGCGGGCTAACTCGGCGAGCAAGGCGCCGTCGGCGGCGTAGATCCGGGTGACGCCGGGGGCGCTGGTCTCGTAGCCGACGATGGCGTCCAGGGCGGGGAGGCCGGCGGCGTAGCTGCGGTAGAGGGCGAGGGCGGCGAGGGCGGCGGCGGTGAGGGCGATCAGCGCGGCGAAGACGTAATACCGAAAGAGCCAGCCAAAGAGGCCGGCTCTCGCGGGATTCTGCACCCAGAGGCGGGCGCTACTCGCCGGGCTCGGGCTGTCCGGAGCCATCGACGTCCGGGTTGTCGGAGTAGTTCTGGAGGGCCTTGAGCGCGCGCTTCTCCGCGGTCGCCATCTCCTCGAGGCGGCCCTTGACGCGGCCAAAGAGGCCCGAGTACGCCTGCGCGGCGTAGTTCTCGGGGCGCAGGCCGACGACGTACTGGTACATGCCACCCTCTGGGTCGACGAGGGTGACTTGCCCCTCTTCGGTGCCCGCAGGCGCGGCGGCCGGCTCGCCGCCGACGGCCTCGCGGACGAGGTAGGCGGTGGCGTTCTTCTCTTGGCCAGGCTGACACTCGGCCTCGCCGCAGATGAAGCCGTCGAGGGAGACGAGGATGGTCTTGCCCTTGACGAACTTGATCGCGAAGCGGCGCGGCCCAGAGCCCTCCTTGATCGCGGCGGCGTAGGCGTCGACGAAATTGGCGAGGTAGGCGAGGTCGGTGCGCAGGGCGTTGGCCTCCTCGTACAGCTCGAAGGTCTTCTTGATGCCGACGCCGTGGACGGCGGCGAGCTGCCAGCCGAAGAGCTTGTCGACCTTGGGCGCCTTCTCGAAGTTGTCGCTGTTGATCTTCTTGATCGCCTCGGCTCCCGCCTTGGGATCCGCCTCGATCTTCTTCGGGATCTCGTCGATCGCCAGGGAGATGTCCTTGCGCATGTCCGAGACCGCTTGGACCTCCTTGAGCATCTCAGCGCCCTTGGCGCTGCCAGTGGCGACGAGGGCGCGCTTGGCGGAGACGCCGCTGCCGATCCAGCCGAGGGCGAGGCCGAAGAGCAAGGCTCCGGCGGCGGCCATGATCACGACGCCTTTGTTGCTCTTGCTGGCGATGTCACCGCCGACGTCGGCGATGAGGCCCTCGTTAGGATCAAACGAGGCTCCGGCGCCAGCGAAGGCGGCTCCAGCGGGACCTGCCGGCTTGGCAGGCGCGGCCGGGGCGGCCGCAGGGGCCGCCTTACGGACCTCGCCAGGGGCCGGGAGATCGACGGCAGGACCAGCGCCGGTGCCCGCGGGCGCAGCGGCAGCAGCCGGCGGGGCGGCCTTCTGGCCCGGGGGCGGTACGGCAGCGGCGGGGGGCGCAGCAGCGGCGACAGGCGCAGCTGCTTGGGCCGCAGGCGCAGGCGCAGCCTGCTCTGGCCCCTTCTTGGCGAGCTTTGCCTTGAGGGCGCTGAGGTCGGTTCCGGGTTTCTTGGGTGCAGACACGGCCAGTTCCCTTTGGATGAGCAGGCAGCAGCGTGAGAGAGGTCAACGGCAGGATAGAGACAAGGGCAGGAGCCGTCAACGGTGCAGGCAGCGCGCCCACGATCGTCGCCTGCGTGTCGATCGCGCGGCGCTGACGAGGGGGCCGCTCTTCATGCGCGGAGCGGCGTCGCGGCGCGCTCGTCCTCGGCTCGAACGAGGGCGAGCAGGGCGGCCCGCGCGGCGGGCGTGAGCGCGATCGCCAACACTTGCGGCTGCGGATCCGTCATGGGGACCAGCTCGCCGTCGATCCGCGCGATGCCGTCGCCCTGCGGGCACAAGAGGGCGACTTCATCGACCTCAGACGGCGCGCCAGCGCAGCCGCGGCGGGCGCTCGGCAGGGAGGCCCAGGTGGAGAGATCCGCGATCACGCGGGCGGCGAGCAGGCAGCCGCCGACGAGCGCGAGCGGCGAGCTGGGCTGGTGAAGCGCGCGTGGATGGAGACCGGCGGTGAGGGCCGAAGAGAGGGCGCGGAGGGCGGCCCTCGCGGCGCGGCGGCGCGGCGGCGCGAGGTGGGGATCGAGGAGGTCGAGGTGGTGGACGAGCAGGCCCGCAGGCGCGAGGCTGATCGTGCGCACGAGCGCCCAGCCGTGCGCGGTCGTGAGGCCAAAGATCCGATCGAGGGGGGCGTGCGCGGCTGAGAGGATCTGCGCCTCGCCGTGGCCGATCCGCGGCGCTCCGGTGAGGGCGTGGCGGCGCTGGCTGCGTCGATCGAGGCCGTGGGTGTCGCCCTCGTTGCGCCGTAAGAGGCGGAGCGGCTGGTAGTCCAGGCCGCGCTCCGCCGCCGCTTCGCTCTTGATCGGCAGGCTGGGACGGGTGATCCGCGGGGTATGTGTGCACTCCCAGAAGGCAGGATCCGCGGCGGGCGCTGGGATCGGTGCGAGCGGGTCACGCATGCCGACGAGCTTCGCATGCGCGCCGCGAGGCGCCAAAAAACCGCGGCGGCGCGGCGGCGGCTCCTTCGCCGGTTTGTGGCGCGCTCGGGCGCGTAGAGGCAGGATCGCGCGGATGCAATCTCCAACAGAGGGCGGCTGCGCGGTGATGAGCGGGCTCGATCGGTTGGCCGCCGGCGAGGGGCCTCGGCTCACGGGGGCGAGCGTCGCGCTGCTGTGCCACGCGGCCTCCGTGAGCCGGACGCTGGAGCACGTGATCTCGATCGTGCAAGAGAAGGCGGGGGCGCGCTTGTCCGCGCTGCTCGGGCCAGAGCACGGGATCGACGCGATCGCGCAAGATATGGAGCCGGTGGCGGACGGGGCGCCAGGGATCGCCTGCCACAGCCTGTACGGCGATGACTTCGCGAGCCTGACGCCGACCGCGGCGATGTTCGGCGGGGCGGAGTGGCTGATCTGCGATCTGCAAGACGTGGGCAGCCGCTACTACACGTACGTGTGGACGATGGTGCTGGCGACCGAGGCGGCGCTGGCCGCCGGGATGAAGGTGCTGATCCTGGACCGCCCGAACCCGCTGGGCGGGCTGGACGCGTGGGTGGAGGGCGGCGGCGTCGCGGCGGGCGAGGAGAGCTTCGTGGGGCTGCACGACGTCGCGGTCCGACACGGGATGACCTGCGGCGAGCTGGTGACGATGGCGCTGGCGGAGCGCGGGGCGCAGGGGCGGGGGCGCGTCGAGGTGCTCGAGTGCGCCGGCTGGCGGCGCTCGATGCTGTTCCCTGAGACAGATCTGCCGTGGGTGCTGCCGTCGCCGAATATGCCGCTGTTCACGACCGCGTGCGTGTACCCGGGGATGTGCCTGGTCGAGGGGACGAACCTGAGCGAGGGGCGCGGGCTGACGCGGCCCTTCGAGATCTTCGGGGCGCCCTTCATCCGCGGTGAGGCGCTGGCGGCGGCGATCCCCGCGGTCGCGCTGGGCGGGGTGCGGCTGCGACCGTTGGCGTTCAAACCATGCTTCCACAAATTCGCGGGCGCCCGCTGCGGCGGGGTGCAGATCCACGTGGAGGCGCCGCGGGCGATCCGGCCGCTGACGCTCGGGTGGGCGCTGCTGGCGGCGTGCTGGCGGCAGAGCGAGGGGGCGATGCGCTGGCGGACGGAGCGCTATGAGTTCGTGGACGACCGGCCGGCGATCGATCTGCTGGCGGGCGGCGCGTGGCTGCGGGCGGCGATCGAGGGGGGCGCGAGCGTAGAGGAGATCGCGGGGAGCCAAGAGGCGGGGCGAGGGCGGTTCTTGGCGCGGCGGCGCGGTTTCTTGCGGTACGCCGAGTGAGGAGCGTCGCGCGGGGGCTAGGGGCGGCGGGTGGGGGAGAGGGTGAGTTGGCCCCGATCGAGGGTCACTTCGACTCCGGCCCCGGCGCGGAGGCGGCCGCGGAGGATGGCGTCGGCGAGTAAGGGCTCGACCTCGCGGGCGAGGAGGTGGCGGAGGGGGCGGGCCCCTAAGGCGTCGTCGTGGCCGCAGCGATCGAGGAGGTGCTCGCACGCGGGGTCGCTGAGGTGGTAGCGGATCCCTCGCTCGGCTTGTAAGCGCTCGCTCGAGGCGCGGACGAGGCGGTGACAGATCTTGGCGAGGTCGCGGCGGCTGAGCGGATGGAGGACGAGGGGGGCCTCGATGCGGTTCCATAGCTCGACGGGGAAGGCGGCGCGGGCGGCGGCGAGCACGGCGGGCTCGTCGAGCTGCGCGCCGCGGGGCTCGCGACGATCCGCGCCGAGGTTGGAGGTCATGAGGAGGAGGGCGCTGCGGAAGTCGATGGTGCGGCCGCGTCCGTCGGTGAGGCGACCTTCGTCAAAGATCTGCAGGAGGAGCTGGTGGACGTCGCGGTGGGCCTTCTCGATCTCGTCGAGGAGGATGACGCAGTGCGGACGTTTAAGGAGGGGATCGGTGAGGGCGCCGCCGTGCTCGTGGCCGATGTACCCGGGCGGGGCCCCGACGATCCGGGCGACGGCGTGGGCCTCGGCGTACTCGCTCATGTCGAGGCGGAGGAGGGCGTCGGCTCGACCAAAGAGGACCTCGGAGAGGGCCTTGGCGAGCTCGGTCTTGCCGACGCCGCTGGGGCCGAGGAGGAGGACAGAGGCGACCGGGCGCTGCGAGGCGAAGCCGGCGCGGTTGCGACGGATGAGCTGCGCGAGGGCGTGGAGGACCGGCTCGTGGCCGACGACTCGGCGGGCGAGGCCGACCTCGAGATCGAGCAGATCTTGCTCGCCTTTGCCTTCGATCCGATCGCGGGCGAGGCCGCTGCGCTCGGCGATGATGTCGATGATGGTGGCGCGTGGGAGCTCGCGGCGGGCCTCACGAGCGCTGCGGGCGCAGGCTAGCTCGAGGAGATCGAGGGCGCGGCCAGGCATGGCGAGGCCGGCGAGGAAGCGCTCGGCGAGGCGCGTGAGCTCGCCGAGGTGGGCGTCGGCGGCGAGGGTGATCGCGTGCGGGGCGAGGATCGCGGGGGCCGCGAGGCGGACGGCGGCGTGGAGGTCGTCGCCCGTGAGGGGCGGGAGGTCGATCGGATCGAGGGTCGCGAGCACGCCGGGGAGCCAGACTTCAAGGCGAGCGCGGGTCTCGTGCGAGACGAGGGTGAGCAGCGGCGGATCTCCGTCCGCCCAGGCGCGGGTGATCGCGCTGAGGATCTCCGGCGGGGTGTCGGTGGCGCTGCGATCGAGGTCGTCGAGGATGGCGACGCCGCGGCGACCCGCGATGGTCTGAAGATCGGCGCGGAGCTCGTCGCCGTCGCGGTAGGCGCTGGCTCGGAGGTGAAAGAGGGGGCGATCGAGGAGGCGGGCGAGGTGGGCGGCGACGAGCGTGCGGCCAGAGCCGTGGGCGCCGACGAGCAGCGGGGCGCGCGGGCTGCGGCGGAGCAGGGCGTCGGCGAGGCGCGCGAGCACGCTCTGGTGGCCGTGGAGGGGCGGGAGCGTGGTCGGGTCGATGGGCTGAAGGGCGGGGCGCTTCGGGGCGGGCTGGGGGTGCTCGGGGTCGAGCGCGGGCGCGGGCGCGGGCGCGGGCGCGGGGCGGTGTGGGCGCTCTTGGAGGCGCTCGGCGGGGCGGTGTGGGGTCGACGGCGGGGCCGCGCGCTCGGGGGTCTGGAGGAGCTTGGGCGGGGGTGTCGAGGGCTCGCCCCGCTGCTGGCGCTGGGAGGCGCGGGCTGGCGCGCGCGGTGAGCGGCGCTCGTCGATGTGCGAGGAGCGCTCGGCGGGCGGGGTCGCGTCGCGGTGCGCCAAGGGGCTCCGCGGCGGGCCGGCGGCGGCGAGCGCGAGGTCGCGGAGGCGCGCGGCGATCCGGCGGCGTAGCTCGGCGCAGGTGAGGCCGGCGTCCTCGAGGAGCTGGTAGCCGTGGGTGTCGGCGGAGCGGGCGATCGCGAGGAGGAGCTCGAGGGGGCTGTGATCGTGGCCGCCTGCGCCGCGTTGTGTGAGGCGGATCCGCCAGTCGGCGGGCTCGCTGGGGAGCTGGTCGTGGAGCGGGGCGCGGCGGGCGGCGAGATCCGTGAGGTTGAGGCCGAGCTCGGCGAGCAGATCGTGGACTTGGGGCGCCTCGGCGAGGCCGACGAGGAGCTCGCAGGAGCAGCGCGGGCCGCTCGGGGGCGGCCCGGCGAGGCGTCGCCCGGCGGCGCGCAGGCTGGTGGTCATGCGCGGACGCTAACAACCTGGGATCATCGGTCCAAGAAAGTGCCCGATGCGCGCCTTGCGTCGGCGATGGCGGTCCGCTAGAGGTGCGAGCCGATGAGCTGCCCGCCCGCGGAGAGTGATGCGCGCTATCAGATCCTGGTCTGTGACGGGCCGAGCTGCGGGGTGACCCACGAGAGCGAGGTGCTGGTAGAGCTGCTGAAGGAGCGCGTGGGCGCGGCGCCCGGGCTGCGGGGGCGCATCTACGTGGTCCCGTACAACTGCTTTGGGCGCTGCTCCGAGGGGCCGAACCTGTTCGTGCGGCGGCTGACGGCGGGCGAGGCGCCGCTGGCGGAGCCGCGGCTGGCGGCGCTCGAGCGCGAGCGGGGGTTCTATCCGGGGGTCGACGCGGCGAAGTGCGAGGCGATCGTGCGGGAGCACTGCGGGGAGGGCCGGGCGATCGAGGCGTGGGTCGACGACTACTGACGGTGGAGAATTACGCTGGCCTCGGGGGCATGTCCGCGGGGCTAGGTGAAGATGGCGCGCCGATCACTGGCCCGCGATCTCCCACGGGAGCCAGAAGCGGAAGGTAGATCCTTGGCCCGGGCGCGAGATGGCGGTGATGTCGCCGCCGAGGAGCTGGCAGAGGCTGCGGGTGAGGGCGAGGCCGAGGCCGGTGCCGCCGTAGCGCTGGGCGGTGGTGCTCTCGGCCTGGACGAAGCGCTGGAAGACGCGGCCGAGCTGCTCCGGGGTCATGCCGACGCCGCTGTCGCGGATCGCGAAGGCCATGGTGCGGCGCAGGCCTTGATGCTCGGGGCCGATCTCGACGCGGATCTTGCCGTCGCGGGTGAACTTGGTGGCGTTGCTGAGGAGGTTGTGGAGGATCTGGCGGAGGCGGGTCGGATCGGTGACGAGCTCGCTGGCGAGGGGGTCGATGGCGAGCTCGAGGGTGTTGTTGTTCGCCTCGAGATCAGGGCGGATGATCTCGACGACGCTCCAGAGGATCGGCGCGACCTCGACCTCCTCGAGGTGGGTCGCGAGCTGGCCGGCCTCGATCTTCTCGAGGTCGAGGAGGTCGTTGATCAGGACGAGGAGGAAGTTGCCCGCGCTCAAGATCCGGGCGGAGTCGTGGGCGAGATCCTCGAGGTCGAGGGCGTGGAGATCTTCGCGCAGCATCTCGCCATAGCCGATGATCGCGTTGAGCGGCGTGCGGAGCTCGTGGCTGAGGTTGGCGACGAAGTCAGACTTGGCGGCGCTGGCGGCGAGGGCGACGTCGCGGGCGCCGCGGAGCTCCTCCGTGCGCTCGTCGACGCGGCGCTGGAGGTCTTCGGTGAGGACTCGCAGCGCTTGGTTGATCTGGAAGAGCTCGCGGGTCTTCTCCTCGGCGATCTTCTCGGCGGCGCGGCGGGCCCGCTGCTCGCGCTCGATCCGGAGCTGGAGGGCGCGGATCTGGTCCATGGCGGGCTCAGGCGTGGTGGAGGTCGAAGCGGACATGCGCGCGTCTGCCAGCGGAGAGATCCTCGGAGGTGACGGTGATCGGCTCGTGGTAGTGGGCGATCGACGCGTCGATGAGGCCGTGCGCGAGATCGGCGAAGCCGCGCTCGGAGGTGTAGGTGAGGGCGAGGTGGGTGGGGCTGCGCCGCTCGGCGTGGAAGCGCGGGAGCTCGGCGTCCGGGTAGAGCTTGCGGACCTCGACGTGGACGGTGCCGTCGAGGTGCTCGAGCAGGGCGAAGGTGCCGCCCATCTGCGCGAAGAGGGCGGGGCGATCCTTGAGGAAGGTGGCGAAGAGGTGGCCGCCGAAGGCGTGGATGAGCTGAGGGATCTCGGCGCCGGTGCGCTCGGCGAGCTCGACGACGATCGCGACCAGCTCGGCGTGATCGTAGGTGCCGATCGCCGTGTAGGCGCCGCCTGAAGGGAGCGCGCAGGCCTCGATGATCGACTCGGCGAGCTCGAGGGAGAAGCGCGCCTCGATCATCTCGATGAGCTCCGTAAAGACCATGCCCTTCATCGCGACCTCCGTCGCCCCGGCTCGGGGGCTTGGCGGCGATCGTATCAGGGCGAGGTGTGGCGAGGTGCGGCGGGTTAGTGATCGCGATCGCCGGGCGGCAACGAGCGCGGCTCTTCGCGGAGCGGATGTGCGCGCTCGGCGAGCGCTTGCAGGCCGCGGCGCGCGCTCTTGATCGCCCGCTGGGCCTCCTCGCGCTGCCCTCGCAGGCGGCGCTTGTCGTCGCCTTCGCCGCTGAGGCGCTGGGCGACGGCGAAGAAGAGGGGGAGCAGCGCGACCTCGAGGACGATGAAGACGCCGACGGCGAGGGCGGCGATGATCCAGATGAGGATCGAGAAGGGGCGGCCGACGCGCGCGAGCGCGCGCAGGGGCTCGGGGAGGAGATCGAGGCTGCTCTCGGGGACAGGCGCGGAGGAGGGGGCGGCGGGGGCGGCGGCGAGCGCGGCGCGGACGTCGTCGACGCTGCGCAGGCGCTCGTTGGGATCAGGGGCGAGCATGCGGGCGAGCACGCTCTGGAGGGGAGAGGCGGGCAGGACGCGGGTGAGGTCGATGCGCAGGCCTTGGCGCGCGAGCTTGTCGGCGTCGGTGCCGGCGGCGAGGGCGGCGAGGGTGGCGCCGAGGGCGTAGATGTCGACGGCGGGGCTGACCTCGCCGTGGAGCTGCTCGGGGGCCATGTAGCCGTAGGTGCCGATCATGGTGGAGCCGCCGTCGGTGGCGGGGGCGACGCGTACGCCGCCGTAGTCGATGAGGCGGAGGCGATCGTCGCGGCCGAGGACAAAATTGCTGGGCTTGAGGTCGCGGTGGATGATCGGCGGGGTCTGGTGGTGGAGATAGGCGAGGATCTCGAGCGCTTGATCGAGGAGGCGGCGCAGCTCGGGCTCAGGCAGGCGGCGGTGGGCGGCGAGGCGCTGGCTGAGTGGTTCGCCTTCGATCAATTCGCGGACGAGGAAGAACTCGCCGGTGCCCTCGCTGGCGAATCGATCGATGAAGCGGGGGATCCCTGGGTGATCGAGGCGCTCCAAGACTTGGCACTCGCGCTCGAAGAGATCGAAGGCCTTCCAGTCGTCGATCTTGGCCAGGCGTAGGACCTTGATCGCGACCTCCTGGCCGGTGGCGCGATCGAGGGCGCGGAGGGTCTGGCCTTGGGAGCCCTCGCCGAGCAGGCCGATCACTTGGTAGCGCTGGAGGCCGGTGGCGCTCATCGCGGGGACGCTCGCAGAATCCGGGGGTGCCGACAAGCGCGGCGAGCGGTAGAGTGGCGACGATGCGCCGTGGTGAGCGACGAGTGACCCCCGATGTCGACGTGATCGTGGAGCGGCTGCGTGAGCGCTTCCCTGACGCTCGCTATGAGCTGGACTGGGAGACGCCGGTGCAGCTCGCGGTGGCGACGATCCTGGCGGCGCAGTGCACCGACGAGCGGGTGAACGCGGTGACGAAGGCGCTGTTCGTCCGCTACCCAGACGCGGCGGCGTTCGCGGCGGCCGATCGCGAGGAGCTGGAGGAGGCGCTGAAGCCGACGGGTTTTTATAAACAGAAGGCGAAGACGGTGCAGGAGGTGTGCGCGGCGCTGTGCGAGCGCCACGGCGGTGAGGTGCCAGCGTCGATGACGGCGCTGTGCGCGCTGCCTGGGATCGCGCGCAAGTCCGCGAACGTGATCCTCAATACGGCGTTCGGGATGGCGAGCGGGATCATCGTCGATACGCACGTGCAGCGGGTGGCTCCGCGCATGGGGTTGTCCGAGGAGAGCAAGCCGGAGGCGATCGAGCGCGATCTGATGGCGATCGTGCCGGAGTCGGCGTGGACGTTCTTTGGCCCGGCGATGGTGCTGCACGGCCGCTATACGTGCACGGCGCGGGCGCCTCAGTGTGCGGGCTGCGTGATGGCGGATCTGTGCCCGAAGGTGGGCGTGAAGTAGGCGCGTTGGCGCTCGTGAGCGGCGGGCCCCGGGTCGGTTATCCTGGCGCCGATGTCGCTCCGCAGCACGGTCGCCTGGTTCGCCGCTGCGTCGGCGATCCTCGGCTGCTCGTCGTCCGATCTGGATGATCTGTGCCGCGCGGCCGAGGCGCTGCGGGTCGACGCGAAGGTGCCGATCGCGGCGCGACCGGCGGCGCTGCTGAGCGGCTGGGAGCCGAGCTCGCGCGGCGGGCTGGCGATCAAGGAGGGGATGTACAAGGACGGCGAGGTGCGCAGCGCCGCGTCGTTCCGCAAGATCGTTGAGGCTCGGACGAGTAAGGCGTGGTCGTGCGAGGCGGTCGAGGAGGTGCTGCGCGCGCCGGTGATCGCGGACGCCGAGGCGATCTGCGCGGTGAGCGCGGCGGTGGTCGGCGCCCGCGGCGACGGGGCTGGGCTGGTGGAGGCGCTGAAGGAGCGTTGGTCGCCCGCTTCAGCGTGGGGGCGAGCGGTCGCGGAGGGGATCGGAGGGCGGGCGATCGCGGAGCTGCCAGCGGCGCTGGCGAAGAGCTTTCAGGAGGAGACGGGGCTGATTTGGCGCTGCGAGACGATCGAGGGGGCGGTGGCCGCGAGCTTGAAGGCGGAGGTGAGCCGCTGGTGCGAGCTGGCGACGATGGTGGAGGCGAGCCCGACCGCGAATAAGCCGGTGCACCTGCGACGGGCGAAGATGCATCAGCTCGTGGGCCGCGATCTGGGGGGCGATCTGGCGGCGCTGCGGGGGCGCTTCGCGGCGGCGGGGGCGCCGCCCTGCGCGAGCTTGGAGCGGGTGCTGGGGCTCGCGCCGGAGGGGCTGTTCTTGGAGGATGTCCCAAAGGACACGCCAGAGGCGACGCCGACGGTCGAGTAGCGGCTAGTCGCAGATCTGCTCGAGCTCGACCGGGTCGCAAGGGACGAAGCCGGCGGGGAGGCAGGCGTTCGGGAATTCGTGGACCTCGTCGCTGCCGTCGGGGCAGGCGTAGCTGATCACCTCGGCGCAGGACGCGGCGTCTTGGCACTCGATGAAGGCGGGCGGGTGCTTGCACTTGTTCTCGAGGTCGATGAGGGCGCCGTCGATGGTCATACACGCGGGTTCGAGCGCGCAGGCCTCGGCGTCGAGCTCGGCGCAGATGACCGGGTCCGGGCCGGTGTCGGTGTCGGTGCCAGTGGCGTCGGTGTCAGTGGCGTCGGTGTCAGTGGTGTCGGTGCTGGTCGCGTCGGTGTCGGTCGCGGTGCTGTCGGTGCCGCTGGTGCCCGAGTCGGTCACGCTGTCGGTCGTGTCAGCGCCGGTCTCGAAGCCGGTCGTCGCGGCGGTGCCGCCGTCCGTGGAGGTGGGCTCAGCGGTGGCCGAGCCGGCGGTGTTCGAGTTGCCGCTGGTCGCGGTCGATACGCCGGTCGTGGTGGGATCGCCGGCGTCGGAGGCCTCGCCGGTAGTCTCGGTGTCCGTCCCGCTCGCGGTGATGATCGCGGTGCTGCACGCGGGCAGGCCGAGGGCGCAGAGGAGGGCGAGCAGGCTGTGAGTGCGCGTAATTTTATTCATAGGCGTTGAGCGTAGCGCTCTCGGCGCGGGGATGTCACCGTCCAGGAGCAGCGGCCGCGGCGCGGCGGATCAAGGGGCGCCGAGCAGCGGATCGAGGGTGGCCTGGACGATCGGGTGGTAGCGCGGGCGCGCCTCGCGGTAGAGGGCGCGGGCGCGGTCAGGGTCGCTCTGGAGGAGCTGGCTGTAGATCGGGAGGATGTGCTTGCGGCGGCCGACGTGGGTGAGGAAGTCGCGGAGGCGAGCGCGGACAGGAGGGGACGCGTCGTGGCCGCTGCGGACGGCGAGCAGCAGCCAGGTGGCGAGCAGCTCGTGGTTACCCGTGTCGGTGAAGTGATAGCGGCGATCGAGCTCGGCGAGGCGGGCGGCGGGCAGGCCCGCGGGGAGCTGGCCGAAGAAGTGGAGCCAGCGCTGAGGCGGCCAGGCGTCGGTCGCGAGGGAGGTTGTTGGGATCTGTCCTTGGAGCCAGGAGGCGGCGAGCGCCTCGACCTCGGCGGAGGCGGCGGCGCGCGGCTCGGGGGCGCCGGCGGGGAGGCCAGGGGCGTAGAGCCAGGCGTCGAGATCGAGGGGGGCGCGGCCAGGCAGCGGCGCCTCGCCGAGGAGGTGGGTCTGGAGGAAGAGGGTGAAGTCGGCGGTGCTGCGGCTGGTGAAGGCGTTGTCCTCGGCGGTGAACCAGGCCCGTAGGACAGGATCGAGGCGGTCGCGGCCGTAGGTCTCCTCCAGGGCGCGGATCAGGAGGGCGCCCTTCTCATAGATGATGTCGGCGCTGAGCTCGTCGGGATCGCGGCCGCGGAGCTCGGGGACGAGGCGCTGATCGGCGGGCGGTAATTCCCGGAGCGCCTGGTGGAGGGCGGCGACGGCGAGCTCGGCCTCCATCTCGGCGCGATCGCGGCCGTAGAGATCTTCGAGGATCCGGCGCTCGAGGTAGGTGGTGATCCCTTCGCTCAGCCAGAGGTCGCGCCAGGCGCTGGCGGTGACGAGGTTGCCGGCCCAGGAGTGGGCGATCTCGTGGACGATGAGGGAGATGAGGGAGCGATCGCCGGCGAGGATCGTCGGGGTGGCGAAGGTGAGGACGGGGTTCTCCATGCCGCCGTAGGGGAAGGCGGGGGGGAGGATCAGGACGTCGTAGCGGCCCCAGGCGTAGGGGCCGTAGCGGCGCTCGACGGCGCTGAGCATGTCCCCTAGGTCACGTAGTTCGGCGGCGGCGAGATCGAGGGTGGGGGGCTCGGCCCAGACGGCGGTGCGCGGGCCGAGCTCGCGGCGCTGGAGGTCGCCGACGGCGAGGGCGAGCAGGTAGGCGGGGATCGGCCGATCCATGACGAAGCTGTGGCGGCCGTCGATGAGGCCGCGATAGTCGGCGGACATCAGCGGCTGGAGGGGGCGATCGACGGTGACTCGGGCGTCGTAGGTGAGGCGGACCCCGGGGCTGTCTTGGATCGGCAGCCAGGTGCGGGCGAGGATCGGCTGGGATTGGCTGTAGAGGAAGGGGTGGGCGCCGGCGGTCTGCTCCGCGGTGAGCCACTGGAGGCCGGCGGCGTCTCGGGCTCGGTAGTGGATCCGGACGCGGGCGGCGTCTGTTTCGGGCAGATCGACGCGTAGGGGGGCGCCGAGCTGGGGATGGGCGGATCCGAGCGTCCAGCGGGCGGGGGACCAGGTGTTGGCGTTGCGATCGTCGGCGCGAGGAGCGAGCTCGACGCGGTGGATCTGGAGGCCGCGGGCGTCGAGCACGAAGGGGGCGCTGAGGTCGTGGCGATCGAGGGTGTAGGTGGCGACGCCGTCGAGGGCGGAGTCGGCGAAGGAGACGTGGAGAGCGAGGTCGAGGTGGGTCGCGACGACTTGGTGAGGGCGGGCGAAGGAGTGCGGATCACGCGGTCGGTCGGGCGTGCGGGCGGGCGCGGCCTGGCTGGGGGTGACGCGCGGGGCCGGGGCAGGCGCTGGGGCAGGCGCTGGGGCGGGCGCGGCGCAGGCGAGGAGGAGGCCCTGGGCGAGCAGCGCGGCGCCGCGGACGAGGGCGGAGGTGGCGGGGAGGTGCGGCACGGTCGAGGTGAGTGTTTGTTGGTCTTCCGACGAGAGATGTCGGTTGTTCGTAGGTGGGCGGACGATCAGCGGCGCACGCGCGGGGCGAGGAGCAGGCCGAGGGCGAGGCCGACGAGCAGGCCGGCGACGTGGGCGGTGCTGCTGATCTGGGCGACGGTGAGGTCGAGCGCGACCTGGAGGCCGAAGAGGATGAGCAGGCCGCGGATCTGGGCGCGGCCGCGGCGGGTGGCCCGCAGTAAGGGGCGCGAGAGCAGGGCGGCGAGCATGGCGCCGCCGAGGCCGAAGATCGCCCCGGAGGCGCCGACGAGCAGCGAGGGGCGCTCAGGATCGGCGAGCAGGGCGACAGAGAGGCCAGAGAGGGCGCCGGCGGCGAGGTAGATGACCCCCGCGCGGAGGTGGCCGAAGAAGGGCTCGACGAAGCGGCCGAAGAAGTGGAGGCCGATGAGGTTGAAGATGAGGTGGATGACGCCGGCGTGGAGGAAGGTGCTGGTGAGCAGGCGCCAGGCGCTGGTGATCTCGAGCTCGGGGGTGAAGAGGGCGCCCCAGGCGTAGAGGTGATCCGGGGCGAGAGGATCGCCGGTGACGGCGACGAGCAGGTAGACGAGGGCGAGGGCGAGGGCGAGGCTCCAGGTGAGCTGGAGGCGATCGGCGCTGCGGCCCTCGAGGGTGGCGAGGGTGGCGAGCACCTCCGCTTCGTGGCGGAACTTCTCGAGGATCCGGGCGCTGGTGGCGGTGGGCGGCGGGGCCGGGGCGAGGTGCTCGGTGAGGAGCCGACGCCAGACGTGGAGGAGGTGGGTGGCGTATCGATCGCGGCGGTGCTCGTGGAGGGCGCGATCGAGCTGGGTGAGGGCGGCGGGGAGATCGCCGGCGCGGGCGAGAGCGACGGCGATCGCGGCGTCGGCTTCGCCAGGGGCGAGGTAGGGGCGCAGGGCCTGGACGTGCGCGCGGGTGAGCGCGGCTTCGGCGAGGTAGGCAGGGAAGAAGACGGTGAGGATGGCGGCGGCGTCGGCGCTTTGGAGGGTGGGATCAGCGCGCTCGATCTCGCCTAAGACGACAGGGAGGGCCTCGGGGGCGCTGCTGGTGATCCCGGCGAGGCGGAGGTAGGCGAGGCCAAACCCGCCGGCGAGCAGGCGGGCGCGCGGCTCAGGATCGGCGAAGATCTGGCGGAGCGCGGGCAGGTCGCCGCGGAGGTGGGCGCGGAAGATCTCGATGACGTGGGCGAGCTCTGGATCGACGCGGACGAAGCGATCGATCTCGTGAGGATCAGGCTCAAGGCCGGCGCGCAGGCTGAGGATCAGGCGGAAGAAGCGGGGGCGATCGCGGAAGGCGGCCGCGGGGTGCAGGACGGCGGCGAGGCGGGCGAGCAGGAGGGCGCGGCGCTGGGCGCCTCGGCGCAGCGCGCGGTTGGCCTCGGTGATGAGCTGGGTCGGCAGGTTGAGCAGGCCGAGCGCGGCGGCGAAGGCGACCGCGCCGGTGTAGCCGGCGGCGAGCGTGGCGGTGAGCAGCGCGCTGAGCAGGACGCAGGCGATCGCGAGCCACCACTCGCGCGCGTGCACCCAGGGGGCGTGGCGCAGGGCCAGCGCCGAGCGGCCGAGGGTGAGGGCGGCGAGCAGGAGGAAGGGGACGTTGAGGTCGGTGAGACCCAAGGCGGAAGGAGTAACACGGGGGTCGGTGGGCGGTGGGGCGCGGCGGGCTAGGCGAGGGCGAGGGCGGCGCTGAGATCGGCGAGCAGATCGTCGACGTGCTCGAGGCCGATCGAGAGGCGGAGCAGGGCGGGCGGGGTGCCGCTGCGGGGGCCCTCGACGCTGGCGCGGTGCTCGATGAGGCTCTCGTAGCCGCCGAGGCTGGTGGCGCGCTGGAAGAGGCGGACGCGGGCGGCGACGGCGAGGGCCTGCTCGCGGCCGCCGCGGAGCTCGAAGGCGAGCATGCCGCCGTATCCGCCGGCCATCTGCCGGGCGGCGACGTCGTGGTGGGGGTGCTCGCCGAGGCCGGGGTAGTGGACGACGCGGACGTCGGGGTGGGCGGCGAGCACGGCGGCGATGGTGGCGGCGCTGGCGGACTGAGCGCGGACCCGCGCGGCGAGGGTGGGGATGCTGCGCTGGAGCAGCCAGCAGTCGAAGGGCGAGGGGACGGCGCCGAGCTGGCCCTGGATGTCGCGGATCCGCGCGATCAGAGGGGCGCCCCGGCGGGCGATCACGGCGCCCGCGGTGAGATCGCTGTGGCCGCCGAGGTACTTGGTGGCGGAGTGGAGGACGAGATCGGCGCCGTGATCGAGGGGGCGCTGCCAGATCGGGGTGGCCCAGGTGTTGTCGACGACGACGACGGCGCCGACGCCGTGGGCGAGGCGGCTGACGGCGGCGATGTCGGTGATCTGGAGGCGCGGGTTGGAGGGGGTCTCGATCCAGACGAGGCGGGCGGGGATCCGCAGGGCGCGCTCGACGGCTGTCTGATCGGTCATGTCGACGTGGCGGACGATCAGGCCCCAGCGCTCGTAGTGATCGGCGGCGAGCGCGAGGGTGCCGTAGTAGGCCTCGGCGGGGAGGAGGACGTGATCGCCGGGGCTGAGGGCGTGGAGGACGCTGTGGGTCGCGGCCTGTCCCGAAGAGAAGGTGACGGCCTCGTCGCCGCCTTCGAGGGCGGCGAGCAGGCGCTCGAGGTCGTCGCGGTTGGGGTTGCCGCTGCGCGCGTAGGTGTGCCCGGCGAGCGGCCGCTGCTCAGGATCGCGGGCGAAGGTGGTGGAGAGGACGAGCGGGGGGGCGACGGCGCCGCCGCTGCTGTCGCTCGAGTGGCCGATGTGTACCGCGAGTGTCTCGATCCGCATGACCCGGCGAGGGTAGGCGATCCGCGGGGCCGCGCGGCGCGGGATCAGCGGCCGCTGCGGTCGCGGCGGGCCTGCTTGACGGCGACGGCGAGGGCGCGTTGGGCGATCTGCTTCTCGGAGGGGGGACGGCCAGGGAGCGGGGCCTGGGGGTCGTGGTGCTCGTCGAAGAGGCCGGGGCGGTAGCCGAGCTCGAAGAGGGTGACCTCGCGGCGGGCTCGCTCGCCGATCCGGAGGGGGATGACGGCGGCGCCGATCCCCGCGCCGACATAGACGGCGCCGCGCGGGGGCGGGGCGTCGCGCTCGCCGTAGAGGCCGTGGATGTAGCGGTGGCCGACCATGCGGCCGAGGGCGAGCTCGTTGAGGCGGGCGAGGGTGACTTGACCCGCGTGGGTGTGACCGGCGAGCACGAGCGGGACGCCGTACTCCCAGAGGCGATCGGCCTCCTCCGCGATGTGCGAGAGGCCGATCGTGGGGAGGTCGCTGCGGAGGCCGCGGACGGCCCGGGCGACGTCGGCGTGGCCGGTGTAGGCGTCGTCGAGGCCGACGACCTGGAGGCGCTCGCCCTGCAAGGTGATGGTGGTGTGCACGTTGTCGAGGACCTCGACGCCGCCGCGGCGGAGGGCGCGGCGGACCTCGGCGGCGCCGCTCCAGTGATCGTGGTTGCCGAGCACGCCGAAGACGGGGGCGCGGTAGGCGGCGACGACCTCGGTGAGGGCGTCGAGGTAGGTCTGGCTGTGACATACGAAGTCGCCGGTGATGACGACGACGTCTGGGTCTTGGTCGTTGACGAGCTCGACCGCGGCCATCTGTACGGCCATCGGGGTGACGCGGCCGACGTGGATGTCCGTGACGTGGGCGACGCAGAGGGGGGCGACGAGCTGTGTGTGGTGGTGGATCGGGCCGGCGAAGCGGCGGAGCTCGATGCGCGGAGGGGCGCGATCAAACCAGGCGAGGGGGCTGAGAGAGCGCGCGCGCGCGAGCTGAGCGGCGAGGCCGCCCGCGGGCGATGATGAGGAGGATCCGGCCAACCGCGGGCAGTATAGGCAAGCAGAGAGGAGGTGCACCAGCGGCGATCGCGACTGGTGTTAGAGTCGGCCGGTCGGTAGGAGGGCTCGGTCCGATGAGCAGCAGCAAGCAACGGGGGAAAATTCGCGATGATTCGCCGCTGGCGACGCTACGAGGGCTGCTGGGCGGATCGGGTGAGGGGCCGACGCTGGGCTCGCTGTGGTACGTGGGCGCGGCGGCGGCGCTGCTCTATGTGTCGCTGGGATCGTTCACGAGCATCGAGCCGGGGCAGGTGGCGGTGCGGATCAACAACATCACCGGCGGCTCCGATACGGTGACGCAGCCGGGGTGGTTGGTGAAGATCCCGTTTGGCGTGCACTCGGTGAGCATCCTCGACGCGGCGCCGCAGACCTTCACGATGAAGGCGCACAGCGACCTCGACCCGCTGAACGTGCGCGAGCTGACGGTGCGCGCGAGCGACGGGTCGAACTTCCACTTCCAAGACACGAAGATCATCTTCCAGATCCGCGGGGATGAGGCGGCCGGGGTGATCGGCGACGCGGGGCCAGGCGCGGGCTTCCTCGAGTGGATGCGGCCGTACGCGCGGGCGATCCTGCGCGATGAGTTCGGGCGCGAGTCGACGATCTCGGTGTCGAACCCGGCGAGCTTCGGCGAGGCGACGGAGCGGGCGAAGGCGCGCTTCAACGAGCTGCTGGGGCCGCACGGGCTGCTGGTGACCCAGATCGTGACGCCGCGGCCGCAGTTCAACGACGAGTACGAGAAGCTGATCGAGGAGCGCAACGCGCTGGGCAACCAGAACGAGGTGATCAAGTCGAACCTGGCGGCGGCGCAGACGAGCCGCGAGCGCAAGCTGGCGGAGGTCGATCGCGATCAGAACCGCGCGATCCAAGAGAAGCGGACAGAGCTGGAGTCGGCGCTGGCGACGGCGGTGACCGATCAGGCCGACACGACGCGTGAGGTGGATACGTACCGGATCGCGAAGCTGGGCGAGGGGCAGGCGGGGCTGAGCGCGGCGGAGCGGCAGGCGGAGGAGCTGAAGGGGCAGCTCGAGGCGAACCTGCGCCGAAGAACGGCGGAGATCGACGCGTTCCGCACGCAGCCGATCGAGCGAGTGATGGAGCGCCTCGGCGAGCGGCTGAGCGGGGTGAAGATCGCGATCCAGCCGTGGTCGGACGACGCGACGCCGTCGCGGGTGCAGCTCGAGGACGTCGCCGGGAGGACGAGGTAGGCCATGCAACGGATCGCGATGCTCATCACTCTGATCGCGCTCGCCTTCGCGGTGGCGCCGCGCTGCGCGCTGACGACGGTGCCGATCGGCTACGTCGGCGTGCGTAGCAGCAACTTCTCGGGGGTGCTGGAGGAGGACCTGGCGCCCGGGTGGCACCTGGACCTGCCAGGGGTGCACCGGATGTCGCTGCTGCCGAGCTTCTATCAGTTCGCGGACTACTCGGCGGAGTCGAGCGAGGGCGGCGGGGTGCTGCTGATCCGTACGCGCGACAACAACAACGTGATGGTGGACGTGACGGTGCCCTATCGGATCAGGAAGGGCGAGGCCTTCGAGATCATGAAGGCGGGCAACCACTTGAGCACGGGCGAGGGGCTGCGCTTCCAACGCTTGGCCGCCGATACGACGGTGTCGGTGCTGCGCGAGGAGCTGGCGGCGTTGACCTCCTCGGACTTCTACAACACCGAGAAGCGGCTGGCGGTCGCGACGGTGGCGCTCGCGCGGCTGAACGAGAAGCTGGGCACGCTGCACTTGGAGGCGGAGGCGGTGCTGATCCGGGCGGTGTCGTTCCGCGCGGAGTACGAGCAGCAGCTCCAGGCGATCCAGCTCAATGAGCAGAATAAGCTGCTCGACGGGGCGCGCGAGCGGGTGGCGAAGCAGCAGCAAGAGCTCGACAACTTCGAGCTAGAGACCAACGCGCTGGTGGCGGCGCGCGGGCAGGAGTGGATCCATAAGCGGGCCGATCTGGAGCGGGCGTATCAGGTGGGGGTGGTCGCGCTCGACGCGGCGAACCCGTCGCCGAGCGAGTCGCGGCGGGCGCTGGCGGCGCTGAGCGATGAGGAGCGGGAGAAGCTGCGCGACCGCGCGAGCGAGATCCTGGGGATCGATCGCGGGCGGGTGATCGACGCGTACCTGCTGGGGATCAAGGCGATCGAGGCGGAGACGCTGGAGTACCGGCAGCGAGTGATCGCGGAGGCGGACGGGATCGCGGCGCGCCTGAAGGCGGAGGGCGAGGCGAGCGTGGCGACGGTGCGGGGGGACTTCGAGAGCAAGCTGAACGTGCTCTTGGGTTCGCCGGCCGGGCGCGCGTACGTCGCCTACAAGGTGGCAGAGAACATCCGCTTCGCGGAGACGTTGACGTTCCGCTCGTCGGACGGGATCCCTTCGGTGCTGCGGCTGCGGGAGTTCACGCGGCTGTTTATGGGGAACTAAGGCCGGGCCCCGGTCACTTCCGGGGCGCCTAACAGGATGATGAGGCCCGCCCCGGCGCCGGGCCTCACGTTGTATGGATCGAGCAGGATGCCGCTCTTGCAGGCGGCCGAGGAGCCGGCGGCGCAGGCGGCGTAGATCGCGGTGTCCGAGTAGGCGTCGAGGCCGCCGCCGATAAAAAAGGCGAGGGTAGGGTGAGGGAAGAGGAGGAGGCGGAGGCGAGGGGCGAAGCCGAGGGCGATGAGCACGGGATCAGGGCGCTGGAGGGCGGCGCTGGGCTCGCATCGATCACCGGCGTCGTCGAGGCAGAGCACAGGGGTGCGGGCGATGGTGACGTCGATCGCGGCGGCGAACTCCGCCTCGAGGCCGACGCGGCGCCAGCGGTGGTGGTAGCCGGTGATGAGGGAGATCGGGCGACGGCGGGCTTGGCCATACACAAAGTCGTCGCCGCCGAGGGAGTAGGGGCCAAACTCGACCTGGGAGGTGAGCAGGTAGCCGAGGCCGAGGTAGCCGCCCCCAGGCGAGAGGTAGGTGGCGGCGAGGTTGAGGCCGTGCTGCCACGGTAGGGTGGGCGCGTAGCGGGCGCCGCTATAGTCGATGCTGAGGCGGGCGAGGCGGGGGCGCGGCGCGGGGGCGGACGCGGGCGCGGGCGCTTCGGATGTGGTGCTCGGCGCGGGCTGTGCGGGCGGGGGCGAGGCGAGGGGGAGGCCCTGGGCGCTGTCAGCGGCGGGCGGCGCTTTGAGGGCGCGGAGGGATCGTGCGTGTAGCAAGCTGACGGCGGCGGCGCGGACAATGACGGCGGCGGCGTCGAGGTTGGCGGCGTCGCTGGCAGCGTCGACGCGGCGGAGGATGGTCTCGCCGCTGGCTGGGTCGTAGACGTAAAGGAGGAGGGTGCGAGCGTCGGCTGGGGTGAGCCAGACGACGGCGAGGGCTCGGTGCCTGCGGGCGAGCTGCTCGGCGAGGGCGATCCGCTGGGGTTCGCTGCCCCCTGCGTTGACGGCTTCGCCGATGACGTCGGCGGGCATATCGGCGAGCTCGGCGCGGAGGATCCGTAGTGCGCCGCTGGCAGCGAAGGGATCACGCTCGAGATTCGCCACAAAAACGACGACTGGGGCCGATTGGTGCGCCTCCGCGGTGAGCGGCTGCGCGGTCGCAGCGGGCGAATGAGGCGCTGCCGCGGCGCTCGCCTCGGGTCCGGCGTTCACACGCGCGGGCGCGGCGGTGAGGGCCACGATGGCGAATGCGTAGCTGCTAGCGCTCGCTGAGGGCAAGGTAGGAGGAGGCTCCGAGGCGA
The DNA here is from genome assembly GCA_016712315.1 of Nannocystis sp. Classification (GTDB taxonomy): domain Bacteria; phylum Myxococcota_A; class Polyangia; order Nannocystales; family Nannocystaceae; genus JADJRG01. Next base: position 133,284 of record JADJRG010000022.1, on the reverse strand, counting down.
TTCTTTAGCCGGGGCTGTGTTACCGCGCGATCTTACGCCCTCTCCGGGCGGTTCGGGGGCGCTGGCGGCGCGGGGGCGCGCGGTAGGCAAGGCTGGGGGAGTGAAGTATGGTCCCGCGCCCATGGATACCCCGCTGACGACCCACACCATCGAGATCCACGCCGTCGCCCACGGAGGCGCGGGGGTCGGCCGGGCGATCGGTGAGGGGACAGAGACGCGGACGTGGTTGATCGACGGGGCGCTACCAGGCGAGAGGGTGGCGGCGCGGCCGGTGAAGACGGCGAAGCGGTGGATCCGGGGCGGGTTGGAGCAGGTGATCTCCGCGAGCCCGAATCGGGTGACGCCGGCGTGCTCGCTGGCGAGCGTGTGCGGCGGCTGCGCTTGGCAACACGTCGACGCGAAGGCGCAGATCGGGCTGAAACGGGCGATCGTCGATGGAGCGCTGCGGCACCTAGGAGCGAAGGTGAACAAGGCGGTGGCGAGCCCGGCCGCGCTGGGGTACCGCCGGCGCGCTCGGCTGCATTACCAACGACAGGGGGATGGGCTGATCTTGGGGTTTCGCGAGGAGCGCTCGCACGCGCTGGTCGATGTGGCCCGCTGCCCGGTGCTCGATGGGCCGCTGAACCACGCGTTCGCGCGCCTGCGCGGTCTGGCGGCGCAGCTGCCGGCGGAGGGGGAGGTGTTCGGGGTGAGCGACGGGACCGTGGCGGTGCTGGGGCTGCCGGGGGTGCGGCCGACTGAGGCGATGGATGAGCTGTGCCGCGCTGTGCTGCTGGATGAGGTGCTGATCGGGGTGGCGCTGCGCGGGAATCGTCGCCGCCACAGCGTCGGCCAGACGTCGATCGAGCTGGATGGGGGCGTGGGGATCGTGCCGATGTTGGCAGGGCCGTTCTCGTTCTCGCAGGCGCAAGCGGCGCAGAACCGCGCGCTGGTGGAGCACGTCGCGGCGGCGGCGCAGGCGAACGGCAAGCGGGTGCTGGAGCTCTATGCCGGATCCGGCAACTTCACGCGGGCGCTCGCGAGGACGGCGCAGCGGGTGTGGGCGGTGGAGGGCAGCCGCGAGTCGGTGGCCTACCTGCGCGCGCTGAGCGAGGACCGCAAGCTGCCGGTGAACGCCAAACACAGCAACATCGAGCTGCTCCTGCCCAAGCTGGCGAAGAACCAAAAGACGTACGACCTGGTGGTGCTGGACCCTCCGCGCGCGGGGATCGGTGAGGAGGCGGCGGCGGCGCTGGCGAAGGTTGCGAGCGACCGGATCGTGTACGTGTCCTGCGATCCGTCGACGCTGGCGCGCGACCTGGCGGTGCTGACCAAGGCGGGGCACCAGATCGTCGACGTGACGATCTTCGACATGATGCCGATGACGCCCGAGATCGAGACGGTGGTGACGCTGCGCTCAGGAGGGCGGCGGTGAGCGACCCAGGGAAGGCGCTGCTGGCGAAGATCCAACGCGGGGCGCTAGAGCCCGTGTACTTGTTTTATGGCGATGAGCCGGCGGCGATCCGAGCGCTGGTCGAGGCGATCCGCGCGGCGGTGGTGCCGCCCGAGGACGCGGTGGCGGCGTCGATGGCGGCGTTTAACCACGAGCGCTTCGACGGCGCCGAGGTGCGGGCGGCGTCGCAGATCCTGGACGCGTGCGCGCAGGTGCCGATGCTGGCGAAGTGGCGGCTGGTCGAGCTGCAAAACCCCGACGATCTGGGCGGGAAGGGGCGACAGGGGGAGGAGGCCGGGCCGGCTTCAACGCGTGAGGCGGCGGTCGAGGCGCTGTGCCGCTACATGGAGAAGCCGAGCCCGACGACGGTGCTGGTGATCTCCGGCCCTGGGATCGATGGGCGCTCGAAGCTGGTGACGGCGGCGAAGAAGCACGGGGTGGCGCTGAAGCTGGAGGCGCTGAAGAAGGATGAGGAGGCGCGGCCGTTCATCGCCGAGGAGGCGCGAGCGCGCGGGCGTACGCTGAGCCAAGACGCCGCGTACGCGCTGGTGGCGTCGATCGGGCTGAGCCGCTCGGAGCTGCTGGCAGGGCTGGAGCGGGTGATGCTCTTCGTCGGCGATCGGCGGACGATCGAGCTGGCGGACGTGACGGCGGTGGTGGCGCCGACGCGCGAGGCGGACATCTTCGCGCTCACCGACGCGGTCGGCCGCGGCGACTTCCAGGCGGCCCTGCGCGAGCTGGCGGGCATGTTCCAAGGCGGGGAGAAGGATGGATCCGCGCTGGGGATCGCGGCGATGCTGACCCGCCAGATCCGGATCCTGATGGCCGCGAAGGCGAACCCGCAGCAGATCGCGGCGGTGACCGGCCTGCCCCCGTTCTTGATCCGTAAGACCGAGGAGCAGGCGCGAGGGTTCTCCATGAGCCGCCTGCGAGCCGTGTACGCCGGGCTGGTTCGCCTCGACTCGGATCTGAAGGGGGGCTCGCAGGTGGCGACAGCGTCGCCGTATATGGCGCTGCAGCGGTGGATCCTCGAGACCTGTGAGGCGCTGCCCGGGGTCGAGAGCCGCGCCTGATCCGAGCGTGAGAGGGCGCCTGGGACGCCAATTAAAGGACAAAGGACAAAAGAGAGCCCGGGCTCGGTGCTCGGGCTCTCTTCGATCTCAGGGCTCGATTCGTATCGAGCGGCCGCCGCGTTAAGAGGCGGTCTGGGCGGTCGCGCGGTTCATCGCCAAAGAAAGGCGTGAGGTGTAGCGCGCCGCTGTGTTGTGGTGGATGACGCCCTTGTTCTGGGCCTTGGAGATCGCAGTGAGCGCCTGAGGCAGCACCTCTTGGGCGGCCGCGAGGTCGTCCGTGTCGAGCGCCTTGCGTACACGCTTGATATACGTACGCATCTTGCTCAGGTGCATCAGGTTGCGGGCTCGCCGCTTGATCCGTTGACGGTTCCGTTTTTCTGCCGACTTGTGGTTCGCCACGCGCTTCCTACTTGCAGCTCAGGTTGGGCGCCTGTTGTGCGCTTTTGCCTGGGGGCTTGTCAAGCTCTCACCGGGAGGTCAATGTCCCCCCCGCATGGACGCCAAACCCCCCAGGAGACGCGGCCCCGCCGCCTACGCCGCCACCTTGGCGATCCTGTCCTCCTGCACTTTTGTCCCCCCTCCTCCCCTCCCTGAAGAGATCGCCGCCGCCGAAGCGGCCGAAGGCGCCCGCCTGGCCGCGCTGCGCGCCGGCGCCGCTGAGGCCGTCGAAGGCGGTGGCGCCGAGATCCCCGCCGAATTCGCGGCCGGTGACGCGGCCCCCGTCGGCATGAACGCAGCGCAGATCCGGGCGTTCAACCGCGCGCAAGGTGACCCCGAGGAGGGAGACTTCACGCTCGAAGAGGCGCTCGTCGGCCTCGAAGGCGCCGGCGCGCTCTGGGCCGAGCTCGTGACCTCGCGGGGGGTGATCGCCTGCGAGCTCTTCGCCGACGAGACCCCAAAGACCGTGGCGAACTTCGTCGGGCTGGCCCGCGGGCTGCGACCGTCGAAGGAGCCCAGCGGGGCGTGGACGAAGCGCCGCTACTACGACAAGACGATCTTCCACCGGGTGATCCCAGGCTTCATGATCCAAGCCGGCGACCCCACAGGCACGGGCACCGGCAGCCCCGGGTACGTGATCGAGGATGAGCTGGGGTCCAACCGCACCCACGAGGACGCAGGGGTGCTGTCGATGGCGAACCGCGGGCCAGGGACCGGCGGCGCGCAGTTCTTTATTACGCTCGGCCCGACGCCGCACTTGGATGGACGTCATACGATCTTCGGGCAATGCGACGAGCGCTCGATCGACCTGGCGGACGACCTGGCGATGGCGCCTCGTGACAAGAACGATCGGCCCGAGGAGGACGAGGTGATCGAGGCGGTGCGGATCGTCCGCCGGGCGAAATAGAGGCGAGGCGTCAGCGCCGGGCGCGGCGCTCGGCGAGCAGCCGCGCCCACCCGAGCGCTAGAAGCGGAACTGGAAGATGAGGCGGAGGTCCTTGTTCTTGCTCAGCACGGGCATGTCCACGCCGTCGACGATGTTGGTGGTGAGCACCCGACGATCGGCGTAGAGCAGGGTGAGCATAAAGAGCTCGCGCCAGAGGTAGACGTGGGCGGCGCCGCGGAACTGGGTCTCCTGGTTCTGCCGGCGGAGGTCGTAGCCGAGGGTGGTCGGCGGGCGCTCAAACGGGGTGGTGAGGTACTGGCCGAAGTCGCCGGCGAAGAGGAGGCGCTTCTTGATCGCGAGCACGCCGATCTGGGCGTTGTAGGCGGCCTGCCAGGAGCCAAAGTTGAGCTCGCGCTTGCCGTAGACCTCGCCCAGGATGACGAGGCGGCGGTAACGGAAGGTGGTCTGCACGTTGACCGCGGGGTAGCGCTCCTGCGGCCGTTGATCGAACTTGGAACCAACCGCGACCGAGAGGGTGAGCGGCGCGGGCACGTAGAGGAGCGGCGAGTCGAAGCGGTTGTAGTAGCCGATGAGGTTCATCCACAGCTGCGCGCCGGTGCTCCAGGTGAAGTTGGTGTTGCCGTCCGGGAAGAAGGTGCCGCCGATGTTGCCCGCGAAGCGGCCGCTGCCGCCCGCGAGGAAGGCGCGGTAGAGGAACTTGGCGCGCTTGTCGATGGGGCCGCCGAACTCGATCGCGGCGCCGTTGCCCTGCTCAAAGCCGTTGAGCATGTAGAAGGCTGGATCGACGAGCAGGCGCTTGTGGACCGAGCGCACGAGCTCGAGCGAGAGGGAGCCGGCGCCGCTGTTGAGGTTGAAGTAGTGGCCGCCCTTGATCGGGATCTGGAACATCGCGAAGACCATGCGCGGGGTCTTCTCGGCGCGGAATGAGAGGAGGAAGAAGGAGTTCTGGATGTAGGGGATCTGGCCGAGGGCGCGCAGCTGGATCGCCGAGAACTCGACGTTGGACTTCTTCTCCTCGAAGTCGTAGGTGCCTTGGGTGCGGGCGACCACGGAGAAGCGGATGTTGCCCGCCGGGCGGCAGATGGTGACGCTCGGATCGAGGCGGCAACCGACGTCCTCGCAGTCGATGAGGCCGTCGTTGTCGTTGTCGATGCCGTCGGCGCAGAGCTGGTCGCTGCGCTCGCCGTCGTTGTCGCCGCGGACGCCGATGAGATCGGCGGGGGCGGCGTTGTAATCGACGCTGCTGGCGGTCGCGCCTGGGCCTACGCCGCCGGTCGCGGTGGCCTTGCCGGGGCGATCCCAGGAGCCCATACAGACGTCCTGGCCGTTGCACTCGTCGTCGTCGCAGTCGGTGACGCCGTCGCTGTCGTTGTCGATCCAGTCGGCGCAGCGGGCGGCGGTGTCCTCCGGCCCGCCGTCGGGCTTGCAGGCGGGGTGGGCCTTGCAGTCGTTGTCGCCGCAGTCAAAGACGGTGTCGCCGTCGTTGTCGACGCCGTCGTCGCAGATCTCCGGGCCGGAGGCGGCGGTGGGGGGGACCTCTGTGGCGTCTACGGCGCGATCCGTCGGGACGATCGACGGCGGATCAAAGTCATCGACGGGCTGGGCGTCGACGGGCGGGGCGGCGAGCGCGACGGTCGTGGTGGTGGCAGACCACACGCCGAAGGCGAGGGTGGTCAGGATCGACGTCCAAGACGTCCCTTGGCGGGTCATTCGCTTCACGTGGGGCCTTCTCTCGCCGAGAGCGCTCAGCGCTCGCACACTCTGGGGCCGTCGCAGATCACTACGACCGGGTTGTGGCTGCAGTCCCAGTCTTCACAGTCAATGAAGCCGTCGCCGTCGTTGTCGACGCCGTCCTCGCAGCGGGCGTTGGCGTCGGCGTCGGTGAGCGCGAGGCTCTCCTGGCAGACCTGGCGCACCTCGAGATCCAAGCTGCGCGCGCAGGAGAAGTCGGCGCAGTCGATGAAGCCGTTGCCGTCGTTGTCGACGCCGTCGGAGCAGCGCTCGGCGGTGCCCTCGCTGAAGGCCTCGCAGTAGTCGAGGATCGCCTGATCCTGGCTCTTCGAGCAGGAGAAGTCGGCGCAGTCGGTGAAGCCGTTGCCGTCGTCGTCGACGCCGTTGGAGCAGGCCTCCAGGGTCTCTTCGCTGGGCAGGCTGGCGCAGTAGTCGAGGATCGCCTGATCCTCGCTCTCGGAGCAGGAGAAGTCGCGGCAGTCGACGAAGCCGTTGCCGTCGTCGTCCTGTCCGTTCGAGCAGGCGGCGAGGGTGTCCTCGGTGGGCAGGCTGGCGCAGTAGTCGAGGATCGACTGATCCATGCTCTTGGCGCAGGAGAAGTCGGCGCAGTCGGTGTAGCCGTTGCCATCGTCGTCGACGCCGTTGGCGCAGGCGGCGAGGGTGTCCTCGGGCTTGGCGCAGGCCTCGACGCCGGCGCACTGGGTGTCGTCGCAGTCGACGGCGCCGTCGCCGTCGTTGTCCTTGCCGTCCGCGCAGGAGTCGGGGGTGCGCTCAGCGCAGACGGTGACGAAGAGGCCGTTGCGGCAGCCGAAGTCGAGGCAGTCGATGAAGCCGTTGCCGTCGTTGTCCTTGCCGTCGTCGCAGGTCTCGTTGGTGTTCTCGCGCAGGCAGCAGGTCTCGGGGATCGCCTTACACTTAGGATCGCCGCAGTCCCACTGGCCGTCGTCGTCGTTGTCGATCTGATCGTGGCAGGCGCGGACGTTGTCCTCGGGCTCGGGGTAGGGGAGCTCGGGGACGATCTCGCCGCAGAGGGTCGACCGGACCAGGCAGTCCGGATCTTCGCAGTCGAAGAGGCCGTCCCCGTCGTTGTCGAGGCCGTCGGCGCAGCTCTGATCGTCGTTCTCGTAGCCGTAGACGGGGGCGGCGGGGAGCTCGTAGCAGGCGGCGATCAGGCCGCAGGCGAGGCCGACTTGGAGGCAGCGGGTCAGCGCAGGCATACGGCACGCGCCCCGCCGAAGCGGCGCTTGAAGTCGACGTGGATCATGCAGGACTCGGGCTGCGGGCTGCGCTCGCCGAAGGCGCCAGCGTCGGCCCAGCCGCGGAGCAGCGCCTGGAGGGGATCCTGGCGGTCGGCGGGCGCGGGGGTGGTGACGTAGTTGTGGCGGGCGAAGCCCTGGACGACCGCGCGCAGGTCGGCCTCGCCGAGGCCCTCGATCAGGGCGGGCTGCTCGGCTTGCAGGCGGGCGATGACCGCCGCGACCTTGGCGTCGTCGACCTTGAAGACGCGGTGACAGACGTTCTCGCACTCCTCGTAGCGGGTGCGGTGACGCCACTTGATCGAGTGGCCGTCGGCGCTCGAGACGAGGCGGTTGTAGACGCCCTTGCCGTCCGTGTCCTCTTCGATCGAGTGCAAGGAGGTGAGCACGTACTCAGGGACGCCGTGGGCCCAGATGCCGCGGCGGGCGGCGATCGCCTCGCGTTGGGCGGCGAGCAGCGCGGCATCGGCGGGCGTGTCATCGATGCTCATCGCGTGGGCGTAGCCGCGGCGCACCTGCTCCTTGGCGAGCTCGGGGCAGAGCACGAGCATGCGGCCGTAGCCGTCCGTCTTGCCGTCGGTGGTGCAGGTCCAGATGTTGTCGCGGGCGAAGTAGGTCGCGAGCTTGGCGACGACGTAGAGCTCCTTGGTGGTCCAGTCGCCCCACTGGTGGACGGCGCCGTGCGACTCGAGGGTGTTGAAGCCGGAGAGGCGGGCCTTGGCGCCGCTCATCGGGCCGGAGAGGACGCGGAAGGAGTCGCCGTCGTTGAAGACGACGGGGGTGGGGACGCCGTTGAGGATGACGCGCGTCCGCGCCTCACCGGCGGTCGCCTCGGCGCCGAGGCCGAAGACGAGCAGGCCGAGCAGGCCGAGGAGCGTGGGGCGCGTGAGCGCGCTGGGACGAGGGAGCTTGGACCTGATCATCGGACAATCGCTCGACCGCGCGCGGCGCGTGTTCGCCCGGATGCTGCACGAGGAGCGGTGGCGATCGCAACGGGAATTCCGGGGCGCGTCGCGGGGGCTGCGTGCGCTAACCCATGGGTGCGGTGCGAGGTGGCGGCGCTGTCACGGCGGCGCGGCGCTCGTGATACGTTGCGCGCGTGTTCGCCCGAGCTGTGATCGCGCGCCCCCGAGCGTGGGTGTGGTGGGCGCTTTGGTCGGCGTCGGCGTGCGCGGTCGATCAGAAGATGACGGTAGAGGTGCTCGACGCGCGGCTGCGCTCGTCGGGAGAGGCGCTGGTGAAGACGGCCGCGCCGCGCGGGGCGCTCGGGATCGGGGGGTGGCGCGCCGAGTCGATCGTCCACGAGCGGGCGCTCGCCGGGGCGCCGCTGCTGGAGCGCCCCGCGCCGCGGCCTTCGGTCTTCTATGCGCTGTCCTTCGTGATGGTCGATGCGGTCGGGGAGCGCTGGACGGCGCGCTGCTCGCTCGAGCGGCGCGCGGCTGAGAACGCGGATCTAGCGGCCGAGAGCGATGAGGACGACGACGCGATCGGGTTGGAGTGCGGGTGGGTAGAGCGGGGGGCGGCGTGGCGGCTGCGCGCGGCGGGATCGGTGCGGCGCGGGATGATCGGCGAGCTGCGCCGGGAGAGGGATGAGGCGGCCTCGATGGCGGTGGAGGTGATCGCGGAGCGGCGCTGGCTCGGGCAGGTGGATCGGCCGCTGCCGACGCCGGCGGCGCAGCTCCGGCGCGCGGGGGTGGCGGTCGCGGCGATGCTCTTGGACGCGCCGGAGCGGGCGTGGTTGGCGCGAGGTGAGGAGGCGGCGGCGGCGGCGATGACGGCGATGGTGGCGCTGCGGCTGCTGCCGATCCGCGCGGGCGAGTGAGCTGCGGCGCGGGCGTGGGGCGTGGTATCGAGCGGGCATGAGCGTGGTGATCATCGGCGCGGGTCGGATCGGCGGGGCGTTGGCCAGGCGGAGCGAGGAGCGAGGGATCGCGGCGTCGCTGGTCACGCGCGAGCGCGGCTGGCAGGCGCTCGAGGGGCCGGCGGGGGCGCCGATCGTGGTGGCGACGCGTAATGACGATCTCGACGATGTGCTGGCGCGCGTGCCGGCGCGGCGCCGCGAGGATCTGGTGCTGGTGCAGAACGGCATGCTGCGGCCGTGGATCGCCGCGCACGGGCTGGGGGCGGTCAGCAGGGGGCTGCTCTTCTTCGCGGTGGCGCGGGCAGGGGCGTCGATCGAGGTGGGGGCGCCGAGCCCGTTCATGGGGCGGCAGGCGGGGGCGATCGTGCGGTGGCTGGCGGCGCTCGAGGTGCCAGCGATCGAGGTGGCGCCGGCGGAGTTCGCGGCGGTGGAGCTCGAGAAATTGATCTGGAACGCGGCCTTTGGGCTGCTGTGCGAGGTGTACTCCGCGACGGTGGGCGAGGTGATCGCGGCGCACGAGGCGGAGCTGCGGGCGCTGGTGGCGGAGATGGCGGCGGTGGGGGCGGCGGCGCTCGAGGTGCGGCTGGCGGTCGATCCGCTGGTGGCGCGGCTGTGCGCGTACTCGCGATCGATCGCGGGCTACCGCGGGGCGGTGAAGGAGTGGCGCTGGCGCAACGGGTGGTTCGTCGCGGAGGCGGCGCGGCTGGCGGTGGCGACGCCGGTCCACGCGCGGCTGCTCGCGCGGCGCGGGGCGTGACCGGTCCGCGGGTCGTTGGGGGGGGCCTCGGAGGCTGGCCGCTGGGACAGGTAGCTAGAGGCAGTCGACGAGGGTGAACTGGTAGTTGATCGGCTGGCTGATCCCGCTGATCGAGACCTCGTAGGTCTTGCCGACCTGGCTCTGCCATCCCTGGGGGATCATCGAGATCGCGTAGGTGGAGCCGTAGCCGCCGAGGAGTTGGGTGACCTTCATCGGGCGATCCTGGCCGTCGGAGGTGACCTTGACTTGGGCGCCGGCGAGGTTGATCGCGCTGCTCTGGACGGTCCAGCCGGTGCTGTCGATCGACTCCCAGGAGGCTTTGATCGCTTGGAAGGGGAAGGGGCCGGGGGGCGGCCAAGCGGTCCACTCGTTGTTGCCGCCGCCGTTGCCGCCGATCACCCACATGCAGGAGTACTTGTCGGTCGAGCCGAGGCCGACCGGGCCGAGGTTGTTGGCGAGGATCCAGCGGCGGTGGCCGATGGTGGTGGGGTTGCCAGGATCGGCCATGTAGAGGTCGATGGCGACGACGCCGGAGGTGGTGGCGATGTTGCTCTTGCCGGCGCCCTCGGCCCCGTCGGCGCTGTAGCACTTCCACGACATCGGCGGGTTGTGGCTGAGCGCGTTGTTGGCGTGCATCATCAGCGCGCACTTCTGGGCCTTGGCGTCGCGTGGGGGGTCGTGGGTGACGGGCGGGAGGTCGGCGAGCCAGCGGTGGAGGTTGATCATCTTGAGGGCGTTGGCGCGGCCCTGCGGGGTGGTGTCGCCGGCGTTGCAGGCGGCCGCGTCGCCGCTCCAGGGGCCGTTGCTCAGGTCGGCTCGATCTTGCTTCCAGCGGGCGCAGACGCCAGCAGGGGTGGTGTTGTCGTTGGGATCGCCGCCGGTGTCGCCGGTGTCGCCGGTGTCGTCGGTGGTGCTGGACGAGGAGGAGGAGCCGGTGGTGGTGGCATCGGTGGTGGGGTCGACGCCTGTGGTAGTGGCGTCGGTGGTGGTGGCGTCGGTGGTGGTGGCGTCGGTGGTGCCAGCGTCGACGCCGGTCTCGGTCTCGTCGGTCGTCGCGGCGCTGCCGCTGCCGCCGCTGCCGCCGCCGCCGCCGCCGGAGGAGGAGGTGTCGTCTTCGGTGGTGGCGGCGGCGCCGCTGTCAGTGTCGGTGTCGCTCGCGCTCGCGGGCGCGGTCTGGGAGGCGCCGCCGCCGCTGGCTTCGCCGCCGCCTTGGTAACAAGCAGGCAGGGTGAGGGCGAGCAGCGCGAGCGATGGGGCGGATCGGAGCATAGGCATGGCTACGACACGCGGGTGAGGGGCTGTCAAGGGCGGAGGTGCGCGCTCGTGAGGCGATGACGGTGGAGGTCTACAGGTCGGCGAGCGGTGGCTCGATGCCCGTTTGGGGCGCTTATGCGCGCTGGGCCGCGCGCTTGACAGCCCTAGGACGCCCGAAATATTCCTGCGCCGCGCAGAAGCGCCCGCTGCTCCCTCTTTTTTGCAAAAGCGAGTCGACGATGAACCGGCCGAATTTCGAACTCTTGATGGTTGTGCCTGCCCTCTTCGGCGCGTTCGCGTGCACCCTGCTCGCGTGTAACTTGGGCGAGGTCGCGACCGACACCAACGCGACCAACACGAACAGCAACAGCAACAGCAACAGCAACACCGACGCGACCGACAGCGGCACGCAGACAGACTCCGCCACCGGCGGCGAGAGCGAGTCGGGGTCGACGACGGGCGTGCCCGGCGGGGTGACGATCTACGACATCCAGCAGGGCAAGGTCGCGGTCGACTCGGTGGTGACGGTGAAGAACGTGGTGGTGTCGACGCCGGTGAACGTCGACAAGGGCGGCGTGTTCGTCCAGGAGATGGGGGGCGGCGAATTTTCGGGGATCTACCTGTATCTGTTCAGCGAGGTCGTCGAGGGGGTGGCGCTCAAGCCGGGCGACGTGGTCGATGTGACCGGCACGTACACGGAGTTCTTCGACTTCTCGCAGCTCACGGTGAAGTCGGTGAGCGATCTCGCGGTGACCGGCTCAGGCGCGACGCCGACGCCGGAGCTGGTGGCCTCGGCGGCGGTGGCGACGGGGGGCGCGAAGTCCGAGGCGTATGAGGGTGTGTTGGTCGAGGTGGTGGACGTGACGGTGACGAACCCGGACCTCGGCTTCGGCGAGTTCCAAGTGGACGGTGCGCTGGCGGTCGACGACTTTTTCTACGAGAAGATGACGCCGACGTTCAACGTCGGTGACACGCTCGGCAGCGTCGTCGGGGTGATGATGTACAGCTTCGAGACGTTCAAGCTGGCGCCGCGCGGGCTCGAGGACATCGACGGGGCTGGCGGGACGACGACGACCGCGGGGACGACGACGACCGCGGGGACGACCTCGACCTCGACGACGATGGATCCGACCGAGGGCGAGTCGGTGACGATCTACGACGTCCAGATGGGCAAGGTCGCGGTGAAGTCGCCGGTGACGCTGGTCGACGTGGTGGTGACGAGCCCGCCGACCTTCAAGAAGGACGCGTTCTTCGTGCAAGAGGTCGGGGGCGGCGAGTTCTCGGGGATCTACGTGTTTATGAAGGACCCGGCGGGGCTGGCCGTGAAGACAGGTGATGTGCTGACGATCGACGGCGTCTACGACGAGTTTTATATGAACTCGCAGATCGTGGTCGCGTCGACGCAGGACCTGAAGATGACGGGCACGATGCCGGCGCCGGCGCCGGCGGTGGTCGCCCCGGCGGACATCGCGACCGGGGGGGCGAAGGCGGAGGCGTATGAGGGGGTGCTCGTCACCGTTCAGGACGTGACGGTGACGAACCCAGACCTCGGCTTCGGCGAGTGGGAGGTGACCGGCACCCTGCGGGTCGACGATCTGTTCTTCGCGATGGCGCAGTGGCCGAAGCCGGCGCAAGGCGACAAGTACAAGTCGATCACGGGCTGCGTGAACTACAACTTCGACAACACGAAGATCTCGCCGCGTTCGCTGGATGATCTGGTGAAGTAGTCGCGGCGCAGACGCAGGTGTGCGCGGACGACCGCGCGGTGTCGGGCCCGACGGGCTCGGCGTCGCGCGGTCTCTTTGTATGAGTCGGCGAGGGTAGGCCGCGCGTGGGGCGGATCCGCGCGGTCGAATTCGCGAGGCCGTCACAGAGCGCGCGCGGAAGACGGGCTAACATCGCGCCGTGCGAGACCGCGTCCCTGATTTTAAATGGTTGCTGGCCGGCTTCGCGCTGGTCGGCGGGTGTCAAGGTGATGACTCCGCGAACGTGACGGAGACGAGCGATGGTTCGACGACCGAGGCGAGCGCTTCGAGCTCTGCGACGATCGGCTCGACGACCGGCTCGACCGAGTCGACGGGTGATCCGGGGACGACGGCGACGAGCGGGCCGAGCACGAGCGACCCGACGACGAGCACGAGCGATCCGAGCACGAGCGACTCGAGCACGAGCGATCCCACGGACACGGACACGGACACCGATACGGGATCGACGACCGGCGGCCAGGGCGGCGAGACGATCGAGTGCGGCGGGGACGAGCTGGCCACGCCGGACGAGGGGATCTGCGGGGTGACGAAGGAGGGCAGCGGCGGGGTGCTGCTGCGCGGCACGGTGCTTGCCCCCGAAGACGTCTATCTCAAGGGACAGGTGCTGGTGGTCGACGGGGTGATCGCCTGCGTCGGCTGCGACTGCGACGGGCTGCCCGAGGCGGCGACGGCGACGGTGGTGGAGTGCCCGAACGGGGTGATCTCGCCGGGGCTGATCAACGCGCACGATCACATCACCTTCGTCAACAATAAGCCGATCGGCGAGGGGGTGGATCGCTACGAGCACCGCCATGACTGGCGGATCGGCAAGAACGGGCACAAGAAGCTGTCGGTGGCCGGCGGCGCGAACAAGGCGCAGGTGGTCGCGGGCGAGCTGCGCTTCTTGATGGGCGGGGCGACGTCGACGATCTCGGCCGGCGGGCAGGCGGGGCTGCTGCGCAACCTGGACTCGGCGAGCCTGCTGGAGGGGCTGCCGATCAAGGCGGCGGACAGCGACACGTTCCCGCTCGACGACGCGAACGGCAAGCAGCTCGATCAGGGTTGTACGTACGGGGCGGACGCGACCAAGCCGGCGGACATCGCGAAGCTCGACGCCTACGTGCCGCACGTGTCGGAGGGGATCGACAAGTCGGCCCGTAATGAGTTCTTGTGCACGAGTATGGGCGACGGCGACCTGCTGACGCCGATCACGGGGGTGGTCCACGGGATCGCGCTCGACGCGGGCGACGCGAGCACGATCCGGGCGGACATCGCGAAGATCGTGTGGTCGCCGCGCTCGAACATCGTGCTCTACGGGAACACGGCGCCGGTGACGATCCTGGATCGCCTGGGGGTGCCGCTGGCGCTGGGCACCGACTGGGTGGCGTCAGGGTCGATGAACCTGAACCGCGAGCTGCGCTGCGCCGACGAGCTGAACAGCGTCTACTTCGATCACTACTTCTCCGACGTCGAGCTGTGGCGGATGGTGACGACCAACGGGGCGCTGGTGGCCGGGGCTGAGCGGGCGATCGGGATGATCAAGCGCGGCTACATCGCGGATCTGGCGATCTTCGACGCGAGCGAGCGGCCGACGTATCGGGCGGTGATCGAGGCGGATCCCGAGGATGTGGTGATGGTGATGCGCGGCGGCGAGGTGCTGTACGGGGAGGCGACGCTGCTCGACTCGCCGGCGCTAGGGGCCGCGAGCTGCGAGGCGATGGACGTGTGCGGCGCGCCGAAGCGCGTGTGCGTGGAGGCGGAGGTGCCTGGGGTGTCGCTGGCGCAGGCGACGGCGGCGATCGCTGGGGTGTATCCGCTGTTCTTCTGCGGGGTGCCCGACGATGAGCCGACGTGCGTGCCGACGCGGCCCGAGTACGCGGGGATCACGAACGACGACGTGGACGGCGACGGGGTGAAGGACGGGCTCGACAACTGCCCGATGGTGTTCAACCCGGTGCGCTACTTCGAGCCGATGCAGGGCGACTTCGACGGCGATAGCCTCGGTGACGCGTGCGATCCGTGCCCGCTGCTGGCAGGTGACTCGTGCGGGGCGATCAGCGCGAATGATCTGGACGGCGACGGGATCCCGAACGGGGTCGACAACTGCCCGAAGCAGGCGAACGCGGGCCAAGAAGATCAGGATGACGACGGGCACGGGGATCTCTGTGATCCCTGCCTCCAGCCGAACCCAGGGCCGGAGACCTGCTCGCTGTCGATCGCGGCGATCCGCGACCCGAAGCACCCGAATCACCCGCCGGTGGGCACGCAGGTGAAAATTTCGGGGGTGTACGTGACCGCGGTGCGGCCGAACACGGGCGGCTCGCGGGGCTTCCACGTGCAGGATGAGACGCTGGATCCGTTCAGCGGGATCCTGGTGTTCACGGGCTCGGCGTCGACCACGGTGAAGGTGGGCAACCGGGTGACGGTGAGCGGGGTGTACGAGGAATTCTTCGGGCTGTCCGAGATCGTGAGCCCGAAGGTGACCATCGAGGACGCGGGGACGGTGCTGCCGTTCGCGCCGATCATGGTGAGCGACCCGGCGAGCATCGCGACCGGCGGGGCGCTGGCGGAGCCGCGGGAGTCGATGCTGGTGCAGGTCGCGGACGTGGCGATCACGAAGGTGAACGCGGACGGGAACGACTACGACGAGCTCGAGGTGACAGGAGCGCTGCGGATCGACGATACGATCTCGGACAACGTGGTGAACCAAGGGCTCGACAACAAGTGCCCGATCGGCTCAAAATTCGAGAAGATCGTCGGGGTCGTCGGCTACTCGTTCAACAACTCGAAGCTGTGGCCGCGGTCGATCGACGACGTCCTGTGGCTCGACTGTAACCCGTTCTCGAACTGAGCGCGGCGCGCAGGCTCGCGCCCGTCTAGGCGGGCGCGAGCGGGTGAGCGAGGCCGGCGGCGACGCGCAGCTCGCCGCGTAGGATGGCGGCGGCGAGCGCCTCGAGCTCGCGGGAGAGGCTGCGATCGCCGCTCCACGGGGCGACGTGAGCGCGGACCGCGGCGCGTACGGCCTCGAGCGGGGGGCTGGTGGGGATCTGTCGCAGATCGAGCGCGCGGGCGGCGATGGTCGCCTCGATCGCGAGGATCCGCGCGAGGTTCTGGACGATCGCGGCGGCCTTGCGGGCGGCGATCGGGCCCATACTGACGTGATCCTCCTTGCCCGCGGAGGTCGGGATGGTGTCGACGCTGGCGGGGAAGGACATCGCCTTGCACTCGCTGGCGAGCGCTGAGGCGGTGACCTGCGCCATCATCATGCCGCTCTCAAGACCTGGCCTATCCGCCAGGAACGGCGGCAGGCCGCGCGAGGTGGCGGGGTTGAGGAGGCGGTCGAGGCGGCGCTCGCTGATCGTGCCTAAGGTAGTGAGCGCGGCGGCGAGGTGATCGAGGGGGACGGCGACGGCGGCGCCGTGGAAGTTGCCGCCGCTGAGCACGTCGAAGCCGCCGTCGCCGCGGGGGAGCACGAGGGGGTTGTCGGTGAAAGAGTCGACCTCGATCTGGAGCGCGCCAGCGATGTAGGTGAGGGCGCCCCGGACGGCGCCGTGGACCTGCGGCATGCAACGGAGGGCGTAGGCGTCCTGCACCATGCCGCAGTCGGCGTGGCTGCGGTTGAGCGGCGAGTCGGCGAGCAGGTCGCGGATCTGGCGGGCGCTCTCGATCTGGCCAGGGTGAGGCTTTCCGGCGTGGATCCGCGGATCACAGGGGCGCGCTGAGCCGAGCAATGCGTCGACGCTGAGGCTGCCGATGATGTCCGCCGCGCAGACGAGCTCGCCAGCGTCGCACGCGGCGAGGCCGCCGATGGCGGTCATCACTTGGGTGCCGTTGATCAGGCTGAGCCCCTCTTTGGGGCCGAGTTGGAACGGGCGCAGCCCGGCGCGGGCGAGGGCGTCGGCGCCGGAGATCCGGGCAGATCCGTCGAGGGCTTCGCCTTCGCCGATCGCGACGAGCGCGAGGTGGGCGAGGGGCGCGAGGTCGCCGCTGGCGCCGACGCTGCCTTGCGCAGGTACGGCGGGGATGACCCCCGCGGCGAGCATGGCGATGAGGTGATCGACGAGGGCGGGCGAGACGCCGCTGGCGCCGAGGGCGAGGGTGTGGGCGCGGAGGAGGAGGAGGGCGCGGACGACAGGGATCTCGAGGAGCGGGCCGACGCCGACGGCGTGGCTGCGGAGGAGGTTGACTTGGAGCTCGGCGAGATCGCTCGTGGCGATCGCGGTCTCGCTGAGGGCGCCGAAGCCTGTGTTGACGCCGTAGATCGTGGCGCCGGCGGCGAGGGCCGCCTCAAGGTGGTCACGGGCGCGTCGGAGCTCGGCGCGTGCTTGATCGTCGAGGGCGACGGGGGCGGCGCCGCGGGCGACGCGGGCGACCTCGAGGAGGGGGAGCGAGCGGCCAATTGCGAGCATAGGGGTCGTGTGTGTCGGCGTGAGGTGGGGGCTTCGTTGACCGTCTGGGGGGCGCCGTCTAGGCTGGTGCCCGGCATGAAGCGTTGCCCCGAGTGTGGGACAGAGTATCCCGCATCCGCTGGCTACTGTCCGATGGACGGTGCGAGCCTGGTCGCGCTCGTCGCCTCGTCCGGCGCGGGCGGGGCGGAGGGCGGGTGGCGCTTGGTCATGCCGCCGCTCGTGCGCCCTGAGTCGAAGGCGCAGGCGCCAGCCGCAGAGCCGCTCGCGGCCGCGAGCGCGCCTGCTGCGTCGCCCGCGCCTGCGCTCGTGGGCAGGTCGGCGGCGGCGCCTCAGGTGTCCTCGGGCGCGCGGCCCGCACGGACGATGATCGCCTTCGGCGGGGCGCCGCCGGTAGAGAGCGAAGTGGACGCGCCGCGTGAGCGGGCCCCTCACGCAGAGGAGACGATACGCGCTGGGGTGGCGAGCTCCGACGCGCAAGGGCCGCGAGATCTGTGGATCGGCAGGGTCATCGACCAGCGCTACCGGATCGATGGGGTGCTCGGCAGCGGCGGTATGGGGGTCGTCTACCGAGCGACCCATGTGATGATCGATAAGCCGCTCGCGGTGAAGGTGCTGCGGCCCGATCTGGTGAGCCACTCCGATGTGCTCGGGCGCTTCTTGCGGGAGGCGCAGCTCGCGTCGCAGGTGAAGCACCCGAACGTGGTGGAGATCAGCGACTACGGCCGCCTCGACGGGAACAGCGCGTACTACGTGATGGAGCACCTGAGCGGGCAGACGCTCGCGCAGGCGCTCGCTCAGGGGGGGCGTTTGGCCCCGGAGCGGGCGATCTCGATCGCGGCGCAGGCGGCGCGAGGGCTCGGCGCGGCGCATGATCGCGGGATCGTTCACCGCGACCTGAAGCCAGACAACATCTTCCTCTGCGTCGACGCGGACGGGCGCGAGGTGGTGAAGCTCTTGGACTTCGGGATCGCTCGCGGGATCAACAGCGCGCGGATGACCGCGCAAGGGGTGCTGGTGGGGACGCCGGCGTATATGTCCCCCGAGCAGGCGCAGTCGGTGAGCGTCGACGGACGCAGCGATCTGTACGCGCTCGGGGTGATCCTCTTTGAGATGCTGAGCGGCAGGGCGCCGTTCGGCGACAAGGGGGCGATGGAGACGGTGAACCAGCACCTCTTCGCGGCGCCGCCGATGCTGCACGAGGTGGCGCCGACAGGGCCGCGGCTGCCGGCGATCGAGCGGGTGATCCGGGCGCTGCTGGCGAAGGACCGCGACGAGCGGCCGCGCCGGGCGACTGCGGTGATCGAGGCGTTGGAGGCCGCGCTGACGGCCGATCTGGCGGGGCTCTCGGAGGCGAAGGGCGGCGCTGAGCAGGCCGCTCCAGCAGCGGGGGCGTGGCGCGCTGACGCGGCGTCGCTGGAGTCGAGCGCGTCAGCGCGGCGCCGCGCGTTGACCGTGAACCTCGGCTCCGGGAGCGTGGTCGAGGCGCTGGCGCATCAGAGCGGCAGCGGCGCGGTCGTGCACGAGGACGCGTTGACGATCCCCCGGGGTGATCGGCGGGCGGTGAGCGTCGACCCCGCGGAGCTGTCGGAGGACCCGGACGCGGTGCGCCCACGCAGCGTCACGCCGTCCGGGCGGATCGAGAAGCGACCGAGCGTGATCGTGCGCCGCGGGACGCAGGTGGAGCACTTCGCGCCGCCGCCTCGGCGGCCGTCGGCGCCGCCGGTGCTCGCGTCGCAGTCGTCGGAGGCGCTCGCGCGGGAGCGATCACGCCGCTCGGGGCCGCCGATGGGGTTGGTGCTGGCCGTCGCGATGATCGTGGCGACCGCGATCACGCTGACGATCGTGCGCTTCTGGCCGCGTGATCGGCCGAGCGCGGCGGTGTCGAGCGCGCCGCCCCCCGCGAGCACGGAGGTGACGCTCCGCTTCGAATCCGCGCCGGCGGGCGCGGCGATCTTTGAAGGTGGTACGCGGCTGGTCGGGGTCACGCCGGCGACGCTAGAGGTGCCGCCGAGCCGCGAAGGGCGGGTGTATGTGCTGCGCCGCGACGGCTATATCGAGGCCGTGCGGACGATCGTCGCCGATCGAGCGCAGACGATCGAGGTGACGCTTGAGGCGGCCTCGGCGGCGATCGAGCGCGCTTCGAAAGAGGAGGGCGCGGCGAGCGTCGCCGCCGATACGGCCCTAGGAGCGGCGGCGGCGCCTGCGGCGGTGGTGCGCCCGACGCCGCGTCCGCAGCCGCGGCGTGAGCGTCCCGCTGATGAAGCGCCTTCGGCGGGAGATCCACCGGACGCGGCGCCGACCCCGGCGAGCGAACCAAAGGCGAGCGGCAGCGAACTCGGCGATCTCAAGGATCCCTTCGCACGGGGCGGTGGCGGGTGAACTACGATAGGCTTGGCGGCAACGATCATGTCTGATGGACCGAAGCCGATGGCGATGGGCGCTACCCTTGTGGCGAGCGACGCGGCCGACCTCGTGGACACGGGGGGCTCAGCGCGCGGCGGCCAAGAGTCGAGCCTGGTCGGTAAGCTGCTGCTCGATCGTTACCGGATCATCGCGCGCCTCGGCGCCGGCGGCATGGGGGTGGTCTACCTCGCGGAGCACGTGACCCTGAAGAAGCGCTGCGCGATCAAGGTGCTCAGCGACGAGTTCGCGAACAAGGAGGACATCGTCGAGCGCTTCCTGCAAGAGGCGAGGGCAGCGTCGATGATCGCCCACGAGAACGTCGTCGAGATCACCGACTACGGGCAGACACCTTCTGGTTCGGTGTTCTTCGTGATGGAGATGCTGTCCGGTGAAGATCTGGCGGACACGATCCGCAGCGAGGGGCCGCTGCCGTGGGAGCGAGTGCGGCCGATCATGATGCAGATCTGTCGGGCGCTCAGCGCAGCGCACGACAAGGGGATCATCCACCGCGACATGAAGCCGGAGAACTGCTTCCGGATCGAGCGCGGCGGTACGACGGATTTTATTAAGGTGCTCGACTTCGGGATCGCGAAGGTCACGAACGATGAGGGCGAGAGCAAGGGGCTGACGAAGACGGGCATGATCTTCGGGACGCCCGAGTACATGTCGCCCGAGCAGGCGCAGGGGATGCGGGTAGACCACCGCGCCGACATCTACGCGGCGGGGATCATCATGTACGAGCTGCTCACCGGGAAGGTGCCGTTCACCGCCGACACGTTTATGGGGGTGCTGACCAAGCACATGTTTGAGGTGCCGGTCGCGCCGAGCTCGATCGTGCCTTCGATCACCCCGGAGGTGGAGTCGGTGATCCTGAAGGCGCTGCAGAAGGAGCGTGAGCACCGCTTCGCGACGATGCGCGATCTCCTGGCGGCGATCGAGTCGGTGAGCAACGGCGGCGCGGCGGTGTCGCTCGTCAACGAGACTATCGTGCGTCCGCCGGTCGGGCGGCTCCTCGCGTTCGGCGGCGGGGCGACGGTGATCACGGCGCCACCGGCGGAGCCGGCGTCGCGATCGACCAGCCCGCTGTGGATCTTGGCGATCGTCGGGGTGCTCGGGATCGCGGCGATCGCCGCGCTGATGCTAGGGCCGAACGACCCGGTGAACGCGAGCGAGACCAGCACCAAGGAGCCGATCGCGGCGCCCCCGACGGAGCCGAAGTCGGCAGACGTACCCCCGGCGGAGCCGCCGAAGGACGAGCCCGTGGCGCCAGCGCTGGTGAGCGTGAGGATCACGAGCAACGTCGAGGCCGAGATCATCGACCCTCGCGATGGCTCGCGCCTCGGTGTGACGAATGGGGCGGATGGGGTGCAGATCGAGCGCGGTGAGGCGCCGCGGGCGCTGCTGCTGCGGGCCGCCGGGTACGACGACTTGCCGATCGAGGTCGTGCCGACCCGCGATGTGTTGAGCAGCTACGATCTGCACAAGCCCAAGGTCGGCGCGAAGACCGGCAAAGGCGTGAAGACCGGGGTGAAGGAGCCGACGCCGAAGGAGCCGACGCCGAAGGAGCCGACGCCGAAGGAGCCGACGCCGAAGGAGCCGACGCCGAAGGAGCCGACGCCGAAGCCAAAGGATCCGCCCGCGGTGACCCCGCCGGGCCTCAAAGATCCTTTTGGGAAGGTCGGAGGCTAGGGCGCTCCGTCGCAGCGAGCGCGGACGGCCTGGGGTGGGCGAGGGCGGCGTCAAAATAGGCGAAGAGCCCGGCGACGTCGTTGTCGATCCACGGGGCGGGATCGCGCGGGTTGAAGCGCCAAAAGAGCGCGGGAGCGCGCAGGTGCTGGCGAAAGCTCGCGGCGACGGTAAATGTCTCGACGCAGAGCGCCCAGCCGTCGAGGGCGTGGTGCTGGTGGTCCTCCTGCTCGCCGGTGAAGACGTCGAAGTGCCGGCTCGCGAGGCGGCGATAACGATGCGACGGCTGTGCGTCGGCGAAGGCGCGGCAGAGCTCGCGGTAGACGCGGTAGGCGGGGCGATCACGGACGCTGGCGGGGATCAGCGTGCCCATAAAAGAGTGGAGGTTGGCGGTCGCGTGGGGGCGGAGCTCGGTGAGTAGGGCGGAGAGGGCGGCTGTCTCAGGTTCGCTGAGCGGCGCGGGGCCGCGGTAGGTGGGGGCTCCGGGGATCGTCGAACCCGCGCCTGGGAGGCGGCTGGGCAGGGCGCCGCCGGGGAGCGGGAAATTGCGGTTGAGGTCGACGCCGTGGGCGTTGGCGCGGAGCTCGGGCAAGGAGCCTCGGCCTTGGCGTTGCCAGGTGCGCGCGTGGCCGTCGGGGTTGATGCAGGGGATCACCCATAGCTCGGCGCGTCGGCGGAGCTGGTAGGGATCCGCCGCGACCAGGCGGTGGAGCAGGCCGTGCGCGACTTGTCCGGCGATCCACTCGACGCCGTGGATGTTGGCGCCGCAGACGAGCTTGGGCGCCGAAGGCTGAGCTGCGGGCACCCGAAGGGCGCGCAGGGGTCGGCCTTCGACGCTCGCGCCATAGGTGACGAGCTCCCCGCGCAGGCGATCCGCGAGCTGATCGAGCTCAGCCTCGCGGGCATGCGGGGGAGGATAGGGGGCGAGGTTCACGAAGGGATCGGGTCGTCGACCGCGGGTACGCCTTCGTGATCGGGGGGCAGCACGAGAGGGGGCTCGGGATCTACGTCGTCCGCGAGGGGCGCGACGTCTTGATCCTCGGAAGGACCGCCTTCCTCGGCGTTGGGCTCGATCTCCGCGGGCGGCGGGGCGCGCAGATCCGAGCGTGATGCCTCGCCGAGGCTCACCTGCACGGTGACCCCGCCGATCACGAGGCCGTTGAGGCTGGCTGCGATCTGCTCGAACTCCTCTTCGGGCGCTTGGAACAGCGAGAGGGTGTCGCGCACCGTGAGGTCGCGGATCGCCTTGCCTTCGAGCCCGACGCGCTCCTTGAGCAGCGCGCGGATGTTCGCGGCCTTGTGGCCTTGGAGCCTGCCGAGGTTGAGGGCGACCTTGACGAACTCGACGTTGCTGAGGTCGATACTGCGTGGGGCGACGGCGAGGGCAGGCGGCGGCGGTGCGACGCGGGTCGGCGAAGGCGGCGGCTCTTCGACGTCCGGGATCTCATCGACGGGCAGGAAGGGGCCGTCCTCGAAGTCGCGGAAGGAGTAACGATCGGACCAGACCTCCCAGAAGTCCTTGTGGGGAGGGGCGGTGAGCTCGGGCAGCTCGACCTGCGCGGTCTTCTTGCGGCGGCGCCGGCGGCGACGCTTCTTGCCGGACGCGTCGGTCTCGTTGTCGTCCGCGTTCGCGTCGTCGGCGGCGTCTTCGTCCGCCTCTCCGGGGATCGTCGCGGCGCTGTCGGCCTCTTCCACGGCCTCTGGCCCGTCGTCCTCAGCTTCGTCGAGCTCTTCAGCGTCCTCGCGGGCGGCCTCGAGATCGGCGCTGCGATGATCGGCTTGGGAGAGATCCTCGACGACCATCTCCTCGTGGATCGACTCCATCACGGCGCGGCGACGCCCCATGAGCGTGAGCTCGTCGAGCTCGTCGATCTCGCCGAAGTGGTCGCGGACGACGTCGAGCTCTCCCTCATCGATATCGATGATGATCTGATCTTGGCTGATCCGCGGCGGCGGTGGCGGAGGGGGCGGCGGGGGCGGCGGGGGCGGCGGCGGCGCGGCGCTGCTCTCCTCCGAGCGGCGACGGCGGCGACGGCGGCGGCGGGCCTCCTCGTCCGTGTGGCCTTCGGCCGCGATCTCGGGCTGCGCTGCGCGAGGGGACTCGGTCACCTCTGACCCGCGGGCCTCGGCGAGAGCGGCCGGCTCCGCGGGGCTCGTCGTGTCGCTGGGGTGCCGGCCGCGGCGACGACGGCGACCGCGTCGGCGATCACGCTCGGTCGGCGAGTCGTCGCCAGCGCTGTCGGCCGATTGAACGTGCTCGATCTGTTCGCTCACGGCGCTGGGGACCGCGAGCGGAGCCTCGGGCGGCTGCGTCGCCTCGAGAGCGGGGGGAGAGGCGCCTTCGACGGGGCGCTCGCTGGGGGCGCGGTCGCGACGACGGGGCTCTCCGCGATCGCCGCGGCGGCCACCACGACGCTCGTCGCGCGGCCCGGAGCGCTCTGAGCGGATGACCTCGACCGGCTGTTGGGCGATGACGGGCTGGATCGGGGCGGCGAGTGCGGGTACCGGCTCGCTGAGCGCGGCCGGGTCGTGAGCTGCGCCTAGCGGCTCGCGCGGCGCGTTCGGGTCGAGGCGCTGATCAGGGCCAGGACGATCGTCACGCCCGCGGCCGCGCTCGTCGCGACCACGGCCGCGGTCATCACGATCACGGCTACGGCCATCACGCTCACGACCGCGGCCGCGGTCATCACGATCACGGCCACGACCGCGCTCGTCGCGACCACGCCCGCGTGTCTCGCGGTCGTCCCGCCTCGGGGCGTCGTAGGTGTTCTGGCCGGCCTCAGCGCGTGGGGCGTCCTCGGCGCGCAGGGTCGTGTCTGGATCCGGCGCGCCCTCGGCGAGCAGGGCGGATTGGGCCGCGAGGGTCTCCTCGAGGCGCTGGTGGTGGGCCTTCATCGCTCTCTCAAGGAGGAGCGCGATGACGCGCTCGCCGCGAGGATCGCCCATCAGGGAGCGGGCGAGCAGCACCCACTCGGGAGAGACTTGCTCGGGGAAGATCCGCGAGATCTTGTCCAGGCGCAGCTCAGTGCGCTCGGCCGCGAGCTGTTCGGCGGGCGGCAGGTGTCGCTCGGGGATCTTGATGCTCGGGTACTGGAGCTTGACGACGTAGAAATTGCCGATGTCGCGCGGGCCGATCAGCGAGATCGCGGTCCCGCGGCGGCCGGCGCGGCCGGTGCGGCCGGTGCGGTGCACGTAGACCTCGGTCTGCTCAGGGAAGGAGTAGTTGATGACGTGCGTGACGCTCGAGATGTCGATCCCGCGGGCTGCCACGTCCGTGGCGACGAGGAAGCGCAGGCGGTTCTCTCGCATCAGGCGCATCACGTGCTCGCGCTGCGCTTGCGTGAGGTCGCTGGAGAGCGCCTCGGCCTCGTAGCCCTCGCGGGTGAGCACGTTGGCGACCAGCTTGGTCTCCTCGCGCGTGTTGCAGAAGATGATCGCGCGCGCGGGATCCTCGTGGACGAGGATGTCGAGCAGCTCGCGGGTGCGCATCATGCCGGTGACGACGTAGTAGCCGTGCTCGATCTCGGCGGCGACGGCTTGATCGCCGGTGAGCTCGATGAAGGTCGGCGTCCGCATGTAGCGGCGGGCGATCCGCTGGACGTCCGCCTGGACGGTGGCCGAGAAGAGGCAGGTCTGGTGCTCGGCGCGGCAGGCCTCGAGGATCGCCCGGATGTCCTCGATGAAGCCCATCGAGAGCATCTCGTCGCACTCGTCGAGGACGACGGTGCGGACGCGCGAGAGATCGAGGGAGCGGCGGCGGATGTGGTCGAGGATCCGGCCGGGGGTGCCGACGACGGCGTGCACGCCCGACTTGAGGGCGTTGAGCTGCGGCTGCATCGCCGTGCCGCCGTAGACCGGGAGGACGACGAGATCGCCGCCATAACTGAGGCGATCGAGCTCGCCGCAGACCTGCTTGGCGAGCTCGCGGGTGGGCAAGAGCACGATGAGCTGGACGCCGGTCTCGGCGGCCGGTTTGGCCTCGTAGCGGGCGGCGAGCCAGGGGATGCAGAAGGCGCCGGTCTTGCCGCTGCCCGTGTGCGACTGGACGATGACGTCCTCGCCAGCGATCATCGGGTTAAAGGTGAGCTGCTGGACCGGGGTGGGGCGTAGCCACCCCATGCGCAGGATCGCGCTGTGCAGCGCAGGGACCAGGCCGAAGTCGTCGAAAGACTCCGGTACGAGCGGGGTCAACGGGCCGACTAACGCGCTCTCCTCATGGGTGGGCTCGGCGGCGGCGATCGGCGCCTCGGCGGGCTCGTGAGGCGCCTCGGTGGGCGCCGCGGGGAGCGGCGCCTCCGGGCTCGGGGCCTCAGTTGCGGTGGGTGTCAGGGAGTCATCGGGCGTGCGGTCTGGGTTGTTGCCAGACTCGGAGGATTCAGACATCGGTGCGTCCTAGAGCTGGAGAAGCTCCTGACGATCTTGGTCATCGCGTTGGCTCCGGTCATTGTACGCGTCGTAGATCGCTGTGATCCGATCGAGCTTGCGTCCGACTTCGGAGCCCGGGGCGGCGCAGATCGCCCGAGTCTCGAGGAGGAGGGTGGAAAATCGTTCACCGGCCGTGGTCGCGCGCGGGTCTCCGGGTGGCCGTACCTGCTCATAGAGGCTGATCAGCCGGTCGCGCACGAGATCGACGCGATAGTCGCAGTCGATGGAAGAATCGGGGGAACCTTGGCGCTGTTGAGCCAGGCCAATGACTACCCCGGAGAGAACGTAGATGCTGGAGACGACGCTAAGAGCGGTCCAAAACGCCGCTCCAATCCACCCACGGCGTGGTGATGGTGGGTTCAGAGCCCGCGAAGTTTCCCAGGTTCGACTGGCCCGGTCAAGGCGAGAGACTCCGCCGTCGGTCTGAGGTGGTCTTTTCTCGCGGGCTAACGCGTGACGTACTTCACAAAACCCTCTTGGCTGGGACGGAGGGTGGTGCTCCCCGGGCGCAGGCGGCGTATCTGGCAGCCGACGGGATCGCCAGAGGCGCGGTAGCAGGTGGGGCCAGCGTTGAGATCGAGGGGTTGGCCATCAAACACGAGCGCGGCCCAGCTCGCGAGATCCAGGGGGATCACCTGAGTGTTGAGGCTGAAACCATCGAGCTCGAAGGTGACGAGCTCGCCTCGCTCGAGGAGGAGAGGATCTTGGAGATCGGCGTAGGGAATGCCTCCGCGGAGATCGACGTGGGGGCTGCCCTCGCGGAGATCGATCACCTGGAGGCGGGCTGGGCCGCCTTGGGCTCCGATCGCGGGCAGCGCGGTGAGCAGGTAGACGCCAGGGTTGACGGGGAGGACAAATTCGCCCGCGCTGTGGGTCGCGAGCGCGTAGAAATAGGGGCCGAGCACGGTCTGGTCCTCCTCGGCGGGGATCCGCAGGCGCTCGGCCATGACGACGGCCTTGACCTCGCAGGTCTGCTCCTCCGTGGGGACGCAGATCTCGTCGGCGAGCTCGACTCGGCCGCGGAGCAGCACCCGCGGCATCAGCACGATCTCAGGCGTGCTGAGGGTGTCTGGGTGCACTTCGATGGTGGCGGACTGCGAGCGGAACACCGAGCCGACCGGCGGCTCGATCCGTAGATCGTAGGTGGTGGGCCCTTCGGCGGCGAAGGGGCCGGCGCTGAGGCGCAGCTCGCAGGTGTCGGCGGTGCAGCTGCTGGCTTGGCGGGTGAAGCGCGCGGCGAGCGGCTCCTCTTGACCGGCGACGTAGAGGGGGAGGCAGCCGGCGCCCTCCCACGGGCTGGGATCTTCGGGATCTTCGGCCTGCGGGAGCGTGAAGGTGCCGCTCGGCGCGACCGTGGCGCTCGGCGTGCACTCGGTCGGCTTGGCGGTCGCGGGGGGATCGTCGAGGCACTCGGTGCTGCAGCAGTTGAAGGCGTCGCCGCTGCCGGTGAGCCGCACGGGCGCGCCGCGCAGAGGCACCGCGATCGGCTTCGCGACCTGCCAATGCGGCAGGCAGATCTTGCCACCGAGCGGGATCGGGGTGATGTCCCCGCCGGGGATCGCGGCGGAGAAGTTTTGGAAGACGCGGTAGCTGAGGCGCGGCAGGCCGCTCTCGATCGGCGGATCGACGCTCGCGATGAGCGCGATCTCGCGGATCTTGTCGATCTGCCCCTCGCAGTGGGTGTAGACCCAGAGGTTGAAGGCGCCTTGGCCGCCGGTGAGATCGACGGCGGTCTGGCGGCTGGCGTTGAGGTCGCGCAGGTCGAGGGCGCAGCGGTGGGTCTCGGTGTCACAGATCTGTCCGGTCGGACAGCTCGAGTCGGAGACGCAGCCGCAGGTGCGAGGCGCGTCGCCGGCGATGCAGCGGCTCGGCTGCGGGCAGTTGAGGTCGGTGTTGCACTGGACGAGCGCGGGCGGCGGCTGGATGGTCGCGGGCGACGGCAAGGGCTCGGCGTAGCGGAGGCTGACGCCGACGCCGGCGATGTCGGTGTTGTCGGGCGGCT
This sequence comes from Nannocystis sp., assembly GCA_016712315.1. Taxonomy (GTDB): domain Bacteria; phylum Myxococcota_A; class Polyangia; order Nannocystales; family Nannocystaceae; genus JADJRG01. The sequence goes on along the minus strand of JADJRG010000022.1, from coordinate 105,905 downwards.
CGCCGACCTTGGCGAGCACGGTGATGGCGCCAGCGAGCCGGCGGAAGCAGGCGTCGGTGACGTCGAGGGTGATGTCGTGGGCGGTCGCTTCGCTGACTTGATCGCGGCGGACGAGGCGGTGGACAGGGCCGCGGGGATCGGCGGCGTCGCTGGGGGCGCGCAGCTCGGCGAGCAGCGGGCGAGCGCCGTCGATGTCGCCGGCGACGTAGTGCGGCCAGGCGACGACCAAGGGCGCGTCGGTCGGCTCTGAGGTCATCGGGTCGAGGAGCGGGAAGCGGAGGGTGGCGTTGTCGCCGACGGTGTAGGGGGTCTGGCCGATCCGCGACGCTTGGGTGAGCACGATGTTGGCGTCGAGCGGCTCGGTGAGCAGCTCGCCCTCCTCCTCGCTCTCGAAGTACTTGCGCTCGCGCAGGCGCAGGTGGATCTGATCGCGGACGCCGGGGAAGAGGGGATCCTCGCCGCGGTTGAAGACGGAGACGCGGTAGCGTGAGGGGGTGCGTGTGGTGATCCGCTCGACGCCGGCGTCGGTGCCGCGGAGCTCGGCGCGGAAGGTGGTGGCGCTGGCGATGGTCTGGTTGTCGCGGATGTCGAGGCCGAGCAGGGCGCGCGGCGGCAACGTGGCCTGGTAGCAGACCTTGCCTTGATCGAGCGCGCAGACCTGGCCGAGGGCGGTGTCGCAGTCGTCGTCGCTCTCGCACTCGACGGGCTTGGGCTCGGGGGCGAGGGTAGAGCAGGCGGCGCCGCCGGCGAGCGCGAGCACGAGGGCGCGCGCGCTCACGGGAGCTCCTCGATCGGCTTGCACTGCGAGGCGCAGCGCTCGGAGGTGCTGCTGGCGCAGGAGAAGACGTAGGTGAGGGCGTCGAAGGTGGCGCCAGCGGCGAGGTCTGGGACGCCCTCCTGGATCGCGCCGCTGGTGGGGGTGAACCACGGTCGATCGGTGATCATGACGACGAGCGCGTGCATGCCCTCGGTGAGGGGGACGTCGCTGCCGCCGTTGCAGAAGTCAAAGTCGCGGAATTCGTTGCCGAGCCGGAGCTCACGGAGCAGCGGATCGGCGCGGCCGATCGGGTTGTACTCGATGCTCGAGGCGCGAGGGATCGGATCCTGCGGGTTGACGTAGATCCGGTAGCGGACGGCCGTCTGCGGGTTGGGGTTCGACGGCGAGGGATCGAGGAGCAGGGCGGCGTAGAGATCGTCGACGTTGCGCTCCGCGTCCTCGTCGCGGTCCTCGATGTAGATCGGGAAGTTGGGGCGGGCGAAGGTGTCTTGCTGGCCGATCGGGCACGAGCAGAAGGCGTAGAGGGGGTTGGCGACGGGATCGAGGAAGTGCGGGAGGACGTCGCTGGACTGCTCTGGCGGCGGCTGCGGGCACTGCTCGGTGCGCTCGGTGTCAGGGTCGTCGCAGGCGGCTTGGGCCTCGGCGGTGAGGCGGGTGGGCTCGACGATCCGCACGGGGTGGCGGTTGGTGATCGCCTCGTTGCTGATGCCGATGTCGTAGTCCGGGAGGACGCAGGAGGCGCAGGGGAGGACGAGCGCGAGGGCGAGCTCGGCGCGGCTCCGCGCGTGGGCGCTCACCGGGGCTCCTTCTCGAGGTGGCGGAAGATCGTGCGAGGATCGACGCCGAGGTCGCGGGCGGTCTTGGTGCGGTTGCCGTTGTTGAGCGCGAGCACGCGGTTGATGTAGCCGCGCTGCCAGAGCTCTCGCGCCTCGGCGAGCGGCAAGACTTGATCGCCGATGTCGGTGACGCTGATCAGATCCTCGCCGCTCGGGCTCTGCTCGCTGGGCATCGGCAGCTCGAGGTCGAGGTCGCGGGCGGTGAGGGCGGGGCCGTCGGCGAGCACGAGGGCCTTCTTGATGTGGTTCTCGAGCTGGCGGATGTTGCCCGGCCAGGCGAAGCGGAGCAGCGCCTGCTCGGCGGCGCGATCGAAGGCCTTGGTCGGGTCGACGGGGCGGCCGAACTCGCGGGCGAAGCGGCCGACGAAGTAGCGGGCGATCAGGAGCACGTCGTCGCCGCGCTCGCGCAGCGGCGGCAGGTGGACGTTGATGACGTGGAGGCGGTGGTAGAGATCCTCGCGGAAGCGGCCCTCACCGACCTCTCGCGCCAGATCCCGGTTGGTCGCGGCGACCACGCGGATGTCGATCGGGGTCGACTTGGACTCGCCGAGGCGCTGCACGGAGCGCTCCTGCAGCACGCGGAGGAGCTTCACTTGCATGGGCAAAGGGAGCTCGCCGATCTCGTCGAGGAAGATCGTGCCCTTGTCGGCGGCCTGGAACTTGCCGACCTGGTTGTTGACGGCGCCGGTGAAGGCGCCCTTGATGTGGCCGAAGAGCTCCGACTCGATCAGGGTCTCGGGGATCGCGCCGCAGTTGACGGTGATCAAGGGGCCGCGGGCGCGCGGCGATCGCTCGTGGATCTCGCGGGCGATCAGCTCCTTGCCGGTGCCGGTCTCGCCGGTGATCATGACGGTGACGTCGATGCCGGCGACCTTCTCGACGCGGCGGTAGACGTCGATCATCTGCGGGCAGGCGCCGATGATCTGGCCGAAGCGGATGCTCTCGAGGCGCCGCGCGAGGCCGGCGCTCTCGCTGCGCAGCTCGTTGAGGAGCTTGGCGTTCTTGATGAAGAGCGCGGCCTGGGCGGCGAAGACGCGGAGGGTCTCGAGGTCGGACTTGGTGAAGAGGGCGATCGCTTGATCGTTGCCGACGTAGATGAGGCCGAGGAGCTCGCCGCGGACGATCAGCGGCACGCACATGACGCTCGAGAGCTTGAGGTTGATCACCGAGAGGCTGCTGTTGAAGCGCTCGTCGTGGAGCGCGTCGCTGATGATCTGCGGCTCTCGCTTGGTGATGACCTCGCGGATGATGTTGTCCGAGAGGAGCTGGCTGGCGTCGTCGACCGGCTGGCGATCGAGGTTGCGCGCGACCCGGATGGTGTAGCCGCCGTCGCCGTCGGCGAGCACGAGGAAGCCCTTGCGCGCGCGCGTGAGCGCGACGACTTGATCGATGAGCTCGCTGAGCAGGTGATCGAGGTCGCCGTCCGAGAGCAGCAGCTCGGAGAAGACCTGGAGGCGCCTCATCGCGTCGATCTCGTGGCGCGCGGCGCTCTCGCGGCTCGGGGCGGCCTCGGCCGGCGGATCGACGGTGGAGAAGGTGAGCTCGTGGCTGCCGATCACGACGACGTCGCCGTGGCGGAGCTCCTGCGAGCGGGTCTTCTTGCCGCCGACGAGGAAGGTGTTGGCGCGCGCGGTCGACTCGAGGACGAAGCGCCCGGGCTCGTGGGTGAGGGTGCAGTGCGCGGCGGCGATCTCAGGGCCGCGCAGGACGATGTGCGACTCGGGGGCGGAGCCGATCGAGATGAGGCGCTTGAGGAGGGGGTAGCGGGCGGTCTTGCCGTCGGGGCCCGAGTACTGGAGGTGTGGCATAGCGGCTCAGAAGCGGAGCGAGAGGCCTACGCCGCCGCCGCCGGGCAGGAAGGTCGGGGCGGGGCGGGCTCGAAGGAGGGTATCACGGGGGCGGACGCGGGCCTGGCGGCGGCCTGGGCGAGGAAGAGTGGGCGCCGCGTCGGGGTCGGCGGCGTCGAGATCCTGACGGCGGACCCGCTCGGTCTTGACGGTGACGTAGGGCTTGAAGATGACCTGCGAGACGACCACGTCGACGACCAAGAGGCCGATGAAGGCGATCCCGAGGGCTTGTTCGGCGTCGCGACGGCGGACGAGCGCGCGGGGATCGTCGGTGACGCACTGGAGAGAGGCGCGGGCGAAGCCGTTGGTCCGATCACATTGGGTGTCGCGGTAGACCAGCAGGCTGAGGCCGATGCCGCCGGCGACCAGCTCGGTGGCGAGGAAGGTGGCGCCGAGCGCCTTGTTGCCGTTGTAAAAGTGGCCGACGCCGAAGGGGAGGAGGGCGATCGCGCGGTTGCGCGCGACCTTCTCGCGGACCTCGACCTCCTGCTGGCCGTAGGCGCGGCGAAGCGCGTCGTGCTCGGCGCGGAGGCGATCGTGGCGGACCTTGAGATCTTCGAGGTCCGCGTCGCAGGCGGCGCGCTCGGCGAAGCAGCCCTCGAGCTTGGCGCGCTCATACTGCTCGCGCATCTTGTTGTAGAAGTCGTAGAGCTTGGGCCCGTGGGTGTCGGGCGGGGGCCGCCACTCGGGATCGAGGGCGAAGAGGCGGCGGAGGTAAGAGGCCGCCTGCTGATCGCGGATCGAGTCGTCGAGCTCTGGGTCGAGCAAGGTGGCGTCGGCGAGGTACCGCAGGGCGGTCTCGTTGAGCAGCGGATCGGCGAGATCTCCGGCCTGGACGAGCGGCTCCAGGAGGGCGCGTACGGTCAGCCAGCGGCCGGCTGCCCAGGCCTTGAGGGCCGCGTCGACCAGCTCCGTGTCGCTCTCGGGGGGCCTCTCAGGCTGCGACGGGCGCTGCCGTGATGACGACCGCGGGGGGGCGGCGGCGACATGCACAGGGAGGAGGAGCCCAAGCGCGAGGGCGGCGACGATGCGGAGCAGAGACACCCGGAGCCTGGTGGGAGGGTGGCGCAGACTCGGGTAATTGTCACCCCCGCGGCGCGCGATCTCGCCTGCGGCGCCTTCGCGCGTCGTTCGGGCTCGCGGTCACTCTCCGCGGGGCTTGAGGTCGATGGTGAGGGTGTTGTTGCCGGGCTGGATCGAGAGGCGGTCGGTGCGCGGCTCGTAGCCGGCGGACTTGAAGCTCATCTCGATGAACGCTTGATCGCTGGTCATCGGGATCTCTGGGAAGGCGCTGCGATCGCTGATGATCTTCGGCTCGGCGGTCGGGCAGGGCGGGCCAGAGATGCAGGTGGCGGTTGTCTGGGGTGGTACGCCTCGGAAGGTCAAGACGGCGTTCCGAGGGCGCGCGACGAGCTCGAGGCGGACGCCGGGGTGGCACTCGCTGCGGCGGATGATCCGGTTGCCGAAGTAGCGCGGGCCGGTGAGGTTGACCGAGGTCTCGTCGCTGTCGATGACGAGCTGATGCTCGAGCGCGGTGAGCTTCTCGACGCGGGCGCCGTACTTGAGCAGGTGGGAGCGCGCGGTGGTCGCGGGGATCCCCGAGAGCGCGAGGGTGCAGGTGGTCTCGCGGGACTTCGGGTCCTTCGCGGCGAGGGGGCGGATCGGCCGGGTGGTGGGGAGCTTCTTGCCGCTGGTGCCGCTGCTGCTGCCGTCTTCGGTAGGTCCGTCGGTGGGGTTTGGGGGGGCGTTGGGCGGGTTCGCGCCTGGGTCGAGGGGAGGGACGACGGGGCCGCCGATCAGGGGCTTGCCGCCAGGGATCGTGGGGGTCGGCTCTGCGGGTAAGGGCTCGGGAGGGATGGCGAGCAGGAGCAGGGCGCCGGCCGCGACGACGCCGATGCCCGCGAGCACCGCGCCGGCGAGCACGAGCTGGTGGATCCGTCGCTCGCGGTCGCGGAGGCGGCTGAGCAGGGCGCGGGCGCGGCGATCGTCGGGGACGAGCTCGAGCACGCGCCCGAGCAGGCGGATCGCGCGGGCGCTGTGGCGCTCTTGGATCGCCGCCTCGGCCTTGTTCATGAGGGCCGCGCAGACGCGGCCGTTGATCTCGCGGGCGAAGCGCTCGTGATCACCGAAGTAGGCCATGACCTCGGCCCCGGTGGCAGGGATGCCGGCCGCCTCGAGGTAGGCCTCGAGATCGGCGGCGAGCGCTTCGCTGGTCTGGTAGCGCTGATCAGGCTCGCGAGCGAGGGCCTTGGCGATGATCGCCTCGAGCTCGTCGTCGACGAGGGAGCAGACGCTCGCGGCCGGGGGGTAGTCGGCGTCGGCGATCCGGCTGAGCACCTCGTGCGGGTTGCGGCCCGAGAAGGGGAGCATGCCGGTGGCGAGCTGGTAGAGCATGATGCCGACCGAGAAGAGATCGGTGCGGGCGTCGAGGGGGCGGCCGTTGATCAGCTCAGGCGCCATGTAGGCGGGTGAGCCGAGGAGCTGGCCGGTCATGGTGAGCTTCTGGTGATCGATGATCTGGGCGATCCCGAAGTCCATGAGCTTGAGGCAGCCGTCTTCGCGGATCATCACGTTCTCGGGCTTGAGATCGCGGTGGACGACGTCCGAGCGGTGGGCGTGGGTGAGGGCGACGCAGAGGCGGTGGATGATCAGCGCGGCGAGCACAGGGTGCGGGCGCCAGCGGGTGTCCAGCCACTGGCGGAGGGTCATGCCGTGGATGAACTCGGTGACGATGTAGCTCTCGGTCGCGTCGGGGCCGGAGTAGTCGTAGATCTCGAGGATGTTCTCGTGGCGCAGCTTGGCGACGGTGAGGGCCTCGCGGCGCAGGCGTAGCCGCGACTCCTCGCGATCGGCGAGGTGCGGGTGCAAGACCTTGATCGCGACCTCTCGGTCGAGCACGGTGTCGAGCCCGCGAAAGACGACGGCCATGCCACCGTGCCCTACTTCGTGCTGGAGCTCGTACTTGTCGAGCCGGGTTCCGACGCGTGTGGACATCCTCGAGTACTTGCCGGCGGTCAGGGCCGCGGTGGACGAGCTGCGAACGCCAGGCTTACTATAAAAGGAAGGGGCCCGCGGTGGCGCGCGCACGCGCCGAGCGGCGTTCATCGCGCCGAGGGACCAAGGGCTGCCTTGTATGGTACTCGAGGTGCCAGGCTCCATGCATCCACGCCGCTCTTCGGCCACGCCGGGCGACGGCCCGGAGCACGTTAACGCCCTCCAGATCTTCGCCGCGCGGCTCGCCAAGACGCCAGAGGCGACGGCGTTGCGCTTTAAGGCGGGGGGGATCTGGCGGAGCCTGAGCTGGCGGGAGTGGGGGGCGCTCAGCCGGCGGCTGGCGGCGGGTTTGATCGCTTCGTTGGGGCTCGTGCCGGGTGAACGGATCGCTCTGTTCGCTGAGTCGCGGGTCGAGTGGGCGATCTGCGACCTGGCGATGACCATGGCAGGGGCGATCTCGGTGCCGATCTATCCAGGGACGACGCCCGGGCAGGTGGCGACGATCCTGGGGGAGAGCGGGGCGGCGGTGCTCATCGTGGAGCAGTTTGCGGCGATCGCGCCGATCCTGGCGCGGGAGCACGCGGCGGCGCTGGCAGGGCTGCGGGCAGTGGTGACGATCGAGGCGATGGGCGCGCACGAGGCCGAGCTGGCGAGCGCCGCGGCGAGCGGGGAGATCGTGGCGACGCTGCGCTCGGAGCTCGACGGGCTGGCGGCGGCAGGGGCCGGGGCGATGACGGGCGCAGCGCCCCGGCTGGCGGAGATCGCGGCGTCGACCGCGGCGGGGGATGACTTCACGTGGGTCTATACGTCGGGCACGACGGGGCGACCGAAGGGGGTCGTGCTGTCGCACGGGGCGCTGGTGCATGTGTGCTGGGCGCTCGGCCACGCGATGGGGGTGGGGCCGGCGGATGAGCAGCTGATCGCGTTGCCGTTGGCGCAGGTGTTCGCGCGGCACCTGCTGTGGGGGGCGATCGAGCGAGGAGCGGTGAGCTCGTTCGCCGAGAGCCCTGGGCAGCTCGAGCTGAACTTGCAAGAGATCGCGCCGACCTACCTCGGGGCGGTGCCGCGGCTGTACGAGCGGGCCTACAACCAACTGATGACCGAGGTGAAGCTGGGATCGTCGCTGCGGCGCGACGCGTTTGAGTGGTGCTTGGCGATCGGCAGGGAGCTCAGCGAGCTGAAGCAGCGCGGGCGAGCGCCGTCGCTGAGCCTCCACGCGAAGGCGGAGGTGGCGGAGCGGCTGCTCTTCGCGCGCGTGCGGCGGCGGCTGGGCGGTCGGCTCCGCTTCTGCATCTCGGGCGGTGCGCCGCTGAGCCGCGAGATCGCGGCGATCTTCCACGCGATCGGGATCTTGGTGCTCGAGGGCTACGGGCTGACGGAGACATGCGGGGCGATCCACGTGAACCGGCCGGATCGCTTCCGCTTCGGCACGGTGGGTCCGAGCTTGGCGGGGGTGATCACGCGGATCGCAGGGGACGGGGAGATCTTAGTGCGCGGGCCGACGCTGATGTCGCGCTATCACGAGCAACCGGCGGCGACAGCGGAGGTGATCGACGCGGATGGTTGGCTGCACACGGGGGATCTGGGGGCGATCGAGGACGGGTTCCTGAGGATTACGGGGCGGAAGAAGGACCTGATCGTGACCTCGGCGGGCAAGAAGATCGCGCCGCAATTGCTGGAGAAGCTGCTCGGTTCGCGCGAGGGGATCGCGCAGGCGATGGTGTACGGGGACGGGCGGCCGTTTGTGGTCGCGCTGATCGCGGTCGATGAGGCGGCGATGATGGCGGTCTCGGAGCGGGAGGGGCTCGGTTGTCGGAGCTACGCGGACCTGGCGAAGCACCCGCGGATCCGTCAGTTGCTGCAAGAGCACGTCGATCAAGTGAACTCGGGGCTGGCGACCTTTGAGGCGATCAGGCGCTTCGCGGTGCCGCCCGAGCCGCTGACCCAGGCCGCTGGCGAGCTGACTCCGACGCTGAAGCTGCGCAGGCAGGTGGTCGCAGAGCGCTACGAGGCGCTGCTCGAGGGCTTGTACTTGGGTCATCCGAGCCCGCCGATCAGCGCTGGCTGGTGAGGTCGGGCGCGGGTCCATAAAAAAGGCCTTGACGGGCCACCCACGGCCGAGATACCTAGCCGCTCCACCTGGTGCGGCGCGCCGGGTGCTTAACCTCATGTTTAATTAAACGACCTAGGATCGTAGCTCAGGGGTAGAGCGCTTCCTTGACACGGAAGAGGTCGGCGGTTCGAAACCGCCCGGTCCTACAAATCAACCAAACGAACGAAGGCCTCGCGCTCCATGAGCTCGGGGCCTCGTCGTTTCGGCGCCGCGCTTGTCCGCGCTGAGGTCGGGGGGTAGATCAGCACTCCCATGTCCGAGCACGAGCAAGAGATCCAGCACATGATCGACCCGAGCGTGCCGACGCTGTCGCCGCTCGAGACGCTGCGGCACAGCGCGGCCCACGTGATGGCCGACGCGATCAAGCGGCTGTGGCCCGACGCTCGCCTGGCCTTTGGGCCACATACGGAGGACGGCTTCTACTACGACATCGACGTCGAGCATCGCCTGGGGCCGGAGGACTTCGCGGCGATCGAGGCGGAGATGGCGAAGATCGTCGCCGCCAAGGCGCCCTTCGTTCGCCAGGAGATCGCGCGCGACGCGGCGATCTCGCTCTTCGAGGGCATGGGCGAGGGGCTGAAGGTGGAGGCGATCGCGGCGATCCCGGCGGGGGCGACGCTGACGCTGTATCGCAGCGGCGACTTCGTGGATCTGTGCCGCGGACCGCACGTGCGCCACACCGGGGAGGTGAAGGCGTTCAAGGTGATGAGCATCGCGGGCGCTTATTGGCGCGGCGATGAGAAGCGGCCGATGCTGCAGCGGGTCTACGGGACCGCCTTCGCCAGCAAGCAGGAGCTGAAGGAGCACCTGGAGCGGCTGGAGGAGGCGAAGCGCCGCGACCACCGCAAGCTCGGCAAGGAGCTCGAGCTCTTCTTCTTCGATCCTATCGCGCCGGCGAGCCCTTTCTTCACGGGCAAAGGGGCGACGATCTACAACCTGCTGCAGGCGTACGTGCGCGGGCTCTACCGCCGCTACGGCTACGATGAGGTGATCACGCCGCAGATCTTCGACATGGATCTGTTCCGCCAGAGCGGGCACTACGAGCACTACAAGGAGAATATGTTCGCGTGCTCGATCGATGAGCGCGAGTTCGGGGTGAAGCCGATGAACTGCCCGGGCCACTGCGTGCTGTTCCGCCACGCGCGGCGGTCGTATCGCGAGCTGCCGCTGCGGGTCGCCGACTTCGGGCGGCTGCACCGCTATGAGCGCGCAGGGGTGACCCACGGGCTGACGCGGGTGCGCACCTTCTGCCAGGATGACGCGCACGTGTTCTGCACTCCTGACCAGGTCGAGGCGGAGATCGGCGCGGTCACGGGCATGATCTTGGAGTGCTACAGGACCTTCGCGTTCGATGACGTAGAGATCGAGGTGAGCACCCGGCCGGCCTCATTCTTGGGCGAGCTCGAGACGTGGGAGCGTGCCGAGAGGGCGCTGATGGCGGCCCTCGATCAGCAAGGCCTGCGCTACACGATCAACGCGGGCGACGGGGCCTTCTACGGGCCGAAGATCGACTTCAAGGTGCGCGACGCGCTGCGCCGCTCGTGGCAGCTCGGCACGGTGCAGTTGGACTTCCAACTGCCGCAGCGCTTCGATCTGGAGTTCGTGGCGGCGGACGACGGGCGCGGCCGACCGGTGATGATCCACCGGGCGATGTTGGGCAGCTTGGAGCGCTTCTTCGGGGTCTATCTCGAGCACGTGGCGGGCAAGCTGCCGACGTGGCTCGCGCCGGTGCAGGTGGCGATCTTGCCGATCACGGATCGGCAACACCCGTGGGCAGAGGAGGTCGCCTCGGCGCTGCGCTCGGCGGGGGTGAGGGCCGAGATCGATCTGCGCAGCGAGAAGCTGGGGGCGAAGATCCGGGCGGCGACGCTCCAGCGGGTGCCCTATATGTTGGTGCTGGGCGACAAGGAGTCGGAGGCCCGTAGCGTGGCGGCACGGACCCGTGACGGGGCTACCGGGGCGACGGAGTCGCTGGCGGAGTTCGTGGCGCGCCTGGCGAGCGAAGCCACGATCCCGTCTTGACGCGCGCGCCACTTTGACCGCACACTGCTCGCCGTCGCGGGGGGTACCGGAAGCCGGATCCCCCGCGGCTCTTTCCACCTTTGCAGGAGTAGCGAGCCATCGGCCGCAGAACATCGAAGCCCAAGCCGCGTACAGAGAGCCATCGCGTCGGTCGCCGGATCCGTGTCAAAGAGGTCCGCGTCATCGACGAGAATGGTGAGCAGCTCGGGATTATTTTAACTCATGACGCCTTGGCTCGCGCCGAGGAGCTGGGTCTTCAGCTCGTCGAGGTGAACCCCAAAGCCGTACCGCCCGTGTGTAAAATCATGGACTACGGCAAGTTCAAGTACGAGTCGTCGAAGCGCGACCGCGAGGCGAAGAAGAACCAAAAGACGACCGAGCTCAAAGAGGTCAAGTTTCGACCGAAGACCCATGAGCACGACTACGACTTCAAGGTTCGTCACGTGCGGCGCTTCATCGATGAGGGTGACAAGGTCAAGCTCGTCGTTCAGTTCCGCGGTCGCGAGATCACCCACCCGGAGACGGGGCGAAGCGTGCTCGAGCGGGTCGTGAAGGATCTCGCGGATATCGCGACGGTGCTCCAAGTCGCCCAGATGGAGGGCAACCGGATGAACATGATCCTGGCGCCGAAGCCGCGCCGCGATGTGCCCAAGCCAGCCGCCCCACGGCCGGCGGCGTCGCCCGCTGCGCCAGGAGCAGCGCCTGCCCCGCTTCCGCCGCTGCCGGCGGATGAGGACGACTTCGACGACGACGATGACTTCGACGACGACGACGATGATGACGATGATGACGCCGACGACGCTGAGGTCGCTGGCGCCGACTGAACCGTGATCAGGTGCGGGGTCCAGTGAGACTGCTCGCTGCCCCTGCGCCCAAACCTGAACAAAAGCGAAATTCTACCTCCGTGACGGGCTTGCTTGCCCGCGCTCGCTGGGGTACATAACCGGCCCTTCCGGAACCGCCATGACCAAGATGAAATCGCATTCAGGCGCGAAGAAGCGGTTTCGCTTTACCGCCAGTGGTAAAGCCAAGCGCAAATTCTCGCACAAGAACCACATTCTGACCAAGAAGCGCTCCGACCGGATCCGGAAGCTCAAGGGCATGACCCTTGTGTCTGAAGAGGATCAAAAGCGGGTCGAGCGGATGCTGCCGCACGGGAGATAATGAGCCATGCCTCGCGCAAAACGTGGATTTAAAGGCCGTCGCCGTCACAAGCGCGTGCTCAAGGCTGCGAGCGGCTTCTACGGCCGCCGCTCTACCTGCTTTCGTCGCGCCCTGGACGCTGTGCGTCACGCGATGGAGCACGCGTACGAGGGTCGCAAGCGCAAGAAGCGGCTGATGCGTCGCCTCTGGATCGTCCGCCTCAACGCGGCCGCTCGTCAACATGACCTGAGCTACAGCCGCTTCATCGAGGGCTGCGGTAAGGCGGGGATCGAGCTCGACCGCAAGGTGCTCGCCGAGATCGCGATGCACGACCAGGCCGCCTTCGGTAAGGTGGTCGAGGCCGTGCGCGCCGCCCTCTAGCGGCCGCGAGTGTCCCCACACGAGCGCGTCGATGATCGACCGACTCTTGCAAGAGCAGGCGGCCTTTGAAGCCGCGCTCTCCGCGGTGGACGACGAAGACGGGCTCTATCGCCTGCAAGTCGCCTTCCTCGGCAAGAAGGGGTCGATCACGGGGCTGAGCAAGCAGATGGGGGCGCTCTCTCCTGCCGAGCGTAAGAGCCTCGGCGCGGAGTTAAATCGAGTCAAGGATGCGATCGCGGCCGCGATCGAGGGGCGTCGTGTGGCGCTGCTCGACGCGGCTCGTTCGCGTGATCTGGCGCGTGTGGAGGATCTGACGATGCCTCCGCTGCAGGCCCCGATCGGCACGCTGCACCCGTTGACGTTGGCGCGGCGGGCGCTAGAGAAGACCTTCCGGCGGATGGGCTTCGACGTCGCTGAGGGGCCGCATGTGGAGCACGGGGCCTATAACTTCGATGCGCTGAACATCGCGGCGAACCACCCCGCGCGCGACATGCAGGACACGTTCTTTGTGCGTCCTCGCGCCGGTCAGCCGCCGACGGAGCTGGTGCTGCGCACGCACACGTCGCCGGTGCAGGTGCGGACGATGCTGGACGGCGGACGACCTCCGCCGATCCGCGTGATCGCCCCCGGGACGGTGTTTAGAGTCGATGACGACGCGACTCACAGCCCGATGTTCCACCAGATCGAGGGGCTGTATGTCGACCGCGGGGTGACGATGGCCGATCTGAAGGCGACGCTGCTGCAGTTCACGTCGGCGTTCTTCGGGCGCTCGTTGGCGGTGCGGCTGCGGCCCTCGTACTTCCCGTTCGTCGAGCCTGGCGCGGAGTGCGATATGCAGTGCCCCTTCTGTCAGCGCGCCCGCGGAGGCGTGTGCGCGGTGTGTAAGGGGAGCGGCTGGATCGAGCTCGGTGGGGCCGGCATGGTCCATCCTGCGGTGTTTGAGGCGGTGGGGATCGACCCTGAGATCTACACGGGCTGGGCCTTCGGCTTCGGGATCGACCGGATGGCGATGTTGATGTACGAGATCCCCGATCTGCGGCTGATGTTCGACGGCGATGTCCGCTTCTTGCGGGGCTTCGCGGGCTGATGGCGCGACGCGGCGGCCGCCGCGGTTCCTCGAGCGACAGAGAAGACGGAGTCCTGCGATGCGGATCGCCTGCCAGTGGTTGAAGAGCCTGCTCGACCTGCCGACCCCGGAGCTCGAGGCGCTGACGCCCGCGGCGATCGCCTCGATGCTGACGAGCTTGGGCCTCGAGGTCGAGGCGCGTGAGGAGTTCGGGGCGGGAGTGGAGGGGGTCATCGTCGGCGAGGTGCGTAGCCGCCGGCCGCACCCGCAGGCGGATCGTCTGACGATGGTGGAGATCTTCGATGGCGCGAAGATCGTGCCGGTGGTGTGTGGGGCGCCGAATGTGCCCGAGCCGGGGGGGAAGGTGGCCTTTGCGCCGGTGGGGGCGACGCTGCCAGGAGGGATGGCGATCGCGGCGCGAGAGGTCCGGGGAGCGCGATCGGAGGGCATGATCTGCTCGGAGACGGAGCTGGAGATCGGCGCCGACGGGGCTGGGATCTTGGTGCTGCCGCAGGAGATGTCCGCTGGGACACGTCTTAGCGAGGCGGTGCCGGGGATCGTCGACACGGTCCTCGAGGTGAGCGTGACGCCGAACCGGCCCGACGCGCTCGGGCACTTGGGGGTGGCGCGCGATCTGGCGGCGCGCCTCGGTTGCGGCCTAAGAACGCCGGCGGTGGCGGGGTTGGCGGGGATCCCGACGATCGAGGGGTTGGTCCGCTCGGCGGCGCCAGCGCGTTGCGGCCGCTATCGCTGCTTCGTGATCGAGGGGGTGCGGGTGGGGCCGTCGCCGCTGTGGCTGCGGGTGCGCCTGCATCGCCTGGGGCTGCGCGCGATCAATAACTGCGTCGACATCACCAACTTGGTGCTCTTCGAGATGGGGCAGCCCCTGCACGCGTTTGATCGGGCGGCGTTGGCTGAAGAGCGCGTGATCGTGCGGTTGGCGGGCGAAGGGGAGGAGTTCGCGGCGCTCGATGGTTCGCAACGGACGCTGCGCGCGAGCGACCTGGTGATCGCCGACGCGGCGGCGCCGCAGGCGTTGGCGGGGGTGATGGGCGGGGCGCGATCGATGGTGCGCGCCCAGACGCGATCGATCTTGTTGGAGGTGGCCTACTTCGCGCCTCCAGGGATCCGCGCGACGGCGCGGCGCGTCGGCTTGGCGAGCGACTCTAGCTACCGCTTCGAGCGCGGTACGGACTACGGGATCGGGCTGGATCGAGCGGCTGCGCGGGCTCTGGCGCTGTTTCAGGAGATCACTGGGGGGATCTGTGTGGGCCAAGGGGAGGCGCTGGGCGAGCTGCCGACGCGGCCGGAGATCGAGCTGCGGCCGGGGCGGGTGAACCATGTGCTCGGGCTGACGGTGAGCGCTGAGGAGGCGCTGCGGGCGCTTCGAGGGCTGGAGGTGGCTGTGGAGGTAGCGGCCGCGGGGGCGCCGTGGCGCTGTACGCCGCCGACGCATCGGCCGGATCTGACGCGAGAGGTCGATCTGATCGAGGAGATCATGCGGATGCACGGGCTGGAGGGCTTGCCGGCGGTCGCGACCGTGCCGAGCTCGCCGGTGGTGGAGCGCCAAGATCCGCTGGCCGATCGTCGCGAGGCGCTCATCGACGCGCTCTGCGCGGCGGGGCTGCACCAGCACGTGGCCTATGCGTTCACCTCGCCAGAGAAGCTGCGGCCGTTCCTCCGGGAGGGTGAGGAGCAGACGATCGTGGCGCTACAAAACCCGCTGCGGGGGCCGATCTCAGTGATGCGCACGAGCTTGTTGCCGGGGCTGCTGGACGCGCTCGAGGGGAACGCGGCGCGCCATCCACACGCGGTGCGGCTGTTTGAGGTGGGCAAGGTGTACGCGTGGGGGGCGCTGCGGGAGCCAGTGAACGATGGGGTGGGCGCGGGGCGGGCGCCGGCGATCGCGACGATCGATCGCGAGCTGCCCGTAGAGCCAGAGATGGCGGCGCTGGCGCTGTATAGCCCGCGTGGGGCGGCGAGCGAGGGCGCGTCGGCGGCGGTCGGGGTGATGCTGTTCGCGCTGCGCCGGCTCGGATATCAGGCGCGGGTCGTGCCCATGGCGTCGGCGAGCCGCGTGGCCTACCTGCACCCGGGGGTGCAGGCGGCGATCGAGGTGTGGTCGGA
Organism: Nannocystis sp.; assembly: GCA_016712315.1. GTDB lineage: Bacteria > Myxococcota_A > Polyangia > Nannocystales > Nannocystaceae > JADJRG01. Next base: position 90,598 of record JADJRG010000022.1, on the reverse strand, counting down.
GGGCGCGTGGCTGCGAGTCGGCGCGGTCGGGGAGCTACACCCGGATGCTCGCGCGGGCCGCGAGCTGCCGCCCCAGGCGAAGATCGTTGTCGGGGAGATCGCGGCCCTGCGGCTGCCGACGGCAGGGACCAGCAGGGCGCGCGAGCTGCCGCGCTTCCCATCGACGAGCCGAGATCTGTCGCTGGAGATCCCGCAGACGCTCGCCGCTTTTGCGGTGGTCGAGGCGCTCGTCGCGGCTGAGCAGGGGATCGCGGCTGAGGGGGAGGACCCGGCGCGGCTGCGCGGCGATGGGGTCATCGACGCGGTGGAGGTGGTGGAGGATTATCGCGGCCACGGGGTCCCAGCGGGGCAACGCGCGCTGCTGCTGCGCCTGCACTACCGGGCGAGCGGCCGCTCGGTGACGGATGATGAGGTGCAGCGGCTGCACGCGGCGGTGATCGAGGCGGCGTCGTCGCGGCTCCGTCCGCTCGCGCCGGAGCTGCGGGTGCGGTGAGCTCTTGTCTCCGTAGGTCGATCACGGCACGCTCATGGTGATGACTAAGGCAGATCTCGTCGATCGCGTGTGTGAGCAGGTCGGCGGCTTCTCCAAGAAGGAGGCCGCAGATCTCGTGGATCTGGTGTTCTCGACGATGAAGAACGCGCTGGCGACCGGGGAGCGGATCAAGATCTCGGGGTTCGGAAACTTCGAGGTGCGCGAGAAGTCGGCGCGGCCCGGTCGCAACCCGCAGACCGGAGACGAGATCATGATCGAGGCGCACCAGGCGTTGACCTTCAAGCCGAGCAACGTGCTGCGCTCGACGCTGAACCCAGGCCGCTAGCAGCCCGCGGCGAGGCTCGTCACGACGAGCTGCTAGCCGCGGGCTGGCCGCGATCTCGTTTGTTGGGCCTGTCTCCTCGCAGGTGAGCAGCAGTGATGTGCCGCACGAAGATGGGGGTGATCGACCGAAGTGCGCGAGATGGCCGTGTTGGCGCGGTTTTGTGGTGTTCGCTGCGGGGCCTCGACCTCTCGATCGCGCTTGCTCTGGCGACGCCGAGCAAGTATATCGGGCGTCCGTTTCGGGGCGTAGCGCAGTCTGGTAGCGCACTTGACTGGGGGTCAAGGGGTCGGAGGTTCAAGTCCTCTCGCCCCGATTCGTGGGACCGGGGATAACCCGGTCCCTTTTTTTTTCTGTCCCTTGTTTTCTCGCTCAGGAGGAGCCGATGACGCGGCCGCTGATCCTGGTCACCAACGATGATGGGGTGCTGGCGGAGGGCCTGCGGGTGCTCGTTGAGGCTGTCGCCGATCTCGGTGAGGTCGTCGTATGCGCGCCCGATACAGAGCGCAGCGGGGCGAGCCAGGCGATCACGCTGCACTCGTACCTGCGGGCGAACCACATCCGAGAGGGGTGGTGGGCGGTGAACGGTACGCCGGTCGACTGCGTGTACTTGGGGGTGATCCACCTGTGCGGGCGACGGCCTGATCTGGTGCTGGCTGGGGTGAACCCGGGCTACAACCTGGGGACCGACGTCTTCTATTCAGGCACGGTGGGGGCGGCCGCGGAGGGCTTCTTGCGGGGGGCCTCGGGGATCGCGTTCTCGACGCCGGTGGGCCAACCGCCGCAGATCGCGACGCCGACGATCCGGACGCTGGTGCGGAAGGTGCTGGCGGAGCCGGAGCGCTGCCTGCTGAACGTGAACTTGCCCGAGGTGGTGCCCGCGGTCTGCGAGGGGGCAGAGCGCCTGGCCGCGGCGGAGATCGTGCGGCGCTCCGAGGGGTTGCCGATGGCGGTGACGCGGCTGGGTCGACGGGCGTACCAGGAATTCGTGGAGCGCCGCACGGATCTGCGGGGCAAGCCCTACTTCTGGATCGGCGGGCCGCCGGAGCAGTCGGTGGAGCTGCACGGAGAGGACACGTGGGCGGTGGCAAACGGTATGGTGGCGGTGACGCCGCTGGTGCTGGACATCACGGCGCCAGACCTCGAGCCTTGGCGACAGCGCCTGGCTGGAGTAACCAGTCGACTAGAGAGTGATGATGACCGCTGACCGCCGCCCCCGTTTCTCGCTCGACGATGACGCCCGTGACGCCGCCCATGCGCAGGTGTTAGGGCGGATCCGGGCGGTGCCAGACTTTCCAAAGCCGGGGATCCTGTTCCGCGACATCACGCCGGTGCTGCACGACGCGCCGACGATGCGCGGGTCGGTCGATCTGCTGCTAGATCGGATCGCTGATCTGGATGAGGGGATCGATCGGATCGTCGGGATCGAGTCGCGTGGCTTCTTGTTCGGGATGGCGGTCGCGCCGCCGCTCGGCGCGGGCTTCGTGCCGGTGCGTAAGCCCGGTAAGCTGCCGGCGGCGACGATCGAGGAGCGCTATGCGCTGGAGTACGGGGAGGACAGCCTGCAGATCCACGCAGACGCGATCGCTCCGGGTGATCGGGTGGTGATCGTGGACGATCTGCTGGCGACCGGCGGGACGGCGAGCGCGGCGTGTCGCTTGGTCGAGCGGCTCGGCGGTGAGGTGCTCGGGTGCCTGTTTCTGATCGAGCTGGTGGCGCTGGGCGGCCGCGAGCGGCTGCGCGGGCGTCGGATCGATTCAGTGCTGCGCTTCTGAGGTGCGCGGGGCGTTTCTTTGCAGGGGTGAGGGCGCGATCTCGCGCGTGCAGGGGGTGGACAAACCTTGCACGCGCCGGGGAATCGGCCCATGAAGGGGACACCATGGCTACGGAGAAGGCGATCGTCATCGGTTCTGGCCTGGGCGGGCTCGCAGCAGCGATCCGCCTGCGCGCGCGCGGGTACGAGGTGACGGTGCTGGAGGCGATGGACCAGCCGGGTGGTCGAGCCGCGGTGTTCCAGCGCGAGGGCTACACCTTCGACGCGGGCCCTACGGTGGTGACCGCGAGCTACCTGTTCGACGAGCTGTTCGCGCTCGTGGGCCGTGATCGGGCGGATTACGTCGAGTTCATGCCGGTGGACCCGTTCTACCGGGTGGCGTTCCAGGGCGGCGAGGTCTTCGACTACGTGGGCGATGAGGAGCGGCTGCTGGCGCAGATCGCCGCGTTCAACCCGGCGGACGTCGAGGGTTATCGGCGCTTCGCGGTGCACGCGCGGCAGATCTTTGAGGTGGGCTACGCGCAGCTCGCGGATAAGCCGTTCGATCGCGCTGGATCGATGCTGAAGATCGTGCCGGAGCTGATCCGCTTGGGCTGCTATCGCTCGGTCTACGGGCTGGTGTCGCAGTACATCGAGGATCCGCGGCTGCGGCAGGTGCTGACCTTCGAGCCGCTGCTGGTCGGGGGCAACCCGTTCCGGGTGCCGGCGATCTACGCGCTGATCCACCACTTGGAGCGCAAGTGGGGGGTGGAGTACGCGAAGGGGGGGACGACGGCGATCATCAAGGGGATGTGCCGGCTGCTCGAGGAGATCGGGGTGGAGCTGCGGCTGTCGACGCCGGTGGTCGAGATCGAGGTGGTGAAGGGGCGCGCGCGGGCGGTGCGAACCGGCGACGGCGAGCGGCTCGGCTGCGATCTGGTGGTGGCGAACGCGGACCCGGCGATGGTCTACACGCGGATGGTCGCGGCCCGACATCGCCGCTGGAACAGCGACTTCCTGGTGCGCCGCAAGAAGTTGTCGATGAGCCTCTTTGTCGGGTACTTCGGCGCGCGTAAGACGTGGCCGGGGCTGGCACACCACACGATCATCCTCGGGCCGCGCTACAAGGAGCTGCTCGAGGACATCTTCGAGCGGAAGGTGCTGGCGGAGGACTTTTCGCTGTATCTGCACGCGCCGACGCGCAGCGACGCGAGCATGGCGCCGCCCGGCTGTGAGGCGTTTTATGTGCTGTCGCCGGTGCCGAACAACCAGAGCGGGATCGACTGGGAGGCGCGGGGGCAGCGCTACTTCGATACGATCCTCGATACGCTGGATCAGTCGCACTTGCCGGGGCTGCGGGAGCACCTCGACGTGAATTTCTTCGTGACGCCGAACTACTTCGAGCGAGAGCTCCGATCGGCGGGCGGTGCGGCGTTCGGGCCGGAGCCGCGGATGAGCCAGTCGGCGTTCTTCCGCTACCACAACCGCTCGGAGGACGTGGACGGGCTGTTCTTTGTCGGCGCAGGGACTCACCCAGGGGCGGGCATGCCTGGGGTGCTCACGTCGGCGAAGGTGCTGGAGCACGTGCTGCCGACGCCGCAGGTGCGCGCTGCTGTGCCGGCGGCGGGGCGACGGACGCGGGCGGCTTCGTAGCGATGTCGGCGCGTGATCCCGTGGTGAGTGAGGCGCGGGCGGTGCTCGCGGCGCACGCTCGGACTTTTCACCTGGCTGGCATGTTCTTGCCGCCAGGTAGCTTGGATGACGCGGCGATCATCTACGCGCTGTGTCGGCTGGTGGACGACACGATCGACGAGGCGGCGGCGCCCGCGGAGGGGGCGGCGGGGCTGGCGGTGATCGAGGCGGAGCTGCGCGGTGAGGCGGCGCCTCGACCGCTGATCGCGGCGACGTTGGCGGTGGCGGAGCGCCGTGGGATCGCGATCGCGGTGATCCTCGAGCTGTGCGCGGGGGTGCGCAGCGACGCGTCGGAGGTGCGGATCGCGGATGACGCGGCGCTGATCCGTTACTGCTATCAGGTCGCGGGTACGGTCGGGTTGATGATGTGCGGGGTGATGGGGGTGGCCGAGGCGTCGGCGCTGCCGTTCGCGCTGGATCTGGGGATCGCGATGCAGATCACGAACATCTGCCGAGACGTGGCGGAGGACGCGGGGCGCGGGCGGATCTATGTCCCCGTTTCGCGGCTGCAGGCGGGCGGGGTAGCGCCAGAGTCGCTGCTGGATGGGTCAGTGGACCGCGCCGCGTTGGCGCCGATCATCGCCGATCTGCTGGGGCTGGCTGAGCGCTATTACACATCCGCAGAGCAGGGGATGCGCTGGATCCCGGGGCGCTCGCGCTTGGCGATCTTGGTGGCGGGCAGGGTGTATCGCGCGATCGGGCGGCGCTTGGGGCGACGAGGGAGCGACCCGATGCGAGGGCGCACGGTGGTGTCGATGCCGACGAAGATCGGCTTGGTCGCGATGGCGCTGCTGGTCTTCGTGGGGCGCGCGCGGCCGCGAGGAGGCAGGCCGATCCACGACCCGTGGCTGCATCGGCTGATCAGCGCGGCGCCGGGGGTCGATCCGCGGGCGATGGCGCTGGTAGGGCGGCTCGGCGCTGCCTGAGGGGTGCCCTGACGGCGGCGGCGGCGGCGGGGCTTGCCGCGGACGCGCCCCGGGCTGAATACTGCGGCGGTGATGGTGCAGCAGGCGCGCGCTCCTACGTCGCCCCGTTCGCGGCGATGGTCGCAGGCGACGCTGCTGCTGACGCTGCTGCTGGTCGTGGCGCCGGTGCTGGTCGACCTCTGGGTCGGCGACGACGCGCGGGTGTTCGGCTACTTGGCGCCTGATTTCTTCTACTACTTCACGGTCGCGCGGAACTACGTGGAGCTGGGTCGTTGGACCTTCGACCAGAGCAGCGTGACCAACGGCTTTCACCCGCTGTGGCAGGTCATGCTCGCGGGGATCTACGCGATCGGGGCGGGGATCGGGGCGAGTGATCTGTCGATCTTTCAGGTGGTGGTGGGGATCAACGCGGGGCTGATCGGGGCGGGGATCTTTTGGATCGCGCGGGCGTATGTGCGCTCCGAGGGGGCGTTGCCGGCGTCGTTCGTGCTGGTCGTGCCGAGCGCGCTCGCGTTGTTGACGGCGCCGCTCTACGACCGAGGGACGGATTACGGGGCGTTTCGGGCGCTGGAGAGCCGACGCCCGGTGGTCGGGACGTTGTGGAGCTACGCGAACGGGATGGAGACGGGGGCCGTGATCGCGCTCTTCGGCGCGTGCTTGTGGTGGTTCGTGGGGCGCGCCTCGTGGTCGCGTCGGGACGGGTTGATCTTCGGCGCGCTGCTGGCGGGGCTGACGTTCGCGCGGCTGGACCAGATCTTCTTCGCAGGGGCGCTGCTGCTCGTACTCCTGCTCGCGGGGTGGCGACGCGAGGGGATCCGCGGGGCGGGGCCAGCGTTGATCGGCGGGCTGACCTTCGCGGCGCTGGTGGGCGCGTATCTTGTGTACAACAAGGCGACGGTAGGGAGCTGGCTGCCGCTGAGCGGCTCGGTGAAGTCGTCGTTCCCGCGCTTCGACGGCAACAACCTGCGACACCTGCGCGAGCTGTTCACGCAGGAGCGGCCGGTGATCCACAAGCTGTTTCGGCAGGCGCAGATCCATATCCCGGCGCTGCTGGGGCTGCTGCACCTGCTGTTGGCGGCGCAGGTGAGGCGGAGCGGGGGGCGCTGGCGGATCGGCTGGCGCGCGGGTGAGGGCGGGATCGATGAGGCGCTGCTCGCGACGACGCTCGGGGTGTGGCTGTTGGCGGCGTACAACTTCTGCTTCGTTCCTCCCTACGAGCAGGGGACCTGGTACTACCCGATCTCGACGATCCTGGGCTCGCTGGTGCTGATCCGCTGGGGCTCGTGGGCGATGGGCAAGGTCGCGCGGCGCCCCGCAGCGGCGGGGCGTTGCGTGGTGATGGCGGCGCTGGTGGCGGGATCGATCTGGTTCTTTGGACAGGCGATGTACCGCCGCGATTACAACCGCGACCACGCGGAGTTCTATCTGGAGGAGGCGCCGAAGATCGTGGCGTTCTATGAGGCGAGGGGGGTGAGGCCGCGGGTGATCGAGTACTACGACGGGCTCTTCGCGGCGGCGACGGGGCTGCCGACGCTGAGCGGCTTCGGGCTGGTCGTGGATAAGGAGGCGGCGGCGGCGAAGAAGCGCGGGCGGCTGTTTCGGCTGGCGTATTCGCGGGGGTTTGATCGGGTGCACTCGTTCTACCTGAACGCGGCGCAGTTGCCGCGGCGATCGCGGGATCAGTCCGGTTTGGTCGGCTTCATCGCGCGCTTTGTCAGCGCGGGTGAGCTGGCGAATCTAGAGCTCGAGGTGGAGTATCGATCGCCGCGCTTCACGGTGCTGCGGGTGGTGCCGCGGCCGGATGCAGGCGAGGATGAGGAGGAGTGAGCGGCGACGATGGCGCTTGTCGTCGCTACGAGAGTCGCGCAGCATCGGCCTCAGGAGGCGACCCAGGATGCGTGACGAGGTGTATGCGCAGTACAGCGAGGAGCGCGATAACTGGCTGAAGCGCGGGCGGCTCCGGCTGATCGACGTGCTGATGCGCTCGTTGCCGCGTCCGGAGGGCGAGGCGGCGATCCTCGAGATAGGGGCTGGAGTGGGGCAGAACGTGCCGACGCTGCAGCGCTTCGGGGTGGTCGATGTAGCAGAGTCGGCTCCGATGGGGTTGGCGGCGCTGGCGGCGGTCCCGGGGATCCGTCGGATCTACGACGATCCAGTGCCCTTCGCGTGTGAGGCCCGCTACGACGTGGTGGGGGCCTTTGATGTGATCGAACACTTGGAAGATGATCACGCGGCGGTGCGGTGGGTGGCCGAGCTTTTGGTGCCAGGGGGGCACTTCATCGGGCTCGTGCCGGCGGGGCCGCGGTTGTTCTCCGATCACGATCTGGCGCTGGCGCACTTCCGGCGCTACTCCGCGCGGACGCTGCGAGCGGCGTTGGGGCCGCCGCTGGAGGTGGTGCGGATGGGGCACTTCAACACGACGCTGTTCCCGGCGGTGGCGCTGCCGCGGATGTTGAGGCGGGCGACGCCGGGGGAGGTGCGGGCTTCGCCGCCGCGTAAGGAGAGCGCGACGGTGCCCGCGTGGCTGGATCGGATCTTTGGCGGGATCTTGGCGGCGGAGGCGGCGTTGATCGAGCGCGCGCCGCTGTTCCCGTATGGGGTGTCGCTCTACTGGATCGCCCGCAGGCGCGCTTCGGGCTAGGATGCGGCGGTGGCGGAGCTAGGCAGTATTTTTGAGGCCGAGACGCACGATGGCGCGCGCGGTCGGGATCTGCGGGCGAAGGTGCGCTATCCCGGGTGGGCGCTGGGGGATCCCGAAGGGGTGAGCGTTGAGGTGCCCTTGGAGTTGGAGATCGATGGGGAGATGGCGCGACGAACGCGCTCCCCGTACGACGAGGGCGCGTTGATCCGGCTCAACCTGCCCGAGAATTTCCCCGATGGGGGGACGCTGCGGCTGCGCGGGCAAGGTGAGTCGGTGGCCGAGGGTCGGCCGGGTGACCTGCTGGTGACGGTGTCGATCGGCGGCGACGCGCCCGCGCCCGCCCGCGCTGTTGGGGAAGAGCACGGGGTCTCAATTATGTGGTGGGTGGTGCTGATCGTGGGGGTGATCGGCGGGGCGGTGGCGCTGCTCGGTTAGTGGGCGGGCGCCGCGGGTGGATCGAAGGTGATGACGCTGCGGATCGAGTCGCCGTGGTGCATGAGATCGAAGGCGTGGTTGATCTGATCGAGGGGGAGGACGTGGGTGATCAGGTCGTCGATGTTGATCTTGCCGTCCATGTACCAGTCGACGATCTTCGGGACGTCGCGGCGGCCCTTGGCGCCGCCGAAGGCTGAGCCCTTCCAGACGCGGCCTGTGACGAGCTGGAAGGGACGGGTGGCGATCTCTTGGCCAGCACCAGCGACGCCGATGATGACGGAGGTGCCCCAGCCCTTGTGACAGCACTCGAGCGCTTGCCGCATGACGTTGACGTCGCCGACGCACTCGAAGGAGAAGTCAGCGCCGCCGTCGGTGAGGTTGACGAGGTAGGGGACGAGATCTCCGGCGAGCTCGGCGGCGTTGACGAAGTGAGTCATGCCGAATTTTTCAGCGATCGTCCGGCGCCGTGGGTTGAGATCGACGCCGACGATCTTGTTGGCGCCGACCAAACGGGCGGCTTGAATGACGTTGAGGCCGATCCCGCCGAGACCGAAGACGACGACGTTGTCGCCAGGGCGGACCTTGGCGGTGTTGATCACGGCGCCGACGCCGGTGGTGACGCCGCAGCCGATGTAGCAGACCTTGTCGAAGGGGGCGTCGTCGCGGATCTTGGCGACGGCGATCTCAGGCAAGACGGTGTAGTTGGCGAACGTGGAGCAGCCCATGTAGTGGAAGAGGGGCCGACCTCCAGCAGAGAAGCGGCTGCTGCCGTCGGGCATGAGGCCTCGGCCTTGGGTGGCGCGGATCGCTTGGCAGAGGTTGGTGCGCTCAGAGAGGCAGAACTTGCACTGGCGACACTCTGGCGTGTAGAGCGGGATGACGTGATCGCCAGGCTTGACGGAGCTGACTCCAGGGCCGACGTCGACGACGATCCCAGCGCCTTCGTGGCCGAGGATGGTGGGGAAGATGCCCTCGGGGTCGCTTCCAGAGAGGGTGAAGGCGTCGGTGTGGCAGACGCCGGTGGCCTTGATCTCGACGAGGACTTCGCCGGCTCGGGGGCCGTCGAGCTCGACGGTCTCGATGGTGAGAGGGGCGGTGGGGCGGTGGGCGACGGCTGCTCGAACTTGCACGGGACCTCTGTCGCGAGAGTAGGAGGGGGCGACGTGAGGGGTCAATCGAGGGGCGAGCTCGGGGGCTCAGAGGGCGGGGCAGTGGAGGGTGGGCTCTTCTTCGCAGTCGAGGAACCACTGCTCGGGGTCGAGACAGGATGGGTCGAGATCGGCGGCGCAGGCGGCGAAGAAGTCGGGCGAGCGCAGGGTGCAGCGCATGACGGGGTTGATCCACTCGCCGAGGCCGACGCTGGCGCCGTAGGTCTGACGTAGGACCTCGCCAGGGCTCAGGATCGCGAGGTCGAGGTTGGCTACGCTGCGATCGAAGAGGGTGAGGGTCTGGAGCAGGGTGGGCTCGCCGGCGCCTAAGGCGGTGAAGAGGCAGCGGGCGTCGGCGGAGGCGCTGGCGATCGCGGCAGGGTCGAGGAGGAGAGCGTCGCAGGCGGGATCGATGCCGCACTCGAGGAGGAGGGTAGGGGCGCTGCCTTGACTGTCCTGCGGCTCGTCTTGATCGCCTGCACCGCCGTCGCCGCTGTCTTCACCTCCGCCGGTGGCGCCGAGCGCGGTTTGACTGTCCTCAGGCGGTGCAGACTCGGTGTCGTCCGGCTCGCAGGCGACGACGAGGGCGAAGAGGGCGACGAGGGCGCCTGGGTGGCGGAAGGAGCGGGTGAGCGACATGGCGGCGTACCTCGGGTTGAAGAGAATGCATGGAGCGGTGCGTCTCGCGGCTTCGTAAATTGTTGTTTAATTTTAATGATTTCGAAGAGCGGCCGGATGGGGCGTGGCCCGTCACTAGGACAGGGCGGCCCGCGACCGGGCCGGGGGCTGACAGACGTGTCAGGGCGTGCAACGACCGCGGGCGCCGGCCGAGGAGCGGATGATGCTGACGAAGACTGTCGCGCGCTCGGCGCTGGGATTGGGCGGCTCGGGGGCGCTGGAGCTGGCGGGTACGTTACCCGAGGGGCCGCGGGTGGGGATCGTTGGATCGAGGGCGGCACATCGCAGCTACCTCGAGTTGGTGCCGTCGCTGGTGGAGGCGGCGGGGCGAGCGGGCTACGCGGTGGTCTCGGGTGGGGCGCTGGGGATCGACGCAGCGGCGCACCGGGCGGCGCTGGCGGCGGAGATCCGGCAACTGGCGGTGATCCCGTCGGCGCCCGAGCGGCCGTATCCGCCGAGCCACGGGGCGCTGTTTGTGGCGATCGCGGGGGCGAAGGGGTCGGGGGTGCTGTTCTCGCTGAAGGCTGGGCAGGCGCCTTGTCGGGCGGTGTTCGCGAGCCGCAATAGCCTGGTGATCAGCTTGGTGGACGCGCTGGTGGTCGTCGAGGCGGCGCGGTCCTCTGGGAGCTTCGGCAGCGGACGGGAGGCGCTGCGGCGCGGGCGACCGGTGGCCGCGGCGCTGGGGAGCAGCGGCGGTGGAGCGCTGGTCGCGGGCGGTGCCGCGGCGATCGAGACGAAGGAGGGGGCGGCAGCCGCAGGGGCGCAGCTCGAGGCGTGGCTGCGAGCGGTGGCGGCGCGGCCGCGGGTCGAGATCGGTGGGCGTGGTGGGGTGGGGAGGTCGCGGGTGGCGGGGCAGCGGGCGTTGATGATGGTGGGCTCGCAGGCGGTGACGGCGCCTTGGCCGGATCACTTGGCGTGGTTGGCGAAGGCGCTGGTCGTGGCGGGTGAGGACGGGGTGACGGTGGATTCGTTGGCGGATGATGATCCGTCGATGGTGATGCTCGGGCTGCTGGAGGCGGAGGGGCTCGGGCTGATCGTCGAGGAGGAGATCGGGAGGTATCGCTCGGCGAGGCCGATCGGGGGAGACGGGGCGTGAGGGCGTGGTTGGCGTGGTTGGTGTGGGCTGGTCATGGGGGCGTCGATCGCTCATCATGCCGACCCGTGCGGCGCCGACTGCTCCTCGCTCTCGCCTTTGTGCTCGCGTTCACGCCGCCGCCGGACGCCGCGGCAGCGGCGAAGGAGCCGGCGCTGTGGGAGCCGGGGATCCGGGATCCGGGGCGAGGGTTGGTGGGCCGCTGGGAGCGTGAATTAGCGCGGCGTGAGGGGCTGCTGCGCGGGCGTAAAGGGCCCGAGGCGGTGGTGGGGCTGCTGGGTTTGGTGGTGGAGCTGGGCGGGGAGATCGCGGACACACGGCTTGACGGGCTGCTGCGTGGGGTGGGAGAGGACCGGCGGCAGGATCCTCTGGTGCGCTCGTACGCGGGGTATCTGCGGGGCGAACTGGCGGAGGCGCGGGGCGATCGCGCGGCGGCGCGGCGCTTCTATGAGGCCGAAGGATATGTGCTTGGGTGGCAGATCGTGGGGCCGTTTGACAACAGCGGCGGGGCTGGGCACGACGCCATCTTCGCGCCGGAGACGACGCCGTTCGACGGCGGTCAGAGTTTTACAGGGACGCTGCCGGGGGAGGCGCTGCTGTGGCAGCAGGTGGACTACGACCAGGCGCCACGGCGGGGCTATGTGGCGCTCGACGATCGGCTGAGCCCGAGCGAGCACGCGACCGGCTACGCGACGGTGTGGATCCGGGCGGCGCGGCCGACGGCGGCGGCGCTGCACTTGGGCACGAGCGGGCCGTATCGGGTGTGGCTCGATGAGGAGGAGATCGGGGACGGTGGGGCGTATCGGGCGGCGCATCCGCTGCAAGAGACGCACGGGCTGGTGTTGGCGCCAGGGGTGCATCGGCTGCTGGTGAAGGTGAGCGCGGAGGAGGGGGGCTGGGGGCTCTTCGCGCGGCTGAGCGCGCCCGGGGGCGGAGCGCTGGTCGGCGTCGAGGTGTCGTCGATGCCGCTGGCCGAGGGCGCGAAGGGGGAGGCGAAGGGAGCGAGCGCGGCGCGGGCGGTGACGGCCAGGTCGCTGCGGCAGGCGTTGGTCGCGCGAGCGACGGGGCCGCGAGCGACGGGGGCGGCGTTGCTGGATCTGGTGGAGCTGGAGCGGTGGACGCACCCGTATCGCTCGGGGGACCGAACGGCGGTGGAGCACGCGCGGGCGGCGGACGCGGCGCTGCGATCGAGCCGGAGCGCGTGGCTGCTGGCGCTGGCCGATCCTGACCCGACGAGCAGCCAAGCGGCGATGCTGCGCGGGATCGAGCGGGCGCGCGCGGAGGGGGCGGCGGGCAGGCCGCTGCTGGCGCACCTGTTGGTCGAGCTCGGGTGGCGCGAGCGGGCGTTGGGGCTGAATGAGCGCTTTCGCGGGCGGATCGCCGAGGCGCGGGCGCTGGCGCCGGATGACGCGGAGATCGAGGCGATCGCGGCGGCTTCACTGGCCGAGTCGGGCTTCCCGTTGGTGTCACTGGCGTGGATGGAGGACCTGGTGCGGCGCTATCCCGAGTCGACGTTGCTGCGCGGCGAGCTCGTGGAGCGGCTGCTGGCGCTGGGGCGGACGGAGGAGGGGCTGGCGGCGCTGACGCGGCTGCGTGGCGGCTACGAGCGCAGCGGGGGGGTGGACCGACAGATCGCCGAGGGGTTGCTGACGCTGGGGCGGCTGGATGAGGCGGTCGCGATCGCGAAGGAGCGGGCTGCGGCGGCGCCAGGGCTGACGCAGGCGCGTCGCGATCTAGCGCGGCTGCTCGAGGCGCGAGGCGACCTGGCGGGGGCGCAGGCAGAATTGCTGGCGGCGACCAAATTGGCGCCGCAAGACGCGGATCTGCACGCGGCGCTGGGGCGGATCTACGGGCGGGCGGGGGATCAGGGGGCGGCGGTGCGCAGCCTCCGGCGATCGCTGGAGCTGCGGCCCCAGCAGCCCGATCTGCGCGACCTGTTGGTGACGCTGGAGCCGCAGCGGGCGGACGATCTGTTCAGCCGCTATGCGGTGGATCTGCAGGAGATCGCGGCGCGGCCGACGCCGAAGGCGTGGAAGGGGAAGGAGGCGGCGACGCTGCACCGGCGGATCGCCGTGCGGGTGCTGCCGAACGGCCTCTCCGAGCGCTTGGACCACCGGATTATCAGGATCTTAGACGATCGCGGGATCCGCTCGCAGGCGGTTCAGGCGGTCGTCTACGACCCCGATGAGAGCTACGTCGATGTGCGGCGGGCTCGGGTGCGGCGAGCGGACGGGACGATCGTGGAGCTGGGGGCGCCGCGGGTGGTGTCGCTGAGTCAAGCGGGATATCGTATGTACTACGACCAACGCCAGCAGCTCGTCGAGTTCGCGGGGCTGCGCGTGGGAGACGTGATCGAGGTGGCGTTCGTGCGGCGCGACGTGGCGGCGCGCAACATGTTCGACGACTACTTCGGCGATCTGGTGGCGATCGACGCGGTCGAGCCGCAGGCGCGGGTGGAGGTGATCTACGAGGCGCCGCCGAGCCGGCCGCTGCGCTTCAACCGGCCGGTGAAGGAGTCGCGGGGGAGCGACGGCACGGTGACTTATCGCTATGTGGCGCGCGATCTGCCAGGGATCCGGCCGGAGGCGAATATGCCGGGGTGGACGGAGATCGCGCGCTACTTGCACGTGAGCACGTATGACTCGTGGGACGCGGTGGGGCGCTGGTATTGGGGGCTCGTGCGCGAGCAGCTGGTGGTGGACGCGAAGATCCGGGCGGGAGTGCAGGGGGCGATCGCGGGGCTTGGGCCGGCGGCGAGCGAGCGGGAGAAGGTGGCGGCGATCTATCGCCATGTGATCGAGTCGACGCGCTATGTGGGGCTGGAGTTCGGGATCCACGGGTATAAGCCCTACCGGACGACGGACGTGTATGACCGGCGCTTCGGCGACTGCAAGGACAAGGCGAGCCTGTTGAAGGTCATGTTGGCGGAGGTGGGTATCAAGGCGCACTTGGTGCTGGTGCGGACGCGCGATCAGGGGGCGATCGGGGCGGCGCCGGCGAGCTTGGCGGCGTTCAACCACGCGATCGTGTATGTGCCGTCGCTCGAGCTGTACCTGGACGGGACGGCGGAGCACGCGGGGGTGAATGAGCTGCCGTATCAAGACCAAGGGGCGAGCGCGTTGATCGTGCGGGAGGGGGAGGGGGCGTCGTTGACGACGATCCCGGCGTCGACGGCGCTGGATAACTTGCAGGTGACGACGCAGACGGTGCGGCTGGCGGCGGACGGCGCGGCGACGATCGATCACTCGATGCGGCTGCGCGGGGCGGGCGCGGCGACCTGGCGGGCGAACTTGCAGGCGGTCGAGCGGCAGCGCGAGCGGCTGACGCAGCTGTGGGGGCGCGTGTATCCGGGGGTGGTGGTGGAGTCGCCGGCGACGCTGACGATCGGGGACTTGCAGGCGCCGATCGAGGTGAGCGCGCGGCTGCTGGTGCCGGGGCTGGCGCAGCGCGACGGGGAGTCGCTGCGGCTGCCGGCGCTGACCTATCGACCCGGGCTGGCGCGGGCGCTGGCGCCGCAGGCGCGGCGAGAGCACCCGCTGATCTTGACCTCGCCGGCGCGGGAGGAGCACACGATCGAGGTGATCTTGCCGCCGGGACATGTCTTTGTGGCCACGCCTCAGAGTCGGTCGATCGAGGGGCCGGCGCTGCTGTTCAAGCTCGAGGTGGCCGCGGCGGGCGAGCGGGCGACGATCCGATCGGCGCTGGAGTACAAAGTGCCGCGGATCGAGGCGGCAGACTATCGGGCGTTTCGTGATCTGCTGAGCGAGGTCGACGCGGCGCTGGAGCAGAACTTCGAGATCCGGCGCGCGCGCTGATCCAACACCGACGTGAGGCGACCGCTGATGTCCGCTGCGAGCCGTGTACGAACGAGAGATCGAGTGAGCCGGGTGCTCTGTGGCGCTTTGGTGGCGCTAGGGCTGCTGGCGGGGTGTGCACCGAAGGCGCCGACGCGCGGGCCGCTGGATGAGGCCGGGGCGCGAGCGCGGGCGGAGGCGCTGGAGCGGCACCTGAAGCGGTTTCCTGACGATCGGGGGGCGATGCGCGATCTCGCTCACCTGCGGTGGTTGTACTTGGAAGGGCTGGCCCAGGCGCGGCCGATCTTGGAGCGGCTGGCGGGCGAGGGAGATCTGGTGGCGATGGGGTCGTTGATGATGATCGCCGAGGCGCGGCTGGAGACGGAGACGGCGCGTGACTGGGCGACGCGGCTGCTGAAGGGGGCGAATTCGCTCGCCGCGGGCGACGCGGAGCGGCCGTGGGCGCTGGGGCTGGCGGCGGCGGCGGCGCGGCTGCTGGAGGAGCAATTGGGCGAGGGATCGGCCGATGACGCGGCGTTTATTCGGGTGTTCGAGGGGCTGGCGCTGGAGCGCTTCCCGGCGGCGGTGCGGCAGCCGCTGCTGAGCGCGCGGGCGGGGATCGCTCGCCGTTATGATGAGCCGTATTTGAACTTCTACGACGCGGCGGGCTGCGTGCGGGCGTGGCAGGTGGGCGAGGTGGAGGGCACGCTCGGGGAGCTGGAGCTGCGAACGGCGCCGGAGGGGCCGCTGCAGGTGGACGCGGGGGCGATGTTGACGCCGCTCTCGTGCGCGGTGCGGGTGTGGAACCCGACGACGCGGGCCGGGGCGCGGCGCCTGGCGACGACGTTGACGGCGCCAGGAGGGGCGATCGAGCTCGAGATCGCGGGGCAGCAGCCGCTGCGGGCGTACCTGGACGGGGCGTTGATCATGCGCACGGATCTCGATGATCGGTGGCCGGCGCGACGCTCGCGGGTGCGGGTGCCGGTGGCGGCGGGGGCGCACCGCCTGGAGCTCCATGTGGCGCTCCCGAGCGATCGGGCGTGGGCGTTGGTCCGCGCGACCGATGGGGCTGGGAACCCGCTGCCGACCGCGGCAGCGGCGGTCGAACCGGCGCAGCCGGCCGGGGGGAGCGAGCCGGCGGCGCTGGTCGTGGCGCCGATCCACTCGCCGTTTGCGGCGGCGGGCGGGCGCTTGGCGGATCCGATCTATCGGCCGTGGATGAGCGCGTTCGCGCTGGGGGACGCGCTGGCGGACGGGGATAATGAGGCGGCGGAGGTGGCGGCGCGAGCGCTGGCTGGCTCGCGCGCGACCTTTCCTGAGGGACAGGTGATGATCGCGGCGTTTGAAGCGGCGGATCCGACGCGCGAGCGGACGAGCTCGGCGGCGCGGGAGCGGCGGGCGCTCGAGCGGGCGCTGGCGAAGGATCCCGGGCTCGATCGCGCGCGGATCCGGCTGCTGGAGATGGCGCTCGATCGGGGCGACGTCGCCGAGGTGCTGGCGGAGCTGGAGGGGCTGCCGCCGGGGATGCTGGCCCATGTGCCAGGTGAGATGCTGCGCTATCGGGCGTACTTGGTCCGCGGGTCAGAGCCGCTGGCAGAGGCGGCGCTGGCGCGGGCGGCGGCGAGGAGCCCTCGCTCGTGTGAGGCGCTGCAGGAGCAGCGGCTGCTCGCGCAGCGCCGCCTGGAGGTGGAGCGCGAGGCGGCGCTGACGGAGGCGAGCCGGCGCTGCCCGGGGACGCTGCGGGCGCGGGCGAGCTTGGCGCAGCGGCGTGGGGACTTCGCGCGGGCGCGGGCGCTGCTGAACGAGGCGTTGACGCGGACGCCCGATGACGTGGAGGTGATCGAGGCGCTGGCAGAGCTCGAGATCGCGGATCGGCGCTTCGCGGCGGCGTTGGCGCTGCGTGAGCGGCTGCTGGCGTTGAACCCGTTCTCGGCGCGGGCGCGGATCGGCGCGGCAGATCTGATGGCGAACGCGGGCGATCCGGCGGCGGCGCGGGCGGCCGTGCGAGAGTCGATCACGCGTCTGCCGTGGAGCTCCGCGCTGCGCGAGATCGGGGCGGATGTGGGGATCCCGGACGAACTGGCGGCGCTGCGGGTGGACGGGATGGCGGCGCTGCGGGCGTATTGGGGGCAGGAGATCGCGCCGTACCCGGGCGCGAGCGAGGTGCTGGTGCTGGATCGCAGCGCGGCGCAGATCTACCCGGGGGGCGGGGCGCGGCAGATCGTGCACACGATCACAGAGCTGCGCAGCCGCGAGGCGGTGGATCGTTATGGCGAGGTGCAGATCCCCGAGGGGGCGCGGCTGCTCACGTTGCACAGCGTGAAGCCGGGCGGGCGGGTGATCGATCCAGAGCTGATCCCCGGGAAGGACGGGCTGTCGCTGCGAGAGCTGGCGATCGGCGACGCGGTGGAGCTCGAGCTGGTGATCGATGAGGAGCCGAACGGGCTGCTGCCAGGGGTGATCGATCTGTCGACGTTCCGCTTCCAGTCGTTTGATGTGCCGTTCCATGTCTCCGAGCTGGTGGTGATGTACCCGGAGTCGATGAAGGTGCTGGCAGAGCGGCGCGGCGGGGCGCCGAGCGGGGCGCGGCGGGCCGTGGATGGGTCGATCATCGAGACCTGGCGGGTGGAGGGATCGCTGCGGCGTGGGGTGGAGCCCAACCTGCGCTCGCCGCTGGATGAGCTGCCGTCGGTGCGCGTGTATACGGCGTTCTCGGCGCCGCAGTGGTTGGAGACGCTGGCGCTGCGCTTGGTCAAGGCGCAGCGCGGGAACCCAGAGCTGCGGGCGCTGGCGGCGCGGTTGACGCGCGGGCAGAAGAGCGAAGAGGCGCGCCTGCGGGCGCTGTGGGGCTGGGTCGTGGAGAAGATCGAGGACGCGGGGGATGTGTCCGTGCCGGCGACGAGGACGCTGTCGGCGCGCAAAGGGAACCGCTTGATGCTGCTGCGGGCGCTGCTGCAGGCGGTGGGGATCCGCTCCGAGCTGTGGATCGCGCGCGATCGATTCGGGCCGGAGCTGCTGGCCGGCGGTCACCCGCTGCTCGAGACGTACGAGGCGCCGGTGTTGATGGTCTGGCTCAAAGGACAGACGGGCCCGACGCCGGTGCTGACGAACTCGAAGGTGGCGCCGATCGGGTACTTGCCGCCGAACTTGGCGGGCAGCCCGGCGCTGCGGGTGCGGCTGCGTGACGACGAGCCGGCGCCCGGCGCGGTGACGATGCCGACGACGCCAGCGGCGCTGCGCGACCGGCGAGAGTACTCGATCGAGGTGACGCTGAGCGGCGAGGGGCGCGCGAGCGCGAGCGGGACGATCACGTTGGGCGGGATGGAGGCGATCGCCTGGCGCGAGGCGCTGCGTAGCCTCGATCGGGATCGGCTGGAGGAGGGCTTTGAGCGGGCGGAGCTGGCGGTGCTGGCGCCAGGGGCGACGTTTGATCTCGAGAGCTTGGAGATCGAGGGGGAGGCGTCCTTGGCGGCGCCGCTGGTGCTGCGCTTCACGGCGAAGGTGCGCGGGTTGGGCGTGCGGCAGGGAGGAGAGCTGATCTTGCGCTCGTCGCTGGTGCCGATGAATTTGGGGCTGGGCTTCGCGGGGCTGCCGAAGCGGAGCTCTGGGCTGGTGATCCCGTATGCGCCGGCGCAGTCAGCCGAGGTGACGATCCAGCTCGAGAAGGGGCGCTTTCGGGCGGCGCCCGGGGCGGCTTCGGTGCGCGGGAGCTTTGGGGGGTACACGCGGCGCGTAGAAACATCCGCGAGCGGGGACTCGGTGGTGATCCGAACGGAGAGCTCGCTGCGGCCCGGGGTGATCGAGGCGGAGGAGTACGGGGATCTGGTGGAGATGACGCAGGCGATCCGCCGCGCGGAGGATGAGGTGGCGCGGGTGGTGTTTTTTTAAGTCAGGAAGAGGAGGCGATCCGACGCGCGGCGAGGCGCGTGCCGATGATGTTCCCCGCCGCCGGGCCGAGTTGGAGCTCCGCGAGGGCGCCGCTGACGTAGATCCGAGGCGCCCACGCGAGCTCAGGAGTCAACCATGGGGCGCCGCAGGGGGCGATGGGGAGCTGCATCGCTTCTGCGAGGTGGGCGAGGAAAAAAGGGAGATGACAGCGGAGGCCGGTGGCGAGGAGGAGGCGATCGGGGCGTACGATCGCGCCGCTTTGGAGGTGTAGATCGAGCCCTTCGGGGCGCTGGTGAGCGGCTGAGATCGGATCTTCGCGCCAGCAGAGTTGGCCCCGTTGCACGGCTTGTGAGAGCTGGCGGGCGACCTCGGGGGGGACGGTGCCGGGACGCCGCTCTTGTTCGATGAGCCGCCGGCGCGCGGTGGGATCGTGGAGGCGGGCGAGGCGGCGTAGGCAACGATCGGTGGACCAACAAGGATCGGGATCGAAGTCGCTGACTCGGAGGGGGTGGGGGCTGAGCATGGTGACGCGGGCGCCGTCGCGGGCGCGGGCGATCGCGAGCTGGATGGCAGAGAGGCCGCCGCCGAGGACCACGAGATCGGCGGCGCGCGCGTCGTCGTGAGGATCGTAGGTGTCTGAAAAGACATGTGCGATCCGGGGGCTGGGGGTGAGGAGCAGAGGGGCCGCCCAGGAGGGGATCCGTGGGCCTCCTGCGGCGCCGACGGCGATGACGAGGCGGCGAGCGTGGAGCTGGCCTTGATCGCTGTCGACGCGGAAGGTGTCGCCCTTCTGATCGATCCGGGTCGCTTGGCCGCGGAGGCGGAGCTGATCGAGGCGGTTGCGGGTGACGACGTGCTCGACGTGCTCGCTGAAGAGGGCGAGGGATGGGCGGTGGTAGCGGCGGATGAGATCGCGGTGGCCCGCGTGTCGATGCGCGAAGAGGTGCAAGGAGGGGGCGGCGAGATCGATGTGGTGCATGTCCGGTGAGCGGAGGAAGGGCATGCCGATGCTGCGGGCGCGGCGATCCCAGGCGGCGAGGGGGCGAGGGTGGGGATCGAGGACGCGGAGGTGATGCTCCGGCACGCCGCGGGCGCGTAGGGCGAGGGAGATGTGGGTGCCGTGGACGCCGCCGCCGAGGATCAACCACTCAAGCATCTGCAGCCTCGGCGAGTTGAGGTGTCGCGGGTGTGTTCTGCAATTGAATTGCATTTGTAAAACGGTTGCGTTAGAAGCACCAGCACCTTGATGCAGGCGCAAGACCGACGACTCCCTGTCACCGTGCTCTCTGGCTTCCTCGGCGCGGGCAAGACGACGCTGCTGAACCACGTGCTCCGCAACCGCGAGGGGCTGCGTGTGGCGGTGATCGTCAACGACATGAGCGAGGTGAACATCGACGCGGCGCTGATCGAGCGCGGCGGGGCGGCGCTGTCGCGGACGGAGGAGCAGTTGGTCGAGATGTCGAACGGGTGCATCTGCTGCACGCTGCGCGACGATCTGCTGCGCGAGGTGGCGCGGCTGGCCGGTGAGGGTCGCTTCGACTACCTGCTGATCGAGTCGACGGGGATCTCGGAGCCGGTGCCGGTGGCGCAGACGTTCACGTTCACCGATGAGGCGGGCACGAGCTTGGCCGATGTGGCGCGCCTCGACACGATGGTGACGGTGGTCGACGCCGTGAATTTTTTAGAGGCGTACTGGGCGGGCGAGGGGCTGAAGGAGCGCGGGCAGGCGCTCGGAGAGGATGATCTGCGGACGGTGACAGATCTGCTGGTGGAGCAGGCGGAGTTCGCGGACGTGATCGTGCTGAACAAGGTCGACTTGGTGGACGCGTCAGGGCTGGTCGCGGTTGAGGGGGCGCTGCGCGCGTTGAACCCGCGGGCGCGGATCGTGCGGGCGCGCTTCGGTGAGGTGCAGAGCGCGGAGATCTTAGGGACGGGTCTGTTTGACTATGAGGTCGCGGCGCGATCGGCGGGGTGGATCCGCGAGCTGGCGGGCGAACACACGCCGGAGAGCGAGCGTTATGGGTTCACGAGCTTCGTGTATCGCTCGAAGATCCCGTTCGACGCGGAGCGGCTGTGGGCGCTGATCCACTCGTCGACGGCGTGGCGCGGGGTGCTGCGATCGAAGGGGTTCTTCTGGATCGCTGCGCGTCCTGGGGTGGCGTATGAGTGGGCGCAGGCGGGCAAGGTGAGCTCGCTGCGGCCGGCGGGGCGCTGGTGGGCCGCGGTCGATCCGTCGCAGTGGCCGCAGGAGGCGGAGAGCCGGCCGGACGCGCAGCCGGGGTGGGACGCGGAATTCGGCGATCGCTGCCAAGAGCTGGTGTTTATCGGGCGAGCGCTGGATGAGGCGGGGATCCGCGAGCGCCTGGACGCGTGCTTGCTGTCGCCGGCGCTGGTCGCCGCGGGTGAGCTGCTGTGGGCGAGCTTGCCGTGCCCGTTCCCCGAGGCGGTCGAGGAGGAAGAGGCGGACGACGACGAGGACGACGACGAGGACGCGGCATGAGCGAGCACGGGGGGATGCAGTGGGTGATCGTCGGCGGGGGGATCCATGGCACACACATGGCGATCCGCTTGATCGACGAGTTGAAGGTGGATCCGCAGCGGTTGTTGATCGTCGACCCCGAGGTGCGGCTGCTGGAGCGCTGGCGCCGAGCGACCGAGAACACGGGGATGCGCTTCTTGCGATCGCCGTCGGTGCACAACTTGGCGGTGGATCCGTTCGCGCTGCTGCGTCTGGCAGGCCCGGCGCGGGGGCGGGACCCGGGGCTGTTCACGGCGCCCTACGATCGGCCGTCGTTGGCGCTGTTTAACCGGCACGCGGAGGCGTTGATCGCGGAGCGAGGGCTGGCGGAGCGGCACCTGCGTGGGCGCGCGGCGGCGCTGCAGCTGCGCTGTGACGGCGCGATCGTGGAGATGGCGGACGGGGGCCGCGTCGAGGCCGAGCAGGTGGTGTTGGCGGTTGGTTCGGGAGATCAGCCGCTGTGGCCGGAGTGGGCGGCGCCGCTGCGGCGCGAGGGCAGGATCGCGCATGTCTTTGATCCGGGGTTCTCTGTGCCCGATCCGCCGCCTTGGGGGCGGGTGGTGGTGATCGGAGGGGGGATCACTGCGGCCCAGGTGGCGCTGCGTCTGGCCGCGGATCCGCTGGTGTCGGTGACGGTGGTGAGCCGCCACCCGCCACGTGTGCACCAATTCGACAGCGACCCAGGGTGGTTGGGGCCGCTCCATATGCGTGCGTTCGAGCGCGAGATGGACCCGGGGCGGCGGCGGGCGATGATTCAGGGGGCGCGCCACAAGGGATCGATGCCGGCGGAGGTGCAGCGGGCGCTGCGGCGGGCGATCCAGGCGGGGGCGATCGCCTGGATCCAGGGTGAGGTGGGGCGCTGCCAGCGTGCGGGCGAGGGGCTGCTGCTCTCGTGCCCTTCGGGGCCGTTGTCGGCGGACTTTGTGCTCTTGGCGACGGGCTTCGAGGCGCGGCGACCGGGCGGGGCGCTGGTGGAGGGGTTGATCTCCGCGGAGGGGCTGGCCTGTGAGACATGTGGTTATCCGCGCATCGACGCGGGGCTGCGCTGGCACCCGCGGGTGTTCGTGAGCGGCCCGCTGGCAGAGCTGACGTTGGGGCCGACGGCGCGGAATATCGCGGGGGCGCGGCGCGCGGCAGAGGCGATCGTACGGGCTGCGCGCGCGGGGCTGCGGCGCGCCGGCCCGATGGTCGCGGGCGACCATCGTCGGGGTGTTTGGGGGGACTCGGGGTGATCCACGCTTGGCCTCCGCAGCGGGCCAGCGGGCGGCTGATCCGGGCTAGACTGCGCGCCGTCGATGCGATGGATCGAGAGCGGGTTGATCGCGGCGGTGCTCGGCTCGGGCGGCCTCACGGCGCCTAGCGTCGAGGCCGCGGAGCTGGCGCTGGTGTGGAGCGCTCCGCTTGGCTGTCCTGAAGGTCAGGTCGTTCGAGCGGCGGCGCTGGCGTTGGTGCGCGAGGCGGAGGGGGCGGCGGAGGGGGCGAGCCGGCGGGGGGGGGCGATCAGCGCGGAGGGGGACGTGTCGCCGCGATCGGAGGGCGGGTTCACGCTGCGGCTGCGTGTGCGAGGGGCGGGCGCGGACGGGGAGCGGGTGCTGGTCGGCGAGAGCTGTGAGGCGGTGAGCGAGACGGCGGCGCTGCTGTTGGCGATCGCGATCGATCGGGGGGTGCTGGGGGGGCCGGGAGGCGCGGATGAGCGCGGCGATGGGGGAGGGCGGGGTGATGAGGCGAGGCCGGGTCGAGCGGATGAGGCGCGGGCGGGAACAGGAGCGGGGCAGGGGGCGCCTGGAGAGGAGGCGGGGGCCGGCGATGGGGCGGTGCTTGTGGAGGATTCGCCGCTGGCGGAGGCCGGCGAGGGGGGCTCGGTGGACACGCGGGGCGAGGGGGTGACGCGCGAGGTCAGGGATGATAGGGCGAAATTGAGCGTGGGGCTGCGCGGGCGTGGGGGCGTGGGGATCGGGCTGTTGGAGGGGGCGGTGGGTATGGGTGGGATCGGGGCGCTGGTGGGCGGGCGACGGTGGTTGATCGAGCTATTTTGGGGAGGATCGGGGCCGAAGACGGTGTTCTCGGCGAATAATCCGGCGGTGGGCGGGCGGTTTTGGGCAGGCAGCGGCGGGCTGCGCGGGTGCGGGGTGCTGCGGCTGTGGGAGAGCGAGGCGCGGCGGCTGGGGCTCAGCGCGCCGCTTTGTGGGGTGGTGGAGCTCGGTGCGGTGCGCGGCAGTGGGATCGGCGCGTTGACTCCTCGGCAGGCGAGCGCGCTGTGGGCGGGGATCGGCGGGAGCGGGGCGCTGCGGCTGGGGATCGGTGACGTTGTGGGGCTGTGGCTGGAGGCGGAGGCGGTCGCTTCGCTGCTGCGGCCGGGGTTTCGGACGGAGCCTTCGGGGGCGTTTTGGCGGGTGGGGGCGGTGGGCGGCCGCTTCGGTGTGGGGGTGGAGCTGCGGTGGGCTGTGCGGGCCGGTGGCGAGCGACGGTGAGGTGGACGCGAGGGAGCGATTCTTTGCGGGGCCGCTGCAAAATCCTGGGATCCGCGGACAATGCTGGGGATTGAGGCCGTGAGTCGATGCGGGGCGCCGGAGAGACGATGCCGCTGAGGAGCGCAGGAGAGGGGCGCTCAGGTGCGGCGTGCGCGGTCGTAGGCGAGGAGCTGACGCTGGAGGGGGTGTACGCGGCGGAGGCGGAGTTTGTGTGGCGGGCGCTGCTGCGCTTCGGGGTCGCGCCGGACGTCGCGGAGGATCTGCTGCATGAGGTTTTTTTGGTGGTGCGGCGGCGTTTGGGGGACTTTGAGCGGGGACGATCGCTGCGGGGCTGGCTCTATGGGATCGCGCGCGGGGTGGCGGCGAATCACCGGCGCGGGCAGAGCCGGGCGGCGCGGCGTGAAGAGAGGGTCGGCGAGATGGCGCCGGAGCGGCCGCCGACGCCGGAGGACGGGGTGGCGCGGAGCGAGGCGGCTGCGCTGGTGATGCGCTTCTTGGTCGGGCTGGATCCAGAGCGCCGGCAGGTGTTCGAGCTGATTGAGATCGAGGGGCTGAGTGGACCTGAGGTGGCGGAGGTGATGCAGATCCCGCTGATGAAGGTGCATACGCTGCTGCGGAGCGGGCGCGGGCTGTTTCGCGCGGCGGTGGCGGAGCATGAGGCGGGGCGGGCGAGGAAGGAGTCGACGCGATGACGGACGATCGGGTGAACCGAGGGGAGCTCGAGGTCGAGGCGCTGGACGGGGCTTCGTCGGCGTATGTGCGGGCGCTGCGGGAGGAGCACGCGTTGCCGGCGCTGGTGAAGGCGCGGGTGGCGAGGCGGCTCGGCGCGGCGCCGAAGGCCGAGCGGCGCGGACGAGAGGCGTGGGTGCTGGTGGGGCTGGCGGCGGCGGTGGTGCTGCTCCTCGCTTCGGCGGAGCTGCTGCCGCGAGGACACGGGGTGGGCGATGGACAGAGCCTCAGCGCGGAGGCGGCGAGTTATGTGCGGGAGGCGGAGGAGGCGGCGCGGGCGGTGATCGTGGGGCGCTCTGGAGGTGTGGCAGGCGGCGAGGGGGAGGTGAAGGCGGCGGGCTCCTCCTCCGTGAGCCTTGAGGACTCGGCGGCGGGGAGCGCGGCGAGCGGTGGGGGCGGCGATGAGGCGGCGCAGGCCGTGGAGGTGGCCGTTCGCGGTGAGGGAGGGGGCTCGGGCGCGGCGGCAGATGGCGGGCGGGGGCGTGTTGGGGCGGAGTCGCGCGAGCGGGGAGGTGCGGGGCGTGTTGAGGCGAAGGCGGCGAAGGAGGACGGGAGCGCGGGCGCGGCGCGCGTGGGGATCGATCTGGCCGGCGAGCGACGGGCGCTCGAGGCGGCTTGGCGGGCGCTTAAGAGCGGTGATCTCGAGGCAGCGTTGGCGGCGGCGAAGAAGCACCGCGAGCAGCACCCAGAGGGGGTGCTGGCGCAGGAGCGAGAGGTTATCGAGGTGATCGCGCGCTGCCGTGGAGCGCGGCCAGGGGCGAGCGCGGGGGCGGATGAATTCGGGCGACGCTTCCCGCAGAGCCCGTGGTCGGCGCAGATCCGCGCGGCTTGCGATGGCGCGCTCTGAGGGGCGTCGCTTCGCTCCATCGTGAGGCGTGGAGATAAATGTCGATCATTTTTTTCGTGGCGCGGCAAAGCGGCGGGCTGGGCGGACAAGGAGAGGACATGCTGGACATGAACATGAACATGAACAACTCGACCGCCTCTTCTTTGCTGCGTCGCGCGCTCTTCGTCAGCGCAGCGCTCTTCGGCCTGAGCCTGGGCGCCTGCGATCAGGACAAGTCGCTCGGTGACGAGTACAAGCCGTGCGAGGGCAAGAGCTGCGGCGATCCGTGCCAGGTGTGCGCGCCGAACGATAAGGACTGCCTCGAGACGCAAGAGCTGAAGGCCTGCGACCCGCAAGGGCAGTGCGTGAGCGACAACGAGGCCCTGATGTGTGATGGGGGCTATGAGCCGTGCGCAGGTAAGAGCTGCGGCGAGTCGTGCTCGATCTGCGCGCCGGAGGATCAGGACTGCGTGGAGAGCGCTGACGGGAAGGCGTGCGACGTGAACGGCCAGTGCTTGAACGAGGCCGCGGATCTGATGTGCGCGGCGGAGTGCCAAGAGGGCGACACGAAGATGATCGACTGCAACACCTGCGGCTGCGTCGACGGCATGTGGGGGTGCACGCAGATCGGCTGCGATGACTACGACCCCTGCGTGGGCAAGGCGTGCGGCGACTCGTGCAAGCTGTGCGCTCCAGAGGATAAGGACTGCGTCGAGAGCGCGGAGCTGAAGGCGTGCGATCCGAACGGCGTGTGCGTGGCGGAGACGCCCGATCTGTGCGAAGGGGCGTACGTGCCGTGCGCGGGTAAGGTGTGCGGTGAGATGTGCACGATCTGCGATCCGCTGGACATGGACTGCGCCGAGGACGCGGTGATCAAGGTGTGCGATCCGGAGAGCGAGTGCGTGCCGATGAACGATCAGGTGTGCCCGTAGGGAGGGTGACGGCGGTCGATCGTCGATGAGCGAGGGCGGGCGGCGCTTCGGCGTGGCCCGTCTTCGTCGTGTATCGCCTGTCCCTGAGGACAGCGAGTGCGGCGCGGTGATCAGCGGAGCAGGAGATCGATGGCGATCGGGTCGCGGTGGTCGCGGAGGCGGAAGCCGCGGGCCTCTTCGTGGACGCAGGCGATCACGCGCTCGCTGGGCTCTTTACGCAGGCGGGCCTCGCTGGGGCGGGCTTTTGGGGCGTCGACGGCGGCGAGGCGGCCCTCTTCGAAGCGGAGGCGGAGGCGGAGCGGGCCGCCGAGCGGGGCTTCCGCCTCGGGCAAGCAGCGGGGGAGGGCGCGCGCGAGGGCTTCGAGGCGGGGCTGATCAGCGCTGGGTAAGGGGTAGGGCTGATCGAGGGTGGCGCTGGCGTTCTCTGGGAAGAGTGCGGCGCGGAGGCGGAGGCGGCGATCTTCGGCGTCGGCCGGGCTAGGCGCGGTGAGGGCGCTGAGCTCCCGATCGACGAGCCAGCCGACGACCTCGTAGTGGCGCTGCGGGCCGCCGATGAGGGCGCGGAGGAGGTCGATGAGCTGCTGATACAGAACATCGTCGCCGAGGCTGAGGGTGACCATGTGCTCGCGTGGGTAGGCGCGATCGAGGCTGCCGAGCAGATCGACGAGCTCGCGCTCGCTCGCGGGCCTGGCGGCGAGCAGGCGGCCGTCGATGGCGACGCGGGGGCCGCGGCCGTCGAGGTGGACGTGGATCCGGGCCTTGCGGATCGCTTGCGCGCCAGGGCCGAGATCGGCGTCGCGTACGACCTCGAGGGGGAGGGAGAGGATGACGTCGCCGCGATCTTCCTCGACGCGAGGCTCGCGGATCGCGAGGTCGAGCTGAGCGACGCGCGCGGCGAGTAGGGCGCGTAAGGAGCCGTGGAGGGCGGGCGAGGGGAGGCGCGAGGGGGCGACGTAGAGGACGACGCCGCGGCCGTCTTGGGCGAGGGCGCCTTCGATGATGGAGGGCGCTGCCGGAGCGCTGTAGGGGGATCTCTTGGCGGCGGGGCGGCCTTCGTCGATCAGAAGATCGTCGCCGTCGAGGCGGATGATCGGGGCGAGGTGCTCGAGGCGACCGACGCCAGCGGGCATGCGCGGGATGTCCCAGTTGGGGTCGCGCGGGGCCGGTAAGGTGGCGAGGGCGGTGGCGCGCAGGCGCTCATCGGCGTCGGCCCGGCGGGCGATGACAGGGGCCCAGCGCGGATCGACGCGCAGCGCGGCGCGGATCTGGTCGAAGAGGTCGAGCAGGGCGGCGGGCGGCGGCAAGGGCGGCCGGGCATGGATGGCGCGATCGTCGAGGTGCTCGGCGATCGACTCGTCGCGGGCGTAGAGGGCGTGGACGGCGATCTCGGGGCGGCGCTCGGGGGGCGCGGCGATCGAGCCGTCGAGGCAGCCGCGGAGGTGATCGTAGATCCTCCAGCGAGCGTTGTCCGCGACGCGGGGGTGGCCGGTGTCGATGAGCTCGCGATAGGCGGCGGTGCGGATCGAGAGATCTTCGGCGAGCGCGGGCGGGTGGAGATCGGTGGTGAGCAGGAGGATCGCCGAGGCGACGAGGTCGCGTTCGTCCGCGTCGAGGTCGGGCTCCTCTTCGAGGCGGAGGGCCTCGTCGAGGAGGCGGAGCGCGGCCTCGCGGGTGGCCTCTTGGCCGCGTCCGCGGGCGCTGCCGCCGAGGCTGAGCCAGAAGCTCTCGCGGGCGTCGGCGTCGTCGCCGAAGCGGGCGGCGTCGAAGAGATCGAGGAGGCGATCGAGGCGGCTGAGGCGCTGGGCGCGGGAGGCACCGGCGGGCAGGGTGAGGCGCTCGATCGCGCCGAGTACGGGGGCGTCGCTGAAGGTGGGGGCCTGGGCCTCGGGGGCCTGGGTGCCTTGGCGGTCGCGGGGGGCGCAGGCGGCGAGGCCGCAGAGCGCGAGGGCGAGGAGCCCGCGCCGCCAACGAGGGGGGCGACTCAGAGGCCGAGCAGGGGGCAAATTCGACGGTGAACGCACGGGAGGGGGACAGGTCCGCTTGAGTGAAGTTCCGCGGACCCGCGGCCCGCGGGATCGCATAGCATGGGGCGGCCCGATGCTCACCACGGAATGTCAGGCCGCGGCGCGCGCGAGCGTCGATGCGCGCGCGAAGGTCAGCGCGCGCTCGCGAGGGGGCGGTTGGTGGGCGGTGGGCGCGGGCGTGGCGCTGTCGATGTGGTCCGGCGGCGCGGCCGCTGCCGAGGTGCGGACGGTGACGCGCACGATCGGTGAGGGGTACATGATCCGGGTGCCGGGCCCGGAGCAAGAGCTGCTGAGCCGGCGCCGGCTGGTGCAGTACGTGAACCTGGGCGTGTACGAGCTGCTGCCGCCCAGGCGCCCGCGTGACCTGCACCGCAGCTACGAGGACGGGCAGCTCCACATGGTCACGTCGATGCGGCTGCGGCACGACTTCGGATCGTTTCGCCGCGAGGGGCAAGACTACGCGGCGAAGCTGGTGGAGAGCGTCGACGGGCGGCAGATCGATGTGCTCTTCGCGTACCTCGAGGGGCAGAACTTGGGGGGCATGATCGATCTGCGGGCCGGCCGACAATTCGAGATGAGCGGGCTCGACTTCTTCGCGTTCGACGGCGGCTGGGTGCGGCTGCGGACGCCGGTGCACGTGGCGGTGGAGGCGTTCGGCGGCCTGCAGGTGGATGGCAGCCACTTGTTCGGCTTCCCGACGATGGAGCTGGACGGCACGCAGGGGCGGCCGCCCGATCGGGCGTTCTCGCCGATGACGGGGGCGGCGGTGGCGCTCGATGATCTGAAGTGGTTGGACGCGCGGGTGGCGTATCGACGGACGTGGACGCCGAACGCGCTCAACCAAGGGATCGTGGACGAAGACGG
This sequence comes from Nannocystis sp., assembly GCA_016712315.1. Taxonomy (GTDB): domain Bacteria; phylum Myxococcota_A; class Polyangia; order Nannocystales; family Nannocystaceae; genus JADJRG01. The sequence continues at coordinate 61,371 of JADJRG010000022.1, read as the reverse complement.
GGGCCAGGGGCTGGCGACGACGGTGGACCAAGAGCTGGTGTCGGCGAGCGCGGCGCTGCGGCTGGCGGACGGGAAGTTCGGGCCGTACGCGGCGCTGCGTTACAACCTGGGGACGGCGCGGGTGGATGACGTGGTGGCGGGCATGCAAGTGGCGCTGACGGAGCGCCACTTGCTCCGGGCGCTGTATATCCGGACGATCCCTTGGTTCGATCTGGACTCGATCTTTAACGTGTTCGCGAGCGAGGCGTTTGAGGATCTGCGGGCGGTGTATGAGGTTCGGCCTTCGCCGCGCTGGACGATCGCGCTGCGCTCGCAGAACCGGATCTTCCGCGAGCACCCGCTGGCGGTGAATGACCAGCCGACGCGGGCGCGGCGGCTCGGGCTGGGCGGCGGGGCGACGCTGGCGTATCGGCGGCCGCGCTTCTCGGCGCGGATCGACGGCTTCGGGCTGGCCGGTGAGGGGGGGCTGCGGGCCGGCGGGAGCGTGGATACGCGGACCTTCGTGGCGTGGCAGCGGCTGGCGCTCGATGGGCGGATCTACGCGGTGTACTTTGAGGACGACGCGGCGGCGGCGCGCCGGGGATACTCTGTCGCGGTGCAGGCGGGGTTGAACTTGCAGCTCTGGCGGGGCATCCACCTGAACTTGATGGGCGAGGAGATGATCACGACCTATTACACCTCGGCGCTGCGAGTCCTCGCGAGCCTCAGCGCCGACTGGAGCCTGCGACTACGGCGATGAGCGTGCGTGGACTGATCTCGACGATCTCGCCCGGTGGGGCCGCGGCGGCGCTGCTTGGGCTGGCGTTCGCGCTGGGGGCGATCTTCGGGGCGCGCGCGGATGAGCACGAGATCGCGGGGACGGCGGCTGTGGTCTTTGGGCCAGGTGCGTTCTCTTCGGCGGTGTACCCGCGGCAAGAGCTGCCGATCCGCTACAGCCACGCGCAGCACTTGGCGCTCGGGATCGGCTGCGATCGCTGCCATACAGGGGCGGCGACGAGCACGAGCAGCGCGGATTTCTTGTTCCCGAAGGGGGCGAGCTGCGACGGCTGCCACACGGCGCAGCACCCGCGGCCGGCGGGCGTGAAGGCGCAGTGCGAGCTGTGCCACGCGGGGGCCAAGGGCGAGGCGGTGACGGCGAAGCTCGTGGCGCCGCGGCCGAGGCTGATCTTCAACCATCGGCTGCATATGAGCCGAGGGGCGAGCTGCGAGGGCTGCCACGGGGATATGACCAAGGTGCGGCTGGCGACGACGTCGCAGCTGCCGAGCGAGGCGAGCTGCCTGAGCTGTCATGACGGGGCGCAGGCGACGCAGCGCTGCGGGGCGTGCCACCCGTCGGAGTCTTCTGGGCGGCTGGCGATCCGCGACTGGGCGGATCGAGCGGCGCCGATGCTGGTGCCGAAGGGGACGAGCGCGTGGGGAGCAGCGCATGATCTGGCGTTCGTCGAGGATCACCGGGGGATCGCGAAGGCGAACCCGTCGCTGTGCGCGAGCTGCCACAGCGAGGCGTCGTGCGCGGAGTGCCACGCGGGGGCGATCCGGCCGATGCGGATCCACGCGGCGGACTACATGACGACTCACGCGCTGGACTCTCGGGCGAAGACGCAGGACTGCTCGTCGTGCCACCGCGCGCAGACGGACTGCCTCGCGTGCCACGAGCGCGTCGGGCTGGGCGCGGGGCCGGATCGGCGCTTCGGCCCGGGGACGTCGCTGCGCTTCCACCCGGAGAGTTTTGTAGGGCCGCTCGGATCCGCGCAAGGGCACGCGATGGCGGCGCAGCGCAACCTGGCGGCGTGCGCGAGCTGCCATACGGAGGACACGTGCTTGGCCTGCCACACGAGCGCGGGGCTGGGCCGCGGGGGGATGAGCGTGAGCCCGCACGGCGCCGGCTTCACCTCGTCGGCGCGCTGCCAGGCGTTGGCGTCGCGTAACCACCGGGTATGTCTGAAGTGCCATGTCCCGGGGGACCCGCGCAATGAGTGTATGTGATCGGGGAGGGGCGCGGCGATGCTGGGGATCGTAGGGATCGAGCCGATCGCGGACTTGGGGATCATCCTGGCGACGGCGGCGATCGCGAGCATGATCCTGCAGCGGCTGCGCCAGCCGGCGGTGATCGGCTACCTGATCGCGGGGGTGCTGCTGGGGCCGCACGTGTTCAAGGGGGTGGCGCTGGACATCGAGCTGACGCACTCGCTCTCGGAGCTCGGGGTGATCCTGCTGATGTTCTCGGTGGGGCTGGAGTTTCGGATCCGCAAGCTGATGAAGGTGGGGATCTCGGGCGGGGTGACGGCGGCGATCGAGGTCGGGTTGATGATCTCGCTCGGCTTCTTGGCGGGGCAGCTCTTCGGCTGGAGCGCGACCGAGAGCCTGTTCGTGGGCGGGTGCTTGGCGATCTCGAGCACGATGTTGGTGTCGCGGGCGTTCTCCGAGCAGCGGCTGCGCGGCGGCTTCGTGGATGTCGTGTACGCGGTGCTGATCTTCGAGGATCTGCTGGCGATCTTGCTGCTGGTGGTGCTGACGGCGGTGGCGTCTGGGCGCGGGCTGGGCCCGACGGAGCTGGCGATCACGATGGGGCGGCTGGCGGCGTTCTTGGGGGCGCTGCTGGCGGTGGGGCTGCTGGTGGTGCCGCGCTTCGTGGCGTGGATCGCGAGGGCCGGGCGCGAGGAGACGCTGCTGATCGCGGCGGTGGCGATCTGCTTCGCGATGTCGGCGCTGGCGAGCGCGGCGGGCTATTCGGTGGCGCTGGGGGCGTTCTTGGCGGGCATGTTGGTGGCGGAGTCGGGGGAGTCGCACGCGGTGGAGCGGGTGATCGCGCCGCTGCGGGACATCTTCGCGGCGATCTTCTTTATCTCGATCGGGACGCTGCTGGACCCGGGGCTGATCGCGACGCATTGGCTGCCGGTGGTGGTGCTGTCGGCGATGGTGCTGATCGGCAAGGTGCTGGGGGTGAGCTTCGGCTCGTTCTTGGCGGGCAACGGGCTGCGCCGGTCGGTGCGCGCGGGCATGAGCTTGGCGCAGATCGGCGAGTTCTCGTTCATCATCGCGGCGCTGGGGGCCTCGATGGGGGCGACGGGGGACTTCTTGCTGCCGGTGGCGGTCGCGGTGTCCTGCGTGACGGCGCTGACGACGCCGGCGATGATCCGCAGCTCCGAGGCGGTGGCGCTGCGGATCGACCACCTGCTGCCGCGGCCGGTGCAGGTGGCGACGTCGTTCTATGAGGCGTGGATCGAGCAGATCCGCGAGCAGCCGCCGGATCGCGGGCAGTGGGCGGAGATCCGCCGCGAGCTGGTGATGCTGGCGGTCGACAGCGGCTTCTTGGTGCTGGTGATCGCCAGCTTTCGGCCGATCCAGATCTGGCTGATCGAGCATGTGGCGATCCAGATGGGGATGAAGCAGGTGCACCTCGAGTGGTGGCACCTGGGGCTGACGATCGCGCTGGCGCTGGTGTTCGCGGCGGGGGTGGTGCGCCGGGCGCATCGCTTGGGCGGGGACGTCGCGGGGCTGGTGCTGCCGAAGGCCGGCGAGGGGGGGCTGGACCTCGGATCGGCGCCGCGGCGGGCGTTTACGCAGATCCTCGAGCTGGCGATCGCGCTGGCGCTGGGGCTGCCGCTGGTGGCGATCTTGCAGCCGTTCTTGCCGGTGTCGAGCGGGGTGATCGCGCTGGCGCTGATCGTGCTGGGGCTGGTGTTGGCGCTGTGGCGCAGCTTGAGCTCGTTTGAGGGGCACGTGCGCGCGGGCACGGAGCTGGTGCTCGAGGTGCTGGCGCGGCAGAGCCGGGAGGGGCAGGGCGGCGGGCACGGTGAGGGCGGCGGGGCGAGCCAGACGATGCGGGCGGATGTGTCGCTCGCCTCGGCGACGGCGCTGTTGCCTGGCTTTCCAGACATGGTGCCGGTGACGTTGACGGCGGAGTCGGCGGCGATCGGTCGGACGCTGGCGGAGCTGAACCTGCGGGCGGTCACGGGGGCGACGGTGATGGCGATCTCGCGGAGCGAGCAGGGGGCGGTGATCCCGAGCGCGTCGGAGGTGATGCGGGTCGGCGACGTGCTGACGCTGGCTGGTTCACACGCCGCCTGCGCGACCGCGGCCGCGCTGCTGGTGGGTGGCGCGGCCGCGGCGGTCGAGGCGGAGGAGGCGGCGAGTACGCCGCATTGACGGATCAGTTGGGCTTGAGCGGCTCGCAGGTGAACTCGACCTCGAGCTTGGCGTTCTTGTCGCCTTGGATGACCATGCAGGCGGCCGGGCAGAGCTTGACGAGGCCGTCCTCGAGGTAGAAGGAGTCGGCGTCGCAGAGGTCAGGGCTGGCGACCTTCTTGAACATCACCGGGTCCTGCCCGTCGGGGGTGTAGTCGACGTCGATAGAGTCGAGGTCGAGGGTCTTGCCTTCGGGCGGCGGCGGGATGGTGAACTCGCAGCCGAGCTTGGCGTCGGCGACGACGCTGTTGGCGATCCCGAGGAAGATGGAGTCGTACTTGGTGGTGTCGCAGAGCGGCGCGCGCAGGCCGCCGGACATGTTGCTGAGGTGCTGGTAGCCGTAGCCGACGTTGACCGCGGTGTTGCACTTGTTCGTGACGATCGGATCCATCGGCCCGTAGGCCTTCTCCGGCGGGTTGTTGGGGCCGACGCCGACGAGGCTGTACCAGGCGTAGTTGCGGTTCTCGATGGTTTCGCCGAAGTGCAGCGGCGACTTGGCGCGCAGCGAGACGTCATAGGCGGTGGCGGCGGTGAGGCCGCCCGCGTTGGTGTTGGCGTCGTTGTAGGTCTTGCCGGCGACGGAGCAGCTCACGCGATCGTCGGTGATCTCGATGAACACCTTGAAGGAGTCGTCGCGTAGCCAGGTGCGCCAGCCGTTCGGCGCGAAGTTGTAGACGTCCTTGACGGCGCCATCAAAGGTGGCGAGCGCTTGACACCACGAGTTGACGCTGTTGACGGTGACGCTGTAGTGGTAGAACTTGCCGGGGTTGTTCACCGGCTGCGCGGGCGGGTTGACGCAGCCGCCCAAGGGGATCCCGCCCAGCGGGGCCTCGATGCACACCTGGTAGCTGGAGCTCTTGCCATAACGCGAGACCATGATGACCTGGTAGTCGAGGCCGGCCTTGTTGATGATCTCGGCGAAGTTTTTGTTGATGTTGCTCTCGACGCCCTTGATCTCAGCGGACATGCTGCCCGAGTTGTCGATGAGGATGATGATGTCGACCGGTCGCGGGGTGAGCACGGCCTCGGCAGACTGGTTGCCGCACGCTGAGGGGAGGATCGCGCACTCCTCCGAGCAGCCGCTGTCCGGGCCGTTCTCGCCGCCGAGGTCGCACTCCTCGTGCTGGGCGACGTAGCCGTCGCCGCAGGGGTTGAGGAGGCAGTCGGCGCCGCAGTTGGCCATGGGGCCGTTTTCGGGGCCCTCGTCGCACTCTTCACCGTCGTTGAGCTCGCCGTCGCCGCAGATCCCCGGCGGTAGATCGCCGGTGGTCGTGTCCATCGTGGTGGCGTCGGTGGCAGAGGCGCTGGCCGCGGTGTCGGTGGCAGAAGCGCTGGTGTCGGTGGCAGAGGCGCTGGCGCTGGTGTCGGTGGCGCTGGTGTCAGTGGCAGAGGCGCTGGCGCTGGCGCTGGTGTCGGTGGCGCTGCCGTCGGACTCGGACGCGGACATCGACCCCGAGTTGTCGGTCGCGCCGGTCATGCTGTCGGTGGCGGACGCGCTCATGGTCGTAGAGACTGACGCGGCGGTGGTCGTGATCGTGGCGCTCGATGAGGCAGATCCGTCGCCGCCGTCATCGCCGCTGCATCCGCCAGCCAGCGCCCCTAGACACACCCACATCCCCAACGCGCGTTTTTGTGACATCATAAATCCACCTCAATTCACGAGAGTATGTCGGCCTGCGGGCCGAAGTACGTCGATCTCGATTTGTTCGTCGGGCGCTGTCGCAGGGCGCTGCGGGTGGTTTAACCTAGCGCCTATGCGGACCAGCTCACTCACGATCACACTCACTGTCTCTTTGTGCGCCGCCCTCGCCTGCGGCGGCGACAAGGCGGCCCCCGCGGGTGACTCCGCGCCGAAGAAGGCCGACGCGCCGGCCGCGGTCGCGGCGCCGACAGCGGACGCGGCGGACGAGCTGCACATCGATATCACGCTGGATAAGTCCGGCGTGATCGCCCGCGCAGCTTCGACCCTCGAGACGTCGGAGAAGCTCAGCAGCGAGGATCCGCTGCGCTCGCACCTCGCGGACGCGTCCCACCACGCGGAGAGGGGGCCGACCAATGAGGCGATCTGCCGGCACATCATCGAGATCGAGGGGCACAAGGATGACTCGCTCGAGGACTGCGCGAAATTGATCGCGCACCACCGCGTCGTCCTCGGGCCGGAGGTGTTCGGGGCGGTCGCGACGTGCACGATGGCGGCGAGCACGGCGAAGGCGCTGAGCGCGTGTGACGCGGCGGAGAAGGAGGCGGAGGCGCTGCTGCACGAGAAGACCCACGGCGACGGGCTCGATACGCCGACGTGCGAGGGGTTCTTCGAGCACTTCAAGGCGCTGGCGGTGGCCGACGCGGGCGCGGACGGCGAGGTGGTCGGGTCGATCCTCGGGGATCTCCGTGGGGACCTGATCGCGGAGTGTATGGCGCAAGGGAAGAAGACCGAGGTCGAGTGCGCGATGGCGGCGAAGGACATGGTGGCGCTCGCGCTCTGCGAGGCGGGCGCCTGAGGTGAGGCGCGCGGGGGCCGGGCCCTGCTATGGTTCCGAGATGCGCAACTGTACGCCTGTGCTCGGGCTCGCGGCTCTGTTGATCGTGGCCTCGGATCTGGCCTGTGGGCCAGGTGAGCAGGGCCCGGTGACCGACGCGGAGCCTGAGCCCGAGCCCGAGCCCGAGCCCGAGCTGCCGAGCGCGTGTCCTGGCGGGCTGGCCGAGCAGGTCGACGGCGCGGCGATGATCGAGCACTTGAACGCGCTCGCAGGGCACGCTGACGCGGCAGGGGGCAGCCGCGTGGCTGGGCGCGCGGGGTACGGGGCTTCGGCTGACTACGCGGCGGCCACCCTGAGCGCGGCGGGCTACGCGGTGACCCGCCAGCCGTTCATGTTCACGGACTTCGAGGTGTTGGCGGCGCCGCTGCTGCGCCAGGTCGCGCCGGAGGTGATCAACTACAAAGAGGACGTTGAGTTCCGGGTGGCGTTCTTCTCGGGGAGCGGCGCGGTGAAGGGGCCGTTGGTGGCGATCGCGCCGAGCCTCGGGGCGGGGAATAAGAGCGCGAGCGGCTGCGATCCTGGCGACTTTTTAGGGCTCGGCGCGGGCGCGGTGGCGCTGATCCAGCGAGGGTCGTGCACGTACGCGGCGAAGATCGCCAACGCGGTGGCGGCCGGGGCGGCGGCGGCGGTGATCTTTAATCAAGGCGACACGCCGGCGCGCAGCGGGATCTTCACGCCGATGTTGGCCGAAGACACGCCGATCCCAGTGCTGGGCGTCAGCTACGCGATCGGCGAGGCGTGGGTCGAGCTGGCCGCCGAGGCGACGATCGAGGTGGAGCTGTCGGTGAGCGCGATCGCGATCTCGCGGGCGACGGAGAATATCCTGGCTGAAAAGACAGGTGAGGATCCGAGCGCGCGGGCGGTGATGATCGGGGCGCACCTGGACTCGGTCGCGGCAGGGCCGGGGATCAACGACAACGGCTCGGGGAGCGCGGCGGTGCTCGAGCTGGCGCGGCAGGCGGCGCGCTGCGGCACGCCGGGGCGGCTGCGCTTCGCGCTGTGGGGGGCCGAGGAGCTGGGGCTGCTGGGCTCGCGCTACTACGTGGAGGCGCTCACCCTCGAGGAGCGCGAGGCGATCGCGATGTATGTGAACCTGGACATGATCGCGTCGCCGAACCCGGTGCGCTTCATCTACGACGGCGACGGATCAGGGTTCGGGGCGGCGGGCCCGGCGGGGTCGGCGGAGATCGAGGCGGCCTTCGCCGAGTACTTCGCAGATCTGGGGCTGCCGACCAAGGAGACGCCGTTCAATGGCCGCTCGGACTACGGGCCGTTCATCGAGCGCGAGATCCCGGCCGGTGGGCTCTTCACCGGGGCTGAGGGGGTAAAGGGCGCCGAGGAGGCGGGGCTGTTCGGCGGAGAGGCGGACGCGCCGTACGACGCGTGTTACCACGCGGCCTGCGACGGGATCGCGAACTTCAACGAGGCGGCGTTGCTCGAGAACACGCGGGCGGCCGCGTCTGTGATCGAGCGCTTCGCGGAGACGCCGCTGACAGGGGCCAGTCGGTCGAGTGAAGGGCGCTCTTGGCGGCCGCAGCGGCGTACACATGACGAGCATGAGTCTGGTTGTGGCAGCTTGGCGGATTCGATCGAGTGAGCGATGCGGGGGGCGGGTGCTTCGTTGAGCGATGGGCGACGTGCGCGGCGGCGGGCGGTCCTTGGGGTCGCGTTGGTGGCGGCGATCGAGGGCTGCTCAGGTCCGTCCCAGCCGCGAGCAGAGGCTCCTTCGCCGCCTTCAGCGGGGGGGACGCCGCCCGAGGGGACGCGTGCTCAAGGATCGGCAGAGCGGCAGCCTCGCGCGGCGGATGCGAGCGTGCAGGCGCCAGCGGCGCCGCGGCGCGTGTGGTCAGTGAGCCGCGAGGTGATCGTCGGCTCGGAGGGGGGCGCGTCGGTGAGTGGGTGCCGGGCTTTGGCGCATATCGGCGACTCGACGTCGACAGGCACGGTCTCGGAGAAGTATGTGCGTGATCCTGAGCGTCGCCTGGATCGCCGCTTGGCGGCGGTGGGAGTCGAGGAGCTGCGGCTGGAGCTGCTCGGCGGGCGCTCGCTGATCGAGCACCGCGCGAAGAATGAGAACGGGCTGATGGTGGCGCAGCGGCTGCGTGACGAGGGGTTCTCCGGGTGCTGGCTGATCGGGCTCGGGACCAATGACGCGGCGAATGTGGCGAAGGACGGGACGATCCCGCACGAGGAGCGGATCGCTCGGATGATGGCGGTGATCGGCGATGAGCCGGTGCTGTGGATCGACGCGGTGACCCGGCGGGAGGACGGGTACTGGGCGCGGGCGAATATGGCGGCGTGGAACGCGGCGCTGGCGGCGACGCTGGCGGGCTACCCCAACGCGCGGATCTACCGGTGGAGCGCGGAGATCCGGGAGGAGTGGTTCGTGAGCGACGGGATCCACTATACGTCGGCGGGCTACGCGGCGCGGGCGGAGCGGGTCGCTCGGGCGCTGGCGGCGGCGTTCCCGGCGATCGACGCAGGGTACTGACCCTGAGGACAGGATGGTATGTCTCGGAGGTCCTGGATTGAGGGGCCGCTAGGGCGCCGGGGCCGCCCGCCTGCGAGCGCGGCGCGAGCGCTTGCCGGCGTCCATGACCCAGCCGATCCGGGCGGCGTGGAAGCGCGCGTTCGCGGTGATGGCGCCGTTGAGGACGATGAGATCAGTGACTTCGTGGTCGCGGATCAGATCGAGCACGCTGCCGTTGAAGTAGCGGTAGTCGACGATCAAGAGCCGCTCGAAGTGGGCGGCGAGGTAGACGGCGAAGGGGTTGCCGTAGGAGTTCTTGATGAGCAGGGCGCGACGGCCGGGGTTGACGTCGGTCTTGGCGATGATCAGCGGGAAGTCTCCGCCGAGGAAGACGCCATACCCGGCGCCGCGCTCGCGGATCAGGGGGCCTTGAATCGCGACGCGCTGCATGTCCGGGGTGTAGCGGGTGACGCGGACGTCGACGGGCGGGAGCCAGTAGTCGACGTGATCAGGGGCGGCGCCGAGCGCTGAGTCGCGGGTGAGGCGGTAGAGGGAGCCGCGGAAATTGTCCTTGCGTCGGCGCTCCATCGCGTCGAGCGCGATCGGCTCGAGGCCCGCGGCCTGGCAGAAGGCGATATAGGCGTAGTAGGCGCCGAGGGCGGTCCAGTGGTGATCCGTGCGGAAATAGATGTACTCGCGGGCGTGCGGCTTTAACGCGGCGTGGGCGTCGATCGTGAGGACGCCTGGGGCCATGAGATCGTAGGTGGCGCGGATGTTGGGCGGCTCAGGGCGGCTGAAGTGGGCGTACTTTTGCGGGAGGTAGAAGGTCTGGGCGGTTGGGACGATGATCGAGTAGACGCGGACGCGATCGCGGAGCGCGGCCTCGTAGTCGTTGAGGATCGAGGCGTAGGCGCGGGCGCCTCGTGGGCCGCCGGTGAAGAGCTGTAAGGCGCGGCCGTCGACGATGAGGATCCCGCCCTCTTTATGCGCAGAGGTGGGATCGAGGGGCGCGTCGGGGTCGTCGGGGTCGTCGATACCTTCGGTCGCGTCGAGGTCGATGATTGGATCGAGGTGATCGAGCTCATCGAGCTCATCGTGGAGCTCAGCGCTCGGCGCCCAGGCTTCAATGGGCGGTAGATCGTCGTCGACGCTGCTGCTGGGCTCATAGAGGGCGATTCGTGGATCGCGGCGGCCACGACGCTCTTTGAGCCAGAAATGTGCGGCCATGAAATTGGCGCGGGCCGGGAAGTGATCGGCGAGGTAGGCCTCGATCGCCTCGGCGAAGGCGCTGCTCTCGAGGGTCGACCAGCTCAGCTCAGGCGCGGGGGCGAGGCGGCGCTGCTCGTCTTCAGCGACTTCAACGGCGGGGTGGGGGAGGAGGAGGGCGAGGCCGAGGAGCGTGAGGGCGCCGATGAAGAGCGCCAGGTGCAGGCGCAACGACCAGGTAGGAGGCGGGGCCGGGGACATGCGGCTCAGAAGCGGAAGTAAATGAATGGGTTGTAGGTGCGGCCGACCAACATGGCGGTGGCGGTGAGGAGCAAGAGGAGGTTGGCGAGGCCGCGGGCGGCGGTGAGCAGGCCCGAGCGACGCTGTGAGGGGCCGGCCCAGGCGCGGAGCGCCGCGCCCAGGCGCGGCATGATGGGGGCGCAGAGGAGGAGCGCGAGCGCGAGCCAGTAGGCGTGCTCTTGCACGAGCAGGAGGAGCGCGGGTGAGGTGCGGGGGCTGTCGCTTTGGCCGAAGAGCAGGGCGAGATAGTCGCTGAGGCGCTCGAGATCTTCGAAGTAAAAGATCGCCCAGCCGAGGACGGCGACGAAGAGGAGGTAGAGGTGGCCGAAGAGCGCAGGGAGGGCGTCGAGCAGGCGCTGGAGGAGGAGGCGCTCGAGGGCGATGAGCAGGCCGAAATAGAGGCCCCAGAGGACAAAATTCAAGCTCGCGCCGTGCCAGAGGCCGGTCAACGCCCAGACGATCAGGAGGTTGCGCAGCGGCCAGCGGCGGTTGCCGCCGAGGGGGATATATAAATAGTCGCGGAAGAATGAGCCGAGGGAGATGTGCCAGCGCCGCCAAAAGTCCGCGGCGGAGCGGGCGATGTAGGGGTAGTTGAAGTTCTCGTGGTACCGAAAGCCGAAGAGCAGGCCGAGGCCGATCGCCATGTCCGAGTAGCCAGAGAAGTCGAAGTAGATCTGGAGCGAGAACATGAGCAGGCCGAACCAACCCTCGGCGACAGAGAGGGCGCTCGGATCGACGTCCATGGTGCGGACGACGAGCTCGCCGGCGACATTGGCGACGCAGACCTTCTTGAAGAGGCCGGCGCAGAGGCGATCGACGCCGGCGGCGATGTCAGGGAGGTGATGGGCGCGGCGCTCGATCGCGCGGGCGATGTGCACGTAGCGGACGATCGGGCCGGCGACGAGCTGCGGGTAGAGGCTGAGGTAGAGGAGGAACTTGAGGTAGGAGCGCTGCGCGCCGGCCTCGCCGCGGTAGACGTCGACGACGTAGGAGAGCGCCTGGAAGGTGTAAAACGAGATGCCGAGCGGCAGGGCGAAGCGAGGGGCGGCGAGGCTGAGGCCGAGCGAGGCGTTCAAGGCGTCGGCGAGCAGGCCGCTGTACTTGAAGGCGCCGAGCAGGCCGAGGTTGGTGACGAGCGACGAGATGAGGGCGGCGCGGGCCCAAGGGCGCCCGCGGTGGCGCTCAATGATGAGGGCGTGCGCATAATCGAGCGCGCTAGAGATCAGGAGCAAGACCACCCAGATGGGCTCGCCCCAGGCGTAAAAGAGGAGCGAGGCCGCGATCAGGAGGAGGTTGCGGTGATCCGCGCGGCGCAGCGCGTAGTAGGCCCACAGGTTGAGCGGGAGGAAGACGTAGAGGAAGACGAGGGAGGCGAAGACCATGGTGCCGCGCCGCCGCTCGCAGGTGCATAGCGGAGGCGCAGGGCGCGGGTCAAGGCTCTCGAGAGCCTGACCCTCAGGACAGCGGGCGCGCGGGCGCGAGTCGGCGCGCCCGCGCGCTCACGGGAGGTAGAGGACGGGCCCGGCGGCGGCGGGGAGCTCGTCGTCGCCGATGTTGTTGATGTTGCCGTACCCGAGCTGGCCGTACTCGGAGCGGCCCCAGCAGCGCAGGCTGAAGTCGCCGCCGCGCGCGCATGTGGTGTACCAGTTCGAGCTGACCTGAGTGACAGGCGCGCCGACATCGATCGGATCGATGGTGGCGACGGGCTCATTGTCGCCGATCTGGACGACGTTGCCCTGGCCGAGCTGACCGTAGGTGTTGTTGCCCCAGCAGCGCAGCTTGTCGTCGTTGACGCGGGCGCAGGTGCTGGCGTAGCCGAGGGCGAGGCCGATCGCCTTGTCTCCGCCGAGGTTGACGAAGGAGCCCGCGCTGGGGTGCTCGTTGTCGCCGATCGAGGCGGTGTTGACGGTGCCGAGCTGGCCGTTGCTGCCTAGGCCCCAGCAGCGGACGATCTGGTCGGTGGTGACGGCGCAGGCGTGGCGGCGACCGGCGGCGATCTGGGTGGCGTTAGCGCCGAGCATGATCGGACCGACCGTGTCAGGGGTCTCGTCGTCGCCGATGTTGTCGATGTTGCCGTAGCCGAGGGTGCCGCTCGCTCCTTGACCCCAGCAGCGGATCTTGTTGTCGTCGAGCAAGGCGCAGGAGAAATTTTCACCCGCGGTGACTTGTACGGCGACGCCGCCGACCTTGACGTCGCCGGCGGAGGCGGGGGTCTCGTTGTCGCCGATGTTATTGACGTTGCCGTATCCGAGCTGGCCCAAGGTGCCGCCGCCCCAGCAGCGAACCTTGCCCCCGGTGAGCAAGGCGCAGGTGTGGGTGCGACCCGCCGCGAGTTGCTCGACGACGCCGCCGATCGGGACCTCACTGACCGACCACGGCTGCTCGTTGTCGCCGATGCTGTTGATCGAGGCGAGGCCGAGCTGGCCGACGTTGGAGCGGCCCCAGCAGCGGACCTTGCCGCCGGCCAGAAGGGCGCAGGTGTGGAACTCTCCCGCGCTGAGGCCGGTGACTTGACCCCCGCCGAGATCAACGGGCGCGAGGACGCTGGGGAGCTCGTCGTCGCCGATCTGGACGACGTTGCCTTGGCCGAGCTGGCCGTAGGTGTTGCGACCCCAGCAGCGGACGTCGCCGGTCGTGGTGAGCACGCAGGTGTGATACCAACCTGCGGCGACGAGCGCGGCCCCTTGCGTCTGCGTGCAGTCGCTCTGGCAGCCGTCTCCGTCGACGCCGTTGCCGTCGTCGCACTGCTCGACGCCGTCTTGCACGAATCCGTCGCCGCAGGTGGCGCTCTGGCAGGTGCCGGGGCACTCGTCGGTGTTGATGTCGTTGCCGTCGTCGCAGCCTTCGACGCCCTCTTGGAGGTACCCGTCGCCGCACGCGGCGAGCTGGCAGTTTGACGGGCACTCGTCGCTGTCATCGCCGTCGGCGTCGTCGCAGGTCTCGACGCCGGCTTGTACGTAGGTGTCGCCGCAGGTCGCGGTGAGACAGGTGCTCAGGCATTCGTCGGTGTCGTCGACGTCGCCGTCGTCGCACTGCTCGCCGTCTTGCACGACGCTGTCGCCGCAGCTCGGCAGGGCGCAGGCGTTTGTGCACTCGTCGTCGTTGTCTTGATCGGCGTCGTCGCAGGCCTCGCCTGGGCCGACGAAGCCGTCGCCGCAGGTGGCGCTCTGACAGGTGATGAGGCAGGTGTCGGTGTCGATCTGGTTACCGTCGTCGCACTGCTCGACGCCCTCCTGGAGCTTGCCGTCGCCGCAGGTGGCGCTTTGGCAGGTGCTGAGGCAGGTGTCGGTGTCGATCTGGTTGCCGTCATCACACTCCTCTCCGGCCTGCACGACGCCGTCGCCGCACGCAGGATCTCCAGTCTCGGTAGGATCCGTGTCCGTGGTGGTGGCTGCGGTGGGATCGGTGGTGCTGGGATCGGTGGTGGTTGTGGTGGTGGTGGTCTCGCCCGTCGAGGTGGTGGTCGAGGTGGTGGCGTCGGTGGTCGAGGTCGTGTCGGTGTCGGCGACTGTCACGCCGCTGTCATCGCCGCAGGCGGAGCCTTGGCAGAGGGCCGCAGTGAACGCGAAGATCCTGACGCTTCGATATTCCATCGAAGCATCGTAAGGAGATCGGCGGCGCGATTGGAGGTGAGCGCGGAGGCCGGTGAGCGATCACTGAGGATCAAGCGGGGCGATCACGGTGGTGTAGGGCTCGGTCTCACCTTCGATGCGCCAGTGCACCCAGAGGCGGCGGCGCGACGGCCAGCTCGTAGCGTCATCAGGCTCGATGCTCATCCAATTGCGCGCGCAGATGAGGCGGCGGCGAGTGCCGGGGAGCGACTGCATCGACGCTGTGATCCCGCGATCAAACTCGCCGCGCTCGCTCATGATCTTGTCGAGGGCGTAGACGACCGAGGCGGGGGGCGGCGGGTGTACGAGCGCCGATGAGATGAGCTGGCTGATGGTGATGAGGCCGTCGCCAGGGCGTGTGCTCTCGATCAGGCCGAGGCCCGGGACGTGCACGTCGCCGGAGAGCAGGGTCACTCGCGCGCGACGATCGCGGGAGTGATCGAGGAGGCGATGGATGAGGCGCAGGCGCTCGCCCTGGTGGGCGCGGCTGTACCAGTGATCGCGGAGGTCGTCCTCCAGCTCCTGCTCGCCAGGGATCCGACCGAGTAGATCCTGGAGGCGAGTGAGGTCGGGGAAGACGACGGGGATGCTGGAGACCACCATGAGGTGGCTGAGCCCGTGCTGTCCTTCGAGCCAGCTAAAGGCGGCGCGCCAGCTCTCTGGGCTCATGATGTGCTCTTGGCGGCGCTCGGAGCGGAGATCGAGGGCGAGGATCGCGATGTCATCGATCCGGTAGGCGTAGGTGAGGCCGCGCTCGGGGACGAGCAGCTCCGGTGAGCCGCCTTCGCCGAGATGGAGCTGGAAGGTGCGGAACCACCGGCGGGCGACCGCGAAGATCCCCTGGAAGACGGGCGAGGACTGGCGCAGCGGCGGGTATGATCCCCAACCATCGAAGATGTCGTGATCGTCCCACATCATGATGGTGGGGACGCTGGCGAGCGCAGCGGCGTAGTCGGGCTGGGCCCAGCGGTGGAGGTAGAGATCGAAGAAGAAGTCGTCGATCTCGGCGGCGAGCTCGGGCTTCATCGGCAAGACGTTGGCGATGAGGGGCGACTGCTCGTTCCACTCTTCGAGCCCTCGGATCGACTCCCAGAGCGGATCGGCGTAGACCTGATCGCCGCCGAGGATGAGCAGGTGGTAGGGCGCGGCGGCGTGGACGGTGAGCAGGTCGCGCCAGCGCTCGTACTTGTCGTTGACGGTCTTCATCGCCTTGAGGCTGGAGAAGCCGCAGCAAGAGGCGAAGGCGGAGCGCGGGCGCTCGCCTCGCGCAGGGATCTTGAAGCTGGATCCTGGGGCTCCCCGGCCGGCTCCGAGGCGGTAATCGACGGCGCGGGGCTCGTCGCCGCGCTGCGCCTCGATCGCGTAGGTGATGACCCTGCGATCGCGGTGGGTGGCGATCTCTACACCCTCGACCTTGGTCTTCTTGCCCTTGCCGATCGACCAGGTGAGAGGAGGCGGCGCGTCGGCGCCGCCGATAACGATCAGGCAGGAGACCCGCCAGGTGTTCTCCTGGGGATCTGCGCCGAGGAAGCGGAGGATGGGGCCGAGGATCATCTGCATGTCGCTCCTGTCTACGATGGAGGGTAACAGGGGCGGACCCTCATGAGGCGCGCGGCGTGCGAGGTGCGCGCGCGCCGACGCGCTCAGCGGTGGTCCTTGCGAGCGGCGAGGAGCTCGTCGACGACCGAAGGATCGGCGAGGGTCGAGGTGTCGCCGAAGCCGTCGTCGCGTCCTGCCGCGACCATGCGGAGGATCCGGCGCATGATCTTGCCGGAGCGGGTCTTGGGGAGCGCGCTGACGATCTGGACGCGATCGGGGGCGGCGATCGGGGAGATCACGCGGCGTACCTGCTCTTTGAGCGCGCCCGCGAGCTCGCCGGGCGGCCATGCGTCGTATTCGGCGCGGATGATCACGAAGGCGTGGATCCCGGTGCCCTTGAGATCGTGCGGGAAGCCGACGACGGCGGCCTCCGCGACGGCGGCGTGGGCGACGAGCGCGCTCTCGATCTCGGCGGTGCCGAGGCGGTGGCCGGCGACGTTGATCACGTCGTCGACGCGGCCGGTGATCCAGTAGTAACCGTCTTCGTCGCGCCGGCAGCCGTCGCCGGTGAAGTAGTAGCCGGGGAAGCGGGCGAAGTAGGTGTCGACGAAGCGCTGGTGGTCGCCGAGGATCGTCCGCGCTTGCCCCGGCCATGTGCCGGCGAGGCAGAGGTTGCCGCTGACGCCGTTGCCCTCGAGCTCGGCGCCTTCATCGTCGACGAGCACGGGCTGGACGCCAGGCAGGGGCAAGGTGGCTGAACCAGGCTTGCAGGGGGTAGCTCCGGGCAGCGGCGAGATCAAGATCCCGCCGGTCTCGGTCTGCCACCAGGTGTCGACGACGGCGCAACGACCCGCGCCGACGACGTCGTGGTACCAGGTCCAGACCTCGGGGTTGATCGGCTCGCCGACGCTGCCGAGCACGCGCAGGCTGGCGCGAGAGCTGCGGTGGACTGGCTCGTCGCCCGCGCGCATGACCGCGCGGATCGCGGTGGGGGCGGTGTAGAAGATCGTGACGGCGAGGTCGTCGACGATCTGCCAGTAGCGCCCCGCGTCGGGGTAGGTGGGTAGAGACTCGAACATGACGGTCGTGGCGCCGTTGGCGAGCGGGCCGTAGACGATGTAGCTGTGGCCGGTGATCCAGCCGGCGTCGGCGGCGCAGAAGAAGATGTCGCCTTCGCGCAGATCAAAGACTTGGCGGTGGGTGTAGGCGGCGTAGACGAGGTAGCCGCCGGTGGTGTGGAGGACGCCCTTCGGCTTGCCGGTGGAGCCGGAGGTGTAAAGGACGAAGAGGGGATCTTCGCTGTCCATCCACTCGATGGGGGCGGCGGAGCGGTGACGAGCGAGCTGGTCCTCGAGCCAGTAGTCGCGGCCTGTCCTCATCGACACGTTGGTCTCGGTGCGGCGCGCGACGAGGACGGCGTGGACGAGCTCGAGCCCCTCGACGGCCTCGTCGACGGTGGCCTTGAGGGGGATCGACTTGGGGCCGCGTAGGCCCTCGTTGGCGGTGATCACGAGGCGGCAGTCAGCGTCGAGGATCCGCTCGCGTAAGGCGTCAGCGGAGAAGCCAGCGAAGACGACCGAGTGGACGGCGCCGATCCGCGCGCAGGCGAGCATGGCGAAGGCGACCTCGGGGATCATCGGCAGATAGATGCAGACGCGATCACCCTTGCGTACGCCGTGCGCGCGGAGGACGTTGGCGAGGCGGCCGACCTCGCCGAGCAGCTCGGCGTAGGTGATCCGGCGGTAGTCGCCAGGCTCGTTGCCCGCCCAGATGATCGCGACCTTGTCAGGGGTGGCGGCGGCGTGCCGATCGACGCAGTTGTAGGCGGCGTTGAGCTTGCCCCCAGCGAACCACGCGACGTCGCCGCGCGGGATGTCAGCGCGCATCGCCTCGTGGGGCGGGTGAAACCAGGTGAGCTGCTGGGCCTGCTCGCTCCAGAAGGCGGCGGGCTCAGCGACGCTCTCGCGGTAGATCGCGCGGTAATGCTCGATGCTGGGGATCTGGGCGCTTGCGGCGATGACTGGCTTGACTGGGATCATCCGACGAGAGGCTGGCACATGGCGCGGAAAAGCTCAATCAGGGCGTGGCTTCGCAGCGAGCGGGGCGGTCGATAACCTGTGCGACGCGATGGCTGCGGGACCGCGAGGTGATGAGGAGGAGGAGGTCGCTTCGGAGATCGCCGCGCTCCGCCGGGCGAACGCGGCGCTCGAGGCGAAGGCGCGCAACTTGGACGTGGTGAACTTCTTCGCGTCGTCGCTGCTGTTCACTCAGACAGATCTGGATGACATCCTGTGGGACGTGGCGAACAACGCGGTCGCGCGGCTGGGTCTCGAAGACTGCGTGATCTATCTGTTAGACCCGCCAGGGACGACGCTGGTGCAGCGGGCCGCGTTCGGGCCGAAGAACCCGAAGGGGCGCGAGATCCTGGCGCCGATCACGATCCCAGTGGGCAGAGGGATCGTCGGCTGGGTGGCGGCGACAGGCGAACCGGCGGTGATCGCTGATACGCGAGAGGATCCGCGCTACATCACCGACGACCAGGCGCGGCTGTCCGAATTGGCGATCCCGATCTTCTTCGATGACGCGGTGATCGGGGTGCTGGACTCAGAGCACTCACAGGCGGGCTTCTTCACGCAGAGTCACCTCGAGATCTTGACGACGATCGCGTCGATGACAGCGTCGCGGATCGGCCGCGCTCGGCTCGATGAGGCGCTGATGCGGGCCAACGCAGCGCTGGAGGCGAAGGTGGCGGCGCGGACGCGTGAGCTGTCAGCGGCGATCGAGCGCCACGAGCGACTCTTGATCAATACGCTACCGAGGCCGATCGCGCAGCGGCTAGGGCAGGGGGAGGCTGAGATCGCGGAGCGCTTCGAGTCCGTGACGGTGCTGTTCGCCGATCTGGTGGGCTTCACCGAGCGCTCAGCGTCCGTCCCCGCAGAAGCGGTGGTGGCGCTGCTGAGCCGGATCTTCACGGCGTTCGATTCTCTCAGCGATCGCTTCGGGATCGAGAAGATCAAGACGATCGGCGACGCCTACATGGCCGTGGCAGGGGCGCCGATCCGCCTCGATGACCACGCGACGCCGATCGCCGTGATGGCGCTGGCGATGCTTCCCTGCGTGGCTGCGATCAGTGAGGAGCTGGGTACCCCGCTGGCCGTCCGGATCGGGATCGCGAGCGGACCCGTGGTCGCAGGCGTGCTCGGCACCCGGAAGCTCGCATACGACCTGTGGGGCGCGACCGTCAACACCGCGAGCCGCATGGAGTCGCACGGGCTGCCAGGGATGATCCAGGTCGATGAGGCCGCGGCCGCGTCCCTCAACCAGGGCTTCATCCTGGCGCGCCGCGGGGCGATCAAGGTGAAAGGCCTGGGCCCGATGACGACCTACTGGCTGCTCGCTCAACGCTAGTGCGGGGTCGGCGCTGATCCCCGCCCGAAAAACGCGCTTGCCAAGGGATCCGAGAGGCGCTAGAAAGCTCGACCTCAACACCGGGCGCGTAACTCAGTGGTAGAGTGCCACCTTCACACGGTGGAAGTCACAGGTTCGACACCTGTCGCGCCCACCCTTAAAACGCTGTCTAGGACCCCCTAGGCAGCGTTTTTCCGTTTTGGGGCCTAGCCGTTGCCCCTATGTTGCCCCGGCCCTCGGGCTGGTCGCCTGGGCCGTTGCCCCGGGAACCTGTCGTGGGCTCCCCGATCGGGGGGCCGGCGAGCCGGTCGACGAAGCTCGAGCGCACCTCGGGGGCGAGGTGGGCGTAGCGCTCCGTCATGCGTGACTCGGCGTGGCCGAGCCACTCGCGGACGACCGCGAGGGGGATCCCTCGCATGACGCAGTGGGAGGCGAAGGTGTGCCGCAGCATGTGTGGGTGGACGTCGCGGCGGAGTGCCGCTCGCTTCGCCGTGGCCTTGACCGCTCGGTACACTTGACCCTCGCTCCAGGGGCGGCCGTCTGCCTGGCAGAAGACCAGATCTTCAGGGCTTCGAGCCCGCGGGTGCGCCCTCATGGCGTCCCGTAGGTCGATCGACATCTCCACCGTGCGCGCCTTGCCAGACTTCGGCTGGCCGTAGCCAGACTTGGTCAGGTTGCGCTCGACCCGGAGATACCCAGGGTCGATGTGTAGGTCTCGCCACCTCAGCGCCCGGATCTCGCCGAGTCGCAGACCTGTCCGAATGGCCAGGAGTAGGAGGGGGCGCCAGTCGGCCTCGGCCGCGCCGAGGAAACGATCCGCCTCGGCGAAGGTGAGGAAGTCGGTGCGCGCGGCGCCGGGCGCGGGGCAGTGGATCGCCGGCACGCGGTCGATCAGCTCCCAGCGGTGCGCGACGCTGAGGACGCGGCGGAGGAGGATGATGTGGTTGGACACCGTCGCGGGCGCGAGCGGCTCGCCGAAGCGGGCCCTCCGCGTCGATGGCTTCGCCGTCGCGGGCGACGACTTGGCGGCGATGTAGCGGTCGATCATCCTCGGTGAGATCTGATCGAGGCGCAGCGACCCGAAGGCGGGTAGCAGGTGGTTGTCGAACACGCGCTGCTTCTCGCGCAGCTCGCCGGGCTTGTTCGCGCCTCGGCGCGAGGCGGCAGGGCTGGCCTGGTAGCGCATGAACTCGGTGAGGAACTCCGCGAAGGTCGGGGCCCTCGGGCCGGCAGGCGTCGGTGGTGACGACAGCGTCGGTTCCCGCAGGACGGCTCCCTTGGGGGTCATCCGAGGGGCCGATGAGCAGCGGGTGGCGGCCCTCGGCGATGGTTGTGGTTGCTCGTGGTGGACCTCCTGAGTGGACGGGGTGATCAACACCGCCGCGGCCTCACCAGGCGGCTCGCGGCGCTCCATGAGGGCCTCGCGGAGCTCGCGCTCGTAGGCCCTGGCCCCGCGGAGGTTGGCGACCGGCGAGACCTTACGGACTCGGACGATCTCCCCGTCAGGGTGTTGGAGCTTGATGTCGACGATGTACATGACTCGCTCGCTGCCGTCCTGGCGACGGCGTACTTCTCTTCGCACGCTCACGGCTGGTTGCCTGTCTGCGTGATGCGGGCTTGGCGCGCGAAACGTAGCGCATGAAGGGGCGATCGCGCACGGGGAATTCGTGGCGGTGAGCGGGTGCGGTCGCAGTTGGATCGCGGGGTAGCTCCATAAGGGATCGCTCTGCGCGGTCGAGTAGGCTCGCACCGAGAAAGCCACGTTCCCCATCGTGCCGCCGAGAGCGATGAGCGCGTAGCCAGCAGGGCTCCACACCAGGTCGTGCGAGCGGATGTCAATGTGAAAAAACGCACGCCGCAGGGGGTTGCATCCACCGATGCATATGCGTATCGTCCGACAATGCCTGCAACACGACGACAAGTAATTGTTGGAGCCAGCTGGGCCGCAACAGCTGCCATCGGCGCGACGGTCCTTGCCGAACCGAAGGAAGCCAAGGCTCTTGGCGTCGGGCTCTTCGTAGGCGTTGCTGCGCTCGTATCGGCGATTGCTCGTGTTGCAATCGCTCTGACTCACCAGCGCCGTGAAATTTCCGATGCCTTCGCGCTCCAGCGAGCGCATCGGCAATGGGTACGAGAAGAGCGAGCCACGTGGCGGGCTTCGCGGCGTGAAATCCGACTTGCGCGGAGCGGTGAGGGGATTGACCTTATTGCTCACCAAACCCCTTCGATTTTTTCCACCCATGTCGTGCACCCGATGGCTACGGGCCGAATTGACGACACGGCCACCTTGATTGCTGCTGCCGCGGTTTGCACGCGTGACAGCGTCCTGCTCAGACCCTTGAAAAATGGGCGATTTTCGGATCAATACGGGAACGAATGGTACAAGGCCACTAACTTGGCGCCCTCAGAACATCTTCTGAAGGAACTGGGAGAGTTTCTCGCAGCATTTGATGCCGAGACAGCGGGAGCGTTCGAAGACGAACGGTTGTTGCGCCCTGAGGACTTTCACGATCTGCAGTTGCTCGACAGGGTTGTGCATTTCAGGCGTTCACCTGCCTAAGTCCGGACCTCATTCGCTCATCGTTCGTCTGCGGTGCGCGCCGTAACCAGGTGGTCGCAAGTTTGGGCGAGAGGGAGGTCGGCGGCCTGAAGGCCGCCTCGCAGGATTTCAGCGAAAAAGACCTCCTAGGTCTTCACCGCAGGCAAAGCCCCTCGCCCCCTCGCCCCCTCGCCGCCGCGCTCGCCCGCCGCCCGGCCCTTCGCTTCCGCGCCGCGGGGCTCGCGGCGACGCCCTCGAGGTCGAGTTGATCCTCACGGCGATCACCGAGGACGTACACGGTCGGCCAGGCCTCTGGATCGAGGGCCAGCGCGAGTCGAAGCGGCGCAGCTTCGCCCGCCGGGCCAGGACCTCGCCGCTCCTACTGCGGGATCGTGCAGGCGCAGGCTCCTTGTCGCCTGGAAGGGCGGCGCCGCCTGGCCGACCGGGCCGGGCGGGACGACGCCCGTCCCGTCCGGGGCGAGGATCGCCGCCTGCTGGAAGGTCGAGGAGAGGACCAGGAAGTTCTCCGGGCCGGCGAGGGCGCCCGCGAAATCGGCGATACTACGGACCAATGGCCCACGAGAGAGAGGACGTGCTGGCTGATCTCCTCCTCGACCTGTTCTCCGAGCCGGAGCTGCGACAGATGCTGACGAGCGTCGGGGACCGCGAGCTGCTCGTCGCGTTGCCGTCGTCCTCGTCGCCGGTGGTGCTCGCCCACGAAGCGGTCGCGGCGCTCAGGCGACGCGGCAAGATCGACAGGGAGCTGTTCGAGCGGCTGGTCGCACTCCGGCCGGGTCGCGCCGCAGACATCGCCGGCGTTCACGCCCGATGGAACGACGTGCTCGTGACCCCGACGAGCCTAGCGGACACGAACGAGGCGCCCGCATCGCGGACCCTCGCCGGCACGCTGGCGTATCTCAGTCCCGAGGCGCGCCAGACCGTCGGTGGGCTTCGCCTGATCGACATCCGCCTGGGGTCGCTGCCGGCGCTCCGCTTCACCCTGAAGAACGAATCTCCGGGCTCGCTGACCCTGACCTCGGTCGTCCTCGAAGCAGTCTGCCACGAGTCCTGGATGCTCCTCTCGCCGCCCAGGCCGATCGCACCGGCGGAGGCGTGGGATCTCGAACTCCCCGCTCAGGGCGGACGGAGGGAATTCTCCGCCGAGCCGGTGTACGTCTTGCCCCCGGACGCCGTCCACATGCTCGAGATCCGCTGCCATGTGCTTCGTGCCGGGGCGCAAAAGGTCCCGCCCGGGCACTGCGGGCGCTACACCCTCCGGTTCGGGTTCCTCGCCGGCGAGGGGGCCTCTGCGTTCTCGGAGCCTATCCAGTGGTGAAGCCAGCGACCGATGCCGACGAGATCGTCGAGCTCGAGCAAGCCCTGCACACGTTCGCCGCGGCGGGCGACCGCGCAAACGTGCTGCATATCCGCCTACGCCTCGCGCGGTGCATGTGTGAGGCGGCCCGGATCGATGAGGCCCGGACGCACGCCGAGCTCGCCCTCGCGCTCGCACAGCAGCAGGAAGAGCCGGCACTCACGCTCGCGGCAGGGCTCCTCCGGGCCGACCTGACCGCCGTCTGGACCGAGCGCGACCGCCGGCTCGACGAGCTCGAGGCGACCGCCGTGGCCCTCAACGCCGTCCATCGCGTCCGGCTCCGTCGGGGCCTCCTTCGCGCCGCGGCCGGGCAGAGCGTGAACCAGTTCGTCGGCGACCTCGTGGCATACCTCGCGGGCCGGACATCGGCCGACGAGGATGCCGACCAGCTCGCTCGGGTGTGGCTTCACGACCACCCCGGCACGCTCGAGCGCGATCACCTGGTGCTCGCGCTCGAATGGAGCCGACGTGGCGCTCAGTCCGTACTCGCGGCGCGGCTGCTCGTCGCGCTTGATCGCCGGACGGAGGCGCTGGAGGAGTTGCGGCGACTCACCGAGCTGCCGCAGCGCGAACTACGGCGGTCGGCCATGGCGTTGCTGGTCGCGGCGCTGCCGATCGACGCGCACTCCGAGCGGCGCCGCTGGTGCGACGCGCTGGCCGCCGAGCTCGGCGACGAGGCGCGCCTCGCAGAGATTCGGCTGGACCTGGCGACCGCGCTGTTCGTCTCGGCAGAGGAGGACCCGGCGCGTGTCGATCGAGCGTGGGCGCAGGCCGAGCTCGCGTGGCCGCTGCTGGCTGACGAGCGCGCCCGGGCTGCCGCACGCTCTCTGCGCGGCCGGATCCGGATGACTCAGCTGAGCCTGGCGGACCGCGTGTCGACCCCGGAGCAGGCGGCCCGCGCGGCCTGGCTGGTGACGGCCGAACTCCCCGACGACCAGGCTGACGCCGTGTTGCTGAACGGGGCGATCAGCCTGCTGCGCCCCGGGCCGCTGTGCCACCCGGCATGTCTCGCGCAGGTGCGGCCGCTCCTCGCCCGTGTCCGCGGGGCGAGTGGCCTGCTCGCGCAGGTGTGGCGGCGCCTCGCGTGGATCGACGGGCGCCGGATCGGCGACCCAGCGCCCGCGCCCGATCCGCGCGGACCGTACGACGCGGCCCCGGACTGGCTGATCGCCCTGATCGATGCACCTGCAGCCTCGCCAGCCGCGGCGTCGATCGGCGGCGAGGAGCTGCGCCTACTCGGCCTGGCGATCCGCGCCCGCCCGGACCGTGCCGACACGCTCCTCGACTGGATCTCCCAGCGTGACGACATCGAAGACCTCGACACCCTCTACCGACTGGTCGAGCTCGGCAGCCAGGGCCCCTTCCCCGTGGCGACGGCGCGGTACGTCGAACGCCTGCAGGCACGGCGTCCCGCGCCGCGGTTCGATGAGCTCCGTGAGCAGCACACGGCGCTGATGCAATCCCGCGACCGCCGCGACGACACGGCCCTGGGCACGCTCGTCGAGGAGCTCGGGCGAGCCGCCGCCACCCCCGAGGAGCGCGTGGAGGCCCTCTATCACCGCGGTGTTTACCAGCTCCGGATCGCCCGCGGCGATGACGACGAATCCGCGGCGACGAACGCCCGGGCGGCGCTGACCGAGGCGGCGAATCTGGCGCGCAGCCATGGGTTCGGCGACCTGCTGTACTCGGTGTTAATCTCGCTAGGCAACGCCTGGCGCTCGGGGCCCGCGCGAGACCTCGAATACGCGCTCGCCTACTACGAGGAGGCGGAGAGGCTTCCATCACCAGGCCGGGATCAACAGGCAACGCTGTGGAAGGTCACCGCAGATGCATTGCTGGCGCGCGCGGGATCAGGTGACGCGGCGCGGTCGCTTGCGCTGCTCGAGCGGTCGCTGACGATCCGCGATCGCGGTTGGTTGCGGGCCGAGACGCTGATGTCCGCGGCGCGGGCCGAGCTCGCCCAGGACGGCGACGAGGGAACCCGACACCGTCGGGCGCTCACCCGCCTCGAGGAGTCCCTGCCGCACGCGGACGCAGCACTGCGCGCGGAGATCGGGCGGCGGATCCTCACGATCGCGTCCAGGCTGCTACGCCTCCGACCCGGAGACACCGCGGCGACCGGGGCGTTGACTCGCCTCGAGTCGGCGGCGCCCGAGCTCGCTGCGGCCGCCCGTTACGCGTTTGCGGGCGCCTCCCACTTGCTTGACGGCGACGAGCGACGCGACGTCCGCGCATTGCTCGCTCACCCGGCGTACATGACGTACACGCTCGCGATCCGCGGCATGTACCCCGAGCGCCACGACACGCGCATGTTGGCCGGTCTCCTGAGCAGTGCTGAGCAACGAGCCGCAATCGTGGAGCGGGCGGCGCGGAAGGTCCCCGATCGTACCGAGTTGCTAGCTCGAGCCGACACGCTCGCGAAGAACCAGGACCCCGTCCAGCGCCCCGGAGCCTTGCTCGCGCGGGCGGAGATCTTGGCCTACCTGGCCGCCCGCGGTGAGGATACGGCCGTCCGCGCCCGCGACCTCGCCGGGCAGGCTGAGGCGGCGATCGACGCCATCGCCGATCCCCGGGTTCGCGTGGCGCTGCTGCTGCAGCTCGCCAGTCTCTGGGCGCCCACGAATCACGTCTCCCATCCGGTCCGGGACTTCGCCCGGTCGGCCGCCATCGCCGAACGCGCTCTCGCGCTGGTTCCCGCCGACTCGCCGCTCGCCAGCGACGCCACAGGGTTCCTGGCCCGGGCCACGCGCTACCGCAGCGATGGCGATCCACGTGTGTTCATTGAAAGGGCCCTGCGGCTCTACGAACAGAAGCTTCGCATGTGCGAGCGACGCGGCGACCGCTTCGGCGCCGAGCAGGCCGAGGTCAACCTTGAGGAAGCCCGCTCCGCCCTCGGCCACGGGGGCGAGGTGTTCAACCTCGAGCGGTCCATCCGCCGGATCCGCGAGATCGTTGAAACCCAGGAGAACATCAACCCGACCCACCTCTGCGCCCTTGCCCGCAACCTGACGCTGTGGGGCTGCCGCCATCGCGGCGACGAAGCCGACCGGGCCCTTGCCGAGGGCCAGCATGCCTTCGCGTCGCTGTTCGCGCGCGCGTCCGGTCTCGGGCCGGGCGAGCGCAAGGACGCCGAGAACTATCAATGCATAGGCCGCGCCGCCCAGGCCGAGCGCGCCGGCGACTGGGCTACTGCCATCGACCTGTGGCGCCGTCGACTCGCCGAAGACTCGCGGACGGACGACCCGGCACGCTGGGCGACGACCGCACACAACCTCGCCGACAATCTGGTTCGCGCCCATCGCAACCTCGGCGAGACCCTCGATGCCGTCCGCATGTGCGAGGACGTCCTGGCCATCCGCCGCCGGATCGGCGAGCCGATCCACCTGTGGGAGACGCATCACCTGCTCGGCGACGCCGTCCGCGCGTGCATCCCGGCCCTCGACCTCGCCAACCTCGGGGCCGACACGCGTGCTGGTTTGTGGTTTCAGGGCCGCGCCGCGCTCGTCGACGCCATGGACATCGCACGCGGGCTCGGCGGCGGCGAGCGCCTGTTCCGTTCGGGATTCGTGCTGGCACTGCTCGCCTGCCTGGCCACGAAGCTGCCCGCGCTCACGGAAACGGCGGAGTCGGCCTGGCAGGCAATGGACGAGGCCCGCCCGTTCTTGCTCCACCGCGAGGACGACGCCATGCGTGAGTCGGCGGTCCTCGCCGAGATCGCCGCGCTTACGGCGACGATGCACGCCCGGAACGGGCCGATCGGCGACGTAGACGGCTGCGCGTTCGTCCTCGGCGGCGAGGGAGCGTGGGGCGTGTCGCGCTGGCTCGTCCGCGCGACGGGCTGCACCCAGCGGCGCCTGAATGCCCGCTGGCGTCGTCCGGTTGACGTCGATCCGTCGACGTGGACCACATGGATCGCGGCGGTTCGCAGCGGCGATCCACTGCGCATCGCGCCGGCCCTGGCAGCGGTGCGCGCCGGGACCCCGGATTTCCTCAGCGGAGAGCCGACGCTCGCAGGGTTGTCGACCTGGCTGCGTGCCGCACCGGACGCCGCGGCGTTCGTGGTCCTGCCGACCCGCCTCGGCTTGCTCGCGGCGATTTACGACGGCGCCGATGAGCTGCGCTGTCACGTCGCCGCGCTGACGACCGCCCTACCGCAGGCGCTCCGCGAGCAGATCGCCGTCGAGGCCGACGAGGCCCCCGCCTGCTACGACGAGGCCGTGGCATGGGGACGAAGCGCGTTGGTGGCACCGCTAGTTGCCGTGCACGCCCGGCTCGTACGCCGCGTGCTGTGGTGCGTGAGCGGGCCGATCCGCGGCGTGTCCCCCCACGATCTCTGGCCTGGGGTCTCCGTGACACTCGCGTCAGATCCCGCGATCCACACCACGCCGGCCCCGGCGAGCCTGACCACCGCGATCGTCGTCGCAGATCCCGGTGCCGGGGCCGCTGGGGAGTTACCAGGGATCGTCGAGGCAGGCGCTGCGCTTGCACGCGAGGTGGTCGGGGCCGACCTCCGCGTGCGCCTCGGACGCGGTGCGGCGTATGGCCGCGTCCTCGGACTCGACTGCCCGGGGCTGCTCGACGCCCCGCCGGAACCGGACGGAGTCCTGCAGGACCTCGTCGAGTGCAAACGGATCGTCATACTCTGCCACGGCGTCACCGAGGGCGTCGACAACGCCGCCGTGCTTCTGCTCGACGCAGAGGGCCGAGAGGCGCGGCTCGACCTGCGCCGGATAGCCGAGGATCCGCGAAGCTTCGCCGGCGCGACGGTGCTGCTCCTTGCCTGCGAGACGGGCCGCGCGGGGCCGTGGATCCACCGCGCGGCCGGCTTCCCGGGCGTCCTGCTCGCGTGCGGTGCCCGACGGATCCTCGCACCCCTGTGGCCGGTCTTCTGCGACGTCGCCCTGACCGTCGGCCGGACCGTCCTCCGCGCACTCGACCGCGGGACGAGCCCCGCCGATGTACTCGCGGAGCTCGTCGACCAGGCCCGCGTCGCGGCGCTGACCGATCGACACGCGTGGCGACAGTTTCACTCGCTGCGAGCGTTTACCGTCTGGGACGGCTGAGCTCAGCGAGTGTGGCCGCCTGTCGCTCGCGGCCGCCGCTCCCCTTGGCCCAGCAGGCGCGCCCTTGTCGCTCACCAGACGTGGAGATCTCTCCCGTGCCCTGGGCGGGCCGTTGCCCCTGGAACCTGTCGTGGGCCCACGCAGAAAGAGAAGTAGCCAGATCGCAGGCGCGCCACGGCGTAGCCCGCACTGAATTCCCGGCGCGCCATTTGAGCAGCGAGAAGGCTTGCACCGTAAACGCGGTCTTCGCCTTCTTGACGCCTATGGCGACGAGCGCGCGCTCGTCCACCCCCTCGGACGGGTCTGAGTTCGTGGGGCGCGGCGGGCTGCTCCGAGCCATAGACGCCTCCGTGCACGGCCCCCCGGTGATCGGCCCGGATAGCCGAGGAGGAGCAAGCGATCGCGGGCACCCTTATTGAGCTGGCCTAAGAGCCAGGATCTTGTGGACTCAAGCCTCTAGCGCGCTCTGAGGCCGGGCGAGCGGCGAGGAGGGCGGAGGTTGGACGAGGCGGTTGATGAAGGTTGCTCGGACTTCGGGAGCGAGGTGGGCGTAGCGCTCGGTGGTCCGTGACTCGGAGTGGCCGAGCCACTCTTTGACGACGGCGAGCGGGATCCCGCGCATGACGCAGTGGGAGGCGAAGGTGTGCCGGAGGAGGTGGGGGTAGATGGGGCGCTCGATGCCGGCAGCGCGGGCGGCGGCGCGGGTGCTGCGGTAGACGTTGCCCTCGCTGAGAGGCTCACCGGTCGGCTGTGCGAAGAGCAGTTGATCGGGTCTTGGCGGCGGCTGGGCGAGCTGGCGGAGGCTGTCCCGAAGGTCATGCGCGAGATCGACGATGCGGGCCTTACCGGACTTTGGGGAGCCGAAGCCGGCCTTGGTGAGGCTGCGCTCGACCCGTAGGTATCCGCCGTCGAGGTGGAGGTCGCGCCAGCGCAGCGCACGGAGCTCGCCGAGGCGGAGGCCGGTGCGGATCGCGAGGAGGAGGAGGAGCCGAAGCGGTGGGGCGGCGGCGGCGAGCAGTCGATCGGCTTCGTCGAAGGTGAGGAAGTCGAGGCGCTCGCGCTTGGGTGGGGCGCAGGTGAAGGTGGGGATGCGATCGATGATCTGCCAGCGGTGCGCGACGCTGAGGACACGACGGAGGAGGATGAGATGGTTCGTCAAGGTAGAAGGCGCGAGGGGCTCGCCGACCTTGCGCGGGCGGCTGGGCTGGGCGCCGAGAGGGGGCGAGCGGGCGGCGATGTAGCCGTCGATCAGACGGGCGGTGATCTGGTCGAGGCGGAGGGCGCCGAAGGCTGGGAGGAGGTGGTTGTCGAAGATCCGCTGCTTCTCGCGGAGCTCGCCGGGCTTGTTGGCGCCGCGCCGGGAGGCGGCGGGGCTGGCCTGGAAGCGCATAAACTCGGGGACGAAGTCGGCGAGGGTAGGGGCGGGGAGGGGCGCGTCGTGGTCGGCGTGATCGTCGATGCTGGCGGTGGCGTTGGCGCCGGTGAGGAGCTGCTGCCGGATCTCGCGCTCGAGGGCGTTCGCGGCGCGCAGCGTCTTCAGCGGTGAGACCTTTCGGACTCGGACGATCTCTCCGTCGGGCTGGCGGACCTTGACGTCGACGATGTAGAGGATCCGCTCGGAGCCATCCGCACGCCGTCGAACTTCCTTGCGGACGCTCATCGGGCGGGCCTCTTGGGCGGTGTGAGGAGGGCGTGAGGGGCTCGCGGCGCAGAGCGGCCGCGGGCGGGGCGGTCGCCCTCGTTGAGCCAGGCGAGGATCACGGCGCGGGCGAAGCGGATCGTGCGGCCGATCCGCCGACCGCCGGGGAGCTCGCCGCGCTGGAAGGCGTCATAGATGGTCTTGCGGTTGACGCGGAGGAGGGCGGCGAGCTCGTCGACGGTGAGGACGGCGTCGTCAAGGGCAGCAGGGACCGCTGGCTCAGCGCTCTGGGTGTGCGCCCCTCGATCGCCAGCCCGTAAGATCGTCCCTCCCATCGTCTACTCCCCCATCGGCGCCGTAAGAGGCTCCATCTTGCGATGGTATGCGGTGGTTGGGCGGGTGTCAGCGGGAGTGATCGCTCATGACCGGTGTCAGCGGGAGAGTTCGCGCTGCGCGCATGTGGGCAGAGGGTGCCCGATAGACGCAGATGCGCGCAAACGAGCGCGGCTGCGTGAGTTTTCATAACGTTACACGCTGGGACCACCCTGCATCCGAGCTTGACCAAGCAAGCTGGCAGGATTTTCATAACCATATGGATGGTGCCGTCGTCGTTGTGTTCATGTCCGGGGACGCTCAGGTCCGCCTCCGGCTCCCCGCGGGCTGCGTCACTATTGAGGGCGACACCAAGGTCTCGAGGGTCGTTCGGGTGCAGACGCGCGAGCACGAGCCTGATGGTGGCGAATCGGTCGAGGTCGCGCTCTTCCCGGACGCCGAGGACTTCTTGTCGCAGCTCATCCTGTGGCTGCGGCGCAGGGGCGGGCGAGGGGTCGTATGAGGAGCCCGCTCTCGCCGCCGCGCCCGCCCGGTTGCGCCGCTTCCATGAACCCGCTCCGGCCGCGTGGGCCCGACCTGCGCGGCCGTACCTTGGTCGGGCGCTTCCGCCTCGATGCGCTGATCGCCTCCGGTGGTATGGCGGATATTTATCAGGCGCTCGATCTCCGCCTGCGCCGCCGCGTCGCGCTGAAGGCGATGCACCCCGAGCACGGGCGCTCGCCCGAGCAGCGGCGCAGGTTTTTTCAGGAGGCGGTGCTCGGCGCGCAGATCGATCATCCACACGTCGCGACGATCTTCGACCACGGTGAGGAGCCGGCGGCGCCCGGCGGTGAGGCGGTGCTGTTTTTGGTGATGCCCCTGCTCGACGGGATCACCCTGCGCCAGCGGATCCTCGCGGGCACGATCGCGATCGCCGACGCCCTTCGCCTCACGATCCAGATCCTCGACGGGCTGGGGGCGATCCATCGCCGCGGCGCGGTGCATCGGGATCTCAAGCCGGAGAACTGTCTCATCGCTCAGCGTCAGGGCCGCGATCACCTGGTGCTCTTGGACCTCGGCCTGGCGAAGATCCACAGCGGGCCGCTGCTGTCGATCGCGCCCTCGTCGGTCCCCGGCTCGCTGATCGGGACCTTGGCCTACGTGTCGCCCGAGCAGGCGCGCGAGCAGCCGATCACACCGGCCGCGGATCTCTACGCCGTCGGTGTGATCCTGTTTGAGATGCTGACGCGCAGGGTGCCCTTTTTTGGGACGAGCACGCTCGAGGTGCTCAGCGCTCACGCCAGCAAAGTGGCGCCATCGCTGCGAGCGAGAGCTCCCGACCGCGGGATCTCAGACGCGCTCGAGGCGTTGGTGGCGAGTGCTCTCGAGAAGGAGCCGAGCCGGCGGCCCGCGGACGTCGAGGCGTTTATCAAGCAGCTCGTGGCGGAGCTGGCGACGATCGATCCTGGGGCCGCGGGCGATGTTGGATCATGCTGTCTCAAGGGACATGATGGGGTGGACGAGGCGAAGGCGAGCCTTGCGGCTTGGCATGATCTCGATGACGTCCAAGCGCGGGCGCTCGCGCTGAGCGCCGCCGCAAAAAATCCAGAGTGGGGGCCGCTCGCGTCGCTGATCGAGTGCGCGACCGAGCAGGTGGGCTCCCCCCGGCCTCGCGCCGTAGCCGTCGCCTGCGATGAACCGGGGCCGCCGTGATTCGCGGAGAGCGGCGCTCTAGGCGGCACGCCGTGATACCCTCCCCCGCAGATGCGCGACCCCGAGCCTTACCGTTGGCTGCATCTCTCCGACCTCCACGTCGGCTGCAAGGGCGAGGCCCTGTGGTGGCAGATGCTGGACGACTTCGAGCGCAGCCTCGATCCATGGCTCAAGAAGCTAGGCGCGCCGGACCTGATCCTGCTCACCGGCGACCTCGCCTGGAGCGGCACCGCGAGCGACTATGAGCGCCTCGACCGCTTCCTCGAGCGCCTGCTGCAAAGGATCGAGACAAAAACAGGTCATCGCCCGCTCCTTGTTCCGGTTCCTGGCAACCACGACGTGCAACGCCCGACCGGCGCCGACCTGCGGCCGTATCGGATCCTCGACGCCTACGAGACCGGGGCGGACGACGATGACGTCAAGGCCCTACGCCAAGAGATCTGGGACGATCGTAAGCCCGACTTCGTCGCTGAACTCTTCACCCACTACAGCCACTGGCTCGATCGCACCATCATCCCCCAGCTCACCGGCAAGCCTGGCGTCACACCGCACCGCTCCTTCTTCCCCGGCGACCTCACCGTCACGCTCGACCTGCCCGACCGCTTCCCGCTCGCGATCGTCGGCCTCAACTCGGCCTGGTCGCACTACAAGGGCGGCGACTTCACCGGCAAGCTGCTCCTTCCTGCGCAGCAGTTCCTGGCCGCATTGCCCGCTCCGGCTCCGGGCGGCTCCCCGCTCGATATCTTCGGCCAGGTCGAGCGCGCCCTCTTGCTGATGCACCACCCGCGCAAGTGGCTCACGGACAAGAGTCGCCAGATCTTCGACGCGCAGACCCACCTGGGAAGCCGGTTCACTGCCTGTCTCTTCGGACATATGCACGAGCCCAACGGCGTCAACGTCTCGCAAGCCGGCGGCGCCGCGCGCAGCCTCTATCAGGCGCCCTCGCTCTTCGGCCGCACTACGGCACCAAAGGCGAGTCTCGCATCTTCGGCTACACCTTCGGCCAGCTCTCCCGCGACGGCGAGGTACGGCTGTGGCCGCTCCGATGGGAGCCCCGCGGCGATGGCGAGTGCACCTTCGACCGCGACTCCTTTTTCCACTGGTCCAACGACGAGCTCGACCACGTACTCATCCGCCGCGCCGATCCTAAGCCGTCGCCGACCCGCAGCGGTGGCTGCCGCCCTGCACCGCCGCTCGAGCTCGATCTCAACACCTACTGCCGCGAGATCCTCGATGATACCCGCTACATCCGGCTCGACGGGATCGCCACCGCCGCAGAGGCTGTCACCTACCGGATCGAGCACCTCTACACCCGCCTGCTCACGCACGCCCATGACGACGGGTTCCGACGCGAGCTCGTCGACCTCGCCGAGCTGCTGCCCAAGCACCACCGCCTGCTCATCGAAGGCCAGCCCGGCTCGGGAAAGACCACATTTTTAAAGCTCGTCGCCAGCGTGCTCGCGCGCGACTTCCTCGACGAGCCCTGCACCGACGGCTCGAGTTGGCGCGCGGCCCATCTCAGCCGAGATCTGCCCCTCACCCTGCCGATCTTTCTTAAGAATTTCTCGCAGCTGGCGACGACGACCAAAGACACCCGAAAGGGCGCCAAACGCCTGCTCGACCACCTCGCGGAAGCGACAACACCCCGCACCGGCGACAGTGACGAGCAAGCTCGCGCTCGCCGCGAAGCCTGGGATCAGCGTCTTGACCGCGGAGAAGCCACCATCCTGCTCGACGGCCTCGATGAGGTCGGCGACCCCGACCTACGTGATCAGGTCATGGACTGCCTGCGAGATCTTTTAAGAACATGGCCCAAATGCCAGGTGATCATCGCCAGCCGGCCGATCTCGCTCGAGCCGCTGCGGGCCTTGGACTTCGCCCACGCCAGCGTCGCGCCCTTCGGCCCCGACGAGATCCGCGCCTACGTCGAGCGCTGGGTGCACGCCTATTTTGAGAACGACCCTGAAAAGGCCCGCGGCACCACCGAGCAGCGTTACGCCGAACAGTTGATCGCCACCCTCCAGAGCCGCCAAGAGCTGCGCCGCCTCGCCAGCGCGCCGGTGATGTTGACCTGCCTCTGCGTCGTGTACTCGCACGGCGGCGGCCTGCCCGAGGGCCGCGCCGAGCTCTTCTACCGCGACACGATCCGCTGGCTGCTCGCGGCGCGCGCGTCGACGCGTAAGGATCGCGGCTACGGCGAGCTACGGGTGCAAGAAGCCCTCGGGATGCTGGCACTGGCGATGATGGGCGGCCAGAAGGGCGCGAAGCGGCGCGAACTAGGTCTCAAAGACGCCGCCGAAGTCATCGACCCGGTGATCCGCGGCGCTCGTTTTGATCTCGACCCAGTCGCCAGGATCAACGCGATCTGCGAGTGGCTACGCTTCGAGTGCGAGTACAGCGGCGTGATCGAAGAGATCGGTCGCGGCCAGCTCCAGTTTAAGCACCTTACTTTTCAGGAGTACCTCGCCGCCGCGCAGCTCGCTTCGACACCGAACCGCGGCTGGTGGCCGATCATCGAGGCCCGTCTGATGGAGCTGCAGTGGCGAGAGACCATCGATCTCTTCCCCGGCTGCCTGCTCGACGCGACCCGAGGCACAACCTTGGACGCTGACCACCTCGTCACGCAGATCCATCAGCTATGGCCCAAGGAGTTGAGATTGGTTCGCCCCAGCGTTTGGTTGCGCGAGGTATCAGCCCCCCAAAGAACTCGCCCAACGCGGCGCCGAGATGCTCGCCGAGGCCGAAGCGATCTTTGAGCCCGAAGGCGCAGCGACGGTCGAGGAGAAGCTCCGGGTCGCCGCGGCCGAAGCGATCGGCCTCGCCGGCGATCGTAGGCTCGCCCCCGAACGTTTTGAGGAGAACCTCTTAGATGTCCCAGGCACACAAGTGCGCCTCGGCAAGTACCCTGTGACCGTCGAGGAGTTCGCCCGCTTCGTCGACGACGCCGGCTATGAGCGCGAGGAATTTTGGGTCGATGACAACGGCTGGTCGATGCGCACTCACGAGGGCTGGCAGACGCCCGACGATTGGGAGAGCCAGCTCCGTACACCGAACCGGCCGGTCGTCGGTGTGTCATGGTTCGAGGCGATGGCCTACTGCCGCTGGTTGAGCGCGGAGCACCCGACGCGGCGCATGCGGCTGCCGACGGTGGCAGAGTGGATCGCCGCGGCGTCGCCGGATGGCCGCCGGTACCCGTGGGGTGATCAACCCGATCCGGATGACACCCGCGCCAACTTCGGGAGGCATGTCAACGCGCCGACGCCGGTCGGTATCTATCCCGCAGGCAAGGGCAAGCACGGCCACGCGGACCTCGCCGGCAACGTGTGGGAGTGGAGCCTCGATGTCTACAAGGGCATAACCGCCAAGATGTTGCGGGTCTACGGGCAGCCGAGGATCTTCTGCGGGGGATGTTACTGGGATGAGGCTGGGGGTATGGCGGCCGCCGAGCGCTTCAGGTTCAGGTCCTTCTTCCGCCACGTCCACGGCGGCTTTCGGGTGGTTTCTGAGCCCGCGAGCCCTTGAAAGTTGATCATTGGCGATGCCGATGACGTGCGTTCGGGGTCCAGGGGCGTAGCCCCTGGTCGCCCGAAGAAGCTGCCCCTAAAACAACGTTTTCGGCGATCTTTGTGTCGACACGTGTCAACGCCCCCTGACACGCGCGGGCACACTCGTTTGCCAACGTCATCGTGTGGCCCCCGGAACTCTCGTCATCGGAAAAAGCCAAAGATCAAGGATTAACGGCTCGCGGGCTCAGAAACCACCTGAAAGCCGAGGTCGTCGAGGCGGCTGACGGACCTGAGCCAGCGGCGCCTGGCGGCCGGCCGCACCTCATCAAACCTCCAAGAGTCACCGCGCACCACCCGGAGGTCGTCCCCCGACTGCCCAACCGGGTCGACGCTCTCCTGCCGCCCGCTTCTCCGGTACTCATCAGGCTTGAACCCATCTCGGCACCACTGCCACACGTTGCCTGCCAGGTCGAGGTGCCCGAATGGCCCTTTCCCCGCCGGGCAGCTCCCCAACTTCGCGGTCCCGTCCTTGCGCCCGTACACCGCCCGCGTCGCGTCTGCTGGCTCATCGCCCCACGGATAGCGCCGGCCATCCGTGCCGCGCGCCGCGAACTCCCACTGCGCCTCACTCGGCAGCGTCACCTTCACCCCTGACGCGATGACCTCTGGCTGCTCCGAAAGCCAGGTGCAGAACTGCATCGCGTCCTCCCAGCTCACCCCGACCACCGGCTGCTCCTCGTGTGAAAAACCCCGATCGCGCCAGTACCACGGTTCTTCGCGTCCCGTCGCCGCGAGGAATTTTCCATACTGCGCGTTCGTCACCGGCGTCTCCGCCAACCAGTAGGGCGAGAGCCGGACCCAGTGAACCGGCTCCTCGACCCCCTTCATGCCCATCTCAAAGCGCCCGCCCGGCACCCACAAGAAGCGAATCCCCGTCACCTGCTCGATAAAGTGCTGCCCGCTCTCGATCCTGCGAGCGCCACGCCGCGCCGTCGCCAGCCAGCCGCGCAGCGCGTCGCAGCCGCCCGGATCGCGTACGTCGAAGCGCCGCGCCTCACCTAGCTCTGCCGGCCAAGCCGCGTCCACCCCCCCAGGGAGCAGCGCCCACGCCATCGCCTTCCTCGCGTCGACGAAGTACGCGACACAGCTCGACACCGCCGTATCATGCCAAGCCGGGCCCTCACGGCCCGAGAGCACGACAACGCAGGGCGCCGCCTCTGCGGCCGCCAACTCGCTGTTCAGCTCTAGCGCATCGAAGAGGCGCCCCTGCGCATCGGAGAAGACCTGCACCCCGCACGCCCGAAGCTCCTTCGCCAGCCCCTCCGCCGCGGTTCGCTCCTTTTCAAAAAACACCAGCACGACCTCGGCGCCCTCACGCATCCCGCCCGACTCGCGCACCTCAAGGATCTGCGCCGCCAGCGCCTGCATCTCCGCGTCCTTGTCCCCGCTACGCTCCGCCACAGCCTCACGCACCCGCTCATCGCCGGAGAAACGCCGCAACAGCCGCAGCACCGTCGCCAGCTCGCGCGGCGTACCGCCCGCGTGCAAGCGCTCGAGCAGCGGCGTCGCGTCGGCCTCGGGCGCCTCATCGAGGAGCTGGTCGAGCAGCTCGCCCTGAGAGATCTGCACCTTGAGCACACGCCGCATCAGCGGCACAAACGCCACCCGCTGCCCCGCGACCAGTCGCGCGACCTCGTGCCACCACGGATCGGCGAGATGCGCCGTTAGCTCATCCAGCAGCGTATCCCTCTCGCCGATGTGGGTCGCCGCGAGGTACTCCTGCAGCCCGAGGTGGGCGAAGCCGAGGTGCTCCGGCGCGAATTCTTGCAGCACCCCCGCGTCCCTCTGCAACCAATCGACCACCTGCATCCCCAGGCGATCGTCGAGCCCCAGCTCCCGCAGCCGCTTCTTGACCATCACCGCCAGCTCCGCGCGCAGGCGTGTATCGCGGTCCCCCGAGGCTTGCAGCGCGTACGCCAGCGGCCGCAGCACCGCCAGCGCCTTGTCGATCACCAGCGGCGGCTCGCGCCGCTTCTGCTCCTTGCCCCAGCGTAACAGCAGCACCTCGAGGCAGCGCTCGTAGTACTCCGCCCGGCTGCGCGGCATCGGCCGCCCTTGATGCACGATCACGCAGAGCAGGGTCAGCAAGAGCGGCGTACTCACCATCACCTTGAGCCGCTGGGTCGTATACACATCGCTGTGCAGCGCCGCGATCAGCTCCCTACCGCGCGCCTGCGCCTCCTCCTCGCTCACCGTGCGAACCACCCGCACCGCCTCCGCGAACCACTGCCGCACCAGCCGGTCGACCATCTCGCCGCTGAGCGGCCGCAGCTCTAGCTCCGTAAACTGCGCCGGCAACCTCACCGCCCGCCGATAGCCGGCGTAGCGGCTCGACACCACCGCGCGCACACGAGTCCCCTCGACCTGCTCCCACAGGTACCCGCACAGCCGCGCGCGCAGCCCCTCATCTGCCACTTCATCGAGCCCGTCGGCGAGCAAGAGGAGCCGCCCATGGGCCCACAGCGCCGCGCCCAGCTCCGCTTAAGCAGCTTGCGGCCCGAGCGCTCGTCGAGCTCGTCCTGGATCCACGCCGAGATCGGTCGCTTGTCGCGTGCGCTCGTAAAGCGCCGCATCCACAGCGGCACCGGCACCGTGCCCTCCGGCAGCCCCAGCGCCTCCGCGCCTTCACGCGCGCACACATGTAACAGCTTATGCAGCGCCGTCGTCTTGCCCGATCCCGGCTCGCCGAGGATCAGCGCGTGCGGCGTTTGGATCGCCCCAAAGAGGCGGTCCACCTCAAAGTCCAACGGCTCCGACACCTCGCCCACATTCGCCAGATCTGCCCCCCCACGCCGCCGCGCTGCGCTCTGCGCCGCTCCGACGCCGTGAAGGTCCCCGCAGAGCCGCTCACGCGCCCGCAGCGGCACATACACTGCGTCCAGATCGAGGCTCATATCACCGCCGCCGACGCCGATCAGCTTGACCCCGGGCTTCTGCTCCAAAAGCCAGGTCCGGTACGCCACGATCGCGGCAGGCTCCGCGAGCTCGATACGACGGCCAAGCCCGAGCTCGCTCACCCGCGATCCCGCACCGCGCTGCGGCGTGTGCGGCCGGGCCAGCCGCCGACCGTCCCCCCGCCGCAGCAGCACACCCCCTGCCGGATCCCAGTGAAAAAAATCGTCGCGGTCGAAGACCTCGGTGCCATCGCCCTTACGCGCCCATTTCTGCGGCCACACCCGCAGCTCCCCGTCCTCGTGCAGCGCCCCCCACGTGAACCCGATCGCCCGCGACGCAGTGGTGCGGCCGTAGTGCTCCACCCCAAAGAGCGACGGCGCCTGGTAGTAGCAGCGAGGAGCGCCGCCAGCTCGCGACGTGTTCTCACTGTTCGGCACGTGCATGTGCCCGTGCAGACAGGCGTCGAAGCGTTCGGGCGCATAGATCCCGCTGTCAAAGATCTGCTGCTGCGCCTTCGACAACCAGCTCCGCGGGTGGTGCATTATCAGCAGCGCCCGGTGCGTCTCGCCGAGCACCGCCAGCGGCGACGCCCCCGGCGCACGGGGCAACACCGCCTGGAACTGCTCCAGCGGCAATACCAGCTTGCTCTCGAAGTCGCCCTCCCGGTGCTGGATCCACGCCGAATTCAGCCCCACGATCGTCAGCGGGAAGCGCCCGGGCAGCTCGATCTTGACGTACACGTCGCCGGGGAAGAACGAGCTGCGCAGCGTCACCCCCGCCCGCTCCTGCACCCGGATCACCTGATCGAACCACGCGAGGTAGTTGGCGAAGAGGGGCCGCACAAACGACGGATCCTGCTTCATCCACAGCTCATCGATCAGATCCGCGACGTCCTGATCAGCGCGCCCCTTCTCGTAGTCGAGCAGCACCCGGCACAGGAGCGCCTCACGTCCAGTCGGCCGCTGCAGGTCATGGTTGCCCGGCACCGGGACGATCAGCGGCGGCTGACCCTGTGCGCCCTTCGGCAACCGAGCGCGCAACTGCTCCAAAAAGCTCGTCAGCGCATCGAATTCGCGCACATCCCCCTTAAACGTCAGATCGCCGGTCATCAGCACCAGATCCGGCGCCCCGACCACCTCGACCTGCTCATCGAGCCGGCGCCAGAACTGCTCGATCATCTGCCACCACAGCGCCTCACCTCGACAACCGACGTGCAGATCCGAGAGGTGCAGCCACCGGATCGGGCCGGCCTCATCGGGATCGGGCATGGGCTGGAGCGAGGCGGGGGTGTGGCTGCGCGGACGGTCGGTCATGAGCGCGATCAGTGAGCCCAGCCTAAGCGGTCTCGCGATCGCTGTCGAGATCGCGCATCGAGGCGCCGGCCCCTGATGGCGGGCTCGGTCGGCCTTCTTGCCCGCCTCGGGGCAGAGGCCGTAGGCGAAGCGCTCCTTGAAGGGGAGGGATCGCGAGGGGGTGTATGATTTTCTGGACAGTGCGCGCGGCGTGCCCTGCACCATGCTAAACACAGATGTTCTTGCGAATCAGAAACTGTGTCGTCTTGGGAAGAACGCTGTTCTCCAGCATTTCAGGGTGCGAGTGGTAAAAACGCAGCGATACGTGCTTGAGGGTGTCGAGGTTCTGGGAGATGACCACAAAACTCGCACGGTCAAAGTCGCGACCATCAAAGCGCGCGCCGACAAAGCGGTTAGAAGCCTGGCCGTTTGCGAGGAGGAGGTCAAAGACGACGCCGCCAGAGTAAGCCCAGTCCGCCAAGGCGCGGGCAATCTCCTCGAGAAATTCAGTTGGTGAGATATAGCTGACAGACCACACGATACATGTGGCGTCATCCAGCCGCCCCAGGCAGTACTGACAGTTCACGGCCCACACCCTTTTTCGCTGATCGGAATGTACGAGCTCTCGATCTCCCTCAATATGGTGTCGATCAGATTGAGCGCATCCTCTCGCTTCTCGATAAGGCGAGTCCCTGAAATCACGGCGTCGACATGGAATAGCCCATGTCTGTGAGTACTGAAGAGGGAGTAGCATCTCTGAATGGCGGAAGATGTTTCTGCGCAATTGACTTTAACTCGGACCTCTGGCTTGAGAATGTACGATGTACCCGTGGTATTCCTTGTGAAGATGTCCCCAAAGCTGTTGACTTTTTGAAGGCTGATGCCTCGGTTCTGAAATAGCTGCTTTAGGTATCCTTCTAAGCTCCTGAGCGCGGGAAATACAAAAGAGCTATAGTCGGCCATCGGCACATCAATTTTTCGCAGCGTGAGTGCGGCGCCAAGAATCTTGAGGATTGTTCCGTCCAGGAACGAGTACGCTGTGGGTAGAAAATCCTGAAGTTCGTCGGTCACTTGTTTTGGATCGACGTCTACTTTGTAGTTGATCGTCTGGTTTCTGATCACATCTTCGAGAGATAGAAATTGTGAAAGAAAGGCAAGCGACTCTCTGTACAAGAGTAGCGGTTTGCCCTGAAGTTGAAGAGTCCCGTTAACGAAGTATTTGATTGTGATCACGTCATTTTGCACGCTCTTGAGCCGGTACGCAGTATGATACGGAACGGGGACCGACACTGTATCGAGCAGAGACGCGCCAACTTCAGTTTTCAGGTATTCGATGAGCAGGTCCACATCGTCTTGACTGCGGCCACGCAGGCTAAGTGAGAATGATTTTTCCGGATTTGTGACGCCAACATCCGCGATGTACCTCGCTACCATTTCTGAGATATCTTGGTGCTTGCCGACTTTGTAGTTGATACTGGTTGTCCCATTGGCGTTGTAGAAGAAGTGCAGTAGTGCCTGCCTGTCATCTAGTCGGATGGAGCACTCGTGTGCCTGGCCTTTTTTGACCAACGGTTCAACTGCTGCTCCGGGGAGCGCATTCGCCGCAACTTCGAGGATACGGGCTCTGTCAAGGTTCAGATTTTTGAGCGACATGGGCTGGGAGACGGATCTTCTCGCCTGCGATACAGGGTTGCAAGCCAAATTGGAGTCCGCGCCTGCTCTATCCGAGTGAGTTGGCTCAAGTCCAACTCATCAAAGCACAATCGCCCCCGGGCCAAGGCTGCGCCAAGGAGGTTCAAGGCCGGAACTTGGTCCCGCGGCCGGATACTCGATCTCGCAGGAGAGATCTCCTGCGCGCGCTTCGTTCGAGGTCGTCCCGCTCGAGGATAGCCCCGATAACAAGTTCCTCGCCGCCGACATCAACGATGACGGCACCCTCTACAAGATCGCCGTCCTCGATCGTGGTGCGAGAGGCGGGCGAGCGCCTGAGCCTCGCGGAGGATCCGGGCGTGACCGTCGCTGCTCTCGCCGACGCTGCGGTGGACCAGCTTGATCGCGACCCGGCGGTCGAACTCCTCATGGTAGGCGGCGTAGACCACCCCCATGCCGCCGGCCCCGAGCTCGCGGAGGATCAGGTAGGGGCCGAGTCGTGCGCTCGGGGCGAGCGCGAGCGAGCGCGGGCCCCGTCACCGACCGCGAGCTCGTACCCCGCAGCGCTCGGCGCGAGGGTCGGCGCGGCCGCGAAGCCCGCGCGCAGCGGGGCGCGCAGCGTCGTGTTGAGGACTGCCTCGTCACCCGCGAGCCGAAGTAGGGGCGATAGCTCCCCGTCGCCCAGCTCGACCATGGCTCGCGATGGTACACGAGCGGCGTCGACACCCGCCCACGAGCGACTGGTACGAGGTCGAGGTGACGACGACCGGGGCCGAGTCGATCCTCGAGCGGACCGTGCTCGGCAGCGTCAGCGAGGTCGGCGGCGCGCTCCGCTTCGGCAGGATGATCTTCTGCGTCGGCGAGGTCGAGTATTGCGCTAAAGTCTATGCCCGCGTGTATAAATGGGCAATGCCAGAAACCGCGACGTGGAGGGCGCGGTTTTGGTCGGCGATTCCGATGCAGCATGCGCGGGTTTGGCCCGCTCGGGGACGGCGGGCTAGCTGTTGAGCCGGACTTCGCGCAGGAGGACGCGCGAGTAGCGGGTGTAGGTGGAGTCGCCGAGGACGAGCCAGAGAGGGGGCATGGTGAGATCGGCGGGGAGGCCGTTGTCGGCGGGGAAGGCTTGGGCGAGCTTGGCGTCGGGGTAGACGGCGAGGATGTCGCTGACGTGGAAGACCTTGTTGTGCCAGCCGGCGCCGAGATCGACGGCGGGGGTGACTCCGGCGAGCTCGTTGACGATCTTGAGCTTGCCGGCGCCTACCCAGGAGAGCAGGTACTCGTGATCGGTGGGGTCGGCCTGGGCGACGTCGACGAGCAGGTTGAGGGCGGGGTTGGGATCGCGATCGAGTACGCCGATCTTGTAGAGGGTGCCGTCGCCGTTGATGTCGATGATAATGTTGATGTACGGACGATTGAGGATGTGGGCGTTGCCTGCGGTGCGCAGGGCGTAGCGGACGCTGAGCGCGGTGAGTTGGGCGAGGGGGAGACCGAGGAGGATGGGGGCGTCGGTGCCGAGCATGGCCTTGTTGCCGGTGCCGACGCCGTGGAAGCCCTTGTTGCCGATGACGTTGGAGTTGCCGGTAATGGCGTGCGTCCACATGAGGTAGCCGGCTTCATGGCGATCGGCGCCGGCGGCGTTGACGGAGTAGTCGCTAAAGGTGGCCCACGGGATGGCGCCTGCGGGCTGGGTGAGCGGGGGCGTTGTCGGGGCGGCGGCGGTGGCGAGGAGCTGGGCTTCGGTGATGGGGACTAGCTCGTGTTCGGCGATGACGGTGGGGCAGCCGACGCGCACGGGCGGGCTGAGCACGGCGAGGAGATCGTCGTGGCTGACGCGGCGCGGGGTGGACCACTGGCCGGGGAGGAGCTGTTCGAGGGCGGCGTCGCCGGTGAGGCGGTTGGCGGGGCCGGAAAAATAGGCGCCGTCGCAGCCGGAGACGCGGACGCGCCAGTAGTAGCCGGCGTAGCGGGATTGACGGGGATCGAGGGCTTCGAGCGGGAGGGCTCCGGCGGGGGCGTTGGATGTGGCCTCTAGGACATGTGAAGCGGTGGACCAGAGGAGGTTGATGTTCATGACGCCGGTGGCG
Source organism: Nannocystis sp. (assembly GCA_016712315.1). Classification (GTDB taxonomy): domain Bacteria; phylum Myxococcota_A; class Polyangia; order Nannocystales; family Nannocystaceae; genus JADJRG01. Next base: position 17,984 of record JADJRG010000022.1, on the reverse strand, counting down.
GTGAAGCCGGCGTTGCGGGTGAGGCGGGCGCGGATGACGGGCGCAGCGGCGCTGTCGAGGCGGGCGGTTTGGTCGGCTTCGGAGAGTTCGTTGACGACGAGTAGGAGGACGGTGGGGGCCTCGGTGATGAAGCCGAGCTCTTCTCCGGGGGCGACGGTGATGGTTTGGGATCCGGCGAGGCGGTGCTCGCTGCGGATGGCGGCGCCGAGGTAGACGCGGAGCACGTCGCGGGGGTTGTCGGTGGAGGCGGTGACGGTGATCGAGGTGTGGGCGCCGGCTGAAAAAATGCCGAAGATGTCGCTGGTGAGGCGGCTTCCGGTCGGGATGGTGGCGCTGTAGAGGCGGCCGGCGGTGGTGGTTTGCAGGGTTTCGCGGGTGAGAGGGATGAGGCCCGATCCGTTGAGCGGGGCGGTGGCGGTGAGGCGGATGGTGGTTGGTTCGGCCATGGTAGTGTCTCTTGGGGCAGGTTGTTGGGGACGGTTATCGGGGAGGACGACGGGCGGTGAAGGCGGCGTAGGCGGCTTGAGCGCCTGGGCGGTGGGAGGGTTGGAGGAGGCTCCAATCGGGGGGGGCGGCCGCCGGGCCGGCTTCCCAGCGGATCTTGTCGCCGGGGAGGGCGACGCGGGTGCGGGCGCCTCCGGCTTGGGTGTGGCGGCTGAGAGCGACGGGGCGTAGGCCCTTGGCGACGAGGGCGCGGTAGATGGCGCCGTCTTCGGAGGTGAGCTGGTAGGTGATGAGGCGGCAGCCGGGGGCGCCTCGGCCGCTGGTGGGCAGGAGGTCGATGAGATGGGCGACGAGGGCGGAGGCGGCGTTTACGGGGACGTCGCGGCCCTTGCGGTCGTAGCGGCGGAGGCCGGCGCGGCTGGCGACGCGGGTGATTTCGAGGGTGCCTTCGGGGGGGCAGTCGGTGGCGCGGCCCCAGCGGCCGGTGGGGGCGCCTGCGAGGGCTACGGCGGCGATCTGGCCGCGCCAACGTGCGGCGAGGGCGTGGAGCAGGCCGCGTCGGTTGCAGTCGGGCAGGTGGCGGTGGTGGCGGGCGACGAAGTCGCAGGCGGTGTCGGGATCGATGGTGTGGATCTCGAGCTCGGGGGCGTGGCCGTCGCGGAGGGCGGCGGTGAGTTCTTCTAAAAAAGAGTCTTCGTCGCGTAGGCCGCCGTCGAGGTCGGCGACGGCTTGGATCAGGCGCTCGGCGTCGTCGAGGGGCCAGTGCGGGACGATGGCCTCGTGGATGGTGGCGGCGGCGTTGTCTTCGTCGAGCAGGCCCCACTCGGGATCGTAGAGATAGGCGCGGACGGCCGTGAGGATCGAGCGGGCTTCGTGCTGGAGGGCGGAGCTGTCCGCGCGCGGGAGGCCGGGGGTGCGCTGCCACCAGGGGCGCGGCGCTCCCCTGCCCCGTCGGGCGCGCTGCTCTTGTAGGGATTGCTCGATGAGGCGAAGTAGGCGCGCGCGGTGGGTGGTGATCACTCGATCGACCTGCTCGGGCGAGTAGCGCGCGGCGAGGGCGTTGACGGTGGCCTCGAAGATCGCCGCGGAGGATCGGAGATGCATCGTGTTCTCCGCGGTGATCAGGCGCGGCGGGCTAGCCGGAATGCGAAGGCGCTGACGAGGGCTGTCGCGGTGACGCCGCCGGCGATGAGGGCGACGGTGGCGATCGTGGAGGCGCGCTTCTTGGCCTTCTCTTGCGCTTCCTCGACATAGTTGCGGAGCTCGCGGAGGTTGAGGGCCTCGGCGAAAGGGGCGAGCTCGGGGTAGTGGCGCGCGAGCGATTCGATGGAGAGGGCGAGCCCCAGGGGGCCGAAGAACATGACCAAAAGGGCGGCTTCGTTGAGGGCCCGGAGGCGCTGAAGCTCCGCCCAGTCGCTCTTGCGCGCCGCGGCGAGAGTGCGGGCGATCTGCTCGGCCCATGCGTACCCGCGAGCTTGGCCGACACCTTCGGGGAGCGTGGGGGCGCCCGGCAAGGGCTCCAGGGCTTCGCGTGGGGCTTCGCGCAGGCGTTTGATGTAGGCGCGGCTGAGGGCGACGGTGCCGACGGTCTCTGGGCGTGCGAGGGCGCCTGCGAAGAGCGGGCTGGTGAAGATGATCTCGAGCTCGCGTGAGAGGACATCGAGGTGGGAGACGGCGAGGCTGAGCGCGCTGGGGTCGGCGGCGCCGAGGGCCAGCTCGCCGTGGCGGATCGCGGCGAGGAGGCGGCTGAGCAGGCGAGCGTCGTCGAGGACGAGCTCGACGCGCTTCAGCACGTTGGGGAGGGCGGCCATCAGCCTCGGCCTCCGACCTGGCGAGAGCGTGTGAAGAGCGCCGCGATGGTGGCCAGCAGCGCGAGGGCGGCGGCGGCGGCGAGCAGGCGTCGATCGCGGTGACGCGCGGCTTCCTGCATCTGGATCAGGTGGGGTGAGACACCGGACCATTTCGACGGGCCCGGCTCGACGCTGCGTGCGGGAGCGAGGGCGTCGATGTATCGCTGGGCGATGTCGTACTGGCGCTCTTGAAGGGCCTTCTCGGCGTCGGTGGCGATGACGAGCCACTGCTGCGCCTGGAGTTGCACGTCGGCGGGCAGCAGGATCAGCTCTTGGAGCTGCCGCAGAGCGGCCGCGAAGTTGCGCCACAAGCCCGCGAGGTGGTCGCTGTTGGCGGCGGAGGCGGTCTGGCCGATGAGCTCCTGGGAGGCGGTGAAGGCTGCGAGAAAGGGGGTGGTGTTCATGATGACTCCGTGCTGCGTTGCTGCGTTGGGTTACTTGCGGCGGATCGAGACGCCGACGCCGATCCCGATGGCGATCCCGACGGCGCCGCTGATCGCGGCGAAGATGAGGGCTCGGTTCTGGTCGGCGATGCCGAGGCGGTGGAGATCCGCGCGAGACTGGCGGAGCTGGTCGCTCAGGGTGTCGTGGCGGGTCTTGTCGACGACGGGATCGTGGAGGGTATGGGTGCTCATGAGCGACCTCGTGGCCAGAAGAGCGCCGCCATGGCGAGGCCGAGCGCCGCGGCGGCGAGCAGCTTCTCGTCGAGGCCGACGGCGCGCATTTTGACGACCTGCTCTCCGCCCTGGGCGGCGATGCTGCCGCGCCAGCGCGCTCCAGGGTAAAGACGCGCGGTGAGGGTCCAGGGCTGCACGTTGACGATGAAGAGGTTGTCGGGGCTGCCGGCGATCCTGGCGATCTCGGCGAGCGCGCCGTGGAGATCCTCGACGTACTCGAGCACGCAGGAGACGAAGACCACGGCGGAGTCGTCGGCGATGTTGGGGATCTTTCCGCGGGTGATGTCGGCGACGATGGACACCGGGCACTTGGGACAGCCGTTGATGTCCACACAAACATCCCCGCAGCCGTAGGCGCGGATGATCCGGGTGTGAAGGCCCGCGTCAGGGTCGCCGATGACGACGAGCTGCCGACCGAGCGCGGTGGCTCGATCGGCGGCGAGATCGAAGGCCGCCACGCGCTCGCGATAGCGGATCACGGCGGCCGCTGCCTCGAGCAGGGTGACGTAGCCGAGCGCGAGGCCAGCGGCGACGCGGGGGATCGATGGTGGGGCGGACATGGGTTTAGGCCTCGAGCAACAGGGCGGCGAGGGCGCGGCGCTCGTCGGCTGAGAGGCGCGCGCGGAGCTTCTCGTGAGTGCTCTGCACGAGGGTGTGGTCGAGATCCTTGGTGTCAGAGGTCGACGGTTTTGCGGCCTGAACAGCAGGGGGTGCGGCCGCCGGGGGGGAGGCGGGGTCGGGGTGCGCCCGCTTGTCGTCGAGGCCAGCTAGGCGGAGCACGTCGTTGAGGCTCCGGAGGAGGGCCTCGGCTCCGGGCGTGTGGCGCAGCTCGGGGTCTTCCCAGATCACACGCTCATACTCGGCGGCGTGGGCGATCGCGTTGCTGTAGGGGATCCCCTCCGCGACGGCCACGTTGAGGTGAGGGGCCAGCTCAGAGAGCTTGTAGCCCGTGTTGGGGAGGTAAATGACAAGGCCGCGAAGCCCGTCCGCCAGGGCGTCCGCGTGGAGGTGTGCGAGCTTGGACGAGATCGGGATGATCGTGACGTCGGCCGCGAGCTCACCGCCGCCGGGGCCATCGATGAGGATGAGATCGGCGTCGATGGGATCGTCGGCGCTCGTCGGCGATCGTGTATGTACACGCCAGCCGCGTGAGGTGGCGAGGTGGGTGAGGTGTCGTACGAGCGCCGTGGTTCCGACGCCGCCCTTGGTGTTGTGGACTGAGATGATCATCGCTGGACCTGTGCTTGCTTCATCAAGAGTGGGATGGCGGTGACAACGGTCGCCACGGACTGCTCCATGGCCGCGAGGCGGCGACCGTAGAGCTCCGTGACATCTCGGAGGGGCGCGATCAGATCCTCGACCTTTTGATCGGTCGTGGGAGCGGCTGCCCGCACTTCGTTGTGGTCGGCGCTTTGCTCGTCTGCCGTGGCAGCAGGTAGGTCACGATCGGCGTCGCTGGCGTCAGCTCCACCATCGTGGTCGCTTGTCGGGGTGGTATCCTGCTCGCGGCCGCCATGCTCGTCGCTGTCGTCGTCGTCGACGTCGAGCGCCTCCGTGGCGGTCGCAGCCTCTTGCTCGCCGCTTGCCGGAGCAGCCGCGACCTCTTCGTCGAGCGCCTCCGTGGCGGTCGTTGCCTCTTGCTCGCCGCTTGCCGGAGAAGCCGCGACCTCCTCGTCGAGCGCCTCCGTGGCGGTCGTTGCCTCTTGCTCGCCGCTTGCCGGAGCAGCCGCGACCTCTTCATCGAGCGCATCCGTGGCGGTCGTTGCCCCTTGCTCGCCGCTTGCCGGAGAAGCCGCGATCTTACCGTCGTCGACGTCGAGCGCCTCGACGGTGGTCGCAGCCTTTTGCTCGCCGCTTGCCGGAGCAGCCGCGACCTTCCCGTTGTCGACGTCGTTCGTCTCCGCAGCCGCGACCTTCCCGTTGTCGACGTCGTTCGTCTCCGCAGCCGCGACCTTCCCGGCGCGGGCCTGTTCTTCGAGAGCCGCGGTGAGCATCGAAAGGAGCTGCCCAACCGTGTTTTCGAGCCGGCTCGAGCGCTCCTCGAGGTCGGCGACCCGTGCATGAAGTCCAGCCACTGCCTCGGTGAGGCCCGTGACCGCCTGCGGGGCCGCGAGCGGCGAGCGGCGCGGCAAGGGGGGCGGTGGCTGGCGCTGGGCCGGCGGTGAGGAGGGCTCGGGGGCCGGCGCGCTCTGCTGCGGCGGGTGGAAGTGGTTCCGAGCGTAGCGTTGAGGCTGGTGCTGTAGTTGCGGGGCCGCGTACGAGGGCGCGTCCTGGTAGGTGGGATACTGGGGCGCGTACTGGGGCGCGTACTGGGGCGCGTACTGGTACGCGGGCGGCGGAGGCGCGTACTGGTACGCAGGCGGCAGGGGTTCGTACGTGTGCGGGGGCGGCGGGGGCGCGTACGTGTGCGGGGGCGGCTGGGGTGCGTACGCGTGGGGGGGCGGCTGGGGCGCGTACGTGTGCGGGGGCGGCGGGGGCGCGTATGCGTGCGGGGGCGGCGAGGGCGCGTAGGCGTGCTGGTGCGGTGGGGGCGCGTAGGCGTCCGGGGGCGCGTAGGCGTGCTGGTGCGGTGGGGGCGCGTACTGGTGCTGGTGCGGTGGGTAGGGATCCGCGGGCTGATGCATGGGGACTTGAGGCGCGACGCCGGTTCGGGGTGGGCAGTTCCGAGCGATCGCCTCCCGCAACTCCGAGAGCTGGCTGTTGCGGTGGGGCGCAGCCGCGCTTGGCTGTGGCCGGGGTTGCGGCTGTGGGTGTGGCTGTGGGTGAGGCTGAGGCTGTGGTGGCTGGGCCTGGGCCTGGGCCTGGGCCTGTGGCTGGGGCCCCGCGAAAAGGGGGCCGAAGCGCTCGAGGAAAGCTGCGAGATCCTGTGGATGGGGCGCTTGTGGGGGCATGTTGGCGGCCTCTACTGGTTGGCGTTCAGGTGCGGGGGGCTGCGGGATCGGCGCTCCGGCGGCGGACATGAAGACCGCGAGCTCTTCGGGGCTGATACGCGAGCGCAGCAAGTCCACGAGATCGCCGGGTTCGCCGGGCATTGCTGTGGACGGCGCCTTGCAGACCTCTTCTGTGATGATATCGCGTAGCTTCGGCAGCGATAGCCGCTCCGTGAACGTGAGCGGCCGTCCAAGGCGGGCCTCGGCCGCGCACGCCTGCTCGACCTGGTAAAAGTAACGTGCGGCGACCCCTAGACCCAGGCGGGCCAGACCGGCGTAGGGCTTTAAAAACCCCGGCAGCGCCGCTGTGAGTTCGTCTTCGGGTTGAGCGGCTTGCGCCGGTTGTGCTTGTTGTGCCATCTCCTAGCCTTTCTTGAGCCGAACGGCGCGCGCGCCGACGGTGTGTTGTTTAGCGATGATGCAATAGACCCCTGGATCGCTGAGAACGACGGGTTGACCGGGTTGGGCATGGATGTGCAGGCTGGCGGTCGCGCTAAGCGCGGGGCCGCGAGATCGAGGCGCCGCCGCTGAGCAGGCAGAACACGGCGGCCATGCCGGGCTCGATCGTCTCCAGCAGGGTCTCGCCGCGCATAAGCACGAAGGCGCCGAGGGTGTGCCTGGGGCCGATGAGGAGCGGTAGCTCGAGGCTCATCGCCCCCTCCCTCGGATCTCTTCGACGATCTGTCCCCACATCGGGTGAGGGTCAGATACGCTGATCCCCATCATCTCCATGTCGATGCGAAGAATCGGCCACTCGTGCGGCGCGTTCTCGCCATAAAAGACCTTCATGACCTCACCGCGGTGATCGGCCGACGTGTGGGGGATCCGACGGTCGATGGTGTGGCGCAGATATGCGCGCATGGCCCGGTCATACTCGGCAGCGGACGCGGAGCGTTCGTGGCTCGCCTTGCTCAGGTGTCGCACACGAACGCCGTCCAGCACGGGATCGACGGCGGAGAGGGCCGCGTCCTTGCCCATCTGGAGGCTCTGGGCGTTGAGGGCGATGAGGGTGCCGCCGCTGAGCGCGAGGTAGGGAACGATCGCCGTGCTGCGCTCGAAGCGCCGCAGCGCGGTCGCGATCATGACACACGCGGCGACGCTGCCGCCCGCGGTATGCAGCAGGAGGGTGAGCTCGTCGTCGCTAGGGATCCGCTCCATGGCCATGAGCACCTGCTCCGCCGTGCCCAGGTCGATGGTTTCTGTGATGATCGGGATCGTACGAGCGCTGTGCAGGGGCTGGGGTCGTGCGCTTGTTCGCCGCTGTTGGAGGTACCAACCCAGCGCGGCGACGGAGCCGGTGGTGGCGAGGATGAGCGCGTTTCTGGATGCGGGTGTCATGCGTGTCTCCGGTTCCTCGCCCAAAGTGCGCCTGCGAGGAGCGCGCTCGCTCCGCCCACGCCCACAACCCACCAGAACGTGGACGAGCGGGTCGGCGCGTTGTGGGCGGGGGGCCCCGCGTCGGGCGTGTCGACGCTGGGGGCGACGCAGGGCTCTGATGCGCCGCTGCGCGCACAAGTGCTCGCTTTCGCCATGCGCTCGACGTAGGTCGTGGGGTTGAGCAGGCCCTTGGGGGGAGGGTCGATCTTCCACCACACCGAGTTGGCCTTGCGATCGGCGGCGACGTAGGTCTCGAGGTGGATCATGCCGTAGGAGCCGAGCACTCGGCCGAGCTGGTCTCCGGCGCGCACAGACGCGCCAGGCGAGACGCGGAATTCCGTGTGGCTGCCCGCCTTGAAGCCGCCGAGGACCAGAAATAGACCGCTCTTGGTGCGCAGAAACGCCGCCTTGGAGCCGGAGCTCCAGCCGCGGTCGATCGCGACCACGTCGCTGTCTTCCGGCGCGATGATGACGGCCCCGTCCGGCGCGCCCGTGAGGTCAATGCCGGCGTGCCAGCGCTCGCACTCGGCGTGCTCACAGCCGAAGGGCGCCCTCCCCCGAAGCTCCAGTCGGCGAACTTCGGGGGCACTGTCGGCAGCGGCCACCTCGCGTCGGGGGCGCCGATGGCCATCGCTGGCTTCTTCCAGTCGGGCGAGCGAGCCATCTACGCCTCTCCTCGGTGGCGGTACTTCCCCTTGGGCTTGGCGGAGCCGTTGAGACCGATGCCCGAAATCATCGAGACGACGCGCTGAAGGGCCTGCTTGTTGTCGTCGAGGGCTTCCGCCTGCTCCTTGATGATCCGCGCTTGATCCCGGACGATACCCCGGAGCTTCTCGACCTCTTCGAGGGCGAGCAGGAGCTGCTCTTTCGCGCCCTGCTCTCGCAATTGCTCTTCCAGCCCGTCATCGATGGTGTTGAGGAGCGACCGGGCGATCCTGAAGACGCTGACGCTGCGGTGACTGCTCTCGTAGTCTTTAAGCTCGTCACCGATGGTGTTGAGGAAGGACCGGGTGATCCTGACCATGATCCGATCGGCGCCACTGCCGCCTTTGGCAATTTTTTGGCCCAGGTCGCGGAGGAGTTGCTCGATGGTGGGGTTTGTGGGGTCTGTCATGTCTACTGTCCTTTCCTCTTCTTGTGGTGGCTGTGGCGATAGGGGTCGGTCTCGCCGGGGCGTAGGTGCGCTGGATCCGAGCGGTCCAGGTCGAGCTCGGAGAGTGAGCGGCCTTCGGCGCAGGCGAGGGCGATCGTGTGGGCGCGGCGGGTGAGCACACGCGCGGCGCGAAACAGCTCTTCGGCGGACTCTCCGCGGTTAAAGATGTGCGTCGCCCGTTGGTGGGCGCGGACGGCCGCAATGAGCGCCTGGACCGCTCGTTGGCGGGGCTCACCCTCGCAGGCCGCGGCGTGGATCAGCTCTGGGATGAGGATGAGGAGGCGACGGGACAATTCGAGCTGGCCGGGCGCGCGCCGCAGCGCCTGCGCCAGCCAGTGATAGTGGTCCCAGTGCAGCTCGATTCTCCAGATCGGCGGCGTCGCGACGAGGGGATCGATGAGACGGTCGCCGGCCGCCAAGGGGATGCCGTCGCTCTCGGGATCGCGCAGATCCCGAATGAGGAGCGAGTTCGTCTCGTAGCCGTCCTCGTCGATGTAGGGCCCGAGGGACTCGACGAAACGACGCTCGACGCCAAGGTCTTCCCGGAGCACATAGGCGCGGTATGGAGGCTCGTCCTCCTTCATGAGCCGCACGGGCGAGACCAGCTCCTCCTCGTTGTGGCCGTAAAAGACTTCATCCCGATCGCTGGTGTAGGAGAGTCGAGCGGCGAGGCGGGAGAGGAAGGGCTCGAGGTGCACGCCTTCCTCCCCGGCGTGTTCGTCCAGGAAGGTGTCGATCATCTCGCCGATCGCAGGGTCATGCTCCCCGAGGTCTCTCGCGATCTCCCGAGGGGTCTTGGGCAGGCGCCTGGCGAGGTAGGAGAGCTCTTGAGCGAGACCTCGCAGGTTCTCCCAAACTTGCGGGAGGCGCACGGCGAAGACGTTCTCTCGCCCGCGACGGAGCTGCACGTATTGCTCGAGGTCGCGTCGGTGGCGTGTGATAAAGCCGTCGACTCGCCGGGGGGGGAGGTCCAGCGATGCGCGCCAGCGATCCAGCAGAGTGGATGTCGTCGTCATTCGTCCTCGTGCTCGCGGAGGTGGCCTAGGGCGGTCTCGACCGCCTCTGTGGTGAGCCCTGGCTGGCCGGCGTAGGGCGCGAGGGTCAACTCGAACGCGGTGGGCTGGTCTTCTCCCTCGGAGACCTCGGTGGGGGCGGTGAGGGGCTGGACGAGCTCGATCTGGCCCTTGGCGCACGCGGAGGCGAGCTCGTGGGCGGCGCGGGCGACGTAGCGAGCGACGCGGGTGAGCCGCTCGGCGGCGAGCTGATCGTGGCCGCTCTCGATCTCCTGCGCGGCGGCCTTGTGCTCGAGCAGCGCGAGACCGACGGCGCGCGCGGCGACGGCCCGCGCGCGGCCTCGGCAGGAGGGCGCGGCCACGAGCACGCCCGCGTAGGCGATGAGCTGGCGTGTACGCTCGAGCTCGAGCGGCGAGCGCCTCAGCGCGCTGGCGAGTTTTGAAAAATGCTCCCAGTGACGCTCCAGTCGTTCATGGCCGTAGGGCTGGGTGGACGGCGAGGCGATGAGGTCGCGGCGGATGAGGCGGTCACCGTGTTTGAGGGATCTGGAGCCGCCCCGCAGGTTGCAGCCGCTGCAGGTCACGCGGCCCGGCTTGATGCGGACGTAGGCGGTCATCCGGCCCTGCTCGTCGATGTCTTCTGCGAGCAGCTCGATGTCGTGGAGGGAGACGCCCTCGGGGTCTTGACGCAGCACGTGGCCGTGATCGCCCACGCGCCAATCGCGGTCGACCCCGAGCAAGGTGTCCTCGGGGACCGCCATCGACTCGTCCTCCTCGCCGGGATCCCTGACGATCACAGCGTCGTGCTCGTCGCCGACGCGGAGCTGCGCGGCGACGCTGCGCAAGAGGGGCCCCACGGGTCCACCCGTCCGCAGGTATGTGGCGATCAGGTCGGAGCTGCGCTCGAATCCGTGGCGCCGGAAGTATTCCATGACCTCTTCGGGGGTCTTTTGGGCGGGTGCGGCGATCTCCTCGAGGCGCAGCGCCAGGTGGTAGAGGGCGTGCGGGTCGACGGCGACCTGCCGGATCCGGCGCAGCTCGGCGGCCTCGTCCTCGAGGCGGCGCTCGATCACAGCCTGGCTTAACGAGAGCACAGGGCTTGTTTGCTCCTCGATGAGGCGGATGAGGCGATGGCGGTGCTTGCGGAGGAGCTCGTCGACGAGCTCGGGCGAATACTCCGCGTCCGCGGCGGGGCGCCAGGCGGCCACGGCGGCGTCGAAGATCTCGGCAGGTCGCAGGGGGGTCGTCATGCGCCACCTCTCTCGTGGGGCTTTACACGTCGCCGAGCGTGCACCTCGTCGACCAGCGGGAGCTTCCAGTCCAGCGCTTCGAGCGCCGTCATGATGGTGTCGGGGGTGAGCAGGTCGTGGGGACGGTAGGGCTCGGCGCTCTGCTCGAAGTCGCCGGGTTGGTCCTGTTCGGGGGTGATGTCGTCGGGAGCGCGAAACACCGGGTCGACGAGCTCCATCTGGCCGGCGGCGCACACGGACGCGACCTCGTGGGCGACGCGGGCGAGGTGGCGGGCGACCCGGGTGAGCCGCTCCCTCGCCATCTTTGGTAGTCCTTCTCGATCGCGGCGGCGGCCGTCTTGTGCTCTCGGATAGCGAGATCGAGCGCCCGCACGGCGGTGGCCCGAGCGCGGCCCCGGCACCTGGGCGCGGCGACCAAGACGCCGGCATAGGCGATGAGCTGGCGCGTGCGCTCGAGGTCCAGAGGGGCGCGGCGCAGCGCCTTGGCGAGCAGGTGGTACTGCTCCCAGTCACGGAGGAGCGTGGGTTCGTCCTGGATCTGATCGATCAGACCATCGTGCTGCCTGAGCGGTCTTGTACCGTCCTTCGCAGGCAAGGCGCGCACCTGAACCCAGGAGGTCTCTTCGCCGTCTTCATCGAGCTCGACGCCGAGCACCTCGAGGTCATGGCGAGAGACGCCCTCGGGCTCTTGTCGCAAAACATACTTGCCCGCGGTGCTGTCGTCGCTGCGTAGGGTGCTCTCGGGGACCAGCAAGACGCCCTTCTCGAGCAGCACACGGTCGGCCTCGTCATCCACGTGGAGCTGCTCGGCGATCTGCTCGAGTACGCCGCCTACGGGGCCCCCTTCGAGCATGTAGTCGTCGATCATCTGGGCGATCGTGTGGCCCGCGATGGACCAGGCGCGCGGCTGGGCGTCGAAATACTGGCGGACCTCGAAGGGGGTCTTGTCGAGGGGTTCGACGAGCTCTTTGAGGCGGAGGGCGAGATCGCGCAGCCCTCGCTCGTCGGCGGCGAGCGCCTGGATCCGTTGGAGCTCGGCGGCCTCGGCCTCGCGACGGGGCGCGGCGACGGCGTCGCTGACGGGGTCGAGGCGCTGGGGTGCGGTGGCGGGCGGGGCCGTCGGCCAAAGCCGCATGGCGAGCTCGCTGAGGCGCTTGGCCAGGCCCGCCGCTCCCGCCCCCGCTCCTGCGACCCGCGCGATGGTCGCTCGCATCGCGGCCCGCTCTTCGTCGACCTCGGTGGTCAGCTCCTGCAAGTAGGAGGACCCCTGGAGCGAGGGCGCGTAGCGCAGCGCCGTCTTCTCCACGACCGCGACGAGCTGGCCGTCGCGGAGGATGGCGACGACGCTTTGATCGGCGTCGGCGGTCTCCATAAGGCGTGTGTCGTAGCCCGCGGCGGCGAGGCGCAGCGCGAGGGCTCGCAGCGTGACGCGGGTCTCGCCGTTCTGCTTGACGAGCCGACGTTGTTCTTTGGTCCCTTTGGTCTGGGCTAAGAGATCGACGAGCCACCGCTCATTGTCCCAGGGCCGCTCGGGGGCGGTCTTTTCGACCTCGCGCTTCATCCAGAAGACGGAGGGCGAATTCGGGAACGGGGCGACGCGCAGGCCCTTCGGGGCGATCTTTGCCATGATCGCGTCGGGCAGGGATCGGGCTCGATGGCGCGCGCGCGGTCCCACACCGTCGCCGAGATCCAGCCATGTGTGTTGGCGAGCGCCTCGGCGTCCCCAGCGCGCGCCGGAGGTGTCTCAGGAGCGCAGGATCGTCCCACCCTGGCTTGTGGCGCAGTTGGCCCCCCGAGAGCTCGATGGCTCCATAGAGCCCGATCGCCGGGCGCGATGTACCTTCATCCATGAAACGGAAGCCCTGGACCGCGTCGAATCCGCGGGCGCGGAGGATGTGCGCGGCCGCGCGGTACAGGATGAGCTCGCGGCGGCGCTCCAGATCGTTGTAGAGGCCGCCTTGGGCGATGTTGGCGGTGATACTTTGGACATACCTGTGGTCCGCACTCTCCGTCATGTCTGCTTAAGCAGCCAGAGGGGGGTCGACCTCCTTCTTTTGCCAGTCGAGGATCGCGGCGGGCGGTGTGTCTATTTCGACCGTGAATTCTTCCGGGCAGCTTGGGGCCGGAGCTCGCTCGCGCCCACGCCTGCTGCGCTGCCGTTGGGAAGTATGCAAAACGCGCCTGGGCCCACCGCAGCAGCGCGTGCGCCTCGTCGGTGGCCCTGGCGAGCTGTTCGAGGCTGGGTAAGCCCTCTGGTTGTCCTGTCGCGTCCACACTCAAGGTGTTGGTTCGCACACGAAAAATGGCGCGAAGTGACCCGTCACCGCGGGGGAAGAGGACTTCGTCGGTGCTCGATTCGTGCTGCGCGTCGTACCCCTGCCTGTGAAGCACGTGCGCGAGCGCCCTCGCTTCGGCGACCTGGACGAGCGACCGCGGCTCGCCGTTGCGCTCGGCGACGTCGCGGACGAGCTCTTGGAGGTTGTCAGAGTCCGTAGAGGGTCGTGAGGCGCGGCGCCGGCCTTCCGCGGCGGTGAAGGGCGCCTCCTGCACAGGCTCCCGAAGCCCTGGATCGGCCGCGGACCAGACAGCGAGTGCGGACGCGATGAGGCTCTCCTGCACGACCCCCTGCCGCAGAAGCTCCTCCGAGTGCAGGAGCACCTCCACGACCTCGGCGATCAGAGCGTCACGGTCTTGTACTTCGGGGCTGAGCAGGAGCGCTCGGCCGCGCTTGGCCGCCCGCGCGAGGACTTGATAAGGGATGGGTGGGTGCGGGGCCTCCGGCAGCGCGGCTCCGCCGAGCTGGCGCGCGCCGTGCAGACGCTCCGCGCGCAGGTACAGGTAGGGGTCGCGCTCGGACGTATGCTCGCCCCCGTCCAAGAGCACGGCGAGCAGGAGCTCGGGTGCGCTGAGGCGAAAGAGCCCGAGCGCCCCGTGTTCGCCGTCCCAGGCGAGATGGACCTCGAAACCCCACTCCCGGAGCAGATGGCCCTCTGCGCGCAGGCGGATGTAGGCGAGCGCGCGCAAGAGCTCGCCCCCAAAGACATCCGTGGTGGCGGCGGCGGCGCGGACGAGCGCGACCAAGTGGTTGTTGATGGCGGGCGCGCCGTCGTTGATCACGGCGGTCTCGCCGCGAGGCTCGAATAACTTGTCCACCGGCGGGCTCTGTGAGAGCGCGAGCCAGGAGACCCGTAGCGCCTTTTTGGGCGATCTTGAGGGGGGTGTGGACGCAGAGAGGTCTTCTGGTTGCAGCTCTTGCTCGATGAGCTGAATCAGCATACCGCGGTGTTTTTCGATGACTCGATCGATCAGCTCGATCGGGTCGTGCTGCGCGGCGATGGGGCGCCAGGCCGCGAGGGCAGCGTCGAGGATCTGGGCGGGGGTCATCGTCATGAGGGCCCTCGTGCGGCACGCAGCGCGCCCGTGACGGCGTCGGCCAAGGATTTGAGCAGCCGCGCCTCTTTTTCGGCGTCCGACTCCGCCGCGCGGGAGCGGCTTTTGTCGGCGGGGACGGCGGAGGGGTCGGAGGGGGCGTGGCAGCCTTCGGCGGCGGCGCTGGGGTCGTCGCGGGCGCCTCGGCTGTCGCCGCCACCTTCGCGGGCTCGGCGCGGCGGGCGTCGGCGAGCAGAGAGCGCGGCAGGCCGCGTGACCACCAATGCCGGGCCACCTGGTCGAGCTTGTCGAAGGACTGGCGGCTGCTGGGGGGCCAGCTCCAGGTACCTCACCCAGCCGGCGCGGGTCGGCGGGATCAGGTCGGCGTCGCCCAGGTCGGCGGCGCCGCGGAGCAGGAGGCGGTCGGCCGATTCGACGGGGAAGCGATCCTCGGTGGGCGAGCGCGGCGCCCAGCGCACAAGAGCGTCCCGGATCTTGGTCGCGGCGCGAGGCCAGAATCCTTCGACAAAGGCGTCGGAGGCTCGATCCCAGGTGAGATCCTGGAGGGAGCGGATCGGGCGCTCGCTGCCTAAACGAGCCTCCAGCGCCTTGTCCGTGGCGGTGTCGTCGTCCTCGGGCCAGCGCGGGCCGCCCTCGCGGGGCATGTCGGCGGGTTGGATCTCGGGGTGAGCTCCGCAGGGCGAACGAGCTGCCACAGCGCCTCACCCGCGGCGCGTATGCCGATCTCCTCGTTGCCTTCGACGAGGCGGACCCGGCCAAACTCGAGGTAGTCGAACTTGTCGCTCGCGCCGAGGCGCGGCCGAGACACCCGTAGCCCCTCGTAGACGGGACCCGCCCAGGAGCGACCGACGATCATATCGACGTCGCGTGCGGCGTACATCCAGGGCGCCCATGGCCACACTTCCGGGTCCACCTGCTGGAGCTCGGTGAGCCGATCCTCGGCCTCTTGACGCAGCCGCGCGGCGTTCTCGGGATCTTGTGTGGTGCGCGCCCACGCAAAACGAGCGACCGCCTGGCGGAGTAGCTGATTCGCCTCCTTCACGACGCGCCAGCGGGCCTCCAGGGCCGCTTCCTCGCGCTTCGCCTCCAAGAGAGCGCGTCTTCTCCTTGTTGCGGGAGATCATGAGCAGCACATCCTCGGGGGAGAGCTGCTGCTGGGCGCCGGGGTTGTTGGTGTCTCGCACGCTGCCTTTGAGCACCTCACCGAGCCAGCCGGCCTTGCCGCTGATCAGAGAGAATCGATAGCCGTCCGCCGAACCGTCCGCGAAGTAGTAATAGATGTTGATCACGGGGAATGTGGCGCCCTGGCGCACGCCGCGGCCGTTTCGCTGCTCCAAGTCCGCGGGGGTCCAGGGCAGATCCAGGTGGTGGATCGAGCAGGTGCGCACCCTGGAGATCGATCCCTTCGTAGGCGACGCTGTTGGCGATCACGACGTCGTACTTCGGGATCGAGGCGCTGTCGGAGGGCGCGTGCAGGTGCCCGGCGCGGGGGTCTCAGAGCTGAGGCCGTTGAAGTCGCGGGCGATCCGGGTGCGCTCGAGGGTGTTGACGCTGGGATTGAGCCAGGCGATCCGTTCGGCGGGGATCCCGTGCTCGATAAGGACCTCTTTCATCCACACGTGCACGGCGGTGGGCTCCGCAAACACGATGTGGCCGCAGTGCGGTGAGGCGATGATCCTCTTGGCGCACTCGACCAGCTTGGGGCTGTCGTAGACCGGGCGCGGCAGGTCTACGGTGATCTGCGCCGAGTTGCCCTCCTCATCGTAGACCGTCCTGCTCGCCTGCCCGCCTTCACGCGCGATCTCGAAGGTGTAGCCCTCGTCTAGGTTCGCATGCAGGGCGACCAGGCCGAGGCGCGCGAGCAGGCCGAGGATGACGTTCTTGGAGCCTTTGGGGTTCGTGTCGGCGATGACCGCTTCGATCGCTTTGACATAAGCGACGTACTTCTCCTCCTGAGCGTCGTCCATGGTGACGGTGATGGTCTCGACCACCGGGCGCGGCAGCTTGAGGTTCACCTCGGCGGCGGTCCTGAATTCGCCATACGTCAAGATGAGGGTACGCAGCTCGTCGAGGTTGATGAACCCCGTGACCGCGCTGGCCATGACCGGGCTCAGGGTGCTGTCGAGCACCTCGCGATACTCGATCTTGAGGAAGTGATCGATGAACTGCTCGGGATCGTGGATCCCTACGGCCAAGAACGCGTTGGGGTCGACGAACTGGATGAGGTTGTACAATTCGAGCGGCGAGTTCTTGGCGGGCGTCGCGGTGAGCAGCACGATGCCGGCGCCCCCGGTGGTGCGACGCACCGCCGCCGCGCGGAAGTCGAGCTGCCAGGCGCGGTTCGAGCCGTCGCCACTGGACCCCATAAAGCGAGGCACGCCGCCGTCTTCGCGCGGCCCCGGCATGTAGGTTTTGAAGGAAGCCGCCTCGTCGACGATGAGCATGTCGACGCCGATCTCATCCCAGGTGACACCAGGGTCGTACTCCCAGCCCTCCGGGAGCGCGAGGGTCTCTTCCACCCAGGCCCGAGTCCCGTGCTCGAGCAGAGCGCGCTGGCGCTCGGTCAGGGCGCTCTTGGCCCAGGCGCTCGCCTTCTCCTTCAGGTTGCGGCGCCGGAGGTTGAGCGAGCGCTCGATGGACTCGACCTGCTCTGCGTAGGCGAGCACCGCGTCTACATTCATTTTGGTGCGTGGGAGCGCGTCGTAGCTCAGGATGACGAGGTCGAGCTGGCCCGTCTGGAGCTCGATCCACTTGCGCGCACGCTCCTCGGGGGTGTCGGTCTCGGAGACGATCTGGCCCTTTGCGGGGCCTCGGCTGAGGATCTTGCGCTTCGAGCCGATGACGCGGATCCGGTAGTCCGGCAAGGTGCACAGCACGTCGTCGTGCCACTTCCAGACGAGGGAGCCAGGCACGAGCACCACCGGGCGGCGCACCCACCCCTCCTGGCGGGCGCGGGCGATCACCGCCAAGGCCGTGTAGGTCTTGCCGACGCCGACGTCGAAGGCGACCAGGCCGCCGCGCTGGGCGAGCACACGCCGGGCGCCGGCGATCTGGTGATCCTTGAGCTGAGGGGCCGCTTGCCCCCAGCGGACGATCGAGAGCGGCTCGGCGGGGTACTGGGGGACGATGCGCCCGCGGAAGGCGCGGTTGTAGGCGTATACGACCTCCTCCTGCCGCGATTCATCGGCGGCCAAGAACTTGTAGAAGGACTCGGCCCAGCGCTGTTGCATCGCGATCCGCTTCTCCGCCAGCTTCCTCTTGGCTTGGGCCTTGTCCTCGTCTTGGGCCGCCTTCTTGTCCTCTCCGATCGGGGTGAAGTTCTTGTTGTCGTGATTGAGCCAGCCGAGGAAGCTCATGGTCTCGGCGGCGAGGCTGCGCTCGCCGTCCGCGGCGCTGATGAGGCCCCCTTCGCGGACGAGCGTAAGAGCCCCCATGTTCCGGTTCATGGTGGCCGAGACCCAGGCGGGAGACGAGGTCGAGCGGGATCCACCCATGATTCGGGCTGAGCTCGCTGAGATCGGCGAAGACGACCGGCTTGATGGCCGCGAGCAGGCGGGAGACCTGCTCCGCGGCGACGCTGTCCCCAGCGTCCGCGCGGGCCTGGCGCGGTCATGGCGCTGCCAGAGGGTGACGCCGGTGAGGTAGGCGTCGGCGGGCGCAGCTTCGTCCCAGTCCTCGCCGTCGAGGTTCCATTTTTGATCGACGAGCGCCGCCAACGCGGCCTCAGCGCTGAGGGTGCCGCCTTGGGCGCCGGGAATCGAGCAGGCCCTGGAGCTTGAGCGCACGATGCTGGCGGTAGAGCAGCTCGGCTTGAGCGACGATGTCGTTCGGGGGGCCGTTGTATTTGGGCTCGATCTCTGGGGGTTGGTCGAGCGCGGTGACGAGGCGGCCGCGGCGGTC
>JADJRG010000021.1 GCA_016712315.1 Nannocystis sp. | reverse complement strand
CTACGCCGGCTATCGGCGGGCGGGTGAAGTTGCCCGCGCAGTTTACGGAGCTAGAGCTGCGTCCGCTCAGCGGCGAGATGGTCAGATCGGTTGGTGCGGCAGGTGGTTCGCGGAGGCGGTGCAGGTGGTTCGCACGGTGAGCGGAGGAGGAGGCGCAGGCGCGCGGTAGGAGCTGAACGCGGCGCGCTACAGCGAGGTGTATACGACCCAGCGGCTCAAGGTGATGGTGGTCGCCGCTCTTCCTGACCCTGCTCTGCGGCGATCGTGCATCGCAGGCGCGCCGATGCCGCGTGTAGCCGGGCGGAGTACCACGAGCGCTGCCTGGAGGTGCTGCTGTTACGCTGGGGCAAGGAGCAGAAGCGACGCGATCCGCCGCTGGTGATCGACAAGGCGCTGGCGGTGCTTCAGGCCGCTGGCGTACGCGCTGCAAGCCTCGGGGGACCGCGATACACGCCTGCGCGCGGAGCTGGCGGTGATGGTCAAGCGGCTGCGGGGAGCTGGGGCTCGGCGATCGCCTGGGGATGCGGGTGGTCGATTGGTTGCAGAGGGACGCGGGGTGCTGCAAGAGCGCGCCGGAGCACCTCGGCTTCGCCCACCTCGGGCTGCAGGAGTACCTCGCGGCGGGACCCACATCGGCGGGAGGGATACGCTGCTGGATGAGCGACCGGCGCATCTCGCCGTCCGTGGTGGCACGAGGTCGCGCGACTGGTGGCGGGGCAGCGGGTGGCGTTTGTGCCGCTGATGCGGCGTGTGCTCAAGTGCAGATCTCTCAGGGCGAGCTGCTCGACCAGCTCCTCGATGAGGCGCCCGGAGGCCGACGCGACGCCGCTGCTCGAGCGCTTGCACGCGGGCGGTAGCGCCGCGCGAGCTGGCGACGGTGCTGCGGCTGTTGCGGCGTTTCTCCCGGCGATGAGCGGGTGCGCGAGGCTGTGGCCGGAGCGTAGCGGGTCAAAGCGACGCGGAGGTGCAGGCGCTGGCGGCGCAGATCCTTAGGTGCGCGAGTCGGCGGGATGCGTGAGGGCGCCGAGGTCGTGCTGGAGTTTTTGAAAAGGAGCGAACCGCGGCGGAGGGCTGGCGAAGGGCTGCGGCGTGCGGGGTGCAGGTCTTCTCCGATGCGCAGGGGCGCCTCTTCAATGCGCTTGAGCTGAACAGCGAGTTGAGGCCGCAGAGGCGGCGCCCTGCGTGGTCGTGCTCTCGGGCCGAGGGCCCGGCTGCGTGATGCGGCGGTGTCGAGCTGTCGCGTACTTCGTCGACGCGAAAAAGGCGATGGCGTGGGCGCTGCTCCCTGGGGGGACGCGGCTTGGCCGGCAGAGCTTGTGGTGAGGCGCGGTGCTTCGACGTACGCGATCCGGGCGGCTGGCAGACGCGCTGCGCGGCTGGCTGTCAACGGCGCGGCGTGGCGCTCGCAGGATGGATAGCGGGCAGCACTTTATCGAGCAGGTGACGGGGATTCGCATTTTGTGGGTTCCGGGCGGGCGCTTTGAGATGGGGCATGAAGGGGGTCAAGAGGAGCCGGTGTGTCGGGTCTGTTTATGCGCGTGATCTTGGGTCACGTTGGAAGCGGGATTTGGGGAGGGGTTTGGGGTTAAGCTTGGGGTGATCGAGGTGGAGGAGGATGAGAGCGGAGTTGATGATCGAGGCGTCGATCTGGGGAGGCGCGCTCGTCGGCGAGGAGGAGGGCGAGGCGGAGGAGGTGGCTGAGGAGCCGGGGAGGCCGCGGGCGGCGTGGAGGAAGCGCGGCGCGGGCGTCGTCGGTGAGCAGAGCGGGTGAGGCGGCGTGGGTGAGGCCGTGATCGAGCATGTCTCAAGGACGATAGGTCGGTCTTGGCGACGAGTGGGAGGTGGACGAGGACGCGCTGGGCGAGCGCGGTGTGCTGCTGGAGGCAGGCGCCTGCTCAGGGAGTGGCCGACGAGCCAGAGGGTGAGGTAGTCGCGGCCGTCGAAGTCGAGGCTACAGAGGCCGTGGAGCTCGTGGAGGAGCTCGTCGCGGAGTCCTCCGAGCTTCGTCGAGGACGACGACGGGGGACGATCCCGCGCTCGTCGACGAGGTGACAAGCGCGCGTTTGATGTCGGCGACGATCTGCGCGCGCGCTGGGTCGTAGGCCGAGCTCGGCGGCGAGCACGCCGGTGAGATCGAGGGGCTTGACCGCGCAGTCGGAGAGGTAGAGGACGCGGTGCTCGTCGGGGTGGAGGGCGCGGCAGAGGTGGCGGATCGCGGGCCGATTTGCCGACGCCAGGCTCGCCGGTGAGGACTCCGAGGCCAGGCTCGGTGGCGAGCCAGCAGAAGACGCGCGCGAGCCGCTGATAGTGCGGGTCGCGCTCGAAGAAGCTCTCGCCCGCGGCGCCGCGGGGGAGCGGCGCGGTGTGCATGCCGAAGCGCTCGCGCCAGGTCATGGGATGTCCTCTGGGTCAGATGATGAATCGATCCGTCGCCGAAGGCTCGGAGCAGCGCCTGGTACTCGTCGTCGATGTAGTCGAGGGGCCCTTGAGGACGCGGGGCGGGGCGGGCTCGGGCCGGGCAGCTCGCGGCGTGGGCGGCGGTGGTTGGCGAGGCGGTTGAGCGGGAAGACCTCGGTGACGCGCACGCCGTCGACGTGGAAGCAGGAGCGGGGAGATCGGGGCGGAGCGGGGCGAAGCGCAGCTCGACCTTCTCGCCGACGTACTCGCCTGGGACCTCGTAGAAGCCGCCCTCCCAGCGGATCGTGCCGTCGGCGCGGACCGTACGTCGCTCGCGGTGCAGAAGATCTCGTCGATGTTGATGTCCTGAGGGACACGACGCAGGTGCTCGGCGCCCGCGAGGAAGCGATCGCGGGGGCTCTGGCCGGTCGCGGCATGGACGCGCCTGGGGTACTCGCAGGTCATCCAGGCGGTGTGGAGGCGGTTGGGCTCGGCGAGCGGCAGCGGATAGGACGGCAGCTCGGCGCCGACTTCGGCGCGCCAGGTCTTGTGGAAGCGCTCGATCACCCCTGGCGGCGGCGTCGCCGGGGCCGGCGTGCAGGAGAAAGATCGCGAGCTCGGCGCAGATCTGCTTCAGCGAAGCGGCGACGTAGGCGGCCCCGAGGTCGACGTAGTAGGTGCGCGGCGCTCCGTGGGCGACGATCGCCCGGCGAAGCCCCTCCTCGTGGTGCGCAGCGTCTTCGCTCAAATAAATTCGGAGTGGGGCACGGCGCGACGCGACGTCGATCTGGCTGAGCAGGTAGCATTTTTATAAATCACGCCGTCCGGGCCGATCACCGGGGGGCCGTGCATGCTGTCACCCATGGTGAGGTCGCCGGGGTGCTCGGCGGTGAAGGCCCGCCGCTCGCGCGTGGGCAGCTGTGTGGCCGCTTCGAGAGGCCGTGCGCGACCAGGAGACGCCGGACGGTGGACGGGGCGAGCGTGCCAGGCAGAACGTCGTTGGCGCGCTCGAGCGCCTTGATGAGCGTACGGATGCTCCGACGCGGCTGCTCGCGCCGGAGAGCGAGGAGCTTGCGGGCGACGAGCTCGGGGATCGCACGACACGTGCCCGCGTCCGCGCGGGTGTGAGGCTCCGAGAGCGCTCAGTCCACCTGCGCGATAGTCGTAGCGCCAGCCCTCGAGCGTGCGCCAGCGGAAGCGCCGCGGCTGACCATCGAGGTAGATGTACGAGCGAGCCGCGGCCTCCTCCAGGAGCTCGCGGATCTCGCCGTGATCGAGGCGCGCGCTGATCAGCGGGCCGAGGATGGAGAGGCGCCACTCGGCCACTTCTCGTCGCTTGTTGGGATCCATGGCGACCTTCTACCGCCTGGGTCCGGCCACTTCGGGTGGGATCGCTCGCAGGACGATCTGTCTGAAGGGATATGTCTTTTGGGTCACATGATACGCAGCCCGGGTAGTAGGAGGTTTTGGAGGTTCGCAAGGAGAGCGCAGGCGCCGAGCGCTGAGGCGAGCGGGCGAAAGGCCGCGAGAAGGGGCGCCACGGGTCGCATCGAGGCCGATCGCCGCGAGCGCCGTCGCGATCCGCGGCACGCGCTCCGCGCTGAGCGTGTGCAAGGCGACGCGCCGGCTCCTTCGCCCTCGCCCGCCAGCGCCGCCGGGTCCTCGGCGCGATCCTGGCGGGCCTTGGGCGGGCCTTCCGCGCCATCGACGACGACAGCCTCGACCGCGGGCCAGCAGCGCCAGAGGTGGCCCGCGAGGAAGGCGGGCACGATCTGGACGACGCCACCGCACCGAGGGCAGATGTAGCGCCGGATCTCGAGCGGCGCCTCACCGACCGGCCTGCGCGTGCGTGTGCCGTGCGCGTGCATCCGCCGACAGCAGCTCCGACACTGCTGCGGCCGATACGCGTCCGGATCGGCGAGCCGCCTGGTGTGCTCGTGACGATCGTGGACGTCGGTGGCGATCACGGTACCCCCTTCACGCTCGACGGGTAGCCTGCGTGCATGTACACTCGGCCTCGCGGTGGCTCGGGGCGGGATGGTCCCGCCCAGTTGTTTTTGTTTCACACCAAACGTATCCGCCCGATCCCACCGCCTTGACCAGTTCCTCGACTCAATGCCGACGAGGTCCTGCAAGATCAGTGTGGAATAATTAGTGGGCCTTACCGGTGATCGACCCGCAGCACGGTAACGCGCTGAGCGCCGCTGAGCGCCGCTGACGCCGCTCCCGTGCGTTGATCCGCCCTCGATGCGGAGAGCCGCGCCACGATCCGCCCGTGCTCTCAGAGGGTTAGTCCCCCGCTCAGAGCGTGAATCAAACAGTAGGGAGCCCCGTGTGGAGAGCGATGCGACACACCGGTTCACAGGGTCCGGCTCTCGCCCTACTGGTTGGCGGAGACGCCAGTGACGAACGCGCAGTATGGAAAATTCCTCGCGGCGACGGGACACAAAGAGCCGGGGTACTGGCGCGATCGGGGTTTTTCGCACGAGGAGCGGCGGTGGTCGGGGTGAGCTGGGGGGACGCGATGCAGTTTTGCGCCTGGCTTTCGGGCAGCCAGAGGTCATCGCGTCGGGGGTGAAGGTGACGCTGCCGAGTGAGGCGCAATGGGGAGTTCGCGGCGCGCGGCACGGATGGCCGAGCGCTATCCGTGGGGCAATGAGCCAGCAGACGCGACGCGGGCGATGTACGGGCGTAAGGACGGGACCGCAAAGGTGGGGAGCTGCCCGGCAGGGAGAGGGGCCGTTCGGGCACCTCGACCTGGCAGGCAACGTGTGGCAGTGGTGCCGCGATGGCTTCAAATCTGACGAGTACCGGAGCAGGGGCGGGAGGAGCGTCGACCCGGTTGGGCAGTCGGGGACCACCTCCGGGTGCTGCGCGGTAGCCCTTGAGGCTTGATGAGGTGTGGGCGGCCGCCGGGCGCCTCGGGTACGGATCCTACCGCCGCCTCGCTCTCCCTCGGCTTTCGGGTGGTTTCTGAGCCCGCGAGCCGTTGATCCTTGATCTTTGGTTTTTCGATGACGCTCGCGCGGTGCTGCATCGCGAGTTCAGCGTGCCCTCGAAGTCACTGAGCAGCGAGCAGCAGCATCGGTACGCTCGCGCTGCGTCATGTTATACCTCACTTGCGTCGTCAGTCCCGTTTGCGCCAAAAACAGGCTTTCGCCAAGCGGATGCCGATCCCTTCCGCGTTGGTATCGGTTCCAGCATATTTCTGGCCTTCAGCCGCAGAAACACGTTCTTCATCGTGTTCTCACTCTTAATGCCGGTTATATCCCGCGCAAGCCTATTCGTGATCTCATCGTTGGTTTCCATGAACTTCATTACAAGTTCTTCAGGAGAACCGAGCGGCTCATGACGTATAACGACCAATACAGAACTATCAGTTTCGCGAATAACGGGAGGCTTGAGTCGCAAAGTCTCCATCGCGCGAAAGGCGGTATTTAGACCTTCGCCAACATCCTTGTTCGGGGGATTCGGAAATTTGTTGATCAGGCGAACGGGCGCAGGATTGCGCGCGCTTTGTGTCCAGAATATTTGCGGTCGTTACGTGACCAGGCAGTTTTCCGGGGTTTTCAATCTCAATGCGATTGTCAAATATCCGAATTTGGACGTCAGCAACGATGCTGTAGTCGCGGTGCAATACCGCATTTGTAATGACCTCATGCAAGGCATCTTCTGGATACTCGATAGCATCCAATCCCTCTTCGCCCAGCCTCTTGATGCGCTCGATGATTCCCTTGGTTGCGGATACGGCGCTATAAATCAGGTTATAAGCGTCGCCTTCAATCGTGAGAGGGTTCCTTCCAGAATTCACGCCCGATGTCGACGTCTCTAGTCCTATAGCGCATGATTTTCACGCTGCTACGTTTCGGCAAGAAGACGGCTGGCTCATCGCAGAAGAGTAAAACGCCGCACACTCGCGCGTGACCGTCCTTAATGAGATCCTGATTACTTAAGTAGGTTAATGGCTCACCGCTCGGGATGACGTTGATCAAGAAGTTGAGTATTGATAAACTATTTTCGATTCGCGGAAGCGGTATTTCTACCCACTCATTTTCGAACGTGACAATACCCTTGTCTAACTCAAGGCGTTTTAGCTTCTCCGGCGAATCAATTTTCTGCTTTCCAGCGCCAACTCGGACGTAGACTTCCCCAGACGAAGACTTAACGATTTCCTTGACCTTCTTGATTGTGATATGAAGCACCAGCCCCGGATGGCTCTGGTTGCGAAGGAACTCGAACTTAACGTGATTGCCAAACGGATGCGCCTGGAAACAGGACATGCAATATGTCGTTGGCCTGCTCGGGATTATCGAACCTAGGCCAGGTTCTTGTATTTGCCTTTTTGTCCTCAGCAACTCCAACGAAGACGTCACCTCCGGCAGCGTTTGAAAACGCCGAGATCGTTTCCGATATTGGCTGGCTTGATTTCGCGTGCCTTGACGTCATTGAGGTAGTCTTCCTGGGTGGCCAGGATTTTTTGCGGCCTGTGCGTCATCTACTTCATATATTGAATACATATCGGTCCTAGGGTGCAGTCCTGGCGGGTATAACATCTCTCTCGTGAGACCTGTCATCATTCATTTCTCTTCGTGCTGTGCCCCAGCGATCCCGCTGGACCTGGTGTTAGGTCGCTGCCCAACTCGTATTTGATGCGGTCGGGGTTGTCAACGCTCAAGAACGGCTGTGTCGTCAGACTGTTGAGCGGTGGGATTCGGCGGGTACGGTAGGCCCCACGGGCAAATAGGTCCCCGCGTGTGCGGGGGAGCCGCCCCGCATCCTTGCAGCCGTTGAACTCATGGTACCGGCGCATCCAGCCGAGGCACGCATCCTCGGTGCGTTGGCTCATAGGGCGAGCGCGCATAACTGCGCATAACTGCGCGTGCCCGCTCGCCAAGCGATCGCTCGTCATGCGCCAATCTGCTCATTCCGGTATTGATTACGCCCGCCCCCGAAGGCTGTCAACTCCTTTCCGGGATCAGCGCGGGGTCGATCCCGGCCTTGTGGGGCACTGGCAGCATCATGTCTGTGAGTTCCAGCTCGCTCGCTGTACGGGAGGATGCGGCTGCTCGTTCCCGGGGGTCGTTTGCGGGCGATCATGCGCATGACGCTCGCTCCTCGGCTCGGAGATGTCAAGAGCGAAGGCGCGCGTGAGGAGATCGCCGCAGCTCATCGCGCGCGGAAACTCACTTGTGGTCGCGGGCGGGTTGACGACGCGGGCGGTGTGACCGCGCGCGGCCATGGTCCCACTCGCTGAGGACGAGGTGCTCAGGGCGGTGGATCGTCGCTCGTAGCGCTCGGCCCCGCAGTTCGTGGGTCGCCGCCGACATGTAGTCGAGGAGCAGCGGCCTCGGCACCCCTCCGACCGCCCACAGGGCCCGCTGGAGGCCGTCGACGAGCGCCTCCGAGTAGGCGACGCTCGCCCACGTCCACGAGCTCGCCACCAGCACCAGCTCGAAGAGCAGACCCGGCGGCGGTGGTGCGCTCGACGGACGGGAGGTGCTGTACCTCGGGCACCGGGTGACGCGGGCAGGCACGCGGCCGCAGGGGGCCGACGCTGGCGCGCTTCGAGCGGCGGGTGCGCGCGCTGGTGCTGGCAGGGGATGTCGAGGCGGTCGAGCGCTCGGTCGCGAGCTACGCCGGGGTGCTCGGGCTGCGCCGACCCACGCGATGACGTTGGCAAGCGAGTGTGTCCGCGCGTGTCAGAGGGTGTTGACACGTGTTGACGCCCCTGGACCCCGAACGCACGTCATCGGCATCGCCAATGATCAACTTTCAAGGGCTCGCGGGCTCAGAAACCACCGAAAGCCGCCGTGGACGTGGCGGAAGAAGGACCTGAACCTGAAGCGCTCGGCGGCCGCCATACCCCCCAGCCTCATCCCAGTAACATCCCCCGCAGAAGATCCTCGGCTGCCCGTAGACCCGCAACATCTTGGCGGTTATGCCCCTTGAGACATCGAGGCTCCACTCCCACACGTTGCCGGCGAGGTCCGCGTGGCCGTGCTTGCCCTTGCCTGCGGGATAGATACCGACCGGCGTCGGCGCGTTGACATGCCTCCCGAAGTTGGCGCGGGTGTCATCCGGATCGGGTTGATCACCCCACGGGTACCGGCGGCCATCCGGCGACGCCGCGGCGATCCACTCTGCCACCGTCGGCAGCCGCATGCGCCGCGTCGGGTGCTCCGCGCTCAACCAGCGGCAGTAGGCCATCGCCTCGAACCACGACACACCGACGACCGGCCGGTTCGGTGTACGGAGCTGGCTCTCCCAATCGTCGGGCGTCTGCCAGCCCTCGTGAGTGCGCATCGACCAGCCGTTGTCATCGACCCAGTCCTCGCGCTCATAGCCGGCGTCGTCGACGAAGCGGGCGAACTCCTCGACGGTCACAGGGTACTTGCCGAGGCGCACTTGTGTGCCTGGGACATCTAAGAGGTTCTCCTCAAAACGTTCGGGGGCGAGCCTACGATCGCCGGCGAGGCCGATCGCTTCGGCCGCGGCGACCCGGAGCTTCTCCTCGACCGTCGCTGCGCCTTCGGGCTCAAAGATCGCTTCGGCCTCGGCGAGCATCTCGGCGCCGCGTTGGGCGAGTTCTTTGGGGGCTGATACCTCGCGCAACCAAACGCTGGGGCGAAGCGGCTGAGGATGGCGGTGATCCGTGCCGCACGCACCAATCTCAACTCCTTGGGCCATAGCTGATGGATCTGCGTGACGAGGTGGTCAGCGTCCAAGGTTGTGCCTCGGGTCGCGTCGAGCAGGCAGCCGGGGAAGAGATCGATGGTCTCTCGCCACTGCAGCTCCATCAGACGGGCCTCGATGATCGGCCACCAGCCGCGGTTCGGTGTCGAAGCGAGCTGCGCGGCGGCGAGGTACTCCTGAAAAGTAAGGTGCTTAAACTGGAGCTGGCCGCGACCGATCTCTTCGATCACGCCGCTGTACTCGCACTCGAAGCGTAGCCACTCGCAGATCGCGTTGATCCTGGCGACTGGGTCGAGATCAAAACGAGCGCCGCGGATCACCGGGTCGATGACTTCGGCGGCGTCTTTGAGACCTAGTTCGCGCCGCTTCGCGCCCTTCTGGCCGCCCATCATCGCCAGTGCCAGCATCCCGAGGGCTTCTTGCACCCGTAGCTCGCCGTAGCCGCGATCCTTACGCGTCGACGCGCGCGCCGCGAGCAGCCAGCGGATCGTGTCGCGGTAGAGCTCGGCGCGGCCCTCAGGCAGGCCGCCGCCGTGCGAGTACACGACGCAGAGGCAGGTCAACATCACCGGCGCGCTGGCGAGGCGGCGCAGCTCTTGGCGGCTCTGGAGGGTGGCGATCAACTGTTCGGCGTAACGCTGCTCGGTGGTGCCGCGGGCCTTTTCAGGGTCGTTCTCAAAATAGGCGTGCACCCAGCGCTCGACGTAGGCACGGATCTCGTCGGGGCCGAAGGGCGCGACGCTGGCGTGGGCGAAGTCCAAGGCCCGCAGCGGCTCGAGCGAGATCGGCCGGCTGGCGATGATCACCTGGCATTTGGGCCATGTTCTTAATAGATCTCGCAGGCATTCCATGACCTGCTCACGTAGGTCGGGGTCGCCGACCTCATCGAGGCCGTCGAGCAGGATGGTGGCTTCTCCGCGGCTAAGACGCTGATCCCAGGCTTCGCGGCGGGCGCGGGCTTGCTTCTCACTTTCGCCGGTGCAGGGTGTTGTCGCCTCCGCGAGGTGGTCGAGCAGGCGTTTGGCGCCCTTGCGGGTGTCCGTGGTGGCTAGTTTAGAGAAATTTTCAAGATAAATCGGCAGGGTGCGGGGCGGGTCTCGGCTGAGATGGGCCGCGCGCCAACTCGAGCCGTCGGGGCAGGGCTCGTCGAGGAAATCGCGCGCGAGCACGCTGGCGACGAGCTTTAAAAATGTGGTCTTTCCCGAGCCGGGCTGGCCTTCGATGAGCAGGCGGTGGTGCTTGGGCAGCAGCTCAGCGAGGTCGACGAGCTCGCGTCGGAGCCCGTCCTCATGGGCGTGCGTGAGCAGCCGGGTGTAGAGGCGCTCGATCGGGTAGGTGACGGCCTTCGCGGCGCTGGCGATCCCGTCGAGGCGGATGTAGCGGGTATCATCGAGGATCTCGCGGCAGTAGGTGTTGAGGTTGAGGTCGAGCTCGAGCGGCGGTGCAGGGCGGCGCCCTCCGCTGCGGGTCGGCGACGGCTTAGGATCGGCGCGGCGGATGAGGACGTGGTCGAGCTCGTCGTGGGACCGGTGGAAAAAGGAGTCGCGATCGAAGGTGCACACGCCGTCGCCTCGGCGCACCGAGCGGAGCGGCCACAGCCGTACCTCGCCGTCGCGGGAGAGCTGGCCAAAGGTGTAGCCGAAGATGCGAGACTCGCGTTTGGTGCCGTAGTGCTCGAGGCCGAAGAGCGAGGGCGCCTGATAGAGGCTGCGCGCAGCGCCGCCGGCTTGCGAGACGTTGACGCCGTCGGGCTCGTGCATATGTCCGAAGAGACAGGCAGTAAAACGGCTTCCCAGGTGGATCTGCGCGTCGAAGATCTGGCGGCTCTTGTCCGTGAGCCACTTGCGCGGGTGGTGCATCAGCAAGAGGGCGCGCTCGACCTGGCCGAAGATATCGAGCGGGGAGCCGCCCGGAGCTGGATCGGGCAGTGCGGCCAGGAATTGCTCCGCAGGAAGGAGCAGCTTGCCGGTGAAGTCGCCGCCCTTGTAGTGCGACCAGGCCGAGTTCAGGCCGACGATCGCGAGCGGGAAGCGGTCGGGCAGGTCGAGCGTGACGGTGAGGTCGCCGGGGAAGAAGGAGCGGTGCGGTGTGACGCCAGGCTTGCCGGTGAGCTGGGGGATGATGGTGCGATCGAGCCAGTGGCTGTAGTGAGTGAAGAGTTCAGCGACGAAGTCGGGCTTACGATCTTCCCAGATCTCTTGGCGTAGGGCCTTGACGTCATCGTCGTCCGCCCCGGGCTCGTAGGCGTCGAGGATCCGATACGGCCGCAGGTCGGCGCCGGTCGGGCGTTGCACGTCGTGGTTGCCAGGAACCGGAACAAGGAGCGGGCGATGACCTGTTTTTGTCTCGATCCTTTGCAGCAGGCGCTCGAGGAAGCGGTCGAGGCGCTCATAGTCGCTCGCGGTGCCGCTCCAGGCGAGGTCGCCGGTGAGCAGGATCAGGTCCGGCGCGCCTAGCTTCTTGAGCCAGGGATCGAGGCTGCGCTCGAAGTCGTCCAGCATCTGCCACCACAGGGCCTCGCCCTTGCAGCCGACGTGGAGGTCGGAGAGGTGCAGCCAACGGTAAGGCTCGGGGTCGCGCATCTGCGGGGGAGGGTATCACGGCGTGCCGCCTAGAGCGCCGCTCTCCGCGAATCACGGCGGCCCCGGTTCATCGCAAGCGACGGCTGCGGCGCGAGGCCGGGGAGACACACCTGCTCGGCCGCGCACTCGATCAGCGAGGCGAGCGGCCCCCACGCTGGGCTCTTGGCGGCCGCATTCAGCGCGAGCGCCCGCGCCTGGACGTCATCGAGATCATGCCAGGCCGCGAGGCTCGCCTTCGCCTCGTCCACCCCATCATGTCCCTTGAGACAGCATGTGCCAACATCGCCCGCGGCCACCGGGTCGATCGTCGCCAGCTCCGCCACGAGCGCCTTGATAAACGCCTCGACATCCGCGGGCCGCCGGCCCGGCTCCTTCTCCAGAGCGCTCGCCACCAACGCCTCGAGCGCGTCTGAGATCCCGCGGTCGGGAGCTCTCGCTCGCAGCGTTGGCGCCACTTTACTGGCGTGAGCGCTGAGCACCTCGAGCGTGCTCGTCCCCAAAAAGGGCACCCTGCGCGTCAGCATCTCAAACAGGATCACGCCGACGGCGTAGAGATCCGCGGCCGGTGTGATCGGCTGCTCGCGCGCCTGCTCGGGCGACACGTAGGCCAAGGTCCCGATCAGCGCCCCAGGGGCCGACGAGGGCGCCATCGACAGCAGCGGGCCGCTGTGGATCTTCGCCAGGCCGAGGTCCAAGAGCACCAGGTGATCGCGGCCCTGACGCTGAACGATGAGACAGTTCTCCGGCTTGAGATCCCGATGCACCGCGCCGCGGCGATGGATCGCCCCGAGCCCATCGAGGATCTGGATCGTGAGGCGAAGGGCGTCGGCGATCGCGATCGTGCCCGCGAGGATCCGCTGGCGCAGGGTGATCCCGTCGAGCAGGGGCATCACCAAAAAAAGCACCGCCTCACCGCCGGGCGCCGCGGGCTCCTCACCGTGATCGAAGATCGTCGCGACGTGTGGATGATCGATCTGCGCGCCGAGCACCGCCTCCTGAAAAAACCTGCGCCGCTGCTCGGGTGATCGCCCGTGCTCGGGGTGCATCGCCTTCAGCGCGACGCGGCGGCGCAGGCGGAGATCGAGCGCCTGATAAATATCCGCCATACCACCGGAGGCGATCAGCGCATCGAGGCGGAAGCGCTCGACCAAGGTACGGCCGCGCAGGTCGGGCCCACGCGGCCGGAGCGGGTTCATGGAAGCGGCGCAACCGGGCGGGCGCGGCGGCGAGAGCGGGCTCCTCATACGACCCCTCGCCCGCCCCCTGCGCCGCAGCCACACGATGAGCTGCCACAAGAAGTCCTCGGCGTCCGGGAAGAGCGCGACCTCGACCGACTCGCCGCCAGGCTCGTGCAGGCGCGTCTGAACCCGAACGACCCGCGAGCCCGTGGGGTCACCCTCGATGGCGACGCAGCCCGCGGGGAGCCGCAGGTGGACCTGGCCGTCCCCGGACGTGAACACAACGACGACGGCGCCATTCATATAGTTATGAAAATCTGTCCGGCTGGCTTGGTCAAGCTCGTGTCATGGTGGGTCGCCTGCATTCTTTGTTATGAAAACTCACACGGCCGGACTCGGTTTCGCGCATCCGGTTAATTCACGCCCCTGCTCGCCATCGGCGGTCGATGTGGTCATGATCGAAGCGCTCGGAAAATTCGCGGATCGTGGGCGAGCTCGCGGGCTCATGAGGCGGATTGAGCCCGCGCCGCGCGAACTCTCCCGCTGACAGCGCCTTCTTGGGCCTCTACCCTCGGAAGCTGGGGCCCCTCGTGGGCCGCGGTGGAGGGCGGATGGAGGGCGGTCACAGGCGGGTCGCTAGAGGATCTGCCGCAGATCCTCTACGTCGAGGATCTAGCCGCGCTCCTTCGGATCTCCCCAAAGCCGTGCGTCACCGCGCGAGTCGCGGGGGCCTCCCTCCCCCGCTCAGGCTCGGCAGAGCGCTTGCGTGGACGCGCGAAGTCGTGCTTGCATGGCTGCGGGATAGCGGTCGGGCGGCAGGAACGGTCGACGTGAAGATCACCCTGCGTCCCTACGCGAAAGACAAGAACCGCTGGCAGATCGACATCCGCCTCGCGAACCCCTCTCAGCCTCAGACCGAGATCCGTCGGCGCATGGTCGCGCCGGGCGGACATGACCAGAAGCAAGCCCGCACCTGGGGCGAGCGTCAGGTCGCAGCGCTGCTGCGCGAGCTGGTCGGGGAGGGGGCGAAGGTCGAGGCGCTAAGCGCCGAACAACGTAGGAGCTCCAACGAAGTGGGCTCCAAGGAAGGAGGTGGAGAGGCCGGGCTCACGACCGATGACGCTCGACCAATTCTACAAGACGCGCTTTGAACCCGAACATGTGGAGCTGCTCAAGCCCGCCACGCGCGACTACTACCGGAAGGCGTGGGCGCTCTATATCGGCCCCATGCTCGGCGATCTGCCGCTGGTCGCGATCGACGACGATCGGATCTCGGCGTTCCGCGCCGGGCTCCGCAAGCTGGCGGCGAGCACGAGCAACATCGTCCTCTCCAAGGTGGCGTTGATGCTCCGCTTCGCCCGCAAGATGCGGGCGATCGAGACGGTGCCGATCTTCGAGCGCCTGCCCGAGCCGCGCAGGCGGCCCAAGGAGGTGTACTCGGAGGAGCAGATCGCCGCGATGATGGCGGTGGCGCGCCGACATGGCACGGACGCGCTGGTCATCCTGCTGCTCGCGCTCGACGCGGGGCTGCGGGTGTCCGAGATCTGCGCGCTCGAGTGGCGCGACATCGACCTCAAGGAGGGCACGGTGCTCATCCAGCGCAGCGTCTACGAGGGGGTGGTCCAGACGCCGAAGGGCACGATCGGCAAGCTCGCGCTGACGCGCGCGCTCCGTGAGGCGCTCGAAGCTCACCGCCTCGAGGTGAGTCACGGGCCGCTGGTGGTCTACCGGCGCCCGAGCCAGAACAAGCCGATGACGAGCCCCCACAACCCGGGGACGATCTGGACGGTGCTCGGCCGCATCCAGGCGGAGCTCGGCCTCAAAAAAGCAGGGCCGCACCTGCTGCGGCACACGGCGCTGACGCGGCTCGCCAACCTGGGGGCGAGCGTGTACCTCGTCCAAGCGGTCGCTCGGCACGCCTTCCTCCAGACCACGCAGGTCTACCTGCACACCCAGCAGACCGGCCTCTCGCGCGAGGCCGCGCTGCTCCTCGATCGCGCCGCGGCAGCGGCCGATTTTGGCAACGTTTTGGCAACGATGGCACCCACCGGCCAGAACCCGCGTTAACGGGCTTTTCGCGGCCCGTCTTCGTATCGATCTTTAACGACCCTCGCTCTCCCCAAAGACCCCACCTCACCACGCCGCACGGCCGCAATCCCAATCATCTCAGGGGTTTAGAGGGGAAGAGCGAGGGACCACGTCGGACCGCCACGGACCGCTATGGACCCTGTTTTGGCAACGCTTTGGCAACGCACCCGCGCTCCGTTAGGGGCCACTCCTCCTGCTTCAATGGGGCCTCCCCGGTTAAGGGGAGGAGATACGAGGAGCACCCCGAGATCTACCCCTCGCTAAACAGCTTCAATGGGGCCTCCCCGGTTAAGGGGAGGAGATTCCGCGGGTGACCGGCACGGCCTAAGCGTGGGCGCTGGCTTCAATGGGGCCTCCCCGGTTAAGGGGAGGAGATTCCGGCCAGCAGTACGAGGTGGTGCAGGCCACCATCACGCTTCAATGGGGCCTCCCCGGTTAAGGGGAGGAGATAGCGCTTGCGACACATCACCGATGCCCGCTGCATCGCTTCAATGGGGCCTCCCCGGTTAAGGGGAGGAGATACGACGCGATCATGCGCCGCCGGATTCGTCGGACCTTGCTTCAATGGGGCCTCCCCGGTTAAGGGGAGGAGATTTGAGAGACTCGCGAGCACCCCACGACGGGGCGCCCGCTTCAATGGGGCTGTGTCGGGTCGATCTGAACCCGTAGAACCACCACCATTCTGGTCAAGCTGAGGCTGGGGTTTGGACCTCAGAGATCACGGACGAAGCGCGGAGGGAACCCCCGGCCCGAGGGCGGAAAATTCGAGAACAGGGTGGGGTGTGCGGGGCTAGGCGCCGATCCAGCGGTCGTCGGCGCCGCGGGCGATCACCTCATGAAAATTCTGGATGGTCTCATACTGATCGAGCAGGAGACCGTCGGCACTTCGGCCAGAAACTGGCGAAGGCGGCTGGATCGGCCGGAACCGTCAGTGTGAAACAACAAGCGATCCACGCGGGACCATCCCGCGAACCGACCCAACCGCGAGGCCCACTCTACTTGCGCTCGGGCTACCTGTCGAGGGTGAAGGGAGGCACGGTGATCGCTGGCGACGTCGGTGATCGAGACCAGCACGCGCAGCGCCTGGTCTCGCCGGACGGGTACCGACGGCGCCGCAGCCCGGGCAGAGGCCCCCGCGCCCAGATCGTCGCCGACATCAAGCGCGCCCTCGTGTCGCTCGTCGACGAGCGTGGCGTCGTCCCGATCGTCATCCTCGACGACGCCCAGGGACTCCGCGACTACCTCCTCCACGAGATCCACGGCCTCTGCAGCCTCGACTTCGACGGCCGCGACTACCTCACCCTCTGGCTCGTCGGCCACCCGCTCCTGGCCCGTCGCCTGCGCCTCCAGCAGCACGTGGCCCTCGCCCAGCGGGTGATCGTCTACGCGCCGCTGGTCGCCAAGCCCGACCCGGCGCTCGTCGGCGCGATGCTCGAGCACGCCCTCGCGGCCGCCGGCGCCCCGCCCGACCTCATCGTCGACGATGCGCGGGCGATGCTCCTCCGCGCCGCCCGCGGGCTCCCGCGGCTCATCAGCCACCTCCTCCGGCTCGCCCTCGTCCTCGCCGACGAGCGGGAGCAGCCGAGGATCGACGCGTCGATCATGAACTCGGCGATCATCCTGCTGCACCTCGAGCCACACAGCCCGCCCCCGCTCCCGCCAGCAAAACCCCGCTTCGAACGCGACCCGAGATCACGGAAATAGCGCGACCTGACACACGCCGACCGCGCACTGTCCGAGGTCGAGAGCGGGGCGATGCCGCCGGGCGGCGGCCTCAGCGGCTCCGAGAAGACGCAGATCATCAACTGGGCCTCCTGCGACACCCCGCAGTGACCGGCGGGTGGCTTCAGGGGCCGGCCGGCGCGGTCACCTCGACGAGCTGCGACGAGAAGCGGTAGAGCAGCTCGAGTTCGCGGTCGACCGCGTTGACGTGCGACTCGAGCACGTCGAACATCCGCTCGCGGACGTCGAGCAGGCGCCGGTCGTAGACACCACCGGCGCCGTAGAGCAGCGACTCGGCCAGGTCGCGCTGCGCGACCGGCACCGCTTCGCTGAGGATGTGCCGCCAGTCCTCGAGGATCTCGTCGCGCGCGCTCGGTCCGCCGCCGACCGGCGGCGTCACCAACATGCGAAACACAAAGCTCGGGTAGAGCCCGTGCGGGTCCTCGCCGCGGGCGATCGGCGCCAACAGGTTGCTATCGTGCGGAAACACCACGGCGCGCCGCTCCGGCACGAAGGCGGCCAGGCCCAGCGACGCGGCCGTCACGCCGCCGGCGATGCCGAGCGCCGCTGGACCATCACCGCCGCCGCCGCGCAGATCCCAGACCCCGCCGGCGGTCGCCGCCGCCGCGCCCATCAGGATCGAGGAGACCGTGAGCGCGATCTCCCGCGACCGCTGGCGGCGATCGAGCTCCCGCAGCACCGAATCCATCTGGTTGCCGATGCACTGGGTGTGAAAGAGCAGTGACGCGACCTCGATCTCGAGCGACGACAACCGCATCACCAGGTACAGCTTGGCCGCGATCGCCAGGTCGCGTGTGCTGTCTTGGCCATCCAGGATCGTCGACAACAGGCCATCGACCTCGGCCGCCCGCGCGACGCGGAGCACCTCGGGGGAAGCTCGGCCAGCCGCGCGGCGAGCAACGGGCGCTCGACCGAGCTGATGCGCGGCGTGTCCGCCCGACGCTGGAGCTGCAAACACTCTTTCATCTCCTCGAGGTCGACCCGCACCGCGCCGCGCGGTGGCGTCGTCGGTAGGGTTGCGCGTGCCACCGGCGCACACGCGCTGATCAGCAGCGCCATCGCCAGCAGCCATCGTCGTGAAGCCCGGATGCTCCGCACGCTCGAAGGTACCGTCTTTCTCACGACGCCGCGCCGAACACCGCGCCGAGGCCGTAGGTCAGCCCCATCGCCAGGGCCCCGCCGATCACCACGCGGACCACGGCGCGGGCCACGGGCGCCCGGCCGAGCCGCGCGCTCAAGCCTCCGAGCAGCGCGAGGGTGACGAGCGCCACGCCCAGCGTCGCCGCGGCACGCACGCTCGCCGGCACCAGCGTGATCGTGGCGAGCGGCAGGGCGGCGCCCACAGCGAACGAACAGGCGGAGACCACCGCGGCCTGCATCGGCCGCGCGAGATCGTCGGGGTCGAGGCGCAGCTCCTCGCGCGCGTGCACACGCAAGGGATCGACCGTCGCCACCAGCGCATCAGCGACCTGCGCCGCCAGGTCGCTCGTGAGCCCCTTGGCCTCGTAGAGGCCGATCAGCTCGCTGCGCTCGGCGGCCGGCGACTCGGCGAGCTCACGGCGCTCGCGCGCGAGGTCAGCGCGCTCCACGTCGCGCTGCGAGCTGACCGACACGTACTCGCCCGCGGCCATCGACAGCGCACCGCCCACCAGGCCCGCGACCCCGGCGGTGACCACCGCCCCCTCACCGCCCGCCGCGGCGGCGACACCGAGCACCAGACTGGCGATCGATACAACACCGTCGTTCGCGCCGAGCACCGCGGCACGCAACCATCCGCCAACCTCGCTGCGATGATACTCGGCGTGCGCCATGCGCCTTCGTAACACGGGAGCGCGGCCGGGGCACGAAGTTGAGCGCAAGCGTCGTTGTCATCGCTGCCGTGACCTGCGTCGCGGCGATGAAGCCCACGCCGTCCAGCCAGCGCACACGGCCCCGCAGCGCGCGCATGCGCTCACCGAGCTCGCGAACCGCCGGGACGTCATGGTTTCGGCACGAGCCCGGTGAAGGGGCTACGATCCGGGTTCGGCGCCCTGGGCGAAGAGGTGGCCGGCGACGGCGCCGAGGATGGTGCTGGCTTCGGCCTTGAGGTTGTTGCTAGGGTCACACCTCCGCCCCATGCCCCGCCTCCCCGACCTCCTCCGGCTCCTCACCCGCGACGAGCTCCTCGCCGCCGCCGACCGCCTCGGCGTCGCGCTCCCCGAGCGTCGCGCGAAGGACCCCATCGTGGAGGCCCTCGCCGCCGCCCCGGCCGCCACCCCCGAGGCCGTCCTCGCCAACGGTGGCGAAGAGGAAGGGGATCGCGTACTCGCCCCAGCGGCCGCCAGGGGTCTGACGACAGCTCTGCTCTTCTTGAATCCTACACCTGCGAGCTCAAGCCGAAGAACCATCTCGCCATTGGCCGAATTCGCATTCGTCGCTTTGACAGCGAAGTCGAGCACTACTACTATTACAAATACCACTGGCTATTCATCATTCTGGAATCCCATGGTAACCATCGAGTGGTAACCACGATCAACTCCCCCGAAGGAACAACTGAAACGCTATTTGAACTAGCTCGTGAGTCCAGCGCGACTCACGAGTTGGCAGAGCTACAGAAACTCTTCGCCGAGGCAGAATCCGAGTAGGGGGGGGAGTCTTAAGGCTCGCCGAACGATCAGCGAGCTGGGGGGCGTTTTGGTGGGGGTGGGGGGTTGTGTCGGGCTTGAAATCGCCGTGGACGAGGCCTTGGCGGTGGGCGGCGGCGAGGCCTCGACCGGCGGCGAGGAAGTGGGCGATGAGCTCGCGATGATCGCCGGCGGGGCCCGGCGGGCGCTCGCGCAGCCAGGCGCTCAAGGGGGCGGCCCACGCCAAGGGCGGCGCCACCCTCACCCTCGACTTCCGCAACCTCGACATGCTGAACTCCTCGGGGATCGGGGATCGGCACCTTCGGCCAGTTCCTGGTCGAGGTCCGCAAGGCCAAGCAGACGCGGGTGACCATCCTCGGCAGCGCCGCCAAGCCCTGGCAGGGGCGGACCCTCGCGACCCTGCGGAAGATCTGGGATCAGGTCGAGCTGATCATCGATTAGCCGCGCGCTTCTGCGCTCATCGATCGGCGCAAGAAATGCGATCTTGGTCCCCGCGCGCCCGACGGGTTTGCGTGGGCGGCCGGCGCCCCCGTCGCTAGCTTGGGAGCCATGACGAGAGGTCAGGGGGGTGATGACCCGCGGCGCCGGTTTGAGGTTCTCCCGGCGCTGGCTCGGCGGGATGGTCGCGGGGTTGGTGGCGTCGCTGGTCGGCGCGGCCTGCAGCGGCGGCGGCGGGGCCACCGCTGGCGACACCGGCGGGTCGCAGTGCCTGGAGGCGATCGTCTTCGACATCGACGAGACCCTGACGATCAGCGACGCCGAGTGGGAGATGCAGAAGGCCGACGGGACCTACGATCCGGTCGAGCGCGCGGCGGCCTCGGAGATGGTCAGCGCCTACGCCGACCGCGGCTACCAGATCATCTACCTCACCGCGCGCTCCCAGACCTGGGTGCTCGGCGGCACCGGCGAGCGCTCGACCGACGCGACCCGGCGCTGGCTGGAGGAGCACGGCTTCCCGCTCGATCCTGCGAGCTCACGGATCATCCTCTCGAAGACGCTGGTCTCGGGTGACACGGCGATCGCGTACAAGGCGGGGGCGCTCGCCGACATGCAGGCCGAGGGGCTGGTCTTCGACGGCGCCTACGGCAACGCGACCACCGACATCGCCGCGTTCGCGCAGGCGAAGATCCCGAAGGACGTGACCTTCATCATCGGCGTCCACGCCCCTCCTCGCCGGCGAGGGCTGGCAGGCGCACCTCGACACGTACGTGTCGAGCGTCAATGGGGCGTGCGCGGCGCCGTGAGCGGCGGTCGCTGGGGAAATTCTCCATGGTGTCTCTGAAGAATCGAGGGCCTATGTTCAGTGGCATGAAGACAGTGTTCTTGCGGGTATTTGGGGGGGGGGGGGGGTGGTCGCGCTCGGGGGCGCTTGCGCCGGCGACTCAGTGGGCAGTGCGAGTGACGGCATGTCGGGGTCTTCGACCTCGGCGGCCGACACCGAGACCACGGGCGCGAGCGCCGGGACTGACACGACGGCGGGGACCGGCTCGGGCTCGGCGAGCGGCTCGGGGACCGACACCGGCGCCGCGGCCTGCATGAGCGGGATGATCTGGACGCAGGGCGATCTCGAGTCGCCGCTCATGCACCCGGGCAAGGCCTGCCTCAGCTGCCACGCGACCCAGATCGGCGAGGACGTGGTCAACCTCTTCGCGATCGCCGGCACCGTCTACTCGGGCGCCCACGAGCCCGACGACTGCAACGGCGTCAACGGCGACGGCGGCGTGATAAGCGTCGAGATCACCACCGCGGACGCCAAGGTCGTGACCCTCGCGGTCAACAGCGCCGGCAACTTCATGTACGACCAGGTCGAGTTCGGGCCGCTGATGTTCCCGATCAAGGCCAAGGTCACCCAGGCCGGCAAGGAGCGGGTGATGGCGACCCCGCAGATGAGCGGCGACTGCAACTCCTGCCACACCGAGCAGGGGATGAACGGCGCGCCCGGGCGGATCCTCGCGCCCTGAGCGGGCCGCGGCGCTCAGCGGCCGCCGGCCTCCGCGCGGCGGCCGCGGCCCTCCAGGCGGGTGATCGCCGTCGACCACGATGGTGTGTCGGGTCGATCTGAACCCGTAGAACCACCACCATTCTGGTCAAGCTGAGGCTGGGGTTTGGACCTCAGAGATCACGGACGAAGCGCGGAGGGAACCCCCGGCCCGAGGGCGGCAAATTCGAGAACAGGGTGGGGTGTGCGGGGCTAGGCGCCGATCCAGCGGTCGTCGGCGCCGCGGGCGATCACCTCATGAAAATTCTGGATGGTCTCATACTGATCGAGCAGGAGACCGACGGCACTTCGGCCAGAAACTGGCGAAGGCGGCTGGATCGGCCGGACACCGTTGGGGCGCCCGGCTGTCCCGCGCTACGAGCTGCTTCAATGGGGCCTCCCCGGTTAAGGGGAGGAGATGACGGACCTCGGCGCGGCGGCCAACCCATCGTGTGCACGCTTCAATGGGGCCTCCCCGGTTAAGGGGAGGAGATGGATGTGCTTCGGGCGGAGCTCGGCAAACTCAAGGAGCGGCTTCAATGGGGCCTCCCCGGTTAAGGGGAGGAGATCCGCGAGCGCTTGCGGGGTCTTGCCGAGCCCCATCTCGTCGCTTCAATGGGGCCTCCCCGGTTAAGGGGAGGAGATGGCGGAACCTCGGTTCAGGCCCTTCCGCCAAGGCCGCGCTTCAATGGGGCCTCCCCGGTTAAGGGGAGGAGATCTCTGGCGTCATGCCATGCCACCGCGCAAAGTACCAAGGCTTCAATGGGGCCTCCCCGGTTAAGGGGAGGAGATAGTCGGGGCAGGTCCGCATGTCCCGCGCGACAAGCAGGGCTTCAATGGGGCCTCCCCGGTTAAGGGGAGGAGATGCGTGCGACCCTGAGGAGCGCGTCCCGCCTCCCGAGTGGCTTCAATGGGGCCTCCCCGGTTAAGGGGAGGAGATTCTGGGATAGCGTCGCTGGCGACCTCACCGCGGAGGCTTCAATGGGGCCTCCCCGGTTAAGGGAGAGGAGATGCTGCCGCAGAGCGCCGCGCTCGTCAAGGCTTGCGACTCATGCTTCAATGGGGCCTCCCCGGTTAAGGGGAGGAGATGGAAGCTCCGCGCTCGCCTCCAAGGTCCGCGGCATGGTGCTTCAATGGGGCCTCCCCGGTTAAGGGGAGGAGATCCCATGTGCACAACCTTGTCACCTCAGCGGATTTAAGCTTCAATGGGGCCTCCCCGGTTAAGGGGAGGAGATCTGCAAGGTGATCACGCGGGCCGCGGGCGCCTGGATCGGCTTCAATGGGGCCTCCCCGGTTAAGGGGAGGAGATACTACGCGTCCGCGTCGCTGGTGGCACGAGTCGGCGATGCTTCAATGGGGCCTCCCCGGTTAAGGGGAGGAGATATCAACTGCGAGCCGAACGCCGGCACGATCGCGCCGTGCGCTTCAATGGGGCCTCCCCGGTTAAGGGGAGGAGATCGCTCGATCTACTGCTGCCCGCGGCTTTGTGGATCGCGCTTCAATGGGGCCTCCCCGGTTAAGGGGAGGAGATCGCTGGCCCTGCCCGTCGATCGCCTCGCCGATTACCAGGCTTCAATGGGGCCTCCCCGGTTAAGGGGAGGAGATGTCGGCGTAGGCGCTGCGCGTCGACACCACGCGCCCGCTTCAATGGGGCCTCCCCGGTTAAGGGGAGGAGATGCGGCGGCAGGGAGGTTTAGATACACGTTTGGGCCGAGGCTTCAATGGGGCCTCCCCGGTTAAGGGGAGGAGATTCGCAGAGGCGGCGGGCACAAAGGCCGCCCAGCAGCTAGCTTCAATGGGGCCTCCCCGGTTAAGGGGAGGAGATGCCGCCATCGCCGAGGTAATGACGCCGCGGAGCTGAGGAGTCGGGCGAGATCGCCACCTCGCTGGCTTGACGGCGCGGTTTGAGCTGGCCCGCGGCGGCGAGGATCCGGTACATGGTTCGCTCACTGCACACGTAGCGCCCCTCCTCAAGGAGGGTCGTCACGACCGGCGCTGGCGCCTGATCGATGAAGCGGTCGCTGTGGAGGAGGGCGAACACGTCCGCGCGCTCCTCCTCCGAGAGCCCACGCCTGGGCCGCGCCAGAGGCCTCTGGCGCGGCTCAGGCGCCTGCGGGTTGCGGAGCTCGTACGCCCGCGAGCGCCGGACCCCGAGCGCCTCACAGGCCGCCGTGAGGCCTGTGCGTGGGGCGAGCGCTTCGGCCTCGCTGATCAGCCGGTCTCCGGGCGGCTCGTCGGGCGTCTGCGGGGAGAGCCCCTTGAAGATCTCGGAGATTTTTTTTTGAACCTCGATGATCTCGTGAGCGACGACGAGTTTTTGCTCGAGCGCGTCGATCTTCCGCTGAAGACGCGTGAGCTCGACCTGCTCGGCGCTCTGCTTGGGCTTGGGTCCGCGCTTGCGAGGTGCCAACGACTGCATCGTAGCGGAATCGCGCTCCCATCTCCAGCGGCTAAGCGTGCCGCTGTACAGCCCCATCTTGCGCAGGTACGCGCCGATCTCGCCCGCCTGGAGCTGCTCGACTTCCGTGAGCACCTTGCGCTTGAAGGCCGCGGTGTAGCGCGGTCGCGCCGACGTCTTGGTGTGCTCGGGATCTGGGATCGTTGCGGCCGGTCTCATCGGCTCTCCCCTTCGCCACCGCGCCCGCTCGGCACGTGCAGCTTGATGACCGTGTACATCCGATCGCGCACGACTCCCACCTCGAGATCAGGGCTACCAATGATGACCAAGGACCGCGGATCCCAGGGGATCTCCACGATCCCGGTGCGCCGGATCTTTCCGTATCCAGACCCCCAGCTGTTTGCTGCTCCACTGTCATGATCGTTGCTGCTCATTGCTTACATTCTTCATCTCGCCCTGCTTCGTAAATTATTGGTTGCATGTGTCCGGGCTGAGTCTGGCAGAGAGGGGGGTCGCAGCGGGCGCGGCGGGCTTCAATGGGGCCTCCCCGGTTAAGGGGAGGAGATCCCGCGGCCCCGCGAAGTCCATCGCGAGCGGCGTCGGGCTTCAATGGGGCCTCCCCGGTTAAGGGGAGGAGATCGAGGGCCAAGAGGCCGAGCTGGCTGGTCTGCTCGCCGCTTCAATGGGGCCTCCCCGGTTAAGGGGAGGAGATTCTCTCACGATCTCTTGCTCTGGTGTCCATGATTCGGCTTCAATGGGGCCTCCCCGGTTAAGGGGAGGAGATCCCTTAGTATTTGCTGGCGCTGCGATGCGAGCATGATGCTTCAATGGGGCCTCCCCGGTTAAGGGGAGGAGATGCAGGTGTAGGACGGTCGCGGACCTGCGCCACGTGTGGGCTTCAATGGGGCCTCCCCGGTTAAGGGGAGGAGATCCGGACATCGCGGGCCGGCTCAACGTCCTCCTTCCGCCGCTTCAATGGGGCCTCCCCGGTTAAGGGGAGGAGATGAGACCGTGGGGGCAAGCCCATGCCTCAGCGCGAGCTTCAATGGGGCCTCCCCAGTTAAGGGGAGGAGATGCTCACTACGAACACCCAGGCGGCGGCCGCCCAAAAAGCTTCAATGGGGCCTCCCCAGTTAAGGGGAGGAGATGCGCGCTTAAAGGAGCAGTCATGAAAACCGCAATTATCGCTTCAATGGGGCCTCCCCAGTTAAGGGGAGGAGATGCGAGACCTCGATCGATCTCGTCGGCGGTCGCCTCATGCTTCAATGGGGCCTCCCCAGTTAAGGGGAGGAGATACGGAAAACAAAGGTTGAACGCTGTTCGAGGATGGCTGCTTCAATGGGGCCTCCCCAGTTAAGGGGAGGAGATGAAGACTAGGAATCTATGCTCCATCCGTTCATGTCCCAGCTTCAATGGGGCCTCCCCAGTTAAGGGGAGGAGATCAGAGTCACCGAGGGCAGAGACCTTGGCTGTGTCGAGGCTTCAATGGGGCCTCCCCAGTTAAGGGGAGGAGATCCTGATAGGACACCTCGACGCGATCGAAAGGCTGCTCGCTTCAATGGGGCCTCCCCAGTTAAGGGGAGGAGATCGGCCGCGAGGGCGGCCTAGGAGGCAGGATTGACGACGCTTCAATGGGGCCTCCCCAGTTAAGGGGAGGAGATAGTCGGCGTCGGCGACAAATCGCGGCGGCGAAGGCGACAGCTTCAATGGGGCCTCCCCAGTTAAGGGGAGGAGATGTCGGTCGCCGGGCACGAGCCGAGGTCGCGGCGCACGCTTCAATGGGGCCTCCCCAGTTAAGG
Organism: Nannocystis sp.; assembly: GCA_016712315.1. GTDB lineage: Bacteria > Myxococcota_A > Polyangia > Nannocystales > Nannocystaceae > JADJRG01. The sequence continues at coordinate 58,158 of JADJRG010000021.1, read as the reverse complement.
GGAGGAGATCCCGGCTCATCGCGCTCGTGCGCCGTCTCGGCCTGCGCCACGCTTCAATGGGGCCTCCCCAGTTAAGGGGAGGAGATCGTCGGCAGAGCGCGAGGCGTCGCCGTCGCAGTGACGCGCGGCTTCAATGGGGCCTCCCCAGTTAAGGGGAGGAGATGGTCGGCCTGATAGGTCTTCCCGCTGTTCTGCTCGCGCTTCAATGGGGCCTCCCCAGTTAAGGGGAGGAGATTCGGCGTCACGGGGGGCGGGCTGCGCGTCTCCTACGTGCTTCAATGGGGCCTCCCCAGTTAAGGGGAGGAGATTCGACACCATCAGGGCATGCGCCGAGCTGCTTCACGCTTCAATGGGGCCTCCCCAGTTAAGGGGAGGAGATCACGCCACACAGCCGGCGCGTTGCGGTTCAGCGACTTTCGCTTCAATGGGGCCTCCCCAGTTAAGGGGAGGAGATCGGCGGATTGGGACGCCGACGGGCAGCTCGTCGCTTCAATGGGGCCTCCCCAGTTAAGGGGAGGAGATGAACACGCGGCACAAGCTCGCGAACGGGCGCCTCGTGCTTCAATGGGGCCTCCCCAGTTAAGGGGAGGAGATCTCGCGAAGTGGATCGAGGGCTACGCGAGCGAGTCGACGCTTCAATGGGGCCTCCCCAGTTAAGGGGAGGAGATCCTCGTAGGACAGCGGGACGCCAACCGGGTGAGGAAGCTTCAATGGGGCCTCCCCAGTTAAGGGGAGGAGATAGATCGCCGTGGGTCGGCGCCGTGGCTTGCGGGCTGCTTCAATGGGGCCTCCCCAGTTAAGGGGAGGAGATGAGGGCCCGCGCCGAGCTGGACACTGCCCGCGCCGAGCTGCTTCAATGGGGCCTCCCCAGTTAAGGGGAGGAGATGTCGTGGTCCAGATGAAGGATGAGAGGCAGGATGAAAAGCTTCAATGGGGCCTCCCCAGTTAAGGGGAGGAGATCATGAGCGTTCTCCGTCCGTCGCTCACGCTGACGCCCGAGCGCTTCAATGGGGCCTCCCCAGTTAAGGGGAGGAGATGCACGAGGAGCGTGTACTTGCGCTCCCGAAAGGTGCCAGGCTTCAATGGGGCCTCCCCAGTTAAGGGGAGGAGATGGAAGACAGCGACGCTCGCGGCGGCAGGCGACGCAGGCTTCAATGGGGCCTCCCCAGTTAAGGGGAGGAGATTCGCATCAATGAGATGAACAACCTCTGGTATTGCGCTTCAATGGGGCCTCCCCAGTTAAGGGGAGGAGATCTGTGTTGGCGAGGTGCCACGCCCTGATGGCGGCCGGGCTTCAATGGGGCCTCCCCAGTTAAGGGGAGGAGATATGTCGAAGAGATAGCCGGCGTCCGACAGCAGGCGCCGCTTCAATGGGGCCTCCCCAGTTAAGGGGAGGAGATCCGAGGTCCGCGACCTCGTGGACGGGAGGATCGAGTGCTTCAATGGGGCCTCCCCAGTTAAGGGGAGGAGATAGGCTGCGCGGGCCGGTTTGGAAGCGTGGGCCGAGTCCATGCTTCAATGGGGCCTCCCCAGTTAAGGGGAGGAGATGCGCGTTCATCACGCCGATGCAGGAGCGCCAGCTCCGGCTTCAATGGGGCCTCCCCAGTTAAGGGGAGGAGATCAGCGACTCACCTGAGGCCGCCGTGTAGAGCTCGTCGTCGCTTCAATGGGGCCTCCCCAGTTAAGGGGAGGAGATATCGACTACCTCCGCACGGAGTGCCTCTTCCGCGAGGCTTCAATGGGGCCTCCCCAGTTAAGGGGAGGAGATGCGCTGCAACACGACCTCGGCCGTGGCGGAGTCGTAGCTTCAATGGGGCCTCCCCAGTTAAGGGGAGGAGATCAAAGGAAACACCATGAGCACCGACCCTATCATTCGGCTTCAATGGGGCCTCCCCAGTTAAGGGGAGGAGATGCTAAGGCCTTGAATGAACATCTTAACACCCCCCCATAGCTTCAATGGGGCCTCCCCAGTTAAGGGGAGGAGATTGCCGGGGGTGATCCGGGCGCGGCTGGGGCCGCCGATGCTTCAATGGGGCCTCCCCAGTTAAGGGGAGGAGATACGCACTCGAGCGCGGCGCTCCCGGATTCCAGGCCGGTGGCTTCAATGGGGCCTCCCCAGTTAAGGGGAGGAGATCAGCTTTAGCTTGTGCAAAAGCTCATCGGGGCAGTCGAGCTTCAATGGGGCCTCCCCAGTTAAGGGGAGGAGATGCGGCCCCGGCGGCGACCGCCCCTCGGGCCGGCGCGGCGCTTCAATGGGGCCTCCCCAGTTAAGGGGAGGAGATGCCGCTCGAGGTGCGGGAGCGGCTGGCGGCGCTGGCGCTTCAATGGGGCCTCCCCAGTTAAGGGGAGGAGATGCCCCCCCACCGCTCGAGCGCCCGTAAGGCCGCCTCGCTTCAATGGGGCCTCCCCAGTTAAGGGGAGGAGATGCCCTTGAGGGCCTCCCGTGCAAACTGCGCGGGCAGGGCTTCAATGGGGCCTCCCCAGTTAAGGGGAGGAGATTGCGCGCGAGGAGTAAAGAAGGCTGAAGCTGGCCCGCGCTTCAATGGGGCCTCCCCAGTTAAGGGGAGGAGATTTCACCACAGAGGCGGCGCTCGTCGGCGTCGGCGTCGGCTTCAATGGGGCCTCCCCAGTTAAGGGGAGGAGATCAGGCGGGGAACTGCTCTCGATCGGCAAGGCGCCTGAGGCTTCAATGGGGCCTCCCCAGTTAAGGGGAGGAGATGTATGACCGTGGCGATCGGGACGGCCGGTTCGGCTATCGCTTCAATGGGGCCTCCCCAGTTAAGGGGAGGAGATGGCTGACTGGTGAGGCAGGTGCCGCTGTCGAGGTGAGCGCTTCAATGGGGCCTCCCCAGTTAAGGGGAGGAGATGGGGCGGCCTTGGAAGGTTGTGCTTCACCTCAAAGGCGCTTCAATGGGGCCTCCCCAGTTAAGGGGAGGAGATCCGTCGCCACGACTTCGGTCGGGCAAGAAGCCGCCTCGCTTCAATGGGGCCTCCCCAGTTAAGGGGAGGAGATGGGATACGATTGTGCTACAGGTACCAGCCGGGACGGTGCTTCAATGGGGCCTCCCCAGTTAAGGGGAGGAGATACTCGTCGCGCGCGGCCTTCTCACCGCGACTGGCGCGGGGCTTCAATGGGGCCTCCCCAGTTAAGGGGAGGAGATTACAGACCGCAAAATCGCCTCCACGTGAACATGCCGGCTTCAATGGGGCCTCCCCAGTTAAGGGGAGGAGATCACCGCGGCGCGCCGGCCTCGCTTGTCGAGCCTCGAGCGCGCTTCAATGGGGCCTCCCCAGTTAAGGGGAGGAGATGGTGGGCGTAGCGCTGTGTCGTCCGCGGATCGCGGTGACGCTTCAATGGGGCCTCCCCAGTTAAGGGGAGGAGATGAGAGAATGTCCCGCGCCTCTGCCTCCTCGACCAGCGGCTTCAATGGGGCCTCCCCAGTTAAGGGGAGGAGATCTTCGTCGCCATGCTCTTCTACCTCCGCCTAGGGTCGCTTCAATGGGGCCTCCCCAGTTAAGGGGAGGAGATCTCGTGCCGGGCTCGATCGGCCCGGACACGTGGCGAGCCGCTTCAATGGGGCCTCCCCAGTTAAGGGGAGGAGATGCGCGCGAGGCGATCAGCCGCCGTCCGGTACCCCTCGTCGCTTCAATGGGGCCTCCCCAGTTAAGGGGAGGAGATAAGGCGAGGCCGGCGCGCTCCTCCTCCGTCTGCTCCTCGCTTCAATGGGGCCTCCCCAGTTAAGGGGAGGAGATCTCAAGCTGGCGCCTCTGGAACTGGCCGAGCTCGCCAAGCTTCAATGGGGCCTCCCCAGTTAAGGGGAGGAGATCCCTGGCCCACCGGCGCGCAGATGGCCGCCTACGCGGGCTTCAATGGGGCCTCCCCAGTTAAGGGGAGGAGATCGCGCTCACGCGCGCCACCTGCTTGCAGAGCATCTCGGCTTCAATGGGGCCTCCCCAGTTAAGGGGAGGAGATCCGCAGAATAACGCTTCCGTTCAAGAAGGGCCGGTCCCGCTTCAATGGGGCCTCCCCAGTTAAGGGGAGGAGATGTAAAGTGTGTGAGTGCGAGCGTTGCGAGGACTGCCGAGCTTCAATGGGGCCTCCCCAGTTAAGGGGAGGAGATACCGCAGACGTGGCGTTGCGTCCGGTCACTCGCGACGCTTCAATGGGGCCTCCCCAGTTAAGGGGAGGAGATCGGCTCCGAGAGCACAGAGGCGGTCGGGGCGTTGCCCTGCTTCAATGGGGCCTCCCCAGTTAAGGGGAGGAGATGGGCCGCACCGACGGTGTGTCGCACGTCGCGCTCTTCGTGCTTCAATGGGGCCTCCCCAGTTAAGGGGAGGAGATGCTCGCGCCGCCGCCCGAACTGCCGCCGAGCGTTTGGCGCTTCAATGGGGCCTCCCCAGTTAAGGGGAGGAGATGCCTTCCGTTCCCGCTCACAGGCCAAGCGTTTCGTGCTTCAATGGGGCCTCCCCAGTTAAGGGGAGGAGATACGGACCGCTCACCACCATCACCACGCGAACCGCGAGGCTTCAATGGGGCCTCCCCAGTTAAGGGGAGGAGATCGATGGGCTGCCCAGAACCACCCATGTGCCTCGGAGCTTCAATGGGGCCTCCCCAGTTAAGGGGAGGAGATACCTGATGGGCGGTGTAGCGCCGCGCGTGGTGCGAGGCTTCAATGGGGCCTCCCCAGTTAAGGGGAGGAGATCCCGATCTCGGTGAGCACGAGCGGCACGGCGCACGAGAAGCTTCAATGGGGCCTCCCCAGTTAAGGGGAGGAGATCGCCGTCCTCTGGGACTTCGCCGACGCCGTCGGTGCACGCTTCAATGGGGCCTCCCCAGTTAAGGGGAGGAGATGGTCTCTCACGGGGCGAAAACGAGCCGCACCCTAGCTTCAATGGGGCCTCCCCAGTTAAGGGGAGGAGATCGGCAAAGAGGGGGGGGCTGTGGTGAGCGTAGAGCGCGTGCTTCAATGGGGCCTCCCCAGTTAAGGGGAGGAGATCCTCTCCCCGCTCGCTCAGTCACTGATCGAGATCGGCTTCAATGGGGCCTCCCCAGTTAAGGGGAGGAGATCCCAATCGTCAGTTGAGATTGGCGGGGGCCCCAGGCGCTTCAATGGGGCCTCCCCAGTTAAGGGGAGGAGATGGGCTGGCTGTAGAGGGTCGCGCAGGCGGTTGCGAGGCTTCAATGGGGCCTCCCCAGTTAAGGGGAGGAGATGCAGAAGGGTAAGAAGTTCCACACGTAGTAGGCCGCTCGCTTCAATGGGGCCTCCCCAGTTAAGGGGAGGAGATATGCTCAAGCTCGGGCCCGAAGTTGCTGAGCACTTTGCGCTTCAATGGGGCCTCCCCAGTTAAGGGGAGGAGATTGACGCCTCTGCGCTCGACATGTTTCGCCTCAACCCAGGCTTCAATGGGGCCTCCCCAGTTAAGGGGAGGAGATTCCCTGGGTTCACTGTGAGAAGTGCCACAATTGGAGAGCTTCAATGGGGCCTCCCCAGTTAAGGGGAGGAGATCGGACTGGACCGACTACACGATCGGCGGGCCCGCGGGGCTTCAATGGGGCCTCCCCAGTTAAGGGGAGGAGATGCGACGCCTGCTCGGCTCGCGGGACCATCGCGCCTCGCTTCAATGGGGCCTCCCCAGTTAAGGGGAGGAGATGGCGGAGTCGAGGATCGAGGTAGGGCGCGGGCGGATGGCTTCAATGGGGCCTCCCCAGTTAAGGGGAGGAGATAACTGGTAGCGCACTACGTTCTCGCCAAAGGCCACACATGCTTCAATGGGGCCTCCCCAGTTAAGGGGAGGAGATACGGCGACGGCGACGCAGGCTCGCGAGGCGGTCGAACGGCTTCAATGGGGCCTCCCCAGTTAAGGGGAGGAGATAGGAGGACGATGAAGGAGTGCCGCGGGGGCGGTACAAGCTTCAATGGGGCCTCCCCAGTTAAGGGGAGGAGATATCGGCGAGGTCGGTAGCCAGGAGTATGAGGAAATCCGCTTCAATGGGGCCTCCCCAGTTAAGGGGAGGAGATGATTGCACATTCTGATTGTTCTCCTAGCGGTGTTGAAGCTTCAATGGGGCCTCCCCAGTTAAGGGGAGGAGATTCCAGGTCACGGCGGTGCTGCGCTCGATGATCGAGACGCTTCAATGGGGCCTCCCCAGTTAAGGGGAGGAGATGCCGATCGCCCGACGGGGCAACTCCTCCTCCGCGATCGCTTCAATGGGGCCTCCCCAGTTAAGGGGAGGAGATACTTAAAATAAGAAACTATCAGGCCCAGCTAATCCTGCTTCAATGGGGCCTCCCCAGTTAAGGGGAGGAGATGTCCGGCGGCGGTGGCTCGGGCGGGACTGTCGATGTGCGCTTCAATGGGGCCTCCCCAGTTAAGGGGAGGAGATTCCGCCCGTCCGCCATCGATGTCGCAGGAGCTATCGAAGCTTCAATGGGGCCTCCCCAGTTAAGGGGAGGAGATCGAGGCCACGATCAACGCGCTCGCAGGCCGCGGTTTTGCTTCAATGGGGCCTCCCCAGTTAAGGGGAGGAGATAGAGCCGGCCGCCTCGTTGCGGGCGTTCGAGCAGGTGCGCTTCAATGGGGCCTCCCCAGTTAAGGGGAGGAGATCGGCCGGACGCTGCACCTGCTGGGGTACCCCGAGCCAGCTTCAATGGGGCCTCCCCAGTTAAGGGGAGGAGATACGTCGACGCCGAGCTGCGCAAGCTCGGCCTGCTCGACGAGCTTCAATGGGGCCTCCCCAGTTAAGGGGAGGAGATAGGGCCTCGGCGAGCAGGTCCGGCGCCGCCACCACGCTTCAATGGGGCCTCCCCAGTTAAGGGGAGGAGATACCCCCCGGTCCAGATGGCCTGGATCGTTGGGGAATTTTGGGGAGGACGCACGCGGGGCGAATTCGCGCTGAAATTCTGGGGCTCTTGTTCGTCAGGTCGAATTTTGAAACAGCGTTTTGCCCGGCCTACGAGGGGCTATAGGGCATTTTGCACGCAAGCCCGGGACTTTCGACATCGTCGGGCCGCGTGCGTGGTTCCAGTACCACAGGCGTGGGTCCCCTAGCAAGGGGGTGAAGGCAAGGCACCCGCGCGCAGGCCAAGTCTGTCCAACGCTCAAGTCGACCTCTGCCGAGATCGTCTGCGCGACGCCGAGGCTGTCCACGCCTCTGCGAGCCCAGGAGGCTACGGGTCCTGGCCCGCGGAGCGCTCGTGTATCACACACCGAGCGCCAGCTTGAACAGGTTATCGTCGCTCAGACCCCGCCTCCGCCGCGGAGCGCTCGTGTATCACACACCGAGCGCCATCGGTGTGGGGGCGAAGGCACCGCTCAAGGCGCCTCAGTTCCCACCACTCGAAGCGCTCATGCATCATGCATCGCTGAAGCGGAGGATTGTGCCACGGAGGGCGCGGATGCGGGCCTGCATGCGCGATCGAGAGGGATGGTCCGCTGCGGCGCAGAACGAGCTAGCGCGCTCCGCGATGACCAGAGACGAAAGGGCCCGGGCAAAAATGAGACCCGCGGCGGCGCAGGACGAGCTAGCGCGCTTGGCGAGCGGAGGCGACGCCGGATCGCGGTGCGGCTCAGCCACCTGGCTCACTGTCGATGAGCTTGGCCCGGGCCTTGAGCTTGTCGGGACCGACGTTCGTGGCTTTGTCGGCCTTCTTCTTGCTCCGCCAGTCGGAGAGCCAGGCTGGCCGCAGCTCGCGCACGGCGGCGACGAAAGCGGCCCGCTCGGCCGGGGCAGTGAGCTCGCCCTTCTCGACGTAGCGGCGGATGAACTCGGCTAGCTCGGCCTCGTTACTCTCCTCGACCTCGCGACGCAGACGCCCCTCGGGGGTGCTCAGCGCTTCGGCGCGCCGCCTCTCGCGGGCCTCGCGGGCGAGCGCCTCCGCGAGCTTGCGCGTCTCGTCAGCGACCTCGGCGAAGCGGCCGTAGCCCACGGCTGTCTTGGCCCCTGCACCCTCAAAGCGCAAGGCATCGCGGAGCCAGCCCTGGACTCGGCCGAGCTCCCCTTCGCCGCGCCTCGGGGCGATGCCGAAGAAGAAGTACGCGCCGGGAGCCGTGACCAAAAAGGGCACGGGCCTCGGAGAGCGCCAATCGCCAGGCGGATCCTCCGGGGTCCAGGCGGCGCTGTGAGGCGTGAGAATGTCCACCTCCAACATGACCGGGGCGACGGGGATTGCATCAAAGAAGAGGATCGACCCCTCACTGCCCTCGTCACCCGCAGCTCCGAAGAGGCGGGTGATCGCCTCCTCGTCGACCTCCTTCTCCCCCCCCTTGTCAACCCCATAGTCGCGCGCCCACGCGCGCACGAGCCCCTTCAGCGACGACCCCGGCAGGTAGGGGACGCCGAGCGAGGGATGGAAGGCGAAGCCGTTCTCGACGGGATGCGAACGTCCCAGGCCGGTGACGAAGCGGCTCTCGGCGCGAAATAGGCCCCACACCCCCGGCAGCCTCGACCACCCAGGCAAGACGCAGCCGAGCCTCGGCGAGCTGACCCGCATCCCCGACCGAGCCCCCGAGGGTCTTGAGCCACTCGTGCTTGGGGTTCTGCTTGTCTTTACTCTGGAGAGACCACGACTGGTCGTGGGGCCAGGTATCCAAGAACTTGTCGTACCAGAGCCCGGCGTGGCCAGCATCGCCGCGCTTGGCACCCTGGGCCGAGCGATAGAGCGGCCGTACCATCGCTACTCCCGCTCCCCGCGCGGGAAGGTGGCCCGGCAGAGCTTCTTGTGCCACACGAGCCAGGCGATCGCCTCAGCCTGGGCGCGGAGGTAATGCGACTCATCGCCCCCGACGATCGCCGCGAGTATGTCTCTCTGGCCAGGGTAAACGCCACCATTCGGCCGACAGAGCCAGCGGTTGAGGTTATGGTAGAGCTGAAGGTGGGCCTCCGCCTTCGTCCTGCCCTTGGAATCTGCGTCGCCCTCCTCGCGTCGCCGCTCCGGCTTCGTCCCGCTCTCGTCGCCTCCGCCAGCGGCCGCTTGCTCGCTCGCCAGCGCCTGGCCGAGCCCGTTCATCACGATTCCGGGCCCCAGACGCTCGACATAGGAGCGGTAGCACTTCTTGAACTCAACCCCGCGTTGGGCGAGCTCGTCGACACGGGCGAGCGCGTCGGCGGCCCGGAGCTGTTCGAGCGTCCTCATCCCTCACCTCCCAGGATTCGTACCGCGCACCACCCCTGCCCGACGGTCTCGTTGCCCCCCACCTGCAAGTAGGGCGCAGTCGCGGGGAAGAGGCCGCAGAGCTCCTTGCGGGCGGCCTCGCTGCGGGCCCCGACGAGCGCGTAGAGGATCGTCTCTGGCGGCAGCGTCTCCTCGTACCAGAGGTTCTTGCTCTGCTTGGTATCATCATTGAGGACGTTTCGCGCCTGGATCGGCAGCCCGTAGCGGGCGAACCACGCGAAGTCGTCGTCGTGGAGGACCACCAGGCGCTCAGCCAGGCGCTTGCTGGTCACCTCGTGGAGGATCAGCTCGGCGAGCGCGGCGACGAGCCCCTCGTCCGGCGCCTCCTGCACCTCGAACTCGCGCTCTTCGAGGAAGAGCCGCTCCTTCGTCCGGGCGCGGGCGAGGACCGGCCGCGCTCCACCTTCGACGGCGGTGAGGACCGGCACCTCGAAGTCGACCGAGTACCCGGCGCGTATGCGATCCCGCCGGTAGCGCTCGATGAGATGCGGACAGGTCACCCACCGAAACGCGCCCGTGAGCGAACGAACCGGCAGGAGCACGAGGCGCCCGTCGGCGACGAGGAGCTCCCCGGCCCTCTCCGGCTCGCCGCAGAGCTGCTTCGCGGCTGCGCTCTCGTCGCCTGCCCGGCTCCTTAGAGCCCCCTTGAGGCTAGAGCCGACGATCACCGGATAATCGGTCGCCGCCTCACGCGCGACCGGCAGGTCGACGACGCCCGTCGCCCGACCGGAGCCGGGGTGGATCGATGTCTCCGCCAGGAGACCGAGGATCACTGTGTTCTTCACGACTTCTTCTCCTCTCCCACGGGCCATGTCCCGAGGGCCACAAGACCAAAACCCCAGGCCGTCCGCGCGCCGACGCGCAGGAACCCGCCCCGCCGCAGGAGCTCGACCAACCGCCTCGGTTCGCGCGCCTGACAGAACAGCACGCTCCCCTCCCGCCATCACGCTGGCGAGCGGTCGGGGCTGGCGCGAGAGCGTGCTCCAGCCGCCGATCCGCTGCGGCCGACCGCCGGCAGCGGTCACCACCTCGACATCGCCAGCGTCGGCCGGAAAACCCGGGTTCGCGCCGAGACGCGCCTCGACATCGACCGGCGTGAGCGCGACCATGAGGACCCTACCGCTTGCCTCGATCGCTGCGAGCGCGCGCGCAGAGGGCGCGACGCCGAGGGGCCCAGACCCGCGGGCGAGCTCAGCGACGCGGCTTTCACCGCCAAGCGGGATTATCTGACCAAATGGCCAGCTCCACTCGTCGGGCACCCCCGCGACCTCGACCCCTATCGACACCCCGCGACCTAACCGGACGTGGCGCGAGCTGTAGAGCATGCCTGGCTTGGCGGCGCGGGTGCTCGGCTCGAGCGCGAGCCCGACCCGACGTTCCTCGACCCACAGCTCCGAGCTCTCGACCACCTCGCTGGCGCCCGGCACCTGACCATCGAGGACGGCGACGAAGCCAGCCCGAGTGAGCCATTGATCATCGCCCGGTCGCGCCCGAACGCCGGATTCCAAGGCCCTCGCGGGCACCTCGGGAAAGCGCACCGCGGGGCCGAGGTCACAGGCTATCGGCGAGCCCGGCCGCAGCAGCGCCTTCGGCAGCCAATGCACCCCTCCCGACGCGTCTTTAAGGATCCCTACCAGATGGCGAGGCGCCGGATAGAGCGGCTCGCCCGCGCGGAGCAAAAGCGGCCCCGTAAACGTGAGGCCCGACAGATCGGCGCCGTCACCGAGCACCCGATCCAAGGCTGCCGGCCAGCGTCCGGCGCCACTCCACCCCTGCGCCCGCGCGAGTGCAGCGCGCAGCGCGCCGACGACGGTCGGCGGATGAGGCGGGAACACGCCGCTGACGTCCTCCTGGGCGCCATCGGCGAAGAAAGGCACACCATCCCCGAAGAAGAGCGTGTCCAAGGGAGTGAGCTCCAGGCTGATCATCACGCGTCCTCCTCCGCCCCGCCGGTCGCCAGGAAGCGCGCGAGCAAGAGCACATCCAAGCCAACCTCGAGACCCGCGCCCGCAGCCTCCTCCGACCCACGCTTCCGCTGTCGCCGTGGCAGGAGCTCGGCGAGCATCGTCGTGAGCGCTTCGGCTCGATCTGGCGCGGCATCCACATCGACCCCGCGCGCCATGAATGAGCGCCTGACCTCGGCGCCGAGGAAGGCCCGAATATCGAGGCCTGGCAACGCCTGCGCCCACAGCCCAGGGCGCCACTGCGGCCAACCAGCGAGGAGTCCGAGCGTCGCGTGCATGCGATGGAGGAGAGACGCAGAGAAGCCGACCTCGGCTTGGTCGTCGCCCTTCAGCGCGCTCACGAATGAACCGAGGTGAGCGACGGCCGAGCCCCCATCTCGCCACCAGGTGGTCGTCCACTCGCAATGGAGGCCGCCGCGCTTCAGCACCCCAGTGGCCAGCGAATCGCGGCCGTTCCGCTCCTTCGCCACGTCATCGAGGAGGCGCCGCGCCTCGTCGAGGGCGGCGCGGAGCGGCAGACGGACGTGTGCGAAGACGACGGCGGCCGAGAGCGTCGCACTCGCACCCGCGGGGAACGACGCGGCGTAGGCCTGCGCAAGCGCCTCGGCGCACTCGAGAGCTCGCGGCACCGGCAGCATCGCGAGGACGTCATCACCACCGGCGTACACGGTCACGCCATCGCACGCCAGCACACACCCAGGTGCCACCGCCGTGAAACGCGTGAGCGCCTCACCCACCACCTTGCCTCCGAGGTCTCGAACCAACGGGCCGAGCTTGTCGCCGTCAGCGAGCAAGATCGCGTAGTGGGTGGAGGGAGCCGAGCCCACGGCCTTGCACAGCTCCGCGAGGCGCGTCACGAGCTCACGGCGCTTCGGCTCCTGCTCGATCTCTCCGACCAGCCCCAAAGGACAGAGACGTGGATCGGCGAGAAACGCCCTGTGAAAGTAGTTGGCGTCGAGACGGGCAAAATCCCCAGCGTGAGCGCACATATCCCCGGCGAGCGCCGGCACCGTCTCGGCGAGGACATCGCCGGCGCTCGCGCGCACCAGCCCGGCGAAGCCGCGGGCGGCCTCGGGTCGGCTCACCGCGACCTCGCGCACCCACGGCAGTGCGCCGAGGTACACCGTCGACTGCCAGTGCGACGTGTCGAGATCGCCACCTAGCGTCGCCTCGGCGATCTTGGGGTAGAGCCGCTTCACCAGCGCGATGGCAGAGAGCCGCTCGTTGTCGCGGAGATCGAGGGGCCCGAGCCCTCGCGCGGCTCGCAGCTCCGCCCAGAAGTCGTCCTGCGCCTCACGGGCCGACGGCCCGCGTGCTCGCAGGTGCCCCGAGAGCTCCTGGAGTTCCGGCATCACCGTACACTTGTCGCCGGGCTCGTCAGGGAGCCGATGCGTCCGCCACTCCTTCCGACGATCGAGGAGTCCATGACCCCCCTGCGGACCCGCCGCCCAGGTGAACTCCCAGAACCCCCCAACCTGACGATCCCAGATCGCCCGCGTCCCCGCCCCCTTCGCGCTCGTCCGCTCAACGAAGGCGCCCCAAACCGCGTCGCAGATCTTCATCCAGGCCGCGCGCAGGCCCGCCTCAGCCGCGACCGCGACCGCGACCGGATCGTCGCTCTCGCCGTCGATCGAGATCACGAAGTGGTTTGGAATCGAACCAATCGCCGGCAGCGGCCCGCCCGCGCCAGCCTCGATCCAGCGGAGCAGCGGCTCGACCGCGCGATCCACCTGCGGCCGAACGAGCACCCTGCCCTCCCCTCGCAGCGCCGCGACGATCGCGCGCGCCGACAAAAACGAGAGCAGATACGAACTCCCCCAGAGATCCCGGGTGCGCCGCGACTGGACTACGAACGCCTGCACAGGCCCCAGTGACATGTCCACTTCAACGCGCATCATGCCGAACCTCCAGGACCTCTCCGAAGGGCTCCTTGCGACCTGCGCCCATCATCCGAGCCAGAAAGTCGCGAATCGGTGCGTAGAGGTCTCGCTCCTGGGCCAGTTGGACCCACTGCGAGCCAATTCGGACCTTCGAGGCAGAGGCCGGCAGAAACTTGGCTGGCAGAAAGGTGAGAACGACAGCCGGCCGATTATCGAGGATGTGAACATGGATGAAGAGCGGGCTCGCTCGGCGATCCAGATCTCGCGCCAGAGTCACGGATGCCTTCGCGTTCCCCTTGGGCTGCGATGAGAAGAAGTAGTTGTGCGGCAACCCGAAGGCAACTCGCCTCGGATGTACACTCCGCTGACTCGGACGCCGATTCGCAACGTCGAGCATCACATCGTGATCGAGCTGGAAGATGCGCTCGGTATCGTCCGTGTTCTCGAAGATCCGACCACCCTTCCCGTAACTCCGATAGCGAACCATCTCTCGCCCCACCCGATCGAGGATGACCAGCGGGTCCCTTTCGGCCGCCGCTCCGAGCACCAACACGTGGCGGGTCTCCGCTGAGAACGCCGTGTACGTGGGTTCCCCCGACCGGAGCGATGCCCCCGTCAAGCGCCGGATGTCCTGGCCGAGCGCCGCAAGCGTCCCTGGAGCGCCCCACGACGGCACGTTATCGACCGCCAGCGAGGTTAGCATCAACGACCCGAACCCTCGCCGACTCCGCGCCCCTAGCCCGCCCACAGTCCCGAGCACCTCCAGGGCACGCACCAAGCGCCCGAACGCGGCATCATCGACCCCGCGGCAGCGCAAGTGAAGCTTGAACTCCAAGGAGCCTCCGCAGCATGCACGCTCGATGTTCCCGGCGTTCGCGCCGAACGCCCCCATGAGCCCATAGCCGAGGTAGCGCACGCCGTGACCGACCACGGCTCCCGCGCTGTTCTTCAGCAGCTTGCCTTCGGTCATGGAATCGCCCCCGCTCACGCCCTCGAGGAACATCACCACCCGCGAGCGCCGCGCCTCGTGGCCGGCGCTCCCGAAGAGTTCCCCCTCAGCCTCCTGGATCTTCGCAAGATCCCCGCCAAACTCCGACCATGCCAGCGCCCTCCACCAGAAGCGCAGCACCCCCTTCAGGCTCGGCACCCGCACCTCCGCCACTTTCGGATCTGCCCCCGCCGAGAAGAGCGGCGTGACCACCCGGAAGGTCGCCTCGATCGTCCGTACCTTCACCTTGGCGTTCATCGCCCCACCCCCGCCCGCTGGAGCGCCCGAACATGTGCCCGATACGCCATCCAGTCGATCGCCGGCACCGTACCGAGGCGCTGGAGCCGATGTAGCAGGCTATAGAGGAAGAGCACGAAGCTGGTCGGTCCCGCCTCGAACGTATCGGGCTCCTTGGTCGTGAGGCCTGACTCGTAGAGACCTCCCTCCAAGCAGAGCACCATATCGAGCGCTCCTGGCCCCGAGTGTGCGCCCACCTTCTCGCGGACCTGGCTCTCCAGCGACTTCTCCGCCCACGAGTGGCTAAGCGTCAGGAGCCCCGCGAGCGGCACGAAGGGCGGCCTGGGGTCTGCGATCACCCCTCCAGCGTGAGCGATCGGCCCGTTGGTCCGGTGGAGCTGCCGCACCGACGCCGCCTTCGCGGCCGCGTACTTCACGTTCCCCGCATCCAGCTCGTACTTCACCTCGAAAACCGCGTATACCGCCTCCGCGAAGATATAGGCGTGCTCGTCCTGCGCCAGAAAGACCGGCGTGTACTGTGGATCGTAGACGATCAGGTCGATCGCATCGCTCCGCGCCCCGCGGCTGTCGATCACGATCCCATAGCGAACCGCGTAGCGCCGCGGTAAGTGCTCAGCGAGCACCTTGAGCCAAAGCAATTCCCCCTCGTCGCCTTTGATCGTCGGATGCGGCAGTTGGCGCCGCTCCTTCAACAGGGCTACGAGACGCCGATGGATCCCGTGGATGCTCTCAGTCAGGTCGAAGGCGGTCATCGGAGTCGTACTCGCTGACTACCACATGAGTCGCACGGCATGGCTCTTCGATCCCCCGTCCATGTCAAATTTCTTCGGATCAGGTCCTACTCGATCCCCTTCGCGGAGCAGCATGGTGGATCTACCATGCCAAATTGGCAGAGATCTCGGGTTCGGCGCCCCTTGCCTAGCGCGCGCGAATCAGCGCGTGCTCGCAACCACGCCTGCCGCTGCCCCTCATGCGTCCACCCGCCCACGTCCTCCTCGCGATCCTCCCGATCGTCTGGCAGTTGTCTGCACGCGCGAGAACGCGCTACACTCCCGGCTGTCCGCGACCCGACACCCCGGCAGATTCTGGCGCTGCGGGTCGCGTCGCGGTGCTGACGTCGTGGGCCGAGGGTGAGGATGAGGCGGTGCTGGTGCGGCGAACCTGCCGGGGGAGGCAACTCATGGAGCGGCTCGGCGGTCAGGATCGACGAGGCCGGCGTGGAATCGGAGCACGGTGGTAAAGGTGAGGGCCCACAACGACAGGCCCGCCCAGATCTCCCGAGCGCTCCCCAGTCCTCGCCTCCCCCGCCGAGCAGCGCCGACCCCAGATTGACGGTCCGACCGGCCCATGGGCATGCTCGGCGCCATGGGCATCCTCAAGTCCTTCACCGACGAGCTTCGCAAGGTCCAGGCCGAGCGCGAGGCTCAGCTCCTCCTCGAGGTCCTCCGTCGTCGCCTCGGCGATCTCACCTTCGGGGACCTCGCGGCGCTGATCACCAGTCCGCTCGGCAAGAAGCTGGCCGCCGTCAAGGTGAGCGAGGCGTTGGCTGTGGCGACCGCGAGCGCTCCGACCGTCGTGACCACCCCCCGCGGTGGAGGAGACGCGCACCTCGCCCGCTGCTCCGAAGGCGGCGAAGACCTCATCCAAGAAGGCGAGCAAATCGAGCCGCGCGAAGCCAGACCGCAAGGCGAAGGGGAAGGCGGCGAAGCCCAGCAACCCCCGGGAGCCCAAAGCTGCGAAGGCCCCGAAGGCTGAGCGGTCGGCGAAGAAGTCGACGAAGAAGACCGCGGCCAAGAAGACCACGAAGGCCCTGGCGTCGACGAAGCCGGCGACGACACCGAGCTCCCCGGCCGAGGGTCGCAAGGGCGCGGCGGCGGCATCGAGCACCCCGCCGCAGGCGACGGGTCCGCGCGAGGTCTCCGCCCGGACCGCGGAGGGCAGGATCGCTTACGGCAATTCGATCGTCGCGGCCCTGCGTGAGGCGGGTGACTGGATCTCGGGGACGGCTCTCCGCGCCAAGGTCGGTGGGAGCAGCGATCAACTGCGGTTGGGACTGAGCCGCCTCGCGGCCGAGGGGACGATCACCCGGATCGGCGAGCGCGATGCGACTCGGTACAAGCTGAGCGGCTGAGCCTTCGGCGGCGGCTGGCGTCGGCCACGACCACCGCCGGGCGGGCTCGTCGCGCGTCATCGCTCTTGACGGCTACGGCGACCTCGGAGAGCGTCGCGCGAGTACAACGCCGAAAACCTCGACGTGTGCTCCACCGACGATGTCCACCCCCGACACGCACCCCGACCTGCCCGCCCTCTTTTCGCCGTGGACCGCCCACTGCGCCGAGGTCGACGACGAGGCCACCACCTCGAAGCCTCGGCACACGACGCACAAGAGGCTACGTGTACCGCCCCTCGATCGCTCTGGCGAGCTCTTCGCGGAGCACTGGGAGCTGCGGCGTCGCCTCGGCGTCGGCGGAATGGCCGAGGTCTATGAGGCCCTCAACCTGCGTGACCGCGAGCGCTATGCGATCAAGATCCTCACCCGGGTCAGCGACCACCTCCACACCATCGAGCGCTTCCGCAACGAATATCTCGCGCTCACCAAGATCGACCACCCCGGCGTCATCAAGGCGTACGCGAGCGGCTTCGGTGACGGCCGCGAGTGGTTCACGATGGAGCTCGTGGAGGGGCGCGCCCTCGATGATCTCCTCCGCGAGCGCCGCCGCCTCCCCGTCGACCAAGTTCTCGAGCTCGGGATCCAGATCTGCGACGCCCTGATCGCCGTGCATGAGCGCGGCATCGTTCACCGCGACATCAAACCCGGCAACATCCTCGTCGCCTGGACGCCGGGCGCGCCGCTCCACGCGAAGCTGATCGACTTCGGGATCGCCAAGCTGCTCCCGCCCTTTTACGCCCACCTCCAGGCCCCCACCGAGCATCGTCTGCGCCTCGTCACCAAGGCCGATCTGAACCTCGGGACAGAGGGCTATATCCCGACCTCTGTCCGCGACCTCTTCGAGCGCGACCTCTTCGCCCTCAGCAAGACCCTCTTCTTTGCCGGCGTCGGCCGCCTCCCACGCCCCGCGGATCTGGCCGAATACGCCCAAGGCTGCGCCCCAGAGCGTCGCCCAGAGGGGTGGCCTGCCACCCTCGATCACGTCCTCTTCCAAGCGTTCCATGACGACCCTGGGCGCCGAACACGCACGATCCGCGAGCTCCGCGATGGCCTCATCGACGTCCGCGACGAGCTGGCCCTGGACGCCGCCGCAGAGCGCTCGGCCATACCAGCGCGGAGCCTCGCAACCGTCGTGACGAGCGACGCTCCGCCTCCCCCCGACGCCAAGTCCGAGGCGAGCGCAGAGCGCCCGCGCGTGCGACCAGCGCTCCGCGAGCGCGTCCGTCACCACATCTTCCCGTTCGTCGCCGGTGCGGTGACCACCGCCGCGTTTTGGGCGCTCGTCCACTTCAGCGCCTCGTCCCCACCGCCGGATCTGCCCTCGCTCGCCTCAACGGCTCAAGACCTCGACCAACCCGCACCACCACCGACGTCGACGCCGATACAGACACCGACACCGACACCGACACCGGAAAGACCTGTCTCGAAGGTCATCTACGCGGCCACCCTCGAGGACGCGCTGGACGCGGCGATGGAGCCGCTGCTCCGCTGCTCTGCCGCCGGGGGAGAAGCCGTTGTCCTCGATGTTCGCGTCGCCGCTGGCGCCGATCGCCTCTCCGCGGTCAAGGGTCCCGCTTGGGGCGACATCGAAACCATGCGCTGTATCTTCGACGTCGTGGCCGCGCTGAGGTTCTCCCCCGCCGCGGAGTCGGCCACCGTCTCGCGTGTGCTCAACGCGACCCCGAATCCGAGCCCGACAGAGGAGCGCCCCCGATGACCGCCACAGCCTGGATCCTCGCCGCCGCCTTCGCGACGCAAGGCGCCGCCCCATACCCGCGCTGCGGCGCGACAGACAGCCGGTGTCGCGCCAGCGCGAACGTCGCGCAAGCTGCGACCGCCACCGCACCGGACCCGCGCGCGGCCTACCTGCTCGCCGCATCACGCGAGTTCTTCCGCGCCTTTGAGCGCACCGGCGCTCGCGCCGATCTCTGTGATGCACGCCGCGTCTTGCGGCAAGCGATGGCCATCCATGAGGTCTCCGCGCGGCTGCGTGAAGACCTCCGCGACGACCACGAGCACCTCCTCGAGGCCGAGCCACAGATCGCTGCGAAGTGCGCTGTCACCCGCGACAGTCCGACGCCCGCCGCGCCTACACCTCGGGCCCAGCCGGTCGAACGAACGATCGAAGACCCTGTACTAGAGGTCCAATTCGTCGATCCTCCAACAATCTATCATGTTTCCCCGCCGCGAGCGCGCGACGAGCTGCTCTCATCGTCGCGGCAACAAGAGCGGCGCAGAGCACTCGCTCCACGTGCGCCCCGCTCGCTCCTCGTCGCCGGCAGCCTCAGCCTGGGCGCAGGGATCATCCTCGGCGCCGTCGCGACCCACTACGGCCGCCGCGCCGATGGGCTCTACCGCGTCGGTGTGCAGCTCCACGAGGAAGCGATGGGCTCATTGACGCCCGATGAACGGAGCCTCGATCAGCGCCTCTCCGCCGACTACTACCGCGTGCTCCAGATCTCCGTGAGCACAGCGATCGCCGGCAGCATCGCGGCGATCGTCGGCGCCGCGCTCATCGGAGCTGGCCTCCACCGCAGGAAGCAGCGGCGCGCCGAGACCAGCCTCGCCCTCAGCCCGCGGTCGCTTGCGCTCATCGGGCGATTCTGAGCATAATCTCGCGCAGGCTATGCTGACACGCCCTGCCACGGTCTTCGCCACCTCGCTCGTCGCGTTCGTCGCCGCCTGCCCCTGGCCCGAGACAGCCGACCAGAACTGCGACGTCGAAGACTGCACCCCCACCGCGAGCGACGCGAACGGCACCACGCCGACCACCGCCGACCCGCAGACCTCGACCACGGCCGGCGAGGGCGACACCACCGGCACCGGCGCCACGAGCGACACGGGCGACACCACCGACGGCGGGGATGAGCTGCTCCCCGAAGATCCGCCGCCGACCATCATCTCGTTCGAGGTAAAACCAACAACGGTCACCGCCGCTGGCCCGCTGAAGTTCACCACAAAACACAGCGCCGACGTCGTCTCCGTCGAGATCTGGCGCGACGACCAGGTCCTTCCTTTAGAAAAATCGACGCCCTGGAGCGCCAACCAGACCTACCAAGAGCACCCGATCACCAACGCCCCCGGCGACGAGGGCGAGTTCCTTTATAAAGCGATCGTCCTCGACGCGCAGGGCCAGATCGCGATCTCCGAGCCGGTCGTCGTCAAGATCGAGCTGCCCGAGGCCGGTAGCGTCGTCTTCCACGAGACCCTCGAGCCAGACCCCGCGCTGTTGATCCGCGCGACCGCGATCGCGCAGCACAGCAGCGCGACGTACATCGGCAGCTTCGCGGCGTCGATCCAAGACAAAAAAGTGATCGTCGACCCGCAGATCCGCGCCCACAACAACTCGTCCGGCGAAGTGTTCGCGGAGCTCAAAGATCTCCCGAAGCAGGCGATCCTGATGGCGATGAAGGACGTCGGCCCGAACTTCATCGCCGCCGGCTACACGTATGAGAACAACTGGACCGAGGCCCGCCCGTGGGCGCAGGCCCGCGTCGCGCCTAGCATCATCGACGGCGCTTGGATGGGCGCCCCCGGGGCGCACGTCGAGGCCGTCGCCAGCCTGCCCGACACACGCGTGGTGCTCGTCGGCACGACCTTCACGGGGCCGAACAACAACAAGGACGTGCAGGTGTGGATCGGCGAGTGGGACCTCGACAACGTGACGCCGGTGTTGACCTGGGAGAACATGGTCGACATCAACCCGATGAATCCCGCACAGGATCAAGCGTTCGCGGTCGCGGTGACCAAGGACGGCGCGATCGTGATCGCAGGTGAGACGCAGGTCGAGCACCCCGTGCAGCTCGCGACCAACCTCCCGCGAGCCTTCGTGTTGCGGCTCAGCGCCGAGGGCGAGGTCGGCGCGACCTGGCTGGCGCCGAAGGGGCTGGGCACGTGTAGCTCCGCGCTCGGCATGAGCCTCGATCATGACGGCGGGATCTTGGTCGCCGGATGGTCCAGCTCCGATCTCGGCGCGCCGAGGATCCCGATGTTGCTACGCCTCAACGAGGAGCTCGAGTTCGAGACGTCCTGGTTCGACATCAGCAACACCGGCCCCCGCACCGAGGCACGGCGAGTCTTCCGCTCGCCTTCCGGCCACCTCATCGCCGGTCTGACCTTCAGCGGCAACGGAGAGGATGACCTCGTGATCCTCGGCGCCGATCCGCTCCAAAAATTCATCGAGCCGCTGTGGACCTACACCGCACCGCTCGTTCAGGGAGAGCACCAGCACCTGCGAGATCTCTTCGTCGATCGCTACGGCTACGTACACGCGGTCGGCTGGCTCGGAGATCTCCGCTCCTCGGCGGTACGCCTGAACCCTTAGCCTCGGCTCGCGCTGGCGCCTACTGCGGCGCCGCCACGTCGCACAGCGCCAGCGCCATCTTCAGCGCCTTCCAAAAATCGGGCGCATAGCTGGCCTGGCAGAGCGGGATCTGGAGCTTATTCTCGAAGTAGTCGGTGAATTGTTGCGACTGGCCCGTGTACGGGTGGCAGAGCAGCGGCTCCTCCGGCGACCCCTGATGTACACCCACCGAGAACACCATCCGCGGGTCCCAGCCCTTCATCCACATCACCTTCTGGTACCAGTAGTAGGGGTTGTAGTCGCTGAAATCGGCCCCATTGGCGATCTGGACGATGAACAACAGCGCCTCCTCGCGGAGAAAGCCCTCGTTACAGCCGCCGGGCCCGTTGAGCGCGAGGTTGTCGGGGTCGAGCAGCGCCATCAGACCCAGCGCCGGAGTGGGATTCGCGGGACCGCTGTAGCCGACCTGCGCCAGACACTGGAACGCCTCGCTGAGCCCGGGATCCCCAGCCTTGAGATAACGCCGGCCTTCGGGCACAGCGCAGCGCTTGTTACTCGCGCCTCGACCTGCAGGGAAGACCCCGCCAGCGCCGTTGGTGTGGTCGCAGGAGGTCAAGAGATCCGAGTCGTTCGCCCAACACGGGTAGAGCGGCTCGTTGATCACCGAGCAGCCGAGCGGCCCCGGACAGTTCTTCTCCTGGGCGCAGAAGAGGGCGCCCCAGTAGCTCGTGTCCGCGTCCATCACCATCACGTGGAAGTCGAAGTCTTTAAAAAAAACCTTCTCGATCCCGCTGATGATCCCCGGAAAGCTCTGGATCAGCGCGCTCTGGTGCTGGCCCATCCAGGGGCCGCGGTGGATCTGGAAGAGGAAGTCGACCTTCTTCGCGGCGCACCAAGGCGGCGGACCTGCCAGCGGATCGGGCTCGGGTTCGCCGAGATCCCAAGACGTCGGCTCGCTCGCCGGGCCGCTAGGATCGACCGTATCCCCCGAAGTAGTACCGCTCGTGCTGGCGCCGCTCGTCGAGCCCACGCTCGAGCCAGCGCTCCCGGAAGAGGGCTCCACCGTCGAGCTCGTCGCGCCTCCCGAGCCCGCATCATCGCTCCCAACGCTCACCCCCCCGTAGCTCGACGCCCCCTCGCCAGCGGACAGCACCGGCCCCCCGCCGCCCGGCTCACACGCGGTCAAGACCGCAAGGGCTGCGAAAACGCGCCTCATGACGAGGAGCATATCCGAGCATGCCCGCGTGCTCCAGATCTCCGTGAGCACAGCGATCGCCGGCAGCATCGCGGCGATCGTCGGCTCCGCGCTCATCGGAGCTGGCCTCCACCGCAGGAAGCAGCGGCGCGCCGCTCGCCTTCCGGCCACCTCATCGCCGGTCTGACCTTCAGCGGCAACGGAGAGGATGACCTCGTGATCCTCGGCGCCGATCCGCTCCAAAAATTCATCGAGCCGCTGTGGACCTACACCGCCCCGCTAATCGAGGGAGAGCACCAGCACCTGCGAGATCTCTTCGTCGATCGCTACGGCTACGTTCACGCGGTCGGCTGGCTCGGAGATCTCCGCTCCTCGGCGGTACGCCGCAAAGCGCACCTCGCCGGCCTCGGCCGGGTAGAGGAGCGCTGCTAGCAGCGATTGAGGAACTCGGTGATGAGGCGATGGACCTCCGGTGTCCGCTCGAAGATGTTCGGCTCCCGGCTGAGGAGGACACCTTCGCGGATCCAGGTGTTGATCCGACGGGTAGGGATCCCCAGCGCGCGGAGGTATTCGCGGCTCACTTGGGAGGCCGGGGCCGGAGCCTTGGCGCCCTCTTCCGGGCAGGTGTGCTCGACGCCCTCCATCTCCGCGACCTCGATCGCGGTCGTCACCGGCGATTGGACGACAGCGGCGGAGTGCGAGGCCGCGACGCGTGCTTGCGGCGCGACGACGACTTGCTCGACCGTCGCGGCGCACGAAGGACCGAGGTCGTCGATATATCGCTGGACGAGCTCGTACTGGCGCTCCTGAAGGGCCTTCTCGGCGGCGTTGGCGATGATGAACCATTGCTGCGCCCGACGTTGAAGGTCAGCGGGTAGCAGCCTGAGCTCGTGGAGCTGCCGCATAGCGGCCCCGAGTTTGCGCCACAACCCGGCGAGATTGTCACTGTTGGCGGCGGAAGCGATCTGGCCGATGAGCTTCTGCGAGACGGTGAGCATGTCGTCCAGGAGGCGCTTGAGCTGGTCGTCAGCGTGATCCATCGGATCATTTTCACCCTGGGTTGTTCGACGAACCAGAAGTTTCGGCGCTCCCCCGGTGCTCGTCTATGACCACGGGATCGTGGCGCGCATTCTCGCCGCTGTCCTTTGTTTGTGGAGCCCGAAATCGCTCAGGATAATGGATCGCGAAGATCACACCCAGGACCGCCGCTTCCGCCGCAGGCCGGGAGAGACCTCGCCCGCCGCACGACGACGGGGATCAGGGTTCGAGCGTCGCGCGACACGAGCGCGTCGAGCACCGTCATCCGTCCGTGCCCCTCGCTCAAGCGGGAGGGGAAGAACGTCTCGAACTCCTTCGCGACCATTGCTTCCGTCACCTCCTCCGGGACCCTCGCCCCCTCCTCGACCGCCCCATCCTCGATACCCGCCCCATCCTCGACCGTCGCCCCCGCCTCGACCGTCACCTCCTCCTCGACCCTCGCCTCCTCCCCGATCCCCGCCTCTTCCTCAGCCCTCGCCTCCTCCTCGATCCCCGCCTCTTCCTCAACCCTCGCCCCCTCCTCGATCCTCGCCTCCTCCTCAACCCTCGCCCCCTCCTCGATCCTCGCCTCCTCCTCAACCCTCGCCTCCCTGCCCGTCGTCACTTCCGCCTCGGCTGCGGCGTCCACGGCCGGCCGTCGCCGGTGATATCGCGGCATCGAGCACTCTGATCGTGTCTCTTCGCAGAGCCGCTGATGCAGCCGCGAGCGCGGGTCACCCAGCTCACGCAGGCAGATCCGCCACGTATGGCCGAAGCGCTCGACCACGCACGTCTTCGTCACCCTCAGCAGCCGCAGCGCGTTCCCGAGCGCGCGCGCGCTGATCCCCGCCCAAACCTCGCGCTTCCCTGGCGGCGCCCACTCTTTAAACAGCTCGAGCAGCTCGCCCGTCTTGCCCGCGAGGTCGCTCGTCCCCACCACCGCCAGCTCGCACAACATGTCGGTCACCTCCGGCAGGATCATTCTTCCGAGCATCTTCTCTCCGCGGCGACGCGACGCCGGATCCAGGGCGCGTCCGCACAGATCCCCGAAGCAGTGGCGCAGCAGCGTCGCGAGCTCCTCCTGGCCCCTCGACGGCGAGGCGAGCAGCCGCGCATGTTCGGCCGCCACCGCGTTCGTCGCCACCTCTCTCTGCTCGGCAGGATCGCCTCGCCCCTTCGCGCGCCTCTTCGTCTCTCCGCGGCTGGCGCGCACACGGCTGTCCCCCTCGCCACCGCCACCTCTCTCGCCGCTTAGCTGGCAGAGCGCGTCCACGTCGATCACCCCCAGCTCCTCCGGCGGCGCCGCCACGATCGAGCGCAGCGCCCCCCCCTCTGGCGCGTGAACCACCACCACCCGCTCGCCACGGATCGCCAACAAGAACGACTCCCGAGCGAGCCTGATCTCCCCGATCAAGATCGTCCCATAGACCGCGCGAAAGGTCCGCCTACGCCCCTCCACGATCAACCCGGGCGGCGCGCGCTTCACATCGAAGTGCTTCGTGATCGTCGGCGCCGCCCTAGCGCTCCCGACCCACAGCGGCACCACCGCCCGCTCCTCGCTGCGGACCAGCCCCGCACACATCGCCTCGCGCGTCCCCCAGATCATCCATAAGGCGACCGTCGCGCCATGGGCGTCGAGCACGGGAGGACGGTCGGGAACCCTGCCGTCCCCCGACAGCCCTCCCGCCGCCAGCTCCGCCAGCTCCACCCGCACCATCTCCCACCACCGCGAGATTTCCATCACCTCACGGTACCGGAGCCCGCCGCTTCGGCACAACCCCAACTTCACGCCTAGGCCTGCTCGTCCGCGCCCAAACCCAAATAAACCGAGTCACGTCGGCCAGTAAACATTGTTCGCTGAAAATTCAGACCACCAATAGACCACCTTACGCTCACCACCGGGCCACTTTGCGCTCACCACCGGGCCACCTTACGCTCACCACCGGGCCACCTTGTGCTCACCACCGGGCCACCAGACGCCCACCTCACGCCCAGCCCTTCCCCCTACCAACCCCCGGCGTCGATTCCGCGCCCTCGCTCCTAGACCCCCCTGGGGTGCGACAGGGGCCCGAAATTCCCCTTGCACCTCCAATGAAAGTTTGCGTTCCTATCGTCGGACGCTCTTGTCTTGGGCGGTGGGGGGAAGGGACTTATGTACGAAATCACGCTGTACACCCTCGCAGGCAAACACCTCGGGACCTATTCGATCCCTGCGCATGAGATCGGAGAGGCGATGAGCTCCCTCTCGGGGGCCGATTGCTACTTCACATCACGATATTTCGATCTCAGGGAGGGGGGCCAGAACGTCGAGAACGTGGTGCCCGCCGCGAGCAGCGCGAGGCCCACCGAGCGGCCCCCAGAGCGGCCCCCAGAGCAGATCGATGCCCATGCAACTGTTATGGGCGACGTCTGCGGCGCGATCAGCCTGCAACACTTCCTGAACCTCCGTGACCTGCGCGAGGTGTCGCAGAGCTTCGCCCAGATGATGCTCGAGCAGACGCGCCGCTTCACGGAAGAGCTGGCGTTCGCCCGTACGGCCACCGCGAAGAGCCTCGAGTCCGTGGATCTCATGAGCCGGTCGACGACCGCGATGATGATGGAGCAACGCTTCGCGAAGCCGGCGCAGGCGAGCGTCGAAGACGGTCGAAAGAACCGCCAGGGGCCGGCCATCGCCGATCTCATTTCTCTGTTTTAACCAGCAGCAGCAGCAGGAGGAAGAACGATGAAGACGTCAGGACAGGTTTTAAGCCAAGCCGAGGAGAGACTCGGCGAGCAGCTCTCTGCCACCGTCAGCCAGTTTTATCGAGGGCTCGACGCATCCACGGCCCAGACGATCCGAGACGCACCCACCCCCGAGGAGGCCGCGCGGATCGTCGAGGCCCTTCGACGGGGCCGGCCCCTCGAGGTCCTGCTGGTAGGCGGCAGCGCGGCCATCGGGGCGGTCCTCGGCGCGCTCGCGCAGCGCTTCGTGGCCAACGCCAGCGTGGCTGGAATCCCGGTGATGGCGCCGATGGGCTTCGCCGGGCCGCTCGTCGGCGTCGCGAGCCCCATTGGCGTCTCTGGCCGCAGCAGCATGGCAGCGGGCGGGCTCTCGTTCTCCGCGGGAGCCGCCCTCTATTACCTCATCACCCGCCAGCAGGTGCTCCCATGAAGGGCGCCTCGCTCGCGCAGGTGCGCCACCTCGTCGTCGCGAACGACGGGCGCAGCCTCATCCACGCGGTCGACGCGGACGGCCTCGGATCAAGATCGAGGTCCCCGACGAGCTGGTCAGGGGCCTTTCGACGGGGCCCGAGCGGGTTCTCCTCTTCGCCTGGTCCCTCCACGAGCTGCCCGAGGTCAAACCCGTCGCGGCGGGCGAGGACCGCTCCACCCCCGCCCAGCAGGCGCCTACGGAGGCCCCTGCTGAGGCCCCTGCCGCGCCCAGCGCCCGGGCGGTGGAGGAGGAATTCATGACCCTCTTTTCACGAATGACCGAATCACCACCTCGCGGACCTGATCATGAACCCCGCCGGGGCGGCCCCTTGGAGCAGCTCTTCGGGCTCATGAAGCCGGGCACTTAACCCAAACCCGCTCGATCACGCCTCACACTCGCGCGCCCGCCGCGTCGAGTCGGACCTCTCTATTCATTTTTCATCATTCTTTATTAAAAAAGGCCACCAGAAGAGAACAGGAGAATCATCATGACCGGCAACCTCGTCAAGTACGAAACCATCCCCACCAACGCCACCACCTACGAAGAGCAGGTCGCGATCGTCGAGCTGATGCGCCGGCTCGCCTGCACCCCCGGCGTCGCCGATCGCCTCATGCGCTGCCTCGAGCGCTTCCCCGAGATGGAGCGCTGCCTCACCGGCTTCGAGGACCGCTGCCGCACCACCCAGCAGCGGTGCGACAGCATCGAGATGCTGTGCCAGAACTTCCTCTGCCCCGGCAACGTCAACTTTTCCCAGCGCACCATCGACGAGTACTCCAACCGCTCGCTGGTGAAGCTGAAGGAGATCGTCCAGAACCTCGGCGGCGACTTCGTCAACGCCTTCCCGGTCCCGCCCGGCAAGAAGATCCGCCTCACCCACAAGGCGCGCCCCGGCTACACGCCGACCAAGATGCGCGTCGACATGAATTTGGCGGGCGGCGCTCAGAACTACTCGGACTTTACCCTCCAGTTCTTCCTGATCCCCGGCGGCGTGAACAGCGACCAAGGGCTCGAGATCGGCAACGAGAACGACGGCAACCTGTACCTCAACAAGGACGGGACGCAGATCGAGGTCTCCTTCCCCGAGTACCGTGGGACCCCGCTCGACATCGGCAGCCTCGAGACCCTCGCCGTCGTCATCAGCAACAACGGCGGCGCCAACAACCTCGACAGCGCCCACGTCAACGTCTGGTACGACAACAGCCGCTTCTACGAGCTCTGCAAGGCGCGCTGCGCCTGCAAGTGAGCTGGCCTGCACCTACGGAGGATCACCACCATGAGTGAAGCCATCACCATCGAGCTCAACGCCGAGGGCGACTGGGACGGATCCAGCCTCGTCAACCTCAACCGCGATAACGCCATCGTCATCGGCAAGAGGTACTACAAATTCAACATCAGCGGCCCCCACGGCGTCTTGGCCGCGGATCTCGGCGGCCTCTTCTCTGTGGTCTCGCCCAAGCTCGTCGCGGTCGCGTACTCGAGCTGGAACCCGCAGAGCTTCTGCCGGGTGATCGCCTCGGACGCGGCCTCGTCGTTCCGCCAGGAGATCACCCTCAAGCCCGCGATGCAGTTCGTGGTCATGTACCCGGGGGACCGCCTGGCGTTCTCCACCCAGGACGAGCGCGGCCAGGTCGTGCTCGTCGTCAACGAGCTCAACGAGTCGGAGGCGGCGCAGTGGGGTCGGCACCACCTCCCCTACACCATGCCCACGCGCTTTCGGATCATCCGACGTACGGGCGCCTCCTTCGTGCCCAACACCGCCAACCTCTGGCAGCCCGTCTTCGGCTACGACCCCACCTCGGGGGCCCTCATCGCCGAGGACGACAGCGCCGGCATGATCCCCGCCAGCACGCTCTGCCTCTACCCACGCTTCCAGGGCTGCTACGTCTCGGTCCGTTACGCGGGCTCGAACGGCATGGGAAGTCTGAGGATCGTCGACAACCTCACCCGTCGCGATTGGGCGGTCCCTGGCGCGCTCCAGGACGTCCGGTGGTCACGCGTCGCGTACATCAGCCACGACGACGGGATCGCCCTCGACGCCCAGCCCGTCAACCCCGGCGATCTTCTCGTCTGCGACATCCTGGTCAGCCTCGTCCACCCCGACAACCACCTCGCCCGCCGCTACCAAGAGAGCGTCTAGTCATGCAACTCGATCGGCACCGCCTCCAACAGCTCATCGCGCTCTCCGGCCTCGAGCAAACGCTCACGGGCCCGGAGCGTCTGCTCCGTCAGGATGAAGTCAGCGATTTTTTGAAAACTGCCTTCACGGACGCCACCGAGCGCGCGCGTGCCGACTTCGTCTCGCGCATGCGCGACCAAGCCGACTTCCCCTGGTCGGCAGTTCGCGCCACCCGGGCGCGAGGCGGCGGCGGCGCTTCCTTCGCGCTGCCCGTCGCCGTCCTCGCGCCGCCTGCGCTCGTGCTGCTGCGCGGCCAGGCGGAAACGATCGAGGCCGACCCCGGCAATCGGCTCCCCGATCGCGGCAGCGCTGGCGCCGCCGAGTGGGAGTTCTTACATCGAGCCCTCGACGCGTGGGACACCCAGACGATCCTCCGCGCCGTCGGCCCCGTCGGCTGGATCAACCCTTCCCAAGAATATGTCCCTTGGGACACAGACGGCGGAGCGACCAGCGGAGCCCCCGCCGGCTCTGCTCGGCCCGCCCCCGACGCCCCGTCGCCCGCACCCGGCGACGGCGGCGTGCCAGCTCCCGCGACGCCTCCACGTCCACGCGTCTACACCTACCTCGCCGCCACGGCGGGGATCGGCGCGGCCGTCGGCGTCACCGTGCTCGTCCTTCGCCGCAGCCGCGAGAACGCCCGACAGCGCCTCGCGGACGCCCTTCGCGCCCAGGAGAAGCGCGGATGAGCCGCACCACGCTCGCGTTGACCGCCGCGGGGATCGTCACGATCGGCGGTGTCTTGTTGTGGAGCGGTCGCGCGAGCGCGAGCACCTCCGCTCCAGATCTGCCCTCGAACCTCGACCTCACCCCGCTGCCCGCGCCCAGCGACGTGAGCGGCGACCTGCTCACCAACTGGGGCGACACCCCCTCCGATCTGCGCCCCCTCTTCGTGGCCATGGAGGAGGCCTCCCAGATCCCCGGCTCGGCCAGGATCTTCGCCGTCATCGCGAGCCGCGAGTCGAAGTTCCAGGTCGACGCCCACAACGGCGACGGCGCCCACGAGCAGGCCGAGCGCGATGCCTCTCGCCGCGCCTATGAGAACCACAAGGCCAACAACCCGCCGCTGCGATACGGCGAGCAGGCCGCCGACTTCGGCAGCGGCGGCCTCTTCGGCGCCCTCGCGCCCTACTTCCTGTGGACCGGGGTACCCGCGCGCGAGGCCCACCTGCTCAACGCGCCGCCCGAGCTGATGTTCCAACCGCGGGCCGCCGCCTTCGCCGCCTGCGTGTACCTGCAACGTCTACTCGCGCACTACCGCGTCGACGATCACGCGGACATCAAGGCGGGGTGGGCGAGCCCTTCGCTGCTCGTCGGCGGACGCGGCCAGAAGACCTACAACGACGTGCGCGCCCGCTTCCTCGCCGACGCCTCGACCCTCGGCGTCGACCTCGCCGCGATCCCACACAAGCGCCTCGACCACGCGGCGTGGCCCGGCGTCACCGCCGTCTTTCAGCGCCTCATCGGCAAGCTGCCGCAGGAGATCGTATGAACATCGACTTACGCTGCTACGGCGACGAGATCCAGCGCCTCCTCGATCGCTCGACCTCCTTCGACCTGCGCTCGCCGATCGACGTCGCGATCTGGTACCGCGAGCAGTGGCTCAGCATCGCCGACACCCTCGGCTTCGCCGGAGAGATCCCCGCCGCCTTCGCGAACATCGAAGGCAACACGCAGCAGCGGATCGACGCGAGCAACCGCGCCGGCCTCACCGCCTTTCGCTCGTACCTCGGTCGACAGGCCCCAACCATCAGCGACGCTCACGCCCGCGTCATCGAGGCCGTGCTCGAGCAGCTCATGCGCCGCAGCGCGAGCACCGGCGATCTCTGGCGCGTCACCGCCGATCCCACCACGCTCCCCAGCGGCGCCTGCTACTCCCACGACGACGGCAGCTCGCACCGCGCCTTCTACCCCGACACCGCGCCCGGCTACTTCGGCGACAGCAGAGAGGGCCCACCTCCGCGAGCGGAGAGCGCGTGTGGCTGGAGCACCCCGCTCGTGCTGCACCTGGGCACGTGGCCTTGGGTCTACAGCACCCGCCTCGACGGCCCCCCAGCCGCGCTGCGTTGGAGCTCGCCTGCGGGCGGACGCCCCGCGCTGCTCGGGCTCCAGTCCATCGCCACGATGCTCGACCCCACCGGCAACCTCCGCCAGGATGCGCGCCAAGTCGCGGCGATCTGGAAGAGCTACAGCGCCCAGCTCGCCCCGGCGCTCGCGCGGGTCCCCGCCTTCGAGCCTGGTCGCGCACGAGCCGGCCAGCTCTATACCCGCGGCGGCGCCCTCGCCGTCCATCAGGGCAGCGTCCAGATCGCCGGCGTCATGGGCCCCCGCGGCAGGGTCAGCGCCGCCGCCCACAACTACATCGTCGGCCGCTTCGCCGCCTTCTTCGTCCTCCGCCGCGCCATCCTGCGCGCCCTGCCGAGCATGCCCAGCCTCCACCAGCTCGCGGCCAGCTCCTCCGACCCTTGCCTGCGCCAGCACGCAGAGGAGCTCGCCCGTGCGCTGTGAACAATGTTCAGTCTCGACGCGCGGGGCCGCGCTGGATTATCGTCCGGCCATGCGCAACTTCGTCCCCGTCCTTTTTGTCAGCGTCAGCCTCCTCAGCCTCAGCCCCGCCTGCAACGAGCCCGAGCCCGAGCCCAACGTGCCGGGCGAATTCGGCGAGGCGTGCGTGGAAGGGGCGCTCGCCGACACGCCCGACGGCTGCAAGGCTGGCCTCTACTGCTTCGAGGGATACTGCGAAGAACGATGCTCGACGGATGACAATTGCCAAACCGTCGAGGGGTGGGCGCACACGTGCGTTGCCGGTCAGTGTCAGATTTTTTGTGACGCAGATGGCATGTGCCCGCAGACGCTCGCTACGCCGCTTGAATGCTGGATTAACGGGATGTGGTGTGCAGCGAGAGACGATTAGTATGCTCATCAATCCCAACAATAGCCTCTTCGATCGGGTCCCGGATCTGTTTTTTAGTCCATTCCCGGGCACCGACGCCTACGCGAACGAGGCATTCCAGCAACTTCTTAGCCGGGTTCGAGGTGAAGGGGGTCAGACGGTCGGGCAAGCCTTACTCACTCAAGCTGGAGCACAGGCGTGGAACCAAGCGACTCAAATGATCTGGAAACAGAAGGCCACTGTCGCGGGTGACCTTCTGGCAGACACATGGCGCCAGGTTAGCTGGTTTGATCAGAAAGCCAGCTCTATCGCAGGTGTTCTCGCGCAGGCCCCTTTTCCGCTGACAACCGACCCTGGGCGACTCGTAGGTGCGATCGCAAGCGTCGCGATTGATCTCGCTTTGAACGCTGTCTCGGCTGTCCCCGTTGTGGGATGGGTCGTTGGGATAGCCGTAGGTATCGGCCGCGCCATGGCGCCGGTTTTTCGAGATCTCCTATCCGACAACGATATCTCGCCGGAGCGTCGCGCTGTGTTGCCTTGGAACCGTTACTCAGAGGCTGTTGACCAGCAATGGGTCCGGTCTTTCATCCAGATCGATGCAGCCAGCCCGGACTGGACCAACACCTTCGCCCCGCCCACCGACCCTCTCCCGTGGAAGCTCGCCGACGGCCTCAACGATCGCTCCGAGCCAATCGGCCAGGTTTTCGCCCCCTTCGCCGCCAACGGCAAGGCCGTCGCGTGGAATGGCGGATACGGCTGCGTGCCTGGCACCTTCCGGGTCGCCGGGATCCTCCAGTACCGCGACCGCCCCCAGCCTGCCCACGACGCCCTCCGTTTCTACTCCGACGGCACCCTCATCCACCACTATGGCGATTTCACGCAGACCGGCGACTTTTTTCCCGCGCTCCAGCAGGTCGCAGGCACCGCCTGGCAGCAGGTCGCCGCGGGCGGCCCGGACACCTACAAGGTCGACTGCATCGCCCTCGAGCAGCTCTGGCGGGACTGGTTCAGCGCCCTCTACACCAGCGCCATCGACCAAAAGCTCGGCGCCTGGCTGCTGCCCTACCTCGCCCGCGAGGTGCTGGGCGAGTGGCGCCTCGGCGCCAGCGCCTCGGGCGCCCTGCGTCCCTACGCCGTCGACGGCAGCGACGTCCCCCTCGTCACGGGCGGCGTCTTTCGCCACGGCGGGATCGCCAGCGCGCGCTCGCGCACCGCGTGTTTTTATTCGGACTACGTGAAGGGGGACGCCCGCACCCAAGCCGGCATGCCCACCCGCTACACGCGCGACGCCGACACGGGCGACTACATCGCCCCCGTCAACGCCCACTTCGAGCGCAGCGCCCGGGTCCAGTGTGTCCCGTGGCCTCCTGGTGAGCTGCTGCTCTCCACCTACCGCCGCGCCGATGACGCCATCGTCACCCCCGCCCTGCGCGCCGTGGCGCAGCTCCAGCGGCGCCGCCTCGCCCGCACCCTCGACTGCGCCTACGTGCGCCCCCTCGCCGTCGGCGACAAACCCGCCTACGCCGCCTTCCGCGACCCTGCCCTCCGCGAGCTCTGCATCAAGCTGCGCAAGGACCTCCTCACGCACCCCTCGCGTATGGCGATCGCCTACGAGACCGCCCTCGAGGTCGATCCCGAGTACGCAGCCGCGCTCAAGGCCGCCGGTGTACCCACCACCCCCGTGCAACGCGCAGCGGCCTCGCTGCGCCTTCGCGGCCCGGACAGCGCCCGACCCCTTGACCCCCGGGTCCCCGCGCCAGAGAAGCCTCTCCCGGCGCAAGGCGGCCTGCCCTTCGACCCTGCCCCCCAGCCCTCGGGGGCGCGATGGCTCGGCCCCGCCCTGCTCGGGGGTGCAGCGCTCGCAACGACCATCGGCGTCGCGCTCGGGGTCGCGCGCGCCCGGACCAGGAGACGAGGTGGAGCATGAAGAAGTGGTCAGTCAAACAAGTGCGCGTTGTCGTCGCTGAACCGGAAGGGGATGAGCTCGTGATCGAGCAATCGCCGGATGGGGTGACCTGTAGGAGCGAGACCAAACCCGCAGCCTCGCGTGGTTCGTACGCTCCCCGTAAACAAGCCGCTCCGGCGAAGCAGGCGAAGCGCGCCGAATCCGAGCGCAAAGCGGCCCCAGAACCCGCTCGCAGACCTGCCGCCGCTCCCGCGAAGCCCGCCGCCGCTGCGAAGCCCGCCGCCGCCGCGAAGCCCGCCGCCGCGAAGCCCGCCGCTGCGAAGCCCGCTACGAAGCCCGCCGCCCCAAAGCCCTCGGAGCCCGCGCCCACGCCCACGCGCCCCGGCCTCACCTGGACGAGCATCGTCGACAACGGCTACTTCGGCTTCGCAGCCCGCGCCCCAGCCGGCCAGTGGAAGGCTCTGGTCGCCAAGAACACCCAGGTCGCCCTCTTCTTCGAGTGGCCCGACCGCCCGCCGATGTCGCTCGGGTGTTTCCCGCGCATGGACAAGGCGAGGGCCATCGCGAGCGACATGCACCAAAACAACTGGCCCGAGGCGCAGCACGGCCCGGTGACCCTCACCCACGTGGAGGCCTTCTGCCCCGCCCCGGAGATGGAGGTGCTCAAGGAGCAGCACGGGCCCTACACCATCGAGTCGGACTGGAGATCTAGCGGGATCACGTGGGACGACGGCCACGTCGACGTCTATCTTGCCAAGTTCCTGGAACCCATCGGGCGAGAGCACATCACCGCCCTCGAGAGCTCCGGGATCCCCGTCGGCGACGTCGGGCCGATCATCGAGATCCTGCGCACACACGCCTACCAGCTCGATGCACAACCAGAGCCCGATGAGGAAGACATGACCCAAACCAAGGCGAAGAGACCCAAGGCCAAAGCCGCGCCAGCAGGAGCCGCGAAGGCGAAACCCGCGCCTGCGCCCGCCGACCAGCCGCCCAGCGACGAGGAGTTGATCGCGTCTTTCAAAGCGTACGCCGAGAAGATGCTCGAAGACGAGAGCCTCCTCGACGAGGAAGACGACGACGAGGAGGAAGCCCGATGAAAGGCAGCTCCTACTGGATCCGCGGCCGGCACTACGTCGACAGTCAAGCGCTCGCCAACCTCAGCGCCACCTCGACCCACACCATCGTGCCCCTCGGGGACGGCTGGCGCCTCCTGACGCCGCGCGGCGCGATTCACTGCGCGCGTATGGCCGGGCGTGAGCCCTTGCCACACCAGCAAGGCGCCCTCTATGAGCTCCGCGCGCCCGCCACCGTCGTCGCTCACTGCGAGCACGCCTGGCGAGAGGGGGGCCACTGCCGCAGCGCCCAGACCCTCGAGAGCTGGCCTGTGAAGCCGAAAAAGCCCTGCGGCGGCTGCGGCGACGCCTGTAGCTGCGCGCCCTGCCAAATGCGCGATCGCCCTCATTCCCATTCTCATAGTTTGTAGCTAGTCCACGCGCTACCACGCGCCATCTGCCACCGTCGCTGCTCGTCCTCGCGCCCAACTACAGCGCGCCGGGCCGCGCCATGGGGAGAGAACCATGTCTCCTGCTGAAAATATCTTCTACACAAACCTGATGAACGGCTGGCGCACGAGCCTCAGCGGACGCGTCGCGCCGGCCTATTTCGACCAATTCGAGCAGCGAAACCGACTCGACCTCCAGCTCGTCGCCGCGTTGATCAGGAGCAACCTGCGGCTGCTCAAGGGCTACGCCCCCACGCACAAGACCGGCTGGCACTCTCTGAGCCGGATCATCGCCGCCGAGCGCAAGCACGACAAAAAACCCGATGTGTCGGTGATCAAACGCATCGAAGCGCTCCACGACGAAGAAGCCGATCGCACCGGCGGCAGGCGAGCGGTGGAGCTGCGCGCGCAGGCGATCCTGCTCGGCCACGAGGGCCTCGGCGCCGTCCCCCTGCTCCGCAGCGGGACCCTCGCGATCACCGACGGCGAGACGATCCTGCTCTACCGCGATCGCGAGGGCGAGCTGCACTTCCCCGGCGACGACGGCCCCACGAAACACACCCTCACCGCCGCCGTCCAGCGGGCCCAAGAACAGACGCTTCAGCTCGCCGATAACATCGTCGCCTCTACCCTCCAGCGCTACGCCATGGCCCTGTGGACCCGGGCGCGTGTCCGCGAGCGGGCGCCGGGGCCGGCCGCGCCGCCTCGGCCGCGCGTCGCCGCCCTCGACCCCGACGCCAAGAGCAAGTCCTGGCGCACAGAGGCGAACGTCAAAGCGATCCAGCTCCTCGCCAGCAAGGGGCCTGCGGAGCTCACCGCCGACGATCTACGCGTGCTCGAGGGATATAGCGGCTGGGGAGGTCTCTCGATCGACCAAGTACGGCGGCAGCTCCCCTCGGACCTGGTCCCCGAGACCTTCGGGCTGATCCACGAGTACTACACCCCCAGCGTCATCGCCGACGCCATCGCCGAGACCCTCTGTCCCTTCCTGCCCGAGCTCGCCGGCCACGACGGCGTTGTTCGTGCGCTCGAGCCCAGCGCGGGGATCGGCCGCCTGATCCGCGCCTTCAACCCCGCGCGATGCCTCGCCCTCGAGGCCGGCGGACAGATCGCCCGTATGGAGTGGACCGCGGTGGAGTTTTCCAAAGTCTCCGCCCGCCTGCTCCGCGCGCTGCGACCCGACGCCGAGATCCATCACATGCCCTTCGAGCGCTGGGTGCATGAGTTCGGCCCACGCGTCGCCGGCACCTTCAATCTCATCGTCGCGAACCCGCCCTACGGCGAGCGCGGGGCGTTTGCGTTGGAGGATCCCGATCCGATCAGCAAAAAGGAGACGCGCGCCTTCGCCTATTTTATGCGTCGTAGCCTCGATCTGCTGGTGCCTGGCGGGATCGGCGTCTTCCTGATCCCCGCCGGCATGATGAGCGGCAAGATGAGCCGGGCCCTGCGCGAGCGGCTGCTCCTGCGCAACCATCTGCTCGGGGCTTACCGCCTCCCCAGTCAAGACCCCCAAGGCCGCGACAACGTGCCCGGCGCCTCCGTGGTGATGGATCTGGTCATGCTGCGCAGCCGCGGCGGCGAGCTGCGCGAGAGCGACCCCGCCGACCGCGAGGTCATCGCAGGCGACTATTTTAAAATTCACACCGGCCACATCCTCGGCGAAGAGAGCGGCGCTTTCAGCGGTGAAGCCGCCAGCGGCCGCGCGTGGCGTTACGAGGTCACGGGTCACTTCACGGGCCTGCCGCCCCTGAGCCCGCGCCCGATCTGCACCACCTGCGAGCTCACCTCGATCACCCGAGGAGCGCGAGGCGTCGCCCGCGGCGTCGCGCAGACCGACGGCGCCTTGCCCGAGGAGCTCGACGACGACGTACGGACCGCGCTCGAGCTCGGGGAGCGCGTGCGCCGCTACCTCGCCGCCGTGGGCGCGGACGAGCGCGAGCTGACCGCCGCGCTCTGGCCTGAGCTGCACGCCGACTTGCTCGACTTCGCGAAGCTGCACGGCGACCCGCACAAGATCGCCGCCCTGCGCTCTGTGTCCTACAAGACAGCCGCACGCGACAGCCTGCTCAGCGCCTTCGACCGCCGCGGCCGCCTCGTCACCGCGCTCGACCAACCCCCAGAGATCGAGCCCAAATACAACGGCCCCCCGAACGACATCGTCGCTCAAGCCGAGCTGCTCTACCGCCAGCATCGTGCGCTCAAGCTCCAGGGCCTGCTCGAATTCCACGGCGCCCAAGGCGGCACCCTCAGCGCTGAGGCCGCGTTGGCGGCGCTCGTCGATCAAAAATGGAACCTCGACGGCGAGGACTGGGACGAGCTGCTGCCCGCCGACGCCTACCTCACCGGCGTCACCCTCTGGCAGCGCCATGACCGCGCCAAGGCCCGCGCGGACGCTGGGGACAGCGTCGCCGCGGAGCAGGTCTCCCGCCTGCTCGCGGCCATCAAGCCGGTCGTCTTCGCCGATCTCAGCGAGCTCAGCCCGAATCATGGGTGGATCCCGCTCGACCTCGTCTCCGCCTGGGTCTCGGCCACCATGAACCGGAACATGGGGGCTCTTACGCTCGTCCGCGAAGGGGGCCTCATCAGCGCCGCGGACGGCGAGCGCAGCCTCGCCGCCGAGACCATGAGCTTCCTCGGCTGGCTCAATCACGACAACAAGAACTTCACCCCGATCGGAGAGGACAAGAAGGCGGCCCAAGACGAGGACAAGGCCCAAGCCAAGAGGAAGCTGGCGGAGAAGCGGATCGCGATGCAACAGCGCTGGGCCGAGTCCTTCTACAAGTTCTTGGCCGCCGATGAATCGCGGCAGGAGGAGGTCGTATACGCCTACAACCGCGCCTTCCGCGGGCGCATCGTCCCCCAGTACCCCGCCGAGCCGCTCTCGATCGTCCGCTGGGGGCAAGCGGCCCCTCAGCTCAAGGATCACCAGATCGCCGGCGCCCGGCGTGTGCTCGCCCAGCGCGGCGGCCTGGTCGCCTTCGACGTCGGCGTCGGCAAGACCTACACGGCCTTGGCGGTGATCGCCCGCGCCCGCCAGGAGGGGTGGGTGCGCCGCCCGGTGGTGCTCGTGCCTGGCTCCCTCGTCTGGAAGTGGCACGACGACGTGCTGTGCACCTTGCCGGACTACCGGATCCGCGTCATCGGCTCGAAGCGCAAGATCCTCAGCCGAGGCCCCCGCAAGGGCCAGATCGTCTCCGAGACCGACACCCCCGAGGAGCGTGCGCGCAAGTGGATCGAGCTCCAGACGGGCCAGCTCGACCTCGTCATCCTGAGCTACGACGCGCTCCCACGCACCAAAATGAATGTAGACGCGGTGCTCGCCTACGCAGAGCAGGTCGAGTCCATCGAGCGCTCGCTCAACCTCCGGCGCCGCAACCTGAAGGAGAAGGCGAGCGCCTGGGCCAAGAGCGCCCTGACCGAGCGCCAGCGCGCTCTGCTCGAGCACGGGACTCGGGCCTGGGTGGAAGAGACCCTCGCGCTCCCGGAGGGCTGGGAGTACGACCCTGGTGTCACCTGGGATGAGATCGGCGTCGACATGCTCATCGTCGACGAGGCGGCTTCCTTCAAAAACCTACACATGCCGGGGCCGCGCGAAGACGGCGGCGTGCCTCGCTTTATGGGGTCCAGTGGCGACGGCTCGAACCGCGCCTGGCAGCTCGACTTCCGCGCGGCGGCGGTGCGTCGCACCACCGGGGGCGCCGGCATCGTGCTGCTCACCGCGACGCCCGCCAAGAACTCGCCGCTCGACCAGGCAACCTCATCCAGTTCGTCGACCCCAACGCGTTCTTGGCCGTAGGGATCCACGATCCCGAGCAGTTCATCGATCACTTCCTCAAGATCGAGTATCGCGAGGTGCTCGACAGCACCCTGAGCCCGGTCATGGCCAGCGCGGTCACGGGGTTCATCAACCTCGACGAGCTGCGTACCCTCATCTTGACGTATGGCGAATCAGGACCGCCGCCGAGGTGAACCTCAAGCTGCCGCGCCCGGTGGTCGAGACCATCACCGTCACCATGGACGACGCTCAGGAGGAGAAGTACGTCGCTTATGTCAAAGCGATCGAAGCGGTCATCGCCGACACGAACCCCAAAGGCTCCAAGAACGTCATCCTCGGCCTGCTCGCGCGCCTCGGCCTGGTCGCCCTGCATGCGAACCTAGACGAGGGCTACACCTTCGAGATCGCGCGTGAAGGCGGGCAGGCGAGCAGGACGGTCTACGATGAGGAGGGCAACTCGGCGCAGATCACCGTAGACCTGCCGCGCCCGGTCTACGACAGCCCCAAGCTGGTCGAGTGCGCCAAGAGGATCATCGCCTCACCGCACTGCGGCCACATCGTGTTTGCGGAGCCCACCGCCGTGCACGTGTGGATGAAAGAGGTCCTTATCGAGCACGGGATCCCCGCCGAACGGATCGCCTGGCTCAATTCCAGCGTCAACACCCTCGAGCGCACCCGGATCGCCCGCGACTTCAACGGCCTCAGCTCTGAGACCCCCGCGCCGGGCACCTGCACGCGCCCCTCCGACAGCGCCTCGATCCCGAAGTACGACGTCGTGATCGCCAACAGCGTCGCCTACGAAGGGATCGATCTCCAGGTGCGCACCTGCTCGATCCACCACCTGGATCTGCCCTGGACCCCCGCGGACTTGGAGCAGCGAAACGGCCGCGGCGTGCGCCAGGGCGCCACATTCCCCGTGATCAACATCTATTACTACTTCGCGGACGGTTCGGCGGACGGCTATCGATTCTCTCTGATCAGCGGCAAGGCCGGCTGGCTCGGTGAGGTGCTCAAAGGCAGCGTGCGAGACACCAACAACCCCGGCGCCCAGCAGCAGCTCTCCCCCGAGGATGTGCTGCTCATGATCTCCCGCAACAAGGAGAAGACGCGCGCTCTCTTGGAGGCGAAGCGCGAGGAAGCGGCCCTGGAGGCCCGCTGGCGCGTCGTGAAGGAGGCGAATCAGCTACTCCGCCAGGCGGTCGCTCGTTTTGCGTGGGCGCGCACCACACAAGATCCCGAGAACGCCGCGCGGCTGCGTCAAGAGGCCGAGGATCGGCTCACCGAGCTCCAGCAGGTGGACCCGGAAGTGTGGCCATGGGCGCCCTGGATGTACGCCGCACGCGACGTCGATATGATCGTCGGTCGCTCCTGGGCGGGTCCCGTCTACGAGGGGCTACGGGTGTCTCGGCCGCGCCTCGGCGCGAGCGACAAGTTCGACTACCTCGAGTTTGGCCGGGTCCGCCTCGTCGAAGGCAACGAGGAGATCGGCATACGCGCCGCGGGTGAGGCGCTGTGGCAGCTCGTTCGCCCTGCGGAGCTCACCCCCGAGATCCAACCCGCCGACATGCCCCGCGAGGGCGGCCCGCGCTGGCCCGAGGACGACGACACCGCCACGGACAAGGCGCTGGAGGCTCGTTTAGGCAGCGAGCGCCCGATCCGCTCCCTCCAGGATCTCACCTGGGATCGAGCCTCCGACGCCTTTGTCGAAAAATTCTGGCCTCGCGCCGCGACCAAGATCCGGGACGCTCTTGTGCGCTGGGCGCCGCGCTCGCCCACCGAGGATCGCTTCCCCGTCGAATCGGCCGACCGCCTCCTGCTCCGCGGCGCCGCCGACCTGGGCGACGCCGACCTGATCCCGCCGACCCGCGCCGGCTGGGTGAGGTACCTGGAGCTGGCCCCCAGCAGCCGCCAGTCCTTCGACAAGCTCGACCAGGTGGCCCGGCATTGGTGGTCACGCGGCCTGCCGCGCTCTCTGCTCGCCGACGCCCGCCGCGCCGAGCCCGCGAAGGTGGCGGCGACAGCCGAGGCGCCCGCGACGACCCCAGCGCCGCCGCCGAAGGCTGCCACGCCCCCTCCGACCCCTCCGCCGTCCCCGCCGACAAAAGCCGCTCCCGCGCTTACGGAGTCGGACGCCGAAAAAGAGGCGCGGCTGCTCAAATCCTTGGCCGACGCCGTCACGGGCGCGCTGCGTGCCGCACGAGGGCCCTCATGACGATGACCCCCGCCCAGATCCTCGACGCTGCCCTCGCGGCCTGGCGCCCCATCGCCGCGCAGCACGACCCGATCGAGCTGATCGATCGAGTCATCGAAAAACACCGCGGTATGCTGATTCAGCTCATCGAGCAAGAGCTGCAACCAGAAGACCTCTCTGCGTCCACACCCCCCCTCAAGATCGCCCAAAAAGGCGCTACGGGTCTCCTGGCTCGCGCTCTCACAGAGCCCGCCGGTGGACAAGTTATTCGAGCCTCGCGGCGAGACCGCCGTGATCAACGACGGCGCGCCCGCCATCAACAACCACTTGGTCGCGCTCGTCCGCGCCGCCGCCGCCACCACGGATGTCTTTGGGGGCGAGCTCTTGCGCGCGCTCGCCTACATCCGCCTGCGCGCAGAGGGCCATCTGCTCCGGGAGTGGGGTTTCGAGGTCCATCTCGCCTGGGACGGCGAACACGGGGCGCTCGGGCTCTTTCGCCTCAGCGCACCCGAGCTCCTGCTCGCCGTGCTCTTGGACGGGGGCGAGCATACGTCCGAGCGCGACCCCTACCTGTACCTGCGCGCGGAGCGTCTGCACGGCGCGCGCCAGCTCGGCGGAGCCGCGCTGCCGGAGGCCCCGCACCCACCCATCCCTTATCAAGTCCTCGCGCGGGCGGCCAAGCGCGGCCGAGCGCTCCTGCTCAGCCCCGAAGTACAAGACCGTGACGCTCTGATCGCCGAGGTCGTGGAGGTGCTCCTGCACTCGGAGGAGCTTCTGCGGCAGGGGGTCGTGCAGGAGAGCCTCATCGCGTCCGCACTCGCTGTCTGGTCCGCGGCCGATCCAGGGCTTCGGGAGCCTGTGCAGGAGGCGCCCTTCACCGCCGCGGAAGGCCGGCGCCGCGCCTCACGACCCTCTACGGACTCTGACAACCTCCAAGAGCTCGTCCGCGACGTCGCCGAGCGCAACGGCGAGCCGCGGTCGCTCGTCCAGGTCGCCGAAGCGAGGGCGCTCGCGCACGTGCTTCACAGGCAGGGGTACGACGCGCAGCACGAATCGAGCACCGACGAAGTCCTCTTCCCCCGCGGTGACGGGTCACTTCGCGCCATTTTTCGTGTGCGAACCAACACCTTGAGTGTGGACGCGACAGGACAACCAGAGGGCTTACCCAGCCTCGAACAGCTCGCCAGGGCCACCGACGAGGCGCACGCGCTGCTGCGGTGGGCCCAGGCGCGTTTTGCATACTTCCCAACGGCAGCGCAGCAGGCGTGGGCGCGAGCGAGCTCCGGCCCCAAGCTGCCCGAAGAATTCACGGTCGAAATAGACACACCGCCCGCCGCGATCCTCGACTGGCAAAAGAAGGAGGTCGACCCCCTCTGGCTGCCTAGCAGACATGACGGAGAGTGCGGACCACAGGTATGTCCAAAGTATCACCGCCAACATCGCCCAAGGCGGCCTCTACAACGATCTGGAGCGCCGCCGCGAGCTCATCCTGTACCGCGCGGCCGCGCACATCCTCCGCGCCCGCGGATTCGACGCGGTCCAGGGCTTCCGTTTCATGGATGAAGGTACATCGCGCCCGGCGATCGGGCTCTATGGAGCCATCGAGCTCTCGGGGGCCAACTGCGCCACAAGCCAGGGTGGGACGATCCTGCGCTCCTGAGACACCTCCGGCGCGCGCTGGGGGACGCCGAGGCGCTCGCCAACACACATGGCTGGATCTCGGCGACGGTGTGGGACCGCGCGCGCGCCATCGAGCCCGATCCCCTGCCCGACGCGATCATGGCAAAGATCGCCCCGAAGGGCCTGCGCGTCGCCCCGTTCCCGAATTCGCCCTCCGTCTTCTGGATGAAGCGCGAGGTCGAAAAGACCGCCCCCGAGCGGCCCTGGGACAATGAGCGGTGGCTCGTCGATCTCTTAGCCCAGACCAAAGGGACCAAAGAACAACGTCGGCTCGTCAAGCAGAACGGCGAGACCCGCGTCACGCTGCGAGCCCTCGCGCTGCGCCTCGCCGCCGCGGGCTACGACACACGCCTTATGGAGACCGCCGACGCCGATCAAAGCGTCGTCGCCATCCTCCGCGACGGCCAGCTCGTCGCGGTCGTGGAGAAGACGGCGCTGCGCTACGCGCCCTCGCTCCAGGGGTCCTCCTACTTGCAGGAGCTGACCACCGAGGTCGACGAAGAGCGGGCCGCGATGCGAGCGACCATCGCGCGGGTCGCAGGAGCGGGGGCGGGAGCGGCGGGCCTGGCCAAGCGCCTCAGCGAGCTCGCCATGCGGCTTTGGCCGACGGCCCCGCCCGCCACCGCACCCCAGCGCCTCGACCCCGTCAGCGACGCCGTCGCCGCGCCCCGTCGCGAGGCCGAGGCCGCCGAGCTCCAACGGATCCAGGCGCTCGCCGCCGACGAGCGAGGGCTGCGCGATCTCGCCCTCCGCCTCAAAGAGCTCGTCGAACCCCTCGACAAGACCCCCTTCGAGGTCCGCCAGTATTTCGACGCCCAGCCGCGCGCCTGGTCCATCGCGGGCCACACGATCGCCCAGATGATCGACGACTACATGCTCGAAGGGGGCCCCGTAGGCGGCGTACTCGAGCAGATCGCCGAGCAGCTCCACGTGGATGACGAGGCCGACCGTGTGCTGCTCGAGAAGGGCGTCTTGCTGGTCCCCGAGAGCACCCTACGCAGCGACGACAGCACCGCGGGCAAGTATGTTTTGCGACAAGAGC
Source organism: Nannocystis sp. (assembly GCA_016712315.1). Classification (GTDB taxonomy): domain Bacteria; phylum Myxococcota_A; class Polyangia; order Nannocystales; family Nannocystaceae; genus JADJRG01. The sequence goes on along the minus strand of JADJRG010000021.1, from coordinate 14,853 downwards.
CCGAGGGCGTCTCTCGCCATGACCTCGAGGTGCTCGGCGTCGAGCTCGATGAAGACGGCGAAGAGACCTCCTGGGTTCAGGTGCGCGCCTTGCCTGCGAAGGACGGTACAAGACCGCTCAGGCAGCACGATGGTCTGATCGATCAGATCCAGGACGAACCCACGCTCCTCCGTGACTGGGAGCAGTACCACCTGCTCGCCAAGGCGCTGCGCCGCGCCCCTCTGGACCTCGAGCGCACGCGCCAGCTCATCGCCTATGCCGGCGTCTTGGTCGCCGCGCCCAGGTGCCGGGGCCGCGCTCGGGCCACCGCCGTGCGGGCGCTCGATCTCGCTATCCGAGAGCACAAGACGGCCGCCGCCGCGATCGAGAAGGACTACCAAAAGATGGCGAGGGAGCGGCTCACCCGGGTCGCCCGCCACCTCGCCCGCGTCGCCCACGAGGTCGCGTCCGTGTGCGCCGCCGGCCAGATGGAGCTCGTCGACCCGGTGTTTCGCGCTCCCGACGACATCACCCCCGAACAGGACCAACCCGGCGACTTCGAGCAGAGCGCCGAGCCCTACCGTCCCCACGACCTGCTCACCCCCGACACCATCATGACGGCGCTCGAAGCGCTGGACTGGAAGCTCCCGCTGGTCGACGAGGTGCACGCTCGGCGACGTGTAAAGCCCCACGAGAGAGGTGGCGCATGACGACCCCCCTGCGACCTGCCGAGATCTTCGACGCCGCCGTGGCCGCCTGGCGCCCCGCCGCGGACGCGGAGTATTCGCCCGAGCTCGTCGACGAGCTCCTCCGCAAGCACCGCCATCGCCTCATCCGCCTCATCGAGGAGCAAACAAGCCCTGTGCTCTCGTTAAGCCAGGCTGTGATCGAGCGCCGCCTCGAGGACGAGGCCGCCGAGCTGCGCCGGATCCGGCAGGTCGCCGTCGACCCGCACGCCCTCTACCACCTGGCGCTGCGCCTCGAGGAGATCGCCGCACCCGCCCAAAAGACCCCCGAAGAGGTCATGGAATACTTCCGGCGCCACGGATTCGAGCGCAGCTCCGACCTGATCGCCACCTACCTGCGGACGGGTGGACCCGTGGGGCCCCTCTTGCGCAGCGTCGCCGCGCAGCTCCGCGTCGGCGACGAGCACGACGCTGTGATCGTCAGGGATCCCGGCGAGGAGGACGAGTCGATGGCGGTCCCCGAGGACACCTTGCTCGGGGTCGACCGCGATTGGCGCGTGGGCGATCACGGCCACGTGCTGCGTCAGGACCCCGAGGGCGTCTCCCTCCACGACATCGAGCTGCTCGGAGAAGACATCGACGAGCAGGGCCGGATGACCGCCTACGCCCGCGTCAAGCCGGGCCGCGTGACCTGCAGCGGCTGCAACCTGCGGGGCGGCTCCAGATCCCTCAAACACGGTGACCGCCTCATCCGCCGCGACCTCGTCGCCTCGCCGTCCATTCAGCCCTACGGCCATGAACGACTGGAGCGTCACTGGGAGCATTTTTCAAAACTCGCCAGCGCGCTGAGGCGCTCGCCGCTCGAGCTCGAGCGTACACGCCAGCTCATCGCCTACGCGGGCGTGCTCGTGGCCGCGCCCTCCTGCCGAGGCCGCGCCCGGGCCGTCGCCGCCCGCGCCGTCGGTCTCGCGCTGCTCGAGCACAAGGCCGCCGCGCACGAGATCGAGAGCGGCCACGATCAGCTCGCCGCCGAGCGGCTCACCCGCGTCGCTCGCTACGTCGCCCGCGCCGCCCACGAGCTCGCCTCCGCGTGCGCCAAGGGCCAGATCGAGCTCGTCCAGCCCCTCACCGCCCCCACCGAGGTCTCCGAGGGAGAAGATCAGCCCACCGCGTTCGAGTTGACCCTCGCGCCCTACGCCGGCCAGCCAGGGCTCACCACAGAGGCGGTCGAGACCGCCCTAGGCCACCTCCGCGAGCACGAGGACGAATGACGACGACATCCACCCTGCTCGATCGCTGGCGCGCATCGCTGGACCTCCCCCGGCGAGTCGACGGCTTCATCACGCGCCACCGACGCGACCTCGAGCAATACGTGCAGCTCCGTCGCGGGCGAGAGAACGTCTTCGCCGTGCGCCTCCCGCAAGTTTGGGAGAACCTGCGAGGTCTCGCTCAAGAGCTCTCCTACCTCGCCAGGCGCCTGCCCAAGACCCCTCGGGGAGATCGCGAGAGACCTCGGGGAGCAGGACCCTGCGATCGGCGAGATGATCGACACCTTCCTGGACGAACACGCCGGGGAGGAAGGCGTGCACCTCGAGCCCTTCCTCTCCCGCCTCGCCGCTCGACTCTCCTACACCAGCGATCGGGATGAAGTCTTTTACGGCCACAACGAGGAGGAGCTGGTCTCGCCCGTGCGGCTCATGAAGGAGGACGAGCCTCCATACCGCGCCTATGTGCTCCGGGAAGACCTTGGCGTCGAGCGTCGTTTCGTCGAGTCCCTCGGGCCCTACACCGACGAGGACGGCTACGAGACGAACTCGCTCCTCATTCGGGATCTGCGCGATCCCGAGAGCGACGGCATCCCCTTGGCGGCCGGCGACCGTCTCATCGATCCCCACGTCGCGACGCCGCCGATCTGGAGAATCGAGCTGCACTGGGACCACTATCACTGGCTGGCGCAGGCGCTGCGGCGAGCGCCCGGCCAGCTCGAATTGTCCCGTCGCCTCCTCGTCCTCATCCCAGAGCTGATCCACGCCGCGGCCTGCGAGGGTGAGCCCCGCCAACGAGCGGTCCAGGCGCTCATTGCGGCCGTCCGTGCCCACCAACGGGCGACGCACATCTTTAACCGCGGAGAGTCCGCCGAAGAGCTGTTCCGCGCCGCGCGTGTGCTCACCCGCCGCGCCCACACGATCGCCCTCGCCTGCGCCGAAGGCCGCTCACTCTCCGAGCTCGACCTGGACCGCTCGGATCCAGCGCACCTACGCCCCGGCGAGACCGACCCCTATCGCCACAGCCACCACAAGAAGAGGAAAGGACCGCAGACATGACAGACCCCACAAACCCCACCATCGAGCAACTCCTCCGCGACCTGGGCCAAAAAATTGCCAAAGGCGGCAGTGGCGCCGATCGGATCATGGTCAGGATCACCCGGTCCTTCCTCAACACCATCGGTGACGAGCTTAAAGACGACGAGAGCAGTCGCAGCAGTCACAGCGTCAGCGTCTTCAGGATCGCCCGGTCGCTCCTCAACACCATCGATGACGGGCTGGAAGAGCAATTGCGAGAGCAGGGCGCGAAAGAGCAGCTCCTGCTCGCCCTCGAAGAGGTCGAGAAGCTCCGGGGTATCGTCCGGGATCAAGCGCGGATCATCAAGGAGCAGGCGGAAGCCCTCGACGACAACAAGCAGGCCCTTCAGCGCGTCGTCTCGATGATTTCGGGCATCGGTCTCAACGGCTCCGCCAAGCCCAAGGGGAAGTACCGCCACCGAGGAGAGGCGTAGATGGCTCGCTCGCCCGACTGGAAGAAGCCAGCGATGGCCATCGGCGCTCCCGACGCGAGGTGGCCGCTGCCGACAGTGCCCCCGAAGTTCGCCGACTGGAGCTTCGGGGGAGGGCGCCCCTTCGGCTGTGAGCACGCCGAGTGCGAGCGCTGGCACGCCGGCATTGACCTCACGGGCGCGCCGGACGGGGCCGTCATCATCGCGCCGGAAGACAGCGACGTGGTCGCGATCGACCGCGGCTGGAGCTCCGGCTCCAAGGCGGCGTTTCTGCGCACCAAGAGCGGTCTATTTCTGGTCCTCGGCGGCTTCAAGGCGGGCAGCCACACGGAATTCCGCGTCTCGCCTGGCTCGTCTGTGCGCGCCGGAGACCAGCTCGGCCGAGTGCTCGGCTCCTACGGCATGATCCACCTCGAGACCTACATCGCCGCCGATCGCAAGGCCAACTCGGTGTGGTGGAAGATCGACCCTCCCCCCAAGGGCCTGCTCAACCCCACGACCTACGTCGAGCGCATGGCGAAGGCGAGCACTTGCGCGCGCAGCGGCGCATCAGAGCCCTGCGTGCCCCCCAGCGTCGACACGCCCGACGCGGGGCCCCCCGCCCACAACGCGCCGACCCGCTCGTCCACATTCTGGTGGGTTGTGGGCGTGGGCGGAGCGAGCGCGCTCCTCGCAGGCGCACTTTGGGCGAGGAACCGGAGACACGCATGACACCTGCATCCAGAAACGCGCTCATCCTCGCCACCACCGGCTCCGTCGCTGCGCTGGGTTGGTACCTCCAACAGCGGCGAACAAGCGCACGACCCCAGCCCCTGCACAGCGCTCGTACGATCCCGATCATCACAGAAACCATCGACCTGGGCACAGCGGAGCAGGTGCTCGTGGCCATGGAGCGGATCCCGAGCGACGACGAGCTCACCCTCCTGCTGCATACCGCGGGCGGCAGCGTCGCCGCATGTGTCATGATCGCGACCGCGCTGCGGCGCTTCGAGCGCAGCACGGCGATCGTGCCCTACCTCGCGCTCAGCGGCGGCACCCTCATCGCCCTCAACGCCCAGAACCTCCAGATGGGCAAGGACGCGGCCCTCTCCGCCGTCGATCCCGTGCTGGACGGCGTACGTGTGCGACACCTGAGCAAAGCGAGCCACGAACGCTCCGCGTCCGCTGCCGAGTATGACCGGGCCATGCGCGCGTATCTGCGCCACACCATCGACCGTCGGATCCCCCACACATCGGCCGATCACCGCGGCGAGGTCATGAAGGTCTTTTATGGCGAGAACGCGCCGCACGAGTGGCCGATTCTTCGCATCGACATGGAGATGATGGGGATTAGCGTATCTGACCCTCACCCGATGTGGGGACAGATCGTCGAAGAGATCCGAGGGAGGGGGCGATGAGCCTCGAATTACCGCTCCTCATCGGCCCCAGGCACACCCTCGGCGCCTTCGTGCTTATGCGCGGCGAGACCCTGCTGGAGACGATCGAGCCCGGCATGGCCGCCGTGTTCTGCCTGCTCAGCGGCGGCGCCTCGATCCGCGGCCCCGCGCCGGCGCGCGACCGCCAGCCTGCACATCCATGCCCAACCCGGTCAACCCGTCGTTCTCAGCGATCCAGGGGTCTATTGCATCATCGCTAAACAACACACCATCGGCGCACGCGCCGTTCGGCTCAAGAAAGGCTAGGAGATGGCACCACAAGCACAAGCGGCGCAAGCCGCTCAACCCGAAGACGAACTCACAGCGGCGCTGCCGGGGTTTTTAAAGCCCTACGCCGGTCTGGCCCGCCTGGGTCTAGGGGTCGCCGCACGTTACTTTTACCAGGTCGAGCAGGCTTGCGCGGCCGAGGCCCGCCTTGGACGGCCGCTCACGTTCACGGAGCGGCTATCGCTGCCGAAGCTACGCGATATCATCACAGAAGAGGTCTGCAAGGCGCCGTCCACAGCAATGCCCGGCGAACCCGGCGATCTCGTGGACTTGCTGCGCTCGCGTATCAGCCCCGAAGAGCTCGCGGTCTTCATGTCCGCCGCCGGAGCGCCGATCCCGCAGCCCCCCGCACCTGAACGCCAACCCTTAGAGGCCGCCAACATGCCCCCACAAGCGCCCCATCCACAGGATCTCGCAGCCTTCCTCGAGCGCTTCGGCCCCCCTTTTCGCGGGGCCCCAGCCACAGGCCCAGGCCCAGCCCCAGCCACAGCCACAGCCACAGCCACAGCCACCACAGCCACAGCCACAGCCTCAGCCGCACCCAAGCGCGGCAGCGCCCCACCGCAACAGCCAGCTCTCGGAGTTGCGGGAGGCGATCGCTCGGAACTGCCCACCCCGAACCGGCGTCGCGCCTCAAGTCCCCATGCATCAGCCCGCGGATCCCTACCCACCGCACCAGCACTACTACGCCCCCCCGGACGCCTACGCCCCCCCACCCCCCCAGCCCGCCCACGCCGCCCCCCCCCCCCCGCACGCATACGCGCCCCCGCCGTCCCCGCACGCATACGCGCCCCCGCCGCCCCCCACACGTACGCACCCCCGCCCGCCTGCGTACCAGTACGCGCCTCCGCCCGCGTACCAGTACGCGCCTCCCGCCCGCGTACCAGTACCCGCCTCCGCCCTGCGTACCAGTACCCGCCCCAGTACGCGCCCCAGTATCCCACCTACCAGGACGCGCCCTCGTACGCGGCCCCGCAACTACAGCACCAGCCTCAACGCTACGCTCGGAACCACTTCCACCCGCCGCAGCAGAGCGCGCCGGCCCCCGAGCCCTCCTCACCGCCGGCCCAGCGCCAGCCACCGCCACCCTTGCCGCGCCGCTCGCCGGTCGCGGCCCCGCAGGCGGTCACGGGCCTCACCGAGGCCGTGGCGGGACTTCATGCACGGGTCGCCGACCTCGAGGAGCGCTTGAACCGGCTCGAAAACACGGTTGGGCAGCTTCTTTCGATGCTCACTGCGGCTCTCGAAGAACAGGCCCGCGCCGGGAAGGTCGCGGCTGCGGAGACGAACGACGTCGACAACGGGAAGGTCGCGGCTGCGGAGACGAACGACGTCGACAACGGGAAGGTCGCGGCTGCTCCGCCAGGCGGCGAGCAAAAGGCTGCGACCACCGTGGAGGCGCTCGACGTCGACGACGGTAAGATCGCGGCTTCTCCGGCAAGCGGCGAGCAAGGGGCTGCGACCGCCACGGAGGCGCTCGACGAAGAAGTCGCGGCTGCTCCGGCAAGCGGCGAGCGAGAGGCAACGACCGCCACTGGAGGCGCTCGACGAAGAGGTCGCGGCTGCTCCGGCGAGCGGCGAGCAGGAGGCAGCGACCGCCATGGAGGCGCTCGACGAAGAGGTCGCGGCTGCTCCGGCAAGCGGCGAGCAAGAGGCTGCGACCGCCACGGAGGCGCTCGACGTCGTCGACGACGACAGCGACGAGCATGGCGACCGCGAGCAGGATACCACCCCGACAAGCGACCACGATGGTGGAGCTGACGCCAGCGACGCCGATCGTGACCTACCTGCTGCCACGGCAGACGAGCAAAGCGCCGACCACAACGAAGAGCGGGCAGCCGCTCCCACGACCGATCAAAAGGTCGAGGATCTGATCGCGCCCCTCCGAGATGTCACGGAGCTCTACGGTCGCCGCCTCGCGGCCATGGAGCAGTCCGTGGCGACCGTTGTCACCGCCATCCCCCTCTTGATGAAGCAAGCACAGGTCCAGCGATGATCATCTCAGTCCACAACACCAAGGGCGGCGTCGGAACCACGGCGCTCGCACGACACCTCACCCACCTCGCCACCTCACGCGGCTGGCGTGTACATACACGATCGCCGACGAGCGCCGACGATCCCATCGACGCCGATCTCATCCTCATCGATGGCCCCTGCGGCGGTGAGCTCGCGGCCGACGTCACGATCATCCCGATCTCGTGCAAGCTCGCACACCTCCACGCGGACACCCTGGCGGACGGGCTTCGCGGCCCTGTCATCTACCTCCCCAACATGGGCTACAAGCTCTCTGAGCTGGCCCCGCACCTCAACGTGGCCGTCGCGGAGGATCCCCTACAGCAACGCGATCGCCCACGCCGCCGAGTATGAGCGTGTGATCTGGGAAGACCCCGAGCTGCGCCACACGCCCGGAGCCGAGGCCCTCCTGCGGAGCCTCAACGACGTGCTCCGCCTAGCTGGCCTCGACGACAAGCGGGCGCACCCCGACCCCGCCACCCCCCCGGCGGCCGCGCCCCTCTGCTGTTCAGGCCGCAAAACCGTCGACAGCCGGCACCAAGGATCTCGACCACAACCTCGTGCAGAGCACCCACGAAAAGCTGCTCGCGCGCCTCTCAGCCGGCGAGCGCCGAGCCCTCGCCGCCCTGTTGCTCGAGGCCTAAACCCATGTCCGCCCCACCATCGATCCCCCGCGTCGCCGCTGGCCTCGCGCTCGGCTACGTCGCCCCTGCTCGAGGCAGCGGCCGCCGTGATCCGCTATCGCGAGCGCGTGGCGGCCTTCGATCTCGCCGCCGATCGAGCCACCGCGCTCGGTCGGCAGCTCGTCGTCATCGGCGACCCTGACGCGGGCCTTCACACCGGATCATCCGCGCCTACGGCTGCGGGGATGTTTGTGTGGACATCAACGGCTGTCCCAAGTGCCCGGTGTCCATCGTCGCTGACATCACCCGCGGAAAGATCCCCAACATCGCCGACGACTCCGCCGTGGTCTTCGTCTCCTGCGTGCTCGAGTACGTCGAGGATCTCCACGGCGCGCTCGCCGAGATCGCCAGGATCGCCGGCAGCCCCGACAACCTCTTCATCGTCAACGTCCAGCCCTGACCCTCACCGCGCGTCTTTACCCTGGAGCGCGCTGGCGCGGCAGCATCGCCGCCCAGGGCGGAGAGCAGGTCGTCAAGATGCGCGCCGTCGGCCTCGACGAGAAGCTGCTCGCCGCTGCGGCGCTCGGCCTCGCCATGGCGGCGCTCTTCTGGCCACGAGGTCGCTCATGAGCACCCATACCCTCCACGATCCCGTCGTCGACAAGACCCGCCACGACACCCTGAGCGACCAGCTCCGCCAGTCTCGCGCGGATCTCCACCGCCTCGGCATCGCCGACCAGAACCGAGCCCTCATCTTCGCCGCGATCAGCGGCGCCGTCGGGATCGCCATCGGGATCGGCGGTCGGCGTCTCGATCCGCCGCAAGTAACCCAACGCAGCAACACAGCACGGAGTCATCATGAACACCACCCCCTTTCTCGCAGCCTTCACCGCCTCCCCAGGAGCTCCTCGGCCAGACCGCCTCCGCCGCCAACAGCGACCACCTCGCGGGCTTGTGGCGCAACTTCGCGGTTGCTCTGCGTCAGCTCCAAGAGCTGATCCTGCTGCCCGCCGACGTGCAACTCCAGGCGCAGCAGTGGCTCGTCATCGCCACCGACGCCGAGAAGGCCCTTCAAGAGCGCCAGTACGACATCGCCCAGCGATACATCGACGCCCTCGCTCCCGCACGCAGCGTCGAGCCGGGCCTGTCGAAATGGTCCGGTGTCTCACCCCACCTGATCCAGATGCAGGAAGCCGCGCGTCACCGCGATCGACGCCTGCTCACCGCCGCCGCCGCCCCTCGCGCTGCTCGCCACCATCGCGGCGCTCTTCACACGCTCTCGCCAGGTCGGAGGCCGAGGCTGATGGCCGCCCTCCCCAACGTGCTGAAGCGCGTCGAGCTGGTCCTCGACGACGCTCGCCTGCTCAGCCGCCTCCTCGCCGCGATCCGCCACGGCGAGCTGGCCTTCGCCGCCGCCGACGCCAGCGCGCTCAGCCTCGCCTTATCCCATCTCGACGTGCTCTCACGCGAGCTCGAGATCATCTTCACCAGCCCGCTCTTCGCAGGCGCCCTCGCACGCCCTGAGACCGTCGGCACCGTCGCCCTCAGCCGCGCCTACATCAAGCGCCTCCGCGAAGCCCCACGCGAAGCCCTGGAGCCCTTGCCGGGCGCCCCCACGCTCCCCCGAAGGTGTCGGCCAAGCTCGCGGGTACGCATGGGCCGAGCAGATCGCCCGCACCCTCGCCGCGGCGCGCAAGAGCTACTGGGCGGAGCTTCAGCGCCTCCGGGCCCTCAACGAAGCCGCCCTTTTGGTCATGTTCTTCGGCCCTCTGGGGCTCGCCCTCTCCATCGAATCTCTCGCGCGCCACTACCCCGAGCTCGCCCCTTTCGCCGAGGCTCTCAACCTCCGCGAGCTCCGCAACTATGTCGAGGAAGCACAAGAGAAGGCCAAGAAGCGCGCCTCCACGATCGCTACCATCGCCCTCATCGCCGGCGGCGTCACCGCGACAGCCCTCGTCAGCGCCTTCGCATTCCGGCTAGCCCGCCGCGCCTGATCACCGCGGAGAACACGATGCCTCTCCGATCCTCCGCGGCGATCTTCGAGGCCACCGTCAACGCCCTCGCCGCGCGCTACTCGCCTGAGCAGGTCGATCGAGTGATCACCACCCACCGCGCGCGCCTGCTTCGCCTCATCGAGCAATCCCTGCAAGAGCAGCGCACCCGACGGGGCAGGGGAGCGCCGCGCCCCCTGGTGGCAGCGCACCCCGGCCTCCCGCGCGCGGACAGCACCGCCCTCCAGCACGAAGCCTGCTCGATCCTCACGGCCGTCCGCGCCTATATCAACGATCCTGAGTGGGGCCTGCTCGACGAAGAAGACGCCGCCGCCACCATCCACGAGGCTATCGTCCTGCACTGGCCCCTCGACGACGCCGAGCGCCTAATCCAAGCCATCGCCGACCTCGACGGCGGCCTACGCGACGAAGACTATTTTTTAGAAGAACTCACCGCCGCCCTACGCGACGGCCACGCCCCCTGAGCTCGAGATCCACACCATCGATCCTGACACCGCCTGCGAATTTGTCGCCCGCCACCACCGCCACCTGCCTGACTGCAACCGACGCGGCCTGCTCCACGCCCTCGCCGCCGTTGGCGCGGCCAGATCGCCGCCGTCGCCCTCGCGGGCGCCCCCACCGGCCGCTGGGGCTGCGCCACCGACTGCCCCCCGAAGGCACCCCGAAATCACCTGCGTCGCCAGCCGCGCCGGCCTCCGCCGCTACGACCGCAAGGGCCGCGACGTCCCCGTGAATGCCGCCTCCGCCCTCGTCGCCCACCTCATCGACCTCCTCCCCACCAGCGGCCGAGGCGCCCCCGGCTGCCGCCTCATCACCTACCAGCTCACCTCCGAAGACGGCGCCATCTACCGCGCCCTCGTCGCCAAGGGCCTACGCCCCGTCGCCCTCAGCCGCCACGCCCAGGCTGGCGGCGCACGTACCCGCGTCGCCCTCCCCGGCGACAAGATCCGCTGGGAAGCTGGCCCAGCCGCCGCCCCCTGATTGAGCCTCCTCCAACCCTCCCACTGCCCAGGCGCTCAAGCCGCCTTCGCCGCCTTCACCGCCCGTCGTCCTCCCCGATAACCGTCCCCCACAACCTGCCCCAAGAGACACCCACCATGGCTGAACCAACCACCATCCGCCTCACCGCCACCGCCCTGCTCAACGGATCGGGCCTCATCCTCTCACCCGCGAAACCCTGCAAAACCACCACCGCCGGCCGCCTCTACAGCGCCACCATCCTGACCGGAAGCCGCCTCACCAGCGACATTTTCGGCATTTTCTCAAGCGGCGCCTACACCTCGATCACCGTCAGCGCCTCCACCGACAACCCCGGCGATGTCCTCCGCGTCTACCTCGGCGCTGCCATCCGCAGCGAGCACCGCCTCGCCGGATCCCAAACCATCACCTCGCCCCCGGAGAAGAGCTCGGCTTCATCACCGAGGCCCCCACTGTCCTCCTGCTCGTCGTCAACGAGCTCTCCGAAGTTGACCAAACCGCCCGCCTCGACAGCACCGCTGCGCCCGTCATCCGCGCCTGCCTCACCCGCAACGCCGGCTTCACCGCCACCGGCGTCATGAACATCAACCTCCTCTGGTCCACCGCTTCACATGTCCTAGAGGCCACATCAAACGCCCCCTGCCGGAGCCCTCCCGCTCGAAGCCCTCGACCTCGCCAATCCCGCTATGCCGGCTACTACTGGCGCGTCCGCGTCTCCGGCTGCGACGGCGCTTCATTTTCCGGCCCCGCTAACCGCCCTCACCGGCGACGCCGCCCTCGAACAGCTCCTCCCCGGCCAGTGGTCCACCCCCGCCGCGTCAGCCACGACGATCTCCTCGCCGTGCTCAGCCTCCGCCCGTGCGCGTCGGCTGCCCTACCGTCATCGCCGAACACGAGCTACTCCCCATCACTGAGGCCCAGCTCCTCGCCACCGCCATCGCCCCCACAACGCCCCCGCTCACCCAGCCTGCAGGCGCCATCCCGTGGGCCACCTTTAGCGACTACAGCGTCAACGCTGCTGGCGCTGATCGCCACGAAGCTGGCTACCCATGTGGACGCACGCCATCACCGGCAACGCCAACGTCATCGGCAACAGGGTTTCCACGGCATCGGCACCGGCAACAAGGCCATGCTCGGCACCGACGCCCCCATCCTCCTCGGCCTCCCCCTCGCCCAGCTCACATCGCGCTCAGCGTCCGCTACGCCCTGCGCACCGCAGGCAACGCCCACATCCTCAATCGTCCGTACATCAACATTCTCATCGACGTCAACGGCGACGGCAATTTCTACAAGATCGGCGTCTTCGATCGCGATCCTAACCCCGCTCCTCAACCTGCTCGTCGACGTCGCCCAGGCCGACCCCACCGATCACGAGTACTTGCTCTCCTGGGTAGGCGCTGGCAAGCTCAAGATCGTCAACGAGCTCGCTGGAGTCACCCCCGCCGTCGATCCTTGTCGCCGGCTGGCACAACAAGGTCTTCCAGATCTCCGACATCCTCGCCACCTACCCTGACGCCAAGCTCACGAGGGCCTTCCCTGCCGACAACGGCCTCCCCGCCGATCTTACCATGCCCCCTCTGGCTCGTGCTCGGCGACTCCACCTGCACCCGCTACTGCGCGTCCTCCTGCGCGAAGTCCGGCTCAACAGCTAAGCGAGCCTGCCATGATCATCGAGGTAGGTAGGGGCTGGTCGATGAGCCAGTGTGGAGCACGCCGTTGGGGTTGGCGTCGGCGAGTAGGGTGTCGATGGCGACGACTTGGAGGATCCGTTGCCCGCTGACGTAGCGCTCGCGGCGGTCATCTAGCTTGCGACCCATAGCCGGACCGTGCGACTATCGCGCGCGCCAATGAGCCTGCCTTGGGAGCCGAGCACGCCGCAGGCAGCTCTGCACGCGCTACTGGTCGAGCTCTTCTCGGCGGAGGAGCTGCGCCGCTGGCTGCGCTACGGCCCGGACGCCGAGCTCCTGCACGAGCTCCCTGAGGGCGGTTCTATGGCGGACCTCGCCGACCTCGCGCTCGCTGCCCTGGCGCGTCGGGGACGCATCGACGCGGACTTTTCGAGCGCTTGGAGGTCGAACGCCCGCACAAGAAAGCGGCCATCGCCGCCGTTGTTGAGCGCTACGGCCTCGACCTCGCGGGCGCCGAGGCGAGCCCCGGTCCACGGCAGTCCGGCGAGTGCCACGGCCGGCGCGGCGTCCGCCTCGACCGAGGTCGGGGGTGACTTCGTGGCGGGCTCAAAGACCGTCAACCACTACTACGGCGCGACACCGGGCCCGCCGCCGCCGACCGCAGCGAGGCCTGCCACGGCCCCGACCGCTACGGCTCTCGACTGCGACCAGCGAGCGCATCCTCGCCGCATGGGTCCACCTCTCGACCTCCACTTCGCCACGGCGCCCCCAGCCACCAGTGGAACCAGGTCCGAGTCCTCGACGAACTCCTGAGCGACGTCTGCGAGCTGGTGAAGGCCGAAGGCCCTGACTCCCCGCCTCATCCTCGTCACCGGCGACGTCGCCTTCCGGGCGGAGCCCTCACCCTGGCGACCGGTGACGACGAGTACGCCTTTGGCCGCACGGTGGCTCAGCCGCTTCAGCACGGCCCTCCACCTGCCCAACGAGCGTCTTCGTGGTGCCTGGTAACCACGACGTCGACCGCACGGTCGACCGCGACAAGGACATCGCCGGCATGGTTCAGCTTTCGCCCGCCTCGGGGTTGACGGCCACCAGCTCGATGACGCCCTCAGCGACGCCACCGGCACCCAGCGGCTGCGCTCCCGACAGGCCCGCTACCTCGATTTCGCCGCGGGCTTCGGCCTCCCGGACCACCACCGGTGTGTCCACCACGGCCCCGCTCTGGTGGGAGCACCGCGAGGCGCTGGACGAGGGCCTGACGCTGCGCCTGTGCGGCCTCAACACCGCGCTTCGCTGCCAAGACGACAAGGGGCGCCTTCGGGTCGGCGAGCAGCAGCTCGCGGAGCTCTTGCCTGTCACAGCCCTGACCGAGGTCACGGTGGTCCTCGGCTACCACCCGGCCGCCGACGGCTGGCTCGCGGACGAGAAGGACTCTCGAAGGCGCGCTCGACGAGCACGCGGTCGCCTATCTCTCGGGATATGTCCATGAGGCCCGCTCGGTGCAGGTCCACAAGGGAGCGGGCGAGGGTGCCTGCACGTGAGCGCGGGCGGCCCACGCCGAGGCGGCGCCAGCGGACGCGCTTCCGACCTCGCACGGCTACAACATCGGCGCGCTGGTGGTGCTCGGCTCGGGCGAGCTCGCCGTGCGGATCTGGCTGCGCTGCTGGGCGCCGATGCGGCCGCGCTCTTCGAGGTCGACACCAGCAACACCCAAGAACCAAGACTACGCCGGCGAGCACCGCCTCGGGCGATCGCGACCGCCTGGACCTCCCACCCTCGCGTCGGCCTGCACATCGGCGAGCCGGGCTGGCTGTCGTAGATCGAGCCCGCGGAGCCTGCCGCGATCGATCGCGTACTGACCTGGCTTTGGAGCAGAAGCCCGGGGTAAGCTGATCGGCGTCGGCGGCGGTGATAAGAGCCTCGATCTGGACGTAAAGGCATGTGCGCGGTGCGGGCGCGTGAGCGGCTTCAGTGCAGGGGACTCTACGGCGTCGGAGCGGCGCAGAGCGCAGCGCGGCGGCGTGGGGTGATCTGGCGAATGTGGGCGAGGGTGTCGGAGCCGTTGACTTGAGGTGGACCGCCTCTTTGGGGCGATCCAAACGCCGCACGCGCTGATCCTCGGCGAGCCGGGATCGGGCAAGACGACGGCGCTGCATAAGCTGTTACATGCAGCGCGTGAAGGCGGAGGCGCTAATGCCGGAGGCACGGGTGCCGGTGTGCCGCTGTGGATGCGGCGCTTTACGAGCGCACGCGACAATCGACCGATCTCGGCGTGGATCCAGGACGAGCTCGACGAGCGCCTGGTCGCGCGTTACTGGAGCTGGGCGCGGCGCTGTGGCCTGGCGCTCCTCTGCTCGCCGACGGCCTGATGAAGTGGCAGATGAGGAAGCCAGCGCGCGGCTGTGCGGTACTGTGGAGCAGGTCGAGGGGACTCGTGCGGGCGGTGGTGTCGAGCCGC
>JADJRG010000020.1 GCA_016712315.1 Nannocystis sp. | reverse complement strand
GTCACTTCACGGGCCTGCCGCCCTCAGCCCGCGCCCGATCTGCACCGCATGCGAGCTCACCTCGATCACCCGGGGCGCGAGGCGTCGCCCGCGGCGTCGCGCAGACCGACGGCGCCTTGCCCGAGGAGCTCGACGACGACGATACGGACCGCGCTCGAGCTCGGGGAGCGCGTGCGCCGCTACCTCGCCGCCGTGGGCGCGGACGAGCGCAAGCTGACCGCCGCGCTCTGGCCTGAGCTGCACGCCGACATGCTCGACTTCGCGAAGCTGCACGGCGACCCGCACAGATCGCCGCCCTGCGCTCTGTGTCCTACAAGACAGCCGCACGCGACAGCCTGCTCAGCGCCTTCGACCGCCGCGGCCGCCTCGTCACCGCGCTCGACCAACCCCAGAGATCGAGCCCAAATACAACGGCCCCCCGAACGACATCGTCGCTCAAGCCGAGCTGCTCTACCGCCAGCATCGTGCGCTCAAGCTCCAGGGCCTGCTCAGATTCACGGCGCCCAAGGCGGCACCCTCAGCGCTGAGGCCGCGTTGGCGGCGCTCGTCGATCAAAAATGGAACCTCGACGGCGAGGACTGGGACGAGCTGCTGCCCGCCGACGCCTACCTCACCGGCGTCACCCTCTGGCAGCGCCATGACCGCGCCAAGGCCCGCGCGGACGCTGGGGACAGCGTCGCCGCGGAGCAGGTCTCCCGCCTGCTCGCGGCCATCAAGCCGGTCGTCTTCGCCGATCTCAGCGAGCTCAGCCCGAATCATGGGTGGATCCCGCTCGACCTCGTCTCCGCCTGGGTCTCGGCCACCATGAACCGGAACATGGGGGCTCTTACGCTCGTCCGCGAAGGGGGCCTCATCAGCGCCGCGGACGGCGAGCGCAGCCTCGCCGCCGAGACCATGAGCTTCCTCGGCTGGCTCAATCACGACAACAAGAACTTCACCCGATCGGAGAGGACAAGAAGGCGGCCCAAGACGAGGACAAGGCCCAAGCCAAGAGGAAGCTGGCGGAGAAGCGGATCGCGATGCAACAGCGCTGGGCCGAGTCCTTCTACAAGTTCTTGGCCGCCGATGAATCGCGGCAGGAGGAGGTCGTATACGCCTACAACCGCGCCTTCCGCGGGCGCATCGTCCCCAGTACCCCGCCGAGCCGCTCTCGATCGTCCGCTGGGGGCAAGCGGCCCCTCAGCTCAGGATCACCAGATCGCCGGCGCCCGGCGTGTGCTCGCCCAGCGCGGCGGCCTGGTCGCCTTCGACGTCGGCGTCAGCAAGACCTACACGGCCTTGGCGGTGATCGCCCGCGCCCGCCAGGAGGGTGGGTGCGCCGCCCGGTGGTGCTCGTGCCTGGCTCCCTCGTCTGGAAGTGGCACGACGACGTGCTGTGCACCTTGCCGGACTACCGGATCCGCGTCATCGGCTCGAAGCGCAAGATCCTCAGCCGAGGCCCCCGCAAGGGCCAGATCGTCTCCGAGACCGACACCCCCGAGGAGCGTGCGCGCAAGTGGATCGAGCTCCAGACGGGCCAGCTCGACCTCGTCATCCTGAGCTACGACGCGCTCCCACGCACCAAAATGAATGTAGACGCGGTGCTCGCCTACGCAGAGCAGGTCGAGTCCATCGAGCGCTCGCTCAACCTCCGGCGCCGCAACCTGAAGGAGAAGGCGAGCGCCTGGGCCAAGAGCGCCCTGACCGAGCGCCAGCGCGCTCTGCTCGAGCACGGGACTCGGGCCTGGGTGGAAGAGACCCTCGCGCTCCCGGAGGGCTGGGAGTACGACCCTGGTGTCACCTGGGATGAGATCGGCGTCGACATGCTCATCGTCGACGAGGCGGCTTCCTTCAAAAACCTACACATGCCGGGGCCGCGCGAAGACGGCGGCGTGCCTCGCTTTATGGGGTCCAGTGGCGACGGCTCGAACCGCGCCTGGCAGCTCGACTTCCGCGCGGCGGCGGTGCGTCGCACCACCGGGGGCGCCGGCATCGTGCTGCTCACCGCGACGCCCGCCAAGAACTCGCCGCTCGATCAGGCAACCTCATCCAGTTCGTCGACCCCAACGCGTTCTTGGCCGTAGGGATCCACGATCCCGAGCAGTTCATCGATCACTTCCTCAAGATCGAGTATCGCGAGGTGCTCGACAGCACCCTGAGCCCGGTCATGGCCAGCGCGGTCACGGGGTTCATCAACCTCGACGAGCTGCGTACCCTCATCTTGACGTATGGCGACTTCAGGACCGCCGCCGAGGTGAACCTCAAGCTGCCGCGCCCGGTGGTCGAGACCATCACCGTCACCATGGACGACGCTCAGGAGGAGAAGTACGTCGCTTATGTCAAAGCGATCGAAGCGGTCATCGCCGACACGAACCCCAAAGGCTCCAAGAACGTCATCCTCGGCCTGCTCGCGCGCCTCGGCCTGGTCGCCCTGCATGCGAACCTGGACGAGGGCTACACCTTCGAGATCGCGCGTGAAGGCGGGCAGGCGAGCAGGACGGTCTACGATGAGGAGGGCAACTCGGCGCAGATCACCGTAGACCTGCCGCGCCCGGTCTACGACAGCCCCAAGCTGGTCGAGTGCGCCAAGAGGATCATCGCCTCACCGCACTGCGGCCACATCGTGTTTGCGGAGCCCACCGCCGTGCACGTGTGGATGAAAGAGGTCCTTATCGAGCACGGGATCCCCGCCGAACGGATCGCCTGGCTCAATTCCAGCGTCAACACCCTCGAGCGCACCCGGATCGCCCGCGACTTCAACGGCCTCAGCTCTGAGACCCCCGCGCCGGGCACCTGCACGCGCCCCTCCGACAGCGCCTCGATCCCGAAGTACGACGTCGTGATCGCCAACAGCGTCGCCTACGAAGGGATCGATCTCCAGGTGCGCACCTGCTCGATCCACCACCTGGATCTGCCCTGGACCCCCGCGGACTTGGAGCAGCGAAACGGCCGCGGCGTGCGCCAGGGCGCCACATTCCCCGTGATCAACATCTATTACTACTTCGCGGACGGTTCGGCGGACGGCTATCGATTCTCTCTGATCAGCGGCAAGGCCGGCTGGCTCGGTGAGGTGCTCAAAGGCAGCGTGCGAGACACCAACAACCCCGGCGCCCAGCAGCAGCTCTCCCCCGAGGATGTGCTGCTCGCGATCTCCCGCAACAAGGAGAAGACGCGCGCTCTCTTGGAGGCGAAGCGCGAGGAAGCGGCCCTGGAGGCCCGCTGGCGCGTCGTGAAGGAGGCGAATCAGCTACTCCGCCAGGCGGTCGCTCGTTTTGCGTGGGCGCGCACCACACAAGATCCCGAGAACGCCGCGCGGCTGCGTCAAGAGGCCGAGGATCGGCTCACCGAGCTCCAGCAGGTGGACCCGGAAGTGTGGCCATGGGCGCCCTGGATGTACGCCGCACGCGACGTCGATATGATCGTCGGTCGCTCCTGGGCGGGTCCCGTCTACGAGGGGCTACGGGTGTCTCGGCCGCGCCTCGGCGCGAGCGACAAGTTCGACTACCTCGAGTTTGGCCGGGTCCGCCTCGTCGAAGGCAACGAGGAGATCGGCATACGCGCCGCGGGTGAGGCGCTGTGGCAGCTCGTTCGCCCTGCGGAGCTCACCCCCGAGATCAACCCGCCGACATGCCCCGCGAGGGCGGCCCGCGCTGGCCGAGGACGACGACACCGCCACGGACAAGGCGCTGGAGGCTCGTTTAGGCAGCGAGCGCCCGATCCGCTCCCTCCAGGATCTCACCTGGGATCGAGCCTCCGACGCCTTTGTCGAAAAATTCTGGCCTCGCGCCGCGACCAAGATCCGGGACGCTCTTGTGCGCTGGGCGCCGCGCTCGCCCACCGAGGATCGCTTCCCCGTCGAATCGGCCGACCGCCTCCTGCTCCGCGGCGCCGCCGACCTGGGCGACGCCGACCTGATCCCGCCGACCCGCGCCGGCTGGGTGAGGTACCTGGAGCTGGCCCCCAGCAGCCGCCAGTCCTTCGACAAGCTCGACCAGGTGGCCCGGCATTGGTGGTCACGCGGCCTGCCGCGCTCTCTGCTCGCCGACGCCCGCCGCGCCGAGCCCGCGAAGGTGGCGGCGACAGCCGAGGCGCCCGCGACGACCCCAGCGCCGCCGCCGAAGGCTGCCACGCCCCCTCCGACCCCTCCGCCGTCCCCGCCGACAAAAGCCGCTCCCGCGCCGGCGGAGTCGGACGCCGAAAAAGAGGCGCGGCTGCTCAAATCCTTGGCCGACGCCGTCACGGGCGCGCTGCGTGCCGCACGAGGGCCCTCATGACGATGACCCCCGCCCAGATCCTCGACGCTGCCCTCGCGGCCTGGCGCCCCATCGCCGCGCAGCACGACCCGATCGAGCTGATCGATCGAGTCATCGAAAAACACCGCGGTATGCTGATTCAGCTCATCGAGCAAGAGCTGCAACCAGAAGACCTCTCTGCGTCCACACCCCCCTCAAGATCGCCCAAAAAGGCGCTACGGGTCTCCTGGCTCGCGCTCTCACAGAGCCCGCCGGTGGACAAGTTATTCGAGCCTCGCGGCGAGACCGCCGTGATCAACGACGGCGCGCCCGCCATCAACAACCACGTGGTCGCGCTCGTCCGCGCCGCCGCCGCCACCACGGATGTCTTTGGGGGCGAGCTCTTGCGCGCGCTCGCCTACATCCGCCTGCGCGCAGAGGGCCATCTGCTCCGGGAGTGGGGTTTCGAGGTCCATCTCGCCTGGGACGGCGAACACGGGGCGCTCGGGCTCTTTCGCCTCAGCGCACCCGAGCTCCTGCTCGCCGTGCTCTTGGACGGGGGCGAGCATACGTCCGAGCGCGACCCCTACCTGTACCTGCGCGCGGAGCGTCTGCACGGCGCGCGCCAGCTCGGCGGAGCCGCGCTGCCGGAGGCCCCGCACCCACCCATCCCTTATCAAGTCCTCGCGCGGGCGGCCAAGCGCGGCCGAGCGCTCCTGCTCAGCCCCGAAGTACAAGACCGTGACGCTCTGATCGCCGAGGTCGTGGAGGTGCTCCTGCACTCGGAGGAGCTTCTGCGGCAGGGGGTCGTGCAGGAGAGCCTCATCGCGTCCGCACTCGCTGTCTGGTCCGCGGCCGATCCAGGGCTTCGGGAGCCTGTGCAGGAGGCGCCCTTCACCGCCGCGGAAGGCCGGCGCCGCGCCTCACGACCCTCTACGGACTCTGACAACCTCCAAGAGCTCGTCCGCGACGTCGCCGAGCGCAACGGCGAGCCGCGGTCGCTCGTCCAGGTCGCCGAAGCGAGGGCGCTCGCGCACGTGCTTCACAGGCAGGGGTACGACGCGCAGCACGAATCGAGCACCGACGAAGTCCTCTTCCCCCGCGGTGACGGGTCACTTCGCGCCATTTTTCGTGTGCGAACCAACACCTTGAGTGTGGACGCGACAGGACAACCAGAGGGCTTACCCAGCCTCGAACAGCTCGCCAGGGCCACCGACGAGGCGCACGCGCTGCTGCGGTGGGCCCAGGCGCGTTTTGCATACTTCCCAACGGCAGCGCAGCAGGCGTGGGCGCGAGCGAGCTCCGGCCCCAAGCTGCCCGAAGAATTCACGGTCGAAATAGACACACCGCCCGCCGCGATCCTCGACTGGCAAAAGAAGGAGGTCGACCCCCTCTGGCTGCCGGCAGACATGACGGAGAGTGCGGACCACAGGTATGTCCAAAGTATCACCGCCAACATCGCCCAAGGCGGCCTCTACAACGATCTGGAGCGCCGCCGCGAGCTCATCCTGTACCGCGCGGCCGCGCACATCCTCCGCGCCCGCGGATTCGACGCGGTCCAGGGCTTCCGTTTCATGGATGAAGGTACATCGCGCCCGGCGATCGGGCTCTATGGAGCCATCGAGCTCTCGGGGGGCCAACTGCGCCACAAGCCAGGGTGGGACGATCCTGCGCTCCTGAGACACCTCCGGCGCGCGCTGGGGGACGCCGAGGCGCTCGCCAACACACATGGCTGGATCTCGGCGACGGTGTGGGACCGCGCGCGCGCCATCGAGCCCGATCCCCTGCCCGACGCGATCATGGCAAAGATCGCCCCGAAGGGCCTGCGCGTCGCCCCGTTCCCAGGTCCGCCCTCCGTCTTCTGGATGAAGCGCGAGGTCGAAAAGACCGCCCCCGAGCGGCCCTGGGACAATGAGCGGTGGCTCGTCGATCTCTTAGCCCAGACCAAAGGGACCAAAGAACAACGTCGGCTCGTCAAGCAGAACGGCGAGACCCGCGTCACGCTGCGAGCCCTCGCGCTGCGCCTCGCCGCCGCGGGCTACGACACACGCCTTATGGAGACCGCCGACGCCGATCAAAGCGTCGTCGCCATCCTCCGCGACGGCCAGCTCGTCGCGGTCGTGGAGAAGACGGCGCTGCGCTACGCGCCCTCGCTCCAGGGGTCCTCCTACTTGCAGGAGCTGACCACCGAGGTCGACGAAGAGCGGGCCGCGATGCGAGCGACCATCGCGCGGGTCGCAGGAGCGGGGGCGGGAGCGGCGGGCCTGGCCAAGCGCCTCAGCGAGCTCGCCATGCGGCTTTGGCCGACGGCCCCGCCCGCCACCGCACCCCAGCGCCTCGACCCCGTCAGCGACGCCGTCGCCGCGCCCCGTCGCGAGGCCGAGGCCGCCGAGCTCCAACGGATCCAGGCGCTCGCCGCCGACGAGCGAGGGCTGCGCGATCTCGCCCTCCGCCTCAAAGAGCTCGTCGAACCCCTCGACAAGACCCCCTTCGAGGTCCGCCAGTATTTCGACGCCCAGCCGCGCGCCTGGTCCATCGCGGGCCACACGATCGCCCAGATGATCGACGACTACATGCTCGAAGGGGGCCCCGTAGGCGGCGTACTCGAGCAGATCGCCGAGCAGCTCCACGTGGATGACGAGGCCGACCGTGTGCTGCTCGAGAAGGGCGTCTTGCTGGTCCCCGAGAGCACCCTACGCAGCGACGACAGCACCGCGGGCAAGTATGTTTTGCGACAAGAGCCCGAGGGCGTCTCTCGCCATGACCTCGAGGTGCTCGGCGTCGAGCTCGATGAAGACGGCGAAGAGACCTCCTGGGTTCAGGTGCGCGCCTTGCCTGCGAAGGACGGTACAAGACCGCTCAGGCAGCACGATGGTCTGATCGATCAGATCCAGGACGAACCCACGCTCCTCCGTGACTGGGAGCAGTACCACCTGCTCGCCAAGGCGCTGCGCCGCGCCCCTCTGGACCTCGAGCGCACGCGCCAGCTCATCGCCTATGCCGGCGTCTTGGTCGCCGCGCCCAGGTGCCGGGGCCGCGCTCGGGCCACCGCCGTGCGGGCGCTCGATCTCGCTATCCGAGAGCACAAGACGGCCGCCGCCGCGATCGAGAAGGACTACCAAAAGATGGCGAGGGAGCGGCTCACCCGGGTCGCCCGCCACCTCGCCCGCGTCGCCCACGAGGTCGCGTCCGTGTGCGCCGCCGGCCAGATGGAGCTCGTCGACCCGGTGTTTCGCGCTCCCGACGACATCACCCCCGAACAGGACCAACCCGGCGACTTCGAGCAGAGCGCCGAGCCCTACCGTCCCCACGACCTGCTCACCCCCGACACCATCATGACGGCGCTCGAAGCGCTGGACTGGAAGCTCCCGCTGGTCGACGAGGTGCACGCTCGGCGACGTGTAAAGCCCCACGAGAGAGGTGGCGCATGACGACCCCCTGCGACCTGCCGAGATCTTCGACGCCGCCGTGGCCGCCTGGCGCCCCGCCGCGGACGCGGAGTATTCGCCCGAGCTCGTCGACGAGCTCCTCCGCAAGCACCGCCATCGCCTCATCCGCCTCATCGAGGAGCAAACAAGCCCTGTGCTCTCGTTAAGCCAGGCTGTGATCGAGCGCCGCCTCGAGGACGAGGCCGCCGAGCTGCGCCGGATCCGGCAGGTCGCCGTCGACCCGCACGCCCTCTACCACCTGGCGCTGCGCCTCGAGGAGATCGCCGCACCCGCCCAAAAGACCCCCGAAGAGGTCATGGAATACTTCCGGCGCCACGGATTCGAGCGCAGCTCCGACCTGATCGCCACCTACCTGCGGACGGGTGGACCCGTGGGACCCCTCTTGCGCAGCGTCGCCGCGCAGCTCCGCGTCGGCGACGAGCACGACGCTGTGATCGTCAGGGATCCCGGCGAGGAGGACGAGTCGATGGCGGTCCCCGAGGACACCTTGCTCGGGGTCGACCGCGATTGGCGCGTGGGCGATCACGGCCACGTGCTGCGTCAGGACCCCGAGGGCGTCTCCCTCCACGACATCGAGCTGCTCGGAGAAGACATCGACGAGCAGGGCCGGATGACCGCCTACGCCCGCGTCAAGCCGGGCCGCGTGACCTGCAGCGGCTGCAACCTGCGGGGCGGCTCCAGATCCCTCAAACACGGTGACCGCCTCATCCGCCGCGACCTCGTCGCCTCGCCGTCCATTCAGCCCTACGGCCATGAACGACTGGAGCGTCACTGGGAGCATTTTTCAAAACTCGCCAGCGCGCTGAGGCGCTCGCCGCTCGAGCTCGAGCGTACACGCCAGCTCATCGCCTACGCGGGCGTGCTCGTGGCCGCGCCCTCCTGCCGAGGCCGCGCCCGGGCCGTCGCCGCCCGCGCCGTCGGTCTCGCGCTGCTCGAGCACAAGGCCGCCGCGCACGAGATCGAGAGCGGCCACGATCAGCTCGCCGCCGAGCGGCTCACCCGCGTCGCTCGCTACGTCGCCCGCGCCGCCCACGAGCTCGCCTCCGCGTGCGCCAAGGGCCAGATCGAGCTCGTCCAGCCCCTCACCGCCCCCACCGAGGTCTCCGAGGGAGAAGATCAGCCCACCGCGTTCGAGTTGACCCTCGCGCCCTACGCCGGCCAGCCAGGGCTCACCACAGAGGCGGTCGAGACCGCCCTAGGCCACCTCCGCGAGCACGAGGACGAATGACGATGACATCCACCCTGCTCGATCGCTGGCGCGCATCGCTGGACCTCCCCCCCCGGCGAGTCGACAGCTTCATCACGCGCCACCGACGCGACCTCGAGCAATACGTGCAGCTCCGTCGCGGGCGAGAGAACGTCTTCGCCGTGCGCCTCCCGCAAGTTTGGGAGAACCTGCGAGGTCTCGCTCAAGAGCTCTCCTACCTCGCCAGGCGCCTGCCCAAGACCCCTCGGGAGATCGCAAGAGACCTCGGGGAGCAGGACCCTGCGATCGGCGAGATGATCGACACCTTCCTGGACGAACACGCCGGGGAGGAAGGCGTGCACCTCGAGCCCTTCCTCTCCCGCCTCGCCGCTCGACTCTCCTACACCAGCGATCGGGATGAAGTCTTTTACGGCCACAACGAGGAGGAGCTGGTCTCGCCCGTGCGGCTCATGAAGGAGGACGAGCCTCCATACCGCGCCTATGTGCTCCGGGAAGACCTTGGCGTCGAGCGTCGTTTCGTCGAGTCCCTCGGGCCCTACACCGACGAGGACGGCTACGAGACGAACTCGCTCCTCATTCGGGATCTGCGCGATCCCGAGAGCGACGGCATCCCCTTGGCGGCCGGCGACCGTCTCATCGATCCCCACGTCGCGACGCCGCCGATCTGGAGAATCGAGCTGCACTGGGACCACTATCACTGGCTGGCGCAGGCGCTGCGGCGAGCGCCCGGCCAGCTCAGGTGTCCCGTCGCCTCCTCGTCCTCATCCCAGAGCTGATCCACGCCGCGGCCTGCGAGGGTGAGCCCCGCCAACGAGCGGTCCAGGCGCTCATTGCGGCCGTCCGTGCCCACCAACGGGCGACGCACATCTTTAACCGCGGAGAGTCCGCCGAAGAGCTGTTCCGCGCCGCGCGTGTGCTCACCCGCCGCGCCCACACGATCGCCCTCGCCTGCGCCGAAGGCCGCTCACTCTCCGAGCTCGACCTGGACCGCTCGGATCCAGCGCACCTACGCCCCGGCGAGACCGACCCCTATCGCCACAGCCACCACAAGAAGAGGAAAGGACCGCAGACATGACAGACCCCACAAACCCCACCATCGAGCAACTCCTCCGCGACCTGGGCCAAGGATGCCAAAGGCGGCAGTGGCGCCGATCGGATCATGGTCAGGATCACCCGGTCCTTCCTCAACACCATCGGTGACGAGCTTAAAGACGACGAGAGCAGTCGCAGCAGTCACAGCGTCAGCGTCTTCAGGATCGCCCGGTCGCTCCTCAACACCATCGATGACGGGCTGGAAGAGCAATTGCGAGAGCAGGGCGCGAAAGAGCAGCTCCTGCTCGCCCTCAAAGAGGTCGAGACGCTCCGGGGTATCGTCCGGGATCAAGCGCGGATCATCAAGGAGCAGGCGGAAGCCCTCGACGACAACAAGCAGGCCCTTCAGCGCGTCGTCTCGATGATTTCGGGCATCGGTCTCAACGGCTCCGCCAAGCCCAAGGGGAAGTACCGCCACCGAGGAGAGGCGTAGATGGCTCGCTCGCCCGACTGGAAGAAGCCAGCGATGGCCATCGGCGCTCCCGACGCGAGGTGGCCGCTGCCGACAGTGCCCCCGAAGTTCGCCGACTGGAGCTTCGGGGGAGGGCGCCCTTCGGCTGTGAGCACGCCGAGTGCGAGCGCTGGCACGCCGGCATTGACCTCACGGGCGCGCCGGACGGGGCCGTCATCATCGCGCCGGAAGACAGCGACGTGGTCGCGATCGACCGCGGCTGGAGCTCCGGCTCCAAGGCGGCGTTTCTGCGCACCAAGAGCGGTCTATTTCTGGTCCTCGGCGGCTTCAAGGCGGGCAGCCACACGGAATTCCGCGTCTCGCCTGGCTCGTCTGTGCGCGCCGGAGACCAGCTCGGCCGAGTGCTCGGCTCCTACGGCATGATCCACCTCGAGACCTACATCGCCGCCGATCGCAAGGCCAACTCGGTGTGGTGGAAGATCGACCCTCCCCCCAAGGGCCTGCTCAACCCCACGACCTACGTCGAGCGCATGGCGAAGGCGAGCACTTGCGCGCGCAGCGGCGCATCAGAGCCCTGCGTGCCCCCCAGCGTCGACACGCCCGACGCGGGGCCCCCCGCCCACAACGCGCCGACCCGCTCGTCCACATTCTGGTGGGTTGTGGGCGTGGGCGGAGCGAGCGCGCTCCTCGCAGGCGCACTTTGGGCGAGGAACCGGAGACACGCATGACACCTGCATCCAGAAACGCGCTCATCCTCGCCACCACCGGCTCCGTCGCTGCGCTGGGTTGGTACCTCCAACAGCGGCGAACAAGCGCACGACCCCAGCCCCTGCACAGCGCTCGTACGATCCCGATCATCACAGAAACCATCGACCTGGGCACAGCGGAGCAGGTGCTCATGGCCATGGAGCGGATCCCGAGCGACGACGAGCTCACCCTCCTGCTGCATACCGCGGGCGGCAGCGTCGCCGCATGTGTCATGATCGCGACCGCGCTGCGGCGCTTCGAGCGCAGCACGGCGATCGTGCCCTACCTCGCGCTCAGCGGCGGCACCCTCATCGCCCTCAACGCCCAGAACCTCCAGATGGGCAAGGACGCGGCCCTCTCCGCCGTCGATCCCGTGCTGGACGGCGTACGTGTGCGACACCTGAGCAAAGCGAGCCACGAACGCTCCGCGTCCGCTGCCGAGTATGACCGGGCCATGCGCGCGTATCTGCGCCACACCATCGACCGTCGGATCCCCCACATCGGCCGATCACCGCGGCGAGGTCATGAAGGTCTTTTATGGCGAGAACGCGCCGCACGAGTGGCCGATTCTTCGCATCGACATGGAGATGATGGGGATTAGCGTATCTGACCCTCACCCGATGTGGGGACAGATCGTCGAAGAGATCCGAGGGAGGGGGCGATGAGCCTCGAATTACCGCTCCTCATCGGCCCCAGGCACACCCTCGGCGCCTTCGTGCTTATGCGCGGCGAGACCCTGCTGGAGACGATCGAGCCCGGCATGGCCGCCGTGTTCTGCCTGCTCAGCGGCGGCGCCTCGATCTCGCGGCCCCGCGCCGGCGCGACCGCCAGCCTGCACATCCATGCCCAACCCGGTCAACCCGTCGTTCTCAGCGATCCAGGGGTCTATTGCATCATCGCTAAACAACACACCATCGGCGCACGCGCCGTTCGGCTCAAGAAAGGCTAGGAGATGGCACCACAAGCACAAGCGGCGCAAGCCGCTCAACCCGAAGACGAACTCACAGCGGCGCTGCCGGGGTTTTTAAAGCCCTACGCCGGTCTGGCCCGCCTGGGTCTAGGGGTCGCCGCACGTTACTTTTACCAGGTCGAGCAGGCTTGCGCGGCCGAGGCCCGCCTTGGACGGCCGCTCACGTTCACGGAGCGGCTATCGCTGCCGAAGCTACGCGATATCATCACAGAAGAGGTCTGCAAGGCGCCGTCCACAGCAATGCCCGGCGAACCCGGCGATCTCGTGGACTTGCTGCGCTCGCGTATCAGCCCCGAAGAGCTCGCGGTCTTCATGTCCGCCGCCGGAGCGCCGATCCCGCAGCCCCCCGCACCTGAACGCCAACCCTTAGAGGCCGCCAACATGCCCCCACAAGCGCCCCATCCACAGGATCTCGCAGCCTTCCTCGAGCGCTTCGGCCCCCTTTTCGCGGGGCCCCAGCCACAGGCCCAGGCCCAGCCCCAGCCACAGCCACAGCCACAGCCACAGCCACCACAGCCACAGCCACAGCCTCAGCCGCACCCAAGCGCGGCAGCGCCCCACCGCAACAGCCAGCTCTCGGAGTTGCGGGAGGCGATCGCTCGGAACTGCCCACCCCGAACCGGCGTCGCGCCTCAAGTCCCCATGCATCAGCCCGCGGATCCCTACCCACCGCACCAGCACTACTACGCGCCCCCGGACGCCTACGCGCCCCCACCGCACCAGCACGCCTACGCGCCCCCGCCGCCCCCGCACGCATACGCGCCCCCGCCGTCCCCGCACGCATACGCGCCCCCGCCGCCCCCGCACACGTACGCACCCCCGCCGCCTGCGTACCAGTACGCGCCTCCGCCCGCGTACCAGTACGCGCCTCCGCCCGCGTACCAGTACCCGCCTCCGCCCGCGTACCAGTACCCGCCCCAGTACGCGCCCCAGTATCCCACCTACCAGGACGCGCCCTCGTACGCGGCCCCGCAACTACAGCACCAGCCTCAACGCTACGCTCGGAACCACTTCCACCCGCCGCAGCAGAGCGCGCCGGCCCCCGAGCCCTCCTCACCGCCGGCCCAGCGCCAGCCACCGCCACCCTTGCCGCGCCGCTCGCCGGTCGCGGCCCCGCAGGCGGTCACGGGCCTCACCGAGGCCGTGGCGGGACTTCATGCACGGGTCGCCGACCTCGAGGAGCGCTCGAACCGGCTCGAAAACACGGTTGGGCAGCTTCTTTCGATGCTCACTGCGGCTCTCGAAGAACAGGCCCGCGCCGGGAAGGTCGCGGCTGCGGAGACGAACGACGTCGACAACGGGAAGGTCGCGGCTGCGGAGACGAACGACGTCGACAACGGGAAGGTCGCGGCTGCTCCGCCAGGCGGCGAGCAAAAGGCTGCGACCACCGTGGAGGCGCTCGACGTCGACGACGGTAAGATCGCGGCTTCTCCGGCAAGCGGCGAGCAAGGGGCTGCGACCGCCACGGAGGCGCTCGACGAAGAAGTCGCGGCTGCTCCGGCAAGCGGCGAGCAAGAGGCAACGACCGCCACTGAGGCGCTCGACGAAGAGGTCGCGGCTGCTCCGGCGAGCGGCGAGCAGGAGGCAGCGACCGCCATGGAGGCGCTCGACGAAGAGGTCGCGGCTGCTCCGGCAAGCGGCGAGCAAGAGGCTGCGACCGCCACGGAGGCGCTCGACGTCGTCGACGACGACAGCGACGAGCATGGCGACCGCGAGCAGGATACCACCCCGACAAGCGACCACGATGGTGGAGCTGACGCCAGCGACGCCGATCGTGACCTACCTGCTGCCACGGCAGACGAGCAAAGCGCCGACCACAACGAAGAGCGGGCAGCCGCTCCCACGACCGATCAAAAGGTCGAGGATCTGATCGCGCCCCTCCGAGATGTCACGGAGCTCTACGGTCGCCGCCTCGCGGCCATGGAGCAGTCCGTGGCGACCGTTGTCACCGCCATCCCCCTCTTGATGAAGCAAGCACAGGTCCAGCGATGATCATCTCAGTCCACAACACCAAGGGCGGCGTCGGAACCACGGCGCTCGCACGACACCTCACCCACCTCGCCACCTCACGCGGCTGGCGTGTACATACACGATCGCCGACGAGCGCCGACGATCCCATCGACGCCGATCTCATCCTCATCGATGGCCCCTGCGGCGGTGAGCTCGCGGCCGACGTCACGATCATCCCGATCTCGTGCAAGCTCGCACACCTCCACGCGGACACCCTGGCGGACGGGCTTCGCGGCCCTGTCATCTACCTCCCCAACATGGGCTACAAGCTCTCTGAGCTGGCCCCGCACCTCAACGTGGCCGTCGCGGAGGGGATCCCCTACAGCAACGCGATCGCCCACGCCGCCGAGTATGAGCGTGTGATCTGGGAAGACCCCGAGCTGCGCCACACGCCCGGAGCCGAGGCCCTCCTGCGGAGCCTCAACGACGTGCTCCGCCTAGCTGGCCTCGACGACAAGCGGGCGCACCCCGACCCCGCCACCCCACCGGCGGCCGCGCCCTCTGCTGTTCAGGCCGCAAAACCGTCGACAGCCGGCACCAAGGATCTCGACCACAACCTCGTGCAGAGCACCCACGAAAAGCTGCTCGCGCGCCTCTCAGCCGGCGAGCGCCGAGCCCTCGCCGCCCTGTTGCTCGAGGCCTAAACCCATGTCCGCCCCACCATCGATCCCCCGCGTCGCCGCTGGCCTCGCGCTCGGCTACGTCGCCCTGCTCGAGGCAGCGGCCGCCGTGATCCGCTATCGCGAGCGCGTGGCGGCCTTCGATCTCGCCGCCGATCGAGCCACCGCGCTCGGTCGGCAGCTCGTCGTCATCGGCGACCCTGACGCGGGCCTTCACACCCGGATCATCCGCGCCTACGGCTGCGGGGATGTTTGTGTGGACATCAACGGCTGTCCCAAGTGCCCGGTGTCCATCGTCGCTGACATCACCCGCGGAAAGATCCCCAACATCGCCGACGACTCCGCCGTGGTCTTCGTCTCCTGCGTGCTCGAGTACGTCGAGGATCTCCACGGCGCGCTCGCCGAGATCGCCAGGATCGCCGGCAGCCCCGACAACCTCTTCATCGTCAACGTCCAGCCCTGGACCCTCACCGCGCGTCTTTACCCTGGAGCGCGCTGGCGCGGCAGCATCGCCGCCCAGGGCGGAGAGCAGGTCGTCAAGATGCGCGCCGTCGGCCTCGACGAGAAGCTGCTCGCCGCTGCGGCGCTCGGCCTCGCCATGGCGGCGCTCTTCTGGCCACGAGGTCGCTCATGAGCACCCATACCCTCCACGATCCCGTCGTCGACAAGACCCGCCACGACACCCTGAGCGACCAGCTCCGCCAGTCTCGCGCGGATCTCCACCGCCTCGGCATCGCCGACCAGAACCGAGCCCTCATCTTCGCCGCGATCAGCGGCGCCGTCGGGATCGCCATCGGGATCGGCGTCGGCGTCTCGATCCGCCGCAAGTAACCCAACGCAGCAACACAGCACGGAGTCATCATGAACACCACCCCCTTTCTCGCAGCCTTCACCGCCTCCCAGGAGCTCCTCGGCCAGACCGCCTCCGCCGCCAACAGCGACCACCTCGCGGGCTTGTGGCGCAACTTCGCGGCCGCTCTGCGTCAGCTCCAAGAGCTGATCCTGCTGCCCGCCGACGTGCAACTCCAGGCGCAGCAGTGGCTCGTCATCGCCACCGACGCCGAGAAGGCCCTTCAAGAGCGCCAGTACGACATCGCCCAGCGATACATCGACGCCCTCGCTCCCGCACGCAGCGTCGAGCCGGGCCCGTCGAAATGGTCCGGTGTCTCACCCCACCTGATCCAGATGCAGGAAGCCGCGCGTCACCGCGATCGACGCCTGCTCACCGCCGCCGCCGCCCTCGCGCTGCTCGCCACCATCGCGGCGCTCTTCACACGCTCTCGCCAGGTCGGAGGCCGAGGCTGATGGCCGCCCTCCCCAACGTGCTGAAGCGCGTCGAGCTGGTCCTCGACGACGCTCGCCTGCTCAGCCGCCTCCTCGCCGCGATCCGCCACGGCGAGCTGGCCTTCGCCGCCGCCGACGCCAGCGCGCTCAGCCTCGCCTTATCCCATCTCGACGTGCTCTCACGCGAGCTCGAGATCATCTTCACCAGCCCGCTCTTCGCAGGCGCCCTCGCACGCCCCGAGACCGTCGGCACCGTCGCCCTCAGCCGCGCCTACATCAAGCGCCTCCGCGAAGCCCCACGCGAAGCCCTGGAGCCCTTGCCGGGCGCCCCCACGCTCCCCGAAGGTGTCGGCCAAGCTCGCGGGTACGCATGGGCCGAGCAGATCGCCCGCACCCTCGCCGCGGCGCGCAAGAGCGACTGGGCGGAGCTTCAGCGCCTCCGGGCCCTCAACGAAGCCGCCCTTTTGGTCATGTTCTTCGGCCCCTTCGGGCTCGCCCTCTCCATCGAATCTCTCGCGCGCCACTACCCCGAGCTCGCCCCTTTCGCCGAGGCTCTCAACCTCCGCGAGCTCCGCAACTATGTCGAGGAAGCACAAGAGAAGGCCAAGAAGCGCGCCTCCACGATCGCTACCATCGCCCTCATCGCTTACGGCGTCACCGCGACAGCCCTCGTCAGCGCCTTCGCATTCCGGCTAGCCCGCCGCGCCTGATCACCGCGGAGAACACGATGCCTCTCCGATCCTCCGCGGCGATCTTCGAGGCCACCGTCAACGCCCTCGCCGCGCGCTACTCGCCCGAGCAGGTCGATCGAGTGATCACCACCCACCGCGCGCGCCTGCTTCGCCTCATCGAGCAATCCCTGCAAGAGCAGCGCACCCGACGGGGCAGGGCAGCGCCGCGCCCCTGGTGGCAGCGCACCCCCGGCCTCCCGCGCGCGGACAGCACCGCCCTCCAGCACGAAGCCCGCTCGATCCTCACGGCCGTCCGCGCCTACATCAACGATCCCGAGTGGGGCCTGCTCGACGAAGAAGACGCCGCCGCCACCATCCACGAGGCCATCGTCCCGCACTGGCCCCTCGACGACGCCGAGCGCCTAATCCAAGCCATCGCCGACCTCGACGGCGGCCTACGCGACGAAGACTATTTTTTAGAAGAACTCACCGCCGCCCTACGCGACGGCCACGCCCCCGAGCTCGAGATCCACACCATCGATCCCGACACCGCCTGCGAATTCGTCGCCCGCCACCACCGCCACCTGCCCGACTGCAACCGACGCGGCCTGCTCCACGCCCTCGCCGCCCGTTGGCGCGGCCAGATCGCCGCCGTCGCCCTCGCGGGCGCCCCCACCGGCCGCTGGGGCCGCGCCACCGACTGCCCCCCCGAAGGCACCCTCGAAATCACCCGCGTCGCCAGCCGCGCCGGCCTCCGCCGCTACGACCGCAAGGGCCGCGACGTCCCCGTGAATGCCGCCTCCGCCCTCGTCGCCCACCTCATCGACCTCCTCCCCACCAGCGGCCGAGGCGCCCCCGGCTGCCGCCTCATCACCTACCAGCTCACCTCCGAAGACGGCGCCATCTACCGCGCCCTCGTCGCCAAGGGCCTACGCCCCGTCGCCCTCAGCCGCCACGCCCAGGCCGGCGGCGCACGTACCCGCGTCGCCCTCCCCGGCGACAAGATCCGCTGGGAAGCCGGCCCAGCCGCCGCCCCCCCGATTGGAGCCTCCTCCAACCCTCCCACCGCCCAGGCGCTCAAGCCGCCTTCGCCGCCTTCACCGCCCGTCGTCCTCCCCGATAACCGTCCCCCACAACCTGCCCCAAGAGACACCACCATGGCCGAACCAACCACCATCCGCCTCACCGCCACCGCCCCGCTCAACGGATCGGGCCTCATCCCTCTCACCCGCGAAACCCTGCAAACCACCACCGCCGGCCGCCTCTACAGCGCCACCATCCCGACCGGAAGCCGCCTCACCAGCGACATTTTCGGCATTTTCTCAAGCGGCGCCCACACCTCGATCACCGTCAGCGCCTCCACCGACAACCCCCGCGATGTCCTCCGCGTCTACCTCGGCGCCGCCATCCGCAGCGAGCACCGCCTCGCCGGATCCCAAACCATCACCCTCGCCCCCGGAGAAGAGCTCGGCTTCATCACCGAGGCCCCCACCGTCCTCCTGCTCGTCGTCAACGAGCTCTCCGAAGCTGACCAAACCGCCCGCCTCGACAGCACCGCTGCGCCCGTCATCCGCGCCCGCCTCACCCGCAACGCCGGCTTCACCGCCACCGGCGTCATGAACATCAACCTCCTCTGGTCCACCGCTTCACATGTCCTAGAGGCCACATCAAACGCCCCCGCCGGAGCCCTCCCGCTCGAAGCCCTCGACCCTCGCCAATCCCGCTACGCCGGCTACTACTGGCGCGTCCGCGTCTCCGGCTGCGACGGCGCCTATTTTTCCGGCCCCGCCAACCGCCTCACCGGCGACGCCGCCCTCGAACAGCTCCTCCCCGGCCAGTGGTCCACCCCCCGCCGCGTCAGCCACGACGATCTCCTCGCCGTGCTCAGCCCGCCCGTGCGCGTCGGCTGCCCTACCGTCATCGCCGAACACGAGCTACTCCCCATCACCGAGGCCCAGCTCCTCGCCACCGCCATCGCCCCCACAACGCCCCCGCTCACCCAGCCCGCAGGCGCCATCCCGTGGGCCACCTTTAGCGACTACAGCGTCAACGCCGCCGGCGCCGATCGCCACGAAGCCGGCTACCTCATGTGGACGCACGCCATCACCGGCAACGCCAACGTCATCGGCAACAAGGGTTTCCACGGCATCGGCACCGGCAACAAGGCCATGCTCGGCACCGACGCCCCCATCCTCCTCGGCCTCCCCCTCGCCCAGCTCACCGCGCTCAGCGTCCGCTACGCCCTGCGCACCGCAGGCAACGCCCACATCCTCAATCGTCCGTACATCAACATTCTCATCGACGTCAACGGCGACGGCACCCTCTACAAGATCGGCGTCTTCGATCGCGATCCCAACCCCGCCCTCAACCTGCTCGTCGACGTCGCCCAGGCCGACCCCACCGATCACGAGTACTTGCTCTCCTGGGTAGGCGCCGGCAAGCTCAAGATCGTCAACGAGCTCGCCGGAGTCACCCCCGCCGTCGATCTCGGCGCCGGCTGGCACAACAAGGTCTTCCAGATCTCCGACATCCTCGCCACCTACCCCGACGCCAAGCTCACGAGGGCCTTCCCCGCCGACAACGGCCTCCCCGCCGATCTCACCATGCCCCCCCTCTGGCTCGTGCTCGGCGACTCCACCTACACCCGCTACTCGCGCGTCCTCCTGCGCGAAGTCCGGCTCAACAGCTAAGCGAGCCCGCCATGATCATCGAGGTAGGTAGGGCTGGTCGATGAGCCAGTGTGGAGCACGCCGTTGGGGTTGGCGTCGGCGAGTAGGGTGTCGATGGCGATCGACTTGGAGGGATCTCGTTGCCCGCTGACGTAGCGCCTCGCGGCGGTCATCTAGCTTGCGACCCATAGCCGGACCGTGCGACTATCGCGCGCGCCAATGAGCCCGCCTTGGGAGCCGAGCACGCCGCAGGCAGCTCTGCACGCGCTACTGGTCGAGCTCTTCTCGGCGGAGGAGCTGCGCCGCTGGCTGCGCTACGGCCCGGACGCCGAGCTCCTGCACGAGCTCCCCGAGGGCGGTTCTATGGCGGACCTCGCCGACCTCGCGCTCGCCGCCCTGGCGCGTCGGGGACGCATCGACGCGGACTTCTTCGAGCGCTTGGAGGTCGAACGCCCGCACAAGAAAGCGGCCATCGCCGCCGTTGTTGAGCGCTGGGCTACGGCCTCGACCTCGCGGGCGCCGAGGCGAGCCCCGGTCCACGGCAGTCCGGCGAGTGCCACGGCCGGCGCGGCGTCCGCCTCGACCGAGGTCGGGGGTGACTTCGTGGCGGGCTCAAAGACCGTCAACCACTACTACGGCGCGACACCGGGCCCGCCGCCGCCGACCGCAGCGAGGCCTGCCACGGCCCCGACCGCTACGGCCTCGACCGCGACCAGCGAGCGCATCCTCGCCGCATGGGTCCACCTCTCGGACCTCCACTTCGGCCACGGCGCCCCCAGCCACCAGTGGAACCAGGTCCGAGTCCTCGACGAACTCCTGAGCGACGTCTGCGAGCTGGTGAAGGCCGGGAAGGCCCCGACTCCCCGCCTCATCCTCGTCACCGGCGACGTCGCCTTCTCGGGCGGAGCCCTCACCCCGGCGACCGGTGACGACGAGTACGCCTTGGCCGCACGGTGGCTCAGCCGCTTCAGCACGGCCCTCCACCTGCCCAACGAGCGCGTCTTCGTGGTGCCCGGTAACCACGACGTCGACCGCACGGTCGACCGCGACAAGGACATCGCCGGCATGGTTCAGCTCGCCCGCCTCGGGGTTGACGGCCACCAGCTCGACGACGCCCTCAGCGACGCCACCGGCACCCAGCGGCTGCGCTCCCGACAGGCCCGCTACCTCGACTTCGCCGCGGGCTTCGGCCCGACCACCGGTGTGTCCACCACGGCCCCGCTCTGGTGGGAGCACCGCGAGGCGCTGGACGAGGGCCTGACGCTGCGCCTGTGCGGCCTCAACACCGCGCTTCTCGCCGCCAAGGACGACAAGGGGCGCCTTCGGGTCGGCGAGCAGCAGCTCGCGGAGCTCTTGCCTGTCACAGCCCCGACCGAGGTCACGGTGGTCCTCGGCCACCACCCGGCCGCCGACGGCTGGCTCGCGGACGAGAAGGACCTCGAAGGCGCGCTCGACGAGCACGCGGTCGCCTATCTCTCGGGACATGTCCATGAGGCCCGCTCGGTGCAGGTCCACAAGGGAGCGGGCGAGGGGTGCCTGCACGTGAGCGCGGGGGCGGCCCACGCCGAGGCGGCGCCAGCGGACGCGCCGCCGACCTCGCACGGCTACAACATCGGCGCGCTGGTGGTGCTCGGCTCGGGCGAGCTCGCCGTGCGGATCTGGCCGCGCCGCTGGTCGCTGACGCGGCCGCGCTTCGAGGTCGACACCAGCAACACCCGCAAGAACCAAGACTACGCCGAGCACCGCCTCGGCGATCGCTACCGCCTGGACCTCCCACCCCCTCGCGTCGGCCTGCACATCGGCGAGCTCGGGCTTGGCCGTCGTATCGAGCTCGCGGAGCCTGCCGCGATCGTGGCGTACCGGACCTGGCTTTTGGAGCAGAAGCCCGGGGTCAAGCTGATCGGCGTCGGCGGCGGTGATATGAGCCTCGATCTGGACGCAGTGTATGTGCCGCTGCGGGCGCGTGAGCGGCTCTGCGGGGACCTTCACGGCGTCGGAGCGGCGCAGAGCGCAGCGCGGCGGCGTGGGGGGGCAGATCTGGCGAATGTGGGCGAGGGTGTCGGAGCCGTTGGACTTTGAGGTGGACCGCCTCTTTGGGGCGATCCAAACGCCGCACGCGCTGATCCTCGGCGAGCCGGGATCGGGCAAGACGACGGCGCTGCATAAGCTGTTACATGTGTGCGCGCGTGAAGGCGCGGAGGCGCTGGGGCTGCCGGAGGGCACGGTGCCGGTGCCGCTGTGGATGCGGCGCTTTACGAGCGCACGCGACAATCGACCGATCTCGGCGTGGATCCAGGACGAGCTCGACGAGCGCTCGGGCCGCAAGCTGCCGGCGGAGCTGGGCGCGGCGCTGTGGGCCCATGGGCGGCTCCTCTTGCTCGCCGACGGGCTCGATGAAGTGGCAGATGAGGGGCTGCGCGCGCGGCTGTGCGGGTACCTGTGGGAGCAGGTCGAGGGGACTCGTGTGCGCGCGGTGGTGTCGAGCCGCTACGCCGGCTATCGGCGGGCGGTGAAGTTGCCCGCGCAGTTTACGGAGCTAGAGCTGCGTCCGCTCAGCGGCGAGATGGTCGATCGGTTGGTGCGGCAGTGGTTCGCGGAGGCGGTGCAGGTGGTTCGCACGGTGAGCGAGGAGGAGGCGCAGGCGCGCGGTAGGGAGCTGATCGCGGCGCTGCACAGCGAGGTGTATACGACCCAGCGGCTCAAGGTGATGGTGAGTACGCCGCTCTTCCTGACCCTGCTCTGCGTGATCGTGCATCAAGGGCGGCCGATGCCGCGCAGCCGGGCGGAGTACTACGAGCGCTGCCTCGAGGTGCTGCTGTTACGCTGGGGCAAGGAGCAGAAGCGACGCGATCCGCCGCTGGTGATCGACAAGGCGCTGGCGGTGCTGCGGCCGCTGGCGTACGCGCTGCAAGCCTCGGGGGACCGCGATACACGCCTGCGCGCGGAGCTGGCGGTGATGGTCAAGAAGCGGCTGCGGGAGCTGGGGCTCGACGATCGCCTGGGGATGCAGGTGGTCGATTGGTTGCAGAGGGACGCGGGGGTGCTGCAAGAATTCGCGCCGGAGCACCTCGGCTTCGCCCACCTCGGGCTGCAGGAGTACCTCGCGGCGACCCACATCGGCGAGAGGGATACGCTGCTGGATGAGCTAACGGCGCATCTCGCCGATCCGTGGTGGCACGAGGTCGCGCGACTGGTGGCGGGGCAGCGGGTGGCGTTTGTGCCGCTGATGCGGCGTGTGCTCAAGGTGCAGATCTCTCAGGGCGAGCTGCTCGACCAGCTCCTCGATGAGGCGCCCGAGGCCGACGCGACGCCGCTGCTCGAGCGCTTGCACGCGGGCGGTACGCCGCGCGAGCTGGCGACGGTGCTGCGGCTGTTGCGGCGTTTCTCCGGCGATGAGCGGGTGCGCGAGGCTGTGGCCGAGCGTAGCGGGGACAAGGACGCGGAGGTGCAGGCGCTGGCGGCGCAGATCCTTGAGGTGCGCGAGTCGGGCGGGATGCGTGAGGGCGCCGAGGTCGTGCTGGTGTTTTTTGAAAAGGAGCGAACCGCGGCGGAGGGGCTGGCGAAGGAGCTGCGGGCGTGCGGGGTGCAGGTCTTCTCCGATGCGCAGGGGCGCCTCTTCAATGCGCTTGAGCTGAACAGCGAGTTGGAGGCCGCAGAGGCGGCGCCCTGCGTGGTCGTGCTCTCGGGCCGTGAGGGCCCGGCTTGGCATGATGCGGCGGTGTCGAGCTGTGTCGCGTACTTCGTCGACGCGAAAAAGGCGATGGCGTGGGCGCTGCTCCCTGGGGGGGTGGACGCGGCTTGGCCGGCAGAGCTAGGTGAGGCGCGGTGCTTCGACGTACGCGATCCGGGCGGCTGCGACGCGCTGCGCGGCTGGCTGGCAACGGCGCGGCGTGGCGCTCGCAGGATGGATAGCGGGCAGCACTTTATCGAGCAGGTGACGGGGATTCGCATTTTGTGGGTTCCGGGCGGGCGCTTTGAGATGGGCATGAAGGGGGTCGAGGAGCCGGTGTGTCGGGTCGGTTTATGCGCGTGATCTTGGGTCACGTTGGAAGCGGGATTTAGGAGGGGTTTGGGGTTGCTTGGGGTGATCGAGGTGGAGGAGGATGAGAGCGGAGTTGATGATCGAGGCGTCGATCTGGGGGGAGGCGCGCTCGTCGGCGAGGAGGAGGGCGAGGCGGAGGAGGTGGCTGAGGAGCCGGGGGAGGCCGCGGGCGGCGTGGAGGAGCGCGGCGCGGGCGTCGTCGGTGAGCAGAGCGGGTGAGGCGCCGGCGTGGGTGAGGCCGTGATCGAGCATGTCTCCAAGGACAGATAGGTCGGTCTTGGCGACGAGTGGGAGGTGGACGAGGACGCGCTGGGCGAGCGCGGTGTGCTGCTGGAGGCGCAGGCGCCTGCTCAGGGAGGGGTGGCCGACGAGCCAGAGGGTGAGGTAGTCGCGGCCGTCGAAGTCGAGGCTACAGAGGCCGTGGAGCTCGTGGAGGAGCTCGTCGCGGAGTCCTTGAGCTTCGTCGAGGACGACGACGGGGACGATCCCGCGCTCGTCGACGAGGGTGACAAGCGCGCGTTTGATGTCGGCGACGATCTGCGCGCGCGCGCTGGGTCGTAGGCCGAGCTCGGCGGCGAGCATACGGTAGAGATCGAGGGGCTTGACCGCGCAGTCGGAGAGGTAGAGGACGCGGTGCTCGTCGGGGTGGAGGGCGCGGCAGAGGTGGCGGATCGCGGCCGATTTGCCGACGCCAGGCTCGCCGGTGAGGACTCCGAGGCCAGGCTCGGTGGCGAGCCAGCAGAAGGCGCGCGCGAGCCGCTGATAGTGCGGGTCGCGCTCGAAGAAGCTCTCGCCCGCGGCGCCGCGGGGAGCGGCGCGGTGTGCATGCCGAAGCGCTCGCGCCAGGTCATGGGATGTCCTCTGGGTCAGATGATGAATCGATCTCGTCGCCGAAGGCGCGGAGCAGCGCCTGGTACTCGTCGTCGATGTAGTCGAGGGGGCCCTTGAGGACGCGGGGCGGGGCGGGCTCGGGGCCGGGCAGCTCGCGGCGTGGGCGGCGGTGGTTGGCGAGGCGGTTGAGCGGGAAGACCTCGGTGACGCGCACGCCGTCGACGTAGAGCAGGAGCGGGAGATCGGGGCGGAGCGGGGCGAAGCGCAGCTCGACCTTCTCGCCGACGTACTCGCCTGGGACCTCGTAGAAGCCGCCCTCCCAGCGGATCGTGCCGTCGGCGCGGACCGTACGTCGCTCGCGGTGCAGGAAGATCTCGTCGATGTTGATGTCCTGAGGGACATGACGCAGGTGCTCGGCGCCCGCGAGGAAGCGATCGCGGGGGCTCTGGCCGGTCGCGGCATGGACGCGCCTGTGGTACTCGCAGGTCATCCAGGCGGTGTGGAGGCGGTTGAGCTCGGCGAGCGGCAGCGGATAGGACGGCAGCTCGGCGCCGACTTCGGCGCGCCAGGTCTTGTGGAAGCGCTCGATCACCCCCCTTGGCGGCGGCGTCGCCGGGGCCGGCGTGCAGGAGAAAGATCGCGAGCTCGGCGCAGATCTGCTTCAGCGAAGCGGCGACGTAGGCGGCCCCGAGGTCGACGTAGTAGGTGCGCGGCGCTCCGTGGGCGACGATCGCCCGGCGAAGCCCCTCCTCGTGGTGCGCAGCGTCTTCGCTCAAATAAAATTCGGAGTGGGGCACGAAGCGCGACGCGACGTCGATCTGGCTGAGCAGGTAGCATTTTTTATAAATCACGCCGTCCGGGCCGATCACCGGGGGCCGTGCATGCTGTCACCCATGGTGAGGTCGCCGGGGTGCTCGGCGGTGAAGGCCCGCCGCTCGCGCGTGGGCAGCTGTGTGGGCCGCTTCGAGAGGCCGTGCGCGACCAGGAGACGCCGGACGGTGGACGGGGCGAGCGTGCCAGGCAGAACGTCGTTGGCGCGCTCGAGCGCCTTGATGAGCGTACGGATGCTCCGACGCGGCTGCTCGCGCCGGAGAGCGAGGAGCTTGCGGGCGACGAGCTCGGGGATCGCACGACACGTGCCCGCGTCCGCGCGGGTGTGAGGCTCGAGAGCGCTCAGTCCACCTGCGCGATAGTCGTAGCGCCAGCCCTCGAGCGTGCGCCAGCGGAAGCGCCGCGGCTGACCATCGAGGTAGATGTACGAGCGAGCCGCGGCCTCCTCCAGGAGCTCGCGGATCTCGCCGTGATCGAGGCGCGCGCTGATCAGCGGGCCGAGGATGGAGAGGCGCCACTCGGCCACTTCTCGTCGCTTGTTGGGATCCATGGCGACCTTCTACCGCCTGGGTCCGGCCACTTCGGGTGGGATCGCTCGCAGGACGATCTGTCTGAAGGGATATGTCTTTTGGGTCACATGATACGCAGCCCGGGTAGTAGGAGGTTTAGGAGGTTCGCAAGGAGAGCGCAGGCGCCGAGCGCTGAGGCGAGCGGGCGAAAGGCCGCGAGAAGGGCGCCACGGGTCGCATCGAGGCCGATCGCCGCGAGCGCCGTCGCGATCCGCG
Source organism: Nannocystis sp. (assembly GCA_016712315.1). GTDB lineage: Bacteria > Myxococcota_A > Polyangia > Nannocystales > Nannocystaceae > JADJRG01. Next base: position 11,675 of record JADJRG010000020.1, on the reverse strand, counting down.
GCACGCGCTCCGCGCTGAGCGTGTGCAAGGCGAGACGCGCCGGCTCCTTCGCCCTCGCCCGCCAGCGCCGCCGGGTCCTCGGCGCGATCCTGGCGGCCTTGGGCGGGCCTTCCGCGCCATCGACGACGACAGCCTCGACCGCGGGCCAGCAGCGCCAGAGGTGGCCCGCGAGGAAGGCGGGCACGATCTGGACGACGCCACCGCACCGAGGGCAGATGTAGCGCCGGATCTCGAGCGGCGCCTCACCGACCGGCCTGCGCGTGCGTGTGCCGTGCGCGTGCATCCGCCGACAGCAGCTCCGACACTGCTGCGGCCGATACGCGTCCGGATCGGCGAGCCGCCTGGTGTGCTCGTGACGATCGTGGACGTCGGTGGCGATCACGGTACCCCCCTTCACGCTCGACGGGTAGCCTGCGTGCATGTACACTCGGCCTCGCGGTGGCTCGGGGGCGGGATGGTCCCGCCCGGTTGTTTTTGTTTCACACCAAACGTATCCGCCCGATCCCACCGCCTTGACCAGTTCCTCGACTCAATGCCGACGAGGTCCTGCAAGATCAGTGTGGAATAATTAGTAAATTTCTACCGGTGATCGACCCGCAGCACGGTAACGCGGCTGAGCGCCGCTGAGCGCCGCTGAGCGCCGCTCCCGTGCGTTGATCCGCCCTCGATGCGGAGAGCCGCGCCACGATCCGCCCGTGCTCTCAGAGGGTTAGTCCCCGCTCAGAGCGTGAATCAAACAGTAGGGAGCCCCCGTGTGGAGAGCGATGCGACACACCGGTTCACAGGGTCCGGCTCTCGCCCTACTGGTTGGCGGAGACGCCAGTGACGAACGCGCAGTATGGAAAATTCCTCGCGGCGACGGGACACAAAGAGCCGGGGTACTGGCGCGATCGGGGTTTTTCGCACGAGGAGCAGCCGGTGGTCGGGGTGAGCTGGGGGGACGCGATGCAGTTTTGCGCCTGGCTTTCGGAGCAGCCAGAGGTCATCGCGTCGGGGGTGAAGGTGACGCTGCCGAGTGAGGCGCAATGGGAGTTCGCGGCGCGCGGCACGGATGGCCGGCGCTATCCGTGGGGCAATGAGCCAGCAGACGCGACGCGGGCGATGTACGGGCGTAAGGACGGGACCGCAAAGGTGGGGAGCTGCCCGGCAGGGAGAGGGCCGTTCGGGCACCTCGACCTGGCAGGCAACGTGTGGCAGTGGTGCCGCGATGGCTTCAAATCTGACGAGTACCGGAGCAGGGGGCGGGAGGAGAGCGTCGACCCGGTTGGGCAGTCGGGGGACCACCTCCGGGTGCTGCGCGGTAGCCCTTGGAGGCTTGATGAGGTGTGGGCGGCCGCCGGGCGCCTCGGGTACGGGTCCTACCGCCGCCTCGCTCTCCTCGGCTTTCGGGTGGTTTCTGAGCCCGCGAGCCGTTGATCCTTGATCTTTGGTTTTTTTCGATGACGCTCGCGCGGTGCTGCATCGCGAGTTCAGCGTGCCCTCGAAGTCACTGAGCAGCGAGCAGCAGCATCGGTACGCTCGCGCTGCGTCATGTTATACCTCACTTGCGTCGTCAGTCCCGTTTGCGCCAAAAACAGGCTTTCGCCAAGCGGATGCCGATCCCTTCCGCGTTGGTATCGGTTCCAGCATATTTCTGGCCTTCAGCCGCAGAAACACGTTCTTCATCGTGTTCTCACTCTTAATGCCGGTTATATCCCGCGCAAGCCTATTCGTGATCTCATCGTTGGTTTCCATGAACTTCATTACAAGTTCTTCAGGAGAACCGAGCGGCTCATGACGTATAACGACCAATACAGAACTATCAGTTTCGCGAATAACGGGAGGCTTGAGTCGCAAAGTCTCCATCGCGCGAAAGGCGGTATTTAGACCTTCGCCAACATCCTTGTTCGGGGGATTCGGAAATTTGTTGATCAGGCGAACGAGCGCAGGATTGCGCGCGCTTTGTGTGTCCAGAATATTTGCGGTCGTTACGTGACCAGGCAGTTTTCCGGGGTTTTCAATCTCAATGCGATTGTCAAATATCCGAATTTGGACGTCAGCAACGATGCTGTAGTCGCGGTGCAATACCGCATTTGTAATGACCTCATGCAAGGCATCTTCTGGATACTCGATAGCATCCAATCCCTCTTCGCCCAGCCTCTTGATGCGCTCGATGATTCCCTTGGTTGCGGATACGGCGCTATAAATCAGGTTATAAGCGTCGCCTTCAATCGTGAGAGGGGTTCCTTCCAGGAATTCACGCCCGATGTCGACGTCTCTAGTCCTATAGCGCATGATTTTCACGCTGCTACGTTTCGGCAAGAAGACGGCTGGCTCATCGCAGAAGAGTAAAACGCCGCACACTCGCGCGTGACCGTCCTTAATTAGATCCTGATTACTTAAGTAGGTTAATGGCTCACCGCTCGGGATGACGTTGATCAAGAAGTTGAGTATTGATAAACTATTTTCGATTCGCGGAAGCGGTATTTCTACCCACTCATTTTCGAACGTGACAATACCCTTGTCTAACTCAAGGCGTTTTAGCTTCTCCGGCGAATCAATTTTCTGCTTTCCAGCGCCAACTCGGACGTAGACTTCCCCAGACGAAGACTTAACGATTTCCTTGACCTTCTTGATTGTGATATGAAGCACCAGCCCCGGATGGCTCTGGTTGCGAAGGAACTCGAACTTAACGTGATTGCCAAACGGATGCGCCTGAAACAGGACATGCAATATGTCGTTGGCCTGCTCGGGATTATCGAACCCAAGCCAGGTTCTTGTATTTGCCTTTTTGTCCTCAGCAACTCCAACGAAGACGTCACCTCCGGCAGCGTTTGAAAACGCCGAGATCGTTTCCGATAATTTGGCTGGCTTGATTTCGCGTGCCTTGACGTCATTGAGGTAGTCTTCCTGGGTGGCCAGGATTTTTGCGGCCTGTGCGTCATCTACTTCATATATTGAATACATATCGGTCCTAGGGTGCAGTCCTGGCGGGTATAACATCTCTCTCGTGAGACCTGTCATCATTCATTTCTCTTCGTGCTGTGCCCCAGCGATCCCGCTGGACCTGGTGTTAGGTCGCTGCCCAACTCGTATTTGATGCGGTCGGGGTTGTCAACGCTCAAGAACGGCTGTGTCGTCAGACTGTTGAGCGGTGGGATTCGGCGGGTACGGTAGGCCCCACGGGCAAATAGGTCCCCGCGTGTGCGGGGGAGCCGCCCCGCATCCTTGCAGCCGTTGAACTCATGGTACCGGCGCATCCAGCCGAGGCACGCATCCTCGGTGCGTTGGCTCATAGGGCGAGCGCGCATAACTGCGCATAACTGCGCGTGCCCGCTCGCCAAGCGATCGCTCGTCATGCGCCAATCTGCTCATTCCGGTATTGATTACGCCCGCCCCCGAAGGCTGTCAACTCCTTTCCGGGATCAGCGCGGGGTCGATCCCGGCCTTGTGGGGCACTGGCAGCATCATGTCTGTGAGTTCCAGCTCGCTCGCTGTACGGGAGGATGCGGCTGCTCGTTCCCGGGGGTCGTTTGCGGGCGATCATGCGCATGACGCTCGCTCCTCGGCTCGGAGATGTCAAGAGCGAAGGCGCGCGTGAGGAGATCGCCGCAGCTCATCGCGCGCGGAAACTCACTTGTGGTCGCGGGCGGGTTGACGACGCGGGCGGTGTGACCGCGCGCGGCCATGGTCCCACTCGCTGAGGACGAGGTGCTCAGGGCGGTGGATCGTCGCTCGTAGCGCTCGGCCCCGCAGTTCGTGGGTCGCCGCCGACATGTAGTCGAGGAGCAGCGGCCTCGGCACCCCTCCGACCGCCCACAGGGCCCGCTGGAGGCCGTCGACGAGCGCCTCCGAGTAGGCGACGCTCGCCCACGTCCACGAGCTCGCCACCAGCACCAGCTCGAAGAGCAGACCCGGCGGCGGTGGTGCGCTCGACGGACGGGGAGGTGCTGTACCTCGGGCACCGGGTGACGCGGGCAGGCACGCGGCCGCAGGGGCCGACGCTGGCGCGCTTCGAGCGGCGGGTGCGCGCGCTGGTGCTGGCAGGGGATGTCGAGGCGGTCGAGCGCTCGGTCGCGAGCTACGCCGGGGTGCTCGGGCTGCGCCGACCCACGCGATGACGTTGGCAAGCGAGTGTGTCCGCGCGTGTCAGAGGGTGTTGACACGTGTTGACGCCCCTGGACCCCGAACGCACGTCATCGGCATCGCCAATGATCAACTTTCAAGGGCTCGCGGGCTCAGAAACCACCCGAAAGCCGCCGTGGACGTGGCGGAAGAAGGACCTGAACCTGAAGCGCTCGGCGGCCGCCATACCCCCAGCCTCATCCCAGTAACATCCCCCGCAGAAGATCCTCGGCTGCCCGTAGACCCGCAACATCTTGGCGGTTATGCCCTTGTAGACATCGAGGCTCCACTCCCACACGTTGCCGGCGAGGTCCGCGTGGCCGTGCTTGCCCTTGCCTGCGGGATAGATACCGACCGGCGTCGGCGCGTTGACATGCCTCCCGAAGTTGGCGCGGGTGTCATCCGGATCGGGTTGATCACCCCACGGGTACCGGCGGCCATCCGGCGACGCCGCGGCGATCCACTCTGCCACCGTCGGCAGCCGCATGCGCCGCGTCGGGTGCTCCGCGCTCAACCAGCGGCAGTAGGCCATCGCCTCGAACCACGACACACCGACGACCGGCCGGTTCGGTGTACGGAGCTGGCTCTCCCAATCGTCGGGCGTCTGCCAGCCCTCGTGAGTGCGCATCGACCAGCCGTTGTCATCGACCCAAAATTCCTCGCGCTCATAGCCGGCGTCGTCGACGAAGCGGGCGAACTCCTCGACGGTCACAGGGTACTTGCCGAGGCGCACTTGTGTGCCTGGGACATCTAAGAGGTTCTCCTCAAAACGTTCGGGGGCGAGCCTACGATCGCCGGCGAGGCCGATCGCTTCGGCCGCGGCGACCCGGAGCTTCTCCTCGACCGTCGCTGCGCCTTCGGGCTCAAAGATCGCTTCGGCCTCGGCGAGCATCTCGGCGCCGCGTTGGGCGAGTTCTTTGGGGGGCTGATACCTCGCGCAACCAAACGCTGGGGCGAAGCGGCTGAGGATGGCGGTGATCCGTGCCGCACGCACCAATCTCAACTCCTTGGGCCATAGCTGATGGATCTGCGTGACGAGGTGGTCAGCGTCCAAGGTTGTGCCTCGGGTCGCGTCGAGCAGGCAGCCGGGGAAGAGATCGATGGTCTCTCGCCACTGCAGCTCCATCAGACGGGCCTCGATGATCGGCCACCAGCCGCGGTTCGGTGTCGAAGCGAGCTGCGCGGCGGCGAGGTACTCCTGAAAAGTAAGGTGCTTAAACTGGAGCTGGCCGCGACCGATCTCTTCGATCACGCCGCTGTACTCGCACTCGAAGCGTAGCCACTCGCAGATCGCGTTGATCCTGGCGACTGGGTCGAGATCAAAACGAGCGCCGCGGATCACCGGGTCGATGACTTCGGCGGCGTCTTTGAGACCTAGTTCGCGCCGCTTCGCGCCCTTCTGGCCGCCCATCATCGCCAGTGCCAGCATCCCGAGGGCTTCTTGCACCCGTAGCTCGCCGTAGCCGCGATCCTTACGCGTCGACGCGCGCGCCGCGAGCAGCCAGCGGATCGTGTCGCGGTAGAGCTCGGCGCGGCCCTCGGGCAGGCCGCCGCCGTGCGAGTACACGACGCAGAGGCAGGTCAACATCACCGGCGCGCTGGCGAGGCGGCGCAGCTCTTGGCGGCTCTGGAGGGTGGCGATCAACTGTTCGGCGTAACGCTGCTCGGTGGTGCCGCGGGCCTTTTCAGGGTCGTTCTCAAAATAGGCGTGCACCCAGCGCTCGACGTAGGCACGGATCTCGTCGGGGCCGAAGGGCGCGACGCTGGCGTGGGCGAAGTCCAGGCCCGCAGCGGCTCGAGCGAGATCGGCCGGCTGGCGATGATCACCTGGCATTTGGGCCATGTTCTTAATAGATCTCGCAGGCATTCCATGACCTGCTCACGTAGGTCGGGGTCGCCGACCTCATCGAGGCCGTCGAGCAGGATGGTGGCTTCTCCGCGGCTAAGACGCTGATCCCAGGCTTCGCGGCGGGCGCGGGCTTGCTTCTCACTTTCGCCGGTGCAGGGTGTTGTCGCCTCCGCGAGGTGGTCGAGCAGGCGTTTGGCGCCCTTGCGGGTGTCCGTGGTGGCTAGTTTAGAGAAATTTTCAAGATAAATCGGCAGGGTGCGGGGCAGGTCTCGGCTGAGATGGGCCGCGCGCCAACTCGAGCCGTCGGGGCAGGGCTCGTCGAGGAAATCGCGCGCGAGCACGCTGGCGACGAGCTTTAAAAATGTGGTCTTTCCCGAGCCGGGCTGGCCTTCGATGAGCAGGCGGTGGTGCTTGGGCAGCAGCTCAGCGAGGTCGACGAGCTCGCGTCGGAGCCCGTCCTCATGGGCGTGCGTGAGCAGCCGGGTGTAGAGGCGCTCGATCGGGTAGGTGACGGCCTTCGCGGCGCTGGCGATCCCGTCGAGGCGGATGTAGCGGGTATCATCGAGGATCTCGCGGCAGTAGGTGTTGAGGTTGAGGTCGAGCTCGAGCGGCGGTGCAGGGCGGCGCCCTCCGCTGCGGGTCGGCGACGGCTTAGGATCGGCGCGGCGGATGAGGACGTGGTCGAGCTCGTCGTGGGACCGGTGGAAAAAGGAGTCGCGATCGAAGGTGCACACGCCGTCGCCTCGGCGCACCGAGCGGAGCGGCCACAGCCGTACCTCGCCGTCGCGGGAGAGCTGGCCAAAGGTGTAGCCGAAGATGCGAGACTCGCGTTTGGTGCCGTAGTGCTCGAGGCCGAAGAGCGAGGGCGCCTGATAGAGGCTGCGCGCAGCGCCGCCGGCTTGCGAGACGTTGACGCCGTCGGGCTCGTGCATATGTCCGAAGAGACAGGCAGTAAAACGGCTTCCCAGGTGGATCTGCGCGTCGAAGATCTGGCGGCTCTTGTCCGTGAGCCACTTGCGCGGGTGGTGCATCAGCAAGAGGGCGCGCTCGACCTGGCCGAAGATATCGAGCGGGGAGCCGCCCGGAGCTGGATCGGGCAGTGCGGCCAGGATTGCTCCGCAGGAAGGAGCAGCTTGCCGGTGAAGTCGCCGCCCTTGTAGTGCGACCAGGCCGAGTTCAGGCCGACGATCGCGAGCGGGAAGCGGTCGGGCAGGTCGAGCGTGACGGTGAGGTCGCCGGGGAAGAAGGAGCGGTGCGGTGTGACGCCAGGCTTGCCGGTGAGCTGGGGGATGATGGTGCGATCGAGCCAGTGGCTGTAGTGAGTGAAGAGTTCAGCGACGAAGTCGGGCTTACGATCTTCCCAGATCTCTTGGCGTAGGGCCTTGACGTCATCGTCGTCCGCCCCGGGCTCGTAGGCGTCGAGGATCCGATACGGCCGCAGGTCGGCGCCGGTCGGGCGTTGCACGTCATGGTTGCCAGGAACCGGAACAAGGAGCGGGCGATGACCTGTTTTTGTCTCGATCCTTTGCAGCAGGCGCTCGAGGAAGCGGTCGAGGCGCTCATAGTCGCTCGCGGTGCCGCTCCAGGCGAGGTCGCCGGTGAGCAGGATCAGGTCCGGCGCGCCTAGCTTCTTGAGCCAGGGATCGAGGCTGCGCTCGAAGTCGTCCAGCATCTGCCACCACAGGGCCTCGCCCTTGCAGCCGACGTGGAGGTCGGAGAGGTGCAGCCAACGGTAAGGCTCGGGGTCGCGCATCTGCGGGGAGGGTATCACGGCGTGCCGCCTAGAGCGCCGCTCTCCGCGAATCACGGCGGCCCCGGTTCATCGCAAGCGACGGCTGCGGCGCGAGGCCGGGGGAGCACACCTGCTCGGCCGCGCACTCGATCAGCGAGGCGAGCGGCCCCCACGCTGGGCTCTTGGCGGCCGCATTCAGCGCGAGCGCCCGCGCCTGGACGTCATCGAGATCATGCCAGGCCGCGAGGCTCGCCTTCGCCTCGTCCACCCCATCATGTCCCTTGAGACAGCATGTGCCAACATCGCCCGCGGCCACCGGGTCGATCGTCGCCAGCTCCGCCACGAGCGCCTTGATAAACGCCTCGACATCCGCGGGCCGCCGGCCTGGCTCCTTCTCCAGAGCGCTCGCCACCAACGCCTCGAGCGCGTCTGAGATCCCGCGGTCGGGAGCTCTCGCTCGCAGCGTTGGCGCCACTTTACTGGCGTGAGCGCTGAGCACCTCGAGCGTGCTCGTCCCCAAAAAGGGCACCCTGCGCGTCAGCATCTCAAACAGGATCACGCCGACGGCGTAGAGATCCGCGGCCGGTGTGATCGGCTGCTCGCGCGCCTGCTCGGGCGACACGTAGGCCAAGGTCCCGATCAGCGCCCCAGGGGCCGACGAGGGCGCCATCGACAGCAGCGGGCCGCTGTGGATCTTCGCCAGGCCGAGGTCCAAGAGCACCAGGTGATCGCGGCCCTGACGCTGAACGATGAGACAGTTCTCCGGCTTGAGATCCCGATGCACCGCGCCGCGGCGATGGATCGCCCCGAGCCCATCGAGGATCTGGATCGTGAGGCGAAGGGCGTCGGCGATCGCGATCGTGCCCGCGAGGATCCGCTGGCGCAGGGTGATCCCGTCGAGCAGGGGCATCACCAAAAAAGCACCGCCTCACCGCCGGGCGCCGCGGGCTCCTCACCGTGATCGAAGATCGTCGCGACGTGTGGATGATCGATCTGCGCGCCGAGCACCGCCTCCTGAAAAAACCTGCGCCGCTGCTCGGGTGATCGCCCGTGCTCGGGGTGCATCGCCTTCAGCGCGACGCGGCGGCGCAGGCGGAGATCGAGCGCCTGATAAATATCCGCCATACCACCGGAGGCGATCAGCGCATCGAGGCGGAAGCGCTCGACCAAAGGTACGGCCGCGCAGGTCGGGCCCACGCGGCCGGAGCGGGTTCATGGAAGCGGCGCAACCGGGCGGGCGCGGCGGCGAGACGGGCTCCTCATACGACCCCTCGCCCGCCCCTGCGCCGCAGCCACACGATGAGCTGCCACAAGAAGTCCTCGGCGTCCGGGAAGAGCGCGACCTCGACCGACTCGCCGCCAGGCTCGTGCAGGCGCGTCTGAACCCGAACGACCCGCGAGCCCGTGGGGTCACCCTCGATGGCGACGCAGCCCGCGGGGAGCCGCAGGTGGACCTGGCCGTCCCCGGACGTGAACACAACGACGACGGCGCCATTCATATAGTTATGAAAATCTGTCCGGCTGGCTTGGTCAAGCTCGTGTCATGGTGGGTCGCCTGCATTCTTTGTTATGAAAACTCACACGGCCGGACTCGGTTTCGCGCATCCGGTTAATTCACGCCCCTGCTCGCCATCGGCGGTCGATGTGGTCATGATCGAAGCGCTCGGAAAATTCGCGGATCGTGGGCGAGCTCGCGGGCTCATGAGGCGGATTGAGCCCGCGCCGCGCGAACTCTCCCGCTGACAGCGCCTTCTTGGGCCTCTACCCTCGGAAGCTGGGGCCCCTCGTGGGCCGCGGTGGAGGGCGGATGGAGGGCGGTCACAGGCGGGTCGCTAGAGGGATCTGCCGCAGATCCTCTACGTCGAGGATCTAGCCGCGCTCCTTCGGATCTCCCCCAAAGCCGTGCGTCATTTACAAGACGCGCTTTGAACCCGAACATGTGGAGCTGCTCAAGCCCGCCACGCGCGACTACTACCGGAAGGCGTGGGCGCTCTATATCGGCCCCATGCTCGGCGATCTGCCGCTGGTCGCGATCGACGACGATCGGATCTCGGCGTTCCGCGCCGGGCTCCGCAAGAGCTGGCGGCGAGCACGAGCAACATCGTCCTCTCCAAGGTGGCGTTGATGCTCCGCTTCGCCCGCAAGATGCGGGCGATCGAGACGGTGCCGATCTTCGAGCGCCTGCCCGAGCCGCGCAGGCGGCCCAAGGAGGTGTACTCGGAGGAGCAGATCGCCGCGATGATGGCGGTGGCGCGCCGACATGGCACGGACGCGCTGGTCATCCTGCTGCTCGCGCTCGACGCGGGGCTGCGGGTGTCCGAGATCTGCGCGCTCGAGTGGCGCGACATCGACCTCAAGGAGAGCACGGTGCTCATCCAGCGCAGCGTCTACGAGGGTGGTCCAGACGCCGAAGGGCACGATCGGCAAGCTCGCGCTGACGCGCGCGCTCCGTGAGGCGCTCGAAGCTCACCGCCCGAGGTGAGTCACGGGCCGCTGGTGGTCTACCGGCGCCCGAGCCAGAACAAGCCGATGACGAGCCCCCACAACCCGGGGACGATCTGGACGGTGCTCGGCCGCATCCAGGCGGAGCTCGGCCTCAAAAGCAGGGCCGCACCTGCTGCGGCACACGGCGCTGACGCGGCTCGCCAACCTGGGGGCGAGCGTGTACCTCGTCCAAGCGGTCGCTCGGCACGCCTTCCTCCAGACCACGCAGGTCTACCTGCACACCCAGCAGACCGGCCTCTCGCGCGAGGCCGCGCTGCTCCTCGATCGCGCCGCGGCAGCGGCCGATTTTGGCAACGTTTTGGCAACGATGGCACCCACCGGCCAGAACCCGCGTTAACGGGCTTTTCGCGGCCCGTCTTCGTATCGATCTTTGAGACCGTGCCCTGCGCCGAGTTCGCGATCCAGATCAGCGACTGCGCCTCGCCGCCCATCATCATCGTCGCAATTGGGCGGAGGATCCTCCGTATCCGTGTCGGAGTCTGTCCCGCTGTCGCTGTCGCTGTCGCTGTCTGTGGCGCTGTCGCTGTCGCTATCCGTCGCGCTCGCCGAGCCGGTCGTCCCTTCTGTCGGGTCGCTATCGCTCACCCCGCTGGTGGTCGTCGGGTCGCTCGCGCTGGTCGTCGTCTCTGGGTCGCTCGTCGTCGAGGAGCTCGTCGTCGCCGAGTCACTCGCGCTGCCTTGCGTCGCCGAAGCTGAAGCTGACGCGCTCGCTGACCCATCGCTGGTCGAGGCGGACGCGACGCCGAAGACGTCTCTGTTGTCGCGTCAGCGGTCGCGTCGTCGCCTTGTCGACGGAGTCATCGCCGTTGCACGCCGCTGCAGCCCCGCACACCTGAAGCAGTTAATTTTCCGCGCATCGCCGCCCCCGACCGTTGTGGATCGACCTTATCGGCTGCCTCGGGCCGCGCAACGACCTCCCGCCGGGCCGCGTCGAAGCTGCCCGGGCTACTGACCCGCCGGCTTCTCGAGCAACGTCGCGACGCGCGCCAGCTCCCACGCCGCGCGAGCTCGCGCAGGATCTCCTGCGCCGCCATGACTGCTCCCGCCGCCGCGTCGGAGGCGACCTCCTCGCGCAGCGTCGCCGCGCCGATCAGCGCCTCTGCCTCGTTCATCGGCAGGCCCAACGCGCGCGCGCTCGTCAGCGCGCGCAGAGCGCCCGTTGCTACGCCCGCTCACCGCCGGGTCGCCGCCACCCAGGCGCGCCCGATGCATCGCGCCGCGTACGGCGCCCGATCGCGAAGCGCCGCGCGTAGCTGTCGAGCCGCTCCACCCACCGACGCGCAGCCCTCGCCGCCTCGGCGCCGCCGCCACGCCCAGCGCGGCTAAGTGGTACCGACGCCCCCAGGTGCGCGCAGCATGCCGGGGTGATCGGCGCCGCCGCGATCAGCGGCGTCAGCGCGGCGAACGCCGCCGCGGCGGTTGCGTCGTCGCTGCGCGATGCAGCCCGATCAACACGGTTGCGTACAGCCGCTTCTACCCGCTGAT
>JADJRG010000019.1 GCA_016712315.1 Nannocystis sp. | reverse complement strand
GGCCACCAGCTCGACGACGCCCTCAGCGTGACGCCACCGGCACCCAGCGGCTGCGGCCTCCCGACAGGCCCGCTACCTCGACTCCTCGCTGCGGGCTTCGGCCCGACTCACCGGTGTGGCCACCACGGCCCCGCTCTTGGTGGAGCACCGCGAGTGCTGGACGAAAGGGCCTGACGCTGCGCCTGTGCGGCCTCAACACCGCGCTTCTCGCCGCCAAGGACGACAAGGGCGCTCTTCGGGTCGGCGAGGAGCAGCAGCTCGCGGAGCTCTTGCCTGTCACAGCCCCGACCGAGGTCACGGTGTCCTCGGCCACCACCCGCCGCCGACGGCTGGCTCGCGGACGAGAAGGACCTCGAAGGCGCTCGACGAGCACGCGGTCGCCTATCTCTCGACATAGTCCATGAGCCCCGCTCGCCGGCAGGTCCACAAGTGGAGCGGGCGAGGGGTGCCTGCACGTGAGCGCGGGGCGGTCGCACGCCGAGGCGGCGCCAGCGGACGCGCCGCCGACCTCGCACGGCTACAACATCGGCGCGCTGGTGGTGCTCGGCTCGGGCGAGCTCGCCGTGCGGATCTGGCCTGCGCCGTTGCTCGCCGACGTGGCCGCGCTTCGAGGTCGACACACCAGCAACACCCGCAAGAACCAAGCAGACTACGCCGAGCACCCCGCCTCGGCGTGATCGTTACCGCCTGGTCTCCCACCCCCTCGCGTCGGCCTGCACATCGGCGAGCCTTGGGGCTTGGGCTGTCGTATCGAGCCGCGGAGCCTGCCGCGATCGTGGCGTACCGGACCTGGCTTTCGGAGCAGCCCGGGGTCAAGCTGATCGGCGTCGGCGGCGGTGATATGAGCCTCGATCTGGACGCAGTGTATGCCGCTGCGGGCGCGTGAGCGGCTCTGTAAAAAATCTTCACGGCGGCGTTCGGATATGCAGAGGCGCAGCGCGGCGGCGTGGGGGCAGATCTGGCGAATGGGGCGAGGGTGTCGGAGCTGGACTTTTTGAGGTGGACCGCCTCTTTGGGTGATCCAAAGCTGTGCACGCGCTGATCCTCGGCGAGCCGGGAGCGGGCGAAGACGACGGCGCTGCATGTTGCAGGCATGTGTGCGCGCGAAGGCGCGGAGGCGCTGGGGCTGCCGGAGGGGCACGGTGCCGGTGCCGTTGTGGATGCGGCGCGATGAGCGCACGCGACAATCGACCGATCTCGGCGTGGATCCAGGACGAGCTCGACGAGCGCTCGGGCGGGCGGGCTTGCCGGCGGAGCTGGGCGCGGCGCTGTGGGCCCATGGGCGGCTCCTCTTGCTCGCCGACGGGCTCGATGAAGTGGCAGATGAGGGCTGCGCGCGCGGCTGTGCGGGTACCTGTGGAGCAGGTCGAGGGACCTCGTCAAAGCGCGCGGTGTCGAGCCGCTACGCCGGCTATCGGCGGGCGGCAGAAGTTGCCCGCGCAGTTGCTTGGAGCTAGAGTTGCGTCCGCTCAGCGGCGGAGATGGTCGATCGGTTGGTGCGGCAAGCGGTTCGCGGAGGCGGTGTGGGGGTGGTTCGCACGGTGAGCGAGGAGGAGGCGCAGGCGCGCGGTAGGGAGATCGGGTGCGGCGCTGCACAGCGAGGGGTATACCGACCCAGCGGCTCGCGTGATGGTGAGCACGCCGCTCTTCCTGACCCTGCTCTGCGTGATCGTGCATCAAGGGCGGCCGATGCCGTGCAGCCGGGCGGAGTACTACGAGCGGGTCTGAGGTGCTGCTGTTACGCTGGGGCAGCGGAGCAGAAGCGACGCTGAACTCGCCGCTGGTGATCGTGACAAGTCGTGCTGGCGGTGCCGCGGCCGCTGGCGTACGCGCTGCAAGCCTCGGGGGGACCGCGATACACGCCTGCGCGCGAGCTGGCGGTGATGGTCAAGAAGCGGCTGCGGGAGTTGGAAGCTCGACGATCGCCTGGGGATGGGGGTGGTCGATTGGTTGCAGAGGGACGCGGGGTGCTGCGGGCGACCTGCGCCGGAGCACCCTGGCTTCGCCCACCTCGGGCTGCAGGAGTACCGCGGCGACCCACATCGGCGAGAGGGATACGCCGTTGGATGAGCTAACGGCGCATCTCGCCGATCCGGTGGCACGAGGTCGCGCGACTGGTGGCGGGGCAAAGGGGGTGGCGTTTGTGCCGCTGGATGCGGCGTGTGCTCAAGGTGCAGATCTCTCAGGGCGAGCTGCTCGACCAGCTCCTCGTGGATGAGGCGCCTGAGGCCGACGCGACGTTGCTGCCCGAGCGCTTGCATCGTGGGCGGCATGCCGCGCGAGCTGGCGACGGTGCTGGGTGGCTGTTGCGGCGTTTCTCCGGCGATGAGCGGGTGCGCGAGGCTGTGGCCGAGCGTAGCGGGGACAAGGACGCGGAGGTGCAGGCGCTGGCGGCGCAGATCCTGAGGTGCGCGAGTCGGGCGGGATGCGTGAGGGCGCTGAGGTCGTGCTGGTGTTTTTTGAAAAGGAGCGAACCGCGGCGGAGGGGCTGGCGAAGGAGCTGCGGGCGTGTGGGGTGCAGGTCTTCTCCGATGCGCAGGGGCGCCTCTTCAATGCGCTTGAGCTGAACAGCGAGCTGGAGGCCGTAGAGGCGGCGCCCTGCGTGGTCGTGCTCGGGCCGTGAGGGCCCGGCTTGGCATGATGCGGCGGTGTCGAGCTGTGTCGCGTATTTCGTCGACGCGAAAAGGCGATGGCGTGGGCGCTGCTCCCTGGGGGTGGACGCGGCTTGGCCGGCAGAGCTAGGTGAGGCGCGGTGTTTCGACGTACGCGATCCGGGCGGCGGCGTTGACGCTGCGTGCGGCTGGCTGGCAACGGCGCGGCGAGGCGCTCGCAGGTGATGGCTAGCGGGCAAGCACTTTTATCGAGCAGGTGACGGGGATCGCATTTTGTGGGTTCCGGGCGGGCGCTTTGAGATGGGCATGAAGGGGTCGAGGAGCCGGTGTGTCGGGTCGGTTTATGCGCGTGATCTTGGGTCAAGCTGGAAGCGGGATTTAGGAGGGTTTGGGGTTGCTTGGGGTGATCGAGGTGGAGGAGGATGAGAGCGGAGTTGATGATCGAGGCGTCGATCTGGGGGAGGCGCGCTCGTCGGCGAGGAGGAGGGCGAGGCGGAGGAGGTGGCTGAGAGCGGGGGAGGCTGCGGGCGGCGGGAGGAGAGGGCGCGGGCGTCGTCGGTGAGCAGAGCGGGGTGAGGCGCCTACGTGGGTGAGGCCGTGATCGAGCATGTCTCCAAGGACAGATAGGTCGGTCCTGGCGACGAGTGGGAGGTGGACGAGGACGCGCTGGGCGAGCGCGGTGTGCTGCTGGAGGCGCAGGCGCCCGCTCGAGGAGGGGGCCGACGAGCCAGAGGGTGAGGTAGTCGCGGCCGTCGAAGCCGAGGCTGGTAGAGGCCGTGGAGCTCGTGGAGGAGCTCGTCGCGGAGTCCTTGAGCTTCGTCGAGGACGACGACGGGGACGATCCCGCGCTCGTCGACGAGGGTGACAAGGCGCGTTTGATGTCGGCGACGATCTGCGCGCGCGCTGGGTCGTAGGCCGAGCTCGGCGGCGAGCATACGGTAGAGATCGAGGGGCTTGACCGCGCAGTCGGAGGTAGAGGACGCGGTGCTCGTCGGGGTGGAGGGCGCGGCAGAGGTGGCGGATCGCGGCCGATTTGCCGGACGCCAGGCTCGCCGGTGGGGACTCTGAGGCCAGGCCCGGTGGCGAGCCAGCAGAAGCGCGCGCGAGCCGCTGATAGTGCGGGTCGCGCTCGAAGAAGGTCTCGCCCGCGGCGCCGCGGGGAGCGGCGCGGTGTGCATGCCGAAGCGCTCGCGCCAGGTCATGGGATGTCCTCTGGGTCAGATGATGAATCGATCCGTCGCCGAAGGCGCGGAGCAGCGCCTGGTACTCGTCGTCGATGTAGTCGAGGGGGCCCTTGAGGACGCGGGGCGGGGCGGGCCTGGGGCCGGGCAGCTCGCGGCGTGGGCGGCAGGGTTGGCGAGGCGGTTGAGCGGGAAGACCTCGGTGACGCGCACGCCGTCGACGTAGAGCAGGAGCGGGAGATCGGGCGGAGCGGGGCGAAGCGCAGCTCGACCTTCTCGCCGACGTACTCGCCTGGGACCTCGTAGAAGCCGCCCTCCCAGCGGATCGTGCCGTCGGCGCGGACCGTACGTCGCTCGCGGTGGGGAAGATCCGTCGATGTTGATGTCCTGAGGGACATGACGCAGGTGCTCGGCGCCCGCGAGGAAGCGATCGTGGGGCTCTGGCCGGTCGGGGGATGGACGCGCCTGTGGTACCTGCAGGTCATCCAGGCGGTGTGGGCGGTTGAGCTCGGCGAGCGGCAGCGGATAGGACGGCAGCTCGGCGCCGACTTCGGCGCGCCAGGCCTTGTGGAAGCGCCTGATCACCCCCCTGGCGGCGGCGTCGCCGGGGCCGGCGTGCAGGAGAAAGATCGCGAGCTCGGCGCAGATCTGCTTCAGCGAAGCGGCGACGTAGGCGGCCCCGAGGTCGACGTAGGTGGTGCGCGGCGCTCCGCGGGCGACGATCGCCCGGCGAAGCCCTCCTCGTGGTGCGCAGCGTCTTCGCTCAAATAAAATCTGGAGTGGCACGAAGCGCGACGCGACGTCGATCTGGCTGAGCAGGTAGCATTTTATAATCACGCCGTCCGGGCCGATCACCGGGGGCCGTGCATGCTGTCACCCATGGTGAGGTCGCCGGGGTGCTCGGCGGTGAAGGCCTGCTGCTCGCGCGTGGGCAGCTGTGTGGGCTGCTTCGAGAGGCCGTGCGCGACCGGGAGACGCCGGACGGTGGACGGGGCGAGCGTGCCAGGCAGAACGTCGCTGGCGCGCCCGAGCGCCTTGATGAGCGTACGGATGCTCCGACGCGGCTGCTCGCGCCGGAGAGCGAGGAGCTTGCGGGCGACGAGCTCGGGGATCGCACGACACGTGCCCGCGTCCGCGCGGGGTGTGAGGCTCGAGAGCGCCCAGTCCACCTGCGCGATAGTCGTAGCGCCAGCCCTCGAGCGTGCGCCAGCGGAAGCGCCGCGGCTGACCATCGAGGTAGATGTACGAGGCAGAGCCGCGGCTTCTCCATGAGCTCGCGGATCTCGCCGTGATCGAGGCGCGCTGATCAGCGGGCCGAGGATGGAGAGGCGCCACTCGGCCACTTCTCGTCGCTTGTTGGGATCCATGGCGACCTTCTACCGCCTGGGTCCGGCCACTTCGGGTGGGATCGCTCGCAGGACGATCTGTCTGAAGGGATATGTCTTTGGGTCACATGATACGCAGCCCGGGTAGTAGGAGGTTTAGGAGGTTCGCAAGGAGAGCGCAGGCGTCGAGCGCTGAGGCGAGCGGGCGAAAGGCCGCGAGAAGGGCGCCACGGGTCGCATCGAGGCCGATCGCCGCGAGCGCCGTCGCGATCCGGGCGGCACGCGCCCGCGCTGAGCGTGCAAGGCGAGACGCGCCGGTTTCGCCCTCGCCCGCCAGCGCCGCTGGGTCCTCGGCGCGATCCTGGCGGCCTTGGGCGGGCCTTCCGCGCCATCGACGACGACAGCCTCGACCGCGGGCCAGCAGCGCCAGAGGTGGCCCGCGAGGAAGGCGGGCACGATCTGACGACGCCACCGCACCGAGGGCAGATGTAGCGCCGATCCGAGAGCGGCGCTCACCGACCGGCCTGCGCGTGCGTGCCGCGCGTGCATCCGCCGACAGCAGCTCGGACACTTGCTGCGGCCGATACGCGTCCGGATCGGCGAGCCGCCTGGTGTGCTCGTGACGATCGTGGACGTCGGTGGCGATCACGGTACCCCTTCACGCTCGACGGGTAGCCTGCGTGCATGTACACTCGGCCTCGCGGTGGCTCGGGGGCGGGATGGTCCCGCCCGGTTGTTTTTGTTTCACACCAAACGTATCCGCCCGATCCCACCGCCTTGACCAGTTCCTCGACTCAATGCCGACGAGGTCCTGCAAGATCAGTGTGGAATACTAGTACTTCTACCGGTGATCGACCTGCAGCACGGTAACGCGGCTGAGCGCCGCTGAGCGCCGCTGAGCGCCGCTCCCGTGCGTTGATCCGCCCTCGATGCGGAGAGCCGCGCCACGATCCGCCCGTGCTCTCAGAGGGTTAGTCCCCGCTCAGAGCGTGAATCAAACAGTAGGAGCCCCCCGTGTGGAGAGCGATGCGACACACCGGTTCACAGGGTCCGGCTCGCCCTACTGGTTGGCGGAGACGCCAGTGACGAACGCGCAGTATGGAAAATTCCTCGCGGCGACGGGACACAAAGAGCCGGGGTACTGGCGCGATCGGGGTTTTTCGCACGAGGAGCAGCCGGTGGTCGGGGGTGAGCTGGGGGGACGCGATGCAGTTTTGCGCCTGGCTTTCGGAGCAGCCAGAGGTCATCGCGTCGGGGGTGAAGGTGACGCTGCCGAGTGAGGCGCAATGGGAGTTCGCGGCGCGCGGCACGGATGGCCGGCGCTATCCGTGGGGCAATGAGCCAGCAGACGCGACGCGGGCGATGTACGGGCGTAAGGACGGGACCGCAAAGGTGGGGAGCTGCCCGGCAGGGGAGAGGGCCGTTCGGGCACCTCGACCTGGCAGGCAACGTGTGGCAGTGGTGCCGCGATGGCTTCAAATCTGACGAGTACCGGAGCAGGGGGCGGAGGAGAGCGTCGACCCGGTTGGGCAGTCGGGGGACCACCTCCGGGTGCTGCGCGGTAGCCCTTGGAGGCTTGATGAGGTGTGGGCGGCCGCCGGGCGCCTCGGGTACGGGTCCTACCGCCGCCTCGCTCTCCTCGGCTTTCGGTGGTTTCTGAGCCCGCGAGCCGTTGATCCTGATCTTTGGTTTTTTCGATGACGCTCGCGCGGTGCTGCATCGCGAGTTCAGCGTGCCCTCGAAGTCACTGGAGCAGCGAGCAGCAGCATCGGTACGCCTGCGCTGCGTCATGTTATACCTCACTTGCGTCGTCAGTCCCGTTTGCGCCAAAAACAGGCTTTCGCCAAGCGGATGCCGATCCCTTCCGCGTTGGTATCGGTTCCAGCATATTTCTGGCCTTCAGCCGCAGAAACACGTTCTTCATCGTGTTCTCACTCTTAATGCCGGTTATATCCCGCGCAAGCCTATTCGTGATCTCATCGTTGGTTTCCATGAACTTCATTACAAGTTCTTCAGGAGAACCGAGCGGCTCATGACGTATAACGACCAATACAGAACTATCAGTTTCGCGAATAACGGGAGGCTTGAGTCGCAAAGTCTCCATCGCGCGAAAGGCGGTATTTAGACCTTCGCCAACATCCTTGTTCGGGGGATTCGGAAATTTGTTGATCAGGCGAACGAGCGCAGGATTGCGCGCGCTTTGTGTGTCCAGAATATTTGCGGTCGTTACGTGACCAGGCAGTTTTCCGGGGTTTTCAATCTCAATGCGATTGTCAAATATCCGAATTGGACGTCAGCAACGATGCTGTAGTCGCGGTGCAATACCGCATTTGTAATGACCTCATGCAAGGCATCTTCTGGATACTCGATAGCATCCAATCCCTCTTCGCCCAGCCTCTTGATGCGCTCGATGATTCCCTTGGTTGCGGATACGGCGCTATAAATCAGGTTATAAGCGTCGCCTTCAATCGTGAGAGGGGTTCCTTCCAGGAATTCACGCCCGATGTCGACGTCTCTAGTCCTATAGCGCATGATTTTCACGCTGCTACGTTTCGGCAAGAAGACGGCTGGCTCATCGCAGAAGAGTAAAACGCCGCACACTCGCGCGTGACCGTCCTTAATTAGATCCTGATTACTTAAGTAGGTTAATGGCTCACCGCTCGGGATGACGTTGATCAAGAAGTTGAGTATTGATAAACTATTTTCGATTCGCGGAAGCGGTATTTCTACCCACTCATTTTCGAACGTGACAATACCCTTGTCTAACTCAAGGCGTTTTAGCTTCTCCGGCGAATCAATTTTCTGCTTTCCAGCGCCAACTCGGACGTAGACTTCCCCAGACGAAGACTTAACGATTTCCTTGACCTTCTTGATTGTGATATGAAGCACCAGCCCCGGATGGCTCTGGTTGCGAAGGAACTCGAACTTAACGTGATTGCCAAACGGATGCGCCTGAAACAGGACATGCAATATGTCGTTGGCCTGCTCGGGATTATCGAACCCAAGCCAGGTTCTTGTATTTGCCTTTTTGTCCTCAGCAACTCCAACGAAGACGTCACCTCCGGCAGCGTTTGAAAACGCCGAGATCGTTTCCGATAATTGGCTGGCTTGATTTCGCGTGCCTTGACGTCATTGAGGTAGTCTTCCTGGGTGGCCAGGATTTTTGCGGCCTGTGCGTCATCTACTTCATATATTGAATACATATCGGTCCTAGGGTGCAGTCCTGGCGGGTATAACATCTCTCTCGTGAGACCTGTCATCATTCATTTCTCTTCGTGCTGTGCCCCAGCGATCCCGCTGGACCTGGTGTTAGGTCGCTGCCCAACTCGTATTTGATGCGGTCGGGGTTGTCAACGCTCAAGAACGGCTGTGTCGTCAGACTGTTGAGCGGTGGGATTCGGCGGGTACGGTAGGCCCCACGGGCAAATAGGTCCCCGCGTGTGCGGGGGAGCCGCCCCGCATCCTTGCAGCCGTTGAACTCATGGTACCGGCGCATCCAGCCGAGGCACGCATCCTCGGTGCGTTGGCTCATAGGGCGAGCGCGCATAACTGCGCATAACTGCGCGTGCCCGCTCGCCAAGCGATCGCTCGTCATGCGCCAATCTGCTCATTCCGGTATTGATTACGCCCGCCCCCGAAGGCTGTCAACTCCTTTCCGGGATCAGCGCGGGGTCGATCCCGGCCTTGTGGGGCACTGGCAGCATCATGTCTGTGAGTTCCAGCTCGCTCGCTGTACGGGAGGATGCGGCTGCTCGTTCCCGGGGGTCGTTTGCGGGCGATCATGCGCATGACGCTCGCTCCTCGGCTCGGAGATGTCAAGAGCGAAGGCGCGCGTGAGGAGATCGCCGCAGCTCATCGCGCGCGGAAACTCACTTGTGGTCGCGGGCGGGTTGACGACGCGGGCGGTGTGACCGCGCGCGGCCATGGTCCCACTCGCTGAGGACGAGGTGCTCAGGGCGGTGGATCGTCGCTCGTAGCGCTCGGCCCCGCAGTTCGTGGGTCGCCGCCGACATGTAGTCGAGGAGCAGCGGCCTCGGCACCCCTCCGACCGCCCACAGGGCCCGCTGGAGGCCGTCGACGAGCGCCTCCGAGTAGGCGACGCTCGCCCACGTCCACGAGCTCGCCACCAGCACCAGCTCGAAGAGCAGACCCGGCGGCGGTGGTGCGCTCGACGGACGGGGAGGTGCTGTACCTCGGGCACCGGGTGACGCGGGCAGGCACGCGGCCGCAGGGGCCGACGCTGGCGCGCTTCGAGCGGCGGGTGCGCGCGCTGGTGCTGGCAGGGGATGTCGAGGCGGTCGAGCGCTCGGTCGCGAGCTACGCCGGGGTGCTCGGGCTGCGCCGACCCACGCGATGACGTTGGCAAGCGAGTGTGTCCGCGCGTGTCAGAGGGTGTTGACACGTGTTGACGCCCCTGGACCCCGAACGCACGTCATCGGCATCGCCAATGATCAACTTTCAAGGGCTCGCGGGCTCAGAAACCACCCGAAAGCCGCCGTGGACGTGGCGGAAGAAGGACCTGAACCTGAAGCGCTCGGCGGCCGCCATACCCCCAGCCTCATCCCAGTAACATCCCCCGCAGAAGATCCTCGGCTGCCCGTAGACCCGCAACATCTTGGCGGTTATGCCCTTGTAGACATCGAGGCTCCACTCCCACACGTTGCCGGCGAGGTCCGCGTGGCCGTGCTTGCCCTTGCCTGCGGGATAGATACCGACCGGCGTCGGCGCGTTGACATGCCTCCCGAAGTTGGCGCGGGTGTCATCCGGATCGGGTTGATCACCCCACGGGTACCGGCGGCCATCCGGCGACGCCGCGGCGATCCACTCTGCCACCGTCGGCAGCCGCATGCGCCGCGTCGGGTGCTCCGCGCTCAACCAGCGGCAGTAGGCCATCGCCTCGAACCACGACACACCGACGACCGGCCGGTTCGGTGTACGGAGCTGGCTCTCCCAATCGTCGGGCGTCTGCCAGCCCTCGTGAGTGCGCATCGACCAGCCGTTGTCATCGACCCAGATTCCTCGCGCTCATAGCCGGCGTCGTCGACGAAGCGGGCGAACTCCTCGACGGTCACAGGGTACTTGCCGAGGCGCACTTGTGTGCCTGGGACATCTAAGAGGTTCTCCTCAAAACGTTCGGGGGCGAGCCTACGATCGCCGGCGAGGCCGATCGCTTCGGCCGCGGCGACCCGGAGCTTCTCCTCGACCGTCGCTGCGCCTTCGGGCTCAAAGATCGCTTCGGCCTCGGCGAGCATCTCGGCGCCGCGTTGGGCGAGTTCTTTGGGGGCTGATACCTCGCGCAACCAAACGCTGGGGCGAAGCGGCTGAGGATGGCGGTGATCCGTGCCGCACGCACCAATCTCAACTCCTTGGGCCATAGCTGATGGATCTGCGTGACGAGGTGGTCAGCGTCCAAGGTTGTGCCTCGGGTCGCGTCGAGCAGGCAGCCGGGGAAGAGATCGATGGTCTCTCGCCACTGCAGCTCCATCAGACGGGCCTCGATGATCGGCCACCAGCCGCGGTTCGGTGTCGAAGCGAGCTGCGCGGCGGCGAGGTACTCCTGAAAAGTAAGGTGCTTAAACTGGAGCTGGCCGCGACCGATCTCTTCGATCACGCCGCTGTACTCGCACTCGAAGCGTAGCCACTCGCAGATCGCGTTGATCCTGGCGACTGGGTCGAGATCAAAACGAGCGCCGCGGATCACCGGGTCGATGACTTCGGCGGCGTCTTTGAGACCTAGTTCGCGCCGCTTCGCGCCCTTCTGGCCGCCCATCATCGCCAGTGCCAGCATCCCGAGGGCTTCTTGCACCCGTAGCTCGCCGTAGCCGCGATCCTTACGCGTCGACGCGCGCGCCGCGAGCAGCCAGCGGATCGTGTCGCGGTAGAGCTCGGCGCGGCCCTCGGCAGGCCGCCGCCGTGCGAGTACACGACGCAGAGGCAGGTCAACATCACCGGCGCGCTGGCGAGGCGGCGCAGCTCTTGGCGGCTCTGGAGGGTGGCGATCAACTGTTCGGCGTAACGCTGCTCGGTGGTGCCGCGGGCCTTTTCAGGGTCGTTCTCAAAATAGGCGTGCACCCAGCGCTCGACGTAGGCACGGATCTCGTCGGGGCCGAAGGGCGCGACGCTGGCGTGGGCGAAGTCCAGGCCCGCAGCGGCTCGAGCGAGATCGGCCGGCTGGCGATGATCACCTGGCATTTGGGCCATGTTCTTAATAGATCTCGCAGGCATTCCATGACCTGCTCACGTAGGTCGGGGTCGCCGACCTCATCGAGGCCGTCGAGCAGGATGGTGGCTTCTCCGCGGCTAAGACGCTGATCCCAGGCTTCGCGGCGGGCGCGGGCTTGCTTCTCACTTTCGCCGGTGCAGGGTGTTGTCGCCTCCGCGAGGTGGTCGAGCAGGCGTTTGGCGCCCTTGCGGGTGTCCGTGGTGGCTAGTTTAGAGAAATTTTCAAGATAAATCGGCAGGGTGCGGGGCAGGTCTCGGCTGAGATGGGCCGCGCGCCAACTCGAGCCGTCGGGGCAGGGCTCGTCGAGGAAATCGCGCGCGAGCACGCTGGCGACGAGCTTTAAAAATGTGGTCTTTCCCGAGCCGGGCTGGCCTTCGATGAGCAGGCGGTGGTGCTTGGGCAGCAGCTCAGCGAGGTCGACGAGCTCGCGTCGGAGCCCGTCCTCATGGGCGTGCGTGAGCAGCCGGGTGTAGAGGCGCTCGATCGGGTAGGTGACGGCCTTCGCGGCGCTGGCGATCCCGTCGAGGCGGATGTAGCGGGTATC
This sequence comes from Nannocystis sp., assembly GCA_016712315.1. Classification (GTDB taxonomy): domain Bacteria; phylum Myxococcota_A; class Polyangia; order Nannocystales; family Nannocystaceae; genus JADJRG01. Next base: position 208,210 of record JADJRG010000019.1, on the reverse strand, counting down.
ATCGAGGATCTCGCGGCAGTAGGTGTTGAGGTTGAGGTCGAGCTCGAGCGGCGGTGCAGGGCGGCGCCCTCCGCTGCGGGTCGGCGACGGCTTAGGATCGGCGCGGCGGATGAGGACGTGGTCGAGCTCGTCGTGGGACCGGTGGAAAAAGGAGTCGCGATCGAAGGTGCACACGCCGTCGCCTCGGCGCACCGAGCGGAGCGGCCACAGCCGTACCTCGCCGTCGCGGGAGAGCTGGCCAAAGGTGTAGCCGAAGATGCGAGACTCGCGTTTGGTGCCGTAGTGCTCGAGGCCGAAGAGCGAGGGCGCCTGATAGAGGCTGCGCGCAGCGCCGCCGGCTTGCGAGACGTTGACGCCGTCGGGCTCGTGCATATGTCCGAAGAGACAGGCAGTAAAACGGCTTCCCAGGTGGATCTGCGCGTCGAAGATCTGGCGGCTCTTGTCCGTGAGCCACTTGCGCGGGTGGTGCATCAGCAAGAGGGCGCGCTCGACCTGGCCGAAGATATCGAGCGGGGAGCCGCCCGGAGCTGGATCGGGCAGTGCGGCCAGGAATTGCTCCGCAGGAAGGAGCAGCTTGCCGGTGAAGTCGCCGCCCTTGTAGTGCGACCAGGCCGAGTTCAGGCCGACGATCGCGAGCGGGAAGCGGTCGGGCAGGTCGAGCGTGACGGTGAGGTCGCCGGGGAAGAAGGAGCGGTGCGGTGTGACGCCAGGCTTGCCGGTGAGCTGGGGGATGATGGTGCGATCGAGCCAGTGGCTGTAGTGAGTGAAGAGTTCAGCGACGAAGTCGGGCTTACGATCTTCCCAGATCTCTTGGCGTAGGGCCTTGACGTCATCGTCGTCCGCCCCGGGCTCGTAGGCGTCGAGGATCCGATACGGCCGCAGGTCGGCGCCGGTCGGGCGTTGCACGTCGTGGTTGCCAGGAACCGGAACAAGGAGCGGGCGATGACCTGTTTTTGTCTCGATCCTTTGCAGCAGGCGCTCGAGGAAGCGGTCGAGGCGCTCATAGTCGCTCGCGGTGCCGCTCCAGGCGAGGTCGCCGGTGAGCAGGATCAGGTCCGGCGCGCCTAGCTTCTTGAGCCAGGGATCGAGGCTGCGCTCGAAGTCGTCCAGCATCTGCCACCACAGGGCCTCGCCCTTGCAGCCGACGTGGAGGTCGGAGAGGTGCAGCCAACGGTAAGGCTCGGGGTCGCGCATCTGCGGGGGAGGGTATCACGGCGTGCCGCCTAGAGCGCCGCTCTCCGCGAATCACGGCGGCCCCGGTTCATCGCAAGCGACGGCTGCGGCGCGAGGCCGGGGGGAGCACACCTGCTCGGCCGCGCACTCGATCAGCGAGGCGAGCGGCCCCCACGCTGGGCTCTTGGCGGCCGCATTCAGCGCGAGCGCCCGCGCCTGGACGTCATCGAGATCATGCCAGGCCGCGAGGCTCGCCTTCGCCTCGTCCACCCCATCATGTCCCTTGAGACAGCATGTGCCAACATCGCCCGCGGCCACCGGGTCGATCGTCGCCAGCTCCGCCACGAGCGCCTTGATAAACGCCTCGACATCCGCGGGCCGCCGGCCTGGCTCCTTCTCCAGAGCGCTCGCCACCAACGCCTCGAGCGCGTCTGAGATCCCGCGGTCGGGAGCTCTCGCTCGCAGCGTTGGCGCCACTTTACTGGCGTGAGCGCTGAGCACCTCGAGCGTGCTCGTCCCCAAAAAGGGCACCCTGCGCGTCAGCATCTCAAACAGGATCACGCCGACGGCGTAGAGATCCGCGGCCGGTGTGATCGGCTGCTCGCGCGCCTGCTCGGGCGACACGTAGGCCAAGGTCCCGATCAGCGCCCCAGGGGCCGACGAGGGCGCCATCGACAGCAGCGGGCCGCTGTGGATCTTCGCCAGGCCGAGGTCCAAGAGCACCAGGTGATCGCGGCCCTGACGCTGAACGATGAGACAGTTCTCCGGCTTGAGATCCCGATGCACCGCGCCGCGGCGATGGATCGCCCCGAGCCCATCGAGGATCTGGATCGTGAGGCGAAGGGCGTCGGCGATCGCGATCGTGCCCGCGAGGATCCGCTGGCGCAGGGTGATCCCGTCGAGCAGGGGCATCACCAAAAAAGCACCGCCTCACCGCCGGGCGCCGCGGGCTCCTCACCGTGATCGAAGATCGTCGCGACGTGTGGATGATCGATCTGCGCGCCGAGCACCGCCTCCTGAAAAAACCTGCGCCGCTGCTCGGGTGATCGCCCGTGCTCGGGGTGCATCGCCTTCAGCGCGACGCGGCGGCGCAGGCGGAGATCGAGCGCCTGATAAATATCCGCCATACCACCGGAGGCGATCAGCGCATCGAGGCGGAAGCGCTCGACCAAGGTACGGCCGCGCAGGTCGGGCCCACGCGGCCGGAGCGGGTTCATGGAAGCGGCGCAACCGGGCGGGCGCGGCGGCGAGAGCGGGCTCCTCATACGACCCCTCGCCCGCCCCTGCGCCGCAGCCACACGATGAGCTGCCACAAGAAGTCCTCGGCGTCCGGGAAGAGCGCGACCTCGACCGACTCGCCGCCAGGCTCGTGCAGGCGCGTCTGAACCCGAACGACCCGCGAGCCCGTGGGGTCACCCTCGATGGCGACGCAGCCCGCGGGGAGCCGCAGGTGGACCTGGCCGTCCCCGGACGTGAACACAACGACGACGGCGCCATTCATATAGTTATGAAAATCTGTCCGGCTGGCTTGGTCAAGCTCGTGTCATGGTGGGTCGCCTGCATTCTTTGTTATGAAAACTCACACGGCCGGACTCGGTTTCGCGCATCCGGTTAATTCACGCCCCTGCTCGCCATCGGCGGTCGATGTGGTCATGATCGAAGCGCTCGGAAAAATTCGCGGATCGTGGGCGAGCTCGCGGGCTCATGAGGCGGATTGAGCCCGCGCCGCGCGAACTCTCCCGCTGACAGCGCCTTCTTGGGCCTCTACCCTCGGAAGCTGGGGCCCCTCGTGGGCCGCGGTGGAGGGCGGATGGAGGGCGGTCACAGGCGGGTCGCTAGAGGATCTGCCGCAGATCCTCTACGTCGAGGATCTAGCCGCGCTCCTTCGGATCTCCCCCAAAGCCGTGCGTCACCGCGCGAGTCGCGGGGGCCTCCCTCCCCCGCTCAGGCTCGGCAGAGCGCTTGCGTGGACGCGCGAAGTCGTGCTTGCATGGCTGCGGGATAGCGGTCGGGCGGCAGGAACGGTCGACGTGAAGATCACCCTGCGTCCCTACGCGAAAGACAAGAACCGCTGGCAGATCGACATCCGCCTCATGAACCCCTCTCAGCCTCAGACCGAGATCCGTCGGCGCATGGTCGCGCCGGGCGGACATGACCAGAAGCAAGCCCGCACCTGGGGCGAGCGTCAGGTCGCGGCGCTGCTGCGCGAGCTGGTCGGGGGAGGGGCGAAGGTCGAGGCGCCTGGCGCCGAACAACGTAGGAGCTCCAACGAAGTGGGCTCCAAGGAAGGAGGTGGAGAGGCCGGGCTCACGACCGATGACGCTCGACAAATCTACAAGACGCGCTTTGAACCCGAACATGTGGAGCTGCTCAAGCCCGCCACGCGCGACTACTACCGGAAGGCGTGGGCGCTCTATATCGGCCCCATGCTCGGCGATCTGCCGCTGGTCGCGATCGACGACGATCGGATCTCGGCGTTCCGCGCCGGGCTCCGCAAGAAGCTGGCGGCGAGCACGAGCAACATCGTCCTCTCCAAGGTGGCGTTGATGCTCCGCTTCGCCCGCAAGATGCGGGCGATCGAGACGGTGCCGATCTTCGAGCGCCTGCCCGAGCCGCGCAGGCGGCCCAAGGAGGTGTACTCGGAGGAGCAGATCGCCGCGATGATGGCGGTGGCGCGCCGACATGGCACGGACGCGCTGGTCATCCTGCTGCTCGCGCTCGACGCGGGGCTGCGGGTGTCCGAGATCTGCGCGCTCGAGTGGCGCGACATCGACCTCAAGGAGGGCACGGTGCTCATCCAGCGCAGCGTCTACGAGGGGTGGTCCAGACGCCGAAGGGCACGATCGGCAAGCTCGCGCTGACGCGCGCGCTCCGTGAGGCGCTCGAAGCTCACCGCCTCGAGGTGAGTCACGGGCCGCTGGTGGTCTACCGGCGCCCGAGCCAGAACAAGCCGATGACGAGCCCCCACAACCCGGGGACGATCTGGACGGTGCTCGGCCGCATCCAGGCGGAGCTCGGCCTCAAAAAAGCAGGGCCGCACCTGCTGCGGCACACGGCGCTGACGCGGCTCGCCAACCTGGGGCGAGAGCGTGTACCTCGTCCAAGCGGTCGCTCGGCACGCCTTCCTCCAGACCACGCAGGTCTACCTGCACACCCAGCAGACCGGCCTCTCGCGCGAGGCCGCGCTGCTCCTCGATCGCGCCGCGGCAGCGGCCGATTTTGGCAACGTTTTGGCAACGATGGCACCCACCGGCCAGAACCCGCGTTAACGGGCTTTTCGCGGCCCGTCTTCGTATCGATCTTTGAGACCGTGCCCTGCGCCGAGTTCGCGATCCAGATCAGCGACTGCGCCTCGCCGCCCATCATCATCTCGTCGCAATTGGGCGGAGGATCCTCCGTATCCGTGTCGGAGTCTGTCCCGCTGTCGCTGTCGCTGTCGCTGTCTGTGGCGCTGTCGCTGTCGCTATCCGTCGCGCTCGCCGAGCCGGTCGTCCCTTCTGTCGGGTCGCTATCGCTCACCCCGCTGGTGGTCGTCGGGTCGCTCGCGCTGGTCGTCGTCTCTGGGTCGCTCGTCGTCGAGGAGCTCGTCGTCGCCGAGTCACTCGCGCTGCCTTGCGTCGCCGAAGCTGAAGCTGACGCGCTCGCTGACCCATCGCTGGTCGAGGCGGTCGCCGACGCCGAAGACGTCTCTGTTGTCGCGCTCGCGGTCGCGTCGTCGCCTTGGGTCGACGAGTCATCGCCGTTGCACGCCGCTAGCAGCCCCGCACACACCTGAAGCACAAGAATTTTTCCGCGCATCGCCACCCCCCCGACCGTTGTGGATCGACCTTATCGGCGGCCTACGGGCCGCACAACGACCGCCACGTCGAAGCTGCCCCGGAGCTACTGACCCGCCGGCTCGAGCAACGCCGCGACGCGCGCCAGCTCCCACGCCGCGCCGAGCTCGCGCAGGATCTCCTGCGCCGCCAAGAGCTGCTCACGCCGCCGCGTCGGAGCGACCTCGCGCAGCAGCGTCGCCGCGCCGATCAGCGCCTCTGCCTCGTTCATCGGCAGGCCCAACGCGCGCGCGCTCGTCAGCGCGCGCGAGAGCGCCCGAGCCACGGCCCGCTCACCGCCGCCGGTCGCCGCCAAATAGCGCGCCCGATGCATCGCCGCGTACGGCGCCCCGATCGCGAAGCGCCGCGCGTAGCTGTCGAGCCGCTCCACCCACCGACGCGCAGCCCTCGCCGCCTCGGCGCCGCCGCCACGCTCCAGCGCGGCCAAGTGGTACTCGGACGCCCCCAGGTGCGCGTGCAGCATGTTGTAGGCGATCGGCGCCGCCGCGATCAGCGGCGTCAGCGCGGCGAACGCCGCCGCGGCGGCTGCGTCGTCGCCGCTACGCAGCCCGATCAACACGGCCGCGTACAGCCGCTTCGACTCGCCGATCGCGTCGAGCTCGCCGTCGGTCGACCGCGCGCGGTCGATCAGCGCCCGCGCCCGCGCGAAGTCCCCGCGCCGCGCCGCGATGTACCCCGAATTCGCGAGCCCCCAGCCCTGCGCCTGCGTATCCCCCTGTCGCCGGGCTCGCTCGAACAGCGCCGTAAACGCCTCATCGGCCGCGCTCCACGCGCCGCGATGGCGCAGGCAGTGGGCATAGCCGGCCGTCAACTCCTCCCACAGGCGGATCTGTCCGGTCGCGGCGCTCTCCGCCCGAGCCCGCTCAAACAGCGCCTCAGCCTCAGCCAGCCGCCCCTCTCCCAGCGCCGAGATCGCCAGCACTTGCATCGCCCACGTCGCCTCCTCACGGCCCCTCGCGGCCTCGAGCTGCGCCAAAGCGAGGCGCCGGTACTCCCCCTGCAGCGCGCCCAACCGCGCCGCGCCGGCGATCAGCACCATCACGGCATAGGCCCGCGCCAGCTCGCCCGCCGCAGTCGCCGCGCGCTCGGCTCGATCGACCCTAAACAAGCCCGCGTACAGGACCGCGATCCGGTCGTTCTGCGTGTACGCGATCACGCTCAGGGGCAAATACGCGCGCATCACCAGCTCCGCCGCCGAGTCGCCCGTGCGCCTCGGGGCTCGCTCCACGCTGTCGGCGCTGCGGCCCCACCGCCAGAGGCGCCGAGCGAGCTGCCGCAGGGCCAACCGCGCCACCGTCGCCGCCGCCGCGCCCCGCGTCGCTGGATACGGCGCACCGAGCAGCATCAGCCCCTCGAGCAGCAGCGTACGGGCTTGCGCCTGCTTGCCGACCCGCGAGAGCGCGTCGCCCAGGAGGATCCGTCGGCGGGCCTGCTCTTCGCGCCCTGCTCGGCGCACGCACGCCGCCTCGAGCGAGAGGGCCTGCTCCAGCGCCACGATCGCCTCTTGGTAGGCCCCCTCAGCCAGCGACCGCTCCCCCGCCGCCAGCAAGTACCCGAGCGCCTGATCGGGCTCCCCCGCCCGATCCCAGTGGTGCGCGAGCTGCAGCGCCAGCGTCCCCGCCGCCTCTACCGGCGAGCGGACCTCATACCATCGCGCGATCGCGCGGTGCAGCCGGGCGCGCTGGACGAACAGCAACAGCTCATAGACCACCTCGTGCGTGACCGCGTGGCAGAACTCGTGCCGAAGCGCCGGCGCCGGCGCCGCGACGCGGGTCAAGTCGAGCGCCGTAAAGGCCTCGAGGTGCCCCGCGAGCGCCGCGACGTCCCCCTCGCTCGGATACACCCCGCGCAGCACCTCGCCGGAGAACACCCGCCCCACCACGCTCGCGACCTTCAGCGTGAGCTGCGCCGCCGGGGCGAGCAGATCGACGCGGCTCGCGATCACCCCCTGGATCGTCGAAGGGAACGCCAAAGCCCGCAGATCGCCCTCCACCTGGGTCAGCCAGCAGCGCCGCCCCTCGATCGCGAGCAGCCCCTTGTCACGGAGCGCGAACGCGAGCTCCTGGCTGAAGAACGGGTGGCCGGCCGCCCGCTCGTGGATCCACGCCGCGGCCGCCGCTGGCAGCGCGTCGACGCGGAGGCGCGCCTCGATCATCGCGAGGATCTCCGCCGGCTCGAGCCCTGTCAGGTGCACATGGAGGCACGTCGGGTCCGCCAAGAGCTGGCGGAGCGGCGGCGGCTGCGGCGCCGGGATCGGCCTCGTCACCAACACCATCAGCAGCGGCGCCACCTCGAAGCGCGCCGTCAACGCCAACGCCCACGACGCGGAGTCCATCCAGTGGACATCCTCGATCACCAGCAAGAGCGGCCGCCCTGCCATCTCCTCGCGGATCCAGCGAGCGACCAGATCACGCGTCATGTTCCCGCGCCGCTCCCCCGTCAAGCCCGCGGTCGCCGCCGTCTCCGCCAGATCGAGCGCCGCCACCGCGTTCGCGAGCGGCAGCAGCGGCCCCAGCGCTGGATCGGCCAGCGCCGCCCGCACCGCCGCGGATGACCCCGCCGTCGCCCCTGGTAGCAGCCCCAGCAGCTCCTGCAGCACGCTGCGCCACGCGTAGTACGGCGTCGCCGCCTCGATCGCCGCCGCCGCCCCGATCAACGCCCGCACCCCGCGCTCCTCGGCCAGCGCGACCAGCTCGCGCGCCAGCGTCGACTTCCCGATCCCTGGCTCACCCTCGAGCACCACCACGCCGCTCTCACCCCGCGTCAGCGCCTCCAAGCGGCCCGCCATCCGCGAGCGCTCCTTCAGCTTGCCGACCACGCGTCCCCCGGGTCGCGGCGCCGACGCTGGTCGCGCCTTCCCGATCGCCCGCAGCGCCGCTCGAGGCGCCTCGAAGCCCTTGAGATGCAGCGCGCCCGCCGCCGCAAATCGGAACTCTGGGGCCGCGCGCGCGACCTGCTCGCTCACCAAGATCGTCCCCGGCGGCGCCGCCGTCATCAGGCGCGCCGCGACGTTCACCTCGGGCCCGAGGATCCCGTAGGTGCGCCGCGCCGGGCTCCCGTACGCCCCCGTGTACGTCTGCCCGCTCGCGATCCCGAACGACCGAGATCCTTCAGCCAGCAGCTCCCAGCACGCCGCCAGCGCGCGCGACGCGTCGTCCTCGTGGGCGACAGGCGCGCCGAACACCGCGTAGAAATAGTCCCCCTTGTCGCCGAGCACCACCTGCGCGAGCGCGCCCCCGTGGCGGTCGATCACCCGCTGAACCCGCGAGATCGCCGCGTCCATCGCCGCGTCATCGCCCGCCGCGCCCAGCCTGCCGAAGACGATCGTGCACAGCCGCAGCTCCCCGAGGAACTCGCCGCGCTCGATCGACATGTGCTCACGGACATGCCTCAAAAGCCATGGTCTCGTCCGCTCGGACGACAGCGCGGGCAGCGCGGGCCACGGCCGCGGCGCCGGCGGCGACGCGAGGCCGCCGACCAGCGCGAAGCTCACCTCGCCCGTCGATCGACGGGCCAAGACGGTCAACCGCGGGCCTAACGCCGCGGCGACCGCGAGATCCACCCCCGTCTCGCCGGCGGCCAACCCGCGCTCGATCGCCGCCGCCGAGCCGAGCGGCGCCCCGATCATCACGTCGAAGAGCTGCAGCTCCGCGGCGCCGCAGCTCAGGCGCCGCACGTCACCGACGCACACGGCCACCTTCAACGCGACCGGCCCAACCCCCGCGGGCGCGCGCACGGAGCCCGCCGCGGAGTGCAACCGCAGCCCGCAGGTGAGCGCCCGAGCGCCGTCATCATCCGCCGCGAAGAAGCAGGTGATCGCGTCGCCCGCGAAGCTGATCACGCTCCCGCCGTACGCGTGGATCTCCGCGACCATCGCCGTGTAGATCGCGTCCAGCAGCGCCGTCAGCGCCTCCGCGCCGCGCTGCGGCCCGAGCCGCGCTGTCAGGCGCGCCGTCATCGCCGTGAACGCCGCGACATCGACGAAGAGGACCGCCCCGCTCGAGCGCGACGGCAGCGCGACGCCGCTGGCGAGCGCGAGGCGCCGGTCGATCGGCAAGTACGCCTGCTCGAGGCTGCCCGGATCCGCCATGCCGTCGCAACAACTACCACTCCAATCCGCGCTCGTCGGGGCCCCCAGGCGAGCGCGACACCGTCGTCATAGCGGACCGAACCGGCCCGCCGGCCGCCGCGGAATCATTCATGCATCACGTGTCGCGCCACCGGATCGATTGATGCACTCTCCGGCGCATGCACAACCGCGCCACCACCTCGACCACCGCGCTCTCGCTCCTCCTCGCCCTCACCGCCTGCAACCCCAAGGAGGAGGCGACAGTCGGCGACACCGACGCCACAGAAACCTCGGCGAGCGACACCAGCGACACTAGCGGCAGCAGCACCAGCGGTAGCGGCAGCACCGGCGCCTCGGGCACCAGCGACGGCAGCGGCGCGACCAGCGGTGAGGACACCGGCGACATCTCGACCGCGACAGGATCCTCCAGCGTCACCTCCGGCGACCCCTCGGGCGACCCCTCGGGCGACCCCACCGGTGACCCCACCGGTGACCCGCCCGCCGCGTGTAAAGGCGAGGCTGAAGGGATCAGCGGCCTCGTCACCGCCATCGCCTACACCAACGCCCAGCTCCCCCCTGACATGACCACCGGCGGCTCCAGCGGCTCCTCGGGCGGCTCCGAGCCCGACCCGGGCACGCTCTACGTCCGCCTCAGCTCCCAGGCCTTCGTCTGCAAAGATCCCGCCGCCAACCTCGACTGCGGCCCCGAGTGGGCGGTCACGATCATCATCCCGCCTGAGTACCAGACCCCCGGGATCCACGACCTCGCCTTCGGCGACGTCTTCGGCGTCTTCACCGAGACAGGCCCCGACGAAGGCGGCAACGAGTGCTTCTTCGGCGGAGGCAGCTTCTCCGCCACCTTCGAGCTGATCGCCATCGACGACACCACCGTCGAAGGCCGCCTCTGCGACGTCGACGCCCCCTTCGACGCCAACGTCGAGGGCTGGTTCGTCGCGGATCGTTGCCCCTGAGCGGGTCAACCACCGAGGTGCGCTCGGCCGACGCAGTGCAGGCCGAGCCCGTTCAGCGTCGGGTGGCACCGCGCCTCACCAAACCCAGCCGCCCTGAACAGCGCGGCGATCCGCCCCTCATCCATACGCGTCTGTGTCGCCGACACCACCCGCCACAAGGCCATCGACGTCGCGAAGCGCAGCGTCGGGCCCGGATCCGCCAGGAGCGCGCCCAGCGGCCGCGGGGCGCGCATCGCCGCCTCGATCAACGATCCCTCGCGGGCGGGCTCCATAAACGTCGCGACCCCGTCCGGCGTCAGCACCCGGCGCACCTCACGGAGCACCGCCACCGGATCGGGCAGCAAGTACAAGAAGCTGTGGCCCGTCACGCGATCGAAGCTCGCGTCGGCGAACGGCAGGTCGCGCGCGTCACCGACGTGGAACGCCACCGGTAACCCCCGCAGCCGATCCGCGTGGCGCCTCGCTCGCGCGATCATCTGCGGCGACAGATCGACGCCGATCACGCTGCTCCCTGGCGGCAGCGCCGAAGCGAGCGCAAACGCGCTCACCCCGGGCCCCGTCCCAAGATCGAGCACCCGCTCCGCCCCCGACGGCGGGTGGTGATCGAGTAAGCGCGTGATCTGGTCGCGCCAGCGCTGCTGCGCCGTCAACACATCGTACGCTCGGGCGCCCACCCCGAAGAGCAGTCGTCCGTACAGGGCGCGCAGCGGCGGCATCGCTGACGATCTGCCACGAACACCCCGAACATGTCGAGGGCCGACGCCCCCGCTCAACACGCCCGCAAGAACGCCTCGCTCGCGTCATCGACCGGAAAATACAGCTCGATCTGCAGCTCCTCCGCTGTCACATCCAGCGGCGTGCCGAGCGACGCCAGGATCGAGAAGATCCGCGCCTCGCCGCCGTCGGGCGCCCGCACGTGCACCGCCACCGCGATCGGCGGCGCCCCTGCCAGCGGCGGCGCCCGCAGCCCCTCGGGCACCCCTGGGTACCGAAGGACCGCGTCCCGCAGCGCCCGCAGCCCCTCATGGCTCGGATCCGCCGCCACATCGCGATGGAGCCGCTGCGCCATCACCCCTGCCAGCGTCGGCCAGTCGACGATCACTCGACGCAGCCCGCGCGGGTGGAAGAGCGCGTGCACGAGGTTACCGCTCACCTCCGGCGGCGGCGCCTGCCCGCCGTATAGCCGCGAGAACAAGCGCACCCCGCCCTTGTTCATCTGCACCACGTTCCAGGTCCGGTCGATCACGATCCCCGGGTACGGCTCCTGCTGCGCCAACATCCGCTCCAGCGCCCGGCGTACGTGCAGCATCGGCGCCGCGTCCAGCGCCGTCTCGCGATACACCGGCGCGAAGCCGGCGGCCACCAGCAGCGAATTACGCTCGCGCAGCGGCAGATCGAGCGCGTCACCGAGCGTCAACGTCATCTCGCGGCTCGCCTGCGATCGCCCCGTCTCGAGGAAGCTCAGGTGCCGCGTCGACACCTCAGCGCGCTCGGCCAGCGCCTCTTGTGTGAGTCGCCGAGCCAGCCGCCACTCACGCAGCAGCGGCCCGAAGTGGGTCACCTGGTTCGAGATCGCCATCGGGTCCGCAGCCTACATCGCCCCTGGCCGCCACGACATTACCTCCGGCGTCATGGTCAACCCGCCGAGGCCGTCGCACCCTGCCCGCATGCACAAGATCCTCCTCCCGCTCATCGCCTGGGTCCTCTTCACCGCCTTCAGCGTGTCGGTCGTGATCGAGCACGGCTTCGCCGACCTCATCCCGATCCACACCGCCGGCGGCTGGCCCACGCAAGTCTTCACCGACCTCGTGCTCGCGGCGCTCTGCTTCCTCACCCTCGCCGTCCCCGACGCGCGCCGCCGCGGCATCGACGTCCGCCCCTACTTCGTCGCCACCCTCGCGCTCGGCTCGATCGGCGCGCTCGCCTACCTCGTGCGCCGCCAGCTCGGCGCCGCCGGCCGCGTCCACGACGCGCGTTAACGCCCATGACACCGCCGCTCGATCGACACCGCGCACCCTCGCCCCCTACACTCGAGTCGCAGTGCGCGGCCTCAACCTCTCCCTCTCCCTCCTCCTCCCGCTGAGCGCCTGCACCGGCGCCGCCGCCGACGACACCAGCGCCACCGACAGCGTCGGCAGCGACAGCGACGCCACCAGCGCCGCCAGCGAGACCACCGATCCCAGCGAGACCGGCCCGATCCCTGAGGAGCTCGACCTCTACGGCTTCGCCGGCGGCTGCTACACCCTGCGCAGCGGCGACGCGTACTTGACCGCCAGCGGCGACGGCCTCGCCTTCGCCTTCGCGGGCGGTCAAGCCGCCGCCGCCCGTTTTTTTACAAAGCCATCCGACCTCGCCACCTACCTTTTTTACGATCACCAAGGCGGCTACCTGCTCGCCGAAGACGGCCCCCTGCTCCGCCGCACCGCGCTCGACTCTGACGTCACCCTCATCGACGACGCGTACATCTCCGGCGCCGAGTGGATCCTCGAGCCCTCCGCCCAAGACCCCGCTCAATACCAGCTCCGCAGCCGCCGCAGCGGCCAGCTCCTCGGCGCCGCCGCCCTCTCCGCCGAAGGCCTCCCGCTCACCTTTGAGCCCGCCAAGGACTGCAAGCCGCACCCCGAGCTCACCCTCGACGCCGCCGGCCAGGTCACCCAGACCAAGTTCGCCGACGGCGATCTCTACGGCATCGTCGACACCCACTCGCACATCCACTCCAACTTCGCCTTCGGCGGCGGCGGCCTCTTCCACGGCGGCGCCTACCACCGCCTCGGCGTCGAGCACGCCCTGCCCGACTGTCAGATCGCCCACGGCGAGATGGGCCGCAAGGACTTCTTCGGCTACAGCTTCGACGCCGCCGGGGCCGAAGGCGCCGACCTCAGCAGCCTCTTGCCGGATCTCATCGCCAAGGAGCTGAGCGAGGACAACCACGCCACCGCCGGCTACCCCACCTTCACCGAGTGGCCCGACGGCCCGCGCCGCTCCACCCACCAGACCCAGTATTACAAGTGGCTCGAGCGCGCCTACCTCGCCGGCCTCCGCCTCGTCGTCCAGCACGCGACCACCAACGCGATCATCTGCGACTTCATGATCGGCGAGGGGATCCAGAAGAGCCGCTACGCCTGCGACGACATGACCGCCGTCGATCGCATCATCGACGAGACCTACGCGATGGAGCGCTACATCGACGCCCACGCCGGCGGCCCTGGCCTCGGCTGGTTCCGCGTCGTCCACACCCCCGCCGAGGCCCGTGAGGTGATCGGCGGCGGCAAGATGGCCGTCATCCTCGGCATCGAGACCTCCAACCTCTTCGACTGCAAGCTGACCCCGGGGCCAGGTGAACCGCCCTGCGACGACGCCTACATCGACGCCCAGCTCGACTATTATTACGATCTCGGCGTCCGCGCCCTCTTCCCCGTCCACAAGTACGACAACAAATTCTCGCCCGGCGACGGCGACCGCGCCTTCATCGAGCTCGGCAACTTCGCCAACAGCGGCCACTGGTCGAACTTCACCCTCGAGTGCCCTGATCCCGAGGTCGGCGGCTTCGACCGCGGCGACGTCAACTTCGGCGGCCTCAACCAACCGCGCGACACCTACGACTCCCCCCCGCCGGTCGACAACAGCGGCTTCGGAGCCGCCCCGCTCACCACCACCGCCAAGTACCTCGATCAGATCCTCGCCCCCCCGCTCGTCGGCGCCTACTGCCAGAACGCCACCATCACCCCGCAGGGGGAGCACCTGCTCGCCGCGATGATGGCCCGCGGCATGATCATCGAGGTCGACCACTTCCCCCAGTGGGCCTACGTCCGCGCCTACGAGCTCCTCCAGCAGGCCGACTACCCGCCGATCGGCAGCCACGGCCGCAACAACGGCGGCCTGCTCTACAAGCTCGGCGGCGTCTCCACCACCGGCCTCGGGCGTTGCCGCGGCGACGCCCCCGGCGCCACCCTCCAGGGGTTTTTAGAGAAGATCGAGCTCATCAAGGCCAACGGCGGCTACCCCGCCGAAGGCTTCGGCTTCGACCTCAACGGCTTCGCCGGCGCCCGCGGCCCCCGCTTCGGCGACGGCGCCTGCCCGACCCCTCAAGCCGATCCGATCACCTACCCCTTCACCTCTCACGCTGGCGACATCACCTTCACCCAGCCCGTGATCGGCGAGCGGACCCTCGACTTCAACACCGAAGGCCTCGTGCACATCGGCCTCTTACCCGAGCTGCTCGAGGACGCCCGCCGCGACGCCCAGGACCCCGCCGAGCTCGACCCCCTCTTCCGCTCCGCCGAGGGGTACATTCGCATGTGGGAGCGCGCCGAAGCCCGCGCCGCCGAGCTCGGCGGCTGAGCCAGGCGCTGGCGGGCGCGCGAGCGCCTCCGCCAGCGCGCGCCTTCGGGCGCCGCCAGCGCGCGATCACGGCCCTGGCCCCTCACACATGTCTCAAAAGACATCGAACGCGAGCGCCCGCGCGCCCGCGCCCGCGAGCCAGCCAGCGGCCGTCCGTGATAAGCCTCGAGCATGCGACGCCCCTCGACCACCGCGCTAGCGATCACGCTCCTCCTCACCTTCGCCTGTGACAGCGCCGACCCGGCCCCCAGCGCCGAAGAAGTCGCCGCCGCCGCCGTCAAGGCCGAAGCCGACGCCAAAGCCGCCGCCGACGCCAAGGCCGCCGCCGACAAGGCCGCCGCGGACGCCAAGGCCGAAGCCGACGCCAAAGCCGCCGCCGACGCCGCCGCCGCGGAGGCCGCCGCCAAGGCCGCGGCGCGCGCCGAAGAGGCCGCCAAGGCCGCCGCCGCCGCCCCACCGCTGAGCAAGATCAAGGTCGGCAAGTGGAAGGTCGCCAGCGCCACCTGGCAAGACGGCGCCGCCCTCGCCCTCAGCCAGGAGCTCGCCACCACCCTCGGCGCCTGCCTGCGCACCGTCAAGAAGAAGCGCGCTGAGGTCCTCGTACAAGTCGACGCCGACCGCATCAAGAAGGTCGAGGTCAAGGGCGAGTCGCTCAAGTGCGTCGACGAGCTCGCCGGCGCCGCCGCCCCCGCCCTCGGCCGCGACGGCGACTTCACCCTCGTCTACACCCAGTGATCCACACCACCGCTCGGCCCCTATCGCCCGCGCCCCCCGCGGAGATAGACTCCGACGCGCGGATCGGAGCCTCATGCAGAACCAGCCAAGCGTCATCGAAGTCCCCGTCGTCCACGCCACCCGCGAGAACACCGCCGACTACGGGATCTTCATCGGCACCGACGTCCCTGACGCTGGCCTCACCATCCCGTTCTACAAGGGCGCGGTCGAGGAGGGCTTCAACCTCCCCTTCCGCTACCACGAGCACGCGGTCGTCCGCACCGCCCGGATCCACCCGCGCCCCGGCACCATCACCTGGCTCGAGCGCCACATGCGGATGACCCAGCTCTTCGTCGGCCTCGGCGACGCCCCGCTCGTCATGGTCCTAGGAAAACCCACTCATCAGCGCGGCATGGACGTCCCTGACCTCAGCGACGTGCGCGCCTTCGTGCTCCCGCCTGGCCACGGCATCATGATCCACACCGGCACCTGGCACGACTTCCCCATGGCCGTCGATCGCCCCGTCACCGTGCTCACCGCCAACTCCGCCGAGGTCGTCCAGGCCCTCGCCAACCAGAAGGAGGCCGAAGAGATGGACGACGGCGACGTGCGTAAGATCGACATCCTCCGCCACACCGGCGCCGCCCTCCACGTCACCCTCACTTGAGCCCGATGCGGATCGACGCCTACAACCTCGAGACCCGCGCCCCCGACGACCTCCACCAGCTCCGCCAGCTCCTCGACGCTGGTGTCATCCGAGCGGGCGAGGTCATCGCCGTCATCGGCAAGACCGAGGGCAACGGCGGGCGCAACGACTTCACCCGCGCCCTCGCGATGAGCGCCCTAGAGCACCTCTTCGCCCCTCGCCTCGGCCTCGCCCCCGAGCGCGTCCAGGACCGGATCATCTTCTCCTTCTCCGGCGGCACCGAGGGGGTCGTCACCCCGCACATGATCGTCTTCACGCGCACGGACGAGCCCCTCGCGCCCCGCTCGTCGCCCGCTCGCGAGAAGCGCCTCGCCATCGCCGTCGGCCACACCCGCGCCTTTCACCCCGAAGAGATCGGCCGCCTCCCCCAGATCCAAGAGACCGCCGCGCTCGTCCGCCACCTCGCCGCCAGCCTCGATCTCGACGACCTCCGCGACGTCCACCTCGTCCAGATGAAGGGCGCGATCCCGCGCTTCACCGCCGAACAGGCCGCAAACGCCGATCACGCTGGCCGCCCGCTCCGCTGCGACATGGTCGGCTCCCGCGCCGCCTCGGCCCTCGGCGTCGCCCTCGCTCTCGGCGAGGTCCAGCCCGATCAACTCAGCGACGACGTCGTGGGCCGAGACTTCGCCCTCTACTCCGCCGTCGCCTCCTGCTCGGCCAAACCCGGCCTCGATCGCACCGAGATCGTGCTCTTCGCCAACAGCCCCGCCTGGGGCGGCGATCTCGTGATCGACCACGAGGTCTTGCAAGACCTGCTCGACGTCGCCGCGATCCGCCGCGTCGCCGCGCGTTTAGGCCTCGACCGCCCCCTCACCGACCCCCGCTCCAGCCCTCTCATCGCCGCCTTCGCCAAGTCCGAGGC
Organism: Nannocystis sp.; assembly: GCA_016712315.1. Taxonomy (GTDB): domain Bacteria; phylum Myxococcota_A; class Polyangia; order Nannocystales; family Nannocystaceae; genus JADJRG01. Next base: position 191,535 of record JADJRG010000019.1, on the reverse strand, counting down.
CGACCCACGCGGCCAGATCCGCGGCCGCCGCCACACCATGCTCAGCGACGACGACATCAGCGACACCCGCTACTCCCGCTGCGTGCTCGCCTCCGTGCTCGCCGCCACCCTCGGCGACACCCGCGTCTACGTCTCCACCCGCGCCGAGCACCACGGCCCCCTCGGCGGCGGCCCCCTCGCCCTGATCGCCCGCGTCGGCCAAGGATCCCCATGAGCCTCGATCGTGAGCTCGTCGTCTTCCTCCCGGCCGTCGGCGGCGACCCCAGCTTCTGGGCCCCGCAGCTGCGCGCCCTCGCCCCCGCCTACGACACCCTCGCCCTCGACCTCACGAGGCCCGCCGCCGAGGTCTCGATGGCCGGCTTCGCCGACGACGTCGCCGCCGCGATCGAGCGCGCCGGCTACCTGCGCGCCCACGTCGTCGGCCTCTCGATGGGCGGCGTCGTCGCCTTGGAGCTGCTCCGCCGCCACCGCGCGCGCGTCCGCAGCCTCACCCTCGCCAACACCTGGGCCTATCAGGCCGACGGCGAGGCCCGCTACACATGGTTCTCAGGACAGGTCGATGAGCACGGCCTGCCCGGCTTCTCCCAGCGCAGCTTACCCGGCCTCTTCGCCCCCACCACCGCCCCTGAGATCGTCCGCGCCGGCGTCGCCGTCGAGTCCGCCAAGGACGAGGCGATGGTGCGCGCCTGCTGGCGCGAGATGCTGCGCGCCGACCTGCGCCCCCTGCTCCCCACCATCGATCGCCCCCTGCTCCTCATCGGCGGCGCCCTCGACCCGGTCACCCCCACCGATCCTCTGCTCACCGCGATCGCCGAAGCTGTCCCTTGTGCCAGGCTCGTCCAGCTGGGGCGCGCCGCCCACTTCTCCAACCTCGACGACCCCGACGCCTTCACCGCCGCCCTGCGCGCCCACCTCCGCGGCGCCCGCGGCCGCGGCGACGATCGCCTCGACCCGCCCCCCTTCGACCCCCTCGTCTTACCCGCCGGCAGCGCCGCCGCCCAGCTCCTCCGCCTCCTCGATCTCCACGGCGTCGAGCTGCTCGCCGCCAACTCAGGCACCGACTTCACCCCGATCATCGACGCCCTCGCCGAGCGCGGCGGCGACCCCACCTTCGCCCTGCGGGTCGTCACCTGCCCCCACGAGAACACCGCGATCGCCCTCGCCCACGGCCACGCCCTCCTCTCGCGCCGCCCCCAGGCCGTCATGGGCCACGTCGGCGTCGGCACCGCCAACATGGGCCTCGGCCTGATCAACGCCCGCCGCGCCCGCGTGCCGATCTTCGTCATGGCTGGCACCACCCCTTGGTACGAGCGAGGCGTGCCCGGCGCCCGCAGCAACTTCGTGCAGTGGGGCCAAGACACCTTCGATCAGCGCGCCATGTTCCGCGAGTTCACCAAGTGGGACTACGAGCTGCGCAGCCCCCACGCGCTCGACACCGTCGTCGAGCGCGGCCTCGCGATCGCCGCCTCCGATCCTCAAGGCCCCGTCTACCTCACCTTGCCCAAAGAGCCGCTCAGCGCCGCCGCCCCTGCCCGCCCCCTCGATCGCCGCCCGCGCCACACCCCCACCCGCCTCTGCCTGCCTGAGCCCAGCGCGATCGAGGCCGCCGCCGCCTGGATCCGCGCCGCCGAGCGCCCCCTCATCGTCACCGCCGACGCAGGCCGCCACGTCGGCGCCCCCGAAGCGCTCGTCCGCCTCGCCGAGCGCGCCCAGATCGGCGTCATCGAGCACGGCAAGCGTAATTTCTTCAATTTCCCGACCGAGCACCCCCACCACCTCGGCTTTGAGCCCCTCCCCTTCGTCGCCGAGGCTGACCTGATCCTCGCCGTCGAGTGCCCCGTCCCCTGGATCCCCTCTTTCGGCCGCATGGACGCGCCCCCCCGCGTCATCCAGATCGGCGTCGATCCCCTCCACGCCGACTTGCCCATGCGCGGCTTCCCCTGCGACCTCGCCCTCAGCGGCGACCCCGCCGCCATCCTCCGCGCCCTCGCCGATCATCTCCCCGGGGCTCCCGCGCCCACCCCGCCCGGGCGCCTGCGCGCCGCCCACGAGCAAGCGTTTCATAACGCGAGATCCCGCGCCGACGCTGAAGGCGCGGCCGGCCGCCTCACCAAGTCTTACCTCTCCCGCGCCCTCGGCCGCGTGCTCGACGACGACGCCGTCATCTTCAACGAGTACGACCTCGATCCTTGGCAAGTCCCGCGCCGCTGCCCCGACTCCTGGTTCGAGAATTCGGTCGCGAGCGGCCTCGGCTGGTCCTTGGGGGCCGCCTTGGGCGCCGCCATCGCCGCCCCGGAGCGCACCATCGTCGTCACCCTCGGCGACGGCTCTTACTATTTCAACACCCCCCTCTCTGCCCATCAAGTCGCCGCCGCCGAGGGGATCGGCCTCCTCATCGTCGTCTTTAACGATCAAGCGTGGAGCACCATTAAACGGAGCACCCGCGGCTCGCACCCGCAGGGGCACGCCGTACGCACCGGCGACTTCCCCCTCTGCGACTTCGCCGCCCCCCTCGACTTCGCCGCCGTCGCCCGCGCCGCCGGCGGCGTCGGCCTCACCCTCGATCACCCCAAAGACGCCGAAGCGCTCCTACAAGCCGCCCTCCACCGCGTCCGCAGCGAGCGCCGCCTCGTCCTCATCGACGCCCGCTGCGAGCGCGACGGATAGCCACAACCCGTCAGAGCGTCTCAACACCCATGAAGATCGCGATCTACGGCAGCGGCGGCGTCGGCGGCTATTTCGGCGGCAAGCTCGCCCAGGCCGGCGAACACGTCACCTTCCTCGCCCGCGGCCCTCACCTCCGCGCCCTCCAGAGCGCCGGCCTGCGCGTCCAGAGCGTCACCGGCGACTTCACGATCCACCCGGCTCACGCCACCGACGATCCCGCCGCGATCGGCCCCTGCGACCTCATCCTCGTCGCCGTCAAGGGCTGGCAGCTCCCCGCCGTCCTCCCCGGCCTCCGCCACCTCGTCGCCGATCCAACCACCATCGTCCCCCTGCTCAACGGCGTCGAAGCCGCGCATCAGCTCGCCCAAACCTTCGGCCCGCGCGCCGTCGGCGGCACCTGCAAGATCGTCAGCGCCCTCGCCGCCCCGGGCCACGTCCACCACCTCGCCGCCCAGCCCGAGCTGCGCGTCGGCCAGCTCGCCAGATCCCCTCCGAGCCGCCACCACACCCACCAGCTCGACCAGCTCTGCGCCGCCTTCACCCGCGTCGGCGTCGACGCCCGCCGCGTCGACGACATCGACCGCCTCTTGTGGGAGAAGCTCATCTTCATCGCCGCGTATGGCGGCGTCGGCGCCTTGTGCCGCGCCCCCGTCGGCGCCCTCCGCCGCCCACCGACCCGTCAATTCCTCGAACGCGCCCTCCTCGAAGGAGAAGCCGTCGCCCGCGCCCACCACATCGACGTCGCCGCCGACATCGTCCCGCGCTCGCTCGCCTACCTCGACGCCTTACCCCCCGACGCCACCACCTCGTTACAGCGAGACATGCTCGCCGGCCGCCCCTCCGAGCTCGACGACTGGAGCGGCGCCCTCCTCCGCTACGCCGCCGCCGCCGGCCTCGAAGCCCCCCTCCACCAGCTCATCCACGCCGCCCTCACCCCCCAGGAGTCCGCCGCCCGCGGCGTATCCACCTGAGCCTCGCGCCGCGCCGGAGGAGCGGCAGCGCCGTCAGCAGCTCCCCGACCCTCAGCCCACGTGCCGGGCGAAGAAGCGCAGCGTCCGTTGCAGCGCCAGCGCGCTCGCGTCCGCGTCGAACACCGGCGCCCGGTGATCGCACGCGAAGCCGTGGTCCGCCGCGTACTCGAACACCTCCGCCCCTGGCACCGACCCGCCGATCGCCCGCGCCTGGTCGATCGGCCAGTAGCTGTCGCGCGCGCCCAGATGGAACTGGATCGGCGCCTTCGGCCGCTCCTCGACGAAGTACGGGATCTGCGCCCCGTAGTAGCTCACCGCCGCGCTCACCCCCGGCAGCAGCGCCGCGCTGCGCCACGTCAGCGCCCCGCCCAGGCAATACCCGACCACCCCCACCTTGCCCGCCGGCGCCACCGCCGCCACCGCCGCCGCGATGTCCAGCATCACCTCGCTGGGCGACATCGACCGCGCCAGCGTGATCCCCTCGTCGTGGTCTTTGGCGGTGTACGCCAGCCGCACGCCGCGCTGCTTGCGATCGAAGATCGACGGCGCGATCGCCGTATAGCCGCAGCCCGCGAACATCGCCGTGACCGCGCGGATATGATCGTTCACCCCGAAGATCTCTTGCAGCACCACCACCGCGCCGCGGGGCTGCCCTTCTGGATCGATCCGGAAGGCGTCGAGTTCAAAACCATCGGAGGCGGTGAGCTTGGTGATCGGCATAACGCGCGCATTCTCGGCGCTCCCTCGTCGCTTGTCACCCGTCACGAAGGGGACGTGACGCCCACCCGCGCGCGCGTTACTGTCGGCCGATGCGCGCGTCTTCGACCCTCTTTTTGTGCCTCGCACTCGCCCTCCCCCTCGCCTGCACCGCCGGAGACGACGGCGACACCGGCGCCAGCAGCACGAGCACAGGGGCGACCTCGACCACCTCGTCCACCACCAGCGCCACTACCAGCGTCGAGACCACCACCACCGACGACAGCACCACCACCGATCCTGGCACCACCACCGATCCCAGCACCACCGATCCCGGCACCACCGATCCTGGCACCACCACCGCCCCCGCCTGTGATCCCCCGGTCGTCGGCGGCTACAACGACTGCTCCCCCGAGATCGGCGAGATCGACAACAAGCTGTGCATGTGGATGGGCTCGGGCCAGAGCGTCGGCTTCGTCTCCTGCCTCAGCTCCGCCGAGATCACCGACGCTGTCACCTGCACCATCATCGGCTGCGTCGACGACTGCGACTGCTTCGACCCGCCCGGCACCGGCACCGCCCTGAGCACCTGCCGGGAGATGGCCACCTCCAAGGGCGAGAACGCCTGCCTGCTCGACTGCTCCGCGGGCAAGACCTGCCCCGACGGCATGGTGTGCAGCAACGACACCTGCTTCTGGGCGCCCTGAGCGCGCCGATCGACCTGTCTCTTCGGACACACCCTCGATCGCGTGAAGGGCGCGACGGCCACCGCAACAATTGCGGACAGCTACGCCCCCCTTTTGATCGCACACCGAACTAGCCTGCCGGGGCACCTGATCCCGGAGGCTGCATGAACCTCGAGAACCTCATCAACCTCGGCGCCCTCAGCGGCGACGCCCGCCTCCGCCTCGACCCCGCGGGCGCCCACGTCATCGCCGCGCCGCTGGAGGGCGGGCCAGCCCGCGCCTGGGCCGTCTTGCCCGTCAAGATCCCCCCGCTGGAGCTCACCCGCACCCTCACCTTCGACGACATCTCCCTGATCTACAGCGCCAGCCGCGCCCGCTTCGTCCTCGGCGGCGACGATCGCTGGACCTTCGAGCTCGATCGCTTCGCCGGATCACCTGCCCTTTCGGTCAGCCAGAGCGGCAGCGCCGTCACCCTCGTCCTCAGCGGCGCCCGCTTCCCAGGCACCGAGATCCCCGCCGATCTCATCGCCCGGATCTACCGCCATCGCACCCACGGCTGGGCGCTCGAGCTCCAGCTCGCTTGGGGTGGTTTTCGCGCGACCCTCGGCCTGCGCCCCTTCCTCGAGGGCAGCACCGCCGCCGCCGCGCCGGTCGCCCTCGACGGCGTCGCCTGCCCCCTCGACGCCGATCACACCATCACCACCCAAGGCCTCGGCGTCGCCCTCTTCCGCCCCTCCTGGACCCTCGCCGCCGCCGGCCCAGGGATCGTCCACCTCCGCGGCTACGGCCCCGACGTCGTCCGACACCTGCTCACCGTCGCCCTGCTCGCCCCTGGCATGGCCGGCCTCATGCTCGCCCCGCCCGACCGCCGCAGCGCCCTCTTCGTCGGCGTCGATCAGCCCTTCGCGCTCGACTTCTGGCCCACCGTCGCCGGCGAGCTCGAGTTCAGCGCCGCTCAGCCGCCCTTCCGTTGGCTGGCCGTCGAGGCAGGTGAAGACGCCGCCGGCCCCCGCCGCCTGCTCGCCGCCGCTGGCGATCTCGCGAGCACCCTCGAGTTCACCCCCTCGCCGGAGCTCCGCCGCGTCGACGGCCAGCCCTACCGGATCCCCCTCGATCGCCCGATCTTCGTCGCCCTCTACGGCCCCGCGCCCGCGCTGCTCGCCCGCGGCCTGCTCGCCCAGCTCGGCGACGACACCCGCGACCTCCACACCCCCCGCGTCAGCCTCCTGCTCGGCCGCCCCCGCGACCACCGCCCCTTCGTGCTCGGCCAAGTCGGCGACCAGCGCGCCCTCACCTGCGAGCTCACCTGGCTCGCCCACGCCGCCCGTCCAGGCGGCCTCGTCGCCGATCCCTTACCGCAGGCCGACACCCGCCTCCGCTTCGTCCTCGCTGACGCGCCCGCCCCCAGCCCCGAGCGCGGAGAGGTCCGCCTCCACCTCGGCGCCGCCCCCGTCACCATCACCTCCCCCGTCGCGATCCGCCTCCGACTGCTCCGCCCGCGTGACCTCCTCCAGCTCACCTACGAGCTCTTGGGCCTGCGCCTGGTCGCCGCGGGCGACACCGCCGACCTCCAGCGCGCCGCCGCGGCCGCCACCCTCGTCGTCCACTTCCAACCGCAAGCCCTCGGCGAAGAGTCGATCTACGAGGCCGACGGCGACACCCCCCACACCACCCTCCCTGATCCGCCCGTCCTCGCCTACCTCAGCGAACCAACCCGCCTCGCCTTCACCCTGCGCAGCGACGCCCACGCCCTCCCCTACGACCTCCGCACCCTGCTCGCCTGGGACGACCCCCGCCTCGCCCCCAAGCTCGCCCCCGCCGCCACCCCCGTCGACGTCGGCCCGATCCAGATCCGCGCCCCACGCGCCGACGAGACCTCGATCGAGCCAACCTTCCGCCTCATCCTCTCCCCCGACGCCAGCGCCCTCTGGCGGCACGCCGAGGCGCCAGTCGAGCGCGCCGGCCGCACCGAGCTCTGGCACACCCGCCTGGTCCGTCGCCCCACCCGCGGCCCCCGGCTCGTCCGCGAGTCCCGCCCCGTGCTCCGCGCGATCTGGACCCTCGGCCACCCCAACCCGCCGCAGAACCCTGGTCCAGGACCTGACGGTATGGTCATGTCTCTTACGCCAGACGAGCGAACGATCGTCGTCTCCCAGTCGGTGCACAGCGACCCGCCCCACGCCGACCTCATGCTCAGCGCCCTCGGCGCTTGGCTCGACCTCGACGCCCGCTGGGCCGACGAGTCGCTCCAGATCGCCACCTGGGTGCACCGCGCCACCATGGGCCGCGATCACTACGTGCGCGTCGTCCGCCGCGGCTTCCTCTTCCCCTACGGCCACCGCGCCGTCCTGATCGCGATCACCGAGCGCAAGGTCCAGCAGCGGCCCCTCGGCCGGCTCGGCGCCTACCTGCGCCGCCGCGAGTTCATCGTCGTCCGCGAGCCTGAGCTCGACTACCAGCCCGACTTCGGCGTGCCCGCCCGCTACCCCTACCAAGGCCGCGAGACCCCGCTGCTGCGCCTGCGGATCCTCGACCGCACCACCCCCAACCTCGATCTCGACACCGCCACCCCCCGCTGGCTGCGCGTCGGCGGCCAAGACCACCTCCTCCGCCTGCGCGCCTGGGATCGTGAGGGCCGCGCCGTCGACTTCACCGCCCCTGTCGCCTTCATCCCCCAGCCCGCCCCGGGCCCTGGCGCCGCCGCCACCATCAAAGGCCAGGTCGACGCCGCCAACGCTGTCCTCCTCGCCCAGCCCGCCCGCGCCCGCCGCCCCTTGCACGGCCAGCGCCTCGCCTTCGCCCCGATCGCCCGCGCCGGCGACACCACCTTTGAGGTCGAGTCCCTCACCGTCACCGCCAAGCAAGTCCACTGGCAGCCCGGCGATCTGCACCGCCCCTGCCTCCCCTTTTTAAGAGAGGCCGCGCTCGTCCTGCCCGCCCTCCGCCACTTCGGCGGCGACGCCACCGCCACCGCCGTCGTCTATCACCCGCCTTACCTCAGCGGTGGTTTCGACGGCAAAGGCGAGCTCTTCCTCGCCACCAAGTCGCCCCCGCCGATGCGCTTCGGCGGCGCCCGCAGCACCGCCGAGACCGGCGCCTTAGTCACCCCCAACCTCGCCGTCGGCGGCGTCTCGCGCGCCCTCGGCCTCACCGGCGAGGGCCTCGACCAGATCGACGGCGGCACCTTCGATCCCGCCACCTACTTCGGCAGCGCCCTCGGCGCCAAGCTGCTCGGCGGCGTCACCCTCAGCGACATCTTGAGCGCCGTCGGCTTCACCGGCAGCGCCGGCGCCGGCAAGATCCCCCAGTGGGCCGAGGTCATCGACGGCCCGCGCCGCCGCTTCGAGCTGACCTGGAGGACAGACAAGCTCAAGAGCGCCCCCCCCTTCGTCCCTCGCGGCGGAGCCGCCCTCGAGATCAGCGCCGTCGCCGAGCTCGCCACCGACGGCGACGTGCGAGCGACCACCAGCGCCACCCTCCGCGCCTTCGCGATCAACCTCTTCGACGTCATCGAGATCGTCTTCGACCACGTCACCTTCCTCGCCCGCCCCGGCGCCAAGCCGGACGTCGACGTCGCCGTCACCGACGTCAACTTCCTCGGCGCGCTCGCCTTCGTCCAAAAGATCACCGACTACCTCAGCCTCGACGGCTTCAAAGATCCCCCCTCGATCGACGTCTCAGCCGCCGGGATCCGCGTCGGCTACACCCTCGCCGTCCCCGCCATCACCGTCGGCGTCTTCTCCCTCCAAAACCTCCGCCTCGGCGCCGAGATCACCCTGCCCTTCGACGGCAGCCCCTTACGCGCCCGCTTCGCCCTCTCCTCCCGCGAAGATCCCTTCACCATCACCGTCATGATCTTCGGCGGCAGCGGCTTCTTCGCCATCGCCGTCGGCCTCGACGGCGTCGAGGGCCTCGAGGTCCAGCTCGAGTTCGGCGGCAATTGGGCGCTCGACTTCGGCGTCGCCAGCGGCGGCGTCTACGCCATGGCCGGGATCTACATCGGCTTCGACGGCCCCACCGACACCACCACCCTCACCGGCTACGTCCGCGCCGGCGGCCACCTCTCCGTCCTCGGGATCGTCTCGATCAGCCTCGAATTCTACCTCGGCCTCACCTACCAGAAGGTCGGCGACAGCGGCCGCGCCTGGGGCGAGGCCCGCATGACCTTCGAGGTCGAGGTCCTCTTCTTCAGCGTCGGCTTCACCGCCGAGGTCCGCCGCGAATTCGCCGGCTCCTCCCACGCCCGCACCTTCCAAGACGCCCTCGCCCCTGACGAGTGGGCCGAGTACTGCGACGCCTTCGCCCTCTGATCCTCACTCGCCCTCTCCGCTCCCTCTGCCCCTCCTCGGAGACCCACGCCATGAAGCAGACCTTCGTTTGGACCCTCCTGCCCGCCGGCCTCCTGCCCACCGGCGAGCTCAAGATCTCCGTGCTCGTCTCCCCGCGCCTCACCCCGGACGCCCCCGAGTCGCCCCTCAGCGCCTTCCCCGACCTGCTCGGAGCGCCGACCCCCGCCGGCGCGCCCCGCAATTGGGCCGACCACAGCTTCGCCTTCGGCATCGAGCTCGCCAGCGGCCCCCCGGTCACACCGGTCACACCGGTCACACCGGTCACACCGATCGAACCTGTCCGTCCGGTCACCCCGATCCGCCCGCTCGAACCTGTACGCCCGGTCACCCCGATCCGCCCGCTCGAACCTGTCTTTCCAGTCACCCCGGTCCGCCCCGCCCTCTACACCACCGTCAAGGCGTCCGCCGCCGCGCTCGATCCCGCCCTCTTCGCCCGCCTCTTCGCCGCGGTGGTCGTCCGCGGCCATTCTTTCAAAGATCTGCGCGCCCGCCGGATCCGCTCCTTCCCCGTCAGCAACGTCCTCGGGGCGATCCGCGATCACTACGCCAAGACCATCCTGCTCAGCCCCGACCAGCGCCCCGCCCCGCTCACCCGGAACGATCCCCTCGCCGCCCTCGACTTCACCCGCCCCGAGGCGATCAAGGCCCACGGCGCCGCCCTGGAGCACCTCCTCAGCGAGAGCGGCTACGTCCCGCCGCGCCCGCCCGCGCTCGGCCTCGACTTCTTCCAGGCCCGCGCCTTCCACGGCTTTCAGGGCAAAAAGCCCCCGGCTGGCCAGGCCCCGCCCCCGATCACCCCGCCGAAGCTCGACTTCCACGAGGCCATCGCCCTGCTCGCCGACTACCCCGTTCTCCTGCGCAAGCTCGGCCTCGTCTTCGACCTCATCATCCCCGCCCCCGCTCAGCCCTTCGACCGCCTCCGCGTCCACCCCACCTTCACCCCCAGCGCGAGCACCCCCACCGTCTCTGTCACCCCCTGGACCGCCGTCGACTACCACCCCGGCGAGCGCTTCCTCGCCGCCCCCGCCGACCCCTCAGAGCGCCGCGGCGGCTTCGTCGACCTCGCCCGCCCTGGCGTCGAGCTCACCCAAGTCGACGTCGACGGCGCCGCCCTCAAGCTCATCGGCTACGTCGAGTCCGCCATGAAGACCGCCCAGCGCGGCGGCTTCGGCGCCGCAGAGAGCGCCGCCCCGCCCGCCCTCCGTTCGGCTGGCCTCTCGGTCAGCCTGACCGATCGAGCAGGTCGCCTCCACCGCCAGCTCCAGCGCGGCGGCGCCCTCCAGGACGCCCTGCAAGGCGGCCACGGCGGCGACCAGCTCCTCCACGCCGAAGATCTCACCCGCGGCCTCCGCGTCGACGTCTACGACGACGCCCGCGGCCGCTGGAGCTCCCTCCACCGCCGGATCCCCGCCCTCACCCTCGACGGCCCGAACGGCCCCGAGCCGCTCGATCTCGGCGTGCTCGAGGACGAAGGCACCCTCACCGCCGCCGTCGCCGAGCCCACCGATCCCGCCAAGGGCGACGATCTCAGCCTCCACGAGTCCCTCTTCCACTGGGCCGGCTGGAGCCTCAGCGCCCCGCGCCCCGGCAAGCGCGTCGACCTCGTCGGCGACACCCTCGCCCCCTCGACCAGCCCCGCCGCCAACCCCCTCGGCCTCGCCGCGCGCTTCACCGTCCCCAAGGGCTCGTTACCGCCCCTCCGCTTCGGCCGCCGCTACCGCCTGCGCGCCCGCCCCGTCGACCTCGCCGGCAACGCCCTCCCCTGGACCTCCGACGACGCCGCCGCCGCCACCCCCCAAGCCCCCCTACCTCCGCTTCGAGCCCGTCCCCGCGCCCACCCTCAGCCGCGAGGCTCCCCCGCGCCCCGGCGAGTCCATGGATCGCCTCGTGATCCGCAGCTTCAACGCCGCCCCCGCCCTCGACGCCGCGCCCACCGCCGAGACCAGCGCCCGCGGCGTCTTCCCGCCCAAGGGCGCCGTCACGCTCGCCGAGCAGCACGGCCAGCTCGACGCCGCCAGCGGCATGAAGTCCGACCCGACCACCTACCAGCAGCTCGCCGCGCGCGACCCGCTCCAGATCCCCGAAGTCACCCCGCCGCCCACCAGCGCCCAGCCCCTCCCGCTCGCCGAGCTCCAGTACCTCCCGGATCCCCTCGCCCGCGCCGTCCGCCTCCGCGGCCTGCCCGGCGGCGAGCTCGAGATCCCCTGCCTCACTACCTGGCCCGAAGTACAGCCCTTCCGCATCGACCTGCGCGAGGGCGCCGCCGCCGCCGCCTGGGACGCCGCGCGCCGCACGCTCGCTGTCACCTTACCCAAAGGACAGACCCTCGAGCTCCGCCTCAGCTCCCTCCTCCCCGGCCCCGACGCGCTCGAGGCGCTCGGCCTCTGGCAGTGGCTGGTCGGCGTCTGCCCGCCCGCCTACCTCAGCAATTACCGGCAGCGCGCGCTCGCCGGCGATCTCTGGGCGCTCACCCCCGATCGCGCCATCAAGCTCGTGCACGCCGTCCAGCAGCCCCTGCGCGCCCCCGAGCTGCGCGCGCTCCAGCTCCATCGCGCCCTCGGCCAGACCCACGTCGACCTCGAGATCACCGCCGACTGCCACGCCGCCTCCACCGGCCAGGTCGAGCTGCTCGCCCGCTGGTCCGACCGCGTCGACGACCCCAGCTCCCCCACCGGCGACGCCTGGGATCCCCACCTCGGCCAGCTCGGCGCCCGCCCCATCGACGATCCCGCCGTCGACACCAACCCCCTCACCGGCCTCCGCCATCAGCTCCCCGACACCCGCTACCGCCGCGTCGCCTACCACCTGGTCGCCACCACCCGCTACCGCGAGTGCTTCGTCGACCCCGCCGATCCCGCAGCGATCCTCGCCCTCGATCTCACCCGCAGCGGCCCCGCCCTCGAGCGCGACATCCTCGCCAGCGCCCGCCCCGCCGCCCCCGAGATCGAGTCGATCCTGCCCACCTTCGCCTGGACCCGCGAAGAGCAGCGCGACGGCCTCGCCAGCCGCCGCCGCGGCCACGGCGTGCGGGTCTACCTGCGCCGCCCCTGGTTCTCCAGCGGCGACGGCGAGCAGCTCGGCGTCGTGCTCGCCCACGGCCCGCGGATCAACTACGCCGACGGCGTCGGCCCCCTCGAGGAGCAATGCCTCGCGGAGAAGCTCATCGCTGAGCCGTGGGAGCGCCTGCGCGGCCTCGTCACCGCCTGGGGCGCGGATCCTGTGTGGCGCGGCGCCGCCGCCTGGCCCAACCCCTCCCTCCACCACTTCCCGACCAAGATCGCCGAAGCGCACGATCTCGCGCTCGACGAGCTCGAAGGCGCCGCGGCCGCCCCCTGGTCGATCGCCGTCGCTGGCCACCCGGTCGCCTTCGATCCTGATCGCCAGCTCTGGTACTGCGACCTCGAGATCGACGCCGGCCCCGCCTACTTCCCCTTCGTCCGCCTCGCCCTCTGTCGCTTCCAGCCCCGCGCCGTCGCTGGCGCCGAGTGCTCCCGCGTCGTGCTCGCCGACTTCATCCAGCTCGCCCCCGACCGCCTCGCCTGGATCAGCCCCGACCCGCACGATCCTCAACGCGGCGTCCACCTCAGCGTCTCGGGCGAGGCCAACCGAGGCAACGCCGCCTACCCGATCGCCACCGTGCTCAGCGCCCGCGTCGAGGTCCTCCTCGACCCCGAAGGCGACCACTGGGTCCCCGCTCCCGCCGCCGCGATCGTGCTCGCCCAGACCCAGATCACCGCCACCGTCGGCGTCTGGAGCGGCCAACTCCGCCTCCCTCGCCCCCGCGGTGAGGCCCGCCAGCGCCTCGTCCTCGAGGAGCACGAGGTGCACGCGCGCGATCCTGCGCTCACCCACGTCACCGCCGCCATGCTCGACCAACCCACCGCCGGCCTCCGCCTCGTCTACGCCGACACCATCGAGCTCTGACCGCGCGCCGTCGCCCCATCCTCTGTCTTCAAGGACAGCTTCTTCACCGAGGCGCCGCCGGGCGGGCGGAGTCGCGCAGCGCGCGAAGTCGATGACGCGAGCGCAAGAGCGCGCTACTGTCGACCGATGCGCGTCTATTCGCCCCACGCATCGACCGCCCTCGGCCTCCTGCTCGCCCTCGGCCTCGCGGCTTGCAGCCAAGGCGCCGACGTTGACACCGGCGCGCCCGTCAATTTCAGCAGCGGCGGCCCCGGCGGCGCGGCGGCCACCACCGACCCCGCCACCACCGACGACACCAGCAGCACCACCGACGACAGCACCACCGCGGACACCACCGCCACCACCGCCACCACGACGACCTCGTCCACCACCGACGATCTCACCGGCACCACCGCCGCGCCCGGCTGTGATCCGCCCGTCGTCGGCAACTACTACGACTGCACCCCTGAGGTCGGCAAGGTCGACAACAAGCTCTGCATGTGGATCGGCTCAGGCCAGAGCGTCGGCTACGTCTCCTGCCTCAGCTCCTCTGGGATCCCCGACGCCGTCACCTGCACCATCATCGACTGCGTCGACGACTGCGACTGCTTCGACCAGCCGCCCACCGGCACCGCCATCAGCACCTGCCGCGCGATGGCCACCTCCGAGGGCGAGAGCGCCTGCGTGCTCGACTGCTCGGCCGGCAAGACCTGCCCGGACGGCATGGAGTGCAGCAACGACATCTGCTTCTGGCCCCCCTGATCGGCTCGGCTCGGCTCGAACCTGTCCGATCAGACATCCACCAGCACCACCATCCCTCACGGCTTCGGGTGGTCGAAGAGCCAGTCGAGCACCGCGACCGGAAATTCCTCGCTCAGCGCCGGCACGTGCGCCCCGCCGGCGATCGTCCACAGCTCCGCCGCCCCGCCCGGCGCGCAGCCCGTGTCAAAGCGCTCCACGCTGGTCTCGGCCCCGCCGATCTGCCACTCCAGATCCAGCGCCTCACCCGGCGTCCCGGTCAAAGCGCAGCCGTTCTTCGCCGCCCACGTCTGGGTCGTCGTCAGCGCCCCCGGGTAGTCGTAGCCCGGAAAGAACTCCCCTCCCTCGTACAGCACCGTCGTATCCGCCGTCCCGTGGATCTGCAGCACCGACACCGGCGCCTTCGCCGGGCACTCTTGCGGGTCGCTCCACACCGCCCCCGCCAGCGACGCCCCCGCCGCGATCAGCTCCGAGCGCTCGCACGCCATCCTGTGCGTCATGAAGCCCCCGTTCGAGTGCCCTAAAAAAAACACCCGCTGCGGATCCACCGCGTAGTGCTCGCCGATCTCCGCCACCAGCCCGCTCAGGTACGCCACGTCGTCCACCTGCGAGCCGAAGAAGTCACAACAAGCGTTCGTCGCGTTCCAGAAGCGCTTGCCCTCCGCGTCGTAGGTCCCGTCCGGGTACACATACAAAAACCGCCGCGCCTCCGCCTCTGGCTGCAACTTGAAGACAAATTCCTGGATCTCCCCCGACGCCCCGTAGCCGTGCAGCAGCACCACCAGCGGCGTCGGCTCCTTGGGGTCCAGGCCTGGCGGCACATACACCTTCGCCGGCCGATCCCCGCCGACGATCAGCTCGCCGTCCCCGCCCGTCGTCGTCTCCGTCGTCCCCGCTGTCGTCCCCTCCGTCGCCCCTTCGCTCGTCGTCCCCTCCGTCGCCGAGTCGCTCGTCGCCTCGCTCGTCGATCCCGCCGTCGTCGTCGCCCCCTCGCTCGTCGACTCCCCCGCGGAGGCGCTCGTCGAGCTCGGCCCCTCGCTGCTCCCCGTCTCGCTCGCCGTCTCGCTCGTCGACGAAGAGTCCCCGCTGCACGCGAAGGGCAGCAAGAGCGGCGCGACAACGAGCGAGAGGGCGCGAAACAGTGCGTTCATCCGCCCACTCTACCCGATCTACCTCGCCCGCTCCGCGACCCGCGCTGACCCTCGCTCCCCGAAGCGCCGCTCGCCGACCGCTCACCACCTCATCGCGACCGCTCGTCCACCTCGCCCCTCCGCGACCGTCGCGCCGCCGTCATCGTCCACCCATGGAACAACTCACCCCGGAGCTCCCGCTCCTCGCCCTCATCGCCCTCACCGTCCTCCCGCTCCTCTGGCTCGCCGCCGCCCTGCTCCCCCTCGTCGAGCGCGAGCGCGCCGCGCTCGGCCTCGCTCACCCCCAAGGAGACCGCCGATGATCGCCCCCACCTCGACCTCCCAGCGCGGCAAACGAGCCCTCGATCTCGCCCTGCTCCTGCCCACACTCCCCCTCTTCGCCCTCCTCCTCGCCCCCCTCGCCCTGCTCGTCCTGCTCATCGACGGCCGCCCGATCTTCTTCGGCCAGCCTCGTCTCGGCCGCGCGCGCCGCCCCTTCGCGATCTGGAAGCTACGCACCATGACCACCGAGCCCGATCCCAACGATCGCCGCCCCACCCGCCTCGGCGCCTGGCTCCGCCAGCGCGGCCTCGACGAGCTCCCGCAGCTCTATTGCGTCCTGCGAGGCCACATGAGCCTCGTCGGCCCGCGCCCGCTCACCGCCGCCGACGCCGAGCGCCTCAGCGCCGCCTGCCCCGCCTTTGAGGCGCGTTTCGCCGCCCAGCCCGGCCTCACCGGCCTCGCCCAGGTCTGCCAGGCCCAAGGAGCCGCCGCCACCGCCGAGCTCGACGCCCTCTACGCCGAGCGCCGCAGCGTCGCCCTCGACCTCAAGATCCTCCTCCGCACCACCTGGATGAACCTCGTCGGCAAGCGCCGAGGCGCCTTACGCGTCGACCTGCCCCTGATCCGCGGCCGCAGGGTATGGTCTGCCTGATCGATCCCCCCGCGCTCCCCCTGCGCCATGAACCTCCTCCGCGACACGCTCACCGCCCTCGGCGCCCCGCGCCGGCTCATCCCCATCCTCCTCGTCAGCCTCCCCCTCTGCGCCGCCCAGAGCAGCCTCTCGCGTGATCCTCTCGCGCTCCCCCTCGGCGTGCTCATGTGCCTCGCCTTCGCCACCCTCGCCCCTTACCTCTGGCGCCGCTTCACCCCCCGGGGCCCGCCGCTGCGCGCCCTCCTCCAAGTCCTGGCTTATGGGACATGTGGCCTCATCCTCGTCGGCCTGCTCGGCTGGGCGCTCCCCCGCCTGCTCGGCGTCGGCGCCACCTTCCTCACCGGCCGCGAGAGCCTCATCGTCTCCCTCGCCCTCTTTTGGGTCGGCGGCTGGGGCCTCGGCCGCGACATCGACTTTGAGCAGGGCCTCGCGCGCGAGCGCGCCCGCGCCGACGCCCTCGCGCGCGAAGCCGAGCGCGCCCAGCTCCTCGCCGTGCGCGCCCACCTCGACCCGCACTTCCTCTTCAACACCCTCAACGCGATCGCCGAGTGGTGCCGCGAGGACGGCGCCGTCGCCGAGGCCGCCGTGCTCCGCCTCTCCTCCATGCTGCGCACCATCCTCGCCGGCGTGCACGAGCCCACCTGGTCGCTCGCCCGCGAGCTCGATCTCTGCCGCGACCTCTTCGAGCTCCACCGCGTCCGCGACCCCAGCCGCCTCCGCTACCAGCTCACCGGCGATCCCGCCGCCGCCGCTGCCCTCGTCCCGCCGATGATCCTCCTCCCTCTCGCCGAGAACGCGATCAAGCACGGCGTCGCCGCCGGCCACGACGGCCTCACCCGCCTCGACGTCCGCGCCCACGAAGCCCACGTCGAGATCACCCTGCGAAACCCCGGCCCCTACCTCGGCCCCCGCCTCGGCGGCGAAGGCCTCCGCATGGTCCACCGCCGCCTCGCCCTCGCCTACGACGGCCGCGCCCAGCTCACCCTCAGCGCCGACGGCGAGTCCACCCTCACCGAGCTCACCCTCCCCCGCAGCGCCCCCCACCTCTCGACCTAAATTTCTAAATAATTTCATAATTTTTAGACCTACAATATCCCCACACCTCGAGCCAAAAAAGAATCATGCCCCTCTTCCCGCTCAAGATCCTCATCGTCGACGACGAAGAGCTCGCGCGCCGCCGCCTGCACCGCCTCCTCGGCGAGCTCCCTGGCTGCGAGATCCTCGGCGAGTGCGCCAGCGGCCAAGAGGCGCTCGCCCTGCTCGCCCGCGGCGATCTCGAGATCGACGTCCTCCTCCTCGACGTCCGCATGCCCGGACTCGGCGGCCTCGAAGCCGCCGCCCTGCTCCCCGAGGACGGACCTTATGTAATTTTCACCACCGCCCACGCCGAGCACGCCCTCGCCGCCTTCGACCTCGGCGCCGTCGACTATCTTTTAAAGCCGATCGAAGCCGTCCGCCTCGGCCGCGCCTTGGAGCGCGCCCGTCACCGCCTCGGCCCCCGCCAACCCCCGGGCGAGCTCCACCGCCTCCCTGTCAGCACCCGCGCCGGGATCGTCCTCCTCGACCCACGCGCCCTCACCCACGCCCTCTTCGACGGCGCCCTCGTCACCCTCCACACCGCCAGCGGCCCCCTGCTCACCGAGCAGAGCCTCCAGGAGCTCGAAGATCGCCTCCCTGCCGCCCTCTTTGAGCGGGTCCACCGCCGCGCCCTCGTCAACTTAGAGAAGATCGAGCGCCTAGAGCCCCAAGAGACCGGCGGTTACATCGCCCGTATGCCTGGCGGCGCCGAGGTCCCGATCGCTCGTCAAGCCGCCCGCCGCCTCCGTCGCCGCCTCGGCCTCACCTGACACCACCGCCGCCAGCGTCCCCCCGATAAGCCCCACATAAAGCCGCCCCAGCCCCGCCAGCGGCGCCCCCAACCCTCGCAGCGTCGCCCGGTGGTCCACCAGCACCAGCCCGCACGCCAGCCCGCTGATCGCCAACCACGCCGCCGCGAACACCAGGCGCGCCGCCCACCCCCGCGTCTCCGCGCGAAACAGCGCCACATGGAAGCGCAGGTGCGCCGCCTCATCGGCCTCGATCTCCGCCAGCGCAGCCCCCAGCGCCCCGCCGCAGCGCCGCCCCACCGCCCCATAGAAGCCGATCCCCACCACCTCCGCCGCCAACAGACACAGCACCTTCAGCCGCAGCCCCGCCAGCCGGCGCCCGCGCACGAAGAGCCGCTCGCTCCACGAGCTCTTCATCAGCTCGCCGCCGAGCGCCCGCACCATGCCCCCCAAGATCCGCGCGTGCCGCCCCTCTTCGCGCACAAACAGCCCTAGAGCCGCCCGGTACGCGTCATCGATCGACCCCAGGCGCACCATCCACACCTCACGGGCCACCCGCCCCTCGCCTCCTTCACCGACTTGAAAGCGCGCCAACGACCGCGCCAGCG
Organism: Nannocystis sp.; assembly: GCA_016712315.1. Taxonomy (GTDB): domain Bacteria; phylum Myxococcota_A; class Polyangia; order Nannocystales; family Nannocystaceae; genus JADJRG01. The sequence continues at coordinate 173,006 of JADJRG010000019.1, read as the reverse complement.
CCGGCCGGATCGCCGCCGGGATCGACCCCACCAGCGCCGGCTCACCGCCCGCGATCGCCGGCAGCGGCCGCCCCACGTTCCCTTCAAAGTGCCGCAGCCACCCGGCCCAGCCCGGTGACGCGCCCGTCGTCGACTCGTTGTTCTTCGGCTGATTCGCGCTCACGAGGCACTTCTACGGCCTCCACGCCCCGCCGATGCCGCCCAACCCCGCGAACGGTCGCAGCTCGCCGGTGAACGGTCGCGACCCGGCGCGGGCGATCCGCCGCGCCGAGCCGCCCACGCTCACCCCTCGCAGACCAGCCAATCGTAGGCGTGGTCGATGTCCCAGCAGCAGCTCTTCGCCCCCTCGTTCGACGGCTCGCAGAACGAGCACCCCCACTTCCGAAACGCCGTCCAGCCCCCAGGCGACCCATCCACGCAGTCTGGGCTGTCCACTGTGACCGTGAAGCCGTCCACCGTGCCCGGGCTCAGCGTCGTCTTCGCGTCATACACCTGCACCCACGTGTGCCAGTTATCCAGCCCGAACGCGAAGTCGACCAGCTTCTGCGCGTCCGGCTGCGACTGCGCCTTCCACCACGCCAGCCCCTTATCCTCGCAAAAATTCACCAGCGGATCGAGCGACGCGCACGGCGACGTCTTGAACAGATACACCGTCCGCCCCTCCGCCGCATACTCCGCGAACGCGTCCGACACGTCCACACACTTCCCCTTCTTGCAGGGCAGCCCGCCCCCGCACACCTTGTCACAGGCGCCGCAGTGCATCGGGTCGTCCATCAACCCCTGCTCGCAGCCGTCCACAAGATCCGCGTTGCAGTCGTCAAACCCCTCCTCGCAGGTGATCGCGCAGCCCTCGCAGCTCGCGTTGTCTGGCGCCTCGCCCTCGCACTGCTCCCCCGCGCTCTGGTTCAGCGTCCCGTCGCCGCACGCCGCCGCCGTACAGTCCGCGTTGCACTCCGCCGACTCGCCTTGATCATCACAGGCCTCCCCCGCCGCCGCGTTCACCGCCCCGTCGCCGCACAGCGCCTCGGAACAGTCCGCGTCGCACAGCGCCGACTCGCCTTGGTCATCACAAACCTCCCCCGCCGCCGCGTTCACCGTCCCGTCCCCGCAGACCGCCGCCGTGCAGTCCGCGTCGCACACCGCCGACTCACCGCGGTCATCGCACGCTTCGGGGTCCTGCACGATTCCGTCCCCGCAGCCCGCCGGCGGGCTCACGCACACGCCGCCTTGACACACCAACGCCCCGTCACAGACCCCGCCGCGGCCGCACTCACAGCCCTCGCTCCCCGGGTCACACGCGGGCCCCGTCGACTCGCTCGTCGAGCCGCTCGACGTATCCTCCGTCGCGCTCCCCGACATCGTGCCCGCGCTCGACGTGCTCGACGTCGTCGCATCGCCCGTCGTGCTCGTCGTCGCATCGCCCGTCGTGCTCGACGTCGTCGTCACCGTATCGCTCGCCGCGTCGTCGCCGCTGCTGCACCCCCCGGTCAGCAGCGCGAGCGCCCCGATCCGGCCCACGAGCCCACAAACCCACGATCTCTGCCCCTGCTGTGATGTCTTCATCATCTCGCCAGCATGCCGTCGGCCCTCCGGCCGCTCCATCCCAAACAGCGCCGACCCCGCGCGAGATCGAGCGTTTTGCGCGTTGATCAGCGCAAAGATCGCGAAAAAAAAGCCGAATCGATCGCCTCACCCGCGCGTTCAGCCCCCACGGAGCCGCCATGACCCACCAGCCCCCTCGCCCTCCAGGCCCCCGCCTCGCCGTCCACCTCGCCCGCGTCGCCGCCCTCAGCGCCGCCCTCACCGCCCTCACCACCCTCGTCGTCGCTGACGTCATCGCCGCCGAGCCCACGGACGCCCCCCTCACCCTCCACGACGAAGAGCCGGACGCCCCCTTCCTCACCCTCATCGCCCGCCCCTTCGCCCCGGACGCCGCTCCTGCGCCGCAGCCCCCCGATCTTCTGTTAGAGGATCAACCCCCACCGCCGAAGAAGCCCCGCCGGAAGAAGTCCAAATTCGGCCGTTTTGAGGGCTACTGAGCCTGACGGAGCCCACGGCGATGCTCGACCTCCTCCTCGGGACCACCCTCTTCCTCGCCCTCATCGCCGGGATCTTCATCCCGCTCGAGGGATGGTTCCCGCGCACCCACAGCGCCATCGCCCCGCGGGCCGCCCTCCTCTGCGTCGCCCTGCTCTTCCTCGACGTGCTCGTGATGGAGGCCCTCGGCGGCCCGATCCTCGACGCCCTCGCCGATCTGCGCCCCGCCCTCACGGACCCTAGCGCCTGGCGGATCGCCCTCGTCCTCCTGCTCGCCGAAGTCTGTGGATATTGGGCGCACCGACTCATGCATCGAGTCCCTCGTTTATGGCGCTACCACGCCGTCCACCACGCCCCGACCCACCTCACATGGCTCGAGGCGTGGCGGCAGCACCCCCTCGATTTCCTCATCCACGGCCTCATCGTCGGCCTGCCCGGCGCGCTGCTCGGCGCCTCTCTCGCCGACATCGGCGCCGTCGTCCTCTTGCGCAAGGTCTACACCACCTTCCTGCACGCCAACCTGCGCTGGCGCCTCACCTGGCTCGAGCCCTGGATCGCCACCCCTGCCTACCACGCCCGCCACCACAGCCACGATCCACGCGACTACCGCCGCAACTTCGCCGGCATGCTCCCCCTGCTCGACCGCCTCTTCCGCACCCACGCCCCCGCGCACAGCCCGGGCCCCACCTCGCCCTGACGAAAGCGCGCGCGCCGACCCGCCAATTCACGGCTCATCCGCCGCGCCGACGCCTCGTCGAGCTCGGCCGCCTCCGCCCCTGAGCGCGACGACTCGCTCACCTTCCTCCGCTCCCTCTGAGACCCCGCGCCCCTTGACCGCCGCCCCCGAACAATCGACAAGAGGCCCATGCTCCGAGCCGCCGCTCTCGCTGCACACTCGCGCAGGAGAGCGCGCGCGCTCCTGATCGCCTACCTCGCCGCCGCGCTCGCCTGCGAAGCGCCCGCGCCTCCGCCCACTGATCAACACACCGACCACGCGAGCGCCAACCACGCGATCGACCAGCTCCTCGACGCCTGGCACGCCGCCGCCGCCGCCGCCGACGAGCGCGCCTACTTCGACGCCCTCGCCCCTGACGCCGTCTTCATCGGCACCGACGCGCGCGAACGTTGGACCAAGGACGAATTCTACGCCTACGCGCATCCACACTTCGTCGCGGGCCGAGGCTGGGTCATGCGCGCCAGCCGCCGCGCGCTCGTCGTCCGCGGCGAGCTCGCCTGGTTCGACGAGGACCTCGAGGCGCGCAACCTCGGCCCCTCGCGCGGCAGCGGCGTGCTCCTGCGGGGCGACGACGGCGCCTGGAAGATCAAGCACTACGTGCTCTCTACCACGATCCCCAACGACGACCTGCCGATCGTCAAGCGCCTCCTCGAGTCGAACACCCGCCGAAGGTCGCCCCCCGCCGCGCCCCCGCTCACCGGCCCCCGCCTCAAGATCCTCGGCGTCGCCCAAGACGGCGGCGTCCCCCACGCCTCCTGCCGCTGCGAGCGCTGCGAGGCCGCCCGTCGCGACCCGTCGCGGGCCCACATGGTCGCCTCGCTCGCGCTCATCATCCCCACGGACGGCGTCGACGCCGTACACCTCATCGACGCCACCCCCGACCTCGCCCGCCAGCTCGAGCTGCTCCCGACCGCCCCCGCGCGCGACCGCCCCGGCGTCGATCGCCACCCCCTCGCCTCGATCTTCCTCACCCACGCGCACATCGGCCACTACCTCGGCCTCGCCCAGCTCGGCTTCGAGGTCATGCACACCAGCGGCACCCCCGTGCGCGCCAGCCCGCGTATGATCGACTTCCTCCGCAACAACGCCCCGTGGCAGCAGCTCATCCGCTTAGGCGAGATCATCCCCGAGCCCCTCACCCCCGAAGCCGGCGCCCAGCTCGGCGACGTCCTGATCCGCCCCGTCGTCGTCCCCCACCGCGACGAGTACACCGACACCGTCGGCTATCGCCTCCAAGGCCCCCGCCAGACCGTGCTCTACATCCCCGACGCCGAGCCCTGGGAGCGCTGGTCCGACGCCTTCGACGCCGCCCTCGAGGGCGTCGACGTCGCCCTCCTCGACGCCACCTTTTACGCCGCCGACGAGCTACCCGGCCGCCCCATCGAGTCCCTCGGACATCCCCTCGTCACCAGCACCATCGAGCGCCTCCGCGGACGCATCGACCGGGGCGCCCTCCGCGTCGTCCTGATCCACCTCAACCACACCAACTCCCTCCTCGATCCTCGCTCCCCCGAGTCGAAGTCGACCCGCGAAGCCGGCGTCCACGTCGCCGCCGAAGGCGAAGAGATCGATCTCTAACCAACCACGCGCGCCCGCGTGATAACGTCCCTCGCGTGACCGCCCTCCACCGCGCGCCTTCGCCCCGCTCTCCGCTGCTCCTCGCCTTCGCCGCCGCCTGCGCACCTGCGCCTGCCACCACCGCCACCGACGCCACCACCACCACCACCGCCACCGACGCCACCACCGAAGCGGCCACCGCCGCCGAGACCACCGCCGCCACGGATCCGCTCCCGCTCCCTCCGCCGGGTGAATTTTCCCTCCTCACTTACAACGTCGCCGGGCTGCCCCAGGGGATCTCCAGCTCCAACCCGGAGGTCAACATCCCCTTCATAAGCCCGCTCCTCAACGCTTACGATCTCGTGCTCGTCCAGGAGGACTTTTATTATCACGCCCAGCTCGCCGCCGACGCCGAGCACCCCTATCAGACCACCCCCTGGCGCGAGATCCCCGACATCGTCGATCTCGGCGACGGGCTCAATCGATTCTCCAACTACCCGATGAGCGATCACCAGCGGATCGGCTGGGGCGCCTGCCACGGTCAGTTGGACTGCGCCAGCGACTGCCTCGCCACCAAGGGCTGGTCCTTCGCCCGCACGACCATGGTTGAGGGCGAAGACGGCGCCCGCGTCGACATCGACGTCTACAACCTCCACATGGAGGCCGGGAATTGCCCCCAGGACCTCATCATTCGCCAGCAGAGCGCCGAGGCCCTCGCCGCCGAGATCCTCGCCCGATCCGTCGCCCACGGCTACCCTGTCATCGTCGCGGGCGACTTTAACCTGCGCGAGAACGACCCCGAGGACGTCGCCCCTTTCAACGCCATTATGCAAGGAGCTGGCCTCACGGACGCCTGCCAGCACCTCGAGTGCGGCACCATCCTCATCGACAAAGTGCTCACGAGGGACGGCGCGACGATCGCCCTCGAGGCCGTCGAATGGCAGATCCCCCCCGAGTTCGTCGATCCCGAGGGGGCGCCCCTCTCAGACCATAACCCCGTCGCTGTACGGATCGCCTACACGCCGATCTAAGCCCGCGATCGCCCTCAATCCGCCGGATCGTACGCGCGCCCGCCCAGGCGCGGATTCGCCATAATCTCCCGCGCCAGGCGATCGCTGAACCTCGCCCCCTGCGCCGCGAACTCCGCCGCCTCGCTCGGCAGCAGGCGCACCCGCACCGCGTACATCGCCGCCCCGCCGACCACCGCCTCGAGGATCAGCGCGCCGCCCCGCTCGCGCAGCACCCGGTACATCAGCGGGCTCTGGAGGACCACCTCTTCTGCGTCGACGCTCATGGGATCTCCTTCACCGTCGCCTGCGCCACCGGGGCGTTGATGACCATCAGCTCGGGCACCTTACCCGAAGTGTAGCCGCCGAACACGAAGCAGTCCTTGTCCGCCTCGCTCTGGCACTTCCACACCCCCGGGTCTTCATCCACCGGCAGCCGCACGCACGCCTCGCTCGCCCGCAGGTCCAGCGTCATCATCCGCAGCGGCCCTTCAAAGTTCTTCGCCGGCAGCCCGAGCGCCTGCCCCAACGCCGCTGGGTCGTGCACCTCGCCGGTCATCGACTTCTGCACCGCCGCCTCGATCACCGCCGTCGGCGCCGCGAACAGGAAGCAGCCGTTGTCATCGCAGCGGCCGAACTTCTCGGCCCCGGTCTTCACCACGAAGTTCTGATAAGGCGCCTCCTTCATCAGCCACGACACCTTCATGTCCGGGAAATTTTTCGCCAAGTGCTGCGTGATCCCCCAGGGCTGCGCTCGCTGGTCCGCCTGCTGCGAGATCGCCGCCTGCTTCTCGTCGCACTTCCCGGTCGAGATCGCCGGATCCGCCGCCGCTTCCACCGGCGCCTTAGGCGCCTCCGCCGGCTCAACCTTCGCCGGCTCAGCCGCCGCGACCGCCGTCGGCGCCTCCTTCGCGCAGCCGGCGACCACCAAGGCGATGTACAAGGGCAACAACGCGCTTCGTCTCTTCATCGTTCACCTCCAGTGGACCTTCGTATCAGCCACCATCAGCAAACACGATCGAGAATTCACGCAGATAGGCGCGTCCCCGCGCGTCCCCGCGCGTCCCCACGCCCCATGACGCGCGCCGACGCGCACCAACCCCAGCAGACACACCGCGCGGCCAACCGCTTAAACGGCGCTTACACCGCCGATCCAACACGACCGCGCGCCGCCGACTTCTCCGCGATCTGCGACAATCGACCCGTGGCGTTCAAGCTCGAAGGCCGGCTCGCCCGCGCCGTCCCGCCGCAGCTCCGCGGCGACATCGACCGTGAGCGCCGCGCCATCCTCGCCCTCGGGATCTCGTGGTTCATCGTCCTCGTCGGCACCCTGCTCGGCGTCGTCCTCTTCTTCGTCGCCACCCCCCAGACCCGCTGGCTAGGCCTCATCAACACCGTCGTCACCTGCCTGCTCGCCGCGCTCGGCGCATTCCTCGTCCGCCGCGGCGCCCTCGTGCTCGCTGGCCACTGGATCACCGCCCTCATCAGCATCGGCGTCGCCTACTCGATGCTCACCGGCGGCGGCGTCACCGCCCCCTTCGCCGTCCTCATCCCCCTCCAGCCCGTGCTCGCGCTCGTGATCTCAGGCCGCCGGGCGGGCCTCCTCTGGGCGCTGATCAGCGTCGCCACCGTGATCGCGATCTTCAGCGCCGAGCGCGCTGGCGTCGAGCTCATCAACCTCACGCCACCTGGCTCTCAGGCCCTCTTTCAGCTCATCGCCCTGCTCGCGATGACCGTCGCGCTCCTCTGGATCGCCGACTACTCCGAGGCCCTCAAGCAGCGATCGATCCGTCAGGTCGAGGAGGCCGCCCGCCAGCGCGACCGCGCCCTCGCCGAAGAGGAGCAGGCCAAGACCGCCGCCCAGCACGCGATCGCCGCCAACGCCGCCAAGACCACCTTCCTCGCGACCATGAGCCACGAGCTGCGCACCCCCCTCAACGTCATCATCGGCTACAGCGAGCTGATCGAGGAGGACCTAGGCGACGCCCTCGGCGAGCACGCCGACACCATCACCCGGATCCGCGGCGCCGGCCAACACCTGCTCGGCCTCATCTCGGACGTGCTCGATCTCTCGCGCATTGAGGCCGATCGCCTCGAGCTCCACCCCCAGCGCCTCCCCATCGAAGGGCTCATCCGCGAGCTCCAGGCGACGTTTGAGGCGCTCGCCGCCCAACGCGGCGACGTCATCGTCGTCGAGCTCGCCGGCCCCCTCGGCGAGGTCACGCTCGACCCGATCCGCGTCCGCCAGATCCTCGTCAACCTCCTCGGCAACGCCATCAAGTTCACCGATCGCGGCCGGATCACCCTCAGCGCCGCCCGCGTCGTCGCCCACGGCCGCGACTGGCTGCACCTCATCGTCAGCGACACCGGCGTCGGCATCCCCGCCGATCAGCTCGCCACGATCCTCGAGCCTTTCACCCAAGCCGACGCCTCCTCCACCCGCGCCCACGAGGGCTCCGGCCTCGGCCTCACCATCGTCAACAAGCTCGCGAAGATCATGGGAGGAGAGCTCACGATCACCTCCCAGCTCGGCCGCGGCACCCGCGTCGAGGTCCGCCTGCCCTCAGCGAGCGACGCGTAGCTGGCGCAGCGCGAGCAACGCGCTGAGCAGCCCGGCGAGCTCGATCCCCAGCAGCAGCGGCCCCGGCGCTGGGGGCACCCCCTCCGCGAGCATCGAGCCGGCTCGCGCGGCCACGAGCCCCGCGAAGACCAGCGCCAGAATTTGGCACGCGAAGCCCACCGTGACCCGGTCGCGCGCGAGCAGCAGCCCGACCCCGAAGCCGAGCTCGAGGCCGCCGTACACCGCGCGGATGTCACCGCGAGCGAGCGCGCTGGTCGCCTCGATCTCCACCGTCGCCGCCATCTCGGAGGGCCACGCCAAGAAGCCCGCGCCGAGGCCGATAAACGCGAGCGCGTTGAGGGTGAGCAGCGCGCGGGTGACAGCGGGTGGCCGTTCGAACATGCCCCCAGGATCCTCCAAGCGCCCCGCCGCGCCAAGGGGCGCCGCACGAATTCGGGCGCCGTCAGCGCCGCAAATCGCGATCTCCTGCGCTATAGTCGCCGCGCTCGTATGCCCCGCCCCCACCGCTCGATCACCCGCCCGCGCACCGCCCTCCGCCTCGCCGCGCTGCTCGGCCTCCCCCTCGCCTGTACGCAAGGACAGCCGACACCCCAGCCGAAGATCGAGCCCACCGCCCCGGCCGCGCTCGACCTCTGGGCCGGCCTCCCGCCCCTCGAGCTGCGAGAGGGCGACCTCGCCCGCGAGCTGCTCCCGGTCGCCGGCCCCGCGCTCCCCGCCAGCGTCAGCGAGGAGATCCAGCTCCCCTTCCCGCCGCCGCAGCCGCCGCCCCTCGTCCCGCCCGTCGCCGCCGCCCCTGGCCCCCTCAAGGTCCTCCGTTACGGCCCTACCGGCGCGCAGACGCTCGTCGACTCGCTCAGCATCGTCTTCGACCAGCCGATGGTCCCCCTCGCCTCCGTCGCCGATCTGCGCCGCGAAGCCGCCCCCTTCACCCTCGATCCCCAGCCCCCCGGCAAGCTCCGCTGGCTCGGCACCGAGGCGCTCACCTACGAGGCCGAGGGCCGCTTCCCCTACTCCACCACCTACACGGTCAAGGTCCCCGCGGGCGCCCGCTCCACCCTCGGCGGCGCCCTCGCCAAGGAGCTGCGCTGGACCTTCACGACCCCCGCGCTCGAGCTCGAGAGCGCCGAGCCCTATCACAACTCGGTCGGCGCCCTGCTCGACGCCCCCATCGTCCTGCGCTTCAACCAAAAGATCCGCCGCGAGCAGCTCGCCGCCGCCCTCACCTTCACCGCTGGCGGCGCCGCGATCCCCCTCACCCTCGTCCCCGAGGCCGAGTGGCCGCAGCTCCCCGACAACACCCGCTACCTCACGGGACAGGGCCCAAAGGACAGGATCCTCGTCCTCCGCCCCAGAGGGCCCCTCGCCGCCAACACCAAGCACACCCTCACCATCCCCGCCGGCGCCTACGGCGAGGGCCCCAACCGCGGCGCCGCCATCAAGCACGTCTTCACCACCTACCCGCCGCTCACCCTCAGCGGCCCCTCGTGCGGCTCCTGGGAGTGCTCGCCCACCGGCGGCCTCTACATCGCCGCGACCACCCCGCTCGCCCCCGCTGATCTCAGCGCCAAGGTCCGGGTCACCCCCGAGGTCCCGGGCCTCAAGATCACCGCGTCGCACGGGATCTACCTCACCGGCGAATTTGAGGGCGACGCCGCCTACACCATCACCGTCGACGCCGGCGTCGCGGACATCCACGGCCAGCGCCTCGCCAAGCCCTACACCGCCCGCGTCAAGGTCAACCCCGTCGAGCCCTCCCTCGCCCTCGCCGCCGCTCATCGTGACCCCGCCGTCATCGAGACAGGCGCCGCCCGTCGCCTCATGCTCGCCGTCGGCGGCGTCACCACCCTCGACGTCCGCGCCCGCCCCTTCGGCCTCGACGAGCTCCCCAAGATGCTCGCGAACCGTTGGTTCCGCGAAGACCGCACCTGGCCCGAAGAGCTACCGCCGCCCACCTACAGCGGCACCGAGCAGGTCCAGGCCTCCCGCCGCCGCCCCCTCCGCCTCGGCCTCGATCTCGCGCCCATGCTCGCCCCTGGCAAGGTCCTCCTGCTCGCCCTGCGCTCGAGCCCGTTCACCCGTTGGGGCTACACCAGCCGCCTCACCCACGTCCAGCCCGTCCAGGTGACCGACCTCGGCATCACCAGCGCCCTCGACAACGACGGCGGCGTCCTCTTCGTCACCAGCATCGAGCGCGGCGAGCCCCTCGCGGACGTCGAGCTCGAGCTCCTCGACACCAGCAGCGACGGCAAGCGCCTCTGGAGCGGCCGCACCGGCGCCGACGGCCTCGCGGAGGTCAAGCTCGCCAGGCTCGCCAACACCGATCTGCTGGTCACCGCCAAGCGCGGCGACGACGTCGCCTACATGCCGCTCAGCGAGGACATCACCGGCCGCTGGTGGAACCGCTGGGACGTCCGAGAGGGCGAGCCGCGCGCCTTTTTTTACAGCGATCGCCAGCCCTACAAGCCCGGCGAGACCATCCACCTCGCCGGCATCCTCCGCAGCGAAGAGCGCAAGCCCGCCGGCGGCGTCGCCCTCTGGCACACCGATTTTAAGGCCAAGTACACCCTCACCAGCCCCCGCGGCGCCGAGATCGCCAAGGGCGAGCTCCCCGTCGGCCCTCTCGGCGCCTTCAACATCGACCTCCCGATCCCCGAGGGCAGCGACCTCGGCGACTACACCTTCAACCTCGAGGTCGGCGGCTGGTTCTCGACCACCGAATATTTCACGCACACCATCGCCGTCGAGGCCTACCGCGCCCCTGAGTTTGAGGTCGCCGTCGAGCGCGGCGAGGCCGCCCCGCTCGTCTTCGGCGACACCCTACGCGCCGAGATCCGCGGCGCCTACCTGCACGGCGCCCCGCTCGTCGGCGGCGAGGTCAGCTACACCCTGCGCCGCCAGTCCAGCGGCTTCTCCCCGGCCGGCCCCGAGAACGTCGGCTTCACCTTCGGCCGCGGCTGGGCCGATCCGTGGAGCTACCGCCACCTCGGCCTCGGCGGCCAAGACATGCTCGTCGCCCAAGGCAGCGGCACCCTCGAGGCCAGCGGCAAGTGGCCCGTCGAGCATGTCCTCAAGGTCATCGAGAAGGACCTCAGCAACCCGGACGCGCCCGCGCCCGCCCCGGATCCAGATCCCCCCGTCACCGCCGCCTACACCCTCGAGGGCCAGGTCACCGACAAGAACCGCCAAGCGATCGCCGGCCGCAGCACCTACGTCGTCCACCCCGCCCTCCACTACGCCGGCCTCCGCGCCGACCGCACCGTCTACCGCAAGGGCGAACAAGCCAAGGTCGAGGCCGTCGTCGTCGACCTCGACGGCCACCGCCTCAGCGGCCGCCCCCTCGAGATCACCCTCCAGCGCGAGGTCACCGAGCGCAAGGCCGTCGAGAAGGACGGCGTCTGGACCTACGAGTACAGCACCGAGCAGATCCGCGCCGGCTCCTGCGCCCCCGTCTCGGGCCCCGCGCCTGTCACTTGCGACCTGTCCTTAGAGCAAGCAGGCGCCTACACCCTGCGCGCCGCGGTCACCGACGAGCAAGGCCGCAAGAACCTCACCACCACCACCCTCTACGTGCACGGCGACGACGCCGTGATCTGGGATCAAGATCAGCGCCGCGTCGACCTCGTCCCCGATCGCCGCAGCTACGAGCCCGGCGCCGAGGCCACCCTGCTCGTCCGCTCCCCCTTCGACCGCGCCCGCGGCCTGCTCATCCTCGAGCGCAGCGGCATCGTCGAGCACCGCCCGATCACCGTCGAGGGCGGCAGCGCCGCCATCAAGCTCACCATCCCCGAGACCGCCGTCCCCAACCTCCACGTCGCCGTCGTGCTCGTGCGCGGCCGCGTCGACGTGCCCGGCGCCCCGCCCGGTCAAGACCTCGGGCGCCCCGCCCACGCCGCCGGCACCGTCGAGCTGCAAGTCTCCAGCGCCAAGAAGCGCCTCACCGTCGAGCTCGCCCCGGAGCGCGACGAGCTCGCCCCCAAGGACACCCTCCGCCTCGGCCTCACCACCCGCGGCGCCGACGGCAAAGCCCGCCCCGCCGCCGTCGCCCTCATGGTCGTCGACGAGGGCGTGCTCAGCCTGCTCGGCTACAAGACCCCCGATCCGCTCGCCTTCTTCCACCGCCCCCGCGAGGGCGGCGCTGGCATCTACGACCTGCGCTCCTTCCTCCTCGGCCGCGAGGAGCCCCCCAAGGCCCCCGAGCCGCCGCCCGCGCCCGACACCGTCGTGCTCCCTCAGACCGCGGTCCCTGGGTCGTTCCGCGCCAGCCCCTACGGCGGCGCCTTCGCGGCCGGCAACGACGACGCCGACGTCTGGGGCGGCCTCACCGGCACCGAAGTCGGCGAGGCCTACGGCGTCGGCGGCCTCGGCCTCGTCGGCTACGGCCGCGGCGGCGGCGGCACCGGCGTCGAGTCGAAGAGGAGCTCCAAGATCGTCGCCGAAGCCGCGGCCCCAGCCGCCCTCGACGCCAGCGCCGCGATGGCCAACCCGGTCTCGCTGCGCGCCCTCTTCGCCAGCACCGCCTATTGGAACCCCGAGGTCCGCACCGACGCCGACGGCCGCGCCACCGTCGAGATCCCCATGCCGGAGAACCTCACCACCTTCCGGATCATGGCCGTCGCCATCGATCCCGAAGAGGCCGACCGCTTCGGCTCCGCCGACGCCACCGTCCGCGTGCGCAAGCCGATCATGCTGCGCCCCAGCCTCCCGCGCTTCGCCAACTTTGGCGACAAGTTCGAGGCCTCTGTCATGGTCGACAACCAGACCCGCGAGCCTCAGGCCGTGCTCGTCGGCGCCCGCGCCCTCGGCGTCACCTTCACCGGCGACGGCCAACAGACCCTCGAGATCCCCGCCGGCGAGTCCCGCGAGCTCCGCTTCCCGATCACCATCGATCAAGTCGGTCGCCTGCGCATGCAGTTCGCCGCGCTCGCCAACCTCGGCCGCGACGCCGCCGAGGTCACCATCCCGATCAACCTGCCGGTCACGCGCCAAGCCTTCGCCGACTACGGCGTCACCGACGCCTCGATCGCCCGCGCCATCAAGGCCCCCCAGAACGCCCTGCCCGGCTATGGCGGCCTCGAGCTCAGCCTCGCCTCCACCGCCCTCACCGGCCTCGAGGACGCCGCCAGCTACCTCATCACCTACGCCTACGAGTGCACCGAGCAGGTCGCCAGCCGGATCCTCCCGATCGTCCTCCTCGGCCCGATCCTCGACTCTTTCAAGATCGAAGGCGCCGGCGACAAGGCCAGCCGCGACGCCCTGATCAAGGAAGGCGTCCAGCGCCTGATCGCCCGCCAGAACGGCGACGGCGGCTTCCGCTACTGGGACAACCCCAGCCGCTCCTGGCCCTACCTCGCCACCTGGGTCACCTTCGCCCTCTTGGAGGCCAAGCGCGGCGGCGCCCAGGTCGACCAGCCCGCCCTCGATCGCGCCATGCGTTACCTCCAGCGCTACATCGACAGCGGCGAGGAGACCGGCTGGGGCCGCTACTATGATCATACCAGCCGCACCTTCGCCTTATGGTTATTAAGCCGCGAGGGCCGCGGCGCCGACTCCTTCGATCGCGTCTGGGCCAACCGCAGCAAGCTCCCCCTCTACGCCGAAGCCCTGCTGATGAGCGCCGCCCACAAGTACGGCCGCGTCCGCGAGCGCGATCAAGTCCGCAAGTCCCTGCTCGCCCGCGCGCGCGAGGACGCCCGCGTCGCCCGCTTCGTCGAGAGCAAGAGCGAAGGCGACGCCGACGGCCTCCAGCTCCTCATGCACTCCGACGTCCAGACCGACGCCATCGCTCTTATGGCCTTATTGGAGATCAACCCCGCCGATCCCCTGCTCCCCAAGGTCATGGCCAGCATCATGGACGATCGCGACCCTAAGCGCGGCGGCCGCTGGCTCACCACCCACGCCAACGCCTGGGCGCTGCTCGCCGCCGATCGTTACTTCCAGACCGTCGAGAAGCAGCCCCCGGACTACGTCGCCCGGATCTGGCTCGACCAGAGCTACGCCGGCGAGCAGCAGTTCCGCGGCCGCAGCATGGCCGTCACCGAACAAACCATCCCCATGGCCCGCCTCCAGGCCGCTCCCGAGCAGACCCTCACCCTCGCCAAAGAGGGCCCTGGCAAGCTCTATTACCGCCTCGGCCTCCGCTACGCCCCCGCCGAGCTCAAGGTCGCCGCCGAGGCCCAAGGGTTCGTCGTCTACCGCACCTACGAGGCCGTCGGCCAGGGCGCCGAGAAGCCCCCGGAGGGCGCCGTCCGCCAGCTTGAAGACGGCACCTGGCAGATCAAGGCCGGCACCACCGTCAAGGTCAACCTCACCCTCGTCGCCAAGGACCGCGCCAATTTCGTCGTCGTCGACGATCCCTTACCTGCCGGCCTCGAGGGCCAGAACAGCCGCTTCCAGACCACCCTTCAAGATCTCGGCGCCCGCGTCAGCTTCGGCGAGGGTGGCGCGCCCCAGCTCTTCTTCCGCAGCAGCGGCGCCCGCCCCTGGATCGCCGATTGGTGGTACCCCTGGTGGACCTGGGATCACACCGAGCTCCGCGACGATCGCCTCCTCCTCTTCGCCGACCGCCTGCCCGCCGGGATCTACACCTATTCTTACATCGCCCGCGCGACCACCATCGGCGACTTCGTCCTCCCCCCGATCCACGCCGAGGGCATGTACACCCCTGAGCGCTTCGGCCACAGCGCCAGCGGCCGCGTCGTGGTCACCGAATAACAGGCTCGTCGGTCGCCCGCCGCGCCACCTCCGGCTGATCACCGCCGCGTATACGACAGCGCGTACTTCATCGGCGTCTCCAGCCGCTCCGACGAGATCGTCACGCTCATCGTCATCTTCGCCCCGCTCTCATCCAGCGAGAACACCGCCCGCCGCGATCCGTCCTCCGCCGTAAAATTCATAACAAACCGACCTTTCACCATCGAGAACGCCACCGTCACCGGCTTCCCGCTGTCCGAGGTCCACGCCACCGCGGGCCCGCCCAAGCGCCCCTTCACCGTCCGGCCTGGCGCGAACGTCACCGTCATCTCCTCCCCTGCCGCCGCGATCGTGATCGTCTCGCGGATCGGGTTCGACTCCGTGAGTCGTTTCCGCGCGATCCCGCGGATCACCGCGCTCATCTGCTGCGCCGCCGCCTCGATCGCCGCCTCCACCTCGGCCCGCTGCGCGCTCCCCCCAGCGAACCCATAAGTCCCCGCGAAACGGGCCTGGGGCGCCTCGGGCGGTGGTTTCGGCGCCGCCGGCTCGACCACCTTATCCACCCTCTCATCGCCCGCATCAACCCCGCTGGTCGGCGCCTCTGCGGGCGTCGGCGCCTCTGCGGGCTTCGTCGCCGCCGCCGGCGCCTCGGGTGAGGGCGTCGCCGCCGCCGCGCTCCCGCTCCGCTTCGTCACCTTTGGCTTCTCCGCCGCGGCCGCCGCCGTCGGCTCGACCGCCGCCGCGTCGGCAGACGCCACCGCAGGCGCCGCCTCGACCGCCCCCGCGCTCGCCTCAGCCGCCGGCTCCGCCGCCACCACCGCCGCCGCGCTGGGCTCTGCAACTGCCGTCGGAGCCGGCGGCTCGACGGCAGCGGACGCCACCGCCGCCTCATCCACCAGATCATCAAAGACCTCCGAGACAGGCGGCGGCGGCGGCGGATCCGCGCACCCAGGCGACCCTAGAACGAAGCACCCGAGCACCCCTACAACGATCCGGTGAGCCTGCGTCATCTCGCCATCCTAAACCAGATCGCCCCGCGCCACGCCCCAAAGTGCGCGCCGAAGCCCGCGCGCGGCCGCGCTCCCCTTTAATCATCCAGCGTCGCCGAACCGAGCGCCACGCTGAGTCGCCGCGCGAGCTCGCGCCCCGGCGCCCACATCGCGTGCGCCGAGCGCGCCAGCGCCTTCGCGGAGATCCGCCGCAGCAGCCAGTCCCGCAGCAGCCGCGCCGCGCCCAAGCGCCAATGAGCGACCTGACCGATCAACCAGGCCTGGCGGTGGATCTCGAGCACCCGCGCCCGCCGCAGCGCCCGCAGAGACGACGCCAGCGCCGCCGAGGCCCCGTGCTCCAGCCACAACAGCGCCAGCGCGCCGGCGTCCTCAATCGCCATACCCGCCCCCTGCCCCATATTTGGGGTCATCGCGTGCCCTGCGTCGCCGATCAGCACCACCCGCCCCACGCCGCTCGAATAGATCGGCAGATCCACCAGATCACCGTGATGGATCCGCACCCGCGGGTCGCCCGCCACATGGTCCAAGATCGCCCCCAACCGCGGCTCACTGGCAGCGAAGCGCCGCAGCCCCTCCACCCTCGCGCTCGCCGGCCCCACCGTCCCTGGCGGGCTACTCTCGACCAAATACACATAGATCCCGCCGCGCGACAGCGGGATCACCCCGATCCGCCGCCCCACCGCCCACCGCTCCGTGCTCGACGTCGGCGCCAGCGCCGGCGCCTCCACCTGCCAGCGCCAGCACGTCTGCCCCGAATAGCGCGGAGCGCACGCGGACGCTGGCAAGATCGCCCGACGAACCGCCGAGTGCAGCCCATCGGCCCCGATCACCGAGTCCCAACGCTCCTCCCCACCGTCGCCGTAGCGCACGCGCACCCCCTCCGCGCCCTGCTCCAGCCCTACCAGCTCGACCCCCAAGCGCACGGGCACGTCCCCGCAGGTCGAGATCAGCGCCTTATGAAGATCTGCCCGTCGCACATTGTACCCGGGCACCACCGCGTCATCTTCGACCGGAGCGCCCCCGATCAATCGCCGCCCCCTCGCGTCGATCAGCGCAAATTCGCCGATCGGCAGCACATCCTCCGCCGCCAGCGTCACCCCCAGCGCCACCAGCATCGCCGTCGCGTTGGGTTGTAGCGTGATCCCCGCGCCGACCGGCGCCAGCGCCTGCGCCCGCTCGATCACCGTCACCTCCGCCCCGCAGCGGCGCAAGGCGATCGCCGCGGTCAGCCCGCCGATCCCCGCACCCACGATCAAGACACGCCCGTCTCTTTTCTTCATAACGATTCTCCTTCTGCGCCTCGCGGCGCACCCAACCCCTCGAGCTGGAGGCGCACCAGCGCCCGCAGCTCTCGCGCCCAACGCGCCGCGATCGCGCGCGGCTCCTCCTCCGCGCCCACGACCCCGCTCAGGCCGCCGATCAGCGTCGCCAAGTACACCGCAAAGAACCCCCTCGCGGCGACCAGCCCGTCCCCGGGCGAGCGTCGAAGCTCGCCGCGCTCGTATGCCCGGCGAAACAGCCCCGCCAGCCCCTCGAGGAACGGCCAGAGCGGATCCTCCGCCGCCACCGCGGATCGCTCGACAAACAGGGTCGCCTTGAGCATCACACGCGACAGCGCCGGCTGGGCCGCGTAGGCCTCATACAGCACCTCACCGCAGCCGGTGAGCTGGTCCAGCAGCGGCGCGTTCGGGTCCAGCTCCGCCCAGATCCGCCGCAGCGCCGCCGAGATCCCCAAAAAGAGGCATGAGACCAACAGCGCCTCTTTATCCTTAAAGTGCGCGTGCACCGACCCCACCGCGACCCCTGCGGCCCGCGCGACGTCGCGGATCGTCGTCGCCTCATACCCACGCGCCACGAATTGCGCCCGCGCCGCCGCCAGGATCGCCTCACGGCTCCGCTCCTTCGCCTTTGTCCGCGCGCTCGTCTTTTCGCGCCGATCGCCTCGCTCCATCACAACTCGACCCCCTTCGCTCCAACCGGAGCCACAACCTGAACACGTTCATTGAACACGTTCATCGAGCACGCGTCAAGGGCGAAGATCGCCCCCTCGGCCGCCCAGAAACCGGGCACGATGGCGAAATGGCGGCATCCACAGCGAAGGCGCCGGGACGAGCGATCCTCGCCGCCCTCCTGCTTCCTCTCGCGTGCAGCGCCGACGACGGCGTCCAACAAGACGCCGCCAGCCAGGGCACCTCCACGGCGCCGACCGGAGACAGCGCGACCAGCGCGAGCGCCACCTCTGCACACGGCAGCACCACCGAGGGCAGCACCACCGAGGGCAGCACCACCGAGGGCAGCACCACCGAGGGCACTACCACCGAGGGCACCACCGCCGAGAGCACCACCACCGACGCCGCCACCACCGACACCGACACCGACACCGACACCGACGCGAGCGTCGCCCAGCTCCAGATCGACCCTCCGCACGCAATCGTCGTCGTCGACAGCGGCTGGTCCTTCCCTGTCGACTTCACCCTCACCGCCCTCGACGGGCGCGGTCAGATCGTCCCACTACAAACAAATCAACCGATCACCTGGACCGTCGACGACCCGAACCTCGGCGTCATCACCCGCCACGGCGGCGCCTTCCAGGCCCACAACACCGAGGTCGGCCTCACCACCGTCACCGCCAGCGCCGCCGGCCTGCAAGCGCACGCCACCGTCCAGATCGAGCACCTCCTCGACCCGCCCGTCTGTCCGCCTGGGCCGCAGCTCAGCGACGGCCCGCCCGCCCCTGGCGCCTTTGTCCGCGTCGTCGCCCCCGAGTATGAGGGCAGCGGCGTCTACCACGGCGTCTACCTCCCCCCCGATTGGCAGCCGGATCGCCGCTATCCTGTCATCGTCGAGTCGCCCTGCAACAAGTACGGCGCCTTCAGCGGCAAGGTCGACGACGCCGCCCTCGGCTACCACCTCGCCGGCTGCCGCGCCTTCATCTGGATCGTCGTCCCCTACATCCAAGGCCAGGACAACCTCGACTACGGCTGGGGCGACGTGCCCGCCACCATCGCCTACTGGTCGCAGAACGTCCCCCGCGCCCTCCAAGCCCACGGCGGCGACGCCGGCGCCGTCCTGCTCGCCGGCTTCTCACGGGGAGCGATCGGCGCGAGCTACATCGGCCTCAGCGGCCCCGAGATCGCCGACACCTGGCTCGCCTTTATCATGCACAGCCACGCCGACGTCGTCTCCAACCTCACCCCCGATCAAGGCGCCGGCTCCGCCCTCCGCATGCAGCGCGTCGCCGGCCGCACCACCTTGCTCTCCTGGGGCGCTGCGGGCGACGGAGGCGCCGTCAACAGCCTCAAGGGCGTCGATCTGCTCACCGACTACGGCTATCCCCTCACCGCCTTCGCCGTCCCCGGCGTCGGCCACACCGACGCCTGGGCCGCCGACGACCCGATCGCCCGCCAGACCGCTCAAGCCTGGCTCTTCGACGCCGTCGCCGCGCGCCCTGGGACCCACACGATCCGCGGACGGGTCACTGACATCGATGGCCACGGCGTGCACGCCGCCCGCGTCACCTCTGGCGCCCACAGCACCACCACCGATCTCCACGGCTACTACGCCCTGCGCGGCCTCCTCCCCGGCGCGCGCGAGCTCGCCTGTGATCACCCCACACTCACCTGTCCCCCGAGCCAGATCCTTGATCTCAACGTCGACCTCGAAGACGTCGATCTGCTCGCCCTCCCGTAGCGCCCCGCGCGCCCACGGCTCGACGAGCTCCGAGCGCTCGACATCGACCGCGCGGATCAGCCCTCACGGCCGCCTGCGACCGTCTGCCTCGCCGTTTGACCGCCTCCGCCTCACCTCGCTACGCTGCGCTCCTTGAGCCTCGAAAGCGACGTCTTGGTGATCGGCGCCGGCCCCGCGGGATCCGCGTCAGCCGCGCTGCTCCGCCGCGCCGGCTTCACCGTCACCGTGCTCGAGCGCGAGCGATTTCCGCGCTTCGTCATCGGCGAGAGCCTGCTCCCCCGCTGCATGGACGTGCTCCACGAGGCCGGCCTGCTCGACGCCGCCGCCGCCCGCGGCTACCTCGTCAAGCGCGGCGCCCGCTTCGTCCGCGGCCCGGACGTCTGCGACTTCGACTTCGCCGACACCCACACCCCCGGCTGGGGCTGGACCTGGCAGGTCCCGCGCGCCGACTTCGACAGCGCCCTCGCCGAAGCGGCCCAGCGCATTGGCGTCGCCGTCCACTTCGAGCGCGAGGTCCTCGCCGTCCGCCTCGGCGACGGCGCCCAAGAGCTCGACGTCCGCGACGCCGGCGGCGCCCTCGCCACCTACCGAGCCCGCTGGATCATCGACGCCAGCGGCTATGGCCGCGTCCTCCCCCGCCTGCTCGCCCTCGACTGTCCCTCCGGCCAGCCTCACCGTCGCGCCCTCTTCTGCCACCTCAGCGGCGATCGCCGCCCCCCCGGCCCGGACGAGGGCCGGATCTGGATCTGCGTCCACCCCGCCCACGGCGTGTGGTTATGGGTGATCCCCTTCTCAAACGGCCTCACCAGCGTCGGCGCGGTCGGACCCGAGGAGTTCTGGCGCGATCACTGGGACGAGTCTGACCTCGAGGCCACCTTACGCCGCGTCATCGCCGGCGAGCCCAACGTCCACGCCCGCCTCGCCGACACCCAGCTCGCCGCCCCGCTCCGCGTCCTGCGCGGCTACTCCGCCGCCGTCCGCCAGCTCCACGGCCCTGGCTACTGCCTCGTCGGCAACGCCACCGAATTCCTCGACCCGATCTTCTCCTCCGGCGTCACCCTCGCGCTCGAGTCCGCCAGCCTCGCCGCCCGCGCCCTCATCCGCCAGCTCCGCGGCGAGCGCCCCGACTGGCAGGCCGAGTACGTCGCCCCGCTCAGCCGCGGCATCGACGTCTTCCGCACCTTCGTCGGCGCCTGGTACGACGGCACCCTAGAGACCATCATTTTTTCCAAAGAGATCCGCCCCGACCTCCGCCGGCAGATCTGCGCCGTGCTCGCCGGATACGTCTGGGATCAAACAAACCCCTTCGTCGCCCGCCACGCCCACCGCGTCCCGCAGCTCGCCCGGATCCTCGCCCGCGATCCCGCCCTCACCGCCTGAGCCGACCCCCGCCAGAGCGCCCGATCCCGCTGATTGGCGGTAATCCCCCAAAAACGGGGCCCGCCACCTCACGGGCGTAGACTGTAGTGCCTCTCGATCACGGTCGCGGCCGACGGGCCGCGCCAGTAGGGCTTGATCCAGCGGACGCGCTGGTCCTTCCAGTCGGCGCCAGCGCCGCGCCAGTGACCGCGGACCATCGCCTGGTGGATGATCTGGAGATCCGAGGCGCCGCGGCGGGCCCGCTGGATGGCGCGTAGGGTGGTGATATCGATGGTGCCGGGGAGGAAGTGGATCGACTCGGAGGTGCGGACGACCCGCTCCACCGGCCGACGCTCCACCGGCGCCTCCGGCTCGCGGGGCTCGGCGCGGGCGTCGGCGCTGGTCGCATAGAGGATCGCGTTGAGGATCAACTGCACCAGGCTGCGGATCGGAGCGCAGGCGAAGAGCGGCGCGAGGTCATCGTCGAGGCCTGGGAAGCGGCTCGTCAGCGCCGCCTCGAGGTCCGCGCCGGGGGTGATCCACAGGTCGCGGACCAGCAGGTGGGGCCACACATCCCCGCCCGGATCACAAGTGATCGCCAGACGGATCCCGCGGCCGCCGTCAGGAGCGGCGCGCTCCATGACATAGACCGTCACCACCGAGAGGAGCATCCCGCGGATCGGGCACGTCGGCGCGCGTGAGAGGGCGCGCTCGGCGAGCCCGAGCGCGTAGCGATCGGTGAAGACGAGCGCGAAGGCGCCGAAGGGCAGGCGGAGGGCCTCACCGGCGACGTCGAGGCGCGTCGCGCCGAGCGTCCACGCGAGGGGATCATCGACCCAGAAGACCTTGCGGAGGTGGAGCTCAAAGTTCGCGCGCACCTCGAGGTGCGCCCCCAGGACGCTCACGTCAGCGGCCCCCTCGAGATCGCCGGAGGCCTCCTCCGGCAACCCCTCTGGGAGCTCCTGCAGGAAGCGGCGCACGCCGAGGTCGCGTCGCAGCTCGTCGTGGTCGATCGTCCGTCCTATGGCGGCACGGCGGCCGCCACCCAGCCTCGCGGCGACCTGCTGGGCGACCGCCTCAAGGCCAGGGACGCGCGCGGCGATCCGTTCGTGGCCGAGCTGCGGGGGCAAGCGCGCGCCGGCGTCAGCGAGCTCGCGGCGGAGATCCAGCTCGTCCCAGAGCCACGACGGGTCGAAGGCGGGTTCGCCGTCCCGGAGGGCGCGCGCATAGTAGACCTCGAGGTCCTTGATGAGGTCGAAGAGGCGCGGTCGCAGCCGCGGGTCTGTGGTGGCGGCGCGGGGAGTCGCGCCATCGAGGGCGGGGAGATTTTCGTCGATCCATCCCTCGTAGTGGCGGTGCAGGTGCGCCTCGACCGCGTCGCTCAACCCCTCTCGCACGCTCGGATCGAGCCCCCGCTCCTCGCGCGACGGGCGGGTCGAATGCTCCTTGAGCGCGTTCATCGCGTCGCGCGTGCTCGTCAACCGATAGGTCGCGGTCGGTCCTAGGATCTCGCCCACAAGCGCCCGGCCGCGCGCGGCGCGGGCCTCCGAGTTGGTCACCACGACGATACGATCGCCACGCCGCTCGACGAAGCCGAACACGACCGGCTCGGCGCGCTGGCCGCCCGCTCCGAGCCAGACCCAGCCCCCGTCGTTCGACTCGATCGCCTCCGCCGCGTCGAGGCGCGCGACCGCTGCCTCGCGGTCGTGGAGGTCAAAGAAGCTCTCGCAGAAGACGAGCGGATCGCCGTCGTAGTTGACCATCGACCGAGGGAGCGTGGGGGTGATCCACACCCGGTGGAAGGTCGGGACGAGGGACTTGAAGAGGGCCCGCTGGCGAACCACCTCGTCGACTTCGGGCTCCTGGTCGCGCATCGCCGCGAGTTCGCCGCGGATGAACTCGACCAAGGCGTCGCGGTGCGCCGGAGGGATCGGCAGCATGCCGCCATCGCACACCTTGGGCAACGCGTCGTCGCCCTGCGACACGACCCGGGTGGCGAGCACCTGCCAGCGGGTGATCTGGCGCGTGGCGCTGCGCTCCTGCACGACCACGCGCTCATCGGTGATGAGATCTCGAAGCGTCATCGACGCGCCCGGCGCGACCTCCACGACCTCGTAGAGCCGCATCGAGGAGGCGAGCATGATCTCGAGGTAGAGACGCTGGCTAGGCGAGAAACCGGGCCGGCCGAGGGCGTAGCTGGCGAGCGTCTCGTCATCCTCATCGAGCGCCGCGTCGAAGTAGGCCCACCCCTGGAAGGCGGCGGAGCTCATGTCAAAGAGGCCCGCGGACATGCTGCCCTGCGGGACCTCGGCGTAGAACTCCTCCGTCAGCTCCGCCGACAGCGCGCGGTCCTCGTCGAAGCTCCTTGTGAGGCGCATAAGCGCGGCCTCGCGATCGCTCCGCGAGTACGCGGCCGCGTCTCGCCGGAGGAGGCAGCACTTTTTAAACTTCTTGCCGCTGCCGCAGGGGCAGCGCTCATTGCGCCCGATCTTGTCCATCGATCTCCCGCCGCGCGATTACGCCCATCTCATGTAGCGGAACAGGAGACGAGGCGCAACAACCAACGAGCGCTGCTCTCACGCCGATCCAGGTCCGCGATCTCAACCACGAGCGAGCTGACCGGAACGCCCTCTCGCCTCGCATCCACATCCGAGGGCGCTCGCGTGCACAGCGGCGACCGGGCGATCCTGAGGGCCAATGCGAGCCCACGCGCGCCTCCTCGCCGCCGCCCTGCTCACCGCCTGCGCCGGCGCCGGCGGCGACGGCACTGAGACCGCGACCGCCACCACGACCGCCGCCACCGACGATCCCACCGCCTCCGCCTGCCCCGCGCCCGCCGAGCCCTGTGACGGCCTCTGCGTCGACCTCGCGAGCGACCCCGCGCACTGCGGCGCCTGCGGCCGCTCCTGTCCTGCAGGACAGGCATGTTATGCCAGCCAGTGCCGCCCGCTCTGCGACGAGGGCCAGACCGTCTGCGACGGCGCCTGCGTCGACGCCCGAGCCGACCCGAACAATTGCGGCGGCTGCGGCCTTCAGTGCCCGGACGAGCTCGTCTGCGCCGCCGGCTCCTGCCAGCCTGCATGTCCCTCAGGACAGACCGCTTGTGACGGCGCCTGCGTCGACCTCGCGCTCGACACCGCCCACTGCGGCGCCTGCGACGACCCCTGCGACCCCAGCCAGAGCTGCGAGGCCGGCGCTTGTAAGAACCCCTGCGAGCCTGGCCAGCTCTACTGCGGCGGCGACGGCTGCGTCGATCCTCAGGCCGACGCCGGCCACTGCGGCGGCTGCGGCCTCCAGTGCCCCGCCGGCGCCCCCTGCCTGCACGGCGCCTGCGACCTCATCGACATCGACCACCTCCTGCTCACCGGCCAGAGCCTCTCCACCGGCTGGAATTCCGCCGTCCTCAGCGACACCCAGCCCTACAACAACCGCCGCTTCAGCACCGGCGTGCGCGCCGGCGCCGTCGGCCTCACCGAGCTGGTCCCCCTGATCGAGACCGCCGACGCGCAGAACGGCGAGACCATCGCCTCTGGCCTCGCCAACCTCGCCGCCGCGACCTGGCAGGCGCGCGGCTTCCTCCCTCGACAGCTCCTCGTCTCCGCCCACGGCGTCCCTGGCGCCCGTTATGAGCTGATCAAGCAGGGCACCGCCGCCTACGCCGCCGGCCTCGCGCAGATCGCCGCCGCCAAGCAGATCGCCGACCTCACCCGCCAGAGCTACCGCGTGCGCGCCGTCGCTGTCGTCCACGGCGAGTCGGATCACAACGACTTCCCGCCCCCCGGCAACCCCGACTACGCCGCCAACCTGCTCGCCTGGCGCGCCGCCTACGACACCGACGCCCGCGCGATCACCGGCCAGAGCGAGGAGATCGTCATGCTCTTCTGCCAGGTCTCCTCCTGGACCGCCTTCGGCGAGGCGACCTCCTCGATCCCCGCCCAGCAGTGGCAGATCGCCCGCACCGATCCCCTCCGCTTCGCCCTCGTCGGCCCCAAATATTTCCTCCCTTACAGCGACATCGTCCACCTCACCGGCGACGGCACCCGCTGGTTAGGCGAGCACTACGCCAAGGCCTACGCGCGGATCTTCCTCGAGGGACAGCCATGGCGCCCCCTCTCGCCGCTCGCCGCCGCCCTCACCGGCGCCGCCGTCGTCGTCGACTTCCACGTCCCCAGCCCGCCCCTCGTCCTCGACACCGAGCTGGTCAGCGACCCCGGCTCCTACGGCTTTGAGTTCGTCGACGGCTCCGGCGAACCCCCCACCATCACCGCCGTCGAGCTCAGCGGCCCCGCCCAGGTCACCCTCACCCTCAGCGCCGAACCGACCGGCCCCTCGCCGCGGATCCGCTACGCCTGGAGCGGCACGCCAGGCGCCCCTGCGGGCCCCACCACCGGCCCCCGCGGCAACTTGCGCGACTCCGACCCGACCCCCTCGCTGCACGGCTACCCGCTCTACAACTGGGCGATCCACTTCGACGAGCCCGCGCTCGCCCGCTGAGCCCTCACCGCGCGCCGAGGCCGATCAACGGCGCTCGCCCTCGTCCGCCGCCGCGTCAGGCGCCAGCGCGCGCTCGAGCGCCACCCCCGAGCGCGCCGCCTTCTCCGCCTCCGCTCGCCGCTTCGCCTGGTACAGCCGCAGCCCCTGCGCCGTCAGCCGCCCCACCGGCACCGTCGCGTCCGTCGGCGCCGCCCGCCGCGCGCTGGAACCTTCCCCTTGAGACAGGCTCACGCGCTCACCCTCGCCCTTCGCGGCGATGAATTCTTCCCGCCACGCCGCCAGCGATCGCCAGCGCGTGCTCGGGTCGCTGGGGTCGCTCAGGATCTTCGCGACCACCGCCTCCATCGGCACGAACACCGGGCTCAGCTCCGCCGGGTCGTACGCGTCGCCGCGGTCGAAGAGCCCCCCGCAGATCGGCCGCAGCGAGCACGCCGCGCACCCTGGCGCGTACACGTGCTCCCACTCGGTCTGCCGCACCGTCTGCTTCTCGTCGAGGAAGTGGACCACCCGCTCCTCCATCTTCACGATCTTCCGCGTCTCCGTGCTCGCCCACGCGTAGTCGGTCATGTAGCAGAGCGGCACCTTCTCCACGCGGAAGCTGCGACCTGACCGATCGAGCAGGCGCATCGCCCGGTGCAGCGACAGCTCGAAGTCCGCCAGCCGCGGCACGAACGCCGCCTGGTTCACCTCAGCTCGCCCCATCGACGGGTCCAAGTTGTTCCACACGAAGTGGCGCACCGCCGCGTGCTCGCGCAGCAGGTAGCGCACGTTCTCGTCGAGGTGATCCGCGTTGAGGCGGTTGATCACGCAGTTCACGTTCACCTCGATCCCCGCCGCCGCCGCCGCGTCGAGCGCCGCGAGCGCCCGCGGCAGCGTGCCTTCGACCCCGCGCAGCCGCGCCTCGATCTCCGGGCGCACCGAGTAGATCGACACATGCACCAGCCGCAGCCCCGCCGCCGCCAGCTCGCGCGCGAACGCGCGGTCCCCCAGGCGCCAGCCGTTCGTGATCATCCGGACATGCAGCCCGCGGTCTCGCGCATAGCCGACCACCCGCGGCAGCTCTGGGTGCAGCGTCGGCTCCCCGCCCGTCAAGATCACCCCGAAGTAGCCTCGCCGCACCAGATCGTCCACCAGCGCCTGCATCGACGCGAAGTCGTGCGTATACGGCGTCGTCGGGTTCGAGCAGAACCCGCAGAAGTGATTGCAGTGGCGGACCACCTGGATGTAGCCGAGGTTGGCCAAGCCCGCGCATCATAGCCGCGCGCGGGCCTCACCAGCCAGCCTCCCCTATACTGCCGCGCATGGCCGGGATCTTCAGCCGAGTCGACCACACCAGCGTCATCTCTCTCCTCGTGCTCGCCGCTGGCGTCCTCCTCCTCTGGGACACCCCGCTCGTCTATCCCCTCAAGGTCCTCGTCGTCTTCTTCCACGAGCTGAGCCACGGCGCCATGGCCGTGCTCACCGGCGGAGAGATCATCGAGATCGAGGTCGTCGCTCAGCAGGGCGGCCACTGCATCACCGCGGGCGGCAGCCGCTTCCTCACCCTCAGCGCTGGCTACCTCGGCAGCCTCCTCTGGGGCGCCGCGATCCTCATCCTCGCCGCCCGCACCCGCTTCGATCGCCCCCTCTCGGTCCTGCTCGGCGTCCTCTTGCTCGTCATCACCCTCATCTACGTCCGGCCTTTCATCAGCTTCGGCTTCTTCTTCGGCGCCGCCTCCGCGGCCGCCCTCATCGCCAGCGGGATCTGGCTCTCCGAGCGCCTCAACGACTTCTTCCTGCGCATCATCGGCCTCACGAGCTGCCTCTACGCGATCGCCGACATCAAGAGCGACGTCCTCGATCGCCCCGGCCTGCGCTCGGACGCCGCGATGCTCGGCGAGTTGACCGGGATCCCCACCCAAGTCTGGGGCGTCCTCTGGATCGCCCTCGCCGTGCTCGGCGCGGGCCTCGCCCTCTTGGTCGCCAGCCGCGACACCAGCACCGGCCTCGCCCGCCTGCGCAAGACCGCGCCCGCCCGCTGATCGACCTGCGGCGACGTCGGCGGCCGCGAGCGCCGCGGCCGCATGGGTCCCTAGCGGCTAGATCTGCCCCACGTCGCCCGACGCGTTGTTCTCAAAGGTATTTCCGGACAGGTAGTCGCTCACGTCATCCTTCGCGCGCTTGATCCCGAAGCCCGCGGAGTCGTGGAAGTGCGACGACACCACCGGGAGCGGCCGGTACAGCACCAAATTTCCGCCGTTGTTATGCCCGGCGTGCCCGATCCGCAGGTGCTCCAGCTTCGAGCTCGAGAGCGTATTTTGGCGGATGATCAGCCCGCGCCACCACCCCGGCACCGGGTCACGGCCGCGCAGGACGATCGGCTCCTCCGCCGTCCCTTGCGCGATCAGGGCCGCGGTCTGGCCGTTCCAGCCGATCTCGACGTCGACGTCCGGGCCCATCACCAGCTCCACGCCCGCCGCGATCGTCAGCTCCGCCTCGTTGAAGACGTCGAGCGAGCCGCTGATCAAGTACGGCACCCCCACCGCCGCCATCGTCCCGCTCGTCTTCACGCCGCCGCCCTTCACCTCGATCTCGTCGCGCATGTTGCCGACATACGAGCCGCCCGTCGGCGCCTGGTGGATCGCCTCCGACTCGAGCACCAGCGGGACCCCCTCGGTCTCCGTCACGGTCACGTCCTTCGTCGACGCCGACAGCCCCTGCGCCGCCACGAAGATCCCCGCCGAGTTCCCCTCCAGTCGCACCTGGTCGAGCGTGATCTTCGAGCGCAGCTCCATCGCGTAGCTCGAGCCGCCGCCCGCGTCGCGGACGATCACGTGGCCGAAGCGCGAGTTCGTCGTCACGTTCTGGCGCACCATCAACCCGCGCCACGAGCCCGGCTCTGCCACCGCCCCCGCGAAGATCACCGGCGCCTCCGCCGTGCCCTCGGCGAACACCGTCGCCGCCTGCCCGTTCCACCCGAACTCCAGATCCGCGTCGACCGAGACCAGGTACTCGACACCTGGCTTAAAGACCACCTCGGCCTCACCCAGCACGTCCATGCTGCCGTACTGGCGGTACGGGATCCCGGGCGGCTCGAAGGTCGTGTTCGCCTCGATCCGCGTGAAGCGCACCTCGACCACGTCCTCGCCGTTGCCCGTCAGCGATCCGCCCAGCGGCAGGCGCATGATCGCCCCTGAGCCCGTCGTCACCAGCGGCGCCCCCTTCGCCCCCGAGACGCTGAGGCGCGCGCTCCCGCTCGCAAAATCCACCGCCTCGACCCCCGCCCCGCCGACCGCCTCAACCTTCACATCGAGCGCCGTGATCGGCGCCTCGAGCACCAGCGCCGGCGCCTCGCCGCTGCCTGCGTGGCGGATCCGCACGTGCTCGATCACGCTGTCGCTGGTCACGTTCTTGCGGATCGACACGCCGCGCCAGCTCCCCGCCTCAGGCGAGCGCCCGCACAGCTCGATCGGCGCCTCCGCCGTCCCCACGGCCATCAAGGACGCCGCCTGCCCGTTCCATCCCAGCTCGAGATCTGTGCCGACATCAAAGATCACCGCCGTCCCCGGCATGATCGTCAAGCGCGCCTCGGCCGACACATCGACGCTGCCGCTCACCCGCACCGTCCCTTGCCAGGTCACGTCCTCCTTGATCGCTCCGCTCACCTCGAGATCGATAGGCGCGTCGGGGTCGCACGATCCCAGCTCGCCCCCGCTGCTGCTGCCTTCGCTGTCGCTCTCGCTCCCCGAGCTGTCGCTCGTCGTCCCCTGCGTCGTCGACTCGCCCCCGCTCGTCGTCCCCGTCGTCGATCCCTCGGTCGCGGACCCGTCGCCGCCGTCATCGCCGTTGCACGCGCCCACCAGCGCGAGAGAGCCGGCGAACAAGAGGATCTGGGGGAGAGGCGCGGGTTTGGTCTGCATTAGAACGATATTAGCCGATAGGCGCGCGCGAGCCCCCGCCGAGGCCGCCTCAGAGCTGACCGATCCGCAGCGCCGCCTGATCCAGCCCCGCCGCGTAGCTCGGATCCGCGAAGCGCGCGGGCGCCAACGCCCCCGCGTAGTCTGGCAGCGGGCGCTCCAGCACATGCGCCGTCACCAGCTCCGCGGCCGCCTGCGCGCCCATGATCCCGAACCCGGACAGCGCCCCGACGACATACGCCCCCGCCGTCGGCAGCGCCCCGATCAGCGGCAGGTTGTCGGGCGCCTTGCAGTAATAGCCGCCGTCGATCCGGCACCGCGGGCCCGCGCCAAAGTACGCCGCCACCCCTGGCACCAGCCGAGCGAGCCCGCGGATCATCACCTCCGCGAACCACGGATCAAACACCGGCGGGAATTCCGGCCTCGTCGTCCCCTCCTCCGCGCCCTCTTCCTTGAGCGTCGTCCAGATCCCCAGCAAGTCCGCCCCGCGCCGACGAAAGTGCGCCCCACCTGGCAGCACCTCCAACCACCGCCGCTCGGTCGGCGAGCTCGCCAACGCCGCCGCCTCCGCCGCCGACCAGCCCAGCCGCACGGGATCCTGCCAGATCGTCAGCGGCGCCCCCTCCGGCGCCACCCTCGCCGGGTCGGGGATATGCACCTTCGCGTGCAGCTCGCAGCGCACCGGCGGCGCCGCGCCCAGCATCGCCGCCGCCGCCGCCAACATCGGACCTGGCGCTAAGACCAGCTTCTCGCACCCGATCTCGGCGCCGCCCTCCAACCTGACCTTAAAGCCATCTTCGACGCCGACCACCCGACCGCGCAGCACCTCCGCGCCCGCCCGGGTCGCCTCGCCTAACAGAAAGCGCCCCAGGCGCTGCGCGTCGAGGAAGCCGCAGCGGCGCACGTGCAGCCCCGCGATCGCCTCCTCGCAGAGGAACGGGAACGAGGCCCGCAGCCGCGCCCCGCTCGTAAAGAGATCCAGCCCCGCCGGCGCCTCGCGCCACCCCGATCGCCCGGGCGCCGTATACCGCTCGCCCCCCGGGTGCACCCGCAGCGGCCCCTCGCCGCGCGCCGCCGCCGCCTCCGCCTCCGCGCCCAGCCTCGCCGCCTCCGCCGCGTCCCCCGTGACGAACAGGTACCCCTGCCGCTCCACCCCCACCGCCTCGCCGCTCGCCGCGCTCACCTCCTCGAGCAGATCGATGCTGCGCCCGATGAAGCGCCGCATCGTCGCCCCTGGCCACCACTGCCGGTACGCCTCGGTCCCCATCGCGCTCGTCAGCCCCAGCGGCTCGCCCGCCTCGACCAGCGTCACCCCGCGGATCTTCTGCCGCACCGCCAAGTGGTACGCCGTCGCCGCGCCCACCATACCCCCGCCGACGATCACGATCGCCGCGCGCCCGCTCATCCCTCGCCCTCGCCCTTCGCGACCCGCGCCTGCCGCTCGGCCTTCAGCGCCGCGCTCGTCAGCCGCGACCCGTCCGGGCTCCACCCAGGCGGCCCCCACGTGTACCCCAGCACCTCCCGCAGCGAGCGCGCTCGCGCGAGATCACGAGCGATCGCGATCCACTCGTGGAACGCCACCCACAGCGGGTTAAACGTCCCGATATTTTTTACCAGCCCGTACAGCGGCCGCTCCTCCGCCGACTCCGCGATGAAGCTGCCGAAGAGCCGGTCCCACACGATCAGCACCCCCCCGTAGTTCGCGTCCAAATAGCGCGCGTTGAAGGCGTGATGCACCCGGTGATGGCTCGGCGTGTTCAGCAGCCACTCCAGCGGCCCGAGCGTGCGCACCACCTCCGTGTGGATCCAGAACTGGTACACCAAGCTGCACCCCGAGAAGAAGACGATCATCGCCGGCTCAAAGCCCAGCAGCGCCATCGGCAGCGTGAACACGAACGACAGCGCGAGCGAGCTCGTCCACGTCTGCCGCAGCGCGGTCGACAAATTGTAGTGCTGCGACGAGTGGTGGTTCACGTGCGCCGCCCACATCCACCGCCGCTCGTGCCCCAGCCGGTGCGTCCAGTAGTACAAGAGATCCTCGAGGAAGAAGCACAGCACGAACACCCACCACTCGCGGCCCAGCTCGAAGATCCGGTGCGAGTACACCCAGCCGAAGATCGCCGCGATCGCCCCGCCGGTCACCAGCCCGAGCCCCAGGTTGCCGATCCCCATCAACAAGCTCGTCGCCGTGTCACGCGCCTCATAGCGGCCGAGCCCGCGCAGCCGCCACACCGCGATCTCGAGGCCGATCAGCGCGACGAAGCCAGGGATCGCCCACAAGATCACCGGCGGGAATTCTCCGCTCATCGCCCCTCCTCCTGCCCGCGCAGCCACACCTGCGCCGCCGTCGCCGCCGCCGGATCCGCGAACGTCATCGTGATCGTCCCGCCCGCGAGCGCCCCCGTCTTCATCATCAGCGTCGACGCGTCGGTCACCGCCAGCCCCCGCAGCCCCCCTTGCGGCAGCGTCTGGACCACGAAGCGGTCCCCCAGCGGGGCCAGCAGCGCCACCGCCGCTCGCCCGCGCAGCCGCCCGCGCACTACCGCCCCCCGCCCCTCACGCGCCAGGATCACCTCGCGCGCCACGAACTCCGGCTCCTGCTCGCGCAGCCGCGCCCGCGCCGCCTCCTCATCGACGAGCTGCGCGTCGCGCCAGCCGCCGATCAGCCGCAGCACCACGACCACGATCACCACGCCGATCGGCGCGACCAAGATCAGATACAGGTCCACAGGGGCCCCGATCATACCTCAACCAGCCGCGCCCCTTATGCGCGACCAGCGAGCTGAAGCTCGGCGCAGCGGCCCCGCTCCTGCCCTCAACGATCAGCTGGCACCCCCACCGGCGTCACGCGGCGTGAGGAGGGTGGAGTCCGCTTCGTCCCGATGCTCCGAGCCGAGTAAGCCCGCTACACCGCCGGCACCGAGCGCCCCGTCTCGCGGAACACCAGCTCGCGGTAGCGCTCGATCTCCGCCTCGATCTCCGCCCCGTCCGCGCCGCGCGCCTCGATCAACATCGTCGCGATCTTCCGGGCCACCCGCGCTCCTAGCGCTGGATCGGTCAACGCCAGCGGCAGGCGGCGGCGCAGCACGTCGTCCAGGTGCAGCGCCCCTTCAAACGCGATCGCCCGCTCCACCTCGACCCAGCGGTACGGCAGATCTGCCACCAACCGCTCGGCCAGCGCCGGCACCTCACGGGCCCGAGCCGCCAGCGTCCGCGAGTCAGGCCCGTGGCGCTGCGCCAGATCTGCGATCAGCGGGTCCCCGAATTCTTCCACCGCCAGCGGCCGACCCAGCACCAGCGGCTCCAAGTGCGTCGTCGCCCGCGGCCACCGCGGCCCCTCGGGATCGTGCGCGGGCAGCCCCTCGATCACGTGGTCCACCGCGTCCTTCGCCATCGCCCGGTAGGTCGTCAGCTTCCCGCCGATCAGCGCGACCACCCCGTCCGCGTTCTCGATCAGCCGGTGTTTACGCGAGAGCTCCGCCGTCCCGCCGGCGCGCCGAGGCGCCCGCCCCAGCACCAGCGGTCGCACCCCCGACCAAGCGCTGACGATCCGCTCCGGCCCCAGGCGCGCGCTCGGCAGCACCCGCTTCACCAGCGAGAACAGCGCCTCCGCGTCCGTCGGCTCTACCCCGCAATCCCCCGGATCGCCCTCATACGCGGTATCGGTCGTCCCCAAGTACGTCCGGGTCCCCCACGGCACCACGAACAAGATCCGCCGCTCGCCGCGCACCTGGATCACCAGCGGTTGGCGCACCGGCACGTCCTCCGCGCGGACCACGAAGTGCACCCCGCGGGACAGCTTCAGCACCCCGCGCCCGGGCGCGCCCAGCAGCCGCTCGCTGGTCCACGGGCCCGCGGCCACGATCACCCGCCGGCCCGTCACCTCCAGCCCGCCTGCCAGCTCCACCACGTGCAGCCCGTCGTCCTTGCGCAGCCGCAGCGCCGGCGTGTGCGTCAGCACCGACGCGCCGTGGCGGCGCGCGCTCTGCATTGTCGTCAAGGTCAAGCGCGCGTCATCGGTCACCGCGTCCTCGTAGAGCACCGCGCCGCGCAGCTCGTGCGTCTCGAGCAGCGGCTCGATCGCCCGCGCCCCGGCCGCGTCCACCTGGCGGTGGCGGCTCTGGTACAGGCTGAGCGCGTCATACAGCGCCAGGCCCATCCGAAGCTTCCACAGCGGCAGGCGATCGCCCGCGTACGCGGGGAAGACGAAGCTCGACGGCTGCACCAAGTGCGGGGCCATGCGGTACAACCGGCGGCGCTCGCGCAGCGCCTCGTACACCAGCCCCAGCTCGCCTTGCTCGAGGTAGCGCACCCCCCCGTGGATCAGCCGCGTCGATCGCGAACTTGTCCCAAAGGCCACGTCGTTGCCGTCGACCACCAGCGTGCGCAGCCCGCGGATCGCCGCGTCGCGCGCGATCCCAGCGCCGATGATCCCCGCCCCGATCACGATCAGGTCCCAAGGCGTCTCCGCCTCGCCCGAGCGCGCGCGCGCGTGCAAACGCGCCAACAGATCGCGCCGCTCTTCGGCCCCCCAGTGAGGCAAGGGGGATTGTTCGGCGAGGGTTTCGGCGCGAGTATTGCGCCTGGCGACCGGCATCAGGGACACGACCCTGAGCCTACCGCGAGTCGGAGCAGCTGATGGCCTCGTTCACGTTACACATCCAGTACGTCGACCGCCCCGCGGAGACCAGGGTCTTCACCAACCGCGATCAAGTCACCTTCGGCC
Organism: Nannocystis sp.; assembly: GCA_016712315.1. Lineage (GTDB taxonomy): Bacteria > Myxococcota_A > Polyangia > Nannocystales > Nannocystaceae > JADJRG01. Next base: position 139,223 of record JADJRG010000019.1, on the reverse strand, counting down.
GCGACGTCGGCGATATCGCCCTCCGTGACAGCCAAGTCTCTGGCCGTCACGGCCAGATCACCTTCACCGGCGGCGTCCTCCGCTACGAAGACTTTGGCTCGACCAACGGCTCCTTCCTGCTCGACGGCCGGCGGATCCACACCCTCGAGCTCTCGCAGGGCATGACGATCCGCCTCGGCAATTCCTTAATCGCGGTGCAGGCGCTCGACAGCCCGCTCGCCGCGGGCAAGGGCCGCACCATGGTCGCTGGCGCTGGCCTCGCCCCCTTCGCCCCGCCGCCGGGTCCGCCGCCCTCGCGCCCGCTTGTCGGCGCCCCGACCCCGCCCGCCTCCCCCGCCGCCGACGACCCACAAGCGCTCGGTCTCGCGCCGACCGGCTACATGCCGGCGATCTCCGCCCCGCCTGGCTTCCAACAGCCCGTAGCCCGGCCCCCAGAGGCGCCCCCGCCCGCGCCCCCGCGCCCGGAGATCGACGATGAAGAGGCGACCGTGCAGCACCTCCCCGTCGTCGACAGCGCGCCCGCGCCCGGAGCGCTCCCGATCTCCGGCGGAGATCTCACCGGACTCTTGAAGCAAGCCTGGTCGATCCTCCAGCCCGTGATCATCCCGGCCTCGCTGATCACCGGCGCCATCACCGTGCCGATCGCCCTCATCGGCGGGATCCTCGGCTTCATCCCTTACGTCGGCGGCGTCATCAATTTTATCTTCGCCCTCGCGCAGCTCGCCCTCTTGCCGCTCGCTGTCGCGGCCGTCTACCGCTTCATGCTCGGCCGCTACCTCGGCGCCCCGATCGACCCGCAGACCGCCTGGAGGCAGCAGATCGACGAAGCCCGCGAGGTGTGGCCATCCTTCTTCCTCGCCAGCCTGATCGCCGGCGTCGGCGCGCTCTTCCTGATCATCCCGGGGATCTTGCTCGGCATCTTCATCGGCCCGGTCTACTTCGTCGAGGGCAAGCGCATGGTCGACATCAACCTGCGCACCCTCGAGCTGACCAAGCGCGACCCCTTGCCGCTGATCATCCTCGTCTTCATCGTCGCGATCGCGATCGCGATCGCGCTCGCGATCCCGCTCGCGATCTTCGGCCTGCTCGGCGCCATCGGCGGCCTGCTCAGCGCCGTCCTGCTCGCGGCGCTCGGCGCCGTCATCCTGCCGTTCGGGGCCACCCTCGCCCTCCTCCTCTACTTCGGCCTGCGGCGCCGCTTCGAGGGGGGCGAGCCGGAGGAGGCCGCCCGCGCCATCCTCACCGCCGTCGAGGCCGCCAAGCCCCTCAGCCAGGCCTGAGCGGCCCCGCGCGCGCCCGCGAGAACTTGGATAGACTCGCCCCCGCATGGAGAACCGCGTCCGCCGCCTGATCGAGGCGATCCACCAGAAGGGCTCATGTCCGCGGCTGCAAGTCGATCTCACCCGAGAGGGGATCGTCTGTCCTGACTTCGTCTGCGAGAAGTGGGGGGAGCGGCTGATCATCGACCTCGACCCGAGCTACCCGCTCGACCTCCGCTTCACCGCGACCGGCCTCGACGTCGACCTCTCCTTCGGCGGCTACGTCACCCGCTGCACCTTCCCGTACGCGGCGATCTACATGATCGTCGATCGAGGCGCCGGCCAGCAGGTCTTCTTCGAGGAGAACGCGCCCGCCTCCGTGCGCCGCGAGATGGGCCTCACCCTCGCGCCCCAGCGCGATCCAGCCACCAGCTCGCGCGAGCGCGCCGCTGGCGAGTCGCGTCGCCGACGCCGCGGCGCCAAGGCCGACGACGACGGGGCCGCCGCCCCTGCGGCGCGGGAGCCGGCGCTCAGCCCCCTCGCCGCCGTCCCCGCGCCAGCCGAGCCCGCTGAGCCCGCCGAGCCCGCCGACGCCGAAGCGCCCGCCGACAAGGACATGTCTGTAGAGACAGGTCCCTCGGTCGCCGAGCGCCGCCGCGCGATCTTCCGGGTCATCGACGGCGGCAAGTGAGCGACGACGCCTATACCGGCTCGCTACTTGAGCCGCACGAAGCCCACGTTCGACGCCAGGTCCGGCACGCAGATCACCCCGCCCGCCTCATCGATCCCGTGGTCAGCCGCGGGCGCGAAGCCGTGGTCTGTCAGCAGGTCGATGAACACCGACTCGTTCCCCTCCTGATCGACGAGAAGCAGCACCCCGCTCGGGTTCTCCGTCAGCATGAACCCGCCCTTCCACGGCTCCAGCCCGTCGAATTTCCCCAAAAAATCGCCGAGCTGCGACAGCTCCTTGCTCGCGACGTCTAGGCGGAGGAACGGCCCCAGGTTCTCCGGCACGAAGTCCACCAGGCTCGCCACGTAGAGCGCCCCGTCCGCGTAGTGCAGCCCGTTCGGCCCCTTCAGCCCCGCGTCCGCGACCAGCAGCGCGTCGTTGCTCAGGTCCCCGAGCTGGAACTGGTAGATCGCGTTACCGAAGGTGTCGGTCGCGTAGCCGATCCCCGCCACCAGGTCGACCGCGGGATCGTTCAACAGCACCGCGTTCGGGAACTCGTGGGTGAGCAGGATCGTGCCGGACGCCAGCTCCACCTCGTGGATCCGCTTGATGTCGTTGACGATCAACACATCACCCGCGATCCGCAGCCCCGCCGGCGTATCGAACCCTTCGGCCCACTTCTCATCGACGATCGCCCCGCTCGCGTCCAGCCGGCTGATCCAGCCGATCCCGTCCGGCGCCGTCAGGTCCATCGACTGCGGCGCGATGTTCGACACGTACCAGCTCTTGGTCCCAGGGTCCCACAAGCAGCTCTCTGGCACCGCGAAGCCGGGCACCACCTCGAAGTCGTACTCGACCCCGCCCGTGTCGGTCGTCGTATCGGTCGTCGTGTCCGTCGTCGTGTCCGTCGTCGTGTCCGTCGTCGTGTCCGTCGTGCTCGTCGTGCTCGTCGTGCTCGTCGACTCGCTCGTCGTCGTGTCAGTCGTATCGGCGCCGGACTCGCTCTCCGCGCTGGTCGTCGACGAGCTGGTGCTCGTCGTGTTGGTGTCGCTGGTCTCGCCGGAGTCGTCGCCGCTGCACGCGACCGCCGCCACGGCGAGCGAGAATAGATAGGGGCGGAATGGAGAGGGCTTGATCGTACGCATCGCCCGCAGTCTGGCCCGCGTCGCCGGCCCCCTGACATGAATCAGGCGACCCTCTGCCATGCCTCACGTTCATCGTTCATCGCGCCTCGCTCGCCGCTCACCGGCTCACGTCGATCACCCCCGCGATGAGCTCACGCAGCCACCGGTGCGCGCGATCACCCTGACGTGACGCCGCGAACAGCGCCGCGAAGCGCACCTCGGGCAGCTCTAGCGGCGGAGGCAGCAGCGTCAGCGCCGTCGTCCGCGAGAATTCGCGCGCCAAGCTGCGCGGGATCGTCGCGAGCAGCTCCGTCCTCGCCGCCAGCGCCAGCGCCGTCTGGAACGTCGGCGTGCGCGCCACCACCCTGCGGCTCAGCCCGAGCTGCGCCAGCCGCTCATCGACCATCCCCCCTGGCAGCCCGCGCGGCGTCACCAGCACGTGCCGGCCAGCCAGGTAGCGCTCCAGCGTCAGCTCCTGCGGCGCGTGCTGCGGCGCGCACACCACCACAAACGGGTCACGCAGCAGCGGCCGCAGCATCAACCCCGCCCGCTCCTCAAAGTAGCCGCCCAGCGCCAGATCCAGCTCCGCGCGCTGGAGTCGCGCCTCCACCGCGTCGCCCGCGGCGATCACCGTCACGTCCACCCCAGGCGCCGCCGTCGCCAGCAGCGGCAGCAGCCGCGGCAGCACCAGCAGCTCCGCGTAGTCTGCCCCGCCGATCCGGAACGTCGCCCGCAGGCTGCCCGGGTCAAAGCCCTCCGAGCGCTCAAACACCCGCTCCACCGCCGCGAGCGCCTCCGCGAGCTGCGCCCGCAGCCCCAGCGCCCGCTCGGTCGGCGCCAGCCCGCGCCCCACCCGCACGAACAGCGGGTCCTCCAGCCCCTCGCGCAGCCGCCGCAGCGCGTGGCTCACCGCGCTCTGCGTCAGCCCCAGCGCCCGCGCCGCCTGCACCGTGCTACCTGTCTTGAGGAGCAGATCCAGCACCCGCAGGTGGCTGAGCTCGATTCCAGAGACATGAGCCGTGTTCATCTCTTTCATGACGACGATGAGATCGATGATGCCACACGCCCCCATCAGCATGGATCCCGCCCTCGCGCGGCTGACACCGGCACCTGCCGGCGAGCGCCGCGGCACTTCGGCCTGGTGATCGGGCGCCGCCGCGCGTAGCCTCGCGGGTGGAGGCGCGTGGCTCGCTGGTGCGGTCCCCGGTCTTCAAAACCGGTGCGGGGCGCGAGGAGCGTCCTGGGCAGGTTCGATCCCTGTGCGCCTCCGCTGGGCGCCTCCGACCGGCGGAGGCGCCCCTCTTCGCGTCGATCGTGGAGGAGCCACGGCCCCGCCCCTTGTCGGCCGTCCGCCGGCCCTGTAACCCTTCCTGCCATGAACGCGGTCTACGACCCCACGGGCCCTCTGGGCGTCGCCCTCGTCTACATCCTGCTCGGCGCCGGCGTCGTCGTCGCCCTCTTCACCGTGTTCGTCCAGCTCCGGCGGCTCCCGCAGGCGCTCACCGGCGAAGGCCCGCCCTTCCTCGCCCTCGCCGCGGTCGCCAGCGGCGCCGGCATGGCCAGCATCGGCGGCGGCGCCCTCGCGGTCAGCCTCGGCGGCCCCGGAGCGCTCCCCTGGATCTGGGTCGCCACCTTCCTCGGCATGGGCCTCGTCTGGCTCGACGCCAGCCTCGCCGCCCGCACCCGCGGCCACGACGCCCGAGGAGCCCTCGTCGCCAGCACCATGCGCGCCCTCGAGGCCGGCCTCGAGGGCCCTGGCAAGGCCCTCGCCTTGCTCTTCGCGCTCTTCCTCGCGCTCGCCGCGATCAGCGTCGGCGCCCTCTTCCAGGGCCAGCAGATCGGCGCCGTCCTCCGCGAAGTCACCCACGCCCAACCCTGGGCGGTCGCCCTCCTCCTGCTCGCTGGCGCCCTCCCGCTCCTCCTGATCGCCCGCGCTCAGCTCCGTCACCACGTCCTGCGGGTCGCCGGCTGGGCGCTGGCGATCTACCTCCTCCTCACCCTCGCCCTCCTCCTCAGCGACACCGCCGCCGTCGCCGCCGCCCTCGCCCGCGCCCTCGCGTCCGCCACCACCGGCGACGCCCTCCTCGGAGGCGCCGTCGGCGGCACCATCACCGCCGTCACCCACGGCGTCCTCCGCGCGACCATGGCCGGCGCCACCGGCCTCGGCGGAGCCGCCCTCACCGGCGAGCTCGCGCGCGCCAGCGATCCCGAGCGAGCAGGGGCGCGCGCCATGCTCGCACCTCTGATCAGCGGCGTCGTCGGCACCCTCACCGCCCTCACCCTGCTCGCCCACGGCCCCGCGCCTGCCGCCCAGATCGCCGAGCGCGAGCTCCTCGACCTCGAGCCGCACCACAGCCGCGGCCTCTTGCCCAGCGAGCGCGGCCAGACCTTCATCCTCCCCGCCGACACCCCCCTGCGCGAAGACCATCGTTACCCCATGGTCCTGCGCGCCTCCCCGCGCGGCCACCGGGCTGGCCAGCTCTTCCGCGACGAGAACATCGTCGCCCTACCCGCCTGGACCGTCACCGCTGCCAGCGACACCGTCGTCTTCCGCGACAAAGATCCGGAGCGCGCCAAGAACCCCGGCTACGACCTCATCGTCCCGTGCGAGCGCGAGCTCGTCAAAGTCGGCGCCGGCACCTTCCTCAAGCTCACCCCCCGCGACCCGGCCCTCAACATGCGCGCCCAAGTCGCCGCGCGCGGCCTCGACGGCCCCTTCATCGTCCTGGACGACCTCCACTTCATCGGCGTCGTCGAGCGCGCCTTCTCTGCCCGCCCTCAGATCGGCGAGCACCTCGCCCTCTACGAAGATCTCACCGAAGAAGATCCCGCCGCGCTCTCGGTCCGCGACGCCCTCGCCCTCGGCTACCGCGGCCCCTTCTTCGACGACGGCCTCCCTGCGCTCCCTCGCGCCTTGATCAGCGCCCCCGAGTTCACGCCCGCGATCGGCGAGGTCACCCGCGTCCGCTTCACCACGCCCGAGCGCGGCCTGAGGCTCGGCTTCATCAACCGGATCGGCGAGATCGAGGCCCCCCCGTGGGACTTCCTCGCCGCCGCCGACACCGCGATCTTCCGCCACCGCAGCGATCCAGCGCTTGATCTCCGCGTCGGCGTCCAGCCGCGCCTCTTCGCCGGCCGCCTCCGCTTCGCCGCCGCCGACCCCAAGGCCCTCCGTGCCCTCGCCGCGGCCGCCGACTATGAAGGCCCCTACCTGCTCACCCCGCCGGCCGAGCTGCGCGTCGAGGTCCACAGCGACGCCCGCCTGCCCGCGCGCTACGCCGGCCGCCGCGCCCTCATCCCGCTCGACGCCGACGCCCCGCGATCGGGCGGCCTCGTTCACCCTGGCCCCGCCGCGCTCCTCGCCGCGGGTCTCGAGGGCCCTGTGCTCGCCACGGACGGAGCCGGCCTTATCGCCCGCACCTGGGGCCAGCACCTCGGCGCCGCCGGCTCCTGGGTCCTCGCCCTCACCGCCCTCGCCCTCACCCTCACCGCGATGGCCGCGTGGGCCGCCCAGGGCGCAGCGGCGGCGCGTCACCTCTTCGGTGAGGGTGCAGGCGGCGCCTTTCGTGCGGTCTTCCTGGTCGCCGTCGTGATCGGCCCCAGCCTCGGCCTGCTCGGCGCGCTCCGCCTCGCCGACGCCGCCGTGATCCTCGCCGCCCAGGTCCAGATCTTGAGCCTCGTCTTCCTCCCCTTCGCCCTCACCAAGCGCCCCGCGTAGATCCACGACCGCGCGTCCTCGCGCATCCCCCTAGGCGCCGCGGCAGGGCCCTGCGCACGCCAAAAATGCTGGCCCTGGGGGAGCTTGCCGACGCGCCCGCGCGCCAGTACGTTCGTCTCATGGAACGATCCGCACGGCTGCTCACTGCCCTAAGCCTGCTCATGGCCTGTAGCGGCGACGACAAGGTCACCGACACCGCCGCGGACACTGGCACCACCACCGCCACCGCCACCGACACCGGCAGCGGCACGGACACCGAGACCACCGGTCAGCCGGTCCCCTTCGAGCCGATCCCCGCGCGCGGGATCACCATCAAGCGGATCCAGGCCAACCAGGGCGTCGGCGTCGACATCGCCCGCGACGGCGTCGGCCTCGGCGGCGCGGACCGCGGCTCCTACCTGATCCAGAACCGCGTCACCCTGCTCCGCGGCTTCTGGGAGATCGGCGACGGCTGGCAGCCGCGGCCCATCGAGGCCCGCCTGCTGATCACCTACCAGGACGGCACGACCGCGGAGCAGCGGCAGACCCTGACGATCGACGGCGAGGCGTTTGAGGGCGATCTCAAGCGCACCTTCTATTTCGGGCTCATGGCCGACGAGGTGCGCCCCGGCATGAACTTTGAGATGAGCCTGTGGGAGACCCAACCTGGCCAAGAGGACACCCCTGAGAGCGACCCGCCGCCGCGCCTCCCTTACGTCGGCAACTACCCGATAGGCATTGAGAACAGCGATCAGCTCCTCGAGGTCGTGATCGTCCCCTTCTCCTACAACGACGGCGACAAGTGCAACACCGCCGCGGAGAACTCGGACGAGACGCTCGCGATGTTCGAGACCTACATGTTCGCGCAGAACCCCGTCGACGCGACCAAGATCACCTTCCACGCGCCGATCGCCTGGGACAAGAAGCTGAGCGACTTCAACGAGCTCAACAGCTTCATGAGCGGCCTGCGCTTCGACGAAGGCGCCGGCCCGAACGTCTACTACTACGGCCTCATCAACCCCTGCTCGGGCGGGGTCGGCGGCGCCGGCGGCAAGGCGTACGGGATCCCCAGCCTGCCCGCCACCAAGGGTCAAGCCTACCAGCGCGTCTCCTCGGGGATCTGGCTGCCCAACAACAAGGAGTGGTCCGCCGAGACCTTCGTGCACGAGGTCGGGCACTCCCAGGGCCGGTATCACATCGACTGCGGCGGCGCCGCCGGCTTCGACCCCAGCTACCCCTATCCCGAAGGACAGGTAGGAGAGTGGGGCTTTAGCGTCCGCGACTTCGGCCTGCGGCACCCCACCGTCCACAAGGACTACATGACCTACTGCAACCCCACCTGGGTCGGCACCTTCGGGTGGAACAAGACCTACCCGGTGATCAAGGAGACCACCAAGTGGACCCGCGAGGCCGCCCCGGCCCCCGGCGAAGATCCCTACGGCGGCAGCTCCTTGGCCGTCGGCAACCTCTACCCGGACGGCACCATCACCTGGATCACCGTGCCCGGCGATCTCCGCGACGAAGAGCTGAGCAGCACCGATCTCGTCGAGTTCGTCGCCGACGGCCAGCTCCTCAGCGCCACACCTGCCGCGGTGCAGCGCCAGCCCGAAGGCGAGATCCTCAACATCGTCGCCCGCCTCCCCGACGGCTTTGAGGGCGTCACCGAGCTCCGCCACCGCACCGCCGACGCCCTCCGGGTCACCCCCATCCACGAGGTCAAGCTCCACCACCGCTCCCGCGCGGTCACCCTCACGGCCAAGTAAACGAGCGGCCCCGGTCGCCGCTCCCGACCGCCGCCAGCCGCGATCGTCGCAACTCCGACGATCGCGGGCGCGAGCGGCGTCGACGTGCTGTGATCGTCGAACCACCGACGATCGACGTCGCGCGTAATTGCCCCTGCGCGGACGAGCCGCGCGCCCTTGCGTCGCGGTGGGACCGCCGCTAATGTGCGATTTGATGCGTTTGTTCAGCCTCGCCCGCCCAGCCTCATCCGCGCCGCTCTGCCTCTTCACCCTCGCCCTCGCCTGTAGCGGCGATGACGCGGTTGTCAGCGCGAGCGCCACCGCCGCCACCGACACCGCCACCGCCACCGCCACCGACACCGACGCTGGCACCACCGGCGAGTCCACCGGCGAGGCCCCGGCGCTCGATCCGTTGCCGGCCAAGGGGATCACCCTCACCGACATCGTCGCGGATCAAGGCGTCGCCGTCCCGATCGGCCGAGACGGCCTCATGCTCGGCGGCGCCGATCGCAACGCCTACATCATCGCCAACCGCCGCACCCTGATCCGCGCCTACTTCACCGTCGAGGAGGGATTTGTCCCTCGCCCGCTGCGCGCCAAGATCACCCTACGGTACGCCGATGGCCGCGAAGAGAGCGGAGACAAGGTCCTCACCATCTCGGGTGACAGCGCCGCCAACCATCTTGACAGCACCTTTTGGTGGCACCTACCGCCCGAGATGATCGAGCCAGGCATGAGCCTGGAGATCCGCGTCTGGGAGACCGTCGCGCCCGCGCCCGACGAGCTCCCCCCGCCGGCCCCGCCGGTCTTCCCCACCAGCGGCGTCGCCCTCCTCGGCGTCGAGACCAGCTACCAAGTCATGCGCGTCCTCTTGGTCCCCATCAAGCATCAGCTCGACGGCAAGACCTGCCCCGACGCCCCTGTGCTCGACGAGGTCGCCCTCACCCGCTTCCACGACTACCTCTTTATGCAGAACCCCGTCGAGCAGGTCGACCTCGCGGTCCGCGAGCCGATCACCTGGACCGACGGCCTCGGCTCCTTCTCCCCGCTGCTCAGCCACCTCAGCAAGCTCCGCGCCGAGGACGGCGCCACCCCGGAGGTCTACTACTACGGGGTCGTCCGTCCCTGCGACGGCGGCCCGGACGGCGTCGGCGGCCAAGCCTTCGGGATCCCCAACCAGCCCACCAAGTCCAACGGCTACCAGCGCGTCTCTGTCGGCCGTTTCTACGGCTCCCTCGCCAGCACCGTCGACACCTTCGTCCACGAGGTCGGCCACTCTCAGGGCCGTTACCACATCGACTGCGGCGGAGCGGCCGGCACCGATCCCAACTACCCCTACCCTGGCGGCAAGACCGGAGTTTGGGGTTTTGGCGTCCTCCACGCCACCCTCCATTCGCCCAACAAGGTCGACTACATGACCTACTGCGGCCCCACCTGGGTCTCTGACTGGGCGTGGAACAAGGTCTACGCGGTCATCAAGGAGCTCAGCTCATGGGACAACGAGGGCCCGCGCGCCGTGGAGCCCGCCCGCGAGCTCCTCATCGGCGCCCTCTACCCCGACGACACCGAAGAGTGGTGGACCGCCCCAGGCGGCGTTGATCCAGCCGATCACAGCGCCCTGCATCATCTAGAGATCCAGCGCACCGACGGCCAGCGCCTCATCCTCCCCGCCCTCTTCCAGCAGCGCCCAGACGACACCACCTACAATTTCGTCGTCGAGCTGCCGACCGGCCTGGGGCTCGCCCAGATCGCCGCCATCGAGCGGGTCAGCGGAGACGAGCGCGCCCAGATCCCGGTCCACACGATCGCCCAGATCCGCCCCCGCCTCACCCAATAGCCAAAAAACGCCAAGAGAGCGCCCCCGCCGCCCTCCGCCGCGGGGGCGCACCCATTTCCCCCCCAAAAAAACCGAAGACCAAGCGCCCGCCTGCCCGCCCTCGTCTCAGTAGTGCCAAGGAAATTTCTTGAAGTCCGCGTCTCGCTTCTCGAGGAACGAGTCACGCCCCTCCGTCGCCTCATCTGTCCCATAAGCCAGGCGAGTGGCCTCACCGGCGAACAGCTGCTGGCCGATCAGCCCGTCATCCACCGCGTTGAACGCGAACTTCAGCATCCGGATCGCCGTCGGGCTCTTCTCGCACACCGCCTGCCCCCAAGCGATCGCCCGCGCCTCCAGCTCGGCGTGCGGCACCACCTCGTTCACCATACCCATCTGAAAGGCCTCATCCGCCGAGTACGTCTTGCCGACGAAGAAGATCTCCCGCGCCCGCTTCTGCCCGACCATCCTGGCCAGGTACGCCGAGCCGAAGCCCCCGTCGAAGCTCGCCACGTCCGCGTCGGTCTGGAGGAAGCGCGCGTGCTCGCGGCTCGCCAGCGTCAGGTCGCACACCACGTGCAGGCTATGGCCGCCGCCCACCGCCCAGCCTGGCACCACCGCGATCACCACCTTGGGCATAAAGCGGATCAGCCGCTGCACCTCCAGGATATGAAGCCGGCCGAGCCGAGCCGGATCGATCCCCGCGGCCTGCTCGCCGTCCGCGTATTTGTAGCCGTCCTTCCCGCGGATCCGCTGGTCGCCGCCGGAGCAGAACGCCCAGCCGCCGTCCTTCGGTGAGGGTCCGTTCCCTGTGAGCAGCACGCAGCCCACCTGCGGGAGCTGGCGCGCGTGATCCAGCGCGCGATACAGCGAATCGACCGTCTGCGGGCGGAACGCGTTTCGCACCTCAGGGCGGTTCAGCGCCACGCGTACCACCTTCCCTTCGCGGTGCACGTGGTACGTAATGTCGCAGAGCGGGCCGGCGTCGCTGACCTCGCGCCACGCTTGAGGGTCGAAGATCTCAGAACAAATCATCGCGTCTCCTGGGTCTCGCGGCCGCATTTTGCCGCCGCGCGCGCCCGGATTATAGTTCCCGCCGCGCAGCCAACAATGATCGACGGAGCCAGCCCTCACGCGCGCCAGCCCTTGATCGGCGGCGCGCGCCCGGTCGCCGGGCGTGACGCGTGGGACTACCTCCCGCTCGCCGCCGACGCGCGCGGCGCCCTCGCGTGGAGCAGCGGCGACCGCACCTTCCTCGCCCTGGACCTGGAGCCCGCCGCCAGCGACGAGCCCGCCCGCTTCCACGGCGGCGCCTTCGCCGAAAAAGAGCTCCTCGCCGGCCCATGGCGAGGGTGGCCAGCCGCATGGAGCGCGAACGCGCGCGTTCTCTATTGGAACCTCCCCGAAGGCGGCGTCGCTTGTATCGGCGCTCCCTCCGTGGACACGCCGCCGCCGCCGCTCCTCACCCCACCGCGGCTGGGGCGCGCCGATTTTATCCCCACCGAGTCCCCCGCGAGCTGGCAGCGCGCCGCCGAGGCGGCGATCACCCAGATCGCAGCGGGCCTCGCCCACAAGATCGTGCTCGCCCGCAGCGAGCGCGCCTCGTACCCCGGCGCTGAGCGCCACGCGCTCGCCCACCTCACCCGGCTCCGCGCCCTCTACCCAACGACCACCACCTTCGCCCTCACGCTCGGCCCTGGGCTCGGCTGGTTCATCGGCGCCACCCCCGAGACCCTCATCGCCCAGCGAGACGGCCTGCTCACCACCGAGGCGCTCGCCGGCACCAGCCAGAGCGGCCCGGCAGGCCTCGACAACCCCAAAGATCACGCCGAGCACGAGTGGGTCGTCCAAGGGATCACCGAGGCCCTCACCCCGCTCACCCATGAGCTCCAGCGGGTAGGCCCGCAGAGCAAAGAGGCCGGCCACCTCTTCCACCTTCAGACCGTCTTTCACGCCCGCCCGCGCGCAGGCGTCGATCTCTTCGAGATCGCCCGTCAGATCCACCCCAGCCCCGCCGTCGGCGGCACCCCCCGCGCCGCGGCGCTCCGAGCGATCGCCCACCTCGAGCCCCACGATCGCGGCCACTACGCCGGCTACCTCGGCTGGCGAGGCGACCGCGGCGACGGCCACGTCGTCGTCGCCTTGCGCGCCGCCCTGCTCCGCGGCGACGCAGTCCACGTCTTCGCCGGAGCCGGCCTCGTCGCCGCCTCCCGCCCCGCCGACGAGTGGCGCGAGACCGCCGCCAAGCTCGAGGCCTGCAAGGCGGCCCTCTGCGGCCCCCTCTGAATCGCCGCCCCCGCACCGCGACCGCCTGATGGCTCAACACGACTTCATCACCCGCCTCATCGACGGCCTCGCCCGCGGCGGAGCGCGGCGCGCCGTCCTCTCCCCTGGCTACCGCTCGGCCCCCCTCGCCTTCGCCATCGCCGAGCACCCCGCGATCACCACTGAGGTCATCGTCGACGAGCGCGCCGCCGCCTTCTACGCGCTCGGCCTCGCCCGCGTGCTCGACGCGCCGGTCGTGCTCGCGTGCACCTCGGGCAGCGCCGTCGCCAACTACCTGCCTGCCGTCGTCGAGGCCTACCACGCCCGGATCCCCCTCATCCTCCTCACCGCGGATCGCCCCCCAGAGCTCCAGCGGAGCGGCGCGCCCCAGACGATCCTCCAGGTTGATCTCTTCCGCGACTTCGTCGTCCACCGCGACGAGCTCGCCCAGCCCGCCGCCCTCGACCTGGACATCCCCCCCGATCGTGATCCCTGGGCCCCCCGCGTCGCCGCCGCCCTGCTCGCCGCCGCCGATCCCGGCGGCCCTGTGCACCTCAACATCCCCCTGCGTAAGCCCCTGATCCCGCCCACGCCCGCCGCACAGGCGTCGCCGCCGCCCTCGACCGCGCCAGCGTCCGCCCACCAAGAGCCGCCCTCGCGGGCGCTCCCCCGCCTCCACCGCGGCGCCCGTCGCCTCTCGGCCGCCGCCCTGACCCAGCTCGCCGATCGCTTCGCCCAAGCCGCCCGCCCCCTCTTGTTCGCCGGCCCGCAGATCTCGAGCCTCGGCGAGCGCGAAGCCGAGGCCCTCGTCGGTCTCGCCGCCCGTAGCCGCTGGCCCCTGCTCGCCGATCTGCTCGCCCCAGCCCGCCCCTGGGCGCTTCAACGCGGCGACCTCATCGCCCGCGCCCCCGCCCGCGCCCCCGCCCCTGACGCCATCCTCTGGTTCGGCGGCGCCCCCACCTCCGCGGCCGTTCAGCGCTGGATCCAGCGCTGCCCCGGCCCGGTCGTCCACGTCGTCCCAGACGGCCGCTGGGCCGATCCCTCTTTCACCGCCACCGATCTCTGCTGGGCAGACGCCGCCGAGCTCGCCAGCGAGCTCGAGCTCCCGCCCGCCGCCGCCGCTTGGCGGGCCCAATGGAGCGACGCCGCCCGCGCCGCCGACGCCCACCTCGCCGCCGCCGCGCAGCTCGGCCGCTGGGAGGGGGCCATCATCGACCTAGCCTTCCGGACATGGCCTGGACGACATGTCCACATCGCCAACTCCTCCGCCGTGCGCGACCTCGACGCCGTCGCCGCGCTCGCCCCTGGCCAGCGCGTCCTCTGCAACCGCGGCGTCAACGGCATCGACGGCACCCTCGCCACCGCCGCCGGCGAGGCGGCCGGCCTCGCCGCCCCGCTCTTGGCGATCGTCGGCGACCTCGCGCTCGCCCACGACCTCGGCGCCCTCCTCCACGCGGCCGATCCGCGCCTCGTCGTGCTCGTCCTCGACAACGGCGGCGGCCAGATCTTCCGCCAGCTCCCCCTCCGCGACCACCCCGACTTCGAGCGCCTCTTCGTCACCCGCGCCGCGCTCGGGCTCGCGGACCTCGCCGCCGCCACCGGCTGGCGACACCGCCGCGCCGACGACGCCGCCGCCCTCACGGAGGCCCTCACCGACGGCCACGCGCGCGGCCGCCTGCTCATCGAGGTCGTCCTCGATCCCCACGCCGCCCACGCCGCCCGCGAGCGCTTTTGGGCGGCATGGAGCTGAAACTCCCCGCGTAGAGCCCTCCGCCGAGCCGCCGATGCACACCCTACCGCGCCCGCCGCCCCTCACGATCTGGCTGCAAGCGATCCGCCCCCGCACCCTCAGCGCCGGCGTCGCCCCGGTCGCCGTCGCCGCCGCCCTCGCCGCCGCTGATGGCGTCTTTCACCCGCTCGCCGCCGCCTTCGCCCTCATCGGCGCCCTCGCCCTGCAGATCGGCACCAACCTCCACAACGACTACGAAGACTACGTCCGCGGCGCCGACGGCCCCGACCGGATCGGCCCGCAGCGCGCCGCCGCGATGGGCTGGATCGCCCCGGAGCGCCTCAAGGCCGCCGCGATCGCCACCTTCGGCGCCGCCGCCTTGGTCGGCGTCTACCTGATCCTCCGCGGCGGCTGGCCGATCCTCGCCCTCGGCCTCGCCAGCATCGCCGCTGGTTGGAGCTACACCGGCGGCCCGCGCCCGCTCGCCTACCTCGGCGTCGCCGATCTCTTCGTGCTCGCCTTCTTCGGCCTCGCCGCGGTCGTCGGCGGCTACTACGTGCAAGCGCTCGCGCTCACCCCCGCGGCCTGGTGGCTCGGCCTCGGCGTCGGCGCCCTCGCCACCGCGATCCTCGCCGTCAACAACCTCCGCGATCGCGACGGCGACGCCCGCGTCGGCAAACGCACCCTCGCGGTCCGCTTCGGCCCCCGCTTCGCCCGCGCCGAGCACAGCGCCTGCGTGCTCGCCGCTCACCTCGTCCTCCTCCCAGTCGCCCTCCAAGGCCGCCCTGGCGCCCTCGCCGGCCTGCTCGCCCTCCCCCTCGCACTCCGCCTCACCGCCCGCGTCTGGCGCACCGACGGCCCCGCCCTCAACCCGCTGCTCGGCGGCACCGCAAAGCTGCTCGCCCTCTACGGAGCGCTCGTCAGCGCTGGCCTCCTGCTCGCGGCCAAGCTCCTATGACCCTCCGCCTCGACGCGCTCGACGTCCGCGCCCACCCCGACGATCGCGGCCTGCTGCTCCGCGCCCGCGCGGGCGCGCTCCTCGGCGAAGGCGAGGCCGTCGAGCGCGCCGGCTTCTCTGCGCCCGCCGAGCGCCTGCTCGGCGCCGCGCGCGATCTCGCGCGCGATCTCCTCGGCGCCGAATTCAGCGACCTCGACGGCCTCCGCCGCCTCACCGCCGCCCCTCTCGTCGCCGCCGCCCCCGCGCCCGCGCGCTTCGCCCTCGAGACCGCCCTCCTCGATCTCCTCGGCCAACGCCGCGGCCTGCCGCTCGGCGCCCTCCTCGGCGCCCCGGCCAGCGCCCGGCTCCCCCGCAGCGCCCTCGTCGCCGGGCCCGATCACGCGAGGATGGCTCAAGAGTCAGGTTATACTGTCCTCAAGGTCAAGGCGCATGGTCCGTGGCCCGACGATCTCCGCCGGCTCCGCCTGATCCGCGCCGCGGTCCCTGCCCTCGCCCTCCGCCTCGACGCCAACGGCGGCTTGCCGCGGCCCCAGGCCCCCGCGCTCCTCCGCGACCTCCAAGCGCTCAACCCCGAGTACCTCGAGGAGCCGATCCCCGGCCGCGACCCCGCCCGTTGGGCCGAGCTGCTCACGCGCTCCGGCCTGCGCGCCGATCTACAGCTCGCCGTCGATGAATCCGCCCTCGAAGACCACGACTTCAACGCCCACCTCCGGGCGCGGGTCGCCCGCGTGGTGATCCTCAAGCCCGCCTTTTGCGGCCTCTTTGGCGCCCTCGATCGGGCCACCCGCGCCCGCGCCGTCGGCCTCGAGATCGTCGTCACGAGCGCCCTCGAAGGCCCTGTCGGCTGCGCAGCCGCGGCGCACCTGGCCTTCGCCCTCGGCGCCTCCCGCGCCGCCGGCATCACCCCGCGCAGCGGCGCCGCTGTGCCCGCCTGGCTCGATCCAGCCCGCCCCCTCCTGCACATGCCCGACCAGCCTGGCCTCGCCGCGCGCTCTTGAGCCGCGGCTGCTATGGTCCGCCGCGATGGCGACGATCTACCAACTCAAGGGGCGAGACGGACACCTCCTCCGGGTCGCGCTCGCCGGCCCCAAGCTCGTGACTGGCGAAGGCGAACGCCGCGTCATCCAAGAGTTCCCCGATGAGGTCGCCGCCTACGAGCACCTCGAGCGGACGATGCGCCTGCACCGGCGCGACGGCTACACCCTGGTCGAGGCGCGCGAGACCGACGAAGAGGAGGTGCTGGCCGCGGATCCGCTGGTGGGTCACGTCGAGTGGGAGCCGCGGCGTCGCCGCCTGCACCTCACCTTCCGCGACCGCGAGGGCGTCGACGAGCTCTGCGCGGCCGCCGTCGCCCGGATCGCCGCCGTCGAGGCCAAGACCCTCCAGATCCTCTGCGACCTCGCCAGCCCGGGGCCCGCCTTCCCCGCCGCGCTCGCCCGCCAGTCCTTGCCCGCCTTGAGCGCGCTGATCTTCGACACCCACTTCCAGACGGTGTGCCGTCAGTACGACAACACCCTCGGCGATCTCGCGGACATCCTAAAGGCCACACCCAACCTCGAGCGCCTCTTCGCTACCGGCGCGATCGAGCTGAGCGCGCTCACCCACCCGCGCCTGCGCGAGCTCTACCTGCTCGGCGACCCGCTGCCTGAGCGCGCGCTCGCCGGCCTCAGCGCCTCCACGCTGCCGGCGCTCGAGCGGCTCGCGCTCACCCTCGCCACCGAGTCTGCGCCGATCGATCCGTCCGCGGCGGTGCGCGCGGTGCGCTCGCTCGGGGCCCCAGGGCTCCAGCACGTCATCCTCGAGGGCGCCCAGGACGTCGTCGGCGCGCTCCGGGCGCTGCTCGCCGCGCCGCGGCCCGGGCGTTGGACCCGGCTGTCGATCAACGGCACGATCCTCGACGAAGACGGCCTGCTGGCCGCTCTCAGCGAGCTGAGGCCCGCGCTCAGCGGCCTGCGCGCGCTCGCCCTGCCGCTCGCCGACGATCTCTCGAGCGAGGGCGACGCGGCCGCGCGGCGCCTCGTGCCTGTCCTTAGGGACATCGACGAAGAGGAGGATCTGCTCACCCCCACCGCCTACGAAGGCTGGTGAGCTGCCCGCGGCCGCGGTGACCGCGCCCCCTGGAGCGCCCCGCCCCTTGACGTCTCCATGACTCGAGGGCATGCGTGCCCCTAGAAACCACAATGCTCCGCGCACGAATCACCGGAACCGGCTCCTACGCGCCAGCGCAGCGCCTGACCAACGACGACCTCGCCGCCAAGATCGCCACCAGCGACGAGTGGATCACCTCGCGCACCGGCATCAAGAACCGCTTCATCGCCGCCGAGGGCGAGCAGACCTCCGACATGGCGACCAAGGCGGCCGAGCGCGCCCTCGAGATGGCGGGGATCAGCGCGCAGCAGCTCGATCTCATCATCGTCGGCACCATCTCCGGCGACATGCCGATGCCCGCCTGCGCCGTCTTCGTCCAGGACAAGCTCGGCGCCCGCTGCCCCGCCTTTGACGTCTCCGCCGCCTGCGCTGGCTCGCTCTACGGCCTCACGATCGCGGACAAATTTATCCGCACCGGCGCTGCCCGCCACGTCTTGGTGATCGGCGTCGAGCTGCTCTCGCGCCTGCTCGACTGGGACGATCGCAACACCTGCGTGCTCTTCGGCGACGCCGCCGGCGCGATGATCCTCTCCGCCAGCGACGAAGATCGCGAGCGCGGCCTGCTCGCCTCGCGCCTGCACACCGACGGATCCCTCCGCGGGATCCTCAACATCCCTGGGGGCGGCTCGCTCCACCCCGCCTCGCACGCCACCGTCGACGAGCGCCTCCACAAGGTGAAGATGAACGGCCGCGAGGTCTACAAGATCGCCGTCCGCGCCCTCACGGACGTCAGCGTCGAGACCCTCGCGCTCGCCGGCTACACCGCCGCCGACGTCGATCACGTCGTCCCTCACCAAGCCAACATCCGCATCGTCGACGCCGTGCTCGAGCGCCTCGCGATCCCGCGTGAGCGCGCGATCCTCAACATCGATCGTTACGGCAACACCTCGAGCGCGTCCGTGCCTGTCACCCTCGACGAGGGCGTGCGCTCCGGCCGGATCAAGGAGGGCGGCCTCGTCGTGATGATGGCGATCGGCGCCGGCATGTCGTGGGGCGGCGCCGTCGTCCGTTGGTGAGCGCGCGCCCGCGCCTGCGCCCTGCGGGGCCGCGACGAAACGCGATAGACTCAGCCCCATGCTGCTGCCGCTCTTCACCCGCCAAGGTCGCCTCGAAGATCTATGGGAGCTGCTGAGGCGGATCCAGGAGTGGCTCACCCTCGGAGGGATCGCCCTCGCGGCGATCGTCAGCCTGCTCTTCCTCGGCACCTGGGTCGCCGCGCACCTGCGCCGCCCCACAGGCGAGCCTCACAGCGCCCTGCCGAAGCTCGCGCTCGCCAGCGCCTACCTGCCGCTCACCCTCACCTTCGCGGCCGCGCTCGGCCTCTTCGTGCCCGCGCTGGCCCCATTCACCCTCAAGTGCTTCGCGGTCGCCGTCGTGCTCGCCGCGCTGAGCTGGTGCCTCGCCGCGGCCGCCCTGATCGTCGGTGGCACCTATCGCGACCTCGCCCGCGCCCGCCGCGCGCTCTTGGTCGCGGGCACCCCCTGGTACTGCCTGGTCGCCTATTTGACCGTGACGCTCTGAGCCGGGCCTCGCGCCCTCACGGGCGGGAGACCGCCGCCGACGCGCCGCCCTCGCCCTCCGCCTCCAGCCGGGCGACGAGCTGCCGCGCCGCCGGGTAACCTGGCCTCAAGGTCAGCGCCGTCCGCCCCGCGCTGAGCGCCGCCGCTCGATCACCGCGACGCAGCTCGAGCTCCGCGAGCGTCGTCCAGAGGTGCGGATCGCGAGGCGCGACCTTTAGCGCCGCCCGCAGGTGCGCCTCCGCGGCCGCGTACTCGGCCGGCTGCACCTCCATCACCAACCGCGCCCGCAGGTACGCCGCGTACGCCTGGTGGTGCACCGTCGGGCTGTAGACCAGCGCCTCATCGACGTAGTGCAGCGATCGCGGCGCCGGGGCCGCGGCCGCGCAGCCACCGAGAGGCGCGAGCCCGAGGAGCACCGCCAGCGTCAACGCCTGAGCTCGTAGCGCGGTCATCGGCGGGCCTCCGAGTCAGAGCGGGATATTGCCATGCTTCTTGCGCGGGTTCTCTTGGCGCTTGTTGCGGAGCAGCGCGAACGAGCGCGCGACCCGCTCGCGCGTCTCCTCGGGCCGGATCACCTGGTCGATGAAGCCCAGCTCCGCGGCCTTGTACGGGCTCGCGAACAGCGCCCTGTAGCTCTCCGTGAGCTGCGCGCGGCGGGCGCTCGGGTCCGCGGCCTCCATCAGCTCGCGCCGATAGATGATGTTCACCGCCCCCTCCGCGCCCATCACCGCGATCTCCGCGGTCGGGTACGAGAGGTTGATGTCCGCGCGGATGTGCTTGCTCGCCATCACGTCGTACGCGCCGCCGTACGCCTTGCGCGTCACTAACGTGACCTTCGGGACAGTCGCCTCGACGAACGCGTAGAGCAGCTTCGCCCCGTGCCGGATGATCCCCCCGTACTCCTGCTCGGTCCCCGGCAGGAACCCAGGCACGTCGACCAAGGTGAGCAGCGGCACGTTGAACGCGTCGCACATCCGCACGAAGCGGGCCGCCTTCACCGACGCGTTGATGTCGAGGCAGCCCGCGAGCACCAGCGGCTGGTTCGCGACCACGCCGACGCTCTGCCCGGCGATCCGCACGAAGCCGATCACCATGTTGCGGGCGAAGAGCTCCTGCACCTCGAGGAAGGCGCCGTCGTCGGCGATCGATCGGATCACCGCGCGGATGTCATAGGGGCGGCTCGGGTCCTCGGGGATCGCGTCGATCAGCTCGGGGCAGCTCCGCCGCGGGTCGTCCTTGGTCGGACGAGTCGGCGGGTCCTCCGCGTTGTTGCTCGGCAGATACGAGAGCAGCTCGCGGCTCAGCGCCATCGCCGCGGCCTCGCTCGGGCACGCGAAGTGGGCGACCCCGCTGCGCTCGTTGTGGGTGTGCGCGCCCCCGAGCGCCTCCTTCGTCACCTCCTCGTGCGTCACCGCCTTGATCACGTCGGGCCCGGTGATGAACATGTACGCGCTCTCCTCGACCATCAGCACCAGGTCGGTGAGCGCCGGCGAGTACACCGCCCCGCCCGCGCAAGGCCCGAGGATCACCGAGAGCTGCGGCACCACCCCCGACGCGAGCACGTTGCGCTTAAAGATCTCCGCGTAGCCGGCGAGGCTCGCGACCCCCTCCTGGATCCGCGCGCCGCCCGAGTCGTTGAGGCCGATCACCGGCGCGCCGACCGTCATCGCCATATCCATGACCTTGCAGATCTTCACCGCGTGGGCCATGCCGAGGCTGCCGCCGAACACCCCCGCCTCCTGGCCGAAGACGAAGACCGGTCGCCCCTCGACCGTGCCATGGCCAGTGACCACGCCGTCGCCGTACACCCGCTTGCCCGGCATCTCGAAGTCAGGGCACGAGGAGGTGACGAAGCGATCGAGCTCGACGAACGAGCCGGGGTCGAGCAGCAGATCGATCCGCTCGTGCGCGCTCTGTCGGCCCTCGGCCGCCAGCCGTTCGCGCGCCGCGGCGGCCCGCGCCTGCGCGCCGGCCAGCGCCGCCTCACCGCCGTCGATCGCCGAGGGTCCTGCGTTCGCGTCCGCGAGCGCCTCACGGCGCTCGAGCGCGGCGCGGGGCTTGAGATAGGTCGGGCGTTCCGATTCAGCCATGAGGGCGAGGAATGTAGCAGGCCCGCGTGATCTGGCGCAGAACCAAGCGAACTCGCCTCACAGGCCCCCCTTCGTCGAGGGGATCACGCCGGCCATCGCCGGATCGACGGCGCAGGCGCCGCGCAGCGCCCGCGCGAAGCCCTTAAACGCCGCCTCGATCACGTGGTGAGCGTTCCCTCCGGCCCGCAGGTGGATATGGAGGTTCATCCGCGCCTGCACCACCAGCGCCTGGAAGAACTCGCGGACCAGCTCGCAGTCGAAGCCGCCGACCCGCCGACCCGCCAGCACCGGCAGCTCGTAGACCAAATAGGGGCGCCCGCCGAGGTCGAGCGCGACGTCGACCAAGGTCTCGTCCATCACCAGCGAGAAGTGACCGAAGCGGCAGATCCCGGCCCGATCGCCGAGCGCCTGGTCCAGCGCCGCCCCGAGCACCAGGCCGATGTCCTCGACCGTGTGGTGATCATCGATCTCCACGTCCCCGGCCGCCTCGACCGCGAGCGCGAGCGCGCCGTGGCGCGCCAGCGCCTCGAGCATATGCGAGAGGAAGGGCACCGGCGTCGCGATCGAGGCCGCCGGCGGCGCGTCGCCTGGCAGGGTCAGATCGACGATCACGCGCGTCTCACGGGTGGTCCGCTCGACGCGCGCGCGGCGGGGCTTGGGGGGGCGCTCAGCGGCGTTCACCGTCATAACCGGCTCTCTGGGATGAAGACAATATCACCTGCCTGAAGGGTCAGGTCTTCGGCCGCGCCGTCGATGATCGCGGCGAGCGAGACCTCGAAGGTGCGGGTCTGATCGCCCTCGCCGGTGCGGCGCGTGATCTTCACCCGCCGCGGCGCGGCGTACGCCGTCAGCCCGCCCGCCGCCGAGACCGCCTGCACCAGCGTGATCCGCTCCTGGAACGGCAGCGATCCCGGGCGGTTCACCTGGCCGAGCACCGACACCTCGCTGTTCTCGCGGGCCTTGATCGTCACCGTCACCTGCGGGTGCTGCAGATATCCGTCAGCGAGCCGCTCCTCGAGCGCGTCCGCGACCTGCTGCGCGTTCATACCAGCGACCGCGATCGCGCCGATGAACGGGAAGTCGATGGTGCCGTCCGCGTCGACCTCATACGCGCCCTCGAAGCGCTTCTCATCGAAGACACGCACGTCGATCTCATCGCCCGGCGCCAGCGTCTCGCGCGGGGCCGGGCGCGGGGGCGCCGTCTCCACGACCGCGGGACGGCACCCAGCCCCCACCCACACGAGCGCGCCGAGCGCGCCCAAGCGGGCGAATTCGCGGCGTGAGAGGCGACGTGCCAAGGCGACCTAGAATCGCACGGCGCCGATCAGCATCGCAACGTGCTTGGTGAAGCCCGCCCGATCCTCATAGCCGTTGGTGAAGCGGATCGCGAAGTCGGTGGCGGTGACGCTGAGGTTGTAGCGGAGCGCCGCGACGAAGTAGCGACCCAGCGGCTGCTCGAGGCGCGACTCGAGCGCGAAGATCGTGTCCTTGCGGGCGAGGCTGGTCGCGAGATCGCCGTAGGCGTTGCTGTAGCCGCTGATGTTGTTGATGTCTTGTCCGGGCACCGGCAGGCCCTCGTAGCGCCGCGCGAACACCCCCAGGTTCAGCGCCGCGAACATCCGCCAGCGGAAGGTCTGCGAGGCGCCGATCCGGCCGCCTGCGTCGACGTAGTAGTTGCCGAAGAGCGAGTCTTGAAAGCCGCGATCGGCCTGGACGAACAGGTGCGTGCGCAGCGTCGGGTAATAGCCGAGCGTCGCCGTGCCGATGAAGCCCTTAAAATTGGCCGGCGTCACGGTGTCGTAGATGTAGTCGGCCTGGCCGTAGCCCGCGAGCGCCTCGAGCACCATCCGCGCGCCGATCTGCCCGCGGTAGCCGACCATCACCCGGTGCGCGTACGAGTCTTCATTGCGGCCCGTGCCGGTCTCGATGCAGCAGAGGTAGTAGGTCGAGTGGAAGGAGTAGCGGGCGAGCAGCGCTGAGCGCGGCAAGAAGCGCCACTTCGCCTCCGCGCCCGCGCCGTTGACGATCCGATCGCTGTTGAAGATGTCGCTCGCCTGAAAATAGAGCGCCTCGCTCAGGTACGCGGCGCTGAGGCTGAGGCGACCGCCGCCGGGGCGCACCGTGAGGGTGAGGGCCCCGCGGTGGTCGATGCGGTTGAAGTTGAAGTCTGGCCCGGCCTCGTAGTTCCGCGGCTCTGCGAGGCGCGAGAAGCTCTCATCGATCGCGACGCTGAAGCGCCGCCCCGGCGCGAAGATCAGGTGGCCGTCGAGCGTGAAGTTCAAGCGGCTCTGCCCGCGGATGTCCGGATCACCCGCGAGGTACGCTCGATAACCCGTCGCGGCGCGGATGTTGTAATCGACCTTACGATCGCTGGGCCCGGTAGGGGTTTGCAGCACCATGTCACGCACCTGCCGGTTGCCGAGGCCCAGCCACGCAGTAGGCGTCATCAATGCCGCGCGGCGGACCCCTTCACGGTCTTCTGGGCGCGTCCAAAAGACGTTGCTGTCAAAACCAAAGAGCAGCGCGAAGCCCGGGTGCAACGTAGAGCGCGGGCCGACCTTGATCCCCGCGCCATCTTGCGTCTGCGGGATGTCCGCGCGCGCCGGTGCGCTCACCAGCCCGACCGCGAGGAGGACCCAAAGCCACAAGAACGCGGCAGCCGGCCCTCGCCGGGCGGATCTTAGGGGTGAAGAGCGCAAGGTTAAAGCGAGGCCGACAGGCCCTACAGCCTAGCGAAAAGTGAGGCAGAGGGGATCATTTTGGCCGCGCGCGCCTACTCCCCTAGGTAGGCGAAGCAGCAGGCACGCCGACGAGAGCATCACGCGCGAGGCCGCGCGTCTGCTCAGCGGACCGGGCTCGCCACCGGCGGGCGCGTCGGGTCGTCAGGCGGCGGGATCCACGGCGTGTGGGCCGCAGCGTTGGTCGGATCCCGCGGCTGCACCGTCCTCGACTCCGACAGCCCGTTCTCGGTGCCCTCTGCGCCGCCCAGCGCCGGGTCGCCGGCGCAAGCGCGGGCCTCCTCGAGCAGACCGCTCAGGCGCGCGGACGCGGCCGCCAGCTTCTCGGAGGCGAACACCCGCGCCTTGCCATCAGCGGCACGATCTCGCAACAACGACAGCTCCGGCGACGCCACGTCCATCAACAGCTCGGCGCGATCCTGTTTATCGGTCACACAGGCGATCTTCTTCGCGTCGCCGCTGCGCCTGGCCTTCTGCGCCAGCTTGCCGATCTCGGCGGAGTCCTGCTCCATCCGCCGCCGCAGCTCGCTGACGCTGGCCTTCTTGCCGACCGCGGCAAGGGGCGCCGCCGACGCTGGCGCCGCCGCGGGCTCACCGCTCGCGCTCGGCGAGCCGAGCCCGACCACAAGCGCCACCACCATCCATCGCCCGCCGTTCATGCCTCTCCCGAGAATACCACGGTGAAGGTCACCTCCGCCGACTCCTCCGCGCCCTCGGTGGGGAAGCGCCAGCCCTTGATCTTCGCCGTCGTACAGGTCGTGACGCTAGGATCGCGCACCGTGTCCTCGTCGACCCGCACCGAGGTGACCGCCCCCATCACCGAGATCGCGATCGTATAGGTCATCTTGCCGCTGATCCCTGGGTTGGTCCGCAGCGCCCGGTTGTAGCAGTTCTGAAGCGCGCTCATGCGCCGCCGGATCGTCGCTTGCACCGCCCGCTTGTCGACGTCGCCCAAGACGTCCGCGTCGCTCGCCTTGACGCTGCTCTTGATCTTGCGCTCCTGCTTATCCAAACCCTCGAGCTCCGGAGCGTCGTCGGACACATCAAAGCCGTTCGTCCCCACCGCCGCCCCGACCGCCGAGATCCCCGACCCACCCGGAACGAAGCCGCTCACGTCGCCTGAGTCCGCGTCGATGGTCTTGGTCATGCCGAGCGCGAAGAGCTCGCCCATGTTGTTCTCCGTCGACTGGATCACGTCGAAGACCGTGCCTTCGCCAGGCCCACCGTACGTGCCTAACGCGCGCAGCACCCCGACGCCGCGGGCCTTCTCCACCGCCTCCGCGGAGAACTTCTTGTTGGCCTCGACGACCTTCTCGACCTTGAGCTCCTCCTTCTTGTCCTTCGGCTTCTCCTCCTCCTCGAGCGCCAGCAGCTTCTCCTCCTCCTCCTCCTCCGGCTCCTCCTCCTTCTTCTTCTTCGGCGGGATCGACATCACTCGCAGGAAGCGCTCGTCGATCTCCGGCTCGATCGTCACGTCGATCGTCTTATTCGCCGACCACAAGAAGAGCGGCCCCAAGACCATGCACACCGCGGCGATCGCCGCGAGATCGAGCGAAGAGAACATCCGCCGCAGATCGGGCCTCAGCTCCGCCGGAAAGGGCGCGCGCGGCTCGATCAGCGCGGGGTCGACGAAGTGGAAGAGCAGCGTCGTCTCGCCGAGGAGCAGCTTGCCGCGCGCGCTCGGATCGAGGCGGATCCGCAGCGACTTGCCCTGCTGCTTGCTGCGCAGCCGCGACACCGACGCCTTCTTGCCGCGGATCGTCAGCTCGCCCTGCACCCCGTCGGGCAGGTCGAGCACGTAGCGGCCCTCCTCCACGTCGATGATCGCGTGCGAGCGCGGGACACCTGCCCCAAAGACCAGCAACTGGTTCGCGATCGCCGAGCCCACCGTCACCGGCTCAGGCGCGCTGTGATGGACCTCGTCGTAGAGCTTCTCGTCGACGATGACGGCGGCGCGGAGCGCCTTTCGCGTGAACTGTTTGCCCACCGATGCCATCACTCATGCACCTCTCGACCCGAAGCCGCCTGTTCTCCACAAGAGAGAGGCCGAGAGGACATTATGCCCCCTCGGCCTCTCTGCGCGCTAGGACAGCATCAGCCGCCCTTTTTGATCACGCAGAACGTGAATTCTTTGAACTCCGCACGCCCCGCGGTGTAGAGCACGTCGACCAGGGTGCTGAACTTCAGCAGCTGGTCGCCTACGATGATGAGCCGGCCCTCCCACTCGGTGCCGCGGTTCTCGGTCATCTGCTTGGCCTTGTCGGCCTCCTCCGAGAACGAGTCGAAGAGCGGCCCGATGAGGTGGTTCTGCACCATGGCCGGATCGACGTCGCCGTCGGCGGTCATGGTCACGAGCTTCTTATCCATGAAGGTGATGCCGCGGACCGTGACGAACACGGGCATACCGTCGCGGATCGACGCGTCGGCGACCGAGAGCGGGATCTTCTGGCCCGCGGTCGGGTTGATGACGACCGGGTCAGAGGCGTAGCTCTTGAGCAGGTAGATCACGAGGATGGACACGATGTCCATCAGCGAGGTCATCCCCAGCTCCGCCTTCTCTTCGGGCTTCTGCCGGCGCGCGGCCGCCTTCTCCTTCTTCTTCTTGAGGAAGGCGTCGTGCGCGGCTTGAGTCTGCTGCTCGGGGGTCATCAGCCTGCACCTCCCTCGATGATCGGCTGCCAGAAGTAGCAGTCCGCCGGGATGTCCTCGGTGCCCTTCATGAACTTGCCGATCTTACATGTCCGCCCGGCGAGCGCGTCCATCGTGGTGATCAGCGACTGCATCGGCACGTTGGCCTCAGCGCTGATCTTGACCGTCACGTCGTTCGGAAAGAGCTTCTTGTACTCCTTCGCCTTCGCCTCGAGCGCGTCGTAGTCGTAGCGCTCGAAGTCGTCGAGGGGCGCGCCTGCTTTGGCGAGGCCGATCGTCGGCTTGCTCGAGTCGGCCGCTTTGCCCGCCTCGGCGCCCTCCTGCTGACCGCTCGCCTCGACCCGATAGCCGTCCTCCATGATGAAGACCTTCAGGTCGAGCGGCTTCTGTTCGTCCTTCTTCTCCTCTGGCGGGGCCTCCGACGGCGCCGCCGAGAACTTGGGCGGCGACACGTTGATGGCTGCCATGCTGGCGAACTCCATCGCCATGAGGAGCGCGGGGATCAGAAGGAACATGATGTTCATGACAGGCAAGAGATTGGCCTCAATCTCCGCCTCTTCGTTTTTTTTACGCTTTGCCACCGGCTACCTCCTTTCCTGGGTTCGTGGTTGTAGCTCTGCCTCGGGGCCCGCACGATCGCGGCGTCCCGAGCTCGGCTCAGCCCTGACGGACCCTCGCGGCAAGGAGGTTCTCGAGCTTCACGGCGTACAGATCGACCTCATCGGCGATCTTCTTCGCCAAGTTGGCGATGAAGATCTGCGAGGCGAGCAGCGGGATCGCGACCATCAGGCCGAAGCCGGTGGTGTTGATCGCGATCGAGATGCCCTTCGCGAGCGCCTGGGAGCGCTGGTCCGCGGCGACCGTCGCCACCGCGTTGAACGCGTCGATCATGCCGAAGATGGTGCCGAGCAGACCGAGCAAGGTCGCCAAGTTGGCGACCGCCGCGATCATCGGGACCCGCTTCGAGATCGCCGGGCCCACCTCGAGCATCGACTCCTCGATCGCCGCCGAGATGTCCGCCTCGCTCTTGTTGGCGCGGGTCAGACCGGCCTTGATCACGCGGGCGAGCGCTGCCTTGTCGGCGGCGTTGCACAGCTTGATCGCGCGGTCGATGTTGTTCGCCATCACCAGCTTCTGGATCTGGTTGAAGAACTGCGCGCCGTTGATGTTGAAACGGAAGAACAGGAAGATGAAGCGCTCCACCATCACGCCCGCACCGAGGACCGCCATCATCGCGATCGGGTGCATGAAAGCGCCGCCTTCTTGATAGAAACCCGCAAAATTATCCATGGTTTGATCCTCCTCAGGCGGGGGTTGGCCCGCTGTCTCACTTGTCTCGCCGGGCAGAGCACCAAGCCCGGTTTCGTCGTGTGTTTTTGGTTGGGGGGTTACGGCAGTAGGCTTCGCGCGCGGAAGACGACCGCCAGGGACGTCGCAGCATTAGAACAAGGGATCCTGGACAGATTCAAGGACTAGCGGCGCGAGCGTGGCGTTTAACCGCGCCCAGTCGTAGTCGATCGCAGAGCGCCGTAGAAGCAGAAACGCGCTCGGCTTGTCGAGCTTGCCCTCGACGAGGAAATCATCGTCGAGCGCGATCACTCGCTTGCCTCCGGGCCGCTTGGTGTCCTTCGCAGGGGGGACGCGAGGTGCAGGGGTCGGCGAACTAACATCGTTCGTGGTCGTCGGAGGCGCAGGCGCCGCGGCGCCGGCCAAGCCGAGCCGGGGCATCGTAGCCAAGAGCAGCGCCAGTGCCAAGACCCCTAGGCAGCGGCGCGAAGGCGCAGGTGACGTCGCCCTGAGAGAGAACACCACAGGGTTATACAGCCGGGCGAGCCCGAGGTTCCATCGCCGAATTTTTAAAGGCCTGCGACCTGCCGCGGGGCCGGCGTAGATCTGGCGAGGAAGAGCGGGCACGGCCAGCGTCCAACGAGCGAGCGACGAGGCCGATCTAGGGGCCCTTGCCGCCCGGACGCTGAACCCCGGGCTTCACAGTCTGCACCGGCGGCGGGGCTACGGGCTCGGCTGGCGCTGGCGGCGGGGCCGCGGGCTCGGCTGGCTTCGGCCCCGCGGGCGCCGCTACGGGCGGCTGCGACGACGCGGGCGGCGCCGGAGCAGGCGGCGCCGGAGCAGGCGGCGCCGAAGCAGGCGGCGCCGAAGCAGGCGGCGCCGAAGCAGGCGGCGCACCTTCGGCGGACGGCTTGGCGGGCTCCGCGGGCGACGCAGCGTCACGCTGGCGACGCTGCTGATCGCGCTCTTGCCGCTTCTTCTCGCGCTCGATCCCTTTCTTCGCGAGCTCGACGTAGAGATCTGCTTGAGCGACGCTGACGAGCTCCGGCGCCGCGTTGACTGAACGCTTGTCCCCCTTGCCGCCCTTCTGCGGCTTCTTTCCGGCGCGAGCGATGTCATCGCCTGGCCGCTCACCGACCGTCGCCCCTGCCGCGATCGCGCGCTCACGATAGCGACCGAAGCTCTCGATCGCCTTGGTCAGCCGCGCGGTCACGTCGAGGCCGGGGAACGGCTCGGCGTCGAGGTAGAGCACGCCGAGGTTGAAGTGCGCCTCGGGGTAGTCCGCGCGCAGCTTAAGCGCCGCGAGGTACGCCCGCTCCGCGCCCTGCCAGTCGCGAGCGGCGCGCCGCGCCGAGCCGAGGTTGAGGTGCGCGCGATAGAAGCCTGGATCGAGCTGTGTCGCGTAATCGAAGCAGTCGGCCGCGGTCTTGAGGTCACCGATCCGCAGGTACTGCACGCCGAGGTTGTTCCAGGCCGACGCGCTGCGATCGTCGCTCTCCGCCGCCTTACGAAACGCCTGAAACGCCGCCTCTTGCTTGCCCATCGCGACGTACGCGAAGCCCTTGAGGTTGTGCGCGCGCGAGGCGTCCTCCGGGCGCAGCACCTTCGGATCGATCGCCAACACCGAACCCGCGACCGCCAGCACGAGCTCGTGCTTGCCCTGCTTATAGAAGACCTCGGCGAGCACGAGCATCGCCGCGGCGTTCTGCTCGTGGGTCATCAGCGCCTCGCGCGAGACCTTCAGCGCTTGCTCGAGATCTCCGGCGCGCAGCGCCGCCTCCGCGACCGCGCTCTGTTGGCGCGAAGCCGCCATCTTGCGCCGCTCCACCTCGGGATCACGATCGCGCGCGCCTGGCCCCGAGGCCGCGGCTCCGGCCTTCGCCGCGGGGGCATCGACTCGCGGCGGCGGCGTGACTCGCGGCTCTTCGACCTCTAATGGCGCCTCTGTCGGCGCCGGTCGTTGGCTCGCGCAGCCGCCGACAGCCGCGCCGAACACCAACGCCCCCGCGAGCCCACGACGTAGATACCGCGACACGATCATCGCCGGCGATCCTCCAGCTCGAGCTCCAGCGCCGCGTCGTGGAGCAGCGGGTACTCTTCTGGCTTATAGATGTTGATCCGCTCGCGGGCCTTGCGCGTCCACTCGCTCTCGACGCCATACTCGCGGCCGCGCTTCACCGTCTCTTCGTAGAGCGGCACCGCCATCGCCTCGAACTTCTGCGCCGCCGTCTCGATCTCGTCCTTGTACGCGAACCACGGCTCGCTGAACTCCTTGAGCTCGCGGGGCACCGGCGCCTCGCGCATCTTGATCGCGGTGATCTCGAACGCGTAGGCGCGCCGGTACATCGCCGCCAACACCCACTCGATCCGTCGGTACGGGAGCACCGCGTCGTATGACTTCGAGACGCCGACGACGCGATCAAAGAGCTCCCCCGCGCTCTTCGCGAGCGCCTTGCCGCGGCCCGTCAGCTTGAAGTCGAGCAGCTCGGCGAGCGCGTACTCAGAGACCAGGAATTGCGCCTCTGACGGGTGATCGGCGGCCTCGCCAGCGACGGCGAGCGCGCGCGCGGTGAACAGCGCGATGCACTCGCGGTAGGCCGCCTCTGCCCCCTTCCGATCACCGAGCGCCGCGCGCGCCTGACCGATCCTCAGGTGAGCCTCGACGACCTTGTCCGCGTGCGCAGGGTCGGCGCCGTACCGACCGACGAAGCCGGCGAACGCGGCCTCCACGGCGCGATCATCCGCCGCCTTACGCAGCACCTGAGCCGCCTTGAAGGCCGCGTCGACCGCCTCCGCCGGCTCCGGCGTGCGCGCCGCGTACTTCGCGTAGAGCTCGCTCGACCGCTTGTATTGTTGGGTGCTATCGAGCAGCTCCGCCGCGTTCTTGAGGCCTGTGAGGCGGAACTCGCTGTCGGCGAAGCGGGGATCCTCCGCGAGGATCAGGTACGAGCGCACCGCCTCGTCGAACTCGAAGAAGCGGACGTGGTTCAGGCCGGTGCGCAGCAGCGCGTCATCGGCGAACTCACTCTTCGGGTAGTCGGTGTAGATCCGCTCGTAGGTGCGGCTCGCGCTGGCGAAGCGGCCGATCTTCTCGTAGGCCACGGCGGCGTTGTTCAGCGCTCGATCGGCGCTCTGATCGTCGGGGGCCTGATCGACGAGCGCGATGTAGCGATCGGCCGCGGCCTCATACTCGCCCTCTTCAAAGAGGATGTTGGCCTCTTGGAAGCGCACCGCGTTGCCGAGCGTCTTGAGGTCGCCCGCGAATTTCTGGCTCTCCTCGCCGCTCCCACAGCCTCGCTCCAAGAGGCGCTCCGTCCACAGCTTGGTGCCCGCGAGGTCCTCGCGGAGCACATAGGCGTCGAGGATCGCGAAGCCGGCGTTGATCGCGACGTTCTCCTGGCAGTGATCGTCGAGGATCCTGACGAAGCGCGGCTCCGCGTCGGCGAAGTGGAGGTAGCGCTGCGAGATCGCCGCCGACTTGAACTTAAACACCGCGGCGCCGCTGATGTCCGGCCGGATCGCGACCAGGCGATCGTAGGCCTCCTGCAACGCTGAGAGCAGCGGCGGGATCGCCCGCGGCTCGAACGGCGGCGCGACCTGGCCCTTCTTCGGCAGATCGGGGAGCACGAGCGCGCCCGCCTTCGTCTGCTCGTCGACGACCGCCTCCAGCGCGAACACAGCGCCCTCAGCCGCGTCCGCCTGGAGGCGACGATCGAGCGGCGAGTCGCGGACCTCGACGTACGCCGCCGCCGCGCGCTGGTGCTGGCCGCTATAGAAGAGGCTCTCGGCGTAGTCGTAGCGGTACTGGTACGCGCCGGTCGAGTCCGGGTAGCGCCCCAGGTAAGACTCGTAGGCGACCGCCGCGCGCGCGTACTCCTCCGCGGCCGCCGGATCTCCGGCCGCGCGGAGCGCTTGAGCGCGAGCGTGACGCTCGACCGCCGCGGCCACCAAGGCGTCCTGCACCAGCGCCATCGCCTCTTCGATCACGTCAGGCTTCGACTCGTTGGCGTAGAACCACTTGGTCCCGCGCAGGTAGTTGGTCGCCAACGCCTCACGGGCGAGCAACACGCCGTCTGCGTCGCGCATGCCCTCGTGCGCCTCGAGGATCTTGCGCTGCAGCTTCGGCGCCGCGGCGGCCAGCGGCCAGCGCTGCAGCGCGATCTCGTAGATCTTGATCGCCCGACGATAGTCCGAGTCGGCGGCGAAGAGATCGCCCAGCGCGCCGTACACCTCCGCGACGTGGCGCTCCTCGCCGCGATCGCGGTAGTCACGATCGAGGCGATCGAAGCCCCACACCGGATCGGGCGCCTGATCGCCGTCCCAATCCTCCTCGACGTAGCACTTCGCGAGGTAGCGGACCGCGTCGTCGCGCAGCGCTAGCGCCACCTGAGCGTCCGCGCGGCCCCGCCTCGCGTCCGCGTAGCGCACGAACTCATCGAGCTGCAGGGCGGCGTCAGCGAAGCGGCGCTGGAGGTAGAGCGTCCACGCGACACGGATCTGCGCGGCGGCGTAGAGCGGATCCTCGGGATCGCGGGTCGCCTCCGTATAAGCCTCGAGCGCGGGCTCCAGCTCGTCCATATCGTAGTGGACCTCGCCGACCCGCAGCCACGCCTCCGCCACCAGCTTGGAGCCCGGGCGCGCCGGCGTGCAGCCGCGGTAGTCCCCCGACCTAAACGCCTCTGGCGGGATCAAGTTGCTCCCTGCGGTGTCCGGGACGGGGAAGCGCGCCGCGCACGTGAGCGCGAGGAAGGACTGCCGACTCTCATCAAACGCCTCTTGCTCGAAGTATAAGAGGCCCATCATGTAGAGCGCCGCGTCGAGGTGGGCGAAGCCAGGGAAGCGCCGCGCGACCGCGCCGTACAGCTCGATCGGGCGGCCGTAGTCGACGATCGGCGGCGCAGGCGGGGCCTCGCCTGGCGCCTTGTCCGTGCGCGCCTCGAAGGCCAACAGCGTCCGCTCATACTCTCGCTCGGCCGCCGCGTAGCGCTCGCTCTCGGCCTCATAGTGGAGCTCGGCGAGGCGGAAGGTCAGCTCAGCGGTCCACATCGGATCTGCCGGGTGACGCTCGAGGAACCCCTCGTAACGAGCGATCGCCTCGCCGCGGAGGCGGGCCGCGTTCGCCAAGTGGGCCCCGATCCTCGCGTCGTAGCGGGCGATCAACGGATCACGCGCCTCGACCGCCTCTAGCGTGAGCACATGCGCGTAAGTGTCCGCGGCCGCGGCGGAGGCGGCGCGATAACGCCCGTGGATCTGCTCGATCTCACGCACCCCCGCGGCCTCTGCCGGAGAGCGTGGCGCCTTCGGCGCGGGGAATCCTAGCCGACTCGGCCCCCCGCGCGGCGACGGCGGCCTCTTGCGAGCCTTAGGAGGCGTCGTCGATGCGCCCGCGCGCGCCTTCGCCGATGGACTCGCCGCGCCGCCCTGACTCGGCAGAGCGCGCGCAGACGACACCGGCGCGGCACCGAGCAGCAACGCGAGCAGGAGCCGCCTGGCGCTCATCGAGCGGCCTCCTTCGCCGCGTCGAGCGCCCGGTCGAGCTCGCGCAGGTCACGATCACGGCGGCGCTCGAGATCCCGGGCGCGCTCGCCCTCCGCCTCTTTCTGCGCCCACGCGACGTCGAGCTTGCCGACCTCGCTGCGCATCATCCAGTTGTCCACCTCGGCCGCCACGTCCCTGACGCTGGCGTAGAGCACCTCACCGACCACCTCCGAGGCGGCGACTCGTCGCTCCTCGAGCTGCTCGCGGTACCGATCGAGGTTCACGCGCTCCTCACGGAGCACGCCGATCGTCGCCTGTAGCCGCGCCAGCGCTGCGGCGTCGAGGCGCTCACGGGCGCCCTCTATTCGAGTCGCCAGGCCGCGCCCTCGCTCCCAGAGTCGGCTGGCCTCAGGGTCAGCCTTCGCCTTGAAGAAGGCGGCGAGCAGCGCGTCGAGGTAGCCGCGATAGACCGCGACCGCCTGCGACCTGGCGCGGCGCGTCGGGTCGTCGTAGCGGAGGCTGACCTCGAGGCGCCCGCTCTGCTCGCGCAGCCGCCTGGCCTGCGCCTCGAGCTCTCTCAGCGCGCCGCGCAGCTCGATCACCCCCTCCGCGGCCGCCCGCGTGTCGACCTGGATCCGGCGACCAGCCGCGCCGAGCAGCCCCTGCTCGAGGCCGAGCAGCTCCGCCTTCAACTCCCCGATCGCCGCTGTCAACGCCTCCTGCAGATCGACGGACCCGCTGAGGCGACGCCGCGGATCACGAGACAACGCGTCTGCGCCGCTGCCCGCGCCCTCGGGATCATCGACGCGCCCGCGCAAGGCCCGACGCCGCTCCTCCAGCGGGGCCAGCGCCCGCGGCTCGATCGACCGACCGCCGCGGGTCACCAGCCCCTCCAAGACCTCGATGAGATCGTCGGAGCTACGATCGAGGCTGGCGACCTGCGCCCCCAGATCGACGAAGACGCGCGCCCGATCGCGCGCGTTCACGGCCTCCTCCATCCGGGCGAGCAGCGCGCGTAGATCGGCGAGCTCATGGTCGAGCTCGCCGACGAGCTGCGCCAGCGACTCGGCCTGGACCGCGCGCGGCAGGGTGCGGGCGATCGGCACCAACGAGCGCGGCAAGGCGGCGCCGAGCTGAAAGCCAGGATCGCCGCTGGCGACCGCCGCGAAGTACGCGGGCGTCACATCGAGGGCCGCGAGCGTCTGGCCGCGGCGCTCGAACTCCAGGCGCAGCGCCTCGAACTCGGCCTCTGCGACCTCCAACGCGCCCTGCTTGATCCGCAGCTTCCCGCGCAGCTGCTTCAGCTCAGGCGTGAGCGGACCCGCGGGCTCAAGCTCGAGCAGGCGGTCGAGCGCCTCCGCCGCTTGAGCGAAGCGCTCCGCGCGGAGCAGCGTCCAGGCGGTCTCGTAGACCGCTGTGAAGTAGAAGGCCGAGGCTCGACCGATCCTTCGATACGCCTGGAGCGCGCGCTCGTACTCGCCGCGATCGTGGTTAATCCGAGCGCGAGCGAGCCACGCGAGCTCGACGATCTGGCGATCGCTCGGCGCCGTCGGCGTCGCCTTCACGACCCGCGCGAAGCGATCCATCGCGTCCTCGACCTCTCCCGAGGCCAACACCGCGACCGCAGCGACGTAGGCGGCGCGGACGCGCAGACCGGCCCCTGCGCCGCCGCGGCTCAGCGGGATGTCTGTCGGGCTGAGGCTGTCGAGCTCGGCGATCGCCTCGCTGTTCTCGCCCGTGAAGTAGAGATAACGCCCGAGCGCGTAGCGCAGCTCCGGCGCGCGCTGCTCCGGCGGGATCGCGGCGATCTGCGCGCGTACCCGGCCGACCACCGGCGGATCCAACACACCTCGCGGCGGCGGCGTCGTGGTCGCCAGCCCGAGCGCACGAAGACGACCGCGTAGCTCCGGCAAGGCGCTCAGACCAGGGCGACGCGCGAAGCCCAGCTCACGGCGCGGAGCGGCGAGATCGAGGAGCCGCCCCAGGCTCGCCTGATGGTAGCGGCGAGCGTCCGGCCGCTCGTCGGCGAGGTTCGCCAGGAAGCACTCCACCGCCCACGTCGACATCTCGAGGCGAGCCAGCGCCTCGCCGAGGAAGTGCCGCGCTTGGATCCCCGCCGGCGTATCCGGCCCGCCCTCGACCAGCGCGAGGAAGAGCACCACAGCGCGCTCGGGGTCGCCCTCTTCCAAGAGGAGCTGGCCGGCGACCAAGCGCTTCGCCCCCTCGGCGTCGCTCGCGGTCGTCGAGGCCGCGGCGATCCGCTCGGCCTCGATGATCGCCGCCTCGACCTCATCGAGGCGGACGCCGAGCAGCGCCAGCGGGTCCCGAGGGAGCTCGCGCTCCTGCCCCCCTGCGGGATCCTCGTCCACTTGACCGAGCAGCGCGCCGCGTCGTCGGCCCTTCTTTGCCTCCTTCTCCTTCGACCTCTCGGCTGCGCCGGGCTTGGTCTCGACGCTCGCCGCCGGGCTCGTCGCAGGCGCCGCCTCAGCGTCCGCGACGACCAAGCCGCCGAGCAGCGCGCATTGCCAGAGGAGTGCGAGGGGGCGCGGCATCGCGTCAATCGCCGCTACTCGCGAGGCGCCTTGCCGGGATCGGGCGCGGCCACGCTCTTGCCTGGGCTCGCCGCCTTGGTGGGCTTCCCCGCCGCGTCGAGCGCGAGGTCCTGCCAGTCGACCGCTGGCCGATCTCCCATCTCGGTGGTCACGTTGCCGCGCTCGAAGCCGACGCTAACCACCTTGATCGAGCCGCGCTCGCCGACCTCGATCGTGTGGCTGGAGCTCGCGCGGAACGAATACCCTCGAAGATACCCAAACGCCCCGAAGCCCTGCCCCTTGTAGGTCAACTCGACCCCGACGACGTGCGGACCTGGCGCCAGGCTACCGTCGTAGATCACCAGCTCGTCTTGCTGGTCGAGGCCGCCCGCCTCATCGCGTTTGACGAAGAGCGGCGCGCCGTCGAGGAAGTAAGCGACCTTCACGAGCTGAAAACCGGAGCCCATCAAATTGCGGTGCGCCAGCACGACGCGACCGCCCGCCATCGCGCCTGCCAGCACGGTCTCACGCAGCACCGCGAGCCTCGCCTTGGAGCGGAAGATCTTCTCTTTTAGATCGTTCACGTCGCTCTGGATCGCGTCGAGGCGATCACCATACAGCTCCGCCTCACGACGACCGTCAGCGGGCGCCTGTCCAGATCCCGCGGGAGCCGGCTCCGACTTCGCGAACGGATCACGACCAGCCGGCGCGGCCGCCGGTGTCGCCGCTGGCGTCGCCGCCGGTGTCGCCGCCGGTGCCGCCGCGGGCGCGGCCGCCGGTGTCGCCGCTGGCGTCGCCGCTGGTTTGGCCGACGAGCCCGGCTTCGCTGTCGGAGGAGGCGCCGCCGCGAGCGGCGAGGCGACGCCGACGAGCGCCGACACCAGCGCCCAACGGCGAAGGTGCCGCGCGTAAGGGCTCGACCACGGCCGAGCGCTCGTTCGTGGCGCCAGCGGCGGCGCCGACTTCGCCTCCGGGGTCTTCGGCCCCGGAGCAGGCACAGCCAAGAGCATCCGCCAAGGCTACCAAGTCGCTGACGTCGACACCAGCAGCCCGCCTATCGCCGCTGGGGCGCTCTCGCGCCTCCCAACGCCCGGCGCGCAGGTCATTGCGGCTGCGGCGCCTCGACCGCGGGCTCGCCGCTGGGGTGCTTCGGCCGACCGAGCTCAACGCGGCGCCACAGCGCCTCCAGCAATTCAGGGATCCCCGCGCCAGTCGCCGCCGAGATCGGGAAGAGCGGGATATCGCGGCGACGCAGCGCCGCTCGCGTCGCTCGCACCAGCCTCTCGCCCTCGGGAGTGTCGATCTTATTGAGCGCGACCACCCGAGGCCGACCCGCGAAGATCGACCCATACGCCGACAACTCCTCCTCGAGCGCCTCGAGATCCGCCAGCGGCTCGCGCCCTTCCTCTGGATCAGGCGACAGGAGGTGCAACAGCACGCGTGTGCGCTCGAGGTGGCGGAGGAAATCGAGGCCTAACCCCTTGCCCTCGCTCGCCCCCCGGATGAGCCCAGGCACGTCCGCGACGACCATCGAGCGCTCTCCGCTCAGGCTGACCACCCCGAGCTGCGGCACCAAGGTCGTGAACGGATAATCGCCGACCTTCGGACGGGCGCGGCTGATCGCGCGGATCAACGTCGACTTGCCCACGTTGGGGAAGCCGACGATCCCCACGTCTGCCAGCAGCTTCAGCTCTAGGCGCAGCCAGAACGCCTCCCCTGGGCCGCCTGGCTCCGCGTAGTACGGCGCTCGGTTGGTCGCGGTGCGGAAGTGGATATTGCCGCGACCTCCGCGGCCTCCGCGGGCGATCCGCACCTCTTGCCCGTGCTCGACCAGGTCGACCAGCAGCGCGCCAGGCTGCAGCGGCTCGGGCTCGGGGCGTCGACGACGGCGGCCGCGACCGCGACGCGCGGGCTTCTCGCGCTTGATCGGCGGAGGCGCGTCGGGATCGACCACGGCGTCGCCGCCCGCCCCCGCCGCGAGCTGCTCTTCGAGCCCTGAGCTGTCCTCAGGGCCAGCTTCGTCGTCCTCCTCCTCGCTGTCCTCAGGAGCAGCTTCGTCGTCCTCCTCCTCGCTGTCCTCAGGGGCAGCTTCGTCGTCCTCCTCGCTGTCCTCAGGAGCAGCTTCGTCGTCCTCGCCCTCGCCGTCCTCAGGAGCGGCTTCGTCGTCGATGTCATCCGCCTCGACGTACTCCGCGCCGTCCTGGTCCTCGACGACGTAGATGACCTCCATCCCGCCCTCATCCCCGTCAACGCCGGACTCGCGCGGCGGCCGCCCGATCGCCCACGGAGGGCGCTCGCCCGGCTCACCGGCGATCCCCTCAAGAAACACCATGGTGCCGACAGGCACGCGGATCCTGCGGTCCTCGCCGTTGCGCCCGTACTGCCCCTTGTTGCGGCCGGGGAGGCCGCTCTCGGCCAAATAGTGCTGCTGATAGCGCAGATCGAGCAGCGTCGTCAGGTGGTCATCCGCGACGAAGACCACGTCGCCGCCGCGACCTCCATCACCGCCCGCGGGTCCCCCGTAGGGGACGAACTTCTCTCGCCGCCAACCGACGTGGCCCTTGCCACCGTTGCCGGCTCGAACCAGGATCCGGACCTGATCGACGAATCGCATGTCGGCCCGGAGCCCCGCCTACTCGGCGGCGGCGGCGGCCTCGTGGATCACCGGATCAACGGCGATGTAGGCGCGACGCTCGCGCCCGCGCTTGTAGAAGCGCACCGTGCCGTCGACCAGCGCGAAGAGGGTGTAGTCCTTGCCCTGTCCGACCCCGACGCCGGGGCGGACCGTGCCGCCGACCTGCCGAATCAAGATGTTGCCAGCGCGCACGAGCTCGCCGCCGAACTTCTTGACGCCGCGTCGCTGACCTTGCGAGTCGCGGCCGTTCTTGATCGAACCTTGTCCTTTTTTGTGTGCCATGGTGGGCCTCCGATAGTCGGGCGTCGGCTAGCCGACGATCTCCGTGATCTTGATCCGGGTGTAGGCCTGCCGGTGGCCCCGCTTCTTCCGGTAGTTGGTCCGCGGCTTGTACTTGAAGACGATCAGCTTGCGACCCCGGCCATGCTCGACCACCTCGGCGTGGACCTTGGCGCCGGAGACGCTCGGGGTGCCGACCTTGATCGACTCGCCCTTGTGCAGGAGCAGGACGTCGAAGTCGAGGCTCGCGCCGACCTCTTGCGGGAGCTTCTCGATGTTGAGCTGTTCACCGAGGGAGACGCGATACTGCTTCCCTCCGGTGCGGATGACGGCGTTGGCTTGCTCGCTCACGATGATCTCACTTCTCTGGGACGATCCGCCCGTCCTGGCGGCAGCCCTGAAGCAGGCTGCGGCTGCCCGGTCGTGTAGCCCTCCGGGCCGAGGGAGGGGTGAGTTTATGGAAGTAGGCCGCGCGGTCAAGCGCCTGGAGCCGCAAAGAGCGGGCCATCGACCGCGCAGAGCCCCAAAAAGCCGAAAAAGTTCGTGGCGAGGGGCGGATCTCTTACCCTCCGCCGATGAGCGCCTGGAGCCGCCACAGCCGCGTCGTCGCCCTCCTCTCCTGCATATGCGCATCCTTGGCCGCAGCGTGCTCGCACAGCCCCGCCACCAGCGCAGATCTCAACCAGCCGTCCAGCGACGCACTGATGGTCTCGCGGGGCAACTGGACGCCGGCCGAGGCCCAGCGGATCCGCCAAGCGCAGCCGCACGTACAACGCGCTGCCAGCCGCTTCAAGGTCGATCCCGCGCTGATCAACGGCATCATCTGGGTCGAGAGCAAATTCGACCCACGCGCGCGCGGCCCCGGCGGCGCCGCCGGTCTGATGCAACTGATGCCCGCGACCTCGCGTGAGCTCGCCAAGCAGCTCGGCGAACGCCCGCGCCCCTACAACCCCGACTTCAACGTCCTCGCCGGCACCTTTTATATAGGCCGCCTCCTCAAACGCTTCGATGGCGACCTCCGCCTCGCGATCGCCGCCTATCAAGCCGGCCCTGGCTCGGTGAGCAAGTGGAAGAAGGCCGGCCGCGACCTGCCCGCCTCCAGCAAGGCCTACGTCGACAAGGTCCTGAGCGCCAAGCGCCGCTTCGACGGGCGCTGAGCCGCGCGCCGCTCCGCTCACCTCGACGCCTCATCGAGGTCAACGACAGGGGCGTCGCCTCGCCGCGCGATCACCCCCGCGAGCCGAGCCACCAGCGCGTCCCCATACGCCGCGCTGATCTTGCCCGCTGCCCCGCGCTCCAACGCGCGGAGCAGCGCCCAGACGCGCGGACGATCATGAGGGTGCAGCCGCGCCGCCGCGAAGCGCACCAGCGCCTCCGGGCCGCCGTCAGCCTCGCTCCCTCGCCACGCCACGAAGGCGACCAGGCGCGCCCCGAGGCGCTCATCCGGCGCCCCACACACATACACGTCCGCGACCGCCGGATGCGCGAGCAGCACCCGCTCCACCGCCGCCGGATCGATGTTCCGGCCGCCGCTGATCACCACTCGATCAAGTCGACCCGCCACACGAACCTGTCCATCAGGGCAGATCTCCCCACGATCCTGAGTCCGCAGCGGCGCCCCTCCGACCTGCGGCCCGTCGACGATCAAGCGCCCCTCCGCGTCGACCGACACCTGAACGAAGGGCAGCGGAGCGCCGACCACCCCCGGCGTACGCGGCCGCGCCGGCGAGCGTGTCGCCACCTGCGCCGCCGTCTCGGTCATCCCCCACGTCGGGCACACCACCGCGCCGAGCGCCTCCGCGGCGGCGATATCGCCCTCATCAGCCGCCGCGCCGCCCAGCAAGATCCAACGCAGCGTCGGCGGGAAGCGCCGCGCCCCGCGCACCTCGAGCAGGCGGCGTAGCATCGCCGGGACCAGCGACACCTGGGTGATCCGACCGCCGTCGATCGCCGCGGCCAACGCGTGAGGATCAAACGCGGGCGCGAGCTCCAGCGTGGTCTGACACCAGCACGTGCGGAAGATGATCGAGAGCCCGCCGACATGCCAGGGCGGCAGGCACGCGTACCAGACGTCGTCGAGGTGGTGCCCGAGGTGGATCGCCCCGCCGACCGCCGCGAAGAAGAGCTGCCCGGCGCTCAGCGTGATCGGCCGCGGATCGCCCGTCGATCCCGACGTAAAGAGGACCACACGCGCCTGGTCGATCGGCCAGCTCACAGGCGCGCGCCCGGCCGCGCCGTCATCACGCCCGAGATCACGCGCTCCGATCAGCCATGACTCGCCCGAACGCGGCTCCACGAGCTGCTCGCGCTGATCCTCCCCCTCGCCGCTGACGACCTCGAGGTAGCGATCGACGAGCGCCAGGCGCTCCTCGCGGCGCCCGATCGGCTCGCGAGGATCGATCGGCACCGCGACCGCGCCGACCCAGCCGATCGCGTGCAGCGCGATCACCCAGCCGGCGCAGATCGGCCCGACGATCGCGATCGTCTCGCCGACCACGACGCCGCGCGCCGACAGCCACGCCCCTAGCGCCGACACCTCGGCCGATAACGAGCGCGCGCTCCACTCCGCCGCCCCCAGGCGCAGCGCCACGTGCGCGGGTCGGTTCGCGTCGAAGGCGAGCAGCGGGTGCGGCAGCGTGACCATCGATGACGTCTCTCAGCTCGCTAGCACGGCGCGGCGCGTCCAGCCAGCCCGACGGAGACTCCGCGTCAGATCTTCGAGACCAGCTTGCGCACGATCTCCACCTGGCTCGGCTGCGGCGCCGACGGGCTCTGCTCGATCGTCACGATCACCTCGAACTTCGCGTGCGGCGTGGTCGCCACCAGCACCCCGCGGCGGCGGCGCTCGTTGTAGTCGAGGTACCCGGCCTTCGTCACGCCCTGCCCCGGCACCGCGATCCACACCATGTACACCTTGTTCGCCGGGTTGATCTTCGCGATCGGCGCCAAGTGCAGCACCTCGATCCGCACCTGCCGGATCCCGGTCTTGTTGACCTTGACCGCGATCTTCGCCTGCGCCGCGTAGGTCGGCCCCTCCGCGTCCACCTTGTACCGAGAGGCGCACGCCGGGGTCACGCTCAGCGCGAGCAGCCCGAGCAAGCCGAAGATCGAGCCACGGAGGCGAGCCATAACCCCAGCCTACTCCTTCTCCGCGCCGACGAGCGAGCGAGGGCTCCTCGCGCGATCACGCGTCGGCCCCGCGGCCGCGCGCGCTAAAAGATGTGCCCGATGTCGATATACACGCCGAAGTTCTTCTCGGTGATCGAATAGGCCGGATCCACCCGCACGATGAACGTCTCACCCCAGCGCAGCCGCAGGCCGCCGCCCACCCCGAGCTTCATCCCCCCGCCGTTCACGTTCTGCCCGCCCAAGATCACCGGGACCCGGTCTAACCACACCCGCCCCGCGTCGACGAACGCGATCGCCCCGAGCACGAAGCGCTGGCTGCGGATGTTGAACGGCAAGAACTCCGAGCGCAGCTCCACGTTCGTCAGCGCCTTGAACT
Source organism: Nannocystis sp. (assembly GCA_016712315.1). Lineage (GTDB taxonomy): Bacteria > Myxococcota_A > Polyangia > Nannocystales > Nannocystaceae > JADJRG01. The sequence continues at coordinate 97,106 of JADJRG010000019.1, read as the reverse complement.
TTCCGTAATAACGCTGCCGCGGCACCCCTCGCACCGACCACGACCCTCCTGGGCCGTCGCGGTTGATGAAGGCGCCGAAGCGCGCCAGCTCGTAGAAAGGAGCGTCGCCGGCGATCGCGTCGCCGATCCCGCGCACCGCCAGCACCAAGTAGCGCTTGGCTAACGACCGATACCAGCTCGTATTCAGCGTAAAACCCGCATAAGACAGCCGCTCCATCACCCCTGGAGAGATCCGCGTCGACAGCTCCGTAAAGGTCCCCCGCGTCGGCGCGTACTCATGATCGCGCGTGTCCCAGAGCATGCCCAGGTTGATCTGCCAGAGCGCGTGATCGTCGGTCCCTTTTAGGTAGCGCGCCAGCGTCCGCCCGTCTTCTGTGTCGGTCTGCGCCAGCGCGACGTCCTGCGCCAGCTTTGAGCCCGCGTACGGGCGGATCAGGCTGTACGAAAAATTCGTGCCGACGAACGCCTCTAAGCGGCGCCGGTGCGTCGGCGGCGACTGGTCCCACACCTGGAAGCGCGCGTTGAACTGGAGCGCCGGGTAGATCCGGTCGTACTGGTACGTCCGCCGCGCGGTCGTGAACCCCTCGGGATCCACGTCGGCGTCGATCGCCTCCCAGGGCCGCTCATTGCGGCTGTTATTCCCCAGCCCGTAGTACCCCGTCGTGCTGAATTTTCGGAAGCCCAGGACCGAGTTGATCCGCAGGCGATTCCCCCACAGCCCCGGCAGATCGATGTTCACGTAGTCATCGTGGAAGGGGATCTCGACGCCTCTGCCCGGCGCCCGCTTCGCCGTCGCGTACAACAAGAACTCGATCCGCCAGCGGTACGGCCGATACCCCGGCGAGAACTTCGCCAGCGTCGCGATCACCCCGAAGCCTACCCCCAGGTCGCTGTCGTAGTTGGTCGCTGGCAGCCCGCCGAACTCGAGCCGATCCGGCTTCTTCTCCGCCTTTTTCTTCTTCTCCTTCTTCTCCTTCTTCTCCCGCTTCGTCGCCGCCGCCGCGCTCGGCGCCCCGACTTCACCGGCCGACGCGCGCGCGAGCGCGCTCGGCGGAGCCACCAAAGTCAGCGCAGACGCCAGCAGCAGCGCCGCGGCGCAGCTCGTCGGGGGTGGCAGGTCACGACGGCTACGGCGCTGCTCTGCGTTCACCGCATCGTTGTCCTACGGCGGCTCGCGACTTTGCAAGCGAGTCGACGCTCGCCACGAGATCTGCGGTACAAGTCGAGTCGATGATCGACTCCCACGCGTGCCGGCGCCGCCGCGTCGTCGCAGCGGCGGCGGCCCTCGCCCTGCTCACCGCGCCGCTCCTCGCCTGCGCCCCTGCGCCGTCGCCCGCGCAAGAACGCGCCCCCACCGCGCTCGGCGCGTCGCCGCCGTTCGCCGTCAAACAGCGCGACCTCTGGCCCACCGAGATCTGGCCCGCCGCCACCCCTGAAGAGGTCGGGATCGACCCAGCAGCGCTCGCTCGCCTCAGCGACTATCTCTTCGCCCGCCACGGCGACGACCAGGATCGCAAGGGCCAGCGCACCAACGCCTTCCTCCTGATCAAGGACGGCCGCCTCGTCTACGAGCGCTACGCCCGCGGCACCACCCCCGACACCCCGCTGCTCACCTGGTCGGTCAGCAAGAGCCTCGCGGGCACCCTCGTCGGCGCCGCCGTACACGCCGGCCACCTCGCCCTCGACGACCGCGCCGCCGCCTACTACCCCCCTTTGGATCGCGAAGGCCACCGCGAGCTCCGGATCACCGACCTCCTCCGCATGAGCTCCGGCCTCGCCTGGAACGAGGCCTACGAGGCCTCGCCGGTGTTCTCCTCGGTGATGGCCATGCTCTACACCCGCGGCCACGCCGACATGCCGCGCTTCGTCGCCGAGCACGACCTGGCCCATACGCCAGGTACTCACTGGAGCTACTCGAGCGGCGACACCAACCTGCTCCTCGCCGCGCTCCGCGGCGCGGTCGGCGAGGCCGCCTACCCGAGCTACCCCTGGACCGCCCTCTTCGAGCCCCTCGGGATGACCAGCGCCCGCTGGGAGCGCGACCTCGCCGGCAACCTCGTCGGCTCCTCCTACCTCTACGCCAGCGCCCGCGACCTCGCCAAGTGGGCCTTCCTCCTCCTCAACGACGGCGTGTGGGACGGCCGCCGCCTGCTCCCCGCGGGTTGGGTCGCCTACAGCCTCACCATGGCGCCCGCCTACTACACCACCGAGATCCCCCCAGCCCTGCACGAGGACAACCCCGGCGCGCAGCTCTACCTCAACCTCGGCGATCCCGCGCGCCAGATCCCCCCGCCGTGGCCGGCTGCCCCTTCGGACACGTTCGCCGCCCAAGGCCACTGGGGCAAGTCGATCTTCGTCTTCCCGTCCCTCGACATGATCGCCGTACGCATGGGCGATGATCGCGAGTACGGCTGCGGCCCCGCGATGAAGCCCGGCTGCGTCGCCGATCGCGAGCGCGCCTTTACAAAGACCTACTACCTCGAGCTCCTCACCGGGTTGGTGCAGCGATGAAGCGCGCCCTCAAGCTCCTCGGCCTCACCTTCTTGGGCCTCATCCTCATCGCCGCGCTCTGGGTCGCCTCGCAGTGGCCCGCCCTCTCCGCCTTCCCGGGCCTGCCTGGCGCCTACGAGGCCAAAGAGCTGTGCTCCTGCCTCTTCGTCGAGGGCCGCACCCAGCCCGAGTGTGAGGCGTTCATCCGCCAGACGGTCGTGCCCATCGACCGCCGCGACTTCGACATGTCCGGCCGCGCCGTCACCGTCACCGCCCTCTGGACCACCCGCAGCGCCCGCTACGTCGGCCCACGAGACGGCTGCGTGCTCGACCCGGACTGAGCCTCATGAGCCGCACCACCATGCAAGTCATCGAGCTCGCCGGCGCCTTCGGCGTCGACAACCTCCGCCGAGTCGAGCGCCCGATCCCGACCCCAGGGCCCGGCCAAGTCCTCCTGCGGATCCACGCCGCCTCGCTCAACTACCGCGACCTCATGATGATCGACGGCGCCTACAACCCGCGCCAGCCGCTCCCCCTCGTCCCCTTATCGGACGGCGTCGGTGAGGTCATACAGATCGGCGACGGCGTGCAGTGGCCGCCCGTCGGCGCCCGTGTCTGCCCGATCTTCGCCGAGTCATGGCTCGCCGGCCCGCCCACCCGCGAGCACCTCGCCACCACCCTCGGCGGCCCCCGCCCTGGCCTGCTCGCCGAGTACCGCCTCGCCCCCGCCAGCGCCCTCGTCGCGCCCCCCGCCCACCTCAGCGACCCCGAGGCCGCCGCCCTGCCCTGCGCCGCCGTCACCGCCTGGAGCGCCCTCATCGAGCACGGCCGCGTCAAGCCTGGTGACAAGGTCCTGGTCCAAGGGACAGGCGGTGTCTCGATCTTCGCCCTCCAGTTCGCCCGCCTCGCCGGCGCCCAGGTCGTCATCACCTCCAGCGATCCTGCCAAGCTGGAGCGAGCCCGCGAGCTCGGCGCCGCCTTCGGCATCGACTACCGCGCCCAGCCCGAGTGGGGCAGAGCCGCCCGCGCTTGGAGCGGCGGCGACGGCGTCGACCACGTCATCGAAGTCGGCGGCGCTGGCACCCTCGAGCAGTCCCTCCGCGCCGTCCGCCCTGGCGGCAGCGTCGCCGTCATCGGCGTGCTCAGCGGCGCCGCCAGCCCCCTGAACATCACCCCCATCCTCATGCAGCAGATCCGCCTGCAGGGCGTCATCGTCGGCTCGCGCGCCACCTTTGAGGCGATGAACCGCGGCGTCGCGGCCGCCCAGCTCCGCCCCGTCGTCGATCGGATCTTCGAGTGGGGCGCCGTACGCGACGCCCTCGCTCACCTGCGCGGCGGCCGTCACTTCGGCAAGGTCGCCCTCACCCTCCGCTAGCCCGCGCCGCGCGGCTCAGTCCCACTCACACACGCGGCCGTCGTGCTTGCACTCCTGCCCTGGCCCGCACTCCCCGTTGACCCCGCAGGTGAAGAAGCAGGTCTTGTGCTCACAGAGCATGCCCTGCGGGCACTGCCCGTCGTTGTTGCACTCAAACGAGCACATCCCCCCGTCGCACTGGTCCTTCTTGCAGCAATGGTTGTCAAAGCAGTCCGAGTCGCGGGCGCAGTACGCCCCGACCCCGCCGCTGCCGCAGTTGGGGTCGAACCTACAGTCGCCGATCGGCGGCGGCCCACACGAGGCCGCCCCCAGCGCCAGACCGCCGACCAAACCCAGAAACGCCACCAAGATCGTCGTCGCTCGCATCACTCACTCCTCCGCTCTCTCGAGATGCATCACCCGCGCAGCGCAGCTCCGCCCGGCTCAGCTCAGGGCCACCGCACGTGGTGCCCCTTCTTACCCTTTTTGCCGCCCTTACCCCCGTAGTAGTACTTGCCCTTGCCCTTGTACTTCCCCTTGTGCTTCCCGTGCTTGCAGTGCCCTGGCGGCCAGCAGCCGTCCGCGCCGATCACGATCACCACCCCCGGCGTCGCCACCCAGGTCTCATGCGTGTACGTACCGACGTACACCTCATGATTGACCGAGTACACCCAGCCGAAGAACGGGTTGCCCGCGACGATCACGACGTCCCCTTCGAACGTCGCCGGCACGCTGTACTCGTACACATAGATCTCGTGGTGCTGTACCACCGCCGTGTACGTCGCGCGCACCGTGACCTTGCTCGTCGCCGGATCCGGCGCCACCGCGATCACCGCGACCAACACCGCCGCGCTGGTCTCCTTCTTGGAGGATGGGACCACCCGCAGCTCAAAGTTCACGTCGGCCCCTGAGCGCACCTCGACCACCTGCACGAAGTCCACCGTGCCGTCGCCGTCGATGTCGACGCTCGCCAGCTTGCCCTTACGGCTGTTGATCGAGGCCTCGAGCGCCGCCGCGTCCTTCACCTTGCCCTTCTTGATCAGCGCCGAGATCCCCTCGAGGTCTAGCGCCTCCGCCGTGATCGTCCCCTCAAAGGTCGCGATCTCGGCCGCCGCTTGCGCCTCATCGATCACCTTCGCCGCCATGCTCGGCTCGACCGCCGCGTCGCCCTCGACCGCCACCTTCGCCTCGCCGCTCGCGTCCACCGCGACTACTGCCGCCGCGTCCGCTTGCGGCGCGGCCTCCACCTCGGCCGCCGCATCACAGCCAGCGCCGATCAACGCCGCAGAGGCCAGCCCGAGGCTCAACGTCCAGGTCTTCGCGAGCCACACCAACACCGATCGGGTCGTTATCATCGGTCGTCATACTTACACACTCTGTCCGCCCTCCGCACCCGTCCGGCGAAGGCCACAGATGGGGCCCCGAGGCGACAATTCCGGCCAAATTCAGCGCCGCGCGGAAACGAACCATGCCCCGCGACGATCACTCCAGCACCCGCGCTGACATCCTCGTTCCCCCTCGGCTCCGAGCCGGCCAGACGGGCGCCGCCGATCACTCCGCGCGCGCAGGCAGACCGAAGGACGCCGCCCACTGCTCACGATACCTCGCGAGCTCGGCCAGCCAGCGCGCCTCATCCCAGCCGAGCTCATCGCGGCAGATCCCCTGCAGCCGCGGCATCAGCGCCTCAGCGCCGCTCGGCAACAAGTGACCCACCCGCGTCCGTCGCAGCAGCAGGTCGCCCAAGCGCACCACGCCCTCCGCGCGCGCCGCCCAGCGCAGCTCCGCCCAGCACGTCTGCGTGCCCGGGATCCACGCCAGATCTTCAGCGCCCACCGCCGCCGCCGCCACCGCGGTCGCCGAAGCTCCAAAGCGACCGATCAGCGCTCGCGCCGCCTCCTCCGCCACCGCGCCGATCACCCCAGCCCTCACCGCCTCTCCAGGTCGATCCAACGCTGGCGTCTCCGGCAGCCGACGCGGCACCTTCTCTGGCAGGTCACGACGCAGCCGCGACAGCGCCGCCCTCGCGATCCGATGAAACGTCGTCAGCTTGCCGCCCGTCACCGTCCACAGCCCATCCTCGTGCCAGATCACATGATCCCGCGACGCCTTGGAGGGGTCCCGCGTTCGATCGCGCACCACCGGCCGCACCCCCGCGTAGGTCGACACGATCTGCCCCCGCTCGATCGTTCGCGCGGGGAACAACATCCGTACCACCTCCAACAGATACTCGACCTCCGCCTCGCTGATCCGCGGCGCGCTCGTCATCGGCGGCGCGTGATCGAGATCCGTCGTGCCGACCAGGGTCGCCCCCTCCCACGGGTAGATGTAGACCGGCCGCCGATCACGCGGGTGCAGGATCGACACCGCGCGATCCATCGGCAGCAGCGCCCGCGCGAGCACCAAGTGCGAGCCGCGCAGCGGACGCATCCGCGGCGCCCGCCCCAACCCAGCCCTCAGCCCGTCCGCCCACGCCCCCGTCGCGTTCACCACGGCCCTCGCCGTCACCGCTCGCGCCGCCCCGCCCTCGCGATCCCGCAGCGTCACCCCCACCACTCGACCATCCGCGCCGCGCACCAGCGACTCCGCGGCCATGTAGTTCATCGCCACCGCCCCCGCGTCTACCGCCTCATGGATCACCCGCAGCACCAAGCGCGCGTCGTCCGTCACCGCATCTCCATATAAAAAACCGCCGCGCAGCCCCTCCGTGTTGATCCCCGGGGTCATCGCCGCCACCTCCGCCGCCGCGAAGCGACGCGCCGTACGTCGCCCCGCCAGCCGATCGTAGAGCCACAAACCAAGTCGGATCTGCCGGCTCCGTAGCCGCTCATACGGATAGTCGACCAACAAGAATTCCAGCGGCGTGATCAGCCCCTCACCCGCCGCCAGCAGCCGCTCACGCTCCTCGATCGACTCCATCGCCAAGCCGAAGCGCAGCGCCGCCAAGTAGCGCAGCCCCCCGTGCACCAGCTTCGACGAGCGGCTCGAGGTCCCCGAGGCGAAGTCCTCCGCCTCCACCAGCAGCGTCGAGAGCCCCAACCGCGCCGCCTCGCGCGCCACCCCCGCGCCAGTGATCCCGCCGCCGACGACGATCAGATCCCAAGGGCCCTCGAGCTCCCCGGCGAGGATCCGCTCGCGCCAGCCGCTTCGCCAGCCGCGCCCCGAATTCTCACGCTCGCGCGTCACCCGATCAGCGTACCTGGATTCATCATCGTGTCCGGGTCGAACACCTTCAACGCCGCGTCGATCGCCGCGATCCCCAGCGGCCCCTTCTCTCCCACCAGCTCGGCGCGATGATCGCGGCCCACCCCGTGCTGATGGCTGATCGTCCCCCCGCTCGCGACGATCGCCGCGCTCACCGCCGCCTTCAGCCGCCGCCAGCGCTCCAGCGTCGCCGCCGGATCCGCCGCGATCCTGAACACAAACGTCGAATACACGCTCGATCCCGTCGGGTACACGTGCGACAGGTGGCTGAACACCAGCCCGCGCTCCCCCGCCGCCGCCAACGCCGCCGTCGCCGCCGCCTCGATCCGCTGCATACCCGCGCGCACCCCCGCCCAGGGCAGCGCCGTCTCCACCGTGTCGATCGCGTAGCCGCGCTCCCACAGCGAGTTACGCAGGTACGCGTTGCGAAAGCGCCCGTGCTCCCACGCCCGCGCGAACGCCCCCGGCGCGCGCGCTCCGCCGGCCCGCCGCAGCAGCGCGCCCACCTCGCCCAGCAGCCCCATCACCTGCCGCCCGCTGCCCGCCGCGCCGACCACCAGCAGGCACCTCTCCGCCCCCAGCCCGCGCAGCCGCAGCGCCCCGTCGAGCAGCCGCAGCAGCCGAGGCGACACCGCCAACGCGAGCTGCGTCGCCGTCTCCACCGGGTTCGAGAGGCGCATCATCGCCAGCCCCGCGCGCGCCTGCGCGAGCTCGCGCACGGCCCCCTCCGCCGCCGCCCACTCCGGCAAGAAGAACGCCGCGAAGCGCTGCGCCGCCGGCGCCCGGCTCACCCGCACCACCGCCCGCGTGATCACCCCCAGCCGCCCCTCGGAGCCCAACACCAGCTCCCGCAGATCTGGCCCTGCAGCGCTGGCTGGAAAGACAGGTATCTCAAAGGTCCCGCGCGGCGCCTCCACGGTCCCGCCCGCGAAGGTGTCCTCGATCCGCCCGTAGCGCAGCGACAGTTGCCCGCTCGATCGCGTCGCGATCCACCCCCCCAGCGTCGACAGCTCGAACGACTGCGGGAAGTGCCCCAGCGTCAGCCCGAACGGCCGCAGCGCCGCCTCCAGCGCCGGCCCCGCGATCCCCGCGCCGAAGGTCGCGAGCTGCGAGCGCTGGTCGAGCCGCTCGAGCGCCGCGATCCCGCTCATGTCGACCGTCAAGATCGGCGCCTCCCCGCTCGTCGGCGTCAGGTGCCCGACCACCGAGGTCCCCCCGCCATACGGGATCAACCGCGCGCCGCAGGCCGCCGCGTGATCGATCAGCGCCCGAACCTCCTCCTGGCTCTTAGGACAGGCCACACCGTCCGGGATCGCCCCGATCGAGCCCCCACGCAGCGCGATCCAGTCCGGCAAGCTCTGCCCGCGGGCGTGCCTGATCCTCACCCGCGGGTCGACCGCGATCAACGGGTGCTCCGCCAAGCGCGACGCGGGCGCCCCCGCGGCCGCCTCATCCAGCGTCACGTCGCGCGGCCGCCCGCCCTCACCCAAGCGCTCGCGCAGGAAGGCCGCCGCCGCCGGCTTCGGCTCGACCGTAATTGACTCATCTCCCCAGCCGTTCCAGCGTCGCATCCTGCACCCCTCGATGGAGAAAACCGCGGAGATCTGCGATAGCCGAGCGGACCGCCGCGCGTCAATGTCCGCCTCGACCGCGTCGCGCCGCTGCCGTAGACTGCGGAGCTATGCGCACCTCATTGGTCTTCACTAGCCCCCTCCTCCTCCTCACCCTCGCTCTAGGCGGCTGCAGCGGCGACGACAGCGCCACCGCCAGCGCCACCGCCACCGACACCTCGTCGTCGACCACCGACGCCACTGACACCTCGACCTCGACCGTCGCGAGCGAGAGCGACACTGGCACCACCACCGACGCCAGCACCACCGATCCCAGCACCACCGACCCCAGCACCACCGACCCCAGCACCACCGACCCTAGCACCACCGACCCCAGCACCACCGACCCCAGCACCACCGACCCCAGCACCACCGACGGCACCACCGGCGACGACACCACCACCGAGAATCCCAACGCCTGCCCCGCCGAACCAGGCGACGACCCCTGCACCGCCTGCTCGAAGGAGAATTGCTGCGACGAGGTCAAAGGCTGCGAGGCCGACGTCAAGTGCTCCTGCTTCGCCGGCTGCATCGGCGAGGGAGGCGCGCCGATCGCCTGCTCGCAGATGTGCCAGATCCCCAACCCCCTCGCCGAACCGGCGATCGCCGCGCTCCTCCAGTGCACCCAAGGCTCATGCGGCGACCAGTGCATGTGATCGTCTGAGCGACGCGTCACCCTGCCGGCGCGATCGCCGGCAGGTCGAGCCAGAAGCACGAGCCCTCGCCGACGCGGCTCTCCACCCCGATCTCGCCGCCCATCATCCGACAGAATTCGCGCGTGATCGTCAGGCCCAGCCCGGTGCCGCCGTAGTCGCGGCTGATCCCCGCGTCGGCCTGAGTGAACGCCTCGAAGAGCGCGCCCAGCCGATCAGGAGCGACCCCGATCCCGCTGTCAAACACCGCGAAGCGGTAGCGCGCCCCCGCCGGCGCCGCCTCGAAGCCTATCACTAGCCGTATTGACCCCTCACGGGTGAACTTCGCCGCGTTGCTGAGCAGGTTGAACAGCGCCTGCTTCAGCTTCATCCTGTCGGAATTCATACGATCGACCCGAGGATCGCGGACGATCGTCAGCGAGTTCCCGCGGCGCTCGACCAGCGGCAGCGCGATCATCGCCACCTCATCGACCAGCTCCTGCACGGCGAAGAGCTCGCGATCGAGCGTCATCTTGCCCGCCTCGATCTTCGAGACGTCGAGCACGTCGCTGATCACCTGCAGCAGGTGGATCGCCGAGACATGGATCCGCCGGTTATCCTCGCGCAGCGTCGGCAGCCCGAGCTCCTCCGCCTCTTCGTCGACCATCTCGCTGTAGCCGAGGATCGCGTTCAGCGGCGTCCGCAGCTCGTGGCTCATGTTCGCCAAGAACGCGCTCTTCGCCCTGTTCGCGTCCAACGCCCGGTCGCGCGCGGTGAGCAGCGCGTCGTTCAGCCGCCGCAGCTCCTCCTCGGAGCGTCGCACCTCGCTCATGTCGTGGAACAAGAACACCGCGCCGACCACGGCGCCGCGCTCGCGCAGCGGCGTCAGCGTGCACGACACCGGCAGCGGCGGCCGCCCCTCGCGCAGCAGCAGCGAGTCGTCGAACGCGATCGCCTCGCCCGCGGCGACCTGCGCCATCGCCAGCGCCGCCGCGATCACCTCACCTCGGCCCTCACGCCGCAGCCTGAAGCGCTCGAGCGCCGGCGCGCCGATCAACGACTCCGCGCTCGTCCCCAACATCGCCGCCCCCGCGTGGTTGAGCCCGAGCGCCGCGCCCGCTTCATCCAGGACGCACAGCCCGTCCGACAGCGCCTCTACGATCGAGCGCAGGCGGTCACGCTCGACCGCCACCCGCCCCTCCGACGCCCGACGAAGATCCTCATAGAGCGCCTCCATCTCGCTCGATGACACCTCGAGCGACCGCTCCAGCAGCGCGCGATCCTCCTCGCCGCTCGTGTACGTCCGGCTGACCACCGCCAGCAGCCCCGCCCACTCCGCCGCGCTCGGCGCGCGCGAAGGATCGACGACCCCGAGGCGCCGAAGCTGCCGCAGCAGCAGCTTGTGATGGTTCGGCTCAGAGCTCACAGATGATCGTCAGAGTCATCGTCTGGTTGTGCAGCTCGCACCCACCGCTGGCGTGCGGAGAGAGCTCCCCGTACGAGTAGAAGCCGATCTGCTGCGCGCCGGCCGGCAGCGCCTCGAGCGTCGCCTCCACCTCCTCCTCGCAGCGCTCGCCCAGGACCAAGCGGCGGCCCACGCACGAGATCGCCAGCGTCAACACACCGCCGACCGGCGCCTCCTCGCCTGTCAACCCCAGCGTCGTCCGGGCGCCCTCGCCCGCCGCCTCCGCGCCCTCGATCAGCCGGTCAAAATTCGCCTTCATGAGCTGCGCGCGCGCCCCTGTCGGGACATCTCCGGCGAAGATCAGCGCGTCCTTCGCCTCATCGATCGCCAAGATCGTGCGCACGATCATCCGCCCCGCGTCCTCCCCGCTCAGCGCCAGCGGGAAGAGCAGCCCCGTCGCCGGCAGCCCGCTCGCCCGCTCGCCCAGATACTCCTTATAGAGCTGCAGCGCCGGCCGCCCGTCGAGCTCGAAGAGCACGTTCCCCTCCGAGCGAGTCACCGTACGCCGCGGCCCGAACGCGTCCCAGCCGCCCTTAAATCCGTGGCCGATCCGCAAGTGCTCGCCATAGAGGGCGATCGCCGCCACGTGGCCCTCACGCGGTAGACCGTCCCCGCCGAGCACCCACGTCCGCGCGAAGCGATCGCCGTCACCGGCCAGCCCGCCCGTCACCACCACCTCGGCCGGCAGCGCGCTGCTCAGCCCGCGCACCAGCTCCGTGCCGTTCACCTTCAGCCCGTCGGACAGGACAAAGACCCCCCGCAGCCCCTCACCTGCCAACGCCTCGCCGATCGCCGCCCCTGTCGCGAACGACTCCGTCGCCGCCGCGATCGGCGCGATCATCCCCTGCAGCCGCGTCTTCTTGTCGGCGGAGAAGCGGACGATCGCCAGCGCCAACGACTCGTCGTAGATCTTCGCCCCGAAGATCTCACCCGCCGTCGAGCAGCCGATCCACTGCGCCTGTGACAGCGCCGCGCGGGCCTCCAGCAGCGGCGCTGGGTCATCGAGGTAGCGGCTCGCGCCGAAGACCACCACCAGCGTCCGCGGCCCGTCCAGCGCCGGCAACGGCGCGCTCCAGCCTCGATCCGCGTGAAAAGCCACCAGAGCAATTTCCATCCCAGCACCCCCTAACAGCCGAGGATAGAGGCTATCGAGCCCCATGAGGCTCGTAAACTGGCGCCTACGGGCGACATCCAGGCGCAGAGGCGCGCGCAGTTCGAGCGCCCGCGCGCGCCTCTGCGCCATCACGTAGACTCATCAGCGGACACCTATGCCTGAGCCGCACCTCCTCGCGATCGACGTCGGCACTCAGAGCGTCCGCGCCGTCCTCTTCGACCCCAGCGGCGCTCAGATCGCCCTCGCCAGCGCGCAGCTCGGCCCCTACGCCGCGCCCCAGCCCGGCTGGACCGAGCAAGACGCGCCCGTCTTCTTTGACCGACTCGCCGAGGCTTGTCAGGCCCTCTGGACCCGGCCCGGCGTCGATCGCCAGCGGATCGCCGCCGTCGCCCTCACCTGCCAGCGCGGCACCGTCGTCAACCTCGACGAGCGAGGCCTCCCACTGCGGCCGGCGATCCTCTGGCCCGACGCCCGCCGGATCGCCGGCCAGCCGCCGATCCGCGGGATCTGGGGCCCGCTGCTCCGCCTCGCCGGCGTCGCCGACACCGTCGCCAACTTCCAGGCCGCCGCTGAGGCCAACTGGATCCGCGAGCGCCAACCAGAGATCTGGTCGCGCACCGCCAAGTACCTGCTGCTCTCTGGCTACCTCACCCACCGCCTCACCGATCGTTACGTCGACTCCGTCGGCTGCCAAGTCGGCTACATCCCCTTCGACTACAAGCGCCAGCGCTGGGCCGCCGCCGGCGACTGGAAGTGGCAGGCCGTCCGCGTCGAGCCGGACAAGCTCCCCGAGCTGATCGCCCCCGGTCAGCGCCTCGGCACGATCACCGCCGCCGCCGCCGCCGCCACCGGCATCCCCCTCGGCCTCCCTCTCATCGCCGCCGCCGCCGACAAGGCCTGCGAGGTGCTCGGCGTCGGCTCTCTGTCCCCAGAGACAGCCTGTCTCAGCTACGGCACCACCGCCACGATCAACGTCGCCACCGATCGTTACCTCGAGGCCGTCCCGCACATCCCCCCCTTCCCAGCCGCCAACCCTGGCGCCTACAACGCCGAGATCCAGATCTACCGCGGCTACTGGATGGTCACGTGGTTCCGCGACAACTTCGGCGCACCCGAGGTCGAGCGCGCCGCTCGTGAGGGCGTCGCCCCCGAGGCCCTGCTCGATCAAATGATCGAGTCGATCCCCCCAGGCGCCGACGGCCTCATCCTCCACCCCTACTGGTCGCCGGGCGTCCGTGAGCCTGGCCCTGAGGCCCGCGGCGCGATCCTCGGCTTCGCCGACTTTCACACCCGCGCCCACGTCTACCGCGCCCTGCTCGAGGGCATCGCCTACGCCTTACGTGAGGGCAAGGAGCGGATCGAAGCGCGCTCCCGCGCCTCCCTGCGCCGCCTCATGGTCGCGGGTGGAGGCGCGCGCAGCGACGTCGCCATGCAGATCACCGCCGACATCTTCGGCCTCCCCGCCACGCGCCCGCGGATCCGCGAGAGCTCCGCCTTGGGCGCGGCGATCGTCGCCGCCGTCGGCCTCGGGATCTTTGAAAATTTCCCCGCCGCGGTCGCCGCCATGACCCACGAGGGCGACACCTTCACCCCTCGCCCTGACGCCAGCGCCCGCTACGACCGCCTCTACCGCGAGGTCTTTTGTCCGATCTACCCCCGCCTGCGCCCGCTTTACCGGGCCTTACGCGCGATCACCGGCTATCCCCCCTGAGCACCGCGCCGTGATCGCGCGCGGACACGATCCCCCGGCAGAGGCCGATCGCTGCGCGCCTTCGTTATGCTCCCGCTATGGATCCCACCGACGAGGCCATGCTCGCCGCATGGCGAGCCGGCGATCGCCGCGCCGGCGAGGCCCTCTTTGAGCGCCACTACGAGGCGATCGCCCGCTTCTTCCGCAACAAGGTCAGCGGCGACAGCTCCGACCTGATCCAACGCACCTTCCTCGCCCTCATCGAGGCGCCTCAGCGCTTCCGCGGCGACGCCAGCTTCCGCACCTACCTCTTCGCCGTCGCCCACAACGTGCTCAGCCGCTACTACCGCCAGCGCCGCCGCGACGGCGACCGCGTCGACTTCCTCGAGCGAGTCTCGGTCCACGACCTCAGCCCCTCGCCGCCGTCGATCCTCGCCCGCCGCGACGAAGAGCGCCTCCTGCTCGCCGCCCTCCGCCGGATCCCCATCGAGCATCAGGTCGTCCTCGAGCTCTACTTTTGGGAGAAGATGCGCGCCCCTGAGCTCGCGCAAGTCCTCGACCTGCCCGAAGGGACAGTTCGCACGAGGATCCGCCGCGCCAAGCAGCTCCTCACCCGAGCCCTACGCGACGCCCAAGAGGCGCCGGCCCTCATCGAGAGCACCCTCAGCGACCTCGAGCGCTGGGCCGCGCAGATCCGCGGCGGCCTCGCCCGCGCGCCCGAAGCCTGACGCGACGCCGGTTAAACCGCCCGCAGCGCCTTGGGCGCCGCTGCCAGCAGCTCCTCCAGCGTCGGCTCGATGATCTCCCGCCAAGCGTCGACACGGGCCTGCGCCGCCGACGCCTCGTCCAAGCGCCCGTGCGCGGCCAGCAGCGGCGCCGCCCACGACGGCCCGGTCGGCGCCGGCGCCAACGTACGCGCGCGGATCCGCTCTGCCGCCGCCCGCACCGCCGCGGCCACCGCCGTGCCGCCGCGCAGCAGCGCGTCGGTCACCGTCGCCCACGCCAGCTCCGCGTGGCGCGCCTCGTCCTCGGCGATCTTCGCCAGCACCGGCGTGATCGTCGGATCCGTGCACTGCTGCGCCGCCCGCGTCGCCACCAGCGCCGCGATCGTCTCGCCCACGCAACCCTCGATGAACGTCGCCTCCGCCAGCCCCGCCAGGTCCAGCGCCCGAGGCGGCAGCGCTGGCAGCGGCCCGGGGCCCAGCGGCTCCCCCGCGTAGCGCGAGGCCAACGCGAAGCAAGCCTCCGCGTGCTCGACCTCATCGAGCCCCGCGCGCTGGCTCGCCGCGATCAGCCACGGCGCGGCGCCCACCGCCAGCAGCTCCAAGGTCGTCCGCGCGAACGAAGCGATCGAGGCGTGCTCGAGCCGCGCGTCACGCAGCCACAGCGCCGCCACGTGCTCGCGCAGCGCCGGATCGATCGCGCCCATCGGCGCCACCTCGCCGCGCGACCACGCCTGCTCCGCCGTCACCGGTGCGACCTGCGCCGAGTCCTCGTCATCCTCGGCCAGCAGCGGCCGCCCTGAGCAGTAGTTGTACCAGTGGTAGCAGCACAGATCGTCGCTCTTCGCCGCCTCCCGCCCCTCTCGCGTCGCCATCGGCCGCAGCCGCCCTTGCATCATCGGATCGAACGAGAAGCCGACATACACCTTATCGGTCTTCTTCACCTTCGCGTCCGGCACGTGGTGCACGCGCGCGGGGCAGCCCATCTCTTCGCCCGCGCCCACGTTCGCGAACGGCTTCGCCGCGGCGAGCGGCCCGCACCAGTCGCCTACCACGCAGCCGTGCTCCTCCTCCGACTCCGGATCGTACGGGTCCATCCCCCAGCGCTCTGGATAGCTCGGCGCCGCCGGAGCGCTCGCCGCGGCCTCACCCGCGGGCGCTGGCGCCGCCGCGGCGACCGCCGGCTTCGCCGCCTCCGCGACCTGCGGCTGCGCCTCTGTCTTGCCCGCGGGATCACAAGCCGAACCGAAGAGCCCGAGCGCCGCGGGCGCCCACAAGACCGCCTGCATGCGCGCACGAAGGAGCGACGTATCTCGCATGGCGACAACCTACCACGAAGCCCCTCGCCTCGCCCCGCCCCGTACGACCGCGACGCCGCCCCTGAGCCCCCTCTACGCCGCGCTACGAGCGACGTCGCGGGACCGACCCAGGCGCCTTGTCCGCCGCCTCGAGTCCGGCCATGGTTGCCCCTGTGAACGCCGACATCGTGATCGTCGGGGGAGGGTGCGCTGGCCTCAGCCTCGCCGCGCAGCTCGGCCTCGGCGGGCGAGCGCGAACGCGCCGCGTCCTCGTGCTCGAGCCCCGCCGCGAGTACACCCGCGATCGCACGTGGTGCTACTGGCCCGTCGAGCCCCACCTCTTCGCCGACGCCGTCAGCGATCGCTGGAGCCGCTGGGAGCTGCTCGCCCCTGGGCGACGGGTCGAGCGCGGCGCCGCCCGCCTCCCTTACGTCCAGCTCCCCGGCGACGCGTTCTACCGGGCCGCCCGCGCCCGCCTCGCCGCCGCGGGCATCGAGCTCCACCTCGGCGTCCACGTCGATCGCCTCGACGATCGCGGCGATCATGTCCTTGTAGACAGCTCAGCCGGCACCGTCCGCGCGTCGCTGGTCTTCGACAGCCGCCCCGGCGCCCCGCCCGACCCGAGCGAGCTCACCCTGCTCCAGCACTTCGTCGGCTGGGAGCTCCGCGCCCCGCGCCCCGTCTTCACCCCTGGCCTCGCCACCTTGATGGACTTCACCCCCTCCCAGCGCGGCGGCCTCCACTTCTTTTACGTGCTCCCCTACGCCGCCGACCGCGCCCTCGTCGAGGCCACCTACTTCACCCCCGCCCTCCTGCCCGACGACGCCTACGACGCCGCGATCCGCGGCTACCTGCGCGAGCGCTTCGGCCTCGAAGACTTCGAGATCCTCATGCGAGAGCGCGGCGTCATCCCCATGACCACCGCCCCGGCCGCGCCGCGTCAGAGCCCGAGGATCTACAACCTCGGCCTGCGCGGCGGCGTCGCCAAGGCCTCCACTGGCTACGCCTTCCTCGCGATCCAGCGGACCACCCGTGATCTCGCCCGCCGCCTCCGCGACGCCCCGCCTGGCGCCCTCATCGAGCCCCCCGAGCCGCGCGGCGCCCTCGCCGTCGCCATGGATCGCGTCTTCCTCTCCCAGATCGCCCGCTACCCCGAGCGCGCCCCTGATCTCTTCCTCGACCTCTTCGAGAAGCTCCCGCCCGAGCTGCTCATCCGCTTCCTCAGCGACCAGGCCACCCCCGTCGAGGCCATGCGCGTGATGGCCAGCACCCCCCTCGCCGCGATGACCCGCGAGGTCCTGCGCTCGCGCGCCCGCTGGCTGCGCCCCGCCGTCGCCGCCCCTCGAACCTGACCTAAGAGCCAGCCCATGACCCGCCTCTACACCCTCGGAAACCCACCCACAACCCCAGCGGCCCCCATCTCTAGCGCCCCCGATTGGGTGCAAGCGAACCCCGCCCGGATCGAGCGCGCCCTCGCGCACGCGCTCGCCTTACCCGGCGGCGGCTGGTACGTGGCCGACGCCAGCGCCCGGATCACCGCGGTCCCCCGCGCGATCACCATCGCCGGCCGCCCCCTCGTCTTCTGGCGCACCCCCAGCGGCCGCCTGCGCGCCGCCCCCGAGGCCTGCCCGCACATGGGCGCCTCGCTCGAGTGCGCGCGCACCCGCGGCGACAACCTCCTCTGCCCCTGGCACGGCCTCGAGCTCGGCGACGGCCCCCACGGTCGTTGGAGCCCCTACCAAGTCCACGACGACGGCGTACTCGCCTGGGTGCAGACCGACAGCGCCGGCGAGCCGGCCACCGACGCCCCGATCCTCGCCCCGCGGCCCGGCTGCTACGTCGCCGGCGTGATCCGCGTCGAGGCCCGCTGCGAGCCCGCCGACGTCCTCGCCAACCGCCTCGATCCCTGGCACGGCGCCCACTTCCACCCGCACTCCTTCGCCCGCCTCCAAGTCCTCGAAGATCGCGGCGACTGCCTCACCGTCCGCGTCGCCTACCGCGTCCTTGGCCCGCTCGCCGTCGAGGTCGACGCCACCTTCCACTGCCCCGACCCGCGCACGATCGTCATGACCATCATCGACGGCGAGGGCCGCGGCTCGGTCGTCGAGACCCACGCCACCCCGATCGAGCCCGGCCGCTGCGCCGTCATCGAGGCCACCCTCGCGGCCTCGGATCGCTGCGGCTTCGCCGTCGCCCGTCGCCTCGCCGGCCTCTGGCGCGGCGCGATCACCCGCAGGGCCGCCCGCCTCTGGGTCGAGGACGTCGCCTACGCCGAGCGTCGATACGCCCTCCGCGGCCGCCGCCCCGCCGCCTTGCGCACGATCCCGGGCGGCTGATCCGCGCCGGTCGCGACACCACCTGTCCGCAAGGACATCCTCATCGATCTACGGGCGTGCGGCCGGCGTGCGCCGCGCTCGCGCGCCGCCGCTGTGCGCCACGGCACCTCGACGTGACCCGCCCGCAACAGCGCCGCCCCCGCGATCGACCGCGTGGTGCTCATGCATCGAATCGCCCACCTCCTCCGCGAGCGGCTCCGCGACGACCTCATCCTCCTCCGCGCCCTCCGCCGCGACCTCGACGCCTTCTCACGCGCGCTCGCCGGCGCCGACATCGCCGATGAGGATCGTCACGCGTGGCTCCACGGTCTCATCGCCGCCGCCCGCGCTCGTCGCCGCCGCCTAGGCGATCACCGCCGCAACCGCGCCGCCTCGCCCCCGCGCGCCGACGATCTCGCGGCCGCGCCGCCCCATCTGCGCGGCTTCGCCCACCGCGGCCGTTACCTCGGCGCGACCGCCCTCGCCCGCACCGATCCCGCCCTGCTCGCCGCCCTCGAGGAGCGTCACCTCCGCGGCGAGTGTTGGACCTTGCAGCACCGCGGCCGCCTCCACATCTTCGTCCCCTGCAAGAGCCCACGCCGCAGCCCCCCACACCAGCCCGGCCGCGCGCCCAGCCCGCTCTTCTGCGCCGATCCACCGCGAGCGCCGCCGCCGCGACCTCGCCCGCTGACCGCGCGCGACCCCGCCCGCTGACCGGGTCACTCGCACTGACAGCGCGCCAGCGTGACCTTGCCGAAGGTCCCGCTGCGCGTCGACACCGACCCTGGCTGGCTCGTCGTGATCGACCACAGCCGCAGCGAGCAGCCTCCATCCTCCACCTCGTCCACCCCGAACTCCACCGTGTGGATCACGCCATCACGCCCGTAGCTCACCTCCAGCGCGCTGCTCGCCTGCAGCGCCGTCACCAGCCCCTCGGAGAGCTCAAAACCCAGCCCTAAGTCCCGTTGGAAGGCCGCCAGCGCGCCCGCCAGATCCGCTGTACACCCGGGATCCTCCTGTGACACCGCCGTCAGCTTCCCGCTAGGAGCCAAACCCCCGCAGGCGGCCCCCAAGGCGAGCGCCACAGCCCAAACCCCAGCCCCCACTCGCCCAAAAAAACGGCCCCTCATCGGACCACGATGAAGAGCCGCAGAGCGCCCGTCAAGCGCCGCTAGCGCGCGATCCAGCCCAACGCTGCCCGCGCGCGCTCGCGGCTACTCGTCCTCGTCGTCGAGCTCGGTGCCGTCCACGCCATGCGGGTGTCCGTGCTCGATCTCGCTCTCGGTCGCGTCCCGGATCTCCAGGATCTCCACCGCGAAGTGCAGCGTCTCATCGGCCAGCGGGTGGTTGACGTCGATGATCACCTTGTCCGGGTGCACCTCCGCGATCCAGATCGGCATCAGATCGCCGTCGTCGTCCTCGAGCAGCAGCTCCATGCCCGCCGCCAGCTCCGACGAGTCCTCACCGAACGCCTCGCGCGGGATCTCGCGCAGCCCTGGCTCCTCGCGGCGCCCGTAGCCCAGCTCTGGCGGCACGATCACGCTGAAGGCCGCGCCGAGCAGCTTGCCGGCCATCTCTTGCTCGAGGCCCGGCACGATGTTGTCCGCGCCGTGGAGATAAGCCATCGGCTCGCCTGGCTCCGACGCGTCCAGGACTTCGCCCTCGTCGTTGCGCAGCGTGTAGTTAAAGACGACGACCTTGCCGTCACGGACCATGTCTTGGTGCATGAGGCTCGGTAGCAGAGCCCTCGGCGCTCCGCAAGGCTACCGATCGATCACCTGCCCCCCCTCCAAGGGCAGCCTGGCGGCTCGCCAGCAGCCGCGCGAAGCGCTCCTGGAAGCGTTGATACAGCTCGCGGTTTACCTCACGCGCGTCCAGCTCCGCCCCAGCCGTCTCGATCACCGGCAAAAATTCCAACGCGAAGTTCACCCGCTGCGCCGGAAAGTCGTGCCAAGGGTGGCCGCGGCGCATCAACGGCTGATCAGGCCCGATGAACAGCGGCACGATCGGCACCTGCGCCCGGATCGCCGCCTCCACCGCCCCTCGGCGGAAGCGCAGCAGCCGCCCCTCCGGCGAGCGCGTCCCTTCGGGGAAGATCACCAGCGAACGCCCCTCGCGCAGCAGCTCCACCATCCTCGCCACCGTCGCCCCCGCCTCCACCTCCTCGCCCTCCGCCTCGCCCATCGGCGCGAAGAAGCCGATCGACCGCAGCATCGGCCCCGTGATCGGCGACCGGATGTAAAACGGCTTCGCCACCGACGACATCTCAGGGAAGCGGGACAGCACGATCAGCGTGTCGATCAGCGTCGGGTGGTTCGCGATCAGCACGAACGGCCCGCCGCGCGTCACCGCCGCCGGCAGCGGGTCCCAGCGGTAGCCCGTGAACCCCAGCCGCGCCATCAGCGGCACGAAGCGGCTGATCACCAAGTGCACCATCGCCCGCCGCCGCCGCAGCCGCGTCTTCGCGTCGAACGACAGCCCCGCCAGCGGCAGCAGCACCCACCCGAAGATCAGGCTGCCGATCCCGAAGATCGCGAAGCAGAGCGCCGCCGCCGCCAGCCGCAGGAACGAGCGCATCGTCTACACCCCGACGATCATCGGCGCGCCGGCCTCGGCGATCTTGCCGAGGATCAGCGACGTGTTCACCCCGCCGAACGCGAAGTTGTTCGACATGATCAGCGACGGCGAGGCCGGCCGCGGCGCCCGGATATAGTCGAGCGCCGCGCAGCGCGGATCGACCGCCTCCAAGTTCCGCGTCGGCGCCAGGAAGCCGTCGCGGATCATGCCCGCGCAGAAGATCAGCTCCAGCGCCCCGCAGGCGCCCAGCGTGTGCCCCGTGAAGCTCTTCGACGACGAGAACGGCACCTCCCGCTCGAACACCCGCCGCGTCGCCGAAGACTCCGCGATGTCGCCGATCTCGGTCGCGGTCCCGTGCGCGTTCACGTAGTCGATCGCCCCCGGGTCAAGCCCAGCGTCGCGCAGCGCCAGCCGCATCGCCTCCGCCATGCCCGCCTCCTCCGGCGCCGTCACGTGCGCCCCGTCGCAATTCGTCCCGAAGCCGACGATCTCGCCGTAGATCCTCGCCCCCCGCGCCCGCGCCCGCTCGTAGCTCTCGAGCACCACCGTGCCTGCCCCCTCGCCGATCACCAGCCCGTCGCGGCGCACGTCGAAGGGCCGCGGGCTCAGGTCTGGCCGGTCGTTGAAGCCCGCCGAGGTCGCGAACATCAGGTCGAAGGTCGCCGCGCTGGCGAAGTGCAGCTCCTCCGCCCCGCCCGCGACCATCACCTCTTGCAGCCCGTACTTCACCGACTCGTACGCGTAGCCGATCGCCTGCGAGCCGCTCGTGCAGGCCGAGCAGGTCGTGATCACCCGCCCGCGCAATTGAAAGAACTGCCCCAGGTTCGCCGCGCAGGTGTTGCTCATCATCTTCAGGTACGAGCTCCCGGACAGCCCCCGCAGCGAGTAGCTGGTAAAGAGCGTCCCGCAGAACTCCTCCATCGCGTCGGACGAGCCCGTCGTCGAGCCGTACGCCAGCCCCACCGCCCCCGAGGACACCAGCGCCGCGTCCAACCCCGCGTCCGCGATCGCCTGCTCGGTCGCGTAGGTCGCCAGCAGCGACACCCGCCCCATCGAGCGCGTCTTCTTGCGCGGGTAGCGGCCCGCCAGGTCCAGCGTCACCACCCCGCCCAATTTCGTCCGAAGATCGACGATCCGCTCCCACGCCGGCATCACCTGGATCCCGTGGCGACCCTGCCGCAGCGACGTCATCACCTCGTCCAGCGAGCTGCCGATCGGCGAGCACAGCCCCACCCCTGTAATCACCACCCGGCGCGGCTGCATCCGTCCTCCTCGCGCCGCCGCGCCTACGCGGACGCCGCCTTCGCCAGCTCGGACTCGACCAGCGCCACCACGTCCTCGACCGTCCGCACCTTACGCGCCACCTCGGCCTCGATCCTGCGGCCGGTCAGCGCGTGGATCTCCACGAAGAGATCCACCGCGTCGATGCTGTCCAGATCGAGCTCCTCGAACAGCTTCGACTCGGCGCTGATCTCGGCGCGATCGAGCTCGAAGGTGTCGGCGAGGATATCGACGATATGGCGGTAAATTTCGTCGCGGGTCATCACGAGGTTTCCCCGCGAGAGTAGCCACCAGGGGGCGCGCTCGGCAAGCGCCGCCCCGCATCCGGCTGCACGCTCAGATCAGCGCCTCGCCCGCAAAATCCACCAGGTCGAGGGTCTGGGGCCGCGCCGCCCCGCCGTGCAAGATCGAGTACGCCTGCTCGCGCACCCAGTTAAACAGCCCGAGGTTCACCTCCATGATGCGCCGCCGCGGACGCGGCGCGAAGATCTCATCGAGCCAGTCGATGTGATCGATCCCATAGGTGAAGCGCCCCGAGTTCGAGCGGTAGTAGTTCCCCTGCTGGTGCAGCTCCGCCGTCAGCTTGGCGAACATCTCCGCGAAGCGCTCCTGCATCTGCAAGATCGGCCCTTTACGCCGCAGCTCGCCCTTGATCTGCTTCAGGTCGAGGTGCAGGTCGTTGATGAAGAAGTGCCCCCACATGTTGTAGTAGGAGGCGATATCGAACGACCACTTCAGCGACGTCACCTCGAACGACCCCAGCGCCGGGTACAGATCGCGGTAGATCAGCATCGTCGAGGCCAAGCGGTAGCGCATGTACTCGTCATACGTCGCGCGCCGCTCCTCCACCGCCTCGCGCCGCTCGCCGCGCACCTCGCGGCCGATCAGGTCGGTGATGTACTCGTTCTCGAGCGCGATGAAGTCGCTGCCTGGGCTGTAGAACGGGTCCGAGAACGCCGCCGCCTCGCCGGTCAGGTGCCACCCGTCCGCCCCGAAGAACTGCGACGACCCGTACGCCAGTTGGTTGTACGACATCACGTCGATCAGCTCCGCCGACTCCAGCAGCTCCCGCACCGCCCGGTGCCCCCGCAGGAACGCCCAAAAGCCCTCGGGGCGGCGCAGCGCGGCGCTGAAGTGCGGGTGCTCGCACACCACCCCTACGCTCGTGACCCCGCGGCTGATCGGGATGAACCAGATCCAATACCCCGGGTAGCAGAAGTGGTTCGTCGACAGCACCCGGTGCGTGTAGCGGACCCGGGCGTTCCACGCCTTGTCGTCGATATCATCCATATCGGCGACCCCGCGAAAGCGCCCCCACACCGCCGCGATCCCGTGATCGGACGGGATCTTCAGGCGCCGCTGCCGCGACAGCACCTGCGCCCGCCCGCTCGCGTCGATCAGCCAGCGGCAGCGCAGATCCGTCGACTCACCTGACTCAGAGGACACCTCGAGCCGGTGCTCGCGCCGCGGCTGCCCCGCCTCGTCCAGCGCGATCGCGTGCGCCCGCGCGCCGATCTGCACGTCCACCCCGTCCTCGCGGTTCATCGCCAGCAGATCCGCCTCGAAGCGCGCCCGATCGATCTGAAACGCCGGCAGCGGCGGGTAGCCGTAGCTGCCCAGCTCGCTCATCTTCGTCAGCGCGCTCTCGCGCCCCGGCGTGTCGAAGAAGAAGCGCAGCCCGTTCTTCGGCAGGTGGTTCTCGTACAAGTACGTCGACAACCCCAGCCGGCGGCTCATGTAGTGGCTCGCGATCTCGACCGTCGACTCGCCGACCTTCAACGAGCGCTCATGCGCCCGCTCCACGATCGTCACCGACAGCTCCGGCAAGGTCCGCCGGAGCTGCCGCGCCAAGAGGCCGCCAGCCAGGCCGCCGCCGATGATCGCCACATCCACGCGCTTCACGCTCACGCCGTTAGAGTCCGCTGGGGTCTCCAAGGCGTCCAGGGGCCGCGCACGTAAGGCCGCTCACGCGGTCGCACCCGCATCCACAAGAGGTCGGAGCTCATGCCCGCGAGAAATCCAACACGCCCTCGCTGCACAGCGTACCCGCCCGCATCAACCGGAAGCGCACGCTCTCGGCACCCCCCCGCTCCAGCGTCAAGATCAGCGCGTCGCCGGGCGAGATCGGCGCCCGAAACTTGAGGCGCGAGAGCCGCCGAGGCTGCACCAACGCCGGCCAAAGCTGGTGGATCCCCGGCAGCACGATCGCCGCGACCTGGGCGATCCCCGGGAAGATCGGCCGCCCTGGAAAATGTCCGCGCAGGAACAGCGACTCGGCCGCGATCGTCGCCTCGAAGCTCGCCCGCTCGCGGCTATTCGCCGGCTCCAGCGCGTGCTCGAGCAAGCGGAGGGGCAGCGCGGCGGTGAGCGTTGGGACCGAGGCCATCGACGCCGCACTCTAGCCGGAAAGGCCCCGCAGCGGGCGCCTCCTGCGGCTCGCGCCCGTCGCCCGCAGCGCCCCGCGCGCGCCATATGATAGCGTCCCGACTCATGACGCACCGACTCCCCCGGCTCCTCGCCGCCATCGCCCTCACCGCCCTCACCGCCGCCGCGTGCAGCATCACCGGCATCAACGGCAACAAGAAGATCAGCGAGCTCGACGCCGACGAGCGGGTCCAGGCCTGCGAGAACACCCGCGAATATTATGAGAAGAAGATCTCCGAGGACGACGCCAAGCACGTCGGCTGCGTCACCGCTGGCGTCCTCGCGGCCTCCTTCGGCGGCGGCGACGTCTCGATCTGCACCGGCGCCTACGACGAGTGCATGGCCAAGCCCGTCGAGGAGAACGAGCAAGACGCCTGCGAGCCCGGCGACGACTCCACCTGCGACGCGACCATCTCCGACTACGAAGACTGCCTCGAAGAGCAGGTCGAAGAGTACAAGGACCTCATCGATCGTTACACCTGCGCCACCGGCCTCGACGGCAGCGTCTCGATCGAGCAAGAGGCCGGCCCCGCCTGCAAAGCCTTCTACGAGCAGTGCCCGGGCGGCCTCTAGCCCCGTCCCGAGCTGCCGACGTCCCGTGCCCCCGACGTCACGGCGGGAGCACCGGCCTCGTCGTGGCCGCCGCGCCGCTTAAACGTCAAGAACAGGTAGCCCAGCGCCGGCACCAGCAGCAACGCGCCCGCCGCCAGGGCCCCTAGCACCGGCCACAACACGACCGTCGGCGCCGCGCTCTCCGCGATCGCGTAGCCCGGCGCCGCCAGGTACGGGTACTGCGCCAGCGCCCAGCCGCTGACGATCAGCGCTGCCTGCACGATCGCCGCCGCGCGCGCCGCTTGGTCGCGCCGCCGCTCGTTCGCCGCGAGCGCGAGCAACGCCGCGATCCCCGTGCACACGTGCAGCGCCGGCGCCCACGCCGCCCCTGCCAAGCTCGCGTACAGCCGCGGCGCCCCCTCGTCCGCCACCAAGAAGGCCACCAGCGCCGCCCCGCCGACCGCCAGCCCCGCCGCGCGCGCGTCCGCGCGAAACGACGCCTTCACCGCCGGCTCATCGTCGCCCGCCTCGTGCACCAAATAGATCGCCGCGAGGAACGCGAAGAGCGCCAGCGCGAACACCCCCACCGCGATCGGATACGGCCGCAGCCACGCGCTCACGAAGTCCGTCACCACCCGACCGCTGGCCGGGTCGCGCTCGATCCCGTCCGACAGCGCCCCCAGCACCACCCCGAGGGTGATCGGCGTGACCAAGCTCGAGATCGCGAACACCCGCCCCCAGCCGCGCGCCCCTGGCCCGCCGGGGTCGACGTCATACGCGCGGAACACATACGCCGAGCCGCGCAGCACCACCCCGATCAGCATCAACGTCAGCGGCACGTGCAGCGCCGTCGTCACCGCCGCGTGGGCCGCGGGGAAGCAGACGAAGAGCAGCACCACGATCAGGATCAACCACACATGGTTCGCCTCCCAGATCGGCCCGATCGCCCGATGGATGATCGCCTTCTTGCGCGCCCCGAGCTCGCCGCGCGCGAGCAGCTCCCACACCCCGCTGCCGAAGTCCGCGCCCGCGCTCAGCGTGTAGATGATCAGCGCCAGCGCCATCACGCCGGCCACGAGCAGCTCAGGCGTCAGCATCGCCCACCTCCGAGGTTGACGGGCCGAACACGCGGCGCCGCAGGATCAGCACCGCCGCCGCTCCGAGCACCCCATACAGCGCGGTGAACGTGAGGAACGGGACCATCAAGTGAGGCATCGGCGTCACCGCCTCGGACGTGCGCATCAGCCCTTGGATCACCCAAGGCTGCCGCCCCACCTCGGTGACCGTCCACCCCGCCTCGATCGCGATCATCCCCAGCGGCGCGCTGATCACCAGCGCCTTCAGCAGAGGCCGCTGATCCGCCGGGTGTCTGCCGCGCAGCGCCAAGGCCCCCGCCAGCCCCGCGATCCCCATCATCACCGACCCGCAGGCGACCATGATCTGAAACGCCATGTGAGTCACCGCTACAGGCGGCCGATCCGCTCGTGGCACCTGCTTCAGCCCCGCCACCGCCCCGTCGAGCCGCCCCGTCGCCAACAGGCTCAGCGCGTACGGCACCTCGATCGCGAAGCGCGTCACCTCCGCCTGTTCATCAGGCCAGCCGCCGATCCGCAGCGGCGCCCCCACCTCGTCCTCCCACTGCCCCTCCATCGCCGCCAGCTTCACGGGCTGGAGCACGGCCACCTGCTCCGCCGCCTTGTGCCCGGTCACGGGCGTCAGGATCGCCCCGAAGCCGCCGACCGCCAGCGCGATCGCCAACGCCGGCCGATCGAGGCGCGGCTCGCCGCCGCGGAGCAGCCGCAGCGCGTGGATCCCCGCGACCGCGAAGCCCACCGCCGCCAGCGCCGCGACCACCATGTGCGCCCCCTCCACCAGCGCCGCCGGGTTCCACATCGCCGCCCACAGGTCCACCGCCACCGGCGCCCCGTCGACGATCGTGAAGCCGCGCGGCGCGTTCATCCAGCCGTTCGCGCAGATCACGAAGATCGCCGACAGGTTGCCCGCGACCGCCACGATCACCGCGCTGAGCAGGTGCGCCCGCGCGCTCACCACCTCGCGCCCGTAGAGGTAGATCCCCAAAAAGATCGCCTCCAAGAAGAACGCGAAGCCCTCGAGCGAGAACGGCATCCCGATGATCGGCCCCGCCACCTCCATAAACCCCGGCCACAGCAGCCCCAGCTCGAACGACAGCGCCGTGCCAGAGACCGCGCCCACCGCGAACATGATCGCGGTCCCCTTCGCCCAGCGGATCGCCAGCGCCTTGTACACCGCCGAGCCTGTCCTTCGGTGCAGCATCTCCGCGATCAACATGAGCACCGGCATCGCCATACCGACCGCCGCGAAGATGATGTGGAAGCCGAGCGAGAGGGCCATCTGCGCGCGCGCGGCGAAGAGATCCGTCATGACGAGCACCTCGCCGCGGAGGTTGAACCGCCGCGCCCGCGCCGTCAATGCGCCAAGACGTCGCGCTCGCGGCCCAGCGCCTCGTCATTCGGTAACGTCGCCCGCGACGGCGCGCCCGCCCGCGGCGCCCGCGACCACCTATCCTTAAGGCCAGATCGGTCCTCAGATCGATCCTCAGACAGAGCCGCGATCCCGCGCGGATCTGCCCGCGAGAACCAGGTATCATCCGCTGATCCCAGATGCACTTCGGCGCCCCTCCATGTCCCTCCTGCGGCGCGCGGCACGGCGTCTCGCCGCGCGCCGGCGATCTCCACCGCTGCGACGCCTGCGGCGCCCTCTTTCGCAGCAGCGGCAGCGGCGAGCCAGAGCACGCGCTCGGCGATCTCTTACAGCGCCCCGATCTGCTCACCACCCCGATCCTCGGCTGGACGATCGCCAAGCCCGAGCTGCTCCGCGTCGACAAGTCTCACGATGAGCTGATCCTCAACGCCCCGAGCGGACCCAACCTCATCGACCTCATCCGCAGCGCGGGCACCTTCGCCGACGTCGATTTAAGCGTCACCTACCGCCTCGTCCGCGGAGATCCCGCCGGCAAGGGCCTCGGCTTCGGCGTGGGCATGCGGTGGTTCAACAAGGAGGGCGTCAACGGCTACCTCATCGAGTGCCGGATGAACGGCCGCCTCGCCGCGCTCCGCTACGACAAGGGCAAGTCTGAGCCGCTCGTCAACTACGTCGAGCACAACGCCCTCAAGGTCGGCGTCGGCGCCACCAACCGCCTCCGCGTGCTCGCGGACGGCCCCCTGCTGCGGATCTACCTCAACGGCGTGCTCGCCAGCGACCTGCGCGACGACACCTACAAGCAAGGGGCCATCCGCGCCTTCGTCTCCCCCGCCGACGGCGGCGCCGTGGACATCGCGATCTCCGACCTCCAGCTCCGCGAGCCGCGAGCTCGCTGGATCTGAGCCGCCGCGCGGCCCCTCGCGGGCTAGCGCACCAGCCCCGCGCCGCCCTATGCTGCTCGCGCGCGCCGAGGCGCACCGCATGACCCTCTATTGGACCATCGCAGCGGGGTCCCGCTGATGTGCGGCGTCGCCGGCGTCTACGGCGCTGAGCTCGACCCTGCCGTGGGCCAGCAGATCCTCGCCAGCCTCGCCCACCGCGGCCCGGACGGCAGCGGCGTCTTTGAAGATCCCAGCGCCCGCCTCACCCTCTTTCACACCCGCCTCGCCGTCCTCGACCCCAGCCCCGACGGCCGCCAGCCGATGAGCGCTGAAGGCGGCCGCCACGTGCTCACCTTCAACGGCGAGATCTACAACTTCCGCCAGCTCCGCGAGCGCCTCCGCGCCCGCGGCCACGCCTTCCGCACCGGCACCGACACCGAGGTCCTGCTCGCCCTCTACGCTGAAGAGGGCGAGCACATGCTCGGCCTCCTCGACGGGATCTTCGCCTTCGCCCTCTGGGATCGCCCGCAGCGGCGCTTGCTGCTCGCCCGCGACCCCAGCGGCGTCAAGCCCCTCTACACCCTCGCCAGCGCCGACGCCTTCGCCTTCGCCAGCGAGCTCAAGGCGCTGCTCCCGCTCCCTTTCCTCCACCCTGCCCTCGATCTTCAAGCGCTCGCCCACTACGCCCGCTACCTGTGGTGCCCCAGCCCCCGCAGCCCCATGCGCGGCGTCGACAAGATGCGCCCCGGCGAGGCCATACTCGTCCACGAGGGCCGCGTCGAGCGCCGCTGGAGCTTCGCCCCCGAGCCCGCCGACCACGGCCCTGACATGGCTGTAAGGCCAGATGAGCGCGCCGGCCCGATCGCCCAGCGCGTCCGCGACGCCCTCGCCGCCGCGGTCGAGCGCCAGATGGTCGCCGACGTCCCCCTCGGCGCGTTCTTGAGCGGCGGCCTCGACAGCTCCGCCATCGCCGCCTTCGCCCGTCGACACGCCAGCGGCCGCCTCCAGTGCTTCACCATCGACTTCAGCGCCGAGCTCGCCCGCGCCGAGGGCGTCACCCGCGATCTCCCCTTCGCCGAGCGCGTCGCCCGACACCTCGACGTCGACCTCCACGTCGTCCGCGTCGGCCCTGAGATCGCCGCCGAGCTGCCTCGCATGATCTGGCACCTCGACGAGCCCCAAGCCGACCTCGCCGGCCTCAACGTCCTCCTCATCAGCCGCCTCGCGCGGCAACACGGCATCAAGGTCCTCCTCTCGGGCGCCGGCGGCGACGACATCTTCAGCGGCTACCGTCGCCACCGCGCCCTCGCCCTGGAGCCCCTCTGGTCGCGGATCCCCGCCGCTCTGCGCCGCCACATCGCCGCCCTCGCCGAGGCCCTGCCCGCCGGCCCTGCGCCCCTTCGCCGCGCCCACAAGCTGCTCACCCACGTCGGCCTCGACCCAGACGCCCGCCTCGCCGGTTATTTTGAGTGGCAGAGCGCCGAGCGGATCCGCGCCCTCTTCCGCCCCGAGCACCGCCCCACCCTCACCGACGAGCCCCTGCTCGACGCCCTCGCCGCCATGCCCGCCGGCCTCAGCCCGCTGCAGCGCGCCCTCCGCCTCGAGCAGCGCTACTTCCTCGCCGAGCACAACCTCAACTACACCGACAAGATGAGCATGGCCGCCGGCGTCGAGACCCGCGTGCCCTTCCTCGATCCCGCGCTGATCCGCCTCGCCGCCGGCGTCCCGGATCGGCACCGAGTCCGCGCCGGCCAGACCAAGTGGATCCTCAAACAAGCGATGCGCGGCCTCTTACCGCCCGAGATCCTCCACCGCCCCAAGACCGGCTTCGGCGTCCCCTTGCGCGCCTGGCTGCGCGGCCCCCTGCGCCCCCTCCTCCACGACCTGCTCGCCCCCGCCGCCATCGCTCGCCGCGGCGTCTTTGAGCCCCACGCCGTCGCCCGCCTGCTCGCGGATCACGAGTCCGGCCGAGGCGATCACGCCTACTCTTTACTCGCCCTCATCTGTGTTGAGATCTGGTGCCGCCAGTTCCTCGACGGCCAGGGCCGCCCCACACCCGCATGAAGCAAGTCCTCCACAGCCTCGCCACCGGCCGCGCCGAAGTCGCCGAAATCCCCGCCCCGCGCCCGCCCCCTGGTCACCTCCTGATCCGCAGCGGCGCCACCCTCGTCTCCGCCGGCACCGAGCGCATGCTCGTCGAGTTCGGCCGCGCGGGCCTGCTCGCCAAGGTCCGCCAGCAGCCCGACAAAGTCCGCCAAGTTTTAGAAAAGATCCGCACCGACGGCCTCGCCGCCACCCTCGAGGCCGTGCGCTCCAAGCTCGATCAACCAGTCGCCCTCGGCTACTGCAACGTCGGCCGCGTCATCGAGATCGGCGCTGGCGTCCGCGGCTTCGCCGTCGGCGACCGAGTCGTCAG
Source organism: Nannocystis sp. (assembly GCA_016712315.1). Classification (GTDB taxonomy): domain Bacteria; phylum Myxococcota_A; class Polyangia; order Nannocystales; family Nannocystaceae; genus JADJRG01. The sequence continues at coordinate 66,621 of JADJRG010000019.1, read as the reverse complement.
CAACGGCAAGCACGCCGAGCTCGTCGTCGCCCCGCAGAACCTCTGCGCCAAGGTCCCGGAGCGCGACCCCCCGATCCCCGACGAAGCCGCCGTCTTCACCGTGCTCGCCGCGATCGGCCTCCAGGGGATCCGCCTCGCCCAGCCCACCCTCGGCGAGTCCGTCGTCGTCACCGGCTTAGGCGTCATCGGCCTGCTCACCGTCCAGCTCCTCCGCGCCAGCGGCTGCCGCGTGCTCGGCATCGACCTCGATCCGCAGCGCCTCGCCCTCGCCCGCCGCTTCGGCGCCGAGGTCGTCGACCTCGCCGCCGGCCAGGACCCGATCGCCGCCGCGCACGCATTCACCGCCGGCCGCGGCGTCGACGCCGTCCTGCTCACCGCCGCCACCACCAGCAGCGAGCCCGTCGCCCAGGCCGCGCAGATCTGCCGCAAGCGCGGCCGGATCGTCCTCGTCGGCGTCACCGGCCTCCAGCTCTCCCGCGCCGACTTTTACGCCAAGGAGCTCAGCTTCCAGGTCTCCTGCTCCTACGGACCTGGCCGTTACGACCCTGACTATGAGGACAGAGGGCACGACTACCCCTTCGGCCTGGTCCGCTGGACCGAGCAGCGCAACTTCGAGGCCGTGCTCGAGCTCATCGCCGCTGGCGCGCTCGATCTCGCCCCCCTCCTCAGCCACCGCTTCGAGCTCGACGACGCCGCCGCCGCCTACGACCTGCTCGCCTCGGAGCGCCCCTCCCTCGGCATCGTGCTCGGCTACCCCGAGCCCCAACATGACCCCGAGGACAGCCCTCTCTCCTCCCCGCATCGACCGCGCAGGACCATCGAGCTCCCCGAGCCCCGCGCCGAGCCCGCCCCAGGCGCCCCCGTCGTCGCCGTGATCGGCGCCGGCAATTACGGCGGCCGCGTGCTCATCGACGCCCTCGGCCGCGCCGGCGCCGATCTGCGCGCCATCGCCTCCGCCAGCGGCGTCTCCGCCGTCTATCACGGCCGCCGCGCCCGCGCCCGCCAGGCCAGCAGCGACCCCGACGCGCTCCTCGCCGATCCCAAGATCCAAGCCGTCGTCATCAGCACCCGCCACGACAGCCACGCCCGCCTCGTCATCGCCGCCATCGACGCCGGCAAGCACGTCTTTTGCGAGAAACCCCTCGCCCTCACCCTCGATCAGCTCGCCGCCGTCGAAGCCGCCATCGCCGCCCGCGCCGCTGATCCCCCGATCCTGATGGTCGGCTTCAACCGCCGCTTCGCCCCGCACATCATCAAGCTGCGCGCGATCCTCGCCGGCATCAGCGCCCCCAAGCACCTCACCCTCACCGTCAACGCCGGCGCGATCCCCTCGGATCACTGGACCCAAGATCCTCAGCTCGGCGGCGGCCGCCTGCTCGGCGAGGCCTGTCACTTCATCGACCTCATCCGCCACCTCGTCGGCGCCCCGATCGCCGCCTACGACGTCCAGCCCCTCACCGCGCCTGGCGGCCCCCCCACGCCCGACAGCGCCACCATCACCCTCCGCCTCGCCGACGGCTCCTTAGGCGTCATCCACTACCTCGCAGGCGGCCACAAGGCCGTCCCCAAGGAGCGCCTCGAGGTCTTCGTCGCCGGCCGCGTCCTCCACCTCGACAACTTCCGCGTCCTCCGCGGCCACGGCGTACCTGGCTTTCGGGCCATGCGATTATGGCGCCAAGACAAGGGCGCGGACGCCTGCGTCGCCGCCTTCATCGACGCCCTCCGCCGCGGCGGCCCCGGCCCGATCCCCCTCGCCGAGCTGCTCGAGGTCAGCCGCCTCGCCGTCGAGATCGCCGAGGCCGCCCGATGAGCCTCATCGACCGCCTCGACGCCCGCCTCTACCCCGGAGTCGGCCGCAACTGGGACGACGCCCTCTTCCGCGCGGAGATCCTCGCCCGTCTCCGCCCTCACTTCGTCATCCTCGACCTCGGCGCGGGCGCCGGGATCGTCCGCGAGATGGATCTACGCGGCCACGCCGCCCGGATCTGCGGCGTCGACCTCGACCCTCGCGTCCGCGAGAACCCCTTCTTGCACGAAGGCCAGGTCGCCGACTGCGCCCGCCTCCCCTACCCAGACGCCGCCTTCGACCTCGTCTTCGCCGACAACCTCTTCGAGCACCTCCGCGACCCCGCCGCTGTGCTACGCGAGATCGCCCGCGTCCTCCGCCCCGGCGGCGTCTTCCTCTTCAAGACCCCTAACCGCCGCCACTACATGCCGCAGATCGCCCGCCTCACGCCCCTGTGGTTCCACCGCTGGGTGAACCGCCGCCGCGGCCGCCACGACGCCGACACGTTCCCGACCCTCTACCGGATCAACACGCCCGCCGACGTCCACCGCTACGCCGAACAAGCTGGCCTTCAGGTCAGCTCGATCGAGCTCATCGAGGGCCGCCCCGAGTACCTCCGCATGACCGCGCCCACCTACCTGCTCGGCGCCGCCTACGAGCGCCTCGTCAACGCCAGCCAGCGCCTCGCCCCCCTGCGGATCGTCATGATCGGCCAGCTCCGCCGCCCCTGATCGCCCTCGGCGCGCGCGGGCGCTCCACCCGCGCGCGCCGAGCCGCCCTCAAAATTCCCCGTACACCGACTCGAGCAGCGGCTCACACGCCGGGTTCTCGCCGCCGTTGAGGCTCACCACCAGCCCCCACTGGAAGTCGAAGACCGTCACCGACGCGTCGACGAGCGACGTCAGCGTCGCCTGACCGACCCCCGCCGGGTACTGCACCACCCCGTCGACCAGCACGATCGGCGCGCTCGGATCGAGCCGCAGGGTCGGCAGCGTCAGCACCGCCTCATCGCCGCTCACGCGCCCCTCGATCACATACTCGCCCGTGTTCGAGTCGATCTCGACCAGCGTCAGCGACAGCGACGACTCGCCCGACACGGGGAAGAAGACCCACGCGTTCAAGCCCGTCGGCGTGAAGGCGAGGGTCTCGCCGTCCGCCGAGGCCACCATCGCTGGCGCCAGCCCTGTCCCCTGGTTGTAGGAGTCGCCCTTCGTCCACACGAGGTTAAACGCGCAGCCGTCGAGCGCCTCCCCCAGCGCAGCGCCGCCGAGCAGCGGCTCCGGCTCCGGCTCCGGCTCCGGCTCCGGCTCCGGCTCTTCCTCCTCTTGCGGCTCATCTTCACCTTCACCTTCACCGTCGCGAAATCCCCCGCCGACGACCACCGCGTCGAGCGTACACCCGGCCATGAAGAGCGCGATGAAGCCGTAGAGCAGCCCGCTGTTTGTTTGTACTTTCATTGAAGTCCTCATGCCCTTGTGAGTGGCCACGATCTCGATCTTCGTCACTCGCCCGCGCGCAGCGCCTCACGCCGCGCGGACGCCCTGCACCTCGCCCGCGCGCGCGCCAGCGCTGGGGTCCCCTCGCGCCCCGCGAACCACCGCTCCGCCGCCGCCAAGCCGGCCTCGACCTCGCCAGCCTCGCACAACGCCGCCGCCCGCAGCGCCTCGCGCTCATCGGCCAGCAGCCCGTGGGGCGCCTCCGCCGCGTGGGACTCGATCGCCGAGATCGCCGCCGAAGGCTCGCCCGCCAGCAGCAGCCGCTGCGCCGCCCGGATCTGCCGCACCTCCCGCGCGAGAGGGTCCTCCGCCGCCGCGCGCTGCGGCTCGCGGCCGCTGCTCCCGCTCCGACGACGCGCCGCCCGGCTCGTCGTCGCCGTCGTCGCCGTCGTCGGCGCGCTCCCTGGGCGATCCTGAGGATCTGCCTCAAAAGACAGATCTAACGCGACGGCCGCCTGCCGCGCCACGATCGACCCCGCTGGCGCCTCACAGACCCCGCCTCCTCGGTCATCATCCGCGTCGGCGACGGCGCCCGCGAGCTCGGGCGCCCCCGGCGAGCCTTCGGGGGCGGCGGCGCTCGAGCCCGCGCTCGACGCGATCGAGGCCGGCGTCAGCGCCCCCACCGCCAGCGCCACCCCGAGCGCGCAGCTCCACAGCAGCGCCTTCGCGCTGAGCGCCCCTCTCGGGGCCACGTCGAGGTGACCCGGCCACAGCGGGATCAACGCAGCCCACACCCTCGATCGCGCCGCAGCGGGCGGCTCCGCGGCCGTCACGGGCAGCGCCGCCGCCAGTCGTTGACGCGCCAGCCGGAGCCGCGACGACGCTGTATTCGCCGAGATCTGCAGCACCTCACCGATCTCGCGCGCGCTCATCCCCTCCACCGCGGCCAGCAGCAGCACCTCTCGCTGGGGCGCCGGCAGCTCGGCGAGCGCGCGCTCGATCACCGAGGCGGCTCGCTGCTCCTCGAGGCGCTCCTCGAGGCCCGCCGCGACCTCCTCGCCGACCGCCGCGAGCGCCTCATAGCGGCGCTGCACCCTCGCCGTCGACCGACGCGCATCAGCAGCCACGCGCCGCGCGATCCCGTACAGGCACGTCCGCGCGCTCGCCCCGCGCCCCAGCTCCTCCCCCCGGCGCACCCACACGACAAACACGTCCTGCGCCGCGTCCTCGAGCTGCTCGGAGGGGACCCCGAAGCGCCGGAGCGTCCGCCAAACGAGCCCGAATTCGGCCGTATAGACCCGCTCAAATTCGGCGATCGACGGGGATTTTCTCGGGGGATCGAGGCGCAGCACGATACGAGGTTGAGTGGCCGTCACGGGTGCACCTCGTCAAAGAACGCGAAACAGAAGCGTCGTGTGTAGGCGCACGCCCCATGGGGAGACCGAGGTGACAGGGCCACGATCTTCGAGCGCGAACACCGGCCGGCTGAGGCTCACCAGCAGATCCGCGCCCACCCCCAGCTCGACCCGCCGACGCAGCGACCAGCCGATCGCCGGCGAGAGCACCAGAGCCGCCCATGGGCGCGCTCGCGTGAGGTTCGTCGGCGCCCCCACCCCAGTCCCGAGCAGCGCCCCCACCTCGCCACCTCCACAGATCGCCACACGCCCACGCCCACGCCGCCACACCGGGCACAGCCCCACCCCGGCGGAGATCAACCGCTGCGCGACCCCGAGCGCCGGCATCTCCGCCAACCGCGAGGTCCGCGCGGAAGTGTAACGAACCGTCCCCACGAGCGCCAACCGCCGCCAATCGACGCGAGCGATCGGCCCCACCGCCCCCGCTGCCGCCAACGTCGGCGCCCACGCCACCCCTCCCGCGAGCCCTAACCCGAGCTGCGCCCGGGCCCTCGCGCCCGCCGCCCCGCTCACCCGCGGAGCAGTCGCCGGAGGAGCCACCACCGGCTCGCGCGGCGCCACCCGTTGCCCCTCTTGCACCTCCTGCTGCACCTCCTGCGGCCCCTCTGGCCCCTCCTGAGGACGCTCGTCGACCGCATCCTGCCGCTCGCCCTCCTCACAAGCCACTGTCACGATCACGATCGCCGCGTCTGCCAGCGCGCTGCACGTCGTCGCCGAGAGCGTCCGTTGATCGAGCTCATCACCCACGATCACCTTCAGATCCAAGCGCCACCCCTCCGCGGACCGACTCACCGCGCCCTCTGCCCGCGCCGCGCAAGCGCCTGTGATCGCCGCCGCCAGCGCGCGCCCGGTCATCGCCTCATCGGGGCACTCCACCGGGGCCTGCCAGCGCCACGACACCCCAGCGTCGACCGGAGGCCCCGTGAGCAGCGGAGCGAGCGCGGAGAGGAGGCCCAGCACGCCGCAACAATGGCCGCGATCGCCCCGCAGCGCACGTCGACGGCGCGCGCGCGAGCCCGCGGGGCGGCAGCGCGGGGAGCCGACCATCACCTGGTCGGCGCTCGATCGCCGCCGCCGCGACCGCCGCCTGTGTTACCGCTGCTCGGTGCCCGCCGCCCCGCCGCGCCCAGTCCGCCCCGCCGCCCCCTGGGCGGACCCGTACTTCACCATCGGCGTCACCGGCACCAACGGCAAGACCTCCACCACCCGCATGATCGCCGCGGCCATCCGCGCAGCCGGCCATCCTGTCCTCGAGATCACCACCCTCGGCGTCCGCAGCGACGATCGCCCCCGCGAGCGCGGCAAGAGCTTCCACGACTTCCTCGCCCACCTCGAGGCCGCCGCCGCCGAAGGCGCCCGCCACGCCGCCATCGAGGTCACCAGCCAAGCGCTCGCTGGCGGCTACGCCCGCGCCTGGCGCTTCGACCTCGGCGTCTTCACCAACCTCTCCCCCGATCACCTCAGCACCCACCGCACCTGGGAGAATTACCTCGCCGCCAAGGCCCAGCTCTTCATGCACTTAGGGCCAGGTCGCACCGCCGTGCTCAACGCCGCGGATCCCTACGCCCTCTACCTCGAGCAAGCGATCCCCGCCGACGTCCGCCGCCTCTGGTTCGCCGCGCCCAGCCGAGGCGAGCGGCGGCACCCCGCCGATCTCGAGGCTGACGCGATCGAGCTCGATCCCGCCGGCACCCGCGTCATGCTCCGCCCCTCGCCCCTCGCCGACGATCTCGGCGGCGAGCTCCGCACCCGCATGGTCGGCGAGGTCTTCGGCGAGAACGCCCTCGCCGCTGCCCTCGCCGCTCACGCCGCGGGTCTCTCCCCCGAGTCGATCCGCCGCGGCATCGCCGAAGCCACGGTCGTCCCGGGCCGCTTCGAGATCGTCCTCCAAGGCCCCGATCGCCCCCTCGTCGCCGTCGACTACGCCCACACCCCCGACGCGCTCGCCCGCACCTGCGCGGCCGCGCGCCGCCTCGCGGGCGAGCGCGGCCGCGTCCTCGTCGTCTTCGGCGCCGGCGGCGGCGCCACACCCAGCAAGCGCGGCCCCATGGGCGAAGCCGTCGGTCACGCCGCCGACCTCGCGATCCTCACCAGCGACAACCCCCGCCGCGAGGACCCCGCGCAGATCGCCGCCGCCTTGCTCGCGGGCGTACGCGCGGGTGGGCGCGCCGCCGCGGAGATCCAGCTCGACCGGACCCTCGCGATCCACCGCGCCCTCGCGCTCGCCGTCCCCGGCGACGTCGTCGTCATCGCCGGCAAGGGCCACGAGAGCGGCCAGATCGTCGACGGCCACACTCACCCCTTCGTCGACGCCGACGTCGTCCGCGCCTACCTGGGCGCCTGAGCGCCCGGAGCGCGCCTCAGCTCAGCCGCACTTATCCTCGTCCGACCCGTCCTCGCAGTCGGGCATGCCGTCACACGCCCACGCCTCGGGGATCTCGGTCCCGTCGTCGCAGGTGTACGGGTTCAGGTTACAGCCGGTCACCTCGTCCGAGTTATCCACGCAGTCCCCCACCTCATCACACACGAACTCCACCGGGATCTCCTGCCCGTTCGTGCACTGCCACGGCTCGAGGCCGCAGCCGGTCACCTCATCCGAGTTGTCAGTGCAGTCGGATATCTCGTCGCAGACGGAGCCGACCGGGATCGTCTGACCGTTCGTACAGGTGAATACCTCACCGGACCCAGACTCCGACTCGCTCGTGTCGCTGGTCGTCGACGCGTCGCTCGTCGACCCGTCGCTCATCGACCCGTCGCTCGTCGACCCGTCGCTCGTCGATCCGTCGCTCGTCGAGTCGTCGGTCGTCGCCTCGGTGCCGGTCCCCGCGGTCGTCGTCGTCGTATCGGTCGCCGACGTGTCGCCGTTATCGATGATGATGCAGCCCGAAGCCCCCGCGCCTTGGCTCATCATCGCCGCAGCCGCCAAGAATTTTTTGAGGTCGATCTTCATATCCAGCCCACTCCATCTCGCCGCACACGCACGCGGACGTCGCAACGATGCCAGCGGCCCGCGGCCGCGTCCACCCTGCAGGTCACGTACGAACACGCGCGCGAGATCACCGAGCACGACCTCGCGCGAGCACTCGATCCTGAGCCGGCCGCGCGGGCGGTCACGCGCGACCATCATCGCCCCTGCGCGCCCGCCAGCGTCGCGCTCGGATCCGCGTTAACCTGCGCCTCGGCCCCGCAGATGGCGAAGATCGACAGGCGCGCGCTCCTCCTCACCGGCGACATCGGCGTCGCGATGCGCTCGCTCGCCCTGCCGATGGTCGTCGGCATCATTTTTATCCTGCTCGTCGACGTCGTCGACACCTACTACGTCGGCCAGCTCGGCACCGACGAGCTCGCCGCGATGAGCTTCGCCTTCCCGGTGATCAGCGTCGTCGTCAACGTCGCGATGGGCTTCAGCGTCGGCGCCACCTCTGCTGTCTCACGGGCGATCGGCGGCGGCGACGAGCGGGCGGCGCGGCGCCTCACCAGCCACGCCCTCTACCTCGCCTTCGCCGTCGTCGGCCTCATCTCGACCGTCGGGATCCTCACCCAAACGGCCCTCTTTCGCCTGCTCGGCGCCCCACCCGAGCTGATCCCGCTGCTCGAGCGCTTCATGACGATCTGGTACGCGGGCGCCGTGTTCCTCGTCGTGCCCATGGTCGGCAACGGCGTGCAGCGGGCCAGCGGCGACACCCGCACCCCCGCGCTGATCATGATGATCGCCGCGGTCCTCAACCTCGTCCTCGATCCGCTGCTGATCTTCGGCGCCGGCCCGATCCCCGCCATGGGCCTCGAGGGCGCCGCGTACGCCACCGTGCTCGCTCGCTCGGTCACCCTCGTGATCACCCTGATCATCCTCCGGCGCATGGATCTGCTCGACCTCAGCCGCCCGAGCTGGCGCGAGCTCTTCACCTCGTGGCGCCAAGTCCTCGCCGTCGGCGGCCCCGCGGCGCTCACCAACCTCATGGTCCCAGTCGCCGCTGGCGTCATGACCGCCCTGATCGCCCGTCAGGGCGCCGAGGCGGTCGCTGGCTACGGCGTCGCCACCCGCCTCGAGGGCCTGCTCTTGATGGCCCCGCTGGCCGTCTCGGCCGCGATGACCCCGCTGATCGGCCAGAACTGGGGCGCCAACAACCTCGATCGAGTCCTCGCCGCCCTGCGCCTCGCGCAGCGCTTCGTCGTCGCCTGGGGGCTCGGCGTCTGGGTATTTTTGGCGCTGCTCGGCGGCCCGGTGATCATGATCTTCACCGAAGATCCGGCCGTCAGCGCCGCCGCCCGCGCCTACTTTTGGATCGTGCCGCTCGCCTACGGCTCCCACGGCCTCGTCAGCATCGCCGGCGCCACCTTTAACGCCGTCGATCGAGCCCGCACCAGCACCGCGCTCTCTGCCCTGCGCTCGCTCGGCCTCGCGATCCCGCTCGCGTGGATCGGCCAGTACTTCTTCGAGTTGTCCGGGATCTACAGCGGGATCGCGGCCGCCAGCGTGCTCACCGGCCTGCTCTCCCTCCGCTGGTTACGCAGCCTGGCCCGCCCGCCGCCGCCGCTGCCCACGAACGCCGCTACCTGACCCCTGCCGCGGCCACTGGCGCCAGCTTCACCGTCGAATCGGCCGGCGTCGGCGGCGGCGGCGGCGGCGGCGGCAAGGATGCGTCGGCGGAGCGCGACTCGTGCTCCCCGACGATCCGCGCCGGCGCCCCGCAGATCGCCCGCGCCGCTTGCAGCCCGCTGATCACCGCCGCCTCGATGCAGCCCACGTTCAGGCCCGAGTCCACCCAATCGCCCGCGAGCATCAAATTATGAAAACCAGACTCATCCGCGCGCAGCCGGTAACGATCGCCGCGCGGCAACGACAGCACGAAGCGGCCGCTGCCGCGGGTCGCCGCCCAAAAATACTGCGTATCGAGGCGCGCCTCGCTCATCCGCCGCTCTGGGTCGACCAGCAGGTTCCAGTCGATCCCCGCGGTGAAGCCCGCCGTGCCTTCGGGCCACAGCGCCCGGGTGTTGGCGCCGAGCCAGCGAGCGAGCTGCTCCTTCGACCATGTCGTCGCCGCCAGATCCTGCGCCGCCGGCTCGCTGGGCATGCCGCTCAGCGCCGACTCTGGGATCACGCCATCCAGCGAGATCGACGCGCCCGGCCAGAAGTTCCCGCGCCAGCCCTCGAACGGGATCCTCGCGGAAGAGTCGGCCCAGCGGGGGAAGGGCGCCGGGAAGCTCACCCCCGCCACCAGCGCCCCCGGCTGGCCGCGGAGCTGCTCCCAGCCTGGGTGCAACCACAGCTTCGCCCCGCACACCGCCGCCGAGGCCATGTTATCGAGCATCGCCTGCCAGCGCGGCGCCTTGCGGCACAGCTCGACCCCGATCTTCCGCAGCGCCGCCGGCGGGATCCCGAGGATCACCACGTCGAAGTCGCGACGGCGGCGCAGCAGCAGCTCCTCCACCTCAGGCGACTCAGGCGCCTCGAAGTCGATCGCCTGCACCTCTGGCAGGTGCCCCAGCACGATCTGCGGCCAACGCGGGCGATCGGGCCAGCACGGCAGCCCCTTCACCGCGACCAGCGGCTCATAGCGGCCGCTCGGGTGCTTCAGCGCGACCTGCCGCCCCAGCGTGATCGCCACGATCGCGTCGCCGGTGCGGCTCACGTGCAGCCGCTTCACCTTGTGGAAGAAGCGAAAGCGGACCCCACGGCGGCGCAGGAGCTGGTACAGCGGCGCGAAGATCGCCTCACCCAAGCCCGCCCGCGGCGCATAATAAAAGGCCCCGCGGTAGGTAAAGAACAGCCGCAAGATCAGCCGCAGCATCGTGCTCGCGGCGATCGACGGGCGCGCCCGGTCGCCGCCTTCAAACGCGAAGAACAGGTCGTAGAGGCCCAGCACCAGCGCGTGGTCGAGCAGCTCCTTCGCCGCGCCGTGGCGGGCCAACCAGCCGCGAAATTCCTCGCCGCCGATCGCGTCCAAGCCGCGCGCCCCGGCGTACAGCTTGTCCTCGAGGATCCCGCGGACGATCGCCAACGCCAGCCGCAGCGGCGCGACGAAGTTCGGCGCCGCCAAGTCCTCGACCTTCGCCCGGCCGATCCGCCCCAAACACAGCTCCGCCGCCGTCACCAGCGGCAGCGCCCAGGCCCGCATCACCCGCGCGCCCTGCCCCTCGCGCTCCGTCGACGCCGCGGCGCCGGCGGCCGCCGCCAGCAGCGCGTCGTAGTCGAGGCCGCCGTCGCCGCAGCGCGGCAACGTCTCGTAGGCCGGCGCCCCCAGGTTGTGCGCGCGCTCGATCTGGGCGCGCAGCGCCTCGAGGTCGCTCGCCTCGCAGCCCGGCAGCAGCTCCGCGAACGAGCGCCAACGCGCGTGCACGTGCGGCACGCTCTCGATCAGCCACCCCAACAAGATCCCGACCATGCCCCAGGTCGTCGGTAGCGGCGCAGAGGACCCTGGCGTCGCCTCATTACGCGGCATCGTCAGCGGCCACAGCGGCTGCTCCGCCGACCCGCCGCGCAGGTGCAGCGTATCAGCCGCGGCGAACGCCTCTTTGAAGGTCGCCAGCGGCGCCCCCGGCGTCCGCCCCAGCTCTTGGTAGAGCCCCCGCAGCATCGCCAGCGTGTTGTCATAGAACCCGAGCAGCAGGTGCGAGCCGCGCTCCTCGCTGCGATCGTGCGCGCCCTGATTCCGGCTGCTCGCCGCCTTCCCGCCGAGCCGCCAGCCGATCTGATACACGGTGATCGAGTACCGCTCGTCCCAACCTGGCTGGCTGGTCAACGCGAAGACCGCGGCGAGCGAGCCAAAACCACCGCCGAGGACGGCGATCCGTTGCTTGCGGGTCTCTTCACTCATCATTTTTTTCCGCTCTCGGCGCGCAGCGTGCTCGCGACCGCGCGAGAATAGAGCGCGACCTCGCCCCCTGTCCAGGCCCCGCGCGCCCTCGCCCGCCGCAGGATCGCCCGCAGAAGCGCCCGCGACCTCGCCTACACAAAGATCAGCGGCGGCGCTAAGCGCCCGGCGATTTTTCGGTGATGTCGATGAAGTTATGGATGTAGCCGCAGCTCGCGCAGACGAACGAGCGCACTGGAGCGGAGTGGGTGAACCCCCCCTGCGGCGACGTGAAGCGCAGCGTGCTCATGCTCAGCGGCAGCGGCGCCCGCGTGTCGTGCCCCGCGAAGATCGCCACCGGCAGCAGCGTGCCGCGGCACAGCGCGCACGCCTGCCGCGCCCGCGCGTGGCGGATCTCTTGCCGCTCCGCCAGCAGGCGGCTCAGGCGCTCCTCAAAGCGCTCCAGGTCCGCCTTCAGCTGCCGATTCTCTCGCTCGAGCTCGTTGAGCTGGAGCACCAGCGCCTGGCGGTCATCGCGGTAGACCATCGGCCCGCAATTTACCTGAAAAGACCCAGGCGACCGCGGCGATCGCCGCCGCGCGAGATCGCCCGCCGCCGCTCGCGGCGCCTGATATCGTCCGCCGCGTGTCCAGCTACCAGACCCGGCGCTGCTCGGCCGCCGCCTGCGGCCTCCGCTTCCCGGTCGCCGAGGGGCTCACCCTCGGCGATCGCTGCCCCCACTGCGGCGCCGCCACCGATCGCGAGGGCGATCTGTATCAGACCCACGGCGCCCGCGAACCCGAGCGAGACCCCCCGCCGACGGGCCCGATTTTAGAGGTCTTGCTCGACAACGTCCGCAGCCTGCGCAACGTCGGCGCGATCTTCCGCAGCGCCGACGGCGTCGGTGTCCGCCACATCCACCTCGGCGGCTTCACCCCGACCCCGGCCCACCCGAAGATGGCCAAGACCGCCCTCGGCGCCGAACAGAGCGTCCCCTGGACCCACCACCCCGACGGAGCCCTCGCCGCCGAGCGCCTGCTCGGCGCAGGCCATCGCCTCTGGGCCCTCGAAGGTGGCCCTCGCGCCAGCTCCCTCTTCGCCGCCCCGACCCCGCCCGCGAGCGCCCCCCTCGTGCTCGTGCTCGGCCACGAGGTCTCCGGCGTCGACCCTCGGATCCTCGATCTCTGCGAGGCCGTCGTCCGCCTCCCCATGGTCGGCCACAAGGGATCGTTAAACGTCGCCGTCGCCTTCGGCGTCGCCGCCTACGCCCTCCGCTACGATCTCCGCGCCCCCGCCGCTCGCTAAGAGCCGGTGGTGGACGCCCGCCCGCTCCGCCGCCCCAGACGTCGCCCCTTCGTCGGCGGCCCGCTCACCGCCGACGCGTCCGTCGCCGCGGCCCCGTCGACCGCCGCCGCCGTCGTCCCGGCGCTGCTCGGGTCCCTCGGGCCTGCCCCGCCGCCCTCGTTCGCCGCGCTCTCACGCCGCGCCTCGGCGATCAGCTGCGCCGCGTGTTCACGCGCGCTCGCGGTGATCCGCGCCCCGCCCAGCATGCGCGCCAGCTCCTCGACCCGCTCCGCCTCGTCGAGCAGGTGCACCCGCGTGATCGTCCGCCCCCCCTCGCTGCGCTTCTCTACCTTGAAGTGCGCGTCCGCGAACGCCGCGATCTGCGGCAGGTGGGTGATACACAGCACCTGGCGGCTCCTGGAGGCCCGGTGGAGCCGCCGCCCGATCGCCTCCGCGACCGCGCCGCCGACCCCCGCGTCCACCTCATCGAACACGTACGTCGTCACGTGGTCGCCGGTCGCCAGCGCCCCCTTGAACGCCAGCAGCACGCGCGACAGCTCCCCGCCCGAGGCGACCTTACTCAGCGGCGCCAGCGGCTCGCCCGGGTTCGCCGAGAACAAGAACTCCACCCGATCACGCCCGCGCGGCCCCAACTCCGCCCCTGGGGCCGCCTCCACCCGCACCTCCAGCCGAGCGCTCCCCAGGTGGAGCGCCGCCAGTTCCCCTTGGATCGCCGCCGCGAGCCCCTCGCTCGCCGCCCGTCGGCGCGCGCTCAACGACCCCGCCGCCGTCACCGCCGCTGCGCCCAGCTCCTCCGCCCGCCCCGAGAGCGCCTCCAAGTGCGCGTCCACGTGCTCCAGCTCGCGCAGCTCCGCGCGCATCGCCTCTGCCCGGGTCAGCAGCTCCTCCACCTCCACCCCGTGCTTGCGGCGCAGCCCCTCGAGCGCGTGCAGCCGCTCCTCGGCCAGATCGAGCTCGCCCGGCTCCAGCTCAAATTCCGCGGCGAAGCGGCTCGCCGCCGCCGCTGCCTCCTCGCAGGCGATCTGCGCGGTCGCGAGCTGCTCGCTGATCTCCGCCAGGATCCGCGACCCTCCGGGCCCGCGGCGCGCCTCATCGGCCAGCCCCGCCAGCCGCGCCGCGATCGCGTCGTCCGCCTCATAGAGCGCGTCGTGGGCCTGGCGGGCGAACGCCAACCACCGCTGCGCGTCGCGCATCAGCGTCACCCGATCGCGCAGCGCCGTAAATTCCCCGGGACGAGGCCCAAGCCGCTCGATCTCCTCGATCTGAAAGCTCAAGAAGTCCGCCCGCGCCGCCCCCTCGCGCGCCCGCTGCTGCAGCGCCGCCAGCGCCCGCCGCGACTCCTGCCAGCGCCCGAACACCCCTTGATAGCGCCCCACCTCCGCCTCCAGCCCCGCGTACGCGTCCAGCAGCTCGACATGGCGGCCCACCTGCGCGAGCGAGTGGTGCTCATGCTGCGAGCAGATATCGATCAGGTGCTCGCCCACCTGCTCCAGCGCCGCCTGGGTGGTCAGCGTCGACTGGATCGTCGCCCGACTGCGCCCGCCGCGGCTCACCACGCGCCCCAGGATCAGCCCCTCCCGCCACGAGTCATCGATCTCGAGCGCCAGCCCCTGCAGCGCCGCCTCGACCGCCACCAGCGCCTGCGGAGCCGGCTCGAAGCAGCCCTCGACCCGCGCCGCCTCGGCCCCTTGGCGGACCAGCTCCGCCCGCCCACGGCCGCCGCGCAGCAGCATCAGCGCGTCGACGATGATCGACTTCCCCGCCCCGGTCTCGCCGGTCAGCACGTTCATGCCGCGCCGCAGCTCGAGCGCGACATCATCCAAGAGCGCCAGACCGCGGACATGCAGGTACGAGAGCACGGCCCGGCGTTCTAGCACAGGCGCGCGATCGTGCGAGCCTGCTTCTTACGGCACCGCGATCTCGAGCTCCGCCTCGATCTTCCGCACCTGCCGGACGAGCTCCCCGGCCGCGTTGAAGACCAGCTCGCGCTCCTCGCCCTGGAAGTCGACCTCCACCTCCGTCTCCACCGCCTCGCCGCGGGTGATCGTCTTCACCCCGCGGATCTTGCCGTCCGGCAGCAGCTTCTTCACCACATCCAGGATCGGCGCCGACAGCTCCTTCACCGGCGCGTCGCACTCGGTGTAGACCAGCGTCCCGTCGGCGCGGGCGCTCACCTCACACTCCTTCCCCTTCACCTTCAGCTCGACCTCAAAGAGCTCCCCGGACGCGTCCAGCTCGCGCTCGAAGCCCTCGATCTTCGCCCCCGGGAAGGTCGCCTCCGCCAGCGCCCGCACCGCCGCGGGGATCGCCTCCGCGTCGCCGTGCTCGATCGCCAGCTTGGTGATCGAGCCGTCCAGCCCCAGGGCGAGCTCGATCGAGTCGATCTTCTTCGTCGCCAAGCTCAAGTCGAGGAAGCCGCGGTCGACGCTCCCCAGGCCCCGCGGCGGCGGCGGCGGACACTCGACGGCCGGCGGGCACGCGGGCGGCGCGGGCGGCTCTGGGCAGGCCGGCACCGGCGGCGGCGGTGGCCCCGCGCGATCGCAGCCGGCCGAGATTGTGACAGTAGCAGTGAACAGTGACAGTGAGAGCCAACCGACGCGCATCATCGCACCCCTTGAACCCGCGCAGGATAGGCGCCCTCCCGCCGAACCGGCAAGGATCTCGCCCACCCGCCCGCGCGCGCTCGAGATCGCGCGCAAGTACAAAAATAAGCGCTCATCCTGGTACAACCTTCAACATCCTTGGACAACCCTCACAACCCTCCTGCAAAGGCTGACCATCGCCCTCATAGCGGCAGAATGTCGCGGGTCTCGAGGGTTGAGACCTTAAACATCGTGATCACCAAGCCTAGACAGCATTGACAAAGCATGGACAAACCCATAGGCTCCGTAACGTCATCTTTGGGTCACCGCACCCCTGAGGTCTTTATGCCGAACCGCTCCTCCTCCTCCTCCGTCAGCCAAGCCAAGCCCGCCAAAGCCCCCGCCAAGGCGTCCCGCGCCGGCCTGCCCGACTTCGACGGCGACAGCGAAGGCTTCCTCACCCCTTATTTCCGCGAGATGTCCGCCGTCGACGTGATGAGCCGCGACGAGGAGCTCGCGGCCGCCATCCGGCTCAGCAACCTGCGGCGCGCCTACTGGATGGCCCTGCTCTCGTACCCCAGCTTCATCCCCGGGATCATCGGCCTCGCTCAAGAGCTGCAAGACGCCAAGAGCCAGCCGAGCGCCGAGATGGAGGCGATGATCCAGGCCTCACGCGCCCTCCGCGACCGCGACCTCGTCGCCAACCAGCAAGCCTACGAGGCCGCCCGAGAGCGCCTCGCGGCGGCCCTCGCCCTCGCCGACGTCGACGGGATCGTCTCCGACCGGATCCTCGCCGATCTCACCGCCATCGACGCCGGCCGCGGCGAGCCCCTCAGCATGAAGGTCAAGCTGCCGCGCAAGGGCAGCCAGCCGTTCACCGCCTACCTGAGCAGCGCCCGCCGCGCCCACCAAGCGCTCTGGATCGCCAAGACCGACTTCGTCCAGGCCAACCTCCGCCTCGTCATCACCATCGCTCGCCGCTTCAACCACGGCCGCATGCCCTTCCAGGACCTGATCCAGGAGGGCAACATCGGCCTCATGAAGGCGGTCGATCGCTTCGACCACCGCAAGGGCTTCCGCTTCTCCACCTACGGGAGCTGGTGGATCCGCCACGCGATCAGCCGCGCGATCGCCGACAAGGCCCGCGCCGTCCGCCTGCCTGTGCACATGATCGACGCCTACAACCAAGTCAAGAAGGCCCAGCGCGCCTTCGAGACCGAGCACGGACGCCGCCCCACTGAAGCCGAGCTCGCGAAGCTCACCGGCGTCAGCGTCGAGCGGATCTCCCGCATGCGCTGGTCCCTCGTCGAGAACCCCCTCAGCCTCGACCAGCCCGTCTCCGAGGATCGCGACGCCACCCTCTTGGACAACCTCGAGGACGGCAGCCTGATCGAGACCCCCGACCTCATGGAGAACCACCTCCTCCACGAGACCTTGCGCGAGGTCTTCGCCGCCTTGCCGCCGATGGAGGCCGACATCTTGCGCAAGCGCATGGGCCTCGACGACGAGCAAGAGCTCACCCTCAAGGAGATCGGCGAGCGCTACAGCCTCTCGCGCGAGCGGATCCGTCAGCTCCAGGAGCAAGCGCTCGGCAAGCTCCGCAGCGCCTTCCGCGACCGCGACCTGCTCGACTAGCGGCCCCGCTCGACGAGGCCGCGTCACGGCGGTACAACGCGCCCTGCCCCGTCCGCCGCCCGATGCAACGCCTCACCCCCCTCTACGACCGCCCCGCCGCCCTGCTCATCTTCCTCTGGGGCGCGGGCGGCGTGCTCGGCATCTTGGTCAACGCGATCGTCCGCCTCACCCCGATCGCCCTCCAGCCCCTGCGCGACGGCCTCAGCCCCGCGCTCACCGCCGTCTACCTCCTCTGGGCCCTGTGGATGGCCTACACCGAGGGTTACCGCGGCTTCCACCGCGCCTTCGCCCCGCGCGTCGCCGCTCGCGCCCTCGCCCTCGCCGATCGCCCCCGGCCCGCCCTCGTCGCGCTCGCGCCGCTGGTCGCCATGGGCCTGCTGCACGCGACCCGCAAGCGCACGATCATCTCGTGGAGCATCGTGGTCGGCGTCACCGGCCTCGTCCTGCTGGTCCGCAACCTTGAACAGCCCTGGCGCGGCATCATCGACGGCGGCGTCGTGCTCGGCCTCAGCCTCGGCGCCCTCTCCGTCCTCTACTTCCTCATCGCCGCCTTGCGCGGTCGACCGCCCGCGATCGCCGCCGACTTCCCAGCGCGAGGCGAGGCCCCGTGACCGTCGATCCAGACCTTCTCGAGCGCCTACGCCGCGGCCTCCCGCTGCGCCTCGATCGCAGCGGCGGCTTCTGGCTCGCCGACGATCCCGTCACCCACCCGCGGGTCGTCGCTCTCTTCCGCGACGGCCTCGACGTCAGCCCCAGCGGCGAGCCGCAGCTCTACGTCGCCGATCAGTGGTGCTACCTCACCGTCGACGACGCCTACTTTCGAGTGCTCGCCGTCGCCCTCGCCCCGACCGACGAGCCCACCCTGCGCCTCCACCTCGACGACGATCGCCGCCTCCCCCTCGATCCGGCCACCCTCTGGGAGCAGCCCGAGCGCGGCCTCTGCGTCGCCGTCCCCGCCCGCCGCAGCGGCCGCCCGCTGCGCGCCCGCTTCACCAATTCTGCCCTGCTTGAGCTCTGCCGCTGGATCGATCTCGACGCCGATCCCCCCCGCCTCACCCTCGGCGGCCGCGCCTGGCCGATCCTCCCGACCGAGCCCGCCCCGCGCACCTAAGCGCGCTCTACCGACCTGTCCTTCAGGCCATCTTCATCGACCGCGCCGCGCCCCTCCGCGCTCGCCATCGATCTGTCCTCTGGGCCATCTTCATCGCCCGCCTGCACCCCGACCAGCGCCCCTTCGCTGGAGAAGCGCAGCCGATAGCGCCACCGAGACTCGCCCCCCAGCACATCGACCACCCACAGCACCCACGCGACCTCCGTCGCGCCGGTCGCTGCCACCTTCACCGACCCGACGCGCGCCAGCACCGCCCCCGCGCGCCGCGACACCTCCAGCGCCGGTGTCAGCGGCTGCGCGTCAGGACACAGCGCCCAGGTGTCGACCCACTCGAGCGCCAGCGCCGCCGCCGCCTCCGCGCCAGCCTTCGGCGCATAACGGACCAGCTCCACCGCTGCCGCCCACGGCTCATCCCCCCGCCACTGCACCACCAACGACGGACGCGCGCCGTCGCCCGCCGCCTCGACCGTCGCCCGCGCCCCCGCGTGCGCCGCGGCCTCGCCCCCCGGCCGCAGCGAGCACAGCTCAAACGCCGCCCCTAGCCCGCGCAGCCGCCCCCTCGCCACATGGATCGCCGCCGCCGATCGATCACAGCCGACGAACCGCCGCCCCATCGCCGCCGCCACCGCCAGCGTCGTGCCCGAGCCGCAGAAGAGATCCGCCACCAAGTCGCCCGGGTTCGAGGACGCCCCGATGATCCGCCGCAGCAAGCTCTCGTTCTTCTGCGTCGCCCAGCCGGTCTTCTCGCGGGAGAAGCTCTTGATCTGGATCGAGTCCAGCGACTCCCGCCCGCGCAGCGCCAGATCCCCCGGCCCCGCGTTCCACACGTCATCGATCGGCGCCCCGAGCCCCTTCGGCGGCGAACCATCGCGCCGCACATAGCCCGGCGGATACGGCAAGAGCTGCTTGTTGAAGGTGAAGCGCCCCGGGTCCCGCGTATAGAAGAAGATCGTGTCGTGGTTGCGGATCCAGTTGCGGGCCCGGGTCTTAAAGCCCGACAACCAGCCGATCCGCCACACGATCTCCCGCTGAAAGCAGCCCGCCCCGAAGATCTCGTCCAGCAGCAGCTTCACCGGGTGCGCCACGATCGGATCGACGTGCACATACAAGCTCCCGCGGGCCGCCAGCAGCGCGTGACACAGCCGCAGCCGCGGATCGAGCATCGCCAAGTAGCCGCCCAAGCCGCCTGCCCACCGATCCTCGAACGCCGGCGCCCGCAGCTCCTCGCCCCCGGCCAGCGCGATCGTCCGCGAGAATTTTTGACCTGTCCCAAAGGGCGGGTCGATGTAGATCAAGTCGACTGAGCCGCGCCAAGCGGCCAGCAGCGCGTCGCTGGCCGCCAAGTTATCCGCCAGGATCAGCCGATCCGCCCCGACCGCTGGCGGCCCGCCCAGGCGCAGATCGACCGCGATCACCTCCCCCGTCGAGGGCAGCGGCGCCCGCTCCCCTGCTGCGCCGTACTTACCCGGCCACAGCAGCTCTACGCCGTCACCGCCCATCCGTCGCGGGGGCGGCCGGCGGCGCCGCGAGCTGGCGGACGAACGCGATCAACACCTTCATCGACGGCTCCGCGAAGCGACCGCCGAAGGCCGGCATATTCGGCGCCTTCCCCATCCGGATCGTCATCTTGATCCGCTCATCGGTCAGCGTGCTCATGTATCCCGGCTGCGTCAGGTCGCGCGTGCCAGCCGGCGCCTCCGCGGCCCCGCGGCCGTCGGGACCGTGGCAGCGCGCGCAATTTTGCAGGTAGATCCGCTCGCCCGAGATCGGCCGCTCGGGCCCGGTTGGTTCGGCGCATCCTGCCCACAGAGAGGCCGAGTAGAGCAGCGCGGCGCAGCGGAGGGCGCGGCGCGGAGGGCGGGGCGTCGGGGTCATCGAGCGCCGCAAAGCTAGCCCGGATCGCGCGCCGAGTCACCCTCACGCGGCGGCTCTGGCTCGGACGGCGACGGCGTCGCACCTTCGGCGGGCGCGGGCCGCTTCGGCACCCGGGTCGACGACACCGGCGGCAGCGGCCCGGCGCTCGCGTCATCCAGCAGGATGAACCCCTCGTCATCGACCAGCACCCCGCTCGGCGGCTTGTACTCGCCCGACGGCTTCAACACCCCCAAGCGCATGCCCAGGCTGTCGTTGTAGATGTCGACCGCGCGGTCATACCCGACCCGCGCCTGGTTGTACGTGA
This sequence comes from Nannocystis sp., assembly GCA_016712315.1. GTDB lineage: Bacteria > Myxococcota_A > Polyangia > Nannocystales > Nannocystaceae > JADJRG01. The sequence continues at coordinate 46,381 of JADJRG010000019.1, read as the reverse complement.
TCCCCGCGCCCATGCCGAAGCCCAGGGTCATCGCCCCACCGGAGAGCAGCAGCGCGCTCGTCCCGGTCAAGCGGCGGAAGTCGAGCCCTTCACGCGCGGACATCGAGATCCCCGCGACCAGGGCCATCGTCGAGATCGCGGTCAACGCCGTCAGCACCCGTGAAGCGCGGATCTTTCGCAGCGGCAGCGCCTCGGACGCGTCGCGATCGGAGCGCAGGATCAGATCGAGCGACTGCCAGCTCCGCGGCACCGACTGCGGGTTATTCCCCTTGGTATAACGGACCCCTTGCGGCAGCTGGCGCCGGTAGATCGACTGCTCCGTATACAGCCGCTCGCGCTCGCCGCGGTCGACCACCTGCTCCATCGCGGCGATATCTGGCGGATCGAGCTGCGGAGAGAGGGCCAAGCAGCCGCTCCCGACGACGCTCAGGAGCGCCAGCGAGGCGGCGTGAACGAGCCTAGGGCGCGGACCAGTCACGAGGACCCCACCGTACCACGCTCCCCCCCCCACATGGCTAGCAGCCCGTGTGCGCCGCTGCGCGAGCGAGCGCCGCCGCCAGCGCTGGCAGCACCGCCAAGTCGACCGCGTTGTGCGCGTGGATCTGCGAGATCACCGCGCTCGCCCCCGGATCGCTGGGGGCCTCCAGCCACCGCCAAAACGCCGCCGGGATCGCCGAGCCCTCCACATCACCCTCACGGATCACCCCCAAGTGCGCCCGCTCCAGCGTCGTCAGCCGCGCGTCGCCCCCTGGCGCCCGCCCCAAGCGCCGCGCGGGCGGCAGCAGGTCCAAGTGCGACCCGCCGAGCGCCCCCTGATCCACGCGATGGCGAGCGAAGCGTCGGCGCAGCAGCGGCAGATCGAACGAGAGCCCGTTAAAGGTCAAGAGCGCGGTCTGTGGCCCCCGCAGCCCGCTCAGCCGCGCCGCCACTGCCCGCAACATGCCCGCCTCACCGCCCAGCGCCTGCAACCACCACTGCTCGATCACCATGCCCTCTGCCTCCGGCCAAGCCAGCCCGATCATGAACGCCAACGTACCCGCCGCGCCCCCCAGCCCCGTCGTCTCCGTATCCAGGACCACGAAGGCCGGCCGCCCGTCGCTCCGCGGACCCAGCGCCATCTCCCCGCCCATGCGCCGTCGCAGGAGGTCTCGTTCCAGGTCTGGTCCGTCGCTCCGCGGACCCAGCGCCATCTCCCCCTCCTTCGGTCTGTGCAGCGCCGCCGTGATCTCCGCCCAGGCCGCCGCGTCTGGCCAACGAAGCCCCACCAGCGCGCCACCCAAGATCCCCGGCGCCTGACCTGCCGCGACCGGCGACCCCAGCCGCGTCGTCGTCTTCAAAAAAGGCGCCCCTGCCGTCGCAGCCGGATCCACCCCACGCGCCGCGACAGCGCCCTCGCCGCGCGGCGCTCGCTCCAGCCCCCTCGGCGCAGCCACACGCGCGAGCGAGCCCGGCTCCGCCGAGCGAGGCGCCGACGGCTCGCGCGCCTCGTGGAGCACCCGCCCGCCGAGCGTGCGGCGCGACAACGCGCTCAACATCAGCTCATCCTGCCCAGCCGCCTCCACCCGCCGCAGCCGCTCCACCCGCAGCCGATATCCCCGCTCAGGCTCCCCCAACAGCGCCTCCAGCGCGTCCTCCCCTTCACCCTGCCGGCGCGCTCGCTCGCCGCTCGCCGATCTCGGCAAGACCGCACCGTCGGCCACCTCTGCCGAGTCCGGCAAGTTGACCACGCCGCGCACGACCGAACAACCCGCGGCCGCGCAGCCGGAGGTCACATCTGCCGATTCCGGCAAATCGGCCTGCTCAGCCCCTGGCGGCGCGGCGGCGCTCGCCGAGCTCACGCCCGACCCAGCCACACGGCTCACCGCGAATCGGTCCGCGAGCCTCACTCAAACAGATCCTTCAGCGCGTGCAGCAGCGCCACCACGTCCGCCTTCACGCTGACCGTCCCGCCGCCCGCCTGCTGCGCCTGCGCCTGCGCCCCTAGGCAAGTCACGCAGCCACGCGCACAGCCGCAGCCCGAGATCCGCCGCAACACCCGAACAAAGAGCTCACCGCCCAGCGCGTACGCCTGCGTCGCTAAGCCAGCGCCACCCGGCATGTTGTCGTAGAGGTGGATCGCCGGCACCCCGCTCGCGGTGCGCCGCGCCTCAGCCCCCACCCGCCCGCTGCGCCCGTCGATCACCTCGCCCCAAGCCCCGAGCTGCCCCCGCTCCGCGCTCGCCGTCACCGCGTACCCCAGGTCTCCCACCTCGCACATCAACATCAGCGCCGCGCCGTGGTGCAGCGCGTACCCGGCCGCCAGCGCCGCCGCCGCCCGTCGCCCGGGATCGGAGAGCAGCGCCATCGCCCCCGCCGGCAGGGTCCAGAACGCCGCCACCGTGTGCAATTCCAGGTCAGGCAAGCTCACCGGACCGAAGCCGATGTTCTCGTGGCTGCCGAAGCGCAGCTTCTTAAAACCTGGCACCGCCCGGACCAAGTGCGCGTACCCGACCCCGTGGCCGGCCGCCTCGTCCACGGCGATCGGATCGACCACACGCACCCGGAGCTGGCAGATCGCCTCCGTGTAGTACGTGCTCCGCTGCTCCCGCACGTACGCCTTACGCGCCTCCCAATCCAGGCGCAGCACCTCATACGTCCGCCCCTCGATCGGATAGATCGCCCCTGGGTGCAGGTACAGCGGCCCGTCCTCGAAGTCCACCTCCGCCAAGATCCGCCCGTCTGTCGCTGAACCTGGCGCCATCTCCACCACTGAAAAATTCTCCTCCATCGACGAGCGCAGATCGACCCCATCCGCCGGAAAAGGCCCGCCGATCGCGTAGTACCGCGCCTCGTCGCCCTCCTCCTGCTCCCGGCGTAGCAGCCCGCGCTCGGCGAGGTACTCGAGCGCCGGCTCGAGATCCGCCGCCTCGATCCCTGTCAGCCCCGCGTCGCGCCGCGCCTCCAGCGGCAGCTCATACGCGGCGCAGCGCAGGTGTGGGATCAAAATTTCTGGGTTATCCGCGTCGATCCGCGCGTGCTCTGGCCTCGCCCCGAACAAGAAGTCAGGGTCCGCCGCGATGCACTGGTCCAGCGGATCGGAGGACAACACCAGCGCCGTCAACGACGGCTCCAAGCGCCGCCCTGCGCGGCCTGAGCGCTGCACCGTCGCCGCCCGCGTCCCGGGGTACCCCGCCAGCACCACCGCGTCCAGCCCGCCGATATCCACCCCCAGCTCCAACGCGTGCGTCGTCGCCACCATCCGCGCCTCACCGCGCTGCATCGCCGCCTCCACCTCCCGCCGATGCTCTGGCAAGTACCCCCCGCGATAGCCCCGGATCGCCACCTTCGCCCGCGCCCACGCCGCCTCATCCACCGGAGCCGCCTGATCACGCGCCACCCCCGCCTCATCCTCGCGCAGATAGCGGGTCAGCAGCTCGACCGCCTTCCGCGTGCGGCAGAACGCCAGCGTCGACACATTCGCCCGCCGCAGCACCGAGCTCACCGCCCGGCTCACCTTGAGAAAATCGCGGCGCACCCCTGTCAACGCGTCGACCACTGGCGGATTCAGCACCACGAAGGTGCGCGGCCCCGCCGGCGAGGCGTCCTCATCGACCGTCACGAAGCCCTCACGCCCGGTCAGCGCCGCCGCCAGCTCGCCCGGGTTCGCGATCGTCGCCGAGCACGCGATCACCTGCGGCCGCGCCCCATGGTACGCGCACACCCGCCACAGCCGGCGCAGCACGTTTCGCCACGTGGCTGCCGAACACCCCGCGATACGAGTGCAGCTCATCGATCACCACGAAGCGCAGGTTCGCCAAGAAGTCCGCCCAGCCGTCGTGATGCGGCAGCAGCCCGCGGTGCAGCATCTCTGGGTTGGTCGCGACCGCGTGCGCGCGCAGCTTCGCGGCGCGGCGCTCATCGGGCGGCGTATCGCCGTCGTACGTGTGCACCCCTACCAGCCCGTCCGCCAGCGCCCGTAGCCCGCGCACCTGGTCGCGCGCCAGCGCCTTCGTCGGGAAGAGCAGCAGCGCGCGCGAGCGCGGGTCTGCCAGCGCCGCGGTCACGATCGGCACCTGGAAGCACAGCGACTTGCCCGAGGCCGTTGAGGTCGCCATCACCAGGTCCTGCCCTGCCGCGATCGCCTGCAGCGCCGCCGCCTGGTGGGTGTACGGTCGCGAGATCCCGCGGCGCGCCAGCCCCGCTACCAGCCGCGGATCCAGCGCCACTGGCCACTCTCCCAGCGATCCGGCCCGCGCCGCAGTCCGTCGGACCGCCACCACCTCCGCGTGCTTCCCGCTGAGCAGCTCTGCCTCGGCCGCCGCCAGCGCCCCCGCGACATCAGGCCTCCCCGCGGCCCTTGAGCGCCGACCCAGACCGCTCCGGTCGGCCTCAAGCGCTTGAAGGAGGGAGGAGCCGCGGGGAAAGCCTGATGGGTGCTCTAACATCGTTGTCGGGGGCCCGCGCATACTGAACGGGCGACGCCCACTTACATCTGTTCAGTATCACCCGTCAAGATCCCCACAGACCGCCTCTCGCGGCCATGTTTCGGGATCCGCCCCCTGCGACACCCAAGCGGCGCGGACGACGCGGCCAAGGCCTGCCCTGGAGACCGGCCCGCTGGCCGCGGGCGTCTTCGCGCAGACCTTATCGTCTCCGGGCGCGCCGCAGCTCGACGATCCCCGCGCTCAAGCCCTCGATCCGCCCCGCGCCCGCCCGGCCTTTCGCGCTACGTTCGCGCCGCATGGATGAAGCGACGCTCTACACCTGGCTGCTCGTCGGCGTCTTTGTCGCCGCTGCCCTCAGCATGCTCGCCTTGCTCTTCGTCACCGCGCCTTACGGCCGGCACACCCGCCCTGGTTGGGGCCCGCAGATCAACACCCGCGCCGCCTGGCTGCTCATGGAGTCGCCGTCGGTGTTTTGGTTCCTCTACATCTACGCCCAGGGCCAGCACGCCCTCGAGCTCGCGCCGCTGCTCCTCTGCGCGATGTGGCAGGCCCATTACATCCAGCGCGCCCTCCTCTACCCCTTCCTCCTGCGCACTGGCGGCAAGCCCACCCCGCTCAGCGTGGTCGCCCTGGGGTTCGGCTTCAACCTCGTCAACGCCTACTTAAACGCCCGTTTGATCTCGCACCTCGCCGACTACGGCGCCGCCTGGCTCAGCGATCCTCGTCTCCTCCTCGGCGCCGCCCTCTTCGCCTTCGGCTACACCCTCAACCGCCACAGCGACGCCGCCCTACGCCGCCTCCGCGCCCCTGGCGAGGTTGGGTACAAGGTCCCGCGCGGAGGCGCCTTCGAGCTCGTCTCTTGCCCCAACTACCTCGGCGAGCTGCTCGCCTGGTGCGGCTGGGCGCTCGCCACCTGGTCGCTCGCGGGCCTCAGCTTCGCCGTCTTCACCGCCGCCAACCTCGTACCCCGGGCGCTCGCCCACCACCGCTGGTACCGCGAGCAGTTTAGCGACTACCCCGCCGCACGGCGCGCGATCATCCCCTTCGTGCTCTGATCGCACCCCGCTCCGATCGCGCGAAGCCGCCGCAAACGGCCCGTGGGCCGCTGAATTCCCCACAACGTCCGCTGCCGCCCCGCTGTAGACTCAAACCCTCAGGAGGATACAGGGATGAGGAAGTGGACTGAATTTTTCCAAGGGATCGGCGCGATCAGCCTGGTCATGGTCGGCGCCTGCAACGGCGACGACACGGCCACCGGCACCGACAGCGCCAGCAGCACCGCCGGCACCGACACCGACACAACCGCGACCACCACCGGCAACACCGGCACCACGATGAGCGGCACCATGAGCGGCTCGATGAGCGACTCCATGACGTAGCCTCACGCTCCTCCCCTCAACGAGCCCCCACAGCCTGAAACGCCGTGGATCTCCCGAATTCGGGGCTCGTGAGGGGAGGGCCCGTGAGCCCTCACCGTCCCACTGTGACCCGCGACGCCCCAAACACGGCCCAAAATTTGGGGTCGACTCCGAGCCGCGCCTAGCCCGCGCGCCCCGCACCTCGCACCCTGCTCACCCTGATACCCTCAAACACTGATGACCCAACCGCGAGACGTGACCGGAGACGACGCCCCGACTCAAGTCGACGGCGACGCCTCGGCCTCTAGCTCGGCCCTCGCCCCCTGGGATCCTCGGCACGACCGGCCGCGGCCCCCTCACCGACGCCCTCAAACAGCAGCTCGCCCGCGGCGAGGGCGCCCGCCTCGGCCGGGGGCCCGACCGTGGGACGCATCCGCTGCGTGCCAGCGGGCCCTCGTCAACCCGAGAACCGACCGTCAGCGCGAGCGGCAAGGGGCCGCCGAGCGCGGTCAGTCGCCGAGATCTGCCGCTACCTGCACGGCAAGGTCTTCGAGGTCGGCGACGCGCTGCGCCGCTTCGACGCCCTCGACCAGCTCGACGCCCCCGAGGACGTGAAGCACGCGCAGCCGAGAGCAGGAGCTCGCGAGCGCGGGGCGGGGGAGGGTGGAGGCTCTGGGGACATGCCGAGCGAGATCACCACGCCGCGCCTCGAGCCCGCCGCTGAACGTCTTGATTCCGAGCGGCGCGTAGATGCGGTAAGCGACGACATGCCGAGCGAGATCACCACGCCCCTCCGACGGCACCCGGGCACCGTTGGTGCGGCGGCGATCGCGACGCCCAAGGCGCTAGGCACGCCCTTGGCCCGGAGTGCGCCGAGCAGGGCATCGCGGCGACCGCGACGCCCTGCGAGATCGCCCTGCGATCTGGCGGAGACGATCCGCGGGAAGTGCGCGCCCCTTGCCGGGCGCTACCTCCCCGTGGTACCTGAGAAAGGCACGCGGGCCGATGATGTCGAAAGTCCCGGCCTTGCGTGCAAAATGCCCTACAGCCCCTCGGAGCCCGGGCAAAACGCTGTTTCAAAATTCGCCCCGACGAACAAGAAGCCCAGAATTCGAGCGCGAATTCGCCCCGTGTGCGTACCCCCGAAAATTCCCCTGCGATCCAGCACGCCTGGACGAGGGGGTCCCTCCTCCCTTCCTTTAGGGAGGCCCCATTGAAGCGCTACTCAACAGCAGCGGGGGCACGATGAGCGCAGGAACCCTCCTCCCTTCCTTTAGGGAGGCCCCATTGAAGCTATCGAAGCAACTCCGCAACGACTTCCTCGCAACGTACCCCTCCTCCCTTCCTTTAGGGAGGCCCCATTGAAGCATGCGGAAGGGCGTGGTCAGGTTGACGCTCGCGCTCCCTCCTCCCTTCCTTTAGGGAGGCCCCATTGAAGCTACATGGGCATGGGGCACTGGACGAGGGCGAATGCGGAGACCCTCCTCCCTTCCTTTAGGGAGGCCCCATTGAAGCGCTTATCCCGCTGCGCTCGCAGCGTCGGCGATGGCCGGCCCCTCCTCCCTTCCTTTAGGGAGGCCCCATTGAAGCTCGAAGAGGCCGACCTGTAGGGAGTAGCCCCCGCGGGCCCCTCCTCCCTTCCTTTAGGGAGGCCCCATTGAAGCACCAGATCCCCGCCCTCTTCGCCGCCGCGGCGGCGATGACCCTCCTCCCTTCCTTTAGGGAGGCCCCATTGAAGCCTGAAGCTGGTCGACAGCACGTCGCTAACTTTCGTGGCCCTCCTCCCTTCCTTTAGGGAGGCCCCATTGAAGCAGATCAGGTCGCCGGCCGTCGCGTTCCGCACCGCGGCCCCCTCCTCCCTTCCTTTAGGGAGGCCCCATTGAAGCGTCTTGCCGCTCATCCAGTACCTTTCGATCCACGCGCTCCCTCCTCCCTTCCTTTAGGGAGGCCCCATTGAAGCATCCGCATGATCGGGTCCGGCGGGCCATGGGCCTCGACCCTCCTCCCTTCCTTTAGGGAGGCCCCATTGAAGCTTCGCCGTCCGAACCACCTCGCGCGCGAAGATCTGCCCCTCCTCCCTTCCTTTAGGGAGGCCCCATTGAAGCGGTGCACTCCATCGGGAGCACATCCTGCTGGAACTCCCCCTCCTCCCTTCCTTTAGGGAGGCCCCATTGAAGCGTAGGTCAACTTCATCTCGCACTCCAACACGACGACCTCCCCTCCTCCCTTCCTTTAGGGAGGCCCCATTGAAGCGTACGTGAACAGCCGCGGCAGATCTTCGGCCCGCACGCCCCTCCTCCCTTCCTTTAGGGAGGCCCCATTGAAGCACCACGATCAAGTCCACCGAGTCGCTGGCGACGGCGCCCCTCCTCCCTTCCTTTAGGGAGGCCCCATTGAAGCACCGCAAGCCATGCCGGCGCGCTCTTCGGGGTGCACACCTCCCTCCTCCCTTCCTTTAGGGAGGCCCCATTGAAGCTACCGGGCCGGGTACGTGTGGTTCCAGAAGGGCGGCGCCCTCCTCCCTTCCTTTAGGGAGGCCCCATTGAAGCCGGGGTGACGGCTCGCCGACGCGGCCCCATCGACCGCCCTCCTCCCTTCCTTTAGGGAGGCCCCATTGAAGCGGCGCTACGGAGGTCTTCTAGCCCCCGGATCTCTGCCCCTCCTCCCTTCCTTTAGGGAGGCCCCATTGAAGCCAAAGGTGGTGAAAAAATCCAGGGTGGCGGGCTCCAGCCCTCCTCCCTTCCTTTAGGGAGGCCCCATTGAAGCCGGGCGGCGAGGAAGTAGCGCACGCCTATGGCTCCGCCCTCCTCCCTTCCTTTAGGGAGGCCCCATTGAAGCGTCGACGTCGAGCGTGTATACGCCGGTTGTTACTGCCCCTCCTCCCTTCCTTTAGGGAGGCCCCATTGAAGCTGCGCCTGCACGAAGTAGCCGCCATCGTCGTCGACGCTGCCCTCCTCCCTTCCTTTAGGGAGGCCCCATTGAAGCCGCGTCGATCCCCTGGCGACGGAGCTGCTCGCGTGCCTCCCTCCTCCCTTCCTTTAGGGAGGCCCCATTGAAGCCACGCTCCGACTCCCCACGTGAGCGCGATCTTCGGCGGCCCTCCTCCCTTCCTTTAGGGAGGCCCCATTGAAGCGCCACGGCTCGATCGGCGCGCTCAACAAGGGCAGCGTCCCTCCTCCCTTCCTTTAGGGAGGCCCCATTGAAGCCGATGGTGGACGAGGTTGAGGCGAAGCAGCACGCCCTGCCCCTCCTCCCTTCCTTTAGGGAGGCCCCATTGAAGCGCGCCACCCGTCGCGCTCTCCTCCACCTTCGCATACCCTCCTCCCTTCCTTTAGGGAGGCCCCATTGAAGCCGATCGACCGCGGGCTGCATGCTCACCGCCATCGCTGCCCTCCTCCCTTCCTTTAGGGAGGCCCCATTGAAGCGTGACGACCTCTGGCACCTTCGAGGTCGCCTGCGACGCCCCTCCTCCCTTCCTTTAGGGAGGCCCCATTGAAGCGCCATGGTTCAGACCTTGTTGGTTTGGAGCGCGCCGCCCTCCTCCCTTCCTTTAGGGAGGCCCCATTGAAGCGCAATCGCCCCGGGATGGCAGCTCGACCTCACAATCCCTCCTCCCTTCCTTTAGGGAGGCCCCATTGAAGCAGGTCCGCCGCGGAGATCACGTTGCGCGAAAACGCCCTCCTCCCTTCCTTTAGGGAGGCCCCATTGAAGCACGATCAGGCTCATGCCGATCTCAGCGCTGTCGAGGTGCCCTCCTCCCTTCCTTTAGGGAGGCCCCATTGAAGCGCGTAGGTCGCGGTCACGACCCCCGCGATCTTGTGGCCCTCCTCCCTTCCTTTAGGGAGGCCCCATTGAAGCGGGCTACGAGCCGCCTGGGGTTACCGGTAAACGCGGTGAGTGCGGTGAGCATGTTTCTCATGCCCTCCTCCCTTCCTTTAGGGAGGCCCCATTGAAGCGGGCTACGAGCCGCCTGGGGTTACCGGGGTCGAGCTTCCCCTCCTCCCTTCCTTTAGGGAGGCCCCATTGAAGCAACTTAAGCGACTCCGGGCAACACAAGTCGTTACTGCGCCCTCCTCCCTTCCTTTAGGGAGGCCCCATTGAAGCAGATCAAGGAAGGACTCGATCGGAGTCGCTTCGATGGCCCCTCCTCCCTTCCTTTAGGGAGGCCCCATTGAAGCAAAGTCCGTCAAGCTGATCTCTTTGGTCACACACATCCCTCCTCCCTTCCTTTAGGGAGGCCCCATTGAAGCGCCAACGTGCCGGTCGGCAAGCGGGAAGCGCCCCCCCTCCTCCCTTCCTTTAGGGAGGCCCCATTGAAGCGCCGGTCAACACTCACAGGTCACCCCCGGTCCAGCGCCCCTCCTCCCTTCCTTTAGGGAGGCCCCATTGAAGCTAGTCGGCGAGGGTCCCGCCGCCGGGCGGGTTGCGGCCCCCCTCCTCCCTTCCTTTAGGGAGGCCCCATTGAAGCGGCCTTGCTCTCGGCCGTCTTCTTCGCCGCAGTGACCCCTCCTCCCTTCCTTTAGGGAGGCCCCATTGAAGCCCGGAGGTGCGGCCGCTCGATCGCCGGTCGGAGACCATGCCCCTCCTCCCTTCCTTTAGGGAGGCCCCATTGAAGCGCGTGTGCCTCGCGAAGATAGGTGAGGTGGTCTGCGACCCTCCTCCCTTCCTTTAGGGAGGCCCCATTGAAGCTTCGGCCTTCGCGCGCACCTCATCGGAGCAGTCGCCCCCTCCTCCCTTCCTTTAGGGAGGCCCCATTGAAGCGCGTTCCACACGTGGCGCTCGCAGCCGGCTTCGCTCCCTCCTCCCTTCCTTTAGGGAGGCCCCATTGAAGCGTCACCTTCCGCTGCTCAACCGGATCGCGGTCGTAACGCCCTCCTCCCTTCCTTTAGGGAGGCCCCATTGAAGCAGCCGCTGTGTGATTCGCTGCACCTGGCACGGCGCCCCTCCTCCCTTCCTTTAGGGAGGCCCCATTGAAGCGGCTGCTCGGGGCGCTCTATCTCCCGGCGCGAAAGAGGCCCTCCTCCCTTCCTTTAGGGAGGCCCCATTGAAGCTGACACACCCCCCGCAGTTCGCCGGGGATGCTCTTGCCCTCCTCCCTTCCTTTAGGGAGGCCCCATTGAAGCACGAGCGCAACATGCTCGAATCGGGCCTGTCGCTCGTCCCCTCCTCCCTTCCTTTAGGGAGGCCCCATTGAAGCCGCTCGGTCCAGGCGATCGAGCCGTCCTCCGCTTCGCAGCCCCTCCTCCCTTCCTTTAGGGAGGCCCCATTGAAGCCGGACCAGCGCGGGGTCCGCGGGCGTGGCGGTCGGGGCCCTCCTCCCTTCCTTTAGGGAGGCCCCATTGAAGCCTCCGGCTCCTCCTCCACCTCATCCCCCTCCACTCCGCCCTCCTCCCTTCCTTTAGGGAGGCCCCATTGAAGCGACACGCCGATCGGCGAGTTCGTCGCGCACCTCGACCCTCCTCCCTTCCTTTAGGGAGGCCCCATTGAAGCGCGCGGAGCGCTAGTGTGGTTCCGCGCGGACGAGGCCGCCCTCCTCCCTTCCTTTAGGGAGGCCCCATTGAAGCCCGCGCGCCTCCCCCCGCGACTCGGCTACGGGGAGGGCCCTCCTCCCTTCCTTTAGGGAGGCCCCATTGAAGCGCGATCCCCGAGGACGCCTGGAGCGTGACCGTGATCCCCTCCTCCCTTCCTTTAGGGAGGCCCCATTGAAGCTGGCGCCGCAGGGTGCTCGACGGGTCCATCAAGGCCGACCCTCCTCCCTTCCTTTAGGGAGGCCCCATTGAAGCTTGTCGGCCACCGCCTGCATGTCGCCGAACTTCGGCCCCTCCTCCCTTCCTTTAGGGAGGCCCCATTGAAGCCGCTCCCAAGCGGCGCGCGCTTCGAGGCCTGCAGATCCGCCCCTCCTCCCTTCCTTTAGGGAGGCCCCATTGAAGCAGCGCCTTTTCGAGCGCTTTGAGGAGGAGGGATTTCCCCTCCTCCCTTCCTTTAGGGAGGCCCCATTGAAGCACAGTGAGTCTCTTGCTTCAACGCTTCCTCGCTCTTGGCCCCTCCTCCCTTCCTTTAGGGAGGCCCCATTGAAGCCGATCTTGCTCTTCCACAGATCGACCGGGTCGGCGTTCGCCCTCCTCCCTTCCTTTAGGGAGGCCCCATTGAAGCGGCGCGGGCGCGAGCCAGTTTGAGAGAGGCTGCGCCGCCCCTCCTCCCTTCCTTTAGGGAGGCCCCATTGAAGCGCACGGGGAGATCGTACCCCGCTCGACCCCCTCACGTCCCCTCCTCCCTTCCTTTAGGGAGGCCCCATTGAAGCGAGGCTAGCGAAGCACGAAGAGCTTGTGTGTCTGCGACCCTCCTCCCTTCCTTTAGGGAGGCCCCATTGAAGCCGCTCACGTGCGAGCTTCTCGCGGACGTGCGTGGTGAGCCCTCCTCCCTTCCTTTAGGGAGGCCCCATTGAAGCGAAGGCCGACGAGTTTACGTTGCCTCCGCGTGAGAGCCCTCCTCCCTTCCTTTAGGGAGGCCCCATTGAAGCTGACCGACTCCGCGAAGGCGAAGGGGGCGACAACGCGTGCCCTCCTCCCTTCCTTTAGGGAGGCCCCATTGAAGCGCCCGCGCGCCGAGGTACGCGTTCACTTCCTCGACGCCCTCCTCCCTTCCTTTAGGGAGGCCCCATTGAAGCGTCGCCGTCGACGCAACCTTTCGCCCGTAAAAGCCCGTCCCTCCTCCCTTCCTTTAGGGAGGCCCCATTGAAGCAAGTCACTAAGCTCAAATTCCCCTGCGTCTGTGAGGCCCTCCTCCCTTCCTTTAGGGAGGCCCCATTGAAGCGGTACTTCATCCCAAACGGTAGGAATGGGCATTAAACCCGCCCTCCTCCCTTCCTTTAGGGAGGCCCCATTGAAGCGCATAGGATTCCGCTAGAGCTGCCGCAAACTCAGGACCCCTCCTCCCTTCCTTTAGGGAGGCCCCATTGAAGCCCTTCGATTTTCACTGTGTAGCGCGGCATGGCCTCCCCCTCCTCCCTTCCTTTAGGGAGGCCCCATTGAAGCGTTGGCACACGCCAGCGCCGCCGGGCGACGCAGGCACCCCTCCTCCCTTCCTTTAGGGAGGCCCCATTGAAGCAGACCGTCGCGTGTTGGAGGACTGGCTGAATAGCCCCCTCCTCCAGGGTCCTTTCCTCCATCACCTCCGCGGCCGGTGTGCCGGCGTTGTTCGGCGACTTCCTCGGTACTACGACCCTGCCCGACTTCTCACGTCCGTGCGTCATCGGCGTACGTCCTCAGACTTCCCGATGCGGCCTGCGTTTTCGCAAATCACAGGCGGGCGCGAGATCTCCCGGTTTCCGCGCGAGGTGATTCGGTACGTGCTCGGGGTCTCTGACCGCGCGGAGTCCGGTCGCACCTCGCCATAACGGCGCGCCCGGTGTGGCCTTCCGCATTCTCCCACTGCGTCGGCACTCCGAAGGGCCTCGCGCTCGCGCTCGAGGGCATGTCTTTCGCGGCTCCATACCCGGCCCGCACCTCCCCCTGTCAACGCTTCGCCGCCGCCCTCACGGGCGCCGACGCATGACTCGGGGTCAACGTGGCTGGCTCTTCCTTTCGTTGTTCGGACTTTCACCTGTTCACCTCGCCGGCTTTGACCGGCGCACGGGAGGCCCCATTGAAGCACCACGTGATCCGGCCGGTGAGCGGCGCCACAACGGGTTGGCCCCCTCCTCCCTTCCTTTAGGGAGGCCCCATTGAAGCGATGTAGAAGGTGCTGCGCTTGATCTCGGTGTTGGCCCTCCTCCCTTCCTTTAGGGAGGCCCCATTGAAGCGCCGTGGTGACGGGGAAGCAGGTTGAAGACCGCGAACGTGATCGCGGGGCCTGGCCCTTCTCCTAACGGTGCAGGTCGCAAGCGGAGATCTCCTCGGTCCCACCGACGAGAGATGGCTCACATGAGATGACCAGTCCAACTTGCGGAGATAGCCCTGGGGCCACGATAGACCCCGTCAACCGAGGAGATCCATGCGGAACCGTACTCAGGCCCTTGGAAAATTATTGTCTCGAATTCCCTAGGCCCATGCACAAAAGCTTGCCTGTACATCGGTGCCGACCGTATGCTCGCCGCAGAGAACGTAAGCGAGAAGTCATGTTCATGCGAAGAATACAGTTGGTGGCCGTGCTTGCTTTCGGATCGGCCGTGCAGGCGTGCGCCGATGACGATGGAGGGAGTGAGACCCGGGCGAGCGGTGAGAGCCAAGGCGCCTGTTCTGTAGGACAAGAGGGTTGCCCCTGCGCACAGGGCGGCGCGTGCGCTGTTGGGCTGACGTGCATCTCCAACGCATGCGTCGACCCCGGGATGGTCTCCGCGGGTCCGAGCGACGCCTCGACCAGCGGAGGTACATCAGGCGGGGAGACGGGTTCCACAGGCGGAACAACCAGCGGAGGGTCCTCGACATCGACTTCTGGTGATCCGGCGTGCGTGAGCACTGCTGAGTGCGCCTTCGACGAGCTTTGCTACGACAGTATCTGCACCTGGATCGGGCTGCTCTATTTCGACGTCACTGTCCATGATTTTACACCGCCGGACTGCTCGGATGGTTGGGGAAGCGCAGAGATCTACTATGACTTCCTCGCGGACGGGGTCTACGTGTCCTCATCGGCGATCTCTGGCTGTCCTGGTACATGGTCCGATGAGTCGGTCTCGTATGACCCGCTGACGAGCTTCTGGCTACAGTTCTGGGAGTCCGACGCCTTCGAGGATGACCTAATCACGTCGCTTTGCTGGGGTGGAGGCTCGTGTGGGCCTATTCCATACGAGGTCTTGCGGGAGGGCTGGTGGGCTGGCCTGGATGGGGGAGGCACCTACTACCTCTCCCTCTCGTTCGAACCGACACATCGGTAAAATCACTCATTTGATAGGATTCCGGGATCATGGTTCTTCAGCATCGTTATCGCGCATTCATTGTCGTTGCATCCTTCGCTGTGATGGGCGCCTGTGGCCCGGAAGAGATCTCGCTTGAGGAACTGCCGCGTTCGTACTCGGAGGTGGTTTGCGACTGGGCGATCAACTGCGGGGAATTTGGCGAGGAGGAGCTCGACTTCTGTGCGACGGTAGTCGGAGTTGAGGCGTTTGTCGCCTCTTGGGTGCTCACCGTGGATGTACGTCGCGCGATCGAGACGGGATCGATCATTTACGACGGTGAGGCGGCGGTCGAGTGTGTTGAGGCGTTTCGTAGCTCTTCGTGTGTTGAGTCGAACCTCGATTCGATCTTCACGGGTCCGGCTTGTGATGCAGTGTTCTCGGGCTCCGTCGAGAACGGCGGGTTGTGCTGGACCGACCTCCAGTGTAGCTCAAAATTCTGCGACATTGACCACTGGGCGTGCGAAATGGCCTGTTGCGCCGGGACTTGTGCTGCCCTGCCCAACGCCGTGCTCGGGCAGCCGTGCCCGAGCGGCTACTGTATCGATGGATCCATTTGTGAGGGCGTGACTGCCACTTGTGTGGCGAAACAGTGGATCGGGGGTTCCTGCATAGACAGCTATGATTGCACGGACGGGCTCGCGTGCCTCGGGTATCCTGACGGTATATGCTCGAACCCGCGCAACGGGGGGGAGACGTGTGTTGGGGGGGAGTGCGGGAGGATGGGACTCGTCTGCGACACGACGAGTAGCCGGTGTGTCGGCGTACAGCGCGCAGGAGACCTCTGCAATCCTGCGGTCGATCTCTGCGGGTGGGGTCTTTCCTGTAACCCTGGCACCAATACGTGTCAGACAGTCGGTGGGATCGGGGCGAAGTGTTGGGATGATTACGACTGTGGGGATTGGACCCTCTACTGTGATGGTGACTACTCAATCGAAGGAGTGTGCCGTCAGAGCAAGGCGGACGGAGCCGCCTGCTCGAATCACTGGGAGTGCCAAGGGGCGAACTGTGTTGCGAATATCTGTGCGCCTGAAGTGGCGTGTGTGCCGTAGGTAAGCGCTTTAGTAGGCAGATTAGAGTGCTTGGAGGAGGAAGTGCGCATGAGTCGGCGAGTCCACATCGAGTTGTCACGCGTGCAGACGTGGCTCTTCGCCATGCCGCGCCTGAGGGCGATGGTCGGCGCCAACGCGCTCCTCGGCGAGACCCTGCGCGTCGCGCTGCCGAAGCTGGCGCGAGACACCGGGCGCGGCTGGATGCTCGCACCGATCAACGAGGCGTATCCGTGTGCCGATGAGAGAGATCCGCTTCAGTACTACGATGATCCCGCCGCTGACGCGAAGGCGGGCATCCTCTCGCGCGACGGTGGGCACTTCGAGGCTCAGTTCGCGAGCGGCGCGGAGGCATTCTCCCAGGCGGCCGGGCGCCTCCTGCGCTCGAACCTGCCGGGCCTGCGCTTTCGCGTCTGCCTCGATGGCCAGCCACCTGACGAGAGCCGGGTTCATCTCTCGACCGAGCTGCCGGTGCTCGCTCCCTGCGAGTGGACTGGGCGCGGGCTCGCGTCGGCCATCGTCGAGCAAGGCGACGAGCACCTCGCCGTGTCGCTGGACGTCGCCCAGCGACACGAGGCAGCGAAGAACACCGAAAACGGTACGGCGGTCGATGTCGCGAGCCTGCTGAGCGAAACGACCAAGCTCAAGACGTTGAAACGGGTGCAAGAGCTGAAGGAGCTGGTCGGAGACGGCTACCTCGCGCTCATCCACGCCGACGGCAACGGCGTCGGCGTCGGTAGCGGCGCCGGAAAGACCGACAGCGAGCGCGCCGCGTTCTTTCATCGCAACCGTGTACTCTTGCGACGTGCGGTGCAGAAGGCCATCGACACGCACTGCCCCGACACGGGCCGAGCGCCGCTCATCCCGCTGATGCTGGGTGGCGACGACCTCCTGCTCGTGACCCGCGCGGAGCTCGCACTACCGTTCGTGGTCACGCTCTGCGGCGAGCTTGATGCGCTCCAGAAGAGCAGCACCGGCTTCAAGCTGACGCTCGGGGTCGGCGTGGTGTTCGCCAAGCACACCATCCCCGTCCACCGGCTGCACCAGGTCGTCGAGCAGCTCGCCAGCTCCGCGAAGCGCCGCTTCCGTGGGTTCAAGGATGAAGACGCGAAGCGCTCCGTCGTCGACTGGGCGGTGTTTAGCAGCGCGTGGGTTGATGATTCCGAAGAGGTGCGCCGGCGCCATTGGCTGCGTGGTGGCGGCAACGAGCTGCGCGTGCTCTCGCAGCGGCCCGTCGATGTGCTCGGGGATGGACGACTCGACTCGCTGCAAGGACTGGTGCGCGGGGCCCAGCAGCTCGCATGCGCGCCGCGCTCGCAGCTTCGCTACCTTGTCGACCAGCTTTCACGAGGTCGCGCGCTCTCGGAACTGGCGTTCGCCGAGCTGCCGCAGGAGGCGAGAGGACCGCTCGCCGAAGCGGGCGTGAAGGAGCCGTGGCGACGAGTAGGGAATGCGTCGATCACCGCGCTGCTCGATCTCATCGAGATCACCGAGATTGGTCGCCTCGGTCGCAATACCGAGCGCGCCGACAACGAGCGGGAGGCCGCGCATGTCTGAGAAGTGGGTTCGCCAGACGCTCACCGCCGAGTTCGACTCGGATGCCCACCTCGGCTCAGGCTCGGGTGGCGGCGGCATCGATTCGCTCGTCGCGCGCGATCGACGCGACCGTCCCGTCATCTGGTCTTCCCACGTCGAGGGCGTCCTGCGCGACGCCGCGCGAAGGCTGCGTGGCGACGAGGAGGCCGGAAAGTTCTTCGGTCGGGCCGGTGGCGAGCAGCAACGCGCAGTCTTCACTTCGCTCTACGCGCAGGACAACCCCGAGTGCCGGATCTGGCGGTCGACCGCACGCGAGGCCTTTGACAACCGCGCGCCGAAGGACGACACGCTGCGGGTCATCGAATACGTGCCCAAGGGGACGAAGCTCGTCGGCGAGGTTGAGCTGCCCTCAAGCCAGCTCGACACGCTGAAGAGGCTCGTGCAGGAGGTCGACGCGCTCGGTGGTGGTCGCTCCACTGGAGCCGGGCGGGTCACACTCACGCTCACGCACGCTGAAGTGGCGAGCCCGTCGCGGAAGATTGGCGCGTCGACGGGCCGCCTCGTGCTGCTCCTAAAGAGCCGCGACCCGCTCTGCATCACGGCGACGGCGACGCCCGACAACCTGATCCCGAGCCTCGCCTTCGTGCCCGGCCGCACGCTGCTCGGCGCGGTCGCCGCGTGGCTGATCGCCGAGGGCGATCACGCGACGGCCACGCTGCTCACGTCCGGGAAGGTGTCGGTGAGCGATGCGCTGCCGCTGCCGCACGCGCCCGCGAGGCTCGATGGCGTGGAGGTATTGCCCGCGCCGCTGTCGCTCCTGAGCGAGAAGCCGGAAGGTGCGGCAGGTGACTTGCCCTGGTGGGCGCAGCCGACCGCGCCGACGAAGCGCCTCGATGGGTGGAGCGCGGAGGCGAAGCTCAAGCGCCCCGAGGACGACCTCTTTGTCTACCGCGAGAACGCGAGTTCGGCGTGGACCACGTTCCGTCCCGCGCGCCGGGTGCGGCTGCGCAACGGGAGGCCCGATCCCAAGCAGGCCGATGCCTCGCTCTTCGCCATCGAGCAGATCGTCGAGGAGACGCACTTCTTGGCGGAGCTTCATGGCTCGTCTGACGAGCTGAAGAAGCTCGCAGAGAAGCTCGGACCCGTGCTGCGAGGGCAACGCTGGCTGCGCGTGGGGCGTGCTGGGGCAGCGGTTGAGGTGGCGCAGCTCGCGTGGTCTGGCGATCCGCCCGCCACGAAGGCCGAGTCCAAGGCGCTGCTGACGCTCACGTCGGATCTGCTCGTGCGGGATGAGCATCTGCGCTGGCGCACGGCGCTCGACAAAGCTGCTCTAAAGGACCTGCTGGGCGACGATGTGCAGCTCGGCAGGTTGCTTCAAGACAGCGTGATGATCCACGGCTTCAACGGCACCTCCCGACTCTGGCGCATGCCCGCAGCCGCCGTTCGGCGTGGATCGGTCTTCGAGTTGTCGGGCGCGGGCGTCGCGAAGCTCGCGCAGCGCGCTGCCAAGAACAATTGGCTCGGCGAGCGCACGCACGAGGGCTTTGGGCGCTTCCGCATCGACGCTGCGTTGCCCGGCGTGACGAGCGAGGTCGGCACGACTGCTCCACCGACGCCTGTCGCTGACGTCGCGGATGAACCTATTGCCACCACGACCCAGAAATGGTTAAGGGGGCACGGCTCGCTGGCAGAGCCCGACAGGAAGGATGGGAACGGGCAGAAGCCACCGAGCCTGTCGCAGTGGTTCGATCTCGTCAAAGAGTTGGATGCCGACGACGCACGCGCGCTCACGAGCCGTCTCAACCCCACGACGGCGGGCGGCAAGAGCTGGGAGCACAAGGACGCGAAGGCGATCCTCGACAAGCTCAACGACAGAGCGGTGCAGCCGAAGCAGCGCGCTCTTCACGCGCACCTCTTCGTGCGCTGGCTGCGCGCCATGCTACGTGAAAAGACCACGGGGGCACGATGACCATGAAGCTCACTCTGTTCACTGCCACCCTCGTGCAAGACTCGGCGCTCTCGGTGTCGGGCCTCGATCGCGAGACCAGCGCCGACCAGCCCTTTGCGCTCGTCGACGGAGAGCCGAGGCTCGTAGGGCGGGGTCTCAAAGGAGCCGCCGTCGCAATGGCCAAACGCTTCTTCAAACCCCTACCGCGCGCGGTCTCCGATGACATCGAGCATGGAGTGCTGCGTCGCTCGGCATGGGAATTCGCGGACGCGAAGACGACGGGTGTTCCGAGCGTTCGTGCAGGCGTCGGCATTCGCCACAAGACCGGCGCGCGGGCGCGCGGGGTCCTCTACGATCGCGAGGTCATGCCCGCAGGTACGAAGTGGCAGCTCAGCTTTCGCGTCGATCGCTCGTATGCGCACGATGACGCCGAGTTCACCGAGGCCGAGGGCATCCTCGGCTACGTGCTGGCCGAGCACTGGGCCAAGGGGCGCTGCTGGCTCGGTGGCGGTGCCGCGCGCGGGCTCGGCTGGTGCCACCTCGACGAGTTGAAGGCGTATCGTTTCGACAACGCGGCCTACGAGGTGTGGGTGCAGTCGGGCCGCGCGACTTTACCCGCTGCGCTCGGCTCCGTGCCGGTCGTCTCGCCAACGCACTCGTGGTATTTCCGCACGCTCGACGTGAGCGTCTCGTTCGGTGAGTACAAGCCCGAGCCCAGCGAGGCCGCCTGGGGCCTCGCCGTCGGTCCGCACGACACCGAGCGCACGGCGCAGCCGACGGGGGACGGCCTGTGGGGCAAGCCCGCGTGGGCGATCGAGGCGCAGACGCCCGACGCGCTGGCCACCGATCGGGCGATGCTCATGGACGGTGGTCGTCCGCTACTTCCTGGTGCGAGCGTGCGCGGCCCGCTGCGTCATGCCTTCTCGCGCCAGGAGCGCGCGGAAGGCCGCGTCATCAAGGACCCGCACATCGTGCAGGGCAAGGTCGGCGAAGACGACCTGGCCGGGAAGGCGTTCGGAACCGTCAGCCGGAGCAGCCGCATCCTCATTCGCGATGCGAATGCTGAAGGCGAGTGGGCGGCGGCCAAACTGCATATGCACGCGGAGGACGAGTTCTCGGCGGGCTCGTACGGCAGCGCCAAGCGCGACGCGGTGCGCGTGCTCCGGGGCACGTTCCCGGTGCGCATCGTCGTCGAAGGCGCGACGCGTGAAGAGGTCGAGCCGCTGGTAAAGCTCGTCGATCGTCAGGTCGCGCTTGGCGCGCTCGGGCATCTTCCGGTCGGCGGACACAAGACGCGTGGTGCAGGCGCCGGGCACTGGCAGGCGAAGCCGTGGGCAACGGACGACGTGACGAAGGTGCGGGACTGGACTCCGCCGAAGGAGCCCACAGAGCAGGTGAAGAACGGCGGGCGCGCGCAGCGCACCTTCATCGACCGCCCCGCCGCCGCCGATGTTTGGGTGCGCACGAAGACCGGCACGATCGCCGAGGAGCTGACGCTCGGAGCCGCTGCCGAGGTCGCGAAGGCGGCGCTGGGCGAGAAGCTCGTCGCGTGGTGGTGCGATCCGACCATCGACCTCGGCCTGCGGACGCCGCCCGCATCCTTCGGCAGGGCGTGGCCCGCTAAGGACGACAAGCTTCAGGTTGAGGAGATCGCGTTCTACGCCGAGCGCGCGGTCTGGCGTGCCGTCCGCACGTCGACCGGCCCGCGGTTCGTTCTCATCGAGGAACTCGACGAGAAAGCCGACGGCGCGAAACAGACCCGCGTAGTCCACACGCCCGCATGGCTGCACGGCTTCCGGCGTTTCTCATCGGCCAACACCGGCCAGGGCAAGGTGCTCCTCCGCGAGTGGCACAGCGGCGACAAGGTGCTCGGCTTCACCCTCACTCAGGAGCAGCGCTGATGCCCGGAAAACCCGACAAGCAGCACCGCATCCGCGTCAAGACGCTCGACGGCAAGCCGCGTGACCAGAGCGAGATCAACAAGCTGAAGAGCAACCAGCTCGGGATGCCCCACCTCGAAATCGTCGGCACCTCCGTCGCCACCGAGTTCATCATCTGCGCGTCGAAGGACACGCACATCGAGCAGGTGCGTGCGAAGCTCGGAGGAGCGGGGCTCGAAGCGATCGACGGTGGCGATACGATCATCGCGGCGACGGTCGCGCCGAGACCTGCGCAGCCGCAACCTCGACACGGCGGGTTCCAGCACGAGCGAGGAGGCCAGCACCAAGGCGGTGGAGAGCAGCCTCTCCCCGGCAAGCCCTACGGCTTCGTCTCACTCCCGCAGGACCTGAAATCCGCCGCGCCCATATGGCACGACGGCACGAGCAGCCAGGGCCGCCACTCGGGAGAGGTCCGCTTCGAGCTCGAGACGCTTACGCCGCTCCTCGTCGGCTGGGAACGCGGTCAGGTCGGCGACGCCGAGAGTGACTGGCCCGTACCTGCGAACCTCCCGACCGTCGGCCAACTCAAGGACAAGAAATCGGTGCTCTGCCCGCTGCGCGCGCCGTGGGGCAAGCGGCCGGTGGTCATCCCCGGTGACTCGCTGAAGGGCCTGTTGCGTCACGAGCTTGGCGCGCTGCTGGGCGCTCCGATGGAGCGCGTCGCCGAGCGCTCGTACTCGTACCGCCCAAACGCGCTCTTCCCGAACCAGGCGAACCCGAGGCTCATCGCTCGCATCGCTCGCGTGCCGAAATACGGCATCGAGATGAAGACGCTCGACGACAAGACGCGGGTTCGCGTGCCGACGAAGCTCGATCTGCTGCCGACGGACCTCCGGTACGACAAGGGGCGCAAACAGAGTTCGAACTACTACCGCTTCGATGACGGAGGGGGAGCAGCCTACCGAGGCGGTCAGGGCGCAGGAGAGAAGCTCAACTCCAAACGCAACCTGCACAAGAAGCTTACCGCCACTCCGAACGGGCCGACCGAGACGGCGACACTCTCGCCCTCGTTGCAGGAGGGCTATCTCGCGACGGTGCGGCACCTCGTCGACCTCGAACATGGCCACTTCTCCGAGCGGCACCCTGATGTGCCCAATACCGTGAAGGGTGACGCCGCCCGAACGCGCATCCTCAAGGCCGTGACCGACGAGGTCTTCCAGCCCGGCGATCTCATCTGGGTCGAGTGGGACACCGAGAAGAAGTGCATCGTCTCGCTCGGCTGGCACTACTACTACCGCTGGGCCTACACCGACTCGGTCCGCAAGGACGCTGACGCGCCGAGGCTCGAACGGCGTGAGCTCTTCCCGCTCGACGAGGAGCGGGAGAAGGACGGCGATGCTGCACCGAAGGTCCTGTCGGCGGTTCGGCGGCTCTTTGGGTACACCGGCGACAACGACGGCAGCGCGGGCATCGGCGAGAAGGACCACGCGCAACTCATGGGTCGCGTCTTCGTCAACGCGGGTCTCGAAATCGTCGGCGAGAACGACACCGAAGAGCAGCGCTTTCTCGGCCCGACCTTCCTCAAAGAACTCGGCATGCCTCGTCCGAGTGCGGTCGAGCACTACCTGAAACAGCCGCACCACCCGCAGTCGAGGCCGTCGGATAATGCCACGCTCGTGACCTACGGAGACGCGGCTGGCTACGACGCACCCGGGGAACTGGCGGGACGCAAGTTCTACCTCGATCGGCAGAACCCCGTCGCCGAGGACCACTCCGATACGAACAAGAAGAACGACCGCAGCACGCTCGCACTCGAGGCGTCGAAGCCTGGCCGCAAATTCCGCTTCACCGTGCGCTTCCGCGATCTCGACGCCGCCGAGCTGTCGGCAATCCTCGTCGCACTCAGCCCCGACCAGTTCAGGATTGCGCTCGGTGGCACGCACTCCGATGGCTACTGCTCGAAGCTCGGCTACGCGCGCCCGCTTGGCTGGGGCAGCGTGCGCATCGAGGCCAAACAGCTCCTGCTGCTCGACGAAGCTGGTAAGGCGCCGACGCTGAAACCCGAAACCAACCTCACAACCTGGGTGATGAAGAATCACCAGAAGACATCGACACAGGACGATTGGCTCGCGATCCATTGCCGCAACCATCCGAACGCGGCGGACTACCCGCGAGCGAGAGACCGCGACGGCAACGAGAACATCTACACGTTCCATACGGACTTGCGCGCCAAGCACTCGCGCAAACGCCGCTACAAGAACGGCAGGTCGCCATGACGACGCTGCTCGTGATGACGGCGGGCCACACCGACGTGCAGCTCGTCGCGAACGATCAACGGCACAAGCTCGACGGCAACACCTGCGGCAAGCTGCACGACGCCATCAAGGAGCGCTCGTGGGCAGTGGTCGACGCCCCGAAGGGCAGGAGTCGAGACCTCAAAAAGGTGTTGCCCGAGGGAGATCTGCATCTCTGCTCGCCTAAGCTCGACGCTGTACTCGAGCACCTAGCTCCCTCGCTGCCAATGTCGGTGCTCATCTTCGAGACGTTGCGGCGGGGTGCGAGAGATCCGCGCTTGGCGGGCGAGCTCATGGAGCGCCGACTTCGCGATCGCGGCGTAGAGAACGTGACGCGCGTAGCGTTTCTAACAGGAGACGAACAGCTCGAAGATCCGTCGAACGAGGTCGACTCGGTCGTTCGGCGCTCGGTAGTCGCCACGCTGTCGAACGCCATCGGTCTCGCCACAGCCAACCTGAAGCCGGATGACCTCGTGTTTGTGGCAACGACGGGCGGCCTCGCGGCGGCCAACGAGCTCATCAATGAGATGGTGCGTCTGCACTGCGTTGGCAGGCAGAGGGTCACGGCGCTCGAGGTGCCCGATGGTGATCGCACCAACCAAGGGGATCGAGCTGTCGAAGAGAAGTTCCACCCGGCGGCCGGTTACCGCGCACGCTGGCATGCCCTGTCGCTCGTCGAGAAGGGCAACCTGCTCGGGGCGTGGGGAGCGGTGAGCCACCTCGAAAGTGCACCCGGCCAGGAGTGGACGCAGGTCATCCACTGGCTCGCCCACTTCGCCGCGTCGCTGCCATTGCCGACGGGTTGCGACCTCTCCATCCTGAGCCACGAGCGTATGGCGGTGCGGGCCGCGCTGCGCGTTGAGCTGGCGCTTCGCGCGGGAGACATCCCGAGAGCGGTTCACGGCACTGTAGCGTTCTTCGAGGCTGCGCTCTGGGATAGACTCGGTGAGCGCGTCGAGCGCTCCTCCGATCCGAAGAAGCGTCGGTACTTCAAGGTCAAGAGCGGTGAAGCGCCGACGGGCGACAAACTCCTCAAACACGGTGACGGCTCCGACGACGATCGGAAGCGCCCGTTCGAGTTGAAAGAGACGGTCGACGGTATCGATTGGTACTGGGTCTACGACGGCGACGGCGGTCCCGGCGCGCGCATTGCCCGCGACTTCCTCCAGAGCGCTGCGTTGAAAGAGTTCGATGTCGCGCTCAAAGAGGTCCGCGAGCTTCGCAACGACATTGCCCACGACGAGCCTACGCCCGACCTGATGAATCACGCCGGGACCCGCATACGGAATACCGCGCTCTGGTCGAACACCGACACGTTCCTGAGCCAACCCCTCGTCCAGGCTGTCCTGAAGGAGTTGGGCGAGGCGAGCCCCCAAAATCTGCTCACGAACCTCCTAGCCGAGGTTCGGCGCCGCCTCGTCGTCTGCGAAGGGTCGATCAGGTCGCGGATTACGGGCTCGACGGCGAATCGTCCTTGCTCTTGAGCCAGCCATAAAACCGAGTATCGAAGTACACGGTCGCCCCCTTTCGGGGGCTGCGTTGAGGCTGCGTCTTCATCCGCATACGTCCACTGTCACTCGCACAAGCCAGTCGCGAGCGTGCACGTGTTGTTGCGACACTGATCTTCGCCCGTGCAGGCGGCGAGACAGCCCTCGTAGAACGGGTGACACACGGTCCCATCCGAGCATCCCACGCTGCACGAGCGGATGCACTCGCTGCCGATGTCCACCGTCCCCTCGGGGCAGGGCCCGTACATCGCGCAGATTTTCACTTCCGCTCCGGGTGTTACCACCCGGCACTCCTCGGTTTCGCACTCGGAGCCGTCGCTGCACAGCTCGCCGAGTTCCTTCTTGCAGGCGGTGACGAAGGGGAGCAGCGCGAGCAGGAGCACGAGGGTCCTCATGTGGGGGAAGAAATAACGGATACCCAGCGTGAGCGCAAGCGCACGGGCATCGCGAGCAGGGCCTTACCTGCCCTTGCGAAGGCGGCGGGCGAGCGCAAACGCGCCGCCGCCGAGCAAGAGCCCGCCGGCGGTTAGGCCCGCGATTTGCCACGGGGAGAGGCTGCCCGTTGGGGCGGGCTCTGCGAGCTCGCCCCAGGGCAAGGGGCCCTCGTAGATGGGCACCTTGGGCGGCGGCTCGCGGGGCGGGACGAGGGTACCAGGTGGTCGATCGGCGAGGCGACCGACGCCGCCCATGAGGGGGTGCTTGTCCTTGACGCTGCGGGCGCGGAGCTGGTCCTTCCAGAGCTTGCCGTCGCCGGTGGGTACGCCGGGCTCGTCGGCGGCGACATCGGCGAGCTCGACGAGCATGCGGTCGGGGTGCTCGAGGAGGATTTTGCGGGCGCTGAGGAGGGCGTCGCGGATCTTGATGTCGCGGAAGGCGTCGAAGTCGGCGCGCACGTAGGCGGAGACGAGGGAGTGCCGGAGGAAGTAGCGCTGGCGCCGTAGCGCTTCTTCGAGGACCTTTTGGATCCTCTCCTCGTAGATGGTGGTGAAGCAGGCTTGACCGCTGGCGTAGGCGTCCATAGCCGGGGGATCCATGACGCAGCCGAGGACCTGGCGACCGAGGCCAGGGCCTCGTAGCTCTTCCCCGCGGACACCGGCGCTTAGGAGGCTGTAGCCGTTGTCTTTGGGGAGGCAGCGCCAGGCTCCGATGGCGCAGCCGATCGCGCTGCCGGCGAGGAACTGCCGATCGTCGGAGAGTACGCGGCCCTTGCCGAGGTTGTCGTTCCAGTCCTTGGTGTTGTCGAGCAGGTAGCGGCGCCCGCCGTCGCAGTAGCGCTTCCACCGCTCGTGGAGAGCGGCGATGTGGAGCTTGTAGAGGTCCGGGCTCGCGTCGACTTCGGTCGCCCACGCCCAAGCTACCGCGGCGAGCCGGCCGGTGTTGACGAAGAACTTCCCCACGTCGGTGACCATCTGCGGTTGGATCGGCCAAGGGCCGCCGGCCCAGCGCTTGACGATCTCTGGGTCATGTGCGACCTGCACGACACTTGCGATCTGGTCGAGGCCAGGGATGAAGCCGATACCGCCGCTGGCAGTGAAAACTTTGCGAGATCGGCCGAAGTCATCCAGTCCTTCGACGCTTTTTCCCGGAGCGAACGCAAAGCCACCGTTGCGATCGATGCCGACCCACTCATCCGAGTCGAAGCGGGGCGAGAAGATCGGGGTCCAGGAGGGGCCTTCCATGAGGGGGCGGAGCACCTGGTCGACGTACCAGGCGTCCACCTGGGTGTCGGGCTCTTGGAGGGGGGGGAGTTTGGCGTAGGCGAGGGCTTCGCGGCGCTGGGCGTCGTCTTCTTTGATGAGGCGGCGTTGTTTGATGAGCTGGATGATCTCCCTGGCGAAGCCGATGACGGCGGCGGCGATCTTGCCGACGGGGCCGATCGCGCCGAGGGCCTTCATGCCGACGGCGAAGCTGGCTTCGATGAGGAAGGCTTGGACGTCGGCGTCGCTGGCGCGGGCGGGAATTTTAAAATTCTTCATGACGTCGACGAGACCCTCGGCGAGGTTGCTCGAGAGGCCGTTGCCGGGGAGGACGAGCTGGCCGCCGACGCGTGAGGCGGCGACGCGGGCGTGCATGAGGACCTGGGTGCCGAGGTGGATGTCTTGCAGGCCGGCGCTGTGGAGTACGCCGTTGGGGTTGGCGTCGGCGAGCAGGGTGTCGATGGCGGTGATCGACTTGGAGGGATCGGCGAGGGCCTCGACGAGTAGGCGGTGAGGCGGTAGCCGGCTTTGGAAGGGCTGGGTGAGGAAATCTCGGGCGCCGAAGATCTCTTTGTAACGCTGGCTACCTACCTCGATGATCATGGCGGGCTCGCTTAGCTGTTGAGCCGGACTTCGCGCAGGAGGACGCGCGAGTAGCGGGTGTAGGTGGAGTCGCCGAGCACGAGCCAGAGGGGGGGGCATGGTGAGATCGGCGGGCAGGCCGTTGTCGGCGGGGAAGGCCCTCGTGAGCTTGGCGTCGGGGTAGGTGGCGAGGATGTCGCTGACGTGGAAGACCTTGTTGTGCCAGCCGGCGCCGAGATCGACGGCGGGGGTGACTCCGGCGAGCTCGTTGACGATCTTGAGCTTGCCGGCGCCTACCCAGGAGAGCAGGTACTCGTGATCGGTGGGGTTGGCCTGGGCGACGTCAACGAGCAGGTTGAGGGCGGGGTTGGGATCGCGATCGAAGACGCCGATCTTGTAGAGGGTGCCGTCGCCGTTGATGTCGATGAGAATGTTGATGTACGGACGATTGAGGATGTGGGCGTTGCCTGCGGTGCGCAGGGCGTAGCGGACGCTGAGCGCGGTGAGCTGGGCGAGGGGGAGGCCGAGGAGCATGGGGGCGTCGGTGCCGAGCATGGCCTTGTTGCCGGTGCCGATGCCGTGGAAGCCCTTGTTGCCGATGACGTTGGCGTTGCCGGTGATGGCGTGCGTCCACATGAGGTAGCCGGCTTCGTGGCGATCGGCGCCGGCGGCGTTGACACTGAGATCGTGGAAGGTGGCCCACGGGATGGCGCCTGCGGGCTGGGTCGGCGGGGGCGTGGTTGGGGCGCTGGCGGTGGCGAGGAGCTGGGCCTCGGTGATGGGGAGCAGCTCGTGTTCGGCGATGACGGTGGGGCAGCCGACGCGCACGGGCGGGCTGAGCACGGCGAGTAGATCGTCGTGGCTGACGCGGCGCGGGGTGGACCACTGGCCGGGGAGGAGCTGTTCGAGGGCGGCGTCGCCGGTGAGGCGGTTGGCGGGGCCGGAAAAATAGGCGCCGTCGCAGCCGGAGACGCGGACGCGCCAGTAGTAGCCGGCGTAGCGGGATTGGCGGGGGTCGAGGGCCTCGAGCGGGAGGGCTCCGGCGGGGGCGTTGGATGTGGCCTCTAGGACATGTGAGGCGGTGGACCAGAGGAGGTTGATGTTCATGACGCCGGTGGCGGTGAAGCCGGCGTTACGGGTGAGGCGGGCGCGGATGACGGGCGCAGCGGTGCTGTCGAGGCGGGCGGTTTGGTCGGCTTCGGAGAGCTCGTTGACGACGAGCAGGAGGACGGTGGGAGCCTCGGTGATGAAGCCGAGCTCTTCTCCGGGGGCGAGGGTGATGGTTTGGGATCCGGCGAGGCGGTGCTCGCTGCGGATGGCGGCGCCGAGGTAGACGCGGAGCACGTCGCGGGGGTTGTCGGTGGAGGCGGTGACGGTGATCGAGGTGTGGGCGCCGTTTGAGAAAATGCCGAAGATGTCGCTGGTGAGGCGGCTTCCGGTCGGGATGGTGGCGCTGTAGAGACGGCCGGCGGTGGTGGTTTGCAGGGTTTCGCGGGTGAGAGGGATGAGGCCCGATCCGTTGAGCGGGGCGGTGGCGGTGAGGCGGATGGTGGTTGGTTCGGCCATGGTGTCTCTTGGAGCAGGTTGGTTGTTGGTTGTTGATCGGTGGGCGATGCGCTGAATTTGGCGAGAGCGGCTCGGGTGATCTCGTAGAGGCCGCGTGTGGCGGTGCGGCGCAATGGGCCGCGTCCGTTGCGCCAGCGGGTGATCTGAGCGGCGGTGATCCCTCGGGCGAGAAGTTGCTGGCGAGTGATGGGGATCCGCTCGAGCTGCGCTGCAAGCTCGGCCTCCACGGCGGGGGTGCGCTGATAGAAGCCGGCCCAATCGCGCGAGCCTCCATGCGCCGGTAGGAGGAGGCGCTCGTCCAGCCAGCGCGTGAGCAGCTCGGGGGGGATGCCGAGGGCGAGCGCGTGGTCATGGCCGATGTAGGCGATCGGGGCGGCGGCTTCGGTCGGTGCTTCGCCGGCTTCGCTCGGCGCTTCGCCGGCTTCGCAGAGGCCCCAGCGACGGCACCCAGGGAGCTCGGCGGCCGGCTCCCATGGGCGACCTCGGATGGTATGCGCCTGCTCGAAGACTTCGTCGATCGGGGTGAAGGCGAGTCCACCGGGACCGCGTACCTGGAAGAAGGCGCGGGTCGGCCGTTCGCGTCCGCGAGCGACGGCGTCCGCGGTGAGGTCCTGTTCGACGCGCCGGATCTTGACGAGCTGATCGGGGGCGATCTGGCGGATGTCGTGTTTTGCCGAAAAGATGCATGGATGGCACCCGACACGACGCGCGCCCTCGAGGTAGAGGGGGTTGGGCGGCATGTTGTGGCGGCGGTGGATCTCGACGATGTCGTCGTAGGTAGCGGCGAGCAAAGGGCGCCAGATCTCGGCGTCGAGCTCCCCCCACCACTCCCACTCGGGCATCCGCGCACGGCTCGCGCTCTCATCGGCTCGTACACCTACGGCGTTGACAAGGGGTCCCCTCTCCTCCTCGACTTGTTCGAGGTATTTTTTTATCGGACGGAGCTTGAGCGATTCGGTGCAGAAGCGGCGCAGACGGCTCGGGAACATCTGCTTGCGGCGGATCAGCGTCAGCATGCCCGGCTCGCCGGGGAGCGCGTCCTGCCACAGCGATTCGTTGCGGACGGTCGTGATCTCGCCCAGCCGCTCGCGTAGGAGGTAGAGGTATTCGTAGGTCGTGGGGTGCTCAAAGCCGGTGTCGGCGAAGACGCGCACATGCGGGATCTCGGCTTCACGCAGGAGCAGGGCGAGGGCGGTGCTGTCCTTGCCGCCGCTGACGGAGGCGACGACGAGCCGCTCGCGGAGTCGATCTCGAGAGCTGGCAGGGATGCGGAAGGTCATCGGCGCTCCTTTCGGGCGGTGAAGGCGGCGTAGGCGGCTTGAGCGCCGGGGCGGTGGGAGGGTTGGAGGAGGCTCCAATCGGGGGGGGCGGCCGCCGGGCCGGCTTCCCAGCGGATCTTGGCGCCGGGGAGGGCGACGCGGGTGCGGGCGCCTCCGGCGTGGGTGTGGCGGCTGAGGGCGACCGGGCGTAGGCCCTTGGCGACGAGGGCGCGGTAGATGGCGCCGTCTTCGGAGGTGAGCTGGTAGGTGATGAGGCGGCAGCCGGGGGCGCCTCGGCCGCTGGTGGGGAGGAGGTCGATGAGGTGGGCGACGAGGGCGGAGGCGGCGTTCACGGGGACGTCGCGGCCCTTGCGGTCGTAGCGGCGGAGGCCGGCGCGGCTGGCGACGCGGGTGATTTCGAGGGTGCCTTCGGGGGGGCAGTCGGTGGCGCGGCCCCAGCGGCCAGTGGGGGCGCCCGCGAGGGCGACGGCGGCGATCTGGCCGCGCCACCGTGCGGCGAGGGCGTGGAGCAGGCCGCGCCGGTTGCAGTCGGGCAGGTGGCGGTGGTGGCGGGCGACGAAGTCGCAGGCGGTGTCGGGATCGATGGTGTGGATCTCGAGCTCGGGGGCGTGGCCGTCTCTTAGGGCGGCGGTGAGTTCTTCTAAAAAAGAGCCTTCGTCGCGTAGGCCGCCGTCGAGATCGGCGATGGCTTGGATCAGGCGCTCGGCGTCTTCGAGGGGCCAGTGCGGGACGATGGCCTCGTGGATGGTGGCGACGGCGTCTTCTTCGTCGAGCAGGCCCCACTCGGGATCGTAGAGATAGGCGCGGACGGCCGTGAGGATCGAGTGGGCTTCGTGCTTGAGGGCGGTGTTGTCCGCGCGCGGGAGGCCGGGGGTGCGCTGCCACCAGGGGCGCGGCGCTCCCCTGCCCCGTCGGTCGCGGCGCTCTCGTAGGGATTGCTCGATGAGGCGAATCAGGCGCGCGCGGTGGGTGGTGATCACTCGATCGACCTGCTCCGGCGAGTAGCGCGCGGCCGCCACGGGGCGCCAGGCGTGGACGGCGGCGTCGAAGATCGCGGCGGGGGTCGGCGGGGTCGTCATGCTCTCCCCTCCTCCTCTTCGAGAAATGCGAGCGCGGCTTTGACCCTCTCTGGGGTGAGCTCGGGGTGGTCTGTGTAGGGATCAGCGGTCTGCTCGAAGAGCGATGGTTGGTCTTGTGAGGTGGGGATGTCGTGCAGGGCGGGGGCGAGCGGGAGCGGTAGGTCCTGGCCGCTGGCGCAGGCGGAGGCGACCTCGTGGGCGGCGCGGGCGACGAAGCGAGCGACACGGGCGAGCCGCTGGGCGGCGAGCTGGTCTTGGCCGCTCTCGATCGCCTGGGCGGCGGCTTTGTGCTCGTGGATCGCGCGGTCGACGGTCCGCGCGGCGAGGGTCCGCGCGCGTCCTCGGCATGCGGGCGCGGTGACGAGGACGCCAGCATAGGCGAGGAGCTGGCGGGTGCGCTCGAGTTCGAGCGGGGAGCGCCGCAGCGCCTTGGCGAGCATGTGATAGTGCTGCCAGTAACTCTCTAGTCTTAATTGGCCAAGCGTGTGTTTGTCGTCCCAACCCGGGGCGATGAAGAAACGGCGGATGAGGCGGTCACCGTGCCGGAGGGAGATGGAGCCTTGGCGCAGGTTGTAGCCGGTCGTCGTCGCCCTGCCGGGCTTCACTGCGACATAGTCCGTCATCCTGCCCTCTTCATCGAGATCGTCGCCGAGTAGCTCGACATCGTGGAGAGAGACTCCCTCGCGATCTTGACGGAGTACGTGGCCTCGCTCGCCGACGTGCCACTCGTGGCCGACACCGAGCAGGGAGCCTATGTGGACAGCGAGGGTCTCGTCCTCGGTGTCGGGGTCTCTCACGATCACGAGGTCGTGTTCGTCGCCGACACGGATCAGCTCGGCGATGTTCTCTAAAAAAGGCTCTACGGGTCCCCCCTTGCGCAGGTACTCGTCGATCAGGTGTGAGATCTGCGCTGCGGCCGAGCGGCGCAGGAATGAGAAGCGCGGCGACGCGGACACGAGGCGCCCGAAGAATTCGCGGATCTCTTGAGGCGTCTTCTGGGTCGGTTCGGCGATCTCTTCGAGGCTCTTTGCCAGACTGGCGAGCTCCTGCCCAGCGGGAGGGTATAGCTCCGCGAGCTCCTGCTCGATGAGGTGAATGAGGTGCGCGCGGTGTTTGGCGATGATGCGATCGATCAGATCGAGCGAGCCCTGCTGCGCGGCGAGCGGGCGCCAGGCCGCGAGGGCGGCCTCGAAGATCGCGGCTGGGGTCGGCGGGGTCGTCATGCTCTCCCTTCCTCGAGGAATGCGAGCGCGGTCGTCAGTTATGCCCTCGACGTCAGCGAGGCGGAGCGCGGGGTCGTGGGTTCGCTCGTCTCTTCGTCTTCGGGCTGCGCCAACGCGGCTTGGATGACCTCGGACAGGCTGGCGAGCAGGAGGTAATCGTCGTTCATTGGCTCGCTCGTGTCTTCTTCTACGGGTTCCGCGTTCGCGAGGCGTAGGACGTCGAGCAGGGCGGAGCGGAGCGCGATGGCGCCGGGGATGTTTTGGTGCGTCCGTCTGGGGCATCCCACACCAGCCGCGCTTGGTCGGCTGCGTAGGCGATGGCGTGGCTGTAGGGGATCGTCTGGGCGACGATGACGGGTAAGTGGGGCGGGATGGACGTGAGCCGGTGGCCCATGTTGGGGAGATAGATCACGGGGCCGCGGAAGTTGTCCGCGAGCTCGTGAGCGTGCTCCTCGGCCATGCGGCATGTGATTGGGATGACGAGCACACACGCGGGCAGATCGTCTCGGATGCCGTCGATCAGGATGAGATCCGAGTCGATGGTCTCGGGTAAGCGGACGCTGTCTGTCGTCCTGTAGACTTTGTGGCCGGCCTCGGTGGCGAGGTGGGCGAGGTGAGGGAGGAGCGTCGCGGTGCCGACGCCGCCTTTGGTGTTGTGGACGGAGATGATCATGGCTTGTTCGTTCCTTTGTTGGGTTTGTCGGGCCAGAAGGCTGAGGCGAGGGTGAGGCCGAGCGCGGCGGCGAAGGCGAGCTTCTCGCCGCTGCGCACGGGCTTCATGTCGACGGCGTGCTCGTCGCCGCGGGAGACGACGGTGCCGCGCCAACGTGCGCCGGGGTAGAGGCGTGCGGTGAGGGTCCAGGGCTGTACGC
The DNA here is from genome assembly GCA_016712315.1 of Nannocystis sp. Classification (GTDB taxonomy): domain Bacteria; phylum Myxococcota_A; class Polyangia; order Nannocystales; family Nannocystaceae; genus JADJRG01. Next base: position 13,195 of record JADJRG010000019.1, on the reverse strand, counting down.
CGACGATGAAGACGTTTTCGCCGCTCCCTGCCATCCTCGCGATCTCTCGCAGCGCAGCGTCGAGGTCTTCTACGTATTCGAGGACGCAGGAGACGAAGATGACGGCGGTGTCGTCGGCGATCCCTTCGATGGGGCCCTTGGTGAGATCGGCGGTGATCGTCACAGGGCAAGCCGGGCACCCGTTCTTGTCGAGGCACACGTCACCGCAGCCGTAGGCGCGCACGATCCGGGTGTGCATGCCGGCGTCGGGGTCGCCGATGACGACGAGGCGGCGGCTGAGGGCGGTGGCCCGCTCCACGGCGGCCTCGAAGGCGCTCGCGCGCTCGCGATGGCGTGTGAGCGCGGCGGCGCCTTCCACAAGAGCTGCGGCGGCGAGGGTGATCCGTGCGGCGTCTTTTGTGGAGAGGGTCATGGCTAGGGCTTGCGGGTGATCCGGTACGCGAGGGCGCCGACGAGGGTGGCGCCGCTGAGGCCGAGACCGAGCTTGAGCCAGGGGAATGGTTTGGGGGACGGTGGGGCGTTGAGGGCGTCGGTGGCGCTTTCGACGACGGAGCCGTAGGTGTCGCCCAATGCCTCTTCGGCGGCCTCGAAGGCTGCTCCCACGCCGAGGAGGAGCTCGGCTTGGGTTTTGCCGTGGGTTTGTCGGAGCTGGTGCTCCCAGCCGCGTAACTCGTCGGCGGGTGGGTTGTCGGGGTCGTAGTCGGCGATGAGTTGGGAGATCGGGGCCGCCCACCACGCTTGGGGGGTGTGACTGGTGGGGTAGGCGCCAAAGAGATCTTGAAAAAGCGGGAGCGCCTCGGCTTCGGCCTGGCATGCGTCGTGGTTCTTGGCGCCCGAGCGCATACAAATGTCGTAGGTGCGGCGGCGTTCGGCGGCGGCGCCGGGCAGCTTCATGGCGTCGAGGAAGCGCCTGCGGCCCCCTTCCCCGGCGTAGCGGAAGAGGTCGAGCAGGCGCTGCCAGGCTTGCTCGCGCAGAGCCTCCTTGTCGGCGGCGGCGCGGAGCTTGCCCGCGAAGGCGGCGTTTTCTAAAAAAAGGTCGTTGCGTAGCTGGTCGAGCTTTGTCGTGGAACTCATGGATGATCCGCTGCCCCTTCTAAGATCTTGAGGAGTTGACGCATCTCGGTGACTTGGTCGTGTCCGCCTACGCGCAGCCGTGGGGCTGTGGCGCGGAGAATGGTGAAGCCGCTGCGCACGAGCTGGAGAGCCTTTGTCGTTTGGCCGGCGTCGTGAAGGGTGCGCGCGAGCACGTTGTGACAGGCGATGAGGTCGTGGAAGCGCGGGGCAGACTCCGAGAGCTGAAAGGCCCGCGCGGCGACGCGGTGCGCCTCTTGGGCGAGGGCGACGCGGTCGGCTGGGGGGGAGATGCGCACGCTCATTCGGAGACAGGCCGCGAGCGCGGAGCCGGCCCAGAGGGTCTTGCGGGTGCCATTCCAGTGGATCCGGTTGGCCTCGATGAGGTTTTGGAGGCGCTGTGGGTCGTCGTTGGCGGCGCTGGGCTCTTGCTCAAGCGCGCGGATCTGCTCTTGGAGTTGAGCGCGCACGGGGTCGGGGTCGGGGTCGGGGTCGGGGTCGGGACAGAGATCGGGATCGTCCGGGTCGTGCCCCTGCGGGGTGGGCGGGGGGTCGACGACGGGCGAAGGCGCGGCGTCGAGCGCTGGGGCGGGCTCGTCTTCGGCCGCGGCCTCTTCGGGCTCGGGGTGGGCGGCCTGGGCCGGCTCAGGAGGCGCTGCTGGGGGCTCTAGCTGAGGAGCGATCTCGTCGGGGTTGTTGGCCGTGGGCAGCGATGGGCCGAAGAGCTGATAGAACTGGTCATTGAGCCGTTGCTCGTCGAGCGGGAGTGCGTCCGCGACGGGGGCTGCGACCTGGGCGGCAGCTTCCTGCACCACGCGGCTGATGAATGAGAAGTCGAACGAGCCATTCGCAACCGCTGGCGGGTCGCTGTCGACGGGAGGGGCGATTGCGTCAGGGACGGCGATGGACCGGCCGAAGAGCGTATCGTATTCGTCCGCGGCCTCCTCGGGGTCGGTTCGCGACGGCAGCGGCGGTGGCTCGGGAGGGGCTGGGGCCGGCTCGGCACGCGGCAGCGGTGGCGGCTCGACACGCGGCGGCCGCGATGGCGGCTCGGCACGCGGCAGCGGTGGGGGCTCGGGAGGGGCTGGGGGCGCCGGCTCGGCACGCTGCCGCGATGGCGGCTCGGGGGGAACTGGCGGTGGTGGCTCGGAAGAGGCTGGCGGTGGCGGGCTTTGAGCGCCGCGCTCTAGTTCGGCCACTTGACGGCGCAACTGCTCGACACGGGCGCGGTTTTGTCCCTTACGCACTTCGCGCTCGAGCCTGAGTATCTCGGCCTGGAGCTCGGCTTCTTCGACATCATCCTCCGCGTCGGCCTCGCTCGTGTGGGGTCGTGGTTTTGATCGTGGTTGGGGTTCGTTCCACGCCTCCCACACTTGCCACGAGTCTTTTTTTACAGCGCCGTCTTCGCCCACGCTTTCGAGTAGGTCGGCGACGAGCGGGATCGTCCTGTGGCGTTGCTGCTCGCGGTAAGAGACCGCGTGCTCTATCGCCTGGTTGCCGAGCCCCAGGAGATCCCTCCAGAACTCGTTCTGGGACGTACTGCTCATTTTCCCCTCCTCTCCATCAGCCTGTAGGCCGTGTACATGCCTGCCGCGTAGCCAGCGACGCTCGCGCCCAGAGCGACGACGGCGAACGATAGGCGCTGGGCGCGTAGACACGCGTCCTTCTCGCGGTTGATGGACTCGTCGAGGGCGCGGTTGAGATCGTCTGCTCGGGTCGTCATGAGGGACCTCGGGGCTGTCATGCGAGAATTTGGCGGTGGAAGTGGCCACGTGAGGCCATGAGGAGGAGAAACTCCCTGGCGAATTTGTCGTTCTTGCGGCGAGATAGCCCCTGCGCGAGCTCCCGTATGCTGTCGCCCTCGTCTCCGTCTTCCGCGTTCGCGTCCGTGTCGGGGTGGCGCAGGCGATAGAGGCGCTCGGGCTTGGTCTGGAGGGCGTCGACCGCGGGCTCGACGGTGAGGGTAAACTCGTCCAAGATGATGCGAGACCAGCGCGGCCCTTGGTGTATCCCCCTGCGACCAGCGACGTGGTCGATTGCGAGCTGGTCCAGGTAAACTTGGTCGCCCATCGTGTACACAGTCCCCAGGTGGTCGCCCTTGCGGGTCCGGGCGAGGACGACATTGACGCCGTGTAGGACGAGGCTGAGGCCAGTGATGGCGCCGAAGGCGACGAAGAGGGGGCGATTCATGGGTTGCTCCTGCGGCGTAAGGTGTAGGTGAGCGCGACGGCGGCGCCGGCGACGGCCAGCCCGCCGAGGATCCAGGGGGCGGCGCCTGAGCTCGTCGAGAGGGCGTCTTCGGGGGGCGGCGCGGCGGGCTCGGAGGGGCTTGGGGAGGCGTCGTCGACGGCGGGGGCGTCGTCGACCATGCTCTCGACGTATTTTGTGGGGTTATGCAGGCCGCGGGGGATGGGGTTGCCGACGCGCCATACCGAGTTCGCCTTGCGATCCTTGTCGCCGTAGGTCTCCAGGTGGATCATCCCATAACTGCCGAGCACTCGGCCGAGCTTGTGGCCCTTTTGAATCGCTTGGCCGACGGTGAGGCCAAACTCGTGATGTGTTCCGGGGTGGAAGCCGCCGAGCACGAGGAAGAGGCCGCTGGCGGTTTTTAAAAATTGGGCCTTGGAGCCGGCGCTCCAGCCCCGATCGAGGGCGATGATGGTGGCGTCCTCGGGGGCGACGACGAGGGCGCCGTTCGGGATCTTGGTGAGGTCGATCCCCGCGTGCCAGCGCTCGCAGGTGTCGTCTGTGCAGCCGAAGGGGCGGCCGCCGCCGAAGGACCAGGTCGCGAATTTGCGGGCGTGGCCAGGTAAGGGCCAGCGCGGAGCGGGATCGCCCTTGGCCATCGGTGCGTGGTGCCAGTCGGGCGCTCTAGCCATGAGTCGCTCCTCCCTCCGCGCTCTGGCGCTCTTGAAGTTTGGCGACCTTACGGGCTCGCCTCAGCACCGCGGCGGGGCTGAGACCGCGCAGGATGGCCCTTTCGATCTGTTGGGAGAATAGAGCCCGGCGGGTGGGGTCGAGACGTATCCGATCGAGCTCGGCGTTGTGCTCGTCGCCGATTCGAGATGCTCTGAGCCTCGTGAGGTCGAGGGTGAGCGCTGGGGCGCCCCGTAGGGTGAGAGCGTGCGCCATCACGCGGAGATGGTCACGCCAGGCTTCGTAGGCGAGCTCGGTGGGGTAGATGACGGCGCTTGTGCTCTCGTGTGTCTCGATATCAAACCGGATGGTGATGCGGAGATGGTCGAGCGCCGCGCGTACCCAGGAGTTCACGTGTCTGTGATGCAGCCGCTCCTGGACCGCCTCCGTTTGGTTCGCGAGCGCAGCGAGTAAGCGCTGGCCCTGCTCGGTCGCTTCGCGGTCGGGGCGTTGAAGGCGCGCGAGGGCGCGGCGGATGGCCTGCGCGTGGTCACCCTGGCAGGGTTCGGCGGCGAGCTCGGCGGCGAGCTTGCGGCGGATGTCGTGGAGGCGCTGCTCGATCTCGATCGTAGATTGACCCCCGGGGCGGGTGATCGTGGCGCCGTTGAGGGTGGCGGTGTACAAAAGCACAGGGCGATCCTGCGCGGTGATGATGATCGTGGGTTTGAGGAGGTTGGTGGCGTCGATCCGAGCTTCTGGGCCGTAGAGGACGGCGACCGCGGCGAGCAGGGCGACGAGGCACTGGTGCGTTCGCACGTGGACCTGCGCCTGCTCGCGCGTATGGCCACGCGCGATCAGGTCGGCCTTGAGCTTGTGCGATTGCGCCATGAGGTCGGTGGCCATCAGTTCGCCTGCGACGAGGGAGCCTGCGATTGGATGTGGCACCACATTTGAGCCCAACGCTCCTCCACGAAGCGCAGCGCGAAATCGATAAGGGGCTCGGTCCCCTCCCCCTGCGGACGGAGCTCGTTCACGCAGATGAGCTTGCGCCGCGCTTCGCGGAAGATCGCGCGCTGACGAGGGCGCCTCCATACCCCTGTCATAAGCCACTCGCGGGCGGCTTCGGACGGTACTCCCCCCCCATGGAGGATCCGCAGCGTTTCGAGGATCAAGCGGATGGCCAGCACCGCCCCATCGGGTGGCGACCATTCCGGCCTCTGGTCCTTGATGGGATCGAAGGTAACCTCGGATGGCTGAGACGCCCCCCTTGTGCCATACAGATCGAGCCGTTGAGACAGAGAATCCATCCTCTTGTCATGTGAATCGAGCTGTTGAGACAGAGAATCCACCCTACTGCTAAGCGACTTGAGCATAGACCTGATGCTATCTCTGATCGCGCGCTGATCGTTCATCGCGGTCTCTAGGGCTGCGAGCCTGTCGCCATCCATGTCGTTGATGTCGTCGTGTCGGGCCTGGACGGTCTCCAGGGTGGCGACCCGTTCACGGAGATGCACGAGCGTCTCCGTGAGCTCAGACGCGGCGTCGTAGCCGGCGCGCGTGGCTTCACGCTTGTCCATCTCGTCGAATGCCTCGGCGATGACGGTGAAGATCTTGTTGACGATCACGAGGTAGTCACTTGGTTGCAATGGCATGAGTGTTTCCTTTCTGCGGTTCTTGGTCGAGCGGGGTTGAGAGCACCTGGAGCGCGTTGTAGAGGACGTAAGGGCCGAAATCTCGGTCTTCTGGGGTGGGTTCGTAGGGGTCGTCGGGCGCGTCGGCGGGCTCTTCTTGCTCCTCGGCGGGCCCGGGCTCAGGCACGTTTTCGGGCGCCTGGTCCCCGGGATCGAGCGGCAGGTGGGTTTGACCGGCGGCGCAGTGGGTGGCGATCTCGTGCGCGACGCGGGCGAGGTGCTTGGCGACGCGGGTGAGGCGCTTGGCGCTCTCACTCTCATGACCGGCCTCGATCGCGGCGGCGGCGGCCTTGTGCTCGTCGATCGCCTGTTCGAGGGCCCGCGCGGCGACGGCTCGCGCGCGGCCGCGACACTTGGGCGCGGCGACGAGTACACTGGCGTAGGCGATGAGTTTGCGGGTGCCCTCGAGGTCGCGAGGCGCTCGCCGGAGGGCCTGGGCGAGCATGTCGTAGTGGTCCCAGCGCCGCGTGAGCGCCTCCTCATCCTCCAGGTCGTGGATGAGGCCGTCCCATCGCTGGAGAGGCCGCACACCCTGCTTCGAGGGGAGCGGCTTCACCCGCATCCAGGCGCTCTCTTCGCCGTCTTCGTCGAGCTCAGGGCCGAGCACCTCGATGCCATGACGCGAGAAACCCTCGGAGTCTTGACGCAGGACGTAGTTGTCGTTCTTGCTGCCGGTGCGGATGGTGTTGCTCGGGACGGTCATGATTCCGCCCTCGACCTGCACCACGTCCGCCTCCAAGTTCGCTTGGAGTAGTCCGGCGATCCGCTCCAGGGTGCCGCCTACCGGCCCGCCTTGCGCGATGTAGTCATCGATCTCACTCGCGATGTCCTGGAATTCCTGAACAAAATCCTCTTCCATGGAGAAATAGCGGGATATCTCGGCGGGTGTCTTGGGGATCGGATCGATCAACTCCTTGAGCGCGAGGGCGAGTTTGTGGAGGCCCTGCTCGTGAGCGGCGATCCCTGGAGTTGGCGTATCTCGATGGCTTCGGCCCGCTGGAGTAGGGTGGGCTCGTGGGCTTTGGGGCGGCGGGCGGCCGGTTCGACCGCGGGCGGGGCGGCGTCCGAGGTCTTCTGCCCTGCGGCCGGCTCCGTCCCCCGTAGCTCTTGGTCGATCACGCGGATCAGCGCCTCGCGGTGTTTTGAGAGCACACGATCGATCAGCTCGATCGGATGCTGCTGCGCGGCGATCGGGCGCCAGGCGGCGACGACGGCATCGAAGAGCTCGGCAGCGGTCATTGGGGCCCCCCCGCTCGGGCTTCACGAAGGGTTCTCGTGAGAGCCGCAGTGAGGGACGCCACAATGGCGGCTTCGGCGGCCTCCGAGGTGGGCGGCGGCGGCGGGGTGGCGGGCTGGGTGGGTTGCGTGGACCTCGGAGCTTCTGGGGGGGAGGTGGGCGGTTTTGGGGTGGCGCTGGGCGGTTTGAGGCTGGCGGTGCGGGGGGCGGCGGCGTCTTCGGCGTCCTCGGCTTCGCCCGCGCGGCGTGCGTCGGTGAGCAGGCCGCGCGGGAAGGGGCGCATCCACCAGGCATCGCCCACCTGCTTGAGCTCGGTGAAGGTGAGGCCGCTGGTGGGAGCGAGCTCTAGGTAGCGGCGCCAGCCGGCGAGGGAGGGCGGGAGGATGGTGCTGCCGTCTTGGTCGTTGGCCTCGCCGAGGGCGAGTACACCGGCTTTGATGAGGGGGAGGTCCTTGGCGCCGTTTCGCGCGAGGGTGGCGGTGATCTGGCGCTCGAAGCGGGGCCAGAACTTTTCGACGAAGGCGTCGCTCGCGCCGATCCAGCCGAGATCGTCGAGGTCGCGCATGAAGCGGTTGAGGCGGAGCGCGATCGCGTCGCTGGTGCGCTGGTCGTCGTCGTCGGGCCAGCGAGGACCGCCTTCGCGCGGGAGATGGTCGGGGGTGAGCGGGGGGACGACCTCGGAGAGCTCGCTCCAGACGGCGGAGCCGGCGGCACGCACGGCGATCTTGTCGCCGGTGGCGCTGATCCGGCCGAACTCGAGGTGTTCGAGCTGGTCGGGGGCGCCGATCCGGGGGCGCGCGACGCGGAGGCCCTCGTAGAGGGGGGCGGCGCCGGTTTCGGGGACGAGCATGTCGTGCTCACGCGCGGCCCACATCCAGTCTTGCCAGGGCCATGCGTCGCGGTCGACGCCCTGGAGGTCGGTGAGACGTTGCTTGGCTTCGTCGCGGAGCTGGGCGGCGTAGTCGGGGTCGTCGCTGGCGCGGGCGCGCGCGTAGCGGGCGACCGCCTGGCGGAGCAGACGAGCGGCCTCGCGCGCGATCTTGGCGCGCCGCTCTTCGAGGGCCCTTTTACGTTTGCCTTCGAGCAGGGCCGCGGTGCGCTCTTTGTCCCGCGAGACCATGAGCATGATGTCCTCGGGGGTGAGCTGCTGCTGGGCGGAGGGGTTGTTGGTGTCGCGCACGCTGGACTTGATGAGCTGGCCGAGCCAGTTCGCTTTGCCGTCGATGAGGCTGAATCGATAGCCGTCGCTCGAGCCGTCGGCGAAGTAGTAATAAATGTTGATGACGCCGAGGGTGTTGCCCTGGCGGACGCCGCGGCCGTTGCGCTGCTCGAGGTCCGCGGGGGTCCAGGGCAGATCGAGGTGGTGGATCGAGCAGGTGCGGACTTGTAGATCGATCCCCTCGTAGGCGACGGAGTTGGCGATGATGACGTCGTACTTGGGCGCGACGGCGCTGTCGCTGGGGCGAGAGCAGGTGCCGGGCTCCGGCTGCTCGGCGGAGAGGCCGTTAAACTGGCGGGCGATGGTGCTGCGCTCGATGGTGCTGACGTCGCTGTTGAGCCAGGCGATCCGCTCGCGCGGGATCCCTGCGTCGACCAAGACCTCCTTCATCCAGACATGAACGGCGGTGGGTTCGACGAAAATAATGTGGCCGCAGTGTGGGGAGGCGACGACGCGACGGGCGCACTCTTCGAGCTTGGGGCTCGAGTAGGAGGGGCGCGGGAGCCTGACGGTGTACTCCTCGCCTTTCTCGTTGGTGCGCTTGGATTCGCCGCCCGCGAGCGCGGTCCTGAAGCTGTAGCCCTCGTCGAGCGCGGGATGTAGGGCGACGAGGGCGAGCCGGGCGAGCAGGCCGAGGATGAGGTTGCTCGGGCCGTCCGGGTTGGGGTTCTCGAGCGCTTCCTCGATCTGCCTGACGTAGATCCGGTATTTGGCCTCCTGCTCGTCGTCCATCTGGACGGTGAGGGTCTCGACGATCGGCCGGGGCAGCTTGAGGCCGACCTCTTCGGCGGTGCGGAACTCGCCGTAGGTGAAAATGATGGTGCGTAGGTCGTCGAGGTTTTTAAAACCGACGACGGCGGTGGCCTCCGTCATGTTGAGGGTTGAGTCCAAGACCTCGCGGATCGCGATCTGGATGAAGCGGGTGATGAACTGCTCGGGATCGTAGATCCCCGCGCGGGTGAAGGCGGCGGGGTCGATGAACTGGATCAGGTTGTAAAATTCGAGCGGGGAGTTTTTGGCGGGGGTGGCGGTGAGAAGCACGACCCCGGAGCCGCCGGTCTGGCGCCTGACGGCGCCCGCGCGGAAGTCGAGCTGCCAGGCGCGCCCGCTGCCTTCACCGCCGCCCGACCCCATGAACTTCGGGATGCTGCCGTCTTCGCGGGCCTGGGGGAGGTGGAGGTTTTTAAAGCTCGCGGCTTCATCGACGATGAGCAGGTCGACGCCGATCTCGTCCCAGGTGACGCCGGGGTCGTATTGCCACCCCTCCGGGAGCGCGAGGATCTCGTCCACCCAGGCGCTCGTGCCGTGCTCAAGCAGGGCCTTTTGGCGCTCGCTGAGCTTCTCCTTCGCCTTGTCCTCGAGGGCGTTGAGCCTCATGCGGCGCAGCGTGAGCGAGCGGCGGATCGCCTCGACACTCTCGACGTACTCCAGGACCGCGGACTCATTCATCTTCGTGCGGCCCAGCGCGTCGTAGCTGAGGATGACGACGTCGAGCTGGCCGGTCTGGAGCGCGATCCACTTCTGCGCGCGCTCCTCTGGGGTGTCCGTCTCGCTCGTGATCTGGCCCTTGCGGGTGCCGCGGGTGAGGCGCTTTCGTTTGCTGCCGATGACGGCGATCCGATAGTCGGGAAGGGTGCAGAGGATGTCATCGTGCCACTTCCAGACGATCGAGCCGGGCACGAGGATGACGGGGCGGCGTGCCCATCCCTCTTGGCGCGCGAGGGCGACGATGGCGAGGGCGGTGTAGGTCTTGCCGACGCCGACATCGAAGGCGACGAGGCCTCCGCGCTGGTGCAGTACACGCCGGGCGCCGGCGACTTGGTGGGGCTTGAGCTGGGGGGCGTTGGCGCCCCATCGGGCGATCTCGAGGGGTTCGGTGGTGTAGGTCGGCACGACGCGGCCGCGCGCCGCTCGATTGTAGGCAGCGGCGACGGCCTCCTGCCGCTCTTCGTCCTCGGTGAGCCATGTGACGAACTCGTCCGTCCATGCCTTCTCTTGCGCGAGCCGGAGCTGGGCGAGGCTGAGTTTTTCCGCCTTCTTCTCCTCGCGGGACATCATCGAGTCCCTCTTCTTCGGCTTCTCGACCTTGAACGAGGCCATGTCGTGGTTGATCCAGCCGAGGATCGACGAGGTCTTGGGGTGGATGGTCGGCTCCTTGTCGCCATCTGGGCCGATGGGGCGGACGAGCGCTTCGTGCCGCTCGAGCAGGATCGGGCCGTAGTTGCGGTTGTAGGTCGCGCTGAGCCAGGCGGCGACGAGTTCGAGGGGGACCCAGCCCTGGTTGGGGCCGATGTCTTGGATGTCTTGAAAAAGGACGGGCTTGATCGCGGCGATCAGGCGAGCGACTTGTGCCGCCGCCTGGGCGTCGCCCACAGCGGCGCGGGCCTGCGCGCGATCGTGACGCTCCCAGAGGTGGATCCCGGTGGTGTAGGCGTCGCTGGGGTAGAGCTCGTTCCACTCGTCGCCGTCGAGGTTCCAGCCGTTGCCGAACAAGGACTCGAGCGCGGCCTGCCGCGAGAGGGTGCCGCCTTGGCGGCGATGGAAGTCGAGCAGCTCGGTGATGGTGAGATGGCGGCGCGCTCGAAAGAGCATCTCCGCCTGCGCGGGCACGTCGTCGGGCTGGCCGGTGTACTTGGGCTCGACCTTGGGGCGGTCGCGCAGGGCGGGCACGAGGGCGCCCATCCTGGGTGGTGGCGTTGAGGAGCTGCTGGGCGAGCGCCTGGCCGCGGTTGGAGAGCGCGAGCAGCTCCTTGTGCTGCCAGGGGTTGCCGTACGCGAGGGCGTGGTCGGTGAGGGCCTGGTGCAGCTCCGGCCAGAGGGCGAGGGCCTTCGTGTCATCGTCGGCGCCGAGGGCGGCGAGGTAACGACCGACGCGGCGACCGAGCTCGAGGGCGGCGCGTAGCTCGGGATCGAGGTCGTTGGGGAGCGAGACGTCGGCGACGACGGTTTGGAAGGTGCCCGCCGCGGCACGAGGCGCGATCGAGGTGAGCTCGCAGGAGGTGCAGATCGGGCGGGGTTGGAGCGGGGGTAGGCCGCGAAAATCGCCCTCGACCTTGTAGCGCCACGAGGTCTTTTTTATTGCCGGCCTCGTCCTCGCCCGCGAAGGAGCCTTCTTCGTCGCCGAGGATCTGGTCTGGGTGTTGCTCAAAATACTCGCCGTCGAGGATGTAGATGTCGTCCGCGTCGACCTCGCGCAGCTCGCCGCCGCGGCTGCGCCAGATCACGATGTCCATGACGACGAAGGCGCCGGGCACGATCTCGCGGCCGTTGGTGTCGTGGCTGGGCAGGCGGTAGGCGCCGAGCAGGTGGTGGCGAAGCAGGATCTTCTCGCGCAGGCCGCGGCTCGAGCGGCCGGACATAAACCCGGCGGGGATCAAAAACACGCCGATCCCGCTGGGGACGAGCAGATCGAGGGTGCGGCGCATGAAGTAGGCGAAGGCGCGCTTCTCCTTAAAAAACCTCGTCGGGGTCTTCGCGGGCCATGGCGCCGCGCTCGCCGTAGGGTGGGTTCGAGAGGATGAGGTTGAGGGCGCCTTGATGGTGCGGGCCGTACTCTCGGACCCAGCGCTCGAAGGGCATGTGGTGGAGGGTGATGTCGGGCCGGAGCGCGCGTAGCAGCGTCGACGAGACTTTTGAAAACTCAACGGCGGTCCACTGGATCCCTTTGATCTGGCCGCCTGCTTCGAGGGCGAGGCATCGGCGGGGGCTGAAGGCGCGGATGAGGCGGCCGATCCCAGCGCTGGGTTCGAGGGCACGCACGAGGCCGTCCTCGCCGGTGAGCTCGGGCAGGTAGGGACAGAGGACCTCGGCCAGTGACTCGGCGATGACGGTGGGGGTGTAGTACTCGTGGATCAGCCCAAAGGTCTCAGGGACGAGCTCGGTGGGGATCTGGGCCTTGACCTTCTCGATCGAGAGGCCACCCCAGCCGCTATAGCCGGCGACGGCTTGCAGATCCTCGGAGGTCATCTCATCTGGCTCTTTGGCCAGCACGAGTTGCATCGCCTGGAGATTGGCCTTCGTGCGCCAGGCAGGGGTCTTGTGATCGGGCGGTGATTCGATCTCGCGCACGAGCATGGGCTCGGGCGCGGTGGGGGCGGCGATGAGGGCGCGAGCGTGCGTCCAGAGGGCGAGGGCGTAGCGGCCGACCTTGGCGCCGTCGGTGATCCGCTCGCGGAGCTGGGCGACCTGCTGATGCGCGGTGTCGGCGGCGGTGCGCAGCTCTTGGAGGTTTTTGTCGTTGTAGGCGGGGTTGAGGTGGAGCACGCCGGCCGCGTCGCGCATGGCGCGGGCGATGTAGCGGACGCCTAACGGGCCGATCGCGGTATGAGCGTCGTCTCGTAGGATCACCAGCGCGGGGCGGCGCAGGAGCAGGGCCTCGGCGTCCCAGCCCGCGGCCTGGAGTAGGATCGCCTCGGCGCGCAGGTCGATGTAGGTGCGCACGAGTCGGGCGACGCTCTTGCTGCTCGGGGGTGCCGTTTCGGGAAGATCGAGGCGTTTGAGCAGGCGGGTGATGATCGTGGGGTCGTCCGCGCCACGCAGGCGCAGGGTCTTTCGCTCGCGATCGACGGCGGCGTAGACCTCCATGTATTCGAGGGCGCTTCGCGGCGCGCCTCCGCGGCGGATCCGGCGAGCCGTCAATTCCTGGTCGATGACCCGGATGAGGCGCTCGCGGTGTTTGGTTAAAAAAGCGTCGATGAACAAAGCCAGCCTACGCAGGCGGTGGCGAGCTGGGAGCGATCGGCGGCGCGTAGCTCGTAGAGGTTGCCTTGCTGGCTGGGGAGCGCCTGGCGGCCCTCCACGAGCTCGCTGGTGATCGCGGGCTCGAGCATACGATAGCCGCTGGCGGTGGGCACCACGTCGTGGTGTTCGGCGAGGTGACGGAGGGCGCGGCTGTCCGCGTAGACGTGGAGCCCACGCGGTAGATGTGGCCTGGTCCTTGGGTCATGTTATTCCTCGTCGTCCTCGTCCTGTAGTCCGGCCATGGCCTGCTTGATCGCGCCGCTAAGGCTATCTAAGAGGTCCTCTTCGGCGGCATCCATCGGGGGCTCGGGCTCGGGCTCAGGAGCAGGAGCAGGCGCAGGCGTAGGCGTAGGCGTAGGAGCAGCAGCAGGAGCTTCAGGG
>JADJRG010000018.1 GCA_016712315.1 Nannocystis sp. | reverse complement strand
CGGATACACACGCCGCCGATGTCAGACTGCGTCCGCGGGGACATGGGCGGTCGATGGCGCAGATGTTCACTTCCGCCTGGTTAGACCGGCGGCACTCCCCGGATTCGGATTCGGACCTGTCTCCGCATAACTCGCCTAGTCCCTTCTTGCAGGCGGAGACGAGGGGAGCAACGCGAGCGGTGGTTATGACGGTCCCCATGCGGGGAAGAAGTACCGGATCCTGAGCGTGATCGAAGCGCACGGGCATCGCAAGAGCGGGGCCTTACCTACCCCCAGCAAGGCGGCGGGCGAGCGTAAACACGCCACCGCCGCAGCAGAGCCTGCTTACGTGGCGGGGACCGCGATGTGCCACGGGGAGAGGCTGCCAGAGGGCGCCGGCGCTGCGAGCTCGCCCCCAGGGCAAGGGGCCCTCGTAGAGTGGCACCTGGCGCGGTTGCTCGCGGTCGGAACGAGGCGTGCCAGGGGGCGATCGGCGAGGCGACCGGCGCCGCCCATGAGGGGTGCTTGTCCTTGACGCCGCGGGCGCGGAGCTTGTCCTTCCGAGCTTGCCGTCGCCGGTGGGTACGCCGGGCCCGTCGGCGGCGACATCGGCGAGCTTGACGAGCGCGCGGTCGGGGTGTTCTGTAGAGGAGATCTTCCGGGCGCTGATGAGGGCGTCGCGGATCTTGATGTCGCGGAAGGCGTCGAAGTCGGCGCGCACGTAGGCGGAGACGAGGGAGAGCGTGGAGGCAACGCTGGTTTCGTAGAGCTTCGTCGAGGACCCTTGGATCCTTTCCTCGTAGAGAGCGGTGAAGTATGCCGACCGCTGGCGTAGGCGTCCATCGCGGGGGATCCATGACGCAGCCGAGGACCCGGCGACCGAGGTCAGGGCCGCGTGAAGCTGTCGCCGCGGACACCGGCGCTGAGAGGCCGTAGCCGTTGTCTCTGGGGAGGTAGCGCCAGCTCCGATGGCGCAGCCGATCGTGCTGCCGGCGAGGAACTGCCGATCGTCGGAGAGTACGCGGCCTTTCCGGAGGCTTTCGTTCCAGTCCTTGGCGCGTCGAGTGGAGCGGCGTGCCGCCGTCGGAGTAGCGCTTCCACCGCTCGTGGAGCGCTGCGAGGTGGAGCTTGTAGAGGAGACCGGGCTCGCGTCGACTTCTGTCGCCCACGCCCAGGCTTCTGCCGCGAGCCGGCCGGTGCTGATGTTGAATTTCCCACGTCGGTCACCATCTGCGGAGCGGATCGGCCAGGAGCCGCCGCCCCAGCTCTTGAGCGAGCCCCTGGTGCCTTCGCGACCTGCACGACGCGCTGCGATCTGGTCGAGGCCAGGATGAAGCCGGATACCGCCGCTGGCCGTGAAGACTTTGCTAGGTTGGCCGAAGTCATCGGACGACCAATCTCGTCGCGTCCCACCAGGAGCGAAGGCGTAACTGCCGTTCCGTTCGTTGACACCTGGACCCACCCGTCCGGAGTCGAAGCGCGGCGAGAAGATCGGGGTCCAGGAGGGGGCCTTCCAAGAGGGGGTATGGATGACCCGGTCGGCGCGCCCAGGCGTCTAATCGGGTTCGGGCCTTGGAGGGGAGTCGGGCGTAGGAGATGGTCGCGGCGCCGGGCGTCGTCTTCCCGGATGAGGCGGCGTTGCTTGATTAGCTGGATGATCTCCCTTGGCGAAGCGATGACGGCGGCGATCTCGCCGACGGGGCCGATCGCGCCGTGGGCCTTCCTGCCGACAGCGAAGCCCCCCGGCCTCGATGAGGAAGGCTTGGACGTCGGGCGTACGCTGGCGCGGGCGGTAATTGTGTTCTCTTCATGACGTCGACGAGGCCGTCGGCGAGGTTGCTCGAGAGGCCGTTGCCGGGGAGGACGAGCTGGCAGCTGATGCGTGAGGCAGCGACGCGGGCGTGCATGAGGACTCGGGTGCCGAGGTGGATGTCTTGGCAGGCCGGCGCTGTGGAGCACGCCGTTGGGGTTGGCGTCGGCGAGAGGAGCGTGTCGATGGCGGGATCGACTTGGAGGATCGGCGAGGGCCTCGACGAGGAGGCGGTGAGGCGGTAGCCGGCTTTGGAAGGGCTGGTGAGGGAAACCGGGCGCCGAAGATCTCTTTGTAACGCTGGCTACCTACCTCGATGATCATGGTGTGCGCCCTCAGCTGTTGAGCCGGACTTCGCGCAGGGAGTGACGCGCGAGGAGCGGGTGTAGGTGGAGTCGCCGAGAACGAGCCAGAGGGGGGGCATGGTGAGATCGGCGGGGAGCGCCGTTGTCGGCGGGGAAGGCCCTCGTGAGCTTGGCGTCGGGGTAGACGGCGAGGATGTCGGAGATCCGGAAGACCTTGTTGTGCCAGCCGGCGCCGAGATCGACGGCGGGGGTGACTCCGGCGAGCTCGTTGACGATCTTGGAGCCTGCTGGGCGCCGATCCAGGAGAGCAGGTACTCGTGGATCGGTGGGGGTCGGACCTGGGCGACGTCGACGAGCAGGTTGAGGGCGGGGTTTGGATCGCGATCGAAGACGCCGATCTTGTAGAGGTGCCGTCGCCGTTGATGTCGATGAGAATGTTGATGTACGGACGATTGAGGATGTGGGCGTTGCCTGCGGTGCGCAGGGCGTAGCGGACGCTGAGCGCGGTGAGTTGGGCGAGGGGGAGGCCGAGGAGCATGGGGGCGTCGGTGCCGAGCATGGCCTTGTTGCCGGTGCCGATGCCGTGGAAGCCCTTGTTGCCGATGACGTTGGCGTTGCCGGTGATCGCGTGCGTCCACATGAGGTAGCCGGCTTCGTGGCGATCGGCGCCGGCGTTGACGGCGTAGTCGCTAAGGTGGCCCACGGGATGGCGCCTGCGGGCTGGGTGAGCGGGGCGTTGTGGGGCGGCGCCGGTGGCGAGGAGTTGGGCCTCGGTGATGTGGGGGAGTAGCTCGTGTTCGGCGATGACGGTGGGGCAGCCGACGCGCACGGGCGGGCTGAGCACGGCGAGGAGATCGTCGTGGCTGACGCGGCGCGGGGTGGACCACTGGCCGGGAGGAGCTGTTCGAGGGCGGCGTCGCCGGTGAGGCGGTTGGCGGGGCCGGAAAAATAGGCGCCGTCGCAGCCGGAGACGCGGACGCGCCAGTAGTAGCCGGCGTAGCGGGATTGGCGGGGATCGAGGGCTTCGAGCGGGAGGGCTCCGGCGGGGCGTTGGATGTGGCCTCTAGGACATGTGAAGCGGTGGACCAGAGGAGGTTGATGTTCGCGACGCCGGTGGCGGTGAAGCCGGCGTTGCGGGTGAGTCGGGCGCGGATGACGGGCGCAGCGGTGCTGTCGAGACGGGCGGTTTGGTCGAGCTTCGGAGAGCCTCGTTGACGACGAGCAGGAGGACGGTGGGGGCCTCGGTGATGAAGCCGAGCTCCTCTCCGGGGGGCGAGGGTGATGGTTTGCGATCCGGCGAGGCGGTGCTCGCTGCGGATGGCGGCGCCGAGGTAGACGCGGAGCACGTCGCGGGGGTTGTCGGTGGAGGCGCTGACGGTGATGGAGGTGTGGGCGCCGCTTGAGAAAATGCCGAAGACGTCGCTGGTGAGGCGGCTTCCGGTCGGGATGGTGGCGCTGTAGAGGCGGCCGGCAGTGGTGGTTTGCAGGGTTTCGCGGGTGAGAGGGATGAGGCCCGATCCGTTGAGCGGGGCGGTGGCGGTGAGGCGGATGGTGGTTGGTTCGGCCATGGTGGTGTCTCTTGGGGCAGGTTGTTGGTTGGTTGTTGATCGGTGGGCGATGCGCTGAATTTGGCGAGAGCGGCTCGGGTGATCTCGTAGAGGCCGCGTGTGGTGGTGCGGCGCAATGGGCCGCGTCCGTTGCGCCAGCGGGTGATCTGAGCGGCGGTGATCCCTCGGGCGAGGAGTTGCTGGCGAGTGATGGGGATCCGCTCGAGCTGCGCTGCAAGCTCGGCCTCCACGGCGGGGTGCGCTGATAGAAGCCGGCCCAATCGCGCGCGCTCCATGCGCCGGGAGGAGGAGGCGCTCGTTCAGCCAGCGCGTGAGCAGCTCGGGGGATGCCGAGGGCGAGCGCGTGGTCATGGCCGATGTAGGCGATCGGGGCGGCGGCTTCGGTCGGGGCTTCGCCGGCTTCGCGCTCGAGAGGCCCCAGCGACGGCACCCGGGGGATCGGCGGCCGGATCCCATGGGCGACCTCGGATGGTATGGGCCTGCTCCGAAGACTTCGTCGATCGGGGTGAAGGCGAGTCCACCGGGGCCGCGTATCTGGAAGAAGGCGCGGGTCGGCCGTTCGCGTCCGCGAGCGACGGCGTCCGCGGTGAGGTCCTGTTCGACGCGCCGGATCTTGACGAGCTGATCGGGGCGATCTGGCGGATGTCGTGTTTTGCCGAAAAGATGCAGGGATGGCACCCGACACGACGCGCGCCCTCGAGGTAGAGGGGGTTGGGCGGCATGTTGTGGCGGCGGTGGATCTCGACGATGTCGTCGTAGGTAGCGGCGAGCAAAGGGCGCCAGATCTCGGCGTCGAGCTCCCCCCACCACTCCCACTCGGGCATCCGCGCACGGCTCGCGCTCTCATCGGCTCGTACACCTACGGCGTTGACAAGGGGTCCCCTCTCCTCCTCGACTTGTTCGAGGAATTTTTTGATCGGGCGGAGCTTGAGCGATTCGGTGCAGAAGCGGCGCAGACGGCTCGGGAACATCTGCTTGCGGCGGATGAGCGTCAGCATGCCCGGCTCGCCGGGGAGCGCGTCCTGCCACAGCAATTCGTTGCGGACGGTCGTGATCTCGCCCAGCCGCTCGCGTAGGAGGTCGAGGTATTCGTAGGTCGTGGGGTGCTCAAAGCCGGTGTCGGCGAAGACGCGCACATGTGGGATCTCGGCTTCACGCAGGAGCAGGGCGAGGGCGGTGCTGTCCTTGCCGCCGCTGACGGAGGCGACGACGAGCCGGTCACGGAGTCGAGCTCGGGAGCTGGCAGGGATGCGGAAGGTCATCGGCGCTCCTTTCGGGCGAGGAAGGCGGCGAAGGCGGCTTGAGCGCCGGGGCGGTGGGAGGGTTGGAGGAGGCTCCAATCGGGGGTGGCGGCGGCGGGGCCGGCTTCCCAGCGGATCTTTTCGCCAGGGAGGGCGACGCGGGTGCGTGCGCCGCCGGCCTGGGCGTGGCGGCTGAGCGCGACGGGGCGTAAACCCTTGGCGACGAGGGCGCGGTAGATCGCGCCGTCTTCGGAGGTGAGCTGGTAGGTGACGAGGCGGCAGCCGGGGGCGTCGCGGCCGCTGGTGGGCAGGAGGTCGATGAGGTGGGCGACGAGGGCGGAGGCGGCGTTTACGGGGACGTCGCGGCCCTTGCGGTCGTAGCGGCGGAGGCCGGCGCGGCTGGCGACGCGGGTGATTTCTAAGGTGCCTTCGGGGGGCAGTCGGTGGCGCGGCCCCAGCGGCCAGTGGGGGGCGCCCGCGAGGGCGACGGCGGCGATCTGGCCGCGCCAGCGGGCGGCGAGGGCGTGGAGGAGGCCGCGTCGGTTGCAGTCGGGCAGGTGGCGGTGGTGCTGGGCGACGAAGTCGCAGGCTTGATCGGGGTGATGGTGTGGATCTCGAGCTCGGGGGCGTGGCCGTCGCGTAGGGCGGCGGTGAGTTCTTCTAAAAAAGAGTCTTCGTCGCGTAGGCCGCCGTCGAGGTCGGCGACGGCTTGGATCAGGCGCTCGGCGTCGTCGAGGGGCCAGTGCGGAAGGATGGCCTCGTGGATGGTGGCGGCGGCGTCTTCTTCGTCGAGCAGGCCCCACTCGGGATCGTAGAGGTAGGCGCGGACAGCCGTGAGGATCGAGAGTGCTTCGTGCTTGAGGGCGGTGTTGTCCGCGCGCGGGAGGCCGGGGTGCGCTGCCACCAGGGGCGCGGCGCTCCCCTGCCCCGTCGGTCGCGGCGCTCTTGTAGGGATTGCTCGATGAGGCGAATCAGATGCCCGCGGTGCTTCGAGATGACGCGATCGACCTGATCGGGCGAGTAGCGCGCGGCCGCCATGGGGCGCCAGGCGTGGACGGCGGCGTCGAAGATCGCGGCGGGGGTCGGCGGGGTCGTCATGCTCTCCCCTCCTCCTCCTCGAGAAATGCGAGCGCGGCTTTGACCCTCTCTGGGGTGAGCTCGGGGTGGTCTGTGTAGGGATCAGCGGTCTGCTCGAAGAGGGATGGTTGGTCTTGTGAGGTGGGGATGTCGTACAGGGCTGGGGCGAGCGGGGGCGGTAGGTCCTGGCCGCTGGCGCAGGCGGAGGCGACCTCGTGGGCAGCGCGGGCGACGAAGCGAGCGACACGGGCGAGCCGCTCGGCGGCGAGCTGGTCTTGGCCGCTCTCGATCGCCTGGGCGGCGGCTTTGTGCTCGTGGATCGCGCGGTCGACGGTCCGCGCGGCGACGGTCCGCGCGCGGCCTTGGCATGCGGGCGCGGTGACGAGGACGCCAGCGTAGGCGAGGAGCTGGCGGGTGCGCTCGAGTTCGAGCGGGGAGCGCCGCAGCGCCTTGGCGAGCATGTGATAGTGCTGCCAGTAACTCTCTAGTCTTAATTGGCCAAGCGTGTGTTTGTCGTCCCAACCCGGGGCGATGAAGAAACGGCGGATGAGGCGGTCACCGTGCCGGAGGGAGATGGAGCCTTGGCGCAGGTTGTAGCCGGTCGTCGTCACCCTGCCGGGCTTGACTGCGACATAGTCCGTCATCCTGCCCTCTTCATCGAGATCGTCGCCGAGTAGCTCGACATCGTGGAGAGAGACTCCTCGCGATCTTGACGGAGTACGTGGCCTCGCTCGCCGACGTGCCACTCGTGGCCGACACCGAGCAGGGAGCCTATGTGGACAGCGAGGGTCTCGTCCTCGGTGTCGGGGTATCTCACGATCACGAGGTCGTGTTTCGCGGTTTGTTTCTGCGGCCGAGCGGCGCAGGAATGAGAAGCGCGGCGACGCGGACACGAGGCGCCCGAAGAATTCGCGGATCTCTTGAGGCGTCTTCTGGGTCGGTTCGGCGATCTCTTCGAGGCTCTTTGCCAGACTGGCGAGCTCCTGCCCAGCGGGAGGGTATAGCTCCGCGAGCTCCTGCTCGATGAGGTGAATGAGGTGCGCGCGGTGTTTGGCGATGATGCGATCGATCAGATCGAGCGAGCCCTGCTGCGCGGCGAGCGGGCGCCAGGCCGCGAGGGCGGCCTCGAAGATCGCGGCTGGGGTCGGCGGGGTCGTCATGCTCTCCCTTCCTCGAGGAATGCGAGCGCGGTCGTCAGTTATGCCCTCGACGTCAGCGAGGCGGAGCGCGGGGTCGTGGGTTCGCTCGTCTCTTCGTCTTCGGGCTGCGCCAACGCGGCATGGATGACCTCGGACAGGCTGGCGAGCAGGAGGTAATCGTCGTTCATTGGCTCGCTCGTGTCTTCTTCTACGGGTTCCGCGTTCGCGAGGCGTAGGACGTCGAGCAGGGCGGAGCGGAGCGCGATGGCGCCGGGGGATGTTTTGGTGCGTCCGTCTGGGGCATCCCACACCAGCCGCGCTTGGTCGGCTGCGTAGGCGATGGCGTGGCTGTAGGGGATCGTCTGGGCGACGATGACGGGTAAGTGGGGCGGGACGGACTTGAGCCGGTGGCCCATGTTGGGGAGATAGATCACGGGGCCGCGGAAGTTGTCCGCGAGCTCGTGAGCGTGCTCCTCGGCCATGCGGCATGTGATTGGGATGACGAGCACACACGCGGGCAGATCGTCTCTGATGCCGTCGATCAGGATGAGATCCGAGTCGATGGTCTCGGGCAACTGGACGCTGTCTGTCGTCCTGTAGACTTTGTGGCCGGCCTCGGTGGCGAGGTGGGCGAGGTGGGGGAGGAGCGTCGCGGTGCCGACGCCGCCTTTGGTGTTGTGGACGGAGATGATCATGGCTTGTTCGTTCCTTTGTTGGGTTTGTCGGGCCAGAAGGCTGAGGCGAGGGTGAGGCCGAGCGCGGCGGCGAAGGCGAGCTTCTCGCCGCTGCGCACGGGCTTCATGTCGACGGCGTGCTCGTCGCCGCGGGAGACGACGGTGCCGCGCCAACGTGCGCCGGGGTAGAGGCGTGAGGTGAGGGTCCAGGGCTGGACGCCGACGATAAAGACGTTTTCGCCGCTCCCTGCCATCCTCGCGATCTCTCGCAGCGCGGCGTCGAGGTCTTCTACGTATTCGAGGACGCAGGAGACGAAGATGACGGCGGTGTCGTCGGCGATCCCTTCGATGGGGCCCTTGGTGAGATCGGCGGTGATCGTCACAGGGCAAGCCGGGCACCCGTTCTTGTCGAGGCACACGTCACCGCAGCCGTAGGCGCGCACGATCCGGGTGTGCATGCCGGCGTCGGGGTCGCCGATGACGACGAGGCGGCGGCTGAGGGCGGTGGCCCGCTCCACGGCGGCCTCGAAGGCGCTCGCGCGCTCGTGATGGCGTTTGAGCGCGGCGGCGCCTTCCACAAGAGCTGCGGCGGCGAGGGTGATCCGTGCGGCGTCTTTTGTGGAGAGGGTCATGGCTAGGGCTTGCGGGTGATCCGGTACGCGAGGGCGCCGACGAGGGTCGCGCCGCTGAGGCCGAGGCCGAGCTTGAGCCAGGGGAATGGTTTGGGGGACGGTGGGGCGTTGAGGGCGTCGGTGGCGCTTTCGACGACGGAGCCGTAGGTGTCGCCCAATGCATCTTCGGCGGCCTCGAAGGCTGCTCCCACGCCGAGGAGGATCTCGGCTTGGGTCTTGCCGTGAGTTTGTCGGAGCTGGTGCTCCCAGCCGCGTAACTCGTCGGCGGGCGGGTTGTCGGGGTCGTAGTCGGCGATGAGCTGGGAGATCGGGGCCGCCCACCACGCTTGCGGTGTGTGACTGGTGGGGTAGGCGCCAAAGAGATCTTGAAAAAGCGGGAGCGCCTCGGCTTCGGCCTGGCAGGCGTCGTGGTTCTTGGCGCCCGAGCGCATACAAATGTCGTAGGTGCGGCGGCGTTCGGCGGCGGCGCCAGGCAGCTTCATGGCGTCGAGGAAGCGCCTGCGGCCCCTTCTCCGGCGTAGCGGAAGAGGTCGAGTAGGCGCTGCCAGGCTTGCTCGCGCAGAGGCTCCTTGTCGGCGGCGGCGCGGGAGCTTGCCCGCGAAGGCGGCGTTTTCTAAAAAAAGGTCGTTGCGTAGCTGGTCGAGCTTTGTCGTGGAACTCATGGATGATCCGCTGCCCCTTCTAAGATCTTGAGGAGTTGACGCATCTCGGTGACTTGGTCGTGTCCGCCTACGCGCAGCCGTGGGGCTGTGGCGCGGAGAATGGTGAAGCCGCTACGCACGAGCTGGAGAGCCTTTGTCGTTTGGCCGGCGTCGTTCAGGGTGCGCGCGAGCACGTTGTGACAGGCGATCAGGTCGTGAAATCGCGGGGCAGACTCCGAGAGCTGAAATGCCCGCGCGGCGACGCGGTGCGCCTCTTGGGCGAGGGCGACGCGGTCGGCTGGGGGAGATGCGCACGCTCATTCGGAGACAGGCCGCGAGCGCGGAGCCGGCCCAGAGGGTCTTGCGGGTGCCATTCCAGTGGATCCGGTTGGCCTCGATGAGGTTTTGGAGGCGCTGTGGGTCGTCGTTGGCGGCGCTGGGCTCTTGCTCAAGCGCGCGGATCTGCTCTTGGAGTTGAGCGCGGACGGGGTCGGGGTCGGGGTCGGGGTCGGGGTCGGGGTCGGGATAGAGATCGGGATCGTCCAGGTCGTGCCCCTGCGGGGTGGGCGGTGGGGCGGCGACGGGCGAAGGCGCGGCGTCGAGCGCTGGGGCGGGCTCGTCTTCGGCGGCGGCCTCTTCGGGCTCGGGGTGGGCGGCCTGGGCCGGCTCAGGAGGCGCTGCTGGGGGCTCTAGCTGGGGAGCGATCTCGTCGGGGTTGTTGGCCGTGGGCAGCGACGGGCCGAAGAGCTGATAGAACTGGTCATTGAGCCTTTGCTCGTCGAGCGGGAGCGCGTCCGCGACGGGGGCTGCGACCTGGGCGGCAGCTTCCTGCACCACGCGGCTGATGAATGAGAAGTCGAACGAGCCATTCGCGACCGCTGGCGGGTCGCTGTCGACGGGAGGGGCGATTGCGTCAGGGACGGCGATGGACCGGCCGAAGAGCGTATCGTATTCGTCCGCGGCCTCCTCGGGGTCGGTTCGCGACGGCTCGGGAGGGGCTGGCTCGGCACGCGGCGGCGGTGGCGGTGGCTCGGGAGGGGCTGGGGCCGGCTCGGCACGCCGTAGCGGTGGCGGCTCGACACGCGGCAGCGGTGGGGGCTCGGGAGGGGCTGGGGGCGCCGGCTCGGCACGCGGCCGCGATGGCGGCTCGGGGGAACTGGCGGTGGCGGGCTTTGAGCGCCGCGCTCTAGTTCGGCCACTTGACGGCGCAACTGCTCGACGCGGGCGCGGTTTTGTCCCTTACGCACTTCGCGCTCGAGCCTGAGTATCTCGGCCTGGAGCTCGGCTTCTTCGACATCATCCTCCGCGTCGGCCTCGCTCGTGTGGGGTCGTGGTTTTGAGCGTGGTTGGGGTTCGTTCCACGCCTCCCACACTTGCCACGAGTCTTTTTTTACAGCGCCGTCTTCGCCCACGCTTTCGAGCAGGTCGGCGACGAGCGGGATCGTCCTGTGGCGTTGCTGCTCGCGGTAAGAGACCGCGTGCTCTATCGCCTGGTTGCCGAGCCCCAGGAGATCCCTCCAGAACTCGTTCTGGGACGTACTGCTCATTTTCCCCTCCTCTCCATCAGCCTGTAGGCCGTGTACATGCCTGCCGCGTAGCCAGCGACGCTCGCGCCCAGAGCGACGACGGCGTACGATAGGCGCTGGGCGCGTAGACACGCGTCCTTCTCGCGGTTGATGGACTCGTCGAGGGCGCGGTTGAGATCGTCTGCTCGGGTCGTCATGAGGGACCTCGGGGCTGTCATGCGAGAATTTGGCGGTGGAAGTGGCCACGTGAGGCCATGAGTAGGAGAAACTCCCTGGCGAATTTGTCGTTCTTGCGGCGAGATAGCCCCTGCGCGAGCTCCCGTATGCTGTCGCCCTCGTCGCCGTCTTCCGCGTTCGCGTCCGTGTCGGGGTGGCGCAGGCGATAGAGGCGCTCGGGCTTGGTCTGGAGGGCATCGACCGCGGGCTCGAAGGTGAGGGTAAACTCGTCCAAGATGATGCGAGACCAGCGCGGCCCTTGGTGTACCCCCCTGCGACCAGCGACGTGGTCGATTGCGAGCTGGTCCAGGTAAACTTGGTCGCCCATCGTGTACACAGTCCCCAGGCCATCGCCCTTGCGGGTCCGGGCGAGGACGACATTGACGCCGTGTAGGACGAGGCTGAGGCCAGTGATGGCGCCGAAGGCGACGAAGAGGGGGCGATTCATGGGTTGCTCCTGCGGCGTAAGGTGTAGGTGAGCGCGACGGCGGCGCCGGCGACGGCAAGCCCGCCGACGATCCAGGGGGCGGCGCCTGAGCTCGTCGAGGGGGCCTCTTCGGGGGGCGGCGCGGCGGGCTCGGTGGGGCTTGGGGAGGCGTCGTCGACGGCGGGGGCGTCGTCGACCATGCTCTCGACGTACTTGGTGGGGTTATGCAGGCCGCGAGGGATGGGGTTGCCGACGCGCCATACCGAGTTCGCCTTGCGATCCTTGTCGCCGTAGGTCTCCAGGTGGATCATCCCATAGCTGCCGAGCACTCGGCCGAGCTTGTGGCCCTTTTGAATCGCTTGGCCGACGGTGAGGCCAAACTCGTGATGTGTTCCGGGGTGGAAGCCGCCGAGCACGAGGAAGAGGCCGCTGGCGGTTTTTAAAAATTGGGCCTTGGAGCCGGCGCTCCAGCCCCGATCGAGGGCGATGATGGTGGCGTCCTCGGGGGCGACGACGAGGGCGCCGTTCGGGATCTTGGTGAGGTCGATCCCCGCGTGCCAGCGCTCGCAGGTGTCGTCTGTGCAGCCGAAGGGGCGGCCGCCGCCGAAGGACCAGGTCGCGACTTGCGGGCGTGGCAAGGTAAGGGCCAGCGCGGAGCGGGATCGCCCTTGGCCATCGGTGCGTGGTGCCAGTCGGGCGCTCTAGCCATGAGTCGCTCCTCGCTCCTCGCTCTGGCGCTCTTGAAGTTTGGCGACCTTACGGGCTCGCCTCAGCACCGCGGCGGGGCTGAGACCGCGCAGGATGGCCCTCTCGATCTGTTGGGAGAATAGAGCCCGGCGGGTGGAGTCGAGACGCATCCGATCGAGCTCGGCGCTGTGCTCGTCGCCGATTCGAGATGCTCTGAGCCTCGTGAGGTCGAGGGTGAGCGCTGGGGCGCCCCGTAGGGTGAGAGCGTGCGCCATCACGCGGAGTTGGTCACGCCAGGCTTCGTAGGCGAGCTCGGTGGGGTAGATGACGGCGCTTGTGCTCTCGTGTATCTCGATTTCAAACCGGATGGTGATGCGGAGATGGTCGAGCGCCGCGCGTACCCAGGAGTTCACGTGTCTGTGATGCAGCCGCTCCTGGACCGCCTCCGTTTGGTTCGCGAGCGCAGCGAGTAAGCGCTGGCCCTGCTCGGTCGCTTCGCGGTCGGGGCGTTGAAGGCGCGCGAGGGCGCGGCGGATGGCCTGCGCGTGGTCACCCTGGCAGGGTTCGGCGGCGAGCTCGGCGGCGAGCTTGCGGCGGATGTCGTGGAGGCGCCGCTCGATCTCGCTCGTAGATTGACCCCCGGGGCGGGTGATCGTGGCGCCGTTGAGGGTGGCGGTGTACACGAGCACAGGACGATCCTGCGCGGTGATGATGATCGTGGGTTTGAGGAGGTTGGTGGCGTCGACCCGAGCTTCTGGGCCGTAGAGGACGGCGACCGCGGCGAGCAGGGCGACGAGGCACTGGTGCGTGCGCACGTGGACCTGCGCCTGCTCGCGCGTGTGGCCACGCGCGAGCAGGTCGGCCTTGAGCTTGTGCGATTGCGTCATGAGGTCGGTGGCCATCAGTTCACCTGAGAGGGAGCGTCCCCCTGGACAATCGCCCACGTGCCCGACCAGTGCGCCTCCACGACGCGGAGAGCGAAACTCAACGCCTCCTCCTTCTCGCCGTGCTCGTTGGTGACCCTGTCCGTCGTGTCGTGCGCGACGAGCAGGCGCCGAGCCTCGCGGAAGGGCGCGCGCTGACGCTGTCGCTTCCACCGCCCAGGGGATAGCCAGTGGCGGATGGCAGATGCCTCCACTCCTCCCGCGTTCAGGAGCTTCATCGCCTCGATGATGACGCGGACGGCTTCCAACGCGGCGGCCGGGCTTAACGCCCGCGTCCTCGATGGCGCGGAAGCGCTCGTCCCGCGATGGCCAGATCTCGATGGTATCGGCGGGGGGCTGGGACGCTCCCCTTGTGCCATACAGATCGAGCCGTTGAGACAGAGAATCCATCCTCTTGTCATGTGAATCGAGCTGTTGAGACAGAGAATCCACCCTACTGCTAAGCGACTTGAGCATAGACCTGATGCTGTCTCTGATCGCGCGCTGATCGTTCATCGCGGTCTCTAGGGCTGCCAGCCTGTCGCCACCCATGTCGTTGATGTCGTCGTGTCGGGCCTGGACGGTCTCCAGGGTGGCGACCCGTTCACGGAGATGCACGAGCGTCTCCGTGAGCTCAGACGCGGCGTCGTAGCCGGCGCGCGTGGCTTCACGCTTGTCCATCTCGTCGAATGCCTCGGCGATGACGGTGAAGATCTTGTTGACGATCACGAGGTAGTCACTTGGTTGCAATGGCATGAGTGTTTCCTTTCTGCGGTTCTTGGTCGAGCGGGGTTACGAGCACCTGGAGCGCGTTGTAGAGGACGTAAGGGCCGAAATCTCGGTCTTCTGGGGTGGGTTCGTAGGGGTCGTCGGGCGCGTCGGCGGGCTCTTCTTGCTCCTCGGTGGGCCCGGGATCAGGCACGTTCTCGGGCGCCTGGTCCCCGGGATCGAGCGGCAGGTGGGTTTGACCGGCGGCGCAGTGGGTGGCGATCTCGTGCGCGACGCGGGCGAGGTGCTTGGCGACGCGGGTGAGGCGCTTGGCGCTCTCACTCTCATGACCGGCCTCGATCGCGGCGGCGGCGGCCTTGTGCTCGTCGATCGCCTGTTCGAGGCCCGCGCGGCGACGGCTCGCGCGCGGCCGCGACACTTAGGCGCGGCGACGAGTACACTGGCGTAGGCGATGAGTTTGCGGGTGCCCTCGAGGTCGCGAGGGGCTCGCCGGAGGGCCTGGGCGAGCATGTCGTAGTGGTCCCAGCGCCGCGTGAGCGCCTCCTCATCCTCCAGGTCGTGGATGAGGCCGTCCCATCGCTGGAGAGGCCGCACACCCTGCTTCGAGGGGAGCGGCTTCACCCGCATCCAGGCGCTCTCTTCGCCGTCTTCGTCGAGCTGAGGGCCGAGCACCTCGATGCCATGACGCGAGAAACCCTCGGAGTCTTGACGTAGGACGTAGTTGTCGTTCTTGCTGCCGGTGCGGATGGTGTTGCTCGGGACGGTCATGACGCCGCCCTCGACCTGCACCACGTCCGCCTCCAAGTTCGCTTGGAGTAGTCCGGCGATCCGCTCCAGGGTGCCGCCTACCGGCCCGCCTTGCGCGATGTAGTCATCGATCTCACTCGCGATGTCCTGGAATTCCTGAACAAAGTCCTCTTCCATGGAGAAGTAGCGAGAAATCTCGGCGGGTGTCTTGGGGATCGGATCGATCAACTCCTTGAGCGCGAGGGCGAGTTTGTGGAGGCCCTGCTCGTGAGCGGCGATCCCCTGGAGTTGGCGTATCTCGATGGCTTCGGCCCGCTGTAGTAGGGTGGGCTCGTGGGCTTTGGGGCGGCGGGCGGCGGGTTCGACCGCGGGCGAGGCGGCGTCCGAGGTCTTCTGCCCTGCGGCCGGCTCCGTCCCCCGTAGTTCTTGGTCGATCACGCGGATCAGCGCCTCGCGGTGTTTTGAGAGCACACGATCGATCAGCTCGATCGGATGCTGCTGCGCGGCGATCGGGCGCCAAGCGGCGACGACGGCATCGAAGAGCTCGGCAGCGGTCATTGGGGCCCCCCCGCTCGGGCTTCACGAAGGGTTCGGGTGAGAGCCGCAGTGAGGGACGCCACAATGGCGGCTTCGGCGGCCTCCGAGGTGGGCGGCGGCGGCGGGGTGGCGGGCTGGGTGGGTTGCGTGGACCTCGGAGCTTCTGGGGGGGAGGTGGGCGGTTTTGGGGTGGCGCTGGGCGGTTTGAGGCTGGCGGTGCGGGGGGCGGCGGGGGCGGCGGCGTTGGCGGCGTCGGCGTCCTCGGCTTCGCCCGCGCGGCGTGCGTCGGTGAGCAGGCCGCGGGGGAAGGGGCGCATCCACCAGGCGTCGCCTACCTGCTTGAGCTCGGTGAAGGTGAGGCCGCTGGTCGGGGCGAGCTCTAGGTAGCGGCGCCAGCCGGCGAGGGAGGGCGGGAGGATGGTGCTGCCGTCTTGGTCGTTGGCCTCGCCGAGGGCGAGTACGCCGTTCTTGACGAGGGGGAGGTCCTTGGCGCCGTTTCGCGCGAGGGTGGCGGTGATCTGGCGCTCGAAGCGGGGCCAGAATTTTTCGACGAAGGCGTCGCTCGCGCCGATCCAGCCGAGATCGTCGAGGTCGCGCATGAAGCGGTTGAGGCGGAGCGCGATCGCGTCGCTGGTGCGCTGGTCGTCGTCGTCGGGCCAGTGAGGACCGCCTTCGCGCGGGAGATGGTCGGGGGTGAGCGGGGGGACGACCTCGGAGAGCTCGCTCCAGACGGCGGAGCCGGCGGC
This sequence comes from Nannocystis sp., assembly GCA_016712315.1. Taxonomy (GTDB): domain Bacteria; phylum Myxococcota_A; class Polyangia; order Nannocystales; family Nannocystaceae; genus JADJRG01. Next base: position 33,328 of record JADJRG010000018.1, on the reverse strand, counting down.
GCGCACGGCGATCTTGTCGCCGGTGGCGCTGATCCGGCCGAACTCGAGGTGTTCGAGCTGGTCGGGGGCGCCGATCCGGGGGCGCGCGACGCGGAGGCCCTCGTAGAGGGGGGCGGCGCCGGTTTCGGGGACGAGCATGTCGTGCTCACGCGCGGCCCACATCCAGTCTTGCCAGGGCCATGCGTCGCGGTCGACGCCCTGGAGGTCGGTGAGACGTTGTTTGGCTTCGTCGCGGAGCTGGGCGGCGTAGTCGGGGTCGTCGCTGGCGCGGGCACGCGCGTAGCGGGCGACCGCCTGGCGGAGCAGACGAGCGGCCTCGCGCGCGATCTTGGCGCGCCGCTCTTCGAGGGCCCTTTTCCGTTTGCCTTCGAGCAGGGCCGCGGTGCGCTCTCTTTGTCCCGCGAGACCATGAGCATGATGTCCTCGGGGGTGAGCTGCTGCTGGGCGGATGGGTTGTTGGTGTCGCGCACGCTGGACTTGATGAGCTGGCCGAGCCAGTTCGCTTTGCCGTCGATGAGGCTGAATCGATAGCCGTCGCTCGAGCCGTCGGCGAAGTAGTAATAAATGTTGATGACGCCGAGGGTGTTGCCCTGGCGGACGCCGCGGCCGTTGCGCTGCTCGAGGTCCGCGGGGGTCCAGGGCAGGTCGAGGTGGTGGATCGAGCAGGTGCGGACTTGTAGATCGATCCCCTCGTAGGCGACGGAGTTGGCGATGATGACGTCGTACTTGGGCGCGACGGCGCTGTCGCTGGGGCGAGAGCAGGTGCCGGGCTCCGGCTGCTCGGCGGAGAGGCCGTTAAACTGGCGGGCGATGGTGCTGCGCTCGATGGTGCTGACGTCGCTGTTGAGCCAGGCGATCCGCTCGCGCGGGATCCCTGCGTCGACCAAGACCTCCTTCATCCAGACATGAACGGCGGTGGGTTCGACGAAAATAATGTGGCCGCAGTGTGGGGAGGCGACGACGCGACGGGCGCACTCTTCGAGCTTGGGGCTCGAGTAGGAGGGGCGCGGGAGCCTGACGGTGTACTCCTCGCCTTTCTCGTTGGTGCGCTTGGATTCGCCGCCCGCGAGCGCGGTCCTGAAGCTGTAGCCCTCGTCGAGCGCGGGATGTAGGGCGACGAGGGCGAGCCGGGCGAGCAGGCCGAGGATGAGGTTGCTCGGGCCGTCCGGGTTGGGGTTCTCGAGCGCTTCCTCGATCTGCCTGACGTAGATCCGGTATTTGGCCTCCTGCTCGTCGTCCATCTGGACGGTGAGGGTCTCGACGATCGGCCGGGGCAGCTTGAGGCCGACCTCTTCGGCGGTGCGGAACTCGCCGTAGGTGAAAATGATGGTGCGTAGGTCGTCGAGGTTTTTGAAACCGACGACGGCGGTGGCCTCCGTCATGTTGAGGGTTGAGTCCAAGACCTCGCGGATCGCGATCTGGATGAAGCGGGTGATGAACTGCTCGGGATCGTAGATCCCCGCCCGGGTGAAGGCGGCGGGGTCGATGAACTGGATCAGGTTGTAAATTCGAGCGGGGAGTTTTTGGCGGGGGTGGCGGTGAGAAGCACGACCCCGGAGCCGCCGGTCTGGCGCCTGACGGCGCCCGCGCGGAAGTCGAGCTGCCAGGCGCGCCCGCTGCCTTCACCGCCGCCCGACCCCATGAACTTCGGGATGCTGCCGTCTTCGCGGGCCTGGGGGAGGTGGAGGTTTTTAAAGCTCGCGGCTTCATCGACGATGAGCAGGTCGACGCCGATCTCGTCCCAGGTGACGCCGGGGTCGTATTGCCACCCCTCCGGGAGCGCGAGGATCTCGTCCACCCAGGCGCTCGTGCCGTGCTCAAGCAGGGCCTTTTGGCGCTCGCTGAGCTTCTCCTTCGCCTTGTCCTCGAGGGCGTTGAGCCTCATGCGGCGCAGCGTGAGCGAGCGGCGGATCGCCTCGACACTCTCGACGTACTCCAGGACCGCGGACTCATTCATCTTCGTGCGGCCCAGCGCGTCGTAGCTGAGGATGACGACGTCGAGCTGGCCGGTCTGGAGCGCGATCCACTTCTGCGCGCGCTCCTCTGGGGGTGTCCGTCTCGCTCGTGATCTGGCCCTTGCGGGTGCCGCGGGTGAGGCGCTTTCGTTTGCTGCCGATGACGGCGATCGCGGTAGTCGGGAAGGGTGCAGAGGATGTCATCGTGCCACTTCCAGACGATCGAGCCGGGCACGAGGATGACGGGGCGGCGTGCCCAACCCTCTTGGCGCGCGAGGGCGACGATGGCGAGGGCGGTGTAGGTCTTGCCGACGCCGACATCGAAGGCGACGAGGCCTCCGCGCTGGTGCAGTACACGCCGGGCGCCGGCGACTTGGTGGGGCTTGAGCTGGGGGGCGTTGGCGCCCCATCGGGCGATCTCGAGGGGTTCGGTGGTGTAGGTCGGCACGACGCGGCCGCGCGCCGCTCGATTGTAGGCCGCGGCGACGGCCTCCTGCCGCTCTTCGTCCTCGGTGAGCCATGTGACGAACTCGTCCGTCCATGCCTTCTCTTGCGCGAGCCGGAGCTGGGCGAGGCTGAGTTTTTCCGCCTTCTTCTCCTCGCGGGACATCATCGAGTCCCTCTTCTTCGGCTTCTCGACCTTGAACGAGGCCATGTCGTGGTTGATCCAGCCGAGGATCGACGAGGTCTTGGGGTGGATGGTCGGCTCCTTGTCGCCATCTGGGCCGATGGGGCGGACGAGCGCTTCGTGCCGCTCGAGCAGGATCGGGCCGTAGTTGCGGTTGTAGGTCGCGCTGAGCCAGGCGGCGACGAGTTCGAGGGGGACCCAGCCCTGGTTGGGGCCGATGTCTTGGATGTCTTGAAAAAGGACGGGCTTGATCGCGGCGATCAGGCGAGCGACTTGTGCCGCCGCCTGGGCGTCGCCCGCAGCGGCGCGGGCCTGCGCGCGATCGTGACGCTCCCAGAGGTGGATCCCGGTGGTGTAGGCGTCGCTGGGGTAGAGCTCGTTCCACTCGTCGCCGTCGAGGTTCCAGCCGTTGCCGAACAAGGACTCGAGCGCGGCCTGCCGCGAGAGGGTGCCGCCTTGGCGGCGATGGAAGTCGAGCAGCTCGGTGATGGTGAGATGGCGGCGCGCTCGAAAGAGCATCTCCGCCTGCGCGGGCACGTCGTCGGGCTGGCCGGTGTACTTGGGCTCGACCTTGGGGCGGTCGCGCAGGGCGGGCACGAGGGCGCCCATCCTGGTGTGGGGCGTTGAGGAGCTGCTGGGCGAGCGCCTGGCCGCGGTTGGAGAGCGCGAGCAGCTCCTTGTGCTGCCAGGGGTTGCCGTACGCGAGGGCGTGGTCGGTGAGGGCCTGGTGCAGCTCCGGCCAGAGGGCGAGGGCCTTCGTGTCATCGTCGGCGCCGAGGGCGGCGAGGTAACGACCGACGCGGCGACCGAGCTCGAGGGCGGCGCGTAGCTCGGGATCGAGGTCGTTGGGGAGCGAGACGTCGGCGACGACGGTTTGGAAGGTGCCCGCCGCGGCACGAGGCGCGATCGAGGTGAGCTCGCAGGAGGTGCAGATCGGGCGGGGTTGGAGCGGGGGTAGGCCGCGAAAATCGCCCTCGACCTTGTAGCGCCACGAGGTCTTTTTATTGCCGGCCTCGTCCTCGCCCGCGAAGGAGCCTTCTTCGTCGCCGAGGATCTGGTCTGGGTGTTGCTCAAAATACTCGCCGTCGAGGATGTAGATGTCGTCCGCGTCGACCTCGCGCAGCTCGCCGCCGCGGCTGCGCCAGATCACGATGTCCATGACGACGAAGGCGCCGGGCACGATCTCGCGGCCGTTGGTGTCGTGGCTGGGCAGGCGGTAGGCGCCGAGCAGGTGGTGGCGAAGCAGGATCTTCTCGCGCAGGCCGCGGCTCGAGCGGCCGGACATAAACCCGGCGGGGATCAAAAACACGCCGATCCCGCTGGGGACGAGCAGATCGAGGGTGCGGCGCATGAAGTAGGCGAAGGCGCGCTTCTCCTTAAAAAAACCTCGTCGGGGTCTTCGCGGGCCATGGCGCCGCGCTCGCCGTAGGGTGGGTTCGAGAGGATGAGGTTGAGGGCGCCTTGATGGTGCGGGCCGTACTCTCGGACCCAGCGCTCGAAGGGCATGTGGTGGAGGGTGATGTCGGGCCGGAGCGCGCGTAGCAGCGTCGACGAGACTTTTGAAAACTCAACGGCGGTCCACTGGATCCCTTTGATCTGGCCGCCTGCTTCGAGGGCGAGGCATCGGCGGGGGCTGAAGGCGCGGATGAGGCGGCCGATCCCGGCGCTGGGTTCGAGGGCACGCACGAGGCCGTCCTCGCCGGTGAGCTCGGGCAGGTAGGGACAGAGGACCTCGGCCAGTGACTCGGCGATGACGGTGGGGGTGTAGTACTCGTGGATCAGCCCAAAGGTCTCGGGGACGAGCTCGGTGGGGATCTGGGCCTTGACCTTCTCGATCGAGAGGCCACCCCAGCCGCTATAGCCGGCGACGGCTTGCAGATCCTCGGAGGTCATCTCATCTGGCTCTTTGGCCAGCACGAGTTGCATCGCCTGGAGATTGGCCTTCGTGCGCCAGGCAGGGGTCTTGTGATCGGGCGGCGATTCGATCTCGCGCACGAGCATGGGCTCGGGCGCGGTGGGGGCAGCGATGAGGGCGCGAGCGTGCGTCCAGAGGGCGAGGGCGTAGCGGCCGACCTTGGCGCCGTCGGTGATCCGCTCGCGGAGCTGGGCGACCTGCTGATGCGCGGTGTCGGCGGCGGTGCGCAGCTCTTGGAGGTTTTTGTCGTTGTAGGCGGGGTTGAGGTGGAGCACGCCGGCCGCGTCGCGCATGGCGCGGGCGATGTAGCGGACGCCTAACGGGCCGATCGCGGTATGAGCGTCGTCTCGTAGGATCACCAGCGCGGGGCGGCGCAGGAGCAGGGCCTCGGCGTCCCAGCCCGCGGCCTGGAGTAGGATCGCCTCGGCGCGCAGGTCGATGTAGGTGCGCACGAGTCGGGCGACGCGCTCTTGCTGCTCGGGGGGTGCCGTTTCGGGAAGATCGAGGCGTTTGAGCAGGCGGGTGATGATCGTGGGGTCGTCCGCGCCACGCAGGCGCAGGGTCTTTCGCTCGCGATCGACGGCGGCGTAGACCTCCATGTATTCGAGGGCGCTTCGCGGCGCGCCTCCGCGGCGGATCCGGCGAGCCGTCAATTCCTGGTCGATGACCCGGATGAGGCGCTCGCGGTGTTTGGTTAAAAAAGCGTCGATGAACAGGGGGGAGTGCCGCTGCCGGGCTACGGGGCGCCAGATGGCGATCGCTGCGTCGAGGATGGCGGCGGCGGTCATCGCGAGCTCCTTTTGTTGTTTGTGGTGGGGATCCGGCACCCGCAGCCGCCGGGCCATGTGTCGAAGTCGCCGCCGGCTTGCAGGTGGCCGCCCTTGAGCCAGCCTACGCAGGCGGTGGCGAGCTGGGAGCGATCGGCGGCGCGTAGCTCGTAGAGGTTGCCTTGCTGGCTGGGGAGCGCCTGGCGGCCCTCCACGAGCTCGCTGGTGATCGCGGGCTCGAGCATACGATAGCCGCTGGCGGTGGGCACCACGTCGTGGTGTTCGGCGAGGTGACGGAGGGCGCGGCTGTCCGCGTAGACGTGGGAGCCCACGCGGTAGATGTGGCCTGGTCCTTGGGTCATGTTATTCCTCGTCGTCCTCGTCCTGTAGTCCGGCCATGGCCTGCTTGATCGCGCCGCTAAGGCTATCTAAGAGGTCCTCTTCGGCGGCATCCATCGCGGGCTCGGGCTCGGGCTCAGGAGCAGGCGCAGGCGCAGGCGTAGGCGTAGGCGTAGGAGCAGCAGCAGGAGCTTCAGGGGTCTTCGGCATGGTCTTGGCCTTGCGCTGGCGCGGGGTGGCTTTTTTGGGTGGTGTTTGTTTTTTGGCGTCGTCGTCGTCGCCCTTGAGTTGGCCGATCAGATCGAGGGCGCGGACCTCGAGCGCCTCGCGTGTGCCGCAGCCGAGCTGATCGAAGTCGGTGTCGTCTTTGCGGGCGAAGGCCAAGACAAAGGACCCGCCCTCGGACTGCATGAGCCGGAACTCACCGTCGCCCACCGCGGCGACGCAGATCTGGGCGTCGCCTTCGACGGTCTCGCGCCAGGTGATCTCGCTGTCGCCGAGGCGTAGACGCTTCGGGCGGGGGCAGGCGCTCAGATCGCCGCCCGCGGCGCGGTAGGCCGCAGGGGTGGGTAGACCGCTCTCGGCGAGCTGGGTGGCGAGTTTTTTTAAGGCGTCGCTTCGCCCGCAGCCGTAGTCGTAGATCGGGCCGTCGCTGTGCTCAAAAAAGAGCCCGGCGAGGCCGCCCGTGCGTGGCGTGACGCGGAAGGTGCCGCCCCCCCAGGTCGCTTCGAGGGTTTCCCGACCCTTGATCTCCCGGGGTTGCCACTGGAGTTTGACGGGGTCGCGTACGACCTCGGGGGTTGGGGGCGCCGTGGGCGGCGGCGGTGGCGGGGGTGGTGGGGGTTCGGGTTCGTTCTCCTCGGGGGGCGGCACGGCGCCGAGCTCGATGGCGTGCTTTTGCAGGGTCTCGATGACGCCGGTGACTTCATCCTCGCGAATGCCCCACCCCAGGAGCTCCTCTCGCACGTCGTCGTCAGGCTTCAAGAAGACGTGGGGATAGAGTTGGATGAACTCCTCATCCCACGTCAACGTCGAGGTGAACCGATCGCTGTGGATCGTGACGCGCCCGAGCACGTCATAGCGCTCGTTGCTGGGCACGTAGCGGGCTTTGCGGCCCGTGCCGGTCTGGAGGAGCTCGCCGCCCTCGACAAGGCGGCCGAGGGCGGCGAGGATCTCGACGGCGTCGACGTCGAGCTTTTCGACCTTTCGGAGCGCGCTGAGGGTGTAGGCCCCGTCTTTGACGGCGGCGAGCACGGCGAGATCGAGGGCCCTCGCGCTGGGGTAGGTGCGGCCGGGTTTGGTCTTGGCCTTGGCTTTGGCTTTGGTTTTGGGCTTGTCCTTCGACTTCGCCTTGCGCTCGGGTTCGGGCTCGGGCTCGGGCTCGGGTTCACTGGCCTTGCCGCCCTTGCCGCCCTTGCCGCCCTTGCTGCCCTTGGACGCAGGATCTTCGGGCCAGGTGCCGCCGATCGCGACCTCTTGGATCTCGCCCGTGTCGGTGTTGCGGAGCTTGACGCTCATCAGGACGACGGCCATGGTTTCCCCCTACCCGCCGCTTTTTTCGCTGCCGTTGCCGTTGCCGTTGCCGTTGCCGTTCCCGTTGCCGTTCCCGACCTTGCAGGCGCAGGGCGGCTTGTTCTTGGGCTTGCCCATCAGGTACCCGACGCCGACGCCCGTGGCGCCAGAGACGAGCAGGCCGAGGGCCGTCCAAAGGCCCGATCGTGAGCCAGGCTGCGCCGTGGGTTTGTTCTCTTCGTTTGCATTCTCCATCTCCTACCTTCCCTTCCCTTTGTTGTGTTTGTTGCGTTTGTTGTGTTTTATTGTGTTCAGCGGAGCACTTCGGGCCTCAGCATGGGCCGGCGGGTCCCGATGCAGGGATCGGGGCTCTGGTCCGCGAGCGCGCGTAGCTCGGGGATCAGCTTGTGGCGGGCGCGGATCAGGGCGCGCCTCATCCCAAAAAAGGCGGCGAAGCGGCGCTGGATGTAGTTAAAGGCGGCGGCGCTGATGAAGCCGCGGGGGCCGTTGAGGCCGTGGGTGTGTTCGTCGCCCTGGGCGACGCGGAGGAGCTGCTTGTCGAGGCGGAGGGCGGTGTCGCGTATGTCCGCGAGGGGGCCGGCGGTGGCGCTGCGCCAGTATTTCCACTGCGCGGCGACGTCGCGCGCGTCCTGTTTGAGGTTGCCCTCGGCTTGCCAGAAGTTGGTGGCGAGCTGGAGGGCGCGGTGGGCAGGGTGGTGAGAGGCGCTGCTCTTCCAGGCGAGGGCGGGCGCGGGCGATTGGAGGCGGTGACCGTAGACCCAGGGGAAGGTGCCGAGGCAGAGGCGTAATGGGGTCTGCCAGCCGCAGCGGCCGTTGGATGGGATCCCAACCCCCTCGGGGGCGGCGTCGGCGAAGTAGCTGGGGCCGGCGTCCGCGAGGAAGGCGCGATGCGGGAGGATGATGACGTTGAGATCGCTCTGGAAGGCCGAGCGGGTTTGAGCCTGGAGCTGCGCGTCTTGGCCCGCGGTCAAGGGCCTGGCGTGCCACTTGGCGAGGTTGAAGCAGGCGCCTTCAGGCAGTGGGGCGACGCTGGTGTCGATCCTCCAGAGGTTGCGGGGGGTCGTCGTTGCAAAATGATCGAGCACGAGGGCGCGCACGCGGGCGCGGTCGAGCTTGGTGTCGCCTTCGCGCTGGCGATCGACGTGCTGCTGGAAGGCGCCGAGCGCCGCGGTGCCAAGGTCCGCAAAACCCATGCGGGAGCGGCGTAGGCCGTTGAGGGTCTGATCGAGCGCTTCCGCCCATCCCATGGCGGCGGCGATCTCGGTCCACTGCTGCACGAACCATGACTCACGGTCCGCGGCGGAGAGGTAGTCGAAGTCGCCGACGAGGTCGTCGGTGAATCGTTCGAGCTCGGGATCGTAGCAGGTGATCATGGGGCTACTTCCTCGCCTGGGTCTTGGGGAGCTGGCCGACGAGATCGGCGAAGAGCTTCGGCACGCCGGGCCAGCCGGCGGCGCTGAGTTTTTCGGGATCGTTGAGGTGTCGTCGAGATCGACGCCGAGCTCGAGCGCGTCGCTGTTAAAACGGTCGCGCACGGCTTCGTAGGTCTTGGAGCCTCGATCGCCGGTGAGCAGCGAGGGGCTGGCCCAGCCGGCTTTGATGTCGAGGTGATCGTCGAGGCGGTAGTGGGCGACGAGGCGCTGGAGGTAGACGCAGGCGCCGAAGGCAGCGACGCGGGGCTGGAACATGACGCTGGGAGGGCTGCTGAGGAGCGGGGCGTCGTCGCCTACCTCGGGTACGCCGGTCCAGAGGAAGTAGGGCGCGAGGGCGCCGAAGAGGCCGCCAGAGCCGAACTCGGCGGCCTGCATGCCGTAGGCGAGCTCGGGGTTGCGGTCTTTCATGTTGTTGTAGGCGCGGCGTGAGGCGCTGCGCTCGGCCTCGCTGTCGTTGTGAGCGGTGGCGACGAAGGCGCTCTCTCGTTTGGCGATGGTGGCGAAGATCCGGCCAGAGCCGCTGATGCCGCTGAGCCGCTCCATGAGGGCGAAGAGGGGGCGCAGGTCGGCGGGGGTCTTGCCCCAATTGGCGATGAGGTCGACGCCGGGCACGTCGGCGGCGGTGGGCAGCGCGGCGGTGGTGGAGCTGCTGCTGCTGCTGGGGGCGGAGGCGCTGGGCGTTGATTGGCCGGGGGGCGTGGGCTCGCCGGGGGACGGCGGCTGGAGGGGCGAGGAGGGCTTGTCCGAGTCGCCGCTGCGCAGATAGAGGGCGGTGAGGCCGACGACGCCGACGGTCGCGAGTCCGCCGATGACCCACTTGGGGATCGCTTGTGGTGCTGGTGTCATGACGGTCTCCTCATCAAGGCGCAGCCGGCGCTCAAGGCGGCGACGCCCCAGCCGACGGCGGCCACCAGGGCGATCTCGGCGCGGCTGATCGATGTCGCTGGCGTCGCCGCGACTTGGTCTTGCATCGTGGCCTCGGGGGCAGGTGCGGCGCCCTCGGGGGCATCGGGTGGCAGCTCGGTGGCGTGGTTCCAGCCGCCGGGCGTGGCGAGGGCGGCGAGTTTTTGGGTATCCCAGGCGGCGAGGGCCTCGAGCGCGCGCTCGCCCTGCTCGCTTTTGGGATCGATGCGGTAGCCCGGGACCCCCTCGTCGTCGGGGTCGACCTGGCCGAGGATGAGCTCCAAGGCCGCTGGAGCGCCGCCAGGGGCGACGCGCAGCGCGGACCAAGGCATGGGCGGGCCGACGCGGCGGACGGCGTCCAGGAAGCGGCTACGGGCCTCGGCGCTGGCCTCGGTCCAGAGCGCCTCGATGAAGAGGCGGACCTCCCCCTCGAGCGCGCCGAGCTGCTCCGGGGTGGCGGCGGCGAGGCGCGCGCTGTAGCGCGCGAGCATGTCTACACGAGAGGGATCGATGTACATGGTGGGTTTGCGCCTTGTGGGTCAGAGATCGTTGGCGTAGCGGCCGCGGAGGCGGTCCCCGGGCTGCACCCGCACGAGCTCGATGTCACACACCACGGTGTCGACGACGGGCGCGGGCGACCACAGACCGAGGAGGTCGTCGTGGCTGACAAAAAACACCTTGGACCAGCGCATGGGCTTGATGTCGGTCTGGAGAGCGGCGCTGTCGCGCAGGTGACCGTCGACGATGTGGAGCTGGGCGTCCGCGTTGATGCCGGCGTAGCGGACGCTGACGTAGCAGCCCTGGAAGGTCGGGTACATGCACAAGTCTCGCGCGGGGATCGGGCCGTCTCCGAGAGTGTCGGTGACGAGCATGCTGAGCCCGGGGCTCCAGGCGAAGGGCGGTGAGTAGTTGTTGACCAGGGGCAGGTGGTTGAAGCCGCCGGAGCCGCTGCGGATCAGGCGAAAACGGCGCCACTGCGGCACAGGCGGGGTGCGTAGGGCGAGCGAGACGTGCTCGCTCTCGGCGAGCTCGGTGACGACCATCTGAATACAGACGCGCCCGCCGTCTTGGGTGTAGATCGCCAAACGGTCCCCGGGGTAGATGGGCACGTGGACCATCTGGGGGTGAGGTCGACCTCCTCGCGGAAGACGTCGGGGTCGTCCTTGGAGATGATCCGGGCGACGCTCTGCGGGTTGTAGCTCGAGCTGGCGATGCCGCACAGCTTGGGGGTGAGGTCCGAGAAGACGCCGAAGAAGTCGGCGGAGATCTGGCCAGCGGGGCCGGTGAGGTGGGCGCGGTAGATGCGGCTGCCCTCGATGGTGAAGTTGTTGCGGCGGAGCTCTATCGACGTCTGGCCGTCGAAGTCGCCCTCTTTGTGCAGCCGGAAGGTGATCGGTTCGGATCCCATGGCGTTGTCCTCTTAGCGGCAGACGTCGGGCCCGCAGGCGGCGTACCAGCCGGCGTTGTTGACCTTGGCGCTGGCGAACGCGCTGGTGAGGTTGTTGGCGGTGCCGAGGTGCTCGATCTCGATGATGAGATACTCCTTCGAGCCCACCGTGACGGGGGAGTTTTGATAGAGGGGGAACTTGATCGGGGTGACGAGGCCGTCGTTGCTGAAGAACTGAAAGCCGCGATACTCGCTGCCGACCTGCGTACCGGGGCCGGTGGGCTTGGTCGAGACGTAGAAGCGGACGACGATGTCGAGGAAATTGGTGCCGTTGTTAGCGAGGTTGAGCGCGACGGTGATGTCGACGGGGCTGTAGCCGGGGCGCTCCTCCTGCACGAGGCGGATCTTCTTCTTGGGGGGGATCGGGAAGTCGTCGACGTAGGGATCACCGAGGCCGGTGACCGGGGTGACGATGTTCACCTGGTCCTTGTGGCTGTTCTCGTTGATGGTGATCTGCGAGTAGAGCATGTTGGCGGGGCAGCACGCCTGGCGCAGCACGTTCTGGAGGTCGTCGCAGCGGCGGGTGACGGTGGTGCAGCCGTTCTCGACGCGGACCATGCGGTCCGAGAGGGCCCGCAAGAGGGCGAGGTCTTCGGGGCTGATCCCGAGCACGTGGCAGATCCGGCGCTGCAACTCGCGGGACGTGTCGGGGTTCATGGGGTTGTGGATCATAATGTCGTCATTCATCGCGTACTCCTCCATCCCCGCTGTGCGCGAGGTCCTGCTAGTTGGTGTTGTCTACCTTCGGGGCGTCGCCCCAGATCTGTTGTCACTGTCAGATTCTCGGGGCCGCTACTCGGCCACGATGCGGGCTCTAGGCGGTGAAGCCGGGGATCCGCCCGAACATCTGGCGGAACTCGACCATGAGCTGGTCTTCGTCGATGTCTTTTGCAGCGCTGGCGGCGCTGGCGGCGCTCGTGACATCTACCAGCGGCGCGCTGGCAGATTCACCCTGCGCGCCAGAGGCGGCGCTTGCCTCCGGTCGAGCGGCGTCGGCGGTGGTGGTGGCGGTGGCGGTGGCGTCGATCGGGAGGGAGCCGACCCACCAGTCGAGCACGAGGACCCCGCCCGGGCGTAGGGCGCCGACGGCGGCAGAGGGGACCTCGAGGCGCACCTCGCGGCCGTCGCCGTCAGTGCCGAGGAGAGCGACGGTGGGAGCGTCGCCGCGGAGGACTTGGTCGATGCGGAAAAGAGCCTTCATCACGGCACCATGAGTTTCTGTAGGACGGCGCCAGTGGTGAACATCAGGCCGCCGAGGCTGAGGGTGTTACGGACAGTGACGGTTTCGTTCATGAGCGCGCCGGGTATGACGCCAAGCAGCCCCAAGACCGCGATGGCGGGGACCGGGCCGATGCTCTTCACGCCGCGGGTGAGGCGGCCGAAGAGGGCGCCCATGCTGACACCCGCGACGGCGGAGAAGCCGAGGACGGCGTTGTCCAGCAGGCTGCCGCGCAGGATCCGGTTGAGGCTGAGCATGAACTGCTCAGGGTCCTGCGCCTTCTTGAGGAGCCTGGAGGCGAGCTCGAAGCGCTCCGCCGCGCGGATCTTCTTCGTGACGTTGATCATGGTCTCCATGACCGTCGCTTCGGCGGCCTCTTCTTGGGTCATCGTCATGTCTACGGAGTTCATTGGTTCTTCTCCTTTTCCTTCATCAATCTGAGAAATGTGCCCGTGATGAGGGCTAAATCTGACATGGGCTGCTGCTCAAGCACCTCGGCCCCTTGATTTAAGGCGACCTCGATCATCTTGTTCGCTCGCTCAGAACGTTGGTCGGCGCGAGCCTTCTCCTCGCGGATGAACTCCTGGAAGCGGGCCTTCGCCTCGGCGAGCCGTTCTCTCTCGGCCCGCATCCCTTCGTCGAAGCGCTCCTGCATGCGCGTGATCTTGTCGGTCTCTCGGGCCTTCATGTCCTCGATCTTGTGGATCTCGCGGGTCTTCATGTCCGCGAGGTCGTCGGCGAGCTTTTTGGTCTCGGCCGCCACCTTTGTGTCGAAGCGGGCCTTCGCTTCCGCGAGCTGCGCCGCCTCCAGATCGAGGTTGTAGCGGTCTCTCCTGTTGGCTCGTTGGGCCTCCTCCAGCGCGTGCACATCCTCTCGGAGCCTGGCCTCGCGAGCTTCTAGAGCGCTCTCTCGCTGGATCACCATACGCGCCCGCTCCGTGGCGAGAGCGGCCTCCATCTCCTTCTTCATGAGCTCCTGCTCGCGATCTGGCGGGCTGGTCAAGCGCGGGTTGGGGCCGTGAGGGTGTTGAGCTTCCACGACATCAGTAGACGCCGAAGAGCGAGAAGAGAGCAACGATTTTTTTTCGAGCGCGCTCCCAGGGCCGGAATTCGGCGAATTCAGCGCGTCTTCAATCTGTCCCAACAGCAAAGGGCCATGGTCTGCGCGGCCTCGTGGCCTGAATAGTGACACAGCGAGCCTGAAACCCGCCCTGACGTCACAGAAACGTGCTCTAACGATGTGACCTGACCCAACGAGGGGCGTGCGCCTGTGTCGATTGCGCCGCTCGGTCGGTTCACTCGTGGAGTGCTCTCCTGCGCGCGTCGCTTCGCTCGTGGAATGCTCTCCTGCGCGCGGGGCACGTGGATGCACGTGGGGTTCAGTCGCTATGGGTTGGGGTTGGTGGGCGGGAGCGTCGGCGCGCAAGTCGAGGGCCGATCCGCGCAATTTCTCGACGAGGTGAGGGTCGTCGATGAACACGCGGAGGTGATGGTCGGGCAGCAGCTCCGCGCACCAGATGCACGCGTGCTCGAAGCCGACACCACGGCGGCCGCGGAGGTACTGGTTCAGGGTGTCAGCCTTGATTCGGCCGCCAAGGCGCTTGGAGAGGCGCGTGGCGCGGCCTGAGAACACTTTCGCGGTCGCCGCGACGAGGGCCTTGCTGACCTGCTCTACGCCGCTCCAGGAGACGCGTAGGCCGTCGTAGCTGGACAAGAGCTTGATCGCCGTGTCGATCCGCAACTGCCTGCGGTGTTTGTGGCCGAGGCCCAGGACGCTCAGAAGGCCCCAGAAGTCGGCGCTGCTGCCGATAATGACGAAGTACCCCATGTCAGTAAGTTCCGAGGGGACAGCTTCCCTTGGCAACGATCCCTTTCGCGCCGCGCGATTCAATGTGTCATGTGTAGTGGACACATTGCCACTAGTAAACGTGTTCTGGCCAAGCGACAGTTCGTGCTCGAGAGGCGCGCCAGTGAGCGTGGATGGCGCCCTGGTGAGCCGGGCGAAGCGTGGATTGCTCGCTTGTGAACCGGGCGAAGCGTGGACGGCGCGCAGATGAACCTGCAAAGACGCTCGAAATCACCCTCGCCTGGCGGCGAGCTCGTGCGCGGCGGCATGGAGCGGCGCCGCCCCCTCAAAGTTTTTTTCACAAAAAGGGAGATCTCTCCGGGAGAGATCTCCCCTGCCCCTTCGGCCGATCTCGAGGAGTGAGCCCTCGGTGAGCGATCCACCAGAGCGGGCCGGGCGGCACGCTAGCGAGTCTTGTGTGCTCGAACAGGCGCATGAGCGCGTCGAGGCCGTCGAGCCGGGCTCTCTTGCCAGGCTCTTCGATCGCCTCCGTGCGGAGCGCGAGGTCAAGGCCGGCAATCGAGAACGTGCTTTCCTTTGTGCGAGCGAGCGGGCTACGCGCCAGAAGAGGGCGTCGTCGTCGTCAGCGAGGGCGCCCGGCTGCTCGTGGACCTCCGCGAGCCGGGCCGCGAGGGCCTGCGCGAGACCGCGCTATACTCGACGTCGGCGATGGCTCTTCCCTCCCGACCTTCCGCGCCCCAGCACCTCGGCACAGCGCTCGTGCTCGGGCTCGCCTGCACGCCCAGCGGCAGCGACACGACCACCGGCCTCTCCGTGCCCGATACCTGGGCGGGCAGCAGCACGGGCGGCAGCAGCGACGCCGTCACCACCGATCTGTCTGCGACCGCCAGCGCCACCTCCACGGCCAGCTCGGCGACAACCAGCGCGAGTACCGACGACAGCAGCCCCACCACCGACGCGACGACGCTGATCTACGACGTCGGCCCCGACACAACCGACAGCGACACCGCCGACACGAAGCCTCCCGGCTGCAAGGGCAAGATCGACTTCCTCTTCGTGATCTCGCGCCACGGCAGCATGAAGAGCGCGCAGGAGCAGCTCATCGCGGCTTTTCCGAAGTTCATCGAGACGATCGAGGCGAAGTTCGCCGACTTCGACTTCCACATCATGGTCATCGATGGCGACCACACCTGGGGCCTAGTGACCTGCGATCCGAAGTGCGATCAGAACGGCACCTGTGATGAAGTGCCCGACTACCCCTGCGATCTTCTCGACCAGCTTACGACCTGCGACCGGACCATCGGCGCTGGTAACGTCTTCGCCGCCGGAGCGTACGCATCCAACACGCCCTGCAAGATCGCGGGTGGCCGGCGGTACTTGACCAAGGAGCAGCCGAACCTCGCCGAGACCTTCGCCTGCGTCGCCAAGCTCGGGATCAGCGGTACCGACCTCATGGGCGAAGCCCTGACGATGGCGATGAAGCCCGAGATCAACGCACCGGGCGGCTGTAACGCCGGCTTCCTTCGCGACGACGCGCTGCTGATGGTCACCTTCATCGGCGGTCTTGATGACGGCTCGAAGTGGGATCCCGGCACTTGGTCCGCGAACGTACTCAAGGCCAAGAAGGGCGACGCCGGGGCCGTCGTGATGCTGAACATTCGTGATCCACTTTGCCCCCCCCACGACCGCATCTGCGAGCTCGTCAAGAAGTACCCGTATCACCTCGTAGCGGATGGTGATGAGCCGTTCGAGGGAGCGTTTGATCAGGCGACGGATCTTGTGGACGTTGCGTGCTCCCTATACATCCCCGGCTGATGCAGGTGAGCGGTGAGGCGAGCAGCTGTCAGCCGGCGATGTAGGCCACCGCAGGGTACCCGCTCATGGCGAATCCACCGGCGTAGACTTCGCCGAAGAGCCCGACTGCCAGCGCGTAGGCCATGTACATGTACTGGTTGTCCTTGCGGCTGTAGCTCCACAGGGGGTCGAGCTGCGCGGTCGAGTAGGCTTGCACCGCGAACGCGAGCTCGCCTCCCATGGTGCCGCCCATGGCGATCACCGCGTAGCCGGCGGGGCTCCACACGAGGTCGTGCGGGCCCCAGTTCTTGTTCGTCACGGCGCCGATCTGCGTCTTCCAGAACAAGGAGCCGCCGGGGCTGTAGGCCCGCAGCTCCATCATCGGCTGGTTGCAGGGATCGCCGCAGACGTATCCGCCCGTCCAGTAACGCCCCTGGTCATCGACGACAACCGTCGTCGCCCCGCTCTGAAGGTCGACCTGACCGCCGGCGACCGTCCAGTCAGCGGTCTTGGCCATCGTCTCGAATCGGAGCAAGAAGTGGCGGTCGACGGGGTCGGGCTTGAGCTTCTCATGCTTACCCCGCGCCTCCCCGACCATCACAAGTGTGTCGCCCGCGAAGGCACAGTCCCGCGTCGTCTCCGCGAATTCGTGCGGGTTAAAGCCCTCAGGTCGGTAGTCAAACGTCCACGCCTCCCCCGGCAGCTTCGGTCGCACCAGCCATGCCGCCGCGTCCTTCGCGTCGGGAAATTGCGTCGGCGCATCGCCGCAGACGGCCACCATGCCCGAGCCATGGACCGCGAGCGCAGCCGCATTTTGGTTCTTCTCGCCGAGCCCGCGGTGGACCGGGCTCGCGCCCCACGCCTCGATCTCGCCGAGCCACCAGCGGATCTCGTTGTTGAGCACGCGCTTCGCCAGCACGAAGATCGAGCCCGACGGCGACACCTTGATGTCCACCGCGAGGCAGTCCATCGCCGGCAGAATTTCGACCAGCTCATCCTGCTTCCAGCCGCCGCCCTTGTCGCGCTGCCGCAGGTAGCAGCGCGAGTTACCGTCGACCAAACGCTGGCCCAGCTCGAGGATCGTCCCGTCGGGCAGGACAGCCATCGCCGCCACTTGACCGGCGCCGATCAGATCGCCTGTCTCCCAGTACAGCTCTGAGCCGGGCGTCGGCAGGGCGATCGTGTAGCTCGCCTCCACCGCCTCGCCCTCGCCCTCGCCGGCCCACGGCGTCAGCAGGGCGAGGTGTGAGCCATTTAGAAAACCGCTCGTCACCGCGATCTCTCCCGCAAAAACGCCGGGCTCGTCGGCTGCGTCCAGCTCCACCTCGACGCCGTCCGCGAGCGTCATGCGCACGCCCTCGGACTGCACGGCGTTCACGGTCACCTCGATCGGCCCGTTAAAAACGATCGGGTTCGGCGTCAGCTCGACGTCGAGGATCGTCGGCGGTTCGATCGGCTCGCCGGTCGCCGCCTCGGTGGTCGCGTCGCCGGTCTCACCTGCGCTCTCGCTCGCCGATCCGCTGCTGTCGTCGCTGGTCGTCTCGCTCGAGGTCCCTGTCACCAAGCCGGTGAGCTCGCCGCTGCCTCCGTCGTCCGTCGTGCCCTCGCAGCCGGTGTCGGGGCAATCGGCCTCTGGCCACCCGGGCCAGGGCGCGCAGGCCATCAGCACGCTCAGGAGCACAAGAGATGTCTGGGGTCGGATCGGCGTGGTCATGGCGAACTCCCGCATGGTGCTCAAAAACGCACATGGAAGGCAAGGCCCCCGAGCGAGGCGCCCATGCTGTCTGCGAGCCCCTTCGAGCGAGCCTTCGACCGCCGATGGCGACCATCACAGCGCCAGCGAGCAGCGCGACGCCGCCGCCGATCGCGGTCCCGGTGGCGACCTGGCCCATGCGCCCGTAGTCGGTCTCGAGGTCGGCGTCGCGCGCGAGCGTCTCGGCATCTGGTGCGCCCGGGACCTGTTCACGCAGATCGAGCCCCGCCTGGTACGTCGCGAGCGCCTGGTGGCGGCTGTAGAGGGCCACCGCGCCGAGCGTGACGCCGAGCGCGAGGGCGACGCTGCCTGTGATCAGCAAGGGACGCCCAGGTACACGTGACCTGGCCCTGTCTTGTGTGGGGCGCTTCTCCGTCGAAACAGAGGCCGGCGCTTCGATTGGTTCAGCCTTTCGTGGTTCGCTCTCTGCCACCTCACCCGAGAGCGGCGTCGGGCCGGAGGTGGTGCTCTCGATCGCGCTAGTAGCCGACGCCAAGAAGGCCGGCAGTGGATCGAACTCGGTCGTCGGCGTCGCCGGCTCGCTCACTGTCGCCACGATCGGCGCATTGCTCTTCGACGCTCGCTGACCCGATCCACACCGCACCCCGCGCTGCTTCTCGCGCGACACCAGATCCGCGCGCGCGGCCTCGAAGGCGGTCCGCTGCTCTGCTGGCTGATCCTCGATCTCCAAGCTCCGGTGCAGCGCACGGTGAGCGGAGCACAGCGCCCGAGTATCGCCTGATTCGTCGAAGCGCGCGAGGTAGGAGAGAAAGGCCGCGTGCAGGTAGACCGCCTTGAACTTCGGCGAGGTCGCGGATGCGGCTTTACGCTGCCAGCGCTCGGCCTGACATGTATGATCGGACAGCTCACAATTTCCATGCTGAGGCGCTCCTGGTCGCGCAAGCGCGACCCGCGGAGTCTCCGCGCTCAAAAGCAGCACGAGCCCCCACGCGAGGCTCCCGTGGATCGTACGGGTCGACTCTTTCACGGCAAATACTCCTTGATCAAGGACAACGCGACGGAAGGGGTGAAGCGGATGGACGACGCAAGCGCCGCGACGCAGCCCTCGACCTCCGCGGTCGGAGCTCCGATGATCGACACCGACGCAAACGACTCCGAGCCATCGACGGTGACAAAGCGAACTAGGAGAGGGTCCTCGGCGAGCCCTGCGCAGCCCACAAAAGCCGCCTCAGAGCGCTCCAGCGCCTCCCGCATCGTCGGCAGCTGCGGGGTCGGCGTCGTCAGCACGGCGGCGATCGGCGGCGCCACGTCATGCTCAGGCCGCCTCATCACCGCGGCGATCGGCGGCTGCTCCTCAACCATCGTCGTGCTCGCGCCTGCCGATGCTGCGATACCCACCGGCGCGACTTTCGGCGGCGCCGCGAGCCCCCGCGACCACCAGCCGATCGCGATCAGTGCCGCCGCGCTCGCGATCCCCTCAACCACCCTTCGCCAGCGAGGGGCCCGTGGCGCAGGGAGAGGCGGTGAGGGGCGTACGAACTCTTGCGTCGGAGGATCCTCCGCGCCGACGGTCGCCAGCTCTGCCGCGCGCGCCTTCTCCATCTGCACGATCTGCTCCTCGCGCAGCTCCTCCTCCGCCAGCTCCAGCGCATCCAGCAAGCCCGCAGCATCCAGCCGCTGCGCGGGATTCAGCGCCAGCGCCCCAGCGAACGCCTCTTTGAGGCCCTCGGACAGCCCGGCATCCACGCCTCCAAGGAGGTCACCGTTGTGCTGCCCGCCCGCCACGGCACCTTGCCCGTCGCCAGCCGAAACAGCACAAAGCCCAACGAAAACACATCACACAGCGGGGACCACGGCGCACCAAGGCGCACCTCCGGCGCCGTCCACTCGAGGTTCTTCAAAATTTTCAGATCGCGCGGGCATGCCGTACGCCGCTCTGGCGGCGTCATGTAGCGCCGATCGACCGCATAGAAGCGCGGCGTCAGCTCCGCCATTCCAAGATCGATCACGCTCGCGCGCAGCTTCGGCCCGCGCTCTACCAGCACGTTGGAGGGGTTGATATCGCGGTGCAGCGCCCCGATCTCGTGAATTTTGACAAGAGCGCGCGCGAGCTGTTTGCCCGCCTCGATCACCTCGGACACTCCCAAGGGCTCGCGGCCGAAGCCGACCCGACTCGCCGGCTCGCCTGCGGCTACGGACATGACCAAAAAGACAGGATCATCGTCGCCCGCCGTGTCGATCGTGCCGCCGTGGATCCGCGGGATCGCCGGGTCATCCAAGCGCCCGAGCAGCATCGCCTCCACCGCGAAGCGCCGCCGCTCCTCTGCGTCGCCCCTGAGCTCATCTTTAAGAACCTTGATCGCGACCTCGCGCTGCGCCACGCGGTCATAGCCGCGGATCACCGTCGAACGCGCGCCGCTGCCGAGCACGTCGATCAGCTCGAATTCTGGGCGAAGATCCGCTGCTCTTGCGCGGGCGTACCTGCCTCACTCGCCGCTCCGAGGACCCCGAGCAGGCGATCGAGCACGATCAACGCGGTCTTTGGCCGTTTTGCGAGATCGGCCGACAGCATCGCGGAGAGCAGCTCTTCGAGCAGCGCGGGCGCCTTGGGAACCAGCTCACGCAGTGGCCTCATCGGCCCTTGTCCAGGGCTCACCCCGGTGCAGAGCTGATAGAGCGTCACCCCGAGCCCGAAGATGTCGAGCTGCGGATCGGCAGGTCCCTGTCCCGCCTCGGGTGCGACATAGCCCGGCGTACCCACGATCTCACCGAGCCTCGTCTCGCGCGCCCGAAATCGCGTCGTCAGCTCGGGATTGACCCGCGCCCAGTCGAGCACCTTCGCGATCCCCAGGTCGATGACTTTGATAAAGAGCGGCCCCGTCGCCGCGGGCCCGACCGCCACGATGTTCGCGGGTTTGATGTCCCGATGGATGATCCCGCGTCCATGCAGCGCCACCAACGCCTGCGCCACCTGCACCCCGATCTCCACGACATCCCGCCAGCCCATCGGCCCCCTGCCCGAAAGAACAGGGCCGCTGAGCAGCTCCGTCGCGATATAGGGCGCGCCCTCCGGGGTCAGGCCGGAGTCGAAGATCTCGACGATCTGCGGGTGCCGCGAGCTGGCCAGCAGCCGCGCCTCATCGACAAAGCGGCGCCGCGCCTCATCGAGCTCCGCGCCGTCCCCCTCGAAGAGGGAGAACACCTTCACCGCCGCGAAGCGACCGAGCTCCAGATCCACGCAGCGGTGGACCACACCGGTCCCTCCGCGCCCCAGCTCGTCAACCACGTGAAAGCGCCCGCCGATGATCCGCGCGGGATCACGGATCAATGGTGGGATCTGTAGCTCACTTCCGCCCATCGAGCGCGAGACTGCCGCGATACCGTGGTGATCGCAAGGGTGGTCGTGGCCGACGCCAGCGCGCTACGGCACGACCTCGGCGCTGGGCTTCTTGCTCGTCGAACAGGCAGCGGCGAGGCATGCGATCCCGACCCGCGCTGCGCTGAAGTTTCGTGTGGGAAATTTGCCAGCCGGCCGAATACGGGCAGCTCATAGGCTGCAAACTGGCGGGGTGAGCCGCGACGCCCCCACCGATCCCGCCCCCACTGGTCGGCGTCTGGCTGTGGCGACGACCGGAGCCGCGCCTGGCGGCGCCGACCTGCGAGCCACCGACCTGCCCCTAGGGGTCTAGGACGAGGACGAGGACGAGGACGAGGACGAGGATGAGGTCACTGCGCGGATCTGGAGTGTACCAGCGGCCATACTACCGGGGTGATCGCAAGGGTGGTCGTGGCCGACGCCAGCCGCCGCCGAAGGCTCAGCCGCTCAGCTTGTACCGAGTCGCATCGCGCTCGCCGATCCGGGTGATCATCCCCTCGGCCGCGAGGCGGCTCAGTCCCAACCGCAGTTGATCGCTGCTCCCACCGACCTTCGCGCGGAGAGCCGTCCCCGAGATCCAGTCACCCGCCTCACGCAGGGCCGCGACGATCGAATGGCCGTAAGCGATCCTGCCCTCCGCGGTCCGGGCGGAGACCTCGCGCGGACCCGTCGCCTGCGGCGGGGTGCTCGATGCCGCCGCCGCGCCCTTGCGACCTTCGGCCCCCGAGCTCGGTGTCGTCGCCGGCTTCGCCGACGCCAGGGCCTTCGTGCTCTTCTTTGCCGCGGTCTTCTTCGTCGACTTCTTCGCCGACCGCTCCGCCTTCGGGGCCTTCGCAGCCTTGGGCTCCCGGGGGTTGCTGGGCTTCGCCGCCTTCCCCTTCGCCTTGCGGTCTGGCTTCGCGCGGCTCGATTTGCTCGCCTTCTTGGACGAGGTCTTCGCCGCCTTCGGAGCAGCAGGCGAGGTGCGCGTCTCCTCCACCGCGGGGGTGGTCACGACGGTCGGAGCGCTCGCGGTCGCCACAGCGAACGCCTCGCTCACCTTGACGACGGCCAGCTTCTTGCCGAGCGGGCTGGTGATCAGCGCCGCGAGGTCCCCGAAGGTGAGATCGCCGAGGCGACGACGGAGGACCTCGAGGAGGAGCTGAGCCTCGCGCTCGGCCTGGACCTTGCGAAGCTCGTCGGTGAAGGACTTGAGGATGCCCATGGCGCCGAGCATGCCCATGGGCCGGTCGGACCGTCAATCTGGAGTCGGCGCCACGTCCGACCAGTTCCTCGCCGAGGTGCGAAGGCGACGATCCGGCGAGGCCAAGAGGTGAAGGAGCGGAAACGAGTGATCGGCCTGCCGGGTGTCGGCGAGCGAGCGGGCTCGTTCTTCGCGGTGTTGGCAGCGCGCGAACGTTGCGTTGCGCCGGTCGCGGCGCGCGTGCGACGATGATCGGATGGGGGCTCCGCAGGACCAGCACGTCCCCTCCTGTCAAATCTTGCTCCTGCTCGTATGCCTCCCCCGCTGTCGATCGTCCTCGAGCTCACCCGGATCGCCGAGCCAGACGATCCGTATGCGTTTCGCTTCGAGCCGCAGGGCTACATCCTGCGTGGCTCCGCGGGCAGCCTCGATCGGCTTGAGATCCCGTGGTCGCCGCAGCTGCTCGCGGATCTCGAGGTGATCCGCAGGCCGGGGCGCGACCCGGCGATCCTCCAGCGCGTCGGCGATCTCATGCAGAAGGCGCTGCGACCGACCGGCTGGAAGGCGCTCAGCGAGCAGATCCGGGCCGCTAGCGAGGCCGGGCGCCCGGTCCTCGTCACCCTGCGATCGAACGCCGCCGAGCTGAGGGACTACGGTCAACTCGTAGTTTTGGCCGCTGCGATGATCGATGAGCGCGTCGGGGCCGAGCGGGGCGCCAGTGACCGCCCGCGCGAGCGCGTCGGACTGAAGGCGCGATCCCTGCACATGAACCTGGTCCCGAAGCCAGGTCCTCAGGCGCGCGGTCTCGCCGGTCGCGAGCTCGCCCGGGATCGCCGGCTCGGCCCGCAGCGCCGCCTGGAAGATCTGGGCCGCGAGCATCGCTCCGAGGGTGTAGGAGGGGAAGTAGCCGAAGGCGCCGCCGGCCCAGTGGATGTCCTGGAGGACCCCGCGGCGATCATCGGCCGGGTCGACGCCGAGGTAGTCGCGCATCTTCTCGCCCCAGGCCGCCGGCAGTTCGGCGAGGGCGAGCTCGCCGGCGAAGAGGTCGCGCTCGAGCTCGTAGCGGAGGATCACGTGGAGCGGGTAGGTGAGCTCATCGGCCTCGACCCGGATCTCGTTCTGGAAGTCGACCCGCGCGAGCGCCCGGGTGATCGCCTCGAGCGCGGCCCCCTTGTAGACCGGCAGGCGCTCGCCGAGCCAGGGGAGGAGGAAGCGCCAGAATTCCGCGGAGCGACCGACCTGGTTCTCCCAGAGGAGCGACTGGCTCTCGTGCCAGCCCATCGAGCGCGCCCGCGACACCGGCTGATCGGCGCGCGCCGGGTCGCGGCCCTGCTCGTAGAGCGCGTGGCCGGTCTCGTGGATGATCGCCAGCAGGCCGCTGAGCAGGTCGTCCTCGGCGTAGCGGCTGGTCACCCGGACGTCGTGGACGCCAGCGCCACCGCAGAAGGGGTGGACCGCCCGATCGAGGCGGCCGCGCTCGAAGTCGAAGCCGAGCACGCCCATCAGCTCGCGGCCGATCGCCTCCTGGGTCGCCGCCGGCACCCGCGCCCGCATCACCGCCGGCAGCGGCGGCCCTTCGCGCCCGCGGAGCTCCGCGATGAAGGGGGTGAGGGCCACCCGGAGCGCGCCGAAGTGGCGGTCGAGCGCGGCCATCGTCATCCCCGGCTCGAACTCTTCGATCAGCACCTCGTAGGTCGGCCGGTCGGGGTCGATCGCCTCGGCCTTGCGGCGCGCGAGGTCGACGAGCTCGCCGAGGATCGGCGCGAAGCCGGCGAAGTCGGCGCGCTCGCGGGCGCCGACCCAGATCGGGTGGGCGGCGACCGTCACCTCGCTCCAGCGCTCGACCAGCGCCGGCGGCACCCGCAGAGCCCGCCGCTGCTCACGGAGCGCCTCGCGGACGTTGGCGGCGTCGATCGGGTCGAGGTCGTCGCGCGCGGCTAGCTCCTCGAGGAGGCGGCCCAGCCCGGGATCACAGAGGCGCTGGTGGTGCAGGAGCGCGACGGTCGCGACCTGGCGCCCGCGGGCGAGGCCGGCGCCCGGCGGCATCATCACCTCCTGATCCCAGCCGAGGATCCCGAGGACCTCTTCGAGCGAGGCGAGCTCGGCGAGGCGGCGGCGGAGCTCGTTGAGGTGTCCTTGGCCGTCTGCGCGCATCAGCGAGGATGATGGCCGGCGCACGCCCGCGGCGCAAGAACGACCGTCGACGCCGGACCGACGAGCTGCCCGCGGTACATCCGGTCGTACACCGCCCGCCGCGAGCAGTGCAGCCACCGACGCATGCTGGCTAGATCACCCACCCGCAGCACGCGCTCGCGTACTCGAGCGCCGCGTCCTTCTCGATCTCGCACAGGTTGTTCGGCAGACAGGTCGTGAATGACATCCCGTTGGCCCAACACTCGCACTGCTCGCCGTCGCAGACGATCGCGTACTCGCTCATCCCGCAGGCGTACGTGACCTCGCAGTACAGCCCCTCGCCCTGGAAGCTCGCCTCACAGCCCTGGCAGATCATGTCCGCCTGCCAGAACCCCAGGTTGCACGCCCCCTCCCAGATCACCTCGCACGACGTCTCGACCACACACCCCGCCCCAGCCTCGAACGCGCTGGCGCAAGCCTCCGAGGGCGCCATGAGGAACGCCTCACAGCCCTCCATGCAGCCGCGCGACTGGCCGGGGAAGCACTGCTCCATCTTCGCGCAATACCCCGCGCAGAACCACTCCGGGTCCCCTGTGGAGCCGCTCGGATCCTCCGTGCTCCCGCCGCTGGTCGTCCCGCTGCTGGTCGTCCCGCCGCTGGTCGTCCCGCCGCTGGTCGTCCCGCCGCTGGTCGTCCCGCCGCTGGTCGTCCCGCCGCTGGTCGTCCCACCGCTGGTCGTCCCGCCGCTGGTCGTCCCCCCACCGCTGGTCGTCCCGCTCTCGGTCCCCCCGCCTTCCGTCGCCTCGCTCGTCGCCCCGCCCTCCGTCGCCCCCGACGTGCCGAGCCCCGGGTCGTGGAAGCACCCCGCAGCTCCGGCGACGATCCACGCGATCACAGCGACTTGAACGCTACCGGCGGTCATGTTCCACGATCGCCCGGCCCGCCTAACCGATCAAGGACCTCGTCTGCCGAGCAGGCCCTTTTGCTGCGCTCCCAGCAGCGCACCGCGCTGTGGTGAACCCCGGAGATGATGTCCATCACCGCGCTGCCGAGGTTCACGTCGGCGGTCGGGAGAGAACAGGGCAGAGCGCGTCGTCCGCGTGCGGCTCGCCGGCCGCCGCTACGGCCATGTGACTGGTTGCGGCGCTCGGGAATGACCAAGGACCGTCACGACCACGCCGAGCCGACCCCAGACATCTCTTGTGCTCCTGAGCGTGCTGATGGCCTGCGCGCCCTGGCCCGGGTGGCCAAAGGCCGATTGCCTCACACGCTGGCCATCACCGCCGCCACATCGGCCTTACCGTCGTGGCCGATCGGCTGGATCCCGTAGCGGTCGACCAGCACCTTCAACACGTTCGGGGTGATGAACGCCGGCAGCTTGGGCCCCAGGCGGATCCCCTGCACGCCGAGGTGCAGGAGCGTCAAGAGCACCGCCACCGCCTTCTGCTCGAACCACGAGATAACCAGCGTGAGCGGCAGCTGATTGACGCTGCAACCGAACGCCCCCGCCAGCGCCAGCGCGATCTGGATCGCTCCGTACGCGTCATTGCACTGACCGACATCCAGGAGCCTCGGGATCCCGCCGACCGTCCCGTACTCGTGGTCGCGGATCCGGAACTTGCCGCAGCCGAGGGTCAGGATCACCGAGTCCTGCGGCGCGTTGTGGGCGAAGTCTGTGTAGTAGTTGCGGCCCTGCTCCGCGCCGTCGCAGCCCCGATCACGAAGAAGCGACGCACCGCGCCCGACTTCACCGCGTCGACCACCTCGCCGGCCTGCTCGAGGATCCGCGTGTAGTGGTGACCGGTCTGGGTCTTGTGCAGCTCGGTCGGCCGTAGCGGCCCGATCTCGAGCGCCTGCTCGATGACCGGCCCGAAGTCGTTGTTCACCACCCGCCGCGCCCCGGGCACTCCGGTCTCGCGGATCGTGTAGAGGCGGTCCAGGTAGGTGTTGCCATGGCGTGGGATCAGCACGCAGTTGGTCGTGGCGACGATCGGCCCGCCGAAGGCCTCGAACTCGCCGCGCTGCTTCTGCCACGCCCCGCCGAAGTGGCCGGCGAGGTGCGGGTGGGCGCGGAGCCCCTCGTACATGTGCCCTGGGAGCATCTCCCCGTGCGTGTAGATCTTCACCCCCTTGCCGGCTGATTGCTCGAGGATCGCCTTGAGGTCGACGAGATCGTGGCCGGTCACCAGGATCCCCGGCCCCTCCTGGATCCCCTCCGTGACCTCCGTCGGCGACGGCCGGCCCATCACCTCGATGTGCCCGTCGTTCAGCAGTTGCATGGTCTTGAGGTTCATGCGGCCGCACTCGAGCACCATCTCCAGGAGCCCGTTCATGTCGAAGTTGACGTTCGTCATCGTCGCGAAGAGCGCCTCCTCAATGAAAGCCTCGACCTCCGGGTCTGTCTTGCCGAGGCGGCGGGCGTGCGCCTTGTAGGCGGCCATGCCCTTCACCCCGTAGAGGAGGATCTTCTGCAGCGACTCGATGTCCGGGTCCTTACCGCACACACCGATCTCGGTGCAGCCGGTGTTGTGGGCGGTCTGTTCGCACTGGTCACAGAACATGGGGAGGTGGGCGTGGGGCAGATTCATGACGGGACGAAGAAACCACGTCTCGTCGTTACCCGTGCCAGAAAAAGTTGCATCCCCCTTACCTGTTTTAGGCCGCGCGGTGTCGTCGGCAGGATCGAGCTCCCTCACCAGCTCGAGGGCTTATCGCCCCCGATACCGACGGCAACGCGTCGGCACGAGGGCGCGAGAGGCCCGTCGATCTCGCCTGAGAGGTTTGCTATCGGTCAATTCTGAGAGCGGCAACATCGGCGACCCGGGCAATCACCTCGGCAGCGTCGCCCAGGCGCTCCATCGCGGCGGGATCCAGTCGGTCGTCGCCTCCCGTTACCCGCTCTCGGTCGCTGGCTCGAACATCCTCGCCGAAGCGCTGTATCGCGCGATCCTCGTCGACCTGCACCCGCTCGAGCGCGCCCTCCCGCTCGCCCGCGCCCGCTTGGCCCGCCTCACGCAGCACCTCGACTGGGCGAGCCTCCAGCTCTACGCCCGCGAGGCCGACGGCGACGACACCCGTCCGGTCGTCCTCGGCGCGCCGTGTTCGAGGCGGCTCTGGCCCGCCTGGTCGACGCGCGCCTGGTGGTCCGCAGCGAGGACGAGACCCTCGAGATCGCCCACGAGGCGCTGATCCGGCGCTGGGGCGTGCTTCGGCGCTGGATCGGCGAGGATCGCGAAAAGCTCGCGGAGCTCGGAGAGGTTGCGGGATTGGTCCAAGCAAGAGATTCCGCTCACCGGCACAAGGCTCGATCGAGCCCTCGAATTTGTGGAGAAGAACGGCGACGATATCGACGCGCCGGTACGTGCGTTCGTCGAGGCCAGCGAAGCGGAGCGCAGAAGAATCGAGGCTGAGCGCGAGGCCCAGCGCCGACGCCAGCGACGGCGGGTGATCGCGGTGATCTCCCTCGCTCTCGGTGATGCTCCTGCTGTCCATCGGCCTCGGGATCTGGGCGCTGGGCGCCGAGGCGGACGCAGAAGAGGCTGCGAAGCAGGCTTCCGACGCAGAGAAGGCGGCGCTCGCGGAGGCCGAGCGAGCGAACAAGGAGGCCGAGCGAGCGAACAAGGAGGCCGAGCGAGCACAAAACGAGGCGAAGCGCGCGCTGAGCGCCCAGCGGGTCGCCGGGGTGCGCCTGGCTCTGATGGGGAATGATCCCGTTTCCGCGGACCTCATCCTGGCCGAGGAGGAGGAGCCGGGCGCATCGGAGGGTTGGATTCAGTTGGCGGTCGAGGCCGTAGCTCGACCGGCCCTCATTTCAATACTCCACGGTCACGAGAAGTGGGTGACGTCGGCGTCGTTCTCGCCGGACGGACGCAACGTCGTCACCGCCTCCTGGGACGGCACCGCGCGCGTATGGCGAGCCGACGGCTCCGGCGAGCCGGTTGTCCTCCGCGGTCACGAGAAGGATGCTGAGGTCGTATCGGCGTCGTTCTCGCCGGACGGGTGCAATGTCGTCACCGCCTCCAAAGACGGCACTGCGCGTGTGTGGCGAGCCGACGGCTCCGGCGAGCCGGTTGTCCTCGGCGGTCACGAGAGCGGGGTGAAGTCGGCGTCGTTCTCGCCGGACGGGCGCAGCGTCGTCACCGCCTCCTGGGACGGCACCGCGCGCGTGTGGCGAGCCGACGGCTCCGGCGAGCCGGTTGTCCTCCGCGGTCACGAGAAGGATGCTGTGGTCGTGTCGGCGTCGTTCTCGCCGGACGGGCGCAGCGTCGTCACCGCCTCCACGGACGGAACCGCGCGCGTGTGGCGAGCCGACGGCTCCGGCGAGCCGGTTGTCCTCCGCGGTCACGAGAAGGATGCTGTGGTCGTGTCGGCGTCGTTCTCGCCGGACGGGCGCAGCGTCGTCACCGCCTCCACGGACGGAACCTCGCGCGTGTGGCGAGCCGATGGCTCCGGCAAGCCGGTTGTCCTCCGCGGTCACGAGAAGGATGCTGAGGTCGTGTCGGCGTCGTTCTCGCCGGACGGGCGCAGCGTCGTCACCGCCTCCTCGGACGGAACCTCGCGCGTGTGGCGAGCCGATGGCTCCGGCGAGGCGGTTGTCCTCCGCGGTCACGAGAAGACTGTCGTGTCGGCGTCATTTTCGCCGGACGGGCGCAGAGTCGTCACGGCCTCCAAAGACGGCACCGCACGTGTGTGGCGAGCCGACGGCTCCGGCGAGCCGGTTGTCCTCCGCGGTCACGAGGGGATCCGGTCGTGTCGGCGTCGTTCTCGCCGGATGGGCGCAGCGTCGTCACCGCCTCCTGGGACGGCACCGCGCGCGTGTGGCGAGCCGACGGCTCCGGCGAGCCGGTTGTCCTCCGCGGTCACGAGAGCGGGGTGAAGTCGGCGTGGTTCTCGCCGGACGGGCGCAGCGTCGTCACCGCCTCCTCGGACGGCACCGCGCGCGTGTGGCGAGCCGATGGCTCCGGCGAGCCGGTTGTCCTCCGCGGTCACGAGAGCGGGGTGAAGTCGGCGTCATTCTCGCCGGACGGGCGCAGCGTCGTCACCGCCTCCTCGGACGGAACCGCGCGCGTGTGGCGAGCCGATGGCTCCGGCGAGGCGGTTGTCCTCCTCGGTCACGAGAAGACTGTCGTGTCGGCGTCATTTTCGCCGGACGGGCTCAGCGTCGTCACCGCCTCCTCGGACGGAACCGCGCGAGTCTGGCGAGCCGACGGCTCTGGCGAGCCGGTTGTCCTCCGAGGTCACGAGACGGCGTCGTTCTCGCCGGACGGGCGCAGCGTCGTCACCGCCGGAGCCGCGCGAGTGTGGCGAGCCGACGGCTCCGGCGAGGCGGTTGTCCTCCGCGGTCACGCGGGGAGGGTCGTGTCGGCGTCGTTCTCGCCGGACGGGCGCAGCGTCGTCACCGCCTCCTTGGACGGCACCGCGCGCGTGTGGCGAGCCGACGGCTCCGGCGAGCCGGTTGTCCTCCTCGGTCACGAATGGGGGGTCGTGTCGGCGTCGTTCTCGCCGGACGGGCGCAGCGTCGTCACCGGCTCCGAAGACGGCACCGCACGTGTGTGGCGAGCCGACGGCTCCGGCGAGCCGGTTGTCCTCCTCGGTCACGCGGGGAGGGTCGTGTCGGCGTCGTTCTCGCCGGACGGGCGCAGCGTCGTCACCGCCTCCTGGGACGGCACCGCGCGCGTGTGGCGAGCCGACGGCTCCGGCGAGCCGGAGGTCCTCCGCGGTCACGAGGAGGAGGTCGTGTCGGCGTCGTTCTCGCCGGACGGGCGCAGCGTCGTCACCGCCTCCGTCGACGGCACCGCGCGCATCTGGACCATCGACCCTGTCACGCTCCGCGACCAGCTTCGTGCGAGGACCACCGTTTGCCTCACCCCCGAGCAGCGCAAGCGTTACCTCGCCGAGTCCTCGCAGGCGCTACCGCCAAATGGGGACCTGCGAGCGTAGCTACGGCCGGACTGCCTCGCTCGCGCTCGCCGAGGTACGGGGCCATCGATGCCCTCTCACTAAAGACCCCAGCGGAAGACGAGCATGTGCCCGGCCAGGGCTCAGGCGCGCCGTTCCTATTACTTGTGCCTCACTATCGAGACGGTGATCGCCAGCTCCTTCGTCTTGGATGTCCACGTCCACATATGAACACCTGATAGCTGCCCCCGCCCCGAGACGTCGACGCGTGGGTGTGAAAACTGCTCTGATTCTGAGACGCGCTGCTCTTATTGTGGGGCAGGGTCTGTGTCATCTGGTCGCCCCGGCATCGTCCGTCGCCGATATCGGCGTCTTGGAGGATCGTGGCCACAGTGTTCGCGTTGGCCTGCACGCTGCCGTGCCCGCTCTCCTCGTACGTGTAGTTACCCCCAGGGGTCGTGAATCTCTCCGCGCCGCTGATCTTGATTGATTGCACTGTCACTGTCATGTACTGCCGCCCCCCCGGCGCCCGCTCTGCGCGCCGCGCCACGCTCTTCGAGGATCAAGCCGCGCGGGCCGGATGATGCCGCCGCCCAGCTCGCCCCGTCACACATCCACTCAGCACTCCAGCACAGTACTGAGAGCGGCGTGGGTGTCAAGTCGGCGCACGAGCCGGTGCGACTGGGCCCAGCGGCCTCCACCTTCTCCGCGCGCCTTTGAGCCGGAAATACCTACGCGCGCTCGGGATCCCCTCCCGTCAGATCAACGCGTGGATCCGGTCCGTCAGATGCTCGCATGGACGCATCCGAGCCATCAGGCCGGGCCGGCGGCGTCGGTTGCGATCTCGATCAGCTCCACCAGCGGAGACCACACGGCGTTTTTCTCCGCGGCGAGGCGCGCGCACGAGGGCCTCATGGTCGGCGCAGTCGCGCCAGGCGGTGAGGCTCGCCTTCGCGTTCTCATAGCCGTCGTCGGAGGCGGCTACCTGCCCCGCCGTGACCTCGAGTGCCCGGCGGAACGCATCGGCGCTCGCGGGGCGCTGGGCTGGATTCTTGTGCAGGGCGCGGGCGACGAGGGCCTCGAGATCGTCGGAGATCCCACGATCGGGCGCTCGCTCGGTGACAGAAGGGGCCTGCTCACTGGCGTGGGCGCTGAGCACCTCGAGGGCGGTCGTGCCGGGGAAAGGTACACGTCGGGTGAGCAGCTCGAACAAGATCACGCCGACGGCGTAGATGTCGGCGGCGGGGGTGATCGGCTGCTCGCGCGCTTGCTCGGGGGAGACGTAGGCGAGGGTGCCGATCATCGCGCCAGGGGCCGAGGAGGGCGCGAGCGAGAGCAGCGGGCCGGTGTGAACTTTTGCGAGGCCGAGGTCGAGCAGGATGAGGTGATCGCGGCCATGACGCTGAACGATGAGACAGTTTTCAGGTTTAAGGTCGCGATGCACGGCGCCGAGCTTGTGGAGCTCGGCGAGGCCGTCGAGGAGCTGGATCGTGAGGCGCAAGGCGTCGGCGATCGGCATCGCGGGCTCAAGGAGCCGCTGGCGCAGGGTGACACCTTGTAGAAGCGGCAGGACGAGGAAGAGCACCGGCTCACCGCCGAGCGCGCGCTCTTCGCCGTGATCGAAGATCGGGACCACGTGGGGGTGATCGATCTGGGCGCCGAGCACGGCCTCTTGAAAAATCGGCGGCGCTGATCAGGGGCGCGGCCGTGTTCAGGGTGCAGCGCCTTGATCGCGACGCGGCGGCGCAGGCGTAGGTCGAGGGCCTGGTAGATGTCAGCCATGCCGCCGAAGGCGAGCAGAGCGTCGAGGCGGAAGCGGTCGAGCAGCGTGCGGCCGCGCGTAGGTCGGGGCCGCGCGGGCGCAGGAGCTCCTTGGGCGTGGAAGAAGAGGCCGAGGCGAGGGTCATGAGGGGGCTCCTTTGTCGGGCCTGGGGGGGCTACGGCCCCGCGGCCGGGAAGATGTTTCACAACGTTGCGACGCGCAGATTTCATAACCAGATGTCGTGAGACCTGGCACGCGGCCTGGCGGGTCAGATGGCGACCCCGCGGTAGTGAGACCATCGGATCGGCTCGACCTTGCTTACGGAGCGGAGCCCCGGTAGAAGGCGATGAGCTGCTCGATCACTTGCTCCGCGGTGGCGATGATGACGCGTTCGACGGCGCGCCTGTCTGGCCCAGGGCGGCGGATGGTGGTCTGCACGTGGACGGCGGTGCTGGTGTCGGCGTCGTCGGCGATCTCGACCATGACCACAGATCGCGGCATGCGGAGGCGGACTTGGCCCTCGGCGGAGGTGAAGGTCACGAAGATGTTGGACATTTGGTTATGAAACAGTGACCGGCCGGCCGGGTCAACGTGATATAGTTATGAGAACTCACAAGCGCGGGCTCAGTCGCGCGCTGGGCACCTGCGCGATCACTCCGCTGACACCGGCCTGGCGACCGTTTACCATCGAAAAAATGGGGGCTCTATACGGGCCCCAGCGGAGGGTAGATCATGGAGCGGAGGTGGCGGCGGTGACGGATAAGCGTTCGGGGCCGGCGACGACGGGGGCGAGCACACCAGGCGGAGGGGCGTCGACGGTGTCGCCGCTGATGACCGCGGACGAGCTCGCGGGCTGGCTACACTGCTCGCGCCGGGCGTGTACGACCGCGTGTACCGGGGGCAGTTGCCGGGGGCGCCGATCCCCCCGCCGCCGGCGCCTCCGCGCAGGCCACCCTCCTCGGCGGCACTCCCCCGACGTGGCGCCTGAGCTCTTCCTTCCACGCCCCCGCTGACGCTCGCTCGGACCTCTTCGCCCTCTGCGTCACCCTCCCACGAGGCCACTACGGCCAGCGCCCATTCCGCGGCAAGAGCTATGACGACCTCAAGCGGGCGATCCTCGCCGCCGAGATCGGCCCACCTCCGACGAACTCCCCCGTCCCCGCCCACGTCCGCCGCGCTGTCCTCCGCGGCCTCGCCCAGAACCCCGCCGAGCGCTGGGTCCAGCGTAAAGGACCTCCTCGACGAGTTGGATCGTGACCCGAGCGCACCGCGTAAGGCGGCGCCGTCGCCACCGCCCTCACCGCCGCCCTCGGCCTCACCGCGCTCGCCGCCTGGCAGGGGACGCCCGCGTCGCCGCCGACCCCGCCGCCTGCCGCGCTTCCCCCAGCCGAGGTCGCCGCCTTCTACAGCTCTTGAGCGCTCGCGCCGCCGCCCGCACCGCGATCCTCGCCACCGCCTCCCTTACGCCGCCCGGGCTCTCGACCGACGTCGTCGACGCCCTGGACGGCTTTATCCGCGCCTG